>CAVUPB010000012.1:0-40098 GCA_963743275.1 uncultured Actinomycetes bacterium | reverse complement strand
AGTGCGGTGGTCGTGCGTGTGCTCGGCGGTTGTTCGGGGCTCCCGCCCGTGCCCGGCCGCGCAGGACCGACCGCTGGATCACGTTCGCGTGGAGCGCGCTGCCGCCCGTCGGGAGCGACGCGGCGGCGCACGCAGGCTGACGGTCCGTCACACGACAGCGGGCGCCGGCGGGAAGTTCGCGATCGCGGCGAGCGCACGGTCGCGCTCGTCCTCCGGCATCGCGTGATCCTGCAGGCGGCCCGAGAGGTAGTCGTCGTAGGCCTGCATGTCGAAGTGCCCGTGGCCGCAGAGGTTGAAGAGGATGACCTGCTCCTTGCCGGCGGCCTCGGCGCGGCGCGCCGCCTCGATCACGCCCTTGATGGCGTGCGTGGGCTCGGGCGCGGGCAGGATGCCCTCGGCCTTCGCGAACTGGATGCCCGCGGCGAAGCAGTCGAGCTGGCCGTAGGCCTCGGCGCGGATCAGCCCCTGGTTCTGGGCGTGCGAGACGAGCGGCGCCATGCCGTGGTAGCGCAGGCCGCCGGCGTGGATGCCGGGCGGCATGAAGTCGTGGCCGAGCGTGTGCATCGGCACGAGCGGGGCCATGCCCACGGCGTCGCCGAAGTCGTACGCGTAGACGCCGCGCGTGAGCGTCGGGCACGAGGCGGGCTCGACGGCGATGACCTCGATGTCGGCGCCGGCGATCTTGTCGCGCAGGAAGGGGAACGAGATGCCGGCGAAGTTCGAGCCGCCGCCCGCGCAGCCGATGACGACGTCGGGCCCCTTCTCGCCGAACGCGGCCAGCTGCTCCTTGGCCTCCAGCCCGATCACGGTCTGGTGCATGAGCACGTGGTTGAGCACGGAGCCGAGCGAGTACGCCGCCTCGGGATCCGTGGCGGCGCGCTCGACGGCCTCGGAGATCGCGAGGCCGAGCGAGCCGAGCGAGTCCGGGTCGTTCGCGAGCGCCGCGCGGCCCGCGTTGGTCACGTTCGACGGGCTCGAGTGCACGGTGCCGCCGAACGTCTCCATCATCACGCGCCGGTAGGGCTTCTGACGGTAGGAGATGCCGACCATGAAGACCTCGCACTCGAGGCCGTAGAGCTGCGTCGCATAGGACAGCGCCGAGCCCCACTGCCCGGCGCCGGTCTCCGTCGCGATGCGCTTGCGCCCGTCCTTGGCGCAGTAGAACGCCTGCGGCACGGCCGTGTTCGGCTTGTGCGAGCCCGACGGGCTGCCGCCCTCGTACTTGTAGTAGATGCGCACGCCCTTGAGCCCGAGCGCCTGCTCGAAGCGCTCGGCGCGCATGAGCGGCGTCGGCCGCCAGATGCGGTACGCGTTGCGCACCTCCTCCGGGATCTCGTGCTGAGCCTCGCCCGAGACCTCCTGGAGGATGATCGACATCGGGAAGAGCGGAGCCAGATCCTCGGGCCCGACCGGCTGATGCGTGCCCGGGTGCAGCGGCGGCGCCGGCAGCGGGAGATCGGCGTTCAGGTTGTACCAGTGCGTCGGCAGCGACGCCTCGTCGAGAATGATCTTGTGGGGGCTCATGCGGTGAGTCTAGTGCTCCGTCCCGGAGGTCACGTGGACGTGGACGAGCGCTGGCGCTGCAAGATCGGGGTCAGACCCCAATCTTGCGGTGCCATGCAACGTTGGGGTCTGACCCCAACTTTGCGGTCCGGCCATCAGAGGCGCTCGGCCGGGTAGCCCGCTGCCCTGATCAGCTCGATCACGCGCTCGCCGTGCTCGAAGTCGCGCGTCTCGACCGAGATCAGCACGCGCACGTCGTTGACGCCGAGCTCGATCGCGCCGTCGCGGTGGTAGTCGATGTCGAGGATGTTGACGCGGTGCTCGGCGAAGAGGTCGGTCAGGCGCTTGAGCGCGCCCGGGCGGTCCGGCATCTGCGTGCGCAGGCGCAGGAAGCGCCCGTTGCGGGTCAGGCCGAAGCGCACGATCACCTGCAGCATGCCGGCGTCGAGGTTGCCGCCCGAGAGCACGCACACGGCCTCTCGCGCCTTGACCTTGCCCGCCAGGAGCGCGGCCAGCCCGGCTGCGCCGGCGCCCTCCACCATCAGCTTCGAGCGCTCCAGCAGCACCACGATGGCGCGGCAGATCTCGTCCTCGCTGACCTCGCAGACGTCGTCGACGAAGCGCTCGACGAGCGGGAACGTGATGTCCCCGGGGCGCTGCACCGCGATGCCGTCGGCGACCGTCGTGACGCGCTCGATCTCGACCGGGCGCCCGGCCGCGAGCGAGGGCGTCCAGGATGCGCAGCCCGCGGCCTGCACGCCGATCACGCGCACGTCGGGCCGCAGCGCCTTGACCGCGACCGCGATGCCCGAGAGCAGCCCGCCGCCGCCGAGCGGCACGACGATCGCATCGGCGTCGGGCGCCTGCTCGAGCAGCTCGAGCGCGATCGTGCCCTGGCCCGCGATGATCGCCTCGTCGTCGAACGGCGGCACGAGCACGCGACCGTCCGGGTCGGAGCGCGCGGCCGCGTAGCTCTCCTCGAACGTCTCCCCGCGCAGCACGACCTCGGCGCCGTACTCGGCGGTGGCGACCTGCTTGGCGAGCGGCGCGTCGACGGGCATGTAGACGCGGGAGGAGACGCCCAGCGCGGTCGCGGCCAGCGCGACCCCCTGGGCGTGGTTGCCGGCGCTCGCCGCGACGACGCCGCGGGCGCGCTCCTCGTCGGTCAGCGTCGACATGCGGTTGACGGCGCCGCGCAGCTTGAACGCGCCCGTGCGCTGCAGGTTCTCGGCCTTGAGCAGCACGCGCATGCCGGTCCAGCGCGAGATCGCGCCCGCCGAGAGCACGGGCGTGGGCGCCACGACGCCGTCGATGACGGCGCGCGCCCTCCGGATGTCGTCGAGGCCGACCACGGCGGCCATCGTAGTCCTAGGGCGCGGAGAGCAGGTCCAGCACGCCGGTGAGGTCGTCCGCGTAGCGGCGCGCCTCGGGGTGCGGCCGCCGCACGAGCAGCGCCTGCATCCCGGCGCGCTCGGGGCCGGCGACGTCGGCCTCGTAGGTGTCGCCGACGAAGAGGATCTCGCCCGCTGCGCAGCCCGCGGCGGCGATCGCCGCGGCATAGCTCTCGGGATGCGGCTTCTCGACGCCCAGGCGCGCCGACGTCAGCACCTCCGTGAGCGGCGGGATCCAGCCGTGGGAGCGGCAGATCTCCGGCAGCTCCCAGACGTGGTTGGAGAGCACGAGCTGGCGCAGCCCGAGCTCGTCGACCGCCGTCAGCACGGCGCGCGTCTCCGGGTAGGGATGGTGGCTCGCCGGCTCGACGATCGTCGCGTACGCCGCCACCGCCGCCTCGCGGGCAAGCCCCTCGGAGATGCCGCCCGCGATCGCGGCCGCGGCGAGCAGGCCCGTGAAGTAGCCGTGCGCGCCTGCCTGCGTGGCGTGCTCGCGCCGCTCCTCCGGCGTCTCCCAGGGGAAGCTCGCGTTGAGCACGCGGCCGAGCTCGTCCGCATCTGCGCCCGCGGCGTGCTCGCCGAGGGCCTCGAGCAGCGCGCGGCGCCAGAGCGTGCCGCCGGGCGGCAGGGCGAGCGTGCGGTGGAAGTCGTAGACGACCGCGCGGATCGTCATGCGCGCTCGAGCAGCCGCTGTACCGCGGTGAGCGGGTCGATCGTGCGATCGGCGAGCGCATCGACGAGCCCGGCGAGGTCGGGGCTGCCGTCGAGCGCCTCGCCGAGCCTGCGCGCGGTGCGCGCCGAGGCGAGCGCGAGCAGCTCGGAGCGCAGCTGCGCCTTGCGGCGCCCGGCGAGGTCGCCGGCAGCCGTCAGTGCCGCCTGGTGCGCCTCGACGGCGGCCCACAGCTCGTCGACGCCGCGCGGCTCGGTCGCGACCGTCTCGAGCACGACGGGGCGGCGCTCGGGGTCGGCCAGCGAGAGCACCTGCGCGAGCTCGGCGCGCGTGCGCTCGAGCGCGGGATGGTCGGCCTTGTTGACGACGATCACGTCGGGGATCTCCATGACGCCGGCCTTGAGTGCCTGGATCGAGTCGCCCGAGCCGGGCATCAGCACGAGCGCGACGGTGTCGGCGAGGCCCGCGACCTCGACCTCGCTCTGCCCCACGCCGACGGTCTCGTAGAGCACGACGTCGCGGCCCGAGGCGTCCACGATCACGCCGGCGAGCAGCGTGGCCTCGGCGACGCCGCCGAGGTGGCCGCGGGTGCCCATCGAGCGGATGTAGACGCCGCTGTCGAGGAAGTGCTCGACGAGCCGGATGCGATCGCCGAGCAGCGCGCCGTGCGTGATGTGGCTCGACGGGTCGACCGTGATCACGCCGACCGTCTGCCCGCGCGCGCGCAGCAGCGTGCAGAGCGCGGCGACGAGGCTCGACTTGCCGACGCCCGGCGGCCCGGTGATCCCGAGCGTGCGCGCCCGTCCCGCGTGCGGGTAGAGCAGCTCGAGCAGGCGCCGCGCACCGGGGTGCTCGTCCTCGGCCAGCGAGATCGCCCGTGCGACCGCGCGCCGGTCGCCCCCGAGCACGCGCTCGGCGAGCGCGTCGGGATCCTCCTCGCGTCGCCGGCGTGCACCCGTCATCTGCACCGGAGGCTAGATGACGGTGTCCGCTCACGGGGTAGGCTGCGGCGGATGGCGCGGCTTCCCGACCTGCCGGTCTTCCCGCTCCCGCTCGTGCTGCTGCCCGGCGAGCTGCTGCCGCTGCACATCTTCGAGGCCCGCTATCGCGAGCTCGTGGCGCGCTGCCTGGCGGGCCCCGAGCCGTTCTGCGTCGTGCTCGAGGACGACGCCGGCGTGCGCGAGGTCGGCTGCCTGGCGCGCGACCTGACGGTGCTCGAGCGGCTCGCGGACGGCCGTCTCAACGTCGTCGTCAGCGGCGGCGAGCCGGTACGGCTCGGCCCGATCGACGACGAGGCCCACTCCTACCTGAGCGCCGAGGCGATGCTGCTCGAGGACGACGAGGAGCCGGTCGCGGCGGACGAGATCGACGCCGCCCTGGCCGCCTACCGCGCGCTGCTGCAGGAGATCGGGCGCGAGGACTCCGAGCCACTCTCGGCCCAGCCGCGGCTGTCCTACGCGCTCGGCGCGCGCATCGACGTGGGCCTCGAGGTCGGCCAGGCGCTGCTCGAGTCGCGCTCCGAGACGGCGCGTCTCGTGCTCATCACCGAGGCGCTCGAACAGGGGCGCCACAGCCTCCGCATCGCGGCCGAGCGGGAGCGCCGCGCGGTGCGCAACGGCAAGGTCGATCCGACGGCCTGAACGGGGCTTTCGCGTCGCTTGTGGGCGTCCCCGGCGTCCGCTATGGTTGCGGCGGGGCGCACCTGCGGTCCCAACTCGGTCAGCCGGCCCCTCAAGCCCGGAAGCCGGAGACCGCAGGCCGGGGGTCGAGCCGGAGCGTCTGGAGGGTTGAGCGGACGCGCGGATGCTCGAACAGGCGCGTACGGTTATCGCAACGGCTTCTTAGACAGTCCGCCGTCCGCTCCCCACCCGTCCACCTGCCCCCGGGTTCAGGACGTGACGACGATGCCCGCGCCGCCGCGGCGCGGGTCGCCTGCGGCCGCGAACCCATCGCGCGTGCGCGCCACGACCTGCGCCCCTCCGAAGTAGATGTTGCGGCCGGGCCAGCGCACGAGCCGCTCGCCCGCCGCCTCGAGCGCGTCGAGCGTCGCGGCGGGCATCCCGCCCTCGCAGTCGAGGGCGTCGCCCTCCGGATGCACGCGCGGCAGGTCGACCGCCTCGTGCAGCGGCAGCCCGAGGTCGAGCGCCGCCACGACGACCTGCACGATCGCCGAGCGGATCCGCGCCGACCCGGACGACCCGAGCACGAGCTCGACCCGCCCGTCCCGCACCACGAGCGACGGCGCCATCATGCTCGTCAGCCGCATCCCGGGCGCCTGCCGCAGCGATCCGACGTGGAGATCGGTCTCGCCCAGCATGTTGTTGAGGTGCACGCCGGTGCCCGGGACGACGACGCCCGAGCCGCAGCCCGTCGAGCACGTCAGCGAGGCCGCGTTGCCGTCGGCGTCGAGCACGCTGATCTGGGTCGTCCAGGGGGCTCCGGAGCGCCAAGTGGCACTCGCCGCGTGTGCCACTTGGCCGCTGTGCGCGGCCGCGAGCACCCGCCGCACGGCGCCGCCGCGGTAGAGCGCGCGCTCGAACGCGGGCGTCCGCTGGGCGTTCGCCGAGCGCAGCGCGGCCGCGACGCGCGCGACCGTCGCCGGTGCGAGCGCGCCTGCGAGCGGCGGGCCGGCCGCGATGACGGCGAGCGCGTGGGCGATCAGCGCGCCGCCCGAGGACGGCGGGGGGTTCGTCACGAACGTGCGCTCGCGGTACGGGACGCAGACCGGGCGGCGGCGGATCGCGCGATAGGCCGCGAGGTCGGCCAGCGTCAGCGCGCCTCCCGTGGCCGCCTGGTGGGCGACGAGGGCGTGCGCCGTCTCGCCGTCGGCGAGCTCGCGGGCGCCGTGCGCGGCGATGCGCTCGAGCGTGTCGGCGAGCGGCGGGTTGCTCGTCGTCTCGCCCGCGCGCAGCGGGCGCTCCGACGGCCCGAACACGCGCGCGCCCTCGGGCGAGGCGCCGAGGAAGCCGGTCAGGAGCGTGATCACGTCGGCGTGCGCGGGCGTCACCTCGACGCCCTCGCGCGCGAGCGCGATCGCGGGGGCGGCGAGCTCGGCCCACGGCAGGCGCCCGAGGCGCCGGTGCGCAGCCTCCAGGCCCGCGGTCACGCCCGGGACGGCGCACGAGCCCGGCCCGACGAGGAACGTCTGGCGGCCCGTCCCGAAGTCGACGATGTACGGCTCGAGCGGCGCGATGGGCCCGCTGTGGCCCGCGCCGGGCACGGCCGTGAAGAAGTCGAGCGCGAGCGGTCGCCCGGCCGCGGCGTCGTAGGCGACGAGGAAGCCGCCGCCGCCCGGGCCGGTCAGCGCCGGCTCGGCGACCCACGACGCGAACGCGGCGGCGATGCACGCGTCGGCGGCCGAGCCGCCCGCGCGCAGGACCTCGGCCCCGACCTCGGCGGTGGCCGGATGCCCTGCGGCGATCGCACCCCGCGCAGCGACCGGTGACCCTCCTAGGAGCTCAGTCAGCGCTTCTCAGTCGCGCAGGAAGGACGGGACGTCGAGATCGTCGTCGAGCTCGAGCTCGCGCAGCGGCGAGCGCTCGCGCGAGCGCTCGGGCTCGCTGCTGCGCTTCGGCCCCTCGCGGCGCTCGAAGCCGGTGGCGATCACGGTCACCCACAGCTGGTCGCCGAGCGTCTCGTCGACGGACGTGCCGAAGATGATGTTCGAGTTGCCGGACGACGCCTCGCGCACCGCCTCGGCGGCATCCGTGACCTCCTGCAGCGTCAGGTCGGCCGGCCCCATGACCGAGAGCAGGACGCCGGTCGCGCCGCTGATGCGCTGGCCGATGAGCGGCGAGTCGAGCGCGCGCCGCGCAGCCTCGCGGCCGCGCATCGGGCCCGTCGCCATGCCGATGCCCATGAGCGCCGAGCCGGACTCCTCCATCACGGTGCGCACGTCGGCGAAGTCGAGGTTGATGACGCCCGGCCGCGTGATCAGGTCGCAGATGCCCTGCACGCCCTGGCGCAGCACGTCGTCGGCCATGCGGAACGCGTCGACCATCGAGACGCCGCGCTCGAGCACCTCGAGCAGGCGGTCGTTGGGGACGACGATGAGCGTGTCGACGGCCTCCTGCAGCGCCTCGAGGCCCGCCTGGGCGGCCTCCAGGCGGCGCTTGCCCTCGAAGCCGAACGGCATCGTCACGATGCCGACGGTCAGCGAGCCGAGCTCGCGCGCGGCCCTGGCGATCACGGGCGCTGCGCCGGTACCGGTGCCGCCGCCCTCGCCGGCCGTCACGAACACGAGATCGGAGCCGCGCAGCACCTGGCGCAGCCGGTCGATCGAATCCTCGGCGGCCTTGCGGCCGAGATCGGGATCCGCCCCGGAGCCGAGACCGCTCGTGAGCTCACGGCCGATCTGGAGCTTCACGGTCGCGTCCGACATCGCGAGCTGCTGCGCGTCGGTGTTGATGGCCACGAACTCGACGCCGTGGATGCCGGCGTCGATCATCCGCTGCAGCGCGTTGAGACCGCCGCCGCCGACGCCGACGACGCGGATCGAGGCGAGATAGGCGGACGCCTCGCCGCGCGCACGCAGCGAGCCCGGCAGCGCCGGGGTGCCGTCGCCGGCCTCGCCGGGATCGCCCGGATCGGGCACGGCGCGCAGGCGCGGCGCCTCGGCCGGCTCGGAGGGAGCCGGCTTGGCGTGCTTCGCGGGCTTGTCGGGCGGCGGGTCGGACTTCGCGGCGACGGGCTCGGGCACGGGAGCGTGCACCGGCGCGGGCGCCTGCTCCGCGGGCTTCTCGGCCGCTGTTCCGGCGGCCGCCCCCGGCAACTCCTCCTGCGACCCTTCGGTCTGGCGGAAGAGGTCGGCGAGCGGCCCTTCGCGCATGCTGGCTCTACGCTTGCTCACGCTTCAGTACCTCCTCGGCGAGCGACCGGTACGCCTCGGCCGCCTGGCCCTTGGGTTCGTAGCGGAGCACCGACTGGCCCTTCACCGGCGCCTCGGCATATCGGATCGTCTTGCGGATGCGGGTCTTGAACACGAGATCCCCGAAATTCTCCTCGAGGATCTCGACGGCCTCGCGCACGTGCAGCGAGCGCGCGTCGAACATCGTCGGGAGGATCCCGATGATCTTGACACGCGGGTTCAGGTTCTCGCGGATAGCCGACAGCGTATGTTCGAGCTGCACGAGCCCGCGGAGCGAGAGGTATTCGCACTGCACCGGGACGATCACGCCGTCCGACGCCGTGAGCGCGTTGACCGTGATCAGCCCGAGCGAGGGCGGCGTGTCGATGAGGATCTCGTCGTAGTCGCCCTGCACCGGCAGGAGCGCCTTCTCGAGCGCGCGCTCGCGTCCGATCATCGAGGCCAGCGCGAGCTCGGCGCCGGCCAGCTCGATCGAGGCCACCGCGATGTCGACCTCGGCGTGCTTGATGATCTGCTCGATGGGCATGCGCTGCACGAGGACGTCGAACATCGACTCCTCGAGCTTCTCCGGATCGAAGCCCTGGGACATCGTCAGGTTGGACTGCGGGTCCAGGTCGACGATGAGGACGCGGCGGCCCCTCTCGGCGAGCGCGACGGCGAGGTTGATCGTGCTCGTGGTCTTGGCGACCCCGCCCTTCTGGTTGGCAAGAGCCAGGACTCGCGCCACGCCGGTTCCCTGTTTCCCTTCCGCCCGCGAAGAGTGTGCACGGGCATAGACGCGCCCGATCCGTTCGAGCACTGCATTCACGCCGCTCCCTTCGCCCCCGGGAGGCGATTCTCCTTCCCTCGCGCACGAGCCGCGGCGATGCGCTCGTACGGGGCCGGGTGGCTCGCGCCGAGCCACTGCTCGCTGCGCGGCGGCCGCAGCTCGGCGAGATTCGTCGCGCACAGGCGCTCGAGCGCGCGCGCGAACGGCTCCCCCTCGCCCACGAGCGCCACGCCGAACGCATCGGCCGCGCGCTCGCGCCGCCGGCTGTACCAGCCGAGCGCCATGCCCGCGGCGATCTGCACGAGGCCGGCACAGGCGAACAGCGCGGGCAGCGTCGCGAAGGCGCCGTCGGAACGGTGCGCGAGCGCGTGCGGGAGGTGCGGGAGCGCGGCCGCGACGGCCGCGAGCGCGAGCGCGGTCGCCAGCGCCGAGGCCGCGGTCAGTCGCCAGAGGTCGCCGCTCGCGTGGTGCCCGAGCTCGTGGGCGAGCACCGAGCGCGTCTCGGCCAGCTGCTCGGCGGCCTCGGGGTCGTCGCCCAGCAGGTTGTCGAAGAGCATGATGCGCCGCGTCGGCCCGTGCCCGGCCACGAACGCGTTGGACGCCGACGTCTTGGCGCTCGCCTCGAGCACCCGCAGCGCGCGCACGCGCACGCCGCCGCGCGCGGCGAGGGCGTGGAGGTCGTCGGCGAGCGCTCCGGGCGGCAGCGGGTGCGAGCGCACGAAGAGCGGCACGATCAGCACCGGCGTCACGACCGTGAGCAGCAGCTCGATCGCGATCGAGCCCGCCGTCACGGGCAGCCACCAGCCATGCGGCCAGGCGCGCAGCGCAGCGACCAGACCGGCCATCGGCAGGGGCGCGACGATCGCCCCGAGCGCGAGCGTCTTGCCCTGGTCGCCGAACCAGCCCGGGAGGCGCTGGCGCGAGAGGCCGGCGCGGCGGGCGGCGCGCCAGCCCGCGAGCGCGAACGGCAGGCCCGCGAGCCAGAGCGCGGCGATGCCCGCCCAGGCGTAGACGGCGGCGTCGAGGACGAGCGGACCCGGCGTCGCGAGCGCATCCGCGATGCGCGCGCCCGCAAGCGCCGCGAGCACCACGAGCACCGCCAGGACGAGCTGGCCGAGGCGCCCGCGCCGGCGCCCGGCGCGGCGGTAGGCCTTCGCCTCGGCCTGGCGCAGGGGGTCGGCGGCCATACCCGCACTCTAGGAGCGCTCGTCCAGCCTAGACGGGCAGGTCCTCCCCGTCCCAGTAGTCGAGCTGCTCGAGGCGGCCGATCACCCCGACGCCCGCGAACGAGATCTTGCCGGAGTCGGGATAGTGCACGATGTCGTTGTTCTGGCGCTGCCCGTAGGCCAGGTACTCGAGGCCGTCGGAGCCGGCGCGGAACGCGTGGGCGAGCGTCGTGCCCGACGGGCGCGAGAGCACGTGCCCGGCGCGCACCGGCGCCTCCTCGTCGCCGACGCGCACCGTGCCGCTGCCCGCGAGGATCACGAACAGCTCCTCCTCGGCGCTGTGGCAGTGGCGCGGGTAGCCGCTCATCCCGGGCGCGATCGTCATGTGCCGCAGGCCGCTCGTGCGCGCCCCGACGGCGACGCCGAGGCGGCGCGAGGAGTAGCGCCGCCCCGGCCGCTCGACGGGGCTCGCGGCGACGTCGTCGCGGTGGGCGATCCACGCCGGCCGCGGCGAGACCGCCTGCGGGAGCGGCAGCCTGCCCGCCCTCGCCTCGCGCTCGAAGGGGTGGCCGGCGGCGACGGAGTCGTCGACCCAGGACGGCCCTGCCCAGAGCACGCCCGCGCGCGGCAGATGGCAGAGCTCGGACGGCCGGCGCTCGCCGAACGCGAGCACGTCCATCGCCTCGCCGCCCGCGATCAGCGTGTGGGCACCGTGACCGGGCAGGTAGCCGAGGCAGTCGCCCGTGCGCACCTCGTGCGTCTCCCCCGCGCGCCACGACAGGCCGCTGCCCGCGAGCACGTAGAAGATCTCCTCCTCGGCGCCGTGGTCGTGCGCCGGGGTCGGCCGGCAGCCGGGCTCGAAGCGCATGCGGTTGAGCCCGACGTCGACCGACCCGGCGGCGCGACCGAGGTCCTGCCAGAGCGCGTCGATGTCGCTGCCCTTGACGGCCAGATGCTCGAACGGGACGTCGTCGGAGTGCCGGAGATGCTCCACGGGCGCCTAGAACAGGGTGAGGTAGCGGTCGACCTCCCACTGCGAGACCTCCGAGTGCCACGTGTGGAACTCGGCGAGCTTGGTGTCCGCGAAGTAGTCGCTGTAGTGCTCGCGGCCCGTGTGCCCGAACCAGTCGCGCAGCACCGCGTCCTTGCGCAGCGCGACGGTCGCGTCCGCAAGCGTCGCCGGCAGGCTCTTGATGCGCTTGCGGCGGATCTCCTGCGCGCTCGCGGTGTACAGGTTGGCGGTGTTCTGCGGGCCCGGGTCGAGCTTGCGCTCGATGCCGTCGAGGCCCGCGGCCAGGATCGCGGTCGCCGCGAGGTACGGGTTCGCCGAGCCGTCGATGCCGCGGTGCTCGATGCGCGGGCCTCCCGGCACGCGGATCATCTGCGTACGGTTGTTGCCGCCCCAGGCCGCGTAGGCCGGCGACCACGTCGCGCCGGAGTCGGGGGCGCCGACGCCGATGCGCTTGTAGGAGTTCACCGTCGGGGCGACGATCGCCGACACGGCGTCGGCGTGGTGGATCAGGCCGGCGACGAAGTGGTAGGCGTCGTCGGAGAGCCCGTAGCCGTGGCTGTCGCTCTTGCCCTCGAAGAGGTTCTTCTTGCCGGCCTTGTCCCAGAGCGAGAGGTGGAAGTGGCAGCCGTTGCCGGTCAGGTGGCCGAACGGCTTGGGCATGAACGTCGCCAGCTTGCCGCGCTGCTGCGCCATGACGTGGACCATGTAGCGGAAGAAGATCGCGCGATCGCAGGTGACGAGCGCGTCGTCGTAGGTGAAGTTGGACTCGAACTGGCCGTTCGCGTCCTCGTGGTCGTTCGCGTAGTTGCCGTAGCCGAGCTCGTTGGCATAGCGCGAGAGCGTCGTCAGGAACTCGTAGTTGCGGTACAGCGCCTTGGCGTCGTAGCAGGGCTGCTCGCCCGTATCCAGCTCGTCGTCGACGACGAGCTTGCCGTGCTCGTCCTTGCGCACGAGGAAGAACTCGGCCTCGACGCCCATCTTGAGGCTGAAGCCGAGCTTGGCCGCGCGTGCGATCGCGTTGCGCAGGATCGTGCGCGGGCAGTACGGCCAGGCCTCGCCCTCGACCGTCACGTCGCACGCGAAGCGCACGAGCTCGGGCTGCCACGGGACGCGCGTGTACGACGACGTGTCGGGAACCGCGAGCATGTCGGGCGACGCGGGCGACTGGCCGATCGGGCCCGCGGCGAAGCCCGCGAAGCCGGCGCCCTCCTCGAGCAGGTCGTCGATCGCCTGCACGGGCATGAGCTTCGCGCTCGGCTTCCCGTGCATCTCGACGAACTGCGCGAGGAAGAACTCGATCCCCTCGTCCTTCGCGCGCTTGCGGACCTCGTCGTGCGTCATCGCCTGCCTCCGGGTATGTGGTTCGCGCCGGCGAGCATACCTTCTGGTTGAAGTACGGATCCGTACGTGCGACACTCGCGGCCGCTTGACGTCATCCGAGGTAGGAGACACGCGCATGTCGACCACGCAGCCCGAGGTAGGAACGCTCTCCCGAGAGACCAACTGGTGGGGGGCGTTCGTGATCGGCCTGGCGGGGACGATCCTGATCATCGGCCTCGTCGGCTTCGCGCTCGTGGCGCTCGGCGGCGCCTCGATCCCGCTCTTCGCCATCCTCACCGGCGTCGGGGTCGTGCTCTGCTTCTGCCTCGCCGAGCTGGCCGCGATGATGCCGGAGCGCGCAGGCGGCCTCCCCTCCTACGCGTTCGAGACGTTCCGGCCGCTGGGCGACTCGTGGGGCAAGCACATGGGCGGCCTCAGCTCGTGGGCCTACTGGCTCGGCTGGTTCACGGTCGCGCCCATCAACGCGATCCTGGCCGCGAACTACATCATCGCCCTCTTCAGCATCAAGGCGGGCTCGAGCCACACCTTCGGCCCGATCTCGAGCGGCTTCGGCGCCGAGGTCTCGGTCACGCAGCTGATCGTCGGCGCCGCGATCCTGCTCGTCATGTTCATCCCGTGCCTGCTCGGCATCCGCCTCGGCGCGACGTTCGCGACCGTGCTCGGCGTCGCCTCGATGATCCCGCTCGTGCTGCTCGTGCTGCTGCCGTTCATCAAGCCGAGCAAGATCGACTTCGGCCGCCTCGACGGCTTCGGCCTCCCGGCCGGCGTCAGCGGCAGCTGGCAGCTGATCATCGGCTGGGCGTTCATCTTCACGTGGTCGGTGCTCGCGATGGAGGCGGCCGCGTGCTACATCGGCGAGTGCCGCGACCCCGCGCGCGACGCCAAGATCGCGATGACCGCCGAGGGGCTGTTCGGCTTCTTCATCTACGTCTCGATCCCGGTCATGGTGCTCGCCGTGCTCGGCTCGAAGACGATCACCGGGGGCAACCTCGGCGACGCGCAGGCGCTCTTCATCTCCTACACGCACCAGCTCTTCGGCACGAGCGGGTTCTGGAAGTGGTTCGTCGGCCTGGTGCTGATCCTGGCGCTCATGCTCTCGGTCATCAACGCCATCGCGGGCTGCGCGCGCGGGCTCTGGCAGAACTCCCACGACGGCGTGCTGCCGCGCTGGTTCGGCCACGTCAACCGCCACGGCGTGCCCGACTGGGCGATGATCTTCAACGTCGTCTGCTCGCTGCTCGTGCTCCTGATCGGCTCGCCGCTGCAGATCTACGTGTTCTCGAACATGGGCTACCTGTTCGCGCTCGCGGTCTCGCTGATCGGCTATTCGATCTACCGCGCGAAGCGCCCCGAGCTCGCCCGCCCGGTGCGCATGCCGAACTGGATGAGCCCGCTCGCGATGCTGCTCGGCGCCGGTCTGCTCGCGCTCTGGGCCGTGGGCGGGTACCTCTCGCCGAAGTACGTCGTCGGCACGAACCAGCAGTGGCTCTGGTACGTCGGGCTGCTGCTGCTCGTGCTCTACGTGCCGCTCTGGCTGTGGCGCGTGGCCGAGGACAAGCGCCTCGGCAGCTCGGCCTACTCGCACGAGGCCGTCGGGCGCGCAGAACCTGGCCGAATAGCGCTTGCCGCGCTTTCGCCGAAGGCGGCTCGACCCCCAGCCGGTCGAGCCGCGCACGGTGCTGCTGGCCACGGACGGCCGTCAGCCGTTCAGCCCGGAGGCGATCGAGCGGGCAGCCTCGCTCGCGTCTCCGGGCGGCGTCGCCGTGCTCGCGATCGCGAAGATCTACGGCACGCAGTTCGGCCTGCCGCATCCGGGCCTGATGCCGACGAAGGCCGAGGTCGACGAGCGCCGGCAGTGGATCGCCGACGCGGTCACGGCGCTCGAGCGCAGGGGCGTCGAGGCCGACGGGCAGCTCGCGGCCACGCGCAAGGCGATCAAGCAGATCGCGAAGGTGGCCGTGGCGCGCTCGGTGCAGCACGTCGTCGTCGACGGCGGCGGCGCGCACGGCCTGCGGCGCATGATCGAGGGCGAGACGGGCGTCGACGTGCGCCGCCGCCTGCGCGGCGCCGCCGAGGTGATCGTGATCCCGCCCGCGTGACGCGCGCGCTCGTCAACGCCGCGCTCGCGCCCGGGCGGGTCGCGCCGCCGGCAGGCGACGAGGTGCGCGCCTTCCACCGCGGGCTGCCGGGCTATGCCGCGACGCCGCTGCGCCCGCTGCCGGGTGAGTGCGAGGCGCTCGGCCTCGGCGAGCTGTGGCTGAAGGACGAGAACGGGCGCTTCGGCCTGCCGGCGTTCAAGATCGCCGGGGCGTCCTGGGCGCTCGAGCGGCTGCTGGCCGCCCGCCCGGACCTGCGCTGCGTGCTCGCCGCCAGCGAGGGCAACCACGGCCGCGCCGTCGCGCGCGCCGCCGCGCAGCGCGGCCTCGCCGCCCGCATCTTCCTGCCCGCGGCCGCGAGCGAGGCCCGGGCGGAGGCGATCGCCGCGGAGGGCGCCGAGGTCGTGCGCGTGCAGGGCGTCTACGAGCAAGCCGTCGCCGCGGCCGCCGCCGCCGCGAGCGAGCCCGGCTCGGCGACGCTCGCCGACGTCGCCTACGACGACTCCGACCCCACCGCCCGCTGGGTCACCGACGGCTACTCGACGATCTTCGCGGAGGCCGCCGAGCAGGCCGCAGCAGTCTTCGACGTCGTGCTCTGCCAGATCGGCGTCGGCTCCTTCGCCGCCGCCGCGATCCGCTTCGCGTGCCACCAGCTGCCGCCGGCCGCCGCGATCGGCGTCGAGCCGGTCACCGCCGCCTGCGCCATGGCGTCGCTCGCGGCCGGGCGGCCGGTCGTCATCGAGACGCCCGGGACGAGCATGGCCGGGATGAACTGCGCCACCCCCTCCCACGCCGCGTGGCCGGCGCTCCGCGACGGCCTCACGGGCTGCGTGACCGTCTCCGACGACGAGGCGCGCGCGGCGATGCGCGATCTCGCGGCGCAGCGCATCGTCGCCGGCGACTGCGGCGCCGCCCCGCTTGCGGCGCTGCGCGCGCTCGTGCGCGATCCCGCCTGTGCGGAGCTCGCCGCGGCGGCCGGACTCGGCCCGGCGAGCCGCGTCCTGATGGTGTCGACGGAGGGCGCGACCGACCCGGTTTCGTACGCTCAGGCCGTGGAGCGCGCATGAGACTCGACGATGCAACGCAACTGGCCGAGAGCCTGGCCTCGCCGGCGCCCGAGCCCGCCGCCGGGATCGCCCTCTGCACGACGGGCGCGATGGCCGCGGCGCTGATCGCGAAGGCCTGTGGCCTCTCCCCCGACGCGGGCCTCGAGGCCGAGCACGCGCGCGCGAACGACCTGCGCGAGGAGCTGATCGCCACCGCCGAGCGCGACGTCGCCGCGTTCTACGGCGTGCTCGAGGCGCGGCGCAGCGGCGGCGACGTGCGCGAGGCCTGGGCCGTCGCCGCGCTCGTGCTGCGCGACGCCGCAAGCCTGCTCGGAGAGACGCGCTTCCTCGCCGAGGACGTCGCCGCCCGCTGCCGCCCGGCGCTGCGCGGCGAGCCGCTGGCGGCTGCGCTGCTCGCGGCCGGCGCCGAGCGCGCGGCGCTGGCGCTCGCGGAGATGGACGAGTCGGTCTAGGCGCCCGCCCTAGGCGGCGAGCGACATCGGCGCGCCCACGCGCCCCGGCCGCACCTGCGCCGAATGCCCGATGCCGCGGCGCAGGAACGCCTCGACCAGCACCGGGTCGAACTGCGTGCCCGCCCCGGCCTCGAGCTCCCTGCTCGCCTGCTGCACCGTCATCGCGTTGCGGTACGGGCGATCGGCCAGCATCGCGTCGTACGCGTCGGCGATCGCGAGCACGCGCGAGACGAGTGGGATGCGCTCGCCCGCGAGGCCGTGCGGGTACCCGGCGCCGTCCCAGCGCTCGTGGTGATGGCGCAGGATGGTCGCGATGCCCATCAGGTCGGCACGCTCGGCCAGCTGGGCGCTGGCGCTCGGGTGGCGTTTGACCGTGTCGTACTCGCCCGGCTCGAGCCGGCCCGGCTTGAGCAGCACCGCGCGCGGGACGATGATCTTGCCGACGTCGTGGAGCAGCCCCGCGAGCGTCGTCCGGGCGACCGCGCGGCCGTCGAGGCCCGCCGCGTCGGCGAGCTCGATGGCGACGCGCGAGACCCGCGTCGAGTGCTCGGCATCGGTCGAGATCTGCGGGTCGAGCCAGCGAGCGAGCTCGAGCAGGCGCGACAGGTCGATGCGCTGAGGAGACTCCACCCACGGATGATTGATCAGGTATGCGCGGTTCTGCGTCCCCCTGCCGGGTGAGCGTGCCGCCGAAAGCTCCTGGAAAGGGCCCGAGAAGCTCTCCCTGGACGAGCGCGTCAGAAGAGCCCGACCGTGCGACCCTCGTCGTCGATGTCGATGCTCAGCCCGGCCGGCGTCTTGCCGAGGCCCGGCATCTGCACGATCGTCCCGCAGAGCGCCGTCACGAAGCCGGCGCCCGTGTAGACGCGCAGGTCGCGGATCGGCACCGTGAAGCCGGTCGGCGCGCCCTGCACCGCGGGGTCGTGCGAGATCGAGAGGTGCGTCTTGGCCATGCAGATCGGCAGGTTCCCGTAGCCGAGCTCGGCGTAGCGCTTGAGCTTCGCGCGCGCCTCGGGCAGGAACTCGACGCCGTCGGCGCCGTAGACCTTGGTCGCGATGGCCGTGATCTTGTCCTCGATCGAGGCCTCGTCCGGGTACGTGAGCGTGAAGTCGCCGGCCTGGTTCGCGGCCTTGACGACGGCGCGCGCCAGGTCGGCCGCGCCCTCGCCGCCGTCGACGACCGCCGTGTTGTGCTGCGCGTCCATGGCGCCGGCCTCGAGCGAGAGCGTGCGCACGAGCTCGACTTCCTCGTCGGTGTCGTTGGGGAAGCGGTTGACCGCGACGACGCACGGGATCCCGTAGCCCTTGACCGTGCGGATGTGCGCGGCGAGGTTGGCGATGCCCGCGCGCAGCTGCGTCATCGACTCCTCGCGCGACGACGCCGAGCCGTCGGGCGAGCCGCCGTGCACGCGCAGCGCCTTGACCGTCGCCACGACGACGACCGCGGACGGGCGGATGCCGCCCTGCCGGCAGACGATGTCCATGAACTTCTGCATGCCCATGTCCGCGCCGAAGCCCGACTCGGTGACGACGTAGTCGGCGATCTTGAGCGCGATGCGGTCGGCGATCAGCGACGAGTTGCCGTGCGCGATGTTCGCGAAGGGCCCGCAGTGCACGAACGCCGGCTGGCCCTCGAGCGTCTGCACGAGGTTCGGCATGATCGCGTCCTTGAGCAGGACGGCCATCGAGCCGGCGCAGCCGATCTGCTCGGCCGTGACGGCGTCGCCCGAGCGGTTGTAGGCGACGGTGATCGCGCCGAGGCGGTGGCGCAGATCCGCGAGATCGCGCGCCAGCGCCAGGATCGCCATGACCTCGGAGGCCGCCGTGATGTCGAAGCCGGTCTCGCGCGGCGAGCCGTTGGTGGCCCCGCCGAGGCCCGTGATGATCTGGCGCAGGCCGCGGTCGTTCATGTCGACGCAGCGCCGCCACGTGATCGAGTGCGGATCGACGTCGAGCTCGTTGCCGTGCATCACGTGCGCGTCGAGGAACGCCGCGAGCAGGTTGTTGGCGGCCGAGATCGCGTGCATGTCGCCCGTGAAGTGGAGGTTCAGGTCCTCCATCGGGACGACCTGGGCGTAGCCCGCGCCGGCGGCGCCTCCCTTGATGCCGAAGACGGGGCCGAGCGAGGCCTCGCGGATGCACAGGAGCGCCTTCTCGCCGATCGCGCCCATGCCCTGCGTGAGCGAGACCGAGGTCGTCGTCTTGCCCTCGCCGGCCTTGGTCGGCGTGATCGCGGTGACGCAGATGATCTTGCCGTCCGGCTTGTCCTTGAGACGGTCGAGCACGGACAACCGGATCTTCGCCTTGTAGCGGCCGTACGGCTCGACTTCGGCGTCTTCCAGGCCGGCGGCCGCCGCGATCTCCTGGATCGGGCGGAGCTCGGCCTCCTGGGCGATCTCGAGACTGCTCTTCACGCTCGTGGTACTCCCGTCGAGGGGGCGATGATGGCGGCGGTGGGGCGGCGCCCGCGCCGGAGGATACGCGCGGCGCTTGGCGTGCGGCGACGGTCGCTGCGAGACTCCGGGCGGTGGATGACCGGGAGAGCGAGGCGCGGGCGCCCGGCGAGGGCGCGCTGCAGGAGGCGATCGGGCGCCAGATCCGCGAGTTCCGCGCGGCCCTCGGCATGACCGTGGCCGAGCTCGGCCGGCAGAGCGACCTCTCTCCCGGAGCGATCTCGAAGATCGAGCGCGGACTGACGCCGCCGTCGCTGAGCAGCCTGAGCGCGATCGCGGGCGCGCTCGCCGTGCCCGTGACCGCGCTCTTCCGCAAGCACGAGGAGCAGCGCGACGCCTCCTACGTCGCGGCCGGCAAGGGCCTCGTGATCGAGCGCCGCGGCACGCGCGTCGGCCATCGCTACGAGCTGCTCGGGCACACGATCTCCGGCCGCGTCGCGCTCGAGCCGTACCTCGTGACGCTCACGGAGGAGTCGGAGGTGTTCCCGCTCTTCCAGCACGCCGGCGTCGAGTTCATCCACCTGCTCGAAGGCGAGGTCGTCTACCGCGCCGCGGGCGCGACCTACCACCTGCGCCCGGGCGACTCGCTGCTCTTCGACGGCGACGTCGCGCACGGCCCGGAGAAGCTCGTGCGCCTGCCGATCCGCATGCTCGCGGTCATGGCGCGCGCGTCCGACGAGCGGTGATCCGGCGCCGCACCGCTCGTGCTCTCCGCTGCTCGCGGTGGCGGCGCTGCTCGTCGGCGCGGCCACGCTCTGGCAGAGCAACGACGGCGGCGTCCCGCGCTACGCGCGCGTCCTGCTGCTCGATCCGTCGCACGGGGAAGACGCTGCACGAGTGGCGTGCCGACGGCGGCTACGCCGTGGTGGCGCTGCTGTCCGGCGGGCGCGTCGCGGTCGCGACCGAGGACAGCTGTCCCGACCGGCAAGGGCGGATCGGTCACCGTGCTCGACCCGTCCCTGCAACGCGTGATCAGCCGCCGGACGATCGGAGCCGTGCGTCGTCGCGGCCATCGATCCCCCCGGGTTGCGCTCGCGCCTCGGCGAGGACATGCCGGGCCTCGGGCCCGACTACGGCAGCGGCCGCGGCGACGTCATCGTCCACCTCGGGCGCGGCAAGATCGTCGAGACGTATACGACACAGGCCGACGGCTCCGGCTGGCTGACGGCGATCTCCGCCTTCGACGGCTCCGGCCGGCCGCGCTGGAAGCTCGGCGGCCTCGGCCGCATCGGCACCGCCGACGCGCGCGACGGCCGCCTCGTCGTCCCCGTCTTCGGCACGTTCACGCCGGGCTCCGACTAACGCGCAAGCTCGGGGTCTGACCCGCACGTTGCGGGTCTGACCCGCCACTGCGGACCTGGCCCCGCCGTTGCGCTGGCCCCGACCCGCTGGGCATGCCGAGGTGCGGCACACACTGCACGCCGCCATTGCCGCGACGCGCTCGGGCGTGGCGACGAAGACCCAGAGCCGCATGGCTCTGCGGATGGTCCGCCCGGTGCCACCCCTGCAAGGCCGGGGTCAGGCCCGCAACGTGCGGGCCAGACCCCGTTCTTGCGTTTACCCACAGGAAACAATCATTCCTGTGGGTTGCGGCGAGCGCTCGACTCGGATAGGTTGCCGGGGCCAACCACTGAGGGGTGACGCGCGCCCATGTGCGGAATCGTCGGCCTGTTCGCCAAGACGCCCGTGATCGAGGATCGCCTGGGCGAGCACCTCGCAGCGATGCTGCGCCAGATGAGCGACCGCGGGCCCGACTCCGCGGGCGTCGCCGTCTACCGCGACCCGGTCGCGCACGGCCACAGCAAGCTCGTGCTCTGCACCCCGCACGGGCACGAGGACTGGCAGGGGGTCGGCGATCAGCTCGGGGCGACGGGCGGGCCGGCCGTGCGGCACAACCACGCGCTGCTGACGCTGCCGTGCGTTCCCGCCGACGCCCAGGCGCGCGCCGAGGAGCACCGCCCCGACCTGCGCGTGATGAGCGCGGGCGAGATCATCGAGATCTACAAGGAGACCGGGCGCCCGGAGCGCTTCGCCGAGCTGTTCGCGCTCGGCGACGTGCGCGGCACGCACGCCATCGGCCACACGCGCATGGCGACCGAGAGCAAGGTCACGACCGAGGGCTCGCATCCGTTCTCGACCGGCGAGGACCTCTGCCTCGTGCACAACGGCTCGCTCTCGAACCACAACCGCCTGCGCGAGCGCTTGCGCAAGGAGGGCATCCGCTTCGTCAGCGAGAACGACACCGAGGTCGCGGCCGGCTACCTCGCCTGGCGGCTGCGCGAGGGCGCGACGCTGCAGCAGGCGCTCGAGGGCTGCCTCGACGACCTCGACGGCTTCTACACCTTCGCCGTCGGCACGCGCGACGGCTTCGCGGTCATGCGCGACCCGATCGCCTGCAAGCCGGCGGTCATGGCCGAGACCGACGACTGGGTGGCGATGGCCTCGGAGTACCGCGCGATCGCGGTGCTGCCGGGCGCCGACGACGCCCGCTCGTGGGAGCCCGAGCCGGCGCGCGTGTACGTGTGGGAGCGGGAGCGGGTCGCGTGAGCACGACGGCCGAGACGTTCGACCTCGCGCAGACGTCCCTGCGCGAGCTCAACCAGCACCTCCACGACCTCGCCGGCACGAGCGGCGCGCACGTGCGCGTGACCAACCCGAGCGGCGCGCACGCCGTGGCCTGCGGCATCGACGCCGAGATCGAGGTCGACGTCGACGGGCACGTGGGCTACTACTGCGCCGGCATGAACAAGCTCGCGACCGTGCGCGTGCACGGCAACGCGGGCTCGGGCCTGGCCGAGAACATGATGAGCGGGCGCATCGAGGTCGACGGCAGCGCCAGCCAGTACTGCGGCGCGACCGCCCACGGCGGCCTGATCGTGGTGCGCGGCGACACCTCCCTGCGCTGCGGCATCTCGCTCAAGGGCGGCGAGATCGTCGTGCGCGGATCGGTCGGCGGCAACTCGATGTTCATGGCGCAGGCCGGCGCCCTGGTCGTGTGCGAGGACGCCGGCGAGGCGCTCGGCGACTCGCTCTACGAGGCGCGCATCTACGTGCGCGGCTCCGTCAAGGGCCTCGGCGCGGACTGCATCGAGAAGGAGATGCGCGCCGAGCACGTCGCCCAGGTGCACGCGCTGCTCGAACACGCGCGGATCGACGACGTGCACGCGAACGAGTTCCGGCGCTACGGCTCGGCGCGGCAGCTCTACAACTTCAAGATCGACAACGCCGGGGCGTACTGATGACCTGGGAGGACAAGGCGATCAAGGCCGGCTGGACGCCTCCGGGCGCGGGCTGGCACCCCGGCCTGCGCGAGTCGTACCTCTTCGACCGCAACGTCATCGCCGAGATCCAGCGCGCCGCCACCGAGGGCATGTACGACATCCGCGGCTTCGGCGCGAAGCGCCGCCTCCCCCACTTCGACGACCTGCTGTTCCTCGGCGCGAGCATGTCGCGCTACCCGCTCGAGGGCTACCGGGAGCGCTGCGACACGGCCGTCACGCTGGGCGCGCGCCACGCGGAGAAGCCGATCGAGCTGAAGATCCCGATCACGATCGCGGGCATGAGCTTCGGCTCCCTCTCGGCGCCCGCCAAGGAGGCGCTCGGGCGCGGCGCGACGGAGGTCGGCACGTCGACGACGACGGGCGACGGCGGCATGACCGAGGAGGAGCGCGGGCATTCGGCGACGCTCGTCTATCAGCTGCTGCCATCGCGCTACGGCATGAATCCCGACGACCTGCGGCGCGCGGACGCGATCGAGATCGTCGTCGGCCAGGGCGCCAAGCCGGGCGGCGGAGGCATGCTGCTCGGCCACAAGATCTCCGACCGCGTGGCCGAGATGCGCACGCTGCCGAAGGGCATCGACCAGCGCAGCGCGTGCCGGCATCCCGACTGGAACGGCCCCGACGATCTCGAGATCAAGATCCAGGAGCTGCGCGAGCTGACCGACTGGCAGAAGCCCATCTACGTCAAGGTGGGCGCGACGCGCACCTACTACGACGTGGCGCTGGCGGTCAAGGCGGGCGCCGACGTCGTCGTCGTCGACGGCATGCAGGGCGGCACGGCGGCCACGCAGGACGTCTTCATCGAGCACGTCGGCATCCCGACCCTGCCGGCGGTGCGGCTCGCGGTCGAGGCGCTGCAGGAGCTCGACATGCACCGCAAGGTGCAGCTGATCGTCTCGGGCGGCATCCGCTCGGGCGCCGACGTCGCGAAGGCGCTCGCGCTCGGCGCCGACGCGGTCTCGATCGGCGTCGCCGCGCTGATCGCCCTCGGCGACAACGCGCCGGAGCTCGAGTCGGAGTACGAGGCGATCGGCAGCTCGGCCGGCTACTACGACGACTGGCAGGCCGGGCGCGATCCGGCGGGCATCTCGACGCAGGAGGACGAGCTCGCCGCGCGCTTCGATCCCGAGCTCGGCGGACGGCGGCTCGCCAACTACCTGCGCTGCATGACGCTCGAGTGCCAGACGCTGGCGCGCGCGTGCGGGAAGTCGCACGTGCACAATCTCGAGCCGGAGGACCTCGTCGCGCTCACGGTCGAGGCCGCCGCGATGGCGCGCGTCCCGCTCGCCGGCACGAGCTGGATCCCCGGCTCGCACGACTGAAATTTCACTGCCTCCTCTCGTTTCTATGTGCACCTTCCACAGAGATCCGCACGCGCCGGCGCCGCAGGGCGCCCGCTCGCTGGACGCCGTCATGTGCACCCGGCACACTCTCGCCATGCCCGCGATTGCCTCCCCCAGCCCGCGGAGCCGCCGGTGAGCTTCCTCATCGACTGCCCGAACTGCGGACCGCGCCCCTCCACCGACTTCCGCTACGGCGGAGAGACGCGACCGGTCGAGGACCCGTCGTCGAGCGAGCTCGACGAGATCAAGCGCCTGTGGATGCGCCGCAACGTCGCCGGCGACCAGACCGAGCGCTGGTTCCACCGCGACGGCTGCCGCCGCTGGCTCACGATCACGCGCAACACCGTCACGAACCAGGTCCTGCATGGCTGAGTCGCCCACGCCCGAGTCCTTCGCCTTCGAGGGCCGGGACATCCCGATCCACGCGGGCGACACGATCGGCTCCGCGCTCTACCGCGCGGGGGTCGACACGATCTCGCGCTCGTTCAAGTACCACCGCCGCCGCGGCTTCCTGTGCATGACGGGAGACTGCCCGAACTGCCTCGTGCAGGTCGACGGCGAGACCGGCGTGCGCTGCTGCACGCGGCCGGCGAGCGACGGCATGAAGGTTGAGCCGCAGAACGTCATGCTCTCGCTCGAGCGCGATCCGCTCGCGATGAACGACATGAAGATCGCGCACAAGTTCCTGCCGGTCGGCTTCTACTACAAGACGCTGATCAAGCCGAAGTGGCTGTGGCCCAAGGTCGAGCCGATGATCCGCAAGGTCGCGGGCCTCGGCAAGGTCGACAGGAGCGACACGCCGCGCCACCTCGAGCGCGTCTACCGGCATCCCGACGTCGTCGTGCTCGGCGCGGGCCCGGCCGGCCTGGCCGCTGCGCTCGGCGCGGCCGAGGCGGGCGCCTCGGTGATCATCGCCGACGAGGGCGAGCCCGGCGGGCGCCTCGGCCAGGGCGCGACGCTCGACGCCGTGCACGAGCTGCTCCCGCAGGTCGAGGCGCACGAGCGCATCGAGCTGCTGCGCCGGCACCGCGCGTTCGGGCTCTACGAGGGGCCCGAGGTGCCGCTGATCGGCCCCGACCTGCTCGTGATGACGCAGCCGAAGGCGATCGTCGTCGCGACCGGCGCGTTCGAGTCGATGGAGGTCTTCCCGGGCAACGACGTGCCGGGCGTCATGCTCACGCGCGGCGCGGTGCGCCTGGCGACGCAGCACGGCGTCCGGCCCGGTGAGATGGCCGTCGTGCTCGCCGGCACGCACGAGGTCGGCGAGCACGTCCACGCGCTCATCGCCGCCGGCACGGAGATCGCCGCCGTGATCCTGCCCGACGGTGCGACGAGCGCGCCCGAGCTCCCGTCCGGCGTGCGCACGATCGTCGGCGAGATCGTCGAGGTGCACGGCAAGAAGCGCGTCAAGTCCGTGAGCGTGCGCTTCACGGGCGGCACGCAGAAGATCCCGTGCGACCTCGTCTGCCTCTCCGGGGCCTTCACGCCGCAGGAGAACCTGCTGCGCCAGGGCACCGACATGCCCGTGCACGCCGCCGGCGACCTGCTCGCCCCGGCGCCCGTCGCCGAGTCGGTCGCGAAGGCGCGCGAGGTCGGCGCACGCGCCGCGCGTGGCGAGGGCGCCGAGCTGCCCGAGCTCGGCCAGAAGGCCGCGCGCTGCGGCGATGCGGGCTACGTCTGCATCTGCGAGGACGTCTCGGTGCAGGACGTCCGCAACGCCGTGACCGAGGGCTTCTCGTCGACCGAGCTGCTCAAGCGCTACACGACGATCACGATGGGGCCCTGCCAGGGGCGCATGTGCCACGGGCAGATGCGCACGCTCGCCGAGCGCCTCTCGCCCGGCGCCGAGCCGCGCATCTCGCAGACGACGACCGCCCGCCCGCCGGCCCGCACCGTCATGCTCGACGAGGTCACGGCGGGCGCCTACGCCCACCTCGAGCGGCGCACCGCGCTGCACGACGTGCACCTCGGCCTCGGCGCGACGTTCCTGTGGGCGGGCCAGTGGAAGCGCGTCGACAACTACGGCTCGATCGAGCGCGAGTACCGCGCCGTGCGCGAGGGCGTCGGCGTGATCGACGTCGGCACGCTCGGCAAGTTCCGCGTGTCCGGCCCCGACGTCGTCGCGTTCCTGGAGCGGCTCTACCCCAACCACGTCGGTGACATCCAGCCGGGCCGCCTGCGCTACGGCCTGCTGCTCGACGAGCACGGGGTGATCCACGACGACGGCACGATCTGCCGCATCGACGACGAGACGTTCTACCTCACGGTCACCACGTCGGGCGCCGAGGAGGCCGAGGCGCTCATGATCGACTGGCGCGACACCTGGGGCATGACGGTGCACATCGTCAACCAGACCTCCGCGCTCGGCGCGATCAACGTCGCCGGGCCGAAGGCGCGCGAGGTGCTCGCGACGCTGACCGGCGACGACATCTCGCCGGAGGGCTTCCCGTACCTGCGCCAGCGCCCGATCACCGTGGCCGGCATCGAGTGCCTCGCGATCCGCCTCGGCTTCGTCGGCGAGGTCGGCTGGGAGCTCCACCATGCCGCGTCGCGCTCGCACGAGCTGTGGGAGGCGCTGCTCGAGGCCGGCAAGCCGCATGGCGTGCAGCCGTTCGGAATCCAGGCCCAGCGGCTGCTGCGCCTCGAGAAGGGCCACATCATCGTCTCGCAGGACACCGACTTCGAGACGACGCCGTGGCGCGTCGACATGGGCTGGGCGGTCAAGCTCGAGAAGGACTGGTTCGTGGGCAAGCGCGCGCTCGTGCGCAAGCAGGAGACGTCCACGGAGAAGCTCATCGCCTACCGCGGCGACAGCGGCTCGACCACGGCGCCGTGGGAGGGTGCCGCGGTGAAGGTCGGCGGCAAGCTCGTCGGCCGGGTCACGAGCTCGTGGTACTCCTGGACGCTCGGCCATTCGATCGGCCTCGCCTGGGTCAAGCCCGAGTTCGCGGGCGAGGGCCAGCGCCTGGTGATCGGCAAGGACGACATGAGCGCGAGCGTCGTCAAGGGCGCCTTCTACGACCCCGAGGGGGCGAAGCTCCGTGCCTGAGCTCTGGGAGATCGTGAACGCGTCCAAGGCGCGCGCCTTCGGCCCGGCCGATGCGCTCGACGGGCTCAGCGTGCCCGGCGGCGTGCGGGCGGGCCGCGTGGCGGGCGACGAGGTGCTCTGGGTCGGCGCCCCCGACGGCGCAGCGGCGCTCGTCGAGGCGCTGCAGTCGCAGCTCGCGAAGCTCGGCAACCGCGCCGCCGTCGTCGACCACAGCGACGGCTATGCGCTCTTCGCGCTCACCGGCGCGGAGCGCGAGGAGTTGTTCGCGCGGCTCTCGAGCATCCGCATCCCGGCCGGCGGCGGCTTCGTACAGGGCAACTTCGCCGGCGTGCCCGCGCGCATCTTCTGCGGCGACGACCGCATCGAGGTCGTCGTGACGAGCGACGTCGCGTGGTTCGTGAGCACCCGGCTCGAGCACGCCGGGCACGGCCTCGCCCGCGCGGGAGGCCGGTCGTGAGCGGGCTCTTCTCCTTCAAGCCGTTCTGGCGCGAGCGCGACCTCCAGTCCTCGTACGACGTCGTCATCATCGGCGGCGGCGCGCACGGCCTCGCGACCGCGTACGAGCTGACGAAGCTCGGCGTCAAGAACATCGCCGTGCTCGAGATGAACTACATCGGCGCCGGCGGCTCGGGACGCAACACGACGATCCTGCGCGCCAACTACAAGACGCCCGAGGGCATCGCGTTCTACGGCGAGAGCCTCAAGATCTATCGCCAGCTCTCGCAGGAGCTCGACTTCAACCTCCTGATCTCGACGCACGGCCATCTCACGCTCGCGCACTCCGAGCGCTCCGTGGCGGTGCAGCGCGAGCGCGCCGAGGCCAACCAGCTGATGGGCGTCGACTCGCGCTGGGTCGAGCCCGGCGAGGTCGCGCAGCTGTGCCCGCAGCTCAACATGTCGCGCGACGTCGCGTATCCGATCCAGGGCGCGCTCTACCACCCGCCCGGCGCCGTGATCCGCCACGACGCGGTCGTCTGGGGCTACGCCCGCAAGGCCGACGCCGGCGGCGTGCACATCCACCAGGGCGTCGAGGTGACCGGGCTCAAGATCGAGAACGGCCGCTGCACGGGCGTCGAGACGAACCGCGGGCCGATCGCCGCGGGCACCGTGATGTCCGCCGTGGCCGGCTGGACGTCGCGGATCACGGACATGGCCGGCATCGAGATGCCGCTCACGAACCACCCGCTGCAGGCGTTCGTGACCGAGCCCGTGAAGCCGCTCCTGTCGAAGATCATCGTCTCGGCCGGCCTGCACGTGTACGTCTCGCAGACCGACCGCGGCGAATTCCTGATCGGCGCGGAGATCGAGCCGTACACGACGTACAACACGCGCTCGACGTTCACGTTCCTCGAGCACGGGGCGCACAACGCGCTCGAGCTGATGCCGTTCCTGGCGCGTCTCAAGATCCTCCGCCAGTGGACGGGCTACTGCGACATGACGCCCGACTACAGCCCGGTGATGGGGCTGACCGAGGTCGAGGGCTTCGTCGTCGACGCGGGCTGGGGCACGTGGGGCTTCAAGGCCTCCCCCATCTGCGGCGTGACGATGGCCGAGCTGATCGCGACCGGCAAGACGCCTGCGCTGATCGAGCCGTTCGCGCTCGAGCGCTTCCACAAGGACACGGTCGTGCCCGAGAAGGGCGCCGCGGCCGTCTCGCACTAGGGGGATCATGAAGCGACTCGCGTTCATCTCCGCGCTCCTCGTCGCACTGGCGCTGCCGTCGCTCGCGCTCGCAGGCGGTCCGCCCGCCGGCAGGTACGCGACGAAGATCGCGACGCCGGCCCCGCTCAAGGGCACGTGGGCCATCAGCTTCGCCAAGGGCGGGAAGTACACGATCAGCCAGAACGGCGCCGTCGTCGTGCGCGGCCACTACCTGTCGGTCGCCCCGCAGATCGAGTTCAGCAAGGAGACCGGTCCCAAGGCGTGCCCCGCGGCCGGCTACTACAACTGGAAGCGCAGCGGCAAGGCGCTGACCTTCCACCGCCTCAGCGATCCGCAGTGCGCCGGCCGCTCGCTGGTGCTCGCGCACCGCTTCACGCTGAGCGGCTGACCGCAGCGCCCGAGGCGCGTCAGCGCGGCAGCTCGGCGATGCCCTGCGGCACGAGGTTCGGGCGCGGCCGTGCGCCCAGCAGCACCTGATCGGCGGACGCCGCCATCGCGTCGGCCTCCTGCTCGTCGAGCACGACGGCCAGGAGCACGTGGCGCGCGGCGGCGGCGAGCGCGGCGTCGTGCACGGTGTCGCCCGCGACGAGGTCGCGGACGCGCTGGCGCTCGCCCGCGTCGCGGCCCGCGAGCGCGCCGGCGCGCAGCGCGGTGAGCGCGAGCGACCGCTCCGAGCCGAGCGCGACGCCGAGCGCGTCGCGCAGCGCGTCGGCCTGCAGGCCGGGCTCGAGTGCGAGCGCGCGCTCGAACAGGCCGAGCGCCTCGCGGCGCGGGTCGCGCGCGTCGAGCGCGGCGATGCGCTGGGCCGTCGCGCGGGCGACGACCAGCAGGTGGGTGTCGAAGCGGTAGTAGGCGCCGGGGACGCCCTGCGACGACGCCGAGCTGAGCGCGACGGGCGGCCGCGGGCCGCCGTCGATGCGCTCGAAGCCCACCGGGCCCGTCGCGACGGCGGCGCCGGACACGAGACGCAGCGCGCGCACGGTGTCCTCGACGAGGTCGGCCAGCCGCGGGGGCCGCTCGCCCGGAGCGAGCTCGAGCGTGACGGCCAGGGCACAGCGGCGATCCGGCTCGCCGCCGAAGCCCGGTGGCACGAGCAGGCTCGCCTCCGGCCATCCGGCCGCGATGTCACCGACCTCGGCGCGCACGAGCGAGACGCCGCGGCCGAGGTCGGCGGGCGGCTCGCTCACGAGCACGCCGACGAGCGGCGCCATCGCGTCGTAGAGGTGGCGGCTGCCGGCGACGCCGCGGTCGAGCGGCCCGAAGATCGCGTCGAACGCCTCGTCCGGGCACTCGAAGGCGTCCTCGCGCTCGGCGATCTGCACCGCGAGCGGCCACATGATCGCTGCGCGCAGCGCCTCGCGATCGTCGACGCTCTCGCCGACGTGGAGGCGCGCGTACTCGACGGCGCCCGGAGTCGCCTCGAGCAGCGCGAGCGCGCGGCGCGCATCGGGCAGCGCGAGGATGAGCGCACGGCGCTCGTCGAGAAACGCGCCGTAGAGCGGGCGATAGCTGTAGAGCGCCGACTCGCGCCCCTCGTGCGCGTCGAGCACGAACGGCACCTCGCCACCGTTCGCGAGGTCGCGCGCGGCCAGCGCGAAGGCAGCCTGGACGAAGCGCAGCAGCGGCTCCCGCAGCTCCCCGTCGAGGACTCCGGCCGGCGGAACGAGGACGCTGCTCATAGTGACGCGGTTCGCGCTCGCAGTGCCCGTTCCTGCCGCGTGCGGTCCGCACGATCGGGGTCAGACCCCGATCGTGCAGCCTCCGCGCACCCGAATCGGGCTCAGGTCCGCAACGTCGGGGTCTGACCCCGGCGTTGCGGACCCTTGACCGCTCCGATCGAGCGCAGCAGGTGGAGGCTCGCCAGGCCGGCCCATTCGCCGTAGCGGGCGAGGAGCTCGGCCGTGTCCTCGCTCTCGGCGCGGCGGCCGAGGAGCTCGCCGCACAGGCGGATGAGGGCGAGGTCGCCCACGAGGCCGCGGTCGTAGCGGCCGAGGCCGTGCAGGAAGAACGTCGCGACCGACCACGGCCCGACCTGGCGCTCGCGCAGGAGGCGCGCCTCGGCGGCGTCCGGCGCGACGGTCGCGAGGCGCTCGAGATCGAGCAGCTGGGAGGTGCGGACGAGCGCCGAGGCCCGGCGCGAGGCGAGGCCGCTGCCTGCGATCTCGGCGGCCGTGAGGCGGGCGAGGTCGGCGCGGCCCGGCGAGAGGACGAGGCCCGCGTGCGGCTGCCCCGCGCGGCGCACGATCGCCGCCTCGACGCGCCGCGCCTCGCTGAACGTGACGAGCTGCCCCGCGAGCGCGCGCACGAGCGCGTGCACGCAGGTGCCGGTGCGCGCGGCGCGCAGGCCCTGGGCGCGCGAGACGGGCCCGGCCAGCAGGTCGTCGGCCTCGGCCAGCGCGAGGAACGGGGCGATGTCGTCGTCGAGCGCGAGCAGGAAGCGCAGGCGGTCGACCGCAGCGCTGTCGTCGGGCGCCGCGAGGGCGACCTGCAGCGCACCGTCGGAGCGCTGCGCGACGCGCGCGTGTGCCGGGCCCGCCGGCGTCGCGAACACCATCTCGAGCACGTCGTCGTTCCAGCGCAGCGTGCCGTCGCGGATGCCGCGGAACGTCATCCGCAGGTGATATGGGCCGCGCGCGCGCAGCTCGGTGAGGAGCGTCACGGCACGAGCTCCCGGGCCGGCGGCGGGGCGTCCGCGAACCCGCGCGCCACCTCGTCGAGCGTGGCGACGCGTGCGAGCCGCGCGCGCAGGCGCTGCTCCTGGTCGCGCGGCAGGCCGAGCGCGGCCGCCACGTCGAGGCGCGGCGCGGCCACGTACATGCCGGCCTGCAGCAGCGCGGCGCCGCCGCGGCGGCGCTGGGCGAGACCGACGAGCTTGCGATCGTCGCCGCGCGTCACGAGCTCGTACGTGCCGGTGCCGGCGAAGCACGCGAGGCGCGCCGCCGCGCGGTCGGCGGGCGGCTGCGCGGCCGCCTCGCGCGGCGTGACCGCGCGGAGGTCGGCGCCGTGCGCCGCCAGCGCCGTGAGCAGGGCCTTCGCGAGCCAGCGGTAGGAGCGGCCGACGTCGTCGATCACGAGCGGATGCCCGCGCGGGAGCACCACGTCGAGCATGAGATAGCGGTCGTCGCACGAGACGGCACCGCCGCCGGTCGAGCGGCGCAGCACCGCGTCGCCGGCGGCAAGGCGCTGGGCGGAGCCGATCACGATCGCGGCGTCGGTCGGCAGCGACCAGCCCGCGCGCAGCTCGCCATCGGCCCGCGTGCGCTCGAGCCAGTCGTCCGCCCGCGCCAGCAGCTCGGCCGCGGTCGCCCGCTCGACGCTCACGGATCGACCTCGACCACGACCTCCTCGAGCCCGTCGATCGCCGCGCGCACGGCCTCCTCGACCCGGCCGGCATGCGCGTGGGCGTCGGCGACCGACTGCCCGGGCACGGCCAGCACGCGCAGGACGACGACGTAGCGGCCCTCGTGCTCGAACACGAGCACCTCCTCGGGCTCGCCGGCGATCGGCCGCACGGCCTCGACGACGCGCTCGCGCAGGTCGGCGCGATGCCCGGTGACGTCGAAGGCCGCGGTCACGCCGGGCGTATGCGGCTCGAGGTGGATGTAGACGTCCGCCGCGCCCGTCTCGTGGCGGATCTCGGAGCGCAGGCGCTGGGTGATGCGCGCCGCCTCCTGCAGCGGCAGCCCGGCGTCGACGCGCGCGTGCAGCGTGATCGCGCGCCCGCCGGGCCGCATCAGCACGGTCGCGTTGTGCACCTCGATGACGCCCGCGACACGCAGCGCGGCGGCCACGACGCGCTCCGTCGGCCGCTCGTCCGCGGCCAGCGGCTCGGCGTGGACGGAGACCTCGGCGGGGCCGCCGAGCTCGTGCTCGACGACGCGCTCGACCTCGTCCATGACGGCGTGGCTGCGCTCCAGCCCGGCCAGCCGGTCGACGCCGATCACGATGTCCGCGAAGTACTTGCCGCCGGAGGAGCGGACGCGCAGCGCGCGCACCTCGGTGACGCCGGGCATCGACGCCACGACGGCGCGCAGGTTGGCCTCGGCACCCACCGGCGCGCTGTCCATGAGCGCGTCGACGTTCGAGCGCGCCAGCCCGGCCGCGCCGAAGACGACGAGGCAGGCGACGAAGAGCGCGGCGATGGCGTCGGCCCGGGGGTGCCCGAGCGCCGTCAGGCCCAGGCCGATCATGACCGCGAGCGTGCCGGCGAAGTCGGCCGCGAAGTGCACGGCGTTGGCGCCGAGCGCCGCGCTGCCCTCGCTGCGCGCCACGCGCGCCGAGGTGGTCGCGCGCGCGGCGTCGATCAGCAGCACGAGCCCGAGCATCGCGGCGGCGTACCAGGTGGCGTGCACCCCGCCCCCGCCGCTGCCGAGCCGCAGGGCGGCCGAGACCGCGATCCAGCCGGCGGCGAGCACGAGGATCGCCGCCTCGGCCAGCGCGGAGAGGTTCTGGGCCTTGCCGTGCCCGTAGGGGTGCTCGTAGTCGGGCGGCCGGTCGGCCACGCCGACGGCGTACAGCGTGAGCAGCGCCGCGCCCGCGTCGACGCCCGAGTGCACGGCCTCGGCGAGGATGCCGAGGCTCCCCGTGAGAAAGCCCACGAGCAGCTTGACAGCGACGAGGGCGAGCGCCGCGCCGAGCGAGAAGAGCGCGGTGCGCCGTGCCACAGACACTCGCCGGATCGTACTCGGCCGGGGGTAGGCTGACGGCGTGACCACCGGCGTGAGCATCCGTCCGGCGGTGCGCGCGGATGCAGACGCCATCGCGGCGCTGCTCATCGCCCAGCGGAAGCACCTCGCGCCCTGGGATCCACGGCGCGAGCCGGGGTTCTACACGCGCGCGGGGCAGCTCGCGCGCCTGACGGCCGTCGAGCGCGACCGCGAGGCCGGCAGCGCGTACCGCTTCCTGATCCTCGAGCACGGCGAGCTCGCGGGCGAGGTCGCGCTCTCGAACGTCGTGCGCCGGTCGTTCCAGAGCGCGAGCCTCGGCTACTGGGTCGCCGCCGAGCGCAACGGCCGCGGCGTGGCCAGCGCGGCGGTCGCGGCGATCTGCGCGCTGGCGTTCGGCGAGCTCGACCTCCACCGCCTCGAGGCGGGCACCCTGGTACACAACGTCGGGTCGCAGATCGTCCTCGACCGCAACGGCTTCGTCCCGTTCGGCGTCGCCCCCGGGTACCTGCGCATCGCCGGCTCGTGGTGCGATCACGTGCTCTTCCAGCGCACGTCCGACACCGAGACGGTGCCGCTCGGCAAGGCCGCGCTGGCGCGCAGGATCGCGATGCTTGCAGACCCGCAGTAGCGCGGCTCATAGGCCCGCTTGCGAAGCCTTTACGAGGAAATTACGGAATTGTCTTGAAATCTCGGGAAGTATCCGCCATGGTGAGGTGAAGGCGCAGGACGCGCCCCCGTTATGCCAGACGTTCTCCGCAGCATCGAAGAGCTCGAACGCGACCGTCAGGAACACCTGGCGATCGGTGACGAGCGCGCCGCAGCCGGGTGCGATCGCGAGATCGGCATCGCGCTCGCGGAGGCCGGCGAGCTCGAGCCCGCGCTGATCCGCCTCGGCAACGCGCGCACCGTGCTCGAGGCGTCCGACCGGCCCGGCGACGTCGCGATCTGCGACCACTGCCTCGGCATCGTGCTCGCCCGCCTCGGCCGCGAGCACGAGGCGCTGCAGCGCCTGGAGCAGGCTCGCAGCGCCTATACCGCACTGCATCGCTACCTCGCCGTCGCCGACTGCGAGGAGCACATCGGCTACGCCCTGCTCGCGCTCGACCGCCCCGGCGCGGCGCGCGAGCACCTCAGCCATGCGCGCACGCTGCACGACGAGGCCGGGCGCACCGACCACGTCGCGGCCTGCGAGGCCGGGCTGAGCGCGGCCAGCGGCCAGCGCGAGCGCCCGCGCCCCGCGCTCGAACTGCCCCGCGTGGCCCCGCCGCTGCGCGCGCGGCTGAGCTGATCAGGCGGGCGCCTCGAGCGCCCACCCCGGCTCGGCCAGCAGCCGCGCGATCGTCGCGAGGAAGCGCGCCGCCGGTGCGCCGTCGACGGCGCGGTGATCGAACGAGCCCGACAGGCTGACCGTGTCGCGCAGCGTGCCGACGGCCAGGATCGCGGCCTGCGGCGGGAGCACGAGCGCCTGGAAGCGGTCGACGCCGAGCGGCCCGAGGTTCGAGATGCTGAACGTGCCGGCGAAGATCTCCTCGGTGCGCAGCGTGCGGGTGCGTGCGGCCTCGGCGAGCCGCAGGCGCTCGGCCGCGAGGCCCTCGAGCGTGCACGCGTCGGCGTCGAGGATCACGGGCACCGTGAGCCCGTCGTCGAGCGCGAGCGCGAGGCCGATGTTGACGCGCTCGTGCACGATCACGCAGTCGTCGTCGTAGCTCGCGTTGACGCCCGGGTGCTCGCGCAGCGCCCGCGCGCAGGCCATCGTGATCACGTCCGTCAGCGTCGCGTTCCCGTCGCCGGCCTTGAGCGTCTTGCGCACGGCGCGCAGGCCCGCCGTCGGGACGTCGCGCTGCAGCGTGAACTGCGGCACGACCGCACTCACGCTCATCGAGCGCACCGTTCCCCGGCGCAGCCCCGTCAGGTCGACGCGCCGTCCCGCGCCGCGTGCCGCATCGCTCACGCCGCCACCTACTTGACCCAGAGCCGCGAGAGCATCATGTGGAGCTGCGGGCTCCAGCCGTAGTTGCCGACACGCGCGGAGACGAGGTCGATGTGCTTCGGGTTGAAGAGCGGCAGCCACACGGCGAAGTCGGTCACGCGGCGGTCGACCTGGCGCCACAGCCGCTCGGCGGCCTTCGGCCGCGTGAGGCCGAGCGCGGTCGCCTGCCGCATCAGCGGCTCGACCGTGGCGCGGTCGCAGAAGCCGCTGATGTTCGGGCTCGAGTCGGAGTCGGGCACGAAGGAATCGCAGCCGAAGAGGCGGCCGAGCAGCTCGGAGGGCGCCGGGTACACCTGCCGCCACTGCGCGAGACCGGCCTCGACGCCGTGGCGCGAGTTCTGCACGTACGGGTACTGGACGCCATCCGGGAGCGCGTTCACGCGCGGGTCGAATCCGAGCTTGAAGAGCACGACCTGAATGTACTTGCCGATGGCCTTCTGCACGGCGTCGTTCGTGACGACGATGTCGACCCGGGCGCCGGCCGTGCCGGACTCGGCCACCAGCTCGCGCGCGCGCTCGATGTCCGGCCCCGACCACGGCGCCTTGCCCTGCAGCGTCCACGGACAGTACGGCGCGTACCCGGGGAACCCGGGCGGCAGCACCTGGCAGGTGGGCGCCGCGAGCTGCGGGCCGCCGTAGAGCTGGACGATCTTGTCGCGATCGATCGCGAGGTTCACGGCCTGACGCGCCTTCAGCTGGTCGAAGGGCTTGATGTTGACGTTGAGCGCGACGTACCAGTCGGCCGGCAGCGGGTTGACGTGCGCCTGCGACCGGTAGCGGCCGAGCATCTCCGGGAGGCGGTCGGCGGGCACGTCGTCGACGACCCAGTCGGCCCGCCCGCGCTCGACCTGCGTGACCGCGGCCTCGGTGCCGAGGCCGAAGCGCTCCACGATGCGGTCGACGTAGCCGTCGGGCTGCGCCGCGGGCGCCCAGACCCGGAAGTGCGGATTGCGCCGCAGCACGAGCTGCCGCGCCGGCGCGTAGGCGGCCCAGTGGTACGGGCCCGTGCCGACGAGCCGCGCGACGTCGGTGCCGATCTCGCGCGTGCCCACGCTCGGCGGCAGGAGCGCGGCCGGCGGCAGCGCGAGCTTCTGGAGCCACTCGGTGTCCGGACGCGTGAGGTGGAACGTGATCGTCTGCCCGCTCAGCTCGATGCCGCGGTCGAGCGTGCAGGTCGCCGGATTGCGGAGGCACGCCTCGCTGCCGTCGATCGCCCCGTAGAGCGACTCCCCGGTCGGTCCGTGCACCTTGAACAGCCGCTCGAACGTGAAGCGCACGTCGCGCGGCTCGACGCTCGCGCCGTTGGAGTAGCGCACCCCGCGCCGCAGCGTGAGCGTCCACGTGCGGCCGCCGTCGTCGCTGCGCGGCAGCTTGGCCGCGAGATCCGCGACGAGGCTGTTCGCCGCCCCGCCCGTGGCCTTGCGAAAGGCGGTCAGGCCGTCCTGCGTGACCTGGAAGAGCTGCCAGTACTGCGGCGAGGCGTTGATCTGCGGATCCGCCGACCCCGCGTTCTCCGCGGCCAGCGCGAGGAACGTGCCGCCGCGGTGCGACGCCGCCTGCGCGGCGACCGGCAGGACGAGCAGCGCCGAGAGGACGGCGAGCACGCAGCGGCGGACCGATGATCGACTCACAGCAACTCCTCGGGGGGCACGGGATGCTATCGCCCGCCGCCGTGCCGCGCCGCGTTCCCGAGCAGCGCGAGCGCCGACCGGATAACGTCGCCGCGCACGCGGCATATCGGGAGAGAGGGTCGCGATGAAGATCGACATCATCGAGGGGATCGGCGCACCGCACACCGCGGCGCTCTCGCGCGCGGGCGTCACGCACGTGCGCCACCTGCTGCAGCGCGCCGCCACGCCCCTCGAGCGCGAGACGCTGGCACGCGAGACCGGGGTCGACACCGCCCTCCTGCTGGAGTGGGTCAACCACATCGACCTCATGCGCATCCGTGGCGTCGGCGCGGAGTACTCCGACCTGCTCGAGGCGGCCGGCGTCGACTCGCCCGTCGAGCTCGCCCAGCGCAGCCCAGCGCGGCTCGCCGCGCTGCTGGCCGAGACCAATGCCCAGCACCCGCTCGTCCGCCGTGTGCCGTCCGAGAAGGTGCTCGCGGGCTGGATCTCGGAGGCGCGCACGCTGCCGCGCCTGATCACCTACTGACTGGAGCCGCGATGGCCGAGCACGTCTTCGACGCGTCCGTGTACCACCACGCCTGGGACCGCGACCTCCCGCCTGCGCTCGCGATCGCGCCGGGCGACGTCGTGCACTTCGACCTGCTCATGGCCGGCGCGCGCCAGGTGCACGAGGGTGCGGCGTTCGAGGAGTGCGCCTTCGACTTCGACACGCTCTACAACCTCGCCGGGCCGATCCACGTCGAGGGCGCGAACCCCGGCGACACGCTCGCCGTCGAGATCCTCTCGCTCGAGGCCGGCGACTGGGGCTGGTGCGTCCTGCTGCCCGAGCTCGGGCTGCTGCCCGACGACTTCCCGGAGGGCTTCGTGCGCACGTTCGACCTGCGCGGCGGCTCGACGACGACGCTCGTGCCCGGAGTCGAGATCCCGATCGTGCCGTTCTGCGGCACGATGGGCACCTGCCCCGACCGCGAGGGGACGTTCGTCCCCTTCCCGCCGCACGAGGGCGCCGGCAACGTCGACACGCGCCACCTCACCGCCGGCACGACGTTCCACATCCCGGTGCACCTCCCGGGCGCCCGCTTCTCGGTCGGCGACCCGCACGCGGCGCAGGGCGACGGCGAGGTCTGCGTGGCCGCGATCGAGTGCCCGATGCGCGCGAGCCTGCGCTTCGACGTCGTGCACCGCCCCGCCCCCGGCCCCTGGTTCGTCACGCCCCCCGGCTCGCTCACCCCGCGCGCGGACGGCGGCGGCTACTACGGCACGATGGGCGTCGCCGACGACCTCATGGAGGGCGCGCGGACGGCGGTGCGCAACATGATCGCCCTGCTCGGCGAACGTCACGGGCTCGAGCCGCGCGACGCCTACATGCTGTGCAGCCTGGCCGGCGACCTCAAGATCCTCGAGGTGGTCGACGCGGGCATGTGGAACGTGGGCATGCTGCTGCCGCGCTCCGTCTTCGTCTAGAGCGCCTCGATCCAGTCGCCGACGACCTGGTTGAAGCGCTCGGCCTCCTCCCACATCGGGCAGTGGCCCGACTGCTCGAAGACGACGAGCTCGGCCGCGGGCAGCGTCTGCTCGAGCCACGGGCCGCCCGCGGCGGCCACGACCTTCTCGTCGGCTCCCCACGCGAGCAGCGTGCGCACGGGGTAGCCGGCGACGAGCTCGCGATAGTCCTGCAGCGACTGGTCGAGCAGGATGCACGTGCCCGCATTGGCGCCGATGCGCTGCGTCTCCGCGAGCAGCGCAGCGTGATCGTCGGCGCTCGGCTCGTGCATGAGCATGGCCGGCACGAACCCGTCCATGAAGCCGCGGAAGTCGTGCTGTGCCGCCGCCAGCGCGCCGAACAGCTCGTCGAGCGAGAAGATGCCGAGATCCCAGCCCTCGCGCTTGAGATCGCTCGGGCTCTGTGAGACGACGACATGGCCTGCGATGCCGGAGTCCCCGAACTGGCGCACGAGGTCCCAGATCACGAACGACCCCATCGACCAGCCGACGAGCACCGCGTCCTCCAGCGCGAGCGTGTCGAGCAGGTGCTTCACGTCCTGCGCGTACTGCGCGACGGTGTGGCCGCCCTCGCTCGCGGGCGACTCGCCGTGGCCGCGCAGGTCCACGTCGACGACGCGGAAGCGCTCGGCGAGCGGCGCCGCGTTGCGGGCGAAGAAGCGGCGCGACATGCACACGCCGTGGATCAGCACGACCGGCCGGCCCTTGCCGGCGTCGTCGTAGGCGAGGCGGGCGCCGTCGGGAAGCTCGTGGAAGCGGGTCATGGCCGCCGATTGTGCATCATCCGCTCCCCACCGCCATGATGCCGACCGCGAGCGCGACGATCGCGATGCCGACCACCTGGCGGCGGCGCAGGTGCTCGCCGAAGAAGGCGACGGCCACGATTGCGCCGACGGTTCCGAACTGCGCCGCGAGCACGCCTGCGACGGAGGCCGGGCCGTGGTCGGCGGCCAGCACGAACGCGAAGTAGGCGAGGCCGTCGGATACGCCCCAGATCGCTACGCGCCACCATTCGAGGCGCGCGCCGCGCACCGCGCCGACGGCCAGCGCGACCGGGAGCATGACCACGACCGCGCTGCCGCGCACCAGCAGGAAGGCCCAGCCGGCGCCGATGTCGTGCGCGATCGGCGCCGAGAGCGCGAGGATGCCGCCCCACACGAGCGCGGCCACGACGGCGGGCACGACGCCGGCGCTGCTGCTCTCGCCCTCGCCGCGCGACACGAGCGCCACCCCCGCGACGGCGAGCGGGAGGCCGGCGAGCACGAGCGCGTGGACGTGCTCGCCGCCGGCCAGCGAGAAGATCGCCGCCACGCCGCCCTCGCACGCGATGATCGGCGCCACGACCGACACCGCGCCGACGCGGAACGACATGAAGCCGGCCTGGAACCCGACCACGGTCAGGATGCCCACGAGCGGCGCGAGCAGGAGCGCGCGCGTCGTCCAGGCGGGCGGGTCGAGCACGAGCAGGAGCGGCGAGGCGAGGACCGCGCCGATCGTGATCGAGCCGAAGACGACGGGGAACGCGCCGACGCGGCGCACGGCCTGCGCGAGGACGGCATCGGGTGCGCCCCAGCCCACCGCGGAGGCGAGCCCGAAGATGATCGTCAGCACGCGTGCGAGCCTAGGGGAAGCGCGCCCCCTGCGTCGCCCCGTGCTGCGTGGCCGCGTCGTAGGCGGCGTCGTGCTTGCGGATCCGCTTGAGCTGCGCGGCGCCGGCGGCATTGGCGGTGCGGCAGGTCGCGTCTCGATGGCGCGCACGACCGCGGGGTAGCGCGCGACGGCGTAGTCGACGTGGCCCTTCGGCGTGCGAGCGCGCGCGAGTAGCGCGCCCAGGCGGTCGCGAGACCGGGCTCGGCCCCCTTCGGATGCGTCCAGCGGGGAACGTGACGACGATGCTGAGCGTGACCTTCGCGCGCGCCAGCGAGCAGCTCGAGTCCCGTAGCCGGGCCAGTTCCAGTGGAACTCCCAGTGCGTGTAGGCATCCCAGCGCACGCCGTCGTCGGGCGACTTCGGCGCGCGCAGGCGCAGGCGCGCGCGCACCTGCGCGGCCGTGACGCCGCCGACGTCGTAGTAGGCCATCCGCGCGTGCGGGATCGTCGGCGCGGCGCCGCAGCCCCGCCGGGGCTGCGAGGCGGCCGCGAGGGCGAGCGCGAGGGCGAGCAACGGCAACCGCGCGCGGACATGC
>CAVUPB010000011.1:0-174744 GCA_963743275.1 uncultured Actinomycetes bacterium | reverse complement strand
CCGCTCCGAAGGGCGTCTCGGAGCGCCGCTCACGCTCATATGCCGACCAGCGCGGTGACGTCCGCGAGCACGGCGTCGGGACGGCGCGCGGGCCGGCACGCCTCTGCCTGGGCGCGGGTTCCGACGCCGGTGAGGACGAGCGCCGAGCGTGCCCCGGCGCGGCGCGCCATGGCGATCTCGAGCTCGAGGTCGTCGCCGATCACGAGCGTCCGCGCCGGCTTGACGCCCAGCGTCCGGCAGGCCTCGCGCAGCGCGATCGGCGACGGCTTGCCCAGCGTGAGGGCCTTCGCCCCGGTCGTCTGGCGGATGCCGGCCACGACGGCGCCCGACCAGCCCGGCGCCGTGCCGCCGCTGACCGAGAAGACGGAGGCCGTCGAGGTCGCGAGCAGCGGCGCCCCCGCCCAGATCGACTCGCAGGCCGCGCGCAGCGCGGCGTAGGTGAGCACGTCGTCCCAGCCGACGAGCACGACGTCGGCCCGCGCCGGCCGGCCGGCGTCGATCGTCTCGATCCCGGCGTCCTGCAGCGGCCCGGCGACGCCGGGCCCACCGAGCACGAGCACCGACTTGCCCGCGTGGCGCCGGGCGATCCAGCGCGCGGCCACGACCGCGGGGTTCATGAACTCGTCGTCGGCGATGACGAACCCGAGCGAGCGGATGTCCGCCGCGTACTGCGCCGGGGGCCGGCCGGTGCCGTTGGTGAAGAAGAGCACGCGCCGGCCGCTCGCGCGCACGCGCTCGACCGTCTCGATTGCGCCCGCGATGGGATGCGCTCCGCGCGGCCCGCTCGGGTCGTTCGCGTGCAGCAGCGTCCCGTCCACGTCGAAGACGACGGCCTCGATGCCCGCCAGGAGCCTCACCGGGCGCGGGCGCGCACCCGCACTCCGGGCGCCGTGAGGTCGATCTCGCGCAGCGGCCGCCGCGTCAGTCCCTCGACGAGCTCGACGACGGGGTGCCGCCCCGGTGCCCGCGCTCGGGTCTGCGGCCCCGCGAGCATCGCATCGACCTGCTCGGCGGGCAGCATCATCCTCAGCAGCAGCAGCTCGTCGCTGATCCCGTCCCCGTAGCGCGCGCGTGCCTCGCCCAGGTCGAGGCGGTGCTCCTCGCCCCGGAACCGCTCGGCCCGGGGCGAGGCGAGCACCCTGGCGGCCAGGGCGGGATCGAGCTCTGCAGGCGGTGGCCCGTACTGGCCGAGCACGTACTTCACGACCTCGTCGGGGATCTGCGAGTAGCGCTCGCCCGTCGTCACGTTGAGGAACGCCTGCACGCCGACGAACTGCGAGAGCGGCGTGACCATGATCGGCCAGCCGAGCTCCTCGCGCACGCGCGGGATCTCGTTCAGCACCTCGTCCCAGTGACCCTCCAGCCCGACCTCGCGCAGCTGCCGGCGCAGGGTCGACGTCATGCCGCCCGGGAGCTGGTGGCGGTAGATCGAGACGTCGTACTCGACCGGGACGCCGACCGGCCGGCCGATCCGCGCCGCCAGGGCGGTGAAGTAGGCGGACATCTGCGCGAGCGCGTCCTCGTCGAGCTCGACGGCGAAGCCCTCGGCCCGCAGGTTCGCGAGCGTCTGCTCCGCCGACGGCTGCGAGGTGCCGTTGGCGAGCGGCCGGACGGCCGTGCACACGAACGACGCGCCCAGGCGCGCCGACTCGAGGTAGACGAGCGGCGCCATGGTGGCCGTGCAGTGCGAGTGCACCTCGAGCGGCAGCGACGGGGCGGCGGCGCGCAGAGCCGGCACCAGCGTGCGCACGCGCTCCGGCGTGAGCAGCCCGCCGGGATCCTTGAGGTTGAGCAGGTCGACGTCCGCGCTCGCCGCGATCTCCCTCGCGCGCGCGGCGTAGTAGTCGTCGGTGTGCACCGGGCTGATGCTGTAGACGAGGCCCACGAGCACCTCGTCCGCACCCTCCTCCTTGGCGACCCGCGCGATGCGCAGGTCGGTGTCGACGTCGTTCATCGACTCGGAGACCCAGATGCGCCGGATCCCGTTGCGGATGACGCAGCGGAGCGCGAGCCGCATCACGTCGACCGGGGCGCGCTGCCAGGCCATGAAGCGCATGCCGGGCGTGATGAAGCCGAGCGGCGTCGCGGGCATGAGCTCGCGCACCCTGCGGATGCGCTCCCACGGGTCCTCCGCGTGCGTGCGCACCGTCATCGCCATGTGCGTGCTGCTCGTGAAGTCGATCGCGCGGAAGCCGGCGCGATCCATGACGGGCGCGATCTCGGCGATCATCGCCGTCGTCAGGGCGTCGGCGCTCCAGAGGCTCTGGTGCCCGTCGCGCACCGTCGTGTCGACGAGCCCGATCATGCCGGCCGGATGCGGAAGAGCACGTCCCCGTAGGCCACCGCCGCGCCGTTCGTGCAGCAGACCTCCGCGACGACGCCGCGCACGCCGGCGGCGACGGCGCTCATCAGCTTCATGACCTCGAGGATGCAGACCTGCGTGCCGTGCTCGACCGGGCTGCCGACCTCGACGAACGGCGGCTCGCCGGGCCCGGGTGCGCGGTAGAACGTCCCGACCATCGGCGCCGTCACGTCGAGCAGGCCCTGCGGCGGTTCGCCCGCCGGGGCCGGCTCCGCCGCGCGCTCGGGCAGGGCCGGCTCGCCGCGGCGGAAGCGGATCGTGAGGCGGGGCGTCTCGAGCTCGAACTCGTCGAACTGCGACGAGTCCACCAGCCGCAGGATCTCCTTCACGTCCTCCGGCGTCAGGTCGGCCGAGTCGCTCATTCCTTCGCCGTCGCCGTGCGGCCGGTCATCGTCGCCGTGATCAGCGCCAGCGCTCCGCCCGTGACGGGGTGCGAGCGCGGCCGGTTGCTCCAGACCGTCTCGGGCCGGGTCTGGAGGACGAAGAGCTCGCCGAGCCGGCGGTCGATCGCCCACTCGACGTCCTGGGGGCGCCCGTAGTGCGCCTCGATGCCCCGGCCGATCTCGGCCAGCCGGGCGATCTCGTCGTCGCTCAGGCACGCCCGCGCGCGCAGGTCCTCGGGGACGTCGCGCCGCACCGTCGTCGCCGCGGCCGCATCGGCGACGACCTCGATCGCCTTCGCGCCGATCTGGCGGCGCACGATCTCGCGCGTGACCTTCGAGACGAGGAAGGAGTCGGGCGTCACCTCGCCGCCGACGACGGACACGCCGAGGCCGTAGCTCGCGTCGATCGCGATCGACGAGCGATCGCCCGACACGGGGTTGAGCGTGAACATCACGCCCGCGACGCGCGCGTCGACCATGTACTGCACGGCGACGCTCATGCCGCCGCGCGCGATCCCGTGCTCCCTGCGATACGCGACCGCCTCCGGGTTGTCGTAGCTCGCCCAGCAGCGGCGCACGCCGTCGAGCACGGCCTCGAGCCCGCAGATCCAGAGATAGGTGTCCTGGACGCCGGCGAAGCTCGCCTCGGGCATGTCCTCGGCGATCGCGCTCGAGCGGACGGCGACCGGCACGTCGGCGCGGCCGACGCGCCGGCCGAGCTCCGCGTAGGCCTCGGCCACCGCGGCGCCGATGTCGTCGCGCAGGTAGGCGGCCGTCGTGACGGCGAACCCGGGCGGGACCGCGAAGCCGGCCCCCGTCAGCTCGCCGAGATGCGCGCACTTGCCGCCGACGAGCTCCACCTGATCGGCGCGCAGCTCCTCGAACGGCACCGTGTAGCGCGCGTCCCCCACGTCAGGGGAGGATAGTGACGGTGCCGTGGTCGCCGTCGACGCGCACGCGGTCGCCCGTCTTGATCAGCTTCGTGGCATGCCCGGTGCCGACGACCGCGGGCAGCCCGTACTCGCGGGCGACGATCGCGGCGTGCGACATCATCCCGCCGATGTCGGAGACGGCGGCGGCGATCTTCGGGAACACCGGCCCCCAGCTCGGCGCCGTCACCGAGCAGACGAGCACCTCGTCCTGCTGCACGCTGCCGATGTCGTTGACGTCCCGGACCACGCGCGCGAGGCCCTCGGCCACGCCCGGCGACGCCGCGTAGCCCGTGATGCCCTCGTCCTCGCTCTGACTGGCCCAGGCGCGCAGCCGGTCGGCCGTGACGCCCCACAGCAGCTGCACGGTGGGGTCGGTGATCACCTCGGGCACGAAGCCGAGCGCCGGCGGCGGCGTCCACTCCGAGAGCCGCGCGAGGATCTCCTTGCGCCGCGCGATCCGCGGCGGCCAGTAGACCGTCCCGCGCGCCGCCGTGCCGCCGGACCACGCGAGGCCGAGGTCGGAGAGCGCCTCGTGCACCTCGTGGATGTTGAGGTAGAAGACGTCGTCGGCGCTCTCGAAGAAGCCGTGCTCGGACATCACGGCGCCGATCTCGCGCATCTTGTTGAAGAACAGCGAGGTGCCCCAGTGCTCGATGAAGAACTTGTGGCCCTCGGCGTGCGGGAAGACGTGGCGGCAGAGGCCGAGCATCTCGTCGAACGACGCCCGCTCCTCGGGCGTGGAGAGCAGCTGCGCGTACTCCGAGGCGATGCGGTCGCGCTCGGCGAGCAGCCGCTCCTTCGGCCGGTCGAGGCTGGTGCCGGCCTCGATCTGCGCGATGTAGCCCGTGATCGCCGTGAACGGCAGCCGCAGGTCGTCGACCCAGGCGCGGTGGTGGTGGTAGAAGCCGTCGCCCGTCGACATGAAGAACCAGGGGTGCTTGCGCGACTCGAGGTCGGCGATCCAGGCCCGGCCGCCCTCGCTCGTCGCGAGCTCGGCCAGCACGTCGGAGGGCGCGCGGCCGTCGGCGAACGAGCCGGCGACGCCGCGCTCGAGCGCCGAGGCCGCCAGCGCCTTGAGCTCGTCGTCCGGTCGGAACATCGTCGTGTCGTAGCCGGCGATCATCTGCGTCATGACCTGCATGCCCATGTCGGGGAACGCCGCCTGGCAGAACTGGAAGAACGTCAGGTACGCGCCGTAGGCGAGCAGCAGGAGCTCGAAGTGCAGCTGGTTGAGCTCGTTGTAGAGGCCGATGCAGCGGTCGTAGGCGGTCATCAGCCGGAAGTTCGAGCCGAGCTTGTGGTCGTGCAGCAGCTCCTGCTCGTCCTCGATCGCGGGGAGCCGCGGCACCTCGAGCGCCGTCAGCTGCTCGATCGCCGCGTCGACCGCGGCCTGCCAGCGGGCCACGAGCATGTCCCAGTTCTGGTAGTAGAAGCCGATCCGCGGCAGGAAGACCTCGAGCCGCTTCTCGATCTCGGCCGGATCGCTGACCTCGTTGGCCGTGATGTAGACGTACCCGTTGACCACCCGGTGCTCGATCCCGAGCACCGTCGGGATCTGGAACACGCGGCCCTGGTAGAGGCCGATCGAGAGGTAGCACGACTCGGCGGTGATCATGTCGAACGGCGGCATCGGCTCCGGGAAGTGCATCCCGTTGTAGAACCAGAAGCGCTTCTCCTCGGCCTCGCGCCGCGCGGGATCGAAGAGGAGGTAGTACGGATACATCTCCTCCCAGCCCTCGGCCCCCTCCGGCGTCGGCACGTCGAAGGGACTGAGGAAGTTCGTCGCGGCGCGTGGCTCACTCATGGGGGCTCCTGGACGGCGCGGACGAGCGCGGCTGCCGGGAACCATAGAGCGTCCCCGTGCGAGTCTGCACGGGCGAGACGCCGGCGATCGCGCCGGGAGGCAACCGCAGGCGCACGCGCGGCGCCGGAATTGCCTACACTCGCGGCCCCGAAGGCCAACCAGCGCGCGCGAGGGAGGCGCATGGCCGGCGATCAGGCAGCATCGCTCGAGTGGTCGAGGCGCTTCGCCGCCGGAGCGCTGCTGGTCGCGAGCGTCCTGGCCGCGGGCATGATCGCCGCAGCGCGCACCGGCGCAGCGCCCGCGCGGCCGCCGGTGCCGGCGAGCCTCACGGCGCTCGAGTCGAACGCCGAGGACCTGGTCGACGCGGCGCTTGCGCACGATCGCGCCCGGGTCGTCGCCATGGCGGGCACGCTCGCCGCGCGCCCTGCGGGCGCAACCGCCCGGACGCTCCTGGCCGCCGGCACGGCGCCCGCCGACATCGCCGCGCTGCGAGCCCGCACGGCGCTCGTCGCGCGGCTCTCGCGCGCCGGGCCGTTCACCGCGATCGCACTGGCGGCCAACGACGTGTCGGGTCTCGTGGCCCTGCTGTACGCGCACTTCGCCGATCGCGTGCCCGTCGCCGTGCGCCGTCTCGACTACCTCGACCGGGAGGCACAGCTGCGCTCGCTCGCCGGCCAGGGGGCGGCCGTCCCGCCGGTCGTCGCGCGCCTCGCCGCCGTCTGGGCGCCGCTGCGCCAGACCGTCGTCGACCACCGGGGAGGGACGGTCGCCGCGGCGTACGCGCGTCACGTCGCGGCCATGCGGCTCGGCGCGCACGCGCCCGGCGCCGCGTTCCGGAGCGAGGCGGTCAACGGCCTGAACCTCGTCGACGAGCTCGAGGCCGTGTTCCTGCGCTGAGGCGCACCCTACGGTTCCCGGAGGACGTCCGTGGGCCTGATGCGGCGCAGGGCAGCGGCCGCTGCGAACGCGCAGACGAGCGCAGCGGCCACCGTCGCAAGTGCCGGCGTCACGAGCGCTCCCGGCGCCGGTTCGACGCCCGGAGGCAGGACGAAGAGCGGGCGCAGGACCTGGACGAGCAGGAAGGCGGTGCCCGTACCGACGAGCAGGCCCGACACCAGGCCGCCTGCGGCCACGAGCGCGACCTCGCCGAGGACGAGCGCCCGGAGTTCGCCCGCATGCATCCCTTGCGCGCGCAGGCTCACGTATTCGCGCCGTCGCTGCAGGATCAGCCCGAACGCGAAGATCGCGATGACGGCGGCGCTCATCAGCAGCGTCGAGAGCGAACCGAGGCCGGCGAGACTGCGGACGTCGAGAGCGGTGAGACTCGACTGGTCGCGATCGCGCGCCGTCTCGGTCGTCTCGATCGCGAGTGAGCCACGGGCTCCCGGACCGGAGCGGATCGCCGCGGCGACTCGAGCGAGACCGGCACCGCCGTGGTCGTTCGTCCGCACGAGGAAGAAGTCGACGCGCGTTGCGGTCGCCGCGGCGGCATAGGCGTCCAGGCCGGCGACGAGGTCGGGACGCCGTGCGAAGCCGGCGAGGCGCGTGAACAGCCCGACCACGCGGAAGGTCGCGGTGGCCTCGCGCGGCGTTCCCAGCGCCACCACCACCCGCACCCGATCTCCGGTCTCGATGGAGAGCTCGTCTGCGGTGCCGGCAGCGACGAGCAGCCCACGCGGATCGGCGCGCAGCGCCGCCAGTGCGGCACTCGTGGACCTGCCGGCGAAGGAGGAGTCCGTGGGCCGGGTCACCTCTCCGAAGGTCACGGGGTCGATCGCCGCCAGGTCGGTTCTCGCCCGCTGGTGGGCGCCGAGCAGGAGCGAGTTCTCGAGCGCGAATGCGACCGGGCTCACGCCGGCCACGCCGCCGACCCGAAGCTGCGACGCGTACCGGGCCGAGCGGGTGCGCGCGTCCGGCGTGACGCGCAGATCGGATCCCACGACGAAGCGGGAGTCCGCGGCCTTGGCCGCGTCGTAGGTGGCGATGAACGTGCGCAGGCTCGTCCCGAACGCGATCACGAGGCCGAGAGTCGCGACACCCGTTGCGATCTCCCAGGGACGCCGCCTGAGGCTGTGAGCGAGGGTCGCGGGAACGAGCTTGCCGAAACGGGGAGGAGCCGTCACCGGGAAGGCGCACGACGGCCGCGACGACCAGGCGGGTCGAGAGCAGCACGCCGCCGACCCAGGCCAGCAGCGGAAGGAGCAGGAGATACGCAGGGAGCGAGACCGAGCGGCCTTCGAAGGCGGAGCCGGCCGGCGCGTCGAGGGCGCCCGTTCGCAGGACGATCGCCTCGGCGAGCGCGGCCGCGGCAAGCAGGGCGACGTCGAGTCGCAGGCGCCACCACGCCGGTGGCGCCGGGAGCGCCAGCTCGCGCCGCTCCTCGGCGATCTCGCGAGCAAGCGCACGGCGCCCCGGGATGAACAGGGCGAGCGCCGTCACCAGCATCCCTCCGCCGACCCCCGCGAGCGCCGAGCGCGCGAGATCGCCGGGCGGCGCCTGCAGCAGGTTGCCGGATCCGAGGATGGCGAGAGCGGCGAGGAATCCGGCCGCGCCCCCGGCGGCGGATCCGGCACCCGCCACGGCGAGCGTCCGGTAGGCGAGGATCCGCAGCAGGTGACCACGATGCGCTCCGCGCAAGCGCAGGTTGGCCTGCTCGCGGCGCTGGGCACCGGCCAGCACGCTCCCGGCATAGGCAGCGAGGAGTGCCGCCACCAGGATCGCGGGCAGGCCGAGGAAGACGAACATCCGCTTGCCGACCGCGGCGTCGGCCTTCGCGACGACGAGCGTGTTCGAGATGTTGTCGATGAGGTAGTCCTGACCGGGCGCGATCCGCGCGATCGAGCGGGCGACCGCCCGTGTCTGCGCGAGCGCCGCGGCAGGGCTCGCGTGCAGGCGCTCGCGCGCGACGAGCACGTCGACCTCCTCGACCGGAAGCGTCTTGACCACGCCTCCGAGCTCTGCACTGCCGGCCCGGAGCGCGGGGACGATCGAGCGCGCGAAGACCGCCGGGCTGACGACGACGGAGTCGCGCACGTAGAGGAAGTCCTCGAGGTTGCGCGACCGCCGGCTCGAGAACAGCGGGTGGGCGCGAGCGAGGTCGGCGACGCCGCTGACCGGCAGCGTGAGCGTGCGGCCGGCCGGGAGCCTCAGCTCGATCGACGCTCCCGGCCGCACCCCGAGCGACCGCGACGCCTCGGCGCTGACCAGCGCGGCGCGCGAGCCGAACCCGCCGGCCGTGATCCGGATCGACGGGTAGTGGTCGCGGTAGCGGCGATCGAAGGCGAAGACCCGTATCGGGTCGCGCACGACGGCGCCTCGGGCGCGCAGCGATCCGGCGGGAAGATCGACGAACGCGAGAGCGTCGGCCGCGGCCACGGCCGGGATCGAGGCGATCCGCGCGCGCACCTGCTCGAGCGTCCACTGCCGCGGGCCGTTGGCGGGAATCGGCACGAGGCTCTCCCGGCTCGAGACGCGCGCCCGCAGCCGCAGCGCCCGCGCGGGCACGGCTCGCCGGGCGCGCGCCGTGTAGGTGATCGTCGCGGTCGACGCCGCAGCGACCGTCCCGATGTTGCGGCCCAGCCCGGCGAGACCCGCCGAGAGCGGGCTCCCGCCGGCCTCGTCCGGAAGCCGCGCCCCGTTCAGCCGCGCCGATCCCGCGACGTAGCGAAGTGGCGCAGGCGGCTCTTCCACGACGACGACGTCGTGCGCGGGCTCGGCTCCGCCGTTGATCACCCTGAGCGTGACGGTCACGGGCTCTCCGGCCGCGATCGAGCCGGTCGCGCCGAGCCGTTCCTCCAGCCGCAGATCGCCGCCCATGGGCGCGGTGAGCACGCGCTGCATGTCGAGAGCGAGCGGAGCGACCGCCCGTGCCGTCAGGGTCGCCCCCGAACCGTCGACGAAGAAGAGCACCGCGGAGAACAGGCCGACTCCGAGCGCCACGCCCGCCGTCGCAGCGAGCGTACGGCGCGGGTTGCGCACGAGCTCGCGCCAGACGTAGCTACGCATGGGCGTCGCGCCCGTCTTCGGCAGCGGCGTCGTCCACGGAGCGCCCGTCACGCAAGCGGAGCCGCCCATCGAGCCGCCCGGCCAGCGCGCGGTCATGGGTGACCACGACCAGGATCGCCCCCAGCTCCCGCTGCGCCTCCTGCAACACGTCGATGACGGCCGCGGCGCTCGCCGTATCGAGCGCGCCCGTCGGCTCGTCGGCGAGGATCAGGCGCGGCCGGTGGATCAGGGCGCGTGCAACCGCGACGCGTTGCCGCTGCCCGCCGGAGAGCTCGTCGGGCAGCTTGCCGGCGTGATCCGCGAGTCCCAGCCGGGTCAGGAGCTCGCCGCAGCGCTCGTACGCCCCGCCGGCCCCGCCCAGTGCGAGCTGCTGAGCGACGTTCTCGGCGGCGGTGAGGAAGGGCAGGAGGTTGTCCGCCTGGAAGACCAGCCCGATCTCCTCGCGGCGGATGCGTTCGCGCTCCCGCTCGGGCAGCTCCGAGATGCGACGGCCGTCGAGCGAGACGCTTCCGGCGGACGGGCTGTCGAGAGCCGCGACGAGCCCGAGCAGCGTCGACTTCCCGCACCCGCTCGGCCCGGTCACCGCGAGGCTGCACCCCGGCTCGACCGCGATCGTCACGCCGTCGAGCGCCCGCACGACGCCGGCGCTCGTCGCGTAGTGCTTCGCGAGCTCCTCGATCCTCAAGCCGGCGCGTGCGGTCACAGGCGGTGAACGGCACCATCCGAGAGGCCGAGCCTGTGCTGGGCGCGTACGGCGAGCTCGTCGCTGTGGGTGACGTACAGCACGCTCAGCTCGCGCTCGCGCCAGGCCTCGAAGATCACTCCCATGACCCGCTCCGCGGTGGTGCTGTCGAGCTCGCCGGTGACCTCGTCGGCGAGCAGGAGGTCGGGATCGTTCGCCAGCGCGACTGCGACCGCCACGCGTTGCGCCTCGCCTCCGGAGAGCGCGTGCGGGCGATGGTGGAGGCGCCCGCCGAGGCCGAGCTCGGAGAGCAGCTCGCGGGCATGTGCGCGCCGCCGGCCCCTGCCTGCGATGGCGGTCGCCAGCTCGACGTTCTCGGCTGCCGTGAGAAAGGGGATGAGGTTGTCGCGCTGCAACACGACGCCGATGCGGCGCGCGCGCAGGCGCGCGCGGGCGCTGTCGCCGAGCCCGGCCATCGCGCACCCGTCGAATTCGACCGCGCCGGCGTCGGGCGAGATCAGACCTGCGAGCACCGAGATCAGCGTCGACTTGCCGCTCCCCGAGCGTCCGACGAGGCTGGTCGTCTCGCGAGGCGCGAGCTCGAAGCGCACGTCGTCGAGGACCCTCCTCTCGGTCTCGCCCTCGCCGAAGGTCTTGGAGACGCCGTCGACCCGCACGATGGCCGCCGGGCGCCCGGGTTGGAGCTGCGCGGTCAGGGCTTCCGGATCGCAGCCGGCGCGCCGCCGAATGCATCCGGCATCGTCGTGCGAGCGCGCTTGTCGAGCTTGATGACCTCGGCGCTGATCTCGGCCAGCCCACGCGCACCGAGCTGCCGCAGGTTGATCAGGTCCTCGGTCTCCTGCGGCCCGCCCGAGGAGCGCGGCTCCGTCCGGATGCCGCCGGCGCCGGGCGCGTAGTACTTGTACTCGTCGCCGCCCTCGAGGATCACCACGACGTTCTTGAAGCAGCGGAAGGGAACGCACTTCGACTGCCGGGTCTTGACGACCTGCGCGGTCGTCGCCTCCTGCCCCGGGACCTGCTGCTGGTAGTAGGCCGGCGTTCCCACCCGCGGGCGCGCCGGCATGAATATCCCGGCCTTCGCGCCCTGGCGACCGTCCAGCCAGCCGTCGAGCGCGTTGAGGAAGCGGCCGCCCTCGTAGCTCTCGGTGTAGGAGCCGCGGTACCAGACCGTCCCCCGGGCGTCGATGGAGAGATAGTCGATCGCCTGCTCGGCGATCTGACCGCCGTCGATGTCCTGGTCCAGGACCGCGACCGAGCGGACGCCGCCGATGACCTTGACGACGTCGGTGACGGTGTACACCCTGAGGTGCGGAAGGCGCCTGCTGCCGACGTTGACGTACCCGCGCGCGACCGACTGCAGCCCGGGCGTGAGCGGCTGCCACGGGTTCGTCGAGGCCGCGTGCGCGCTGCCCGCGGAAGGCGCAGCGCCTTCCGTCGCCGGCGCGAGCGCAACAGCGCCCAGCGCGGCGACCACGGAGCAGACGGCGCCGATTCCGGTCGGGCGCAGCCTGCGCGCGCCTCGCATGCGGCGACGACCGCCGATCATGCCGAGCGCCGGCGACGCAGGCCGAGTGCGATCGTGACGGCGCCGAGGAGCGCCGGCACGCCGAGCGCGACCGACAGGATCCCGCCGGCGTTGATCGTCGTCCTGCCCGCGACCGCCACGGCGATCAGCGGTGCCGTGGTCGGCGGATGCGCGTCGCCGGCGCGGTGCAGCACCGCGACGTAGACCCCGAAGTTGCCGGAATTGACGGCCTTCACCCGCCATGTGATCGTCTGCGAGCCGCCCGCGCGGAGGGGAGCGAGGTAGCGGGTGCGATGGGTCGACCAATCCTCGGGGTCGACGTAGACGTCGTCGCTGAGGCTGACGATGTTGAGATGCGCGATGAGACCGCCGGCCTGCGCCGAGCCGTCGTTCGCGATCGTGGAGCGGAAGACGAACGTGCGGCCGAGCTCGGTCGCGATCCGGGTGCGATCGACGCTCGCGGACAGCCCGCTCGCTTCCGGCGCGGCCGGCGCGGCGGCGGCGAGCGCGAGCACCGCGACGGTGGCGGCGAGCGCGGCGCGCGCGGCGAGGCGACGACTCATTCGGAGATGCCGCCCCGGAGTGCCATGCAGCGCCCGGCCGCCAGCGGGGCGAGGACGGCGAACACCACCGCCGCAGCGACCGGCGAGACGAGCCACGTCGCGTCCTCGCTCCAGGAGTGCCCGTTGACGACGATCCTGCCGATGAAGTGCTCGCCGGCCGTGACCGGGTTGAAGCGCATGAGGAGATTGCCGGCCCAGCCCTTCTCGGCGCTCGACGGGAGCTGCGAGGGGGCGAAGAGCGCCAGCAGCAGGAACAGGCTGAGCGAGAGGCTGAAGCGGTTGGAGCCGCTGAAGAGGCTGATCACGATGCCGAGCGACGCGAGGAAGACCGCGAGCAGCGTGCCGACGACGAGACCTGCCGCGATGGCATCCGCGACGACCCCGGCGCCGCTGCCGAGCCGCCAGACGTACGGCACCGTGACGACGAACGCCGCGACCCAGAGCGAGAGCGCCGCCAGCAGCTTGCCGGTCGCGATCTGGCGCCGCGAGGCAGGTGTGAGGAGCATCGTCTCGAGCGTGCCGCGCTCGCGCTCCCCGCTGATCGCGTCGCCCGCGACGAGCAGGGCGAGCAGCGCCCCGACGGCGGTCGCGACCTGGAGGACGAGGCTGACCGACTCGCGTTGCTCGAGGAAGTTGAGATCGGTGTTGGTCGCGACGAGGTAGGCGATCACGCTCAGCAGGAAGCTGAACGCGAAGCACATGACGAGCGCGCGCCCGCCCGTCCAGAGGTCGCGGAGCTCCTGTTCCAGCACGACGGCCCACGCGCGCGTCACGGGCTCGCGGCGTGCCGGCTCGACCGCCATCTCAGACCGCCCCGGTCATCGCCAGGAAGGCATCGCTCAGGCGGGCGCCGTCGAGCTCGAACGAGCGCAGCTCGATGCCGGAGTCGAGGAGCGCGCGCATGCACTCGCTCGCCGGAGGAGCGCCGTTGTCGCCTCCCGGCGCCGAGAGCGTGACGACCAGCCAGCCCGGCTGGCCCTCCGCGTGGTCGACGCGCTCGACCGTGCGCACCGGGGCGAGGGCGGCTGCCGCCCGCTCGGCGTGCTCCGGCGCGACCTGCAGCCGCACCCGCCGGGGAGCCGCCGCGCGGCTGACGATCTCCGCCACCGTTCCCTCGGCGACGACGCGGCCGCGATTGAGGATCAGCACGTGCGAGCAGTTCTCCTCGACCTCGTTGAGCAGATGCGTGCTCAGCAGCACGGCCGCGCCCCGCTCGCGCGCGATCGCGCGCACGGTCGCGAGCACCTGTCGCTGCCCGGCCGGATCGAGGCCGAGCGTGGGCTCGTCGAGGAACACGGCGACGGGATCGTTGACGAGGGCCCGCGCGATGCCGAGCCGCTGGCGCATGCCGCGGCTGTAGGTGGAGATCCGCGACCCGCCGCGCTCGCGCAGGCCGGTCTCGCCGAGCAGCGAGCGCGCGGTCGCGCGCGCATGCGCGCGCGACTGACCGTGCAGGCGGGCGTGGTAGACGAGGTACCCCTCGCCGGTCTGGCCGCCGGGGTAGCCCGCGCTCTCGGGCAGGACCCCGATCAGGCGCCGGATCTCCCCCGGCCGCGAGTGCGGTATCCCCGCCACGGAGAAGCTCCCGCGGCTCGGCGCGAGGATCGTCGTCAGCATGCGCACGGCGGTCGTCTTGCCCGCGCCGTTCGGGCCGAGCATGCCGAGCACTTCCCCGCCGCGCACGGACACGGACAGGTCGTCGACGGCGACGAGCGAGCCGTAGGTCCTGGCCAGCCCGTGCGCCTCGACCACGGCCGTCACAGCGGCGCTCCGCGAGGACACCGTCGCACGCTCAGCGCAACCACCACCCTTCCTCCCGATTGGACGCCGCGAGGCTACCGCCCGAACATGAACGCAGGATGACGGGCGTGCGCCGCCGCGCCACGGCTGGGAGAATCGCCGCATGCGTGTCCTGGTGATCGAAGACGAGCTGCAGATGGCGAGTCTGATCCGGCACGGCCTGCTCAAGGAGGGCTTCGCGGTCGACATCGCGGCAAGCGGCGAGGACTCGCTCTGGATGGTCGCCGCGGTCGCGTACGACGCGATCGTGCTCGACGTCATGCTGCCCGGCAGCGACGGCTTCGAGACCTGCCGGCTCATCCGCGCCAAGGGCGTGCGGGCACCGGTTCTGATGCTGACCGCGCGCGACTCGGTCGAGGATCGCGTGGCGGGCCTCGACTCGGGCGCCGACGACTACCTCGTCAAGCCGTTCGCGTTCGCCGAGCTGCTCGCGCGCCTGCGCGCGCTCGCACGGCGCGGCGAGCTCGAGCGCCCGGGCGTGCTCGAGGTCGGCGATCTGCGCCTCGACCCGGCGACCCGCCGGGTCTGGCGCGGACCGCACCCGATCGAGCTCTCGTCCAAGGAGTTCGCCCTGCTCGAGACGTTCATGCGCCGGCCCGACGAGGTGCTCTCGCGCCTCCACCTCCTCGAGCACGCCTGGGACTTCGCATACGAGAACCGCTCGAACGTGGTCGACGTCCACGTCCGTCACCTCCGCAGCAAGATCGACGAGCCGTTCGGCGTGCGCTCGCTCGAGACGGTCCGCGGAGCCGGCTACCGGCTGCGCCGGGACAGCGGGCTGTGAGACGGCTGCCGATCCGGTGGCGCGTCTCGGCCGCCTTCGCCGTCGCGATGGCCGTCGTCCTCGTCGTGACCGGAGCGATCCTCTACATCCGCCTCGGCTCGCACCTCTCCGTCGCGCTCGACCGCCAGCTGCGCCAGCGCGCGAGCGACCTGGCCGTCTTGACGAGCCGGCCGGGCACCCCGCTCGCCTCCGAGCACCGCAGCCGGTTCGTCGAGACGGGCGAGACCTACGCGCAGCTGCTCGACAGGCGCGGCCGCGTGGTCGACGCGACCCCGCCGCTGGCTGCCGCGCCGCTGCTCGACGGGCAGGAGCTGACGCGCGCGCTGGCAGGTGCGATCTTCACGAATCGCAGCTCGGTTCCGGGACTCGACGAGCCGTCCCGCATCTTCGCCACGCACGTGACGCGCCGCGGGCGCACCCTGGTGCTCCTGGTCGGGATCACCCGCGAGGATCGCGCCGAGACGCTCCGCAGCCTGCGCGACGAGCTGCTGGTCGCGGGCCCGATCGCACTGCTGCTCGCCACGCTCGCCGGCTACGGACTGGCGGGACTCTCCCTCCGGCCCGTCGAGTCGATGCGCAGGCGGGCGGCAGCGATCTCCGCGGAGCGACCCGGCGAGCGGCTGCCCGTCCCGCAGACGCGGGACGAGGTCGAGCGGCTCGGCGAGACGCTCAACGCGATGCTCGCCCGGCTCGAGGCGGCGCTCGAGCGCGAGCGCACCTTCGTCGCCGACGCCGGCCACGAGCTCCGCACGCCGCTCGCGCTGCTGCGCACCGAGCTCGAGCTCGCCCTGCGCCACGGCGAGGGGGAGGTGGAGCTGAAGGACGCCCTCCGCCGATCGTCGGCCGAGGTCGACCGGCTCACGCAGCTCGCAGAATCCCTCCTCCTGATCGCCCGCTCGGACCGCGGCCACCTCGAGCTGCGGCTCGAAGAGCTCGAGCTCGGCGAGCTGCTCGCCTCGACCGTCACGCGCTTCGAGTGGCGGGCAAAGGAGGCCGGGCGACCCGTGTCGGCGGATTCCGCGCCCGGGCTGCGGCTGCGCGGTGACCGGATGCGGCTCGAGCAGGCGCTCGGGAATCTCGTCGAGAACGCCCTGCGGCACGGTGGCGGCGCGGTCACGTTGTCGGCGGGAGCGGCCGGCGGAACCATCGAGCTGCACGTTCGCGACGAGGGCGAGGGCTTTCCGCCCGACTTCGTCGCCGAGGCGTTCACGCGCTTCGCGCGCCCGCAGCAGGGGCGCTCGCGCGCGGGGTCGGGACTCGGGCTCTCGATCGTCCGGACGATCGCCGAGGCGCACGGGGGCAGCGCGCATGCGGTCAATCTCGCCGGAGGCGGTGCAGACGTCTGGCTCGCTCTCCCTCGCACCGGGCCACCAGCCGGCCCGGGATGTCCGACCGGAAGGCCGCTAATGGGGCCCGATCAGTCCGGCGGGTTCGTCAGGCTGGTCTTCGAGTCGCCGGCGGGTGAGCACTGACGACCGCCGAGGTGGCACCTCTACGTCTAGACCGTGCCCCCGTCGGTAGACGAGAGAGCGTATGGCTGGTGGGATGTCGTGCCGTGAGCACTGATCCATTAGGTCGCTGAGGTTCTTCTCTGACTCGCTGGGATGGTCGACGAGCTGAGAGGAGGAGCGGTGATCTTCGTCGGGGATGACTGGGCTGAGGCCCACCACGACGTGTGCGTGCTCGCTGAGCATGGGGAGCGGCTCGCGAAGCGACGCGTGCCAGAGGGCCTGGCCGGGATCGCGCAGTTGCACGCGTTGCTGGCCGAGCACGCGGCTGAGCCGGGTGAGGTCGTGATCGGTATCGAGACCGACCGCGGGTTGTGGGTCGCGGCGTTGCTGGAGGCCGGGTACGCGGTCTACGCGATCAATCCGCTGGCCGCCAGCCGCTACCGTGATCGGCACGCCGTCTCGGGCGCCAAGAGCGACCCTGGCGACGCGCGGATGCTGGCCGATCTCGTGCGCACCGACCGCCACCAGCACCGCGAAGTCGCGGCCGACAGCACGCTGGCGGAAGCCGTGAAGGTGCTCGCTCGTGCGCACCAGGGTCTGATCTGGACGCGGCAGCGGCAGGTCAATCAGTTGCGCTCGACGCTGCGCGAGTTCTACCCGCAGGCGCTCGCGGCGTTCGCGGGCGAGCTCGGCGAGCGCGACGCACTCGCCGTGCTGGCGCGCGCACCGAGCCCGGCTGAGGGCCGCTTGCTTGTCGCTCGCGGCGTTGCGCTCGACGCTCAAGCGTGCGGGGCGGGAGCGCAACCTCGATCACAAGGCGCAGCAGATCCAAGCCGCGCTACGCAGCGAGCAGCTCGCCGCGAGCCCGCAGATCACGAGCGCGTTCGCTGCCAGCGTGCGCGCCACGGTCGCTGTCAGCCAAGAGCTGTCGCGCCAGATCGCTGAGCTCGAGCGCGAGCTGGCCGATGCCTTCATGAGTCACCCGGACGCCGAGATCCTCCGCAGTCTTCCCGGACTAGGCATCGTCCTCGGCGCCCGGGTACTTGCCGAATTCGGCGACTCGCCGAACCGCTACCAGGATGCCAAAGCCCGCCGCTGCTACGCCGGCACCGCGCCCATCACCCGCGCCTCCGGCACCCGCCAGGTCGTGCTCGCACGCATCGCCCGAAACCGCCGACTCGCGGACGCCTGCTACCTCTGGGCCTTCGCAGCGCTCAACAGCTCACCCGGCACGCGAGCGCTCTACAACCGCCAACGCGAACGCGGAGCAACGCACCACCAAGCCCTGCGAGCACTCGCCAACCGGCTCGTCGGGATCCTCGACGGCTGCCTCAAACACCACACGCCCTACGACGAATCGATCGCCTGGGCGCACACCCTCATAGCCGCCGCTTGACATTCACAACCGTGGGATGTCTAGACGATTGATTCCTTAGTGGCCGTAGGCGACGAGGCCAGCGAGCGTCCGACCCCCGTGGCGCTCGAGCGAGAGTTGGTCATTGAGCGTGTCGAAGACCGACTCGACCCACTGGCGGACGCCACTGCGCACGCGGTCTAGGAAGCCCATGATGTACTGGAGCCGTGGACACCGCAGAGCTTGAATGGATCGCGTGGACTCAACCCGATCACCACCGCGTTCGGCGCGGAGGTCGCGGCCTCGGACCTGTCGGGCCGCACCGTGGCGTGTCACCAGCACATCATGCCCGACAGCATCTGCATCGTCGGCCCGATCCTCCAGGCCGGGGCCCGAGTCCGAATGGCGCCATGCAACCCGGACAGCACCGACGACCGCACCGCAACGCACCTCGCCTCGATGGGCGTCGAGATCCGCGGCCACGCCGGCATGTCTGCCGTCGAGCACGCCGACGCACTGGCTTGGCTCGCGAACGAACCAGCCGACGCGCTGTGCGACATGGGCGGTGAGCTGATCGTGGCGACAGCAGCAGCGGGCCACCGGCCCGCTGCCGCGCTCGAGGCCACCACGACCGGCTTGCACCGCCTGGCCGGCCTCGATATCCCATTCCCGGTCTTGGACTGGAACGGGATCGCGCTCAAGGATCTCATTCACAATCGGCATCATGTCGGCGCCGAGACCTGGCCGGCGTTCACGGCGATAACGGGCCTGTCGCTGTACGGCCGCGAGATCGTCGTGGTCGGGTTCGGCCCCGTTGGTCAGGGCGTTGCGCTGCGCGCCCGCGATCTGGGCGCCAACGTCACGGTGGTCGACCTCGACCCGGTTCGGTTGATCCAGGCGCAGCACCACGGCTGCCGCGTCGCCGACTTCGATGACGCCGTTCGTCGAGCCAGCGTGGTTGTCACCGCGACCGGTTTCGATGGCGTCGTCGGAGCGGCACAGATCGAGCGCCTCCCCGACGGCGCGATCCTCATGAACGTCGGCCACAGCCACCGTGAGATCGACGTCGACTGGCTGAATCAGCACCCCCACACCGACCTGCGTCGACATCTCGAACGGTATGAAGTGAACGGCCGACGCGTGCATCTGCTCAACCGGGGCAGCCTCGTGAACTTGGCGGCCGGTCTGGGCACTGGAGCACCGCAACTGTTCGACCCCTTCGCGGCGATCATGCTGCTCGGTCTCGACGCGATCCTCAAGGGGCGTATCGCCGACCTACCCGCGGGTGTGCAGCGGTACCCCGCCCAACTCGAAACCAGAGTCGCTCGAGCCCTGGTCGACAGCACCTGCGATTGAGGCGACACACCAGCCCGCACGGCAACACGTGCGCTTGCGTGAGGGCGGGCGCGTGTCCCGGATTCCCGTGCGCGACCAGCCGCTCGAGGAGTTGGGAATCAATCGTCTAGCCGCGCAGGAGCGACGTGGCGTGACCGGGCTCGGCGCGCGCGAACGCGCGCGCAGCCGGCACGATCAGGCGCAGGTCCTCCCAGGCCCGCGCCTGGCGCAGCACGAACGCCGGCGCCTGGCTTCCGAGCTCGGCATTCGATCCGAAGAGCCACGCCTTCGCCGTCTCGTCTCCATAGGCATCCACGAGCAGGCGCGCGGCCTGGTAGCCCTCGCGCAGCCGCATCTGCGACTCGTCGCGCGGGAGGTTCTGACGCGCGATCCAGCGCGCGACCATCTTGGGATCCTTGACGCCGCCGATGTACGCCGTCATCCGCTGTCCGAGATGCTCGTAGAGGTACGCGGCGATCTCGTGGATCGGCAGCAGGGCTGCTTCGTCGCTTACCTGCTCGGGCGAGAGCTGCTCGTCCACCGGATCACCCCCCTCATTCGTAGCGGAGCGCTGCGATCGGATCGAGCCGGGACGCGCGCCGCGCCGGGTAGTAGCCGAACACGAGCCCGATCGCGAGTGCGACCGCGAACGCGGCCACGAGCGACGGCGCGTGGATCAGCGTCTGCCAGCCCGCCAGCGAGCCGATCGCGCTGACCGCGCCGATGCCCGCGAGCACGCCCGCGACGCCGCCGAGGGTGCTGAGGACGAGCGCCTCGATCAGGAACTGCGCCTGCACCATGAACGGCGTGGCCCCGACCGACTTGCGAATGCCGATCTCGCGCGTCCGCTCGTGCACCGACACGAGCATCATGTTCATGATGCCGATCCCGCCGACCAGGAGCGAGATGCCGCCCAGCGCGAACGTGAGCGCCTTGAACGTCGTCGACGCGGCCTGCCCCTCCTTCAGGATGCTCGCCTGATCCTGCACCGAGAAGTCCTCGGGATACCCCGGGGGGAGCGCGTGCCGGCGCAGCAGCACCTCGCTCATCGCGTCGTCGGCAGCCGTGACCTCGGACGAGCTCGTGACGCGCACGGAGAGATGCACCGTGTTGACGCCACCGACCATCACGCGCGTGACGACGGGCAGCGGGACGAACACGCGGTTGTCGAGGTTCTCGTCGGCGAGCTGACCGCGGCGGGACTGCAGGCCGACCACCTCGAACTCGTGGCTGCCCACGCGGACCGTCTTGCCGATCGGGTCCTGCCCGGGGAAGAGGCGCGCGGCCGCGTCGAGTCCGAGCAGCATGACCTCGCGCCCGAAGCTGACGTCGGCGCTCGTGATGCCGCGACCCCGCGCGACCCGCTGGTTGTAGACCGCGGAATAGGACGGCGTCATGCCGACGAGCCAGGTGTTCGTGCGGAAGCGCCCGGCCGAGACGACCTGGCTCTCGATGTCCTGATGCGGCGCGACGAGGCTGATCATCGGCAGCTTGGCGATCTCGGCCACGTCGCCGGGCGTGATCACGCGGTCGGTCGCCGACTGGCGCGTGCCGACGCTGATGAACTCGCCGTCGATCTCCATGACGTTCGCGCCGAGCCGTGCGATGCTCGCCGAGATCTCGTGCGAGGCGCCCGCGCTGACGGCGGTGACCGTGATCAGCGAGGCCACGCCGATGACGACGCCGAGCGCCGTCAGGACGGCCCGGAACCAGTTTGCCCGCAGCGCCCCGAGCGCGATCCGCCAGTACTCGCGCGCCGCGCTCACCGGGCACCGAGCGCGAGCGGGCGCTGCACCGGCTCGTCCGAGACGATCACGCCGTCGGCGAGGCGCACGATGCGCGACGCATGCTCGGCGACCTCGTTCGAGTGCGTGACCATCGCCAGCGTGGCGCCCTGGCGGTTGACGTGCCCGAGCAACGCGAGCACCTCCTCCTCGCTGGCCGAGTCGAGGTTGCCCGTCGGCTCGTCGAGCAGCAGCACGCTCGGCTTCACGACGAGTGCGCGAGCGATCGCGACGCGCTGCTGCTGGCCACCCGAGAGCTGCGTCGGGAGATGACCGCTGCGGTCGGAGAGGCCCACCTCGGCGAGCCCGGCGAGGACGCGGCTGCGGCGCTCCCGGGCCGGCACTCCCGCGTAGACGAGGGGCAGCTCGACGTTGCGGTAGGCGTTCGTGCGCGGCAGCAGGTTGTAGGCCTGGAACACGAAGCCGATCCGCGCGCCGCGAACGTGCGCCCGGTGCGTCTCGTCGAGCGTCGACATCTCCTCGCCGTCGAGCTTGTACGAGCCCTCGCTGGGACGGTCGAGGCAGCCGAGGATCGCCAGCAGCGTGGTCTTGCCCGACCCCGACGGGCCCATGATGGCGACGAACTCGCCCTCGTCGATGACGAGGCTGACGGATCGCAGCGCGTGGACCGACAGCTCGCCGGTCTCGTAGACCTTGCTGACGCCGGAGATCTCGATGACGCGCGCGCCGGCGTCACCCGCCATCAGTCCTCCTCCGGACCGGCGCTCGCCTCGATGGCGACGCGCTCGCCCGCGCGCAGTCCCTGCACGATCTCGACGCTCTTGTTGTTGGCGAGCCCGATCTTCACGCGGCGCGGCGAGCTCTTCCCGTTCGCCCCGACGACCTCGACCGTGGTGCGATCCTCGTCATCGCGGGCGATGGCGTCGATCGGCACCTGCACGACGTCGCTGCGCTGCGCGATGATGATGCGGACGCTCACGTTCATGCCGGGGCGCGGCCCGTGCACGCCCTCGAGGCTGACCGTGACCGGGAACGTCACGACGCCGTCCCGGTCGGTGCCGGCGAGCGCCGCGAACTGCACGACCCCGGGGAACGCCTCGCCACCGAGCGCGTCGACGCTCACCCGTGCCTTGAGCCCGGCCTTGACGCGTGCGACGTCGAACTCGCTCAGCTCGACGCGTACCGCCAGCCGATCGAGGTTCGTGACCGCCGCGACGGGCGTCGTCCCGTCGACGGGCGCACCGGTTGCCGCGAGCAGGGACGTGACGGTTCCCGCGCTCGCGGCCCGCACCGTGAGCCGGCGCTGATCGAGCCTCGCGGCCGCGAGGCGCGCCGCCGCCGCGCTCTGCTTCAGCCGCGCCAGGGCGATGTCGGACGCCGAGGCCGGGCCGCGGCGGGCATTCAGCGCGGCCAGATCGGCCTCCGCCTTGCTGACCGCCGCGCGCGCGGCGGTTGCGGCTGCGGGGCCCTGCACCTGGACGAGCCTCGCGCGGGCGGAGGCCAGGACGCCACGGGCGGCCGCGAGGCTCAGGCCGCTCGGACCGGCGCGCAGCGTCCGCACCTCGGCCTGCGCGGCGCTCAGCTCCTGCCGGCTCGCGGCCACCTCGGCGGGGTCGGGCGGGCCCTGGAGCGCGGCGAGCTTGGTGCGGGCCGCATCGACCGCGGCCTGCGCGGAGGTGAGCTCCTGCGCGAGCGGCGGCTTCAGCGCCGCGAGCGCCGCGAGCGCCTTGTCCAGCTCGAGCTGTGCCGTGCCGACCGCGGCCGGATCGGGCGGGGCGGCGGCCTGGGCGGTTGCCAGGTCCGCCTGTGCGACGGTGACGGCGTACTGGGCCGCGGCGATGTCCTCGGGCAGCGGCGTGGCGGGCGGCTTCTGCAGGACCGCGAGGTCCGACTCGGCCTTGCGAAGCTCGGCCTGCGCGGCGCTGACGTCGGTCGGCGAGCCCGGGGTGAGCGCCCGGTCGAGGCGCTTCTGCGCAACCGTCACCCGATCGCCGGCGAGCGCGAGCGCCCGGGCGCGAGCCGCGCGGGTGCCGCCCAGCAGCGCCTGGAGGTCGGCCTGTGCGCGCCGCACATCGGCCCGCGCTGCGGCGATGTCGGCCGTGTGACCGCGGCCCACGGCCTGGGCGAGGTCCGCGCGGGCCGAGGTGACAGCCGCGCGCGCCGCCGCGAACTCCGAAGCCGTCGGCGGAACGCCCTTCTGCGGGTCGTTGTGCAGCTTCTGCTCGAGCTCGATGCGAGCGGTCTCGAGATCGAGCTGGGCCTGGCGCGCGGCCGAGGCCGCCGCGCCGTTGTCGTCGAGCAGTGCCAGCGCCTGGCCCGCGAGGACGTGCTGACCGGGCTTGACGAGCAGGCGGGCGACATGCCCGGCAACGCGCGCGAAGACGGCGTCGACCGGAATCGAGCTCGAGCTTCCGCCCGTCGAGCCCGTCGTGCTCGCACCCGACCCCGGGGACGGCTGCTCGATCGCAGCCGCGGCGCCGCCCGCGACGATGCGCCCGACGCCGCCCACCGAGACGACCACGTCGCCGCGGCTCGCCTTGACGACCGAGACGTCCGGGGTCGCCGCCGAGCGCCCGCTCTGCGCGAGCCAGACGGCCCCAGCGAACATGGCCGCCACGACGAAAGCCGCGATCGCGAGAGCTCGCTGTGGCTTGCGGGAGATCAAGGCAGGCATCCGTACCCCCTTCGGTCGGACCTCGCCGCCGGGGGCGCGTAGTCGGACGGGACGTCGGTGCTCATGGGTCGACGGGCATCCTGGGTCCCGTACATGAATCTCGGATGAAGGATGGCTGGAGCACGTCGCGATGCTGGACCCGGGACATGAACGCCGGATGAAGCGCGAACCGTGCAGGAGCGCAAATGGGTGTGCCGATTCCCGGTGCTATTACATCCAACGGTCCATGCGCTGGGTGGATCTCTCGTTTTCGCGCCCCGCACGACTTGACGCACTTTGCGCGCAGTGATACATAGCCGCACCACACATGTAGGGAGACATGTGTGGAGACATACGCCGCACCACAAACTCACGGGGGAGTGAGCGAACGTGGGAGTTAGGAATCCCGGTGAAAGCCGCCGGGGGAAGCCGGGTGCGAGCCCGGACGGGATACCCGTGCCTGCACTCGCGCTCGCTGCGCCCGGGGGCCCGCGATGACCGGCTGGATCGTCGCCTGGAGCATGAAGTTCCGGCTGCTCGTCGTCGCCCTCGCGGCGCTGACGCTGGTCGTCGGCGTCTCGCAGCTCCGCTCGATGCCCGTCGACGTCCTCCCCGAATACGCGCCCGTCACCGTCGAGGTGCAGACCGAGGCGCTCGGGCTGTCGTCGGCCGAGGTGGAGCAGCTGATCACGGTGCCGATCGAGCAGGACCTGCTCAACGGCATCGCGTTCCTCAAGGACATCCGCTCGCAGTCCGTGCCCGGCATGTCCCGGATCCTCCTCATCTTCGATCCGGGGACCGATCTGTTCACGGCGCGCCAGGTCGTGGCCGAGCGCATGACGCAGGCCCACGCGCTGCCGAACGTCTCGAAGCCGCCGCAGATCCTGCAGCCGCTGTCGTCGACGAATCGCGTGCTCATGGTCGGCGTCGACTCGAAGAAGCTGTCGCCGATTCAGATGTCCGTGCTCGCGCGCTGGACGATCATCCCGCGTCTGCTCGGCGTGCCGGGCGTCGCCAACGTCTCGATCTGGGGCGAGCGCGCCCGGCAGCTGCAGGTGCAGGTCGACCCGGCGAAGCTGAGCGCCAAGAACGTCTCGCTGCAGCAGGTGATCGAAACGTCCGGCAACGCGCTCTGGGTGTCGCCGCTGACCTACCTCGAGGCCTCCACGCCCGGCACGGGCGGGTTCATCGACACCGCCAACCAGCGCCTGGGTATCCAGCACATCTCACCGATCACGACGCCGCAGGCCCTCGGCAAGGTCACGCTCGAGGGCACGAAGATGCAACTCGGCGACGTCGCGACCGTGGTCGAGGATCACCCGCCGCTGATCGGCGACGCGCTCACCACGCAGGGCCAGGGCTTGATGTTCGTGGTCGAGAAGGCCCCGGGTGCGAGCACCCTCGAGGTGACGCGCGAGACCGAGGCCGCGATCCGTGAGATGCAGCCGGGCCTCGCAGGCGTGCAGTTCAACACGACGGTGTTCCGGCCGGCGACGTACATCGAGAAGGGCATCGACAATCTCCAGACGAGCCTGATCGTGTGCGCCATTCTCGCGCTGCTGGCGCTCGCGGCCTTCCTGCTGCGCTGGCGGCCGCTCGCGATCATCCTCGTCACCGTGCCACTCGCGTTCATCGCGGCGGCGCTCGTCCTCGACGTCACGGGCGCGACCATGAACGCCGTCGCCTTCGTCGGGTTGCTGGCGGCGCTCGCACTGGTGATCGACGACGCAATCGTCACGGTCGACGCGATCGTGCGGCGCATGCGCGAGGACCGCTCCGAGTCGACGGCGAGCGCGATCGCCCGCGCGTCGCTCGACATCCGCAGCGCAAGCGTCTACGCGACCCTCGTCGTCGCCGTGGCGGTCGTCCCGGTCTTCTTCCTCGAGCAGGTTCCCGGTGCGTTCTTCCCGGACGCCGCGGTCTCGTACCTGCTCGCACTGCTGGCCGCGCTCGTGGTCTCGATCACGGTCACGCCGGCGCTCGCGGTGCTGATGCTGTCGCGCGCCTCGGTCGGCGCCGACGGCGAGTCTCCGCTCGTGCGCCTGCTGCGACGCGGCTACGGCGCGTCGCTTCCGCGCATGATCAGGCAGCCGCTGCCGCTGCTCGCGGCCGTCGCGCTCGTGCTCGTGGCGGGCGGCGTCTCACTGGCCTCGATGGGGAGCTCGACCCTGCCGACGCTCAAGGAGAGCCAGGTGCTCGTCCGCTGGGACGCAGCGCCCGGCACGTCGCTGCCCGAGATGAACCGCCTGACGGCGCGTGCGGCCAGGGAGCTCCGCGCGCTTCCGGGCGTGACGCAGATCGGAGGCCATGTCGGCAGGGCCGTGACGGCCGATCAGATCGTGGGCGTCAACTCGGGCGAGCTGTGGGTCTCGATCGGCCCGAACGCGGCCTACGGCCGGACGCTCACCTCGATCAGGAACGTGATGGCCGGCTATCCCGGGCTCGCGAGCCACGTCGAGGCGTTCTCGACGGACAAGGTCAGGGAGAGTCTCGCGGGCACGACGGGCAACGACATCGACGTGCGGGTGTACGGCGAGGAACTGCCGGTGCTCGCGAGCACGGCGAGCAGGCTGGCGGCCAAGCTCGGCGCGATCGACGGCGTCACGCGGGCCCGCGTCGTACGCCAGGCCCCCGAGCCCACGATCAAGGTCCAGGTCGACCTCGATCGCGCCGACAGGTACGGCCTCAAGCCGGGCGACGTCCGCCGTGCTGCGGCGACGCTGCTCTCGGGCACGCTCGTGGGCAGCCTGTTCGAGAAGCAGCGCGTCTTCGACGTCGTCGTCTGGGGCACGCCGCAGACGAGAAGCGATCTCACCAGCGTCCGCAACCTCCTGATCGAGACGCCGAGCGGGGACGACGTCCATCTGAGCCAGGTCGCCGACGTGGTCATCGCGCCGTCGCCGCCGGTGATCGAGCGCCAGGCGGTCTCGCGCCTGATCGACATCTCGGTCGCGACGAGCGGGCGTGACCGCGGCGCGGTCGCGCATGACATCAACCGCGTCCTCGCATCGACGCAGCTGCCGCTCGAGTACCACGCCGAGGTGCTCGGCGAGGACACGCAGCCGATGGGGCTGCTGATCTCGCTCGGTATCGCCGCGATCATCGGCATGCTCCTGCTCCTCCAGGTCTGGCTCGGCAGCTGGCGCTTCGCCGCGCTTGCCCTCGTGACGCCGCTCGTAGCGGCGGGGGGCGGCCTGCTGGCGGCGCGCATCGCGAGCGACACGCTGACCATCGGATCGTGGTTCGGTCTCTTCGCCGTCTTCGGCATCGCGATGCGCAACGGCCTGCTGCTCGTCTCGGCCTACCGGCGGCTCGAGCGCGACGCGGGCGAGTTGCCGGCCTATGCGTTCGTGATGCGCGGCTCGGCAGAGCGGCTCGTCCCGGTCGCCATGACGGCAACCGTCACGGCGCTGATCGCGCTCGCGTTCATCCTCTTCGGCGCACGGCCCGGGCAGGAGCTCGCCTATCCATTCGCGATCGTCGTCGTGGGCGGCGCGCTCGCCGGCACGGCCTCGACGCTCTTCGCCGTGCCGGCCCTCTACACCAGTCTCGCCGGCGTCCGCGTGTTCCGGGGCGAGGCGATCTACGTCGACGTCGGCGAACTGGCAAGCCGCGAGCCGCTCGAGGAGACCTCGTGAAAGGAACCGTTGTGAGGCGTGCGAAGCTCGTGGTCGTCCTGGGCCTGGTCGTGCTCGGCCTGGCGCTGTCGGCCTGCGGAGGATCGTCCGAGAACGCGGCGCCGCCCGCGCCCGCCCAGGTCACGAAGCTCGCCGGCGGCGCCAACCAGATCACGCTGACGGCGGATGCCGCCAAGCGCATCGACGTCAAGACGGCCGCCGCGGAGAGCGACGGCGGCAACACCGTCATCCCGTACTCCGCAGTGCTCTACGACCCCGACGGGGCCACCTGGACCTACACGAACCCGAAGCCGCTCGTGTACGTCCGTGCCGACATCACCGTCGATCGCATCGACGGCTCCCGCGCGATCCTCGCCAAGGGGCCGGCCCCGGGCACGGCCGTCGTGACCGTCGGCGCGACCGAGCTGTGGGGCGTCGAGTACGGCGGCATCGAAGAAGACTGACGAACGGGCTCGGGCGGTGTCGAATCTCATCAGGGGAGGAGGGTCGGAGCGTTGATGCGTTGGATCGTCAGCTCGAGCGTGAAGTTCCGGCTTCTCGCCGTCTTCATCGGCGCCTCGATGATGTTCTTCGGCGCGCAGCAGCTGCGCGACATGCCGATGGACGCCTTCCCGGAGTTCGCGCCACCGCGCGTCGAGATCCAGACGATCTGCATGGGCCTGAACGCCGCCGAGGTCGAGCAACTCGTGAGCGTCCCGCTCGAGCAGTCGCTCAACGGCCTCGACGGGCTGCGCCTGGTGCGCTCGAAGTCGGTGCCGCAGTTGTCGTCGATCGAGCTCCAGTTCGACCCGGGCACCGACATCCTGCACGCGCGGCAACTCGTGCAGGAGCGCGTCACCGCGCTCACGCCGTCACTGCCGACGTGGGCCGCGCCGCCCGTCATCATCCCGCCGACCTCGACGACCGCCCGCGTCGTCAAGATCGGCGTGTCCTCGAAGACGCTGTCGATCCAGCGCCTCTCGACGATCGGCTACTGGAAGATCCGCGCACGCCTGCTGCGCGTTCCGGGCGTCGCCAACGTGGCGATCTGGGGCGAGCACCTCGAGCAGTACCACGTGCTCGTCGACCCCAACCGCATGCAGGACCGCGGGGTCACGCTCGACCAGGTCATGGAGGACACCTCCGACGCCCTGGATGTCGGCCTGCTGCGCTTCTCGAGCGGTGCCACGATCGGCACGGGCGGGTTCATCGACACCCCGAACCAGCGTCTGCTGATCAACCACGAGCTCCCCATCGTCACGCCCGCAGATCTGGCGAAGGTCGCCGTCAAGGGCACCGGGCCGAACGCCGTCCGCCTCAGCGACGTCGCCAATCTCGAGATCAGCACGCAGACGGTCGCCGGCGACGCGGTCGTCAACGGCGGCCCGGGCCTGCTCATGATCGTGGAGAAGTACCCCTGGGGCGACACGCTGCAGGTCACGCGCGACGTCGACAAGGCGCTCAAGGAACTCCAGCCCGGGCTTCCTGGCGTACAGATCGACAGCCAGATCTTCCGTGCCTCGAACTTCATCAACGTCTCGATCGACAACCTCACGAGGGCCCTGCTGATCGGCGCCCTGCTCGTGATCCTGGTGCTGTTCGCCTTCCTCTTCGAATGGCGAACCGCCCTGATCAGCGTGGTCGCGATCCCGCTCTCGCTGACGGCGGCCGGATTGGTGCTCTACTGGCGCGGCGACACCATCAACGTCATGGTCCTGGCGGGCCTCGTGATCGCCCTCGGCGTCGTCGTCGACGACGCGATCATCGACATCGAGAACATCTGGCGGCGCCTGCGCCAGAGCCGCCTCGAGGGTCACACGACGCCGATCGCCAAGGTCATCGTCGAGGCCTCGCTCGAGGTGCGGAGCTCGATCGTCTACGCGACGATGATCATCCTGCTGTCGCTGATCCCGGTCTACCTGCTGTCGGGCCTCACCGGCACGTTCTTCCGCCCGCTCGTCCTGTCGTACGGCCTCGCGGTGGGTGCCTCGCTGCTCGTGGCGCTCACGATCACGCCGGCGCTGAGCATGCTCCTGCTCTCGCGCGCGCCGCTCAACCGCTCCGATCCGCCACTCGTCCGCTTGCTCAAGCGCGGGTACGGGTGGCTGCTGTCCCGCGTCATCCACCGCCCCCGCCCCGCGTATCTCCTCGTCCTGCTGACGATCGCCGCAGGGCTGGCGGCCGTCCCGGCGCTCGGCGAATCGCTCGTGCCGACGTTCAAGGAGCGCAACTTCCTCGGGCACTTCATCAGCAAGCCGGGAACGTCCATCACGGAGGAGGTGCGGGTCGTGTCGCGCGCCCAGCGCGACCTCAAGGCGATCCCCGGCGTGCAGCACGTGGGCACCCACATCGGCCAGGCGTTCCTGGCGGACGAGATCGCCGGCGTCAACTTCGGCGAGAACTGGATCGCCATCGACAAGCACGCCGACTACAAGAAGACGACCGCGGCGATCCAGGAGACCGTCGACAAGTACCCGGGCCTCTTCCACGACGTGCAGACGTATCTCAACGAGCGCATCGACGAGGTGCTCACCGGGTCGAGCGAGCCGATCGTGATCCGCATCTTCGGCGACGACCTCGACCAGCTCCACCGTCAGGCCGACCGCGTGCGGGCGTCGATCGCGCACATCGATGGCGTCAGCCACGCGTATGTCGAGTTCCAGGAAGGCGTGCCGCAGATGCAGGTCACGGTGAAGCTCGCGGAGGCCCAGCACTACGGCCTCAAGCCGGGAGACGTGCGGCGGGCGGCCGCGACGCTGATGGAGAGCGAGGAGGTCGGCGACATCTTCCGCGGCGGTCGCGCCTACGACGTGCACGTGTGGAGCACGCCGGCGACGCGGCACAGCGTGAACAGCCTCCTCAACCTCCCGCTCGACACGCCTTCGGGCGGAAGGGTGGCAATGCGCGACGTCGCCAACGTCGCGATCGTCCCCTCGCCCAACGTGATCCACCACGAAGGCGCGTCGAGGAGCATCGACATCGCCGCCGGCGTCGAGGGCCGCAACCTCGGCGCCGTCGCCTCCGACATCCAGGATCGCCTCGAGACGATCAAGCTCCCGCTCGGGTACCACGCCGAGTTCCTCGGCGAGTACAAGGAGCGGCAGGACGCGCAGCACGACATGATGCTCTACGGCATCGCCGCGGCGATCGGCATCTTCCTGCTGCTGCAGGCGTCGTTCCGCAGCTGGCGCCTCGCGATCCTCTCGTTCGTCACCCTGCCGATGGCCCTCGTCGGCGGCGTGCTGGCCGTCGTCATCGGCGCCGACAGCATCCTCTCGATCGGCTCGCTCGTGGGCTTCTTCACGGTCTTCGGCATCGCCGCCCGCAACGGCATCCTGATGATCAACCACTTCCAGCACCTCGAGCGCCGCGAGGGCATGGCGTTCGGGCCGGAGCTCGTCATGCGCGGCGCGCTCGAGCGCCTCTCGCCGATCCTCATGACGACGTTCGCGGCCGGGCTGGCGCTCGCGCCGCTCGTGATCGCAGGCAACGCCCCGGGCCACGAGATCGAGCACCCGCTTGCGGTCGTCATCATCGGCGGGCTGGTCACCTCGACGCTGCTCAACCTGTTCGTGGTACCGGTGCTGTACCTCCGTTTCGCGCGGGCGAGCGATGCAGGTGCGGGCGAAGCACCGGCGGCCCATGCGTAGAGCCCGCCCGCAGCTGCTCGCCGTCACCTGCGCGGCGGGCGCGCTCGCGCTCGCAGCGGGCGGCACGGCCTCGGGCGGCACGGCCGCCGGGGGAGGCGGCTCGGATGCCTTCGACCGGGCGTACTTCGCGCAGCCGACCATCATCGACAACCCCTGGTTGCCGCTGCAGCCGGGGATGCAGCTCACGTACGCGGGAACCACGATCGAGGGCGCGGAACGCGTGCCGCATCGCCTCGTATCCACCGTCACCGACCTGACGAAGGTGATCGACGGCGTGCGCACGGTCGTCGTGTGGGACCGGGACTTCAGCGCCGGGGAGGTCGTGGAAGCCGAGATCGCGTTCTTCGCGCAGGACGCGGCGGGCAACGTCTGGGAGCTCGGGGAGCATCCGGAGGAGTACGAGAACGGCAAGATCGTCAAGTCGCCGACCTGGATCCACGGGGTGGGTCGCGCCCGGGCCGGCATCTCGATGAAGGCCGTCCCGCAGGTGGGGCAGCCCAGCTACTCGCTCGGGTTCAGCCCGGCCGTCGGCTTCACCGATCGCGCCCGCGTGCTGGGGCTCGCAGCCAGGACCTGCATCCCCGCCCAGTGCTTCGAGCGTGCGCTGCTCGTCGACGAGTTCAACCCGGACCAGCCCGGCAAGCATCAGCTCAAGTACTACGCGCGCGGCGTCGGGAACGTGCGCGTCGCGTGGTCGGGCGCGAAGGAGGACAGCAAGGAGACGCTCGTGCTCGTCGAGAGCACGCGCCTCGGGCCCCGGGGCCTGGCGAGGGCGCGCAGCGAGGCGCTGAAGCTCGAGCGGAGCGCGTACCGGACGAGCAAGAGCTTCTACGGCAGCACGGCGCCGGCGGAGCGGGCGCGCCTCGACTCCGGCAGTCTCGGGTGGGCGAGCCTGACCGCGACCGCCACCGCCGGAGCGAGCCTCACGACAGCCTCTCCCGGCGTCGTCGTCAGCGCTCGCGTGACCGCGCTCCCGAGCCGCGCACGGGGCATGAAGATCGAGGTGATCCGCCCGGACGGACGGATCGTCCGCACGGCGTGGCTGCACGACGTCAGCCAGGGCGCGACGGTGCGCGTGCAGGTGCCCCGAGCGCTGTTCGCGCCGCATCCGGGTCGCTGGCGCGCGCGCTTCGTCGTGCAGCGCTCCGTGCGATCGGCTGTCGCGTTCCTCGTGCGCCCGGCCGGCTGACGCCCGCGCTCGGCCTTGGGCCTCAGCCGGCCGGGCGCACGCGCAGGCTCGACAAGCCGCCGTCGACGGCCAGCGACGTCCCGGTCGTCGAGCCCGAGGTCGGCGCGGCGAGGTACGCGATCGCATGCGCGACCTCATCCGCCGTGACGAGACGGCCGTGCGGCTGGCGCGCCTCGAGCGCGGCGCGCTCGGCCGCGGGGTCGCCGCTCGCGGCGAGCAGGCGGCCGACCCACGGCGTGTCCGCGGTGCCCGGATTGACCGCATTGACGCGCACGCCGTCACGGACGAGATCCGCCGCCATGGCCTGGGTCAACGCGAGCACGGCGCCCTTGCTCGCGCAGTAGAGGACGCGGTTCGGCAGGCCGACCGTGGCGGCGATGGAGCAGGTGTTCACGATCGCGGCGTGACGCGACCGCCGCAATGCCGGCAGGGCCGCCCGGGTGACGCGCACGAGCCCGACGACATTCACGTCGAGGACGTGCATCCACTCGCGCTCGTCGTTGGCCTCGATGTCGCCCTGGGCGCCGATGCCGGCGTTGTTCACGAGCACGTCGAGGCCGCCGAGCCGTTCGACCGCGTCCGCGACGGCGCGCGCGACGGCGGCGCCGTCGGTGACATCGGCCTGCACGTACACGGCCCCGGCCGGCAGGCCCGCGGCCGCGTCGGCGGGGGACTGCAGATCCAGGACGGCGACCGCGCCACCCTGCTCGGCGAGCAGGCGCGCAGCCGCGAGGCCGATGCCGGACGCCCCTCCTGTGACCAGCACCCTCAGGCCCTCGAACGGTTGCACTGCCGCCCCTTCGCTTGGTGATTTCGCTGCGTCCGTGGCGCCAACGCCCATGCGCGGCGGCTCCAGCCGGTCAACTGCGCCCGTCGGTGAGTGCGCCGATGGCACCCTCCGCGTCGATCAGCTGCTCGAGCCAGCGCACGCCCTCCGACAGGTGGATGAGGTCGGCTGCGCGCGCGCGCTCGGCGTCGCGGTCGCGTAGCGCGTTGTAGATGTCCCAGTGGCGCCGCTTCGTCAGATCGATCGCGTCCTGCTCGATCACGGATCGCCAGATGCGGGCGCGCAGCGTGCCGCCCGAGAGGTTCTGGATCAGGGACGCGAGCGTCGAGTTGCCCGACGCCGAGACGATGATCCCGTGGAACTCCGTGTCCGCGGCGATGAAGGCCTGTGTCGTCTCGGCCGCGTCCATCGCCGCGAGGCAGCGCTCGAGCGCTGCGAGATCGTCGTCGTCGAGCCGCGTCGCCGCCATCTCGGTCGCGACCGGCTCGAGGATCCGGCGCACCTGGTGCAGCTCCAGCAGGGTCGTGCCCGTCAGCAGGTCCGAGATGAATCCCATGCCCGTGAGGAGCAGCTCCGGCTCGAGGCTCGTCACGTAGGTGCCATCGCCCACGCGCGGCTCGAGCACGCCGATCAGCGTGAGTGCGCGCACGGCCTCGCGCAGCGAGTTGCGCGAGAGGCCCAGGCGCTGGGAGAGATCCTGCTCGTTCGGCAGCTTCGCGCCGGCGGAGAACTCGCCGGACATGATCAGGTCCTTGATCTTCGCGATGGCCTGATCGGTCAGCGCGGTCATGTCGCGCCCGCCGCCGGCGGCGCAGCCGCGTCGAGGCCGTACAGCCTGATCGCGTTGCGCGCGAGAAGCTGCTCGGCATGCAGCGGGTCGAGTTGCTCGATCACGCGCACAGTCTCGCGCCAAACGCGCTCGTAGTCGCCGTTCAACAGCGCGACGGGCCAATCGCTGCCGCACACGAGGCGATGCGGGCCGAAGGCGTCGAGCGCGACGGCGATCGCCTCGCGGAGATCGGCCGCCTGCCAGTCGCTCGACGCGAGGCACGTGTTGAGGCCCGAGATCTTCGCGGCCACGTTGCCGTACGCGGATGCACGCCGGAGCTGCGTGGCCCACCCCGCCATCTCGTCGCTCCCGACGGGCGGCTTGCCGAGGTGGTCGATCACGATCGTCAGATCGGGGAAGCGCGCCGCGAGCTCGGGCACGTGACCGAGGTGAAGGGGATAGACGCAGGGCAGCTCCAGGATCAGCCGCCGCCGCTCGAGCAGCGCGAGGCTCGCGATGACGCCGCCCTGGAGGATCCAGTGCGGATCCGCCTCGTCGTGGATGAGATGGCGGATCCCGCGCAGCTTCGGCCGCCGGGCCAGTTCATCGAGCCGCATGCGCGCACGCTCGGGCGTGCGCAGGTCGACCCACGCGACCACGCCGCCGATCCATGGGTGCGCGTCCGCCTGGGCGAACATGGAGTCGGTGTCGGCATCGCTGCAGGCGGCCTGCACGAGCACGGTCTGCACGACGCCCGCGCGCGCGAGCAGCGGCGCCAGGTCGGCGGGCGCGAACGTTCGCCGGATGCCCTCGTGCTCGGCGGTCATCCACGGCATGCCCTCTCGCTCGAGGTTCCAGAAGTGGTGGTGCGCGTCGACGATCACGGATGACTCCGGACGGGAGCGCGAGGCCCCCGGTGCTGCCGCGCCGGGGGCCTCGTCGATGGCCCGGCAGATGCCCGCCGGGGATGCCTCAGAACCTGGTCGCATTCGCCTTCGTCACGAGCGCGGTGCCGGTGTCGACGTTCTTCGGCACCTTCTTGCCCTGGACGGCCGCCCACAGCGTCTTGATGCCGAGGTCGCCGATCTTCGCGGGGAACTGCGCCACGCTCCCGGTCTCGGTGCCGGCCTTGATGGCCTTGACCTCGTCGGCGGAGGCGTCGAAGCCCACGAGGATGATGCCGCCGGGCTTGATGCCGGCGTTCTTGATCGACTGGATCGCGCCCAGTGCGGGCGGCCCGCATGCCGAGTAGATCGCCGTCAGGCCCTGATTGGCGGTCAGGATCGTCTGCGCCGCGGTTGCGCCCTTGGTCTGATCGCAGTCCGTCTCGAGCTTCGAGACCACCTTGATCTTGCTCTTCATCGCCCCGAGACCCGCAAGCATGCCGGTCACCCGCTGCACGAGCGCGGGATTGGCGGGGTTGCCCTCGAGGATGCCGAGCGTGTCGCCCGCCTTGAGCTTCTTGGCGAGATACTGCCCCGCGAGCTTGCCGCCGTTGAAGTTGTTCGTGGCGACGACCGAGCTCTTCTTCTTCCAGGAGGGAATGTCGTTGTCCATCAGCACGACCTTCACGCCCGCCTTGATCGCCTTGTCGAGCGCGGCCGAGACGGCCGGGCTCGTCGGCGTGATCGCGATCCCCTTGACGCCCTGGGCGACCATGTTCTGGATCGCCGCGATCTCGCCGGCGTCGTCGGTGCCGCTCTTCCCGCTCGCGTAGATGACGCTCGCGCCGGGCGTCGCCTTGTCCCACTTCTTCGACGCGTTGACGAGCAGGAAGTAGAAGTCGACCGGGAACTTGGTGATGAACCCGAGCTTGATCGTTTCGTCGTGCCTTGCGGGCTTCGCAGTCGCGGCCACGCTGGTCGCGAGCACGGACGCCGCCACCACGGTCGCGATGACCGCGCCGCCCAACAGCCGAGATTTCGACATCGTGCGTCCTTTCAGGTACACAGAATTGACAACGGGTCGCGTGACCCGCTCTGACGTCGCCTCCGCAGCCCTGCAGTAGCGGCGGAAGTCCGCTCATGTGGCATTCGCATTGCCACTCAGGTGAAAAGCCCTGTCACCGCCCGCTCACTCGCCACCTCCCACGATCAGCGAGATGATCTCCTTGGTGGTCTCCGCGCTCGGCGTCAGCTCGGCGACCTTGCGGCCGCCGCGCAGCACGACGGCGCGATCCGAGACCTCCAGGATGTGATCCATGGCGTGCGAGACGACGACGACCGCCCGGTCCTCGTCGCGCAGCCGCAGGATGAGATCGAGCACCTTGCGCGACTCGCGCACGCCGAGCGCGGCGGTCGGCTCGTCGAGGATCACGACCTTCGACGCGAACGCGGCGGCGCGGCTGACGGCGACCGCCTGCCGCTGGCCGCCGGACAGGAGGCCCACGAGGGCATCGAGATCGGGAACCGAGACCTGGAGCCGCTCGAGCACCTCGCGCGTGGCGTCGGTCATCTGCCGGCGCCGGAGCACGCGCAGAGAGCGCGGCAGCCAGGCGGGCCCCGCGAGCTCGCGCCCGGCGTAGAAGTTGTCGCTCGGCCGCAGGTTGTCGAAGAGCGCGAGATCCTGGTAGACGGTCTCGATCCCGAGTGCGCGCGCATCGGCCGGCGTACGGATGTCGACCGGCACCCCGTCCATCTCGATCACGCCGGCGTCGAGGCGGTGCACGCCGTTCAGGCACTTGATCAGCGTCGACTTGCCGGCTCCGTTGTCCCCGAGCAGCGCGAGCACCTCTCCACGGCGCACGTCGAGGTCGATGCCCTCGAGCGCCGAGACGACGCCGAAGCGCTTGCGAGCACCGCGTACGGTGAGTACCGTCGCCGCCTCGGACGTCCGCGCCGGGGTCGTCGCGAGCGGCGCGCTCATGCGGGCCTCGTGGCCTGCGCGACGCGCACGCGGCCCTCGATGTATCCGCGCAGGACGTCGGCCTCGACGGCGATCAGGACGATCACGCCGATCGCCATCAGCTGGTAGAACGGGTCGACATTGTGGAGGTTGAGCGCGTTCCGGATCACGCCGATCGTGAAGGCGCCCACGAGCGCGTTGCCGACGTTGCCGCGGCCGCCCGCGAACGCGGCGCCGCCGATGATCACGGCCGCGATCGAGTCCAGCTCGGCCAGGTCGCCCGCCGTGGGCGAGCCGCCGTCGATCAGGCCGGCCGTGAGTAGACCGCCGACGCCCGCGGTGAGCCCGCTCAGGACGTAGACCGTCACCAGCACCCGGCGCGTCGGAATGCTCGAGCGCCGCGCCGCCTCCGGGTTGCCGCCGACGGCGTAGAGCCAGCGGCCCCACACGAGCCAGGTCGTGAGTATCAGCGTCGCGAGCGCCAGGCCGGCGACGACGAAGATCGAGTAGGGCAGCCAGTCGATCGTCCCGCCGCCGAGCGTCTGCACGAGCGGCGGCGTGTTCGGGATCAGCGTCCCGTCGGAGGCCCAGAGCGCAATGCCCCGGACGATGCTGAGCGTCGCCAGCGTCACGATGAACGGATGCGGAACGCGGCCGTAGACGTAGACGAGACCGTTCACGAGCCCCACGGCGACACCGGTGCCGAGAATCGCCGCGATGACGAGGACACTCGAGCTCGTGTGCTCGAAGACGACCGCCCCCGTCACGCCGGAGAGCGCGATCGTCGACCCCACCGACAGATCGATGCCGCGCGTCACGATCACGAGCAGCTGGCCGAGCGCGACGACCGCGATGACCGAGGTCTGTGAGAAGACGTTGCCGATGTTGCGGCTCGTGAAGAAGATCGGCGTCGTCAGGCTGACGAGGACGATCAGCAGCAGCAGGATCAGCGCCGGGCCGGCCCGGAGCGCGAAGAGCGCGGCCTGGAGAAGGCGATAGTGGTCGAGGCGCATGACGCCGCCATGGTCCGCATTCGATTCCCGCGATCTCGGTGCCACCGTCATTCCCCGCCCACCGCGCCCTCGACCGGCGCCCATGCCGGGCCATTCGGAAACTCGTACTCGTCGAGCGACGACGGAAGCATCTCGATGCTGTAGCCCGGCGCCAGGGGCGCAACGTAGCGTCCGCCCGTGACGATCGCAGGCTCGGCGAAGTGCTCGTGCAGGTGGTCCACCCACTCGACGACGCGGTTCTCGAGCGAGCCGCTGACCGCGATGTAGTCGAAGAACGCGAGATGCTGCACGTACTCGCAGAGCCCGACACCGCCCGCGTGCGGGCAGACCGGAATGCCGAACCTCGCAGCCAGCAGGAGCACGGCGATCGCCTCGTTGACGCCGCCGACGCGGCATGCGTCGATCTGGCAGACGTCGATGGCCTGCGCCTGGAAGAGCTGCTTGAAGATCACGCGATTCTGCACGTGCTCGCCCGTCGCGACGCGGACCGGCGCCACGTGCCGCCGGATGCGCGCGTGGCCGAGCACGTCGTCGGGGCTGGTGGGCTCCTCGATCCACCAGGGATCGTGGACGGCGAGCCGCTCCATCGCCGCGATCGCCTCGTCGACGCCCCAGACCTGGTTGGCGTCCATCATCAGGACGCCGTCGCTTCCGAGCGCCCGCCGGATCAGGCCGGCGCGGCGGTCGTCCGATTCGAGATCGGCGCCGACCTTCATCTTCACGTGGGTGAACCCCGCCGCGAGGGCCTCGCCCACGAGCGACTCGACCTTGTCGTCCGTGTAGCCGAGCCACCCGGCCGACGTCGTGTAGGCGGGATACCCGGAGGCGACGATCTCGCGCTCGCGCACGGCGGCCCCCGCGCGCGCGTCCTGGAGCAGCTTGAGCGCCTCGGCCGGCGTGAGGACGTCCTCGATGTAGCGGAAATCGACGCAGCTCACGAGTTGTTCGGGCGGCATGTCGACGAGCAGCTTCCAGAGTGGCTTCCCCTCGCGCTTGGCCCACAGATCCCACACGGCATTCACCACGGCGCCCGTGGCGAGGTGGATGACGCCTTTCTCCGGACCGAGCCAGCGCAGCTGCGAATCGGAGGCGATGCTGCGCCAGAAGCCGCGCATGTCGGAGGCGATCTCGCCGAGCGAGCGGCCGACGACCAGCGGCTCGATCGCCCGTATGGCCGCCACGCAGACTTCCGTGCCCCTTCCGCTCGTGAATGTCAGGCCGTGCCCGGCGAGCCCATCGCCCGCGTCCGTGCGGAGGATCACGTACGCGGCCGAGTAGTCCGGATCGAGATGCATCGCGTCCGATCCGTCGAGCCAGCGCGAGGTCGGGAAGCGGATGTCCCGCGCTTCCAGGCTCACGATCGTCGAGCTGTCTCCTTCGAACCCGCTCATTTCGCCAAAACAACCCGATCTATTCAGCCGATTTTGACGGAACCCCGTCGCTAGGCGCGGATTCTAGGCATAAAGATCGGGTCAATGCAACTGCGGCGGGTCTTCGGCCCCGAATGCGTCGAGGCCGGGCGCCGTAGCGTCCGCGGTTCGGGCGAGTGCGGCGGTTACTCGGCCGGCGGGAGCGGCCCGTCGTCCCGGCCCGTCCGCTCGCGGGGATCCGTCGAGAACAGCTGCTCGAGCTGCACGGCCCACTCGCCCTGCTCGACCAGGAGCAGGCGGCCGGTGCCGATCCGGTGACCGTTCGCGAAGACGTCGACCGGCTCGTCCACCTCGCGGTCGAGCTCGACGACCGAGCCGCGACCCAGCCCGACGGCGCGTCCGACGGGCAGATGGGCGCGTCCGAGCTCCGCCCAGACCCGTAGCTTCACGCCCCGCAGCACGCCGGCGTCGGGGGCGGCGCCCGCGCGTCCGCCCGCAGCGCCGCCGAGCAACGCCTCCGGGACGAACTGCACGAGCCGCGACGGCTCGCCGAAGAGCGAGAGGTCGACGGCCGTGGCGTGCGCGGTCGCGGCGGAGGCTGGGCCCACCCCGCCCGCAGCGGCGAGCGGCTGCGTGACCGCAGCGGTGACGTCGACCTGCTCGCCCAGCAGCGTCCTCGTCGCGCCGGCCGCGGCGGCCATCATCCGGTTCATCGCCTCGGAGACGGCCGCGAGCTCGCTCTCGGAGAGCTCGGCTGCGCCCGCCGGCTGCTCGCTGCCCGTGACGGCGGCGGCGAGGCGGCGGCCGGCGGCGATCGTCGTGACGAAGACGCTTCCACCCGGCACCCCGCCCGCGTACGAGACGCTCGCCGCGACCGCCGGCGGCTCGATGCCCGCGAACGGGTCGGCGCCGGTCGCGACGATCGCGACCGCCCCGCGCTCGACCGCGCCGGGCGCGAGCGTCGCCAGGACGCCGGCGACCGCGTCGGCCGTCGCTTCGCCGAGCGGGAGGAGGGTGTCCTCGGCGCTCATCGCGGGTCGATCCGGTCGACGATCTCGACGGCGCGGCGCGTGCCGCTGCGGCCGGGCTTCGTGCGGTGGATCGGAACGGCTTCGGCGAACAGCGTGCCGCCGTTGGCGCACGGTCCGAGCCGCACGAGGTCGCCCGGCCGGAGCGCGAGCACCTCGTCGATCGTGAGGGCGCTCGAGCCGACCTCGGCGCGCACCTCGACCGTGACGCTGCGCAGGGCGGAGGCGGCCTCGCCCGTGTTCGCGAGCGCCTCGGACGAATCGCCGTAGAGGCCGACCGTCAGCTTCGGGAGATCGGCCTCGATCGAGCGGTGCGGTACGAGCAGCGTCAACGCGAACGAGTGCTCGTCCATCCGGATCTCGCTCGTGATCGCGAGCGTCGGCTCGCTCGAGGGCACGAGCTGGATGTTCGCGGCCTGCGTCTCGAGCACGAGCAGCGAGAGCGTCGTTCCGATCAGCTCGTCCCAGGCGCGCGAGAGCTGGCCGATCATGGTGCCGAGCAGCCGGCGCGCGAGTGCGAGCTCGATCTCGGTCGGCTCGCGCTCGAGCGGGGGCGACGAGAAGCTGCCGCCGAGCAGGCGCTCGATCATGCGCATCACCGCGGCCAGCTCGACGCCGAGCAGCAGGTTGAGGCCCGCGTCGGTCGCGACGACGGCATACAGCGACGGCTTCGGCAGCTCGCCGAGCGCGGCCGACCAGTTCTGCTGGTCGACCGCGAGCAGCTCGAACTCGACCGCGGTGTGGAGCTGCGCCGAGAGCTGGGTCGAGACCGAGCGGCAGAAGCCCTCGTAGCCGTGGCCGATGCGGCGCTGCTGATCCTGGCTGAACTTCGTCGGGCGCGAGAAATCGACCTCGCGGACGCGCCGCTGGCGCCGCGCAGGCGCCTCGGCGGCCTTGCCCGGGACCGCGCCGCCGCGCCCGGCGTCGGCCGGCGCCGCTACCTGATCTTCGGAGAGTTGCTGCGACACCTGATCTCCGGCCAATTGCTTCGCCCTCTTCCCTCGTGCAAGCGCTCATCGCGGTAATCGGCCGGACGCCCGCGGATGTGAGGCGGAGCCGTCACGGGCGGCTCGACGGCCGGGCCGCTCGGGGATCGACCGCGGCCAGGGAGTCGTGGTAGCTTCGATCCGAGATGGAATTGCGGGACGCCCACCGGATTCTCGGCCTTCCGGCCGCCTGCACGCCCGCCGCGGCTCGCTCGGCGTACCGCGCGCGCCTGCGCCACCTCCATCCCGACACCGGCACGGGCGACCTGCGCGCGCTGGCGGAGGTGCGGAGCGCCTACCGCACGATCGTCACCTCGAGCGCCGCCGCACAGCCGCCGCGCCGCCCGCGCATCGACGTCTACGCCTGAACGACGTCGCCCGGCACCGCGGGCGCGAGGAGGTCGAGCAGCGCCGCATCGGACTGCTCGGCCGGGGACGGCTCGTCCACGCGCTGGCGCAGGAAGCCCTCGATCGCCGGCATCGCCGCGATCGCGCGGTCGATGTGCGCGTCGGTGCCTCCGACGTAGGCGCCGATCGCGATCAGGTCGGCCTTCTCGCGGTGCAGCGCGAGCAGCTCGCGCAGCGTCCCGGCCGCCGCCTGCACCTCGGGCCCCGTCACCTCGCCGGCGAGCCGCGACACCGACTGGAGGACGTCGATCGCCGGGTAGTGGTTGCGATGCGCGAGCTCGCGCGTGAGCACGCAGTGGCCGTCGAGGATCGAGCGCACGGAGTCGGCGACCGGATCGTTCATGTCGTCGCCCTCGACGAGCACGGTGTAGAGACCGGTGATCGACCCACGGTCGCTCTGGCCGGCGCGCTCGAGCAGGCGCGGCAGCAGCGCGAACACGCTCGGCGTGAAGCCGCGCGCCGCCGGCGGCTCGCCGATCGCGAGGCCGAGCTCCCGCTGCGCCGTCGCGAGCCGGGTGACGGAGTCCATCATCAGCAGCACGTCGTCGCCGCGGTCGCGGAACCACTCGGCGATCGTGGTCGCCACGAGCGCCGCCTTGATGCGCGCGAGCGCCGGCTCGTCGGAGGTCGCGACGACGACGACCGAATGGGCGAGCGCGTCGCCGAGATCGCGCTCGATGAACTCGCGCACCTCACGGCCGCGCTCGCCGACGAGGCAGATCACGTTGACGTCGGCGGTCGTCGACCGGGCGATCATGCCGAGCAGCGACGACTTGCCCACGCCCGAGCCGGCGAAGATCCCGAGCCGCTGCCCCGTGCCGCACGGGACGAGCGTGTCGAGCGCGCGCACGCCGAGCGAGAGCCGCCGCACGATGCGCCGGCGGCTGAGCGGTCGCGGCGGCGGCGCCGCGGTCGGGCGCAGCTCGCCGGTCGCCGGGGCCGGCTGCTCGTCGAGCGGCCGCCCGAGCCCGTCGAGGACGCGGCCGAGCAGCTGCTCCCCGACCGGGGCGCGGAACGGCCGGCCGGTCGCCGTGACCGGATTGCCGGGCCCGATCCCGTGCATGTCGCCGAGCGGCATGAGCAGCGTGCCGCCGTCGCGGAAGCCCACGACCTCCGCGGCGACCGGCTGGGCGCTGCGCCCGGCGGAGATCGTGCAGAGCTCGCCGACCTCCGCGCGCAGTCCGGTCGCCTCGATCACGAGCCCGATCAGGCTCTTGACGCGGCCGCGGTGCCGCATCAGGTCGGCGGTGCGCACGGCGTCGAAGTAGGGCTCGAGCGCCGCGGCCGTCACCCTCGCCGCCCGGCGGGGAAGGCCTCCCGCAGCAGCTCGCCGGCCACCGCCAGCTGCTCCGGCAGTCGCGCGTCGATCGCGCCCTCGGACGTGCGCACGATGCAGCCGCCGCGGCCGACGCGGCGCTCCGGCCGTACGTCGATCGCCACCCGGGCGTTCTTGCCGCTGGCGCCGATCCAGGCGCCGACGAGCTCGACGTCGTCCGGATGGAGCTCGATCGCGATGCCGTCCAGGTCGCTGAGTCGGCGCAGCGCGCCTTCGACGACCTCGCACACGAGCGCCGGGTCGGCGGCCAGCGCCACGCCCAGCACCTTCTCGGCGAGCGCGAGCGCCAGCTCGACCGCGCGCAGCTCGGCCGCCGCGACGAACTCCGCCCGCGCCGCCGCCAGGCCCTCGACCGTGGCGTCGAGCGCCGCGCGGACATCCGCGAGTGCCTCGTCCGCTGCCACCAGGCCCGCGGCGCGCCCCTCGGCGAAGCCGCGCTCGCGCGCGGCCGCCTCGATCCCCGCGGCCGCGACCTCGGCGGCAGCGACGAGCTCGGCGGCCCGCGAGCGCGAGCTCTCGGCGGTCGACACGAGCGCGCCCTCGTCGAGCTGCTCGAACACGAACGGCTGCTGCGTCATGCGACGAGCTCGTCCTCGGCGTCGCCCGACTCGCCGCGCACGAGGACGATGGTCCCCGCATCCTCGAGCCTGCGCACGACTGCGACCACCTTCGACTGCGCCTCCTCGACGACGCGCCGCCGCTGCGGCGGCATCAGCGTCATCTCGTCGCGCACCATCTCGGCGGCCCGCTGCGAGATGTTGGCGAGGATGCGCTCCTTGACCTCGTCGGCGGTTCCGCGCAGGGCGAGCGCGAGATCCTTCGAGTCGATCTCCTTGAGCACGAGCTGGATCGACCGGTCGTCGAGCTTGAGCAGGTCGTCGAAGACGAACAGCAGCGCGCGCACCTCGTCGGCAAGCTCGGGATTCGCGCTCGCGAGGTACTCGAGCACGTTGCGCTCGGTGCCGCGATCGGAGTTGTTGAGGATGTCGGCGAGCGAGCCGACGCCGCGGGCCGCCGAGTACTCCTGCCGCAGCACCGTCTCGAGCTTCGCCTCCATCACGCCGGCGACGTCCCTGACGACGTCGGGCGGGGTCTGCCGCATCAGCGCGATGCGCATCGCGACATCCGACTGCTCGGCCGCCGGGATCAGCTGCATCACCTTGGCCGAGAGCTCACTCGACGGCAGGTTGACGATCACGAGCGCGACCGTCTGCGGATGCTCGCCGCGCAGGAAGGTGGAGATCTGCTCCGGCGACGACTCGCGCAGGAACTCGAACGGCGTCGCCTCCATGTACGTCGCGAGCCGGCTGAGGATGGCCCCCGCCCGCGACTCGCCGACCGCCTCCGTCAGCACCTCGCGCGCGTAGCGGACGCCGCCCTCGACGAGGTAGCCGTGGGCGAGGACGTTCTCGGCCAGCTCGCGATGGACGAGCTCGGCGTGCTCGGGGCTGACCTCGCTGATGCGCACCATCTCGGCGGCCAGCCGCTCGACCAGCTCGTCGGGCAGGTGCCGGAACACGCTCGCCGCGCCCTCGAGGCCGAGCGTCACGCAGAGAATCGCCGCCTTCTGGCGCGGGGTGATCCCGCTGGGCGCGGGCCGGGTCGCTACTCCTTCATCCATGCCGCGACCTGGTTCGCCACTGCGTTGGGCTGGCTGCGCACCATCTCCTCGACCTGACGGCTGGCCGGGCTCTGTTTCGAGCCCGAGGCAGGCAGCGCGACGTGGCCTCCGGCCGACTCGAGCTGGGCGACCGTCATGCTGCCGCTCTGGATCTCGCGCAGCCAGGTGGGCTCCGGCACCGAGGGATCGCTCTCGCGGCGCTTGAGCGCCCGGCGCATCAGGAACAGGAAGACGAGCGAGCCGAGCCCGATGAGGGCGTTGCGCGCCATCGAGAGCGGATCGCTCATGAGGCCGTCGACCGGGCCGGGCTTCGGCGCCGCCTTCGGCGGCTTGGCGAACGCGACCCTCGACACGGCGAACGTGTCGCCGCGCGAGGGCGTGATGCCCGCCATGCCGGCGACCGACTTCTTCAGCGACGCGACCTGGGCCGCGGGCACCGAGGTGTCGACCACGAGCGCGAGGTCGAGCTTGTTGATCGTGCCGGGGGCGAGGACGCTGCGCTTGATCGTCTTGTCGACCCCGAAGGTCGTCGAGTTCGTCGCGTGCTTGTACTGCGACTGGCTCTTCCCGCCCGCCGCCGTCGCCGCGTACGACGGCGTCGTGTTGGTGTTCGCGCCGGACGGCAGCGAGGCGGGCGCGCCGCCCTTGCTGTTGAGCGACTCGAGGCCCGTCTGCTTCGTGAGCGGGACGCCCCTCTTCGCGTAGGTGACCTTGTCGATGGTCGTCTCGTCGGCGTTCAGATCGGCGTGCACGCGCGCGATCGCCTTGCCGGGACCGAGCGTCGCGGCGAGGAGCGCGTTGATCTGACCCGTCAGCTGCGCGGCGTAGAGCGCGTCGGCCTGGAGCTTGCCCGATGTGGTCGGGCCCGTGCCGGAGCTCGTCGGCCACAACAGCGCCCCGGTCTCGTCGGTGATCGTGACGTGCTGGGCGTCGAGGCTCTTGACGCTCGCGGCGGTGAGGTGGGCGATGCCGCTGATGGTCGCCGCGTCGAGGCCGGAGCCGCCGTCGACGAGCACGCCGGCGGTCGCCTTCGCCTGCTGGTCCGCAAACAGCGTGGCCTCGGGCAGCACGAGCTGCACGCTCGCGCTCGAGACGCCCTGGATCTGCTCGATCGTCGAGGCGATCTCGCCCTCGAGCGCGCGCTGGTAGTTGACCGTCTGCTGGAAGTCCGTCGCGCCGAGGCTCGTCTTGTCGAAGAGCTCGAAGCCGACGTGGCTGCCGTTGAGCACGCCCTTCTCGGCGAGCGCGACGCGCGCCGACGCCTCCTGGCCCGACTGGACGGCGATCTGCGTGCCGCCGCTCTCGGTCTTGTAGGCGATGCCCGCCGCGCCGAGCGCGCTTTCCGCCTTGGCGGTCTCGGCCGGCTGGAGGTTGCTCGCGAGCGTCGTGTAGCTCGGCCGCGACGCGAACGTGTAGAGGAGGAACAGCGTCCCGACGACGGCCAGCAGCGACGCCGCGAGCGTCAGCTGACCGCGGGTGTCGATGCCGTTCCACGTCTCGCGCAGACTTGTCAGGTTCATGCGCTACACCTGCATCCGGAAGAGTTCCTGATACGCCTCGACGCCCTTGTTGCGGAGCTGGACGGCGAGCTGGAGCTCGAGACTCGCCCGCTCCACCGACAGCACGACGGACGAGATGTCCTTCGCCTGACCGGTTGCGAGTTGCTGCGCCTGGTCGCTCGCCTGGTTCTGCGACGCGGAGAGCTTGTCGATCGCGCCCGCGAGCGCCTTGCCGAAGCCGCCGGCCGAGGTGTCGGTCGCGGGCGCGGTGTCGCTGGTCAGCGACGGCAGCGTGGCGCCGCCGATGGGTGGGATCGGAAGCGTCATCAGTGAAGGAGGTCGAGGGTCTTGGAGTACAGCGTCTTGGCCGTCTGGAATGCCTGCGTGTCGGCCTCGTAGCTGCGGCTCTCCGCGATCAGGTCGGTCATCTCCGTGACCGAGTTGACGTTCGGGAGATTGACGTAGCCGTTCGCGTCGGCATCGGGGTGGCCCGGCTGGTAGACGCGGCGCGGCGGGCTCGGGTCGTTGACGATGCCGGCGACCTGCACGCCCGAGAGGACGTTCGAGAAGCTCGTGACGCCGCCGGCCTGCAGCGCGACCTCCTGGCGGACGTACGGCTGGCCGTTCGCCCCGCGGGTCGTGTCGGCGTTGGCGAGGTTCGCCGAGGTGACGTCGAGACGCAGCCGCTCGGCGGCCATGCCGGACGCCGCGATGTCGAGCGCTCCGAACATGCCGCTCATCAGGAGCCGCCCATCGCGGTGCGGAGCCAGCCGATTCGCGCCTTCTCGACCGCGGCCAGCGCCTCGTACTGCACGGCGTTCTCGGTCATGTTCGACAGCTCCTGGTCGGCGCTGACGTTGTTGCCGTCGGCGCGCATGCTGCTCGTCGTGTCGATCTGGGGCTCGAAGCTCATGGAGTCGAGGGCGGTCGTCGGATCGTCCGACGAGAGCGCGGAGGCCAGGCTCGACTGGAAGTCGAGGTCGGAGCGCTTGAAGCCGGGGGTGTTGACGTTCGCGAGGTTGTTCGCGAGCAACTGCTGCCGGTGCCCGGCGCCGCTCAGCCCCCGCTGCAGCGCAAGGTCCGTGATGTCGAAGAGTCCCATGCTCGGAGTGGCTCCTTGTCGGATGCGCCCGTCCGTGGGCTCTCCGGTCTCGCTCCCTGAGACCGAGCAGGTCATCGACCGCCCCGGCCGTGAGTTGAGACCATCCGGGTGATGCCGAGTCGGGTCCGCAACATTGGGGTCTGACCCCAACTTTGCGGTCCGCACGATTGGGGTCTGACCCCAATCGTGCATTGCGCAACGTCGGGGTCTGACCCCGACGTTGCGTGGCCGCCGGCTCTAGGCGCGCGCGTCGAGCCGGGCGTCCAGCTCGCCGCCGTAGGCGACGAGCGCGCGCCTTCCCTGCCGCACCGCCGCGAGCTCGCCGCCCACGCGGGCGAGCTCGGCGCCGAGCGCCCGCTCGGTCGCGCGCGAGCGGAGCAGGGCATGCTCGAGCAGCGAGAGGTCGACCAGGCCGGCCGTGCTCGGCAGCGCCGCGATCGTCTCGTCGCGCTCTGCCTGGAGCTCGACGAGCTCGCTCCAGCGCTCGCCGGCCACGAGCTGCTCCTCGCGGAGGGCGAGCTCGGCCAGGCGCTCGTAGCTCACGCGGCGAGCCCGTCGCGCAGCCCGGCGCCGACGGCCTGCCCGGCCTCCGCAGCGTTGCCGTCCTCGGCGCGCCGGGCGATCGTCACCCACGACTCGCGCAGGTCGGCGAGCATCCGGGCGACGCGGTCGATGCACTCGGCATCGCCGTCGAGGTTGGCGCGGATCAGCTGCCGCTTCGCGAACAGGTAGATGCTCCGCAGGTTCTGCGGCACCTCGCCGTAGCTCAGGTCGAGCGAGTAGTTGAGCTCGTCGATGACCTCTTCCGCGCGGCTCATCCGGTTGCGGGACAGCTCGCGGTTGCCCGCCCGCATCGCCTCCGCCGACTGGCGGAGGAAGCGGATCGCGCCGTCGTAGAGCATCACGACGAGCTGTTCGGGCGACGCGGTCATCACGGTCGACTCGGTATAGGCCTGCCTGGCGCTCGCGTAGGGGTTCATGACACCTCGGGTCGGATCGGGGGAGCGCTACTTGCCGAGCTGGGCGAGCTGGCCGTCGAGCCACTGGCTCTGGGACTGCGCCTGCGAGAGCGCCGTCTCCATCGCCGCGAACTGCGCCTTGAGCATCTGCTCCTTGAGCGCGAGCCGCGGCGTCCACGCGGCAGCGTCGGCCTGCAGCGAGGTGATCGTCGCGGACTCGCCGTCGATCCGTGTGTTGAGCAGGCCGTTCGAGGCGCTGCCGGCGGTCCACGGCGTGAGGATGCGGTTGAGGCGCTGCGCGAGCCCCTCGCTGGCGTAGCTGCCGGTCGGGTTCGTGAAGAGCGCCTTGACGCCGTTCAGATCGCTCGCCATCGCGGTCGCGAAGCGGCCCGAGTCGAAGACGAGCTTGCCGTCGATCGCGTCGGCGTTCAGCGAGCCCGCGCCGGTCGTCGCGCCGGTCGAGATGCCGACCTGCGCCATCGACTGCAGCCCCGGAGGCCGGCCGGAGACGAGGTCGCTGAAGGCGTTGCGGACGCTCGAGAGCAGCGCCTGGAGCGAGCTGTCGCCGTTGAGGACGCCCTTGGCGCGGTCGGCGTCGTTCTGCGGCGACGCGACCACGGGCTCGTTGAGCTTGTCGAGGATGGAGCCGATCGTCGTGTTGTACTGCGTGACGAACGCCGTCATCTTCTGCTGGAGCGCGGTGCTGTCGACCGCCGGCGCGCCGACGCTGATCGTCGCCGGCGCGGTCGTCTGGCCCTTCAGCGTCAGCGTCAGCCCGGCGATCGCATCGGTCACCACGTTCGAGCCGCTCGTGTGGGCGACGCCGTCGACCGTGAAGGCCGCATCCTGCGCCGTGCGCGTCTCGGCGAACGAGAGTCCGGACGTGCCGTTGGTCGTGATCGACGAGATGCTCGCCGCCGCCCCCGTGGCGCGGTCGGAGATCACGAGCTGCCCGCCGACCACCGAGGCGTACACGGGCGAGTTGCCGACGCCCTGGATCTTCGCTGCGATCGCATCGAGCGTGTCGCCCGCGGCGATCGCGACGTCGCTGGTCGTGCCCGCGACGGTGAGGTGGATGACGTCGTCGGCGGCGGCCGTGGTCGCACCGGAGGCCGTGTACTGGTTGGCGCGCGCGAGCTGCGAGATCGCGACGGCATAGGCGCCGGCGGCCGCGCCGGCCGTGCGCGTGGCCGACAGATGCGCGTCGTCGGTCGAGCTGACGGTCTGCACGTCGGCCCAGGCCGCCGGATCGGTGACCCCCTGATAGGCGGCCTTGAGGGCGCCCAGCTGCGAGAGCACGTCCTTGAGCGCCGCCTGGCGCGCCTGCTCGACGACCAGCTTCTGCTGGATGCGAGCCTGCGGGCGCTGCTCGATCGTCATCAGCGAGCTGATGATCGAGGCCGTGTCGAGCCCCGAGGCGAGGCCGCTGATGCTCTGGCTCGCGACGCTGAGGGTCATTGCGACCCCGCGCCCAATCCGCGCTCGCGCCACGAGCCGCGCCCGTTCAGCAGCTCGAGCGCCTGCCCGACCGGCAGCCGCCGCAGCACGTTCCCGTCGGCATCGATGACCTGCGCCTGGACCCGGCTGTCCGCGCCCGCCTCGAAGCGCAGGCTGAGCCGGCGCGCGTCGAGGTCGGCGACGACCTGCGCCGCCCGGTCGAGCGCGCACAGGAGCGCCGGCGGCGGCGCCGCGCCGATCGCGAGATGGGAGGGCGCGAGGAAGGCCGCCTGCGCGTTCTCGGCGGCGTCGACCAGCCGATCGACGGTGGCAGCTCCCGGCGCAGCGTCTGTGGGTCCTGTCTTCGTCATTCGTCCCCTCCTGCTCCGGCGCGTCGCGGTGTCGATCCCATGTCGCTCACGTCATCGACCTGTCGAGCCCAAGATTGAGGCCGTATCCCCCGATCGGGTCAAAACCGACACGAGCTTGCGGGCCGTCTTCGAGGCCGGGTCGAGGTCGAGCGCCTTGCCTGCGAGCGCGGCCGCCTCGCCGGGCTGCTCGCGCACGAGCGCGACCTGGGCGAGCCCGACGAGCGAATCCGCGTCGAGCGCACCGCGGCGCCACTCGTCCTCGGCCGAGTCCGCGTAGCCGCTGCGCAGGTAGAGCTGGGCGAGTCGTTCCCGGCGCTCCTCGAGCGGAGCATCGATGCACTCGTACACGGAGACCAGCCGCCCGAACGCGTCGAACTCGCGCACGCGGAGCAGCGCCTCGAGCGCGCCGAGCGCGGGCTCGAGCGCCGACGCGGGCAGGGAGCCGAGCGGTGCACCGCCGAGAGCCGCCTCCCACCCCCGGTAGAACTCGAGCTCGCCGTCTGCGACAGCGAGCCGCTCCGCGCGCTCGATCGCCGTGGCGAGCAGCGCCGGGGCGCCGAGCGCCGCGCACGCGAACATGCCCGTGGAGGCGGCGAGCGACGCGGTCTCCGCCTCGGCCGTCTCGCTCGCGGCCTCCGCGGCGGCCTCGGCGTAGCGGCGCTGGCCGAGCAGCGCCTGCAGCACGCCCATGCGTGCCGCAGGCGTTCCCGGACGGCGGGCGAGCACCTGCCGGAAGAGCTCTTCGGCCGCCTGCGCGTGGCCGCTCTCGAGGTAGGCGGTCGCCGTCAGCAGCGCCGCCGACGGACGTTCGAGCGGGAGCTCGCGGGACAGCTCGGCGGGGGTCGAGCCGTTCTCGAGCAGGAGCTTCGCGAGCGGCAGCACGGTCGCCGTGAAGGCGGGCCGCAGCTCGAGGCCGCGCCGGTAGAGGGCGATCGCCTCGGCATCGTCGCCGCGCGCCTCGGCCAGCTCGGCGAGGACGCCGAGCGCGAGATGCGAGCCCGTGCCGACCGTCGCCGCGTAGCGCGGCGGTGCGTCTCCGATCTCGAGGCAGTGCCGGAGCAGCCGCTCGGCCTCGGCCCGCTCGCCCGTCGCCTGCGCGCAGAGCGCGAGCTCGAAGTGGAGGTCGGTGTAGTCGGGCATCAGCGCGACCGCCTCGGCGAGCACGTCGCGCGCCTTCTCGATCCGCCCGCACTCGCGGTGGGCGCGGGCGGTGCGCGCGGCGAGCATCGGCGCGAAGCCCGCCGTGTGCCACTCGCCCTCGCGGCGCAGCTCGCGCCAGGCGTCGTCGAAGTGGCCGGCGGCGCGCTGCCAGTCGCTCAGCATCTGATACTCGGAGCCCAGGTTGAACGACGCGAACGGGCTGGGCGACTCCTCCACCTCGCGCGCGAGCAGCTCGAGGTTGCGCCGGGACTTGTCGCGGCCGACGACCCGGCTCTTGAGGTAGCCGAAGTGCTCGACCCGGACGGTCGTGGTCTCGAACCGCTCCGGCAGGAACGTCGGCATCAGCCGCGACTTCTGCTCGTGGATGCGGCCCTCGAAGCGGTACTCGGGGCGGTTGCGGAAGATGCGCATCGCCGGGTGGGCGACCGCCGTCCCCGCCTCGTCCCCGCCCGTGTGGTTCGTCTCGACGAGGTAGAAGGCCTCGCGCCAGGTCTTGCCGAGCAGCGAGCGCAACTCTGCGGCCGAGCCCGCAGCAAGCTGCTCGTCGGCGTCCAGATACATGATCCAATCGCCCGTCGCATGCTCGATCGAGACATTCCGCGCATCCGCAAACGACCCGTTCCACGGAAACGACACGACCTTCGCACCAAACGACTCCGCGATCTCCACCGTGCGATCCGACGAACCCGTATCGACCACCACGATCTCGTCGACCGCACCCCGCGCCGCCTCCAGACAGGCCGGCAACAACTCCTCCTCGTCCTTCACGATCATGCACAGCGACACCGTCAACCCCTCCACCGGCCTCGCCGCAGCCGCCAGGCGACGGCCGAGGTCGGCGAGGGCGGCGAGCCCGTAGTGCGCGAGACGCGGCCGGTCCTCGCGCGCGAGCAGGTCACGGGCCGCAGCGAGGTTCCCGGCCGTCTCGTCGAGCGACGGGTCGAGCCGGAGCGCCGCCTCGAAGAGCGCGGCGGCGGACTCGAGCTCGGTCAGCTCGTAGAGCAGGATCCCGGCGAAGTTGAGCAGCACCGGCTCGGACGGCTCCCGTTCGAGCACCCCGAGCAGGCCCTCGGCAGCCGCGACGTAGAGGTCGATCCAGCCCTCGTCGCGGATCGCCGCCCCGGTCGCGAGCACGAGCTCGGTCAGGTGGCGCACCGCCTGGTAGGCACGCTGCTCCTCGTCCCAGCCGGCGGGCTCGGCGAAGCGCTCGCGCACGGCCCGGAGGTCGTGCCCGAGCACCGCGGCGCGGGCGCGCACGAGAAGATCCTCGACGCGGAGCTCGCCGCGCAGCTGATCGCCGGCGGCGCCCGCCTGCGACTCCGGCAGCGAGTGCGCGGGCAGCGGCAGGTGGCGCAGGCGCTCGAGCCGCTCCGGCTCGACTGCGGCCAGGCCGCGATCCCAGAGGGCGTCGAGCGAGCACCCCCACTTCCGCTCGAAGACCATGCGGTTGCGCACGAGGCTGGCGCCGTAGTCGATCCGCTCGCCGATGAACGTCTGGCTGCCCGTGTGATGGACGAACGCATCGCGCGCGATCACGCAGCCGAAGCCCGCCGCGCGAGCGCGCAGGCAGAGGTCGTCGTCCTCGAAGTTGCCGGCGCCGAAGGACTCGTCGAGCGCGCCGACCGCCTCGACCACCTCACGCCGGAGCAGCAGGCAGAAGCCGATCAGACGGGCAACGGGCTCGACCGCGCCGGCGTGGGCGCGGGCCCAGGCGCGTGCGAACGGCGCGACCTCGCCGACGCTCGCGTAGCCGGCCTCGACGAGCTGTGGCCCGGCGACGTAGTTGGACACGGGACCGGCGAGGCCCGCGCCCGGCGTCCTCTCGAGCGCGCCGATGAGCCGCCCGAGCCAGCCGTCCGTGACGATCGTGTCGTTGTTGAGCAGGACGACGTACTCGCCGCGCGCGAGCGCGAGCGCCTGGTTGTTGCCGCCCGCGAAGCCGCGGTTCGCGCCGTTCAGCACCAGCCGGACGTGCGAGCGCGTCGCCGCGTAGTCGCGCAGGAGCTCGACCGTGCCGTCGCTGGAGCCGTTGTCGACGAGCAGCAGCTCGTACGGCTCCGCCGTCGAGCGCTCGATGCTCTCGAGGCACGCGCGCGTGTGCTCGCTGCCGTTCAGCGTCAGGATCGCGATGGAGACGAGCGGCTCCGCGATGCTCTCCCGCCCGGTCGCCTGCGCTTCCGCGCCGGGCAGGACGGAGACGACGCGCAGGCTCACGCCGCCACCTTGTCGGCGAGCGCGTCGCGCAGGGCCGAGGCGTCCGTGTTGCCGGGCTCGAGCTCCAGCGCCTCGTCCAGCAGCACGGCGGCGTCGTCGGGCAGGTCCTTGGCGAGCGCGACGTGCGCGAGGCCGAGCAGCGCGCCGGCGCTCGGCTCCGCCTCGACCGAGGCGATCCATTCGTCCGCCGCCGAATCCAGATAGCCGCGCCGGAAGTAGACCGTCGCGAGGACGTCGGAGCGCAGCGCGGGAGCGACGTCGATGCGCGTGAACAGCCCGTGCAGGGTCTCGAAGGCCTGGAACTCCGAGACGCGCAGGAGCGCCTCGAGCATCGTGACGACCGTGCCGAACAGCTCTGCCGGCAGCACATCGGGTACGGGAGCGCCGGCGAGCAGGCCGTGCCAGGCGCCGAAGAGCGCGGCCTCGGGCACGGTCCCGTCGAACGTCTCGAGTGCGGCTCCGAGCGCTGCCGCGTCGGCCCGCAGCCCGTGGATGAAGAGCTCGGCGGCGGCGAGCTTCGTGGCGACGGCCGAGCCGTCGCCCCGCAGGCGCGCCTCGGCGACCGCCTCGTCGTAGCGGCGCTCGGCGAGCAGGGACTCGACGAGCCCGACGCGCGCGGCGCCGTTTTCGGGCTGCTCGTCGAGCACGCGGGCGAACCACGCCGCCGCCTCGGGGGCATGGCCGGCCTCGAAGCAGGCGCTCGCCGCGAGCAGGAGCGCGCTCGTCCGGCCGGCCGGCAGCGCCGCCTCGACCTCGGCCGGCGCCGCGCCGCGGCGGAACATGAGCGTCGCGAGCGGCAGCGCGGGCGCGACGAACGAGGGATGCGCCGCGAGCGCCTGGCGGTAGTGCGCCTCGGCCTCGTCGAGGCGCCCCTGGACCTCGCTCAGCTGGCCGAGCAGCGCCATTGCGAGGTACGTTCCGCCGCCGACGTTGCCCGAATAGGCGGCGGGCGCATCTCCGAGCGCGAGGCAGCGGCGGGCATGCACCTCGGCGCCCGCCCAGTCGCGCTCGTCGACGGCGCAGAGCGCGAGCTTGAAGACGAGGTCGGTGTGATCCGGATAGATCGCGAGGCCCTCGGCGACGAGGGCGCGCACGCCCGCGAGGTCGCCGAGCTCGCGGCGGACGGTCGCGAGCCGCGAGAGCAGCATCGGGGCCCATGGCTGGCGCTGCCACGCCGGCTGCCGTCGCAGCATCGTCCACGACTGCTCCAGGTACTCCCGCGCCTTCGCCTGCTCGCCGACGAGCATCCACTCGGTGCCGAGGTTGAGCGCGGAGAAGGCGTTCAGCCCCCGCTCCTCGACCTGCGCCTCGAGCAGCTCGATGTTGCGCTGCGACTTCTCCTTCGCCGAGATCCGGCTCTTGAGGTAGCCGTAGTGGGAGATCTGCACGGTCGTGGTCTCGAACCGCTCGGGCAGGTAGTTCGGCATCGACTGCGTCTTCTGCTCGTGGATGCGGCCCGCGAAGCGGTACTCCGGCCGGTTGCGCCAGACGCGCAGCGCGAGGTGGGCGACCGACTCCCCCGATCCCTCGCCGCCGGTGAAGTTCGTCTCGACGAGATTGAAGGCCTCGCGCCAGGTCTTGCCGAGCAGCGAGCGCAACTCTGCGGCCGAGCCCGCAGCAAGCTGCTCGTCGGCGTCCAGATACATGATCCAATCGCCCGTCGCATGCTCGATCGAGACATTCCGCGCATCCGCAAACGACCCGTTCCACGGAAACGACACGACCTTCGCACCAAACGACTCCGCGATCTCCACCGTGCGATCCGACGAACCCGTATCGACCACCACGATCTCGTCGACCGCACCCCGCGCCGCCTCCAGACAGGCCGGCAACAACTCCTCCTCGTCCTTCACGATCATGCACAGCGACACCGTCAACCCCTCCACCGGCCTCGCCGCAGCCGCCAGGCGACGCGCGCGCGGCGCGAGCGCCCGCACCCGCGCGGCCAACGCGCCGCGCGGGGCGCCGAGCGTGTGCGCGCGGCGCAGCCGCCGTGCGGCCTCGAGGTTCTCCCGGGCCTGTCCGAGCGCCGGGTCGAGCCGGAACGCAGCCCGGAACAGGGACTCCGCGGTGCGCAGGTCACCGAGCTCGTAGAGGAGGACGCCGAGATAGTTCAGCAGGATCGGCTCGCGCGGCTCCTCCTCGAGCACGGCGGTCAGCTCCTCCGCGCCGGCGGCGAACAGCGTCATCCAGTCGCTCTCGCCCCGCTTGGGCGCGTCGAGCACCAGCTCGGCGAGGCGGCGGCGGGTCTGGTAGCGGCGGTGCGGGTCGAGCCATCGCGCGGCCTCGGCGAAGGCATCGGCGAGCGCCTCGACGCGGCCGACCTCGATCGCATCGGCGGCCGCGGCGAGGACGCGACTGTCGTCGGCCTCGCGCCAGAGGTTCCCCTCGGGCCGGTGGAAGCGCCCGATCGCGGGCAGCGGCACGACGCACGAGCGGGCCAGCACCGTCTCACGCGAGACGGCGTAGGGCTCGGCGATCGACGTCGCCGCCGGGATCGACCACTTCTCCTTGAAGAGCGTCCAGTTGCGCAGCATCGCCTGGTGGTGGTCGATGCCCGCCGCGGCGAACGTCTGGCTGCCGGCGTGGTGGACGAACGCGTCGAGCGCGATCCGGGCCCCGAACCCCAGGGCCGCGGCGCGCAGGGAGAAGTCGTCGTCCTCGAAGTTGCCGGCGCCGAAGCGCTCGTCGAGCCCGCCGATGCAATCGACGACCTCGCGCCTGATCAGCATGCAGAACCCGACGACGCGCAGCGTCTCGGCGGTCTGGCCGGCATGTGCGAGCGCTCGCTCCGCCGCGTACGCGTGAAGCTCCTGCGGGGTCTCGTAGACGGCGTCGTCGACCTGTTGCGGGCCCGAGATCCGATTCGTGACCGGGCCGACGATTCCGACGCCGGCCTCGCGCTCGAGCACCGCGCGCATGCGCCCGAGCCAGCCGTCGGTGACGACGGTGTCGTTGTTGAGCAGCACGACGGCGCCACCGCGGGCGAGGGCGAGTCCCTGGTTGTTGCCGCCGGCGAAGCCGAGGTTGACCGCGTTGCGCACCACGCGCAGGTCGTCGCGCTCGCGCGCCCAGCGCGCGAAGAGATCCGCGGCCTCCGGGCCCGAGCCGTTGTCGACGAGCACGATCTCGTAGGGCTCGGCGGTGTGCGCGGCGATCGAGTCGAGGCACTCGCCGGTCAGCTCGGCGTTGTCGAGCGCGAGCACGACGATCGATGTCAGCTCCGCGTCGGCCTTGCGGGCCCGCTCGCTCTCGACCAGCCGCTCGAGCCGCTTCGCGGCCGCCTGCGAGCTGAGCTGCTGCTCGACATAGGCACGGCCGCCGGCGGCAAGCCGCGCCCACAGCGCGTCGTCGCGGAGCAGCCGCAGGATGGCGGCGGCGAACGCCTCCGCGTCGTCGGCCTCGAGCAGCACGTCGTGGCCCTCGGCGAGGCCCATCCCCTCGCTCCCGACGCCGGTGGTGACCACGGGGAGTCCCGCCGCGAGCGCCTCGCACACCTTGCCCTTGATCCCTGCGCCGAAGCGCAGCGGTGCGACCGAGATGCGGTGCGCGTCGAGCAGCGGCTGCATGTCGGGCACGTGGCCGACGACGTCGACGCGCGGGCCGGCGAGCTCCCGTACCTCGGCCGTCGGCCGGAACCCGGCGATCGTCAGCGTCGCATCCGGCTCCTCGTCCCAGACGAGCGGCATGACCTCGCGCTGCAGCCAGATCACCGCGTCGGGGTTCGGGCGATGCAGGAAGTTGCCGACGAAGAGCAGGCCCTGGCGCCCCGCCGGCCCGGGCGACGCCTCGGCGACGTCGTGGATGTTCCCGACGATGTGGATCTCGGCCTCGGGAAGCGCGGCGCGGATCCCGTCGGCATCGTTGTCGGTGACGGCGACGAGCGCGTCGGCCTGCGCGTAGACGCCGAGCTCGCGCAGGCGCGTCTCGGCTGCCCCGCGCGCGAGCAGCGGGTCGCCCACGAGCTCGGCATGGCGCTGCTCGCGGACGTAGTGCACGTCGACCGTGTCGACCACGATCCGCGCCCGTGGCGCGTAGCGCCGCACGGGCTCGAGGTAGCGCTCGGCCACGTACCACAGGCTGAGCAGCGCGAGATCGAAGTCGCTCCCGGCCAGGAGCTCGCCGAGATCGAGGTGCGGCGCCTCGACGGAGCGCCCGAGCAGCAGCGCCCGCTCGGGGTCGCCGGCGTAGGTCTCGATCCCCAGCCGGCGCAGCTCGTCGACGAAGCGCGGCCCGTCGGAGGGGTCGGCGGCGACGAACGTGACGGCGTGACCCGCGGCGGCGAGCAGGCGCAGCAACTCGAACATCCGTCGCGCACCGGAGGCGCGCGTGTAGGCGGGGAGCAGCAGATCGGCGACGAAGATCCGGCTGCCGGGCGCGCGGTTGGCGGCCGCCCGCATCAGCTCGTGCTCGGGCGCCGTCTGCGCGCGCAGCTCCTCGGCCCACTTGGCGCGCAGCGCGGCACCCGGCGCCTCGTGGCGCAGCGCCGCGGGCCGCGCGACCTGCTCGTCCTCGCTCGCAGCCTCGGCGATCCCCTTCAGCTTCAGCGCGTCGAAGATGCCCCACAGCAGCGCGTGGAACTCCTCGCTGCGCGCACCCTCGATCTCGCGGGCGCGAGCGAGACGGGCGTCGAGATCCGCCGCGACCGCAGCCCAGCGCTCCGCGGCGGCCTCCACGCCGCACCACGTCTGGACGCCGGGGTCGGCGTGCAGGCGCGAGAAGACGAGCTGCGAACGGCCCTGGCGCTCGACGCGCCGGCAGAACTCGTCGAGCGTGACGGACCGGTTCATCCGGCTGATCGCGCCGGCGGCGTAGACGACCTCGAGTCCGTAGCGGGAGAGCCGGTAGCCGAGCTCGATGTCCTCCGAGCCGAACGTGAAGGCCGGGTTGAAGAGCCCGCGCCGCAGGAGGAACGAGCGCTTGCACGAGCTCCGGCCGCCCCAGAAGTAGGTGTGGTCCAGCGACTGGCCGTCTTCGAGGTCGCTGTAGGCGAACAGGTAGTGGCCGACGTCGGTCACGAAGTGCATGAGCGGCGTCACGTCGAGCCAGTCGCCCCACGTCGTGTAGCCGAGCACCGCGACGTGCTCCTCGGGCCGCTCGGCGTGCACGCGGAGGTGCTCCGCGAGCAGGCCCGGATCGGCCACGTCGTCGTCGTCCAGGAACAGCAGGATGGCGCCGCGCGCCGCGCGAATGCCGGCATTCTTGGCCGCGGCGATGCCCGAGCTCGCGATCCGGACGTAGCGGAGGTCGAGCCGCTCGGAGAGCTCGGCGCAGACCTGCTCGGTGCCGTCGGTCGAGCCGTCGTCGACGACGACGACCTCGAAGCGGTCGCGCGCGACGCTCTGGCCCACGAGGCTCTCGAGCGCGTCGCGCAGCAGCTCCGCCCGATCGTGGGTCGGCATGATGACGCTGAGCTCGCAGGTGGCCGCGGCGTCGGCGGTCTCGGCGGCCTGGTCGTGGACGACCGCCTCGGCGAACGGCTGGTAGACGACCGCATAGCCGGCCCGGCGCAGGGCGAACGCGAGATCGGCGTCGCGCTCCTCGCCGGCGAGCGCGGGATCGAAGCCCCCGGCGGCGCGCAGCGCGGCGACGCGCACGAGCGCGCAGTCCGTCGAGACCCAGTCGACCTCCCGCGCGTGCAGGTAGCGCGGGTCGTCGCCCTGCCGGCCGTGGCCGTAGCTCCAGATCGAGCCGTCGCTCGCGACGATGCCGCCGGCCTGCCGGAGCAGGCCGTCGGGCCCGGCGAGCCGGGCCCCGACGAGGCCCGCGGCGGGATTCGCGTCGAGCGTCGCCCGCAGCTCCGCGATCGCCTCGGCGCTCACCTCGGCGCCGGGCGCGAGCAGGAGCGCATACGGCTCGGCGATCTCGTCGAGGCCGGCGAAGGGGGCAGAGACGATCGGCACAGTCAACGGAGGAATGTCCTCTCGAATGCGGACGCGGCCGCCACGCGGCCCGGGGACGCCCACGTAGTCGGCCTCCGCCGGGGGCTCTTTAGGGCCGCGCAAAGATGGGGTCAGACCCCGTTTTTGCGTGCGGGGGCTACAGCGGCGCGCGGTCGAGCCGGAAGATCGCGAGCGGCACGGTCAGCACGGTGGGATGGTTGACGCCGTGGCCCCAGTAGCCGTCCTCGCCGAAGGCCTCGCCATGGTCGCCGCAGAGGATCACGATCGTGTGGCCCGGGAGCCCTTCGAACAGCGCCGGCAGCTGCGCGTCGAGGAACTCGGCGGAGCGCCGCTGGTGCGCCCAGGCCTCGGAGTCGCGGCCGACCGGCACGCCGTTCTGCACCGGCGGCCACTCGATCAGACGCGACTGCACCTCGATCGGGCACCGGTCCGGCTTGCCCTCGAAGTCGAACGGGTCATGGGTCTCGCCGAAGTTGACGAAGCCGAAGAACGGACGGCGCGGGTCGATCTCGCGCCGGAGGAAGTCGATCTGGGCGCGCGCGTCGGTGCCGGTGTAGGCGAAGTTCTCGAACCACTGGGTCAGCGCCTTCTGCTTGAACCAGTTCATCGCACCGGCGCCGACGGTCTGATAGCCGGCGGCGGAGAGGCCGGCGACGAGGTTGACGTCGCTGCTCACGCGATGCGCACAGGCCTTGTCGACGACCTGGATCTCGCCGACGGCTGCGAGCGCGAGCAACTGGCTGACGAAACGGTTGTGGTACGGCAGCGGCTCGATCGCGTTCGGGAGCATCCCGACGAAGAACGCCTGATGCGCCGCATACGTGAAGTTCGCGGGTGTCTGCGCGGCGACGATCCGGGCATACGAGTCGAGCACCGGCGTATGGGCCGCCTGCAGGACGTCGAGGCGGCAGCTGTCGTAGGTGACGAGGAGGTAGCTCGGATTCCCCTCCTGCGCACCGGCGGCGTCCACCCGAGCGCTCTCGACGAGACGGGCGAGCGCGCCGGCGCTGCTCGCCCGCGGCAGTCCGTCGAGCCGCCCGCCCCTGGCGATGCGCGTGTAGACGGCGCCCGCGCGCTCGCTGAGCTCGTCCTCCGCTCCGGCCTGGGTGACGACCACCACGTCCGCGCTGCCGTCGCGGTCGAGACCGATCGCCTCGGCGAGCGGGCGCAGCTCGCGCTCGAGATCGGCGCCCTCGAAGCCCGGCGCGAGCACGACGAGCGACACGTCGCCGCGACCTTCGAAGAGCTGCGCGTACTCGGCCAGCAGATCGGGTGCGGCGGCGATCTCGTCGAGGAAGGCGAGCGCGAGGAAGGGACTCGACACGCGAAGGTTGTCGCCCGTCTCGGCGCAGTCTTGAGAGCGCATTTCCGAATGCGCTCTCAGGCGCGCCCCGGTCCGCGCAGGCTCAGGAGATGAGCGACTCGCGGAGCGCGATCGCGAGCGCGTGCGGGCGCGTGCGGGCGCCGAGCTTCTCGACCGCCTTGCGCACATGCGTGCGAGCGGTCTCGGGCGAGATGGTCAGCTGCCTGCTCATGTCGTCGTAGCTGAGGCCGTTCGCCATCAGGAAGAGGACCTCGTGCTCGCGCGCGGTCAGCTTGGCCTTCGGCGACGGCTCGTCGCGGTGGAGACCGGCGACGAGCACCGGGTCGATGTAGACGCTGCCGCCGACGACCATCTCGATCGCTCGCGTGATGTCCGGGAGCGGCGCCCCCTTGAGCACGAAGCCCCGCACTCCGGCGGCGAGCGCCTCGCGGACGAGCGCGATCTCGGCCTCGGCGGTGTAGAGGATGATCGCCGTCTCGGGGACGGAGCGAGCGGCGTTGCGCGCGACCTCGATGCCGCTCAGGCCCGGCATGTGCAGATCGAGGATCGCCAGCGCGGGGCGCTCCGTCTCGATCTTCGCCAGGGCCTCGTGCCCCTGCCGGGCGCGGCCCGCCAGCGGGATGCCGCACCCGTCCAGGAGGAGACAGAGCGCCTCCACGATCACGGGGTGATCGTCGGCGACGAGGCAGGTGATCTGACGGGTCGTCACCGTCGGGGAAGCGGCCTGACGGGGGTCACCGCCGGCGGCCGGGATGCGATTGCTTCCATCCCTCGGGCAGCATAGTCCCGCCCGGGCCGATGCGTGCCGATGTCACGTGATGAGCGCCTGGCGCAGCGCGGTCGCCACGGCGTGGGCGCGGCTGTTCGCCTCGAGCTTCGCCATGACCGTCTCGACGTGGTTCCGCACCGTGAACGGAGAGATGAACAGCCGGTCGCCGATCTCCTCGTTGCGCAGGCCCTCGGCGAGCAGGCGCAGGACATCGCGCTCGCGCTTCGTGAGCACCGGGAGCCCGGCCGTCTCCGACATCGCCAGCGCGCCCGCGACGGCGGCGTCGATGTAGGTCGATCCCAGCGCGACCAGCCTGATCGCGCGCAGCAGGTCCTCGACGGGGGCCTGTTTGAGGACGAAGCCGCGGACGCCCGCGTCGAGGGCCTCGACGACGAGCGCCGGATCGCCGTACGCGGTGTAGAGGATCACTCCGGTGCGGTGATTCTCCTCGAGACGGCGGGCGACCTCGATCCCGGAGAGGCCGGGCATGCGGACATCGAGCAGCGCGACCGTCGGCCGCCGCGCCTTGATGTGCGCGAGCGCCTGCTCGCCGTCGGCGACGCGGCTGACGACCTCGATGTCCCCCTCCTGCTCGAGCGCACGGCACACGGCGGCGAGGACTGCGGGGTGGTCGTCGGCGACGAGACACGTGATGGCCTGGCTCACGGCCGGGCCTGGCGCGCGGGCGAGCCAGTGCGGACTCCCGGCTTCGCGTGATCGTCCCACCTGCCAACAGGCGGCTCGGGCGAGCGGTGGCGCTCACTCGACCCGCATACGAGTGCGAGGCTTCCGGGAGCCTCGCGGCGCACGGCCGGACTCATTGCATTCCTCCCTCGGTCGTAGGCGGGCGATCGTGCGAGCGGACGCGACGCTGGGATGGCCGGCGTTCGCCGTCCCCAAAGATCAATTGACAGAAGCAGCGCAGAACGTAACGAGCCGACCCCCGGAGACCCGCGCCGCGCGCCGCTGTGGCCGCTGTGGCAGCGCGCGAGAAAGATCTGATCGGAGTTCCTAAAGTCCGCGCGCTGCCTGCCGAATACAAGACGGCCAAGGTACCCGCTACGGATAGCGAGGCGCCAGGGCCGGCCCACAGGGAGTGGGCCGAACGGGAACACCGCCCTTCAAGGAGGAAGAGCATGTCCCTCAGCGTCCAGACCAACATCAATGCGATGGATGCGCATCGCAACTTGCTCGCCACGTCGGGCAAGATCTCTCAGTCGATGTCTCGGCTGAGCTCGGGCTACCGCATCAACAAGGCGGCGGACGACGCCGCCGGTCTCGCGATCAGCGAGAAGCTCTCGTCGCAGGTCGGCGGCCTCAACCAGGCGCAGCGCAACGCGCAGGACGCCGTCTCGCTCGTGCAGACGGCAGAGGGCTCGATGAGCGAGGTGCAGTCGATGCTGCAGCGCGTTCGCGACCTCGCCGTGCAGTACAACAACGGCACGCTGTCGACGTCCGACAAGGCCGCGATCACGAACGAGGTCGGGCAGCTCTGCAACGAGATCGCACGGATCTCCTCGCAGACGAAGTTCAACGGCATCTCGCTGCTCACCGGCGCCGGCGCGATCAGCTTCCAGATCGGTGCCAACGACGGCGAGACGATCAGCGTCTCGGCGCGCGACCTGTTCGGCGCCAACGCCACCTACGACGTCAACTCGGCGCTCTTCTCGTTCGGCGCCACGGTGACGCTGGCCTCGATCGACGCCGCGATCAACAACATCTCGACCGCGCGCTCGACCTTCGGCGCCGTGCAGAACCGCCTCGAGCACACGCTCGCCAACCTGGCCAACTACTCGGAGAACCTGAGCGCCTCCGTGAGCCAGATCAAGGACGTCGACATGGCGGCCGAGATGGTGAACTTCACGAAGCTGCAGATCCTGCAGTCGGCCGGCACCTCGATGCTGGCGCAGGCGAACAGCGCTCCGCAGTCCGTGCTCAAGCTGCTCGGCTAAGCGACGCCGTTCGACGAAGCACCCGCACCACACAGAGAGACAGCAGGTACATATAGGGGACAGGCCGAGGGCCGCCGAGAGGCGGCCCTCGGTCGTTTGGTCCCGGGCCGGGGCACGCGCGGCCCGCGGTCGAACGCCGGCCGGCGCCGAACGGCGAGCGGCGGACCGCACGACCGGGGTCTGACCCCAACCGTGCATAGCGGACCGCAAGATCGGGGTCTGACCCCAACCTTGCAGACCCCGACCTTGCACGCCGGACCGCACGGTTGGGGTCTGACCCCAACCGTGCAGAGCGGGATCTCCCGCGTTCTCGGCGACTGGCGCGAACGCGCGTTGCGATCCCGGCGGGCCGCCGGACGACGACGACCCGCCCCGCGCAGGGCTCACGGGAACGGGCCGGTCGAAGCGCGGAGCGCGACTACGCGGCGGCGGCGTCGTAGTTCGAGATCTGCCGGCGCAGGTTGTTCCGCACCTCGGCCAGGATCTGCGAGACGCGCGACTCGCTGACGCCGAGGAGCCGGCCGATCTCTGCGCCCTGCATCTCGTGCGTGTGCACGAGCGACAGCACGCGCTGTTCGCGCTCCGGCAGGCCGGCGATCGCATTCCGGATGAGGGCCAGCCGCTCGGCGGCGAGCGCCGCCCGCTCCGGATCGAGACGACCGTCGCGCGCCTCGATCGTGTCGCCGACCTCGAGCGAGATCGAATAGTCGCCGGAGCGCGTCGGAGCGTTCAGCGAGATCACGTCGGCGCGCTCGATGTTCTCCTTGATCGCCCAGACCTCCGGGACGGTCAGCTCCATCACGGCCGCGAGCTCTTCGGGGCTCGGCATCGCACCCTCGCGGGCATACCACTCGTCGGTCGCATGCTCGAGCTTCTGGCTCATCCGGCGCGCCGAGCGCGAGGCCCAATCCTGGCGGCGGAGCTCGTCGACCATCGCGCCGGCGACACGCGTCCAGGCGAACTGCTCGAAGGAGGCACCCTTCTCGGGATCGAAGCGATCGACCGCCTCGATCAACGCGATCATCCCGCAAGACAGGAAATCGTCGAGGTCCGTCTGAGACGGGAGTTCCCGCACCTTGCGCGATGCGATGTAGCGAATCATCGGCGCGTACGCAAGCACCAGCCGGTCGCGAGCGGAAGAATCCTTCCGCACACTCCAGGCGCGCCAGAGGGCCTCGGCCTGCTCGGGCGTGAGCCGCTGGAAACCGGTGCTGTCCTTCATACGAACCGCCTTCACGCGGAGGGTGCCAGGGGGACAACCCACTTATCGATTCGGCGTCCGGCGCGGCAGATACCCGCTTCGCAGCGATATCCCATACCGTTTTGCTGGGAACTGACTCACCGTTTGGTAGCTCGATGCCTACCGCGCTCAAGCGGTCCGGCTGCCAGCCGAGTACGCCCCCCGTGCTCTCGGATCCCCTCCGCAGGCGCGCCGGCACCGTGGCTGCGCTCCTGCTGTCGTTGCTCGCCTTCGTGCCGGCGAGCGCCGCCGAGTCCGGCTTCCACCGCGACCGTACGCCCCTGTCCGCGAAGGTGACCGGCAGCGGCAGCGGCAGCGCGCAGAGCGCCCTGCAGGGCTCGGCCACGAGCGGCGCGGCGGTCCACATGCTGTTCGGCCTCGCGCTCGTGCTGGCGCTGATCTACGTCCTCTACCGGCTGCTGAAGCGGAGCGCGGGCAAGCAGCAGAAGAGCAGCGGGACAATCCAGGGCGACGACTGGATGTCGGTCGTCGCGTCGACACCGCTCGCGCCGTCGCGCTCGATCCACCTCGTGCGGGTGGGCGAGGAGATCGTGCTCGTGGGCTCGGCCGAGCAGGGCGTGACGCCCATCCGCGTCTACAGCGCCGACGAGGCGCGCGACCTGCGGATCGAGCCGCGCGACCTGCCCGTCCTCGGCAGCCCGATCGTCGAGAGCGACCGGCCGAGCTTCCGCGCGGCGCTGCTCGAGTCGCTCAGGAGGATGACGGCCCGTTGACTGTCGCCGCCGCCCAGGCAACCGGAATGTCGAGCTCCATCCAGACCATGCTCCTGCTCGGGCTGCTGGCCCTGCTGCCGGGCCTGCTGCTCGTGATGACGAGCTTCACGCGGATCCTGATCGTGCTCGGCTTCACCCGCAACGCGCTCGGCACGCAGTCGATCCCCCCGAATCAGGTGCTCGTCGGGATCGCCGTCTTCCTCTCGCTCTTCGTGATGGCGCCGACGCTGCACAAGGTGGACAAGGCCGCCGTCGAGCCGTACCGGGCGCACAAGATCGACGGGCACGCCGCGATCGTCCGCGGGCTCGAGCCGGTGCGGACGTTCATGTTCAAGCAGACGCGCGACTCCGACCTGGCGCTCTTCCTGCGGCTCAGCCACCAGAAGCGGCCGCGCACGCGCGCCGACGTGCCGACGCACGTGCTGGTGCCGGCCTTCGTCGTCTCCGAGCTGACGACCGCCTTCCAGATCGGGTTCCTGATCTACCTGCCGTTCCTGATCATCGACATGATCGTCTCGGCGACGCTGATGTCGATGGGGATGATGATGCTGCCCCCCGTCCTGATCTCGCTGCCGTTCAAGATCCTCCTGTTCGTGCTGGTCGACGGGTGGTCTTTGATCATGCAATCGCTCGTTTCGTCATTCCACTGACGCGGAGGCCGCACGTGAACCAAGACACCGTCTCCCATCTGTCCACGCGGGCGATGATCATCACGCTCGAGGTCTCGGCGCCGTTCCTGCTCGCCGGCCTCGCGGTCGGGCTGGTCATCTCGATCATCCAGGCGGCGACCCAGATTCAGGAGCCGACGCTCTCCTTCATCCCGAAGATCATCGCCACCGGCGCCGTGATCGCGATCGGCGGCCCCTGGATGCTCTCGCAGCTCGTCGGCTACACGAACGCGCTGTACATGAGCATTCCCACGCTCGTCGGGAACTGATGCAGGACCTCGCGCTCCCGGGGGGTGTGCAGCTTCCCGAGATCGCGAGCGCGAATCTCGTCGCGTTCGTGCTCGTGCTCGGGCGTATCGGGCCGTTCTTCCTGCTCGCGCCCGTGCTCTCGACCAACCTGCTGCCCGCGCGGGCGAAATTCGCCGCTGCGGCCGCGATGACGCTCGCGCTCGCCCCGATCGCCTCGCACGGGCACACCATGCCGCAGGACCCGATCGGACTCGCCCTCATGCTCGTGCAGGAGACCGGCGTGGGCGTCGCGTTCGCGCTCGCGCTCAGCGTGCTGGTCGCAGGCGTGTCGGCCGGCGCCTCGCTCGTCGACACGCTCGTCGGCTTCTCGTTCGGCTCCCTGGTCAACCCGATCACCGGCGTCCCGGCCTCCGTGCTCGGCCAGGTGTACACGCTCTTCGCACTCATGGTGTTCGTGCTCAGCGGCGGCGTGCGCATGATGATCATGGGGCTCGCGCGCAGCTACGACCTCGTCCCGCTCGGCACCTTCCCGTCGCCGGCGGCGCTCGGCCGGCTGGCGGTCGCGTCGCTCACCGAGATCCCCCTGATCGGGATCGAGCTCGTGGGCCCGGTCATCCTCGCCGTCGTCGTCGTCGACGCGGCGTTCGGTCTCGTCGCCCGCGCCGTGCCGCAGATGAACGTGTTCGTCATCGGCCTGCCGGTCAAGGTGATCGTGTCGTTCGCGGTCGTCGCGGCCTCGCTGCCGTTCCTCGCCGGGCACCTCGAGGGCGATCTGTCGCAGACGATCGACCGCGTGCTCACCACGCTGGCGGCGGGATAGCCGGTGGCCGACCACGGCAAGACCGAGAAGCCGACCGGCAAGCGCCGCGAGAAGGCGCGCAAGGAAGGCCAGGTCGCCCGCTCCGCGGAGGTCAACTCGGTCGTCGTGCTGCTCGCGACCTTCGGCGCGCTCGCGCTGACGGGCCCGCGCATGCTCGGGCGCGCCGAGGCGATCATGTCCAGCGGCCTCAGCCGTTCCGCCGACCCGAGCTTCGCGACCTCGTCCGGCCGGGGGGAGATCACGAGCTGGGCGCTGAGCTCCTTCGCCGGGATGGTGGCGCCCGTGATGATCGCCGCAGCGGTCGCAGGCGTGCTGGCGAGCGTCGCCCAGGTGGGCTTCCGTCTCAGCGGGCACGCCCTCAAGCCGTCCTTCGCGAAGCTCAGCCTGATCAAGGGGTTCAAGCGGATGTTCGGGCCGGCGCAGGCGTTCGAGCTCGCGAAGAGCCTCGTGAAGACCGCGATCATCGCGGGCGTCGCGTTCTCGGCCGTCTGGTCGCAGCTGCCGACGATGGGCACGCTCGTGGGCATGCCGCCCGGCCAGCTCGCGTCGGCGCTCGCGCACACCATCCTCTCGATCGCGCTGCGCGTCGCCGCCGTGCTCGTGCTCGTGGCCGGGGCCGACTACGCGTGGCAGAGGCGCAAGCACGAGAAGACGCTGAAGATGACCAAGGACGAGGTGCGGCGCGAGGCCAAGGAGGCGGACGTCGCGCCCGAGATGAAGGGACAGATGCGCCGGCGGCAGTCCGAGATGGCCCGCAGGCGCATGCTCGCCGACGTCCCGAGCGCCGACGTCGTCATCGTCAACCCGACGCACTACGCCGTCGCCCTCCGCTACGACGGCACGCGGCCCGCGCCGGAGGTCGTCGCGAAGGGCGTGGATCACGTCGCGCTGGCGATCCGCAAGGCCGCCGAGGAGGCAGGCGTGACGATCGTGCACGAGGCGCCCCTCGCCCGCGCGCTCTACCGGGACGTCGAGCTCGGCGCGCAGATCCCGGAGGAGCTCTTCACCGCCGTCGCGCAGGTGCTCGCGTTCGTCCTGCGGGCGGCCGGGCGGCTGCGCGCCGTCACCCGGGCCGCATGACGAACCGCGCGATGTCTAAAGCAGCGCGCGCCCCGGCCGATCAACCGGGAGCAGTGCCTGCTCGGAATCTCCCCGATCCGCGGCGCACGCTCCCGCCGGGCGTGCGCCGCCCCGTCGGCCCCGCCCTCCCGGGCGAGGGCCGGTAGCCCGTGGACGCGTTCCTGAAGCGCCTGCTGAAGCAGAGCGACCTGGCCGCGGCATTCGCGGTCGTCCTCGTCGTCGTGATGATGGTCGTGCCGCTTCCGTCGGCGCTGATCGACCTCATCATCACCCTCAACATCGCCGGCGCGCTCGTGATCGTGATCACGACGATGTACGTGCCGCGCGCCGCTCGAATTCGCCGCGTTCCCGTCGCTCCTGCTCTTCACGACCCTGCTGCGGCTCGCGATCAACGTCAGCGTCACGCGCCTGATCCTGCTCCACGGCGATGCGGGCGGCGTCATCCACGCATTCGGCAACTTCGTCGTCGGCGGCAACCTCGTGGTCGGCCTCGTGGTCTTCCTCATCCTCATCGTGATCCAGTTCGTCGTGATCACGAACGGCGCGGGGCGCGTCGCCGAGGTGGCGGCGCGCTTCACGCTCGACGCGATGCCCGGCAAGCAGATGGCGATCGACGCCGACCTCAACGCCGGGCAGATCACCGACGACGAGGCCCGCGCGCGCCGGCTCGAGATCCGCAAGGAGGCCGACTTCTACGGCGCGATGGACGGCGCGTCCAAGTTCGTCAAGGGCGACGCCGTGGCCGGCGTGATCATCGTCGTCATCAACCTCATCGGCGGCATCGCCGTCGGCATGCTGTCAGCACCATCTGACGATCTCGCAGGCGCTCCACACGTTCGCCCTGCTGACGATCGGCGACGGCCTCGCGGCGCAGATCCCGGCGCTGCTGATCTCGACCGCGACCGGCATCATCGTCACGCGCTCGGGCAGCGACAAGGATCTCGGCAGCGAGATCACCGCGCAGCTGCTCAGCCAGCCGCGCGCGACGATGCTCGGCGGCGGCGTGATCTGCGCCATGGGGCTCGTGCCGGGCCTGCCGAAGCTGCCCTTCTTCGTCGTCGGCGGAGCGCTCGTGCTGATCGGCCGCACCATCGCCCAGCAGAAGAAGGCCGAGGCGGCCCTCCCGTCGCAGACGGCCCTGGAGCTCGAGGCGCCCCCGACCGACCCGGTGCTCGGCGCGCTCGCGGTCGACCCGCTCGAGCTCTCGATCGGCTTCGGGCTCGTGCCGCTCGTCGACCAGCGCTCGGGCGGAGGACTGCTGGCACGCGTCGGGCTCATCCGGCGCCAGATCGCAGGCGAGCTGGGGATCGTGATCGCCCCCGTGCGGATCCACGACGAGGTGGCGCTCGACTCCCACGAGTACGTGATCAAGGTGCGCGGCGCCGAGGTGGCGCGCAGCCGGCTGATCGCCGGCCATCGCCTGGCGATGAACCCGGGCGACGCGATTCCGGGCCTCGCCGGCATCCCGACGACCGAGCCGGCCTTCGGGCTGCCCGCCGTCTGGATCGACGACAGCGGCCGCGCCGAGGCCGAGGCGCTCGGCTACACGGTCGTCGACGGCGAGTCGGTCATCGTCACGCACCTGACCGAGACGATCCGCCGCCACGCCGACGAGCTGCTGACGCGCCAGGAGACGAAGAAGCTGCTCGACGGGCTCAAGGAGCAGAACTCGGCCGCCGTCGACGACGTCGTGCCCGACAAGCTCGGGATCGGCGAGGTGCAGCGCGTGCTGCAGCACCTGCTGCGCGAGGGCGTCTCGATCCGCGACCTCGGCACCATCCTCGAGGCGATCGGCGACCGCGCCATGCTCACGCGCGAACCGGCCCAGCTGGCCGAGGCGGCGCGCCAGGCGCTCGGGCGCACGATCACCTCGGGCTACCTCGACGCGGAGAACACGCTGCGGGCGATCTCGCTCGACCCGGCCCTCGAGCACGAGGTCGCCGACTCGCTCGCGCTCACGCCCGAGGGCGAGGTGCTCGCGCTCGACCCGGTGCGGGCGCACGCGCTGCTCGCCTCGCTCGGCGACTCCGTCGAGCGCATGACCGCCGCCGGCGGGCGACCCGTCGTCGTCTGCTCGAGCCGCGTCCGGAGGCACCTGCGCCAGCTCGTCGAGCAGGCGTTCCCGCAGCTTGCGGTCGTCTCCTACAACGAGATCGTCGCTGGAATCAGAGTCGAGAGCGCCGGATTGGTGGCCGCATGAGACGAAAGGTTGACCCATGAGCAACACCCGACATACGACCACCACCTACCGGGGCGGCACCCTCGAGGAGGTGCTGCCGCGCATCCGCAGCGAGCTCGGTCCTGATGCGGTGATCGTCCGTCAGCGCGAGGGGGTCGTCGGCGGCGTCGGGGGCTTCTTCGGCAAGAAGTGCGTCGAGGTCGAGGCACGCCCGGCGGCGGTGCGGCAATCCCAGCCTCCGCGCGCCGTGATCGACGCCTACGACACGGGCCAGCCGCGGACCGACCCGAAGAGCGCGCTCTTGCAGACGCTGATCGACCAGACGTCGCCGTTTGCGTCCGAGCTGTCGCATGCACTGGCGGAGGTTCGCCCGGACGTGCCGGCCGAGCTGCGCCCGGACGCCCCGGCCGAGCCGCGGGCGAGCGTGCCGGCCGAGGCGCGGACGGATGCCCTGGCCGAGCTGCGCGTGAGCGCCCCGGCCGAGGTGCGGGCGGACATCCCTGCCGAGAAGCCGGCGATCGCCCGGCGGCCGAGGCCGCTGACCCCGAGCGCCGACGAGTCGGAGACCGCGCGCGCCAATCTGCTCGCCGCCGGCTTCAGCGCCGAGTTCGCCGAGGACATCATCCATGACGCCGTGCGCACGTTGCTCCCCTTTGCTCCCGACGAGCCGTTCGGCGTCCTGGCGCGGCGAGCGCTCACGCGCCGCGTCCGCGTATCCGCCGGGTGCGAGAAGAAGCGCCGCATCATCGCCCTCGTCGGCACGGCCGAGTCGGGCCGGACGCTCACGGCCGCGAAGCTCTGCCACACGTATGCAGCGGCGGGCCGGCGGGTGCTGGCGGTCAGCCTCGAGCCCGCCCGCACCGCGTTCGAGCTCGGCCGGCTCACCGACCACGACGGCATCGAGTTCGAGGTCGCGAGCCGCCCGGACTCGATCTCGCGCGCGCGTCTGCGCAAGTCGGAGGTCGTCGTCGTCGACACCCCGCCGCTCGACCCGCGCAACGCGCGCTCGTTCGCACGATCGGCTCGCCTGCTGGGCAAGCTGCGCGCGGACGAGACCCACGTGGTCATGCCCACGGACGTCGACTTCGAGTCCGGCCGGGCAGTGCTCGACAAGCTCTCCGGGCCGCTCGAGCCTTCGCAGATCCTCGTCACCGGGGCGGACCGCCGCGCGGAGACCTGCATGCCGGTCGTGCTCTCGCTCGCCTACGGCCTGCCGATCTCGTTCGTCACCGACAGCCCGCTCGCCACCACCGGCCTGCATCCGGCCGAGCCCGAGGAGCTCGTCCGCATGGCGGTTCGCTGAGATCGCCCGGGATCGCCCAGCCCACCTGATGTCCGAGTCTCACCTCACATCGCTCGCGGAGCACCCCAGTGCCGGAATCGCGATCCGCCGCAGCAAGGCGTTCGGCGGCATGGCCGGCTACGGCGTCGTGCTCGCCGCCGGCCTCACGCACGGCGCTGCGCTCGCTCCGGCGCTCGAGCACGCGTTCGCGGCCGGCGTGGTCGCGTACCTGCTCACATGGGCCGCCGCCGTCGCGGTCTGGCGGCGCGTGCTCACCGGCCAGGCCATCGCGGCCGCCCGGCGCAACCGCGTCCGCGGCGCTGAGGAGCGGGCCGGATGAGCTCGCCGGTCGACCCGGTCGACCTCCCCCTCGTCACGCCGGCCCCGCCGGCGCGGCCCGTCGCGCGGCGCCACCGCAGCGGCGACGAGGGGCGCCCTTCCCCGCGCGAGCGCGGTGGCGAGCAGCGCGAAGCTCCCCCCGAGGGCGACGACGACGACTTCCCGCACGTCGACGTGCGCGTCTGACGAACGGCTCAGAGACGCACGTAGCCGGTCGCCTCGGAGGGCGACCGGTGGGCGCGGCTCACGGCGTTGCCGTGGTTGCCCTCGACCGTCGTCAGCGAGCCGTCGGCGTTGACCGACTCGACGATGCCGATGTGGCGACCGCCGAAGAGGATCAGATCGCCCGGAGCCGGCGTCGACGACGCGGGCAGGAGGCGCCCGGAGCGCGAGGCCCAGTCCGCGATCGCGGCGACCGAGGCCGAGCCGCTGCCACCGTCGCCGACCGGGACCCCCGCCTGCGCAGCGCACCACGAGGCAAAGGTCGCGCACCACGGCTGACCCGCCGCCGAGCCGGCCACCGCGGTGCGGTAGACCGCGAGCTGGGGGCCGTCGTTCGAGCCGGGCGGCTGCTCGCTCTGGCCGACCTGGCTCTCGGCCGCGGCGAGCACGTTCGCGCCGCTCGTGCCGCCGAGCAGCACGGGCCGCGCGACGGCGTCGAGCGCTGCGGGCTGCGCCGTGGCCAGAGGCGAGGGCGCTGCCGCGGCGGTGAGCGCCGTGGAGAAGGCCGCGCTCGCGTCGGGCGGGACGGATCCCGAAGTGCGCGCGGCGAGCGTCTCGATCTCGGTCACGCGGCTGACGACGTCGGTGATCGGCATCGCCCGGGTAATCGGCCGGCGGCGGTCGCAGTTGAGGCACGCCCCAAGTGCGGCGAAGCCGGCGAAAACGGCGAAGGCCCGCCGGAGGCGGGCCTTCGTCCGATCGCGAATCCCCCGGGCTCCGCCGGGGTCGAATCCTCAGCCGAGCAGCTTGAGCACGGACTGCGGAGCGCTGTTCGCCTGCGCCAGCATCGAGGTGCCGGCCGACTGCAGGATCTGCAGCTTCGTGAAGTTCACCATCTCGGCCGCCATGTCGACGTCCTTGATCTGGCTCACGGAGGCGCTCAGGTTCTCCGAGTAGATCGCGAGGTTGTTGAGCGTGTGCTCGAGGCGGTTCTGCACCGCGCCGAACGTCGAGCGCGCGGTCGAGATGTTGTCGATCGCCGCGTCGATCGAGGCCAGCGTGACCGTCGCGCCGAAGGTGAACAGCGCGGAGTTGACGTCATACGTCGAGCTCGCGCCGAACATGTCGCGCGTCGACACGCTGATCGTCTCGCCGTCGTTGGCGCCGATCTGGAAGCTGATGACGCCGGCGCCGGTGAGCAGCGAGATGCCGTTGAACTTCGTCTGCGAGGCGATGCGTGCGATCTCGTCGCAGAGCTGCGTGACCTCGTTCGTGATCGAGGCCTTGTCGGAGGCCGACAGCGTGCCGTTGTTGTACTGCACGGCGAGGTCGCGAACGCGCTGCAGCATCGACTGCACCTCGCTCATCGAGCCCTCTGCCGTCTGCACGAGCGAGACGGCGTCCTGCGCGTTGCGCTGCGCCTGGTTGAGGCCGCCGACCTGCGTCTGCAGCTTCTCGCTGATCGCGAGGCCGGCGGCGTCGTCCGCCGCCTTGTTGATGCGGTAGCCGGAGCTGAGCCGCGACATCGACTGAGAGATCTTCGTCGACGTGGCGAGCAAGTTGCGATGCGCATCCATCGCTTCGATGTTGGTCTCGATGCGAAGTCCCATGGGACCGTCAGTCCTTTCCGAGGATGAGCTGAAAATGAAGGCGGGCTCAGGCCCCGGAGGGGCCCGGATCCGTGCGGTTCTTGACAGGGGGGATTGCGTCGACGCTCGCGTTCGCCGCTGCCCGGTTCTCGGCCTTGACGTCGGCCCAGATCTCCCCACGGAAGATGGGGATCTCCGCCGGCGCCTCGATGCCGAGCCTCACTGTCGATCCGGTGACGTCGAGCACCGTGATGGTGACGTCGTCGCCGAGACAGATCTGCTCACCGGACTTGCGCGTGATCACGAGCATCGGTGATCGCTTCCCTTGCCTTTCAACCGCCTGCCGCCGCTACCGGGACGGCCGCTTGGCTCGACCGCACCGCTTCCAGCTCCACCTCGGAGAAGAGGGGATGCCGGACAGAGTAGCCGCCCGTGTCGTTGATGACCTGCCGGCCCTGGCGCGTGCCGGCGTTGATGACGAGCGGGCTGACGAGGTTGATGGTGAACTCGTCCAGGTGCTCGGCGGCCCGCACGACGCACACGATGTACGCATCGCCGGCGTCGCTGAGCCCGAGCCGCGCGGCCTCGTCGTCGGAGAGGCGCACCTCGTAGTTGCTGAAGAACAGCCAGGGCGAGGTGACGGGCAGCGCCACGTCGGGGTGCTCGATCGAGTGCAGCCAGAAGAACGGGGAGTTCTCGTCGGTGGCGACGAGGCTCCACTGCTGGCCGGGCAGTCCGGGAAGTCCGTCGGCGAAGGTGATCACCGCGTCGTCCCGGACCTCGATCGTGCCGAACCGGGTGCTTTCGATGTGCATGTGCTCGGCCTCCTTTCGGGCCTATTTGAGGAAGTTGAGGAGCGAGGGCTGGATCAGGTTCGCGCCGGCCTTGAGCGCGGCCTGGTAGACCGCCGACTGATTCGAGAAATCGATCATCGTCTGGGCGACGTCGGCGTCCTCGGTGTCGGAGAGCTGCTGCGTCTGCGCCTGCTCGAGCTGCTGCAGCCGGTCGCTCGCGGCGGTGAGGCGGTTCGTGTGCGCGCCGACCGTCGCGCGCGTCGTCAGGATCGTGTCGCTGGCGGCGTCCATCGCCGCGAGGTCGACGGTGCTCAGGTTGGCGGGGGTGCCGCCGGCGCGCATGTCCACGGCGGCCTGGCGGATCGCCGCGAGCAGCGGGGTCGCCACCGCGTCGCCCGTGACGTTGATCGGCACCTGGATGTTCTGGCCGATCTCGCGGCTGATCGAGTCCGAGTTGCCGAGGTAGGTGTCGGCACCCGAGGCCGAGAACGGCGCCGTCGTCGTCGCCGAGCCGGAGAAGATGTAGCGCCCGGCGTACTGGGTGTTCGCAGCCGACTTGATCGACTCGGCGATCTGGTCGAGCTCCGAGGCGATCGTGCCGCGCTGGGAGAGCGAGAGCGTGCCGTTCGCGGCCTGGAGGATGAGATCGCGCGCGCGGTTCGCGTCGCTGCCCATCTGGCTGAGCGCGGTGTCGGTGGCCCCGAGCCAGGCGGAGGCGTCGGCCGTGTTGGCCTGGTACTGCCTGTTCGCCTCGAGGCCCGCGCGGTAGAGCAGCGCGCGGCTCGTCCCGAACGGATCGTCCGAGGGCTTGGTCAGCTGCTTGCCCGAAGAGAGCTTCGCCTGGGTCTTCGCGAGCTGCGCGAAGACGCTCTGGATGTCCGACATCACGGTCCGCGACGTCATCGCGTTCGTGATCCGATCGGTCATAGTCCGGCCCTCCCGGTGCGGGTGATCAGGAGCTCGATCACGTCGTCCATCGTCGTCAGCGCGCGGGCGGCCGCCTGGTAGCCCTGCTGGAACTTGATGAGGTTCGTCATCTCCTCGTCCATCGAGACGCCCGAGATGGAGTCGCGCCGGTTCGTGAGCGTCGCGACGAGCGCGCCCGCGTTGCCGACCGCGCGCGTGGCGCCCTCGGAGGCGGAGCCGATCGTGGTGACGAGCGTCGAGTAGGCGTCGTCGATCGTCGCGCCGCCGAGCGGGGCGAGCGTCTTGTCGTACGCGACGTCGGAGATCCGGAGCGCGTTCGTGTTGTCGCCGGGCTTCCCCGACGCCGAGGCGGCTGCGATCTTGGCCGCGGTCACGCTCACGCCGATCGTCGCCGCATTCGTGCCCGAGAAGAACGCGACTCCCGTCGAGCCGTCGAGGCCGTAGCCCCCGGTCTGCGTGACCCCGTTCACGTCGACGCCGCCGGCCTGCAGGGCGTTCGTCTGCGTGATCAGCGTCGCGGCGATCGAGTCGAGCTGCGCGGCGTACCCCGGCAGCGTCACGTCGCGCAGGGCGACGAGGGCGCCGAGCTTGCCCGTCGTCGCGCCGAGCGCGGCGGTCTCCGGCACGGCCATGTCGTTCGACAGCGTGCCGCCGCTCTCGCTCACGACGTGCTGGGTCGTCCCGTCGACGAGCGTGACGCCCGAGAACGTCACCTTGATCGTCCCGTCGCCGTTGTCGGTCGTGCTGACGGAGCCGAGCTTGCTGAGCTTGTCGAGCACGAGATCGCGCTGGTCGAGCAGGTCGTCGGGCGTGTTGCCCATCGCCGTCGCGTCGAAGATCGCCTTGTTGAGGCTGCTGAGATCCTGGCCGTCCGAGTTGATCTCGTCGACCGTCAGCTGGGTCTCCTGGCTCGTCTGCGTCCTGATCGTGCCGAGCTGCGAGGAGATGGAGTTGAAGCCGGAGGCGAGGCTCGAGGCGGCCTCGACGAGAGCCTGGCGGGTGGCGACGTCCTCCGGCGCGTTCGCGACGTTCTGCCAGGCCGACCAGTACTTGCCGAGCAGGTTGCCGAGTCCACTGTCCGACGGCTCGTTCAGCACCGACTCGACCTGGCCGAGCCCCTCCTGCTTGGCCTCGGCAGCGCCCTGGAGCATCGTCTGCGCCCGCAGCTGGGTGTCGAGGAAGCCGTCGCGGATGCGCTGGTACGAGACGACGTTGACGCCCGTGCCGAGCAGCATTCCCGGCGCGACCTGGAGCGGTATCGAGGTGGCGAGGTTCGCGACCCGGCGCGTGTAGCCGGCGGTGTTCGCGTTGGCGACGTTGTGGCCGGCGAGGTCGAGCGCCTGCTGCTGGGCGAGCAGTCCGCGCAGCGCGGTCTCGAGGCCGACGAAGGTGGAGATCGACACGGCTCAGGCCTTCGCGTCGACGACGGTCGCTGCCTGGGGGGTGCTGAGCCAGCCCGTGGGCGAGTATCCGGCCTGCGGCGTCCCGGAGAGCACGCGCATGAGGTGGTCGAGAAACGCCAGCTCCTGGCGGATCATGACGCGGTTCTGCTCGTGGATGCGGCCGATCTCGACGACGAGGCCGCGCAGCTCGGCGGACATCGTGCGCGCCTGCAGGCATTCGGCGGGCGGGCGGCCGAGGAGCACGTCTTCGAGGCCGATCGTCTCGGGCGCCGCGCCGCGCGCGCCCGCGACCTCGGCGAGCAGGCTGTCGCGCTCCTGCTCGAGGCGGGCGCGGTGGTTCATCTCGGCCTGGACGTCGGCCAGGCTCGCGAGGACGGTCTCGACGTCCTGCCGGCGGATCGCGCCGCGCTGCGTGATGACGATCTCGAGCAGGCGGCGCGAGGACGCGAGCTGCCGCTCGAGGTGCTCGAGCAGCCGGCTCATGCGCCCGCCTTCGCGGCGCTCTGCGCGGCGGCTCCGCCGCCGAGCGCCTCGTAGAGCTGGCCCGCGAGGCCGAGCCCGCCCGCCTGCGTGATGCCCTGGGCGAGCGCACCCGGCAGCATCTGCTCGGCCATGCCGGTGCTCGCGTCGCCGCCGGAGCCGTCCGTGTCGTCCCCGGGCTCGTGCATCGTCGCCGTGAGCGCCTGCGTGACCTGCTGGGTGAGCAGCTGCTCGAACGAGAGCGCGACGGTGTACAGCTTCTGCGCTTCCGGGCCCGCGCTGCGCACGGAGGCCGGGATCAGAGCCGAGTCGACGGGTGGCAGCGAGTCGGCCACGGGATCAGCGCTTCAGCCCGTTGGCGATCTGGGCGAGCTGGTCTTGGGTCTGGAGCGCGCGGCTCACGAGCGTGTACGTCTGCTGCGTGTCGAGCATGTCGGTCATCGTGGTCGCGATGTCGACGTCCGAGCCCTCCTCCTGCGACTGCACGACCTTCGCTCCCGCGGCGGTCACGGGGCGCGCGGCGCCGCTCGCGCGCGTCGCCGCGAACGAGCTGTTGCCGACCGACTGCAGCGAGGCCGGCGCGGGGACGGTGACCAGGCGGATCGTGCCGACCTTGCGGCCCTTGAGGCTGACCGTCCCGTCGGTCGCGACGATCACGTCGTGCGGCTGGGTGCCCACCGGCACGCGGATCGGCGGGACGAGCTGCTCGCCGTTCGACGTCACGAGCCTGCCCCGCGAGTCGAGCTGGAAGGCGCCGTTGCGCGTCAGCGCGACGCTGCCGTCGGTGCGCTTGACCTGGAAGAAGCCCGGGCCCGAGATCGCGAGCGAGAGCGGGCTGTTCGACGTGGTGAGCCCGCCCTGGACGTCGGAGCGGCCGAGGTCGACGGCGGCCGATCCCGAACCGACCGCCACGCCCTGCTCGGCGCCGTAGAGCAGATCGCGGAATCCGACCCGCTCGCTCTTGTAGCCGAACGTGCCGGCGTTGGCCAGGTCGTTCGCGATCGCGTCGAGCCGAACCTGCTGCGCCGCCATGCCGGCGGCGGCGGCATAGATCCCGTTCGCCATGAAGCCCTAGCCTTTCCTCGTACCTTCGAGAGGGGTGGGGAGATCGACGTCTGCGATCCCCCGAGGCTTCTGCGCGATGCAGTCCGGCCCGCGGGTTCCCTCTCCGACTGCACGGTCATCGACCAGGGCGTCCATGGATTTAGCTCGCACCCGGATCCATCTCAGACGCCGCCCACGGAGATGCCCTTTTGCAGCGTCTCGTCGATCGTCTGGACGGCCTTCTGGCCGGCCTCGAAGGCGCGCAGCGACGTCAGCATCGCGACCATCGCGCTGATCGGGTTGACGCCCGAGCCCTCGAGCGAGCCCTGCACGACCCGCGTGGCCGCCGGACGCGGCGCGGCGGTGCCCGCAAACAGCGTGTCGCCCTGCTTGACCGGGTTCGTCAGCGAGACGACCCCCAGGCGCGCCACGGCCTTGCCGGCGCTCGTGACCGCGCCGTCGGACCCGATCACGAGGGCGGTGGCGGTGCCGACCTTGAACGGCCGGCCCTTGTCGTCGAGGACGAGGAAGCCGGTGGCCGTCGCCAGCCGTCCCTGCGGGTCGATCACGAGCTGCCCGTCACGGGTGTAGCGCTTCCCCGCCGGCGTCTGGACCGTGAAGAATCCCGCCCCGTCGAGTGCGATGTCGAGCGGCTCGTCGGTCTGCTTGAGCGCCGCCGGCGTCATGTCGGTGGTGTTGCCGACGATCTGGACGCCCTGTGCGAGCGGGCCGACGATCTGGCCGGTCGCGCGGTTGGAGAGCATCAGCGAGCCGAAGCTCTGCTGCGCCGCCGTGTCGCCGCGGTAGCCCGGCGTCGACGCGTTGGCCAGATCGTTGGCGATCTGGTCCTGACGCGTGAGCTCGGCGAGCATGCCGGAGGCTGCGATGTAGAGGCCGCGATCCATTGGTCGATAACGGAGAGAGCGGGGACTGCCCTTTCCGTTGCCGAGTCGTCGGCACGTACCTCGCGAACTTGAGATGGAAGTCACCACCCTCGCCCGCCAGGTCGCCGCCGGAGCGCTGCTCGAAGAGCTCGCGCTGCGTCCGGGTGCGGACATCGTGGTGCGCGTGGACGCCGCGCCGCAGAACGGCGGGCGCGGCGTGATCTCGCTCGCGGGGATCCTGCTCTCGGTGCAGCTGCCGGCCGGCCTCGCGCCCGGGCAGCGGCTGCCCGTGCGGGTCGTCCGCAGCCACGGCGACGAGGTGCTCCTGCAGATCAGGAACGGGGCCGGAGCGGCCGCGGAGGCGGGCTCGGCCGGGCGCATGGCGCAGGCCGCGGGCGCGCTCGCGCTCGCCGGCGACGGCAGGCTCCTCCAGGTCGCGCACGAGCTCCAGCAGCCGGGACTCGCGCTGCCGCTCCCGAACGGCGACGCGCTGGCGCTGGCGGTGGCCGGCGACGAGGGACGCGAGGAGGGCAGCCGTTCCCGGGAGACCGGCAGCGAGGCGTCGTTCGTCCTCCATTCGGCGACGCTCGGCCCGATCGAGGCGCATCTGAGGCTCGCCGACGGCTCGATCAGGGTCGAGGTGGTCGTCGAGCCGGAGGCGCGCTCGCGGTTCGCCGCGGCTGCGCCGGAGCTCGCGGGCGCGCTCGAGCGCGCGTGCGCCGGCCCGGCGCACGTCGACGTCGCCGCGCGACGCCCGCAGCACGCGCGTCCCGCCCGCCCGCGAGTGGACGAGTCCTTCGATGCCTACGCGTAGGCACAAGGCGGCAGCGCTCCGCTACGACACGGCGAACGGGGCCGCCGCCCCGATCGTCGTGGCGGCCGGGCAGGGACTCGTGGCCGACGCGATCGTCGCGGCGGCGCGCGAGGCGGGCGTGCCGATCCGCGAGGACGCGCTCCTGAGCGAGGCGCTGGCCGCCCTCGAGCTCGGCGGCGAGGTGCCGCCCGAGCTCTACCAGGCGGTCGCGGAGACGCTGGTCTGGGCCTACGGCCTCGCGCGCGGCGATCTCCACGTCGCGTAGCTGCACGTTGGGGTCAGCAAGTTGGGGTCAGACCCCAACTGTGCACGGGCGCTCTGGTGTCCCGCGTCGTCTCGCGCGTGCAAAGTTGGGGTCTGACCCCAACTTTGCGTCAGCGCCGCGAGGCGTCTGCGAGGGCGTTCGCGTCGCCGATCCGGGGGGCGGCGGTGCAGAAGCCGTCGCGCCCGACGCGCGTGAAGAGCGCGTCCGCGATCTCCGCGAGGCCGTCGCCTGCGTCCGGATCCGTCAGGAGGACGACATCTGCGCTGCCCGGCCGGTCGAGGCCGAGGGCCGCCACCACCGGCTCGAACGCCAGCGCGAGGTCGCCCGGGTCCTCGCCCGGCGCGAGCACCGCGAGCGTGGTGCCGGGCCGGCCGTCGAACGCGCGGGCGTAGTCGTGGAGCATCTCGGGCGCCGCGACCAGCTCGTCGAGGAACGCGACGGAGACGAACGGCCTGGCGTCGTCGCGCGGCTGCCGCCGGGCGACGATCAGATACTGGTACGCGCCGAGCCCCTGCGCCGCCTGCTCGCGGTCGGCGCCGTAGACCGCCGCCAGATCGGCGAGCGGCAGCAGCTGGGCCGGCAGCGGCATGTGATCGTTGACGCCCACGTGCGTCGCCTCGAGGCCGAGGTCGGCGAGCAGGGCGCAGAACTCCTTGAGCGTGAAGAAGTGGACGTGCGTGCGGTCGAGGAGCCCGGCATCGGTGTACTCCCACGCGTCGTTCACGAGCAGCGGGAAGACGACCGACCAGTGCCTGACGTTGGGGATCGAGAAGACGAGCGCCCCCGCCTCCGCGAGCGACGGCAGCAGCGCCTCCAGCAGCCGCTTCGGGTCGCGCAGGTGCTCGAGGACGTCGCCGAAGACCATCGCGTCGAATCCGCCGGCCGCATGCGGCAGCGCCTCGAGCGCGTCGAGGTCGAGCTCGAGCACCTCGTCGAGGCGCGCGCGGGCGCGCGCCGCGGCGTCCGGGAAGCCTTCCAGCCCGACGACGGCGCAGCCTCGCTCCGCCTTCAGCGCGGCGCCGAGGGCGCCGGCGCCACAGCCGACGTCGAGCACGCGGCGGGCGGAGGCGGGCACGAGCGCGCGCAACTCCGGACGCGTGAACTCGAAATAGCCGTCGTCGCCGCAGTCCTCGCGGACACCTGGGGCTGCACTGGCGTTCACGGGCGGTTTATCGGCGGCCGCGCGGGTGAGTTGAGCCGCCGGCGGCGCGCCCGGGGTCCGACCCCGGGCGCACCGTCAGGCGGCGAGGCCGGCGTCCAAGCCATGGGCGGGTGCGACGAGCTCGGTGATGCGGAGGCCGTACTCCTCGTCGATCGTCACGACCTCGCCGCGCGCGATCCGCTTGCCGTTGACGAGCAGGTCGACGGCCTCTCCGGCGGGCTTCTTGAGCGCGACGACCGATCCCGGCGCGAGCGCCATCGTCTCGCGGATGCTCATGGTCGCACGGCCGATCTCGACTGCGATCTCGACGCGCACGTCGAGGACGAGCGTGAGGTCGTCGCCGTCCTCCGCGCTCCCGGCCGGGCCGAGCTCGTCGAGCGAGGGCGCGGCGGGCCGGGCGTCGATCGCGGTGCTGTCGTAGTTGTCGGTCATCTCTCTCCCCTGGTTCGGCAGATCACTGGACGGCCAGATCGGTGAACAGCAGCCTGGTAACCGGCACGTCCGTCGATTTCTTGATGTCGTCGAGGATCTTCACCTGCAGGCCATGCCGCGGGCGCGCCGCGATCAGGGCCGAAGGGTCGACGCCGGTCAGCACGTCGGTGACGATCGCGCGGACGGCGTCGTTCTGCGGCAGGACGGGCGTGCCCGCCGGCGCAGCCGGGTCGGCGGCCGGCGCCTTCGTCACGAGCAGCGAGACCGAGAGGCGGGCAAAGCGGCCGTGGGCGAGGTTCAGCGTGAACGGCTCGCCGACGCTGACGAGCGACCCCTCGATCTTCATGACGGTGTGCTTGGGCTTCGCCGTCAGGAACTGCGTGTAGCCGAGGTAGGCGACCGGCAGCAGGACGAGGGGCAGCGCTATGAGCAGCTTCTTCTTCATGTGTGTCGGCTCTCTTCGGGTCAGCGGAATGTGCGGCGGAGGAGGACGAGGCTGACGCGCCGGTTGCGGCTGCGGCCCGACGCCGTCGCGTTCGACGCGATCGGGTGCTGAGCGCCGTAGCCGACCGTCGAAAGGCGACGTGCGGCGACGCCGTGGGCCAGCATGAACTCGAGCACCGCATTGGCTCGTGCGGAGGACAGCTCCCAGTTCGAGCGGAACTTCCCCGGGGAGACGGGGATGTCGTCGGTATTGCCCTCGATGCGCATGGGGTTGACGATCCCCGTACGCGTCACCAGATGCGCGATCTCGCCGAGCAGAGGCGCCGGCTGCTTGAGCGTCGCCTGCCCGGAGTCGAACAGCACCGCGTCGGTGAGGACGTGGATGACGAGGCCCCGCTCCTGGATCGAGGTCCGGATCTGCGCGGACATGTCGTGCGCGCGCGCGTACGCGTCGACCTGCCGCTGGAGGCGCCGCAGGTTCTCGGCGTCCTGCCGTTGCGCGGCGTCCTGCAGCGAGGCCCTGATCGAGATCATCTTGAAGGCCGGCGGTGGGTTCTGCATCGGCAGCGAGACCGGGGAGCCGTTCTGGGCCATCGCCGCCTGCCCGCCGGTGAGCACCTTGCCGCTGCCCTCCAGCACCTTGCCCGAGAACGCCTGGTGGAGCGAGACCTTGAGCTCGGCGAACTTCGAGACGTTCACCGACGAGATCGCCCACAGCACGAGGAACAGCGCCATCAGCAGCGTGATCATGTCGCTGTAGGTCAGGAGCCAGCGCTCGTCGACGTGCTCCTCCGGCGCGTGGCGGCGCCGCCGCCGGTTGGCTGCAGCGCTGCTCATGCCGCCTCCGCCAGCTCGGCCGGCGCGGGCTCCTCGGCGGCGGCGACCGCGACCGGCGCAGGCGCGGCCTCGCGCTCGGCGCCGCGGGCGCCGGGCTCGATGAACGTCTCGAGCTTCTCGCGCAGCATGCGCGGGTTGTCGCCCGCCTGGATCGAGAGCACCGCCTCGAGCAGCATCTCGCGGTAGAGCAGCTCGACCGCCGACAGCTCCTTGAGCTTGTTGGCGATCGGGAGGAAGATCAGGTTCGCGCTGCCGACGCCGTAGAGCGTGGCCAGGAAGGCGCCGGCGATCGCGTGGCCGAGCTTGCCGGGGCTCGAGAGGTTCTCGAGCACGTGGACGAGGCTGAGCACGGTGCCGAGGATGCCGAGCGTCGGCGCGAACCCGCCCGCCGTCGCGAAGAGATGGCCGCCGGCGCGGTGCCGCGAGCTCATGCCGTCGATCTCCGACTGCAGGATGTCGCGGACGAGATCGGAGTCGGTCCCGTCGACGACGAGCTGGATGCCGGTGCGGGTGAATGCGTCGTCGACCCCGGCGAGCTCCTCCTCGAGCGCGAGCAGGCCATCGCGACGGGCCTTCTCGGCCAGCCCGACCATCTGCGAGATCGCCGCGGCCGGATCGACGTCGGAGCCGCCGAACGACTTCTTGTAGAGCCGCGGGATGTTCTTGATCCCCTCCATGGTCGTGGAGGCGAACGTCGCCATGCCCGTGCCGCCGACCACGATCAGCAGCGCAGGGATGTTGAGGAGCGACGCAGGCTGGCCGCCCTCCATGATCACCGCGATCATCAGGCACGCGATGGCGCCGATGACTCCGATTGCGGTATTCGCCTTCACTTCGCTCCAGTCCGTTGGAGATTGCGAGTGGCCGTCCGTGGCCACCATCCGGTTATCGACCGGTCGCGCTCAAAGATCACTTTTCAGGAATCGTGCGCCGACGGGTCGACGCACTGGCTCAGGTGCACGACCTGGGCGAGTGCCGCCGGCGGGGTGCTCAGGTCACCCTCGAGCGCCTTCGCGATGATGCCGGCGCGCCAGTCGCGGATCATCGTCAGCACCTCGGCGGGCGTCTCGTTGACGACGAACCGCGACGAGTTGGTGAGGGCGACGACCGTGTCCGGCGTCGCCTCGATCGTCTGGATCAGGTCCGGGTTGAGGTACAGCGGAAGCGTGGGGTGGGTGAGTCGATGCAGTGGGATCATGGTGAAGACCGGTTCGATGGCGGCGGGCGGAAACGCCCGCCGCCATCGGGTTATCGGCTATCAGCGACCGATGTTGACCAGGTTCTGGAGCATCTGGTCGGCCGTCGAGATGATGCGGCTGTTGGCCTCGTAGCCACGCTGGGCCGTGATCATGCGCGTGAACTCCTGGGCGAGGTCGACGTTCGACATCTCGACCGCGCCGACCGCGAGCGTGCCCATGCCCGTGGTCGCGTCGCCCGGCACCGCGGCCACGGCCGCGCCGGAGTTGTTCGAGGCCTGGAACAGGTTCCCCGAGATCCGCTCGACGCCCGCGGCGTTCGGGAACTTGGCCATGCTGATCGTGCCGAGCGTCTGCAGGACGCCGGCCGAGTCGACGTAGGTCACGGTGCCGTCGGACTGGATCGAGACCGACTTGCCGCCCGTCGGCACGGTGAGCTTGGTCTGGTTGGCCGGGTTCGCGTAGCCGGCCGGGGTGGCGGGCGTCGTCGGCAGGTAGCCGATCACGAACGCGCCGTCCTGGGTGACGAGGCTGCCGCCGGCGTCGAGGGTGAAGTTGCCGGCGCGCGTGTACGAGACGGCACCGGTGCCCGCGATCGCCGCGGCGTCCCCGACCCGGAAGAACCCGTCGCCCTGGATCGCCATGTCGAGCGGGCCGCCGGTCTGCTGGACCGCCCCGGGGTCCATGTGGTTCGAGATCGAGCCGAGCTGGACGCCGAGGCCGATCTGGATGGCGTTCGTGCCACCGAGGGTGGTCGTGCCGCCGCTGGCGCCGCGCGTGGTCTGCGAGAGCGCGTCCTTGAAGGTCGTCTGCTCGCTCTTGTAGCCGACGGTGTTGGTGTTGGCGATGTCGTTGGCGACGACGTCGAGCATCGTCTGGTGGACCTGCAGGCCGCTGATCGCGGCGAACATTCCTCGCATCATTTCCGGGCTCCTGGCTTTCGTTGCCGCGGCTTCCCCTCGGGGTCCGGCCTTGGCGGTTGACGGGATCTACGTGATGACTGCGCTGTCGATGTTCGTGAACACGTGCTCGCGCATGTGGTCGCGGTCGACGGCCGTGATGACGGTTCGGTTGGGGACGGAGACGACGAACGCCGTCTGATCGACGAGCACGACCGCGTCGCGCGAGCCCTTGGCCGCGGCGCGTGCGACGCCATCGCCGAGGCGCGCCATCACGGCCGCGTCGACGCTGATGCCGCGGCGCTCGAGCCGCTGCAGCGCGTGCCCGCTGAAGCGCAGCGGTGCAGCCTCGAGCCGCTTGGCCAGCACGTCCGCGAACGCGGGGCCGCCCGGGCGCGCAGGCGCCGCGGCGGCCTGCCGGGGAAGGTGCTGCGGGCCGACCTTGCCGACCTCGGCGGGGAGCAGCGGGTCAGCCACCGGCGCTCACCCCCAGCACGTCCTTGAGGGCGACGTCCCCGGCCGCGAGGTGGAGCGTCACGCCGCTGTCGGCCGACGAGACGGAGCCGACGGTGCCCGAGGCGGTCGTGCCGTCGGGGGCCAGGTAGCTGACGGTCTTGCCGATCAGCGCGATCCCCTGGGAGACGTCGCTTGCGTGGCTCATCGCCGCCAGCGTCGTGCCCATGCTGGTGACGCCCTGCACGGTCGAGAACTGGGCCATCTCCCCCATGAACTGGGTCGAATCGGCCGGCTTCATCGGATCCTGGTACTTGAGCTGGGCGACCAGCAGCATGAGGAAGTCGTTCTGCCCGAGCGCCGCGTTGGCGTTCACCGGCGCGGCGGTCGGGGTCGTTGCGGTCGAGCTGAGGGCTGGCATGGCTGTCATACGGTCGCTTCCCTTCGATTACGCGAGTACGTCGATCTGGCTTCCGGCCTCGGGCCGCCGGAGCGGGCCGCCGTCTGCGCTCCCGTCCTCCTCGGCGCCCTCCTCGGCGTCGAGGCGCCCGCGGGCGGCCGACTCCGGGTCGTCGTGCGCGGCCTGCTTGCGACTGCCGTCCGAGACATCCAGGCTCAGCACGGGCAGCCCCTGCTCCTCGAGCGACCGGCGCAGCTCGTCGCTCGCGAGGCTGAGGGTCTGGGCGGCCTGCGGGCTGTCGGCGCGCAGCGTGGCCGAGATGCCGTCCGCCGTTGCGCGCAGGCGGATCTCGACGGAGCCGAGATCCTGCGGATGGAGGACGATGCGCGCGCTGCCGCCGCCCTGCCCGGCCGTGAACCGGATCGCCGCGCCGGCCGCGTGCGCGAGCTCGCGCAGGGGCACGGGCGCAGCCGGCGGCGGGGCCGGAGGCGGAACGACGGGACGCACGGCCGCGGACGTCTCGGCCCGCGGCGCCAGCGCCGGTGCGAGCGGCGGGGTCGCAGCCTGATCGGGAGCCGCCGGGGCCGGGGCCGGGTCCGCGGGCACCGGCCGCGCGGACGCGGGCGTCGTCTCCGCCGCCGCCGGGGCGGGCTGATCCGTCTGCGCCGCAGGCGCGGCGGCGGGGGGCCCGGCGACCGCTGCGGCCGGCGTGTTCGGCGCGTGCGGCACGGCGGACGTCTTCGCCGTGTCCGGCGCGACCGGCCCGTTCGGCGCGACCGGCCCGTTCGCACCTGCCGGTTCCGCCGGCGTGACGGGAGCGACGGCGTCCCGCAGCGCCGGGGAGACGGGCGGATCCGGCGCGACCGCAGGCGCGGCGGCGGCAGGCCCCGCGGCCGGGGCGGCCGGGGCGGCCGGGGCCTCAGGGGTCACCGGCGGTCGCACGGCGCCGGGCGCCACGCCGCTCGCGGAGTCTGCGACCGGTGCGTCCGCGCGGGCGCCTGCCGGGACCGGCGGCTGCTCGACCGGCTGCACGTCCGCGCCGGCGGGCGCAGCGACGGCCGCGACCGGCGGCCCGGCAGCCTGGCCGGGCGTGGCTGCACCTGCCGGGGCGGCCTGGCCGGCTCCCTCAGCCGAGGCCGCTGCCGCGGGATCGGTGCCCGCAACGGGTGTGGCGGGTACGGCGACCAGCGCCGCGGCCGCGAGCGCCGCGGACGCGTCCGCCGTCACGGCAGGCGCCGTGAGCGTGTCCGAGTCCTCAGGGCCGAGAGAGTCGCTCTCGCCCTTCGCACCTTCCGCAACAGCGGTCCGGGTGCCTGGTTCGGTGCCTGTCTCCGGTGGCCCGTGGCCGGCCGTGACGAGCGCCTCCGCGAAGCTGGCTCCGGGTGGCGCCCCGCCCGGCGGAGACGCGGGTTCCGGGGCGATCGCCGGCCCCGGCGCGGTCGCCGGAGGCGCCGCGGTCATGAGGTCGCTCATGGTGCGCTCCCCTGGGTCTGCAAGCGCTCGTAGTGGGCCAGCACCTTCTGGACGTAGTTCTGGGTCTCGGCGTACGGCGGCACGCCGCCGTAGCGCTCGACCGCGCCTGCGCCGGCGTTGTAGGCCGCGAGGGCGAGCTTGGGATCGCCGCCGAAGCGCGCCAGGTCGTTGCTCAGATAGCGAGCGCCGGCGTCGATCGACTGCAGCGGGTCGTACGGATCGGTCACGCCGAGACCGGCCGCGGTCCCGGGCATCAGCTGCATCAGGCCCTGCGCGCCGGCCGGGCTCGTCGCCTTCGGGTTGAAGCCCGATTCCTGGGCGATCACGGCCTGGAGCAGGAGCGGGTCGACGCCGTGAGCGGCACCGGCCTTCCGGATCGCAGCAAGGTAGGGCGCGGCAGCCTGGTCGCCCGTCGCAGCCGCGGCCGGAGCCTGAGCGGCAGACGCCTGGGAGAGCGCGGTCGCGAACGCAGCGGGGGTCGTCGCCGCCGGGACGGGCGCCGTCGCCGCGACGGGCGGGGTCGAGGGAACGAGCGCCTCGATGCGCGCCAGCACGGATTCGAGGCTCACGCGGAGCCCCCCAGGTGCAGCCGGCGCATCGCCAGCGACACCTCGTCGGCGTGGGTGCGCTCGGCGCGCCGCTCGAGGATGTCGTGCGCCGCGCGCTGGCGGCCCTCGAGCCTGTCGAGCGTCTCGCGATCGCGGGTGGCGGACACGAGCTGCGCCCGTCCCGTCGCGACGTGCCCGGCCTGCACGTCGGCACGTTGCCGCGCGTCGCCGAGCTCCCGCTTGCGCTGCTCGCGATAGACGTGGCGCGCAGACAGATCGCGCGCGGTCGAGACCTCGACCGGCGCGGCGCACGCGTCGTTCAGGCGGGCCTCGGCGCTGCCGAGCTCTGCGTGCAGCTGCGCGGCGCGATCGAGCTCGTAGGCGAGCTGGCGCATGGCGACGAGCTCCGTGTGCTGGCGCACGCTGCGGATCGACTCGAGGCTGAAGGTGAAGCGGCGACTGGGCATGATCGAGGGCCGGGACGCGTGGCCGGTTCCGTAATCGACAGCTCAGCACCGCTATTGAGCACGCACGCCGGCCGCGTCGCCCGCGACCCTCGCAGGCGCCTGTCAGGCCCCGGCGACCCCGGCTGCGAAGTGCCCCGGCTCGACCTCGACGAGCTCGGGTGCGATCGTGTCCGGATGCGGGAGCGCAGCCGCGGCTCGCCAGGCGTCGCCGGCGTCGTCGCGCTTCCACTTCTCGTGGAGATGGGGCACGGAGGCGATCAGCATGCGCGTGTAGGGGTGCTGCGGATTGGCGAACACCTTGCGCGTGTCCCCCATCTCGACCACGCGGCCGCGATAGAGGATCAGCGTGCGGTCGCTGATGTAGTTGCCGAGCGAGAGATCGTGCGTGATGAAGAGCACGCCGAGGCCGCGTTCCTTGAGGGACGCGAGCAGGTTGAGCACGTCGATGCGCGTCGAGGCGTCGAGCATGCTGATGATCTCGTCGGCCACGAGCAGCCGCACGTCGAGCGTCAGCGCGCGCGCGATGAAGAGGCGCTGGAGCTGGCCGCCGCTCAGCTGGTGCGGGTACTTGCCGAGCACCTGCTCCGGGTCGAGCCGGACCGAGTCGAGGGCGGCGTCGACCCGTGCGCGCCATTCCGTCTGCGCGACGCCCGGGAAGTACTCCGTGTGGATCATCGAGAACACGCGGTCGACGCGGAACATCGGGTTGCAGGCGCTGAAGGGGTCCTGGAAGACGCCCTGCACGTGGCGGTAGTACTCCTTGAGCGGCCCGCGCCCGAGCGCCGAGACGTCCGTGCCGTCGAAGTGGATCGCGCCCTCCGTGACGGGCAGGAGGCGCAGGATCAGGCGGCCGATCGTGCTCTTGCCGCTGCCGCTCTCGCCGATCAGCGAGACGATCTCGCCGGGCTTGACCTCGAAGTTCACCGCGTCGACGGCGCGCAGGCGCTGGCCGCCGAAGGCGCCGACGCGGTAGGTCTTGGAAACCCGCTCCAGCGTCAGCATCGGCTCACCCCACCGCCCAGCAGGCCACGCTGTGGCCCGGCGCGATCTCGCGGAAGGGCGGCTCCTCGGCGCAGCGCTCGAACGCGAGCGGGCAGCGGGCGCGGAACCGGCAGCCGGTCGGCGGGTCCAGGAGCGAAGGCGGCGTCCCCGGGATGCCGCTCAGCTTGTGCTCCTCGTAGCGCACGCCGACCTCGGGCAGCGACGAGAGCAGGAGCCGCGTGTAGGGGTGCTGCGGGGCCTCGACGATCGTCGCGGTCGGTGCCTTCTCCGCGAGCTTGCCGGCGTACATGACGAGGATCGTGTCGGCGATCTGCGCGAGCACGGAGATGTCGTGGGTGATCACGATCATGCTCTTGACGAAGCCGTGCTCGCGGAAGGCCACGAGCGTCTGGGCGACCGCCTTCTGGGTCGAGACGTCGAGCGCCGAGGTGACCTCGTCGGCGATCAGCAGCGACGGGTCGAGCAGCGTCGAGATGACGATCACCGAGCGCTGCTTCATGCCGCCCGAGAGCTCGATCGGGTAGCGGTGCAAGACGTCCTCGGAGAGGCCGACGAGCTCGAGGCGCCGCTTCAGCTCCGGCAGCACGTCGTGGTAGCGCACCCCGCGCGAGTCGAGCAGCTCGTGGATCATGCGCCCGATCTTGCGCGTCGGGTTCATCGCGCTCATGGCGTACTGCGGGACGATCGAGACGCGCGCGAAGCGGAAGCGATTCATCTCGTGGTCGTCCCAGATCGGGAGCTCGTCGCCGTCGAGCTCGACGGATCCGCTGACGTAGCGCATGCGGCGGTCGAGCCGGACGATGCTCTTGCCGAGCGTCGACTTGCCGCAGCCCGACTCGCCGGCGAGCCCCATGATCTCGCCGTCGGCGATCTCGAAGCTGGCACCGTCGAGCGCCTGCACGTCGCCCGCGACGCTGCGGTAGAAGACCCGGAGCTCATCGACGCGGAGCGTCACGGTCACATGTCCCGGAGCTTGGGGTTGAAGACCTCGTCGAGCCCGACGTTCATCACGTAGAGACCGCCGACGATGCCGATGATGCCGAGGCCCGGCGGGATGAACCACCACCACGAGCCGAGCAGCAGCGCGCTCCAGAGCACGGCGTTGTTCATCATCAGCCCGAGTGACATCGCATTCGAGGGACCGAGGCCGATGAAGTCGAGCGTCGCGCCGATCAGGATCGCCCCGCCGAAGAGCAGGATGAACATCATCAGCAGGTAGGAGCCCATGTTGGGCGCGATCTCGGTGGCGATGATCTTCCAGCTCCGCCGCCCGCTCAGGCGCGCGATGTCGATGAAGTCGCGCGAGACGAGCGAGAACGTCTGCGCGCGCACCGCGCGCGCGGCCCACGGCCACGACGTGGCCCCGATGAAGAGCGCCTCGGTCACGAACCCGCGCGTGGTCACGTAGGCGGCGATCGTGATCAGGACCGCGAGCGTCGGGATGACGAGCACGACGTTCGTGAGCATCGAGAGGATCTCGTCGACGATGCCGCCGCGGTAGCCGGCGGTGAACCCCACGGCCATGCCGATGAGCGCGGCCAGGCCGCCGCCGAGCGTGCCCACGATGAAGCTCGCCCGCAGGCCGTAGACGAACTGCGCGAAGACGTCCTGCCCGTTCGTGGTCGTGCCGAACCAGTGCGCGGAGGATGGGCGCACACCGAGGTCGGCGCCGAACCTGAGCGGCGACTCGTCCGTGAGGAACGGCCCGATGATGGCGAGCACCAGCATCGCCAGGACGAGTCCTGCGCCGATCATCAGCTTCGGATTCCCGAACGCGACGCGCAGGATCTCGTGGCGAGGCACGCGATGCGCAGGCGGTGCGGCCAGCGGCGCCGGCGCGGCGCCGCTCGCGGCGGACTCGACGGGCAGCGCGACGTCGGCCCCGGAGCGCCCTGCCGGCGCGCCGCTCACGAGTGCCCCTGCATGCCGGTGCGCGTGCGGGGGTCGATCAGCACGTACGCGATGTCGACGATGAAGTTCGCGATCAGCACGCCGACGATGATGCACAGGAAGATGCCCTGCAGCAGGAAGTAGTCGCGGTTCTGGATCGCCGTCAGCACGAGGCTGCCGACGCCCGGGTAGTTGAAGACGACCTCGGTCACGAGCGCGCCGGCGAGGACGGCGCCGAGCGCCAGCGCGAGCCCCGTGATCTGGGGCAGGAGCGCGTTGCGGTAGGCGTAGCGCCGGACGAGGCGCCGCGGCGCGCCGAGCGCCTCGAGATAGTGGGCGTAGTCGGCCTCGAGCTCGTAGATGATCATGTTGCGCATCCCGATCGCCCAGCCGCCGAAGCCGACGAGGAAGAGCGACGAGAACGGCAGCAGCCAGTATCTCAGGAAGCTCTGCGCGAACTCGAACGTCCACGCCGGCTGGAGCGAGTAGCTGTACGCGCCGGAGATCGGCAGCACGCGCAGGACCGAGCCGAAGACGTAGGCGAAGACGATCGCCAGCCACATGTACGGCGTCGCCGTGAGCACGTAGCCGATGGGCAGCACGGTGTTGTCGAGCAGCTTGCGGCGCGCCGCCATCGCCCCCACCTTGTTGCCGGCGTAGAAGCTGAGCAGGATCGCCGGCAGGAGCAGCGCGAGCGTGTACGGCGCGGCTTCCACGATGAGATCGGTCACCGGGCGAGGGTACTGCCAGATGCTCACGCCGAGATCGCCGTGCAGCAGCGCGCCCCAGAAGTTGAGGTACTGCTTCCAGACCGGCACGTCGAGGCCGAAGGCCTTCGTGTAGTAGCCGGTCAGCGCCTGCGACGACTCCGGCTGCGCCTGCATGCGCGAGATGAGCCCCTGCACCGGATCGCCCGGCATGAAGCGCGGGATCGCCCAGTCGACGCTGACCGCGACGAAGAACGTGAGGGCGTAGGTCAGCAGCTTGCGCGCGAAGTAGTTCCTCATCGACGCTCCTCCATTCTCGCGACCGCGGCCCGCCGGGCGTACGCACCTCCGCCCCTCCCGCCGAGACTACCGGTGGAAGGGGCGGAGTTCACTCGGCGATGTGCCGGCAGGCCTGCTACTTGACCGGCTGCAGGTCCGAGAGCATGTGGATGCCGCCCATCTGCAGGTAGCCGCGCCACAGCGCCGGGAGGTGCTGCGAGCCGCTGCCCGAGGACGCGGGCCAGGCCTTCCAGTGCGACGTGTTCCACTGGGCCCAGATGCCGTTGTACCAGAGCGGGATCACCGGCAGGTCCTGCAGGAAGATGCCCTGCAGCTGCGACGTGATCTTCTTGATCGAGGCCACGTCGTTGACCTTGTCGAGCTTCTGCGTGAGCGACCAGGCGGCCGGGTTCTCGTAGCGCTCGTAGTTGACCGTCGTCTGGTTGTCGGACAGCGGCAGGCGGAAGATGTAGTTGTAGTACGTCCACGGCGTGTTGCCGATCTGCTGGTCGTTGTTGATGACCAGGTCGAAGTTGCCGTGGCCGCGGTCGTCGACCAGCGTGTTGTAGTCGGGGAACGCCGGGGTGATCTTGATGCCGGCGTCCTTCGCGCTGTCGGCGATGATCTGGATCGCGGTCATCCAGTCCGACCAGCCGTTCGGGACGATCAGGCTGAGGTTGATCGCCGAGCCGTCCTTGTTCTCGACGTACCCGTCGCCGTTCGTGTCCTTGTAGCCGGCGGCCGCGAGCGCCGCCTTGGCCTTGCCGACGTCATACGAGAACCCGTACTGCTGCACCATCGCCTTGTCGATGTACTTCGACCAGACGGGCAGGAGCCCGGTCGGGTTGGCCGGCGAGACGATGTGGCCGTAGTCGGACTCGACGATCTTGCCGACGTCGATGGACTCGGCCAGCGCGCGCCGGAACTGCGGGTCGTTGAGCGGTGCCTTCGTCGTGTTCGGCACCAGCCAGGCCGTGTTGCCCGAGAGCATGTAGGGCGCGCTCGGATAGTACGTGCGGATCTTCGATCCGACCTGCTTGTTGATGCCGGGGACGAAGTTGTTGCTGAGGTCGATGTTCCCCGCCAGCAGGTTCGCGAGCGACGCGTTGTTGCTGCCGTTGAAGATATCGACGATGTTCTGCGGCTTGGGGTCGAGGCCGTAGACGCCCGTGGCCCACCAGCCGCTGCGCTTCTTCCAGGTGAAGCTCTGCTTGGAGTTCAGTCCGGTGCCGTAGGTGTACGGGCCCGTGCCGACCATCTTCTTCGTGTTCGCGACGTTGCCGCTCGTGATCGTGGTCGGGCTGTACGCGCTCCAGATGTGCTTCGGGACGATCGGGATGTTGTAGAGGTAGCCGTTGAACTCCTGGTAGTTCGGCGTCGTCCCGAACGTGAACGTCACGTTGTTACCGGACACCTTGATGGTCTTGAGACCGCTCGCCCAGAGCTGATGGAACGTCGCCGTCGGGATCTTGCCCGTCTCGAACGAGAACTTCACGTCCGCGGGCGTGAGCGGCTTGCCGTCGCTCCAGGACACCCCGGTGCGAATGGTCGCGCGGTAGACGTTCTTCTTCACCCAGCTGCCCTTGGTGGCGAGCCACGGCGTGTACTTGTCCTTGAGCGGGTCGTAGTTGAAGAGCGGCTCGTACACGAGACCCATCACGCCCGGGACGTAATCCCAGGTCTTGAACGGGTTGAGATCGCTGTACGTCCCCCACTGCGTGCCCGTCGTATACAGCGTGTCGGGACGAGAGAGGGCGCTCGGCGTCGCCTTCTTGGCCGGCTTCGCGGCCGCCCCGCCAACCGAGCCGAGAGCGGCGATCGCGGCGATTGCGAGCACGCTCAGGCCGGCGGCGGCCCTTCGCCTGCTGATACGGATCATGTCGGTGATCCTCCTGTATTCCGTTGACTACGCGAACCGCGGGATCGCGGCTCGGCGGACTGCGCTACCAAACTGGCCTACGTCGTGGAAGTGAGCGGAAACGGCCTACTCGGGACTGCGCATCCCTCCCCTCGCGTCGGCGGCGTCAGGCCCCGCCGAACGGAACAGCGAGACATCCTCACGCGGCCGCGGCGCTCCGGCATCGGGGAGTCGTGCAGATTCGGGGTGCGGGAAGTCCGTACGCGCCGGCGCCGCCGGCGCGGGCTCGTCGGCGCGGGTGCCGTCGCAGTCGACGACCGCCACGCCGCGGGCCGCGAGCGTCAGACCCTCCGGAGCGAGCCGCAGCGCGACGCCGGTCTCCAGGATCGGCTCGCACGCGACGGCGACCTCCGCGGTGTTGACGAAGACCGCGCGCACGGAGCCCGGCACGGCGATGCGCCCGACGAGCACGCGCGGGTCGTCGACGCGGACCGGCCGGGAGACCCCCGCGGCCTCGGCCAGGGCCGAGTAGACGCGCCAGGTGCTCTCGGGATTCGCGTGCGGCGTGCGCGCCGCGAAGTGCTCGAGCGGGTACGTGCAGAGGAACGTCGCACCGGCGCCGAGCGCGTGCCGGAGCAGCGCCGGGCGCCCGTGCCCGTCGACCGCGACGACCTCGGCCCCGGCGGGCTCGACGGGCAGGTAGGAGCGCGCGCTGGGCTCGCCGCCGACCCGGAACGCGAGGCGGGTACCCGCCTCGATGTCGCCCACGCCCGCGACGAACTCGAACGTCACCTCGTCCTCTGCGATCGGGTCGACGAGCCCGTAGCGCAGCGCATGGCGCACGCCGAAGATCTCGTCGAGCCAGGTCAGCCACGGCCCGCGCTGGTTGCCGGTGCTGCCCGCGAAGTAGGAGACGTAGACGGTCGCGCCGGAGGTCGCGAGATCGCGCAGGCGCAGAAGCCCGGGCGCCGTCAGCAGCTTCGCGCTCGGGGCGAGGTAGAGGCGCGCTCCGGCGGCGATGCCGTCGCGCTCGCGCAGCAGCTCGACCGGCAGGTCCGCCTCGCGCGAGGCGACGTACGCCTGCAGCAGGTTGTCGCGGATGTCGCCGCGGTAGGCGCTCTCGGTGAACGGCAGGATGCGCTCGAAGTGCTCCGGCACCACGAGCGCCACGTCGCCGGCGACGCGTTCCCACCCGGTCTCGGCGAGCTCGCGCACGAGCAGGGCGAACTCGCCGAGAACGCGCAGCTGCGGCTTCGGGCGCCCGTGGCGATCGGTGAGCCCGAAGTGCATCTCGAAGACGTGGTGGCGGTAGGGGTCCTGGTCGCAGCAGGTCGTCGTAGTCGCAGTTGTTCCAGGCGAGCCAGCCGCGGCTGCCCGCGAGCAGCGTCGTGTACAGGACCTGGCGGTAGTAGTCGGCCGCGTGCGCGTCGGACGCGAAGTCGGAGCTCACCCCGAACTCCTCGAGCACGACGGGCCTGCCGAAGCCCGCGCAGAGCTCGCACGCGAACGCCGGAGCGAGGAACTGGCGCACCTCGTCGTCCTGCATCGGGTAGACGTGGGGCCCGATGAAGTCGACGAGCGGCGCGAGCTGCCGCAGCGAGTAGCCGTTGTCGCTCCCGGAGACCTCGACGCCCCAGGCGCCGTCGCCGAGCGAGATCGGCTGGGTCGCCCCGGCCGAGCGCACGGCCTGGACGACGATGCGCGCCCACGCGGTGATCTCCTCGCTCGTCGCCGGGCCGCCGTAGAGCGGCATCTCGTTCGAGACCAGCCAGCCCGCCACGGAGGGATGGCCCCCGAAGCGCCGGGCGATCTCGGCGGCGAACCACGCCTGCTGGGAGACCATCCAGACGTCGCGGTAGAGATCGCGCCCGGCACGCCACGGGGGATCCCAGTTCTCGCCGGACATGTGCCCGACGATGAACGTCGGGATGGTGCCGAGGCCGAGCTCGGCGTGGGCGGCGAGGAAGTCCGCGAAGCGCTCGAGGCAATCCTCGTCGAGCCGCTCGGGCTCGGGCACGAAGTCGGGCCAGTAGAGGAACGAGCGCGTGACGTTGCAGCCGTGCTCGCTCAGGACCGCGAGCTCCTGCCGGACGACGGCGGCGTCGTAGCGCTGCCACATGCGCGGCCCGCCGCTGCGCGACCAGAAGTTCGCGCCGATCCAGGGGGCGTTTCCGAACGTCGCCGGCGAACCGTCGAGCGAGGGGATGCTGCGTCGCATCGCGCTGAAGTTCACCACTTATCCGGTTAAGTGTCAACTGCTTTACCGCAATCGGGTCACGGAACGGCGCCCCGCCTCGGGCTGAGAACCTCTCAGGCCGGGGCGGCGACGCGGCGGGTGGTGCTCCCGCGCACGGTGAGCTCCCCGCGCGGCGTCTCGCAATCGCCCTCGGCGACCCCGTCGATCACGGCCAGCAGGTGACGGCCGGCTGCCATGCCGTACTGGAGGATGTCGCGCGTCACGGCCGTGAGCGGCGGGTGGACGACCTGCGAGATCAGCGAGTCGTCCCATGCCACGATCGAGACGTCGTCGGGGACCGACAGCCCCATCTGCTGGACGACGCCCAGCCCGCTGACCGCGAGCACGTCGCTGTCGTAGACGATCGCGCTGGGGCGCGCGGGCGACGACAGCACGCGCCGCGTCGCGCGCGCGCCGCTCTCGGGCGTGTAGTCCGTCTCGATCGTCTCGGGCACGAGGCCGAGCTCGCGCGCGGCCTCGTCGAAGGCCGCGCTGCGCATCGCCGTGTGGACGAATTCCGAGGGGCCCGCGATGCGGGCGATGCGCGTGTGGCCGAGGGCGGCGAGATAGCGCACGGCGTCCACCATGGCCGGCCCCTCCTGGTGCCAGACGGACGCCAGATCGCCGTTGGGCAGCGGCCCTCCGACGACGACGGCGGGCAGGCCGAGCTCGGCGAGCCGCGCGACGCGCGGATCCTCGAGGCGGAGGTCGACCATGAGGACGCCGTCGACGCGGTGCTCCCCCCACCAGCGGCGGTAGACCGCGATCTCCTCGTCGAGATCCTCGACCAGCTGCAGCGTCAGCGCCACCGAGCGGCGGGCGAGCTCGGACTCCACGCCCGCGATGAACTCCATGAAGAAGGGCTCGAGCGCGAGCAGCCGCGCGGGGCGCGCGAGCACGAGCCCGCAGGCCTGCGCGCGCGCCGCCGAGAGCGCCCGCGCTGCGCGGTTCGGGTACCAGCCGAGCTCGCCGGCGATCGCCAGGATCCGCTCGCGGGTGTCGTCCGAGACGCCCGGCCGGCCGTTGAGCGCGTACGAGACGGCGCCCTTGGAGACACCGGCGCGCTCGGCGATGTGCCTGATCGTCACGCGTCCTCGTCCGTCGGCCGCCATCGGCGCATCCTAGTCCGGTTCAGATGGGGTGGGGAGCGACGCCTGCGGGCCCATGACAGGGGCTGGGGACGTTGCGCGGCGTGCAGCCACCGGGTAATGTCACATGTATCTTTACCGATTCAGTAACCGGCCCGCTCCACACCGTGCAGACGTTCCCGCCGGGGTTCCTCTGGGGAGCGGCCACGGCTGCGTATCAGGTCGAGGGGGCGATCGCCGAGGACGGGCGCGGCGAGTGCATCTGGGACCGCTTCTGCCGCACGGCCGGCAAGGTGCGCGGCGGCGACGACGGCACGATCGCGTGCGACTTCTACCACCGCTACCCGCAGGACATCGCGCTGATGCGCGAGCTCGGCCTGACCGCCTTCCGGTTCTCGGTCGCATGGCCGCGCGTGCTCCCCGAGGGCCGCGGCCGCGTCAACGCGGCCGGCCTCGACTTCTACGACCGGCTCGTCGACGAGCTGCTCGCAAACGGCATCGAGCCGCTGCTGACCCTCTACCACTGGGATCTGCCGGTCGCGCTCGAGGACGCGGGCGGGTGGCCCGAGCGCGCCACCGCCGACGCCCTGGCCGAGTTCGCCGGCGCGGTGGCCGGGCGTCTCGGCGACCGCGTGCGCCACTGGATCACGGTCAACGAGCCCTGGGTGGCCGCCTGGCTCGGCTACGGCAACGGCGAGCACGCGCCCGGCCGGCGCTCGTCCCGCGACGCGCTCGCGGCGGGCCACCACCTGCTGCTCGCGCACGCACGGGCGGCCGAGGCGATTCGCAGCCTGGCGCCCGCGGCGCGCGTCGGCATCGCGATCGACGTGAGCGACATGCGGCCCGCGACGGCGTCCGCCGCCGATGCGGCCGCGACGTTCGAGGCCGACGGCGAGCGCCACCGCTGGTTCCTCGACCCCGTCTTCCGCGGCGCCTACCCAGCCGATGTGGTCGAGCGCCTGGGACCCGGCATGCCCCCCGTCCTCGACGGCGACATGGCCGAGATCGCCGCGCCGATCGACTTCCTCGGCCTCAACTACTACCGCCGCGAGGTCATCGAGCGGACACCCGGCGGAGGCCACCGCCTCGTCGACCAGGACGACGCGCCGCACACGGACATGGGCTGGGAGGTGGCGCCGGGTGGCCTGACGAGCGTGCTCGCCCGGATCGACCGCGACTATGCGCCGGCGGCGATCATGGTCACGGAGAACGGCGCCGCATTTCGCGACGTCCGCGCCCCCGACGGACGCGTCGCCGATCCGGAGCGCCAGGCCTACCTGGCCGGTCACATCGAGGCCGTGCGACAGGCGATCCTCCTCGGCGTGCCGGTGGAGGGCTACTTCGCGTGGTCGCTGCTCGACAACTTCGAGTGGGCGGAAGGCTACGCGCGGCGTTTCGGTCTCATCTACGTCGACTACCCCAGCCTCGAGCGCACGCCCAAGGGGAGCTTCGCCTGGTACCGGGGCTTCCTCGCGGCACAGCGGGGGGGCTGACGCCGGGTCTGTGGCCGCCGCCGCCTTAGCGGTAGCCGCGGCCGAGCAGCGACTTCGTCGACTTGTCGAAGTCGTCCTGCGAGCCGACCTCGAAGCGCAGGGCGTCGGCCATGCGGTTGATGATGTTGAAGAGGTAGGCGACGTAGAAGGCGTCGGTGATCGCCTCGTCGCTCACGCCGAGCGCCCGCACGCCGGCGAAGTCGCCCTCGCCGAGCGCATCGTGCTCCAGCGTGAACTTCTCGAGCAGCGGGAGCATGGCGCGCGCCTCCGCAGAGATGTCGGCGTCGTCGAGCTGCGCGAGGCGGTCGTCGAGCACCTGGCTGCCGTACACGCGCGACGCGACCGCGCCGTGGGCGCGCAGTCAGTACTCGCACTCGTTCTGCTTGGACACGAAGGCCGCGAAGAGCTCGCGCTCGCCGACGCTCCACGGCGAGGGGCCCCGCATCACCTCGTGGAACATCATCTTCGAGCCGAAGAACTCGCCCCGGAACATCAGCGTGCGCACGACGTCGGGCGCGCGGCGCCGCTCCATGATGCGGATCAATGCGAACGTGACGCGGTGCCCGAGCTTCTCGCCGCGGGTCACGGCGGGCAGGCGCATCACGACGGCTCGCTCCTCGGGGCCGCGCCGAGCGCCGCGAGCGCGGAGGTCAGCTGGCGGCTCGCCTGGCCGACAGCCGCGGCGACGGTGTACTCGAAGATCTCGACGTCGCCGAGACCCTCGGCGCGCAGGGCCGCCACGTCGGCGTCGCCGACGCCGTTGGCGTCGCGGGCGACCTGCGCGCAGTAGCGGCCGCGCGCGCCGGCGAGGTACTCGGGCCGGTCGAAGGCGAGCTCGCGATCCGCGCGCGCGACCCGGGCGTCACCGGATCGCACCGACGCTTCGAGCAGCGAGCGCAGGTCGGCGTGCTTGTCGGCGGGCGCGTCCTGCACCGGCCTATTCAACCACGCGAGCCGCTCCGGCGACCGGCCGTGCCCCGTCTCAGAAGCTTCTCAGACTTCGGGCGCGAGCGTGAAGACCTCGCAGGAGACGTCGCGCGCGACGTCGATGCCGCTCATGAAGGCGACCACCTGACGCCCGGTCAGCTCCTCGACGATGGCCCGGAACTTCGCCTCCGTGGCGTGCTGGAACATCATGCGGATGTCGCGCAGGCGCTGGCCCTCGCCCATGTCGCGCATCGTGCGCTCGACCGGCGTGAGCGTGTTGCCGAGCAGCGTGATGAGCGTGTCGGACCCGGCGAAGCGCGAGCTCACCGTCTCGGGGCCGCGCCCGAACTGCTCCTTGTAGAGCTCCACGATCGCCCGGGAGACGTTGCGCAGGACGCGCGCGTTGTCGGGCGTCGCGGCGCTGTCGCCGCCCGGGTCGCGCGGTCCGCCGGTCTCGCCCTGCATGCCGTTCCGATCGCTCCGATCCAGGCCGTCCTTCGCCACCGGCGAGGCGCGCACGTCACCGGCAGCGGAGAACTTGACCCAACGCCAGCGCCCCGACTGCGAGTCGATGCACCCAGGCCCGGGAAGAGCAGCAGAATCGGCCGCAAGGCAGCGTCAACCGCTCGCCAGACTACACGCGGGCAGGGCCTGGCGTACGATCGAGGCACTCGACGAGGAGACGATGCAATGAGCTCGTCCGACGCGCCGCCACCAGCCGCGGACGCCGATCACGGGAAGAGCCTGCTGCGGCAGATCTCCACCGACATGGCGCGCATGCAGAAGGACGCGTTCGGCAAGGGCCCGATCAGCACGAAGTCCTACATGTTCGACGATCTGCTCCTGATCGTCATGCGCGAAGGGCTGACCGTCGCGGAGAAGACGATGCTCGAGTTCGGGCAGGCCGACCTCGTGCGCAACTTCCGCCAGCAGTTCGAGAACGAGATGACGCACCGCCTCGTCGACATGATCGAGGGGCTCACGGAACGCAAGGTGCTGACCTACCAGAGCCAGGTCATGTTCGACCCCGACGTGGTCGTCGAGATCTTCGTCTTCGATCGCGCCGAGGACCGCTTCGCAGCCGCAGAGGTGCAGATCGAGGAGGAGCCCGTCTGACGGGGCGCGAGCGGGTGCTACGCTCGTGCCAGGGTGATGCTGCTTCGACGGCTGATCCCTCGGCTCTCCCCATGCTCGGCACGCCCGGTCCCTGCGGCCGGCGGGGCCACCTGGGCGATCGCAGTCAGCCCCGGCTCGGCATCGCTCGGCCGCGGCGGACGACAGCCTCGAGGCGGGCGACAGGAGACGCCATGTCCGACGAGCCGTTGGGACAGTGCGCCGGGCGCGTGGGCCAGTACATGCCCACGTGGGCCCCGCGCCGTGGGGCGCGCTGCGAGGCGAACGCGGCGCTCGTGCGCGAATGCACCATCGACGGGCGGGTCGTTCCGCTGCCGCTCTGCCACGTCCACGATCGCATGCTCGAGCGCGCCAACGGCGAGGGCTCGCTGGCCGCGGACTGGGTGCTGTGAGCGCCGCTACGAGTCGAGGAGGGCGGGCGCCCGCCCGTAGCTCACGGCGGCGCGCACGAGCGGCGGGGCGGCCTCGGCGACCTGCCGGTCGGGCCTGACGCCGAGGGCGTCGTTGACGGTCGAGAAGGCGAGGCGGAACGCCACGAATGCGGTCGCCTCCAAGATCTCACGGTCTCCCAGCCCCGCGGCGCGCAGACCGGCGACCTGGGCCGGCGTCGTCGCGTTGGGATCGGCGACGACCTGACGCGCCCAGGCCGCGAGCGCGGAGGCCCGCTCGGAGAGCGCGGGCGCGCGGTCGCCGGCGATCACCTGGGCGCTCGTCGCGTCGTCGCTCAGGCCGGCGAGCTTCGCACCCCACGCGAGCGAGCAGTAGGAGTCGCCGAGCTCGGCCGCCGTCGCAGTCACGAGCACGGCGAAGTCCTCGTCGGTCAGCGCCGAGCCGTCCCCCACCTGGAGGCGCAGCACCCGGAACGCCGCGCTGAGATCGGGACGCCAGCACCACGCCCGCATGTAGTTGTAGACAAAGCCGCTCTGCCGGGACACGTCGTACTCGGCCTCGACCTCGTCGCTCGGGGGCGGTTCGCCGAGAAACGTGACGCCGCCGGTTGCATCTTCCACGGGACAGCCTCCGATCGTCGCCGCTTTGCCCCTGCTCGCCGAGAATACGCGCCATGACGCGCAGGGCCAAGCTCGCGGAGCTCCTCCTCGGCATCGAGGGCCTCGCACTCCTGCGCGGCGCGATCGCCGGCAGCGACGGGGATGCCGCGCGGCGCATGGCCGAGATCCGCGACCTCGTCGAGAGCCCGGAGGCCCGGCTGTCGGAGGCGGTCGCATTCCCGGAGCGCACCGTCGAGCAGGGCTACGCCGCCTGGTCGAAGACCTACGACGCGCCCGGCAATCCGCTCATCCAGCTCGAGGAGACCGTCCTCCTGCCGCTGCTCGCCTCGCTGCCGCCCGGGCGCGCGCTCGATGCGGCCTGCGGCACGGGGCGCGTCAGCGCACGGCTCGCCGCCGCGGGGCATGACGTGCTCGGCGTCGACACGACGGCCGAGATGCTCGCGATCGCGCGCGGCCGCGTGCCCGCGGCGCGCTTCGCCGAGGGCCGGCTGGAGGCCCTGCCGGTCGCGGACGGGAGCTTCGACCTGGTCGTCTGCTGCCTCGCCCTCGATCACTGCGCGAGCATCGCGCGGCCGATCGCCGAGATCGCGCGCGCCGCGCGGCCCGGCGGGCGTGTGATCCTCACCGACATCCATCCGTCGATGGTGCACCTCGGCGGCCAGGCCGCCTACGTCGACGAGGACGGCGCCTGGGCCTTCGTACGCGCCCACCCGCATGTCCACGGCGACTACCTGCGCGCGTTCGCCGCGGCCGGCCTCGCCGTCGACGACCTGCTCGAGCCACCCCCGAACCAGGGCTGGTTCGAAGCGCAGGAGACGGCCTGGAACGAGGCGCCGGAGGCCTTCCGCCAGGCCTTCGAGGGCATTCCGGCGGCGATCGTCTGGTCGCTCGCCAAGCCGCGCTAGGCCTTCGCGGGCCGCCGGGCGAGCGTCAGCACGACGCGGCGCGGGCCCCCCGAGTCGACCACGTCGAGCACGAGGCGGTCGCCCGGCTTGCCGGCGCTCAGCGCCTGCGCCATCGCGGCGGCCGAGCGCGTCGCCCGCCCGCCGATCGCCACGACGACGTCGCCCTCGCGCAGCCCGGCCCGCGCGGCCGGGCCACCGGCGAAGACGGCGATCACCGCAGCGCCGCGCACGTCGGGCGAGAGGCCGATCTGGACCGCGGCCGCGGCGCTGCCGACGGTGTCGAACGTGACGCCGATCCACGCACCCCGCCCGGCCGGCCGGCGGCGGATCTCGTCGATCACCGGCCGGGCCTCGTCGATCGAGATCGCGAAGCCGACGTTCTCGGCGCTCGCGGCCGCGACCGTGTTGATGCCGACGACGCGCCCGGACGTGTCGACGAGCGGGCCGCCGGAGTTGCCGGGGTTGATGGCGGCGTCGGTCTGGAGCAGCCCTGCGAGCGACGGGCCGCCGTCGGCGTGCACCGTGCGGTCGAGCCCGGAGACGATGCCCTGGGTGACGGTGGGGCCGCCCGCGAGGTTGAGCGGGAAGCCGATCGCGAGGACGCCGTCGCCGAGGCGCAGCCGAGACGAGCGGCCGAGCGGCAGCGGCGTGAGATCGTTCAGCCCGACGCGGATGATCGCGAGGTCGCGCTCGGCGGCGGTGCCGATCACCGTCGCGGTCACGGCTCGCCGGTGGCGGCCGTCGTTGAACGACACCGTCAGGCTGCGGGCGCCGCGGACGACGTGGTAGTTCGTCAGGATCACGCCGCCGCGGTCGATCACGACGCCGGACCCTTCGCCCCTGTGGCCGTCGGTGCCGACGGTGCGCACGTTGACGACGCCCGGCAGCACCCGGGCGACGATGTCCGCCGTGCTCTCGCCGCCCGTCGAGGCCGCGGGCGCGGTGGCCGCGGGCACCGTCCGCACGACGGTCTCGACGGTCGTCACGGGCGTCGCCGAGCCGCTGCCGCAGCCGGCCGCCGCGAGAGCGAGCGCCGCGGCGGCGATGAGCGTCGCGGGCCTCACGGCAGGCGCTGCACCCAGAGCACGGAGAGCGCGCCCGCGGCGAGCGCGAACAGTGCCGCCGCGCCGGCCAGGGCGAACGACAGCTGCCGCCACGCCTTCGTCTTGCCGAGGCGCGAGGCGAGGTCCTCGTAGACGGCGTTGAGACGCGCCGTGCTGCGTGTCGCGAAGAACTCCCCGCCCGTGAGCTGGGCGATCTGCCGCATGGTCGTCGGATCGGGCGGCACCGGCCGCGGGATGCCGCCGAAGTTGAGCGTGCCGCCCGGCGTGCCGAGCGCGACCGTGTAGATCGGGATGCCGTACGACTTCGCGCGCGCCGCGCCCTCGAGCGGCGCCAGCGTGCCGCGTGTCTGCGCGCCGTCGGAGAGCAGCAGGATGGCCGACGGCGGCGCGTCCCGATCGCGCGGCGGGGGCGGGGGCGCCGCCGGCGGAGGCAGCAGCGTCGAGGGCGGCAGGCCGGGCGCCGAGCCGGGGGCCGTGGCCGAGAGCGCGGAGAACGGCTCGAGCAGCTCGACCGAGCGCGCGAGCGCGTCGCCGATCGCCGTGCCGCGGCCGAACGACTCGCCGAAGCGCAGCGACTGCAGCACGAGCTCGTGATCGCGCGTGAGCGGCGAGGCGACGAACGGCTCCGACGAGAACGTGACGAGCCCGATGCGGTACTTCTTCGGCACCTGCTCGAGGAAGCGCCGGATCGCCTCGTGCGCGGCGCCGACGCGGGTCGGCTTGATGTCCGTCGCCGACATCGATCCCGAGAGGTCGACCGTGAGGGCGATCGAGGCCTCCTCGTTGGCCACCGTCGTCCGGATCTCGGGCCGGGCCAGGGCGGCGATCGCGCAGATCAGCGACAGCGCGGCGAGCGCGGGCGGCAGCAGCCAGCGCCAGCGCGACCCGCCGGCGACGACGCCGGCCAGCACCTCGATGTTCGTGTAGTGCACGGCATAGCGGGCCCGGCGCCGCTCGACCGCCCGGTAGGCGAGCAGGGCGAGCGGGACGAGCAGGAGCGCGAGCAGCGCCAGCGGGGTCTCGATCCTCACCGGGCGCACTCCGCCTGCACCTGCACGACCACCTGCACGGCGGCGGCCAGGCCCTTGCGCCGGGTCGCGCTCACGAGCACGCGCCCGCCGCGCCGCACGCGCACGACGCGCACGGCGGTCAGCTCGGCGCGCGTGGGCACGCGGCCCGTGTACAGCCCCACGCTGTGGCGGGCGCCGAGCAGGCGCTCGCCGGCCTGGCAGCGGAGCGTCGCGCGCGCCAGCCGGCCCGCCCGCACGTCGAGCGAGACGATGCGGAGCGCGATCGGATCGCCGGGCCTGATGTCGCTCGCCGCTGCCAGGGACGTGGGCGTGCGCGGCCCGCCGCCGCCGCCGGGGAGGCAGCCGATGAACGGCCGGAAGCTCGTCGGGCGGCGCGCCCGTCCGGCATACCTGCCGGTGAAGACGAGCGAGCGCGACGTCGTGATGCCGGGGTTGACCGGGCTGCCGAGCAGACCCGGGAACTCGACGCCGACGGCCGCCTCGCTGGCGCGGGCATCGACGCCGCCGACGACGCCCTGCGGGCAGACGAGCCGCCAGCTCGCGCTCGCGACGGCTCCGGCCGCCGGCGCGGGGATCTTGACCCAGGGCCCCGCGACCGGGATGCAGATCTTCAGCCCGGAGCACTCGCCGGCTGCGCCGCTGGAGGCGACCCCGAGCGCGAGCGCCCCGGCGAGGGCGAGCGCGACGGCCGCGGCGCGGATCACGGGATCCTCCTGAACCAGAGCGCGGAGAGGGCGCAGGCCCCGACCAGCAGCAGCGCGCCGGCGGCCGCGAACGCGAACGCGATCTCCTCGTTCTTGTGCGTCGTGCCGAGGCGCGACGTGAGGCTGCCGTAGACCTTCGCGAAGTCGCTCGCGGTCGGCGCGATGAAGAAGCGCCCGCCCGTCTTGGCCGCGAGCTCCTTCAGCGCAGTTGGCGTCCGGCGGCACCTGGATGCGCTCGACGTAGCCGCCGACGCGCGGCACCTGGACGATGCCCGCGTCGGTGCCGATCAGCGACGTGAAGACCGGGACCTTGGCCGCGCGGGCGCGCTTGATGGCGGCGGTGAGCGTCACGCGCCCGCCGTCGGCCGCGCCGTCCGAGAAGACCATGATGACCGCCGGGACCGGCGTGTCGCCGGGGGCCGGCTTGACGCCCTGCGGCGTCCCGCGGGCGACGTCGAGCGCGGTCGAGATCGCATCGCCGATCGCCGTCGCCTCGCCGACGCGCAGGCTCGCGATCGCCGCCCGCACGTAGGCGCGGTCGCCCGTCGGCACCGCGACGACCTGCGCCAGCGAGCTGAACGCGACGACCGAGACGCGGTACTTGCCCGGCAGCTTGTCGAGGAACCGGCGCGCCGAGGCCTGCGCGGCAGCGAGCCTCGTCGGCGCGACGTCGTTCGCGCCCATCGAGCGGGACGTGTCGATGGCGAGGATCGCCGTCGCCTTCTCCGAGCGCACGGAGACGCGTCGCGCGCGGTCGCGCGAACCCGATCAGGAAGGACGCGACCGCGAGCAGGAGGATCGCCGCCGGCAGATGCCGGCGCCAGCCCGGCACGTGGTCGACGACGTTCGGCAGCAGCGCGGGCGCGACGAAGCGCGCCGCGTCGCGCACGCGCCGGCGCTCGAACAGGGCGTAGCCCGCCGCCGCCACCGGCACGACGATCAGGCCGAGCAGCAGGACGGGGGACGCGAACGTCATTGCGCGCCTGCGTGACGGAGGAAGCCGGTCAGGTCGCGCAGCCAGTCGCCGTGGGTCGAGAGCACGACGTGGCGGGCGCCTGCCGAGGTGATCTCGGCCGCCACCTCGGCGCGCTCCTTCGCCGCGGCCGCCGCGAACTGCGTGCGCACGCGCTCGCTCGAGGTGTCGACCCGCAGGTGCCTGCCGGTCTCCGGATCGACGAGCCGCAGCTGGCCGAGCTTCGGGAGCTCCTGCTCGCGCGCGTCGCGGATCTCGACCGCGACCACCTGATGGCGGCCGCCCAGCATCAGCAACGGGCGGCGCCAGTCGCGCGGGCCGCGGAAGTCGGAGACGACGACGACGTACGAGCGCTGGCGCGCCAGGGTGCCGACGCGCAGGAGCGCGTCCCCGACCGACGTGGCGGCGCCCTCGCGCGCGCGGTCGCGCACGGCCTCCTCCTTGCGCAGCGCGAGCAGGAGTCCGAGCAGGCCGGCCCGCCCCTGCCGCGCGGGCAGCGTGCGCGGGTGCTCGTCGCCGAACGTCACGAGGCCCAGGCGGTTGCCGCGGCGCGTCGCGGCGTAGCCGATCGCGAGCGCGGCGCCCTCGGCCACATCGGCCTTGCGCCGCTCGCTGGTGCCGAACGTCATCGACGGCGACGCGTCCAGCACGAGCCAGGTGACGAGCGCGCGCTCGGCGAGGTGGATGCGCACGTGCGGCGTGCCCGTGCGCGCGGTCACGTTCCAGTCGATCTGGCGGACGTCGTCCTCGACCGGCTCGTAGGGCCGTATCTGGGCGAGCTCGCTGCCGCGCCCGAGCATCGCCGAGCGGTGGTCGCCCGGCAGCAGCCCCTCGACGCGGCGCGCGATCGTGAGGTCGAGCGCCCGCAGGAGCGGCTCCGGCATGGGGCCCGGGCCGGGCCGCGCCGGGGTCTGCCCCTGGCGGAGGAGCCCTTCGATCACGCGACGCGGCCGGCGAGGTCGAGCTGCGGGACCGGCACGGCGGCGACGATCTCGTCGAGCAGGCTGTCGGCGCTGCGCCCCTCGGCGAGCGCCTCGTACGAGAGCACGAGGCGGTGGCGGAGCGCGTCCTTGATGAGCTCCTGGAGGTCCTGCACGAGCACGTAGTCGCGCCCGCGCACGACGGCGAGACCGCGCGCCGCGTGGATCAGGCTGATCGGGCCGCGCGGGCTGGCGCCGAACGAGATGAAGCGCGCGAGATCGGGCAGCCCGAACTCGCCCGGCCGGCGCGTCGCCGTCGCGAGCTGAAGCGCGTAGCTGACGAGGCCCGGGTCGACGTAGATCTCCCGCACCGACGCCTGGACGCCGCGCAGGTCCTCGATCGAGAGCAGCTGCGCGAGCGCCGGCGGGGCCACGAGCGAGCGCTGGATCACCGTCAGCTCCTCGTCGTGGCGCGGGTAGTCGACGAGGATCTTGAGCATGAAGCGGTCGACCTGCGCCTCGGGCAGCGGGTAGGTGCCCTCGGACTCGATCGGGTTCTGCGTGGCCATGACGAGGAACGGGTCGGGCACGGCGTGCGTGACGTGCCCGAGCGTGACCTGGCGCTCCTGCATCACCTCGAGCAGCGCCGACTGCACCTTCGCGGGCGCGCGGTTGATCTCGTCCGCGAGCAGGAAGTTGCAGAACACGGGCCCGAGCTCGGTGTCGAACGACGCGTTGTCCGCGCGGTAGATGCGCGTGCCGATGAGGTCGGACGGGACGAGGTCGGGCGTGAACTGGATGCGGTTGAACGTCCCTCCGAGCACGTTCGCGGTCGTCTTCACCGTGAGCGTCTTCGCGAGCCCGGGCACGCCCTCGATCAGGAGATGGCCCCCGGTCAGGAGGCAGATGAGCACCCGCTCGAGCATCTGATCCTGCCCGGCGATCACGCGCCGGATCTCGAACAGCGCCTGCTCGAGCCGCTGCTTGGTCTGCGCCGTGTCCATCGGTTCGACGCTGCTCGACACGTTCTCTCCTTCGGGGTCGCTTCAGGCTGAGATTCGGGGACCGGCTGCGGGCGGGACGGCGCGGACCGCAGCCGCGCGCGCTCGGGCGCGCACGCACGGACGGCGCCACGGCAGGTCTACGGGGGAAGAGGCCGCGCGGATCGGGGCGTCCAAGGCGCGTCCAGCGCGGCGGCATGGCCCGCGGGAGACGTCGAGAGGTGTGCGCACGGCCGGCATCCGGCTCCCTGCGATCGCGGACGGGAGTGCATCCTACCCCAGCCCGGAAGGGCGATCAGAGCCCGAATGCCGCCAGCAGCCGGGGCTCGTGGTGCGCGTGCAGGCGCACCACGCGGCCGTCCTCGACCTCGAGGACGAGCAGCCGGTGCGGCAGCAGCGCGCCGTCCTCGGCGCGCTCCCGGAGGGCGAGGGCGGGCAGGCCGTTCGCGAGGACGGCGCGCGCGGCGAGATCGCGGCGGCTGCGCACCTCCGCGAAGAACGCGCCGATCGCGCGCGCGCCGGTCACGGCCGCCTGCGGCGGCATCGAGAGCATCGCGTCCTCGCGCATGAGCGCGACCAGCCCGTCGATGTCGGTGCGCTCCCACGCGTCGAGGTAGCGCCGCAGGAGATCGCGCTCGGCGGCGCGGCCCGGGAAGGCCGAGCGCGCGGGCAGCTGCCGGTCGATCGCGGCGCGCGCCCGCTGGAGCGCGCTCGAGACCGCAGCCCTCGACGATGCGAGCAGCTCGGCCGTCTCCTCCGCGCTCCACCCGAGCACGTCGCTCAGGATCAGCACGGCGCGCTGGCGGCCGGGCAGCCTCTGGATCGCGGTCAGGAACGCGAGCTCGATGCCCTCGCGCTGGGCGTAGCGCGCGGCCGGGTCGAGGATCGGCGACACGGCATCCGCGAGCCGCTCGTCGGGGTAGGGGTCGACCGCCGGCTCGGCGCGGCGCGGCCGCCGCTCGAGCTCGTCGAGGCAGGCGTTCGTCGCGATGCGGTAGAGCCACGTCTGAACGGAGGCGCGCCGCTCGAAGCGCGCGAGCGAGCGCCAGGCCCTCAGCATCGTCTCCTGCGCGAGGTCCTCGGCATCGTGGAGCGAGCCGAGCATGCGGTAGCAGTGCACTTCGAGCGCGCGGCGGTACGGTGCGACGAGCGCGCCGAACGCGCGCTCGTCACCCGCCCGGGCGGCCGCGAGCAGCGCCTGCTCGTCGCCGAGCTCCACGGTCGAGAGGGCCATGGGGGTTAGACGCTCGCCGCGTCCCGAATTCATCGATGAATCGCCTGCCGGGCGCTCGTCCATACGAGCGACAGCATCGACCACCTCACGGGAGGACACCAGCATGCACGGCGTCATCGTCCGCTACCGCGTCAAGCCCGGCCGGGCCGAGGAGAACGCCGAGCTCGTCCGCGCCGTCTACGCCGAGCTCGCGGCCGAGGGGCCCTCCGGCTTCCGCTACGCCACGTTCCAGCTCGAGGACGGCGTGACGTTCGCGCACGTCGCCTTCATGGAGGACGGCAGCGAGGCGCCGCTGCCCCAGCTGCCGGCGTTCCGGCGCTTCACCGAGGCGATCGGAGAGCGCTGCGACGAGCCGCCGCAGACGACGCGGCTCGCATCGCTCGTCGGCTCGTACGGGCTCTGATCGTCTCGGCGTAGCTCCTCCCGGCCACCGTCCCGGTAACGGGAATTGCCGCAAACTGCGCGAGCTGCGGCAGACGACATTGTCTTTTCATGACGCTCGCGTTCTACCATCGCGCCTCCCGACACAGCCGGAGTCGAGATGACAAGCGCGCGGCGGTGGGTACTATCCGCTCTGCTCGTCGCGGTGGCGAGCCTCGTGATCATGACCGAGCGCCTGGATCACGCGCTCGGAAGCCTGATCGCCACCAAACAGGCGACCGGCCAGTGGCACGACCTGCAGACCTCGGATCTCGTCATGTGGTGGGCAGTCGTCCTCGCGGCGATCGCATTCGGTACGGCGCTTGCGCGCGAGAGCATCAACTCCAGCCTCCCCGCCGGAAAATGGCAGCGGCCGACCGCCTGGATCCTGCTGTACGCGTGGATCGCTTGGATTCTCAGCGGCGCGCTCTCGATCTCGTGCGGCGGGTTCGCGGGCTTCGTCCGTAGCGCACAGGACGACGGCAGGATCGGCATCGCGATCCTCATCGTCGTCATTCTCGTTGCGGTCGGAAATCGCCTCGATGTCAATGCCGGCGCGACGTGGAAGGTTGCCGTACCGGTGCGCGCCCACCTCTTCGTGCTCGGCCTGCTCTTCGGCTTCGTCTACCTGCTCCCGATGACCGCGGGCCAGGCTGCCGACGTCTTCCGCACGTGGGGCGACAGCAACTCGGCCGAACCGGCATTCGCACTCGCGGCGGCGCTTCTGCTCGGCGAGATGATCCGCGAGAGCGGCCTGCGCATGGTGAGGGCGTCGGGCGCCTCGCTCGCCCTCACGCAGGACGCGGAGCCGGATCGGGAGGGACGGCGCGCGTTCCGCTTCCTGGCGGCCGTCCCGACCGGCATCCTCTTCGTCGGGGCCGTCAGCGCGGGTGCGGATTCGGTGCTCCTGAACGGCCCGCTCGATGCGCCGATCAAGCGGAGCTGCGTCGCCGCGATCGCTTGCGGCGTGGTGCTCACCGTGCTCCTGCGCACCGTGGTCTCGTCCGTGCCGCCCTCCGGGCCCCCGCCGGCGCCCGCGCCGGACGCGCCTGCCGCCGAGCCCGCGCGGGTTCCCTGGCTGACGCCCACGTTCCTCGTCTCCGGAGCGTGCGTCATGGCGATTGTCATCGCGGTCGACCGGTCGTTCGTGTCGGCGCTCGCCGTCCTGCTCGTGCTCGCCCTGCTCGGATTCGTCGAGTGGCAGCGGCGGTCCGGTTGGATCGACAGGCCGATCCCCTACGGAGGGCCGCTCGCCGTCGCCGGGGCCGCGGCGGTCGCCGTCGGAGTCGCCGTCTACTGGGACCCCATCGACGTCTCGCGGGGGATCGGCGTCGCCGGCGTCGCGCTGAGTGCCGCCGCCGGTCTGCTCGGCGCGCTCCACGTCGCCGTCCGCTACCTCGGCTTCAAGCTCCCGTGGCTCAACATCCGCCTGCCGGTGGTGTCGATCCTGGTCGGCTGGACGGCACTCTCGGCCGTGTCCCTCGCTCCCGTGACGCTGCACCAGGCGCGAGTCGTCGCGGCAGGCGGGCCGCGCACCACCATCGGCGTCGCCGTCGGGCAGTGGCTCGACCGCGAGCGCGCGGCCTCGGGTCCGGATGAGAAGATCCTGCCGCTGCTGCTCGTCGGAGCCAGCGGCGGTGGCTCGAAGGCCGCCTACTGGACCGACCTCGTGCTGGATTGCGCAGTCGGCGGGGGGCCGCTCTCGGACGAGGGCACCGAGAAGTCCGAGTGCTCGAGCGACCGCTCGGCGGCCCGCCGCGCCCGCGGCGTCTTCCTCACGAGCAGCGTCAGCGGCGGCTCCGTCGGCGTCGCCCACTACGTCGAGCATCTGGCGAGCGTCGAGGACGGGGCGCAGTGGGTCGACGGCAGCTCCGGCCGGGACTTCCTCTCGCCGATCGTGGCGTGGGGGCTCTTCCACGATCTCCCGCTGATGCTCGTCGCGCCGGTCCTGCGGGGGTCCGCCTTGCTCGGGCACGACGTGACGCCGGCAGACCCGCAGTCCTGTGGACGCTCGGACTGGGGCTGCCGCTACAACCTCGATCGCGCGGCCGTGCAGGAGAACGCAATCGCCGGGCGCGCATGGAACGCCGGGCCGCGCGCAAGCCAGGCGCTCACGAAGCTGTGGCAGACGTCGATCTCCGCCGGATCGAAGACCGCCACGCCCGTGACGGTGTTCAACTCGGCGCTCGCCGGCAGCCGCGGCCGCGTGCTCGTCTCGCCGCTCGACCTCGCACCGACGTCCGTCATCGACGAGCGCTGCCCGCCGCGCTCGAGGCCGGGCGAGGTCGTCACCGACGCCGTCGACGCCCCCGACATGCTCGACCCGGCTGATCCGAGGCACTTCGACTTCGACATCACGACCGCAGCGCTCCTCAGCGGGCGGTTCCCCGTCGTCGACCCCCCGGCGCGCATCGGCCGGGCCGGAGGCGTCGAGCCCGAGCCGGCCGCGAACGCCCCCTGCATCCCGCCGCAGACAAGGACGCTCCCCGCCGTCTTCGTTCGCGACGGCGGGTACGTCGAGAACACCGGGCTCCTGACGATCGTCGAGCTGCTGCCTGCGATCAAGCGCGCGGTGCACGCGTGGCAGGCGCGCAATCCGGGCGCGCCCGAGGTCGTGGTGTGGACGCTCGCCATCGATGACGATCCGATCGATCTCGCGCGCCCCGCGCGGCCGGGAGCCGAGCGGCCGAAGCCGTCCTCGATCGCCACGAAGGCAGGGCCCGACAACATGGTGACGAGCCTCGCGCGCGAGACGCTCCTCAGCCATCGCGCGCCGGTCGAGTGCTACCTCCGGATCAGCCCCGATCTGCGCGTAGGCGCGCATGCGGCAACGGGCTGGGAGCTCTCGAAGACGACGCGGGCCCACGACCTGATCGTCTCCGTCGGCGCCGGATCGGACAACAACGGGAAGGCCATCGAGGCCGTTCAGGCGTTCCTCTCCGGACATCCCCTCACGCAGCGGATCGGCGGGAAGGACGTTCGCTCCTGTCCGGGCCCGGAGACCATCGCGCAGTGAGCGCAGGCGCGGAGGCGTCCACGACCGCCGCGCGCTCGCCGTTCATCGGGGAGCCTGTCTGCCGGCATGGCGGAAACCTGGGATGCGATCGTGGTCGGTTCGGGCCCCAACGGCCTGGCGGCCGCGATCGCGCTCGCCCAGGCCGGCCGCTCGGTGCGCGTGCTCGAGGCCGCGCGGGCGATCGGCGGCGGGACGCGCACGGAGGAGCTCACACTGCCGGGGTTCCGGCACGACGTGTGCTCGGCCATCCACCCGCTCGCGCTCGCGTCGCCGTTCCTGCGGGAGCTGCCGCTGCACGCGCACGGGCTCGCCTTCGCGCACCCCGAGATCCCGCTCGCGCACCCGCTCGACGACGGAACCGCCGTCGCTCTCCACCGCTCCGTCGAGGAGACCGCCCTCGGCCTCGGCCCCGACGCGCTCGCGTACCGCCGGCTGATGGAGCCGCTCGTGGCCGACCGGGAGGCGCTGGCCGGCGACCTGCTCGGCCCGCTGCGCGTGCCGCGCCACCCGCTCGCCGGCGCGCGCTTCGCGCGCCACGGGCTGCGCTCGGCGGCGGGGCTCGCCGGCTCGCGCTTCGCCGGCGCGCGCGCACGCGCACTGCTCGCGGGCAACGCCGCGCACTCCATGCTCCCGCTCGAGAGCGCGGCGACGGCGGGCTTCGCGCTCGTGCTGCAGATGCTCGGCCACGGCGTCGGCTGGCCGGCGGCCGGCGGCGGCTCGCAGGCCATCGGCGAGGCGATGGCAGCGCTCCTGCGCTCGCTCGGCGGCGAGCTCGAGACCGGGCGCGAGGTGCGCGGGCTCGCGGAGGTGCGCGGCGCGCGCGCCGTGCTCTTCGACCTCAGCCCACGGCAGATCCTCGCGATCACGGGCGGTCACCTGCCGCCGCGCTACCGGCGGGCGCTCGGCGCCTACCGCCACGGCCCGGGCGTCTTCAAGCTCGACTACGCGCTCGCCGGCCCGGTGCCGTGGACGGCGCCGGAGTGCCGGCGCGCGGGCACCCTCCACCTCGGCGGATCGCTCGAGGAGATCGCCCGGGCCGAGGCCGAGGTCGCGCGGGGCCGCCACCCGGAGCGCCCGTACGTCCTCGTCGCCCAGCAGAGCCTCTTCGACCCGGGCCGCGCACCCGGAGGCGCGCACACGCTGTGGGCCTACTGCCACGTCCCGAACGGCTCGCAGATCGACATGCGCGACGCGATCGAGCGCCAGATCGAGCGCTTCGCGCCCGGCTTCCGCGACGTCGTGCTGGCGTGCAGCGCCATGACGTGCGCCGACATGGAGGCGCACGACGCGAACTACGCCGGGGGCGACATCAACGGCGGCGCCGCCGGCCTGCGACAGCTGTGGGCGCGTCCGGTGGCCCGGCGCGTGCCCTACGCGACGCCCGATCCGCGGCTCTTCATCTGCTCGGCGTCGACGCCGCCGGGAGGCGGCGTCCACGGCATGTGCGGCCGGCACGCCGCCCGCGCCGCGCTGCGCGGCGTCCTGCGCTGACGGCTCAGCCGGCGCCCCGCCATGAGGGCCCGCCGAAGCGGGCCCTCACTGTTCGGGATCCCCGAGTCGCCCGAGGGGGAGCGTTTCGAGGGTGTCGGACGGGTGGTTCTCCCCGCTTCGCACGGGTGCCGAACTCCCTCGGCCGGGTGATCTTTCGCGCCGGCGCGACGCGTACTTTCCCGCAGCCGCGCTGTGGGGGCCACCGACGAATCGCGCCGAGCTCCGCCATACCGTCGTGACAGACAGGACTCATGGAAACGCGTGCCCGAGGAGTGCCCACGTGAATACGCCCGTTCCGCACGACGACGATCCGCGCCGCTGGAGTAGCGCCGGCGTCGCGGTCACGATCTTCGTCGTCGGGGTCGCGATCCTGGCCGCGGTCATGATCTGGGCGATCAGCGAGCCGTCCGGCGCGCCCGAGTTCGTGCCGGCAGCCGTGGCGGCGCCCGCGAGCGCGGCGACGACGAGCGCGGCCGCGACGATATCGACCATGCCGGGGATGACGACGACGGCCGCGGCGACGACGACTACGACCGCTCCCGCGGCAACGGCCACCGATCACCCCGCGCTCGACGCGACCCTCCCCGCGGTCGGCCCGGGCAAGGTGCATCACTACACGATCAAGCTGGCGGACGAGACGATCGACATCGCGCCCGGCGTCAAGTACGCGGGCTGGACGTTCGACGGCACCGTCCCCGGTCCCGTGATCCACGTGCGCCAGGGCGACTGGGTCGACATCACGCTCGTCAACAACGGCGCCATCCCGCACTCGATCGACTTCCACGCGGCCCTGATCGCGCCCGACAAGGCGTTCAAGACGATCCCGAAGGGCGGCACGGTGCACTTCCGCTTCCGCGCCGAGACCCCGGGCGCCTTCATGTACCACTGCGGCACGCCGCCCGTCCTCGCGCACATCGCGAACGGGATGTACGGCGCCATCGTCGTGGATCCGCGCGGGGGCCTGCCGCCGGTCGCGAAGAGCTACGTCCTCGTCTCGAGCGAGTGGTACCTGAGCGGCGACGGCAAGGCGAGCCCGGCGAGCATCGACTTCGAGAAGGCTCGCCACATGCAGCCCGACTACGTGACGTTCAACGGCTACGCGAATCAGTACAAGGACCATCCGCTGACCGCGAATCCGGGCGACACGCTGCGCTTCTACGTGGTCGACGCGGGGCCGAGCCTCGATGTCGACTTCCATGTCGTCGGCTCGATCCTCGGCAACGCCTACATCGACGGGACGACGACGAACGTCCTGCACGGCGTTCAGACCCAGCTCGTCCCGGCGGGCGGCGGCATGGTCTTCGACGTCAAGTTCCGCGACAAGGGCATCTACCCGTTCGTGAGCCACGCCTTCGCGGCCGTGGACATGGGCGAGGTCGGCCTCGTCAACGTCGGCAACGTCGCGGGGACGATGAGCCACTGAGGGCGGCGGAGGGGAGGCCGGGCGGCGCTGCGCCGGAGGGCGCGCGCCGCCCGCCCGCCTTCGCGGCTCAGGTGCCGAGGTACGGGATCGTGAGCGGCCCGTAGGGCAGGACGCACAGGCGCGCTTCCGGCCCGGCGGCGGCGAGCAGTCCGTGCACCGTCGCCTCGACGTCGGGCGTCTGCTCGAGATGCGCCTCCGCGAGCTCGGCATCCGACAGGTACGACGTGTGCACGATCACGCGCGAGCGCGCCTGGATCGCGGCCTGGATCTGGATCTGCCACTGGTCGGCGACGGTCTGCGAGCGCGCCGCGATCGTCTCGAGCAGCGCCGCGGGAGAGGCCGCCGCGACCAGCTCGTCGCGATACGAGCCGTGATCGGGGAAGCCGTCGCGGCACTCGGCCGCGCACACGATCGCCCCGCCCTCGCGCACGACCTGGGCGGCCGCCGACATGCCCTTCACGGCCTGGTAGAGGTTCTGGTCGAGCGGGAAGCCGGAGTTGGTCGTCAGCACGACGTCGAACGGCCGCGGCACGGCGCGCATCGCGGTCTGCCGCGCCACGGCGCAGGCCGCCTCGTGCATCGCGAAGAGCTCGCCGCCGAACGCCTGCGCGATCCGCTTCGCGCCGTCGAGCACCACGTCGAGCGCGAAGTCGGTGCCGGTCGCCGCCGCGATCGCGCGCACGTCGTCGTGCACCGGATTGCCCTGGGTCACGCCCCAGCGGGCATCGGGGTGCCCGATGCGCGACGCGTCGTGGAGCGTCAGCGTCGTCTCGAGGCCGGCCAGTCCCGGCGCGACGAGCTTGGGCCCGCCCGAGAAGCCAGCGAAGAAGTGCGGCTCGACGAAGCCGGTCGTGATGCGGACGTCGGCCTCGACCCACTCGCTGTTCAGCCACACCGGCACGGCGGCGCCGAAGCGGCCCATCCAGGTCAGGGACGACGGATCGCGGGCGTCGTGGTTGACGACGCGCACGGCCGCGAGCACCTCGTCGCCGAGCATCGCCCGCAGCTCCTCGCCGGTGTTGCCGCGATGCGTGCCGGTCGCGACCAGCACGACGACGTCCTCGAGCCGGACGAGGCCTTCGAGCTCCTCGAGCAACACCGGAACGACGATCTCGCGCGGCTGCGGGCGGGTGCCGTCGCAGATGCTGATCGCGACCGTGCGGCGGCCGCGCACGACCTCGCGCAGCGGCGGCCCGGCGACGGGGTGGCGCAGCGCGTCGCGGACGGCCGCGCGCGCGTCGGGGGCCGCGGGCGGGTGCAGCGGCTCGACGACCGTCGTGCGCTCGCCGGGCACGTCGACGATCAGGCCCGTGCTGCCGTAGGCGAGCTCGACCTTCATGCGTCCCGCGCCACGAGCTCGGGCGGGTCGAAGGCCTGCACCGGCGGCACGGGGTCGTCGTGGCGCTGCACCTCCACGAGCGCGGTCTGCGCGCTCGGGCCCTGCGCCAGGCGCGACGTGCCCTTGTCGAGCGTGAGCACGTTGGGATTGCCGTGGCGGTCGAGCGCAGCCGGATCCCCGGGAGCCACGGGATCCCACCAGGCGCCCGTCGAGAGCTGCACGACGGAGCGGCGCAGGCCGTCGTCGAGCACGACGCCCGCGAGGCAGGCGCCGCGATCGTTGAAGACGCGGACGACGTCGCCCGCCGCGATGCCGCGCGCCCGCGCATCGTCGGGGTGCATGCGGATCGGCTCGCGGCCGCCGACCTTGGAGCCCTGGCTGTAGCCGCCGTTGTCGTACTGCGAGTGGAGACGCGTGGAGGGCTGGTTGGAGATCAGGTGCAGGGGGAAGCGGGCCGCGAGCTCGCAGCCGAGCCACTCTGCGGGCTCCATCCACGCAGGGTGCCCCGGGCAGTCGTCGTAGCCGAAGCCGGCGATCGTCGCGGAGGCGAGCTCGATGCGCCCGGACGGCGTCGGCAGCGGCGCGGCGGCGGGGTCCGCGCGCAGCGCCGCGAAGTCGAGCGCCCGCCGCAGCGGCGGCGTCGGCATCTCGACGCGACCGGCGTCCCGGAACTCCTCGTAGCCCGGAAGCTCGACACCCTCGCCGCGCAGGCTCTCGCGCGTCGACTCGTAGAAGTGGCGCACCCACTCGTCGCCGTCGCGGCCCTCGGAGAATGCGTCCAGGAACCCGAGCCGCTCGGCCAGCGCGCACAGCGTCTCGTAGTCGGTGCAGACCTCGGGCGGGGGCTCGACGGCGCAGTGCATCGCCGAGATCCACGAGTCGGCCCAGCCCGCCGCGACGTCGTTGCGCTCGAGCGCCGTCGCCGCCGGGAACACGATGTCGGCGAAGCGCGCGATCGGGTTCCACCACGACTCGTGGACGATCACCGTGTCCGGGCGCCGCCACGCGCGCGCCAGCCGGTTGAGGTCCTGGTGGTGGTGGAACGGGTTGCCGCCGCACCAGTAGACCAGGCGCACGTCGGGGAACGCGATCCGCTGCCCGTTGTAGTCGATCTCGCGGCCGGGCTCGAGCAGCACGTCGGCGATGCGCGCGACCGGCATCCGCGCGGTGACGCGGTTCTGGCCCTGGGCGAGCGCCGTGATGCGGTGGCGGTCGGGCTGCAGGCCGACCGAGTGGATCGCCCCGTAGCCCGAGCCGAAGCCGCCGCCCGGGCGCCCCATCGAGCCCGTCATCGCCGCCAGGGCGACGCCCATCCAGAACGGCTGCTCGCCGTGGTCGGCGCGCTGCAGCGACCAGCTGACGGTCACGAGCGTGCGCCGCTGCGTCATCTCGGCCGCCAGCGCCTCGATCGCCGCCTGCTCGACCTCGCAGATCGCGGCGGCCCAGGCGGCGTCGCGCCGCACGCCGTCGCTCGCGCCCGTGAGGTAGGCCTCGAGCTCGTCCCAGCCCGTGCAGCAGGTGCGCAGGAACTGCTCGTCGTGCGCCCCCGTCGCGATCATCGTGTGCGCGATGCCCATCATCAGGGCGACGTCGGTGTTGGGGCGCGGCGCGATCCACCTCGCGCTCTGGTGCGCGTCGACGTCCCCCCGCACCGGGCTGACGTTGACGAAGTCGACGCCCGCCGCGCGCGCCTCCTCCTGCGCGCTGCGCGCGCGGTGGCGCGCCACGCCGCCCGAGTTGATCTGCGTGTTCTTGAGCGCCAGCCCACCGAAGGCGACGATCAGGCCCGTGTGCTCGGCGATCTCGTCCCAGTGCGGGGCGGACGAGTAGATCGCGTCGGAGGGGCCGCCGATGACGTGCGGCAGGATCACCTCCATGGCGGCGCAGCTGTAGCTGTTGACCGAGGCCGTGTAGCCGCCGTGGAAGTTGAGGAAGCGGTGCAGCAGCCCCTGCGGGTGATGGAAGCGGCCCGCGCTGCCCCAGCCGTACGAGCCGCCGTAGATCGACGCGTTGCCGTGCTCGGCCTTGACGCGGGCGAGCTCGCCCGCCGCCAGGTCGAGCGCCTCGTCCCAGCCCACCTCGACGAAGGCGTCCTGCCCGCGATCCGCGCCGCCGCGTCCCTCGAGCCAGCCGCGCCGCACGGCCGGGCGCAGGATGCGGCCCTCGTGGTTCTGCGCGGCCGGCATGCCGAGCCCGATCGGCGACGGGTCGGGATCGCCGGCGGCGGGATGCAGCGCCACGACCGCTCCCGCGTCGACCTCGACGTCGTAGTTGCCCCAGTGCGTGGAAGTCGGCGTGCGTCGGCTGCGAGCGATGGCCCATCACCTCCAGGTCCGCGGGCGGATCCGCATGCTACCGGCGCAGGGCGTGACCGCCGATGCGCTGCTCATGATGTGATGGCATGCGGGCGAGCGTCTGCCTCTGCACCCTCCTCGGCGTCGTTCCGGCACTGCTGCTGACCGCTCCGGCGCACGCGAAGATCCGTCCGCTGCCCAAGCCGCCGAGCGCCGCGGTGGGAACGCCTTCGGGCATCGCGCCGGTCGTGCGCCCCACCGTGCGACCAGCCGTGCGCACCCCGCACCGGCCGGTCGCGACCAGCCCGCCCGTACGCCCGCGGACGACCGTCCGGCACCGCGCCCCCTTGCGGAGCCGGCGCCCCGCCCACGTGCTCGCGCGGAGCCGCGGCGGCCGCACCGCCGGGCCGCTGCGGATCTCGGGCGGACGCCGGCAGCCGGTCGCGATACCCGCGCTGCGCACGGCACCGCCGCCGACCCCGCTCGGGCTCGTCGGCGTCGGCGAGACGCTCCCGGCGGGTCGCTCGGTGTGGCCGTCCTGGATGCTCTCCCTGCTCGGCGCGCTGCTCGCCGGCGAGGCGTTCCTGCTCGTGCGCCTGGTACGGGCGCGCCGGCGGCCTGCAGGCGTCTAGATTCCCCGGGTGTGACGGAGACTGCGCCCGACGAGGCGGGCCCGGCGCCCGCGCCGCTCGCCACCGTCGCGCGCGAGTGGACGCGCATCGGGCTGACCGGATTCGGCGGCCCGCCCGCACATGTCGCGCTCCTGCGCCGGCTCGTCGTCGACCGCAAGCGCTGGATGGACGGGCACGAGTTCGAGGATGCGAACGCGGCCTGCGGGCTCCTCCCGGGGCCGGCGTCGACGCAGCTCGCGATCTTCTGCGCCTACCGCGTCGGCGGCCCGCTGGGCGCCGTGGTCGGCGGGCTCGGATTCGTCGTGCCGGCGGTCGTGCTCGTGCTCGCGCTCTCGGTCGTCTTCTTCGGGCATGCGCCGCCGGAGTGGGTGCGCGGCGCCGGCGCCGGCGCCGGGGCAGCGGTGGGCGCCGTCGCGGTGGCCGCGGCGCGCTCGCTGCTCATGCCGAGCTACGAGCGCGTGCGCGCCGACGGCGGCCGGCGCGCGCGCTGGGTGCTCTACCTCGTGGCCGCCGGGCTGGGCGCCGCGCTCATCGGCCCGTACCTCGTGCTCGTGCTGATCGCCTGCGGCCTCGTCGAGCTCGTGGTCCAGCAGCGCCCGTCCGCCGCTCCCGGGCTGCACTGGCTGCCGCTCGCGGCGCTGGCGCCCCGAGCCGCCGCGGTGGGCGGGCTGGGAGCGCTCTGCTGGACCGCGTTCAAGGTCGGCGCGCTGTCCTACGGCGGCGGCTTCGTGATCATCCCGCTGATGCAGGGCGATGCCGTGCACACCTACCACTGGATGACGAACGCGGAGTTCCTGAACGCGGTCGCGCTCGGCCAGGTCACCCCCGGGCCCGTCGTCGCGACGATCGCCGCGGTCGGCTACGCCGCGCACGGCCTGAAGGGCGGGATCCTGGCGGCCGTCGTCGCCTTCACCCCCTCGTTCTCGTTCATCCTGCTCGGCGGGCAGCGCTTTCGCCGCCTCCGCGGCAACGCGCACGCCCGCGCGTTCCTGGACGGAGCCGGGCCGGCCGCGATCGGCGCGATCGGGGGCGCCGCCGTCACGCTCACGCTGGCCCTGCACGAGACCTGGCAGGTCGGCGTGCTCGCAGCCGCCGCGGTCGCGCTGCTCCTGCTGCGGCGCGGCGTCGTCGAGACCCTGCTGTGCGCCGGTGCGATCGGCGTCGTGATCGCGCTCGCCGGCGGGCCGCTGCCCTGACCTACGGGCCGGCTTGCCGGTAGAGCGGCCCGCCGAGGTACTTCAACCCCGAGTCCACCGCGGCCGTGACGACGCGATGCCCCGGCCCGAGCTCGCGCGCGACCGCCAGCGCGGCGACCAGATTCGCACCCGTCGACGGGCCCGACCACACGCCCTCCTCGCGCGCCGCCCGCCGGGCCATCGCGAACGCCTCCTCCTGCGGCACCGGCCGCACCTCGTCGACGTCGCGGGCGATGTCGAGCAGCGGCGGGACGAACCCGGTGCCGCCGCCTTCGATGCGGTGCGTGCCGGCGGGCCTGCCGGAGAGGACCGCCGACTCGCCCGGCTCGACCGCCACCCGGCGGACGCCCGGCAGCCGGTCGCGCAACGCCGCGCCGACGCCGAGGAAGCAGCCGGCGGTGCCGACGTAGGCGACCCACGCGTCCACGCGGCCGTCGAGCTGCGCGAGGATCTCCTCGCCCATGCCGCGGTACCCGGCGAGCATGTCGGGGTTCTCGAACTGGTCGGTGCGGTAGCCGCCGATCTCGCCGGCGATCGCGAGCGCCCGCTCGCGCATCGCGGGCAGGAGCTGCGGCGTGATCCCCTCGGGGCTCGGCAGCACGTCGAGCGCCGCGCCGAACGCGCGCATGGTCGCGAGCTTCTCCGGAGCGAACGCGTCGGAGGTGACGATGCGCGTCGGGTAGCCCTTGATCGCGCACACGAACGCGAGCGACGAGCCGGTCGACCCGCCGGTGTACTCGACGACCGTCTGCCCCGGGCGGAGGCGCCCGCTGCGCTCGGCGCCCTCGATCATCGCGAGCGCCATGCGGTCCTTGTAGGAGCCTGTCGGATTCGCGGCCTCGAGCTTGACCCACACCTCGGCGGACTCGGGGCCCGCGATCTGCGCCAGCCGCACGATCGGCGTGCCGCCGATGGCCGCGAGCGCCGCCGGGCGCCCGCCGTCCTGCTCTGTCATGCCGTCTCCTCTCCGGTCGCGCAGGCTAACGCACGCGGAGCGGCGTCTCGCCGGCAGCGCGGCGCGCCGTTGCTCGATACTGCGGACGGGCCCGCGATGATCTGCCTGCTGCCGAACCGCCGCTTCCTCTCCGAGACCTCGGGCATGCGCGAGAGCGCCGGGCCCGCAGCGGCCGCGGACGTCATCCCCGGCGTGGCGCGGGCCGCATGATCAAGGCGCGCATCTACGACGCGCTCACCACCCAGCTCGATCGCAAGGGCTTCGGAGAGCGCCGTGAGCGGCAGGTCGCGGATCTGCGCGGCGACGTGCTCGAGATCGGCGCCGGCACCGGCCTGAACGTGCCGCGCTACCGCCTCGCCCGCCGGCTGGTCGCGCTCGAGCCCGACCACACCTACGCCCGCAGGCTGCGGGCGCGCGGCGACGCGGCCGGAATCCCCGTCGAGGTCGTGGAGGGCCGCGCCGAGGATCTCCCGTTCGCCGGCGCGAGCTTCGACCACGTCGTCACGACGCTCGCCCTGTGCTCGGTCGGAGACCTCGACGGCAGCCTGCGGGAGATCTGGCGCGTGCTCAGGCCCGGCGGGTCGCTCCGCTTCCTCGAGCACGTCCGCGGCGAGGGCGCCACCGCACGCTGGCAGGATCGCCTGACCCCGCTGCAGCGCCGCATCGCGGACGGCTGCCACCTCAACCGCGACACGGCCGCCGCCATCGAGCGAGCGGGCTTCTGCATCGAGCACCTCGAGCGCTTCGACCTCCCGGCCGGCATCCGTCTCATCCGCCCGGCGATCCAGGGCACGGCGCTCAAGCCGCCGGGCCCGTAAGCGGAGCGGACCGCAACATTGGGGTCTGACCCCAACGTTGCGGACCGCAACGTTGGGGTCTGACCCCAAGCGTGCGGACCGCAAAGTTGGGGTCTGACCCCAACGTTGCGGTCCTCAGGCCGGCTGCGGGGCGTCGCCCTCGCGCGCCGACGCGAGTGCGCGCGCGCCGCTCAGCGAGAGGCCCTCGCGGGCCAGGAACACGAGTCCGAGGCCGACGCCGAGCAGGCCCTCGACGAGCTGCAGCCCGACGCTGAAGGCCACGGCGTTCGCCGTCGAGACGGCGTAGACGCTGACGAGCGGGCCGGCCACACCGAGCTGGAAGATGCCGAGGTTGCCGGGCCAGAACGGGAACAGCTGCACGATCGTCGACGAGACGAAGACGAGGCCGGCCCCCGCGAGCCCGATGTGGATGTGGAAGGCCTCGAGCGCGGCCCAGATGCCGGCGATCTGCGCAGCCCACGAGATCGTCCCGGCGCCCACGGCGAACGCCGTCGCGCGGGGCTTCGAGAACAGCGCCTGTCCCTGCGAGAGGCCTGCGACGAGACCTGCCAGCCGGCCGCGCGCCTTGCGCATCGCGAGCATCAGCCCGGCCGAGGCGACTGCCAGGACGGCCAGGAAGACGATCACGAGCTGCCAGATCATGTGCGGCAGGTGCAGCACGGGCGCCAGCGCCACCACGCTGAGCGCGAGCGCGACACCGAGCACGAGCTGCTCGGCGAGCGCCGTGCCCGCGATGGTGCTCGCGGAGATGCCGTCGCCGGCCAGCCGCCGGCGACGCGCGAGCACGGCGACGCGGGCGAGCTCGCCGATCCGCGCGAACAGCACGGTGTTGAGCAGGAAGCCGATGAAGATCGCAGGCACGACGTGCCCGTAGCGCGCGGCGCGGTGGCCCGGGAGCGCGTCGAGCGCGGCCTTCCAGACGATCGCCTTGCCGCCCACCGACGCCAGGTTGAGCACCAGCGAGAGCGCGATCCAGCCCCACACGATGTCGGCGTCGCCCAGGGACGAGAGATCGACGCGGCGCGCCAGCAGGGCGCTGATCGCCACGAGCGCGCCGGCGCCGAGCGCAAGGCGCAGCGCCCGCGAGTGCGCCAGGTCGGCGAGCCGGCGGGCGGGCGAGAGCGGCGGGTATACGGGGACGGCGGACATCTCGCTCCGTAGCTTGCGGTCACGCGGGCGTCCCGCTCGTGCGGGGCGCCTGTGTCATGCGGTGCGGTCAGCCGTACCTTCGCGCGCGAGGCGCGACCGGATCAGGAAACGCCACGAGCGCGCGTGCACTCGTGGCGTTGGATCCGTTCGATCGAACTCGCGGGGGACTTACCAATCGCTCGGGATCGCGCTCCGGTCGAGCGACTCGACGCCGAGCCAGATCGCGCCGGCCGGCAGGAGGAAGCAGAGGGTGGCGATGATGGCGGCGAAGAACACTGGGCGATCCTCGAGTGGTTGAAGGGCGTCAGGCGGGGCTGGCGGCCGGGCGCCAGCGCGCCGGCTGCGGAAGAGGCAAGGTGACGCCGCGAGCGCCAGGCGCTCGCGGCGTTGAAGAGTGCGCAGGGCGATCGAGGCCGGCGCGCGCCGCAGCCAGGCGGTCAGCTGCGAGGCGGACGGCGGCTACCACTGCTGCGGCCGGATCTCGCGCTCGGGGTAGTCGGCGCCGAAGACGATGCCGGCGGCCGGCAGGAGCACGAAGACGATGATTGCGAAAGCTGCGAAGAGCACGGGACGAACCTCGCTGTGAAGAATCGGAGTCGGGTGGTTCCGTCATCGATGATTCTGCACGGCGCCCGGGATCGCTCCCGTTCGGGCCGCCGGTGTCTCGCGGTGCGGGTATCCGTACGTCTTGGGGCGGGCCCCTAGCCGAGCGCGCGCAGGCGCGGCAGGAGCGCCGCCGCCGCCTCGGCATGCGCCCGGGCCGCGCCCGGAGAGACGATCACGATGAGGTCGCGCACGTTGCGCTCGGCGAATGCGCTCGCGCTGCGCAGCAGCGCATCGTCGTCGCCGGCGTAGCGGATCTGGACGGAGCGCCGGATCTCGGCCGGGTCGCGGCCGACATCCGCACAGTGCGCATCGAGGATCCCGGCCAGGCGCGCGACCTCGTCGGGCTCGCCGCCGGGCGCGTTCCAGACGTCGGCGTGCTCCGCGATCACGCGCAGCGTCTTGCGCTCGCCGCGGCCGCCGATCCAGAACGGCGGGTGGGGGCGCTGCATCGGCTTGGGATTCGCGATCGCGTCGCGCAACGTGTAGCGCGCGCCCTCGAAGCTCGCGCGCTCCTCGACGAAGAGCAGCTTGAGCGCCCGGCAGGCCTCGTCCAGCCACTCGACGCGCCTGCCGGGACTGCCGAACTCGAGCCCGAGCATCTCGTGCTCGATCTCGGCCCAGGCCGCGCCGATCCCGAACTCGAGCCGCCCGCCCGAGAGATGGTCGACCGTGACGGCCATCTTGGCGAGCACCGCGGGATGCCGGTAGGTGTTGCCCGTCACCATGCAGCCGATCCGCACGCGGCTCGTGGCCTCGGCCATCGCCCCGAGCAGCACCCAGCCCTCGAGCACGTCGAGCGCGGGGTCGGCCATGATCGCGGCGAAGTGGTCGAAGATCCAGAGGTGGTCGAAGCCGGACTCGTCGGCCAGCTGCCAGATCGCGCGGAGCTCCGCGACGTCGGTGTTCTGCTGCGAGAGCTTGAGGCCGAGCCGCAGGGGTTCCATGGCGCGAGCCTACCCGCCTGCGCGCGCCTACGAACCGACGCGCAGCGCGACGATGCGCGCGTCGCTCGCGACGACGCCGTCGTCGTCGGCCGAGCAGGTGAGGGTCGCGCTGCCCGCCGCCGCGAACGTGTGGGTCGTGATCAGCGCGACCGGGTCGTCCGAGCTCGAGGACAGGTCGGCGTCGACCTGGTCGCCGTCGGTCCCCGCCTTGAGCAGGCAGGTGACGCCCGGCGTGCTCGTGTCGAGCGTGGCGTGCAGGCTCGCCTTCGCGACGATGGCGTAGGTGCCCGGCTTGAGCGCGAGCGTCACGACGCCGGTCTGCGCGGCGGCGAGGTTGACGGCCGCAGGCGCGTTCCCGACGGTCACGGAGCCGCCGCTGTCGCCGGCGGGGCCGGCCGGGCCCGCGGGCCCGCGCGGCCCGCCGATCGAGGCGGGGAGGATCGAGGCCGGCAGCTTGCCCGACTTCGGGAGGACGACGAGGTTGCCCTTGTGCGGGACGCGCGATGCGCTGATGCCGTCGACCGCGCCTGCGTTGCGCGCGTACAGCGCACGCTTGACCCAGCCGTCCGCGGCCTCGCCGATCGGCGCGGCCGCGAGCACGAGCGCAACCGTCGCGATGATGGTGGCGGGGGCCGGCCGTCGCATCAACGGCACACTAGCGCCGAGCCCTCGAGGGCATACTGCGCGGGGTCGCGACTGCGAGGAGGGCCATGCGCGTCGAGCTGATGATCGAAGGCCAGGAGGACGTGTCCTGGCCGCAGTGGGTGGCGCTCGCGCAGGCCTGCGAGGAGCACGGCGTCGGCACGCTCTTCCGCTCCGACCACTACCTCTCGGTCGACGGGCACGACGAGCGCGGCTCGCTCGAGACCTGGGCGACGCTCGCGGGCCTCGCTGCGGTGACGACGCGACTGCGGCTCGGGGCGCTCGTCTCGCCGGCGACGTTCCGCCACCCGAGCGTGCTGGCCAAGCTCGCGACCGCCGTCGACCACATCTCGGGCGGCCGCGTCGAGCTCGGCCTCGGCGCCGGCTGGAACGAGCGCGAGCACGAGGCCTACGGCTTCGCGTTCCCGCCGCTCGGCGAGCGCATGGAGCTGCTCGAGGAGCAGCTCGCCATCGTGCGCGGCGCGTGGGCCGAGGGGCCGTTCTCGTTCACCGGCAAGCACTACCGGTTGTCGGCCGTCGACGCGCTGCCCAAACCCGTGCAGCGCCCCCACCCGCCCGTGCTCATCGGCGGATCGGCGAAGCCCCGGACGGCGCGGCTCGCGGCACGGTTCGCCGACGAGTACAACACCGTCTTCGCGACGCCGGAGGAGTGTGCCGAGCGGCGCGTCGTCGTCGAGGGCGCGTGGCGGGACGCAGGCCGCGATCCGGCGACGCTCACGTTCTCGGTGATGGTGCCGTGGCTGTGCGGGAGCGACGCGGCCGAGCTGCAGCGCCGCGCCGAGCGCCTGGCCGCGTGGCGCGACACCGATGCGGCCTCGCTGCTCGAGGAGTTCGCCGGCGTCGGCGTCACGGGGACGTTCGACGAGGCGCTCGTGCGGCTGCGCGCCTACCGCGCCGCCGGCGTCGACCGGATCATGCTGCAGCACCTCCTGCACGACGACGTCGGCGCCGTCGCGCTGCTCGCGCGCCTCGCAGCCGCGATCTGAGGCGGAGTCGGGGTACCATCGAATCATCAGCGCGCTTTCTGAATGGTCCGGGCTCGACGTCCGGCATCTCGCAGCGCTCGACGCCATCGCGCGCGAGGGGTCGGTGAGCCGCGCTGCCGTGCGGCTCGGCTACACGCAGTCGGCCGTCAGCCAGCAGCTGCGGGCGCTCGAGCGCCTCGCCGGCGTCACGCTCGTGACGCGCTCGCCCGGCACGCGCTCGGTCGAGCTGACCGAGGCCGGGCGCCAGCTGCTCGGCCACGCCGACGCCATCGCCGGGCACCTCGAGACGGCCCGCGCCGATCTCGCGGCGTTCTCGGACGGCCGCGTCGGCGAGCTGCGCATCGGCACCGTGCCGAGCGCGGCCGCCGCGCTCATCCCGGCGCTCGCACACGAGCTGCGCGCCCGCGCGCCGCGGCTGACGCTGGCGATCACCGAGTCGTACTTCCCCGCCGAGCTGATCGACAGCCTCGCCGCGGGCTCGCTCGACCTCGTCGTCGCGCCGCAGGACGAGGCGCGCGACGGGCTCGAGAGCGAGGAGCTCCTGCGCGACCCGTACGTCCTGCTCGTCCCGGCCGGCGACCCGTTCCTGCGGCTCGGACGGCCGCTGACCGCGAGCGACCTGACCACGCGCGACCTGATCGGCAAGGACTGCGCGACCGCGAGCCAGCGCGCACTCGCAGCCGCCCTCGCCGACTATGGCCTCGGCGCGCCGCGCATCCGCGCGCACGACCTGCGCGAGGTGCAGGCGCTCGTGCGCCGCGGCCTCGGCATCGCGGTCGTGCCACAGCTGCTGCTCGAGAGGCCCGACCCGACGCTCGCGACGATCGCGGTCGGCCACCTCGTGCCCGACCGCGTGATCGCGCTCACGACGCGGGCGAATGGCACGCGCACGCCGGCGGTCGAACTCGCCGCAGAGATCCTGCGGGCGTGCAAAGTTGGGGTCTGACCCCAACTTTGCGTCCGGGGTTCGAGCGTCTTGGGCGGCTAACCACCACGACCCTCTCTGCCCACCGCCCCGCCGGGTTCAGACGTTCTCCGACCGCCAGGCGTGCCAGCGCTCGATCTCGATCCAGGCTGTCACGCGCGGGTTGTCGCGGAACGGGTAGCGCTCGCCCATGTAGCGCATCGCGAGGCGGTCGATGTCGCGCAGGTCCGGGTCGTCGACCAGCTCGGCGACACGGCCCTGAAGGCTCACGTGGGCGCCCCAGTTGGCGACGTCCATGACGGTCAGCGAGACGCGGGGGTCGGCCTTGAGGTGCTCGAGGCGGCGGCGGCTCGCATCCATGTTGACGAGCACCCGGCCGTCTTCCCAGTCGTACCATGTCGCGACCGTGACCGGGGATCCGTCCCCGCGCACGGTCGCGATGACTGCGGCGTTCGGCTTCGCCAGGAAGGCGTCCAGCCGCGGAGGCAGCGGGGGCTTCGGCACGTCCCGAGCCTAGCACCGGACGCCTGGCGCTCACGATCTCCAGCCATGCCGAGCGACGCACCCACCTATGCACCGATGCTCGCCGGGACCGCCCCCGGGATACCCGCCGGCGACGGCTGGGCGTTCGAGGTCAAGTGGGACGGCTTCCGCGCGATCGCGGACGTCCGCGACGGCGACGTGCGACTGTGGTCGCGCAACGGCAAGCGCCTCGAGGCGAGGAGCCGGGGCGTCGCCGAGGCCCTGCCGGCGGCGCTGACGCACGCCGGCTGCGTGCTCGACGGCGAGCTGTGCGCGTTCGACGACGACGGCATCCCGCGCTTCGAGCTCTTCCAGCGCGGTGAGGGCACCATCCTCTACGTCGTCTTCGACCTGCTCGAGCTCGACGGCCGCCCGGTCATCGCCGAGCCCTGGAGCCGTCGCCGCGAGCTGCTCGGCGAGCTGGTCGTCCCGGCATCGCCGATGGTCTCGCTGTCGCAGGTCTACGAGGACGGCCCCGCGTTGCTGGCCGCCGCCCACGCGCGCGGGCTCGAGGGCATCATGGCCAAGCGCGTCACGGCGCCCTACCGCCCGGGCCGGCGCAGCGACGACTGGCGCAAGATCAAGCTCCGCAAGGAGGCCGTGCTGCGCATCGCGGGCTACACGAGCGGCCAGGGTTCGCGCGCGAGCCTCGGCGCGCTCGTGCTCGCCACGGACGATCTCGAGTACGCCGGCAACTGCGGCAGCGGCCTGTCCGACGACGACATGCGCGAGCTGCTCGCGAAGCTCGCGCCGCTCCGGCGCGACACCTCGCCGCTGCGCGGGACCGCGAGACCCACCGGAACGGCCCGCCTGGGTATCACCTGGGTGGAGCCGTCGCTCTCGTGCGAGGTCGAGTTCGCCGAATGGACGCGCGAGCGGCGGCTGCGCGCGCCCGTCTTCAAGCGTCTCGCAGAGGAACCACCCGTGACGAAGCCCGCCCGCGAGCTCAAGCTCACGAACCAGGACAAGGTCTTCTTCCCCGACGAGGGGATCACGAAGGGCGACCTGCTCGCCTACTACCGCGAGGTCGCGCCGCTCGTCGTGCCCTACCTGCGCGACCGGCCGATCACGCTCGTGCGCTACCCGGACGGCATCACCGGCAAGCACTTCTTCCAGAAGCAGCGCCCGCCGCACGCGCCGGACTGGATGCGCACCGCGACGCTCTCGAGCAGCTCCGGCGGCGAGGGCAAGAAGATCGACTACCTGATGATCGACGACGCCGACGGGCTCCTGTGGACGATCAACGCCGGCTGCATCGACGTGCACGCCCCCTACGCGCGCGCGCAGAGCTTCGACACGCCCGACTTCGTGCTCTTCGACCTCGACCCGTCGCCGGGCGTGACGCTGGCGCAGACCGGCAGGGTCGCCCTGCTCGTGCGCGACGCGCTCGCCGCCATCGACCTGCGGGCCGTCGCCAAGACCTCGAGCGCGGAGGGCATGCATGTCGCGGTGCCGATCGAGCGCGGGCCGACGTACGCCCAGGCGCGCGCCCTCGTGCAGGTGGTCGCACAGGCGCTCGAGCGCGCCCACCCCGGCCTCGTGACGACGGAGTGGGACAAGAGCCGCCGGCGCGGCGTGCTGATCGACTCGAATCAGGTCGGCTACGGGCGCACCATGTCGGTCGCGCACTGCGTGCGCCCGCGTCCCGGCGCGCCGGTCTCGCTGCCGCTGACCTGGGAGGAGGTCGAGTCCGGCTCGTTCGCGCGGGCGCGCCCGACGATGCGCGCCGCGCTGCGACGCATCGACCGCCACGGCGACCCCTATGCGGATGCGCTGGCGGGCGGCCAGAAGCTGCCGGCGGCGCTGCTCCAGCGCTAAGCCGTCTGCGGCCCGCCGGACCGGATCGATCAGGCGGTGGATCGGTACGCAGGTACCGCGAACCGCTTGGCCGGGAGCGCACGCTGCCAGGGCGCGCTCCCGGCCGTCCGCGGCGGCGTCAGTACCACTTCCCCTTCGCGAAGCCGCCGAACGCGATCAGGCCGATCAGCGCGACGATGACGCCGATCCAGACGCTCCAGACGATCGCGAGGATGATCCCGACGATCACGAGGATTCCACCGAGCCCGATGCCGGCTCCGTTTCCGCCCGTCCGTGGTGTTGCCATGCCGTCTCCCTCCCTCGAAGAATGCAGTTGCGCCTGGTGCTACCCGGACGGCACGGACATCGAAACGCGGCTGCGCGCGCGCTCATGACTGAGCGCCGGCGCTCTCGATGCCGCACAGCAGGTCCGTGAGCGCCAGGCTCGTCCGGCTCGAGAGCCGCGCCGCCTGCACGAGGGTGTCGAGGAGCTCGAGAGCACGCTCGACGGCCTCCACCTGGTCATCGTCGCCGAACAGCCGCGCATCGGCCGCCTCGCGCAGCACCTGCGCCTCGCGCGCGCCGAGGACGCTGCCGTCGAGCTCGCGCAGGCGCGCCATCAGGCCGCGGTAGGACTCGGTGCTCGGCGTCACGCCCCGGGGTTCCCGGGCGCGGCGACAGTCAAACCGGCAAGCATTCCGTAAAGGATTCCGGGATGACGTTTTCGGCCCCTGCGATCGGGGGAAGACGGCGACATGACGGCACTCTCGGAACCCAAACTGCTCTACTTCTTCTCCCCCAAATCCGGCCCGAGCCGCCGCGTCGAGGCGTTCCTGGATCAGGTCCTGCAGGAGCGCAAGAACCACGACGTCTTCTCGCGAGGCCGGGTCGACGTCGATCGCACGCCGCAGCTGGCCGAGCACTTCGACGTCGAGAACCTGCCCGCGATCGTGGTGCTCGAAGACGGTCACGTCGTGCGCAAGGTCGAGGGCCGCGTGAGCGTCGGCAGCATCCGCGACGCGCTCAGCCCCTGGCTCAATTAACGCCGCCTCAGCACAACTCTTAGCTGGCGTTTAGGTGCGGCTGCTCGAATAGCGGCTATGAGCAGTCGCGATCCGGAGATCCAGAGGCGAAACGACGGCGTGCGGCGTGTGTCGCGCCTGACCGCCTCGATCGCGTGCGTCGCGACCGCAGCCACTGCGGCCTTCGGCGTCCTGGCGGCGAGCGCCACGACGCACAGCGCCTCGACGACCGCCGCCGCCACGACGACGGCGACGGATTCGGCGGCGACCGAGAAGGCGACGACCACCACCGCCACCACGACGCAGGCCACCGAGCCGGCGACGACCCAGGCCACGACCACGCAGGCGACGACGACGCAGGCCGTCACCCCCACGCAGAGCTCCGCCCAGCCGGTCGCCGTCTCGGGCGGTTCGTGACGTGAACTGCTCCACCGCCTCGTTCACGGCCCTCGGCACGAGCGCGGAGGTCGTCGTCCTGCGGGCCGGTGCGCTCCCCGCCGCGCTCGCCGTCGTCGAGGACGAGCTGCGCTCGATCGACGAGGCCTGCAGCCGCTTTCGCGACGACTCGGAGCTGACGCGCCTGAACCGCTCGGCCGGAGCGCCCTTCACTCCGAGCCCGCTGCTGCTCGAGGCCCTCTCCGTCGCCCTCGGCGCGGCCGCGCAGACCGACGGCGACGTCGATCCGACCGTCGGCCGCTCGCTCGGCGCGCTCGGCTGGGATTCCGACTTCACGGTCGTCGTCGCCCGCCGCGGCCAGACGCCGCGTCTGCGCCTCGTGCCCGCGGCAGGCTGGCAGCGCATCCAGATCGACCACGCCCGCGGCACCGTGCGCATCCCGGCGAACGTCGAGATCGACCTCGGAGCGACCGCGAAGGCGCTCGCGGCCGATCGCTGCGCCCGCGGCGCGCACGCCGCGACCGGCGCGAGCGTGCTCGTCAATCTCGGCGGCGACATCGCCCTGGCCGGCCCCGCCCCGGACGGCGGCTGGCCCATCCGGGTCACCGACGACCACCGCAGCGACGCCACGGCCGCGGGTCAGACGATCGCGCTCGGCACCGGCGGCCTGGCGACGTCGAGCACGACGGTGCGCCGCTGGCGCGCCGGCGATGCCGAGCACCACCACATCGTCGAGCCGCGCACGGGGGCGCCCGCCGCCGAGATCTGGCGCACCGTCAGCGTGGCCGCCGCCACCTGTGTCGAGGCCAACACCGCGAGCACCGCCGCGATCGTCCGCGGCGAGCGAGCGCTCGCCTGGCTCGAGGCAGCCGGGCTGCCCGCCCGCCTCGTGCGGCGCGACGGCAGCGTCGTCACGACCGGCGGCTGGCCCGCGGAGACGGCCTCCGTGAACCAGCTTCCGGTCTGGTACCTGATGCGTGCGAGCGGCGTCGTCTCGCTGCTGCTGCTGACGCTCGTGAGCGCGCTCGGCGTCGCCACCGTGAGCCGCTGGCGGCCCGGCCGCGTGCCGCGCTTCGTCACGCTGGCCCTGCACCGCAACGTCTCGCTGCTCGCAGTCGCATTCCTCGCCGTGCACGTGATCACGGCGGTGATCGACTCCGACGCCTCGGTCGGCGCGGTCTCGGTGCTCGTGCCCGCGCCTTCGGCCCGCTACGGGATCTGGCTGGGCCTCGCCGCGCTCGCGCTCGACCTCATCGTCGCCCTCGTGATCACGAGCCTGCTGCGGCACCGCATCGCGCCGCGCGTCTGGCGCGCGCTGCACTACGCCGCCTACCTCGCCTGGCCCGTGGCCCTGCTGCACGGCGCCGGCATGGGCACCGACGCAAGCTCCGGCTGGCTGCTCGGCGTCGACGCGGCGTGCATCGCCGCCTTCGCCGGCGCCGTCGCCCTGCGGCTCGTGAAGGCGCCGTCCGGGGCCGCCAAGCACCTGGCCGCACCGCCGATGGTCCGGGCGGCGCGATGAGCGCGCGCACCGCCGTCTACGCACCGCCGCGCGAGCGCATCTCGCAGCGGCCGCGCCTGCTCCCGCCCGCGGGCGCCGCGCCCTCGCTCGCGGCACACCTCGAGCGCTACGGCCACCTGCCGGCCCTGCGCGGCGAGGGCCGAGCGCTGATCGCCGCCGTCGAGGCGAGCGGGCTTCGCGGCCGGGGCGGCGCGGGCTTTCCGACGCACCGCAAGCTGAGCGCGGTCGCCGCCGGCCGGCAGCCCGTCGTCGTGGCCAACGGCGTCGAGGGCGAGCCCGCGAGCCACAAGGACGCGCTGCTCATGCGCATCAACCCGCACCTCGTGCTCGACGGCGCCGTGGCCGCCGCCGCGGCCGTGGGCGCGAAGCAGATCGTGATCGCCGTCGGCCGTGGCGCGGGCACCGCGCACGCGAGCATGGCGGCCGCGATCGCCGAGCGGGCCCAGGCGGGCGGGCGCGAGCGCATCGAGCTCGCGGACGTTCCCGACCGCTTCGTCGCCGGCGAGGAGACCGCGCTCGTGAGCTGGCTCAACGGCGGCCCCGCCAAGCCGGCGTTCGTGCCCCCGCGCCCCTTCGAGCGCGGCGTCGGCGGCCGGCCAACGCTCGTCCAGAACGTCGAGACGCTCGCCAACATCGCGCTGATCGCGCGCTTCGGCGCCGGCTGGCACCGCGGCACCGGCAGCCCGGAGGAGCCCGGATCGATGCTCTTCACGCTCGGCGGCGCCGTCGCGCGGCCCGGCATCACCGAGCTCCCGGGCGGCATCGAGCTGCGCAGCGCGCTCGAGCGCTGCGACGGCTTCAGCGAGCCGCCCCGGGCCCTGCTCGTCGGCGGCTACTTCGGGACCTGGGTGCCCGCGGACTCGGCACTCGCCGCGCCGCTCTCGGACGCGGGCCTGCGCCCGCTCGGCGCGTCGCTCGGAGCCCGCTCGATCTCGGTGCTCCCGCGCACGCGCTGCGGCATCGCCGAGACGGCTCGCCTGGCGGCGTACCTGGCCGCCGAGAGCGCCGGCCAGTGCGGGCCCTGCGTCTTCGGGCTGGCGGCGATCGCCGAGGCGCTCGCCGCGATCGCGGCCTGTGGCCCGGAGGCCGGCGCAGCGCTCAAGCGCCTGCGCCGCGTGACCCCGCAGGTCACCGGCCGCGGCGCGTGCGCGCACCCGAACGGCGCGACGCGCCTCGTCGAGAGCGCGCTCGCCGTCTTCGCCGACGAGATCGCCCACCACCTCGCGGGCGTGTGCACCGCGCCGGCCGGCGCACCGCTGCTGCCGGTGCCCGCAGGATCGGAGTGGCGATGAGCCGGCCCGAGCTGCGCCTGCGCGTCAACCCGATCCGCTGCGACGCCTACGGCCACTGCGCCGAGCTGCTGCCCGAGCTGATCGCGCTCGACGAGTGGGGCTACCCGATCATGTCCGACGCGCCCGTCCCGCGGAAGCTCGAGGGCGACGCCCGCCGCGCCGTCTCAATGTGCCCGCGGCTCGCGCTCCTGCTCGAGCAGCGGCAGCCCGCCTGACTCCTCGTCGTCGCCGACGACGACGGCGGGACCGAAGTCGACCGTCAGGAGCGCGCCTCCGCCGGGCGCGTTGGCGGCGCTGACCCAGCCGCCGTGCGCCTCGGCCGCCTGTCGCACGATCGCGAGGCCGAGACCCGAGCCGGGCATGCCGCGGGCGCTGTCGGCGCGGTAGAAGCGGTCGAAGACGTGCGGGATGTCGGCCTCGTCGAAGCCCGGCCCGTGATCGCGGATCGTGAGCGTGCCGTCGCGCAGCTCGATCTCGATCAGGCCGCCGGGCGGGCTCCACTTGTGGGCGTTGCCGAGCAGGTTCGAGATCGCGCGGCTGATGCGCTCCGGCTCGCCGCTCACGACGGTGGGCTCGAGGTCGGCGCGGAACACGGCGCCATCGCCGGCGCGGCGCTCGGCGCGCTCGATCAGCTGGCGCACGATCTCGTCGACGCGCACGTCGTCGACGACGTCGCTCGGCTTCGCGCCGCGCGCCAGCTCCACCACGTCGCCGACGAGCGCGGTGAGCTCGTCGAGCTCGGCGATGATGTCGGCGCGCAGGCTCTCGCGCTCCTCCTCGGGCAGGCGATCGGCGTCCTGCAGCACCTGGATGTTCGCGCGCAGGCTCGAGATCGGGGTGCGCAGCTCGTGACTCGCGTCGGCGACGAGGTGGCGCTGCGCCTCGGCCGACCGCTCGAGCGCGTCCAGCGTCGCGTTGAAGCTGCGGGCCAGCCGCGCGATCTCGTCCTGGCCCTCGACCTCGAGGCGCTGCGAGACGTCGGGGTTCGCGGTCAGCGCCTCGGTCTGGCGCGTGAAGCGCGAGACCGGCGCCAGCGCCGCGCGCGCGACCACGCCGCCGAGCGCCGCGGCCAGCAGGATGCCGCCGCCGCCGACCGCGAGCAGGATCCACAACAGCTGCCGGAGCGTGCGATCGACCTCGGTGAGCGGGCGCGCGACCTGCACGGCGCCGCGCGCACCGCGGCCCGCCGTGAGCACGCGCAGGTGCACCCCCTGCACGCGCGCCTCGGAGAAGTAGCTGCCGCTGCCGGCGGCGGCGAGCGCCTTCGCGCGCGCGTCGACGGGCAGCCGCGTGGCGGCGGTGGTGGGCGATTCGATCGCGCCCTGCGGGGTGAGGTACTGCACCTTGCCGGCCGCGTCGCCGAACGGGTTCGGCGGCGGCCTCCCGTGATCGCCGTCGCCGTCGCCGGGGCCGCCCGGCCGGTCGTTCGCGAGCGGCGTGGCGCGCTCGCGCAGCGCCTGGTCGATCTGCCCGCGCAGCGTCGAGCGCGCAGCCTCGTACTGCGTGATGGCCAGCGCGACGACCGTGAGCGCGACGGCCAGCCCGGCCACTGCCGCCATGCGGGTGCGCAGGCTCACGGCTCTCGCAGGACGTAGCCCACGCCGCGAATCGTGTGGATCAGCTGCCGGGCGCCGGCGTCCTCGAGCTTGCGCCGCAGGTAGCCGACGTACACGCGCAGCGCGTTCGAGGCCGGGCCGAAGTCGTAGCCCCAGACGCGGTCGTAGATGAGCCCGTGCGGCAGCACGCGCCGCGGATTGAGCATGAGCAGCTCGAGCAGCTGGTACTCGGTGCGGGTCAGCTCGGCGAACTCGTCGCCGACGATGACGCCGTGCCGTGCGCTGTCGAGCTTGAGCTCGGCGAACGAGAGCGCGTCGGGATCGCCCTCCCCGTTGGAGCGCCGCATCAGCGCGCGCAGGCGGGCCTTCAGCTCGCCGACGTCGAACGGCTTGACGAGGTAGTCGTCGGCGCCCGCGTCGAGCCCGTCGATGCGGTCGGCGATCGCGTCGCGCGCCGTCAGCATCAGGATCGGCACGCGATTGCCCGCGCCGCGCAGCCGGCGGCACACCTCGAGGCCGTCGATGTCGGGCATGCCGACGTCGAGCACCACGGCGTCCGGCACCGCGGTCGCCGCCTGGGTGAGCGCCTGCTGGCCGCCCTCGGCCATCTGCACCTCGTAGCCGGCGAGCGTCAGCGCGCGGCGCAGCGCGTCGCGCACGGAGCGGTCGTCATCGACAACGAGGATCCTCACCACCCCATTCTGCCGCCGCGACCCGCGGGCCGGGGATGACTCCTACGTCGGTCTTACTTTGAGAACTCCTCACGAAATGGCCACATCCCTCTGCCACGCTGGGGCGACATCGACGCGGCCGGCACCACGGCCGCACACGGGAGGAAGCAATGAAGCGAGCCTGGATCCGCCTGCCGTCGCCCGCCATGGGCGTCGCGCTCGTCGCACTGGTCGTGGCGCTCGGCGGCACGAGCTACGCCGCGCTGCGCATCGGCACGAAGCAGATCAGGAACAACGCGGTCACGAGCGAGAAGATCCGCAACGGCGGCGTCCGCAGCGTCGACCTCGCGCGCAACAGCGTCAACACCGCGAAGATCGTCGCCGGGACCGTCACGGGGCTGCAGATCAGGGACGCGAGCATCGGCAACGCCGATCTCGGCAACGACTCGGTCAACGCCGCGAAGGTGCGAGCCGGCGCGGTCGGCAACAGCGAGCTCGCGAACGACGCGGTGACGAGCGCGAAGCTGCGCGCCGCCTCGGTCGGCAACAGCGACCTCGCCGACAACTCGATCGGCAGCAGCAAGGTCGCCGACAACACGCTCACGGCCGCCGACATCAAGGACGGCGAGGTCGTCGAGGGCAACGGGCGCATCGTGTCCGTCGCGGTCACGCTGCCCGACGGCGCCGCCGGCACGCCGCTCCTCGGCGCGCCCGGCCTCGGCGCCCTGCGCGCGAGTTGCACCGCAGGCGTCGCGACGACCCAGTGGTCGAACACGACCGCCACGCCCGTCGTCGTCGTCAACCAGGCGCTCTTCCACGACGCGACCGCGCCGGTCGCAGGCGACCTCGACTACGTGCGCGAGGCGACCGTCGCCGCGGGCGCGACGACCGATCAGCCCACCAACCTGGGCACGAACGGCGTCGAGTCGGTGATGTGGCAGGCGAGCGTCGACGACGCCGCCGGCGACCACGTGGCGACGATGTGGGTCACGGCCGAGCGCCAGCGGGACAAGGCTGCCACCTGACCGCGCAGGGACTCTCGACGAGCTGACCTCAGGGCCCTCAGCTGCGAACGGCGCGGCCCAGCAGGAGCGCCGCCCTCGGGCAGCCCGCGACCGCGCGGCGGGCGTGGCGCTCGAGGTCGCCCTCGAGCGGTTCGGGATCGATGATCGGATACCCCCACTCGTCGAGCTCGATCCGCTCGGGGAAGAGCTCGGCGCAGACTCCGTGCGCCTCGCACAGGATCGGATTGACGCGCAGGGTGATGTCGCTCACTTCCGCTGCCCCGGCAACTCGAGCACGTACGACCCGCCGCCCGTGCAGCGGCCCGCGCGCTCGTGATGGCCGAACTCGGCCTCGAACACGCGCAGCGCGCTCCCGGCGAGCTTGACGGCACCGTCCGGATGGCGGCACGCGCCTCGCCCGGCGATCGTCCCGAGCCGGCGCCGGAGCGCGCCGCGGTCGCCGCCGCGCCCCTTGTACGCGAGCTGCTCGAACCCCTCGGCGAGCGCCGCGAGCCCGTGCACGCAGGGCCCGCACTGACCCGCGCTCTCGCCGGCGAGGTAGCGCACGGCGCGCGCGGTCTCGGCGACGCCGCAGGCGCTCGTGGGCAGCGCCACGATCGCGCGGGCTCCGGGGGCCGCGCCGAACGGCGCGAGACCGGCGGCGCTGAGCGACGCGCCGGCGGCCTCCGCAGCGCTGATCCAGCTGCCGAAGAGCCCGCCCACGAGCACCGCCTGGAGCTCGGCGGTCACGCCGCCGGCCGCCGCGACGATGTCGCGCAACGGCTCGCCGAACGGCACCTCGTACACGCCCGGGCGGCGGATGCAGCCCGACAGCGTGACGAGCGCCGAGCCCGGCTCCTGCTCCGTTCCCAGGCTGCGGAACCAGGCCGCGCCGAAGCGCGCGACGAGCGCGAGGTGCGCGAGCGTCTCGGCGTTCTGGACGAGCGTCGGGGCCCCGCCCACGCCGCGCTCGAACGGCCGCGGCGGCGGAAAGGTGGGCAGGCACGGCCCGCCGTTGATGAACTGGACGAGCGCCGTCTCCTCGCCGCTCACGAAGCGCTCGGGCACGACGACCGCCCGCAGCGAGACGCCGCGCTCGAGCCCCGCCGAGCGGCGCTCCGCGAGCGCGCGCTCGACCTGCGCGAAGACGGCCGGACCGACCGCGACGATCGCCTCGGAGGCCCCGAGCGCGCGCGCGGCGAGGACGGCGCCGTCGAGCACGAGATGCGGCGTGTACGCCAGCAGCGCCTTGTCCTTGCTCGAGGGCGGCTCGCCCTCGGAGCCGTTCGCGACGACGACGGGGCGCCCGCGGCCGGCCATCACCGCGGCGAGCTTGTCGCCCGCGGGAAAGCCGCCGCCGCCGCGCCCGCGCAGTCCCGACGCCACCACCTCGGCGACGAACGCCTCGGGGTCGCGCTGCACCGCGGGCAGGCGCCCGTAGCGCTGGACGTGCGCGGCCAGCGACACGGCGCGGCCGTCGGCCCGCAGGCCTCCGAGCAGGCGTCGCGCGCCCGCGGGCGGACGCACGCGCGGGCCCGCGGCCACGGCGCTCACGCCGCCTCCGCGAGCGTGCCCGTGACCCGGTGCGAGACGCCGTCGATGCGGAGGTTCACGCGCAGCGAGAGCCTCCGGGAGGGCCCCCGCAGGGCGAGCACGAGACGGGTGCCGTCGAGCGAGACGATCTTGCCGATGTATTGCGACGGCGCCGACAGCGGCCCGTAGCTCGCTCCGCTCGCCGTCATCGCGACGCCGCCGTTGTCGACCGGCTGCCCCTGGATCCGGATCCAGAGGACGCCGCCGGCGGGCCGCCTCGTGCGCCCCCGGATGTCGACGACGACGAGACCGGCGGACGTCTGGGTCGAGGTCAGGCGCCCGCGCAGGGCGGCGTTGTACGGCGGCGGTCCGGAGGCGCTCTTGCGGGGAGCCGCCCGCACCGTGCGGAGCGTCGCCGCCGAGGCGACCGCCGTGTGCGGCAGCAGCGACACCGGCGTCCCCGCGCGCGCGGCCCAGCCGCTCTTGCCGGGGCCCGTCGCGTACCAGCCGAGCGTCGCGAGCGGGACGAGCAGCAGGGCGGCCCCTGCCAGGACGCGCGTCCCGGCCGGGACGCCGGACGCGGAGAGCCGCGCCACGACGGCCACGGCGACGACGGCGGTGAGCGCGACGCCGAGCGCCTGCATCCAGCTCACGCGCGCGTCGCTGCCGGTGCCGAAGGCGTGGACGAGGGCGACCGGCCACGACGCGTACGCCAGCCAGTGCAGGGCGCGCCACGTGCGATAGCCGAAGCGCGCGCGCAGCAGGCTCGTGATCGTGAGCGCCAGCAGCAGATCGAGCGCGACCGCGCCGAGCCCGAGCCAGATCGGCCGGTAGCCCGATCCGAACGGCACGACGGCGTCCTTCACCGTGATGGGCGCGAAGCCGTCGGCGACCGTCGTGAGGACGTGGATCGCGATGAACGCGAGCGCGAGCAGCGTGAGGTTGCGATGCAGGCCGAGCACGAGGAAGCGCGGCCAGTGGCGGCCCCGGAGCCGGCGGACGCCGCCGATGCCGAGGCAGACGACGGTCGTCAGCAGGATCAGCGAGACGACGCCGGTGCCGCGCGTCGCGTACCAGAACGCCTTCGGGCCACCGAGGGCGGAGACGAGATTCACGATCCGCCCGAGACGGCCACGGGTTGCGCCTGCGTATCGATCGGCGGAGGCGACGGCGGAGCGGCGGGCGCGGCCGGCGGTGGCGCGGCCGGCTGCGCGGGAGGCTGTGCGGCGGCAGCGGCGGAGCCCGCCGAGACGAGCGGAGGCGGGCCTGGCGCGGCGGGCGGCTGGGCGGGCGCGACGGCGGCACGCGGCGCGGCGGGCGTCACGCGGGCGCGGTGGTGACCCGGGAACGCCTTGGCCGCCAGGCCGCCGAACGCCGCCGCCATCGCGGCCGTGCCGGCAAGCGCCAGAGCGGTCGTGCGCCGCAGGCGGCGCAGGCCCGCGTCGCGTTCGCCGATGCGTCGTCCGAGCGCTGTCTCTCGCTGCTTCACACCCCGAGTTGAGCAGCCCGGGATGAGATTCAGGTGAGGATCGGCCGCTCGCCGCCCGCCGACGGCGCTGCCGCGAGCGGCAGCGCCAGCCAGACGTCGGCGCCGCCCTCGGGCCGGTTCGCGGCGCCCGCGCGGCCGCCGTGCGCCGCGGCGATGAGCTCGACGATCGAGAGCCCGAGCCCCGTCCCTCCGCGCCCGCGCGCCTCGTCGGCGCGGCTGAAGCGGTCGAACGCCCGCGGCAGGAAGCCGTCGGGGAAGCCCGCGCCGTTGTCGGCGACGTGCAGCTCGACCGTGTCGCCGCGCTCGATCGCGAACAGCGTGATCGAGCCGGCGCCGTGGGCCAGCGCGTTCTCGACGAGGTTGCCGAGCGCCTGTGCGAGCCGGTCCGGGTCGGCCTCGAGCACGGCGCCCGTCGCCTCGGCGGCGATCGCGCGCCCGGCCTCGGCCGCCCCGCCGGCGTAGCGCTCCGCGACGCGCGCGAGCAGCTGTCCGACGGCGACCGGCTCGTGGCGCACCGGCAGCGAGCCGCGGTCGCCGCGCGCGATCAGCAGGAGATCCTCGGCGAGGCGTGACAGGCGCTCGCTCTCCTCGCCGGCCGAGCGCAGCGTCGCCTCGAGCTCGGCGGCCGTGCGCGGGCGCCGCAGCGTCACCTCGATCTCGGCGCGCAGCAGCGCCAGCGGCGTGCGCAGCTCGTGGCTGGCGTCGGCGACGAAGCGGCGCTCGTGGTCGAACGCGGCCTCGAGGCGGGTCAGCATGTCGTTCAGCGTCGTCGCGAGGCGCGAGATCTCGTCCTTGCCCGGCGGCACGGGCAGGCGGCCGGGCTCCGACGCCGACACGGCGGCGGCGCGGCGGCGCATGGCCTCGACCGGGCGGAGCGCCGCGGCCGCGAGCCCGTAGCCGGCGAGCGACGCGAGCAGCAGCGCCAGCGGGCCCGCGACGACGAGCTCGTCGAGCAGGTGGTCGAGCGACTCGGCGCGCGGCTGGAGCGACCGCGCGACGGCCACGACCGCGCCCTTGCCGGCGGCCGGCGCCGGCACCACGAGCACGCGCCAGTCGCCGCGCGGCGCGGCGAGCGTCAGCGAGCGGTGCAGGCGCTCCCCCGCCGAGGCGCGCCGGGCGTCCGCAGCCGACACGAGGGGCTGGGTGAGCGTCGCGGGATCCGAGCGCACCACGCGGCCGCGGGCGTCGAGCAGCTGCGCGAGCGTCGTCCCGCCGGCGACGTCGCGATCGCGCAGGTCGCTGTCGCCGCTGGCATGCGCCGCGGCCTCCGAGGCCTGCGAGCGCAGGGTCTGGTCGACCGAGGCGAGCAGCGCGCCGCCCACGCGCAGGTAGACGAAGAAGCCGAGCGCCGCGAGCACGACGGCCATTACGAATGCGAACGCGAGCGTCAGCCGCAGCCGGATCGGCAGGCGGCTCAACCGCCCTCCCGCAGCCGGTAGCCGACGCCGCGCACCGTCTCGAGCGAATCGCAGCCGAACGGCTTGTCGATCTTGCCGCGCAGGTAGCGCATGTAGACGTCGACGATGTTCGAGCGGCGCTCGAACGCCATGTCCCAGGCGCCGTCGAGCAGGGCCGAGCGGGTGAGGACCTTGCCGGGCCGCCGCATGAAGAGCTCGAGCAGCGCGAATTCCTTGGGCGAGAGGTCGAGCTCGGCGTCGCCGCGCCAGGCGCGGCGCGTGGCGGGATCGAGGCGCAGGGGCCCGACCTCGAGGACCACCGGGCGCTCGGGAGGCGCGCGGCGCACGAGCGCGCGCACGCGTGCGAGCAGCTCCTCGAACGAGAACGGCTTGACGAGGTAGTCGTCGGCGCCCGCGTCGAGGCCGCTCACGCGGTCGTCGATCGCGTCGCGCGCCGTCAGCATCAGGATCGGGCTCCAGACGTCGGCCGCGCGCAGCTGCCGGCAGACCTCGAAGCCGTCGGCGCCGGGCAGCATCACGTCGAGCAGGATCGCGTCGTACGCGGCCGACTGCGCCATCCACAGCGCGTCCTCGCCGCGGCCGGCCGTGTCCGCCGCGTAGCCCTCCTCGCGGAGGCCCCTCGCGATCACCTCGGCCAGCTTCGCCTCATCCTCGACTACGAGCACGCGCACGGGGAGCATTGTGCGGGCACCGCGGTGAGAGCACCATGAGCGACTCTCATTGCCGCCTCATCTGCCCCTGATCGACTGGGCGCGTGCAACTCGACGAGCGCCCACTCACGCGTGCCTCCCCAGCGCGCGCAGCGAGCGCTGCGGCGAGCGGCGGGAGCGACGGCAACTCGCGCCTCACCGGCGCGACCGCTGCGGTTCTGCTCCTGCTGCTCGCCGTCGAGGGGCTCACGCTCGTCTCGCTGCAGTCGTTTCTGTCGTGGCACATCTTCGTCGGTATGCTGCTTGTGCCGATCGTGACACTCAAGGTCGCCAGCACGGGCTACCGCTTCGTCCGCTACTACAGCGGCCATCCCGACTACGTCCTCGCCGGGCCGCCGCCGGCCCTGCTGCGCATGCTCGGCCCGCTCGTCGTCGTGACGACGTTCGGCCTGTTCGCCACCGGCGTCACGCTCGCCGTGGCCGGGCCGGGCGGCGGAATCATCCTCGGCCTCCACAAGGCCAGCTTCGTCGTCTGGTTCGGTGCGATGTCGCTGCACGTCCTCGGCCACTTCCTGCGCCTTCCCGGGCTCGTGCGCGCCGACGTGCGCGGCGGCGAGGGGCTCGCGGGTTCGCGGATCCGGCTCGCGACGGTCGCGGGCGCGATCGCGTGCGGCGCGATCGTCGCGGTCGCGACGCTGCCGCTGATCGCGCCGTGGACGGACTGGATCGGCCGGCGCTGACTCACCCGCGACCGACGAGGGCCGAACGCAGGCGCAGGCTGCAGCAGCGCCGGCGGCGCGCCGCCGCGCTCCTGGTCGTCGTGCTCTCGGGCGCCGGCGCGGGCGCGCTGGTCCTGTCCGGAGCGCTGCAGCACGGCGCTCACGCCGCCGTGGAACTGCCGCGCGCGAAAACGGCGGCGCCCACCCTCGCCGTGCGGCAGGTGAAGCCGGCGGCGGCACGCCCGCTCCGGCTCATCGAGCGCTCGACCGGGCGGCTCTCCGCGCCGGTGGAGGACGCCGCCGCCGTCGCACTCGGCGGCAACCGCGCGATGCTGCTCGGCGGCCTGTCGGCGGCCGACACGTCGCTCACCGACATCCGCATCGTCGGCCCGTCGTCGGATCGCGCCACCGGCCGGCTGCCGACGTCGCTGCACGACGCCCCGGGGGTGCGGCTCGGGGGCGCCGTCTACGTCTTCGGAGGCGGCACGGGAGCGAACACCCAGAGCGCCGAGATCGTGCGCGTCTCGCCCGACGGCGCGCACGCCGCGGTCGTGGCGCACCTGCCGTCGCCGAGCTCGGATCAGTCGGCCGCCGTGATCGGCGACACCGCCTACGTCGTCGGCGGGTTCGACGGGACGCACTGGCTCGACACGATCGTCGCCTGGCGGCCCGGCACGACGGCCCGCGTGGTCGCGCACCTGCCGTTCGCCCTGCGCTACGCGGCGGTCGCCGCGAGCGGCAACCGCCTCGTCATCGCCGGCGGATCGCGCGCGGACGGCAGCGCCTCGAGCGCGGTCCTCGAGTACCCCCCGGCCGCCGGCCGCGTCTTCCGGGTCGGGCACCTGCCCGCCGCCACGACCCACGCTGCGGCGGCGGCGATCGGGTCGACGGTGTACGTGATCGGCGGACGGGGCAGCGCCGTCGGCACGCCGACGGCGCGCATCGTCGCGATCGTCCCGGGAAAGCGGGCGGTGCGCGCGGCCGGGGCGCTCATCTCGCCCCGCTCCGACCTCGCCGCCGTCTCGCTCGGCCCGCGCATCCTGCTCGCCGGCGGCGCCGGCCGGCACGGCACCGAGGCCGGCATCAGCGAGCTCGCGCCCGCGCTCCGCGCGACGGTCGCCGACACTCCCGCGACGGCGGCCACGGGCAGCGCGGCCGGCGTCTATTCGCACGACGGCGCAAACGCGCTGACCGGCGCCGCGCGCTTCGCCCGGCCGCTCGTCTACGTCCCGAACAGCCAGAGCGACACCGTCGACGTCATCGATCCGAAGACCTACCGGATCATCGGCCACTTCCCGGTCGGCGGGCTCCCGCAGCACGTCGTGCCGTCCTGGGACCTGCGCACGCTCTACGTCACCAACGACACCGGTAACAGCCTGACGCCGATCAACCCGCGCACGGGCAAGCCGAGCGGCGGCCCGATCCCCGTCGACGACCCGTACAACATGTACTTCACGCCGGACGGGCGCTACGCCATCGTCGTCGCGGAGCGCCTGCGCCGCCTCGACTTCCACGACGCCCACAGCTTCAAGCTCCATCACGCGCTCGCCGTCCCCTGCGCCGGTGTCGACCACATGGACTTCACCGCGGACGGGCGCTTCCTGCTCGCGAGCTGCGAGTTCAGCGGCCAGATGGTCGTCGTCAACGTCGCGCGCGAGCGCGTCGTGCGCACCATCGACCTCCCGGACGGCCATGTCGGCATGCCACAGGACGTCAAGCTCTCGCCGGACGGACGCATCTTCTACGTCGCCGACATGTACAAGAACGGCCTCTGGGAGATCTCCGCCTCGACGTTCCGCGTGCTGCGCTTCCTCCCCACGGGCGCGGGCACCCATGGCCTCTACCCGAGTCGCGACGCGCGCTTCCTGTACGTGACCAACCGCAACGCCGGGACGATCTCGGTCGTCCGCTTCAGCACGCGCCGCATCGTCGCCACGTGGCACCTCCCCGGGCGCGCGAGCCCCGACATGGGCGGCGTCTCGGCCGACGGCAAGGTGCTCTGGCTGTCGGGGCGCTATGCGGCCGAGGTGTACGCGATCTCGACGCGCACGGGGCAGCTGCTCGCGACCATCCACGTCGGCTCGGGGCCGCACGGGCTGAGCGTCTGGCCGCAGCCCGGGCGGTACTCGCTCGGGCACACCGGCATCCTGCGCTGACGCATCGTTCATGCTCCCGCGACATGGGTCGCGATCCGCGTCACGACATCCTCTTCGAGCCGGTGCAGATCGGCCCCAAGACGCTGCGCAACCGCTTCTACCAGGTGCCCCACTGCACCGGCTTCGGGGTCGAGAAGCCGTGGTCGCAGGCGCGCCACCGCGCCGTCAAGGCCGAGGGCGGCTGGGCCGCCGTCAACACCGAGTACTGCACGATCAACGCGGAGTCCGACGAGACGCCGTACGTGTCCGCGCGCATGTGGGACGAGCGCGACGTGGAGGTGCTCGCGGCGACCTGCGACGAGGCGCACCGCCACGGCGCGCTGGCCGGCATCGAGCTCTCGCACACGGGCGCGCACGGGGAGAACAGCGAGTCGCGGCTGCCCGCCGCCGCGCCGTCGCAGATCGCGAGCGACTTCGCCACGGGCCTCGTCCCTCGCGCCATGACCAGGCGCGACATCCGCCGGGTGCAGGACGACTGGGTGCTGGCCGCCGAGCGCTCGCGCGCGGCCGGCTTCGACATCGTCTACGTCTACGGCGCGCACACCTACCTGCCGGGGCAGTTCCTCTCGCCGCACTACAACCGCCGCAGCGACGAGTACGGCGGCTCGCTCGCGAACCGCGCGCGCTTCTGGCTCGAGACGCTCGCGGCGGTGCGCGCGGCCGTGGGCGCCGACTGCGCGATCGCCTGCCGCGTGGCCGTGGATCGCATGGGCGCGCTCGGCGTCGATCTCGACGAGGGGCTCGAGTTCGTGCGCATGGCCGACCACCTGGTCGACCTCTGGGACGTGACGGTCGGGTCGATCGCCGACTGGGCGCTCGACTCGGGGCCCTCGCGCTTCTTCGCGCAGGGGTGGCAGCTCGAGAGCACCGCGCGCGTGCGCGAGGCCACGGCCAAGCCGATCGTGGGCGTGAGCCGCCTGACCGACCCCGACCTCATGGCCGAGATCGTCCGCAGCGGCGTGTGGGACCTGATCGGAGCGGCCCGGCCGTCGATCGCCGACCCGTTCCTGCCGCGCAAGATCGACGAGGGCCGCGTCGACGAGATCCGCGAGTGCATCGGCTGCAACGTCTGCATCTCGAAGGCCGACAGCCGGCGCCACATCGGCTGCACCCAGAACGCGACGGCGGGCGAGGAGCACCGGCGCGGCTGGCACCCCGAGCGCCACGCGCAGCTGCCCCCGGGGTTCGACGCGCTCGTGGTCGGCGGCGGGCCGGCCGGCATGGAGTGCGCGCTCACGCTCGCCCGCCGCGGCGCGGCGCGCGTTCGCCTCGTCGAGCGCTCGGGCCTCATGGGCGGCCACCTCGGCCTGCTCACGCGCCTCCCCGGCCTGGCCGAGTGGGGACGTGTGACCGCCTACCGGATGGCGGCCCTCACGCGCCTGCCGAACGTCGAGCTCGTGACCGGCCGCGAGCTGACCGCCGCCGAGCTCCTGCGCGACGGTGGCGACGCCATCGTGCTCGCGACCGGCTCGCACTGGGCCGCCGACGGGCTCAACGCCTTCACCCGCGCGCCCATCCCCGGCGCCGGCGCGCCGGGCGCGCACGTGCTCACGCCCGAGCAGGTCGTGCTCGGCGGGCAGCGCCCGGACGACGGCCCGATCGTCGTCTACGACGGCGACGGCTACCTCGTCGGCGCGGCCGTCGCCGAGCTGCTCGCGCGCGAGGGCCGCGAGGTCGAGCTCGTGACGGGCTACGCGACGGTCGCGCCGTTCTGCGCCGAGACGCTCGAGGACGTCCTCGTGCGCGAGCGGCTGCACTCCTGCGGCGTGCGCATGCGCACCGGCACGGTGCTCACGCGCATCGCACCGGGCCTGCTCGCGTGCACGGGCCCCGACGGCGAGCCGGTCGAGCTGAACGCCGCGGGCGTCGTGCTCGCGACGCAGCGGATCTCGGACGACGCGCTCTACCACGAGCTCGACGGCCGTCGCGCGGGCGTCTTCCGCGCCGGCGACTGCGTGGCGCCGCGTCTGCTCGCCGAGGCCATCTTCGACGGCGCACCGGCTCGCGCGCGAGATCGACGGCGACGATCCCGAGGTGGCGCTGCCGTACCTGCGCGAGCGCGTCGGCGACCGCGCCGAGCTGCCGCCCGCCGCCGCGCCCGCGCCGCTGGCCGTCCTTCCGCCCCGCGCGCAGCCCGCACGGCGCGCGTGCGAGTTCATCGAGGACGCCGGAGCGGCGGCCGTGCGCATCGACGGCGTGCTGCGCGCGGCGGCCGGCGGAGCGGTCGTGGCGCTGGGTGCCGGGGCGGGCGACGCGATCGAGCGGGGCCGGCGCCTGGCGGAGCGCCACGGAGCGCGGCTCGCGGTCTCCCGCCCGCAGGTCGAGGCCGGGCGCGCGACGCGCGCCGAGCTCGTCGGCGCCTCGGGCGCGACCGTCGCGCCGGGCGCCTACGTCGCGTTCGGCATCTCGGGCGCGCTGCCGCACCTCGTCGGGATGGCCGCGAGCGGCACGATCGTCGCGGTCAACCGCGACCGCGGCGCGCGCATCTTCGAGTACGCCGACCTGGGCGTCGCCGCGGACGCCGGCGAGCTGCTCGACGCGCTGCTCGCGCTCAGCTGACGGCTCCGAGCCTGCCCGCGTAGCGCAGGCCGGTCGCGCGAATCTCGCCGGCGTCGATCGCCGCCTGCTCCTCGCGCTCGGAGATCGCGGCGAGATCGGCGAAGAAGTAGGGCCCGCGCGTGCAGACGACGGGCTCGAAGCGGGCGTCGAGCTCGCGCAGCACCTGCTCGCCGCGGTGGAGTCCGTGCTGCGCGGCCCAGCCGGTGAAGTACGCGTCCCAGCCGAGGCCCGACGCGCGCCAGCCGTCGCGGCGCCGGCGCAGCCAGTCCCGCTCGTCCGCCCCGGGCTCGCCGAGACGCGCGAAGCACCAGCGCGCCGTGTCCTCGTCGAACTGCTCCCAGACCCATTCGGCGACGACGATCGTGCCGCCCGGGACGAGGGCGCCGGCTGCCCGGTCGAGGATCTCGCCGACGTCGCCGACGTGATGCAGCGACCTGCTCGCGAGGATCGCGTCGGCGAGACGCGGCGGCTCGTAGCCTTCGAACGCGAGCCGCTGGTAGCCCTCCGCGTCCGGCGCGTTCGGATCGATGCCGGTGGCGTCGTATCCGCTCGCCCGGAGCGCCGGCACGAAGCCGCCCGCAGGCCCGCATCCGATCTCGATCACGGTCGCGGGCGCGGCCGGGAGCCGGCTGTGGACGAACGGCCACACCGCAGCCGACCAGCGCTCCGTGTCCACGCCGGGACCCTATCCGACGGCTGCCACCGGGCGCTCGCCCGGGCGACGTGTCACCCGGATGGGTGAGCGAGATTTGTGCACCATTTCCCCCGAACGTGGAATTGCGGATCCGGCATGTCTGGTGCTTCATGTGGCAGACAGCACGTCACACGAAAGGACCTGCAGATGCTGGACACCTGGGCCTGGCTGCGCGCCCGCCTCGCGCAGCAGGAAGGCCAGACGATGGCGGAGTACGCCGTCGTCCTCGCAGTGATCGCGATCGGGATCTTCGTCGCGCTCGGCGCCCTCAGTGGCGCGATCGGCGGAGCCCTCGGCTCCGTCACCTCCGACATCTAGACCCGGTACGGCGGTCACCGACGGGAGCACCATGACCGGCCGCGGCACATCCGCGGCCGGTCCCGTCTCCACGTCGTTCGATCCGCACGATCCCGTCCGCCGGGACGACGCCCCTCGGCGGAGCCGTTTCCTGGTACAACCGTCCGCGTGAGAGCGATGCGCACGATCACCGTCGTCGGCGCTCACGCCGGCGGCGAGATCGGCAACGTCGTGGTCGGCGGCGTCCTGCCGCCGCCCGGCGCGACGGTCTTCGAGCAGATGCAGTCGCTCGCCCGCGACGGCGAGGCGCTGCGCAGGCTCCTGTTGCGCGAGCCGCGCGGGAGCGTGGCGGTGCACGCGAACCTGATCGTGCCGTCGGCGCGCGACGACTGCGACGCGGGCTTCATCATCATGGAGCCGACCGAGTACCCCCCGATGTCGGGCTCGAACACGATCTGCACCGTCACGGTGCTGCTCGAGACCGGCATGCTGCCGATGCACGAGCCCGAGACGGTGGTGCGGCTCGAGGCGCCCGGCGGCGTCGTCGAGGCACGCGCGACGTGCCGCGACGGCCGCTGCGAGTCGGTCGAGTTCACGAACGTGCCGTGCTTCGCCGAGCGCCTGGACGCGCCGCTCGAGGTCGAGGGCCTCGGCACCCTGCACGTGGACGTCGCCTACGGCGGGATGTTCTACGCGATCGCCGACGCCGACGCGCTCGGCTTCGCGATCGAGCCCGGCGAGGCGCGTGAGCTGTCGCTCGCCGGCGAGCGCATCCGCAGCGCCGCGCGCGAGCAGCTCCCCTGCGCGCACCCGGACAACCCCGCGATCCGCGACGTCTCGATCGTGCAGATCGCCGCCCCCTGGCGCGGCGTCGGCGCGGTCACGCGCAATGCGGTCGTCGTCGCCCCGGGGCGGCTCGATCGCAGCCCGACGGGCACGGGCCTGTGCGCACGCATGGCCGCGCTGCACGCGCGCGGCCTCATGCAACCGGGCGACGCGATGTCGCACGCGTCCGTGATCGGCTCGGTCTTCGACGGGCGCATCGTCGCGGCGGCGCGCGTGGGCGAGCACGAGGGGATCATCCCCGCCGTGCGCGGATCGGCGTGGATCACCGGCTTCCACCAGTACCTCGTGGATCCCTCCGATCCGTTCCCGGAGGGCTATCTCGTCGCCGACACCTGGGGCGTCAGCGGCAGCGACACCCAGGAGTGACGTCAGTCGCCTGCGGGGAGCGGCTCGCCGAGACCCTCGTCCTCGCTCAGGTGCGCGCCGAAGTTGCGTGCGAGCGACGGCAGCAGCAGCGCGATGAGGATGCCCACGGCGGGCACCGCGCGCGGAGCACCGCTTGCGCGGCCGATGAACGAGGATTCTCTGCCCCGCCGCGCCCGGAGTCAAACGACGCAAGACTGGGGCCTGCAAAATTGGGGTCTGACCCCAACTTTGCGGTCCCCCGCTCTCAGCGCGGTCGCTGGATGAGCTCGACGCTGCGGCCGTCCGGGTCGTCCACGTAGACGCAGCGCGCGCCGTGCCACGCGCCCGGCGCCGTGATCGTCGTCGGAGCCGAGCCCACGCTCACGCCTGCCGCGGCGAGCCGCTCCCAGAGCGCGTCGACGTCGTCGACGCGCAGCGCGAGGTGCGAGGCGCCCGGGTCGCACGGTCGCTGGACGAGCGGCTCGCCCGCGGGGGAGCGGTACTCGATCACCTCGAGCAGCTGGCCGCCGCCGAGGTCGAGCTCGGCATAGCGCATGCGCACCCCGCGCAGGCCGACGATCGCGTCGAGCTCGGGCCCCTCGTCCTCGCCCTCGTCGGTCACCCGCAGGCCGAGCAGGTCGCGATAGAACGCGAGCGCCGCCGCGACGCTCGCCACGGTGATGCCGGCGTGATCGATGCCGCGCACCGTCATGGCCGCAGGCGGGCCGGAATGACGTCGCGCGCGAAGACGTCGGCGATCGTCTCGGCGCGGCGCACGATCTCGGCGCCGTCGCCGCTGACGAGGACGATGGCCGGCCGCGGCAGCGCGTTGAAGTTGGCCGCGCACGCGTCCTCGTAGGCGCCGGTGTCGAGAAATGCGAGCGTGTCGCCGACCGCGACCTCCGGCAGCCGCACCTGCCGGGCGAGCACGTCGAAACCGCACGAGCAGCCGACGACGTCGACCGGCCCGCCTGCGGGCTCGCCCATGCGCGTGGCGGCGACGACGGGGAAGCGGCAGTGCTCGACGAGCAGGTCGAGCAGGAACATCTCGGTCGTGTCGGTCTCGACCCAGCGCCACGCGAGCGGCTCGCCCTGCTGCTTGAGATTGACGACGCGCGTGAGATGGATGCCGGTGTCGGCGTGAAGCGCCCGGCCGGGCTCGAGCTCGAGCGCCACGCCCGCCAGCGGCACCCGCCCGGCGATGCCCGCGCGCAGGCCGTCCGCGAGCGCCGCGACGACCTCCTCGACAGCGGGTGCCCGGGCCTCGGCGAGCTCGCCTCCGTGGATCCAGGTGTTCGGATCGCGCGGCGCCGCGTAGCCGCCGCCGAGGTCGAGCTCGCGCGGCTGCCAGCCCTCCCAGGCGGCCGCGAGCTCCGCGACCGTCTCGCCGGCGCTGGCGGCGTACGCGCGCCACGTCGCGACGTCGGAGCGGTGGCGGCCGAGGTGCGACATCAGGCCCAGCACCTCCAGCTCCGGGGCGGCGACGGCCTCGCGGCCGGCGGCGACGAGCTCGCCCGTCGGGATGCCGGGCTTGTACTCCTGCGCGGTCGCGTAGACCGAGGCTTCCGAGAAGTCGGAGGGCGCCTGCAGCTCGAGGTAGCGCGGCCGCATGCGGAAGCGCACGCGCGCGCGCACGCCGAGGTCGCGTGCGACCGCGCGCACGAGCTCGAGCTCGCGGACGCTGTCGAGCGTCACGCGCGCGCCCAGGCCGACGGCGCGCTCGAGCAGGGCGCGGGTCTTGCCGGTGCCGTTGACGGAGATCAGGTGCGGCGGCACGCCCCCCGCGAGCGCGGCGTGCAGCTCGGCGGGCCCGAAGACGTCGCAGCCGAGGCCCTCCTGCGTCAGCGCGCAGCGCAGCGCGAGCGTGAAGTTGGCCTTGATCGAGGGCAGGACGCGCGTCTCGCCCTCGGGCCAGGCGGCCGCGAGCGCCTGCGCGAAGCGGCGCGCGTTGCGTCGCAGCTGGTCCTCGGAGACGACCGAGAGCGGGGTGCCGAAGCGCTCGGCGAGCGCGGCGGCGTCGCAGCCCTCGATCTGCAGGCGGCCGCCCGCGATCGCGAGGCAGTCGTCGATGCGGTCGGCTGTGACGGGCACCTCGCGACTCTACGGGATCTCCTACCCGGCTCTTTCGCTGCTCTTACAGGCCGCTGGTCAGATGGGTTCACAAGGTCAACGAGCGAAAGAGGAACCCACCATGAACGTGATCAGGACCCCCGCGGGCAAGCTCCGCCGGCGCGCCGCCATCGGCGTCGTCGGGCTCGCCGCACTCGGCGGCGGCGGCGCGGCCATCGCCGCCTCCAAGAGCGCACCCGCCTCGGCACAGGCTCAGACGCAGTCGATCGCGGCCGACGCCGCGAGCCAGCTCGGCGTCTCCACTGCAGCGCTGACCGCTGCGATCAAGAAGGCGATGGTCGACCAGATCGAGGCCCAGGTCACCGCCGGCACGCTCACGAAGGCGCAGGCGACGAAGATGGAGGCGCGCATCAACCAGGCCGACGCGCCGCTCTTCGCGCTCGGCGGCGGCCCGGGCGGCCCGCACGGCGGCGACCACCGCGGCGGCCCCGGCGGCGGTCCCGTGTCGCTCGACGCGGCCGCGAGCTACCTCGGCGTGACGCCGAGCGCACTGCGCACGCAGCTCGCCGCCGGCAAGACGCTCGCGACGATCGCAACCGACAACGGCAAGACCACCGACGGCCTCAAGGCCGCGCTCACGGCAGCCGCAAAGAAGGATCTCGACGCGGCCGTCACGGCAGGCCGGATGACGCAGGCCCAGGAGGACAAGATCCTCGCCGGGCTGCCCGCGCGCCTCGACCAGGAGATCACCGAGGTGCACACCGGCGGGCCCGGTCACGGCCCCGACGGCCCGCCGCCCGCCGACTCGTCGAGCACGACGCCCGCGGCGGCCTGACGCCCGGGCGGGCTCCCCGCCGGAGCCGAACGGCTCCCCTCCCCCGGCCAAGTGGCACTCGCGGCGAGTGCCACTTGGCCGCTGCCGTGGCCGACTCGGGTCCGCACGAACGGGGTCCGCACGAACGGGGTCTGGCCCGCAACGTGCGGGCCTGACCCCGGCGTTGCGGACCTGGCACCGACCGCACCATCCGCTCAACCACGTCATTCTCAGGCCTTCGCGTCCACGCCGGTGTGCGCCGGGCGCGGCCAGCGGCACGACGCGTGGCAGCCGGGATTTCCGATGCCTACTGGGGTTGAGGGCTCATGCAAGGGTCGGTGCCAGGTCCGCAACGCCGGGGTCAGACCCGCGACGTGCGGGCCAGACCCTGGTGTTGCGGCCAAGTGGCACTCGCTGGGAGTGCCACTTGGCCGCTCTCGGCGTGTGCGGGCGACCCCTCCCGCTCACGCCTCCATGAGCTGGCGCCGTGCCTCGACGGTGGCCTTGCGGCGCCGCCGGTAGATGAGGAGGAGCGGCACGGCGACGGTGGTGCCCATGGCTGCGAACACCACCCAGGGATGGATGACGAGTACGCGCTTGCTGAGGATGATCTCCCTGGTGGTGGCCTCGGTGCGACCCGGGTAGACGATGTGGACGGTCATGGTGACCATGCCCACCGGCCACGACGAGCTGCCCGCGACGGCGAATGCGCGCGAGCGGCCGACGGGGACGAGCGACGGGTCGAGGCGTTGCTGGACGGCCGAGCCGCCGGAGGAGCGGACGTCGTTCTCGCCCCAGAAGCGCACGGCGGCGCGCCCGATGTTCGCGACCTGCAGGCTGCCGGTCGCCTCGCCGCCGAGCGTCACGCCGGGGACGTGGAACGACGCCTGGAGCCGGCGCTCACGCGGCCCGGGCACGTCGACGGTGACGAACGAGCCGATCTGGTTGATCAGGTGGACGTTGCCGCGTCCCGTTGCGAGCGGTGTCACGAGGAAGCCGACGAAGTAGAGGTCGGGCGCGGCGCGCTTGGGCACGCGGATCGCGACCGGCACGTCGCGATAGCCGCGCGCGGGGATGGTCAGCGGCTTCGCCGGGAACGTCTGGCGCCCGGGCCAGCCGGGATCGCCGCCCGCGGCCATCGCGATCTTCCCGTCGTCGCCGAGCACGGCGCCGTGGCCGCGGACGACCACGGTCACCGGCCGGCGCCCCGGGTTGACGACGCGGATCGCCGTCCTCGCCCGCTTGCCGGCAGCGATCGGCACCGGGTCGGGCGGCACCGAGACGGCGAGCGAGCGCGTGCCGGCGACCGGCGCCGCCATCGCGGCGATCGCCGGCAGCGCCGCCAGCACGGCGATGCCGCCCGACAGGCAGGCGAGGCGGCGCGCCGTCCTGCGCACGCGGGTGGCTCCCGTCCGGGGCGGTGTCACCGGGCTCACGCGTAGTTCGGCGTGACCGTGTAGGTCAGCACGTCGCTGTAGATGCCCGCCGCGGCCGTGAAGTCGATCGCCACGCGATTGGTCAGCGTGATCGTGTCGGCCGTGCCGCCCGTGCTGGTTGCACGGCTCGCGATCTGCTCGCCCGCCGCGGCGTACCCGGCATAGCGTGCGCCCGAGAACGCCGGGTCGACGGTCGCTCCCGTGCCGGTGACCGTGTACCCCCAGAAGCCGGCGCCGGGCCACGTGGCGGATGTCGCCTTGCCCGCCGAGACCTTCGCGATCACGGGGTTGCCCGTCGAGCTGCTCTGGAGGCCGGTGGCCGAGTCGCCGACCGAGAGCGTGTAGCCGGAGTTCGCGTTCGTCTGGACGGTCAGGCCGACGGCGGACGTCTGGTCCGCGAGTGCCGGCAGGCTCGGGTCGAGATCGAGCTCGAATGCCGTCTTGTCGATCGTGAACGTGAGGCTCTGGTCGATCGCGACCGTGACCGCGGTGTTGTTGGCCGCAAGCGTGACCGCGGCCGGCGTGCCCGTGTCGATCGTGGCGGGCACCGCCGTCTGGGTCGTGATCGCCGTGGTGTAGCTCGCGGCGGTCGCGCTGTTCGTGAGGCCCGAGAACTCGAGATAGATCGGAATGCCCGCGGCGACCGCGACCGCGGTGGTGACGGTGTAGGTGATCGTCTGGCCTGCGCGGGCGACGGTTCCGGCGCCGATCCCGTAGTTCCGGCTGATCGTGGGCGTGCCGGCGAGGCCGCTGCCCGACACGACGAACGTGATCGTCTTGATGGTGCCGGCCGTGGCCGTCGAGAACGCGTACGAGTACTTGACGTTCGTCGCCCCGACCTGGTTGTTGGAGACGCTCCAGCTCATCTTCGTGAGCGCGGCCGCGTTCGCCGGCGCTGCCGAGAACGCGAACGCGCCGACCGCCGCGAGCGCGGCGAGCAGCAGGAAGCCGGCGCGGCGCGGAGCCGGCCGCCGCGAGTCCGGCGGAGAGGACGTGGAACGGTCTGCGTGCATCGGCTACTCCAGCAGGTCGGCGCGAACCACCGGACTTCCGGTAGCTCGCGTGAAGGGGACATCCCATGTATTCGGGAGATCAGCGGCCCTCTCCGCACCCCCGGATGGGTGAGAGACGCCGGAATCACGGACTCCTCCCGCGGTCTCGCGGCGTCCGCCGCCATTCCGCATGGCGCATTTCCGGAAGCTCGGGCTTCAGTGCGCGGCCGCGCGTGCCGATATCCCGCCCATGCCAACGCAGACGATCTCGGCGGCTCGCCTCGGCGAGATCGGCCACGAGTTGAACAACGTGCTGATGGCGATCCAGGGCCTCGCGGAAGCCGAGCCGCCCAGCGCCGAGGCCGAGCACGTGCGCGAGGCCGCCGGCCGCGCCGCTGCGCTGGCCGACGAGCTGATCCGCGCGTCGCTCGCGGCCTCCAGCGGCGCCGCGAATGCGCCTGCGCGAGGGGCCTCGAGTGCCGGCGCGGGCGTGGCGCTCGTGGTCGAGGACGAGCCCGTCGTCGGCGAGCTGGCAGGCCGCATGCTGGCGCGCCGCGGCTACGCGATCGTCCACGCCGGCAACGGCGAGGACGCGCTGCAGCTGCTCGAGGACTGGAGCCAGCCGATCGCGCTGCTGCTGACGGACGTCGTGATGCCGGGCATCGACGGCGTCGCCGTCGCCCGCGCGGCACGGCGCGCGCGGCCGGACACCGCGGTGATCCTGATGTCCGGGTACACCGAGGAGCAGTTCGCCGACCAGATCGCGGGCGATGTCGCCTTCCTGCACAAGCCGTTCACGCTCGCCGCACTCGACACGGCGCTCGCCGCGGCGAACGCGCAGAGCCTCGCCTCCCCCGGCCGGGCGGCGAACGCGCAGCCCCCGGTCACGCTCACCCCGCGCGAGATCGGAGTCCTCACGCTGCTCGCGCACGGACAGACGAACGACCAGGCCGCGAATCGCCTGGGCATCTCGCCGGACACGGTGCAGTCGCACGTGCACCACGCGATGAAGAAGCTCGGGGCCGAATCGCGCACCCAGGCCGTGGCCGCGGCCATGCGCCTCTCGCTCATCGGCTGACCGCATGCTGCAGCCACTCCGCAGCGAGCGCGAGCAGGAGGCCGCCCTCGGCCTGCTCTGCGACGAGGACGCGTCGCTCTTCCGGGCGCTCGGCGACAACGTCTCCGACGTCGTCATGGTCGTCGACCGCGATCTGCGCTTCGCCTACGCCGGCGGCGGCGGCCTGCGCGGCTCGGGCTGGTCGCCCGACCAGATCGTCGGGCGGCACCTCGCCGACATCGTGTCGCCCGCGCGCTACGCGCTGCTCGCCCCCCGCTACGAGGCGGCCCTGCGCGGCGAGGTGCAGCAGTTCCCGCTCGAAGGCGAGCGGGGGCACGGCCGCTACCGCGTCAAGATCGTCCCCTATGTCCGCGGGGGCGCCATCGCCGGCGCCATCGCGATCTCGCAGGACCTCAGCCACCTGATCGACGCAGCCGAGCGCGAGCGGCGCCTGGGTGCCCAGTTCCAGCTCGCATTCGAGCAATCCCCCGTCGGCGTCGCGCACGTCGGCCTCGACGGCAGCTGGGTCAAGGTCAACCGGGCCCTGTGCGAGCTCGTCGGCTACAGCGAGGCGGAGCTCCTCGCGATGTCGTTCCAGGATCTCACGCATCCCGACGACATGCCCGCGGACCTCGCACACCTCGATCGGCTGCTGGCCGGCGAAATCACCTCCTACCAGATGGAGAAGCGCTACCGCACGAGCGCCGGCGGCTTCACGTGGATCCACCTCACGGTCGCGCTCGTGCACCGCGCCGACGGGACGCCCGACCACATCGTCGCGCACATCGAGGACATCGACGGGCGCAAGCGCGCGGGCGAGGAGCTCGCCGCAAGCGAGCGCAAGTACCGGGCGGTGGTCGAGGGCGCGGGCGACGGCATCCTCGTGATCTCGATGCCCGACGGCCTCATCCTCGAGGCCAACCCGGCCGCCTGCTCGACGCTCGGCTTCGCGGCCGAGGCGCTCCTCGGCCTGACCGCCGACGAGGTCATGCCGGACCGCGGTCGCGCGGCGCCGCACGCGCGGCGCGGCTCGCTCGTCGCAGGCGGGACGCTCGAGGGCTTCCGCAGCGTCGCGCGCCACGACGGCTCGCTCGTCCACCTCGAGACGAGAACCGCGCTCATCGCTCCGGAGCGGGCGGTCATGAACATCCGCGACGTCACGGCGCGGACGGCGCTCGAGGAGCGCATGCGCGACGCGCAGCGGCTCGAGAGCCTGGCGCTCATCGCCGGCGGCGTCGCCCACGACTTCAACAACCTGCTGCAGCTGATCGTCGGCTCGACGAGCCTCGTGCTGAGCGACATGGATGCCGGCAATCCGGCGCACGATCAGCTGCGCGTGGTCGAGATGGCCGCGCAGCAGGCCGCGGAGCTCACCACGAAGATGCTCGTCTACGCCGGCCGCGCGTCGGGCGTCACGCAGGAGTTCCACCTCACGACCGTGATCGAGGACATCCTGCCGCTGCTCGAGGCCACGCATCCCGACGGCGTCACGAGCATCAACCTGCTCGCAGCCGAGCTTCCGCCGCTCTTCGGCGACCCCGGACAGATGCGCCAGATCGTGATGAACCTGGTCATGAACGCCGCCGAGGCCTGCAAGAGCGGCGACGCCATCATCACGTCGACCGGCGTCTTCGATCTGAGCGAGGCCGAGCTCACCGACTATCGCTACAGCGATCGCAGCCAGCCCGGCCACTACGTGTTCCTGCGCGTCGAGGACACGGGCTGCGGCATGAGCGCGGAGACGATCGAGCGGATGTTCGATCCGTTCTTCACGACGAAATTCACCGGCCGCGGCCTTGGGCTCGCCGCCGCGCTCGGGATCATCCGCAGCCACTCCGGGGCGATCCGCGTCCTGAGCCGGCCCGGCGTCGGCACCGAGATCACGACGATCTTCCCCACGCGCGCCTGACGGCCGCTACGGGCATGATCCCCTCCGGAAAGGGGAACGCCATGCTGATCGAGCACGAGGGCGCGCGACCGCGCGTCGACCCGTCGGCCTACGTCGCGCCCACCGCGGTGCTCTGCGGCGACGTCGCGATCGGGCCCGAATGCCGCATCCTCTTCGGCGCCGTGCTGACGGCCGAGGACGGGCCGATCCGGCTCGGCGAGCGCTGCCTCGTCATGGAGAACGCCGTGCTGCGCGGCCGCGCCGGCCATCCCGTGCAGATCGGCAACCGGGTGCTGATCGGCCCTCACGCCCACGTCAACGGCGCCGAGATCGGGGACGAGGCGTTCATCGCGACGGGCGCCTCGCTCTTCCCGGGCTCCCGCGTCGGCGCGGGAGCCGAGATCCGCATCAACGGCGTGCTGCACGTCAACAGCGCCCTGCCCGCCGGAGCCGAGCTCCCGATCGGGTGGGTGGCGGTGGGCGATCCGGCGCAGATGTTCCCGCCCAAGAACCACGACGAGATCTGGGCGGTGCAGCGCACGCTCGACTTCGCCGGCACGGTCACGGGACTCGCGCCCGAGGCGCTCGCGGGCGGTGCGATGGACGCGCTCACCCAGACCTACGCCGACGCTCTACGGGCGGCATCGCGCCGACCACATCCTCGGCGACTGACGGTCAGAGCTCGAGCGACCCGCCCGGCTCGAGCGCGACCACCCGGACCTCCGGCACGAGCTCCCGCGCGGCCGCGAGGAACGGCTCGAGCGGGGCGCGCACGTAGCGCGGCGGGCGGCGCGCCGCGGGCCCGACCGCATACGTGCCCCAGTGGATGGGCACGGCGACGCCGGGCCGCAGCAGCTCGAGCGCCTGCGCCGCGCGCCGCGGGTCGAGATGGCCCGGGCCGAGGCGCGACGCCCAGCCCCAGATCGGCACGAGCGCGAGATCGAGCCCGCCCGCGCCGATCGCGCGCATGCCGTCGAAGAGGTCGGTGTCGCCGGCGTCGTAGATCCGGCGCGAGCCCGCGATCACGTAGCCGAGCGCCGGCCCGCGCGCGCCGACGACCCCGCGGCCGCCGTGGTGGCGCGCCTCGGTCGCGAGGATGCGCAGCGAGCCGAGCGCGATCTCCTCCCCCGGTGCGATCTCGCGCACCGAGTCGAAGCCGCGCCGCAGCAGCAGCCGGCCCCCGCCGCGCGGGACGACGATCGGGACGGCTCGCCCGACCTGGCGCAGCGACGGCAGATCGAGGTGGTCGCGGTGCAGGTGCGTGAGCAGCACCGCGTCGATGCCGTCCAGCGCGCTCGCGGGCGGCAACGGCGCGTGCCGGTGCAGATGCGCCACGCGCTCGCGCAGCAGCGGGTCGGTCAGCAGGCGCACGCCGTCGAGCTCGATGAGCACCGTGCCGTGCCCGATCCAGGTCACCTGGGCCATTCAGAGGGCAGGGTATGCTCCTCCCGCCCATGAGCATCCGTAGACGCGCGTTCGCCGGCGCCGCGGCGCTCGCGATCGACGCGGCGCTCGGCGAGCCCCCGGCCCGGCTGCACCCGGTCGTCGCGATGGGCAGCCTGCTCGCGGCGGTCCGCCGGCGCTCGCGCGCGCAGGGACGCGCGGGCCAGCTCGCAGAGGGCGCGGCCGGGGTCGCGGCGATCGCCGGCATCTCGGCGCTCGCGGCCCTCGCCGGGCAGCGCGCCCTGCGCCGGCTGCCGCGCGGGGTCGCGCTCGCCGGCGAGGCGGGGGCGCTCTCGACGCTGCTCGCGCTGCGTGGCCTGCGCGTCGCCGTCGCGGGCGTGCGCGACGCGCTCGACGCGGGCGACCTGGCGGGCGCGCGCAGCCTGGCGGCGCGCGACCTCGTCAGCCGCGACACGTCGCAGCTCGATGCGAGCGAGCTCTCGGGCGCCGCGATCCAGTCGCTCGCCGAGAACCTGAGCGACTCGGTCGTCGCCCCCCTGCTCGCCTACGCCGCCGGCGGTCTGCCCGCGGCGGCGGCCTACCGCGCGCTCAACACCGCCGACGCGATGTGGGGCTACCGCACGCCCGAGTACCGCTACCGCGGGCGCGCCGCCGCGCGTGCCGACGACGTCGCCAACCTCGTGCCTGCGCGCCTCACGGCGCTCCTGATCGCCGTGCGCTCGCCACGGCGCGGCGCGGCCCTGCAGGTCGCTCTGCGCGACCACGGGCTGGCGCCTTCGCCCAACGGCGGCTGGCCGATGGCGGCCATGGCCGGCGCGCTCGGCGTGCGCCTCGCGAAGCGCGACTCGTACTCGTTCAATGCCGGCGCGCCCGCGCCGACGGCGGCCGACATCGGACGCGCGCTGGAGATCGCCGGTGGGTAGGGCGCTCATGGTGCAGGGCTGCACGTCGCACGCCGGCAAGTCGTACCTGACGGCCGCGCTCTGCCGCCTGCTCGCCGACGAGGGCCTGCGCGTCGCGCCGTTCAAGGCCCAGAACATGAGCAACAACGCCGGCGTGACGGCCGACGGGCGCGAGCTCGGCCGTGCGCAGATCGTGCAGGCGGCCGCTGCGCGGATCCCACCCGAGGCGCGCATGAACCCGGTGCTCGTCAAGCCGGAGGCCGACACGCGCTCGCAGGTCGTCGTGCTCGGCGAGGCCGACCACGAGCTCTCGCGGCTGCCCTGGCGCGAGCGCCGCCGGCAGCTCTGGCCGGTCGTCAGGGAGTCGCTGCACGGGCTGCTCGACGACTACGACGTGGTCGTGATCGAGGGCGCGGGCAGCCCCGCCGAGATCAACCTGCGCGACGGCGACATCGTCAACATGGCGGTCGCGCTGGAGGTGCAGGCGCCGGTGCTGCTGTGCTGCGACATCGACCGCGGCGGCGCGTTCGCGCACCTGCTGGGCACGTGGCACTGCCTCTCCGAGGCCGAGCGCGGGCTGCTCGCGGGCTTCCTCCTCAACCGCTTCCGCGGCGATGCGTCGCTGCTCGCGCCGGGGCCCGAGTGGCTCGAGGAGCGCACCGGCGTGCCGACGCTCGGCGTCGTGCCGTGGCTCGACGTGCCACTGCCCGAAGAAGACGGCGTCGCGCTCCAGGGCGTCGCCGGTGGCGACGGGCGCATCGCCGTCGTCGCGCTCCCCCGGATCGCGAACCTGGACGAGTTCGCGCCGCTCGGCGCGCACGCGCGCTACGTGCGCAGCCCCGCCGAGCTCGCGGGCGCGACCGCGATCGTCATCCCAGGTACCAAGAGCACGCTCTCCGATCTCGAGTGGCTGCGCACGACCGGCCTCGCGGGCGCGATCATCCGCGCCGCGGGCGACGGCGTCCCGGTGCTCGGCATCTGCGGCGGCCTCCAGATGCTCGGCCGCAGCGTGCGCGATCCCCATGGCATCGAGGGCGGCGGCGAGGCGCCCGGCCTGGGCCTGCTCGACCTCGTGACCGAGCTGCAGCCGGGCAAGACGACGCAGCTCGTGCGCGTCACCGACAGCGAGACCGGTGCGCAGATCGACGGCTACGAGATCCACCACGGCGCCACCGCCGCCGGCGCGAGCGCCCTGCCGACGCTGACGACCGCGAGCGGCGCCGTCGGCTGGCGCTGCGGCAACGTGCGCGCCAGCTACGTGCACGGGCTGCTCGAGCACGCGGCCTACCGCGACGCGGTGCTCGGGTGGGCGGGCATCAGCCCGGCCGCGACGCCCGAGGGCCTCGATGCCCGCCTCTCGGCGATCGCGGCGCAGGTGCGCGCGGCCGTCGACTGGCCGCGCATCCGCGCCCTCGTGTGAGGCGTCCCACACGGGCGGCGCCCCGCTAGCCGAAGCTCGCAGCCAGGACGACGACTCCGATGCCGATCAGGGCCAGCGCGGCCGCGAGCTCTGCCCGCTCCCGCAAGCGCTCGCCGAGCCGTGCTCCCAGCCGCAGGCCGAGCTGGGCCGCGACGAACGCCTGGCAGGCGATCAGGACGATCGCCCAGACCACCGGCAGGTCGAGCAGGCCGACGCCGAAGCCGATGGCGAGCTCGTCGATGCCGACGGTGATGCCGAGCCCGATCATGGCCGGCCCGCGAGCGCGCGCGAGCAGCGCCGCGCCGTCCGCCTCGTCACGGCCCTCCCCGAGCGCCATGTGTGCGCCGAGCACGATCAGGGCAGCGCCGGCGAGGGAGTCTCCGGTCGATCCGACGGCATGTCCGAGCGCCTGGCCGAGGCCGATCCCGATCAACGGCATGCCGGCCTCGAAGGCGGTGAGAACCAGGCTCAGACGCAACCGGTGGGAGGCGGGAAGCCCCGCCATGCCGATCGCCGCCGCGACCGCGAACGTGTCCAGCGACAGCGGCAGCACGAGCGCGACCAGCCCGAGCACCGGACCAGGCTAGCCCCGCGCTCGCCTGCGACCGCTCTCAGCCGCCGATCGGCACGACGACCGCGTCGGCGATCAGGGCGACGCGCTCGATGTGCTCGGCCGGGGTGATCGGCTCCTCGGCGTAGGTCTGGACGCTCAGGTGCGTCGCCCCGAGCGCCTTCCAGTGCTCGACCGCCGCGCCCCACGAGTCGGGATCGCCGTCCTTCGTGCCGAGCCAGACCTCGATCCCGAGCTCTTCGCGCGGCCGCCCGGCGGCATCGGCGGCCGCGTGCAGCCGGTCGCGCACCTCCGCGAACTTCTCCGCCGCACCGGCGTCGCCCGCGTTGCCGGAGAGGATCAGCCCCGAGCCGTGCTCGACCGCGCGGCGCACCGCCGCCGGTCCCCGGCCGCCCAGCCAGATCGGGATGTCGCGGATCGCGGGCGGGTTCAGCCCCACGTCCGCAAAGCGCTCGCGCGCGAGCTCGGCGGTCACGCGGCGCTCCGTCCAGAGCGCGCGCATGAGCGGGATCTGCGCGTCCATGCGCTTGCCGCGCGTGGCGAAGTCCTCACCCAGCGCCTCGTACTCGAGCGGGTTCCAGCCGACGCCGAGCCCGAGCCGCAGGCGGCCCCCGGAGAGCATGTCGACCTCGGCCGCCTGCTTCGCGGCGAGCGCCGTCTGGCGCTGCGGCAGGATGATGATGCCGGTCACGAGCTCGATCGTGCGCGTGCAGGCCGCGATGAAGCCGAACAGCACGAACGGCTCGTGGAAGGGCTGCGAGGCGTAGTCGTCCTTGCCGACCACGTGGTCGAACGCGACGATGTGCTTGAAGCCCTCGTCCTCGGCAGCGGCCGCGAAATCGCGAATCGCCTCGGGATCGTCGCCGATCTCGTTCTGCGGGAGGATGATGCCGATCTGCATGACAGGCATCCTGTCACGCCCATGCGGTCCGCACGATCGGGGTCAGACCCCAACCGTGCGGACCCGGCCTACGATCCGGCTCGTGCAGGCGGCGTTCGGCATCCTCGCGGGCATCCTGCAGCTGGTCGCGAGCGCGCCGTACGTGCGCGACATCCTGCGCGGGTCGACCAGGCCGCAGCGCGCGACCTGGACGATCTGGACGACGCTCTCGTTCGTCGTGCTCGCGTCGCAGTGGGCCGACGGGGCGACGTGGAGCCTCGCGCTCACGCTCGGGCAGGCCGTCTCGTGCGCGGCGATCTTCCTGCTCGCCCTGCGCCGCGGCGTCGGCGGCGTGAGTCGTGTCGAGATCGCGCTGCTCGCGATCGCCGCGCTCGGGATCGCCGGCTGGCAGGTCGCCGACGACCCCACCGTCGCCACGTGGTCGGTCGTGGCCGCCGACATCATCGGGGTGGGTCTGATGCTGCCGAAGACCTACCGGGAGCCTCACTCGGAGACGCTCTCGACGTACGTGATCGGCCTCTTCTCGACGATGTTCGCGCTCGCCGCCGTGGGCTCGGGCGCGCCGTCGCTCCTGATCTACCCGCTCTACATCCTCGCCGCCGACGGCGCGGTCGTCGCGGTGATCGGCCTGCGCCGGCGCGCGCTCGCGCCGGCCCCTACGTGACGGCCGGCGGCTCGGTGGGCGCCTCCACGAGGCTCGCGACGAGCTCGATCAGGGTCTCGGTGGCGAGGTCGTGAGCCGTGATCTGGATGCGCGTGCCCGCGATGTCGATGAGAGCGACCTGCGGCAGGCCCTGCTCCCGCAGCGAGGGCGCCCACAACCGCAGCTCGCCGATCGGCAGCTGCTCGATCCGCCACTCGGCGCCGTTTGGGCCCTTCGGCGGGGGGCTCCCACCTGCCACGGCCATCTCGGCGAGATTGACGTTCAACCGTGACCGCGCGTCCGTGTAGTGGATGTGCACGCCTGACGGCCAGCCCTGCCGCTCGGAGCCGGGACGCAGGATGGCCCGCATGTGCCAGTCGGCGGGAACCGAACCCGGAACGAAGACGCGAAATGGAGCCTGAGCGGCGGCCTCGTGCAGCAGCAGCGGCCGGTGCTGCGCCTCCATTTCGGCGAGCGAGTCGCGGATCTCCTCCCCCGGCGGCGCCTCGAACACGAACAGCTCGTCGGGGAGCGCCTCGTCGAACGCGACGCTGACCACCTCGCTGAGGATGAACGGCTCGCCGTCGAGCAGGCCGGCGCTGCGCAGGAGCACGCCCCGCTCGGCGTCGACGAGCACGTCCAGCGGCCAGCCGCCGTCGGATGCGGGCTCGGGAAGCACCCGGGCGCGCCTCGCCGGGAGCGCCTCGACGCGGATCGCGTTGCGGCCCGCGTGCATCGTGCGCCCGAGGATGCGGAGCTCGTGCGAGACCGACAGCTGCGCGGGGTCGAGCATGAGGGCGTCGACCTGGGTGCCGTGCTGGTGACGGGGCGAGCCGTCGTTCGTCATCGCGCCCACACGCGGATCGAACGACCACCACGTGTCGGCCACCTGCACGAGCAACGACTCGGTGGGCTCGCCCGTCCACCCGCTCACCGCCTCCTCGCGCAGCCGGTCGGGCGGCGCCAGCCAGAGGCGGATGCGATCCTCGCTCTCGCTGGGCTGCGGGGCGGTTCCCTGCGACGAGCCGAACGCGATCTGCACCATGCCCGTGCCGTCGCGCCGCTCCGCGTTACGGCGCGTGTAGGCCTCGTGAAGGCGCTCGTGGTGGCGCCACACGCGCAGCTCCGCGCGCAGCGTGCGGAAGCTGCGGTGCGCGCGCGACAGGAGCACGAGCAGCACGCCCAGCTCGAGGTCGTCGACGCCGCCCATCGGCGTGACAATACGCAAGTGCGTAGAGTCACGCGATCGTGGGCATCCGGATCGGCCTCCTCACCGCCGTCGTGGCAGCACTCACCGCCACCCTTTTCGCTGCGGCGGTGCCCGCCGGCGCGGGCAAGGCATTCGATTGCCGCGCCTTCGCCGACATGCCACACGCCGTCGCGCCGGTGCCCCCGAACCTGCTCGCATGGGGCGAGTTCCACTGTGCATCCTCGCGCACGATCGCCGTGCAGGTCTGCGCCGCGCGCCTCGACCCGGGCGGTGTGACACCGCAACTCGAGCCGATCTGGTGCGCGTATGCCCGCGTGCACGTGGCAGCGGGAGGGCGGACATTCGCACGCACGCGCGTCCATCGTTGCACGCCCGGATACGACTACATCAGCTACGTGCGGATCATCGGCTACGCCTGGGAGCAGGGCCCATGGCGCAGGTGCCGCGTCCTCGCACCCTAGAGCGGCGGCAACGGCGTGCCGAGCGCCTCGAGCTGCAGCCGCTCCGACTCGACCGCGGCGGCGTCGAAGCGGAAATACGAGCGCGGCGGGAGGATGCCCCAGAGGTTCGAGCCGCGCGGATCGTCACGCCACTCGCGGGCGGCGTGTGGCAGGTCGAGTACTTCCATGTCGCAGTAGAGCTCGACGAAGAGGTGCTCCTGCGGGATGCGCACGTAGCCGCAGAGGTTCTGGCCGAGTGAATGGCGCACGGGTCCCCAGCCAAGCCAGCGGCCGTGCTGTCCGAGATGGTCGAACGCGACGCGCAGCGTGCCCCAGTCGACGAGATCGAGCGCGAAGTGATGAAAATGCGCGGGCGTCTTGCCGACCAGCGCCATGACGTGGTGGTCGGCATTGATATGGAACCACACGCCCTCGCCGCCGAGGTAGTCGGTGATGCCCATGCCGAGCGCATCGCGATAGAAATCGCGCATCCCGTGCAGGCGTCCGGTCAGGACATTGACGTGCCCGAGCTTGCGCGCCCGGAAGCCCGGGAGCGTGGCGGTCGTCTGGCCCACGTCGGGATAGGGGTCGCGCGGCGTGAACGGCACGATCTCGATGCCGTACCCCTCGGGGTCGGCAAGGAAGAGGTGATCGTGCTCGTCGCGCCGGCAGGCGATGCCGAGGCCGTCGAGATGCGCGGCGGCGGCGTCCGGCGTGCAGCCCTCGCGCAGCTCGAACGCGGAGTGCTCGTGCCCGGGCTCGCCGCGCGACGTCCACAGCTCGAGCGAGTACTGCTCGTAGCCGCAGGCCAGATAGGCGCGGTCGGCCGTGCGGAGATCGGCGCGCTCGCTGAACCCGAACTCGATCGACCAGCGGCGCACCGCCTCGTCGAGATCGGCGACGCGCAGGCAGACGTGGTGGATGCGGCGCAGTGCGATCATGGGTCGAGCCTCCCCTCGCGCACGCGCTCCTCGGCCTCGTCCTCCGGGATCGCGAGCGCGACATGCAGCGTGTTGGCCGAGACCTGGAGCTGATCGCCCGGCCCGCTCAGGTCGACGTCCCAGTCGACCACCGTGTTGGCGAGGCGCGGCATCCCGCCGATCTCGACCTCGACGGTGTCGCCCGGCTGCATCGGCCGGCTGTTGGCCGGCGTGCCCGTGAGCACGACGTCGCCCGGCTCGAGCGTGATCAGCCGCGAGAGGTCGGCGAGCTGGTAGCGGTAGTCCCAGATGATGTCGTCCGCATCGCCGCGCTGCACGACCTCGCCGTTGACGAAGGTCGTCAGCGTGTAGCCGTCGTCGGGCGTCCACTCGTCCTTCGTCACGAGCGCGGGGCCGAGCGGCAGGAACCCGTCCTGGCCCTTGACGCGCAGCATCGAGCCGCGGTCGGCGTGGCGGAAGTCGTGCAGCCCGACGTCGTTGGCGGGCGCGAAGCCGTAGACGTGGTCGAGCACGTCGCGCTCGAGCACCCCGTGCATGCGCTTGCCGACGACGACGGCGAGCTCGCCCTCGTAGTTGAGGTAGCGCGCGCCGCGCGGCCGCCGGATGACGCCGAGGTGGCCGTTCAGCGTCGAGGGCGGCTTCATGAAGTAGGAGGGCTCGGGCGGCTGCCGGGCGTCGTAGTCGACCAGGCGCGAGCGGTAGGTGAGGTGCACCGCGAGGATCTTCGAGGGCTCGACCGGCGCGAGCCACGTCACCGCGGCGGGATCGAGCACGGGGCCCGAGTCGAGGACGATCTCGCCGTCGCGCAGCCGACCCCAGGCCGGCGCGCCGTCGTGATCGATCCGCACGCGTTGCATCGTTCTCCCTCGGGTGGCCTGGGCGGGGCTACTCTACCGAACGCCGATTCCTGTTCCCGACGGAGCGACGCGCCGCGCACGCCTGATGCCACAAGGAGATCCGATGCTCAAGGGCTACTCGCTCCCGCTCTCCCCCGGCGGACGCTCGTCGCTGGTGCCGAGCCCGCCCTGGCACTACGTCGGCGACCTCTTGGTGATCGAGTACTGGGCCGACCCCGAGGCCGTGCGCGCCGTGCTGCCGCCCGGGCTCGAGCCGCACCCGACGGACCCGGGCCGTGCGGCCGCGATCTTCGCCGACTGGCAGAGCTGCACCGACGGCGGCACCGAGCTGCTCGACCCGGCGCGCAGCCAGTACATGGAGTTCTTCCTCGTCGTCAACGCCATGCTCAACGGCAGGGAGGTCACGACCTGCCCCTACATCTGGGTGGATCGCGACTTCGCGCTCATGCGCGGCTGGTTCCAGGGCTTCCCGAAGAAGCTCGGCTCGGTCTGGATGACGCGCCACTTCGGGCTGCAGAACGGCGCCGAGCCCGGCCTGCAGTCGGGCGCGACGTTCGGTGGCACGCTCGCGGCCAACGACCGCCGTCTCGCGCAGGGGTCGGTCACGCTCGAGAGCGTCACCGACGCGGGCCCGACGCACAACGCGCCGCAGCTGGTCAACGTCCGCCACTTCCCGCGCCTCAACGCGGGCCTCCACGACAAGCCGGCGGTGCACGAGCTGGCGGGATCGCTCAGCCGCGACCGCTCGACCTCGCAGATCTGGGAGGGCTCGGCCTCGCTCGAGCTGTTCCGTGCGCCCAGCGAGGAGCACACCGCGCTCGCGCCGGTGCGCATGGGCAAGGGCTTCCGCTTCACGTTCGCGTACACGGTCGACGACCAGTCGAACGAGGGCGACCTGCGGACGGGCGGCTGATGGCGTCGCTCGCGAGCGAGCACGCCCGCGTGCGCGTCGCGGGCGCCGACGTCTCGGTCGACCACTACATCGGCGGCCGCCGCATCCCCGGCGCGGAGACGTTCGAGGACCGCTCGCCGCTCGACTGGTCGCTGCTCGCCGAGGTGTCGCGCGGCGATGCCGAGACCGCCGACCTGGCCATCTCGGCTGCGGTCGACGCGTTTCCCGCCTGGGCCGCGCTCGGCGCCGCGGGCCGCGCCGTCCACCTCGAGCGGCTGGCCGACCTGATCGACGCGAACGTCGAGCGCATCGCGCCCGTCGAGTGCCTCGACATGGCGATGCTCGAGGAGTCGCTGCGGCTGCGCGTGATCCCGCGCGGCGCGCGCAACTACCGCGCGTACGCCGAGCTCGCGGCGGCCTACGAGGAGCGCGTATGGGAGTCGAACGGCACCCGCAACCGCGTCGAGCGCATGCCGAGCGGCCCGGCCGTCGTCATCACCCCGTGGAACGCGCCGTTCATGCTCTCGACGTGGAAGACCGCGCCCGCGCTCGCGGCCGGCTGCACCGTCGTGCTCAAGCCGGCCGAGTGGTCGCCGCTCTCGTGCTCGCTGCTGGCCGATCTCGTCGACGAGGCCGGTCTGCCGCCGGGCGTCTTCAACATCGTGCAGGGCATCGGCGAGGAGATCGGCGCCGCGCTCGTCGCCGACGCGCGCGTGCGGCGGATCTCGTTCACCGGCTCGCCCGAGACCGCGCGCCACATCGGCGTGGCCGCGGCGGCCAACATCGTCCCGTTCACGGCCGAGCTGGGCGGCAAGAGCCCGCTGATCGTGTTCGCCGACGCCGACGTCGAGGCCGCGGCGAAGAAGGCCGCCGGGCAGTACGACGACGGAGGCCAGGTGTGCCTCGCGGGCACCCGCCTGCTCGTCGAGGAGTCGATCCGCGCGCCGTTCCTCGAGGCGTTCGACCGCTACGCCGACGCCCACGTGCTCGGCGACTCGCGCGATCCGGCCACGACCGTCAGCCCGCTCATCCACCCCGACCACCTCGCGCGCGTCGAGGGGTTCGTCGAGCGCGCGCGCGCCGCGGGCGATCGCGTCGTGCGCGGCGGCAAGCGCCACACGCCCGACGGCCTGTGGTACGAGCCGACGCTGATCGAGCCCGCCTCGAACGATTCCGAGATCGTCCAGCGCGAGGTCTTCGGCCCGGTGCTGACGTTCCAGACGTTCGCCGACGAGGCCGCGGCCATCCGGCTCGCCAACAGCACGGAGTACGGGCTCGCCGCGCAGATCTGGACGGGCTCGGAGGAGCGCGCCGAGCGCGTCGGCCGTGCGCTGCGCGCCGGCACGGTGTGGGTCAACTGCTTCCTGATCCGCGATCTCACGGCCCCGTTCGGCGGGATCGGCATCAGCGGCATCGGCCGCGAGGGCGGCGACTACGCGCTCGACTTCTACTCCGACCTGAAGACGCTGCAGATCCTGGACGGCTCGACGCGCTGAGGGCCGCTACGGTTCTCGCATGCCAAGAAAGCTCAACCTCGCAGAGGCCTTCAGCCGCATCGACGACCACTACAGCCCGCGCATCGCGGGCGAGGTCAACGACTTCCAGGTCAAGATCGTCAAGGTGCAGGGCGCGTTCGTGTGGCATCACCACGACGAGGAGGACGAGCTCTTCCTGGTCGTCAAGGGCCGGCTCCTGATGCATTTCCGCGACGGCGACGAGTGGATCGAGGAGGGCGAGATGATCGTCGTCCCGCACGGAGTCGAGCACTGCCCGGACGTGCCCGAGGGCGAGGCGCACGTCCTGCTGATCGAGCGCGCGGGCACGCCCAACACCGGCAGCGCCGGCGGCGAGCGCACCGTCGAGGCCGTCCCGCTCGAGCGCGGGTAGCCGATGGCCGCCGATCACGAGCATCCGCACGACGCGGGCACCGAGGCCTGGCACCGGCGCCTGCACCACACCGGGCACGACGAGCTCAGCGAGGACACCGCGCAAACGCCCGGCATGCGCCGCTACGAGGCGATCTCCGGCAAACGCAACGGCTCGCGCAAGATCTGGATGGGCAAGAACCACGTCGGCCCCGGCATGGTCTCCGCCGACCACCACCACGGCGAGGCCGAAACCGGCATCTACATCGTCTCCGGCCACCCCGTCTTCGTGTTCCTCGAAGACGGCCAGGAACGCCGCGTCGAAACCGGGCCCGGCGACTACATCTACGTCCCGCCCTACGTCCCCCACCGCGAGGAGAACCCCTCGCCCGACCACGAAGCCATCGTCGTACTGGCACGCAGCACCCAGGAAGGCATCGTCGTCAACCTCCCCAGCCTGCGCGCCGAAGTCCCCGAACTCGACGCCCTCATCGCCGAGCTCGCCGCCGAGAGCGAGTGACCGCCGGAGGCTTCTTCGGAGGATCTTAGGCAGCGCTCGCCGTCGTCTTTAGAAGCTCTAACTGAATGAGCGTGAGTGGCTGGGGTGGGTGGAGCGAGCAGGAGTGCCGGCCGCCTCGCAGGACAGGCGGGACGCCTTTCCAAGAGGCGGGCGGTGCTCCTGCGACGCCCCGCACCCCGCTCGCCCACGAGCTATGAGGACACCACCAGTGGCCGGCGAGCGGGGTGCGGGTCGCCGTAGGTCTGGCGGGAGTCCGCGCAGCGCGCGAGCGCCAGACCGCAGGCGATCCACGCGCTCCAGACGCCACGCTCATTCAGTTAGAGCTTCTCAGCTTCGCGCGGGATCGTGGGTGTGCCGGGAAGCACCGGCACAACCCGACGAGAGGACGAGATCATGGCTGTCAGGACTTCGAAGATCCGCAGATGGGGCGCCGCCGCCGCCGCGACGCTTGCCATCGCCGCAGTCGGCGCCGGTGTTGCCGGCGCCGCGAGCAGCACGTCGCCGGCTGCCACGGGCACGGCGACGACCGCCACCGCGACCGCACCGGCGAACGCGCCCGCAGGCGATCCCGCCGCGGTCGCGCACGGCCCGAACGAGACGCTGCTGACCGGCACCGCGGCCGACAAGGTGACCGCCGCCGCGCAGGCCGCCGTCCCCGGCGGCACCATCATCCGGGTCGAGAGCGACTCGGGCGGCGCGACCTACGAGGCGCACATCAAGAAGGCCGACGGCTCCTACGTGACCGTCAAGCTCGACGCCTCGTACAACGTGACCGCCACCCAGGACGGGTTCGGCGCGGGCCCGGCCCAGCCGTAGCGCGATGCGACGGCCTGCACGATTGGGGTCTGACCCCAATCGTGCAGGCCGTCAGCCCGTTCGGTTGCCGGCGGCAGCGCGCGCGCCTCGCCGGTTTGCGGCGTACGATGAGGCGAGGGAGGGCCGAATCCGGAGGCAGCCGCCATGATCCGCACCAACGGCCCGGCCACGTGAGTCGAGTGGTCAAGCAGCATGACGCGAGCGCGCACAACCGCGCCTATTACGAGCGCGACGATGTCCGCAGCGCGTATCGCCCGGACACGGGCCTGGATGCGGCCGAATCGGCACTCATCGCGCGCTTCCTGCCGGCCGGCGCCTCGGTGCTCGATCTCGGCTGCGGCAACGGGCGCGTGGCGCTCGCGCTGGCCGCGCTCGGCCACCGCGCCGAGGGCATCGACATCTCGCCGTCGATGATCGAGGAGGCGCGCGCCGCCGCCGCGACGCTCGGCATCGATGCGCGCTTCCGGATCGGCGATGCCGTCGCGCTCCCGCACGAAGAGAACGAGCTCGACGCCGTCGTCTACGCGTGCAACGGCATCGGTCACCTCACGCGGGCGGGCAAGGTCGCCTGCCTGCTCGAGATCGCGCGCGTCCTCAAGCCGGGCGGTGTCGCGCTGCTCAGCCTGCGCACGCCCTACGCGCTCAACCGCATGCTCCCGCGCATGCTGCGCAACGTCGTCCTGCCGCGCAAGGGCCTCCGGCCCGACGAGGAGCGCGACGACGACCAGTACGTGCAGCGGCCGCCGCTCAGCTGGCTCGTGCGCGAGTGCCGCGAGGCCCGGCTCGCGCCCGTCTGCGTCTGCTCGCACCGGCAGGCGGTCGCGGGCAGGTTCCCGGTGGGCACGAAGCCCATCGGCGGGCAGTTCTACGTCGTCGCCACCGCGTAGGACCCGTCGGCGGCGGCTACCACCAGCCGAGCTTGTCGAGCATCATCACGAGCGTACGCCGGCGCGTGTGCTCCTCGCGCGCGGCGCGGGCGAACGCGACGACCTCGTCGCCGCGGCCGTGCGCCTCGGCGGCCTTGCGCATCGCGCGCAGGTGGCGGATCGCGCTGGCATAGCTCTCGCGCTCGGAGGTCTCGAGCTCGGCCGCGACCAGCAGGCGGTAGTGCTGGAGCGCCGCGTCGAGGTCGTCGACGGCTGCGATGCGCGCGAGCTCGATGCGCACCGGCACGGGAACGGGGAGCCGCGTCGCCGCGGCCAGCGCCGCGGCAGTGGCGCCGTCGGCAAGCAACGCGGTCACGAGCTCGCCGGCGTCGCCGTCGCGCTCGGCCGCCTGCGTCAACACGGCGTGCGCCCAGTCGCGCTGTGCGTCGCGCTGCTCGCCCGCGGCGCCGAGCAGCTCGGCCGTGAGCTGCGCGCTCGGGGCCCGCGTGAGCTCGGCCCGGAGGAGGGCGATGGCCTCCTCGCGGTGATCGCCGTCGAGGTAGGCGATCACGAGCGCCTCGCGCAGCGTGTCGTCGGCCGCGCCGTGCTCGGCGACGCCGCGCTGCAGCCAGGCGACCGCGTCTTCGCGGCGACCGGTGACCTCCAGCTCGTGCGCGATGCGGACGTAGCGGCCCGGCGTCGTGAGATCGCGCGCCAACCCTGCGACGAGGCGGTCGATGTCGCCGAGCGCGCGGGCGAGCGATTCGCTCATCGCCCGCAGCGTGAGGCCGGCGTGGGAGAGCGCGGCGGCCGAATCGAGCGGCAGGTCGCCGAGCTTGCGCGTCAGGATCGCGTCGAGCGCCGCGAGGCCTTCGTCCCCGAGCACGTCGCGATAGCGCTCGGGTGCGTCTTCCATCCAGTCGCGCTCGGTCTTCTCGGCCAGCTCGACGAGCCGCGCGGCGAGCGCCTCGGGCTTCGGCGGAACGGCGCGGCACGCGGCCACGTGCAGCTCGCGCACCTCGACGCGCAACGCGTCCATGTCGGGATCGGAGGCGCTGAACTGGCCGAGGGCCTTGTCGACGCAGAGAATCGCGTGTTCCGAGAGCGAGACGCAGCCCGGATGCCGCTCGCGCACGAGCTCGTGCAACTCGGCGAGCGTCTCGTGGATGCGCGCGGCGAAGCGCGTCGGGCCGCGCCAGGCGGCCTCGCGCGACGGCTTGGTGACCGCCGTGAGGCCCTTGCGCACGGTGACGGCGTCGACCGAGCCGACGGCGAACGAAACCTGCACGTCGAGCCGATCGCTCGGCGTCTCGCTGCGCGAGAGGTCGTCGGTCACCGGCGCCAAGCGAGCACGCTCGCTCCGCGCGGAGATCGCGATTGTGGGACGTGCAGCGATTTTCGTGCGGCCATGGAGGAACGGTAGCTTGTAACGAACGTCTTCGCGGAGCGCGCCGCGATCGGCTAGG
>CAVUPB010000010.1:0-155820 GCA_963743275.1 uncultured Actinomycetes bacterium | reverse complement strand
CGACGGTCAGCCGGGGTTGCTGGGTGCTGCTCCCTTCCTTGGAGAAGAACCGCGCACCGTCGGAGGATGTATTGGTGAGCCGGAAGCTCACGACACCGTCGCCCGTCACCGCGGAAGTGACGACGAGCGTGTACGTCGTCCCCGAAGTCACAGCACCGAGCGACGCGATCGTCGCCGCATTCGCGGCAGGCGCGTTGGCCCACGTGACCGTGCCCTCGGACCAGTTTGTGCCAACGGTGGTGTGCAAGTCACCGCCCTTGGCCGATGCGTCCGTGCTCGTGCTACCCACGGTGAGGCTCAACGTCGCACTGGCGACCGTGCAACCGCCGGTCGCCACGGTGAACTTCATCAACCCGTCGTCGACCGGACTGCTGTCGGTGACGATCCGCGTCGCGGCGCCGAAGTTGGTCGACGCCGACACCTGGTCGACATACGCGTCGTCCGTCGGCGTGAACGTGAACGTGCTGCCACCCGCCGGCGTCGTCACCGTCGCCGAGTTCGACGCCGGTGAGAGGTTGCCCGCGGCGTCGGTCGCCCTCACCGAGTAGGTGTACGCCGTATGTGGCGCCACCGTCGTGTCGGCGAACGACGTCGCGGTGCCGCTCGTGGTGGTCAGCGTGACGCCGTTGCGCGTGATCGCGTAGCCCGTCACCCCGACGTTGTCGGTGCTCGCCGTCCAGCCCAGGTTGACCTGGTTCGGACTCGCCGCCACGGCGGTCAGGCTCCCCGGCGCCGTGGGCGCAGTGGTATCGCCACTGCCACCTCCTCCGGAGAACGCGTAGGTCTGTACGTCGAAGGTCCGGCCGGTCGAGTCGGTCGGCGTGACGGTGACCTGGCTCCCGTTCACCGTCACGAGCAGGAAGTGGTAGACGTTGGCTGCGGAGGCCGGCTTCGGTGCCCGGCACGACGAGTTGGAGCCGATCGCATAGGCGTCGAACGCGCTACAGGTGCTGACGCCGCCGAGCGCATCACCTCCCCCGCCCGTGACGTAGCTCACGAGCGGCTTGCCCGGGATCTGGGGGTAGTTGCGCTCGTAGAGGTGCGCGTGCCCGTTGAACACGATGCCGACGCCGTTGTTCGCAAGCAGGCCCTCGAGCCCACTCGGACCGGTGAGGTAGGTGTCGGAGCCCTGGCTGCTGCTGTCGGAGTGGAGCGGGTAGTGGAAGAACGCGAACTTGAGCGCGCCGGCGTGCGCGGCGAGGTCGGACTTCAGCCACTGGAGCTCGGCGCCGCACGGCGCGCAGCCCGCGACCGGGCCGTTCCAGTGAGCGAGGAAGTCGCCCTGGTAGCCACCCTGGGAATCGGCCCACGCGGCCTCCAACACGTAGAAGCGCGCCGATCCCCAGTTGAACGCGTACCACGCGCTCGGGTAGGTATGCGCCCCCGACAGCGTCGAGATGCAGCAGTACGACTCCTGGCGGTACCGCCCGCCCGACGTCTGCGCGGCTGTCGGCGCCGGGAAGTTCTGCAGGTACGGCAGGTTCGTGCTGAACCCGTGGTTGCCTTCGGCCGCGAAGAACGGCCGGCTCCCGATGGCGGGGAGGTACTGCGGCTGGAACACGTTGCCCTGGGTGAGGTCGCCGTACTCGGTGTCGGTGCCGGAGTTGTAGACGTTGTCACCCGTGGTGACGACGAAGCTCGCCGGGCTCGCACCGATCCGGCTCATCACGTTCGCCTCGCCCGTGCTCCCAGCGCCCCAGTCGCCGAGCACCGCGAACGAGAACGACGCGCCGGCAGTAGCCGCCGTCTTCAGCTGCGGTGACGGATCCGCGCCGAGCAGATCGGTAGCACCGAGCTGCACCCGGTAGCAATAGGTGCCGGGACTCGGGAACGCGAGCACCGCGGTCCACTGGTACTCGCTCGTCGAGCCGACCGTGATCGACGCCCGCGTCGCGGTCACGACGGTCGACGGTGTGCACTGGCCGTTGCTGACGACGCCCCATTTCGCCGTCCCGCTGCTCTGTGAGCGGTCCGTCGCCCAACTCACGGTGGCCGAGTTGCCGACCACTTCGTTCGTGTACGGGGCGCGCCGCAGCGCGGGCGTCAATCCCAGGGCGGAGACGGACTGCCACGCGATCCCGGCCGCCGCCGCGAGCGCGACGAGCAGTATGGCGCCCTTGCGGGAGGCCCGCGCGAAACCAGCAGGTCGTGCCGACGATCGCGATTGGCTCACGGCCCCACCTCCTGCGTCTCTGCCACGGATAGTACGCACTGCTCGACGGGCGCGCTCGGATGCCGGCCTGCTGCGCCGGAACGCCGGCCAGGGCCTTGTGGGGCGGGAGCGGATTCCATACGATCCGCGTCGTGTTCTCGCGCGAGGAGTCGTCTCGTCAGGCAGCCGACGAGGCGATGCGAGCCCGTGCGCAGAGCGCTGCCGAGCAACCGCGCGAGCGTCTGCTCGCGCTGCAGCGGAAATCCGGGAACGCGGCTGTCTCGAACCTCGTCCAGCGCGCTCCGAAGGACCGCCCCGCCTCGACCGACGCCCCCGGGCGTGCGCCGGAGAAGCCCGCTCCCAAGAAGCAGCGGATCGACATCCACGCGCGCGTCCTCAAGTACGAGGTCGACCAGGACATGGGGCTGATCACGATCGGCAGCGGCCCGGATCAGGGCGTCGAGGTGGGCATGGCCGGATCGCTCCTCCTCAACAACGGCACGGAGTACGCGGACTTCACGATCGAGAAGGCCAGCGGCCGCATTTCGTCCGCGCACGTCCATGCGATCGCCGATCAGATCAAGGCCAACCCGGACGTGATCATCAAGGCGTCGAAGTTCGCGGACGAGAGCCAGGCGGGCAAAGAATTCTAGCGCCCCCGGGCGCCGCTCATGAACCTCGGATCGCCTCGAGGATCGCGCCGTAGCCGGACGCGTCGATCCTGGCATCGATGAGGCACGGCGCAGGCCGTTCGAAAGCTGCGCGGAGCTCGGTTGCGTCCTCGACGACCACGCCCGCAATGCCGAACGCCCGAGCGCAGGCGGCGTAGTCGACGGGTGCGTGCCGGACGGCATCTCGATCGGTCGGCAGGCCGGTCTGCTTGATGCGGATCAGCGAGAGGCACGCGTCGTTGAAGACGACCACGCGGACGTTTCGCCGCGTGCGTGCGAGCGTTTCGAGCTCGGCCGCGCACATCCCGAGGCCGCCGTCGCCGATGAAGCAGACGAGCGGTACCTCGCGCGCGTAGCTCGCGCCGATTGCGGCGGGCAGTGCGAACGCCATCGTCGCCAGGCCGCTCGAGATCAGACACCGGTGCGGCTCCTCGACGTCCCAGAACGGCATCGCGACGAGCATGTGCGCGCCGGCGTCGACGGTGGCGATCGCCGCCGGCGGCAGCGCCGACCTCGCAGCTCTGACGACGTCCTGCGGCGAGAGCCCGCTGGTCGGCACAGCGATCGCGTCGAGCATCGCCCGACGCCAGGGCGTCGGCAGGAGTGGGCCAGCCACCGTCGTCGAACACGAGGCGATCGAGGAGCTGATCGAGCGGGCCGACCACCGTTTGGCCCTCCGGCACCTGCGCCCGATCGTCAGGCTCGACGTCGCAGAGCGAGATGACTCGGAGCGTCCCAGCACCACGGGGTCGGCAGCAATTCCACCGGATCCAGGCCGACGGTGACGATGGCGTCCGCCTCGGCGAGCGGAAGTCCTTCGCGGGGGAACCCCGTGAAGAGGCCGGCCGCGTTCGGCCACGATTCCGGCACGACGCCCTTGGCGCGATACGTCGTCAGTACCGGGATGCCCCGGCCGTGGACGGCGCGTCTGAGGGCGTCGGCGCAGCCTCGAGCGCCCGCACCCGCGATGATGGCCGGGCGATTCCCGGGCACCCGGATCGCCGTTGCCGGCGGATGGTTCGCGTGGCTGTCCGCGACGGCCGGCGAGGCTCGATCCCCGCCGAGGTCGAAGATCACCGGCCCACGCGGCTCGCTGAGGGCGAGCTCGACCGCGGCAGATCCCTCGCTGACCACTCCCTTGGCGACGGTTGCTCCGAGCCTTGCGTGATCGATGCGCTGATGCGGATGCGCAGCTCCGGTGCCGTCGGTCGCGACGACGACCGGCTGCCGATCGAGCAGCGCCGACGCGCAGCCGAGGATCGCCGCAGCAAGACCAGGGCCACGCGTGCAGACGGCGAGCCCGGGAGCGCCGGCAACGTCGGCGTACGCGGCGGCCGCGAACACGGCGGCAGACTCCGAGCGCACGAGCACGAAGGCGATGCCGGCATCGGCGCACGCCTGGATGAGCGTCAAGTTCGCGCCGCCTCCCGGAATGCCGAATGCGACACGGGTGCCCGCGGCGTAGGCCGCTCGCGCCAGCGCAACGGATTCGCCTTCGACGCTCCGAGGAGACGACACTAGAAGCCGGCCACGATTCGCGGGGGAGTCACGGGCGATCAGCATGCCAGCCCGTATCGCGCCGAGCATTCAGCCCCCGGCCCCCAGCCTGAGGTTCGACAACGCGACGCTGACCGTCATGTAGGCGCAAACGAGTCCGACTGCCGGGTCGGAGGGCCTCGAGCCACGCCGGGAGCCCGCCTGGAGTACCGTCAGGCACACGATGCGCATCGGAGCGGCCCACGAGGCGGCGCTCGTTGACCGCATGCTGAACACCGCTTCCGCGGGTCGCAGCTCGGTCGTCGTGGTCGAGGGTGAGGCGGGCATCGGGAAGACGGCGTTACTCGACTACGCCGCAGAGAGGGCCGCCGACTGGGCCGTCCTGGAGGCGCGCGGAGCGCCCTCGGAGACACGCCTCGCGTTCTCGGGGCTGCGCGACCTGACGCTTCCCGTCGCTACCCGCATCGAAGGGCTGCCCCGCGCGCAGGCACGCGCGCTGCGCGGCGTGCTCGAGCTGCGAGGCGCAGAGGTGTTCGATCGCTTCGCGGTGGCGGCGGCGACGCTCAGCCTGCTCGTCGCGGTCGCGGAGGAGGGCCCGCTGCTCGTGATCGTGGATGACCTCCACTGGCTCGACCCGGAGTCATCCGAAGCCATCACATTCGCAGCCCGCCGGCTCGACTCCGAGCCGATCGCGATGCTGCTCGCAGCCCGGCCGGAAGAGCTCGATCGTGACCTCGTCGCGCGCCTGCCCGTGCACCGCATCGCCGGACTGACGGCAGCGGATGCGCGGGAGTTGCTGGCAGCGGAGACAGGCGGGAACGTGACAATGGACGTTGCCGCGAAGCTGGCCCAGCACACCGGAGGCAACCCGCTCGCACTTATCGAGTTGGCTCACGTAATCGAGCCCGACGTGCTGTCTGGCGGCGCCCCACTCGAAAGGATCCCGCCCGCGACCGTCGAGGAGCAGTACGCGCGGCGCATCGCGCTGCTCTCCCCGCAGGCGCGGGCGGCGCTCCTCGTGTACGCACTGCTCGATTCACCGCAGAACCGCGCGTCGGCGCTCGCGGCGCTGGGACTCGATCTGGAGGCGCTCGACGAGGCGGAGTCCGTCGGCCTGCTCCACGCGGACGGACCGGCAGGGCCGGCGTTCCGGCATCCGCTCGTGCGCGCAGCGGCATACAACGCCGCATCGCTGGCCGAACGCCGCGCCGGGCATCGCGCCATCGCGTCCGTCCTCGACCGCGAGGTCGACGCCGACGAGCGGGCGCTGCATCTCGCGGCCGCGGCGACGAAGCCCGACGAGGCGCTTGCGTCGGCTCTCGCGACTGCGGCCGACAGCGCTCACCGCCGTGGCGGGTTCGCCGCCTCGGCTCGCATCCTGCAGAGGGCTGCCGACCTCAGCCCCGAACCGGAATCGCAGGCCCGGCGCCTGATGCAGGCCGGCCGCGACGCGGCTCTGGCCGGCCACGAGAAGTGGGCCCGGAGGCTGCTCGACGAAGCGCTCTCGCTGTCGAAAACGCCGCGTCTGCGGGCGGACGTTCAGACCGCCCGCGGCCACGTGCGGGCCATGCACGACCCGCCTCTCGAAGCGCATGCGGCACTCGTCGACGAAGCCGCGCGCATCGAGGAGCTCGATCCGGCGCGCGCCGGCGAGATGTACCTGACGGCAGCGTGGGCCGGCATGAACAAGGGGCGCGTGCAGATCGGCATCGCAGCCGGCAGAAGTGCACGAGACCTGCTCACTCAAGCCGGGTCGCCGCTCGCTCCGGCTGCCCAGGCGATCGTCGCGGGATTCGCAATCTGTACCGGCGACCCGGACGGGGTTGTGCAACTCATCGAGGCCGGCGACGCGCTCCGCGCGAATCCCCTCTCCGGCATCGCGGGCATCGAATGGGACAGCCGTACGGCGCATCCGCTGATCTGGATCGAGGAGTACGAACGGGCTGCCTTCTTGCTGGAGCGCAGCATCACGAACGCACGCGAGCTCTCGGCTCTCGCCGCACTCCCGTTCGCCCTGGCGCGCCGCGCGGAGCTCGAGTTCCACACCGGCGCATGGGAGAGTGCGCATGCCGACGCCGACGAGGGAGTGCGACTCGCCGAGGAGACGCGCCAGCACGTCGTCGGCTACTGCGAGGTCACGCTCGCGCTCATCGAGGCCGGCCGCGGGCGGGCCGAATCCTGTCATACGCACACCGCGAACGGCCGGGCCGCGGCAGAGACGTTCGTGACCGGGTCGGTCGAGGCCTACGCGCGGGCTGCCGAGGGCCTGCTCGCAGTCGGCCTCGCGGACGAGGAAGCCGCCATCGAAGCCCTTGGCCCGCTCGTCGCCATGCTCGCGGACGACGGGCTGCGCGAGCCCGGCGTGATCCGATGGGCGCCGGATCTGATCGAGGCGTACGCGCGAGCGGGGCGCGACGCCGAAGCCCGGGCCTGCCTCGCCGTCTTCTCCGAGCAGGCGCGCGCCACCCGGCGCGCCTGGGCACTCGCGGCTTCTGCTCGCTGCGACGGCCTGCTCGCGGCCGGCGACTTCGACGGCGCCTTCGCACGGGCGGTCGAGATCGAGCGCGCCACGTCGCTGCCGTTCGAGCTCGGCCGCAGCGAGCTGTGCTGGGGCGAGCGGCTCCGGCGCAGCCGGCGGCGCGCGGCCGCGCGTGAGCATCTGCGGCATGCGGGGTCGATCTTCGAACGCCTCGGCGCACGCGCGTTCGCCGCACGAGCGCGCGGCGAGCTCGTGCTCGCCGGCGAGCAACCCCCGCCCGCACGCGAGCCCGCGCTCAGCACGCTGACCGCGCAGGAGCTGCGGATCGCCCTTCAAGTCGCACAAGGCGCGACCAACCGTGAGGTGGCAAGCGCCCTCTTCCTGAGCGTCAAGACGATCGAAGCCCACCTCCATGCGATCTACGCCAAGCTCGGTATGCGCTCCCGTACCCAGTTGGCAGTGCTGGTGGCGTCTGCGAGAGACGTCGCGATCGATCCCGCGGCCGACGCCGGCTGATCGTCCACCCGCGTGAGCGCGCCGTTAGTGCGCCGTGACCCCGGAGTTTGAGCCCGATCCGATGCTGCGAGCGTGGCAATCGAGCAACCCGGAAGGAGGCACAATGAAGGCCACGCTGTGCTACGTGCGGTACGTCGTGAGTGCGCTCGCGAGCATCGGCTTCGAAGTCGCGATGAACTAGCGACCGGACGGGAGGGCGCCGCGTGCGCCCTCCCACCGGGCGGTCGAGCATGTTTCGCGCAGCCATAGCAACCACGCGACTCGCGGCGTCCGTCGCCTCCGGCCGGCGGCTCGCGCCCTGGTCGCTCGACTGGATCGTCGGCGCAATGCTGGCGACCCACGCCGAATTCGGCGCCCTCGACGAGCGTGCCGCGACTGCCACACCCGGCGTTGCGATCGACGAGCGAACCCGCCGTGCGATGCAACTGCGGCGAATGCGCGAACTCGTGGCGCTGGCACGGCAGACCGAGTACTACGCCCGCGAGCCGGCAACGCCGGGCGCGGGCGGCGCGTGGACCGATTGGAGTGCCATCGAGCACCTCCGGGTGACGCCGCAGGTCGCACTGCGCGACGAGCCTGACGCGTTCGTACACCGCGAGGCGAAGGTCGCTCTGCGCACCGCGACGACCGGTACGACCCGGCGACCCGCAGTGGTCTGCTTCTCCGCTCACGAGCTCGCCACGCTCTCGGCTCTCGCCGCGATCTCGTTCCTCGCCCGCGGCGTCATCGTTCCGGGCGATCTCGTTCAGATCTGCTCCAGTCCGCGCGCGATCGGAACCACCACCCTCGTCTCGGCCTGCGCCCGGCTCGGGGCAATCGCCACGGTCACGGGCGCAACGGCCGCATCGGACGCGCTCGCACAACTCCTCGAGCACCACACGCTGCCGCGCCACAGGAGTCGCGTCAGCGTTCTCTCGTGTTACCCGTCATACCTCGGGGAGCTGATCGAAGAGGCCAGGCGCCGCGGGACTCGACATCGGGATCTGGCGCTCCGCCGGGTGCTGACAGGCGGGGAGATCGTGACCGGGGGCTTGCGCCGCCGCGCACGCGAGGCGCTCGGCGACATCGCCTTCTCCGAGACCTACGCGTTGACCGAGACGCTCCCGCTCGGAGGCGTCCCCTGCTCGCATGGACACCTCCACTTCGAGTCGTCGCACGGTCTTGTCGAGGTGATCGCCGTAGAGAGCGGTGCGAGTGCGCGCCCTGGTGAGCTCGGCACTCTGGTGCTGACGCCGTTCCCGCCGTTCCGCGAGACGACGCTGCTCCTGCGCTACGACAGCGAGGATCTCGTACGCCCCGTCATCCCGCCCCTGCGGTGCGATCTGCGATCGCTGCCGACCGCCACGTCGCAGGTCCAGGGCAAGCTGCAGCACGCGATCCGCACCGACTCCGGTTACGTGTGCCCGAGGCCGGTGCTCGAAGCGCTCGAAGCGCTCGAAGCGGTGCCGCTGCCGGCGCGCTACTCGGCTCGGGCGGTCAGCGGCGGCCTCGCCCTCGCAATCCTGGTGCGCGACCCGACGACATCCGCGAAGCGGCAGGTGCGCAACGCTCTCGATGCAGCCGGAGTGCCTCTCGCACACCTCGAGCTCGTGGACGATCGCCGGTATCTCGGGTCGCCGCTACCCCGGCGATGCGACATGCGCGAGCCCGGTCGGTAGCCATGGATCCGATCGCCCTTGCCATCGTGAGCGGTTGTGAGGCAGCAGCCGTCGGCGGATCGCTGCTGTTCTTCCGGCGCGCGCGCCTGGACGTGCCGCCGATCGGCGTGTTCGGCCTCGACGACGCGATCGCGATCGGCGCGTTCGTGGTGGTCGCGCCGTTCCTGTACCTCGCCCTCCCCTACTCGCTCGTCGCATCGCTGTTCGCCGTGGGTGGAGCAAGCATCCTCCAGCTCGGCCTGGCGGCGATGCTGCCACGCGCCATCGGGTGGCCGCTCGCCGGTGTGCTGACCGCCGCCGACATCACGGCGCTCGTCGTGGCCGGCTCCCACGGTGCAGCCTTTCTCGCTCTCAACGACTGCCTGCTGATCGTGGTCGCAATCGCTCTGGCAAACCTCTGGGCGCAGAGCGGAATGCGCGCGCGCGATGCGGTCGTGCTGGGAGGGGGAGTCGCCGCGTACGACTACCTCGCAACGCTGAAGACGCCTCTCACGACCGACCTCATGGAGCGTCTGTCGGGAGTCGCGTTCGCGCCTCGCGTCGGCTTCACCGCGCACGGCGCGACCATTCTCAGCATCGGACTCGGGGACGTCCTCTTCGCCTCCGTCTTTCCCCTCCTGCTGCGGCGGGCGTACGGACGGCGCGCCGCGATCGTGTCGGCGTCGACAGCAATCGGCGCGCTCGCGACGATGACGACACTGGCCGACGCAGGCGTCGCAGGCGTCGTACCTGCGATGGTCGTGCTGTGGCCGCTCATGCTCATGCAGTACGCGTGGTTGCGCCGTCGCGGGCCGGAGCGCACGACGCGCGCCTACCTCGCAGCGGAGCCTCGCAAGTCCGACTCCACGGCCGCAGCAGGTCAAGGGTTTTCACGGATTGAACCTCCGCGTGCGCTTGCCTAGCGTCCGGTTCGAGAGTGACACCGAGGCGAAAGGCAATGCGATGAAGCGGTTACCGTTAGTGGCGGCAGCGATCTGCATGGCGCTCGCTGCCTCCGGCAGCACTGCCGCCGGCATGCCCACTCACCGAACGCGCAGCGAGGTGATCGTGCCGCGCGGCCAGCCGCTGCAGATCGTCGTCGCGTTCGACGACACGGGCTTCGGCGCCTTCTTCGGGCCGAGCGTCCGAGAGGCCGTTCAGATGGCGATCGAGCAGCAGCCGGCCATCCTCGGCTTCGCGATTCGGACCAACGCCTTCAACGCACCGTGTGGCGGCGGCACCGCCGCGTCCCTCGCCGACAACGCCGCCGTCGCCGATGCCGCAGTGGCGAACGCCCGGAACGTGGCCGTGATCGGCCACCCATGCTCGCCGGAAGCCCCTGCATGGCTCCCGGTCTACGAGGCCGCGGGCCTCGCGACGATCAACGGCAGCACGACCGGACCGACCCTGCCGGCGCTCGGGCCGACGGTCTTCAACGGCACGGCCGTGCCCGATCCGGACTTCACGCCCTGGTATGCCAAGGTGACGGCGCTCCCGAGCGACCTCGCCTGGCGAGCCCGCTTCCAGGCGCGCTTCGGCTCGCCTCCGACGGACTTCGCCGATCTCTACTACGACGCGACCAACGTCCTGCTCGCGGCGATCCGCGAATCCGCGTGGATCGGCTACGGCCACACGCTCGTGATCGACCGAGCAGCGCTTGCCGCCAGGCTCCGCCACACGCGCCGGTTCCCAGGGGTGACGTGCAGCGTCACTCTCGACCCGGCCACCGGCTATCGCGTCAACGACGCCGTGGCGCTGGCGCGCTGTGCGCACGAGAACGGCGGACCGCGCGGAAAGGCCTCGGCGTGAGGCGGGCGCGACGACTCCTGACACCCGCCAATGTCATTGCCGGCCTGGCGCTCTTCTTCGCGCTCGGTGGCACCGGCTGGGCAGGACAGGTCATCGGGCGAGGCTCCGTGGGAACCCCGCAACTCGCGCGCAACGCCGTGACCACGCCGAAGATCGCAAGCGCGGCCGTGACGAAGTCCAAGCTCGGCCCCGGGGCGGTCACCGCAACGGCGCTGGCGAAGGGGGCGGTCGGGAGCGATGCCATCGCGGCCGGGAGCATCACCGCGGATCGGCTCGCCGCCGGAGTCGTGGGCGGCGTGGCCGGCACCAAGATCACCGCTGTCACCTCGCCGGTGGCGATCGTCCCGCCAAGCAGCCCCGGCATGGCGGTCACGGCCACCTGCGCGGCCGGCCAGAAGGCGATCGCCGGCGGCTGGAACTCCGGCCGGGACTCCCTCGCGGACTCCGAGGGCCCGACTCCGGACGGGACCGGATGGACGGTCATCTTCGAGACCGGTTCGGTGACAAGCGCGAATGTCACGGTCTCGGCGATCTGCGTCGCGCCGTAAGTGGCGGGGGTTCAGGAGTCGCGTACCCGTGCGACTCCTGAACCCCCGCCACTCATGGACGAGCCATGCGCGCCCAGAGGTTGGCGAGCAGGCGTGACGTGACCGGCCAGAGCGCCGAGCTGCCGAAGTTGATGACGCCCGCGGCGAATACCTTGGCTCCGGCCGGCGTGGAGTAGTACGTCATCTCCGCGGACTCCCCGGGCCCGAACTCGTCGGTGATCGTCGCGAGCACCTGCGTGCCCGGCGGCGACTGCGCCGTGCGGGCATCGATCTCGATGCCATAGACGCCGAAGCGCGAGCCGTCGTGGAGCCCGGTACCGCGGAACAGCCATGGCGCGCGTTGCACGCCGACGACGGTGAACGGTCTGTTCGGGTAACGGTCGTGGTTCCAGTCCACGTATTGCACGCCGATGATGCGCGCCTCGGAGCGACCCAGGTCGCGATAGCGGCCGATCAGGCAGAGCTTGTCGCCGCGCCGGTCGACGCGCCGGAACAGGTTGTTCGCGGAGAGGAAGGCGAGGTTGCCGCCGCGGTCGCGATACCGGAGGACCGCGTCGTACTCGCGCGCGGTGACGTACTCCTCGTGGTTCGGGAAGACGACGAGGTCGTACAGGCGCGCGAGCCGGTCGCCACTGCCGATCCTGTCGAGATCGTCGTCGCTCAGGAAGTCGACCTGCTTGTCGGTGACGGCGAGCCAGCGCTGGAAGCCGCGATCCTCCTTGTAGTGTGGCGGCACCCCGTTGCCGATGAACGGGCGCGAGAGGCCCACGCATTTGACGCGCGGGTCCGCGTACCACGTGTCCGGCACACCATCGCCATCGTCGTCGCGGAAGTTGTATGCCTGCCAGGTGTTGGTCGGCAGCACGATTGCCACACGCTGCGTGCCGAGCCGCGCCGGATGCAACACGAACGGCGCGTATCCCGTGCGGCCGGGATCCGCGATGCGTGCGTAGTAGAGACCGGTCGGCCAGCGGCCCATGCGCACCTCCGCGTGCCTCACACCGGTCGCGAGGGCCACGACGGGACCGACGGCGAGACCCTGCATCGGTCCCTGGTCACCGAAGCCGGCGTGGAAGATCTGCACGGTCCCGTGGTGAGTGCGCGAAGCGAGGGCGAGTGTTGCGAGGTCACCGGGTGCATAGCTTCGGGCCAGGAACGTTGCGGCGATGGCGTTCGCCGCCTGCACGTGACCGAGCGAACGGCCATCCCAGCCAACGGCTGCATCGTCGCCGCCGGCGTGGACGCGCGCCCGTGCGTGGGAGTGGCCGCGTGCCGCGGACAGGGGAGTTGGCGAGGCGCAGGCGACTGCCAGCGCGAGCACGGCGAGAGCCGCCGTGGAGGTGCGAATCCGGCTGCGGGGCGATGTTCGAGTGGACATGCGCCCACCGTCACGCCCTGCCTTAATCGCTCACCCACGGCCGGGTAACCGCCGGCCAACGCGCCCTCAGGCCCGGCGCTGCCGGCTCGGAAGAGCCGCAGGTCGAGCCGGCGGGGCGCGGCGCCCTGGTCTTCCGAGCGGGCCCTTACTGCGCCGTGGGGGCGCCAGATTCGGCGAGCGCCGCCTCACGCTGCCTGGCAAGACGAACGAGCTCGGATGTGCCGGCGCACAGCGCGCAGGTATACGTCCGGATCGTCCCGTCGGTCCCCGCGGTCGCCAGCATCCAGTTGTGCGGGTCGAACGCCGCGGCGCTGAGGGGACCCTCGTGACCGGCGAGGAAGAAGAGGCGGAAGTTCGCGGTGAGGTCGGACTCCGAGGTGGCCCAGACGCCCGCCTTCGCCGGTCCGGCTGTCACGACCCAGTTGCCGTCGAAGCTGAACCCGGCATCGCTCACGAACGCCGCGTGCCCGTGCAGCAGGCGCAAGCTCCGGCCACTCGCCACGTCCCAGAGGCGTGCGTCGTGGTCGAGGCTGGCCGTGAGGAGCTTCGACCCGTCCGGGCTGAATGCGACCGACGTGACAGCTGCGGAATGGCGCTCGAAGGTCCGCCCCGGCTCACCCGTTCGGACATCCCAGAGGCGAGCGACGCCGTCCTCCCCTGCGGTCGCGAGGGACGCGCTGTCCGGGCTGAATGCGACATCACGGACGGCCGTGGACTGGGGCAGGACGATCGGCTTCCCGCCTCGCGTTGGCCAGATGCGGACGTTGTGATCATCGCCCGCCGTCGCCAGCCACACCCCGTTGGGCGAGTAGGCGACGGCGCGGACCGCACCGGGCTGCCCCTTGCGTGCTGTCACGAGACCGCTCGCCAGCGTCCAGATGCGAGTAATACCATCGGCACCGGCCCCAGCCAGCTTCCGGCCATCCGGGCTGAACGCGACGCCGTCGAGCGCCACGCCGGCGACCAGCGTCGAGCGCAAAGCCCGGGTTGCCAGGTACCAGAGACGGACGTCGCCGTCGGCCCCGACGCTCGCCAGCGTGGCCCCGTCGGGCGAGAACGCGAGCCCGTTCGCCGGGCCCTCGTGACTGCCGAGCGGTTGCAGCAGACGGTCGATCTCGGCGTTCCAGGTGCGCGCCGTGCCGTCGCTGCTCGCCGTCAGGACACGCGTCCCGTCCGGACTGAACCTGGCCGCGGTCAGCGCCTCGTCGTGGCCGAGCAGCGACGCCTGCTGCGTGCCGTCCGGGAACGAGAACAGGCGAGCTGTGCGGTCGCTGCCGGCGGTGACGATCAGCCTGTCGTTCGCAGAGAACTCGGCGGCGACGACCTTCGACAGCTGACCGACCAGCTGCGTCTGGAGCTCACAGGTCGCGGTGCGCCAGACGCGGGTATCGCCCTGGACGCTCGTCGTCACGAGCCATTGGCCATCGTGGCTGAACGCCGACGACAACAGGGTGCCGTCGCTCGGCGGCGTCGCGCAGCGGAGGCTCCCGTCTTGTGCATTCCAGATGCGGGCGATCGGGTCACCGCCCGTGGTCGCGATCATGTCGCCCGCGAGCGAGAAGTGCACGGCCGTCACGGGGCTCGGCGGGGAGAAGGCGAACAGGGAGGCGCCGCTCGCCACGTCGACCACGTATGCAGAGGTGCCCGCGAGCATGAGAAGCCGGCCGCCGTCCGGGCTGAACATGACCGCGCGGATGGTCGCCGGAGCTGTCAGCACGCGCAGGGCGGAGCGGCTCGCAACCTCCCAGATCCTCGCGCTCGCCCCTCGCGCGGTCACTGCGAGACGTCCGTCGGCCGAGAAGCGCGCGCTCGAGGCAGCCCCTCCGTGGGCGAGGGCACCCGTGAGCGCGCCGGAGTGGGCATCCCAGAGCTGGGCGTGCTGACCGCGGGCGGCAGTGAGGACGGTCGACCCGTCCGGTGAGAGCACCGCGCTGCGTAAGGCTCCACGTGTCCGGATCGTGGTGACGAGCTGTCCCGTGTCGGCCGCGAACACCTTCGCATCCCGCGCACCTCTCGCAAGGACGAGGCGGCCGTCGGCGCTGAAGGCGGCGTCACGGAGCCCGGCGCCTGCCTGCAGGACGTGGAGCCCGCGTTCGGCGAGCAAGGCCCGTCGCAGCGTGTCCTCGACGAGCGAGAGCCGCGGCTGGAGACCCGCCGCGCGAACGCCGAGCTCGAGGCTCCTGAACGGCTGGCTGTCCAGCAACGTGATCGCGTTGTAGGCGTCGGCCTGCGCCTGAGCCTGGCGCCTCGCACGCTGCTCGCTCTTGCGCGCCCGGATCGCGTCCTGCGTCTTTGCCGTCGCCTTCTTCGTCGCCGCTTCGGCCTTCACCGTCAGACCCTGCGCCCGCCGCTTCTGTCTCAGCGCATCGTCGCTTGCCCGACGGGCCTGGAGGCTTGCCTGTGTGGCGATCCGTGTCTTCGAATCGGCAATCCGCTTCTGCTCGAAAGCTTCCCGAGCGTGTGTCTGAGCGTTCTTGCGCTCCTTCTCCGCCGTCCGTTGGGCCCGGAGTGCCTTCTTCGCTTCGGCCCGGTAATCCCGCGCCGACGTGCGCGCGCTGGCGGCCTCGCGGCGAGCATCGGCCCTCGCGTGCTGTGCCTCGACGAGGTGCTTCTGCGCCGCCGTCGCATTGCGCTGAGCGGCGCTGCGCTGTGAGACCGCATACAGCGTCACAGCCGCCATCGCCGCAAGCGCGACGAGCGAGAGCACGAAGAACGCGAGCAGGCGGCGGTGTCGCCGTTTCGTGGCAATGCGCTCGAGCTTCAGCGCCTCCTCGGCCTCGAACGCGGCCCGCCAGGCGAGCACCGCATCCGCGAGGACGTCGTGGAAGATCTCGTGCGCAAGGTCGGGCCCGTCGCCGCCCACCGACCGCAATATCCGCTCCTGGCCGAGGGTGATCAGCACGGGCGCCAGCTCGTCCTCGGAGGTCGCGGCATAGCGCGCGAGGTCGCGCGTGCCGTGGGCGATCTTCATCCCGGACGGCGTCACGAGGTGATTGAACATGCGCGCCGCGAGGGCCTTCTGCTGCGGTGTCAGCGCGGTCAATGCCCGCTCCAGATGCTGCTCGACGATCCGCGTCGGACCGCCGAGCTGCTCGAGCGTGCTCAGCCGCAGAACACGCGAGTGCTGCGCGCGCTCGACCTCCCAGATCCGCTCCATGACGACCTGGAGGTAGGGCGTCTCGATCCGGTCCTGGCGCCTGGCGGCCTTGGCCGCGCCGCGTCCGCGCCGCGGCTGGACGAGAACGCCCGTGCGAACGCCGGCCAGTACCGCGTCGATGAGCCGCGGCTCGACCTCGATTTCCTCCTCCTCCGGGATCAGTTCGCTGAAGCGCGCGGCCGGTCCGAGGATCGCTCGCCGTCCCGCGTCGAGTGACAGGTGCTCGAGACGAAGGCGATTCGCGAGCAGCCCGGGAAGACGCGGCTTGAATACGTCGAGGCGGGCGAGGGCGTCCTCGCGAATGCCGAGCAGCACGTGGACAGGCAGCTCCGGTCGTGTCACCAGCTCGGCGAGCGCATCTCCGAGCGCCGGATCGGCTGCGTGGTAGACGAAGTACTCCTCGACCTGATCGAGGAGGAGATAGATCTCGCCGAACCGCACCGCAGCGATCTCGACTGTCTCCGAAAGCGGGCCTGGCTCGATGCCCGCCGCGGCGGCGATGGCGGACGCCAAGGCGGCTTCAGGGCCGTCCGCCCAGCTATCGCAAACGATCACCAGAGGGCGTTCCGGCAGCATGCGAAGGTCGCGCGCGACACCCGCACGCAGCACGGAGCTCTTGCCGACCCCGCTCGGTCCGTAGAGGACGGTCAGCCGGGCGGCGACGAGGTTCGCCGCGATGACCTCGCGCTCGCGCTCTCGCCCGAAGAAGAGGAGCGCGTCGAGCTCGGAATCCTCGAACGGCGCGAGTCCCTTGTACGGGCTGCTCGGGCGTGCCAGCGGGGCCGCACTCGCGGGGGCGGAGACGCTCACGCCGCCGCCGCGTCTCCGCCGTCGAGCCGCCGTCGCAGCTCGTCGAGCACCGTATCGGCTGCGGCGTCGAGGACCTCGACTCCGAGCTGCCGCCAGTGCTCCGTCGTCGCGCGCCCCGCCGTCGCGTCGATCGCCCACGAGCGATAGGCGATGCGCTCCGCGCCCCAGAGGCGGCGCAAGAATACGCGCGGGCTCCAGTCGTCGAGCCCGTAGCCCATGAACAGGAGATGGCTGCGGCGGATCCGTGCCGCGAGGCCGACGGGAAGCAAGGCCGAGGCCTCGGACTGCGCGAGGTAGTCGATGTAGTCGTCCTCGCTCACCACGTAGCTGTCGCGCACGCGGTCGGACAGCTCGTCCGTGCCGCCGTTGAGCCTGAGGATCATCGTCCGCTCCGGCGCGGCGAGCCCCGCCTCGAGATTCGGTTCGTCGATCACCCTCGCCGATCCGCCGTGCGGGATGTGCAGGAACTTCCCGCGGTCGCGGCCGACCGCCACGTACGAGACGACGTCGAACTCCTCGCCCGCGTCGGCGAACGCACGCTCGAGCGTGCGGTCGTAGCCGGATGTCAGCAGCAACTGGCCGGGCAAGCCACGGGCGCGCAGGAGCAGCGCAAGAGCCGCAAGCGACCGGTGCACGGGTCCCGGTGCGAAATCGCCCCCGTAGAGAGCGTGCAACTCGTCGTACAACGGTCCAACACCGTGGGTGATGGCGACGAATTCTGCGACATGCGCGAGGCCCCGCGCCGCCTCCGCCGGGCACTCGAAGTGCCGGGCGAGGTGCTCGGCCGCCGCCGCCGGCCCGGGAACCGTCGTCGAGGCTCCGATGTCGGGCCCGAGCACGGACACGAGCCGCGAGGCGTTGACGGCGCGCGCGATCTCGCCGTAGTGGTCGCTGGGAGCACGGACGTCGGCCGTCGCCGGGGCGAGCGCCGAGTCCTGGCGCAAGATCGCGAGGTAGATCTCCTGGAGCTTGGCGCTGGGCTGTTGCCCGTGGCCGTCGTCGAGTGCCGTGCGGCACGCGTAGAAGGTCTGCAGCGCCTCCGCCTGGCGACCCGAGCGATAGAGCGCGACCATGAGCAGCCCGCGGAGGCCTTCGTGCAGGGGATTGGCCGCGACGAGACCCTCTGCTTCGGACACCACATCGGCGTGACGCCCGCACGCAATCTCGGTATCGATGCGCTCCTGCAGAGCGACGAGCCGCCGATCGACCAGCCTGCGGATCTCGTCCTGCGCGAAGGGCTCGAATCGCATGTCCGCCAAGGGCTCGCCCCGCCAGAGCGCGAGCGCCTCGGCAAGCGCCTTGGCGCGCTCTTCGGGCGGCAGCGTCCGCGCTTCTCGCATCAGCCGCTCGAAGACGACGGCGTCCACCTGCTCGTGGGCCACGCGGAGGCGATAGCCGGGCGGGCTCGTCTCCACCACGTCCGCGCCGAGGAGCTTGCGGAGCTGCGAGATCCCATTCTGCAGCGAGGCTGTGGCTGTTCGCGGTGGCCGCTCGCCCCAGAGCGCATCCACGAGGGAGTCCGTGGCGACGATCTCATTCGCCCTGAGCAGCAGGAGCGCGAGGAGCGCGCGCTGGCGCTGACCTCCGAGCTCGATCAAGCCCGCGTCGTTGCAGACCTCGAGGGGTCCCAAAATCCGGAATTGCAGCAATTCAGGCGCCTCGTATCAGATGCTACACACGTATTTCGAGATCTGGACGCCATCGCCCATACGGGCCCTCCCGGCGACGACCGCCTCGTGGGCGGATCACGCTTTGCGGGATACCCGCAGGCGCAGCGGCGTCATTCGCCGATGGCCCGGAGGCGCAACCCAGGCACGCTGTCGGTATGGCGAAACCGTCGCACTCGAGTCCGGGCAGCAAGCAGCCACCCAGTCGAACGGATGTGGGACGCACGGGCGGCAACCGCCGTACGGGCGACTACCCGCGGGGTCGCGACGCGCTGCTTCCCGCTGAGGGCGCGCCCGTTCGCCCGGCGCCGGAGCTCGCTGCCGCTCCAGGCGCCGAGCGCGTCGCGCTGGCCCACCTCGTCCGCGCATTCACGCACATCCACGGCGAGCACGGCCGCCTCGCGGCCGGCGCGCTGCGACCGCGCCGCCACCTCGAGACGGAGATGGACGCGCTCGCGGCGACGTTCGAGCGATTGCTCGGCGAATGGATCCGCACGAGCGAGGAACAGGATGCCTGGCGAGCGGCCCTGCACGGCCACGCCGCCATCCCCGAGGGAGCCACTGCGACAGCGCCGGTCAGTCACCTGATCTTCCGCGGGCGCACCGCGCAGGGCGTCGACGTGGATGTCCGCGAACGCGCGGACGGGCAGGTCGAGATCGACCTCGACGGACAGCCGAGCGAGCGACTGGTCGACCGCCTCCACCTGACCGTCGATGCAGGCGGCTGGGCGCAGATCGCGGACGTGCACGCGCAGGAGACCTTCGCTCTGCCTGCCCGCACCGCGCAAGCGCTCCGCCGCTGGATGCGCCGCGGGGGCACGCCGCCCTGGGAGCACGTGCGCAGCCTGCTGGCCGAGGGACTCGTCGACGAGCACTTCGCGATCACTCCGCGCGGGCGACGCGCCGTCGAGCGCGCGACGCGCTGACGCGCCGCAGGCAGCGTCGGGTGACCGCGGATAAGGCCGGTCGGCGACGCCTGCCACGGCGAGCGCGTAAGCCTCGGCCTAGGCTCAGACCATGGCTGCACGCGTAGCCCTCGCATTCGCGGTGCTCCTGGCCCTGGTGGCCGGCTCGGCATCGGCACGGAACGCACCGCACGTTCCCGGCCCGGCTCTCCCGGACCACCGCCTGACGCCCGGTGGGCACCTCGCCGTGGGGAAGGCGACGATCTGCAAGGCCGGCTACGCGGCTCGGGTGCCCGGCATCCCGGCGAGCGCGAAGGACACGGCATACGAGCGCTACGCCCTCGAGCGGGTGGCACACGCCTACGAGGTCGACCGTCTGGTGTCGCTCGAGATCGGCGGCTCGAACGCGATCGCGAACCTGTGGCCCGAGCACATCTACGAGCCCTGGGGGGCGCGCACGAAGGACCGTCTCGAGCACAGGCTGCGCGAGCTCGTCTGCTCGGGACGCCTCTCGCTCGCCTCGGCGCAGCGGCAGGAGGCGGCCAACTGGATCAAGGCCTACAAGCGCTATGTCGGCCCCGCGAGCCTGAACGGCGCGACGGCCGTGCCTCCGCCGTCCGCTCCGGTCGCGCTCGCGGGGACCGTCAGGGCGGCGTTCTACTACCCGTGGTTCCCGCAGACCTGGGGCCGCGACGCGCAGAACCCGTTCACCAACTACGTGCCGACCCGCGGTCGGTACCGCACCGACCTCCCGACGGTGAAGGCGCAGATCGCCGACATGCAGTACGCGGGCGTGCGGCTCGGCATCGCCTCGTGGTTCGGGCGGAGCTCGACGACGGACGGTCACTGGCCGGCGCTCTTCCAGGCCGCCCGCGGCACCGGCTTCAGATGGGCGCCGTACTACGAGCCCGAGGGCATCTCCGACCCGGCTCCGGCCGCGATCGCCGCCGACCTGCACTACCTGCGCACGACGTACGGCGGCGGGTCGGCGCTGGCGATGTTGCCGCACGCCCGGATGCTCGTGTTCGTCTACAACGCGGACGATCTCGACACCGCCCACGGCTGTGCGACGGTCGCCCGCTGGAAGCTGGCCGAGGACATCCTCCGGCAGCAGTACGCCGAGAGGGTCTACGTCGACCTCAAGGTGTTCCCCGGCTATGCGACCTGCGCCGACGACGCGAGCATCGACGGCTGGCACCAGTACGGCCCGGCCAGCGCCGTCCAGGACTTCTCGCACGCGCCCGGCGACGGTTCGTACGCCATCTCCCCGGGCTTCTGGAAGTCGGGCAACGCCTACGGCAGCGCGCCGTTCCTGGCCCGCGACCGCGCCCGCTGGCGGTCCGACATCGCCGCGATGAACGCCTCCGGCGCGAAGTGGCAGCTGATCACGACGTACAACGAATGGGGCGAGGGCACCGCGATCGAGAGCTCCTCCGGCTGCCGGGTCACGCCGCCGCCGGGTACGTACTGCGATTGGAGCGCGGGCGGCACGACCTCCGAGCCGATCGCCGACCTGCACGACGCGCTGCCCCGCTGACCCGGCGCGCGCGCCGTCGCGCCGGCTTCGCCGCTACCGGGGGCGCTCGAACACGGCGGCGAAGCCCTGGCCGCCGCCGATGCACATCGAGACGAGCCCGAAGCGCGCGGCCGTTCGCTCGAGCGCGTGCATCAGCTTGACCGTCAGGATCGCGCCGGTCGCGCCGACCGGGTGGCCGAGTGCGATCGCCCCGCCGTCGGGGTTCAGCTTCTCGGCCGGCAGCTGGAGCGTCTCGGCCACGGCCACGGCCTGGGCCGCGAAGGCCTCGTTCAGCTCGATCACGTCGATGCTCGTCGATCGTCATCCCCGCCCGCTCGAGCGCCTTGGGGATCGACATCGCCGGCGCGTAGCCCATGACCTCCGGCTCGATGCCGGTGACCGCCCAGGAGCGGAGCAGCAGCCGTGGAGCCAGCCCGCGCTCCTCGGCCTGCGAGAGCCGCATGAGCATCACCGCGGCCGCGCCGTCGTTGATGCCGGACGAGTTTCCGGCCGTCACCGAGCCGCCCTTCCGGAAGACCGGCTCGAGGCCGGCCAGCTGCTCGAGCGTGGTCGCGCGCGGGTGCTCGTCGCGGGCGAACGGCTCGCTCGCGCGGGGCAGGTCGATCGCGACGATCTGCCCGTCGAAGTGGCCCTGCGCGATCGCCGCGGCAGCGCGCTCCTGGCTGCGCAGGGCGAACGCATCCTGCCGCTCGCGCGAGACGGCGTGCTGCTCCGCGACCTTCTCGGCCGTGACGCCCATCGGGTAGCCGCCGAACGGATCGGTCAGCAGGGAGAGCGTCCCGTCGACGGCCTCGCGCGACCCCAGGCGCCAGCCGGCGCGCTCGCCGTAGGTGAGAAACGGCTGCCGGCTCATCGACTCGTCGCCGCCGGCAACCACCACCTGCGCCTGGCCCGAGAGGATCGACTGCGCGCCGCTCACGATCGCCTGGAGGCCCGAGGAGCAGAGGCGGTTGACGTTCATCGCCGTGGAGGACGGCGGGAGTCCCGCGCCGAGTGCGCACCGGCGCGCGTTGTAGGCATCGGGGCCGACCTGGCCGACCTGGCCCATGACGACCTCGTCGACCTCGCCGGCGTCGATGCCGACGCGGGCGATCAGCTCGCGAATGCAGGCGGCGCCGAGATCTGCGGCCTCGACATCCTTGAGGGCCCCGCCGAAGCGCCCGATCGCGGTGCGCACGCCGCCGACGAGCGCGATGGGGTCGTCGTGCCTCATGCGCCGCAATCGTACGGCGCCGGCCCGTTCGTCACGCAGCCCGGACGGAAGCGCGCACCGATGAGCGCCACGGGAACGCTACCGGGGCGCCGGCCAGGGGTCACAGGGTGTGCGCCGCCTCCGCCCTAGAGAATGCCCCTGAGTCCCGGAAGCGCGCCGGACTTGATACGCGCGATCGAGACCTTGATCTGCCCGTCGCGCACGTACAGGGTGCTCCCGGACGCCGTACGGACGACGACGCGCAGGCGCGTCTGCGCGAGGCGGCTGCCGCCCTGCGTGACGAACGGCGCGCGCAGCAGCTCGCTCTTGCGCACGGTGAGGTAGAAGCGCACCTTCCGGCCAACCCCCTTGGAGAGCGGGATGCCGCCGCGCCGGCCGAGGATGACCTTGCCGTCGCCCGGCAGCGGGGTGACGGCATACAGGCGCCGGCCGTTGCGGGTGCGCAGCTCCGCCGTCCCGGTGCACGGCTTCGAGCACGATTTCGGCACCTGGAACTGGACCTGGATGCGGAAGCCCTTGCCGCCCGGGCCCGTCTGCAGCTCGGTGACGCGCGGCCCGGGCGCCGGAGTCGCGACGTTCGCGGGCACGACGTCGGCCCAGAACTGCGGCGTCCCGCCCGACGTCCAGTTCGCCACCACCGCAAGGGAGCCGTCCTGGGTCGCGATCGCTCCCAGCATCCCCGGCACGTAGGAGCCGCTGTGCGGCGGCACGCCCAGATCCTGCACGGTCCCGCCCCCGCCGCGCACGTCGCCGAGGACGGCGTGGTAGGTCGGCAGGGCGTCGTCGTACCACGCGACCCAGAGCTTGCCGCCGCGGGTGTAGCTCGCCGCGACGCCGTTGCCGATCCGCCCGGCCGCTCCATTCACGGTCGTCGGCGCCGGGTCGCCGGGCCACCACGTCCGCAGGTGGCCGAGATTCGAACCGTCGGGCTCGAGCCCGTGGTAGACCAGTCTGCAGTCCGCTGCGCAGGCGAGGGCGAACGGCAACCACGCGGCGGCGGGCTGCACGGCCGGCGTGCCGATCGCGGCGCCCGTGGCCGGATCGATCTGCACGACGGCGAGCCCGATCGGCTTGACGCTGTTGAACCAGGCGAGCCAGTAGCGGCCCGCACCGTCGCGACCGAACGACGGGTAGCTCGCCTCGAGGCCACCCGCCGCACCGAACGCGCCCGAGAGGTTCGTTCCCGGCGTGCCCGCGAGCCCGCTCGCGCCGCGGAAGATGACCGCGCTCCCTCCGTAGTTGTTGACGAACATCGGCGTCTGGCCGTCCGGAAGGGCGATCGCCGAGACCGCGGACGCGCACGTGGCGCATTCCGAGAGCCCGGTGTTGACGAGCGGGCCCCAGGAGCCGTCCGCGTTGCGCTGGGCGAAATCCGTGCCGTCGACGGGGCCGGGCGTCGGCGCGCCGCCCGTGACCATCGCCTGGAAGCCGCCCGGCGACAGCGAGCCGAGCAGGATGACCGGCCCCACGCCTGCCCAGCCGGAGACGAGCGAGTAGCGCTTGGCCGACGCTGCGAGCGCCGAGCCGTCGGTCGTCGGCGTGAACGCGGCCGCCTCGGCCGAGCGCTGGTTGTTGCCGGCGTTGAGCGGCCAGGCGCCGAGCACCTGCGTGCCGGCGAGCGCGAGCGAGGGCGTCGCGAGCCCGTCGGTCAGGGGGCTCGACACCTTGCCCCAAGAGGCCGCGGCATTCGGGACCGCAGGCCCCAGCACCACGAGCGCGGCCAGCGCCCCGAGCGGCATCCAGCGCCGCACTCCGCGTGCACGCGACTTGCACGAACGACTCGCGACCCAGGCCACGGTAGACCCCTCTCGGAAGAGACCCCCCTCCCCCGGCGCTGCGACGATAACGCCCGCGTGGACGCCGCGCAATCCCTCGATCGACTGCGCGGCGCGACGCTCCTCGTGACCGAACGCGCCTTCGCGGCTCGGTCAGGCCGCCGCGGTGCGGCAGAAGCACGAGGCCGCGATCGGCACGGTCGCCTCGGCCAGCGCGAGGTCGAGGCGCGCCTTCACCGCGACGGCCTCGTCATCCTTGCCGAGGCGCCGCAGGCACTCGTGGTAGCCGTGCAGGCTCCAGACGTTGCCGGGGTGCTGACAGGGTCGGCTGAGCGTGCCGTCCAGCCCGAGATCGGCGCGATAGACCGCCTCGGCCGCTTCGACCTGCCCCTGCTCGAGCAGGAGCGCGCCGAGCGCGTGCCGGGCCGGCTGCATCCAGCCCCACGGCTCGTCGTACGGGAGGCTGTCGTCCAGCTCGACCGAGCGGCGCAGGTGCGCGAAGGCGTCGTCGAAGTCGCCCCTGCGGTACGCGATCTCGCCGCTCGAGCATCTCGGAGGCGACCGCGAGGATGTCGCGACTCGTGTTGTTGAACAGGTAGCGCGAATCGGGCACGCGCGCGAACGCTTCGGCAAACGACCGCTGCTGCTGCTCCGCGGCGGCCACATCGCCCATCGCGGCGTACGCCACCCCCTTGGCGTAATGGAGCATCGCCGTCGTCGTCGCGTAGAGCTCGGCGTCGCCGGGCATCGGCTCGTCGACGATCTCGCTCCAGCGCCCGAAGCGGATGAGCACGTGCAGGCGCATCGGCACGAACGCCTCGACCCAATCGGCCATCGGAGGCACCCGAACGCGCAGGAGCTCCTCGCTCAGCGTGGAGACCATCTCATCCGCGGCCTCCAGAGCGGGCTCGAGCCGGCCCAGGAACATCGCGCCGTAGATCTTGAAGTGGTAGTCGTGGCAGCGGTAGAGCGTGTAGAAGTTGAGCGGCCCTTCCCGCTGCAGATACTTGCGGTCGGCCTCGATCGCGCGCTCGTTGCCGATGACGGCCTCGCGGTAGCGCCCGCAGAGCACGTCGATGTGGGTCGGCATGTGGCGCAGATGACCGGCATCGGGCACGAGGTCGCGCAGCAGGTCTGCGGCCGGCAGCGCCCGCTCCGGGAACGGCGACATCTCCATCGTGTGCACGTACATGTGCAGGAGCCCGGGGTGCGGCTGCGGCGAGCTCGCCATCGCGCGCTCGAGCACCGCGATCGCCTCGAGCGTGTCGGCGCCCTCGGCCGGCTGGCCGGTCTGCAGATCCCAGAGCTGCCAGGGCGTGCGATCTATCAGCGCCTCGGCGAACAGGCTCGCGACGTCCTGGTCATCGCCGAATGCCTCGTGCACGCGCCGCATTGCCGCCGCATACGCATCGCTCCAGAGCGAGCATTCTGCGACCGGGGCGCCACTCGGATAGCGCGCCCGCAGCGCCTCGATCAGTGCCCGATCGACCGGCCGTGCGCCGTCCGCCAGCGAGAGCGCCTTCTCCACCGCGTCGTGTGCGCCGGCGACCGCGCCGGCGAGCTCGTCCGGCTCGAACGCCGGCCAGTCCTTGTTGTAGTTGGGCCCGAGCGCGTAGGCGATGCCCCAGTACGCCATCGCGCAGCACGGGTCCGCTTCGGCCGCACGCCGGAAGCAGCGCACCGCCTCCTCGTGATTGAAGCCGTAGCACCACACGAGGCCCCGGTCGAACCAGGCCTGCGCTTCGGGAGAGGCGGTGGAGACCGGCCGGCTGTGACTGCCGAGGTCGTACGCGTACGCGGCCAAGGTGCGGCGATTCTACGCACTGCCTCGCCGCTCGGTCGCCGGAAGGCCAGGCGTGCTCGGAGCGCATCTCAGGTCAGGCGGATCGTGACGATCTCGTGGGGCCGGTACGGGACGAGCACCGTGTCGCCCTCGACGCCGAGCGCGTCGCCGTCGTCCTCGAGGGCGTTGACGCGCCGTGCCGAGGCGAACGGCTCGCCCACGCGCACGCGCGCGAGTCCGCGGCCGCCGTGAGCCTCGTAGAGGCGCAGCACGAGCGCGTCCGAATCCTCGGCGCGCTTGATCGTGTCGAGCACGACGTTCGGGTCGTCGACCGACGCGAACGACTCCGGGACGGTGGCGCCCGTCGTACGCAGCGGCGCGTTGAAGCACGCCGCCTCCCCCACCACTCCGGCCTCGCGCCACCCGCCCGCGTGCGGCAGGAGTGCGTACGCGAACTCGTGGCGGCCCTTGTCGGCGTTCGGGTCGGGCATCCGGGGCGAGCGCAGCAGGCTCAGCCGCAGCTCGCCGCCGAAGCAGCTCCAGCCGTACTTGCAGTCGTTCAGGAGCGCGACGCCGAAGCCGTGCTCGGAGACGTCGGCCCAGCGGTGGCCGGGCACCTCGTAGCGGGCGCGGTCCCAGCTCGTCGACCAGTGCGTCGGCCGCTCGGCGAACCCGAACGGCATCTCGTAGGTCGCGGTGCGCGCGTGCACGGCGAGCGGGAAGCACACCGTCAGCAGCGTGTGCTCCTCGTGCCAGTCGACCGTCGTGCGGAACTCGAGCCGGCGCGAGCCGGCGTCGAGCCGGACGATCTGCGTGAGGCCGGGCCGCTCGAAGGTGATCTCGGCGCGCAGCGGCGTGGCGTGCGCGTGCCAGGAGGTGGCCGGCGCGTAGTCGCGTCGCGTCTCGAGGGCCGACGGATCGATGTCCCAGGCGTCGAAGGCGACCGGGCGGTCGTCGGCGAGCTCGAGGCGGTTGCCGGGGGCGGCCAGCGCCTCGCGAGCGCCGGCCTTGTGCAGCACCGACTCGACGGCGCCGCCGGGCGACAGGCGCACGCGCAGGTGCGCGTTCTCGAGCGTCAGCCCGTCGACGGAGACCTCGTCGCCGGGCTCGACGGGGTGCGCGGCGCCGTACGGCGCCGCCGCGACCATGCCGTCGCCCACCACCTCGCGGCGCGCGAATCCCACCGTGTTGACGAGCGTGGCCCCCGGCGGGACGAGCGCGCGGGCGCCCGACTCGACGGCCGCGAGATCGCGCTCGGCGTCCTCGTACACGAGCCCGATCCCCGAACCCGGGAGGATGTCGTGGAACTGCTGCAGCAGCAGGAGCTTCCACAGCCGATCGAGCTCGGCGCGCGGATACGCGGCGCCCAGGCAGGCGATGAACTCGGCGTCGTGCAGCGCCTGCTCGCCGCGCCGGTTGCCGCGCTTCGTGCGCGCCTGCGAGGTGTAGACGCCGCGGTGGTATTCGAAGTAGAGCTCGCCCACGACGACGGGCCGATCCTCGCCGCCCGCCTCGAGCGCGCCGAAGAACTCCTCGCTCGTGCGCTGCGCGGTGCGCGGCAGGCCCTGGAGGTCGGCGGCCCTCCGCAGGGTCTCGAGCATGCTCCGCGTCGGGCCGCCGCCGCCGTCGCCGTAGCCGAAGACGAGCAGGCTGGTCGGCGAGTGGTCGTGGTCGCGGTACTCGCGCGCGACCTTGAGCAGCTCGCCGACGGTGACCTCGCTGTTGTAGGTGTCGGCCGGCGGATAGTGGGCGAGCACCTCGCTGCCGTCGTCGCCCTGCCACGTCAGCGTGTGGTGCTCCGGCTGGTTGAAACGGTTCCACGAGAGCTTCTGCGTGAGGAAGCGCGAGATGCCGCACTCGCGCAGGATCTGCGGCAGCTGGCCCGCGTAGCCGAAGGCGTCGGGACTCCAGAACTCGCGATGGCGGCGCCCGAGCTCGGCCTCGAACCAGCGCTGCCCGTGCACGAACTGGCGCAGGAGCGACTCGCCGGAGGGGAGGTTGCAGTCGGGTTCCACCCAGCTGCCGCCCACGGGCACCCATTGCCCGCGCTCCACGGCCGCGCGGATGCGGGCCCAGAGGTCGGGGTTGCGCTCCTTGATCCACGCGTACTGCTGTGCCTGGGAGCAGGCGAAGCGGTACTCCGGGTAGTCGTCCATGTACCGCAGCTGCGAGCTGAAGCTGCGCAGGGCCTTGCGGTACGTCTCGGCCAGCGGCCACAGCCAGGCCGTGTCGATGTGGGCGTGGCCGATCGCCGCGAGCTCGTGCGCGTGCGTCGCGGTGTGGTGCGCATAGAGCGCGCTCAGGATCGCGGGATCGCCCTCGTTGCAGAAGCGGTTGAGCTCCTCGCGCAGCCGCCCCGACCAGGCCTCGTCGCCCGTCTCGGCCTCGAGCGCGCGCAGCGTCTCGAAGTCGAAGAAGAGCTGCCACGCCTCCGGGTCGAAGAGCGCGATGTCGCAGCGCTTGAGCTCGGCCGGGTTCGCCTTCTCGCCGAACATGCCGTTGCAGGCGAGCTCGATCTGCAGCTCGAGCGGCCCGGGCTCGGCGGAACGGGCGAGCAGCGCGTCCGGCCGCTCGCCGTCGCCGCCGCTGTTGAGGCCCTGCTCGATGCGCCCGTCGCGCCAGAGGGCCGACTCGCTCTGCGAGTCGAAGAGCAGGTCGACGCGGCGGCCCCGCCATTCCTCCGGCACCGTCGCGCGCACCCGGAACCAGTACGTCGCCCACAGCGGCCCGAAGCGCTCGCCGATCTCGGCCGGCCGGTACGCGAGCGCCTGCGCGTCGTCCCACGAGATGCGGTCGACCGGCCCGGCCACGAGCACGGTGTCGGCGGGCCGCGCCTCGGGATAGATGCGCTCCTGCAGGCGCTGCGACATCAGCGCCAGGCGGTCGCGCGTGTACCCGAGGTGACGGATCACGAGGATCCCGCCATGACGCTCGTGATGCGGCGGTTGAGGAGCAGTGCGAGCAGCGCGGGAGGCAGGAGCGCGAGCACGCCGGCGGCCGCGACGATGGGGTAGTTCGTCGTGTACTTGCCGACGTACTCGGTGATCAGGACGGTGACCGGCTTGGCGTTGCTCGTCGAGGTCAGGAGCAGCGGGATCAGGAACTCGCCCCAGACCGTGAGCGCCGTGATCGCCGCGACGGCGGCGATCGCCGAGCCCATCTGCGGCACGACCACGCGCACAGAACGCCTGCCAGCGGCGGCAGCCGTCGACGAGCGCCGCCTCCTCGGGGCCGAGTGTCCATCTCGCGCACGTGGTTGTAGAGCAGCCAGGTGGCGAGCGGCGTCAGCGTCGCGACGAAGACGAGCGTGAGCCCCCGTTTGGTGTCGATCAGGTGGAAGTCGGCCATGACCTGGAAGAGCGTCACCGCGACGACGAAGACCGGAACGAGCATCGTGGCGAGCAAGGCCAGGAAGAGCGCGTGCCCGAGCCGGAAGCGCAGCCGCCCGAACGCGTACGCGGCCATCGTCGCGACGATCAGCGTGGCCGCCGTCGCCATCAGCGCGACCTCGCTGCTCGCGACCAGCGCCTGGCTGTAGACGCCGGCCTCGGTGACGGTGCCGCCGGCGTGCTGCGAGCTCGTCCCCTCGAGCAGCTGCGCGGTACGAATCCAGCGACGACCGAGTGCGGCACCCAGCGCGCGGGAACCGCGCGCACGTCGTTCTGGCTCGAGATGCTCGTGACGACGCCGATCAGGATCGGCCCGAGCGACCAGGCCAGGATCCACGCGATCGCGATCGCCTTGGCGATGCGAGCGGCGAGCGTCTCCTTCCTCATCGCGTCGACCTCCGCAGCGCGAGCACGTAGATCGAGCCGAGCAGCGCGGTCGCGCCCGCGAGCAGGAACGCGAGCGCCATGCCGTGCACGAAGTCGGCCTCGACGAACGTCGTCGTATAGACCTGGATCAGGATCGGAGCGCGTGTTCAGCGCCGTGCCGTTGAGCACGTAGATCTCGTCGAAGATCGCGATCGCGAGCAGCGTGCCGATCGTCGCCGCGACCGCGAGCGATGGGCGCAGGAGCGGCAGCGTGATGTGGCAGAACTGACCCCAGGCGCCGGCGCCGTCAACGGATGAGGCGTTGTAGAGCTCCTCGGGGATGCTCTGCAGCCCGGCGAGCAGGATCAGGCTGACGAGCGGCAGCACGCCCCAGACGTGCACGACCGTGACGAACGCGATCGCCCACCGCCCGCCGGCGAGCCAGACGTGCGGTTGGTGGATCAGGTGGACGTTGAGCAGGAAGCTGTTCAGCAGCCCGTTGTCCGGGTCGAAGACGCGGCGCCAGAGCACGCCGCTGACGACCGAGGGCAGCGCCCACGGCAGCACGAGGACCGCGAGCACGAGCCCGCGGCCCGGGAAGAGCCGCCGCAGCGTGACCGCCACGACGACGCCGAGCACCAGCTCGAGCGAGACCGCGAGCAGCACGTACTCGACCGTGTGGCGGATCGCGTCCGTCGAGGTCGGGTCGTCGAGCACCTGGCGGTAGTTGCGCAGGCCGACGTAGCGCTGCGGCTGGCCGTACTGCCCGGACGACTCGATGCTCTGCTGGAACCCGCGCACCAGCGGATAGAGGATCAGCCCGCCGACCGCGGCCATGGCGGGCGCGATCATGAGCAGCCCGACGGCGGCCGTCTCGTGGGCGCGAACCCAGGCCCTCACCCTGCCGACCTCACCCGCTGCGGGCTATGCGGTCGCGTGCGCGGTGGCTTTGGACGCGAGCTGCGAGAGCGCGTCGGCGACGCTCATCTGCCCCTTGACGGCCGCGTTGATCAGCCCCTGGGCGTCCGAGCTGAACTGCGAGTACCAGACCGGCGCACCCTGCGGGAAGAGCGGCTTGACGAGCTTCAGCTCCTGCGCGAGCACCTTGCCGCCGGACAGCTGCCCGTTCGCCGCGAGCTGCTTGATGACCGAGCTGCCGCAGGGCAGATTGCCTTCCTTCTTGTAGATCGCGATCGCGTTCGCCGGCTTCTGCCACCACTCGATGAAGGCCGCGGCGGCGGCCTTGTGCTTGGCCGTGACCGGGATCGAGAGGCCCTCGGGGAGCCCGAACGACGCTTCGGGCCCGGTGAGCCCGGGGACGAGCGCCGCGGCAGCCTGCCCGGCGATGCTCGACTGCGTCTTGTCGTTGGCGGTCTCGAGATTGCCCGGGCCGGTCGCGAGCACGATCGCGGTCTGCCCCGCGGTGAACTTGTCGAACGCGGTGGCGTCGTCGAGCGAGACCGCGCCGGGCGAGACCCAGCCCTTCTTGACGGCCAGCGCCTCCCACTGCAGCGCCTTGTAGCCCGCCGAGCCCGGCTTCTGGAAGGCGGGCTTGAAGCTGTTGTCGAAGAGGTTGCCCGCCGTGCGCGAGCGTGAGCAGGTACCACGGCGTGACGCCGCCCTCGGTCGCCGCCATCGGGATCGAGAGCGGGTACTGGACGCCCGCCGCCTTGAGCTTGTCGGCGGCCTTCCCGAGCTCGGCCAGCGTGCGCGGGAACGTCGTGATGCCCGCCTTGGCGAAGAGCTTCTTGTTGTAGATCGAGATGCGGAAGTCGTTCGAGAAGCACGCGGCGTACGTCTTGCCGCCCGACTTGAAGGCCGCATCGGTGCTCGCGAGATCGGCCAGAAGGGGCTTGGGGAGGTAGCCCCTCGAGTGGCTCCACCCACTTGGCGCCCGCGAACTGCCCCGTGAACGACCAGTCGAACTCCGCGACGTCGGCGATGTACGTGCGCGCCGTGTTGGCGACGACGAGCTTCGTGTGCGTCGCATCCCAGCCGGTGACGACGTAGTTGACCTTGACGCCGGTCGCCTTCGTGAACGACGCGATCACCTCGCGCGGGATCCGGTACGGCACCAGCACGTTGATCGTCTGGCCCCGGATGTCCTCGGCGGGCCGGTCGCTCGCAGCCATGCTCGAAGAACCTGCCGCCGCGAGGACGACCATCCCTGCCATGGCCGCGAGAACGATCACGCGCCGCTGCAACCTGTTCATTCGTCCCTCCATGCGCGCCACCGCGAGATGCCCGGCAGTGCCGCTGGGTCGGTGCCTGCCCGCTCGACGAGCGTGGGTGGCGATACTACGAAAGCGATGGAGGGATTACAACGAACGGCGCCCGGCGCGCATCCGCTCGATCCTCTGAGCGCGGCGGAAGTCGGCGCGGTCGCAGCGGCGGTGCGCTCGGACGATCGCTTCGCGCGTCTCGGGAAGCGTTCGCGCTTCGTCCTCATCGCGCTGCTCGAGCCGCCCAAGGACGCGCGTGCTGGCGTGGGCCGCCGGAGGAGCCGGCGCCCGCGCGCACCGCCGAGGTGGTGATCCTCGACCGCGACGCCGAGCGGACGATCGAGGCGGTCGTCGAGCTCGGGCGTGCGCGCGTGAGCGCGTGGCGGGAGCGCGACGGACGTGCAGCCGATGGCCGTGATCTCGGAGCTGATGGAGGCCGAGGAGCTCGTGCGCGCCCATCCCGAGTTCCAGGCGCGCGATGGCCCGCCGCGGGCATCACCGACTTCGAGGCGATCCAGGTCGACGCCTGGCCGGCCGGCCATTTCGGGCCCGAAGAGGAGACGGGTCAGCGCCTCGGCGCGCTGCGTGGCGTTCGTGAAGCCGAACCCCGGCGACAGCGAGTGGGCCCGCCCCGTCGACGGCGTGATCGTCCTCGTCGACCTCAACAAGCTCGAGGTCCTGCGCGTCGACGACCACGGCGTCGTGCCGATCCCGCCCGAGAGCGGCAACTTCGACGTCGACCGCCGCCGCGCCGCTGCGCGACGACATCGCGCCGCTCGAGATCACGCAGCCCGAGGGCCCGGGCTTCGCGCTCGACGGGCGCGTCCTGGCCTGGCAGCGCTGGCAGGTGCACGTCGGGTTCACCCCGCGCGAGGGCCTCGTGCTCAACCAGGTCGCCTACGACGACGGGGGGCGGCTGCGCTCGATCCTGCTACCGGGCGTCGCTCTCCGAAATGGTCGTGCCCTACGGCGACCCGAGCCCGAGCCACTACTGGAAGAACGCGTTCGACGGCGGCGAGAACGGCGTCGGCATCGCCGCGTCGCCGCTCACGCGCGGCTGCGACTGCCTGGGCGAGATCGTCTACCTCGACGCGGTCGTGTCGGACGCCGCCGGCGAGGCCGTGCCGATCCCGAACGCGATCTGCATCCACGAGGAGGACGTCGGGGTGCTCTGGCGCCACGTCGAGTGGCGCGACGGCTCGGGCGAGGTGCGCCGGTCGCGACGACTCGTGATCTCGTCGTTCTCGGCGATCGGCAACTACGACTACGGCTTCTTCTGGTACCTCTACCAGGACGGCACGATCGAGTACGAGGTCAAGCTCACCGGCGTGCTCTCGACCGGCGCCGTCGCGCCCGGGACGCGTCCCGCCCACGGCACGCTCGTCGCCCCGGGGCTGAACGCGATGGTGCACCAGCACTTCTTCAACATGCGCCTCGACCTCGACATCGACGGCCGGGCGAACGGCGTCGACGAGGTCTGGACCGAATCGCTCCCGCCCGGCCCGGGGAATCCCCACGGCAACGCCTTCAGCCCGCGCCGGCGGCGCTTCGCGCGCGAGCTCGAGGCCCGCCGCACGGTCGACGCGGCATCGGCGCGCTGGTGGGAGATCGTCAATCCGGCGGTCCTCCACCGGCTCGGCGAGCCGATCGGCTACCGCCTCCTTCCGGGCGAGACGACGTTTGCCGTTCGCGCAGCCCGACGCCCCCGTCAGCAAGCGCGCGGCGTTCATCCGCGAGCACCTGTGGGTCACTCCGTACCGCCCCGACGAGCGCTACGCGGCCGGCGAGTACCCGAACCTGCACCCCGGCGGAGACGGCCTGCCCGCCTGGACGAGCGCCGACCGGCCGATCGACGGAGAGGACGTCGTCGTCTGGTACACGTTCGGCCACCATCACGTCCCGCGGCCCGAGGACTGGCCGATCATGCCGGTCACGACCACCGGCTTCAAGCTCAAGCCCGTCGGCTTCTTCGAGCGCAATCCGGCGCTCGACGTGCCGCCGTCGCAACCGCATTCCGACCACTGCCGACCGGAGGGCAGCACATGAGCGCTGTCGAGGGACGCGTCGCGCTCGTGACGGGCGCGAGCAGCGGCATCGGCGCCGCGACCGCCAAGACGCTCGCGGGCGCTGGGCGCGAAGGTCGCGCTGGCCTCGCGCCGCGGCAGCGACGAGGGCATCGAAGGCGCGCTCGCGCGGCCCTGCGACGTGCGCGATCCGGCAACAGCTCGAGAGCCTGGCCGCCGAGACGATCGAGCGCTTCGGCCACCTCGACATCGTCGTCGCGAACGCCGGCGTCGGAGCCTACGGCGACTTCCTCGACATCTCCCCCGTCGCACCTCGACGAGATGATCGACGTGAACGTCAAGGGCCTGCTCTACACGGTGCGCGCCTGTCTGCCGCATCTGCTCGAGAGCCCGGCCGCCGACCTCGTCGTGATCGCCTCGATCGCCGGCCAGCGTGCGCCCGAGGGCGAGGCGGTCTACGCCGCGTCGAAGTTCGCGCAGGTCGGGTTCATGCGCTCGCTCGACCACGAGCTCTACCGCCGCGGCGTGCGCTGCTCGACGATCGCACCCGGAGGCGTCGTGGACCGAGTTCGCGATGGGCGAGGGCCGCGGGCGGGCGCCCGAGCGATGCCGACCTGCCCGGCATGATGCGCGCCCAGGAGGTCGCCGATGCCGTCGTGCACGCGGTCACGCGGCCGCGCACCCACCGCGATGCTCGAGGCGACGATCCTGCCCATGAGCGACGACTCGATGAACTGACACAGGAAAGCGCGGGCTATTCGATGGGACCCAAGGTCACGATCATCGGCGGGGGGCTCGAGCAGCTTCGTGCCGGTCCTGATCCGCCGCCTCATGCAGTCGGAGGCGCTCGAGGCCGCGCGGGTCTCGCTCATGGACATCGACGAGGGCCGCCTCGGTGTCATGCAGGCGCTCGCCGACAAGCTGATCGCGAGCGAGGGCAGCGACATCCGCGTCACGAGCACGCTCGATCAGCGCGAGGCCCTCGTCGATGCCGACTTCGTGATCGCCGCGATCGCCGAGGGCGGCATGGACGCCTGGGCCGACGACCTCGAGATCCCCGGCCGCTACGGCGTCGTCATGCACGATCGGCGACTCGCTCGGGCCGGGCGGGATCATGCGCGCGTTCCGCAACGCGCCCGCGCTCGCGCAGGTCGCCCGCAATGCGGCCGAGGTCGCGCGCGATCGCGTACATCTTCAACTACACGAACCCCGCCCCGATCGAGGCGCTGGCGATGCGGACGGCCGCGCCGAGCGTCAAGTCGTTCGGGCTCTGCTCCTGCGCCGCGCACGCGAGCAGCCCCGAGTGGCTGGCACGCCAGGCGGGCGTCAAGCCCGAGCAGATCGCGATGCCCCCGGTGGTCGCGGGCATCAACCACTGCGCGTCGATCCAGTCGCTGCGGCTGGTCGACGGCACCGACGCCATGCCGCTCGTGCGCAAGAACGCGACCCAGCCGATCGTCAAATGGGCGCTCGAGACCTACGGCGTGCTGCCCTACTGCTGGGAGCACTGGATCGGAGTTCTTCCCGCAGATGCAGCGGCTCGAGGAGCCGCTACTCGGGCACGGTCCAGGGCGTGAAGATGCGCTACGACATCACGACGCACGACATGGACTACGAGCGTGCGCGCGTGGCGGGATTGGAGGCGCTCGCCGCGACCTGGACGGCGCCCGGCGCCGACCCGGTCACGCTCGCCGACCTGCCGGTCGGCGACGAGGACGAGGGCATCGAGGTCATCGACGTCGATCGAGGCGATCGTGCGCAACGGCAACATCACGCGGGTCGTCATCGCACCGAACAACGGCGCGATCCCGAACCTGCCCGCCGACGCGATCGTCGAGGTCAACGCGCAGATCAACGCCTACGGCGTCCGTCCCATCCACGCGGGTCCGCTGCCGGAGGCGCTCGCCGCCCACCTCCGCCACTACGTGTCGTTCCAGCAGCACGTCGTGAAGGCCGCGCTCTCGGGCGACCGCAAGGCCGCCTTGCACGCCTTCCTGCTCGATCCGACGACGCAGGCGCGCCTCGATCTCGACCAGACCCAGGCACTGCTCGACGAGATGCTCGAGGCCAACCGGGCCCACCTCCCGCTCTTCTTCCGCTAGAGCGCCGAGACGGAGCTCGAGCAATCGCCCCCGATCCCCTCAAGGTCTGCGTCTGCGGCGCTCTCGGCGGCGTCGGGAGCGCCCTCGTGGCCGCAATCGCCGCCGCGGGCGACCTCGACCTGCACTCGGCGGTCTCGCGCCGCGCGACCGGCGGCGACGCCGGCGAGGAGCTCGGCATCGGCCACCTCGGCGTCGCGCTCGAGAGCGATCTCGGACGCGCCCTCGACCGCGCGCCCGACGTGCTCGTCGACTACACGCATCCGACGGTCGTCCGCAGCCACGTCGCGCTCGCGCTCGAGCGCCGCATCCCGGTCGTGATCGGCACGAGCGGGCTCTTCGACGACGACTTCGCGCGCGATCGACGACGCCGCGCGCGCCGCCGGCGTCGGCGTCGCGAGCGGCAACTTCTCGCTCACCGCCGCCCTGCTCCAGCACCTCGCGAAGATCGCGGCGCGCCACGTCTCCCGCTTCGAGATCATCGAGGCGAACGGGCCCGCCAAGCCCGACGTGCCGAGCGGCACCGCGCGCGAGCTCGCCGAGCTGCTCGCGCACGAGCGCGGGCCTCTGCCCGGCGAGGCCGCGATCGCGCTGATCGGCCCGCCCGAGGCGCGGGGAGCGGCGATTTCAGGAGTGCCGGTGCATTCGCTGCGGCTGCCCGGCGGAGGCGCATCCGTCGAGGTCGTCTTCGGGGCACCGGGCGAGCGGCTGACGATCCGCCACGAGGAGCAGGGCGACCCGTCCATCTTCGTGGAGGGCACGCTGCTCGCCGCCCGGCGCGTCCAGGGCTTCAGCGGCCTCGTGCGCGGCCTCGACTCGCTGCTCTTCGCCTGAGTCCCGCCTAGGGAGCGAGGCGCACGACCTCGCCCGTGCGCGCCGACTCCTCGGCGGCCAGCGTCGCGGCGAGCGCAGCCATGGCGTCCTCAGGACGGCCGATCCGGGGCTGCGTGCCGTCGAGCGCGCAGCGCGCGAAGTACGCGAACTCCTCGCGCAGGGCGCCGCCGCGGACGCCGTCGAACTCCGGCCAGTAGGTCGTGTCCGGGCTGTGGAACCCGTCGGGCGAGACGATCCCGAGGTTCGGGAACGTGTCCTGGACGTGCAGGAACCCCTCCGTGCCGATGATCGTCATGCGCTCGTCGATGTCGAACGGCGTGCGCTCCGGCATGCACCAGACGGTCTCGAGCGTGGCCGTCGCGCCGCCCGCGAAGCGGTACATCGTCTGGCCGATGTCGGGGTTCTCGAGACCGCGCACGTCGACCGTCTGCGCGTAGGCGCTGACGATGCGGTCGCCGGTGAACCAGAGCATCAGATCGGTGTCGTGGATCGCGTCGCCGACGATCGGCCCGATCTTGTTGAGGATCTCGGGCGTCCACGCCGCGGGGATGTTGCGGCGCGAGCTGAGCGAGACGATGCGCCCGATCGTGCCCTTCTCGATCGCCTGCTTGGCCATCCGGTAGCGCGGGTTGAAGCGGCAGATGTGACCGACGAGGAGGATGCCCTCCGCCTTGGCGGCCGCTGCGAGGATCGCCTCGCAGTCGGCCACGGTGGAGGCCATCGGCTTCTCCAGGAAGACGTGCTTGCCGGCCTCGAGCGCGGCGATCGCGGGCTCGGTGTGCTGATCCCACATCGTCACCACCGAGACGGCGTCGATCTCGGGGTCGGCGAGCAGCTCGTGATAGTCGCGATAGGTCTTGGCCACGCCGAACTTCGCGCCCATCGCCGCCAGCCGCTCGGGCGTGCGCGTGCACAGCGCGGCGAGCTCCAGGTTGGGGACGCCGACGATCGTCTCACAGTGGATCTCGCCGAACCAGCCGAGACCGATCACGCCGATTCGCAGCCGTTCCATCGCGCACTCCCGTCAGCCGTCAGAGCGACGTAGGTTCTCCGCCGCGGCCGGCGGAGTCAAGCAGCGATCGTCACGCGCCGCCGTCCTCGCACATCACGATGTCACGGTGCGACGTCGAACGGCCGGAGCGCCGCGGTGCGCGCGCAGCCCGTGGCGAGGCCGCGAGCGGATCCGCGCTCGAAGAACGCGCCGATCAGGATCTGCGCGCATGGCAGCCCGAGCTGGCCGTGACCCGCGGCCGCGAACACGACGGTGCGGCTGTTCGGCAGCTCGCGCCCGGCATTGGCGATGTTGGCCGGCGGATCGGCTGCGTCCTCGTTGCCGCTGAGGAACAGGATCGGGACGTTCGAGTGGACGCGCTCGCCGATGGCGGCCGGAACCTTGACCTTCGGGAAGGCCTTGCAGGCCGCGCCGACGAGACCTGCGTTCCAGAGGTCGACCGGGCGCCGGAAGGTGCCCGCGGTGAGGCGATTCACCTCGGCGGGCCGCCACGAGGCCCACGGCTCGTTGCACTGGATGAGCATCTGGTAGGCGAGCTCCTCGTTCCCGCCGCCGGGCTGGGCGGGCGGGACGAGAGCCGCGGCGCGGGCGAGCCGGCCCGTCGCGACGAGATGGATCAAGCGCGGGACGACGGCCTTTCCCGGCGTGTAGGCGATCAGGTCGCCGAGCGCGGAGGCGAATGTCAGCGGCGTCAGCGCGACCGAGCTTCCGGGAATCGCGACCGGGCCGCGCGCGATGCGCGCCGTGACGCGCGCCAACTCGCGGCGGACGTCCGGGAAGGCCGCGTGGCAGGCGCTGTCGGCGTCGCAGCGCGCGAGCAGCAGGTCGAGGGCGCGTTGCGCATTGGGCCCCGCGCGCTCGAAGATGCGGACGTCGAGCAGCGAGCCGCTGTCGAACACCGCCGTCCTCACGTGCTCTCCGTGGCGCAGCAGGTAGACCTGCCCCGAGGTCACGCCGTAGGAGCCGCCGTAGATGTCGATCTTGTCGTACCCGAGCGCGGCTCGCACCTTGTCGAAGTCGTCGACGGCCACCGCGGTCGTGTAGTAGCGGAGGTTGGGACCGATCCGGGCGGCGCACGTGCGGGCCGCCGCGGTGACGAGGGCGAACGCCCCGGGGCCGAGCAGCTTGCGCTGGTCGGGAAGCCGGCATGCGAGCCGTGAGCTTCCCGTACCGCGCTGGTCGATGAAGACGATGTCCCGATCCTGGTTGATCGAGACGAGCGCGGAGATGACGTTGGGCGCATCGTCGCTGACGCCGGCGCTCCCCCAGCCGGCGAACCAGAACACCGGATCGGGCTTGGCCTTCCCGCTCGCGGCCTTCACGACGGCGACCTTGATCGGGATCCGCTTGCCGCCGAGGTCGCCCGGGTTCTCGTCGACGAGCAGCGTCCCGCACCTGGCGGGGGTGTACGCGGTGATCATGCACGGGTGGAGCGCGATCGCCGGCGCGGCTGCGAGAGCCTGCGCGCCGGGCCGAGGCACGCCCGCGGACATCAACGCGATCAGCGCGAGCGGCGCAGCGACGAGCCGCGCCAGAGCGGGTACCCACGGCCGCGTGCGCCGCAGGCTCATGCCCCGGCCGCCCTCAGCCCGACGACCTCGCGCAGCCGTACCCTGCGCCCGGTGATGAGCAGGGCGCGCCGGTAGATGGAGGACGCGACGGCGACGAGGAGCACGGCGGTGATCGCGGTCAGCGCCATCGCGAGCAGCAACTGGTAGACCGGGACGTCGCCGGAGGCCCAGCGGATCGGCATCGCCAGGGGTGCGCTGAACGGGAAGAGCGATGCCGCGACGCTCCAGCCGCCGTGCGGGTCGCCGCTCACGACGAAGACCCCCGCGAGGTAGGACGCGATCAGCGTGTAGGTGACCGGCTGGATCGCCGCGCTCACCTCGGTGACCTTGTCGACCAGGGCCGCGGCCGCCGCGAAGGCGAACGCGTAGAGGCCGAAGCCGAGAACGAACCACACCACCGCGATGGCGATGTCGCCGGCGGCGCCCGCCGGCAGGCCTGCGCCGCTCACGCCCGCGGCGACCGCGATCGGCACCGCCAGCACCAGCAACTGGACGAGCGTGGTCATCCCGACCGCCAGCACGGTGCCCACGAGCGGCTGGCTGGGACGGAGCACCGCCAGCAGCACCTCCGAGATGCGCGTCGACTTCTCCATTGCGACGGCCGTGCCGATGGCGGTGCCGGCGATCGTCAGAGCCATGAACAGGACGACTCCGACCGCGAAGCCGACGAAGGCCCTGTCCTCGTCCTGAACGCGGCCCACGGCCACCTGCCGCGGCGGTTGCACCCGCTGCAGCTCGGCGACCTGGCCGGACGTGAGGCCCATCGCGGCCATCCGGCTGGTGATCTCGCGAGCGACGACCGCCTGCGCCACGGCGAGCGGGAACGCGGTGTTCGCGTGGGCCGAGGCGAACAGCGTCCGTCCCGCGAGAGCGGCGGTCACGTCGCCGTCGTGCACGGCCTGCCGCGCCGCCGCCCGGTCGGCGACGGCCGTGTACCGGACCTTGAAATCGGCCGACCGGCCCGCTGCGTCGAGCGCTGCGCCGAGGGCGGGCTCCACCTTCCCGACCGTCGCGAGCGAGTAGGTCGTCGTGCCCTGGTCGATGAAGTGCGGCACCGTGACCGCGGCCACGGCGAGCACCAGCAGCAGGCCGGTGACGACCTTGAACGTGCGGGAGCGCAGGTTCTCGATCACGTTGCGCTCGGCGACCAGCCGCACGCCCTGCCACCACGAGCCGCTCATGGCCGCCCTCCCGGCTCGAGCGGGCGTTCGGCCGCGTGCAGGAACAGCTGCGACAGGGTCGGCAGGTCGAGCCCGAAGTCGACGACGCGGCCCGCTGCGCGTGCGGCATCGAGGACGTCGAGAGGCTCCGTGCCGGGCGGCACCGTGAGGCGCAGCTCGTCGGCGCTGTCGGCCACGACCGCGACCCCCGGGAACCGCAGCAACCATGTCCGGTCGGGCGCCGCGAGCTTGAGCCGGAGCTGCCGGCGGCCGGACGAGGCGCGCAGCGCGGCCACGTTTCCGCGCAGCACCAGGCGCCCGAGGTCGATCATCGCGATCTCCTCGCACAGATCCTGCACCAGATCGAGCTGGTGGCTGGAGAAGAGCACGATGCGGCCCTCGCGCGCCCGCGCCTGCAGGGTCTCCGAGAGGCTCGCGACGGCCACCGGATCGAGGCCCGCGAACGGCTCGTCGAGCACGATCACCGCCGGGTCGTGCACCAGGGCCGTGGCCAGCTGGAGGCGCTGCTGCATGCCGCCGGAGAGCCGGTCGGTGCGCTCGTCCCAGCGGTCGCCGAGACCGAGCTCGTCGAGCAGGCGACGCGCGCTGTCCTCTGCCGCGCCACGCGAGAGGCCGTGCAACCTGCCGAAGTGGACGACCTGGGCACCGGCTCGCATGGCGGGATAGAGGCCCCGCTCCTGCGGCATGTACCCCCAGCGGCGCCGGTGCTCCTGCTCGACCGGGCCTCCGCCGTACCGGACCTCGCCGCGGTCCGGGATGAGCACGCCGAGCAGGATCCGCATCAGGGTGGTCTTGCCGGCCCCGTTCGGACCCAGCAGCCCGGTCAGCACGCCCGGCGCGACGCCGACCGAGACGTCGTCGAGCACCGGCCGGCCGGAGAACGCATGGCAGATCCCGTCGATCGCCAGTGCCGGGACGCCGCCCCGAGCCGCGGACTCGCCGGCCATGGCACTCGAGCCGGCTCGCACGCTCGCACGTCCAGAAGAGACCAGCAGGGCCACAACGCTCCTCGCCGTGGTTGCCCGGCGATCGCAGAGATCGCCGCGCCCACGAGCACTCTCCCGATGGAGCGCGCGGGGCGCATCGGCGCGCGCCCGCATCCGGCTGTGCGGCTAACTACGCCCGCGCGTGCGCCGGCGATCGCAGGCGGGCGCGGCCGACTACGATCGGGGGACTTGCGCGAGCCTGCCCCGAACCTGCCGAGCGCGATCCGGGCCTGCCTGTTCGATCTCGACGGGGTGCTCACGGACACCGCAGCGCTGCACGCGGCGGCCTGGCGGCAGATGTTCGACGACTTCCTGCACGCGCGCGCGGCAAGCGCGGGCGCGCCGTTCAGGGCGTTCGATCCCGGCCACGACTACCGCGACTTCATCGACGGCAAGCAGCGCGCCGACGGCGTCCGCTCGTTCCTCGAGTCGCGCGGGATCGAGCTTCCGGAGGGCTCGCCCGGCGACCCGGCGGACGCCGACACCGTCTCGGGCCTCGGCAACCGCAAGAACGACCTGCTGCTGGCGCTCATCCACCGCCAGGGCGTGCAGGCCTACGCCGGCTCGGTGCGATTCGTGCACGCGGTGCGCAGCGCCGGCCTGCGGCGCGCCGTCGTCTCGGCGAGCGCCAACTGCCGCGAGGTGCTCGCGGCGGCCGGCATCGCCGACCTCTTCGAGGCGCGGGTCGACGGCGTGGTCGCCGCGCGCGAGCACCTGCGCGGCAAGCCCGCGCCCGACATGTTCCTGGCCGGCGCGCGCACCGTCGGCGTGGCGCCGGACGAGGCGGCGGTGTTCGAGGACGCACTCGCCGGGGTCGCGGCGGGGCGGGCCGGCGACTTCGGGCTCGTCGTCGGCGTCGACCGCGTCGGCCAGGCGGACGCGCTGCGCGAGCACGGCGCCGACATCGTCGTCGCCGATCTGGCCGAGCTGCTGGTGCCCGCGTGATCGCGCATCCCGATTTCGCCGTCGAGCCGTGGTCGGTGCGCGAGACAGCGCTCAATCTCGAGGCGCTCGCCCAGGCGGAATCGGTCTTCGCCCTCTCGAACGGCCATCTCGGGTTGCGCGGGAACCTCGACGAGGGCGAGCCGTTCGGCCTCCCCGGCACGTATCTCAACTCGTTCTACGAGCTGCGGCCGCTGCCGTACGCCGAGGCCGGCTACGGCTTCCCGGAGTCGGGCCAGACGGTCGTGAACGTCACGAACGGGAAGATCATCCGCCTGCTCGTCGACGACGAGCCGCTCGACGTGCGCTACGGGGAGCTGCTCGCGCACGAGCGCGAGCTCGACCTGCGCGCGGGCGTGCTGCGCCGCAGCGTCGACTGGCGCTCGCCGGCCGGCACCGCGGTGCGGATCCGCTCGACGCGCCTCGTCTCGTTCGTGCAGCGCTCGGCCGCCGCCATCCTCTACGAGGTCGAGCCGCTCGAGGGGGCGTTGCGCGTCGTCGTGCAGTCCGGGCTCGTGGCCAACGAGCCCGCGCCGCCGCGCTCGGACGATCCTCGCGCCGCCGCCGTGCTGGAGTCGCCGCTCGTCTCCGAGGGGTTCTTCGACCACGAGCTGCGCGCCGTCCTCTCCCACTCCACGCGCGGGAGCAAGCTCGGGATGGCCGCCGGGATGGACCACCTCGTCGAGGGGCCCGACGGGCAGGACACCGGCACCGAGAGCCGGGCCGATCTCGCGCGCGTGACGATCGCGGCCGATCTCGCACCCGGGCAGCGCCTCCGCGTCGTGAAGTTCCTCGCCTACGCATGGTCGAGCCGGCGGTCGCATCCGGCGCTTCGCGACGAGGTCGTCGGGGCGCTGGCCGAAGCCCGCCACACGGGCTGGGAGGGTCTCGTCGCGGGGCAGCGCGCCTACCTCGACGAGTTCTGGGAGCGCGCCGACATCGAGATCGACGGCGACACCGAGCTCCAGCAGGCGATGCGCTTCGCGCTCTTCCACACGCTCCAGGCCGGCGCCCGCGCCGAGGGGCGCGCAATCCCGGCAAAGGGCCTCACCGGCCCCGGCTACGACGGCCACACGTTCTGGGACACCGAGCGCTACGTCCTGCCCGTGCTCACGTACACGGCCCCGCAGGCGGCGGCGCACGCGCTGCGCTGGCGCCACGCCACGCTCGACCTCGCGCGCGAGCGCGCCGCGCAGCTCGGCCTCGCCGGCGCCGTCTTCCCGTGGCGGACGATCCGCGGGCACGAGTGCTCGGGGTACTGGCCCGCCGGCACGGCGGCGTTCCACGTCAGCGGCGACATCGCCGACGCCGTCATCCGCTACCTCTCGGCGACCGGCGACGAGGCCTTCGAGCTCGACGTCGGCCTCGAGCTGCTCGTCGAGACCGCCCGGCTGTGGCGCTCGCTCGGGCATCACGACCCGCAGGGGCGCTTCCGCATCGACGGCGTCACGGGGCCCGACGAGTACAGCGCCGTCGCCGACAACAACGTCTACACCAACCTGCTCGCCGCAGCGCAACATGCGCGCCGCGGCCGACGCGGTGGCGCGGCATCCCCGTCACGCCGTCGAGTTCGGAGCCGACCTGGAGGAGGCGGCGGCATGGCGGGATGCGGCCCGCGACATGGTGATCCCGTGGGATGCGGCGCTCGGCGTCCATCCGCAGTCGGAGGGCTTCACGAACCACCAGCTCTGGGACTTCGCGCAGCACGCGGCCCGATCAGTACCCCCTGCTGCTGCACTTCCCGTACTTCGACCTGTACCGCAAGCAGGTCGTCAAGCAGGCCGATCTCGTGCTCGCGCTGCACATCTTCGGCGACGCGTTCAGCGACGAGGAGAAGGCGCGGGACTTCGCCTACTACGAGCCGATCACGGTCAGGGACTCCTCGCTCTCGGCCGCCACGCAGGCGGTCGTCGCGGCCGAGGTCGGGCACCTCGAGCTCGCGTACGACTATCTCCGCGAGGCCGCGCTGATCGACCTCCACGACGTCGAGCACAACACGCGGGACGGCCTCCACATCGGTTCGCTGGCGGGCGCGCTGATCGCGGCGGTCGCCGGATTCGGCGGCCTGCGCGACCACGGCGGCAGCCTCAGCCTGGCACCGCGCCTGCCCGAGCGGCTCGAGCGCCTCGCGTTCCGGCTCGTCCTCCGCGGCAGCCGGCTGAGCGTCGAGGCAACCCCGGGGCATGTGACGTACGCGCTGCTCGAGGGGCCGCCGATCACGTTCACGCACCACGGCGAGAGCATCACGGTCTCGACCCACGCCCACGTGAGGAAGACGATCCCGCCCGCGGTCGTCCGCCCCACCCCGAGCCAGCCGCCGGGACGCGCGCCCGCGCGACGGCAGGTGGACTAGCGAGCCGCTTGCATCAGACGCGCTGCTGCGCCAGCCGCGCGTCGACGAGCGAATGCGCTGCCGCGCGCGCGTCCGGCGCGCCGGTGGCAGCGACGAGGAACTCGGAGCGGTCGAGCGCGAGCACCCGCAGGTCGCTCGTCGCCACCACGGTCGCCGTACGCGGCACGCTGCGCAGGAGCGCGATCTCGCCGACGAGGTCGCCGGGGCCGAGACGGCCGATCTCGCGACCTGGCGCGGGTTGATCTCAGATACGGCTTTCCGTATGATCGGCGCCCGGCCACGCCGCTGGCCGGGATGCTCGCACGCCTGGTGCCAGGCGGAAAGCACGCGACGGATGTCCATTGCGCCCTGGCGCGCCTTGCGGCTGTCGAGCAGTCGATGGGGAGGAAGCAGGATGAGGCGTAGGCGTCTCGGCGCGTTCGGCGCGCTGGTAGCGGTTTCGGCACTGGCAGCGTCGATCGGCACCGCTCCGGCGGCGACCGGCCCGTCGGCGACGGCGGCACAGGCGCTCGTGGCCGGTTCGCCGACCGCCATCGCCTGCGGCGGCTCGGTGGATGCACGGGTGACGGTGGCCGGCCAGGCCGGCAGCACCGGTCAGTCGACCGACGTGATGCTCGTGCTCGACCTCTCGGGCAGCATGGGCTCGCCCGCGAGCAAGTTCACGAACCTCAAGAGCGCGGCCACCGCGACGCTGAACGCGCTCGACGCCGCCGACGGCGCGACCGATCACTCGATCGCGGGAAACGGCGTCGGCATCGTCTACTACAGCGACTCGACGGCCAAGCCCGCAGCCGCGGTCGGCTCGAGCTACAGCACGCTGATGAGCGCGATCACCAACCTGCCGGCGCCGTCGGGCTCGAGTCCGCACGACGTCGGCATCAGCTATGGGCGCTCGCAGCTTGCGGCCAGCGCGAGTGGGTACGCCAAGGCGATGGTGCTCGTCAGCGACGGCCAGGCGTCCGGGCAGGAGCTGACGAACTCGACGAACGCCGCGATAGCTGCCAAGACGAGCGGCGTCCGCATCGTGCCCGTCGGCATCGGCGCGACGGGCGACGTGAACGACACCAACCTCAAGGCCTGGGCGTCGCAGAGCTCCTATTACCAGTCCGGCACGCCGGGCCCGATCGACACGACCAAGCTCATCGCCGACCTCGGCGCTGCCGTCGCGACGCCGACCGACTTCACGCTCACGGAGACGCTCGGCGCGAACTTCTCCGCGGCCCCGGTGAGCTCGACGACGGGAACCGTCACGACCGGCGCGGGCAGCCTGCAGTGGACGGGCGAGCTGACCGGGACGCAGACCGCGACGCTCGTCTACCGGGCGACGCGGAACGGCAACGACGTCTTCGCCACCACGAACGAGCTCGTGAGCACGATGGGGCTCGCCGTCGCGGGCGGCACGGCCACGGTCACACCGCCGGCCTCGATCTCGATCGACGTGCTGCCGTGTGGCGGAACGCTGCTCGCATCGACGACATGCACGGGCACGACCTGCAACGCGAGCGGCACGCAGGGCGGCACGCAGTACGCGGTCAACGCGGGCTCGCCGCCGAGCGGCACCTCGGTCGTGCTCGCCGGGCTGAACTCCCCCACGCCGCCCGCCGGCGTCTGCGCCGGGTTCGTCTCGCACACGACCGGCGCGCAGATCGACATCCGGCCGCTGACGACGGACGAGACCATCCGGATCGTGATCCCGAAGGCGTCCCTCGGCACCACGCGCTGGTTCCAGACGAACGTCTGCGTCGGCACGAACCTGCCGTTCACCACGGCGATCAGCTCGCTCTCGAACCTCCGCCCCGGAGCGACGCTCGCCGGCGGCGGCGCGCTGCCCGGTCGTTACTGGGGCCTCCTGCCCAGCATCCCGCGCCTCGTCAACATCCCGGGGCGCGGATGGGTGTTCGGGCCGTGGATCACGAGCCGGTCGCAGGACACGGCAGGCAACGCGATCATCAACGTGCGGGTCCCGTTCATCTCGAACTCGGCGCCGTTCTCGACGGACGGCAAGGCCGGGTTCGACCCGAAGGTCTGGACGTAGCCCGGGAAGCGGAGCGGCGGGAGGGCCCGGCCGGGCCCTCCCGCTACTCCGCCGACCAGCCGGCGGGCAAGGCGACGATGCCGAGCTGCGCGAAGAGGATGTCCCGTCTCCGCGCGGCGTCGCCCGGAGCGTCCGCGACGCCGCTCAGGGCTGCGAGCGCGAGCGCCTCCTCGTAGCGGTGCTCGACGCGGTTGGCCTCCGCGATCGCGAGCTCCAGGGCCTCGCGCGCGGCTTCGGTGCGGCCCGCGCGCAGGTGCGCATGACCGAGCACCCGGTGCAGCACGGGTCGCACGAGCGCGTTGGCGTCGTCGCCCGCCGCGCGCTCGAGCGTCCGCGCCGCGAGCTCGGTCGCGCGGTCGAACTCGCCGCTCAGCCCGAGCGCCTCCGCAGCGCGCGCATCGGCGAGCAACGCGGATGAACGGTCGCCGCTCTCCTCGAGCAGCCGCCGTGCCTCCGCGAGCGCCGCGAGTGCCCGCTCGACGTTGCCGCGGCGGGCGTCGAGGAGCGCCGTCTCCATCATCGACTCGGCGATGTCCGTGGATCCGCCGGCCGCGCGGCTCGCGCGCTCGGCGTCGCGCAGCAGCGGCTCGGCCTCGTCGAGCCTGCCCTGCGCCGAGAGGATCTCCCCGATGTTGAAGGCCGCCATCGACACGCTGCGCGTATCGCCTGCCCGCTCCCACGCGGCGAGCGCCTGGCGGTAGAGGTCGAGCGCCTCATTCCAGCGTCCCTCGAAGTACGCGGTCGTGCCGAGGTTGTTGAGCACGCCCCCCTGGCTGACGAGGTCGCCGAGCTGCCCGTAGATCTCGAGCGCGCGTCGCGCTGTGCGTCGCGCGCCGCGGGTCGCCGAGCGCGTTGTAGGCCAGATCGAGGGTCGAGAGCGCGGAGGCGAGCGCCTTCCTGGCGTCCACCGACTCCGCATCCGCGATCGCCCGCAGCAGCCACTCGACCGCCTCGGCAGGCCGGCCGCGGCGATACGCCGTGACGCCGAGCACCGACTCGATGCGAGCGCGCTGCGCCGTCGCCGGCGGACTGCTGACCTGCTCGAGCACGGTCAGCGCGGCCGTCAGGATCCGGCGCGCGCGGGCGTAGGCGCCGAGGCGGTTGGCGGCGATCGCCTCCTTGCGCAGCAGCCGCGCGCGCTCGACCGCGTCGCCGCGCACGCGACGGCGCGCCAGGGCGAAGGCCGCGCCCGCGCGCTCGAGCTCGCCGAGCGACAGCAGCACCTCGCCGAGCGCGTGGGCCGCGCGTATGACGGCCTCGGGGCGGGCACCCCGCCAGCGCGCCCCGGACGCGACGGCCCGGTCGAGCACGGCGGCGGCGTCGACGTTCGCGTAGACGGCGCGCGCCGCGAGCCCGGCGACGAGGCCGTAGCGCAGCGACTTCTCCCACACCCCGGCCTCGTAGAAGTGATGCGTGAGATCGCCGGCGACCGCGGACAAGTCGGCCGCGGAGGCGAGCTCGAGCGACTCCCCCACCCGGCGATGGAGCGCGCGCCGGCGGCGGAACGACAGCCCGTGGTAGGCGGCGTCGCGCAGCAGCCCGTGGCGGAACGCGAGCCCGCCGTCGCCGTCGGCGACGAGGAACCCGTCGAGCCGCTCCAGGATGGCCCCGGCATCGGCCTCGTCGAGCTCCAGCGCGCCGATCAGCGCGGCGCGCGTGAAGCGGACGCCCATGACCGACGCCTGGCGGAGCACGCCGCGGTCGGCTCCCGCCAGCTCGTCGATCTGCAGCGTCATGAGCGCCTCGACCGACTCGGGGAGCGTGTCGTGATCGGCGCCGCCGCGCCTGGCGGCGACCATCTCGGTGACGAAGAGCGGGCTCCCGTCCGAGCGCGCCGCGATCGCGGAGGCGACGTGGGCGGGCAGCGGGGCGTCCTCGGTCAGCTGCTGCACGAGCAGCGACGCCGCGGCCGGCTCGAGCGGCGCGAGCGACAGCCTCAGAGGCGCCTCGACGCCGCCGGGCGCGTCGAGCTCCGCCGTGCCCTCGCGATGGGCGGCGACCAGCAGCCACGGGCGCACGCGGACACCCGCGGCGATGTGGGCGACGAGCGCCGCGGAGGCCTCGTCCATGAGGTGGGCGTCGTCGACGACGATCAGCGCCGCTCCGGGGAGGAGCGCGTCGAGCAGCGCCTCGACGTCGAGCGCGATGTGCTCGGAGACGAAGCCCTCCTCGAGCGCTGCCGAATCGGGGGTCGGCGGCAGGCCGAGCCCGACGACGAGCCCGAGCAACGGCAGCCACGGCTCGAGCCGCGGTGCCCGCTCGCGCACGGCGGCGCGGAGGCGGCGCTCCACGTCCGCGGTCGGAGGCATGCGGGGCGACCCCGAGCGCGCGCCGCATGAGCGCCCCGATCGCCGCAGTACGGATGGTTCGCGCCGGCCTGCGCGCAGCTGCACGCGCAGCGTCCGGGCGCCGGCCGCCTGGGCGCAGAGCTCGCCCAGCAGGCGGGTCTTGCCGAGGCCGGGCGCCCCCGTGCACGAGCGCGAGCGCGCCCTCCCCATCGCCCGCGCCGGCAAGCGCGGCGAGCAGCGCGTCGAGCTCGCGCTCGCGGCCGACGAACGGGCCGATCGCCTCCGGCTCGCGCTCGCCGACGGCCTTTCCGACGTCCGAGGCGCGGACGAGCTCGGCCTTCCCCTTCGCCGCGAACGGCTCGATCGGCGTCGCTGCGTACGTCGTGCGCGCGCGCTCGAGCACGTCCTCGCGCGCGAGCAGCTGCCCGTCGGCGGCGCGCACCATGATGCGCGCCGCGGTGTTGATCGCATCGCCGTAGAACGTGTACGTGCGCCGCGTCAGGGTGCCGACGATCCCCGCGAACACCCGCCCCGTGTTCACGCCGATGCGCACCGGCAGACGCCCGCGGGCGCTCGATGATCGCCCGGGTCGCGCGGAGCATCAGCTCCTCTTCCTCCCCGCCCGCCGTGCGCGGGGCGCCCGCGAGCAGGATCGCCTTGACCGCGGCCTTGCTCACGTCGGTCTGTGCGAACGTGACGTCGAAGCGCAGGCAGCTCTCCTGAATCGCCGTGATCGTCTCGTCGAGCGCCTCGGCGAGCGCGTCGGCGCCGGCGCGCTCGAGCAGCTCGTCCGTGCCGCCCAGCTCGACGAACGCCACGGCGACGTGGCGGTGCTCGGGGTCGGTCGGCTCGCCCCGCAGCTCACGCGTGTACGCGGCCGGCAGGAGCTCGGAGAGATCGACCCCCGAGGGATCGAAGAACGGCGGCACCGTCTCGGGCATCCCGGGGCTGTCCGACAGCAGCACGACCCCGTCGCGGTGCTCGCCGAGCACGCGCGGATCGAAGCCTCCGCGCGGACGGCGCGCTGAGCGCGATCTCGCCGGCGCGCGCGATCGCCTCGGTCGCGACGCATGCGCTCGCGGCGGCGCCCGCGATCACGAGCTCGCGGTGAACGCCGCCGACGAGGAAGAAGTGGAAGAGCCCGCTGTGGGCGCCGATCGACATCTGCAGGCGGACGGGGCCGGCCGAGGTCGAGCGCCGCCGCATGGCCGCGAGCGCGTTCTGCATGCCGACCGCGGCCGAGGCCGCACGCTCGCGTGGTGCTCGCCCCGGAAGAACAAGAGCATCGCGTCGCCGCCGAACTTGAGCAGGTCGGCATGGTGGGAGTAGGCCGCGCGGATCAGCTCCGCGAAGGCGGCGTCGACGACGCCCGCGATCTCCTCGGCGCCCTCCCGCCCGCGCCGCGCGAGCGCCTCGGTGAGGTCGGTGAACCCCGAGATGTCGGCGAAGACGAGCGTGCCCTCGAGGCACTGCGCCTGCGCAGCGGGCATGTCGCGCAGCCAGTCGACCGCGATCCGAGGCACGAACGGCCGCAGGGGGTCGATCGCCGCCTCGAAACGTCCTACGACCGTGTTGCTCACCGAGGCGGGAGCGTACCGCCTGGGCGGCTCGCCGATTCAGCGCGTGAGGTGCGCGATCTCCGCATTCACGACGTGCAGGTTCGCGACGACGACGCCGAGGAGATTGCGGAGCTCGCTCTCCCGTCGGTCGACCTGGCTCGTGCTCCGCACGCCCGAGCCACGCCGCGCACCGGTCGCCCAGTAACATTTGTCACGTCCGTGGTCTCGAGCGGGGGGAACGTGGCAATGATGCAACCGGCGCGCATACTCGCGACCGTGGGAGCGGTGCTCGTCGTCATTGTCATTCCGGCGCGCGCCGCGCCGCCGGTGCCTCCTCTTCCGGTGGGCGCCACTCCCCCGACGGTGCCGCACGTTGGCTTCTACACGGTGCATCCGCGCGTCGGGCTCTCGACCTACTTTTCACTGAGCGCGTCGTGGCCGCACACACAGCTACCTCTCCGTGTCGTGGCGAAGGTGCATCCCGTAGGCGAGACGTGCGGTGCCACGCCTGCGAGCGACAGCGGGTCGGTGCTGGCCTCGGCCTGGCTGTCGAGAGACAATCACCACACGGTCTGGAAGGAGTGGACGCCGGCGACGAGCGGCTCGTTCACGGTCTGCACGTGGCTCGGCGACCCTGCGATCGCAACGGGTACCGGTTCACTCGTGATCGAACCGCGGACCGACGGGGTCACGGCCGCCGGGACTCTGGTGGCGGCGAAGACGGGCAAGACCCCGTTCGGGCCGGCGCGAGCCGTCTTCCCGACCGCCCCGAGACGCGTGTATGCCCACTTCGCGCTGCGCGGCGTGCCCCAGGGAACGCCGATCACGATCGAATTCCGGGACACGAACGGCCGGGTCGTTCTCACGCGTGTCCGTTCCGATGGCCCGCGCCTCACCTGGTACAGCGCCCACATCGAGCGAAAGCGCCTCGCTGCGCGCCTCGGGTACTGGCTCGTGAGCGTCCGGGTGGGAGCCGTCACGCTCGGTCGCATCCATTTCCTGATCCCGAACTACACGCGGACTCCGTAGCCCGCGATGCCCGGCGGGTCCCACCGGCGGCCCGCACCCGCCGGGCCAGGCCCGACGCTTCCATCTCCCCGCCGCCGACGCGGCCGTGCCCGGGACGCGCGGGAGACGACCCGGACGTTCTCCAGCGTCTGCGAATTGCGGCGTCTCGGCACACCCGCCGCACGCGGAGCGCGCGCCCGCGCGAACGCCGTCGATGCGCTACAAAGCCCTTCAAGCAGCGCGCCAGACAGGCGCTCTGGGGGAGAGGTCATGGCTGATCGGGTCCCAGGCCCGTTCGAGGTTGGAGTCGGCGATGAGTCGCTTCCGCTCGCCGGCGCCGCGCGCCCCGGGCGGTCCGCGCCCGAGGTGCGCAAGCCCGTCACCGTGCTCTTCGCCGACCTCGTCGAGTCGACGCGCCTCGGCCGGCAGTTCGACCCCGAGGCACTGCGGCGCCTCCTCTTCCGCTACTTCGAGACGATGCAGTCGGTGGTCGAGCGCCACGGCGGCACCGTCGAGAAGTTCATCGGCGACGCCGTGATGGCGGTCTTCGGCGTGCCGGTCGTGCACGAGGACGACGCGCTGCGCGCGGTGCGGGCCGCCGCCGAGATGCGCGCGTCGCTCGCGACGCTCAACGACGACCTCGAGCGCAGCTGGGGCGTCCGCCTCGATGGGCGCATCGGCATCAACACGGGCGAGGTCGTCGCCGGCGACCATCTGCAGGGCCACATGTTCGTGACCGGCCGGGTCGTCAACATCGCCAAGCGCCTCGAGGAGGCCGCGGCGACGAACGAGATCCTGATCAGCGGGGCGACGCACGAGCTCGTGCGCGACGCCGTGGTGACCGAGCCGGTGTCGGACCGCCTCGTCAAGGGCGGCGAGACGGTCGAGGCCATGCGCCTCGTGAGCGTGCTCGAGCACGCGCCCGGGCGCGCGCGCCGCTTCGACTCGCCGATGGTCGACCGCGAGCAGCAGCTGAGCACGCTCCGCAGCGTCTTTGCGAGCGTGCGGCGGAACCGCGCCTGCCACCTGATGACGGTGCTCGGGACGGCCGGAATCGGCAAGTCGCGCCTCGTCCACGAGTTCCTGCGAGGGATCGGCGCGGACGCGACGGTGCTGCGCGGCCAGTGCCTGCCCTACGGCGACGGCATCACCTACTGGCCGCTCGCCGAGGTCGTGCGCGAGATCCTGCGCTCGGACGGATCGCCCGACGCCGAGCTCTCGAGCGCCGCGATCGCCCGCCTGCTCGCGGGCGAGGAGAAGGCCACGCTCATCGCCGACCTGATCTCCGATGCCGTCGGCCTCGGCGGCACGGGCGCCGGATCGGGCGATGAGACGTCGTGGGCCGTGCGCAAGCTCTTCGAGACGCTCGCGAGACGGCGCCCGCTCGTGGTCGTGTTCGACGACGTCCAGTGGGCCGAGCCGACGTTCATCGAGCTGCTCGACGATCTCGCCGAGCTCTCGCGCGGCGCGCCGATCCTGCTGCTCTGCATGGCGCGGCCCGAGCTCTTCGACAGCCACCCCGAGTGGGGCGGCGGCAAGCTCAATGCGGCCTCGATGCTGCTGGAGCCGCTCGACGACGCGGACTGCCGCAAGCTGATCGCGAACCTGCTCGGCCGCGGCCTGCTGCCGCCCGAAACCGAGACGCGGATCGCGAAGGCCGCCGACGGCAACGCGCTGTTCGCCGAGGAGCTGCTCGCGATGCTGCTCGACGACGGGCTCCTGACCTGGGAGGACGGCCGCTGGGTGGCGGCAGGCGACCCGCTCGAGCTGCCCGTGCCGCACACGATCACGACGCTTCTCACCGCGCGGCTCGAAGGCCTGCCGGAGGACGAGCGCGCGCTGCTCGTGCGGGCGTCGGTCGAGGGCACGCTCTTCCACCGCAGCGCCATCGGCGAGCTCGCGCCCGAGCTGCCGGACGCCGCCCTCGAGGGGATCCTCACGAAGCTCGTGCGGCGCGATCTGATCCGCCCCGACCGCTCGGTCTTCGCGGGCGACGAGGCGTACCGCTTCCGCCACCTCCTGATTCGCGATGCCGCGTACCGCTCGCTCTCGAAGGCCAGCCGCGCCGAGCTGCACGAGCGCTTCGCCGCCTGGCTCGAGCGCGCGGTCGTCGGCCACCTGGGCGAGTACGAGGAGATCGTCGGCTACCACCTCGAGCAGGCCTACCGCTGCCGCCGCGAGTTGCATGCCGGCGGCGACGAAGTGCGGGAGCTCGGCGCGAAGGCCTCGTGGCGGCTCGAGTCGGCCGGCCGGCGGGCGCTCGCGCGCAGCGATCTCCCGGCGGGCATCGGACTGCTCGAGCGCGCGGCCTCGCTCTCGGCCGACGATCCGGTCGCGCGCGCCGAGCTGCTGCCCGAGCTCGGGCGCGCGCTGATCGAGGCCGGCAGGCTCGCCGACGCCGAGCGCGTGCTCGGGGAGGCGTCGCTGGTCGCGGAGGCGACCGCCGACGAGCGCGCCGAATCGCGCGTGCTCGTGCAGAAGCAGTTCCTGCAGCTGCTGCACGTCACCGAGGGCGGCCCCGAGGCGGCCATGCGCGCGGTGGAACGCGTGATCCCCGTCTTCGAGCGCTGCGGCGACCACCACGGACTCTGCAGCGCCCGGCGTCTCGACGCATGGCTGCACTGGAACGAGGCCCACGCCGCCGCGGCAGCCGAGGCCTGGGAGGCGGCCGCCACGCACGCGCGCCTCGCCGGCGACGAGCACGCGCGCGCCGAGATCCTCACCTGGATCGCCTCGTCGCTCGCGTTCGGGCCGACGCCCGTCGTCGAGGGCATCCGCCGCTGCGAGGAGATCCGTAGCGAGGTCAGCGGCTACCTCGAGTCGGAGGCGCTCGCGCTCCGCCACCTCGGCGGGCTGCACGCCTTGAACGGCCGCTTCGACCTCGCGCGCCCGCTCTTCGCCACGAGCAACGCGGTCTTCGAGGATCTCGGGCTCACCCTGAACGCGGCGACCTCGCACAACGAGGCGGCGATGGAGATGCTCGCGGGCGATCCGGCCGCCGCCGAGGCGAGCTTGCGCTCGGGGTTCGAGGCACTCGAGCGGATGGGCGAGCAGGCCTTCCTCTCGACCACGGCGGCGTTCCTGGCCCGCGCGCTGTTCCTGCAGCGGCGCGCCGAAGAGGCCGAGGAGCTCGCGCAGCTGAGCGCGAGGCTGACCGAGCCCGGCGACCTCCTGACGCAGTTCATGTGGCGCGGCGTGCAGGCGCGCGTGCTGGCCACGCGCGGGCGCCTGGAAGAGGCCGAGGCGCTCGCGCGGGAGGCCGTCGCGCTGGCGGGGCGCACCGACTTCCTCGTCCACCGCGGCGACGCGCTCGTCGACCTGGCGTTCATCCTGCGCGACGCCGGACGCACGGAGGAAGCGGCCTCGGCCGCGGCCGAGGGGTTGCATCTGCACGAGCAAAAAGGCAATCTCGTCACCGCCGGGACGATCCGGTCGGAACTCGGCGACCTCTTCTAGCGATACCCAAACGAGAGAGCCCAGGGCTCGGAATGGTGGCGAACGTATGCCTGCTGGGAACTTCGACGACGAGCTGAGTGTGGTGAACGGGATCGTGCAGGCCGCGGGCCCGTTCGACGCGTCCGTGGCCGAGGTCACGGAGATGTGCGTGTGGGTGCTCCAGCGCGACGGCGCGGACGACGCGATCGGCAACAACATGGGCATGCCCGACATGCCCGGGATGCCCTCCGATCTCCGCGTCACCGGCCTCGGGACGCCGAACGCGCGCTGGATGTTCCCGCTCGAGGAGCGGTTCAAGCCGGTCGACTTCACGGCGGGCTCGGCGACCGCGATGGCGATCGGGGTCTTCGTCGACAAGGGCGGGACGCAGCGCGCCTTCGCGTGGTCGGAGACGGTGCAGCTGAACCTCGTCGAAAGCGAGGACTGCTGACGCCGCGGCGGCGAGGCGCCCCGCGATGAACGCCCCGCAGACGATCGACTGGGACAACCGCGAGTTCGCCGAGGTGCGGCCGGGGATCTTCGGCGCGACCGTGCACACGCCGCAGCTGAGCGCCACGCTGTACCGCTACGACGCCGGCTCGAGCTGGGAGACGCACGCGCACGCCCAGGACCAGATGACGTACGTCATCGAGGGCGAGATCGACTTCGTGGTCGACGGGCGGCCCGTGACGCTGGTCGCGGGCCAGCTCGCGGCCCTCCCGGGCGGCGTGCCGCATTCGGCGAGCGTGCGGGCCGGGGCCGTCAGCCTGAACGTCTTCACGTATCGCGAGCACCCGCCCGGCGCCTGACGGCGCCGCACGGCAGCGGGCCCGGATCGCTGCGGAAATCCCGACGGGAGACCGCGGGCAACCACCGATGCGCGCGCGTCCGGGCGACCCTAGGGTCGCGGCGATGGCGCCCGACAACTTCACGGCGCGAATCGCCCGCTGGAGCGCCGCCCACCGCCGGACGGCGGTGCTGGGCTGGCTCGCATTCGTGGCCGTGACGTTCGCGATCGGCTCGCTCGCCGGCGTCGTCAAGATGAAGTCGCAGGACTACGGCAACGGCGACTCGCGCACGGCCGACCAGATGCTCGCCCGGGAGTTCCCGAACGAGCGCGCCGGCGAGTGGGTGCTGATCCAGAGCCGCAGCGGCCGGCTGGAGCGCCCCGCGCTGCGGGCCGCGGTCGGCGACCTCGTCGTGCGCCTCTCGCGCACGCCGGCGATCGCCGCGATCAAGTCGCCGCTCGACGCCGCCAATGCCGGCCAGATCTCGAAGGACGGGCGCTCGGCCATGCTCACCTTCCAGATCATGGGCGACCCCGACACCGCGGCCGATCGCGTCGAGCCTGCCCTCGCGGCCACCGCCGCGGTGCAGCGGGCCCACCCGGGGCTGATCATCGGGGAGTTCGGCGACGGCAGCATCAACAAGGCCGTCAGCAAGCGCATCGCCGACGATTTCAGCCAGGCCGAGGTCACGTCGCTCCCCGTGACGCTCGCAATCCTCGTGCTGGCGTTCGGCGCGCTCGTGGCCGCCGGCATCCCGCTGCTGCTGGGCGTCACGGCGGTCGGGGCGGCACTCGGGCTGACGGCGATGATCAGCCACCTCTTGCGGGTCGACGAATCGATCAATTCCGTCATCCTGCTGGTCGGCCTCGCCGTGGGCGTCGACTACTCGCTGTTCTACCTGCGCCGCGAGCGCGAGGAGCGCGCGCGCGGCAGCTCGCCCGCAGCCGCGCTGCAGATCGCGGCGGCCACATCGGGCCGGGCGGTGCTCGTCTCGGGCCTCACGGTCATGACTGCGATGGCCGGCATGTTCCTGATGGGCTCGCGCGTCTTCGAGTCCTTCGGCGTCGGCACCGTGCTCGTCGTCGCGATCGCGATCGTCGGCTCGCTCACGGTGCTGCCGGCCGTGCTCTCGAAGCTCGGCGACCGCGTCGACCGGGGGCGCATCCCACTTCTCGGCCGCATTGTCAGGCGCGAGGGGGGATCGCGCCTCTGGCCCGCGGTCGTCGGCGGCGTCATCCGCCGGCCCGTGCTCTGGGGCGGGCTCGCGGCGGCCCTGCTCGTCGCCCTCGCCATCCCCGCGTTCCGCCTGCACACGGTCAACTCGGGCGTGCAGGGGCTCCCGCACGACCTGCCCGTGATGCAGGTCTACGATCGCGCCGACAAGGCGTTCCCGGGCGGACCGCTGCCTGCCGTCGTGGTCGTCGGGGCACGTGACGTGACCGCTCCCGCCGTCGCGGCGGGGATCGCCGCGCTCGAGCGCGCCGCGCTCGCAAGCGGCCAGATGCGCGAGCCGATCAGCGTCGACGTGAGCGCGTCGAAGCGCGCGGCCCGCGTGGACATCCCGCTCGCCGGCAAGGGCACCGACACGGCATCCAACCGCGCGCTGAAGGTGTTGCGCAAGCAGGTGATCCCGTCCACGATCGGGCGCGTGCCCGGCGTCGAGGTGCACACCTCGGGCCTGACCGCGCAGTCGCGCGACTTCAACGACTCGATGAAGTCGCACGCGCCGCTCGTGTTCGCGTTCGTCCTCGGGCTCGCGTTCGTCCTGCTGCTCGTCACGTTCCGCTCGATCGTGATCCCGCTCAAGGCGATCGTCCTCAACCTGCTCTCGGTCGCCGCCTCCTACGGCGTGCTCGTGCTCGTCTTCCAGGACGGCCGGCTGGAGTCGCTGCTCGGCTTCCGCTCGATCGGCGGCGTGACGTCGTGGCTCCCGCTCTTCCTCTTCGTCATCCTCTTCGGGCTCTCGATGGACTACCACGTGCTGATCCTGAGCCGCGTGCGCGAGGCCTACGACGCCGGCATGCCGACCGGCCTCGCCGTCTCGCACGGCATCCGCGCGACGGCCAGCGTCGTCACGAGTGCGGCGATCGTCATGGTCGGGGTGTTCGCGATCTTCGCCACGCTCGGGATGATCGACTTCAAGATGATGGGCGTCGGCCTGGCGGTCGCCGTGCTCCTCGACGCCACGATCGTGCGCGCGATCCTGCTGCCCGCCGGAATGGTGCTGCTCGGCGACTGGAACTGGTACCTCCCGCGCTGGCTCGAGTGGCTTCCCCGCGTCACGGCCGAGACGCCGGCCGCGACCACGGCCACCGCCGCCGGCGAGCAGCCGCCGGTGCCCGCCGCACGCTAAGAACGTCTTAGCCACCGGCCGGAAGCCGCGCAGCCCACCCCGCCTCGGCACCGTCACCGGACCTTTTCCGCCCGTTCACCGGACGCGGGCGTGCCGGCGGCTCTGATATGCGCATGCCTGACGTGTCGCCACCCACCAAGCTCCCACGCCGGCCCCGGAAGCCGCCGTCCGCCCGTCCGGAAGGCGCGGCGGAGCGAGCGGAAGCTCCGCCCGCCGGTCTTCGTGCCACCCATCGCACCGAGGCCGTGCACGCCGCCATCGCCCGCCGCGCCTACGAGATCTCGCAGGGCGACGGCGCCGAAAGCGACGAGGCGAACTGGCTGCGGGCCGAGCGCGAGGTGCTCGGCACGTAGGAACCCGCATGCCCGTTGCGCGCGCGCCCGGATGGCACGGGCGCGGGACGGGCGTAGCGTGCCTGGGCACACCTATCCGGGAGATCGCCGTGAGCAAGCTCGACACGAATCCGATTCTGCTCTGCTACGACGGGTCGATCGGCTCCAAGCGCGCGATCGAGCTGGCCGGCGACATCTTCCCGCGCCGCCGGGCCGTCGTGCTGCACGTCTGGTCGCCGGCCACCATCGTCGGTGCGCCCTACAACGCGCTCGTGCCGGCCCCGATGCCCGTCTACAACGACAGCGAGGTGCACGAGGCCGCCAAGCACCTCTCCGAGGAGGGCGCGCGGCTGGCTTCCGAGGCCGGGTTCGACGCCGTCGCCGAGACCGCGGAAGCCGCGTTCGAGGGCATCTGGCACGCAATCCTCGAAGTCGCGAACGAGTACGACGCCGCGCTCATCGTCCTGGGCGCGCGCGGGCTCTCGACCTTCGAGTCGCTGCTGCTCGGCTCGGTCTCGCACGGCGTGATGCAGCACGCGCGCCGCCCCGTGCTGGTCATCCCGCCGGAGGTGGACGTGGCGGCCATCGCCGCAGGCACCGCCGGTGCCGCGGCGAGCGCCTGATCGCCGGCGCTCAGGGCGCGATCAGTCGCCGCTCGCCGGCCCGAGCCAGCGCTCGCGGCCCTCGTCGATCAGCCTGCGCTGGCTCCCCGTCGTCACCGTCCCGTCCGGCGCCATTCGCCCGCCCCGCACGCCGATGCGCGAGAGGTACGAGTAGGCATCCGGGCGCAGATGCGCAGGCCCGAGGTGCTGGTAGGTCGTGCGCCTCCACTCGCGCAGCCCGGCGAGGTCGATGCGCGCGTACACGAACTGCTCGCCGCGCTGGAGCGTCTGGGCGAGGATGCGCCCCTCCCAGTCGAAGACGGCGCTGCCGCCGTTGAACTGGAACGGAGCGAGATCGCCGCCCTGGTTCACGTTGACCGTGGCCACGGCGTTCTCGAGCGAGCGCACCTGCGGCACGATCGTCATCCAGGCCGTCGGCCCCTCGGTCTGCCACGGGTTCGGGAGCGCGTTCGCGAGCAGCACGACCTCCGCGCCCTTCGACGCGACCTCGCGGTAGGTCTCCGGGAACAGCGCGTCGTAGCACGTGAGGCAGGCGATCCGGCCGAGCGGCGTGACGGCGACGGGGAAGAGCTCCTCGTCGTAGCCCGCGACGAGGTGCGGGCTCGCGAACGTCTCGATCGGGATCCACGAGTTGACCTTGCGGTAGCGCAGGACGAGGCCGTCCGGGCCGACGACGACGGCCGTGTTGAAGACGAGCCCGGGGTAGGCGTCGTCGCCCTCGAGGATCGTGCCGCAGTGGATGTGGAGGTCGTGCGCGCGCGCGACGCGCGCCATGCGGTCGAGCTCGGGCCCGTCCGTGCGCAGCAGCACGCCGTTGTGCTCGAGCTCGTCGCGGGAGTGATACGGGATGCCCTGCAGGCAGAACTCCGGGAGGCAGATCAGCCGCACCGGCGCACCCCACTGCGAGTACGCCCACACGGCGCCCTCGATCAGCTCGACGACGCGAGCGAGATTGCGGTCGAGCGCGTCGCGGTCGCGCGCGCTCCCGAACGCCGTCTGGATGCCCACGACCGCGTAGCGATCGAGCTCCGAGCAGCCGTCAGTCGCCAAGGCCCCGCATCCGCTGCCGAGGATAGTCCGCGGGCCCGGGGACGTCTAGACGCGATCCGCGACCGGCCGGGCGGCCGGGTCGCGACGTGCGCGATAGGCGCGAGCGCGCTCCGCGTACCCCCGCGCGATGCTCTTCGCGAAGCGCTCGGAGATCGCCTCCGCCTCGCGACCCATGCGCTCGAGCGTGTCGGCGTCGATGCCATTCGACGAGAAGAACGCGGCCGTGCGCGGATCGATCCAGCTCGCCTCGCCGCGAATGCCGCGCGCGAGCGCCTCGAGCCACTCCGGCGTCACCTCGGGATGACACTGGAACGCCCATGCGTCGCCCACGCGGCAGGCCTGCACGCAGACGTCGTTCTCGAGCAGGACGACCGCCTCGTCCGGGGGGATGAACCCGTAGCAGTGCGCGTGGAACGTCGTGAAGCGATCGGGGACGTCGCCCAGGAGCTGGTCGCCGGCGCCCGCGCGCGTGCGGGCGACGTCGCCGTAGCCGAGCTCGTTGCGGCTGCGGTACGTCGACCCGCCCAGGGCCTGCACGAGCAGCTGGCCCCCGAGGCAGAGGCCGAGCACGGGAGCGCCCAGGGCGAGCGCCGCCGTCGTCACGGCGCGCACGCGATGCACCTCGGGCGTGTCGTCGTCGGGATCGGCCAGCCCGGGCAGGCTGATCAGGCCGTCGTAGCCGCCCATGCCGGGAAGCTCCTCGAGCGACATGCGCGCGTCCAGCTCGACGCCCTCCTCGGCGAGCGCATCGGCGATCCGCCCGAGGGACTTGTCGGGGTCGTGCTGCACCACCAGGACACGCGGGGCCATGCCGGCATTCTCGCAGCGCACGGGCGCCCGGACGGCACGGCCGGAGTGGATCAGTAGCGCAGCGAATATCTTCAGGGGCGCATCCGCCCGGGTACTCCGGGTCCGGCGGGTGAAGGCCGCGGCGGGTCAGTCGAAATCTGCATGACCGGCCCGCCGCAAGCCGCTACTTCTTGGCGATCTTCCCGGCCACGTAGGCCGCCACGTCCTTGATCTGCTTCGGCGTCAGGGAGCCCTTGAAGGACGGCATGCCACCGCCCCCGTTGGTCACCTGCGCCGCCACGGTCTTGGCGCTCCTGGCCCCGGGCCGCGACGTGAGATCGGGTCCGCCGTTGCCGCCCTGGCCGCTGAGGCCGTGGCAGCTCGAGCAGTTCCCGGAGAAGACGACCTGCCCCGCCTGACTCCAATCTCTCGTCGACGACGGGCGCGAGGCGCGCCTCGGATACGCCTACCCCTCCGCTCCGCGTCGAAAACCCCGCGCCGCGCTCGCACGGGCCGCCGCTATCGTGGCCGCATGTGGAGCAGCGAGAACGCCGCCCTCTTCTTCCACCTGCTGGGGGCCTTCGCGCTCGTCGCCGGCTCGTGCGTCGCCGCCGTGGCGTTCGAGGCCGCGCGGCGCCGTGCGACGCCGCCCGAGATCGCGCTGCTGCTGGGTCTGAGCCGGATCGGCGTCGCGCTCGTCGGGCTCGGCACGCTGCTCGTCGTCGTGTTCGGCCTCTGGCTCGTCGACCTCGGCGACTGGGGCTACGGCGCCGGCTGGGTCGACGCCGCGATCGCGCTGCTCGTCGCCGCCGTCGTGCTCGGCGGCATCGGCGGGCAGACGCCGAAACGGGCGCGCAAGCTCGCCAGCCGGCTGGCCGCCGAGGGCGCTCCGGCGAGCGCCGAGCTGCGCGCCCTGCTCGACGACCGGACGGCGCGCGCGCTCAACTACCTCTCGGGGTTGCTCCTGCTCGCGATCCTCGTCCTCATGGTCTTCAAGCCGGGAGCGGCTCACCCCTGAGCCAGCCGGCGCCGCGCGCGTAGAGCTCCTCCACCTCGGGCCCCTCGAGTCCCGGCATGTCGGGCTTGACCTCGTAGCCGACCTGCGTCTGGAGGTAGGCGAGGTGGCGGTAGCCCTCGGGGAACCGCTCGAGCAGGGCCGCATCGAGCGCCACCGCGGCCGAGGGATCGACGGGATCGAGGCGGTCCTTCTCGTAGATCGGCTGGCGCAGAACGAGCCCCCAGCGGCCGTCGCGGCGCTCGAAGAAGTCGTAGAAGCGACCCGTGCAGACGACGTCGCACACGACGCCGTGCACCTCCGCGCGCTGCGAGATCGTCATCTTCGTCTGGCTCACCGCGCGCGTCCCGGCGACGTCGACCGAGCCGCCGCCGAGGAAGTGCAGGATGCGGACGCCGCGGGCCCAGCCCTGGCGATTGGCCTCGATGAAGCCGTCGGCGCTGCCCTGGAACCAGGTCGCCATCATGCGCCCGTCGTCGTGCCAGACGCTGCGGAGGCGCTCCCAGTCGCCGGCGTCGCGCCACAGCGCCCACGACTCGACGAGGTCGCGGATCGCGCGGCGGGCGTTGTCGTCCTCGCACATGGCGGGGAGCGTAGACGCGCCGTTGACCAGCCGCGGGGTGTCGGCGAGAACGCGCCCGTGGCGTCCATCTTCGCCGCACCGCTGCGGCGCGGTCAGTAGCTCTCGCAGCCCGAGCCGTCCCCGTCGCCGTCGAGGTTGTACGGATCGGAGCCCACGACCTTGACCGGATGCCCGATGTCCGCACAGTTCAGATCGCCCGCCACGTCGGGCACGCACGGCGTGTAGTTCGGGTTGCACCCTCCCGCCTGGCCGGAGAGCCTCTTGGGCGTCGCATGCACCGGCCCCGTCGACACGCCCCGGGTCGGGCGCAGTGGCACCGAACCGCCGCGGCAGCGGCCCCAGAGGCCGCGGTGAGCCGTGCGCGCGGTCACGGCGGCGCGGAAGATCAGCGCCGCGTAGCGGCCTTCGTCGCCCGCGTAGAAGTACGGCGCGGCGGCACCTTCGCGCACGAGCCGCAGATTCACGAGCGACGAGCCCTTCCAGACATACGCGAGCGTGCGGCCGTCGCGATCGCGCTGGTCGAGCGCGGCATCCGTCGCGATGCGCACCCGCGTACCCGGGGGGAGGATCCGCTCCGTCAGCGCCGACGCCTCGCGGCCCCAGCACTCCGTGTCGCCGTACACCTCCGGCGTGTCGATCTGGACGAGGCGGACCGTCTCGCCGCCCTGCAGCACGACGGTGTCGCCGTCGGCCACGTGATCGATGATCCCGCGGCGTGTGGCAGCCTGCGCGGCGGGGATTGTCACGAGCAACGTCACGAGGACCGCGAATGTCCAGTGCCTGCGCACTCCTCCCAGGCTACACCCGCGAGTACGGGCGGTGAGCGTCCGGAGACGATGCGGTGAACACGCGGATTGCAGGCATTTTCCGGCCTACGCTGGACGCATGACACCACAATCCCACCTCGCCTCGATCCGCGATCTGCGCGACATCCGCCGCGACCGCCCGCGCATGGGCGGCGAGACCGAGGAGCAGTATTTTCAGCGCCTGGCGGTCGAGCTCGGCCGCCGCCAGCGCGCCGGGCGCCGGCGCGCACTCGTCGCGCGCGTCCTGCGCCGGGACGCGCGCCGCTAGCGCCGCGCCCGCCGGGTCAGGACGGGCCGAGCGCCTCGTGCAGCCGCGGGCTCGGGGGCGAGCCCTCGTCGGCGGGGCCCGCAGTGCGCCGGAGCTCGCCGTCGACGAGCTCGTAGTGCCCGATCGACGCGATCGGCGGCGAGTAGACGTGCACGGTGACGGCGCCCGCCTCGTGATCCATGCGATGGATCCCGTCGGCCCGGAACGCGAACGAATCGCCGGCCCCGTACGAGAGGATGTGGCGCGGCCCGCCGACCGTGAGCGCCTCGTTGGCCACGCGCCCCTCGATCACGAAGACGCCCACGCAGGAGCCGCCGTGATCGTGGAATCCGGTGTCGCGCGGCTCCCACCACGTGTTGAGCCAGGCCTCGCTGTACTCGTTGCGCCAGAGCAGCGCGAACGAGCCCGATCCGTCGCGCGCGAGCGCCGAGGTGTCGACCAGGGCGGCCGCGGCGCGGGCGAGATCGGCGCACTCCTCGGGCGCGAGCGGGCGCCCGCTGTCGGCGAGCTCGGCGTAGGTCTGCGCCACGGGGGCCACGATAACCGACGAGCGCGCGATCCCCGATATGCTCGCTGGCCGGAGAGGAGCGCCCTGGACGAGGTCACCCTGCACTGCTGCAACTTCATGTGGATCAAGGGCCCGCACCCGCGCGCGAGGGGGCGCAAGGCGCTCGACGACGACCTGCGCGCGCGCACCGGCCAGAGCGTCGTGCCGGCCAGCGAGCTCGCCGACGGGCACGCCCATCGCGCGGAGTCCAGGGAGATGGCCGCGCGGATCGACGCGGGCAGGCTCTTCGCGAGCTGAGCGTGCGGACCCTGCTCCTGGTGCGGCACGCGGCCACCGCGGCGACGCGCGCCTCGGCGTTTCCGGCCGACGAGGCGCTCGATGACCGCGGCCGCGCGCAGGCGGCGGCGATCGCAAGCGCGCTCCCGCGCCGCGCCGACGCGGTCACGAGCCCGGCGCGCCGCTGCCGCGAGACCGCGGAGGCCGCCGGCCTCGCGCCGGCGGTCGACGACGCGATCGCCGCGTGCGACTTCGGCTCATGGGCCGGCCGCTCGCTCGCCGAGGTCAACGACTCCGACCCGCACGCCGTGCGCACCTGGATGCTCGACCCGGACGCATCTCCGCACGGCGGCGAGAGTCTCGCCGCCTTCGCGGCCCGGGTGGCGCGCTGGCTCGACGCGCAGGCGGCCGAGGGGGACGGGCGCGTCGTCGCGTTCACGCACGGCGAGGTCGTCAAGGCCGCGGTCGTGCATGCCCTGGGCGCCCCGCTGCTCGCGTTCTGGCGCATCGACGCAGCTCCGCTGGCGTTCACCGAGCTGCATGCGCACGGCGATCGCTGGACCGTCGCACGACTCAACTGCCCTCCGCACGGCTAAGGGCTCTGACGGGATGGGCGTGGCGCCTGAGCGCGTGCGATCGCCTGCGGTCCGCGCGAGTCGCGACGCTCGCCACTCCCGCCAGACCTGCCGCGAGCCCGACTTTACGATGAGCGTGGCGTCTGGGCGCGTGTCGCCTGCGTCTGGCGGCGCGCTGCGCGACTCCCGCCAGACCGCCGGCCGCCGCTGCACGCGCGTCGTGGTGTCCTGCGAGGGGCCGGAGTGCGGCTCGCGCACCGCCCACCCCAGCCACACACGCTCATTCCGTCAGAGCTTCTGAGCCTGCGGGCGCGCTACGCCGCGGCGAGGCCGGCGGTGGTGCCCGCGGCGAGCGTGCGGGCGAGCGCGTCGACGACGCGCGCGTCGTGCTGGCGCCCGGCTCCGGCGCGCAGCTCGGCGAGCGCCTCGGCCGAGGTGCGCGCGTGGCGGTAGGGGCGCTCGGCCGTGATCGCGCTGAAGGCGTCGGCGACGGCGACGATGCGCGCCTCGATGGGAATCGCCTCGCCGGTCAGGCCGTCCGGATAGCCGCTGCCGTCGAAGCGCTCGTGGTGGTGGCGCACCGCTGCCGCCGCCGCCGCCACGTCGGCGATACGGCGCACGAGCCGCTCGCCGATCTCGGCGTGCGTGCGCATGATCCGCCACTCGGCCTCGTCCAGCGCTCCGGGCTTGACGAGGATGCGATCGGGGATCGCGACCTTGCCGATGTCGTGCAGCCACCCGCCCAGCCGGCAGCGCAGCACGACGTCGTCGGGCAGGGCGAGCTGGCGCGCGATCGCCCCGGCGAACGCCGAGACCTGCTCCGCGTGGCGCTCGGGCACGCCCTCGCGCACGCCCGCCGAGAGCGAGAGCGCCTGCGCCAGCCGGATCGCCTCGGGCTCCTCGGCGGCGATGTCGAGCGCCGTGAGCTCGCTGAACAGCCGCGCGCCGTTGCGCCCCAGGCGCTTGGCGGCGTAGAGCGCGCGGTCGGCCTGGTCGACGATCGCCTCGTGCGAGCCCGCGGGATCGGCGAGCACCGCGCCGACCGAGACCGTGATGTCGAGGCGCAGCTCGCCGACGGCAACCGGGATGCAGCCGATGTTGAGCCGGAGCCCCTCGCAGATCTGGCGCAGCGCGGGCTCGCCGGGCAGCGCCGGCGCCAGCACGATGAACTCCTCCCCGCCCCAGCGCGCGACGGTGTCGTACGGCCGCACGGCGTCGCGCAGGCGCGCGGCGAGCTCGATCAGGACGGCATCGCCGACCTGATGGCCGTAGGTGTCGTTGACCGTCTTGAAGTAGTCGACGTCGAGCAGCAGCAGGCCGGGGGCGAGGCCCTCGCGCCGCGAGCGCTCGAGCTCGGCCTCGAGCACCTCGGAGAAGTGGCGGCGGTTGAAGATGCCGGTCAGGGCGTCGGTCCGTGCCGCCTCGCGCAGCCGCTCCTCGGCCGTCACCTCGGCCGTCGCGTCGCGGACGATGCCCTCCACGATCAGGCGGTCGCCCTCCCGGCGCGGCATGCCCCCGCCCACGATCCAGCGCGTCACGCCGTCGAGCCCGACGATGCGGCAGCGAACCTCGCTCATCTCGCCGCGCAGGTAGCGGGCCGTGTGCTCGGCGTAGCGCGCGCGATCGTCGGGATGCACCGCCTCGATCCAGGCCCTGCCCCAGTCGCCGTCGGCCGGGACGCCGCCGAGCAGGCGATCGCGCCCGGGGCCCGCGAAGAGCGTCCGCCGGCCGCCGCCGGGAAGGATCTCGTTGATGTACACGTGGTGGTCGATCGACTCGGCGATGCGCGTGAACGCCGCCGAGCGCTCGCGCGTCTCCTTCAGCTCGCGCTCGAGCTCGTCGATCCGCCTGCGGCAGGCCTCGACATCGTCCACCTTGTGACTATCGGCATCCACTCACCGCGGCATGAGATCCGGTGTGCTATCCGCGCTCGGCCCCGGAGGTCGCGCGCGCGAAGCGGCGGCGGGCGAAATCGTCGACGTCCATCACGATCGGCCCGTGCACGATCAGCCCATCGGCCGCCCGCTCGCGCAGGACGTCGGTCAGGAAGCCCTGTGCGAGCCATTCGCGGCCGGGGGCGACCGCGGCGCGGGTGCGCAGGAGCACCATGTCGTCGTCGAGGCGCTCGCACGACTCGATCCAGGGGGCCCGCACGAACTGGGTCGGCCCGACGGGCATGACGCGCGCGGCGCTCTCGACCAGCCGCCGGCCCTCGGCCTCGTCGCGCACGACGAGCTCGATGCTGACCTCGCGGACGCCGCGCGGCAGCACCCGCATGGCCTGGATCTGCGAGTTGTTGACGTAGATGACGTCGCCTCCGACCGACCGCAGCTTGGTCGAGCGCAACGAGGTCTCCTCGACGATGCCGGTGAGGCCCGAGGGCTCGATCACGACCGAGTCGCCGATCGCGAACCAGCCCTCGAACTGCATGAAGACGCCGCTCAGGATGTCGATCAGGAAACGCTGCAGCGCGAATCCGAGCAACAGCACGAGCAGCGACGCGCCCGCGATCGCGCCGTTGCCGCGCACGCCTGCGACCTGCGCGACGGCGAACAGCGTCGCGAGCACGTAGGCGACGTAGCGGACGCTCGACTGCACGAGCGCGACGAGCGTCTCGCGGCGCTTCAGCCCCACGATCACGCCGGTGGAGGCGCCACCCGGGTCGACGTGCTTGCGCTCGTAGCGGTCGACGAGCGTCTCGGCCAGGCGCTTCGACGCGCGCGACACGATCCAGGCCAGCACGAAGCCGATCGCGATGAACGCGACGATGCGCCACGGCTCCGGCACGAAATGCAGCTCAACGATCCGCACGCTGCAGGCTACCGACTACGGCGCCGGTAGCCCGCGGCGCGGGGAGTGCGCGGGCCGCCCGGCCCGCGCGGGGGTCAGACGGTGCGGCGGCCGCGGTAGCCGTAGCCGCCGAACGCGCCGGCGAGCAGCAGCACGATCGCGACGATCACGGCGACCTTGAGCGTGAACACGAAGAAGCCGCCGAGCACGATCGCGAGCAGCAAGAGGACGAGAAGCAGCGGGAGCATGCGGGAGGGCCTTTCTCCAGGTCTCGATCAGGACGGACGCCGGTCTGTCCCCCGCCCGGCATGTCCGAAACAGGGCCTGCCCCTGGATCGAACGGCCCCACCCCGCCGGGACGCGAGTGCGCCGCCGGAGTTATCCGTCACCCGCGCCCGTGCCGGCGGAGTGAGGCCGGCCCTGGTATCCCCGAACCCGCGTGTCCGAATCATCCTCCCGCCGGCGTGCGTTTGCGACCGCGGCACGGCGGGCACCTTCGGGGCATGATGCGCGCGATCACGACACTCATCGGGCTGGCCTGCGCAGCGGCACTGCTGCTGCTCGTCAACGACACCGGAGCGGCCGACGGGGGTGGGCTCTGGCAGCGCGCGGCGCTGATCGCCGGCGCCGGTCTGGTCGCCGGCGCCTTCTACCAGCTCGGCGGCATCCGCCGCCCGGGCGTGCGCCTCAACGTCTCGCTGCTCGTCCTCGCCTTCGCGCCGTGGGCGCTGCTGGCGGTCGCGATCTGCGCACTGCGCGCAGGGACGCCCGTCTGGCTCGGCGATCTCGCCCGGGACGTCCTCCCGGACGGCGCAGCGACGCGCTGGTCGCCGTCGTTCCCGATCCTCGCGTTCATGGCCGGCGTCCTGCTCGCATGGGCGCTCGTCGAGCCGCGCGTGCGCGAGACGGTGCGCACGATCGCGCCCGAATCCGACGCCGCCGGGGTGCCGGCGCCCGAGGAGACGGTCGTCGACGAGCCGCGCAGGCCGGCGGAGGTGCGCTAGCCGGCCGGCTGCGGGTGGCCGGCGAGGAGCTCCTCTGCGACCGCCTGCACGCGCCGCCGCGAGCTGCGCGCCGCGCGGCGCAGCTCGGCGAAGGCCGCGGCGCCGTCGATCCCGTCGCGGCCCATCATCACGCCGATCGCACGCTCGATCGTGACGCGGCTGTCGAGCGCGCACTGCAGCTGCTCGACCACTCGGCCGTGCCGGCGCGCCTGCACGGCCTCCCCCAGTCGCGCCTCGAGGAGGTGGTTGTAGGTCTCGAGCGCGGCGACCTCGCTCGCATCCCATACGCGCGGCCGCTCGCTGTAGACGTTGAGCGTGCCGACCGGCGCGCCGAGCCGGGTCGGCATCCCGAGCACGGCACGGATCGGCTGATCGCGCAGCGCGCCGCGCAGGGCGGGCCAGCGCTCCTCGTAGTCGAGGTCGTTGGCCTTCACGCAGGCATCGAGCACGAACGCGTCGATGCACGGGCCCTCGCCCGTGCGCTCGTGGGCCTCCTCGAGATGACGCGCGACGGCGTCGCTCGAGGCGACGTAGCAGAGTGAGTGCCCGTTCTCGGCGACGAGCATCAGTCCCACGCCCGACCCGGCGAAGACGCCGGCCGCGCTGTCGATGACGCGCTCGATGGCGCGCTCCACCGCGACGCCATCGCCATCGGGCAGCTCGAGATCGGCGAGGCTGCGCGCAAGCGCCTCGCCGTCGACGTGGGCGTCGGCGTCGCTCATCCGCGGAATTGTGCCCGAGGATGCGCGCCTCGTCGCTGCGCGGGCCCCGCCGGGATGTTTCGCCATGCGGCACGGCTGGGCACCATCGCACGAGGAGGTGAGCATGGGACAGCCATCGCAGGACGACGACGGCGGGGATCGCGAAGATCCCGCCGAGCGCGATGACGACGATGTCGACGATGTCGACGAGGCATCGGACGAGTCCTTCCCGGCGTCCGACCCACCGAGCTTCGGATCGCGCGAGCCGGGCTAGCCACCACCGCAGGGCACGCCCCTGAGAATGGAGACGAGGATGCGCAACACATGGAAGGGCATGGTGCTGGGAGCCCTGAGCGGCGCTGCCGTGGGGCTCGTGCTCGACTCGATCGACCGCGCCGTGCGCGGCGCGAGCAGCGCGGCGCACGCCGCGCCCGAGGCTGCGGGTCGCGCCGGCGAGGCCGCCGGGCGAGTCGGCGGACGTGCGCGCGAGCGCGCGATCGCGCTCGTGCACGACTCGGCCGTCTTCGCCCAGCGCGCCGCCAAGCGCGCGGCCGAGCACAACGGCGACCACGCCGCGATGCGCTGAGACTTCCGCCAGTCCGCCGCCGGTTTCGGGCGCCGAGCCGGGGGCATAGACGGGGGACGCAATCCCACCACCCCAGGAGGCACCCGCGATGGGTCTGACCGATGACATCAAGGGCAAGGCGAAGGAGTTCGAGGGCAAGGCGACAGGCGATGCGTCGCGTGAGGCCGAAGGCAAGATGGATCAGGCCAAGGGCGACGTGAAGGACGCGGCCGGCAAGGTCAAGGACGCGGCCGGCAAGCTCGCCGACCGGGCCCGCGACGAGCGCGATCGCCGCACGGCGGAGCCCGCCGCGGACGACCAGCGCCGCTGACATCGTCCCGGCTCTCTAGCATGCGCGGAGCGGCGCGCCGGCGCCGCTCCGCACAGCCCCCCGGAGTTCGCCGCGAACCCGCCGGCGCGTGCGGTGTTTGAGCTTCACACCACCTGGAGATAGGTTCACAAGAGATGCGCCGGAGCCCTCACGACACCCCAGAACGGGGCGCCGAACGTTGACGGGCGGCGGACGCATCGAGGCCGCCGCCGCCGACGGCGGCTGGCCCGTGATCGTCCTCTCGGGGGAGCACGACCTCTCCACCGCGCCCGAGTTGCGCGCCCGCCTGCACGAGCTGGGCGAGACGAGCGCGATCATCATCGACCTCGACCAGACGACGTTCGTCGACTCGTCGATCCTCGGCGTGCTGGTCGGCGGCCTGCGGCGCGCGCGCGAGCGCGACGTGCCGTTCGGCCTCGTGCTGGGCAGCGACGCCCACCCCGCGATCACGCGGATCTTCGAGCTGACGGGGCTGCACGACGTCTTCCCGATCTTCGCCTCGCGCTCCGAGGCCCAGGCTGGGCTGAGCGGCGGCGTCTCCACGTGAGCAGCGAGACGGCCGATGTCACGCTCGTCGTGCCGGCCATCCCCGACAGCATCGCCGTGATCCGCCAGACCGTCTCGGGGATCTGCGAGGCGCTCGGGGCCGACGCCCGCGCGCTCGGCGACATCAAGCTCGCCGCGACCGAGGCCTGCACCAACGTCGTCCTGCACGCCTACGCCGACCGCGACGACGGCACGATCGAGCTCGACGCGCGCGCCACGGGCGACGAGCTGATGCTGCTCGTCCGCGACCACGGCAACGGCATGACCCCGGCGCCGATGGCCGAGGGCCTCGGCCTCGGACTGCCGCTGATCGCTGCGCTCACGACGACGCTGACGATCGAGGAAGCCGCCGGCGGAGGCAGCGAGGTCAGCATGACGTTCGCCCTGCACGACCCCCCGACCGAGCCGTGAGCGTCGCCGAGTATCGCGCCGGGATCGCCTGCGGGCCGCTTCTGCCGCAGGTCCTCGACCGCCTGCTCGGGGCACTGGCGGCGCGCGCGAACCTCTCGGTCGATCGCCTCAACGACCTCGCGCTCGTCGGCGATGCCGTCAGCGCAGCAGCCGCCGCCACCACCGTCGTCGACGGGCGACTCGACGTCGTCGCGATCCCGAGCGACGGCGGGCTCGAGCTCAGCTTCGGCCCGTTCGCGCCCGGCGGCGCGGCACGTGTCCGGCAGGCCGGCGGCCTGCCCGGCGGAGGCGACCTCTTCGCAGCCGTCGCCCGTGAGGTGGACGTCGTGCAGGACGGCGCCTCGGAGCGCCTCGTCCTGCGCATCGTCCGCTGAGCGAGCGCTCAGGCGTCGAGCGTCTCGTCGCCGTCGCCCACGGCCGCGCGCAGCTGCGACAGGGCACGCCGCAGGAGGCGCGAGACGTGCATCTGCGAGATGCCGATGCGCGCCGCGATCTGCGACTGCGTGAGCCCCTCCTCGAAGCGCATCGCGACGATCTGGCGCTCCCGTTCGGCGAGGCTCTCGAGCCCTCCGGACAGGAGCAGCGTGGCGTCGACCTGATCGAACCCGCGCTCCTCGGTGGGCACGTCGAAGCCGGAGGCCGCGCGGTCGTCCTCGCTGCTCGGCAACGCCAGCGCCGAGCGCGCGTTCTCGCTGTGGATCGCATCCAGGATCGCGTCCGGCGAGACGTCGAGGTGATTGGCGAGCTCGGCGGTGGTCGGCGCCTCGCCGTGCTCGGCGCTCCACTGGTCGATCGTCGCGTTCACGCGCACCCGCAGCTCCTGCACCGAGCGCGGCACGTGCACCGCCCACGCGCGGTCGCGGTAGTAGCGCCGGATCTCGCCGACGATCGTCGGCGTCGCGTAGGTGGGGAACTGCACGCCGCGCTCGCTGTCGTAGCGCTCGATCGCCTTGAGCAGACCGATCCAGGCGACCTGGACGAGGTCGTCGAACGGCTCGCCCCAGTTGACGTAGCGCGCGGCGAGCGCACGCACGAGCCCGCGGTAGCGGTGGACGAGCGCCTCGCGCGCGGCGTCATCGCCCCGGCGCTGCCATCGCTCGACGAGGCTCGCGTCGGATTGCTCGCTCAGCGACACGGGCCGTGGGCGGCGTTCAGGTCCAGGTCCATGCTCAGGGTCACAATAAGTGCCCTGGGCGCAGTGCGCCCAAACGTGCGGCCGCTCAGCGGCCGGCCGGGCCGTTCCGGCGCGCGCTACGGACCGAGCGCCTTGCGGTTCGCCTTCACGTCCGTGGCCCCGAGGTAGGCGTCGATCGCGATCCCCGCGTCGACCACGATCCATCACCCCTTTCGATCGCTCAGTCCCTGTCGCTCCTTGTCCTAATGTCTATCAATTTAGTGGAGATAACGCAGCGCGGACTGCCGCGCGCGTGGCGCCCGAAGCGCACAATCCCGTGCGTATGCGCATCTCCGCGAAGGTCGACTACGCCCTCAGAGCCTGCACCGAGCTCGCGATCGCGGGCGAGGGCCCGACCAAGGGCGACCGCATCGCGGCCGCGCAGGGCATTCCGATCAAGTTCCTCGAGAACATCCTCTCGGAGCTGCGCAACGCCGGCATCGTGGCCACACAGCGCGGCGTCGAGGGCGGCTACTGGCTTGCGCGCCCGGCCGAGGAGATCACGCTCGCGGAGGTCATGCGCGCGCTCGAGGGGCCGCTCGCGAACGTGCGCGGCCACCGGCCCGAGACGCTCGCGTACGAGGGCTCTGCGAAGGCCCTGGCCGAGCTCTGGATCGCCGTGCGCGCGAGCCTGCGCACGGTGCTCGAGGCCACGACGGTCGCCGACCTGGCGAAGGGCGAGCTACCCGAGCAGGTGCGCGCGCTGACGGCCGACCCCGAGGCCTGGAGCTCGCACTAGCCGCGCCCGTTCCAGAGCGTCGCCAACGCCTGCCCGTATTGTCCGACCGCCGGGTCGCGAGCCAGCGCGCAGCGGCGAGGTGTCGAGCATGTCGGCTTCCTTGACCGCCCGCGCCAGTGAGCCGGCATCGCCCTCGGCGCGAGCGAGTCGCGCGATGTAGTCCTGGTATGGCTCGTGTACATCGTGCGTGAGCAGAAGGAGCGCGTCGAGCTCTGCGCGGGTAGCACTCACGCAGACCGTCGACAGCGACGTCGCTGTCCTCCAACACGTCGTGCAGCCATGCGACCCGCTGGTGCGGTTCCGACGCGGCGACGCCCTCCGCGACCCGCGCGACGTGCGCGATGTGGAAGCTGCCGTCGCGGTCGCGCTGGTCGGCATGTGCGCGAACCGCCAGCTCGCGCGCCTCGACGACCGACGTGGCCCGCACGTCCTCGCCCATGGCGGGAGTCTGCCACGGTCGCGCCTCGACGTCCGCGTCAGACGGCCTCGGCGAAGCTGCGCGTGCGGTCCGGCCGGATGTAGACGATCTGGTTGCGGGCGAGCTCGAGCTCCTCGGCCGCCTCGCGCGTGATCTGCGCCGTCACGAGCCCGCCGTCGGCGAGCAGCAGCTCGACCCGCACCTCGAAGCCGAGGTGCACGACGCGCTGCACCATGGCCTCGCTGTGGCCGTGCGCGGGCTCGAGCGCGAGGTCGACGTCGTGCGGGCGGACGAGCTCGTCGCCCACCGTCGCGACCGGCCCGACGAAGCCCATCACGAACTCGTTGAACGGGTGGTCGTAGATCTCGCGCGGCTCGCCGGTCTGCTCGATGCGCGCATGGTTCATGACGACGATCTGGTCGGCGACGTCCATGGCTTCCTCCTGATCGTGCGTGACCAGGATGGTCGTGACGTGCTGCTGCTCGTGCAGACGGCGCAGCCAGACGCGGAGCTCCTTGCGCACGGTCGCGTCGAGCGCTCCGAACGGCTCGTCGAGGAGCAGCACGCCGGGCTCGATGGCGAGCGCGCGCGCGAGCGCCATGCGCTGCCGCTGGCCGCCCGAGAGCTGGGCGGGGTAGCGGTCGGCGAAGGGGCTCAGCTGCACGAGGGCGAGCAGCTCGTCGACGCGCTCGCGGATCTCGGCCTTCGGGCGCTTGCGGATCTCGAGCCCGAACGCGACGTTGCGCCGCACCGTGAGGTGCTTGAACGCGGCGTAGTGCTGGAAGACGAAGCCGATGCCGCGCTGCTGGGGCGCGATGTTCGTGACGTCGCGGTCGCCGATCAGGACCGCGCCCGCATCGGGGGTCTCGAGACCGGCGATGATGCGCAGGAGCGTCGACTTGCCGCTGCCGCTCGGTCCGAGCAGCGCCGTGAGGTGGCCATCGGCGACGTCGACGCTCACGTCGTCGAGCGCGGTGAAGTCGCCGAAGCGCTTCGTGATGTGCTCAGCCTTGATGGTCACACGGCCTCCTGGCGCTCGTGCGCCGGCTTCACGAGGTTGAGGGCGATCAGCACGATCACCGCGAGGGCGGCGAGGAACAGCGACGTCGAGTACGCGCCGGTCTGGTCGTAGTTGTTCCAGTCGCGCTGCACGACGAGCGTGAGCGTCTCGGTCTGGCCCTGGATCGCACCCGAGACCACTGCCACCGCGCCGTACTCGCCGAGCGCGCGCGCGGCGGTCAGCACGATGCCGTAGGTCAGCGCCGGCCGGATCGCCGGCAGCGTGATGCGCCAGAACGTCTGCACGCGCGTCGCTCCGAGCGTCGCCGCGGCCTGCTGCTGGTCCTCCCCGATCTCGCGCAGGACCGGTATCAGCTCGCGCGCGACGAACGGCAGCGAGACGAAGGCCGTCGCGATTGCGATCGACGGGAACGCGAACACGATCTGGAAGCCGTGATCGGAGAACCACGTCCCGAACCAGCCGGTGTTGGCGAACACGAGCAGCAGCGCGAGGCCGACGACGACCGGCGAGAGCGCCAGCGGGAGATCGATGAAGGCCCCGACGACCGTCGCCAGGAAGCCCCTGCGCCGCGCGAGGTAGAGCGCGATCGCGACGCCGAAGATGGTGTTCGCGACGACGGCGATCAGCATCGCGTAGAGCGTGAGCTTGGCTGCGTGCACGGTGTCCACGGCGCTGAGCGCGTCCCAGACCGGCGCGAGGCCGTCCTTGAACGTGTCCTTGAAGATCAGCGCGAGCGGCGCCAGGAGCAGCGCGCCGAGATAGCCGAGCGCGAGGAAGCGCACGCCGTAGCGCATGACGCTAGCCCTCATGGCGCCTCGCGATCCGCTCGAAGAAGCCGATCAGGAGCAGCACGCCGAGCGAGATCGCGAGCAGCAGCACCGCGAGCGCCGTCGCGCCGCGCACGTCGCTCGACTCGAGGTGCCCGAAGATCGCGACCGACGCGACCTGCGTCTTGAGCGGGATGTTGCCGCTGATGAGCACGATCGAGCCGAACTCGCCCACGGCCTTCGCGAAGGCCAGGCTGCAGCCGCTCGCGATGGCCGGCACGAGGGCCGGGAAGATGACGCGGCGGAACGTCACGAAGGAGCTTGCGCCGAGCGAGGTCGCGGCCTGCTCGGCCTCGCGGTCGAGCTCGCGCAGCACGGGCTGCACGCTCCGCACGACGAACGGCAACGTCACGAAGGCGAGCGCGACGACGATCGCGGTGCGCGTGTAGGCGATGTTGATGCCGACGGGGCTGCGCTGGCCGTAGAGCGCGATCAGGGTGAGGCCGGCGACGATCGTCGGGAGGGCGAACGGGAGGTCGATCAGCGAGTTGACGAAGCGCTTGCCGAAGAAGTCGTCGCGCTCGAGCACCCAGGCGAGCATCGTCCCGAAGATCGCGTTGACGACGACGACGATCAGCGAGCAGACCATCGTGAGCTCGAACGCGGAACGCGCGTCGGGCGCGGAGATCGCCGACCAGAGCCCGTCGAAGCCCTCGCCCTGGGCCTTCCAGACGAGCGCGGCGAGCGGCAGGAGGACGACGGCGCTGGCGTACGTCGCCGCGAGCAGGCCGAAGCCGAGCGGCGCGATGCGCGCGCCGCCCGGCCGGGCCCGTCGTACGGGCGGAGTGCCGAGGGTTGCGTCAGCGGCCGCCATCGCAGATCAGGTGCCGCTCTGGATCTGCTTGAGGATGCCGTTGTTCGGGTCGAAGAACTTGGGCTGCACGACCGGCCAGCCGCCCTTGACGATCTCGCGGATCGTGAAGAGCTTCTTGGGCACCGGGAACGTCTTCGTCCACTTCTTGAAAACGGTCTTGTCGATCGGGCGGTAGCCGTAGGTGGCCCAGATGTTCTGCGCGGCGGGGCTGCGCGTGAAGTCGACGAACGCCTTGGCCTCGGCCGGGTGCTGCGTGTTCTTGAGCACCGCGATCGGGTTCTCGATCAGGATCGTCGCCGACGGCCGCACGAACTGGATGTCCGCGCCGGCCTGCTGGGCCTGGATGGCCTCGTTCTCGTAGGCCAGGAGCACGTCGCCCTTGCCGCCGACGAACGTGTTCATCGACGCCCGCGCGCTCGAGTCCTGCACGGTGATGTTCTTGTAGAGCGACGCGAGGTAGGCGTTGGCCTGCTTCTCGGTCTTGTGCGCGCGGACCTGCGCGCCCCACGCGGCCATCACGTTCCAGCGCGCGCCACCCGAGGTGAACGGGTTGGCGTTGATGACCTGGACGCCCGGCTTGATCAGGTCGGCCCAGGTCTTGATGTTCTTGGGGTTGCCCTTGCGCACGACGAACACGACGATCGAATCCGTGACCATGCCGCCGTAGGCGTCCTTGTTCCAGTTCGTGCCGATCAGGCCGGCCTGCGAGAGCACCGAGACGTCGGGCGCGAGCGAGAGGTTGACGACGTCGGCCGGCAGCCCGTTGTGGACCGCCGCCGCCTGCGAGCCGGACGCTCCGTACGACTGCTTGAAGGTGATGTCCTTGCCGGCGGCCGTCGCCTGGAACGCCGGGATGATCTTGCCGAAGGCGCCGGCGGGCGTCGAGTAGGCGACGAGCGAGAGGCTCGTCGACGCCGGACGCGCCTGTGCAGCAGCGGCGCCAACGGCAAGCACGGCGGCAGCGCCGAGGGCAGTGGCCAGAAAACGTCGTCCAAGGGACTTCGGGCGGGATGCTCGGGCGAGCGGATTCATGCGGCGTTCCTCCTTGATTCGTCACGAGTGTACGACGGATCCGAGGGATGTCCACCTAGTCGATAGGCGAGCTTCCCCGGCGCCTTTGATAGTAGTAGCACTACATCTCGTGAGAAGCAATTCTGATGGAATTCTACGCCACGACGCTGTTGATGCGCGCACCCGAGCGATCGAGGCGCAGCGAGAGCTCGCGCCCGTCGACGACGAGGGTGAGCGCGTAGGCACCCGGCCCCACGGAGCTGAGCGAAACCCCCTCGAGCGTCGAGCCGGCGAGGAGCGAGAGCGCCTGCGACACCTCGCGCGCACTCTCGGCGAGCTCCTTCCCGCCCGGCAGCCGGCGATAGGTCTTGAGCGCGGCCTGCTCCCCGGCCGGCCCGTAGAGGGCGCGCAGCCGGCCGGTCTGCAGCCCGAGCTCGAGCAGCTCCTCGAGCGCCTGCGCGCTCTCGCCCTCGACCGCGCCATCCTCGATCGCCGCGATCAGGTCGGCCAGGCGGCCGCGGCGGTCGTCGTCCTGCACCATCGCGAGCACCGCCGTCGCCTCGGCCAGCGCGACCTCGGCCGCCTCGCCCTCGAGTGCGACCGCCGCGCCCTCACTCATGGCTGTCGCCGCCCACGATCGCATGCAGCTCGTGCTCGAAGCCCCCCGTCTCGATCGCGCAGTGGATGCCGCACTCCTTGGGCGCGCCGCTCTCCCACCACCAGCGCCCTGCGCGCGCCTGCTCGCCGGGCGCGATCGCGCGGGTGCACGGCGCGCACCCGATCGAGGTGTAGCCCCGTGCATACAGGGCGTGCGTCGGCACGTCGTTCTCGCGCACGTACTCCCAGACCTCGTCCTCCGTCCACTCCGCGAGCGGATTGAGCTTGACGATGGCGTCGTGGTCGTGGTCGATCTCGACCTTGCGGATGTTCGTGCGCGTCGCCCACTGGTCGCGGCGCAGGCCCGAGATCCAGGCGTCGAGCCCCTCGAGGTGCTTCGTCAGCGGCTGCACCTTGCGCACGTTGCAGCAGACCAGCCGCTGCTCGACCGAGCCGCGGAAGCCGTTCGCGCCCTGACGCGCGACGAGGCGCTGGAGCTGGGCCGCGTCGGGCGAGAGCAGGTCGAGGCGCAGCTCCGGATGGCGCAGGCGGATGGCGTCGGCGAGGTCGTGGGTCTCCTGCGGCAGCCGCCCCGTGTCGACGCTGAAGACGCGGACATCCGGGCGGATGCGCGCTGCCATGTCGATCAAGACGCACCCGTCGACCTGAAACGCGGTCGAGATCGCGATGCGATCGCCGAAGCGCTCGAATGCCCACTCCAGCACCGTCTCCGGCTCCTCGCCCTCGAACTCGACCGAGAGCTCACCGGCCTCGAGCTCGTCGAAAAGCTCCGTGCTCATTCCGCCTCCTCGCGTACGCGTCCCTTGACGGGCTCGAGCCCGGCCGCGAGGCCGAGCTCCTCGTCGCTCTGGCGGCGCGCGAACGCGGGGAACGACTCGTCCTCCCCGCTGCGGCCGTCGAGCCAGCCCTGGATGAGTCCTGCGACCGCCGCGTCGAGCCCGCCGCTCGGGACGCGCCGGAACAACGCCTTGCCGATCTGCGCATCCGGCGCGAGGCCGCCGCGCACGAAGATGTCGTAGGCCTGCACCCGCTTGCCGTCGGCGTCGCGCGCCGTCGTGCCCTGGAAGCCGAGATCGGCGATCCAGTGCTGCGCGCAGGCGTGCGGGCAGCCGTCGAGCTGCAGGCCGAGCGAGCTGATCGCGTCGCCGAAGCGCGCCTCGAGGTGCTCGATCAGGCGCCCGAGCCGCTGCTTGGTCTCGGTCACGGAGAAGTTGCAGTGCGGCTCGCCCGTGCAGCCGATCGAGCGCCCGCGCACGTGGTTGACCGCCAGCGAGAGGCCGATCTCCTCGATCTGCGCGACCACGTCGCCGACCTGATCGTCGGGGACGTTCGCGACGATGAAGTTCTGCTGGCGCGTGATGCGCACGTCGGCGCCGGCGCGCTCGGCGATGCCGGCGACGGCGATCATCTGATCGCCCGAGATCAGGCCGAGGTGCACCGGCACGCCGATGTACGAGAGCCCGGGCTGCTTCTGCGCGTGCACGCCCAGGTGGTCGCGCGGCGCCAGGGCCGGAGCCGGCAGGGCGAAGTCGGCGAGCGTGCGCCCGAGGCGCTCCTCGACGCGCTCGCGCATGCCCTCGGGGCCGATGTCGTCGATCATGAACTTGAGCCGCGCCTTGACGCGGCTGACGCGGTAGTTGAGGTCGGCGGCCCAGGCGCCCGTGATCGCTGCGAGCACCTCGACGGCCTCGTCCTTGGGGACGAAGACCCCGAGCTCCCGGGCGATGCGCGGCACCGACGAGAGCCCGCCGCCGACGAGCACGCCGAACCCCTCCTGGCCCTCGTGCAGCGCGCCCACGAGCGCGATGCAGTTGATCTCGGGCGCGTTGTCGCGATCGGGCGTGGCCGCGATCGAGTACTTGTGCTTGCGCGGCAGGTTCGAGAACTCGGGGTTGCCGTAGAAGTGGTCGGCCGCCTGCTGGATGACGTCGCTGCAGTCGAACAGCTCGAGCGGGTCGATGCCCTGGACCGGCGATCCCGTGATGTTGCGCACGGTGTCGCCGCAGCCGCCCGCGGTCGTGATGCCGGCGGCGTCGAGCTGGGCGAAGACGTCGGGCAGGCTCTCCAATGCCAGGTGGTGCAGCTGCACGTTCTGACGTGTCGCGAGCTCCCCCACGCCGCGGCCGAAGCGGTTCGAGACCTCGCCGATCGCGCGCAGCTTCTCGGGCTCGACGAAGCCGGCCGGCAGCTTGACGCGCAGCATGAACGTGCCGATCTTCGGCTTGTCGTGGTACAGCCCCCACCACTGGAGGCGCACGATGTCCTCCTCGGGAACGGCCTCGTAGCCGGCGGCGATCAGGGCCGGCAGCTCGTCGCGGATGCCCAGCGGGGCCTTGTCGCGCTTGATCCGCTCGACGGGATTGCGCTTGAAGACGAGGTCCCAGTCGGCCTCGGGTCGTTCGCGCTTCGGACGTACGGTCGTGCTCACATCGACCTCCTGACGGCATGCAGCTGCCGCCCTTGCGGGTATGCAGTGGATGCACGGTGTCGCGGGCACGCCTGGCGGAGCGACGCGCGTGCTTAGCCCAAACGACGAACGCCCGGGCGTTGTTTCAAGGGCTCGCTAGATCGTGCGCAGCGGCCGCGGCGACCCGCCGGCAGTGCGCTCGCAGAGCGCGGCCGGCATACGGGTACAGGCAGTGGTGCGCGTGACATCTCCTCTCAACGCTCGACATCCTCCGAGCCACCTGGCTCGCCGGGATTGGCACCTTGCCCAGTGGGCAGGTTGCCGAGGCGTCATCGGGCCGGAACCCTCAACCTCTCCTGATGTGGAGCGGATATGTCCGCGTCCGCCCGGGAGCATACCCGACGTCCGCGCGGAAGCGTGAGGCGGTCGGAGCAGGCCGAACATGCCCGCCGCCGGGGCGGCGAGCAGCGCCGCCCGGCGCGTGTGGCGAACGGGCGCGCGGCCCGGCGGATAGGCTCGGCGCATGCCCTTCGACCATGTCATCCGCAGCCCCGGCGAGCTCTACGAGGTCTACGACCAGCCCGGCGTCGCCCGCAACAAGGCGATCGCCGCGCTCGACGCGCATTGCCGCGCGTTCATCGCGCACTCGCCCTTCGTGCTCATCGCGACGCACGATGCGGACGGCCGCGGCGACGTCTCGCCCCGCGGCGGCGCCCCCGGCTTCGTGTCGGTGCTCGACGACACGCGGCTCGCGATCGCGGACGCGAGCGGCAACAACCGCCTCGACAGCCTGCGCAACATCGTGCAGAGCGGGCAGATCGGGCTGCTCTTCCTGATTCCCGGCATGGCCGAGACGCTGCGCATCAACGGGCGCGCCTGCATCTCGCGCGATCCCGAGCTGCTGGCGCAGCACGTCACGCAGGGCAAGACGCCCAAGAGCGTGATCGGCGTCGACATCGACGAGGCGTTCCTGCACTGTGCCAAGGCCTTCATCCGCTCGACCCTGTGGGACCCCGCGAGCTGGCCCGCGCGCGACGGGATGGCGCGGCCGGCGCAGATCTGGAAGGACCACATCGGCATGCCCGACCCCATCGAGGAGGTCGAGACCTGGCTCGCCGACGACTACGCGAACAACCTCTACTAGTGCCGTAGGCGTGCGCGCCTACCCGCGTGGGCGCACACGCGTAAATCGCTCGTCGTTCCAACACGGGGCCGCAGTGTTCCGCTACCTGTGTGTAGGTGGCTTGTACCACCCTATTGCGAGTTGTCTTGGGTTGCCTTGTGCTCGGCGTCGCTGCACCGCCGGCCGGCGCCGTGATCGGCGGCCAGCAGGCCGCGCCGGGCGAATGGCCGTTCGCCGCGGCGCTCATCGACGCCTCCATGAGCGACACGCTGGCGGGCCAGACGTGCGGCGCCGTGGTCGTCGCGCCGCGTGAGGTCATGACGGCCGCGCACTGCGTCGCCGGCGACGGCTCCGTGCGGCCGCGCCACCGGCCGCTCGACATCGTCGCCGGCAGGTTGCGCCTGCGCGGCGCCGGCGGGGCGCGCGTGCACGTCCTGAGCGTGCGCGTGCACCCGGGCTTCGATCCGGAGACGCTGGCCGACGATCTCGCACTGCTCGAGCTGTCGCGCCCGGTTGCGGGCTCCGCCTCGCTCGACGACGGCTCGGCCGCGTCCACGGCCCAGACGGCGACGGCGGTCGGCTGGGGCTCGACGACGTCGGCGCCCGAAGGCGACTTCCCCGACGCGCTGCGTCAAACGGTCATCGACGTCGAGCCCGACGCCGCCTGCACGCAGGTCTACGGCGACGGCTACGACCCCGGCACGATGCTCTGCGCGGGCATGCCGAAGGGCGGCCGCGACACCTGCCAGGGAGACTCGGGAGGCCCGCTCGTCGCAGGCGATCCGGGCAGCCCCGTCGTGATCGGCTTCACGAGCTTCGGCGGCGCCTGCGGCCAGGCCGGCGCGCCGGGCGCCTACGTCCGCGCGGGCGTGGCCGCGCAATGGCTGGCGGCGGGCGGCGAGACGACCGCGGAGCGCACCACCTTCCTCCCGCAGCGCAAGGCCCCGACGGGCGGAATCCGCCCGATCGCGAAGCCGAAGCAGCGCTCCCGCGCGAAGCACCGATGCACGATTGGGGTCAGACCCCAATCGTGCAATAGCTCTACCTCAAGTTGAGGGTGAGCCTGCGATCCAGGTCTCGCGTACCAGGGCGGCCGTGCCGCTGAAGAGCACGGCGGCCGCGAGGTGCTCGGGGGCCACGCCGCGGATGTCGGGGTGGGCGAGATCCAGGGCGATCAGGTCGGCCGGGGCGCCGGGGAGGATCGCGGGCGCCGGGAGGCCGAGGCTGCGGGCGCCGTGATCGGTCAGGCAGCGCCAGAGCGAGGGCGCCGGGCCCGTGTCGCCCCCGGCCACGAGGACGTTGCGCCGTCCGCTCAGGCGGCGGGCGCAGCCTTCGGTCTCGCGCGCCTCCTCGAAGGGGTCGAGGCGCACGTTGGAGTCGGCCCCGAACGCGACCGGGACGCCGCGCTCCCAGAGCCCGGCAGCGGGCAGGAAGCCGTCGCCGAGGTTGGCCTCGGTCGTCGGGCAGGCGCAGACCGTCGAGGACGACCGGGCGAGCAGATCCAGCTCGTTCTCGGAGACGTGCGTGGCGTGCACCACCGTGGCCGCCGGGCCGAGCACGCCGCAGTCGCCGAGGTGCTCGATCGGCCGCAGCCCGAACTCCTCGAGCGACTCCTCGACCTCGCGCGGCTGCTCGCCGGCGTGGATGTGGAGCGGATGGCCGGTCGTGGCGGCGTGGCGTGCGATCGCGACGAGCCACTCCCGCGGCACCGCGCGCAGCGAGTGCGGCGCGTAGCCGACCGTGACGAGCGGATCGCCGGCCACAGTCGCCGCGAGGCGCTCGACGCGCGCGAGGTAGGCCTCGACCGTGGGATCGCAGAAGCGGCGCTGCCAGGCCGACGGCCCCCGCCCCGCGCCCCCGCGCGCGTAGGCGGCCATCAGGAGCACGATGCGGACGCCGACGGCGCGCGCCGCCTCGACGACCGCGAGGGCGAGCTCGTTGGGCTCCTCGTAGGGAACGCCGTCGGGACGGTGGTGCACGTAGTGGAACTCGCCGACGCTCGTGTAGCCCGCGCGGCGGCCCGCGTCGAAGCACTCCTCGGCGACCGCGCGCATGCCGTGCGGGTCGAGCGCGTCGGCCGCCTCGTACATGGACTCGCGCCACGACCAGAAGTCGTCCTCCGGCGCCGCCGGGGCGCGCACCTCGACGCGCCCGCGCAGGTGTCGCTGGAACGCATGCGAATGGGCATTGACGAGACCCGGGGCGAGCAGCCGGCCGGGCAGGCGGACGACGTCGTCCCGCTCCCCTGCCCCGGCCGCATCGATCACGGCGGCGATCCGCCCTCCCGCCAGCTCGACCGCGACGCCGCCGCGCACGCCGCCGCCGGGCTCGAGCACGAGGTCGGGGACGAGCAGGGCGCGGCTCACGGCAGCATCGGCAGGTCGAGACCGCGCGCCCGCGCCGTCTCGCGCGCGAGCGGGTAGCCCGCGTCGGCGTGCCGCATCACGCCCGTGCCCGGATCGTTCGTGAGCACGCGCTCCACGCGCAGGGCTCCCTCGTCCGTGCCGTCCGCGACGACCTGCACGCCCGAGTGGATCGAGCGGCCGATGCCGACGCCGCCGCCGTGGTGGACGGCCACCCACGCGGCCCCGGAGGAGACGCCGAGCAGCGCGTTCAGGATCGGCCAGTCGGCGATCGCGTCCGAGCCGTCCATCATCCCCTCCGTCTCGCGGTAGGGCGAGGCGACCGACCCCGAGTCGAGGTGGTCGCGCCCGATCACGACCGGCGCGCTGACCTCGCCCGAGCGCACGAGCTCGTTGAAGCGCAGGCCCGCGCGGTGCCGCTCGCCGTAGCCGAGCCAGCAGATGCGCGCCGGCAGACCCTGGAACGCGACGCGCGTGCGCGCCAGCTCGAGCCAGCGCTGCAGGTGCTCGTTCTCGGGGAAGAGCTCGCCGACGGCCGCGTCGGTGGCCGCGATGTCCGCGGGATCGCCCGAGAGCGCGGCCCAGCGGAACGGGCCCGTGCCCGTGCAGAAGAGCGGCCGCACGTAGGCCTCGACGAAGCCGGGGTACGCGAACGCGTTCTCGAAGCCGCCGAGGCGGGCCTCGGCGCGCAGGCTGTTGCCGTAGTCGAAGACCTCCGCCCCGCGCTCCTGGAACTCGACCATCGCCGCGCAGTGGGCCGCCATCGACGCGCGCGAGCGCTCGATGTAGCGCTGCGGGTCGCTCGCCCGCAGCTCGGCGGCGTCGTCGAGCGTCAGCCCGTCGGGCACGTAGCCGCCGAGCGGATCGTGCGCGCTCGTCTGGTCGGTCACGATGTCGGGCACCATGCCGCGCTCGAGCAGCGCGCGGAAGACCTCGCCGGCCGAGCCGACGATGCCGATCGAGCGGCCGTCGCCCGCAGCGCGCGCCTCCTCGGCCTCGCGCAGCGCGGCGTCGAGGTCGGGCGCCACGAGGTCGAGGTAGCGCGTCTCGACCCGGCGCTCGAGGCGGTGCGCGTCGACGTCGACGATGAGGCACACGCCGTCGAGCATCGAGACGGCGAGAGGCTGGGCTCCGCCCATGCCGCCGCAGCCGCCGGTGAGCACGATGCGACCGCGCAGCGAGCCGTCGAACAGCTTGCGCGCCGCGGCCGCGAACGTCTCGAAGGTGCCCTGCAGGATCCCCTGCGTGCCGATGTAGATCCACGAGCCGGCCGTCATCTGGCCGTACATCGTGAGCCCCTCGGCCTCGAGCCGCCGGAACGTCTCCCAGTCGGCCCAGTCGGGCACGAGCAGGCTGTTGGCGATGAGCACGCGCGGGGCCATCGCGTGCGTGCGGAAGACGCCCACGGGCTTGCCGCTCTGGACGAGCAGGGTCTCGTCGTCCTCGAGCCGCCGCAGCGTCGCGACGATCGCGTGGAACGCCTCCCACGAGCGCGCCGCGCGCCCCGTTCCGCCGTACACGACGAGATTGGCGGGATCCTCCGCGACCTCGGGATCGAGGTTGTTCATGAGCATGCGCAGCGCGGCTTCCTGGAGCCAGCCCTTGCAGGTGAGCTCGGTGCCGCGCGGCGCGCGGATGACGGGTGCGTCGGTCACGGCGCCTGACGCTACCAGGCGGCCGTACCATGGGTCGCCGTGGGTTCTCTCAGCCTCGCCGAGCTCGAGCGCGTCGCCCGCGGCGGCGCGCCCGCGCCGCTCTCGCCCGAGGCGGGCGCGCGGCTCGTCCGCGGCCGCGAGACGGTCGATGCGATGGTCGCCGAGGGCACGGTCGTGTACGGCGTCACGACCGGCTTCGGCGACCTCTCCTCGGTGCGCATCGACGCCGCCGACGCGGCGCAGCTCCAGCTCAACCTCGTGCGCTCGCACGCGATCGGCGTCGGCGACCCGTTGCCCGCCGAGGTCGTGCGCGGGATGCTGCTGCTGCTCGCCAACAGCCTCTCCAAGGGCCACTCGGGCGTCCGCCCCGAGCTCGTCGCGCTGCTGCTCGGCCTGCTCGAGCGCGATGTCCTGCCGGTCGTGCCGAGCCGCGGCTCGGTCGGGGCCTCGGGCGATCTCGCACCGCTCGCGCACGTCGCCGTCGTGCTCTGCGGCGAGGGCGAGGCGACGTTCGCGGGCGAGCGTCTGGCGGGCGGCGAGGCCCTGCGCCGGGCCGGGCTCGCACCGCTCGAGCTGGCCGCCAAGGAGGGCCTCGCGCTCATCAACGGCACGCACCTCATGGCGGCCTGCGGCGCGCTCGCCCTGCGCGACGCGCGGCGCCTGCTGGACGCCGCGGTCGTGACGGCGGCGCTCTCGCTCGAGGCCTTCATGGGCTCGACGACGCCGTTCGACGCGCGCATCCACGAGCTGCGCCGGCACCCGGGGCAGAACGCGGTGGCGGCGCGCCTGCGCGCGCTCCTCGCGGGCAGCGCCATCGTCGCGAGCCATGCCGACTGCGGGCGCGTGCAGGATCCGTACACGCTGCGCTGCGTGCCGCAGGTGCTCGGCGCGATCGCCGACGCGCTCGACTACGCCGAGGGCGTGCTCGAGCGGGAGCTCGACGCGGTGACCGACAACCCGCTGCTCTTCCCCGAGGACGGCGAGGCCTGCTCGGGCGGCAACTTCCACGGCCAGCCGCTCTCGCTCGCGCTCGACCACCTCGGGCTCGCCCTCTGCGAGCTCGCCTCCTTCGCCGAGCGGCGCACCTACGCGCTGCTCTCGCCGAGCTACGCCGGGCTGCCGCGCTTCCTGACGCCCCACCCGGGGCTCTCGTCGGGCCTGATGATCGCGCAGTACACGCAGGCCGCGCTCGTCAACGAGTGCCAGGTGCTCGCGCATCCGGCCGGCGCCGGCTCGGTGCCGACCTCGGCCGGGATGGAGGACTTCAACTCGATGGGGGCGTGGGCCGCGCTCAAGGCGCGCCAGATCGCCGACCACGCCGCCCACGTCGTCGCGATCGAGCTCGTGTGCGCCTGCCAGGGCGTCGAGTTCCACCGGCCCCTGCGCAGCACGCCCGCGCTCGAGGCCGCGCTCGCCGCGGTGCGCGCGCGCGTCGCGCGCCTGGAGCAGGATCGCTCGCTCTCGGCCGAGGTGATCGCGCTCGCGCACGCGCTGCGAACCGGCGACCTGGTGCTCGCGGCGTGATCCGGCCGCGCGCGACCTTCGTAGACTCCCGCGCATGAAGCCGACCATCCGGCGCCTCGCAGACCTGGCTGCGGACGAGCGCGATCGGCTCATGCGCCGTTCGCTCGACAGCATCTTCGACCCCGAGCTCTGGGCCTCGGTGCGCTCGCTCTACGAGGACGTGGCAGCGGCCGGCGACGGCGCGCTGTGCGCCGCGCTGCAGCGCTTCGACGGCGTCGACGCCCGTCCCGGCGACCTGCGCGTCCCCGCTGCCGAGATCGACGGCGCAGGCGCGAAGCTCGCCCCGGAGCTGCGCGACGCGCTCGACGGCATGGTCGCCGCGCTGCGCACCTACAACGAGCGCGTGATCCGCGATGCCGACTGGCGCGAGGAGATCGCTCCCGGCGTCGTCGCGGGCGAGCGCGCGCGCCCGATCGCCTCGGCCGCGATCTACGTGCCCTGCGGCAAGGGCTCCTTCCCGTCGGTGATGGCGCATCTCGGCGTGCCGGCCGCCGTCGCGGGCGTGCCCAAGGTCGTCGTCCTGTGCCCGCCGCTGCGCGCCACGGGCCGGGTCGACCCCGCGTACCTCTACATCGCGGCCCAGCTCGGTCTGCGCGAGGTCTGGCGCGTCAACGGCCCGAGCGGGATCGCCGCAGCGGTGCTCGGCACCTCCTCGATACCGCAGGTGCGCAAGGTCGTCGGCCCCGGCAGCCCCGCCGTGACGGTCGCGCAGCTGCTGGCGGCCGAGCACGGCGTCGCGACGAACATGCTGCAGGGCCCCAGCGAGAGCATGATCCTGGCCGACGACTCGGCCGATCCCGTGCTGCTGGCGTGCGACCTGCTGACCGAGGCCGAGCACGGCTCGGACTCGGCCGCGACGCTCGTGACCTGGAGCGAGCGCCTCGCCGCCGCCGTCGCCGACGCCGTCGCGCCGCGGCTCGCGGCCCTGCCGCACGAACAGCGCGGGCACGCCTCGGCCGCGCTCTCCGACCTCGGCGGCATCCTCCTCTGCCACGACGAGGCCGAGGCCTGCGCGTTCGCGAACGAGTACGCGGTGGAGCACCTGCAGATCGCCACGGCCGACCCGGAGGCAACCCTGAAGCACATCGACTACGCGGCCGAGATCCTGATCGGGCAGAACACGCCGATGGCCGCCGCCAACTTCACGATCGGCGTGCCCAACACGCTCCCTTCCGGCGGCTACGCGGCCGTCTCGAGCGGCGTGACGGCGCGCACGTTCCTGACCACGAGCTCGACCGCGGAGCTGAGCGCCGCGGGCCTCGCGGCCGTCGGGCCCGCGGCACGGCTGATCGCCGAGTACGAGCGCTTCCCGGCGCATGCGCAGGCGCTGCGGGAGCGCGGCCTGTGAGCGACCGCGGCACGATCGCCCTCATGCCGACGTGCCTCGTCGACCTCGTCCGGCCCGAGGCCGGCGTCGCGGCGGTGCGCGTCCTGCGGCGCGCCGGCTACCGCGTGACGTTCCCGGAGGGCCAGACGTGCTGCGGCCAGCCGGCCTGGAACTCCGGCTTCCCGGACGAGGCGCGCCGCGTCGCGCACACGACGCTCGGCGCACTGGCCGGCAGCGAGGGCCCGATCGTGGTGCTCTCGGGCTCGTGCGCGGCGACGATGCTGCACGCCTGGCCCGAGCTGTTCGGCGGCGATCCGCGCGTGGGCGGCGTGCTCGCGCGCGTCGTCGAGTTCGGTGCGCTGCTGGCGCCGCTGACGAACACCTCGCCCACGGTCGGCGCACGCCGGCCGGTCGCCTTCCACTGCTCCTGCCATCAGCGCCGCGGCCTGCGCGACACGACGTCGGGCGCGACGCTGATCTCGTCGCTGCCCAACGTCGAGCTGGTCGAGCAGGCCGACGCCGACGCCTGCTGCGGCTTCGGCGGGACCTTCGCGGTCAAGTTCCCCGGCGTCTCGACGGCGATGGGCCGCGACAAGGTGAACCACGTGCACGAGGCCGGCGCGGGCGAGCTCGTGTCGGGCGATCTCGGCTGTCTCATGCACCTCGGCGGCGTGGCCGCCGAGAACCAGGTCGCGCTCGCCACGACGACGCTGCCCGAGCTGCTCGACCGCGAGGGCTGGAGCCCATGACGATCGTCTACGGCGACGACAAGGCGCTCGACGAGCGGCTGGAGAAGGCGCTCGGCGACACGCGCCTGACGACCACGCTGCAGGCCTCGCGCCGCCATCTGATCGGCTTCCGCGGCGCGGTCGAGGAGCGCCATCCCGACTGGGCGCAGCGCGTCGAGCGGGCTCGCGCCATCCGCACGGACGCCGTCGCCCGCGCCCCGGAGCTGCTCGACCGCTTCGAGGCGGCGGTCACGAGCCGCGGCGGCAGGGTCGTGCGCGCCACGACGCCCGCCGAGGCCGTGCGCGAGGTGCTCGCGATCGCGCGCCGGCGCGGCGTCAAGGTGGTCGCCAAGGGCAAGTCGATGATCTCCGAGGAGCTCGAGCTCAACCACGAGCTCGAGGCCGCGGGCCTGACGCCCGTCGAGACCGACCTCGGCGAGTGGATCGTGCAGCTCGCGGGCGAGCGCCCCTCCCACATCCTCGCGCCGGTCATCCACCGCTCGCGCGGGCAGATCGCCGAGGTCCTCGCAGCCGACCGCGGCGGGCCGATGTCGGACGACCCGCAGCAGATGGTGGCGTACGCACGCCAGCGCCTGCGCGCGACGTTCCTCGAGGCCGGCATGGGCATCACGGGGGCCAACTTCATGATCGCCGAGAGCGGCACGGTCGTCGTGCTCGAGAACGAGGGCAACGGCCGGCTCGCGACCTCCCTGCCGCGCTGCCACGTGATGCTCGCGGGCATGGAGCGGGTGCTGGAGACGACCGCCGACGCCGCGTTCATGATCGAGCAGCTCTCGCTCGCAGCCGTCGGGCGCGAGCTCCCGAGCTACGTCTCGTGGCTCAGCGGCCCGGCCGCGGACGGCGACGACGGGCCCGAGGAGTTCGTCGTGATCGTGATCGACAACGGCCGCTCGCGCATTCGCGCGAGCGACGAGCGCGAGATCCTGAACTGCATCCGCTGCGGCTCCTGCCTGACCGTGTGCCCCGTCTACTCCAAGGTCGGCGGGCACGCCTACGGCTCGGTCTACGGAGGCCCGATCGGCGCCGTGCTGACGCCGCTCCTGACGGACATGCAGCCGGACCAGGGGCGCAAGCTGCCGTTCCTCTCATCGCTCTGCGGCGCCTGCAGCGACATCTGCCCCGTCGGCATCCCGCTGCACGACATGCTCGTCCGCGACCGTGCGCTGGCCAACCGCGCGGGCGTCGCCTCGCGCACGGAGCGCGCCGCCTGGGGCGCGTGGTCGCGCGCCTGGTCGAGCCCGCGGCTGTATCGCGCATCGGCGCGCGCGGGCGCGCGCTCGGGACCGTTCGCACGCGCGTTCGGGCCCGGTGCGAGCTGGCTCGACGGCCGGGCCACGTTGCCGCTGCCGAGCACGAAGCCGTTCCACCGGCGCTGGGCCGAACTGGACAGGGGCGCGTGATCGACCGCTTCATCGCGGCGCTCGCCGCCGACGGCGGCTCGGGCGAGCGCGTGAGCGACAGCGCCGCGGCGCGCGCGCGCGTCGCGGCGCTGCTCGGTCGCGACGCCACGCTCTGCTTCTGGAGCGGCGACCCGCTCGTCGCGTCGCTCGACCCCGCATCGCTCGGTCGCGTCGTCGCGCCCTCCGAGGCCGGCGCCGGCATCACGGGAGCCGCCTTCGCGATCGCCGCAACGGGCACGCTCGTGCTGACCTACGGCGAGGGCCGCTCGCGCGCCACCGGCCTCCTGCCCGACCTCCACATCGCCGTCGTGTCGGCCGAATGCGTGCTCGCGACGATCGACGAGGCGGTCGCGCGGGTCTACCGTGACGACGTCCCGCGGGCGATGACCTTCGTCACGGGCGCGAGCGCGTCCTCGGACATCGAGAAGATCCGCGTGACCGGTGTGCACGGCCCGCGCCGCGTCGCGGTCGTCGTCGTCGGCTGACCGCACCCGGGCCCTGGACGAACCCGTGACTACAGATCCCGCGCGAGCAGCTCGGCGGTCGTCTCGCGGCGCGTGATCAGGCGCGCCTCGCCGTCCTCGACCAGCACCGCGGCCAGGCGCGGCATCGCGTTGTACGTCGACGCCATCGACTGCGTGTAGGCGCCCGTCGCGGCGAACGCGACGAGGTCGCCCGCAGCGACTCGCGGCAGGTCGACGTCGTCGGCGAGCACGTCGCCCGACTCGCAGTGGCGACCCGCGAGCGAGACGCGCTCGGCCGCCGGCTCGTCGAGGCGGCCCGCGGCGGCGACCGTGTAGTGCGCGCCGTAGAGCGCCGGGCGCACGTTGTCGGCCATGCCGCCGTCGAGCGCCACCCAGCGCGTGCCGTCGGCGGCGGTCTTGCAGGTGACGACGCGATAGAGCGTCACGCCGGCCGGGCCGGCGACCGAGCGGCCGGGCTCGATCAGGAGCTGCGCGGCGGGGAACTGGCGCAGCGCGGCCTCGGCCACGGCCGTGGCCAGTGCCTTTGCGTCGGGCGCCGACTCGTCGCGGTACGGAATGGAGAGGCCGCCGCCGACGTCGATCAGACGCGGCTCGAGCGCATGCTCGTCGCAGAACGTGCGAAACCAGCGCACGACGCCCTCGAGCACGCCGGGATCGTCGACCTGCGAGCCGAGGTGGACGTGCAGGCCGCGCCAGTCGAGGTGCGGGTCCTCGCGCGCCGCGAGGCACGCCCGCGCGGCGTCGGCGGGCGCGAGGCCGAACTTGGAGCCGTGGTGGGCGGTCGCGATCTTCTCGTGCCCGCCGGCCACGATGCCCGGCGTCACGCGCACCGCGACGGGCTGGCGGCGCCCGTGCCGCTCGGCGGCGGCCGCCACGCGCGGCCCCTCGTCCGGGCCGTCGAGCACCACGAGGCTGCACCCTGCCGCCACCGCGGCCTCGATGTCGGCGTCGGTCTTGCCGTTGCCGTGCACGACGATGCGCGCCGGGTCGATCCCGGCGCGCAGCGCGGCCGCGAGCTCGCCGGCGCTGGCGACGTCGGCGCCCAGGCCGCACTCGCCGAGCAGGCGCAGCACGGCGACCGTGCAGCAGGCCTTGCAGGCGAAGGAGACGTGCGCGTCGGGGTGGCCGGCCACGCCGTCGAGGTAGGCCTGCGCGCGCTGCCGCAGCGTCGCGGCGTCGTAGACGTAGAGCGGGGTGCCGAAGCGGCGCGCGAGCTCATCGGCGGCCACGCCGCCGATCTCGAGCCGGCCCTCGCGGCTCGCGGCCGTGACGGGCCAGGGCGAGCCGAGAGCCGTCACGCCCCGGCCCAGGCGCGCGTCGCCGCGATGCGGCCGGTGAGCGCCGCGAGCTGCTCGTCGACGCGCCCGGGGGCCGTGCCGCCGGGGGCGTCGCGCGCCGCCACCGCCTCTTCGGGCGTCGGCTGGGCGAAGCGCTCGCCCGCCGCGATGCGCGAGGCGACCTGCTCGTGCGCCTCGCGGAACGGGAGGCCCTCGCGCACGAGCGCCTCGGCGACGTCGGTCGCGACGCAGGCGCCGTCGGCGGCCGCCGCGCGCATCCGCTCGGCATCGAAGCGCAGCCCGCCGATCAGGAGCGCGCTCGCGCGCAGCGCCCCGTCGAAGGCCGCGACCTGCGCGAACGCGAGCTCCTTGTCCTCCTGGAGATCGCTGTCGTAGGCGAGCGGCAGGCCCTTGCAGACCGCGAGCATGGCGGCGAGGCGCCCGATCGCGACGCCGGAGCGCCCGCGCAGGTGCTCGGCGACCTGCGGGTTCTTCTTCTGCGGCATCATCGACGAGCCGAGCGCGATCGTGTCGTCGAGCTGCGCGAACGCGAACTCCTGGGTCGTGAACACGATCACCTCCTCGGCAAGGCGCGAGAGGTGCACGAAGCCGAGCGCGCATGCGTACAGCAGGTCGCAGATGAAGTCGCGATCGGCGACGGCGTCGAGCGTGTTGTCGAACGGGCGCGCGAAGCCGAGCTCGGCCGCCGTCCAGGCTGCGTCGAGCGGCAGGCTCGAGCCCGCCAGCGCGCCGGCGCCGAGCGGGCAGACGTCGGCCGCGGCGTGGGCCGCGCGCAGGCGCCCCGCGTCGCGCTCGAGCATCCACGCGTGCGCGGCCAGGTGGTGCCCGAGCAGCACGGGCTGGGCGCGCTGCAGGTGCGTGTAGCCCGGGAGCACCGCGCCCGGGTTGGCGCGCGCGCAGGCGACGAGCGCCTCCTGCGCCTCGGCCACGGCGCGCGCCAGCGCGAGCGCGGCGTCCTTCGCCCAGAGCCGCGTCGCCACGGCGACCTGGTCGTTGCGCGAGCGGCCGGCGTGCACCTTGCGGCCGAGCGGGCCCAGGCGCTCCACGAGGCAGCGCTCGAGGTACGAGTGGACGTCCTCGTCGGGAGCGTCGGCGGGCACCGCGGGCACCTCGGCGAGCGCCGCGACGAGCACCGCGGCCTCATCGCATGCGAGCAGGCCCGCGCGCTCGAGCATGCGCACGTGCACCTGCGAGGCGCGCACGTCGTAGGCGAGCAGCGCCCGGTCGACCGGCAGCGAGCGCGAGAACGCGAGGATCGCCGGGTCGAGCTCCGCCCGGACCCGGCCCGCCCACAGCGGGCGCGAGGCGTCGGTCAGCTCGGGGCCCCTGCGCTCTGCATCTGGCCGCAGAGCGCCGCGACGCTGGCACCGTCGGCCGGCTCGCGTGCGATCACGAGGATCGTGTCGTCGCCGCCGACCGTGCCCGCCACCTCGGCCAGGTCGGCCAGGTCGAAGGCCCGCGCGACCGGCATCGCGTTGCCCGGCGCGGTGCGCAGGATGAGCAGGTTGCCCGAGGCCTCCATGTGCCGCACGAAGCCGAGCGCCGTGCGCAGCCGGCCCATGGGGTCGGGCTCGTGCTCGTCGACGGCGAGCGCGTAGATGGTGCGGCCGTTGCGGCGGATGCGCACCGCCCCGATGCGATCGAGGTCGCGCGAGACCGTGGCCTGCGTGACCTCGATGCCCCGTTCGGCGAGCGCGGTCACGATCTGGGCCTGGCTTCCCAGCTCGTCGGACTCGAGCAGGGTCGCGATCAATCGCTGGCGATGATTCATGGCTGCATAACTATACAGTAGGCTGCATGATCCGTGCGCAGCTTGCATAGCGTGCGTACCCCCACCGCCGGAGAACGGAGCGTACCCGCACGATGTCCAGAGTGCTCAATTCCATGCCCGTCGGCGAGCGCATCGGCATCGCCTTCTCGGGCGGGCTGGACACCTCCGCGGCGGTCGCCTGGATGCGCGAGCGCGGCGGCATCCCGTGCGCGTACACGGCCGACCTCGGCCAGTACGACGAGCCCGACCTCTCCGACGTCCCGGCCCGGGCGCGCGTCTACGGCGCCGAGATCGCGCGCCTCGTCGACTGCCGCCAGCAGCTCGTGCACGAGGGCTTCGCCGCGCTGCAGTGCGGCGCCTTCCACATCGGCTCGGGCGGCCGCACGTACTTCAACACGACCCCGCTCGGCCGCGCCATCACCGGCACGATGCTCGTGCGCGCCATGCATGCCGACGGCGTCGACATCTGGGGCGACGGCTCGACCTACAAGGGCAACGACATCGAGCGCTTCTACCGCTACGGACTGCTCGCGAACCCCGCCCTGCGCATCTACAAGCCGTGGCTCGACCACGACTTCGTGACCGAGCTGGGCGGCCGGCGGGAGCTCTCCGAGTGGCTGCTGGCGCGCGACCTGCCCTACCGCTCGAGCACCGAGAAGGCGTACTCCACCGACGCCAACATCTGGGGCGCGACGCACGAGGCCAAGGATCTCGAGCACCTCGCGACGAGCATGCACATCGTGCAGCCGATCATGGGCGTGCGGCACTGGGATCCGGACGTCGCGATCGCGAGCGAGCAGGTGACGGTGCGCTTCGCCGACGGCTGGCCGGTCGCGCTCAACAAGCGCGAGTTCTCCGATCCGGTCGAGCTCGCGCACGAGGCGAACGCCATCGGCGGACGCCACGGCCTCGGCATGTCCGACCAGATCGAGAACCGCATCATCGAGGCCAAGAGCCGCGGCATCTACGAGGCGCCGGGCATGGCGCTCCTGCACATCGCCTACGAGCGCCTCGTCAACGCGATCCACAACGAGTCCACGATCGACAGCTACCGCGACTCCGGCCGGCGGCTCGGCCGCCTGCTCTACGAGGGCCGCTGGTTCGACCCGCAGGCCGTGATGCTGCGCGAGAGCCTGCAGCGCTGGGTCGCGAGCGTCGTCACGGGCGAGGTCGTGCTCGAGCTGCGCCGCGGCGACGACTACTCGATCCTCGACACGAGCGGCCCGCACCTGACCTACCACCCGGAGCGCCTCAGCATGGAGCGCAGCGAAGGAGCCGCATTCGGCCCGCTCGACCGCATCGGCCAGCTGACGATGCGCGACCTCGACATCCAGGACTCGCGCGCAAAGCTCGAGCAGTACGCCGCGCACCGCCTCCTGACGCCCGAGACGGATCCGCTCGGGCTGCTCGCGCCGGGCGAGCCCGAGTAGCGCAAACCAGAGTCTGACCCGCTAGTAGCGGCGGCGGCTGTTGCTGCGGCCGGGACGGCTCGAGCGCTGCAGCACGTCGAACTCCTCGAGCGCGCGGCCGGAGCCGACGGCCACGCAGGTCAGCGGCGACTCGGCGACGTGCACCGGCATCTCGGTCTCGCGGCGCAGGCGCTCGTCGAGGCGGTTCAGCAGCGCTCCGCCCCCGGCCAGCACGATGCCGCGGTCCATGATGTCGGACGACAGCTCGGGCGGGGTCTTGTCGAGCGTCGACTTGATCGCGTCGATGATCTGCTGGAGCGGCTCGTCGAGGCCGAGGCGCACCTCCTGCGAGGAGAGCATCACGGTCTTCGGCAGCCCGGTCACGAGGTCGCGGCCGCGGATCTCGGCCTGCAGCTCCTCCTCCATCGTCGCCGCAGAGCCGATCTCGAGCTTGACCTCCTCGGCGGTCTGCGTGCCGATCAGGACCTTGTACTCGCGCTTGACGTAGTTGACGATCGCCTCGTCGAGCTCGTCGCCGCCCACGCGCACCGACTGCGAGACGACGATGCCGCCGAGCGAGATCACGGCGACCTCGGTGGTGCCGCCGCCGATGTCGACGATCATGTTGCCCGTCGGCTCGGCGACCGGCAGGCCGGCGCCGATCGCGGCCGCCATGGGCTCCTCGATCAGGTACGCCTGGCGCGCGCCGGCCGAGAGCGTCGCCTCCTCCACCGCGCGCTTCTCGACGCCCGTCACGCCCGAGGGCACGCAGACGACGACGCGCGGGTGCGCCCAGCGATTCTGGTGCACCTTCTGGATGAAGTGCCGGAGCATCTGCTCCGTGACCTCGAAGTCGGCGATCACGCCGTCCTTGAGCGGCCGGATCGCCTGGATGTTGCCGGGCGTGCGGCCGAGCATGCGCTTGGCCTCGATGCCGACCGCGTGCACCTCGCCCGTGCGCTGGTCGATCGCGACGACCGACGGCTCCGAGAGCACGATGCCGCGGCCGCGCACGTAGACCAGGGTGTTGGCCGTGCCGAGGTCGACGGCCATGTCGCGGCCGCCGAACGAGCGGAGGTAGTCGAGGATGCTCATCGGAGGCTTGGCCGAGCGCGGCGCGAGACGAGCGAATGCACCGGGATGCAGGGCGATTCTACTCCTCACGCCGAAACCGGGCGACGGCCCGCCGAGAGCATCTCGACGAGCAGCGCCACCGGCAATCCCACGACGTTGAAGAAGTCGCCCGCGATCCCGGCGACGAGCGCCGCGCCGGCCTCCTGGATCGCGTAGGCCCCGGCGCGCCCGCGCCACTCGCCGCGCGCCACGTAGTCGTCGATCGCGCGGGAGTCGAGCGGCCGGAAGCGGACGGCGGTCTCGGCGTGCCCGGTCTGCTCGGCGCCGGCGTCGCGGAGCGTCAGGCCCGAGATCACCCGGTGCTCGCGGCCGGCCAGCAGCGCGAGCATCTCGGCGGCCTCGCGCTCGTCGCCCGGCTTGCCGAGGACGCGGTCGTCGACGAGCACGAGCGTGTCGACGCCCAGCACCGTCTCCCCCGCACCGGGCTCGACCGAGCGGGCCTTGCCGATGCTGTGCAGCTCGGCCAGCTCGTGCGGCGGGAGCGGCAGCGCCTCCTCGTCGTAGGCGGGCTCGACGACCCGGAAGTCGAAGCCGAGCTGCGCGAGGATCGCCCGGCGCTGCGGCGAGCTCGACGCCAGGACGAGCTTCACTCGCCGGCGGGCAGCAGCTCGCCGGCGGCGAAGTAGAGCGGGAGCTCCCGCGCCGCGCTCTCCGGCGAGTCGGACCCGTGCACGATGTTCTCGCTGAGCACGAGCGCGTAGTCGCCGCGGATCGTGCCGGGCGCCGAGTCGAGCGGGTTCGTGGCGCCCATCATGGTGCGCACGGTCGCGATCGCGCCCGGGCCCTCCAGCGCGAGCGCCACGAGCGGGCCCGACGTGATGAAGTCGACGAGCTCGCCGAAGAACGGGCGGGCGGCGTGCTCGGCGTAGTGCTCCTCGGCGACCGCGCGCGCGAGCACGAGCTGCTTGAGCCCGCGGATGCGGAACCCGCGCCGCTCGAAGCGGCCGATCAGCTCGGATACGAGTCCCCGGCGCACGGCGTCGGGCTTGAGCAGGACGAGAGTGGTCTCGGTTGGCATCGCGCTTCCGGCTATCGGCGGGTCAGGACTGGGTTTCGTAGATCGTCATCGTGCGCTGCTGCGGCGTCGGGGTCGGCGCCTCGCAGAACGGGCACAGCCGCCACTCGGGCTTGAGCGGCGAGCGGCAGCGCTGGCAGGTCAGCTTGAGCCTGCGCGCGCAGTGGGGACAGGCGATGAAGTCGGGCTCGACGTCGCCGCCACAGCCCGGGCACATGCCCTCCTCGCCGAGCCGCCGCTCCATGGCGCGGATCTCGAGCTCGCGCTCGCGCACGTCGTCGAGGTATTCGGGGGGGCGCAGGATCGTGTACACGAGCGCGCCGACGAACGGGAACACGAGCGCGGTGACGATCGAGACGCCGACGAGCACCGGATCGTCGATGCGCCGCTTGGCGTCCTTGTACGTCCAGAACACCAGCGCGAGCCACAGCACGCCCACGAAGAACAGCACCAGCAGCACGATCGCGTGGAACGTGCTCGAGCTGAAGAAGTCCGAGACACCCCCGAGCGGGTTGTCGTTGTTGGACGTCGCGGCGAGGGGCAGACTTGTCGGCATTCGCAATCGGTCGTTCGGGCGGTGCGGTACGAGTCCTCTAGACGATCGCCTTCGCGAGCGCGTAGCCGATGGCGTAGAAGACGGCGACCGTGAGCAGGATCAACCCCAGGATCAGCACGAAGACGCGCCAGAGGCTCCGCCTGCGCCGCATGCTAGCGGGCCTCCAGGGCAGCGGCGCGCAGGCGCTCGAGCAGGTACAGCGATCCCGTGACCACGACGGCGCCGCGCTCTCCCGCCCGCTCGCGCGCGCGGGAGAGCGCGATGAACGGCTCGGCCTCGGCGAAGACGTCCTGGAAGCCGGCCGCGCGCGCAGCGTCGGCGAGCGCCTGGACCGGCTTGGCCCGCGAATGGCCGGCGTGGCCGCTGGTCGTCACGATGATCGCGTCGAGAGCCGGTGCGAGCGCCTCCAGCATGGCCGCGACGGGCTTGTCGTCCTGGAATGCGACGATGCCGATGCGCGGACGGCGCTTGCCGAGAACGTCGTCGAGCTCCGGCACGAGTGCCTGCATGCCCTCGGCGTTGTGCGCCCCGTCGAGCAGGATGGCCGGCTTCCCGGCGATCAGCTCGAGGCGGCCCGGAGGGACGGCCGCGGCGAGCGCGCCCGCCGCTCGCCCGCGATCGAGCGCCCGCGGGGCGAGGTACAGCTCCGCCAGGCGGAGCGCGAGCGCGGCGTCCTCGCGCAGGTAGGCCGCCGCGAGCGGGAGCCGTTCCCCGGCACCCGGGGCGATGCGCTCGCAGCTCGCACCCGCGGCCTCGGCGAGCGCGGCCGCCTGCGCGTAGAGGGCGTCGTCGACGACGCCGACGCAGAGCGCGGCGCCGGGCACGAGCACGGCCAGCTTCTCGGCCAGGATCTGCTCGCGCGTGTCGCCGAGCACCCGCTGGTGGTCGAGGCCGACGTTCGTGAGCCCGACGACGCGGGCCTCGACGACGCGCGTCGCGTCGTGGCGCCCGCCCAGCCCGGCCTCGACGACGGCCGCCTCGACGCCCGCCTCGGCGAGCACGAGGAACGCGGCCGCCGTGAGCGCCTCGAACTGCGTCGGCCCCTCGCCACCCGCCGCCTCCACGGCACGTGCGGCGTCCTGCACGCGATCGAGCGCGACGGCGAGCGCGCCCGGCCCGATCGGCCTGCCGTCGACCTGCACGCGCTCGTCCCAGCTGATCACGTGCGGCGACAGGTACGCACCCGTGCGCAGGCCCGAGGCGGTGAGCGCGGCCGCGGCGAAGCGCACGGTCGAGGACTTGCCGTTCGTGCCGACGACGTGGATCGCGTCGAGCCGGTCCTGCGGGCGCTCGAGCTCGTCGAGCAGGGCCTCGATGCGCTCGAGGCCGAGCTTCATCCCGAACGCGGCGAGCGACTCCAGATAGCCGTGGGCGCTCACGCGCCGAGGTCGGCGAGGCGCCGGCGCAGCTCGGCCGCCTCCCGCTCGAAGCGCTCCGCCTTCTCGCGCTCGGCCTCGACGAGGTGCGCGGGCGCGCGCTCGACGAAGCGGGCGTCGGCGAGCTTGCGGCGGGCGCGCTCGCTCTCGCCCTCGGCCTTTGCGAGCTCCTGCTCGAGCCGCGGCCGGAGACTCTCGGTTCCACCCGGGGCGAAGACGGTCACCGCTGCGTCCCCGACCGGTATGACATCGACCGCATGCCACTCGGCCGGGCCGTTCGGCGACGCGGTGCTCGCGCCTCCGAGCGCCTCGACGAGCGCCGAGACCGAGGCGATCGGCCACCCCTGCAGGGCGAGCGGCGCGCGCGGCGCCAGCTGCGCGCCCGCCCGCAGCTGGCGCAGCTTCACCACGAACTCGAAGGCCTGCTCGACGGCGCCCTCCACGGCGGCGTCGCGCCGCGCGGCGCCCGCGTCCGGCCAGGCCGCACGGGCCAGCACGCCTGCGCCGCCGAGCTCGCCCCAGATGCGCTCGGTCACGTGCGGCAGCACGGGATGGGCGAGGCGCAGCGTCGCGCCGAGCACGTACAGCAGCGTCTCCGAGACTGCGCGGCGCGCCGCGGCGTCCTCGCCGTAGAGCCGCGCCTTGGCGGCCTCGAGATACCAGTCGCAGACGTCGTTCCAGAGGAAGCGGTAGAGCGCCTTGACGGCCGCCGCGAAGTCGTAGGCGTCGAGCGCCGCGGTCACCTCGGCGACCGCGTCGGCGAGCTGCCCGAGCACCCAGGCGTCGACCGGCTCGGCCCGCGACGGCGCGGGCGCGGCCTCCGGGTCGACGTTGAGCAGGATCAGGCGCGCGGCGTTCCAGAGCTTGTTGCAGAGCCCGCGGCCCTCCTCGATCGCGCCCTCGGCGAAGCGCACGTCCTGCGTCGAGCTCATCTTGAGCAGGCCGTAGCGCGTCGCATCGGCGCCGTGGCGCGCGATCAGGTCGAGCGGGTCGACCCCCGTGCCGAGCGACTTGGACATGCGCCGGCCGTCGGCCGCGAGCACCGTCGGGTGGATGATGACGTCGCGGAACGGCTCGCTGCCGGTGAACGCGATGCCCAGCATGATCATGCGCGCGACCCAGAGGTTCGTGATGTCGCGCGCGGTGAAGAGCGCGTGCCCCGGGTAGAACGCGCGCAGGCGGGGCGTGTCGTCGGGCCAGCCGAGCGTCGCGAACGGCCACAGCGCCGAGGAGAACCACGTGTCGAGCACGTCGGGGTCGCGCTCGAGCGCGTCCGAGCCGCAGGCCGGGCAGCGCTCCGGCGGCTCGGCCTGCACGATCGTCTCGCCGCAGCTGCAGTACCAGACCGGCAGCTGATGGCCCCACCAGAGCTGCCGCGAGACGCACCACGGCCGGATCTGCTCCATCCAGTCGAAGAAGATGCGCTCGCGGCTCTTCGGGGTGAAACGCACGCGGCCCTCGCGCACCGCTGCGATCGCCGGCGCCGCGAGCTCCCCCATCTCGCAGAACCACTGCAGCGAGACGAGCGGCTCGACGCGGTTGCCCGAGCGCGAGCAGTGCCCGACGCTGTGCAGCCAGGGCTGCTCGTCGCGCACGAGGCCGCGCTCGCGCAGGTCGGCGAGCACGAGCGCCTCGGCGACGTCGGTGGCCAGCCCGGCGTAGCGCTCGCCCGCGGCCTCGGTCATGCGCCCGTCGAAGCCGATCACGGCGATCTCCTCGAGGCCGTGGCGGCGCCCGATCTCGAGGTCGTTGGGATCGTGGCCCGGCGTCACCTTGAGCGCGCCCGTGCCGACGTCGAGGTCGACGTGCTCGTCGCCCACGATCGGCACCTCCCGCTCGGCGAGCGGCACGATCGCGCGCCGGCCGATGAGGTGGCGGTAGCGCTCGTCGGCCGGGTTGACCGCCACGGCCGTGTCGCCGAGCAGCGTCACGGGACGCACCGTCGCGACCGTGACGTGACCGCCGCCGACGAGCGGGTAGTCGACCGAGTACAGCGTGTCCTCGACGTCGCTGTGCTCGACCTCGAGGTCGGAGATCGCGGTCGCGCAGACCGGGCACCAGTTGATCATGCGGTTGGCCCGGTAGAGGTAGCCGCGCTCGTAGAGCTCGACGAAGACGACGATCACGGCGCGCGCGTAGCCGTCGTCCATCGTGAAGCGCTCGTGCTCGTAGTCGAGCGAGCAGCCGAGCTGCTGGAACTGGTCGATGATCGTCGCGCCGGACTCCTCGCGCCAGTTCCAGACGCGCCGGACGAACTCCTCGCGCCCGAGCTCCTCGCGTGTCAGGTCGACACCCGCGAGCATGCGCTCGACGACGTTCTGCGTGGCGATCCCCGCGTGGTCGGTGCCGCAGATCCAGAGCGCCTTGCGGCCCTGCATGCGCCGCAGCCGGATGATCACGTCCTGCATCGAGCCGTTGAGCGCGTGGCCCATGTGCAGCGAGCCCGTCACGTTCGGCGGCGGGACGGCGACCACGAAGGGCTCGCCGGGATCGTCCGGCTCGGCCGCGAACGCGCGCGCCTCCTGCCAGCGCGCGAACATCGCCGGCTCCACCGCGGCGGGGTCGTAGCGCGTCTCGGCTTCGAGGCGCTCGCGGGCGGCGTCGTCCATCCGCGTATCTTAGGTCCCGGTCGCGAACCCAGGGCCGATGCTTACGCGCGCATGCGCCGCAGCGCGGCCACGAGCTCGAGGAAGCGCTCCGGCGCGAGCTCGCCGCCGACGCCGCCGACGCGCGGGCGGAGGCGGTCGGCGAGGTCGCGCGCGAGCAGGTTGCGCGGCACGGCGTCGAGCGCGTGGCGGCGCTCGAGGAAGCGCCGCAGCGCCGCCAGCTCGGGCTCGCCGAGGCCGCTGACGTCCCACGCGGGCAGCTCCTCGGGCTCCACCGCCTCGAGCGGGTGGGAGGGCGGCGGAGCGCGCCGGGCGGCGCGCAGCTCGCGCACGACGAGCGAGCCGGCGGCGAGGTCGCCGAGGCGCTGGTTGTCGCGGCTCGCGAAGATCGCGATCGCACCCACGAGGTAGACGCCGGGGATCGCATCCACGGGCCGCACGAGGTTGCGCAGCGCGCTCGCGCGGAACGTGACCGGCGAGCCGTCGTCGCAGACGACGCGCAGGCTGCTCCAGCGCTTGCCGGGCGTGCGTCCCCCCGCACCGAGCTCGAACGCGACCGGGTAGGCGAAGACGAGCCCGAACCCCGCGACGGCCAGCACGGCGTCGCCGGTGAAGCCGCCCGCGCCGGCGACGTCGAGGGCGATCGCGAGCGCGACGAACGCGACGACCTGCAGCACCGTGTCGGTGAGCAGCGCGACGAAGCGCGAGCCGATGCCGGCGAGCTGCAGCTCGAGCGACACGCCCTCGGGGGTGGAGATGCGGAGCGTCTCCTGCACACCGGCGCTCATACCCGCCAAGCCTAGTTGCGGGGCGGTGGGTGCTACACCTTGGCCATGCACCCCGACGCCTTCGCGGCCGAGCGCGGACCGGCCTGGGACGAGCTCGCGGGGCTCGTCGCCGCGGCGCGGGGACGCGCCCCGCGCCTGCCCGCCGCCGAGATCCTGCGGCTCGGGGCGCGCTACCGCGAGGCGGCCGCCGATCTCGCCTACGCGCGGCGGCGCTTCGGCGACGACCCCGTCACGCGCCGCGTCGAGGCGCTCGTCGTCCGCGCACGCCCGCTCGTGTACGGAGCTCCGGCGCGCCGCGGGTCGCTCTCGGCGTACCTCGCACGCGGCTACTGGCGTGCGATCGCCGAGCGGCCGCGGCCGCTGATCGCCGCCTGGCTGCTCATGCTGCTGCCGGCGCTGCTGGCAGGGCTGTGGGCGCTGACCGACCCCGCGGCCGCGGGCGGTCTCGTGCCCGCTGCCTACCGCAGCGTGTCCGAGCCGCACCACCGGGGACTCGTGCTGCACGGCGCCGGCGAGCACGCCGGCGTCTCGATCGGGATCTTCGTGAACAACATCCAGGTCACGTTCCTGGCGTTCGCGGGCGGCATCACGCTCGGCCTCCTGACCGCCTACGTGCTCGCGAGCAACGGCATCCTGCTCGGCGCCGTCGCCGGCCTCGCGACGCAGGCCGGCAACGGCCCCGACCTCCTGCGGCTGCTCGTGGGGCACGGCGTGCTCGAGCTCTCGTGCATCGCGGTGACCGCGGCGGCGGGCCTGCGCGTCGGCTGGTCGCTCGTCGAGCCGGGGCCGGGGACGCGCGCCTCGGCGCTGCGCGCCGAGGCCGGCCGCTCGGTCGGCATCGTGCTCGGGACGATGCCCTGGCTCGTGCTCGCGGGCCTGGTCGAGGGCTTCGTCACGGGCACCTACTCGCTCGCCGTCGTGCTGCCGCTCGGGCTGGCCCTGGGCGCGCTCTACTGGGGCCTCGTCCTCACGCTCGGACGCGCGCCCGCGCATACGCGCTGACGCAGGCCCCGGCGAACCGCTCCGGCGGAGCCTCGACGACGACGGCGCCGGCCGATCGCACGCGGTGGGCCGCGAGCGCGCGCGCCCGGCGCATCTCGAGCGCCACGGTCATCGCGTAGGCGTCGCGCAGGTCGGACGGCCGGCGGGCGAGGATCGCGTCGAGCGCGCCGTCGCGCACGCTCGCGACGCACACCGCGTGGCGGCGCGCGAGCACGGGCACCGCGCTCACGAGCGCGCGCGCGGCGGCCTCGTCGACGAGGTCGCAGAGCACGAGCACGAAGCTGCGCTTGCCGCCTCCGATGCTGCGGAACGCGAGCTCGTAGTCGCTGTCGGCATCGACGGGCTCGACGTCGAAGAGCGCGCGCGCGACGGCCGAGGCCCCGAGTCGCGAGGGCGCGACGTCGCGCAGCACGCGGTCGGCGAAGGCGATCGCGCCGCTGCGGTCGCCGAGCGCGTCGGCGGTCGCGCACACGGCGACGAGCCCGTCGAGGGCGACGTCGAGGAGCGTGCCGCCCGCGGCCGAGGCCGCGCTGAGGCGGCCCGCGTCGAGCAGGCAGCGCACCTCGCGGTCCTGGTCGATGCGGTACTGGTTCGACATCGGGCGCCCGAGGCGCGCGGTCGCGCGCCAGTTGATCTGGCGCACGTCGTCGTCGGGCGCGTACTCGCGCACGGCCTCGAACGCCGTGCCGAGCCCGTAGGCCCCGCGCGCGCGGCGGCCCACATCGGGCAATCGCCCGCGGCGCACGGCCTCGGCGAGGCGGCGCGCGCCGACGAGATCGGGATACACGAGCAGCTCGGCATCGCCACAGGCGCGGTGGTACCACGCGCCCAGTCCGAGCGGCCCCGTCGTGCGCACGCCGACGGGCGGGAGCACGTGGCGCCCGCGCCGCTGCGCGACGAGCTGCCCGCCGAGATCGCCGCCGGCCTCCTGCGGGTCGAGCCGCACGTCGGCCGGCAGGGCCTGGCGCACGCGCACCGCGCCGCTCGCGTGCACGGCCACGGCCAGCGGAGCCGGCGCACCGCGCGCGAGCACGGGCGGATGCGTGCGCTCCACGACGGGCCGGCGGCGGGCGCGCAGCGCGTCGACCGCGGTCGCGGCGACGACGGCCGCGGCGAGCACCGCCGCGACGCGCCAGCCCGCGACCACGGATCCGGCCGCGCACAGCGCCAGCAGGGCGGCTGCGCCCGGTGTCGGGGTCACCGCGGCACCGCGACCGCCGCGACCGCCGCCGCCACCGCCGCGGTCGCCGTGACGCGCTCGAGCTCGGCCTCGGGCCGCAGCACGAGCCGGTGGGCGAGCACCGGCGGGGCCATCGCGATCACGTCGTCGGGCGTCACGAACGCGCGGCCGGCGAGGCGCGCCCCCGCGCGCGAGGCCGCGAGCAGGTGCACGGCGGCGCGCGGGCTCGCGCCCAGCTCCACCGCAGGCAGCTCGCGCGTCGCGCGCACGACGGCGGCGAGGTATGCGCCGACCTCATCCGAGACCGTCGTCTCGTCGATCAGGGCGCCGGCGCGCTCGAGGTCGCCCGCGCTCGCGACCGGCTCGACCGCCTCGAGCGAGGGCGAGCGCACGCCGCGGTGCGCGAGCCGCAGGATCGCCTGCTCGCCGGCCTCGTCCGGATAGCCGACGTCGATGCGGAAGAGGAAGCGGTCGAGCTGCGCCTCGGGCAGCGGATAGGTGCCCTCGTACTCGATCGGGTTCTGCGTCGCCGCGACCAGGAACGGCGCGGGCAGCGCCCGCGACTCGCCGTCGACCGTGACCTGCCGCTCCTGCATCGCCTCGAGCAGGGCCGCCTGCGTCTTCGGAGGAGTGCGGTTGATCTCGTCGGCCAGGAGCACGTTCGTGAACACCGGGCCGGGCCGGAACGCGAGCTCGCCGCCGCGCAGCGTCATCGTCCCCGTGACGTCGGAGGGCAGCATGTCGGGCGTGAACTGCACGCGCCGGAAGCCGAGCCCGAGCGCGCGCGACAGCGCGTTCACGGCCAGCGTCTTGGCCACGCCCGGCGGCCCCTCGAGCAGGACGTGCCCGCCCGTGCACGCGGCGACGAGCGCCAGGTCGACGGTGCGCTCCTGCCCGACGATGACGCGGCCCACCTGGGCGCGCACCCGCTCGAAGGCCTCGATCATGCCTCTCCCCTCCGCTCGTTGATGCGTGCGAGGCCGCGCGCCGCCGCGAGCGCGGTCGCGCGTCCCGATCCTCCATGCGCGATCGCGGCGGCCTCCTCCTCGCTCAGCCCCGCCCCCCGCGCGGCCGCCAGTACCGCCTCGTCGCCGCCCCCGCCGGGCAGCGGCAGCAGGCTCCGCGCCTCCGCGATCACGGGCGCGATCGCCTCGGCGGAGGGACCGGAGCGCGCGAGCACCCCCGCAAGCGCCTCGGCGTACGCCGCGCGCGGCGGTGCCAGCACCCGGCCCGCCGGCTGGGCCGGCCCGAGGCGCCGCCCGCGCGCGAGCACGAGCGCGGCGCCGGCGAGCCCGAGCAGCGCCAGGGCGCCGCGGAAGCGGCCCGGAAGGGCGCCCCAGCCGCTTGCTCGGCCGTAGCCGTGCACGCTCTCGAGGAATGCCACCGGCCTCCCGGCGCCGCTCACGGCGAGCGCGAAGGCCGCGTCGTCGGCGTGCGCGAGCCGGCCGTTCACGAGCGGGGCGGCATCGGCCAGCAGCACGGCGCGCCCGAGCGCCGACGCGCGCGACGGCAGCCAGCGCGGCGGTGCGGGTGCCCACGACCGGCACGGCCGAGCCGGCCGAGACGAAGCGGCCCTCGATGCCGGCCGCGAGCGTGCGCACCCCCGCGGTCTCCGGCACGGGCGCGAGCGGGCGCGTCGGCCCGAGCGCCCCGTCCGCCCAGACCGGCGGATCCGGCACGACCTTCCCGAGCCACGACCCCGGCTCGAGGTCGGCGGCCACGAGGCGGCCCCCGCGCGCGACGAAGCGGTGCAGCGACGCGGCGTCTCCTGCCGAGATCACGTCGGGCCAGAGCACGTAAAGCGTCAACCTCGGGTCGAGGTCGAGATCACGCGGGCGATCGCGCAGCCGTACGACGTCGTGCCCCGAGCGGCGCAGCAGCGCCGCGAGCGCCGACGTCCCGTAGCGGCCGTACGCATACGACGACCCCGCCGGCCCCTGCGCCCGCCGGCTGTCGCGCGTCAGCTCGCCGAGGACGCGCAGGGCGACGAGCACGGCCAGCACGGCGAGCCCGATCACGAGCAGCCTGCGCCCGCCGCTCACCGCCCGCCCGCCTCCTCGACGGTCGCCGCGAGCCGCTCGCGCAGGTCGGCCGCATCCTCACCCGTCGGCGGCCGGCGGCCGTAGACGACGCCGGCGAAGCGCACGGCGGCGGCATCGAAGTGCTGCGAGCGGAGCGCGCGCGCGACCTGGCCGACCGTCGTGTCGCGGCGCACGCGGACGGCGCCGGCGGCGTCGAGGCGCGTGAGCGCGGCCGCCAGCCGCAGGCGCATGGCGTCTTCGAGCCGCCCGGCCGCCTCGGCGGCGTCCGCGCGGCGATCGAGCTCGTGCGCACTCGCCGTGCCGACGCCGAGCACCCCGGCGGTGGCCCCGGGCTCGCGCGGCCGGCGCCGGGCGCGGCGCGCCGACCCCGCGATCAGCGCGACCAGCGCGGCGACGACGGCCACGACCGCGCCGAGGGCGATCAGGCCGACCGCGCCGTTCGCACCGGACGGAATGCGGAGCAGGCCCGCGAGCCACGACAGGGCGCGCGCGAGCGCGCCGCCCTTGTGGGTGCGGTAGCCGGCGCCCGCCAGGATCGCGGTCGCGGCACGCCGCGCGGCGACGGCGTCCGGCGCTGCGCCCGCCGCCGGCGCGCCCAGCGCCTCGAGCCGGGCGCGCACGCGTGCGCCCGGCCCGCTCAGGATCCGCCGCAGGGCGACCGGCCGCCCGTCCACGGCGGTCACGCCGCGCAGGCGCGCGAGCGCCGCCGGATCGCCCGGCGCCGCCGCCAGCAGCCGCTGGTAGGTCGCGCCGTCGACGCCCTCGGCGGCGGCGGGCACGGCCAGCGCCGCCAGGGCGCAGGCCGTCGCCAGGCCGACGGCGAGGCGGCTCACGCCCCGCCCGGGCCGTCCCGCTCGAGGGCGTGCGTCATGAGCTGGATGTCGAAGCCCTCCTTGCGCACCCGGAGGTCGATGTAGAGCACCGTCGTAACGGCCACCTGGAAGGGCAGCACGAGCGCGTCGGAGATCAGGCTCGAGACGCCCTGCACCAGGAAGATGACGGCCTGGTTGTCGCTCGAGCCGACGATCGCGGCGACGACGGCGAGAAGCGCGAAGCTGACGATCAGCACGAGCAGCAGCGTCAGCACGAGCACGCCGGCGCAGGGCCAGAAGCGCGAGCGCACGAGCGCGTGCGAGCGGCCGAGGGCCGCCGTGATGCCGAGCCGCTCGCCGAGCAGCACGGGCACGGCGAGCGACCACGTCACGTACAGGTAGATGCCCGGGATGACCAGGAAGACGGTGCCGACGGCGACGAGGACGCCGACGAGCAGCGAGACGCCCATGACCGACGCGAAGCGCCGGACGCCGAAGCGCAGCGATTCGCCCGGATCGACCGTGCGCCCGAGGTAGGCGTCGGCGACCAGCCGGTAGGCGACCGCGATCGCGAGCGAGAACGCCAGGAAGCTCACGAGCAGGACGAGGCTCTCGAGCAGCAGCAGCGAGCCGGACGAGCCGTTGCTGTCGCGCACCTGCCGCTCGGCGACGGCGAGCGCGCCGTTGAGCGCGGCCGGGAGCGCGACGACGACGGCGACGACCCGCCAGAGGGAGAACGCATGCCGCCGGTAGACCGCGAGGGCCGTATCGAGGATCTCGCCGACACCCAGCGGTCGCAGGACGGGTGCGGTGCTCCACCACCTCCACTCTAGTGGCGGCCCCCCGCGAGCGACCCCGCGGGTTGGGCTAGGGTGTCCGGCGGGTGCTCGAACAGGAGGTCGCAGTGGCGGAAGTGGAGAGCATCGATACGACAACAGGCCCGGGCGGCTCGGAAGCCGCGGTCAGCGCCGTCGGGCTCAAGCGCACGTTCGGGAGCGGCGACGCCGCCGTCGATGCCCTGCGCGGCGTCGACGTGGCCTTTCCGCGCGGGCAGTTCGCCGCCGTGATGGGGCCGTCGGGGTCGGGCAAGTCGACCCTCATGCACCTCCTCGCGGGACTCGACGCCCCGACCGCCGGCACGGTCCAGATCGACGGCCGCGAGATCACGACGATGGGCGACGCCGAGCTGACGCGGCTGCGCCGCGACCGCATCGGCTTCGTGTTCCAGTTCTTCAACCTGCTGCCCATGCTGAGCGCGGCGCAGAACGTCGAGCTGCCGCTCAAGCTGGCGGGCCGCAAGGCCGAGGACGGCTGGATCGAGCGCCTGCTCGCGAGCGTCGGCCTCTCCGACCGCAGCCGCCACAAGCCCTCCGAGCTCTCGGGCGGCCAGCAGCAGCGCGTCGCCGTGGCGCGCGCGCTCGTCAACAGGCCCGCGGTCGTCTTCGCCGACGAGCCGACCGGCAACCTCGACTCCAAGACGAGCGCCGAGATCCTCGGGCTGATGCGCACGTCCACGTCGGAGTTCGGGCAGACGATCGTGATCGTCACGCATGACGCGCGCGCGGCCGCGATCGCCGATCGCGTCGTGTTCCTGAGCGACGGCCTGATCGTCGCGGACCGCCCCCACATGAGTGCGGACGAGATCCTCGACCAGATCAAGTCGCTGGAGTAGCACCCGATGCTGCGATTGACCCTCGCGAGCCTGCGCTCGCGTCCTCTGCGCGCGATCCTGACGGCGCTCTCGATCGTGCTCGGCGTCGCCATGATCTCGGGCACGTTCGTGCTGACCGGGCAGATCAACCGCGCGTTCAGCCAGATCTTCGACGCCGCCAACGCCAAGAACGACGTCGTGATCGAGCTCCGCACGGTCAGCGACTCGAGCCAGGGCTTCCCCGCCCCGTTTCCGGCGTCGGTCCTGACGCGCGTCGAGAAGGTCCCCGGTGTCGCAGCGGGAACCGGCGAGGTCGGCGCGCTCGGCTCGCTCGTCACGTACGAGAACGGCCGGCCCAAGCGCGTGACGTCCACGGGCGGCGCGCCGCCGCTCGTCTTCTCGACGTCGCCGGCGCGTTTCGACCCCGGCCAGTTCCTGAGCGGGCACAGCGCCACGGGCAAGGGCGAGATCGCGCTGCTGCAGGACACGGCGAAGAAGGCGCACGCCAAGGTCGGCTCGTTCGTCGGGCTCGCGACGCTCGACGGCCTCAAGCGCCTGCGCGTCGTCGGCATCTACAAGATCGGCACCGAGGCGTCGCTCGGCGGCACGCTCGTGAGCTCGATCCGCCTGGCCGACGCCCAGCGCTGGTTCGGCTACGACAACGAGTTCACGGGGATCAATCTGCAGGCCGACCCCGGCGTCTCGCACGCCGCGCTGCGCGACCGCGTGCGCGCGGCCCTCGGCCCGAGCTACAAGGTGCAGACCGGCAGCGAGAAGGCGAAGGCAGACTCGAAGGGCATCTCCGACATCATCAACGGCTTGCTCGGGCCGGTGCTGCTCGCCTTCGGCGGCGTCGCCGTGCTCGTCGGCGCGTTCCTGATCTTCAACATGTTCTCCATCACCGTCGCGCAGCGCATCCGCGAGATCGCGCTGCTGCGCACGCTGGGTGCGAGCCGCAGGCAGATCCTCACGAGCGTCATGCTCGAGGCGTTCCTGACCGCGGCCGTGGCCTCGATCGCGGGCATCTTCCTCGGCCTGCTGCTCGCGATCGGCATCAACGCGCTCTTCGACGCGGCCGGCTTCGGGCTGCCCTCGACCTCGGCGCAGCTCGCCACCACGGGCGTCGTGCTCGGCCTGCTGATCGGCTTCGGCGTCACGCTCGTGTCCGCGCTCATCCCGGCCGTGCGGGCGACGAAGATCCCGCCCATGGCCGGCCTGCGCGAGGGCGCGACGCTGCCGCGCGGGCGCTTCGCGCGCTACTCCCCCGTGCTCGCCGTGCTCTTCGCGCTCGGCGGTGCCGCGCTCATTCTCAACGGCGTCGCGGGCTCCGGTGCCGTCAGCCAGCGCCTGATCGGGATGGCGGGCGGCGCCGTGTTCGTGTTCCTCGCCGTCGCGATGACCGCGCGCTTCGCGGTGCCCTGGATGGCGCACGCCGTCGGCGCGCCCATTGCCTGGCGGGCGAGCGGCGCGCTCGCGCGCGACAACGCGATGCGCAACGCCGCGCGCACGGCGCGCACCGCCGCCGCGCTCATGGTCGGCGTGGCCCTCGTGGTCTTCGCCGCCGTCCTCGTCACGGGCCTCAAGTCGTCGTTCACGAGCGCGCTCGACAGGTCGCTGAAGAGCGACCTGATCATCACGCCGAGCGATCAGCAGGGCGGCGGGACGCTCTCGCCCCGCATCGTGACGTCGCTCGAGGGCATCCCCGGCGTCAAGGTGGCCTCGGCGCTGACGCAGGGCGACGTGCGCCGCAACGGCCGCCACGGCGGCCAGGAGAACGGCCTCTACGGCGTCGATCCCAAGACGTTCGGCGACGTCTACAAGTTCGAGTGGGTGAAGGGCGGGGACGGCGACCTGCGGCGTCTCGACGCGAATGGGGTCCTGCTCGAGAAGACCGAGGCGCACGTCGCTGCACGTCGGCGTCGGCAGCACGCTGCACCTGCTCTCGAACTCGCGCAAGCGCGCCACGGTCACGGTGCGCGCCATCTACAAGGACGACGCGCTCATGAAGGGCGGCATCCTGACGGCCCCCCTGCTCCAGCGGCTGACGCAGGCGAGCGGAGTGCAGGTCGTGCTCGCGACCCTGAAACCGGGCAGCAACGCCGAGGACGTCGCCAAGCTCGCGGGCGACCGGCTCGCATCCGAGTACCCGACCGCGAAGCTGCAGTCGAACGCCGAGTTCAAGTCGTCGATCGGCGACCAGGTCAACCAGATCCTGTATCTGATCTACGCGCTGCTCGGCGTCAGCGTCCTGATCTCGGTCTTCGGCATCGTCAACACCCTCATGCTCTCGGTGCACGAGCGCACGCGCGAGATCGGCATGCTGCGCGCGATCGGCATCACGCGCCGCCAGCTGCGCCGCACGATCCGCTTCGAGAGCGCGATCACCGCCGTGATCGGGAGCCTGCTCGGGCTCGCCGTCGGGCTCGCGTTCGGCTGGATCGTGACCGAGGGCCTGCGCAGCGAGGGCCTCCAGTTCCAGGTTCCCTGGGGCACGCTCGTGCTGTGCCTCGTGGTGGCGGCGATCGTGGGCATCCTGGCAGGCGTCTGGCCCGCCTGGCGCGCCTCCCGCATGCGCGTCCTGGACGCCCTCAGCTACGAATAAGGCCCGCCCTGCGCACGGTTCGGGTGGAAATGCTCTGCAAGGTATGCCATTAGTACCGGCAACCGGAACCGAACGGCCGCCCCCAGCGGCCCGACCAGGAGACTGGCACCCAGCCTGACGGCGTAGCAACCCGCACCGTGCGGACGGAGCGGGGTACGAGCGGCGCCACCCGAGTAGGACACCGAGCGACACGTTGCGGCCCGAGCGGCTGCCCACGTGCGTGTCGCCGACCCCGCGTCCCCGAGGCGCACACGACGAGAAGGAGGAGCGATGCGTTCGCTCGCCGCGCAGCTCGTCGCGTTGGCGCTCGCCGTCACCGTTGCGACGGTCTCGAGCAGCAATGCGAGTAGCACCCCCGTTTCAAGATCGGGACTCTGGATCACGAGCGTCGCCCTGCAGCCGCCGCGTGCCCAGTGCACCGCGTACTGCGAGGCGCGCGTCCTGCGCCACGCGCTCCGGCGCGTGCACGGGCGCACCGTGGCGCTCGCGCGACGGGCGGCCCTCCCCCTGCCGCCGCCGCCTCGCCTCGGCTGGCGCCGGACGTCGCTGCGGGTGCAGCTCGTCCACCAGGCGCGCGTGCTCGGCCGCTACCGCGCACAGGCACGGCGCCCGCTGAGGCTGCGCCTCGCGCGCTTCGAGGCCTGGGTCTGCATCCACCGGCACGAAGCCGCGTGGAACGACCGGGGAGACCCGTACTGGGGCGGTCTGCAGATGGATCGCGGGTTCATGCGCGCCTACGGCGGCGACATGATCGCGCGGCACCACGGCGGCCTCGCCGACACCTGGACGCCGGCCGAGCAGATCGTGGTCGCCGAGCGCGCCTACGCGACGCGCGGGTTCGCGCCCTGGCCGAACACCTCGCGCAGCTGCGGGGTGCGCTAGCAGCGCGCGAGCGTGAGGTGCACGCTCATCGCGCCCGGGATCTTGCACCCGACCGTGGAGCCGTACCACTTCATCGGGTAGGGGCCGTGCACGCAGACCGACTGGAACGCGAGGTCGGAGACGATGATGAGGCGGTCCGCCCGGTAGATGCGCACGAGCGAGAGCGAGCCCGACGCGACGCGCCGGGTCCCGACGCGGAGCGCGTAGCGCAGCCGCGTCTTGAGCGAGGAGTGCGCCGTGAGCGCGCGCAGCTCGAAGCGGCCGCCCGCCAGCGCGAGCTGCCAGTCGCGCGTCGAGACGCGCTTGCCGCCGGCCGGATTGCACTGGTCGGGCGCGCTCAGGCGCCGCGTGACGGCACCCTGCTGCACGGTCAGGCTGACCGGCTGCAGCGCGATGTCGTGGCAATCGCCCGCGCCCGCCGCCGCCCAGACGACGCCGTTCTTCTGCAGGTGCGGCGCGAAGCGCAGCGTCTTGCCGTCGCCGAGCGGAACGCTGACCGCGGCCGACTGCGTGCAGCTGACGGTGCCGGTGTCGTCCACGAGCGTCCACGTCGCGCTGCCGTTGACGGCGGCCCCGCGGGCGGGCGCCTTGACGACGAACTCGAGATCGCTGTCGACGGGGCTCGCGGCCGCCTTCGCGCTGCCGGCGTCGACGGCGAGCTTGACCGAGCCGTCGGCGTACGTCGGCCCCTGGGCCGGATCGTCCACGTTCGCTCCGACGCGCGCCTCGCGCCCCCACGCCAGGAACGACGGCGCCGTCCAGGCCAGGCCCGGAGCGAGGGCGGGGTCGCAGGGGGCGGCTGGATCGGCGGCCGCGGCCGGCGAGACGGAGAGCCCGGAGGCGGCGGTCGCGAGCACGGCGGCGAGCACGGCGGCGCGGCGAAGGCGGAACATGTTCCTCCATCGGCTGCGAACGGTCGCGCCCGCGATGCCTCCAGCGGGGGAATCGCGCGGAATCGCACGAGCTATCCGGCGATGTCCGCCTCGGCGACGATGCGCGTCGGCGTGACGCGGACGAGCAGCTCGCCGGGCACGCCGTTGCGCCGCCCGTACTCCTCGCCGCGCTCGGCGCCCATGTAGCGCGCGCCGATGCGCGCCGCCCAGGCGCGCAGCTGCTCGGGGTCCTCCGTGATCGCGACGACGCCGTCGACGCGCACGTACGCGTACGGCGGCTGCTCCTCGTCCACGCACAGCGAGACACGGCCGTCGCGCCGCAGCGCCTTGCCCTTGATGGTCTCGTGCCAGGTCGTGAAGAGCAGCGTGCCGTCGTCGTCCACGGCGAACCAGACGGGCACGACCATGGGGCTGCCGTCGAGACGGACGATCGCCAGCTTGCCGGTGCGCGTCCCGGCCGTCAGGAACGCGCGAACCTCGTCGTCGCCGAGCCTGCGCACCTGCGCCTCCCTCCTCCCGGGCGTGTCACACGAGATCGCGCTCGGGGATCCCCGTCGTCCATTTGGTGGCGGGCGGCGCCTCGACGACGCCGTCCACCTCGGTCTCCACCTTCTCGTTGAAGAAGCACACGAGCTGCTCGATCTTCGGGCACTCGGGCACGGGCATCACGTAGGTCCAGGCGATGTCGTCGTAGCCGCGGTCGCCGAGCGTCGCGGCGAAGTAGCCGGCGACGCCCTTGTACGGGCATTGCGTGCGGGTCGCGGTCGCGCTCAGCAGGTCCATGCGCACGTCGGCGCACGGCAGGTAGTAGCGCGTGGGCATTCCGGTCTCGAAGAGCAGGCACGGCCGCGCACTCTCGGCCACGACCTCGCCGCCGAAGCGCACGCGGACTCGGCGCGCAGTCGGCTCGAAGCTGTGAGCGACGTCGCCCATCCCCGGCAGGATAGGCCCGGTGCGGGGCCGGGCTAGCTCGCGCGTGCCTGGTCGCCGCGGCGCTCGTGCTCGAGAACGGCCACGAGGGCACGCACGACATCGGGATCGAACTGGCTGCCGGCACTGCGCTCGAGCTCGGCGACGGCCTCGCGATGGCCGCGCGGCCCCTCGTACGGGCGGTTCTCGGTCATCGCCACGAACGCATCGGCTGCGGCCACGATGCGCGCGCCGATCGGGATCGCAGCGCCCACCAGGCCGTCGGGATAGCCCGAGCCGTCGAAGCGCTCGTGATGGCTGCGCACGATGCGCGCGGCATCGCCGAGCCCCGGCACGACGCCGACGAGCTCCTCGCCGGCAACCGCGTGATGGCGCATGCGGGCGCGCGCGCCCTCGTCGAGCGGACCGCTGTGCGAGAGGATGTCCGTCGGCACCGCGACCTTGCCGCAGTCGTGGAGCCAGCCGCCGAGACGCGCGAGCTCGACCTCGGCCGCCGGCAGCCCGAGCTCGACGGCCACCGCCGTCGCGAGCGCCGCGACCTGCGCGCTGTGCATCGGCGCCACGCCGCCGCGGATCGAGGCGGCCGCCGCGAGCGCCTGGACGATGCCCTCGAGGCCGTCCGCACCGTCGAGCGGCACGAGCGCGGGCGCCCCGCGCGCGATGCGCGTCTGGTTGCGCCCGCCGCGCTTGGCGGCATACAGCGCCGCGTCGGCGCTCGCGAGCAACTGCTCCGGGGTGTGGCAGTCGGCCGTCGGCTGCACGGCGCCGATCGAGATCGTCGCGGTGACCGAGATGCGGTCGTCGACGACGATCGGCGTGGCCGAGACCGCTGCGCGCAGGCGCTCGGCCAGGCGCTCGAGCTCCTGCTCGTCGACGATCTCGTCGAGCAGCACGCAGAACTCCTCGCCGCCCCAGCGCGATGTCACGTCGCATGGCCGCGTGGCGTCGTCGAGCCGGCGCGCGATCTCGCGCAGCACGACGTCGCCGATCTGGTGCCCGTGGGTGTCGTTGATGCGCTTGAAGTGGTCGACGTCGACGAGCGCGATCGCGGCGCCGGCGGCGGAGCCCGCGAGGCGCGCGCGCAGCACCTCGGAGAAGTGCCGCCGGTTGAACAGCTCGGTCAGCGCATCCACGCTCGAAAGCCACTCGAGGCGCCGCACGGCCTCGGCCCGCTCGTCCTCGGCCCGGCGCTGCTCCGAGATGTCGCGCACGGCTCCGGTCAGGAGCACGCGACCGTCGTGCACCGTGACGGCGGCGCGGTCGCGCACCCAGCGTGCCACGCCGTCGACGCCGACGAGGCGGTAGTCCTGCTGCACGATCTGGCCGTGGCGGCCGAGCATGTCCGCGAACCGCCACGCGACGTCGAAGGCAGGGCGGTCGTCGGGGTGGAGGAACGAGTCGTACTCCTCGACGAGCTCCGTGGTCTCCTCCGCGGCCCCGAGCAGCGCCGCCAGCCCCGGCCCGTGGGCGTGCATCACGAACCCCTCGTCGGGCAGGCGCTCGCCGCTGTAGAGATACTCCCCGATGGCCTCCGCGGAGCGGGCGAACGCCTCGCGCCCGGCCGTTGTCTCGGCGACGAGCGCCGCGCGCTCGGCGACGTCCTTGATCATCACGACGCGCGAGGCGCGATCCGGGGTCACCCCGACCGTCGCGATCGCCGGGAACCGCTCGCCGCTCTTGCGCCGGAGGACGACGTCGTACTCGCCGCTGCCGTGGTGGAACACCTCGGCGATCGCCGCGTACAGCATCTCCTCCGACTCGGGCGGCCAGAACGGGAGCGGCGGTGCAACGCCCAGGAGCTCGGCTTCCGAGAACCCCGTGAGCTCGCACATCTTCGCGTTGACGCGCACCGCGCGCCCGTCCAGCCCGTAGATCACGAGGCCGTCCTGGATCGCGCCGACGATCGCGTCCGAGACCTGGCGCGCGCGCTCCGACTCGGCACGCGCGCGCTCCGAGCGCATGCGCGACAGCCGCAGGGCAGCGGCCAGCCGGTACCCGGCCGCGCTCGTGAGCGCAAGGCCGGCGAGCGAGACGAGCCCGAGGCGGCGCGATGCGGGCCGGAAGGCGGTCATCACTCAACGCATCGACCGCCGGGGGCACGACCCTTAGAGCCCGTCTCGGTAGGCCCTGAGAACGCATTCCGAAATGCGTTCTCAGCCCAGGTTCTCGGGCTCCTCGCTGCGTTCACCGGGCTCGCCGAGCCCGGGAGGGTCGGGCCGGCGGTTCGAGATGCGCCGCTCGATCGGCAGCGCGTACCAGAGCAGCGCGAACGCCCCGAACGAGACGCCGCCCGCGGCCCAGGCCGCGGCGGAGCCGAAGAGGAAGTGCGCGACGAGCACGATGGAGAGCACGATCGCGAGCGCCAGCGCGGTCATGCCCGCGATCGTGAGCATGCTGCCGAGCGTGACGAGGTAGAGCTTCTGCTCGTGCCGGAAGAGGATCCGGTGCTGGATCGACGGCGCCATCAGGAAGGCGACGGAGATCGCCGAGAGCAGCAGCGCCACGAAGTACACGTCCCTCTCGAAGCGGTCGACATGGCCGAAGCGCGACGAGAACGGCACGGCGAGCAGGAACGCGAACAGCACCTGGACGCCCGGGAGGACGACGCGCAGCTCCTGGAGGAGCTGATCGAGGTTCCGGTTGAGCCGCTGCTTCTCGGACTCGGTATCGGGCACCAGGGCCCAACCGTAGCGATCCGCTGCGCGCTGCGAGCAGCGCATGTGCACGCGCACGGCCACGCGCCGGCGTACGTGCGCAACCGCACGAGGTCCCAGGCCGGCTGCAAGTGGCAACGCGCGCCGCCGCGGGTGGTGTTTGCGCCTCCCGTCCCTGGGCATACCCGGGTTCAGGCCCGGTCGCTCACTCTCGAGTGCCGCGGCGCGTTTCCGACGGGTGGGGCTTGCGTGAGTCCGAGCGACGGGCAGCCCAGGCAGATGAACGGCTTGGCGCTCCGGTTGCCCGCAGAGGCAGAGCAGGTCTCGGTCGCACGACGCGCGATCGCCGATTTCTGCGAGCTCTGCGGGATGCCGTCGCCGCTCGTCGACGACGTCAAGCTCGTCGTCACGGAGGCGTGCACGAACGTCGTGCTGCACGCCTACGAGGGCCTCCCGATCCAGCCGCGCATGTTCGACCTGAGCGCCCACCTCGAGGACGGCTCGCTGCTCGTGAGCGTGGCCGACCAGGGCCGCGGGATCGCCGCGCCGAGCCCCAACCGCGGGCTCGGCCTCGGCCTGCGACTCGCGTTGCAGCTCGCCGGCGGAGTGCAGACGCGCGACAACGAGGACGGCGTCGGGACGCGCCTGACGATGCGCTTCGCGATCCCGGAGTAGCATCGCGGACCACCCGACGACCGGAGGCCCCATGTTCGCGCGCGTAGTCACGTGGGAAGGCGCCCACCCCGCGACCCTCGACGCCAGCGTCGGAGCGATCCGCGAGCAGGTGGAGAGCGAGGGCGGGCCGCCCGACGAGGGCATGGGCCGGTGCGTCTCGGTCGAGATGCTCGACGTCGCGATCCAGGTCCCGTAGCGCCCGCGTCCGTCCGCGCGACGGGAGATGGTCGAACGCCTCTGCGGTCTGGCGCTGGCGCTCGCAGCCGCGGGCTGCTACGCGCTGGCCATCGTCATCCAGGCGCGCGAGGCGAAGGCGCTGCCGCGCGAGCGCGGCGCGCGGACCCGGCTGCTCGTGCGTCTGGCCAGGCGCCGCCGCTGGTGGATCGGCACCGCCATCGGGCTCGCCGGCTGGCCGTTGCAGACCGCAGCGCTCACGCTCGCCCCGCTCGCGCTCGTGCAGCCGGCACTGGCCGCCGGGCCGGTGGTCGTGCTCGCCCTGGCGGTGCGGATGCTGGGCGAGCGGGCCGGCCGGCACGAGGTCGCCGGCGCGGCCGCGATCGCGCTCGGCGTGACGCTGCTGACGCTGGCGGCGCCGGCGCGCCACGCCGGCGCGCCGGTGCGGGACACCGCGCTCGTGGTCATCGCCCTGTGCGCCTTCGGGCTGCTGCCCGGCCTCGCCCGCCTCGGCGAGGCCACCGGGGCGCTGCAGCTCGTGGCGGCGGGTGGGCTCGCCTACGCCGGCAGCGGCCTCGCGAGCAAGCTCGTCGCCGACGGGCTGTCGCGCCACGCCCTCGCCGCGGCAGCCACCGGCGTCGTGCTCGCGGCGCTCACCGGGGTGGTCGGCGCGTCGGCCGAGATGTCGGCATTCCAGCGGCTCGCCGCGGGCACCGTCGCCCCGATCACGTTCGCGCTCGAGATCGCCGTCCCCGTGGCGCTCGCGCCCTGGCTGACGCGCGACGGCGGCCATTCGCCGCTGACCGCGGCCGTCACGGTCGTCGCCCTCCTGATCGTCGTGGCCGGCGTCACGGTGCTCGCACGTAGCCCGGCCGTCTCGCACACGATCGCCGCGGGCGGCACGAGCGAGGGCTGAGACGGCGGCGTCAGTGCGACGCGAGGGGCTCGTCGGCGGCGGCCGGAGCCGGCGCATCCGGCCCCCCGGCGAGCGACCGGCCCGGCGCGGCCCGGGCAAGCGCCACGAGGCAGCCGAGGCCTGCGATCGCAGGCAGCCAGAACGAGAGCGCCCGCCACGCGAGCACGGCGAGCACCGCCTCGCCGTAGCCCACGGGCCCGGCGCTGAGCACGAGCGGCACCGCCGCCTCGACGCCGCCGAGTCCACCCGGGAGGAGCGGGATCGCGATCACGACGGCACCGACGACGTACGCGATCGGCAGGGTCGCGAGCGGCAGCTCGACGCCGAGGGCGCGCGCCACGAGCCACAGGCAGGTCGCGTCCGCGGCCCAGTAGCACGCCCCCAATGCGAGCACCTGGCCGCGGCGGCGGCGCCCGGCGGGATCGGCCGGCCAGAAGGGCAGGCGGGACGCCAGCGGCCGCGTGAGCCGGCCGGGGGTGGCGAGCGCGAGAGCGATGGCGCCGCCGAGCACGAGCGCCAGCGCGCCCAGCACGGCCACGAGCACGCGCCAGCCGTCCGGCAGCGGCGCCCACGCCGCCGACGCGACGAGCGTCGGGCCCGCGAGGAGCGCCATCGAGGCGGCCGGGATGCCGGCCAGCAGCAGCGCGGCCGGCGCGGTGGCGCGCCGCATCGGGAGCCCGCGGCGCGAAAGCTCGCGGACGGTGACGGCGATCCCGGCCGCGGGCTGCCCGGGGACGAGGCTGCCCGCGCCGAAGGCCGCCACTGCGATGCACGCGCTCGTCCCGAGCGCCAGGCCGGGCACGAGCTGCGCCAGGGCGAGCGCGAGCATGAGGTACGAGATCGCCTCCGCCAGAGCGGCCGCGGCGACGAGCGCGGGCTGTGCGTCGCGCAGGGTCGCGAGCGCGCCGCGCGTGTCGTGCGCCTCGCCGCGCAGCGTCAGCACGACGACGACGAGCAGCGCCGCGAGCGCGGCTCCCGCGACCACGCGGAGCACCCGCACACGGCTCGCCCGCTGCCCACGACCCCACTCGCGCATCTACGACAAGCTAACGCCCGTGATCGGACTGCGCACGATCAGGCGGAGACCGCGGGTGACCCTCGCCGTGCTCGCGGTGCTCGTGCTCCTGGCCGGATTCGGCGTCTACGAGTACCGTCGCTCGACGCACTCGACGCCGGTCTCCGAGCAGCGCGCGCTGGAGCGCTTCCGCACGGCGCAGGGCGGCCGCCCGGGGACGCTGCTGCCGCGAGCGGGCGTCTACACCTACGCGGTGCGGGGCTGGGAGTGCGCCGGCGTCGGCCCGCTCTGCCTCCGTCGCGCGCTGCCCGCGCGGGCCTACCTGATCGTCACGCAGGATTCCTCGACGCTGCAGCTCGAGCTCGACCTCTCGGCCGAGCACCGCGAGAGCGCGCGCTTCGACGTGCGCGCCGGAGGGCGCTACGAGACGTGGCAGGACACGTTCCTCTCCTTCGCGGGGGTCGCCCAGGAGAGCGCGGAGGCCACCGTCCCCGCGACGCTCGCCCTGCCCGCCGCGCTGCGCGTGGGACAGCGCTGGACCCAGCGCTTCCACGTGGGCAAGCTGCCCGTGCGCAGCGACAACCGCGTGCTGCGGCGCGAGCGCGTCTCGATCGCCGGCCGCTCCGTCCAGACGTTCGTGGTCGCGAGCGACTCGGTGACCGGCGGCGCGCACCCCGGGAGCGAGCGCGACGTGGCCTGGCACGCGCCGGGACTCGGCCTCGACCTGCGCCAGACCATCTCGCGCAGGATCCGCGGCGCGTTTCCCTACCGCCTCGAGGCCACCGCCGAGCTCGAGCGGTTCACGCCCGCGACCTGAGCGATCCGCTCAGAAGCGGTACTCCGGGTTCTCCCAGTCGAAGCGCTGCCCGTCGTCCCAGGCCGAGCGCTGGTTGCCCTGCGCCGGGAAGCCGCCGGCCGAGCGGAGCAGCTGCGCGAGGTGCATGAGGTTCCAGGTCATGAACGCCGTGTTGCGGTTCGTGAAGTCGTTCTCGGGCCCGCCCGAGCCCGGATCGAGATACGAGGGCCCCGGGCCGGCCTCGCCGATCCAGCCGGCGTCGGCCTGCGGCGGGATCGCGTAGCCGAGGTGCTGGAGGCTGTAGAGGATGTTCATCGCGCAGTGCTTGATGCCGTCCTCGTTGCCCGTGATGAGACAGCCCGCAACGCGCCCGTAGTAGGCGTACTGGCCGGCCGGTTGAGCTGCGAGGAGGTCGCATAGAGCCGCTCGATGCAGCGCTTCATGACCGAGCTGTTGTCGCCGAGCCAGATCGGGCCGGCCAAGACGAGGATGTCGGCCGCGAACACGCGCTCCTGGATCTGCGGCCCGTCGTCGGTCGCCCAGCCGTGCTCGGTCATGTCGGGCCAGACACCGGTCGCGACGTCGTGGTCGACGAGCCGCAGGCTGTCGGTGGCGACGCCGTGGCGCTCCATCAGCGCGCGGCTCGCGTCGACCAGCGCCTGCGTGTTCGAGACGCCGGGCGAGCGCTTGAGCGTGCAGTTGACGAAGAGCGCCCGCAGGCCGCCGAAGTTCCATTCGCTGTCAGTCATGCCCGGGTCGTCTGCCAGGGGCGCGCGCCGTTACACACGCGCGATGCGGTAGATCCGGCCGCTCGCCCAGTCGCCGACCAGGACGCCGCCGGCGACGGCGGCCACGGGCAGCGGGTGGGTGAACCCCGTCACGAGCGCCGTCGCCCGCGCGCTCGCGTAGCCCGTGCCCGAGCGCCGCAGCGGAACGCTCTCGACGCTCCCCCGCTCCCACTCCGCCACGAGCGCAGCGCGGCCGACCGCGCTGCCGAGCTGCCCGTCCACGATCGCGACGCCGCCGGCCGCGGCGTGCTCGTCGAGCACCGCGAGCGGTTCGCGGACGCCGCGGCACACGCTCCCTCCCTGCCCGTAGCAGGACGGGAAGCGCCAGTCGTCGCCGCTGCGCACGAGCGCGAGCCAGTCGCCCGGGGTCTTCGCGCCGAGGTCGTCGCGCTGGTTCATCGACGCGATCAGCGCACCCGTCACGGGATCGCGCGCGAGTCCGAACGGCGCTCGGATCCCGCGCGCGTAGACGCGCACGTCGCTGCCGTCGGGGCGGAACGAGACGATCGAGGCCGACCAGCGCGACGTGCTCGCGCAGTGGTCGCAGGCCGAGGAGATGCCCATGACGAGCCGCCCACCCGGTAACACCACGATGGCGTTGTTCCAGCCGTGGCCGCGCGGCTCGACGATCACGGCGACGTGCTTCGCGAAGCGCGTCCCGGCGAGCCCGCTGTAGACGTCGACGCGCCCGAGCGAGGAGACGTAGAGCCTGCTCCGGTACCAGACGAGGCCGAGCGGGCCTGCGACGCCCGCGATCACCTTGACCGGCCGGGCGCCCGCGCGCGGGATCAGGTACACGCCATCCCCGGCGTGGCCGGCCGCCGCCGATGTCGTGGCCCACAGACGACCGCGCGCGTCGAGCGCGAACGCCGAGACGTCGCGCAGGCCGCTCGCGTAGAGCGTCGCCCGGAGCCCCGCGGGCCCCTTCAGGCCCTGGCCGATGGCGACGCGGCCCGAGGCGCCGGAGGCCGGCTGCGAGTCCCCACCGCCGCAGCCCGCCGCGGCGAGGGCGGCCGCGACGACGAGCGCCGCGACGCGCGCGGCGCGGCTCGCCGGAGGAGGAGGGGGAAGCGAGCCGCGCCGTGCGATCGGGACGTGCCGGCGGGGGGAGAGCGCAGGCACGGGTCGGGTTCAGACGCCCGTCGTGGACGAGGTGCTCGAGGAGCGGCGTCGTCGAGGGGGTCGTGGAGGGGGTCGTCGAGGGGGTGGTCGACGGCGCCGACTGGTCGCCGCCCATGTTCGGGCAGTCGCCTGCCGTGTGGGTCGCCGCCATGGAGTCGCCGGCTGCGATCGCCGGGGTGGAGGTCGAGCCGGCGGCCGATCCGGACGAGCTCGTCGCGGCATGGGCGACGGCTCCGCCGGCGAGTGCGGCGGTCGCCGCCAGGGTCACGACCAGTCTTCGGGAGCGCGGGAACATCTGCGTTCACCTCCTTTCGGTGGGGTCTGCGCAGTGAACCAGCGCCCTGTAAGAGCAACCTGTGGCCACGCCCTGAGGTTTCTGAGACACACCGTGCAACCGGGGCCTGGCCCCGGTTGCACCGTCTCAGCGCACGAGCGAGAGCGCGCGGCTGGTCAGCCAGCCGCCGTCCACGAAGAGCGTCTGCCCGCTCACGTAGCGCGCGTCGTCCGAAGCGAGGAACGCGATCACGTCGGCGACGTCCTCGGGCACGCCGACGCGCTGCAGCGGGATCGTCGGCTCGAGCTGCGCGACCTGCTCCGGGTCGTCGAGCGGGTTCATGCCGGTGCGGATCCAGCCCGGGCCGACCGCGTTGACGCGGATCCCGTGCGGGCCGAGCTCGAGCGCCATCGACTTCGTCAGCATCCGCACGCCGCCCTTGGAGGCGCTGTAGGCCGACGCCTCGCCCTCCGTGACCTCGGCGTACGTGCTCGCGACGTTGACGATCGCGCCCGGGCGCCCGCCGGCCACCATCGCCCTCGCGGCGGCCTGGCCGCACAGGAACACGCCCTTGAGGTTGACGGCGAGCACCCGCTCCCAGGTCGTCTCGTCGAGCTCGAGGAACGGCGCGCCGTGCGGCACGCCGGCGTTCGCCACCATCACGTCGAGCCGGCCGAAGCGCGCAAGCGTCGCGGCCAGCAGTGCCTCGACCTGCGCCGCCTCGCTGACGTCGAGCGCGAACGGCAGCGCCGCCTCGCCGATCTCGCCGGCCACGGCCGCCGCCCGCGCCGCGTCGATCTCGGCCACGACGACCGCGTACCCGTCGCGCGCGAGGCGCAGAGCCGTGGCGCGACCCATGCCGCTGCCGGCGCCCGTGACGATTGCGACCGGCGTCATCGCCGGGAGGTTAGCGGGCCTCGGGATCGACCTGCCAGAGGCAGAACGCCGTGCCCTCGCTGTCGTGGCAGGACGCGAACCAGCCGTGCGTCGGCACCGCGACCTTGGCCTCCGCGCTGCCGCCGAGCTCGCGCACCTTCGCGCACGAGGCCTCGATGTCGTCGGTCGCGTAGTAGTACTTCGCGTGGCCGTCGCGCTCGTCCGACGCGTAGATCGCAGCGCCCGACTCCGCGCCGGTGCGCGCCATCCGGTAGTCGATGCCGGGCATGCCCGAATCGCCGAACTGCCACCCGAAGAGGCCCGTCCAGAAGCGCTGGGCGCGGTCCGCGTCTTCGGAGGGAAACTCGATGTGGACGATCTCGCCGGCCATCTCAGCGTCCTTTCGTCGTCGTGTCCGGCAGACTGCGCGCATGAGCACCCCGCCGCCTGCCGCGCACATCAGTGCCACCGATTTCGTGACCATACCGAGCCGCGACCTCGCGGTCGCGTCCGAGTTCTACGGCACGACGCTCGGACTCCGGCGCTCGGTCTACATGCCGGATCGCCACTTCTCCGAGTTCGAGACCGGCAACCTGACCCTGAGCGTCGTCAATCCCGCGGGGATGGGATTCGAGCATCACGTCAGCCGCAACCCGCTCGCGCTGCACGTCGACGACGTCGCCGCCGCGCGCACGGCGCTCGAGGCACGGGGCGTCCAGTTCGCCGGGGACACGCTCGACACCGGCGTGTGCCACATGGCGTTCTTCCATGACCCCGACGGGAACGCGCTGATGCTGCACCACCGCTACGCGCCGCGCATCACGGAGGCGGATCAGAGCGGGTCGTAGATCCAGAGCTCGTCGGCCATCGCCAGGCGCTCGGCGAGGTCGTACAGGCACTCGGCGAGCTCCGCGGCGCGCCGGCCGAGGAGGTCGGCCACCGCGCTCGGCAGCTCGAGCTCGTCCTCGTAGCTGCACTCGGGGCAGTGTCGCGCAACGCGCGTGCTCTCGGCCTGCGGGTGGAGCATCTCCATCTGGACGAGCGAGCTCTCGCAGCCCGGGCAGTGGGTGAGGAGGGAGCTGATGCTCATGCGTGCAAGCACGTTTCCGGGTTGCGCACGCACGAAACATCATGACGCGACGCGCGCCGCGATCACCGCCTCGGCCGCGTGGGTCGTCGCCGCCGAGGCCGTGTCGAAGAGGTACGCGGGCGCAGGCGAACGCAGGTGATCGACGACCGACGCGCGATCCTTGCGGCAGGGGATCAGCGTCTTCCACGTCAGCAGGTGGCCCGGCTCGTGCGCGTCGCCGCTGGCCACGGCGGGCAGGCCCGCGCGCGCCACCCACTCGAAGACGTCGCGGCGGTTGATCAGCTCCCAGCGGTCGACGAGCGGCGCGAACTCGGTCCAGTCGCTCGCGAAGCGGGCGGTCGCGCGCGGCGCGGAGGCGGCCGACTGCACCGGGTAGGGGTGCGCCGCGATCAGCGCGGCGCCGCTCCGGCGCGCCTCGCCGAGCGCGCGCTCGATGCCGTCGGCCACGCCGACGAACCGCTCGAGCCCGATCGCGACGGCGTGCGCGCCGAGCATGGGATCGGCGTCGTCGTAGGTCAGCTCGAGGCCGGGCAGCACGAGCATGTCGTACTGCACGCGCGCACGCGCGGCCTCGATCTCGATCGCGGCCAGGTAGGAGTCGTGGTTGCCTGCGTGGATGTGGCGCGGCCCCTCGCCGGGCGTCGCGAAGGGATCGTCCGGGCGCACGACGTGGTCGGTGATGCAGAGCACGTCGAAGCGGGCGTGGCCATAGGTGTCGACGAGCTGCCCGATCGTCTGCGAGCCGTCGCTCCAGGTCGTGTGGGCGTGCAGCTCGCACAGCAGAAGTCCCTGCACATGAACGGTCATCGCCCCATCTTCCGGCACGCGCCCGCGACACCTCGGGACCATCCGGTCGCGATCTGGAGACGATCTGGTGACGCCCGGCCGGGTCACCCGGCGCCAGGCTCCGCCACCCCGGTGCCAGGCTCCGCCACCTGGGGTCAGACCCCGCCTGGCGGGGTCAGACCCTCTCAGGCCGCGTCCCCGCCCGGCCTTCCCGGGAACGCGAGGCGACTCCGGATCGTTGTCATCCGGGTGAGGCGGCGACGTGCCGCCCGTTGAGAGAGGCCCGCTTGATGAATGCCACGATCCACCCGAGCTCCTACCGCACGCTCGTCCGCTGCAGCAACTGCGGCGCCGAGCACGACCTGCGCTCGACGCGCGCGCAGTTGAGCGTCGACGTCTGCTCCGCGTGTCATCCGTACTACACCGGGAGCGAGCAGCGCGTCTCCCGCGGCGGGCAGATCGCCCGCTTCGAGGCGCGCCGCCGCCTCGCCACGGCCTAGGCTCGTGTCAGCCGAGCAGGGGCGACGGGGGTATCCGCGTCGTTCCCTGCACGGTTGGGATGCGCAGCGCAACCTCGTCGACGAAGCACCACGACCAGTCCTCGCCCGGCTCCAGCGAGCGGATGAGCGGATGGCCCGTCGCGTTGTGGTGCGCCGTCGCGTGACGGCTCGGCGAGTCGTCGCAGCAGCCCACGCGGCCGCACTGCAGGCAGATGCGCAGATGCAGCCAGACGCCGCCCGTCGCGAGACAGTCCTCGCAGCCGTCGACCGAGTACGGCAGTTGCGTGACGTTGATGGTGTCGAGGTGCGTGCACGTCGCCATGGGAATGCGCTCCTCAGCTCTGCGTGAGTGGGAGCCGGACGCGGAGGCCCGCCCGGCCTGGCTCGGATTCGACGGTCGGCGCCCCGTCGTGGCGGCCGGCGACGATGCGGTGCGCGGTCGCGAGGCCGAGACCGCTGCCGCGGCCCACGTCCTCGGTCGTGAAGGCGCACAGGACGCCGTCCGTCATGAGCGTGAACCGTATCCGCAGCGGCGCGGCAGTTCCCGAGGCATGCGACTGTTCCGTCGTACAGCTTCATGCGGGGCACGCAGCCAGGAAACGCGAAGGGACGTGAACGAGCCATGGCCGACGACGACGCGGTTCACACGCACATCGAGGCGCTCGTCGCCGAGGAGCACCGGCTCTGGGCGCGCGAGTCGGCGGGACACGGCGGCGAGGCCGAGCGCGAGCGGCTCGCCGAGATCAAGGTCGAGCTCGACCGCTACTGGGACCTGCTGCGCCGGCGGCGCTCGGCCGAGCGGACCGGGGCCAACCCCGACGAGGTCGACATGCGCAGCGAGGGCACCGTCGAGGGCTACCTGCAGTAGGCCTCAGCGCCTGGCTTCGGCGAGGAGGTAGTCGGCGCGGACGCGCGCGTCGCCCGGGCCGCCCTCGTCGAAGCGCTCGACGAGGGCCGTGAACGCGCCGGTGAACTCCGGCCAGCGGCCCTTGCGGCTCGAGCGCTCGCCGGAGCATCACGAACGGGCCGAAATCGTCCGTGTAGTGGCGTACGGCGTCGGCCGTCGACGGGAATGCGAAGACGACGGACTCGTGCGAGATCGCCGCGCGCACGCCGGCGCCCGCGAAGGTGTCCTCCACGTACGCCTCGACGCCCCACTGCGGCGGCGTGCCGGCGCCGGCGGGCGGCGCCGGCATGAACGAGCCGGTCAGCTTGAACAGCTCGCCCGCGAAGCCCTCGTTCGCCCAGGTGGTCATGAGGATGCGCCCGCCCGGGCGGCAGACGCGCACGAGCTCGGCCGCCGTGCGCCCGTGGTCGGGGGCGAACATGGCCCCGAACGTCGAGATCACGCGGTCGAACGACGCGTCCGCGAACGGCAGCGACTGCGCGTCGGCCTCGACCCAGTCCACGTCGACGCCCGCCTCGGCCGCCCGGCGGCGCGCGTGCTCGAGCAGCTCCGGGGTGATGTCTGCGCCGACGACCCGCGCACCCCGCCGGGCGGCCGGCACCGCGATCGTCCCGCCGCTGCCGGTGCCGACATCGACGACGTCCATGCCCGCGGTGAGCGCGCTGCGCTCGATGACCGTCTCGCCGACGGGAGCCAGGATGTGCGCGAAGCCGTCCCAGTCACCCGCGGCCCAGGTCGCCCGCGCACGCTCGCGAAATGCATCCTGATCAGCCATCGGGCGACGCTAGCACCGGCAGGCGCACATTGCAGCCGGTGCGTACCGCAAGCGAGGGATGCGAGGCCGGATTTCATGCTTTGTCACTCGTTCAGGGGGTTACAGCCTGCCCATACCTGTCTCAACCTGAGTTGACGACCGGAATCGCCGGCGCTCTGAGAGGAATACGGGATGCGTAGAGGACGTGGAGAGCGCGGCCAGATCCTGGCAATCGTGGTGCTCGCACTCGTCGCCCTGCTCGGCATCGCCGCATTCGCAATCGACGTCGGCTACGCCTACTACGCCAAGCGCCAGCTCCAGAGCGCGACCGACGCGGCGGCGCTCGCGGGCGCGCAGGATCTGCCCGTTGCCGCCACCGCGATCAGCACCGCGACGTCATACGCGGCGGCGAACACGCCCGCCAACCTCTCCGGCCTGAGCTTCACCTACCAGACGAAGTGCACGACCACCTCCGTGCTCGCGACCGGCTGCAACTCGGCCACCAATCCGAACGCGCTCGTCGTCTCGGGCACCGCGAGCACGGACACGTGGTTCGCGAAGATCTTCGGCATCGACCACTTCAACATCGCCGCGCATGCCAATGCCTGCAGCCCGTGCTCGGCCTCGCCCGTCGACATCGTGATCGCGATCGACCGTACGGGCTCGATGTGCACGCCGAAGGACGCGGCGGGCAACTGCATCGACCTCGACAACGCCAAGGACGGCGTGCGCACGATGCTCGGGATGTTCAACGCGCCGGCGGCCCAGATCGGAATGGTGGCGTTCCCGCCCGTGCAGACGACGGCCACCAGCCCCTGCTCGGCGCCCTACAACTCACTCGGCGGCAACGGCTACGACGGCTACGACAGCGCCACGCGCGGCTATGTCACCGACACGATCAGCGGCAACTACAAGCTTCCGAACAACACCCTCGACCCGAGCTCGGGTCTCTACCTGCACACCGTGCAGGGCGGCACCTCTGCGTGCATCGAGGCCGGCGGCAACACCTCCTACAGCGAGGCGCTGCGGCAGGCCCAGGCCGAGTTGCAGGCCCACGGGCGCGCGAACGTCCCCGACTACATCGTCTTCCTGACCGACGGCGAGGCCAACATCGGCAGCGTCTACGGCCCGAGCACGGCCTATCCGCCGGGCAACGCCGACGACCAGCGGCCGTGCCAGACCGCCATCGACGTCGCCAACGGCTACAAGGCCGCGGGGACGACCATCTACAGCATCGGCTATGCGCTCGGCAACAACGTCTACTGCACCGCCGGCGCCTTCCACAAGAAGAACTCGAGTGGCGCCTGGGTCGCGTGCACGCCGCCGACATCCGGGCTGCTACCACTACGCGAGCAATACGAACGAGAGCCCGGCGCTCACCTCGTACAACACGCTCCAGCAGATCGCGTCGCCGGGCGACTTCTACAACCAGCCCAACCCCGGGCGACCTGAGCGCGATCTTCGCCGCCATCGCGACCGACATCGGCCAGGGCTCGAGCCGGCTCGTCGACGACGGGTTCTAGCCCCGCGGGCTAGCGCCCGGCGTCGAAGCGCGCCTGCTCCGCGACGGTGCGCTCGGCCGTCGGCAGGGCCTCGAGGCGCCCGTCGGGGATCGCCTCGCCGCTCTCGACCGAGAGCCCGTAGGTGCCTGCCGCGAGGCGCTGCTCGGCGCGCTCGACCGCGGCCAGCTCGTCGCGCAGATCGCCGGCGAGCTGGTCGTCCAGCTCGGCCTCCGAGAGCTCGCTGGCCTCGTCGCCGGTCACCTCGTCCGTGGCGCCGGCCTCCGCGGCGAGGCTGCGGATCTCTGCCTCGATGCGCTCGCGCTCCCGTGCGAGCAGCTCACGTGCGCGGTCGGCATCCATGCCTGGAGCCTACCTACCCGCGGGCCCGCCGCGCGTGTCTTGCGGCCGTTCGGGTCACTGCCGATGCGGCGACCCACGACGCGGGTCGACCGGCCAAGTGGCACTCGCGGCGAGTGCCACTTGGCCGCAACACCAGGGTCTGGCCCGCACGTCGCGGGTCTGACCCCGGCATTGCGGACCTGGCACCGACCCTTGCATGAGCCCTCAACCCCAGTAGGCATCGGAAATCCCGGCTGCCACGCGTCGTGCCGATGGCCGCGCCCGGCGCACGCCGGCGTGGACGCGAAGGCCTGAGAATGGCGTGGTTGAGCGGATGGTCCGGTCGGTGCCAGGTCCGCAATGCCGGGGTCAGGCCCGCACGTTGCGGGCCAGACCCCGTTCGTGCGGACCCCGGCCGTGCACGGCCAAGTGGCACTCGCCGCGAGTGCCACTTGGCCCACGACCCGCGCTCGGGGCCCGGACGCCGATCGCCAGGATCTAGAGTGCGCGCGTGAGCCTGCTCCGCCGCGACGAGTCCGTGCTGCTCGTGATCGACACGCAGGAGGGCTTCTACGGCGAGGAACGGCCGGACGTGGACCGCGCGGCCTTCGCCCAGGTCGTCGCCTGCGTGGCGTGGGTGACGGGCCTTGCGCGCGGCCTCGGGGTGCCGGTGATCGTGACCGAGGAGGATCCCGCCACGAACGGCCCCACCTCGCCGCTCGTGACCGCCCGGCTGCCGGCCGGGGCGCCGGTGCTCGTCAAGCCCGTCTTCGCCGCCGGCGACAACCCGCCGATCGAGGCCGCGCTCGGCGCGACCGGGCGCCGGACGGCCGTGCTCGCGGGCCTCGAGACCGACGTCTGCGTCGCGCATTCGGCAATCTCGCTGCAGGAGCGCGGGTATCGCGTGGCCGCCGTCTCCGACGCGCTCTTCTCCCCGGCCGCCGCGCATGCGCATGGACTCGCACGGCTGCACTCCGCGGGCGTCCAGCTGCTCTCCGCCAAGGAGCTGTTCTACGACTGGACGCGCACGCTCGCCGGCGCGCGCGCGCTGATCGCCGCCGACCCCGAGCTCGAGCCGCCTCCGGGCTTCTCGCTCTAGGCGATTGCCGCCGGCCATGCGGGGAGGGTTCCACGAGATCGAGCGGGCGCAGCTCGTCCCGCAGCCGGCCGCGGACGCGTTCGCGTTCTTCGCGGACGCCTTCAACCTCGAGGCGATCACGCCGCCGTGGCTGCGCTTCCGCATCCTCACGCCCAGGCCGATCGCCATGCGCGAGGGCGCCCTCATCGACTATCGCCTGTCGCTCCACCACATCCCGTGCCGCTGGCACACGCGGATCGACAGCTGGATCCCGGGGCAGCGCTTCGTCGACCGCCAGATCAGCGGGCCGTTCCGCACCTGGGTGCACACGCACACGTTCGAGCCCCGTCCCGGCGGCACGCTGATCCGCGACCACGTGGCCTACCGCATGCCGCTCGGCCCGCTCGGCGAGATCGCGCGCCGCGCACTGATCGGGCGCGACCTCGAACGGATCTTCGACCACCGTCAGGCGGCGATCGAGCGCCTGCTCGTCGACCAAGGAGAGCTGCAATGACCGGAATCGTCCGCCTCGACCCCGCGCTCGTCGCGCTCGAGCCGCAGGTCGCCGAGGGCCCGGCGCTGACGCGCACGTCCAGCCTCTTCGAGCCCGGCGCCGGGCTCAGCGCCGGCGTGTGGGAGGCCGAGCCGTTCACCGAGCACGTCCCGTCGTACCCGTGCGACGAGGTCTGCGTGGTGCTGGAGGGCACGATCGAGCTGCGGCTGCCCGATGGCACCACGCATTCGTTCGGCCCCGGCGAGGCGCTCGCGATCAGCGCCGGCACCGAGTGCACCTGGCACCAGGAGTCGCGCGTACGCAAGTTCTACGTCATCCGCGAACGCGAGTAGTGCCAGGATTGCGGCGATGGACGCGGCGTTCCACGGCTTCTCCGCGGAGGTCTTCGAGTGGTTCTCGGGGCTCGAGCGCGACAACTCGCGAGACTACTTCGCGGCGACCCGCGAGCTCTACGAGAGCGAGATCCGCACGGGCCTGACGGCGCTGCTCGACGAGCTGAGCGAGGAGTTCGGCGGCGAGCCCCGCGTGTTCCGCCAGCAGCGCGACCTGCGCTTCTCCCCCGACAAGACGCCCTACAAGACGCGGACGTACGGCGTCCTGCAGGGCGGGCCGGCGGCGTCGGCCGGGCTCTACGCCGAGCTCTCGTCGCGCGGCCTCTACGCCGGTTCCGGCTGCCACCGCATGGCCCGCGACCAGCTCGGGCGCTACCGCGACGCCGTCGCGGACGAGCGCGCGGGAGCGGCGCTCGCGGCCGCCGTCGCATCCGCGCGCGACAGCGGGCTCGAGGTCATGGGAGGCAGCCTGCGCACCGCCCCGCGCGGGTATCCGCGCGATCACGCCCGCGGCGAGCTGCTGCGACGGACGTCGCTGATCGCGGGGCACAGGCTCGCGGCCCCGGGAGGGATCGCACGGGACGTCGCGCTCGCCCATGTCGCCGGCGCCTGGCGCGCCGCGGCTCCCCTCACGGCCTGGCTCGATCGCCACGTCGGGCCGGCGGCGGGCCGAGTCACGGACGATCGACTTCCACCACAGCAGAGGTGATCGCAATGCGCATTCTCGTCACCGGCGGCACCGGCGTGCTCGGCCAGGCCACGGTCCCCTTGCTCGTGGCCCAGGGGCACGACGTCGCCGCACCCCGCCACAGCGAGCTCGACCTCTTCGACCGCGACGCGACCGGCGCGGCGGTCGCCGGCGCCGACGCCGTCTACCACCTGGCGACCCGGATCCCCTCCCTCGCCGCGCTGGACGACGCCGAGGCCTGGCGCGACAACGACCGCCTGCGCACCGAGACCGCGCGCCTGATCGTCGACGCCGCCCTCGCGGCCGGCGTCGGGACGCTGGTGCAGCCGACCATCGCGCTCCTGTACCCGCCGGACACGGATGCCGACGAGGAGACGCCGCTCGGCGACGTGCCGCCGCGGATGGTCTCCAGCCTCGTGGCCGAGGCCGAGACGGCGCGCTTCGCTGCCGCCGGCCGCCGCGGCGTCGTGCTCCGCCTGGGCCTGCTGGACGGAGCCGGGACCGGGCACGACGAGCCGAACGGCATGTTCGGCGCGACCCTCGACGCGGACGACGCGGGCGCGGCGCTGATCGCGGCGCTCACGGTCCCGAGCGGGATCTACAACGTCACCCGCGACGGCGAGCGCGTCTCGAGCGCGCGCTTCAAGGAGGCTTCGGGCTGGCGGCCGCGGCGCTGAGGCCGCAGCGCGAATCGCGGCGCCGGCGCAATCGCCGGTCCGCAAGATCGGGGTCTGACCCCGATCTTGCAGGCGCTGGCTAGCCGAGGCTGCCGATGCGCTCGACGAGCAGCTCGAAGAACGCGTCGACGTCGAGGTCGATGCCGACGTGCGCGTTGACCGGGCGCTCGGTGCGGTTCCAGCGGTCGACGACGGTGCGCCCGCGGCACAGCTCCGACACGAGCTCGATCTCGACGTTGCGCTCGACCGTCGTCACGATGCCCGGGCGGATCACGTGCGCCACGGCCACGGCGTCGTGGATCGGCGCGCCGTCCCAGCCGTAGGTGCGGCGGTGATAGACGGCGAAGAAGTCGACGAGGTCGGCGACGAACCGGCCGATCGTCCCGGTGGCGCGCAGCCGCCGCTGGAGGTCGGGCGTCGTCAGCGCGCGGTGCGTGACGTCGAGGCCGATCATGGTCGTGTCGATGCCCGAGTGGAAAACGGCTGCCGCGGCCTCCGGGTCGGCCCAGATGTTGAACTCGGCGGCCGGGGTCATGTTGCCCTCGGCGATCGCACCGCCCATCAGGACGATGCGGCCCACGCCGGCCCCGCCCGTGCGCTCGAGCAGCCGCGCGACGTTGGTGAGCGGGCCGGTCGGCACGAGCGTGACCGGCGTCGCGCTCGCCGCGATCGTGCGCGCCATGAAGTCGACGGCGCTCTCGGCGGCCGGTCCCCTGCGCGCGGGCGGAAGCGCGGGACCGTCGAGACCGCTCTCGCCGTGGACGTGCGAGGCCACGGTGAGCTCGCGCACGAGCGGGCGGTCGGCCCCCGCCGCGACGGGGATGTCGTCGCGCCCGGCGAGGTCGAGCACCCGCAGCGCGTTGGCCGTCGTCTTCGCGAGCGTCTGATTGCCGTGCACCGTCGTGACGCCGAGCAGATCGAGCTCCGGGCTCGCGAGCGCGAGCAGGAGCGCGATCGCATCGTCGTGCCCGGGGTCGCAGTCGAGGATGACCGGATGGCCCACGCCCGCAGTATGCGGGCGTCAGTCCGCCGCGAGCTGCTCGCGCACGCGCGGCGCGACCTCGCCGGCGTAGAGCTCGATGCTCGTCATGAGCAGCTCGTGCGGCAGCGTCCCGTGGCTGTACTTGACGTCGAAGCGCGAGAGCCCGAGCGCGCGCACGAGCCGCACGATCTTGGCCGCGACCGTGTCGGGCGACCCGATGAAGAGCGCCCCGCCCGGGCCCGCGCCGGCCTCGAACTGCGCGCGCGTCATCTCCGGCCAGCCGCGCTCGCGGCCGATCGTGGCGTGCGTCGCGGCGTAGTGCGGCCAGCACTCGTCGAGTGCCTCCCGATCGCTGCGCGCGACGTGGCCGTGCGAGTGCACGCCGATCGGCTGCACGTCCTGGCCGAACTCCGTCAGCGCGCGCCGGTAGAGATCGACGTACGGCGCGAACTGCATCGGGTCGCCGCCGATGATGGCCAGCATGAGCGGCAGTCCGTAGTGCGCGGCGCGTACGACGGACTGGGGGCTGCCCCCGACGGCGATCCAGGTCGGGATGCTGCCGGAGGCGGTCGGCGGGTAGACCGTCTGGTCGTGGAGCGCCGCCCGCATGCCGCCCGACCACGTCACGGGCGCCTCCTTGCGCAGCTCGACGAAGAGCTGCAGCTTCTCCTCGAAGAGCTGCTCGTACTGCTCCATCGGGTAGCCGAAGAGCGGGAAGGACTCGATGAAGGAGCCGCGCCCGAGGATCACCTCGGCGCGCCCGCCCGAGACTGCGTCGAGCGTCGAGAAGCGCTGGAAGACGCGCACCGGATCGTCCGAGCTCAGCACCGTGACGGCCGATCCGAGCCGGATCCGGCTGGTCCGCCCGGCGATCGCCGCGAGCACGACGTCGGGCGCGGAGACCGCGAAGTCGGCGCGGTGGTGCTCGCCGATGCCGAAGAAGTCGATCTCGAGCCGGTCCGCGAGCACGGCCTCGGTCACGACGTTGCGCATGACCTCGGCCTGCGACAGGAGCGCGCCCGACGCGTCGACGGTCACGTCGCCGAACGTCTGCAAGCCGAGCTGGATGGTGCCGGTCATCGTCACGTCCTGAGGGTCGAGGGGGATCGCACAGGCGCTAGCCTCACGCCATGATCACGAAACTCGACTTCGTAGCGATCCCCTCCCGCGACGCGGAGCGCTCGCGGAGCTTCTACGTCGACACGCTCGGGTTGCGGCCCGACGCGGGCGGGCACTTCGAGTTCTGGGTCGGCGAGACGTGTTGCGGCATCTGGGAGCCGGAGCGGCAGGGCCGGCCGTTCGCCCCGCAGAAGAACGCCCACCTCGCGCTCCACGTCGACGACGTGGCGACGGCGCGCGCGGCGCTCGAGGCCAAGGGCGTCGCCTTCGCCGGGGAGACGTTCGACACCGGCGTCTGCCACATGGCGTTCTTCGCCGACCCCGACGGAAACGACCTCATGCTCCACCATCGCTACAAGCCGCGCGCCTGATCTCACCGCTTCGCAGTAGCGAGTCGCGACGCTCGCGTGCCGATGGACCCCACACGTGCGCAAGCTCGGTCGCCATCACGTCGATACCGGCGACGAAAACGCAGTCGCGGCCGCCGCGGCGCGCATCCTCGCCGAGTCCGACCACGCCGTGGCTCAGGCCGACCATGCCATCGCCGAGGCGCGCGAGCAGGCAGGCCAGGCGCGCGAAGAGGCCGGCGACGCGACCATCGCGGCGATCGACCGCGACCTCACCTCCGTGCACAGCGAGCTCGCGCAGGTCAGCACGAGCGTCCTCGGCCTCCAGACGCACAGCCTGCGCCAGACGGGAGGCGTCGCGCTCGTGCTCGCGGTCCTGATCGCGGTCGCCTGGAAGGTGATCGGCGGATGAGGATGCCGGGCAAGGGCGTCATCGGCGTCGCCGCCGCGCTGATACTGGCGGCGGTCGCCGGCGGCGTGCTCTCGCGCTCGCTCCTGCAATCGCACGGCGCCCGCGCGCCGGCGACACAGAGCAACGTCCTGGCGCTCTTCAACGACGTCCGCCTGGCGCACAGCCTGCACCCGCTGCGGCCGGACGCCCGCCTCGTGCGGCGCGGCTCGCTGGCTGCCGAGATCCTCTCGTTCGGCGGCGGCACCTACGCGACGCCCGCCGGCATGCTCAAGGCCTGGATGGCGAGCCCGGCGCATCGCCGCGTCATCCTCCTCCCGGAGCTGCGCTATGCGGGCTTCGGCGTGGCCACGGGCACGTTCCACGGCGCGCACGACATCGCCGTGGCGACGGCCGACTTCTCGTCGGGCTGAACGCGCGGCGCCGGCGGGCTCGCGTTCGGAGGCCCGACCCGGTAGAACACTGCCGATGACCGCGCACCACGCCGGCGACCCGCCGGACGGACTCCCCCGCTACCGCGTCCTCACGGGCCCCGACGACGACGCCTTCTGCCATCGCGTGAGCGCTGCGCTCGCGCTCGGCTACCTGCTGCACGGGAGCCCGGCGCTGACGGCCAACGGCGGTGCCGTCATCGTGGCGCAGGCCCTGATCTGGCCGGGCGTGGCCCCGGACACGCGATGAAAGGGCAGCGATGAAGATCACCGCCGCGGTGACCGAGGCGAAGGGCGCGCCGTTCGCGCTGCAGGAGCTCGAGCTCGGCGATCTGCGCGCCGACGAGGTGCTCGTCCGCGTCGCCGCGGCGGGCATCTGCCACACCGACCTGATCATGCGCGACCAGTGGTACCCGGTGCCGCTGCCCGCAGTGCTCGGGCACGAGGGCGCGGGCGTCGTCGAGCGCGTCGGCGCGGGCGTGACGCTCGTCGCGCCGGGCGATCGCGTGGGCATGAGCTTCGACTTCTGCGGGCACTGCCCGACCTGCCGCACCGGCCGGCCCGCCTACTGCCACGACTTCTGGGCGCACAACTTCGCCGCGGCCCGCGCCGACGGCTCGAGCGCGCTCTCGCGCGACGGCGAGCTCATCCACGCGCACTTCTTCGGGCAGTCGTGCTTCGCCACCCACGCCGTGGCGAGCGAGCGCAACGTCGTCACGCTGCCCGATGCGATCCCGTTCGAGGTCGCGGCCCCGTTCGGGTGCGGCATCCAGACCGGCGCCGGGGGCGTGCTCGACGCCCTGCGCGCGCCCGCCGGCAGCACGCTCGCCGTGTTCGGCACCGGCGCCGTCGGGCTCTCGGCGGTCATGGCCGGGGTCGTGGCGGGCTGCACGACGATCATCGGCATCGATCGCAACGCCGCGCGCCTCGCGCTCGCGCGCGAGCTCGGCGCCACGCACGTGATCGACACGAGCGCGCGCGACGCGCCCGAGGAGATCCGGCGCGTGACCGGGTTCGGCGTCGACTTCAGCGTCGAGACGACGGGCGTGCCCGCGTTGCTGCGCCAGGCCGTCGACTGCCTCGCGCCCCGCGGCACGTGCGGGGTCATCGGCGCCGCCGCGATGGGCACCGAGGTGTCGCTCGACATGAACACGATCCTCGTCGCCGGCCGTGCCATTCGCGGCATCGTCGAGGGCGACAGCGTGCCGCGCTCGACGCTGCCGCGCCTGATCGAGCTGTGGTCGCAGGGCAAGTTCCCGGTCGACCGGCTGATGACGTACTACGACTTCGACCAGATCGACGAGGCCGCGCACCACGCCGAGGACGGAGCGGTCATCAAGCCCGTGCTGCGAATCGGCTGACGCCGGACGCCTCGCGGACGAGGTCGGCGGCCCGCTCGCCGATCATCATGGCGGGCGCGTGCGTGTTGCCCGACGTGACGAGGGGCATGACCGATGCGTCCGCGACGCGCAGCCCCTCGACGCCGCGCACGCGCAGCTGCGGATCGACGACCGCCTCCTCGCCGACGCCCATCGCGCAGGTGCCGACCTGGTGGTGGTAGGTGATCGCCGTGCGGCGCACGTAGTCGCGCAGCTCGTCCGCGCTCTGCACGCCCGGGCCGGGATGGAGCTCGCTGCCACGCCACGGCGAGAGCGCGTCCTGGCGCCCGATCTCGCGGCACAGCTCGATCGCAGCGACGAGCGCGTCGAGGTCGGCGTCGCAGCGCAGGTAGCCGGGGTCGAGCAGCGGGGGAGCGGCGGGGTCGGCCGATGCGAGCGTCAGCGAGCCGCGGCTCGCCGGACGGATGATCCCGGCCATCAGGGTGTAGCCGTCGGGCGGGCCCTCCATGCCCTCGAGGTAGAGCGGCAGGTGGAAGAAGAGCGGCTGGATGTCCGGCCCCGGGAGGCCCGCGCGGCTGTGCCAGAAGAGGTGGCTGTGCAGCGGCTGGAGGCCGGCGAGCGGCGGCGGCACCGCGCGCGAGGCGGCGTAGATCACCGGCGACAGCACGTGGTCGTGGAGGTTGCGCCCGACCCCGGGCACGTCGGCGACGACCTCGATTCCGAGGCGCGCCAGCTCGGCGGCCGGGCCGATGCCGGAGAGCAGCAGCAGCTTCGGCGACTCGACCGCACCGCCGCAGACGACGACCTCCGCCGACGCCCGCACCTGCTCGATCGCACCGGCGCGCACGAACTCGACGCCGCTGCAGCGGCCGTCCTCGAAGAGCAGCCGGCGGGCGTGCGCGCCGGTCACGAGCTCGAGGCCGGGCGCATCGGCGATCGGGGCCAGGAACGCACTCGCGACGCCGTGCCGCAGGCCGTCCTTGATCGTGAGCTGGGCGAACGCCACGCCCTCGAGGTGCTCACCGTTGTGGTCGTCGTTGAACGGGATGCCGGCTTCCTGGGCGGCCGCCACGGCGGCCGCGTTGACCGGATGCGGCTCGTAGCGCGAGAGCACCCGCACGGGCCCGCCCGCCCCGTGGTAGGCCGAGGCGCCGCGATCGAAGTCCTCCGAGCGCCGGAACAGCGGCAGCACGTCGTCGAAGCCCCACCCCTCGTTCCCGAGATACGCCCAGGTGTCGTAGTCGCTGCGATGGCCCCGCGCGTAGATCATCCCGTTGAGCGCGCTCGAGCCACCCACCACCTTCCCGCGCGGCCAGTGCAGCTCGCGCCCCGCGCACGCCGCCTGGGGCACGGTGCGGTAGGCCCAGTCCTGCTCGCCGTCCCAGAGCTCGAAGAGCCGCGCCGGATCGTGGATCGCCGGGTTGACGTCGGGCCCGCCCGCCTCGAGCAGGACGACGCTCGCGCCCGCATCGACGAGGCGGCGCGCGACGACCGCTCCGGCCGAGCCGGAGCCCACGACGACGACGTCCGGGTGCGAGGTGATCGCCATCACCGACTCCTTGCCTGTGTGCGGGCGCGTGCCTCCATCTCGGGGTGCGATCCTACGCGGACCGCGGGGCGCGCGAAGGCGCCTGCCGGCCGCCGCTGACCCGTTCCGATGCAGACGTAGACTGCGGACGGAGCCCATGGCCATCGAGATCCGCCACATCAAGCGAGCAATCGTGTACCGCGCGGTCGTCCCGGCCGGTGACGACCCCTCCGCGAAGATCGCCAAGACGTTCCGAACCAAGGCGGCAGCGCTCGCGTGGGAGCGAGAGATGCTCGCGGCCGGGGAGCGCGACCGGCCATCCGCACCGGGACGCTGACGGCCGCTCCTGGCTGGCGCGAATCGAGGCTTTAGAAGCGCGCGCGCCGTGCCGATGACGTGAGCTGTGAATCAGCTCCCCACCCCCCGGCGTGCGGGCGCAGCGCGACGCCTCTGGGCGCTCGGCCTGGTGCCGGTGCTCGCCCTGGCCGGCTGCGGCGGGTCGAGTGGCAGCGCGCAGAACCGCTCCGCGATCGCGGTGACGGAGCGCGACTTCGCGATCTCCGCGCCCACGACCCTCCCGGCCGGCGAGGTCGTGCTCCGCGTCATGAACAAGGGGCCGGTCGCACATGAATTGCTCGTCGTGCGCGAGCCCGCCGGCGGGTTGCCGATCAGTCGCGACGGCCTGACGGTCAACGAGGCGCGGGTGCAGCGGAGCGAGGTGGGCGTGCTCGAGCCGGCGGACGCGCACGCGGTGCGCGATCTCGCGATCCGGCTGACTCCCGGCCGCTACGTGCTGTTCTGCAACATGGCCGGGCACTACGTGGGTGGCATGCACCACGAACTGGTGGTCCGCTAGTGCTGGCCGGGCGCCGGGCATTTCAGCCGTTCTCGTCGCGCTCGCGTCGCACGATCGTGGCGATCTTCGCGACCATGGCGCTCGTCTCCGCGCTCGGGGCGTTCCTCTCCATCCGCGCCGCCTCGAACTCGCAGCATCGCGCAACGGTGATCGAGATCGCCGGCAGGCAGCGAACGCTCGCCGAGCGCTACGTGCAGGAGGTCCTGCTGGTGCGCGCGGGCGAGCAGGCCGACCCCGCACACACGGGCGAGCTGCTCGCCGGCAGCGCCCGCGCCCTGCTCGACGGCGGGATCGCTCCGGCGGTGACAGGCGATGACGACGAGGCGCATCTCGCACGCGCGAGCGACCCGATCGTGCGCGGCGCGCTCCGCCAGGAGCAGCGGCTCGTGCGCGATCTCGTCGCCACCGGAAGCGCGGTCCTGGCCGCCCGCGACGTGTCCGCCGTCCGCCTGAGCGCGGGCGAGCGCATCCAGACGGCAGACCCGGTGCAGAGGTTGCGCGCCGTCGCTGCACTCACCTCGAACGTCTCGCTGAGCGCGGCCCGCACCATCGCCGCGCGCGACGACCGCGACATCTCGCGCCTGATCGACATGCTCGTCGCGCTCGGGATCGGCGGGTTCTGCGTCTCGCTGCTGCTCGCGTGGGCGCTCGTGGCCGCGACACGCCGCCAGACCGAGCACTTCCGCAGCCTCGTCAGCCACTCGACCGATCTCGTGCTCGTCCTGGCCGGGGGCTGCCGCTACGTCAGCGCCTCGGCCACGCGCGCCCTCGGACGATCGCACGGCGAGCTGATCGGCGATGGCCTCGCCCGCTACGTGCACGAGGACGATCGCGAGCTCCTGGAGGCGGTGCAGCGAGACGGCCGGCCGCCACAGGTGGTGCTGCGGGTCCGCAACGCACAGGGCCAGGTGCGGCATCTCGAGGCGAACGTGAACGACCTCCGCCACGACCGGCACGTGCGCGGCGTCGTGCTGAACGCCCGCGACATCACCGACCGCGTGGAGCTCGAGCGAGAACTGACCCAGCAGGCACAGCGCGACATCTTCGGGACGCAGCTGATCGAGGCACTCGAGATGGCCGACGACGAAGCCGCCGTCTTCGACGTCGTCGAGCGCGCGATGGTCGAGGTCTCCAGCGCCTCGCCGATGGAGCTGCTGCTCTCGGACTCGAGCCGGGCCCACCTCGAACGCGCCGCCAGCAACCCCGACGCGGGCGCGCCCGCGTGCCCCGTGCAATCGCCGTTCTCCTGCGTCGCCGTGCGCCGCGGCAACCCCGTCGTGTTCGAGACGAGCGACAGCCTCAACGCGTGCCCGAAGCTGCGCGACCGGCCCGGGGGCGCCTGCTCGGCCGTCTGCGTGCCCGTGTCGTTCATGGGTCGCGCCCTCGGCGTCCTCCACTCCACCGGTCCCGCCGGCCGGCCTCTCGGCTCCAGTCAGGTCACCCAGCTGACGACGCTCGCGACACAGGCCGGTGCGCGCATCGGCACCGTGCGCGCCTTCCAGCGCACGCAGCTGCAGGCGTCCACCGATGGACTCACGGGCCTCGTCAACCGGCGAACGCTGGAAACGCAGCTGCGCGGTCTCAGCAAGGCACAGCGACCGTTCGCGCTGGCGATCGCCGACCTCGATCACTTCAAGCAGCTCAACGACACGCACGGTCACGAGGCCGGCGACCGCGCGCTGCGCGTGTTCGCGAAGATCGCGCAGGACGTCCTCCGCGAAGGCGACGTGATCGCCCGCTGGGGCGGCGAGGAGTTCGTGATCGCGGCGCCGGACATCGATCGCCACCAGGCCGTGCACCTCCTCGAGCGGATCCGCCAGCATCTCGCGGAGTCCCACACCGGCGGCCATCCGGCCTTCACCGCGAGCTTCGGCGTGACCGACTCGACCTGCATGCCGACGCTCGAACAGCTGATGCGCCTCGCGGACGCGAGCCTCTATGCGGCCAAGGCGGGAGGCCGCGATCGCATCGTCCTCAGCGACGACGTGCCGGATGCACCCGCGCGCCCCACGCTCGTCCCCGCCGCACCCGAGATCGGGCACAGCCTCTTCGGACTCGGACCCTCGCTGCACAGCGCCGCCGACGAAGAGGATCCGCGACCGAGCGGGCGCGAGATCCGCTGACGCGCGAGCCGGGAACGGCTCTAGACGACGAGCCCGCCGCGGGCGGCGAGATCGGTGGCGCCGGCCGAGTCCTCGGCAACCTGCTCGAGGTGCGCGCGGCCGTCCGCGCTCGCGATGCCGAACGCGTTGCGCCCGATGCGGGCCATGCCGCTCCACCCGCACTCGCAGAACGCGGCCAGCACCCGGGGTTCCGTCCTCCGCTGTCGCGGGTCGCGGATCACGATGACGTGTTGCTGTTCCATGCCCAGCCTCTCAGGGGGAGCGAGGCGCGCGTACGACGCGAACTCGCAGTGGCGCATCGGCGCCATACCCCACTGTTGCGGCCGGGGCCGGCCGATCGCATCCGGGCGCACCCGGCAGTTCCTGCGGGAATCCCGAAGCCGAAGCGGCCTCTGCCGAGAATGCGAAGAGCGGTCACCGGTGGTAGGAGATGGCGACCGCGCCGACCGGAGAGGCGCGGACACGGCTGGACGGATCGGCGCTTTGCGGTACCTTGATCCGACACGGACAGACGACGTTGACGCACGCGGGTCGCGCGTGCGCTCTGTCTCACGCCTCGCAAGGAGCGCCGCCATGTCCTTCCGCGATACCACCTACCAGCCGGCTACGACGCGCGACGAGGCCCGCACCCTCTTCGCGCACACGATGTCGCTCGTCGCCATCACGGCGGCGTTCTTCGCCGGCGGCGCCTACCTCGGCCGCGACCTCTCGCGCGGCGAGGGCCTGCTGTGGTTCATCGCCGCGTTCGCGTGCCTGCTCGGCATCCGCTTCGCGGTCGCCCGCTCCGAACAGCTCTCGATCGGCCTGCTCTTCGGCTTCGGCGTGCTCATCGGCCTCGGCGTGGCGCCCACGATCGCCTGGTACGCGAAGACCGATCCACAGGCCGTCTGGCAGGCGGGCGGCTCGACCGCGCTCTTCATCGCCGGCTTCGGCGCCGCGGGCTACGCGACCCGGCGCGACCTCTCGTCGCTCGCGCGCTACCTCTTCTTCGCGCTGATCGGGCTCATCCTGTTCGGGATCGCGTTGATCTTCATCACCATCCCCGGCGGCAACCTGATCTACGCGATCCTCGGCCTCGTGATCTTCGCCGGCTTCACGATGTTCGACTTCCAGCGGCTCCGCAAGACGACCGACATCAGGGCCGCCCCGCTCCTCGCGGCCTCGATCTTCCTCGACATCCTCAACGTCTTCCTGCTGCTGCTCTCGATCTTCGGTGGCGGCAGGCGCTGATCGAGCGGATGCTCGCGTAGTACTACATCACGCGGCCAGCGGGCGGCCGTCGTCGGCCGCTCTCGCATCGCGGCCCGAGATCGCCGCTCGCTCCACGGCGCGCGCCCGCTCGACGGCGACCAGCGCGGTGACGACCCGGGGGTCGAACTGCGTGCCGGAATGGCGCGCAAGCTCCGCAAATGCCTCGTCCCGCGTCATCGCCTCGCGATACGGACGGTCGCGCCGCATCGCGACGTAGGCGTCGGCGGCGTGGACGATCCGGCTCTCGAGGCAGATCTCGTCGCCGCGCAGCCCCGCGGGATAGCCGGAGCCGTCCATGCGCTCGTGGTGCTGCAGGACGATCCTGGCCGGCCCGTCGAGTCCCCAGCTCCTCAGCAGCTCCGAGCCGACCACGGGGTGGGTCTTGACGATGCCGAACTCGCGCTCGTCGAGCGACCCGGTCTTGTCGAGGATGGCGTCCGGTACCGCGACCTTGCCGATGTCGTGCAAGCGCGCGGCGATCCTCAGATCGTCGAGCAGCGAGTCGTCGAGCGCGAGCGCACGCGCGATCTCCACGGTCAGGATCGCGACGTGCAGGCTGTGGGTGACGGTGTCCGGGTCCTTGTTCTGGAGCATTTCGAGGCCGCTCTCGCGTCGCGAGGGCGTGAAGGCCGCGTCGCTCTCTGCACCCGCGACGCTGGTGCGGTTCTTGCCGCCGCGCTTGGATGCGTAGAGGGCCGCGTCGGCGCCGGCCATCAGCTCGTCACGCGTCCCTCCGAGCAGCGGGAAGCTGCCAACGCCGGCGCTCACCGTCAGCGGGTTCGGCAGCGTCGAGACGATCGCGGCGACTCTCCTCCGCGCATGCTCCGCGACGGCAAGCGCATCCTGCGCGCCGAGACCGGGCAGCAGGGCGCAGAACTCCTCGCCGCCGATGCGGAACACGCTCTGGCCGGCGCGCGTGGCCTGGAGCAGCGCGTCGGAGACGAGGCGCAACGCGTGGTCGCCGGTCTGGTGGCCGTGGAGGTCGTTGACGTGCTTGAAGTCGTCGATGTCGAAGAGCACGACGCTGAACGGCCTGCCTGCCGCGATCTCCTCCTCGATCGTCTCGTGGAAGACGCGATGGCCGAGCAGTCCGGTCAGCGAGTCATGCCGCGCCTGTTCGCGGCTCTGCTCGTGGAGGAGCGCCTTGTCGAGCGAGAGCGCGCCGAGGCTCACGAGGTGCAGCAGCAGCTGGTACTCCTCGCTCTCGATCGGCGGCGGCTCCGTGACCGCGACGATCCCGACCGTCCGGTCGGCGACCTCGAGCGGAAAGCTGCTCCAGCGGTCGTCGAGCCGGGCGGCGCGCTCGCCGTCGGCGGCGATGCCGAGAGCGCGGGCCGCGCCGGCGCTCGACAGCACGGCGAGCTCGCCGCCTCGCTCGATCAGCACGACGCTCGACGGCACGATCGCCTCGGCGACGAGCGTCTCGGCGAGGCGCAGTCCGACGGCGGAGAGATCGAGCGTACCGGCGAGTGCCGCGGTCAACTGCTGCAGCCGGTGCAGCTGCGCGAGCTGGTCGGTCATGCGCTTGTGCAGCAGGCCGTTCTCGATCGCGAGCGCGATGCGATACGCAACCGCGCGCAGCTCGTCGGCCTCGGACTCCTCGAAGCGCTCGTCCCCGCGGCGCGCGAGCAGCATCAGCCCGAGCGACCTCTCGCCCACGAGCAGCCGTGCCCAGGCGATGTGGTGCGGGGAGTAGGCGGCGATCCAGTCGGGCAGCGGCACGTCCTCGGCCGGTCCGATGCACACGGACTTCAGCCTCGTGGCCTCCTCGACCATGGGCAGGTCGAACGGCTCGCGCGGCAGATCGGAAGCAGCGACGCCCCAGTGACCGGCGATTCTCAGACCCGCGCCGGAGTCGAGTATCAGGAGCGCCATGTCGGCGAAGAAGAGCTCGCCCACCTCGGTTGCCGCACGCTCGACGGTGGTCTCGAGGTCCTTCTCGTTGCCGAGCACCGAGATGACCTGCGCGAGCCGCGTCGCCCGCATGAGCGTCCGTGCCATGTGCTGCTCGGTACGCTCGAGCCGCTCGCGCAGGGACGCGATCTCCTCGTCGTGGCTGGCCCCGGACACGCCTCGTCCTACCTTTCCCCGGCTCGGCCCATCTCAGAGCGCCAGAACGGCGACGCTCGAGTTGTGGACGCCGCTGGAGCCGGTCGTTCGCGCGAACTCGCCGTAGGTGTAGAACCCGCAGACGGGCACCCCGTTCAGGGCCGACGAGATGGCCTCGACCTCGTCGCGGACGCGCTCGCCGAGCAGCGGCACGCGCGATCCGCACGAGAACACCAGGGCCAGGCGCGCCCTGTCCGTGAGGTGGCCGACCGCATCCACAGCCGCATGCCGGGCCCCCTCGATGAGGGCGTCGTCGTCGGTGGACATCACCTGCACGATGCTCTGTTCCGAGACGCCCGTGTTGAAGTTGATCCCACCGCCCTCCGGGAGGAACGCGTGCAGCTGCCTGACGTCGTAGCGGCCGCGCGCGTTGGGGAGGCCGACCGGGTTCGCCATCACCTTGTGGAAGAACCCGGCGTCATGCGGGTCGAGGTCGCCGCCCTGATCGGCGAGGTAGGCCGCCAGCGCGGGTGTGCCGTCGAGCTCGTGCACGACGGTGCCCTCCGCACGGGTCACGAGCATCGGCGTGCCGGCGGGGCGCCAGCCATGGTCGACGCTCACGCCCATCCGGCGCGCAGAGTTGATCCAGACCGCGAGGATCCCGTTCGTGAGCACGCGCCCGTCGCCGAACGTGCGCGTGTCGTCCCAGGTCAGATTGTCGCCGGCCGCGCCCCCGACGAAGGGGACGACGGCGGTCGTGACCTCGTAGGCCCCGCGCGCGATCTCGCGCTGGTCGGGCGTCAGCCCGTCCGTGAGCAGCAGCAGCACGGAGTGGGAACGCCCGTCACCCGCGCGCTCGCGAGCTCCCTGCGCCGCGCGCCGCGCCGAGCCGGCGATGTCGTCGTCATCGCGCTCGACGTGGCAGACGCCGAAGGAGCAGTCGTCGGCCGCGAGCAGCGCGGCGACACACCCGCTCGGAACCTGTGCGGCGTGCGTGAAGGCCCCGGTGCTCGTGCAACCGAAGACGCGCGCGGGCGCCGCCTCGGCGACGGCACCGGCGTAGAGCGCCTCGACGTCGTAGTCGACGGTCGTGAAGAGGATGACGAGGTCCCGCTCGGTCGCCTCGTGCCCCTCGAGCGCCATGCGCACGGCCTCACGGCCCGCCGCCTCGGATTCACCGGCGCGGCTGTGGCCGACCCCGCATGGGATGGCCCGCGGGCTCACATGGGTGCGCGTCTCCATGTAGTCCGGCATCGACATGTGATGCTCGATACTTGAGCCATACCTGTGCCGGCGTCCCCGCTTGACGTCACCGCTCCGTCCTCGCGTTCGCCCCCGCCGAAGCCGAGTCGCGCGCAGCCCAGGCCGACAACCCCGGCGGCAACGTCCTCCGGACTCTGGACGCGCGACTCGGCAAACCACCTGGAGCGGTCGGATCGATCATGAATACTTGGACAGGATGTCGCGAAGAGCCGCAGTCCCTGGAAGCACTGGGCGGGACGTGCGTCGCAAGGGCCCCATGGCACGCATCAGGTCGACTGTGTGCCTCGCAATCCTGTCTGTCGCCTGCATGCTCGCCGCCTCCGGAGCCTTCCCGTTGCCGTCGAGCGCCCAGGAGTCGGGCGCTCCGACACAGAACGATCTGCACCACCGCGAGTGCGTCTACACCGGGAACAGCCGGCGCGCCCTCGAGGAGTACGCACGGCTCGTGCAGAGGCGAGTCGCTTGCGCGGTGGTATTCAACGACTCGGCGTCCACCTGGGCGGAGTGGGAACACCCGTGGTTCATCAATCAGCGAGATCCCGACAAGCAGTGGGCGTCCTGGCACCGCATGACCGGCGGACAACTGATTCTCACGCAATCCCTGATCCCCACGAAGCTGCTCTCGACCGACTGGCGCGATGCCGGATACAAGGGGAAGCTCGACGCCCACTTTCGAGCTCTCGCCCGGAATCTCGTGGCAGCGCACCTCGGCAGTACCGTCATACGCCTGGGCGCAGAAGCCAACGATCCATCCAACCGCTATGCCGTGGGGACATCCGAACGAGACGAATCGCGTTGGCGACAGTACTGGCGTCGAGCGGTGCGTGCGATGCGGAGCGTTCCCAAATCATCGTTCATATTCGATTGGACGATCAACGCGCACTATCGCCCGATCCCGCTTCGCCATTACTATCCCGGCAATGATGTCGTCGACGTCATAGGGATCGACCTCTTCGACGAGACGGCGCCAGGTGAGACGCCGTCGGCCAGGTGGAAACGCCTGCGAATCGGAGCGAGTGGGCTTGACGATGTTGTGAGATTCGCGCAGCGCCGCGGCAAGCCCATCAGCGTGCCAGAGTGGGGACTCGCCGACCCGAGCCATGGAGGCGCCGGGGACGATCCAACGTACATGCACAACTTGCTGAGATTCCTTGCCACCGAGAACGTCGCCTACGACGGCTACTTCTACTCCGGCAGCTATGCATCGGTCTTGCGTAAGGCGCCGCGCTCGCTCGGCGTGCTGCGCACATCACGCTGAACGCGCCGCGTGTACCCGGCAACCAAGCCGCCCCGGCTTCGGTCACACCCGTCGCGCGGACCGCGCCTTGCGGACGCGGTCGAAGACAACCGCGCCCAAGACGGGCAGGACAACGATGATCAGCAGCAACGCCCCTACAAACGCGCGGCTCCCCGTCGCGCGAGCCGATGCGTGCATTCGCTCCAATCCATTCGGTGCAGATAGAGAACGCATACCGAAATCATCTACCGTGGCGACGCCATTCCCTGCAACTGCTGCACCGAAACTGACATTCGTCATGCCGGCGGCAACCGCAGGCAGCACGAACGACGATCTCGTCCAACTGCTCGATGGGCGCGCGGGTGGCGACTTCGTCCAATAGCGCCAGTGGCCCGCCGAAGTGCGTGCGTACGCCACGAGTGTGAGCGGAAGCGTTGAACGATACCAAACAGAAATCTCGTACGAAGATCCGGCCTTTACGCGAGGCGAGCACGACCCTCCGTCGCGACGGACCATCAGCTTGGCGTCGCCTGAGACGTAGCCGGAAACGCGCAGACTCTCGGCGATGGATGCGTGGAGCCCGATAGGACCGCGTGTCCACGTCGCGACATGAACACCATAGCCGGCGCGTCGCCAGCACCGAGTGGCCTCTCGCGTGTCGGCGCCATCACCGGCGACGTCCGAGCCAATGCTGGCTACCACGCCAGGCTGAGAGAGGCTCGCATTGACGAGTCGTCCGTAGGAACCGCCCTGGCGCGGGCCCGGCACGAGCGGATGCGCCTTGCCGCCGACTACGGTGCCCACCGTGCGGACCTCCACTCCATCCGCACGGTGGCGCGATATCCAACCCAGAAGCGACTGAAACCGCGCAGGACGTATGGACAGCCTGGAGCAGTTGTCGCACACTTGGTGAAAGACGAGGGGAATCCAACCGCCACCGTGCTGCATGGTTCGAGTGATGGCCTCCTCGGCGTTGCCGATGGGCGTCGTGGAGACGAACGAATACGATGTTCTGACGCGAAATCGATCTCGGGGCGGCGCCGCTTGAATTGGTGTGCATTTGCGACAGTCAGGCGGGCTGGTGAGGCCACCAACCGTCCTGGCAGACGAGTATCCACACTCTTGCACGACGCGTTCCGTAGCAGCATCGGAAGCGCCGTAAGGATACGCAAATGACCGCAGGGGGTGCCCGAGGACCCTACTGAGCGCTATTCGATCGGCGCACACCTGTCGTTGCCGCTCTGGAACATCGACGGTGACCAGGTCCATGTGATCACCGGTATGACCGCCGATCTCATGTCCGCTCGACTCTAGGAGCCTCAACTGCGCGAAGGAAAGTCGACCGTCGCCGTTCAGCAATTCGCTGTTCACGTAGAATGTCGCGTGAAAGCCGTATTGCTGCAAGATCTGTGCTGCGAGCATCTGGCTCGAGAAGCCATCGTCGAATGTGATCGACACGATGGTCGGGTGCTGCTTGAAAGCCCTGTTGGCCGCGTGCGCCGTAGACGCCAGCACCAACGCGGCCACCAGAATCGCTGCCGTCATGGCTACCGAGGAGACGACGGTCGCCGAAGACCGATGCGCCGAACTCGGGCGAGAGCCGTCTCTCATCGTGGGCCTATTCGCGGCCAAGACCATACCCGCCCGGTGTCTGGCGCGTGTGCCACCTGTTGTCGAAGAGCTTCGCCAGAGCCCAATAGCGCGTGGGCATGAGCAGCATGAAGTTGAGCACGATCGATGCCGGAGTCCCGACGAGAAGCGCAATCAGCTTGTCCCGCATGCGCATCTTCTGTCGCCCGATGAGATACAGGCCCGAGAGCGCGTAGCGCACCCCGAGATAGGTGAGCACGTACAGCCAAAGCGCAGCTGAGGAAGCAGCTGGATGGTTTGTCCAGACGGATCCGAACATACCGACCGCATAGATCAGGAGAAACGGGGTGACCGCGAGCTGGGTGACTCCGTAGAGAGGGCTGAGGAACTGCTTCGGCCGAAGGTTGCAGAAGACGTATGGCAGCATCCACCACCACGATCGTGCCCATCGGAGGCGCTGACGGTAGGTTTCCTGCAAGGTCGCGGGCATGTCGGTCTCGACGCAAGCTTCTGCCACGGCGACGACCTCGCCTCTCCGCAAGGCGCGTAGAGCAAGCCAGCGGTCATCTCCGGTGCCACACTCGACCGCATAGGCGTCGAGGTGGTCGTAGAGAAGCGCGCTGCGATAGAGAGCGAGCGCGCCCGAGGTCGTCTCCAGGGCGCCCAGCATCGAGCGCGACGCCCGCATCATGACGCACGAGGCACCGATGTCGATGTCGGCCGCCAGTGACACCCAACTCTCGGCGTGGTTGCGAACGTAGATCATCCCGGTGGCCGCCTGGACGTGCGGATCCGACATGGCTCTCAGCAGATGCTCGCATGCATCGGGAAAGGGTTGCGAGTCTGAATCAACTGTCATGATGAAGTCGTATGTTGATCGCTCGATGCCCCTGAGGACGGCTACCTGTGCTCCTCGCTTGCCTGTGTTCGCCTGTCTCTTCCACGTCACTCGCGGATCGGCTGTGCAGGGAATGACCGGCACCGCGGAGCCGTCATCGATGACGACTATGTCGAGGACGACCGTCTGGGCAAGCAGAGCGGTAACCGTTCGCTCGAGGCTCTCCTGAGGTTCGTTGTAGGCCGGCACGATGCAAAGCACTCTCCCGGGAGCTACCGGCAGATGCGTATAGCGCCGACCGACGACGAACGATAGGAGACACGTTCCGATGATCGCCGCGCCGAGGGTCCAATACGCTGTCAGGAGCCAATCGTGGGCGGCACCGGCGACAACGATGGTAGTCGCGGTCAATGTGCCGATCGTCAGGCCGACGATGAAGGCGTGCGCGAGATGCACGTGTCGTCCAGGTGGGGGAGCGCGAGCGGTATTCGGCATGCTCGGTAGCACGAGCGGCGTCTCGCGAGCATCGGGAGGAGCGGCTTGCGGCGAATCACCCACGGGCTCGGCATCACGAGCGATGCCTGCACTTGGTGCGAGCCAGCGGAGCGTGAGCACCACAAACAGCGTGAGGAAGACTGCCGGCCCTACGACCCAGTCAAGGGGATTGCTACCGACGGCGCTACTTGCGTCGATGTCGATTCCGATCGGAGCGAACGCCCCGATGAGGGGAATCAGACCGGCCACGGCAATCGGCGTCGCGCCGGCCAGGACGATAGCGGTGCGATGTCGCTGTAGGCGCGAGGCCGGCGGCGTGCCGGCGCTCGCTGTGACCGGTGCGCGAAGTGCCGGGACGGATTCGCTCTCCGGGCGCAACTTCTGATCTGAATGCAGCGCGGGACCGTGACCACGCGCGGAAGCGCGGGCCCCGGCGGGGCACGGCTTGGCCGCCGGGTGACGCTTTCGCCCCGGGGTGGGCTTCGCCCGGGCGAGCGCTGACGCGACGTCCGATTCTGCGCGCTGCAAGAGCGAGCGGTGGCCGCTCTGGAAAGGCGCCGAGCCTGGGGACGGATGACTCGTCGGCCGGCCAGCCGTGACAGGCGCTTCTGCCGGAGCGCCGCACGCCGGACAGGACTCCGAGCCATCGATGAACGGCGTCTTGCACGACGCGCATCGCGTGTGGCCTTCCACCTGCCGCTCGAGGCCCGGTTTGTCAGTCATGACCAAGAGCACCTGCCCGGCCAGTCGCTGCGACGAACGCCCGGCACGCCTGTCGAACCGATCACAGCGGCCATCATCGTCTCCTCGCGTCGCGGTCCCGGCGGAAAGGCGCAACGATCGAGTGTGAGGAATCACGCGCACGCGCCTCCGCACCGCAAGCGTCTCAAGTCTCGGCTGTCGCGGCATCCGAGGATGCCGCATCCCCATTGCGGCGAACTACGCTGGTCGAAAGCACAGGGGTCGGCTGCACGCTCGCCGCCGACGCCTGGCACTCCTCGCGCGAGGCATCGCGACGATCTCATCGCGATTCCGCCCGACCGGCGGCGGACGGGAGCAACAGGGCTCGAAACCCGCGGCTCTTCAGATCCCCGACGGGAATGCCGATGCCCGGAGCGTGGAGACCTGCGTCGACGACCGGGCTTCGCCCAGGGCACCGCAGCGCCTGCGCTGGCCGTTCGTCGTCCTGTTCCTCGGGCTGGGTCTCGGGTCGCTCGCGCTGCTCGCGAGCTTGTCGGTCCGCATCGCCGGCAGCGCGATCCGGGCCGAATCGACCACGAAGCTCGAGGCTTCCGCGACGGCCAGCGCCCTCTACGTCAACTCGGAGCTCAAGGGGCTCGTCACCGTCGATGACACGCTCGCCAAGCGTCCGCCGCTCAGTGCCGCGGTGAGCGACGGGCGGCTGTCCTCGGCGGATCGCGGCACGATCCACGAGACGCTCCGGCAACTCGTCGGCATCGAGGGCGTCGGTACAGCGTTCCTGGCCTGGCCGGACGGGCGACTGATCGACGTCCTGCCTGCGACTCCATCGGTCATAGGCAAGGATTTCAGCTTCCGGGACTGGTACCGCGGCGTTACCGCCACCGGAAAGCCCTATGTCTCGACCGCCTACCGCACGCGGGCGACGGGACACCCGCTCGTCATCGGCGTGGCGGCACCGGTCTACGCAGCCGGGTCCCACCGGCGCGTTGCGATCCTCGTCGCCGGCTACCAGCTCGACGCGCTGCAGCGATTCGTCACGGGGTTCGGGCACAGGCAAGGCATCAGCCTGACGATGACCGACCAGAACGGTGTCGTGATCGCGCAGGACGGGCCGCGAGCGGCCGGGCTCATCGCGCGCCGCACGGATCCCGGGGTGGCCGCTGCGTTGGCCGGGCGCTCGGGCCAACGCGAGCAGACGATCCGCGGAACCAGGATGCTGATCGCGTACGAGCCGGTCGCCCCGCTCGGCTGGACTCTCACAGCCGCTCTGCCCTCGAGCAAGGCCTTCTCGTCGGTCGACCGCCTGCGCACGCTCGTGTGGCTGATCTCGGCGTTGCTCGGCCTCGCGCTCTGCGTAGGAGCCTGGCGATTCCTCCGGCTCCTGCGACAGCGCGAAGCCGCGGAGACGGCAACCGGCGAAGCTCTCGATCGCACGCAGCGCATCGCCGACATCAACCGCGGAGTCCTGGACGCGACGGAGGAGGCCATCCTGCTGGTCGACCCGGCCGACAGGCCGATTCTCGTCAACGCCGCCATGCGCCGGATGGCGCCCGAGTGGTCCGGAATCGACGTCGACGCCAGCGACATCCGAACGGCCCCGTCGATCGCCGGACTCACGACCGACCCATCGGGGTACCGTGCCCAGCTCAAGGCGCTCCTGGCGGACCCCGAACGGCAGGCACTCGACGAATTCGAGCTCGAATCCGGCGCGACGCTCGAACGCTACAGCGCCGGCGTACGAGGCTCCGATGGAAACATGATCGGCCGCATCTTCGCCTTTCGCGACATCACCAGGAAGCGAGAGGTCGAACGCCTCAAGTCGGAGCTGCTGGCCACGGTGTCACACGAGCTGAGAACGCCGCTCACGGCGATCCTCGGATTCAGCGAGCTCCTGCTGCACCAGGACACCGATCCCGCAGTCGCTGCGCGCTACACCAGCACGATCCACAGCGAAGCGGAACGTCTCACGGCGCTCATCAACAACCTCCTCGATCTGCAGCGGATCGAGGCCGGCACCTTCTCGGTCGCGCCCGAGCTCTTCGACGCAAGAGCGATCCTCGAAGATCAGGTCAGGCTCTTCGGCTTCGAGAACGGCCACCACGCGATCACGCTCCAGCTCCCGAGCGAGCCGCTGATCGTTCTCGCCCAGCGAGACCGCATCACACAGGTCGTCGGGAACCTCCTCTCCAACGCAATCAAGTACTCCCCGAACGGCGGCGAGATCTCGGTCTCCGCGGAGCAGCGCGACGGCCTCGCGCACTTCACCGTCAGCGACCACGGCCTCGGGATCCCCGCCGCTCAGCAGACGCACGTGTTCGAGAAGTTCTTCCGAGCCGACTCCTCCGACACGCGCACGATCGGGGGTACGGGCCTCGGGCTCGCCCTCTGCCGCGAGATCGTCCACGCGCACGACGGCCGCATCGGATTCGAGAGCGCCGAAGGCAGCGGCTCGCTGTTCTGGTTCGAGCTCCCGGCGCACGGATCGACCGGCCGGCCTCTGGCCGAGAGCGAGGGCGCGCTCGCCCGCTAGTAGTCTCCCGCCCGCCCGGAATCTGCGCTCCGCTCCTGTCGGCGCACGGCGTGCGCCGTCCGCAGCGAGACCCCGGCGTTCACGCGGCATCCTCGGCACGGCGCAGCGTCAGTGCGAGCACGAGGCCGAGCGGGATCGGCGGCAGGAACGTGAGGAAGCGGTAGAGGAAGACGGCGGCGACGACGGGATCCCGAGCTCCGCCGAAGCCGACGAGCGCACCTGTCAGCCCGAGCTCGACGACGCCGAGCCCGCCGGGCGTGGTCGGGATCGCGGTCAGGAGCCGGACGAGCGACCAGGCGGCGAAGGACTCGACAAGCGACACGTGATGGACGCCGACGCAGCGCAGGGCGACGACGAGCACCAGCCAGACCGTCAGGTGACCGAGCAGCGTCGTGACGGTGAGGTACGCCCAGCGCCGCCGGACGAGCTCGACGGAGCCGTCCCGGAAGCGGACGATCGCGGCGGCGATGCCCGGTCGCGCGGGGCGTCGCACGAGTCGCATGAGCCGGTTCACGGCGGTCTGTGCCAGCTCGCCGACGCGCGTCGCGCCCTGCTCGCTCCGCAGCGCGACAGCGGCGGCCGTGAGCACGACGACGAGCACGACGCCGCCGATCGCCGCGGCCACCTGAAGGAGGGCGTTCGACTGGCCCGAGACAGCGAGGAGTACGACCGCGAGCGCAGGGAAGGCGACGTTGACGAGCTGATTCCAGACGGTGAAGACGACAAGGGCGAGCGCGGCGCGCGCGCGCTCGAAGCCCCAGCGCCGCAGCACCGTGAACGTGAGCACGAGCCCGACGGCGTCGCCCCCCGGCGCCACGTTCGCGATTGCGGTCGAAGAGAGCGACAGGGAGAGCGAGTGCCGGAACGAGAGGCCCGGGAGGGCGGCCATCCACGGCGGCCCGAACGTGAGGATGTTGAGCGTCGCCGCGGCGACCAGCACCGCGATCGAGGTCGAGTCGAGGTCCTGCAGGATCGCCCAGACCCTGCCGTAGTCGGCGATCCGGGGCAGCACGAAGGCGAACAGGGCGACGACCAGCGCGACGCCCGCCGCGCGCGGCCCGTAGCGCCGGAGCCAGGGCGGCAGCCGGCTCACGCGCGCGGGGCGGCGCGGCGATTGATCATTGGAGACGTCGGGCCGGACCGACCAGCCGCGGCAGAGCCCTCAAGAGCGCGTGGGACGCGAACCGGGCCATCTGCATACGCGGAAACTACCGGCTCCGGACGACGAACTATGGGTTCCAGAGTCGACAACCCATCGCTCGGCGCATCTTGCTGCGTGCATGCGAGGTTGCAGGCGTCAGGTTGCGCGTGCGCGGACCGACAGCATCTGCCCTACCGAGCGCATCTCCCGGGGTGGCGTCGTCATCGACGCATCTACTCGACTTTGCCGGAGCGATGTTCCATCGTTTCCGTATGAGCGAACGGCAGGGCGGCGTATCGCACGCGTCCGGAGGAGCCCGTCCGGCGGGCGTCCTGGTATCGGTCAACGTCGGCGTGCCGAAGGACGTGCCCTGGCAGG
>CAVUPB010000009.1:0-224558 GCA_963743275.1 uncultured Actinomycetes bacterium | reverse complement strand
CGGGACGGAGCACTAGGCCGCGGCGAAGCGCTCGAAGCGCTCCGCGAGCAGCTCGCGATCCGGCCTGGCCGGCTCGCGGCGCGGGAGCACGAGCTGCCTGCCGTGGAACGTCTTGAGCAGCTCGAGCATCGGGCCGTCCTCGTCCTCGAGCAGCCGCCGCGCGACATGCACCTTGCAGTCGCCGTCGACGCCGACGAGGTCCTGGTCGTACGCGCGATGGTGGATCGTGCACAGGCTCAGGCCGTTGGTGACGCTCGCGGTCGCGTCGATCGCGGCGTCGGCTCGGATGTGCGCAGCGTCCAGCAAGCGGCGCTCCTTGAGACGGCAGATGGCGCACTGATCCGCGTAAGCCGGGAGCACGACGGCGCGAAACCGTCCCTGGTGGAGGCGGACGCGCGTTTCGCGTACGGCGTATGCGCGTTCGATCCCCTCGACGTGAACGGGCTCACCCAGCCGCATCGCTCCCACCGTGAGATGAACGCGGCGGGCGTGAGGGTCGTCCTCATCGAGGTACACCGGGTAGAGGGCGGTGTACCACCCGGGGATGAAGCTGCGGAAGTAGACGAGCGGTACCTGCAATCGGGCCGCGGCCTGCAACGCGCGATTGTCGCGCTCGCCTCGCTCGCCCGCGCGATAGGCGTACCAGAACCCGTTCTCGCTCTCCTCGTCCGCTCCGTACGGCGATTGCGACGACGTCATGACCGACAAGGCTGCGGGGCCGCGTTGCCGTGCGGCGCGGTAGATCCCCTTCATGTGGTTCAGAAACGGGACGCGCGCGCCGTCGAACGTGAATCCATCCGCCAAACCGCCTGTGAGCGGGAGGTCGTCACCGAAGCGCGACCGGAGGCGATCGAGGGCCGTGAAGCAGCTGATGCGGAGGAACTCGTCGCGCTCGGCCGCCGACACCCGCCAATCATGGCGTCCGGGTCAGCTCGTGACAACCGCCCCAAGCCCGCCCGCCCGCGAGCGCCACTCTCGCGAAGCGCGCGCGGACGGCCGACGGAATCGCATCGGCGGCGCTCGCAGGCTGCCCGTTCGCGACGCGCTGCCCCAAGGTGCAGGACGTCTGCCGCGTCGAGCGCCCGGCGCTGGAGGGCGATCCGCAGGCCGTGGCCTGCCACTTCCCGGAGGGTTAGAGCTCCCAGCCGGCGGCGGCGACGACGTCCTCCGCGACCGCGCGCAGCGGCCGCTCGCCGTTCGCGACGACGGCGTCCTCGATCGCCGCCGCCTCGGCTCGCGCCGCGAGGCGCGCCGTCTCGGCGAGGTGCTCCTCGAGCTGGACGCCCGCGTCGCGGGCGCGCAGGCGCTGCTCGACGAGTGGCTGCGGCGCGGTCAGCCGCACCACGCACAGCTCGACGCCGGGCAGCACGGCGCGCAGCGCGCGGAGCTGCGCCGCGTCGTCGAGGTAGCGCGCGAGCACGAGCCGCTCGACGCCGGCCTCGCGGAATCGCGGCCAGATCAGGCCGAGGTTCTCGGCCAGCAGCGAATGCACCGTGTAGATCGAGGCGGGCGCGGGGCGCACCCACGCGAGCCAGTCGAGGTCGACGAGCGCGTAGGAGCGGTCGCCGGCCTCCAGCAACTCCCCGATCTCGATCGCGACGGCGGTCTTCCCGGAGCCCACGGTGCCCGTCAGCAGAATGGCTCGGGCGGGGGTTGCGGGCGCCACGGGCGCACGATAGCTAGGGGTAATGCCGGTCTCGTAAACGGCCGATAGAACGCGTGTGAGCCCCCCCGGAGAGCAGCCGGGCCGACCACCCGCAAGCGAGGCGAGCCTTCGGGCCGCCGTCGACGGGATGCACGAGGGCGTGGTCGTGCGCGATGCGGGCGGCGTCGTCACCTACGTGAACGACGCCGCGGTGCGCATCCTGCGCCGCTCGCGCGAGCTGCTCGTCGGCTCGACGAGCGTGAGCACCCACGGCGGGGTGCACGTCGACGGCTCGCCCTTCCCGCCGCACGAGTCGGCGGCCAGCGTGGCGCTCGCGACCGGGCGCGACGTGGTCGAGGAGCTCGTCGGCATGCGCACGGAGGGCGGCGAGCTGCGCTGGCTCTCCGTCAACGCGCGCGCGCTCCGCGAGGGCGACGCCATCACGGGGGTCATCTCGACCTTCGTCGACGTCACCGAGCACCAGAACATGGTCGCCGCGCTGGCCGAGTCCGAGCGGCGCTTCCGGCTGCTCGCCGAGAACGCGGGCGACCTGATCACGAGCATCGACGCGCGCGGTATCCGCACCTACGTCTCGCCGTCGTGCCGCAGTCTGCTCGGCTACGAGCCCGAGGAGCTCGTGGGCGAGCCGGCGATCGAGCTGGTGCATCCCGACGACCGGGCGCACATCGGCGACTACCTGCACGCACTGGTCGACGGGCCCGGAACCGCCGAGGCGCGCTTCCTGCACAAGCGCGGCGGCTGGGTCTGGTTCGAGACGCGCGGGCGCGCGGTGCTCGACGACGGCGGCGAGGTCGCCGAGCTCCAGGTCGTGGCGCGCGACGTCACCGAGCGGCGCAGCGCCGAGCAGACGCTGCGCGCGAGCGAGGCCGCCGCGGTCGCGGCGCGCGACGCGCTCGAGACGGTGCTCGACGCCACCACGCAGTACGCGATCATCGGCACCGACGCCGATGGCCTGATCACCGTCTTCAACGGCGGAGCCGAGCGCATGCTCGGCTACCGGGCCGAGGACGTGATCGGGCGGCACCGCCCCGGCCTCTTCCACGATCCGGCGGAGCTCGAGCGGCTCGCCGCCGAGTTCGGCGTGCCGGCCGAGCGCGTGCTGGGGCACGGCACGCGCGACCGGGACACCGATACGCGCGACTGGACGCTCGTCCGCCGCGACGGCGTCAAGCTGCCCGTGTCGCTCGCGATCACCGCCATCCGCAACGCGGACGGCGTCCTCACGGGCTACCTCGGCATCGGCCGGGACATCACGGCCGAGCGCCAGGCCGCACGCGAGCTGCGCGACGCCGAGGAGCGGTTCCGCAACGCCTTCGACCAGGCCCCGATCGGCAAGGCGCTCGTCTCGGCCGAGGGCCACTTCACGCGCGTCAACGCGGCGCTCTGCGCAATCCTCGGCTACAGCGAGGAGGAGCTGCTCGGCCTCACGTTCCAGGCGCTCACGCACCCCGACGACCTCGACACCGATCTCGAGCACCTGCGCCGCCTGCTTGCGGGCGAGAGCGAGTCGTACTCGATGGAGAAGCGCTACCGCCACGCCGCAGGCCACGACATCTGGGCGCACCTCGGCGTCTCGCTGGTGCGGGACGAGGCGGGCGTGCCGCTCTACTTCGTGTCGCAGATCCAGGACATCAGCGAGCAGAAGCTGACGTCCGAGCGGCTCACGGAGCTGTCGCTGCGCGACCCCCTCACCGGCCTCGCCAACCGCGTGCTGTTCGCCGACCGCCTCGAGCACGCGGTCGAGCGCTCGCGGCGCTCCCGCGAGCGCATCGCCGTGCTCTTCATCGACTTCGATCGCTTCAAGGAGGTCAACGACAGTCTCGGCCACGCCGCGGGGGACGAGCTGCTGCGGCAGGCCGCCGAGCGCATGCGCCGGGCCGTCCGCCCGGCCGACACGATCGCCCGGCTCGGCGGGGACGAGTTCACGGTGCTGTGCGAGGACCTGGCGGCCGTCGGCGACGCCGGCTGGGTCGCCGATCGCCTCTGCGACACGCTCGAGCAGCCGTTCGGGCTGGACGGGGCGACGACGAGCATCGGCGTGAGCATCGGCATCGCGGTCACGGACGCCGAGGACACCGCGGAGACGCTGCTCGCCAAGGCCGACGCCGCGATGTACCGCACGAAGAACGAGCGCCGCGAGTGGCGGGGCGCCGCGTGAGGCGCCGGGCACTGCCGCTCGCGTTCGCCTTCGCGCTCTTCCTGATCGGTGCCCAGGGCGCCTCGGCGGCGACCTGCACGGCGACCGCGAGCGGCGGCTGGAGCGCCGGCTCGACCTGGAGCTGCGGCGCCGCGCCCGGTCCCGCCGACGCGGTCGTGATCCCAGCCGGCAAGACCGTCTCGGTGGACGACGCCGACACCCAGAGCGCCGGGGGCCTCACGCTCCGCGGCACGCTCGCGCTCGGCGACCAGAGCGAGCTCGACGTGAGCGATCTCGCCGCGAGCGGCGGCACCATCTCGGGGCCGCAGTTCGCGATGCTCGTCGTCACCGTCGACACGGGCGAGCAGGCGACCGTCGACAGCGCCGGCCTCACCGTCCACGGCGCCTACCTCAACGTCACGGGGGACGGCACGTTCGCGATCGCCGGTCCGCTCGCGCTCGGCGACGGCGGCTGGGTCGAGAGCGACATCGACGCGACCTGGACGGGCTCGGCGCCCTGGCAGATGGGGGGCGCGGCCGGCACGCCGACCTCGGGGTTCGAGGTCTTCGGCGCGCAGCTCGCGATCGCCGGGGCGACGGCGGCGCAGTTCACGGGCAGCGGCGATGCGGCCATCCAGCTCGACGGCGGCTCGACGCTCGTCAAGCAGGACGCCACGACCAGCGACCTCGCCGTCGACGTGCTCATCGACGGCGCCGCCATCCAGGTCGCCGCCGGCAAGCTGATCGGGAACTTCCAGGGCGCGGGCTCGCTCGCGATCGCCGCCGGCGCGACGCTCGGCCTCGCGGGCTCGGGGCTGCAGATCGTGCCACCGGCCATCGACATGGCGGGCGGGACGCTCGAGGTCGAGCCGGGGGCGGACGTCTCGCTCGTCCTGCCGGGCGCACCCGCGCTGCACCGTTTCGCCGTCGGGGCGAAGGGGGCCGTCGACGTCAGCATCAACGACGGCCCGGGCGGCCCCGCCGGCGAGTCGGCGCCGCCCGACGTCCTCGGCGACGAGATCGCGATCGCCGCCGGCGGCAGCCTCGCCGTCGACGGCGGCGCCGGCGCGCTCGCGCTCACCGGCAACGGCAGCCTGAGCGGCTCGGGCACGCTCGACGCCGCGCTCGACAACGGCGCGGGCACCGTCTCGCCGAATGGCGCGCTGCGCATCACCGGCGAGTACTCCCAGGGCGCGTCGGGAACGCTCGCGCTCGACCTGCGCGGCGCCGGCGACGGCGACTCGCTGCACGTCGAGGGCTCGACGTCCCTGGCGGGGACGCTCGCGGTCACCACGGGCTACGCGCCGGCCGCGACGGCGACGCCGCTCGTGCTGGCGACTGCGGCCAAGCCGCACGGGACGTTCGCGAAGGTCGCGGCGCCGCTCGGCGGCGGGCGGGCCTGGAACGCCTCCTACACGGCGGCGGGGGTCGAGCTCAGCGTCGTCAAGGGCGGCGACGACGGGGCGGTCGCAGACCTCGTCCGCCCGTCGCTGCAGCCCGAGATCCCGGTCGTCGGCGGGCGCACGCGCTGCCTCCCCGGCAAGTGGCAGGGGAGCCCGCACCTGTCCTACCAATGGCTGCGCGGCGGCAAGCCGATCGCGAGCGCGACGGACGCGCGCTACCGCGTCGCGCTCGCCGATCGCGGGCGCCCGCTGGCGTGCCGCGTCACCGCGAGCGCCGCCGGCGCCCACACCACCGCCACCAGCAAGAGCGCACGCGCGCGCGTCGGCCTGCGCATCGCCGCCGTCGGCGTGGCGAGCGACGGCACGCTCTCGCTCTCGCTGCGCTGCGCGCGCGGCGAGCGCAGATGCGCCGGATCGCTGCGCGTGCTCGCGGGCGGTCACGCCGTCGCGAGCGGCCACTTCTCCCTGCGCTCGCCCGGAGGCGTCGTCGAGCTCGCGCCGGCCGGGGGCGCCGCCTCGCTCACCGGCGCGGCGGTCGTCGTGCGCGCCGCCTACCGCAACGGCGCGGGCGCCCCGCGCACCGTCAAACAGCGCCTACTCGTCGCCTGAGGCGGGCGGCAGCGCCGCTCCGGGGCCCCACCAGGGCCGCAGCGGCGGGAGGTCGCGATTGCGCAGATCGGGCGGCACGGGCTGCTCGCCGTCATCGGCCGCGAAGCGCCGCAGGTACTGATCGGGCAGGATGCCCCAGCCGTCGTACGCGGTCGGCTCGGGCGGCGTCTCACCGAGCTCCTCGACCGGGTCGATGCGGCCCTCGGCGACGCGGCAGACGTGCAGCCAGGCATCGGCCGGATCGAACTGGTACACGAACACGTCGCCCACGGCGAGCCGGCTGAGGCGCGAGTTCCCGTTGAGCACGCTGTCGCTCTCGGCGCTTGCCCACTCGGGGTCCTCCGGCGCCACGTAGACGTGCCCCGCGAGCTCGAACTGCCACAGGTGCGAGAGGTCCCAGCGCCCGAACGAGACGTCGATCGCCGTCGCGAGCTGCGCGAACGTGTGGGTGCGCGCGGCCGCGAACACGCGCCCCGGCCGCGGCCAGAAGCGATAGCCCGCACCCTCCACGAGCTCGACCGTCACCGAGAGCCACGTCCTCGCCACGCGGCCACCGTACCCGCTCGCACCGCGCGGTGCCTGCGGTCGGGCGGCGCGACGTCTGCTACCTCTACACGTTCGATGGACGCTTCCGCACCCGCAGTCGAGGTCGAGGGCGTGGCCGTCTCGTTCGGCGAGACGCGCGCGCTCGACGGCGTCGACCTCGCCGTCCCGGCCGGGACCGTCCAGGGTCTGCTGGGGCCGAACGGCGCCGGGAAGACGACGCTCGTGCGCGTGCTCGCGACGCTGCTCGCGCCGGATGCGGGCAGCGCGCGCGTGTTCGGCTGCGACGTCGTCCACGAGGCGACGCGCGTGCGCGCGCTGATCGGCCTCGCCGGGCAGTTCGCCGCCGTCGACGGCACGCTCACCGGCCGCGAGAACCTCGAGATGGTCGGCCGCCTCTACCGCCTCGGCCGCGCCGAGGCCAAGCGGCGCGCCGGCGAGTCGCTCGAGCTCCTCGGCCTGACCGAGGCCGCCGACCGCGTCGTGCGCGGCTACTCGGGCGGCATGCGCCGCCGGCTCGACCTCGGCGCGAGCCTCGTCGGCCGCCCGCGGCTGCTGCTCCTCGACGAGCCGACGACCGGCCTCGATCCGCAGTCGCGCAACGACGTGTGGGCGTTCATCCGCGAGCTCGTCGACGACGGCACCACGGTGCTGCTCACGACCCAGTACCTGGACGAGGCCGACAACCTCGCCGGCCACATCGTGGTCATCGACCACGGCAAGGTGATCGCGCGGGGCACCCCCAACGAGCTCAAGGCCCGCATGGGCGCCGACGTGCTCGAGCTGCACCTGGCCGACGGCGCCTCGCTCGAGCAGACCGCCGCGGCCCTCGCCGGCATCGGCAGCGGCGAGGCGAGCGTGGACGCCGGCGAGCGCCGCATCACGCTCCCGGTCCACCAGGGCGCGAGCGATCTCATGAGCGCCGTCCGCCGTCTCGACGAGGAGGGAATCGTGCCCAGCGACCTGAGCCTCCGCCGCCCGTCGCTCGACGACGTGTTCCTGGCGCTGACCGGACGCGGCGCGACGCCCGACGCGCCCGAGGACGGCGACGGCCCGGCGCCGAAGGGGCGCCGCCGCAAGCGCGGAGGCGGCGCGTGAGCCCCGGCGACCGCCACTCCCTGCCGCCGGCGCACCTGCCGCCGTCGGCCGTCTTCAGCGACGCCATCGTGATCGCGCGCCGCAATCTGCTCACGATCATCCGCACGCCCCAGCTGCTCGTCTTCTCGACGATCCAGCCGGTCATGTTCGTGCTGCTCTTCCGCTACGTCTTCGGCGGCGCGATCAACGTGCCCACGAAGAGCTACGCGAGCTTCCTGCTGCCCGGCGTGTTCGTGCAGACGGTCGTGTTCGGCTCCACGACGGCCGCGGTCGCGCTGGCCTACGACCTCAAGGGCGGCATGATCGACCGCTTCCGCTCGCTGCCGATGGCGCGCTCGGCCGTGCTCGCCGGCCGCACCGCGGCGGACGGCGTGCGCAACCTCTTCGTGATCATGCTCATGGTCGCGGTGGGGTACGCCGTCGACTTCCGCTTCCAGGGCGGCCTGCTCGAGGCCATCGGGGCGATGGGCATCGCGCTGCTCTTCGGGTATGCGTTCTCGTGGTTCTTCGCGCTCGTCGGGTTGCTCGTGCGCGACCCCGAGACCGCGCAGGTGGCGGGCTTCGTGCCGCTCTTCCCGCTCGTCTTCGCGAGCTCGATCTTCGTCTCTCCGCAGACGATGCCCTCGTGGCTCCGCGCGTTCGCCCAGCACCAGCCCATCACGAAGGTCGCCAACGCGGTGCGCGGGCTCTCGCTCGGCACGGCGTCGACCCGCGATGTCGTCGTCGCCCTGCTCTGGATCGGCGGGATGCTGCTCGTGTTCGCGCCGCTCGCGACGTGGCGCTACCGCAGGGGCTGAGAAGCCAAGCGATAGTGAGTCTCGGCTACCATCGAGACGTGAGCACGCACGACCACGGCTGGCGCGCCCATGCGCACGCGACGCTCGAGCGCGAGGGCTTCCGCGCCGGCGCCGCCCGCGGCCGCGTGGTCGACGCGCTGGCCCGGCAGGACTGCTGCGCGACCGCCCAGGACATCGCCGACGAGCTGCGCGCCGACGACGCCCGCGTGGGCATCGCGAGCGTCTACCGCGCGCTCGAGGTGCTCGACCGCCTCGGCCTCGTTCACCGCCTCGACGTCGGCGACGGCACCGCGCGCTACGAGGCCGCGCACCCGGGCGGCGAGCACCATCACCACGTGGTCTGCAACCACTGCGGGCGCGTGGCGCAGTTCGCCGACGATGGCCTGGAGCAGGCGATCGCGACGCTCTCGCAACGGCTCGACTTCGCGATCGACGAGCACGACGTCGTGCTGCGCGGCACCTGCCCGAACTGCCGCTAGGACGACCGCCGGGGCCGCAAAGTTGGGGTCAGACCCCAACGTTGCGGTCGCAGCTGCGCTCTCAGCGGGGGCGCACGACGTCGACCGCCAGCGCGGCGAGATAGGCGCCGACGAGGCAGAGCGCGATCGAGGCGCCGGCCGCGGTGCCCGCGTAGTACGACAGGTAGAGGCCGGCGACGCCGCCCGCGATCGCGACGGCGATGCCGGCCCACAGCATCGGCCCGACGCGGTGCGCGAGCAGGCGCGCGCAGGCCGCAGGAGCGACGAGGACGGCGACGACGAGCAGGCTGCCGAGCGCCTGCACGCCGACGACGACGGCCGCGGCCACGAGCAGCATCACTGCCAGCTCGACCGGGCGCGGCGCGATGCCGATCGCGCGCGCCGACGAGCGGTCGAAGCCCACGGCCAGCAGGCGCTCGTGCAGCACCCACAGGAGCGCCAGCAGCGGCAGGGCGATGAGCGCCGTCACGACCAGATCCTGCCTCGACACCGCCAGCACGTCGCCGAACAGCAGCTCCTGGATGCCCGGCGGCGAGTCGGGCATGAGCGCGAGCAGCGCGCCGAGGCCGAACGCCGACGTGATCACGACGCCGACGGACGTGTCGCGGTCGATCCCCCGGCGGCTGCCGAGGCTCGCGATGCCGCTCGCGGCCGCGCCCGCGCCGACGGCACCGCCGGCGACCAGCGGCAGCCCGAGCAGCGAGGCGCCGACGAGCCCCGGGAACATGCCGTGCGACAGGCTCTCGGCGCTGTAGGAGACGCCGTAGAGCAGCACCCAGCAGCCGAGCCAGCCGCCCACGAGGCCGACGAGCGCGACCTCGAGGAACGCATGCTGCATGAAGGCCTGCGTCCACGGCTCGCTCAGCCAGTTCCACGCGTCAGTCATGCCCGTCGCCGTGGTCGTGGTGGTGTGCCGGCAGGATCCCGCGCCCAGGGTGGTCGCTGTCGCCGACCTCGACGATCTCGCCGCCGTACGTCGCCTCGAGCACGGGGAGGGTCAGCACGCTCGGCGGCCCGAACGCGACCTGGCGGCCGTTGAGGCAGAGCACGCGGTCGAAGCCGCGCGCCTGGTCGACGTCGTGCGTCGCGACGAGCACGCCGCGGCCCTCGCCCGCGAGGCGGTCGATGAGCGCTGCGAGCACCTCGGCGCTGGCGGAGTCGACGCCCGTGAACGGCTCGTCGAGCAGCACGAGGGCGGCATCCTGGACGAGCGCGCGCGCCACCAGCACGCGCTGGCGCTGGCCGCCCGAGAGCTCGCCGAACGAGCGCCCCGCGAGCTCCGCGAGGCGCACCTCCGCGAGCGCCTCGAGCGCACGCCTGCGCTCGTGGCGTCCCGGGCGGCGCCACCACGGGAGCTGCGCGACCGAGCCCATGACCGCCACGTCGAGCGCCGTGACCGGGTAGTCGAGACGCGAGCGCTCGGTCTGCGGCACGACGCTGCAGCGCGCCGACAGCTCGAGCCGGCCCGCGAGCGGCGGCAGCTCGCCGAGCAGCGCGCGCAGGAGCGTCGACTTGCCGCCGCCGTTCGGGCCGAGGACGCCGAGCCGCTGGCCGGGCTCGACGCTGAACTCGAGACCCTCCAGCACGGGCCGCCCGCCGTAGCCGACGGCGAGCCCCTCGGCGGCGACGAGCCTCACGCGAGGCCCTCGATGCGGCAGCCGCGGGCGCCGCCCGTGAAGCCGCGCGTCATGGCATCGGCATTCGCCTGCTCCATGGCGAGGTACGTCGCGCCGCGCGAGTCGCTCGCGCCGAGCGAGTCGCCGTAGAGCTCCGCGCCGGCGCGCGCGCCCGTCTCGCGGGCGATCTGCTCGGCCAGCTTCGGGCTGAGAGCATGCTCGGGGAAGATCGCGCGCACGCCCTCGCGGCGCACGAGGCGCACGAGCGCCGCGATGTCGCCGGCGGAGGCCTGCGCCTGGGTCGTCTGCGACGGGATCACGGCGCCGACGACGGCGATGCCGTAGCGGTGCGCGAAGTAGCCGAACGCGTCGTGGTCGGAGACGAGCCTGCGCTGCGCCGCGGGCACGCTCGCCATGCAGGCGCGAATGCCGGCGTCGAGCGCGCGCAGGCGCCGCAGATAGGCGCTCGCGTTCGCCCGGTAGGTCGCCGCGGCCCCCGGGTCGGCGGCGGCGAGCGCCGAGCGAATCGCCCCGACGGCGGCCTCGGCGTTGCGCGGGTCGTGCCACCAGTGCGGGTCGTAGCGCGACGCCTCCGAGCCGGAGCTCTCGCCCGGCAGCCGCACCGGCACCTTCGCGCCGAGGTCGACGACGACGGGCGAGCCGCCCGCGTTCGAGAGCACGGTGCCCATCCAGGCGTCGAGGCCATCGCCGTTCTCGAGCACGAGCTTCGCGCCCGCGACGGCCTCCACGTCGGCGGGGCGCGGCTCGTACTCGTGCGGATCCGTGTTGGGACGGAGGATCTGGTGCACGTTCGCCGCATCGCCGGCCACTGCCCGCGCCCAGTCGCCGATCTGCGTCGTGGTCGCGACGACGTCGGGGCCGGAGCTCTTCGGCGCCGCGCCGCCGCCGCAGGCCGTCAGGGCGAGCGCGAGCAGGATGGCCGTCCCGGCGAGCGCGGCGCGCCCGCGCACGACGGCCGCGATCGGCTCGCGTGCGAGCGACAGCGCGAAGAGCGCGCCGCCCAGCACGGCGACGGTCGGCCCGGGCGGCGTGTTCAGCTCGACCGAGAGCCAGAGTCCGGCGATGCCCTGCGCGGCGGCCAGCGCGACCGCGCCGCCCTGCCAGACGGCGAGTCGCCCCGTCCACAGCCGCATGGTCGCCGCCGGCACGACGAACAGCGCGGTCGCGAGCAGGGCGCCGATCGCCGTCAGGGAGGCGACCACGGCGAACGCGATCAGCACGAGCAAGAGCGCGTCGGGCCATTGCGAGCGCAGGCCCATCGAACGAGCCGCGACCGGGTCGAAGCCGCGCGCGAGCCAGCGCGGGCCGAGCGCCAGCGTGGCGGCGATCGCCGCGGCGCTGGCGATTCCGGCGAGCACGAGATCGCGCGTGCCCGTGAGCAGCAGGCTGCCGAACAGCAGCGAGTCGACATTGCCGCCCGACTGGAAGACGTCGCTCGCGAGCACGACCCCGCCCGCGAGCGCCGCGACGAGGACCAGGGCCGTGAGGCTGTCGTAGCCCGCGCGCGGCCGCCGCGCCAGGCGCTCGACGCCGAACGCGAAGACGAGCGCGGCCGCGAAGGCTCCGAGGGGAGCCGAGAAGCCGAGGCCGTCGGCGAGCACGAGGCCGGGGAACGCCGCCGTGCCCACTGCGTGCGCGTAGAACGAGAGGCCGCGCATCACGATCCAGGTGCCGAGCAGGCCGGCCGCGCCCGACAGCAGCAGCACCTCGAGCACCCCGCGCTGGACGAACTCGAGCTGGAAGGGGTCGAGCACGGGCAGAATTTAATCGATACTCATTCCCATTACAAGCAGAACCTCTGCGCCTGCGCACGCCCGAGAACCGAATTCAGGAGTCGCGTTCGTGGTCGGGGGCTCGAAGGCGCCGGCTGTCCACGCTGCGGCCCGCACCCGCCCATGATCGACCCTCACCGACTGCGGCACCTGTGTCACGTGCTTCAGTCGGCGTACTGCGGGCGCCCGTTGGGCCGGTAGACCTGGATCGTCACGCCCTTCGAGTCGGCTCGCGAGTCGACGAGGTCGAGCGCGATGTCCGGGCCGGCGTCGGGGAATAGCCGCATGCCCTGGCCGAGGACGACGGGGACGATGAGCAGGTTGATCTCGTCGACGAGGCCGTTTGCGAGCAGCCAGCGGATCAGGGCACCGCTGCCGTGCACCTGCAGCTCACCCCTCGGCGTGGCCTTCAGCTCGCCGATGGCAGCCGCGAGGTCACCCGAGAGGACGGTCGTGTTCGCCCAGCGCGGTTCGCTGAGCGTGCTCGATGCGAGGTACTTGGGCTTCGTGTTCAAGGCAGCTGCGATCGGGTGGTTGCCCGGATCCTCCGCCGCGGCGCGAGCCCGCTCCTCCGCGCCCCAGTAGCCGGCGAAGAGCTCGTAGGTCCGCCGGCCGAACAGGAACGCGTCGGCGCGCCGGTAGGTCTGGCTGATGAACGCCATGGTCTCGTCGTCGCCCACCCCCATCGCCCAACCGCCGCGCTCGAATCCGTTCCTGCGGTCCTCATCCGACGCGCCGCCGTTGCCCTGCATCACCCCATCGACGGTGACCTGCGTCATGGTCGTCAGCTTCATGGGCTCGTCCTTTCTCTCCTCGCGGTCATTCTCGTCATGACCGCACCGAGGCGCGGATCTCATCGGCTCGAGCGTGGCTCCGTGTGAGGCTCGAGGAGGCGCCAGGCGCCACGGGTCTGCCGAGACGCACCCCTACTACCCTGCGCCGTATGCCACATCCCGCCCTGACGAAGTACGCCGAGCAGCGCGCGCAGAGCCTGCAGAACCGCGTGGCCGACGGGATCACCGCCTTCGCGGGCTCGATGATCTTCGTCTACGTCCACATCGCCTGGTTCGCGATCTGGATCGCCCTCCGGGTCGAGAGCTACCCGTTCGGGCTGCTGACGATGATCGTCTCGCTCGAGGCGATCTTCCTCTCGACGTTCGTGATGATCTCGCAGAACCGTGCCGACGCGAAGCGCGAAGTCCTCAGCCAGCACGAGTGGGAGATCATCCAGAAGGAAGACGACCAGAACCAGCACCTGCTCGACCTCACGCAGCGGATCCACGACCTCTCGCAGCAGATCCACGGCCTGCAGACCCAGACGCTCGAGCTGACGCAGGCGCTCTCGCAGCATCTCGCACAGCCACCGGGCGACCGGCCCGGCAACTAGCCGTGGCGCGCGGGCCGTCGGGTTACGATGGGCGGCCGATGGAAGAGCGCAGACGATCATGACCGCCCGCGAGACAGCCGGCAGCCTCGGGCGCCTGCGCGGCCTCGACACGCTCAGCGACACGCGCGGGATCTTCGCGCTCGCGGCGATCGACCACCGCGATTCGCTCGGCGTCGCGTTCGAGGCGGCGGGCTACCCGGCGCCGTCTCCCGAGCGGATCGCCGAGCTCAAGACGACGATCGCGCGCGCGCTCGCGCCGCATGCGACGGGCCTCCTGATCGACGTCGAGCTCGGCGCACCGGCCATCGCGCAGGGCGCCGCGGGGCCCTGCGGCATCGTCGTGCCGCTCGAGGCGCAGGGCTACGAGGATGTCGCCGCCGGCCGGGTCACGTCCTTCCTGCCGGGGTTCTCGCCCGCACTCGCCCGCACGCTCGGAGCGGCCGGCTGCAAGCTGCTCCTGCCCTACCGGCCCGATCACGAGGCCTCGGCGTCGCGGCAGGACGAGGTCGTGCGCGAGGCCGTCGCCGGCTGCCACGCCGAGGGGCTGCCCCTGATCCTCGAGCCGATCGTCTACGCCCTGCCGGAGGAGGCGCCGGAGGCGTTCGCCGCGGCATTCCCCGCGCTCGTCGTCGCGGCCGCGACGCGCCTGCAGGCGCTCGGGCCCGACATCCTCAAGGTGCAGTTCCCGCGCGACGACCGCGGCGACGAGTCCGACTGGTGCAAGCAGCTCGACGTGGCCTGCGGCCCGACGCCGTGGGTGCTGCTGGGCGGCGGCGGCTCGCCCGAGGTGTTCACGCGCGACCTCCGCATCGCCTGCCGCGCAGGCGCCTCGGGCTTCATCGCCGGCCGCACGCTCTGGACGGGCGTGATCGGCGACGACGACGAGACCGAGACCTGGCTGCGGCGCGTCGGCGTGCCGCTCCTGCACTCGCTGCGCGACATCGCGCAGAGCGGCCGCCCCTGGCGCGACCGCATCGGCACGGTCGCCGCGCCGCCGCGCGACTGGTTCGCCTGAGCCGGCGGCTACGTCTGCGAGTGGATCTCGTGCCGGAATCTCCTCGCCAATGCGCGGCGCCGCTTGCTCGCCTCGTCGCTCGCTGCGGCTGACAGCGCGTCGTTCATGGCTGCGAGAACATCTGCCGACTCCACGGCATCTCGCGGAATCGTCCTGTCGTACTCGGCGAGCCAGCGGACGACCAGCGTCCACGCGTAGACCGGACGGGTATCGGCCAGCACCGCGAGCGGCGCCGGAAAATTGCCTGGCCCCCTGCGGCCTTCGATGAGAAGGCGCACGCTTTCGCGCGTTCGGCCGATCCGCTCGGCGATCGCCGCCTGTGTCACGAATTCGCTGGGCTGCACGGCGAAAACACGCGCGCCCTCGACCGTCTTCTCGATCGCGACCACGGCGCTCCGGACGGCATCGGCAAGGCTCTCCGCCTCTCGATCGAATTCTGCAATCTGGAGTCCCGACTGGCGACCGAAGGTTGCATCGTCACAGCCCGCCTCGAACAGCGCGTCCAATCGGCTCGGCTCCTGCAGGTCAGGACCGGCGACGACCAGGGTGAAGGCATGCGTGGTCATTCGGGCTCGGATTCGTGGTGGTCGCAGCGCCCCGCGACTCTGCATATCTGCTTCGCGGCATTCCCTGCATTTCTCGGCGTGCTCCACACGGAGAACGAGCATCCGCCGGTGCAGACGCCACGACCCCAGGCGTGGCCCGCGCGTCCGGCTTCGATCGTGAAACCGCGTGACTCGGCGTACTGCAAGGCTTCTTCGACTTCCTTCTTCGGATGGCGGGGCCGAGGCGGCACCCGCCACAACCTAGCCCTTCTGTTGGCAATTGTCAACAGTACCGATGGGTCGCAGCCGGCCGTGCGACCAATGTCGCATTGAGATGCGGACCGGCGCTCGGACAACCTGGTGATCAGCGCACGACACACCGTCGAGCGCACGATCCCGGAGGAGATCCGATGAAGCGCTTCACCCTCGTTCTCGCACTTGCAGCACTCAGCGTGCCGGCCGCCGCCGGCGCCACACAGACGCCGGACGCCCATCACAAGTCCTCGCTCAAGGTGCACTCGAGCCACGTCCGGATCTCCGGCACGGTGAGCGCGATCACCGCCACCGCCGTCACGGTCGTGAACGGCGCGAAGTCGAAGACGTTCGCTCGCGGCAACGTCTCGCTCGCCGGCATCGCCGTCGGCGCGGGCGTCGAGGCCGAGGGCGCAGTGCGCAAGGGCACCCTGCGCCTCTCGAGCATCCACCTCGAGGATCGCATCGCCGGCACCGGGAGCCCGGCCCCCGCCGCCGGCACCCAGCCCGGCGACGACCGCGGCGGCCTCACCGCCGGCGCGGCGAAGCCCGGCGACGACCCCATCGGCGACGATCGCGGCGGCCTCACCGCCGGCGCGACGACCCCCACCGACGACCCGATCGGCGACGACCACGGCCGCCACTCCGGCCTGGACGACGGCCCGAACCACCAGTAGATCCCACGCGCCGGTTCGCGGCAGCGTCTCGCCCCGGCGGGCGAGGCGCTGCCCCTTGCCGTTTTCAGGCGTCCTGCGCCTCGCCGCCCGCGTGCTCGCGCAGACCGCCGATCCATTCCGCGAAGAGCGGGTCGACGACGACGTAGGCGTCGCCCTCGCGCTCGACGTCGGCGCCGGCGACGAGGCCGTTGAGCGCGGCCCGCGCGGTGCTCTTCTTGAGGTCGAGCTGCTCGAGCACGCGCGTGGCGAACGGCGACCCGCTGCCCGCGATCACTGCGCGGAGCGCCTTCTGCTCGTTCGTGGAGAGCCGGCGCCAGTGCGCGTCGAACTCGGGGTGGAGCTCCGCGAGCGCCGTCGCCCGGGCGCGCGACCAGTCCGCCAGGGTCGCGGTCGCGCCCGGCTCGACCTCGGCCCAGAGGTGGTGGGCGAGCAGCATGGTGCGCTGCGGGTGCCCGCGCGCGCTCGCGAGCAGCGCGTTCGGCGCGTCGCCTGCGCTGCGCCCCGTCTCGCGGAAGCGCTCGATCACGTAGGGCGCGATGTCCGCGTCGGCGAGCCGCCCGAGCCGCATCGGCACCGCCTGCCCGTAGAGCGGTCGCTCCTTGGCCTCGAACAGCTCGCGCATCAGCCCGGGCTCCGAGCCGGCGAAGATGAACGACGCGACCTCGCCCTGGAACTGGATGTGGCTGCGGAGGATGGCGTCCATCTCCTTGACCTTGGTGACGTCCTGGAACTCGTCCAGCACGATCAGGGCGCGGAAGCCTCCGCCCTGCTCGAGGCGCAGCGGGAGATCGAGCAGCGCGTGCAGGGCCGGGAGGGGATCGGTCTTCGGCTCGATCTGCAACCGCGCACTCACCCCGAGCGCGCCGAGCGAGAGGCCGAGGCCGGTGCTCTGGAGGAACTCCTCGACCCGCGCCCGCATCTTGCCCTTGAGCTGACGGGCGTAGGCGCGCTCGAAGCGCACCGTGACGTCGGTGAGCGAGAGCACGCCGTAGAGGTCGACGAGGATCGGGATCATCCCCTCCTGGCGGTCGGCGTCGCGGAGGACGCGCCGCAGGAGACTCGTCTTCCCGTACTTGCGCGGCGCGTAGAGACGCGTGTAGTGGCCGCCGACGGCGGCGGTCAGGAGCTGCCGCGTCTCGTCGTCGCGATCGATGATGTCATCGGGCGCGAGCGGGTGGGAGTAGACGAAGGGATTGACGTCGGTGATCACGGTGCGGACTCAGCTTACCTCTAGTGCCGCAATTGCGCACCATTTCGTGCTGATTCTTGGCACCCGATCGCGAATGAGTGCCTGAATCTGGCACGACTTCGTGCCAGGAACCGGCCCTCGCCGCTCGGCGCCTCGATGTCCTGCCTAGAGCGTCACCGCAGCGCCGGTCCGCCGCGACTGCCGCATCGCCTGCGCCGCGCGCAGCGCCGCCGCGGCGTCCGAAGGCCGCGCCGCATCGGGTACGGGCCCGCCCGCCGCGGCCGCCGCCAGGGCATCGATCTGGCGGGCCAGCGCGTCGAGCATCACGTCGTCGGTCATGGGCAGCACCTCGCGGAAGCCGTCCTCCTGGCTCACGAGCAGCGCGCCGGCGCCGTGCGCCTCGCAGATCAGCGAGCCGTGCTCGCCCACGATCTCGCTGCGCACGAGATCGGCGTGCGTGGCCGTGCGCGCGAGATCGAGCGAGACCGGCTGGCCCGCCTTCAGCACGAGCAGCCCGATCAGCGACTCCACGTCGCCGACCGCCGCGATCTCGGGGCGCGTGGGCGCGCCCCGGGCGAACGCCTCGACGACCGGCGAGCCGCAGAGCCAGGCGGCCAGATCGCATTCGTGCACGCCGCAGTCGATCTCGATGCCGCCGCTCACGGCCGGATCGCAGAACGCGGGCGAGAGCGGCTCGGCGTCCCACTGCGCGAGGCGCAGCATGCGCGGGGCGCCGATCTCGCCTTCCGCGATCAGGCGGCGCGCCTCGCGATAGGGCCAGGCGTGCCGGCGCCAGAAGCCGACGTGCAGGCCGAGGCCCCGGCGATCGGCCTCGGCGGCCAGGCGCATGTCGGTGTGCGCGTCGAACGTCAGCGGCCGCTCGCAGAGCACGTGCTTGCCCGCCGCCAGGGCCGCCGCGACCAGCGACTCGTGCTCGGGCGTGGGCGCCGCGATCAGGACGAAGTCGACGTCGTCGCGCCGCAGCGTCTGCTCGAACTCGGCCTCGACCGGCACGCCTGCGAGCTCGCCGAACGCGGCCGCGGCCGGCGCAGGGTCGCAGATCACGCGCAACTGCACGCGGCGCGCGCGCGGCAGCGCGCGCAGGTGCAGCGCCCCCATGCGGCCCACGCCGACGAGCGCGAGACCCGTCACCAGCCGACCCGCTGACCGCCGCGGCCCTCGGACTGACGCGCGCGCGCCTCGTCGACCTGTGGGCGCCCGGAGACCTCGGGCACGCCGACCTGCCAGAAGGCCCCGCCGTCCGTCCACGCGTCGGGAGCGGTGCGCAGGGCGATCACGTAGCTGCGCTCGGACGCGCGCGCGCGTCCCAGGGCCGCCGGCAGGTCGTCGATCGCATCGACGCGCTCGGCCTCGCAGCCGAGCGCGCGCGCATGCGCCACCCAGTCGACCTCGACCCGGTTCGGCCCGATCGCGTCGAACATGTTGTTGAACGAGGCGCCGCCCTGTCCCACCTGGAGGCGCTCGATCACGGCGAAGCCGCCGTTGTCGCAGAGCAGCGCGATGAGCTTGTGGCCCGAGATCACCGAGCTCAGCAGCTCGGAGTTGAGCATCAGGTACGAGCCGTCGCCGACGAACGCGAAGACCTCGCCGCGCGGCCGCGCCATGCTCGCCCCCCACGCGCCCGCGAGCTCGTAGCCCATGCACGAGAAGCCGTACTCGCAGTCGAACGTGGCGACGCCGCGCGCGAGCCAGTTGACGTTGAGCTCGCCGGGGAAGCCCCCGGCCGACGAGACCGCATAGTCCTCGGGCGCGGCCGCCGCGTTCACAGCGGCGATGACCTGCGCGTAGGACGGCGCGCTCGCTCCCGGGCGCGCGGCGACGGCCGCGCGCACGTGCTCGTGGAACGCACGGGCCTGCGTGCGCGTCTCCTCGCGCCAGGGCTCGGGCGCCGACCAGCCGGCGAGCGCCGAGCCGAGCGCCTCCAGGCCCTCGAGCGCGTCGCACACGAGCGGCAGGCTGCGGTGCTTGGCCGCGTCGAAGCGCGCGGCGTTGAGCCCGACGATGCGCAGATCCTCGTTGCCGAAGACCGTCCACGAGCCCGTCGTGAAGTCCTGCAGCCGGGTCCCGACGGCGAGCACGACGTCGGCCTGCGCTGCGAGCGCGTTGGCCTGCGGGCAGCCCGTGACCCCGATCGGGCCGGCGTAGAGCGGATGGTCGGCGAGCAGCGTCGACTTGCCCGCCATCGTCTCGACGACGGGCAGGTGGTGCTGCTCGGCGAAGCTGCGCAGCTGCTGCTCGGCGAGCGCGTAGTGCACGCCGCCGCCGGCCACGATCAGCGGCGCTCGTGCGTCGCGCAGAGCCGCAGCGGCCGCAGCGAGCTCGCGGTGATCGGGGCGCTGGCGCCGCAGCTCGTGCACGACGGGCTCGAACAGCCGCACGGGATAGTCGTAGGCCTCGGCCTGGACGTCCTGCGGGAGGCCGATGAAGGCCGGGCCGCAGTCGGCCGGGTCGAGCATCGTCGCGAGCGCGAGCGGGAGCGACTGCGCGACCTGGGCGGGGCTCGTGATGCGATCCCAGTAGCGGGTCACGGGCCGGAACGCGTCGTTGACCGTGACCGAGGGCTGGTCGAACTGCTCGACCTGCTGCAGCACGGGGTCGGGGATGCGCGAGTGGAACGTGTCGCCGGCGAGCAGCAGGAGCGGCAGCCGGTTGGCGTGCGCGACGGCCGCGGCCGTGACCATGTTCATCGCACCCGGGCCGACCGAGGACGTCGCGGCCATGAACTGCCGCCGCCGCATCGCCTTCGCGAATCCGATCGCGGCCAGCGCCATCCCCTGCTCGCTCTGGCCGCGGTAGGTGGGGAGCACCTCGCGCGCGTCGTACAGGGCCTCGCCCAGGCAGGTCACGTTGCCGTGCCCGAAGATGCCGAACACGCCGGCGAGCAGCGGCCGCTCCTCCCCGTCGACGATCGTGCGCTGGGCGGTCAGGTAGCGGACGATCGCCTGTGCGGTCGTGAGCCGGACGGTGCGCATCAGGCTGCCACCACGCCCGCGGCCGACGTCATCGGCAGGCGCGGGTCGGTCGCCATGCCGTCCCAGGTCGCGCGCACCCAGTGGTGCGGCTCGTCGTCGACGAACGCGAGCTTGCGGGGACCGGCGTCGGAGGCCATCACGTTGAGGTAGTAGAGCGGGTAGCCGGGGGCCGCGATGCAGGGGCCGTGATATCCGGCCGGCACGAGGAAGGCGTCGCCGTCGTGCACGATCGCCGTCTCGTCGATCGAGCGGTCGTCGCTGTAGGTGCGGTGCACGCCGAAGCCGTCGGCCGAGTACCCGAGCGAGCCCAGGCGCCCGACGCGGAAGTAGTAGATCTCCTCGTTGTCCACCTCGCACTCGGGCGTGGCGTCGTGCTTGTGCGGCGGGTAGCTCGACCAGTTGCCGTCGGGCGTCAGGAGCTCGCAGCAGATCAGCCGGTCGGCGCCGTCGAAGACCTCGGGCACCATGAAGTTGGCCACCTGGCGGGTCGCCGGACCGGCGCCGCGCAGCTCGATCGGCACGCCCCCGGCCTCGAGATAGGCGGGATCGAAGCGGCGGGTCGCGCGCGCCGAGGCGAGCGCCAGCTCGCAGCCCGCCGCCGAGGACAGGCGCACCTCCGCGTCGATCGGGACGTACGCCCAGTCGGTGATCCGCGCGAACACGCTCTCACGCCCCTCGAGCTCGAAGCGCCGCCCCTCGACCTCGACCGTGCAGGCGCCGCCGGCGAGCGGCAGGATCGCGATCTCGTCGCGCCCGCTCGCGAGCTCGCGCGCCTCGCCGGGCGCCAGGCGCACGATGCGCAGACCGCAGCGCTGCCAGCCGGCGCTCTCGGGCGTCACCAGCAGCGGATCGCCTCCGGCAGCGGCGCTGCCGGCGGGCAGATGGAGCTTCATCGCACGACCTCCCTCATGTCGCGAGCAGGGCCCGGACTTCGCCCTCGTCGGGCATCGCGTCGGCGCACAGCAGGCGCGATGCGACGATCGCACCTGCGGCGTTGGCGAAGCGCACGCACTCGGCGGGCGGCCGGCCGGCGAGCAGCCCGTGGCAGAGCGCGCCCCCGAACGCATCGCCCGCGCCGAGGCCGCACACGACCTGCACGTGCAGCCCGGGCACGACCTCGCGCTCGCCCGGCGTCGCCACGAGCACGCCCGCGCCGCCCTGCTTGACGACGGCGAGCCCGCAGCCGCGGGCGAGCAGCGCATCGGCCGCGCGCTGCGGATCGTCGCTGCCGACGGCCACCCGGCACTCCTCGCGGTTGCCGACCGCGGTGCCGGCGCCGTCGAGCGCGGCGCCGATCACGGCGCTCGCCTCGGCCTCGTCGCGCCAGAACGTGGGGCGGTAGTCGAGATCGAGGATCGTCGTCGCGCGCTCGCGATCGGCCATCAGCGCGAGCGTCGTGCCGCGCGAGGGCTCGGCCGAGAGCGCCGACGCGCTGACCCACAGGATCTGCGCTTCGCGCACCGCGTCGCGGTCGATCGCCGCCAGCTCGATCTGCATGTCGGGGGCGTCGGGCTCGCGGTAGAAGAGCAGCTTGGGCTCCTCGGGGGGATCCATGGCGGCGAACGCGAGCGGCGTGCGCAGCGTCGGGTGCGTGCCGACGAAGCGCACGTCGACGCCGAAGCGGCCGGCCAGTGCGCCGCGCACGTACTCGCCGAACGGGTCGTCGCCCACCGCCGTGATGACGGCGGCGCGCCGCCCGAGGCGCGCGGCGGCGACGGCGACGTTCGTGGGGCTGCCGCCGACCGACTTCGCGAACGTCTCGACCTGCGCGAAGCCGACGCCCTGCTCGCGCGCGTAGAGATCGACGCTGACGCGCCCGATGGTGACCAGCTCGAGGCTCACAGGGGCTGATCTTCGCGCATGTACGCGTTACACGCTGCGGATCTCCCGCTACCGGATGCGCAGCGGCAGCGGGAATATCCCCGGGCCGTACGTCAGGCGGACGACGTACGCCCCGGGGGCGCGGGGATTGCCGAGACCCGCCGCCGGCAGGACGACGATCTTCACGACCCCGACCCTGATCGAGTTGCACATCACGCCGCGCGGCGGCGCCGGCGAGATCGTGAGCGTGTGCCCGGCGACCGCCACCTTGCCGGCCGCCCGGCCGCCGATCAGCACCGCCGAGGCGGGGATCGCGGAGGGGACGCGCGCCCGGGCGGGCAGCGCGAGCACGAGCGGCTTCGTCCCCGCGAGACGGCCGCAGCGCAGCTCGGTGCGCAGCGAGACCGTGAGCATGACGTTCTTCGCGCCCAGCCTGGCGGGCGAGAGGACGGCCGAGGCTTCGCTCGCGGGGTTCGACGCCGCGGCGCTCGCAGCCATGGCGAGCGCGAGGGCGAGGGACGTACTACGACGTGACGCCGCAGGGCGACATCGCCAATGCGCGCGACGACTACGTCAACGGCATCAACGCCGACGACGGCGTCTCCTACTCGGTACGGACGTTCGACGAGGACACGTCGCTGTTCGTCGCACCAGGCTGGGACGACGTCACCGGCGTCGGCGCACCGACGCCGAAGTGCCTCGACGAGATCGCCTGGGGCTGGTAGCTCCGGGCAGCGGATGACGGAGAGGGCCGCCCCCGGGCGGCCCTCTTCCGCCTTCGGGACGTCCTCGCGCACACTTGCGGCGTTCGGACTCGGCCTCGCGATCGGCACGCGGCTTCGCCCGGGACAACGGCGGCCGATGATCCTCGCGGGCGCGCTTCAGGGAATCTTCAGGCCAGCGCGGCGAAGCTTCAGACGGCGTTCGCGCACGCCCGGCAACGCTGTGAGAGCAATGACCGCCGCCGACCTGCTGGGCTCGGGTCACCCCCTCGCGCGGGCGACCCGCCGCTTCGAGACCGCCTGTCTGCACCTCCTGAGCGGGCTCCTGGTCCTCGCAGGGTTCGTGTGCTTCGCGCGCGGGCCGGCGCGGTCGGTCGAGATCGTCGCCGCCGCAGCGATCTGCCTGATCCTCGCGGGCCTCGCCCTCTCGGCATGGTGCGGCCGGCGCCGGCGCGCGTTCGAGGTGATCATCGCGGGCGACGAGGAGTTGCCGCTCGCGGAGCTCGATCCGGTGCGGCGCCGCCTGGAGAACCCGCGTTACCGCGCCCGTCTGGCGCATGCGCTCGATCGCAGCATGCGCGCCGCGGATCAGTGGCACCGCACCATGCCGTCCATGCGGCCGCTCAGCAACGTGCGGCTGCTCCTGCCCCTCGCCGACGACGTGCGCGAGATCCAGCGCCTCCTGCGCAGGGATTCCGTCCCGCGGGTACGCGGCGTCGCGCTGTGCGAATGGCTGCTGAGCGACGGCGTCTACCTCCCCGCTCTTCGGCCGTGACGGCGAGGCGCTCCGGCGCGAGCTCGGGCGCATCCGCTTCAACCTCGCAGCGGACAGGCGCGGCAATTCGGGCATGAGTAGCGCCGTCTTGTCGCGAACTTGACATGCGCGAAAGCAACCGTCAGGCGGCCTTCACGCCGTACCTGAGAAGCTCTGAGTGTCAGTATCAACCGTCGTCTCTCAGAGGTGAGATAAGCGATGTTCGTCAACAACGAGATCACCAACCGCGGCATGCTCGCTCGCGTGCTCCGGAAGGCGGCCCTCGAGGTGACGATGGACGAGCGCAAGGTCTGGGCCCGCTCCATCGAGGGCGCCATCAAGGACGCCTCCCGGTCGTCCGTCCCGCTCCGCAACCGTGTCGCACGGCCCGTCGTCGTCCTCGCCGCCGCACCCGCGCTCTCGGCCGTCGCAGAGGTGCTGCGCGACGAGACCGCCGCGGTGAGCCGCGAGTCGCTCGACGCCGTCCGCAGCTTCATGACCGACGGGATCGAGTCCCCGCTCTTCGGCCGCGACCCGCTCGGCCGCCCGCCGTGGCGCCGACGCGCTTCGCCGCCGGTTCGTCGCGCAGCAGACCGCGCAGCGGACCGCGCAGCGGACCCGGGAGTCCGTGCGGCAGCACAGCGCTGCCTGAGACCCCGCCATCTCGTCCGTCCCGGAGCGGGCGGCGCGCAAGCGCCGCCCGCTTCTGTGTCCCCGGGGCGATCAGGCGCGGTTCCCCTTGCGGCGCGGCTCGTACCCGACGGCTCACTCGAGGCACATCCGCTGGATCGCGGGCGGCAGCAGCCCGACCGCGAGCGAGAGCACCGTCGCGATCTCGATCGCGGCGAGCTCGAGCGCGAGCGCCGCGCGGCCCGCGCGCTGGGCGCGCTGGGCGGCCAGCAGCGCGCTGCGGGCCTCCGGGAGGAACGCGCGCCCGGCGGGCGTCAGACGTGCACCGCGGGGCAGGCGCTCGAGCAGCGGGCCGCCGACCTCCTGCTCGAGCAGACGGATCTGCTGCGAGATCGACGGCGCGGCGACGTGCAGGCGATGTGCCGCCGCGCGAAACGATCCGTCCTCCGCGATCGCGATCAGATAGGCCAGCTGGCGGAGTTCACCGGCGGGCCGAGCGATAGGCAATGCCTAACGGGTCACGCATGAATTGCGCATTGTAGAGCCGCTCCGCGCGGCGTAGCATCGGCGGGCCATGACGACGACACCCGCTCCGAACGTCGACGCCGGCGCATTCGCGGACTGGTCGCCCGAGCTGCGCGAGGAGCTCGAGACGCACGCGGCGAACCCGCTCGTCGGCACCCGCCTCCTCATGCAGGACGCCCGCACCCGGGTCTGGGAGATCCGCCTCGCGCCCCGGCGAGCGCCTCGCCTTCCACCGCCACGTCCTCGACTACTTCTGGACGTGCGTGAGCGGCGGCGAGGCCGTCAGCCGCGATGGCGACGGCGCCACGCACGCCCGCCACTACGCGGTCTCCGAGACGCGCGCGCTCTCGTTCGGCGACGGCGAGTCGATGATCCACGACCTCGTCAACGCCGGCAGCGCCGACATCGTGTTCACGACCGTCGAGCTGCTCGACAGCGCGAACGCGCCACTCCCCCTCCCCGTCGCCTCCCGCACATGAAGCCGGCGCCGTTCGCCTACCACGCCCCCGCGACGATCGACGAGGCGGTCGCACTGCTCGAGCCGGGCGGAGACGTGCGCGTGCTCGCCGGCGGGCAGAGCCTGATGGGGCTCATGAAGCTGCGCCGCGCCAAGCCGCGCGTCCTCGTCGACATCAACCGGGTGGCGGGGCTCGGCGCAATCGAGGAGCGCGACGGCGAGCTCGTGGTCGGCGCGCTCGTGCGCCAGCAGACGCTGCTCGACGATCCGGTCGCCGCGCGCTCCTGGCCGCTCATCCGGGAGGCGCTCGGCTACGTCGGCTACCGCGCCACACGGCACCGCGGGACGGTCGGCGGGTCGCTCGCGTTCGCGGCGGCCTGGGCCGAGCTGACGGCCGTGGCCGTCGCGCTCGGCGCGCAGATCGACGTGCGCTCGCGGCGCGGCGCGCGCACGATCGCGGCGAGCGACTTCTTCCGGGGGCCCAACCAGACCGCGCTCGAGGACGACGAGCTCATCACCTGCGTGCGCTTCCCCGCACCCGCTCCCCGCAGCGGCGCGGCGTTCCACGAGGTCAGCGCGCGCTACCGCGACTATGCGCAGGTCGGCGCCGCGGCCGTGGTCGCGCTCGACGGCGACGGCGCGTGCGCCTCCGCGACGCTCGTCCTGCTGCGCGTGGCGGCGACGCCCCACCGCGCGCCCATCGACTCGATCGTCACGGGCAAGCGTCTCGACGAGGCGACGCTCGACGCGGTCGCCGCATCGCTCGGCGACCTGACCCCACCGGACGACATCGAGGTCTCCGGCACCTACCGGCGGCGCGTCGCCGCGGCGCTCGCGCGCCGCGCCCTGCGCGCTGCCGCCGCGCGCGCCGGAGACGAGGAGACAGCGTGAGCGCCGAGCAGGCCTACCCCGTGCGCATGCAGGTCAACGGCACCTGGCGCGAAGGCAGCGTGGAGCCCCGGCGCTCGCTCGCCGACTTCCTGCGCGACGACCTCGACCTCACCGGTACGCACCTGGCCTGCGAGCACGGCTTCTGCGGCAGCTGCAACGTCCTGCTCGACGGGCAGAGCATCCGCTCGTGCCTGATGCTCGCGGTGCAGGCCGACGGGCACTCCGTCGAGACCGTCGAGGGCCTCGCCGAGCGGGACGGGACGCTGAGCGCGCTGCAGCAGGCGTTCACCGAGCACCACGCCTTGCAGTGCGGCTTCTGCACCCCCGCGATGCTGATGACGGCGGTCGAGTTCATGCGCGCGCACCCCGGCGGCGGGAGCGCCGAGGAGATCCGCGAGGCGATCAGCGGCGTTCTCTGCCGCTGCACCGGATACCAGCAGATCGTCGAGGCGATCCAGGCCGCCTCGCAGGTCGTCGTCGGGGCAGGCGAGGGAGGATCCCAATGATCATCGAGCAGGATCCGAACGCCGCCAAGGTCGCGCGCGAGACCGCCGGCGAGGATGGCGCCACACGGCGCTGGCTGGGCAAGAGCATCAACCGCGTCGAGGACCCGCGCTTCCTGCGCGGTGAGGGCCGCTACATCGACGACATCAAGCTGCCCGGCATGGCGCACGCGGCGATCGTGCGCAGCCCCACGCCCACGCGAAGATCGTCGCGATCCGCAGCGAGGCGGCCGAGCGGCTCCCCGGGGTGATCGCGGTCGTGACGGGGCGCGACCTCGCGGACCGCGTCGCGCCCCTGCCGTCCTTCGGCGGGATCTCGCAGGACCTGCTCGCGGTCGACAAGGTGCGCCACTTCGGCGAGGCCGTGGCCGCGGTGGTCGCCGAGAACCGCTACGTCGCCGAGGACGCCTGCGATCTCATCGAGGTGGACTACGAGCAGCTGCCCGTCGTGCTCGACCCGCTCGAGGCGCGCACGGAGGGCGGCCCGCTCGTCCACGAATCGCTCGGAACGAACGTCGCCTACGAGCGCACGTTCTCGTTCGGAGAGGTCGACAGGGCCTTTGCCGACGCCGACCGCAGCGTCCAGGCCAAGCTCTACTGGCCGCGCTCGACCGGCATGCCGATGGAGACCAACGGCGCGATCGGCGACTTCGACCGCGGCACCGGCGTCTGCACGATCTACGCCAACTCGATGAACTTCACGTACTTCCTGTGGCTCTTCGCCGCGACGCTCAAGATCCCGGCGAGCAAGCTGCGCCTCGTGCCCGTCGCGGCCGGCGGCAGCTTCGGCTCGAAGTTCTTCATGCACAAGGTGCCGATACTCGCGGGCTTCCTCTCGATGTTCGCCGGGTGCCCCGTCAAGTACGTCGAAGACCGCGTCACGCACATCGTGAACAACGACCACTGCGGGTCGGATCGCCACTACGACGCCGCGCTCGCGTTCGACGACGACGGCCGCTTCCAGGCGCTGCGCATCCAGTGCGTGGACGACTACGGCGCGTACCTGCAGTTCGGCACGGGAACGCACGGGAACTCGCTCTCGCAGATCGTCGGCCCGTACCAGATCCAGCACGTCGAGTACGGGCTCGCCGCGATCCTCACGAACAAGAACCAGCAGGGCGCCTACCGCGGCTTCGGGGCGGAGGTCAGCAACTGGGTGCTCGAGCGGCTCGTCGATCTCGCAGCCCAGGATCTCGGCGTCGACCGCGTCGAGATCCGGCGCCGCAACCTGATCGGGCCCGGCGAGTTCCCGTACCGCACGCCGACCGGCAACATCTACGACAGCGGCAACTACGAGGGCGTGCTCGACAAGGTGCTCGCAGCGGTCGACTACGACCACTGGGTGGCCGAGCGCGAGCGCGCACGCGCGGAGGGCCGGCACGTCGGCATCGGCGTTGTCGCATCGAACGAGCGCAGCGTCTTCTCCTCGACGGAATTCTGGTTCTGGTTCGACCAGCCCGCGTTCACGCCGACCTCGAGCCCCGAGAGCGCGAGCCTGCAGATCGACCCGACGGGCCAGATCGTCGTCACGCTGCACTCGCAGTCGCTCTGGGGCAACAGCCCCGAGACCGTCGTCTCCCAGGTCGTGGCGGAGGAGTTCGACGTCGCGCCGGAGTCGATCACGGTGACCTACGCCGACTCGCAGCACGCGCTGCCCGGCACGGGCCCCGGCGGCTCGCGCTACACGGTCATGGTCTCGGGCGCGGTGGCGGGCGCCGCGGCGCAGCTGAAGGACAAGATCAAGCGCCTCGTCGCCCACAAGCTCGAGGTCGACGAGGGCGACCTCGAGTTCCGCGACGGCGCGGTGGGCGTGCGCGGAGTCGCCGACCGCCAGCTGACGCTCGCCGAGATCGCGCTCAGCGCGTACCTGTTCCGGCTCGACCTGCCGCCCGACATGGAGAGCGGCCTCGCCTCGCAGTCGACCTACGACCACCCCCTGACGACGCTGCCGAACGCCGACCGCTCCGATCTCGGCATCTTCTACCCCTTCGTCGGCCACGCCTGGCACATCGCCGTCATCGAGGTCGATCCCGAGACCGGCAAGTTCACGTTCCTGCGCTACGCGGCGGTGCACGACGCCGGCACGATCGTCAATCCGAAGACGCTCGACGGCCAGATCATCGGCGGCACGGTGCAGGGGCTCGGCACGGCGCTGCTCGAGGAATACAAGTACGACGACCAGGGCCGCGTCCTCAACGCAGACTTCGAGTACTACCACCTGCCGTCGTCGATGGATGTGCCCGAGATGACCGTCGACCACCAGGAGACGCCGTCGCCCTACACCCCGTACGGCATCAAAGGGGCCGGCGAGGGCGGCCGCATGCTCTCGCCCGCGATCATGAGCGCCGCGATCGAGGACGCGCTGTCGCCCTACGGCGTCCAGGTCACGTCGCTGCCGATCACGGCCGAGCAGATCGTCGAGTGGGTGGCGCAGGGGTAGCTGCCTCGATCGCCGACCGCCGCGTCGCGACGGCCGCGCGGCAACGCTCCGCCAGCGGTTCCCCAACGCCCGGGGTCGATAACGTGCCTGCTCCCGCGCAATCGCGCCGGATCCGACAATCGGCAGGAAGGGCGGCAGAGCAATGGCAGCGTTCGATTCCGCGGCGTACAAGCAGGTGACGCGCGAGCAGTGGCAGCGGGCCGCGGAGCCGTGGCACGCGTGGGGGCCGACGATCGAGAGCTGGCTCGGCGAGGCGACCGAGCTGATGCTCGACCTGGCGGCGATCGAGCGCGGATCCCGTGTGCTTGACATCGCGGCGGGCGCAGGCGGCCAGACGCTGCGTGCGGCCGGGCGCGTCGGCCCAACGGGTGCCGTCCTCGCGACCGACATCTCGCCGGCCATCCTCGCGTACGCCGAGCGCAGCGCGCGCGAGGCCGGCTACGCAAACGTCGCCACGCTCGAGATGGACGGCGAGGCGCTGGACGTCGATCCCGGCGTGTACGACGCGGTCATCTCGCGCCTCGGGCTGATCTACCTGCCCGACCGCGACCGCGCCCTCGCGGGCATCCACACTGCGCTCCGGCCCGGCGGGCGCGTCTCGACGATCAACTACACGACGCCGGAACGCAACGAGTTCTTCTCGATCCCGGTGTCGGTGATCCGGCGCCGCGCAGGCCTGCCCGCACCGGCGCCCGGGCAGCCGGGGCCGTTCAGCCTCGGGGCGGACGGCAAGATCGAGGAGGCGTACGGGGCCGCGGGCTTCCGCGACGTCGAGGTGCGCAAGGTCGCAGCGCCGCTGCGGCTGCCGTCGGTGGCCGACTGCCTGCGTTTCGAGCAGGAGTCGTTCGGCGCTCTCCACCAGATGCTGGCCGGACTCGACGAGGCCGGCCGCGCCGAGGCCTGGGACGAGATCGAGAGCGAGCTCCGGCGCTTCGAGGGGCGCGACGGGTTTGCCGCGCCGTGCGAGCTGATCGTGGCCGCCGGGACGAAGTAGCCGCGCCGCGGCTGGATGGAAGAGGACTGACCCCGCCCGCGCTCGCTCAGGGGTAGAGCTCGGCCTCCGCCTGCGGGCTCGCCGAGCGGTCGCGCCGCGCGACGCCGCTGTCGATCGCGGCCTGCGCCACGGCCTCGGCGATCACGGTCGCGACGTCGCGGTTGAAGACGCTCGGGATCACGTACTCGGGCGAGAGCTCGTCCTCGGTGACGACCGACGCGAGGGCCTCGCCGGCGGCGTGCTTCATCTCCTCGTTGATCTCGCTCGCGCGCACGTCGAGCGCCCCGCGGAAGATGCCGGGGAACGCCAGCACGTTGTTGATCTGGTTCGGGTAGTCGGAGCGGCCCGTCGCGACCACGGCCACGCGCCCGGCCAGCGCCTCCGGCGGCACCTCGGGCGTCGGGTTCGCCATCGCGAAGACGATCGCGTCGTCGGCCATCGAGAGCACGGCGTCGACGGACACGGCTCCGGGCCCCGACAGCCCGATGAAGACATCCGCTCCGCGCAGCGCCTCGTCGGCGCTGCCCGCGAAGCCGCCGGGATTCGTGTGCTCGGCGTACCAGCTCTTCATCCCGTCGAGCCCGGCGCGGCCGCGGTGGATCGCCCCCGCACGGTCGACGCCGATGATCTGCTCGACCCCGGCCGTCAGCAGCATCTTCGTGCAGGCGATGCCGGCGGCGCCGGCGCCGACCATCACGACCGAGACGTCCTTCGCCTGCTTGCCGACGACGCGCAGCGAGTTCAGGAACGCGGCGAGCACGACCACCGCCGTCCCGTGCTGGTCGTCGTGGAAGACCGGGATGTCGAGCTCCTCGCGCAGGCGGCGCTCGATCTCGAAGCACCGCGGGGCCGAGATGTCCTCGAGGTTGATGCCGCCGAAGCCCGGGGCGATCGCCTTGACGGTGCGCACGATCTCGTCGGCATCCTTCGTCGCGAGGCAGATCGGGAAGGCGTCGATGCCGCCGAACTCCTTGAACAGCATCGCCTTGCCCTCCATCACGGGCATGGCGGCTTCGGGGCCGATGTCGCCGAGGCCGAGCACCGCGGTGCCGTCGGACACCACGGCGACCGTGTTGCGCTTGATCGTGAGCGACCAGGCCCGCTCGGGAGCCTCGGCGATCGCGAGGCAGACGCGCGCGACGCCCGGCGTGTACGCCATCGAGAGGTCGTCGCGCGTGCGGATCGGCGACTTCGCGACGACCTCGATCTTGCCGCCGAGGTGCAGCAGGAACGTGCGGTCGGAGACGCTCTGGACGTCGACGCCCGGCAGCGCCCTGACCGCGTCGACGATCTGCTTGCCCTGGTCCGAGTCGCCCGCGTTGACCGTGACGTCGCGCACCGTGCCCTCCGGGCCGGCGCGCACGAGGTCGATCGCGCCGAGATCGCCGCCCGCGGCGCCGATGGCGGCCGCGATCTGCGCGAAGCTCCCAGGCGCCGACGGCAGCACGACGCGGATCGTGAAGCTGTACGAAGCCGAAGGCGATGCCATGGCCGTCAGTCTAGGCGGGCCGGGCTACGCGGCCGCCGCGTCCCGGTACGCGATCGCGCTGCCGAACGCCTCGACGACGGCGTGGTCGAACTGCGTGCCCGCATGTCGCCGCAGCTCGGCGAGCGCCTGCCCGACCGGCATTGCCCTCTGGTAGGGCCGGTCGTGCGTCATCGCGTCGAACGCGTCGGCCACCGCGATGATGCGCGAGGCGATCGGGATCTCGCGGAGCTCGAGACCGTCGGGGTAGCCCCTGCCGTCGGGCCGCTCGTGCACGGCGCGCACGATCGGAGCGATCGCCCTGAGCGCGGGCGTGGCGGCCACCAGGCTTTCGCCGATCTCGCTGTGACGCTGCATGAACCACTCCTCCTCGGGGCTGAGCGGGCCTGACTTCGCCAGGATCGACTCGGGGATTCCAAGCTTCCCGATGTCGTGGAACTCGGCCCCCAGGCGCGTCAGGCGAATGTCGGCGCGCCCGAGGCCGAGGATGATCGCGGTGCTTCCGGCGAGCTCTGCGATGCGGGCGAGATGCGCGAGCATGTCCGCGTCGCGCGCGGCGAGCATCTCGAGCAGCCCGTCCTTGACGGCGGATTGGCGTGCTGCCCGCCGGGGAGATCGGTCGGCGCCCGCGCGGGCGCGGGCCTCGGCAAAGGTCGGGAGAGACGTGTGCATGCACGGTTCATCGACGTGCGGCACGCACCCGGAGATCCGAGGTTCTCCCCTAACCGCGTAGTCGCTTTCGAGGAGGCCGAGCCGGCGGTCGCGCTCGCGCCGCAGGCCGCGCGCCGCGGTTGGGAGGTGCGAGATGCGGGGAGAGCCGGCGGATGCCGAGCCCTCCCACCCGCCGCGAAGCCGCCCTTGCGGCGATCCTCCCGCTGTCGCGCTGATCCTGGCGGCATGCGGTGGCTCGAGCACGGCCACGCCTCGGCAATCCGAGGTGCGGGCGGCGCTCGCGAAGCACGGGATCGACCTCGCGGCGGGCGCCGGCGATGCGAACCTGTGGCTCGAGATGGCCGTGAGCACGCACGCACTCGGCGATCCGCAGCATGCGCTCGAGAAGGCGGCGTTCCACGCCTTCGACACGGGCACCTAGGGATCGCTCAGACGAACGGGATCGGGTGGACGCGCGCCGTGCGATCGCCGTCGGGCGCTCGCACGACCAGTTCGCCGGCGTCGTCGGCCGCCGCGTCCACGAGCGCGATCGCGATGTTGCGGCCGAGCGCGTAGGAGTAGACCGCCCAGCGCGCCACTCCGACCTCCTCGCCGCCGCGGTCGAGCACGGGCCAGAAGTCCTCGAGGAACGGGAATGGCGCGCCGTCGACCGCAAGCCCGACGGTGCGGCGGCGCGGCCCGCGGGCACGTTCCGCGAGCAGCGCCTCCCGGCCCATGAACGGCTCGCCGTCGAGCTGCAGCATCGACTCGAGCCCGGCCTCGAGCGCCGTCATGTGCGAGTTCATGCGGTACTGCGTGTCGGTGATGCCCTGCTCGACGGCGCGCGTGATGTTGGGCCCGGTCACGAGCAGGCCGTGCGGCTCGCCGGCCGCGACGAGCGCGTCCCAGAGCTCGAGGCAGCGCTCGGAGCCGAGCGGGTAGATCTCGTACCCGGCCTCCTTGCTCCAGCCGGTGTTCGAGACGACGCACGGGACCGACGCGACGCTCACCGCCGCGCAGTCGAAGCGCCGGAGCGCCGAGAGATCGCCGCCGTAGAGCGGTTCGAGCACCGCCCGCGCGAGCGGGCCCTGCAGCTGCAGCGGCGCGACGTCGGCCTCCTCGACCTCGACCCGCGCGCCGCGTGCGAGCGCGAGCCCGTAGGCCCACAACGAGATGTCGCAATCCGAGTGCGAGTACCAGACCGTGTCCACGAACGGCCGCAGGACGATGCAGTCGGCCATGATCTCGCCGCGCGGGTCGCAGACCGGCGTGAAGCGGCAGCGCCCGACCGCGAGATCGAGCAGGTCGCGCGGGCTGAGGTAGTCGGCGAAGCTCAGCGCGTCGGGGCCGCGCAGCTGCGCCTGCCGCTCGGCGCCGACGTCCCACAGCGTCACGCCCTCGGTGATCGCCCGGTACTCGACCTCGGGGTCGCGCCCGTAGTCGATCGGCATGTACGTGTGGTTGTAGACCATGAACCCGAGCGCGCCCGCGGCGAGCGTCCGCTCGAAGTAGGGCGAGCGGCGCACGGTGTACGAGAGCGGCTCGCGCTCGCGCGCTGCGGTCATACGAGCGGCGCGGTGTCGAAGTACTCCGTGAGGCGCGCGATGCGCCCGTCCTTCATCTCGATCGCCATTGCGAACGGGAAGTCGAAGCGCGCGCCGCCGTCGGCGAGGGCCGAGCGGAACATGCCCTCGCAGAGCGCGAGGTCGCCGCGCTCGAGCGTGGCAGCGAGCGTGACCTCGCACTCCGAGAGCGCCGCCATCCCGGGCGCGATGATCTCGCGCACGTCCTCGCGACCGCGCGCCGCGCGCTCGTTGAGCGGATCCTCGAAGAGGCCGTCCTCGCTGAAGAGGTCGGCGAGCGCGTCCTTGTCGAGGCGGTTCCACGCCTCGCAGATCGCCTGCAGTGCCTCGCTCGGTGTCATGTCTGGGCTCCCCTGCGTCGCTGTTCACGGGAACCTACCGGGGGTCGATACGCGCCGCGCGGCTCATTCGAAGCCCAGCGCCAAGGCGCGGCGCATTCAGCCGGGCACGGCGGCGAGCGCCGCGCCGATCACCCCCGCATCGGCGCCCAGCTGCGCCGGGACGACCGGCACGTCGCGCGTGTTGTCGGCGAAGATCATCGGTCGCATCGCCGCCACCGCGAGCTCGCGGTAGCGGTCGACCAGGCCGAGACCGCCGCCGATCACGACGGCGCCGGGATCGAGCGCGTTGACGAGCCAGGCGAGGCCCGCGCCCAGCGCCGTCGCGGCGGTCTCGACCACGCCGTCGAGCGCGGGGTCTGCGAGCACCTCCTCGGCCCACGCGCGCCCGCCCGCGGCGGCCAGGGCGAGGCCGCTGGCGGCGTCCTCGACCGGCGGCGCACCGAAGCAGATGGCGTTGCCGCGGGCGCCCTCGTAGGCGCTCCCGTCCAGTACCAGGCAGCAGGAGATGCCTGTCCCGACCGTCACGAACAGCAGCTCGCCGACGCCCCGGCCGCCGCCGAAGCGCGCCTCGGCGACGGCCGCGGCGCGCACGTCGCTCTCGACGACGGCAGGCCCGATGCCCGCGAACGCCCCCGCGACGTCGACCGCGCGCCAGTCGATCGTCTGCGCCGATCGCGTGTGGCCCTCGCGGTCGACGAGCTCGCAGACGCCGATGCCGATCGGCACGTCGCCGGCGCCCGCCGCCAGCCGCTGCGCCATCGCGACGCACTCGCCGAGGATGACCGCCGGATCGCGCTCGGGGCGCGTCACGCGCTCGAAGCGAGCCTCGCACGCCCCCGTCGCGGTGTCGACCAGACCGGCCGCGATCTTCGTGCCCCCGACGTCGATGCCGATCGCGCGGGTCACGGCAGGTAGGACGGCGCGACGCCGAAGAGCGCGCGTACGGGAGCGGAGCCGTAGCTGCGGTACTCGTGCGCGACGCCCTGCGGGATGTAGGCCGCGTCGTCGGGGCCGAGCTCGAAGACGCTGTTGGCGTCGGCGCCCAGGGCGCGCACGTGCAGGACGCCCTCGAGGCAGTAGACGACCTCGTCGCCGCCGTGGGCGTGCGCTGTGGAGATCTCGCCGGGATTCAGCTCGAGCACGCCCGCGGTGAGGTGCTCGGTGCTCGCGTAGATGCCCTCCAGCACGCCCAGCGAGCGCCGCCACGTGATCGCGGGCTCGACGAGCGTGCGCCGCGCGGGCTCGGCTCCGGGCAGGCGGCCGAGCAGCGAGTCGTCGCCGTAGCGCCAGTCGGCGGGCTCGAGGTAGGGCCGTGTGCGCGCGTGCGCGCCCGACGAGCCCTTCGCCGGCGGGGGCGCGTAGAGCTCGAGCACGCGCAGCTCCTCGTTGCCGTGCGCGTGCACGTGATGCCAGGTGTCGGCGCGGAAGAACGCGGTGCCGCCGCGCGGCACGCGCAGGACCTCGCCGGTCTCGGGGTTGGCCAGCACCATCGTCCCGCGCAGGACGTAGAGCAGCTCGTCGGCGCCGAAGATGGTGCGGAACTCGGGCGAGTGCCGGAACCACGCCCCCGGGGCGAGGCCGAACACGAGCGCGTGCACGCACTCGGTCGAGGCGTAGATCCAGTCGGCGACCTCGCCGGCCTCGGGATCGCCCCAGATGTGCCGCGTGACGCTCGCGTACGGGATCGCGGCCGGGCCGGCGAACGTCGGGCGGGGCGAGGGGCGGTACGTCGTCACGGCGGCTCAGCTCCCCTTCACGGCGATCGCGAGCCCGTCGCCGACCGGCACCGCAGTCGCGACGAGCGAGCGGTCCGCCGCCAGGAGATCGTGCATCGCGCGGATGCCGTCCATGTCGGCGTCGACGCCGGCGCGCACGATGCCGCCGCGGCGGATCGCGTTGTCGGCGATCACGATGCCGCCCGGCCGGAGCAGCTCGAGCGAGCGGCGCACGTAGGCCGGGTAGCCGGCCTTGTCGGCGTCGATGAATGCGACGTCGTAGGGGCCGGTGAGCGTCGCGAGCACCTCCGCGCCGGCGCCGCGGTGCACCGTCACGCGGTCGGCCAGGCCCGCCCGCTCGAACCAGTGCTCGGCAGCATCGGCGTGCAGCTTCTCGATCTCGATCGTGTCGAGCCGCCCGCCCGCCGGGAGCTCGCGCGCCATCCAGATGCCGCTGTAGCCGAAGAGCGTCCCGACCTCGAGCACACGCGTCGCGCCTGCCGCTCGCACGAGCAGAGCGAGCAGGCGCCCGGCCTCGGCGCTGACCTGGATCTGGGGACCGCGCTCGGCGATGTCCGCGCGCACCTCGCGCAGGAGATCGTCCTCCGTCCAGTAGCGCTCCGACAGGTACTGCTCGAGCTCGTCCATTGGCGGGAGGCTAGCCCGGACGCACGACCGTTGCGCAGGCGAGGTAGTCGACGCCCTCCTGGAACGGCCAGCGCCAGAAGGTGGTCTCGAGCGGCTCGATGCCCGCCTCGACGGCGATCGCGCGCGGGTCGCAGGCACTCGGCCCGTGCCCCTTCGCGATCAGCGCGAGGGCCGCATCGACGTCGGTCGCCGCCGCCGCGAGGATCTCGTCGAGCGTCACCGGCTGCACGTGGCCGTCCCACCAGCCGAGCGGGTCGTGGACGTGCACGACCGCCTGCCCCGGCGCCGCGCTGGCGTGCAGGCGACGCACGACGGAGGCCACGAGCGGGCGGTCGACGCGCGCCAGCACGACGCCGATGCGCTCGCGCGGCAGCGTGGTGTCGCGCAGCGCGGGGTACAGCAGCTGGCTGTAGAGCAGGTCGCCGATCACGAGGTCGTACGCGCCGGTGCCGAGCGCCGCCGGCTCGGCCTCGCGCGCGGCGGGCAGGTCGCCGCGCGCGGCCGCGCGCACGAGGTCGTCGGCGAGGCCCTCCGTGGCGTCCTGGCGCACGACGTGCACACGGCGGCGCAGCTCGCCGGGCAGCCGCCCCCGCGCGCCCCGCGCCGCGCGCGCGTCGACGTCGATCAGGTCGACGCGCAGCGAGTGCTCGGCGAGGCGCTGCAGCGGCACGTCGTGGCCGTTGCCGGCACCGACGACGGCCACGCGCCCGCCCGGGACGAGACGGCGCTCGAGCACGGCCCAGAGCGCGTCGCGCGCCGGTTGCCAGCGCGCGAGGCGCTCGGCTGTCGCACGCGCGTTGCGCTGCGTGTTGGCGCGCACGGCCGGGCCGCGCGGAGCGAGGAACGAAGGCATCGCAGCAGGCTAGCCGGGGCGCTTTCGAGACGCTTTGGCATACACACGGTCTCGCCTTGGGCACCTCTCGCGACGTCCTGGTACGCTCATCTCGTCTGCCCACGGCGAGTGCCGGGGCCGGGCAGGTGCGCCGGGAAGCCTGGTCGGCAAGCGCGAACGCCTGCCGATGGACTCCTCCCCGATCACCTCGACCATGCCGCGCGCGGCCCACCGGCGCGCGTTCCGCGCGCTGCTCTTCGTCGGCTTCGCGTTCGCGGTCATGGCCGACCCGGTGTCGTCCGTCGCCTACACGATCGAGGCATCGCTGCGCGCGCTCGACGGGCATCTGGGCCTGCTCCTGCCGACCCAGTTGCTCGTGCTCGGCGTGATCGCGCTCGTGGACGTCAACTACTGGCACCTCGTTGCGCGTTTTCCGCTCGGCGGGGGCTCGCCCGAGGCCGCGGCGCGCGCCTTCGGCACCGGCTGGGTGTTCGTGCCGATCGGCGCGCTGATCGTCGATTTCGTGCTCACGATCACGATCTCGATCGCAGCGGCCGTGAGCGCACTGATCGCCTACCTCCCGGGTCTCGCACCGCTGCGCCTGCTGCTCGGCCTCGGCCTGCTCGCATTCGTGGCGGGGCTGACCTGGTTCGGGCACGGCGGCCGGCTCGTGTTCGCGGCCATGACCCTGCTGTTCGTGGCGATCGCGATCGTCGTGCTCGTCCACGGCTACGTCCACGCCGCCGGCGGAGGCGGACACGCGCGGGTGACCGGCGATACCGGGCCCGCCGCGCTGGCCGTGCTGCTCTCGTTCCCCGTGGCCATGGCCCTGGCAACGGGTACCGAAGCGCCGGCGACGGCCATCGGGCAGCTCGGGCAGCTCGGGGCCGACGACCGCCGTCGCTTCGCGCGCGGCACGCTCGTGCTGACGTTCGTCATCGTCGCCGCGCTCACGATCGGGATCGCAGCGCTCGCCGTGCGGCTGCACGTCGGCATCCCCTCGGCCGACTCGACGCAGATCGCCGACGTCGCGCGCGCCGCCACCGGCGACGGACTCGTCTTCGCGCTCTTCCAGGGTGCCAGCTCGATGCTGCTGCTGGCGGCTGCCAGCTCGTCGTTCCAGGCGGGCCCGGGCCTGCTCAAGGCGCTCTCGCGCCACGCCGAGAGCGCGGGCGTGGGCATCCTGCCGCGCGCGCTCGGCCATACCAACCGCCATCACACGCCCTACTGGTCGGTCTGCGTCTATCTCGCCGTCTCCGCCGCGGTGCTCCTGGCCGCGGGCGGCCTCGAGCAGGAGCTCGTCCTGTTCTACGCCGTCGCGGTGTTCGTGAGCTTCCTCGCCGGCCTGGCCGCGATTGCGCGGTTCTCGCGCCGCGAGGGCCGGCACGTGCTCGCGGCCGTCAACCTGCTCGGCGCGGCGGCCGTGGCCTTCACGCTGGCCGTCAACCTCGCGCGCGGCTACCCGCTGCTCTCGCTCGTCGCCATGCTCGTCATCGCGGCGGCGCTCCAACGGCTCTGGGTTCGCGCCGGGCGGCCGGCCGGCATCGAGGAGGTCGAGCGGCTCGCAGAGGCGGACGCCTGACGTGGCGATCCCGCACGTCCATCGCCGCCAGGTGCGCGCGGCGGCCGGGCGGGCGGCGTACCCGCCCGCTGCCGCGGCGCTCGGTCCGGCCCACCCGGTGGCGCGCGCGGCACGCACGCGCTCACTTCTCGGCGGGCAGCTCACGGTCACGAGCGCCCTGCTCGCGATCGTCCTGATCGCCGCCGTCGGACGCGGTGGAGAGGCCGTCACGGCGGCATCGGCCGCGTTCGTCGTCGAGCTCGCCCTCGCGTGCGGGTTCGCCCGCGCGGCCTCCTGCCTGCACGAGCGCGCACGCGACGTCATCGCCGACGGCGACGGCGGGCTCCGCGTCGCGGAGATCGCCGCCGAGCGGGAGCGACTGGCCCGGCCGGCACACCGCAAGCGCCTCGCCCACACGCTCGAGCGCGCCCTGCTCGCCGCCGAGCACTGGCCCGAGCTCTGGATCTCGACACGACCGCCGCCCGGCGTTCGTAACCTGCTCGCGTGCGCCGAGGCGACGCGCGAGGTCGCGCAACTCGTCCGCGACGTGCGGACGCCCGTGCGCGGCGTCGCCCTGCTCGACCGGCTCGTCTGCGGCGGGTACAGCTCGATGCTGTACGACGGCCCCGCCGATGCCCTCGTCCAGGAGCTGACCCGGATCCGGTTCCTGCTGGCGACGGGAGTGCCGGGCGGCGATCCCGGCTAGCGCGCTCCGACCGCCGCATCGTCCGATCGTAGGAGGACGCGGCGCCCAGGCCGGGCTACCACTGGCCGGGAAGTCGCACACGAAAGGAGCCGGCGATGCGCAAGCGCGTGACCTGGCACGTCGCCGGCAACCGCCGCCTCGATCAGCCGAGGCGGTCGCTGGCGGTCGCGCCCCACTACGACCCCGAGGCGTTCGGGCGCGTGTCCGAGGGCATCGCGCGCTATTTCGGCACGGCGCGCTACCTCGTGATCCAGACCGCGCTCGTGATCGCCTGGATCGGCGTCAACGCGGTCTGGGCGGCCGGCCGCTGGGATCCCTACCCGTTCATCCTGCTCAACCTCGCGTTCTCGACCCAGGCCGCATACGCCGCGCCGCTCATCCTCCTGGCCCAGAACCGCCAGGCCTTCCGCGACCGCCGGCAGTACGAGGAGGACCGGCGCATGGCCGCCGAGATGCGCGCCGAGACCGACTTCCTGGCGCGCGAGCTGGCCGCCGCGCGCCTCGCGCTCGGCCGCATCGAAGCCGGCTTGGCGCGTCCTCAGGGGTCCGACGAGGTGCGCGTCGACGACACCTGAGCGCCGCCGTCCGCGGATGTCCCGCAACCGGCGCGCCCGGCGTCGAGCAGGCGGGCGAGCGTGTCGGCCACCTGGATCTGCGCGCGGCCGAGACGCAGCCCGCCGTCGATGACGATGCGCCCGCGCTCGCCGAACGCCGCACCGTGGTAGCGGACGCCCTGCAGCTCGGCGCGCAGCAGGGCCGGCGCGGCATCGCCGGCGACGATCGCACGCGTGCCGTCGACGGTCGCGGCCGCGCTCACGCCGAGCGCATCCGCCAGGCGCTGCAGGTGCGCGCGCAGGACATCCTCGCGCGTCTCACCCGCGAGCAGGGCGAGCGCGACGTCGTGCAGCACCTGCTCCTGGCGGATGCGCCGGTCGGCATCGGCCCGCGCCTGCCGCAGGCGCCCCGCGACGATCGCGACGAGCATCGCCACCGACGCGTACGCGAGAAAGGCGCCGATGCTGTCGCTGCTCTCGATCGAGAGCGAGTAGTACGGCTTCAGGAAGAAGAAGTTGAAGAGCAGCGCGCCGAAGGCCGCCATCACGAGCGCGAGCGCGCGGCCCGAGAGCGCCGCGACGAGCGGGGGCAGGAGCATGACGAGCGCAACCGTCTCGGCGCTCAGGTGGTCGCGCAGCAGCAGCAGACCGACGAGCGTGACCGCCAGCAGCGCCAGCGAGCCCGCGAAGCCCTCGAACGCGCGCCAGATCGCCTCGGTCGACATCCGCGGCTCGGGGGCAGCGGGCGCACGAGCCGCGCGCTCGACCGCAATGCCCGGAGACCGCAGCGGCGCGCTCGGGACGGCGAACTCCCGCGCGCGCTCGAGTGCGCCCGCCGTGTCCGGGGTCGCGGGCGCAACCTCGCCCGCCTCCGGGAGGCGATAGGGCACGCTCGTCAATACGACACGCTCCTCGAACAGGAGCAGCCGCTTGATGAACAGCGCCCGCTGGTTGTGCAGGATCCGCTGCCAGCGGTGCGGGCTGATGATCTCGGGCATGACGACCACGCAGACCGCGTCGGGGTCGGCGGTGATCGCGCGGATCTCGGCGAGCAGCGGCTGCCCGAGGTCGCGATAGGGCGACGGCACGACCTTGACCGGGATCGGCAGGGCCCGCGCGGCCCAGGCCGCGCGGGTCTGCGACACGTCGTCGGCGCCGAGCTCGACGTGCAGGCCGAGGACATGCTCGCTCCCGAGGCCGAGCGCGTATCCGAGCGCGTGGCGCGATGCGGCGCTGAGCTCGGCGATGGGCAGGAGGACGCTGGTGCGCCCCTCGCCCGAGCGCGGGCGCGGAACGCCCGTGGAGCCGGCCACGACGGGGACATCGGCGAGCACGACGTCCTCCTCGCCCTGCAGCCGCAGACGCAGGGCGAGCGTCGTCCGGCCGCGCACGATCGCGAGCAGCGACCTGCGCTTGAACAGCTCCGGCACGACCAGCGTGGTGACCTCGCCGGGGCCGTGCTCGAGCTCCCGCACGTGGCGCGCGACCGTGCCCGAGACCGTGCGCTCGCGCGGCAGGGACAGGAGCGGAGGCCCGTCACCGCTGAACCCGCGCCAGGCCTCGGCGATGCCGGTCACGCCCGCGGGATCGGCGACGTGGATCGCCTGGTAGCGGTCGCCCGCGATCGAGCGCACGTAACGGAGCGCCGCTGCGGTCGCATCGTCGAGTGCGCTGACGTACAGCACCACCGGCCCGCGCACCGCGGCGTAGGCGCCCCCCGGGTCGCGCAGGCGCGTGCGCACGTCGGCGTAGTGCCGGCCGACGACGACGAACCCGAGCACGAGCGTCGGGATCGCGATCATCACCATCCACGCGCCCTCGCCGAACTTCGTCGCGATCACGACCGCACCGACGAGGCCGGTGAGGAGGCCGCCGGTGGCGTTGAGCGCGATCGGATAGACGAGCGAACGCGCCGAGACGACGGATGCGCGGCGGTTCCAGTTGTGCCGCACCATGCCGAACTGCGAGAGCGTGAACGCCGTGAACACGCCCAGCAGGTAGAGGTGGATCAGGCTGAGCACGTCGGCGTGGAACCCGACAATGAGCGCGCCGGCCGCCAGGGCCAGCACGAGGATGCCGTTGGAGTAGACGAGGCGGTCGCCGAGGTTCGAGAACTGCCGGGGCAGGAAGCTGTCGCTCGCGAGCAGGGCGGCGAGGCGCGGGAAGCCCTGGAACGCCGTGTTGGCGGCGAGCGCGAGCACCGCGGCCGTCGTCGCCTGCACGGCGTAGTAGCCGAACGACGACCCCCCGGGCGGGAACACGGCGCGAGCGATCTCCGAGAGCACCGAGACCGACCCGCTCGGCCGCGCGTCGATCTTCCAGGCCAGGACCGAGACGCCGAGGAACAGCACGACGGCGATCACGCCCATCGACATCAGCGTGCTCGCGGCGTTCCGCGCCTGCGGCCGGCGGAACGCGGTCACGCCGTTCGAGATCGCCTCGACGCCCGTCAGGGCGCTGCAGCCCGACGCGAACGCGCGCAGGAGCACGACGAGGCCGACGCCGCCTGCCAGGCCGGCCTGGGCCGGGTCGGGGACGTGCGCAGTGGGCCAGCCGCTGACCATCCCGCGCACGAAGCCGACCGCGATCGTGGCGCCGATCGCGATGATGAAGCCGTACGTGGGCAGCGCGAACACGAAGCCCGACTCGCGCACGCCGCGGAGGTTGACGAGCACCAGCACGACGAGCACGCCGAGGCTCAGCTCGACGGCATGCGACGAGAGCTCGGGAACCGCCGAGGTGACCGCGAGCACGCCCGACGCGATCGACACGGCAGCCGTCAGGACGTAGTCCGTGAGCAGCGACGCCGCAGCCACGAGCCCCGCGGTCTGGCCGAGGTTCTCCTTCGCGACGACGTACGAGCCGCCCCCGTTGGGGTAGGCGAAGATCGTCTGGCGATACGAGAGGACGACGATCACCAGCAACGCCGCGATGACCGCCGAGATCGGCACGATCAGGCCGCGGGAGGTCAGCGAGGTGGCGACGAGCACGACGAGTCCCGCCTCGGTCGCGTAGGCCACCGACGAGAGCGGGTCCGAGGCGAAGATCGGGAGCGCGACCCAGCGCGGGAGCAGCTCGTCCTCGAGGCTGCCCATCGGCATGCGGCGGCCGACGAGCGTGCGCTTGAAGCTGCGCCCGGGCGCGCTCATGCCGACCCGTCGTACGTGATGGCCGGCACGGCGCGAGGCTACCGGATGCACGGCGCGCGCCGTGCGGGTTTCTCACGCGCCGGCGCGCGGAGCCTGATCGTCGACGACGTGCACGTCGATGCCCGAGGTGCCGCGCAGCACGGCCTCGACGAGCGAGCCGCCGAGACGCAGGCGCAGACCCGAGCGGCGGCTCTTGCCGACGACGATCTGCGTGATGCGCTGGGCCTCCGCCTCGCGGATGATCTCGCTCGCCGGGTTCTCGGCGCGCCGGCGCAGGAAGACGCCCCCGAGCGAGCGCGTGAGCGCCTCGGCGTCGGCGAGCACGCGCGCGGTGTCCGCGTCCGTTGCGGCCGCCCGGAGGCTCGACGTACAGCACGTAGAGCTCGGAGTCGCTGCGGCGCGCCAGGCGCTCGCCGTTCCGGATGAGGATCGCGTACGAGTCGCGGCGAGCGCTGATCGCCACGAGCACCCGCTCGCTCGGCCGCGCGTCGGGATTCGTCGTGTCGAGATGCGCCGCCGCGACCTCGGCGAGCTCGTGCAGGACGAGCGCGCGCAGGGCGGTGAGGTTCTCGATCGTGAAGAAGCCCGTCAGCGCCTGCTCGACGCGATCCGTGGGATAGACGAGACCGCGCGCGATGCGCTCGCGCAGCGATGCCGGGCTGAGGTCGACGAGCTTGATCTCGTCGGCTTCGTGCAGGAGCCGATCCGGGAACGTCTCGCGGACCTCGACTCCGGTGAGCGAGCGGATGCGGTTGCCGAGGCTCTCGAGGTGCTGGATGTTGACGGTCGTCCAGACGTCGATGCCGTTCGCGAGCAGGACGGCGACATCGTCGTAGCGCTTGGGCCGCGGCGCCTCCGGCGGGTTCGTGTGCGCCAGCTCGTCGACGATCGCGACGCTCGGACGGCGCTCGATCAGCCACGCGACATCGGGCTCGGTCTCGGCGCGGCTGCCCGATCCGTAGCGCACCACGGGCGCGGCCTCGAGGCCGCGCGCGCGCTCCTCGGTCGCGACGCGCCCGTGCGGCTCGAGATAGCCGATCACGATGTCGGTGCCCTCCTCGGCGGCGAGGCGCGCGTCCCCCAGCATCTGGTAGGTCTTGCCCACGCCGGCGGCCGCGCCGAGGTAGATGCGCAGGAATCCGCGTGCAACCTGGAGCGGAGCCGCCACCTCCCGAGTCTAGGCTCCGCGACCGCCCGTGGCGCGACGGCTTTAGGCGCGCTTCAGACGTTCGCGCGCATCCTTTGGCGCGGCTTCACGCGCGCGCTGTACGGTCGAGCCGTGACCATGTGCGGCATCATGGGCGGCATGCCGCAGCGACACCTCGTGCGCGCGACGCGCTGGTCGTCGTGAGCGCGCGCGCACAGACCGTCGCTGCGATCCGCCGGCATCTCCCCGAGCTCGACGAGGAGGCGGCCTGGCGCGGTGCGCTGGCGGGCGCGGCGTCGCTGTTCATGCTGATCGTCGCCGTCGCCGTGCTGCTGCCCGCGCGCGACGACCTCGACACCGGGACGTTCGCGCTCGTCCTGCTGCTGCCGCCGCTGATCGCCACGAACGGCGGGCGCATCCTCGCGCTCGCGCTCGCGCTCGTCAGTGCGCTGACGTTCAACTTCCTCTTCACCCACCCGTACTACTCGTTCCGCATCGAGGCGTCCGCGAGCATTGCGGCCTTCATCATCTACACGCTGATCGCGGTCGTCCTCGCCAACTACGTGGGCGGCTTCCGGTCGGCGAGCGCAGCGGCGAAGCGACGCGCGCTGCGCATGGAGATGCTGCAGGCGCTGGCGACCGACCTGATCCGCACCGACGACCTGCGGCCCGCGCTGCGCAGGACGCTGGCCGACATCACCGCAGGGCCTCGCCCTGCGCGGCGCCGCGCTGCGCGTCGCCGTGCGCGGTCAGGAGCTCGACGAGCGGGTGGGCACGCACGACGCCGCGGGTGCGCACCTCGAGCAGACCATGAGCCCGGCCGACGGACCCGCCCTCGTCGCGCTGCGCGGCGAGGGCGGCGTGCTCGCACTGCCGATCGCCGACAGCGGCATCACGTTCGGCTACCTCGCCGCCGACACCGGGACCCGGCGCATCGACAGCGAGACGGTGGCGGTGCTGGAGTCGTTCTGCGGGATCCTCGGCCTCGCGCTCGGGCGCGCCCGCCTCGAGCACGAGGGCGTGATGCTGCAGGCGCTCAAGGAGACGGATCGCTTGCGCACCGCGCTCCTGCAGTCCGTCTCGCACGACCTGCGCACCCCTCTGACGGCGATCACCGCATCGGCCTCCGCCCTGCGCGAGAGCGTGCCCGAGCACGAGCGCGAGGCGCTGATCGGCGGGATCGAGACCGAGGCCCGCCGGCTCACGCGGCTGGTCGACAACATGCTCGAGCTCTCGCGCATCGAGGCCGGCGCGCTGCATCCCCGGCGCACGCTGATGCCCGTCGACGAGCTGCTCTACGCAGCGGTCGACGACGCGGCGGCGGCGCTCGAAGGCCAGTACGTCGACGTCGACGTCGTCGCGGAGCTGCCGCCGGTGAACGTCGACGAGACGATGATCCGCCAGGTGCTCGTGAACCTGCTCGAGAACGCGAGCCGCGCCGACCGGGACGAAGCGATCGGGCTGTACGCGACGAGCACGGGCACCGCGCTGCGCATCTCGGTGGTCGACCACGGGCCGGGCGTGCCCGAGGCCGAGCGCCGGCGCATCTTCGAGCCGTACTACCGGCTGCGCAAGGGCCGCGACAGCAGCATGGGCACCGGCCTCGGGCTCACGATCAGCAGAGGGTTCGTCGAGGCCCACGGCGGCTCGATCCACGTCGAGCCCACAGCGGGCGGCGGCGCGACCTTCGTCGTCGAGCTGCCGCTCGCGGCATGAAGCGACCGATGATCCTGCTCGTCGACGACGAGCCGGTCGTCCTGCGCGCGCTGCGCATCGCACTCGAGGCCCAGGGGTACGTGGTAACGGCCACGCTCACCGGCGAGGATGCGCTCGCACGCGTCACGAACGGCGCGTTCGACCTCCTCCTGCTCGACCTCGGCCTGCCCGGCGTCAGCGGCTTCGAGGTCATCCGCCGCGTGCGCGTGCTGTACCCGGCGCTGCCGATCATCGTGCTCTCGGCCCAGGGCGAGGACGCCGTCAAGGTCGAGGCGCTCGACCTCGGGGCCGACGACTACGTCTCGAAGCCGTTCTCGGTGCGCGAGCTGCTCGCACGCGTGCGCGTGGCGCTCCGCCATGGCAATGCCGCGGACGCCCGCGCCGAGTCGGCGCGGATGGAGCGAGGCCCGGTGCAGCTCGATCTCGCCGAGCACACGGCGCGCGTGCGCGGCGAGCCCGTGCAGCTCACGCGCACGCAGTTCGCGCTGCTCGCGTGCTTCATGCGTCACCCCGGAAGGCTGTTGACCCACCGTGCCATCGTGGCCGAGGTCTGGGGCGACCCGGACGCCGCCGCCGCCGACAACCTGCGCGTGCAGATCTCGCAACTGCGCCGCCGTATCGAGCAGGATCCGCGTCACCCGGCCCTGATCGTGACCGAGCCGGGCCTCGGCTACCGCTTCTTCGACGGGCAGAGCGAGACCGCCTGAGAACGACCGCGGGCCCGCTCGGATGAGCGGGCCCGCGTCGTGGGGAGCCGCCTGGGCGAGCCCAGGCCGGGGGTCAAGCGCCGAGCAGGTTGTGCACGATCAGGTCGATCAGCTTGATGCCGACGAACGGCAGGATCACCCCGCCGGCGCCGTAGATGAGCAGGTTGCGGCGCAGCAGCGCGGTCGCGCCGATCGCGCGGTACTTCACGCCCTTCAGCGCCAGCGGCACGAGCGCCGGGATGATCAACGCGTTGAAGATGATCGCGCTCGTGATCGCGCTCTTGGGCGTGCCCAGGCTCATGACGTTGAGCGAGTCGAGCGGCCCGCGCCCTCCGTTGGTGCCATACGTGAACGCGAACATCGCCGGCAGGATTGCGAAGTACTTGGCGACGTCGTTGGCGATCGAGAACGTGGTCAGCGCGCCGCGCGTGATCAGCAACTGCTTGCCGACCTCGACGATCTCGATCAGCTTGGTCGGATTGGAGTCGAGGTCGACCATGTTGCCGGCTTCCTTCGCCGCCGACGTGCCGGTGTTCATGGCGACGCCGACATCGGCTTGTGCGAGCGCCGGCGCGTCGTTCGTGCCGTCGCCCGTCATCGCGACCATCCGCCCCAGGGCCTGCTCCTCGCGGATCAGCGCCATCTTGGCCTCGGGCGTGGCTTCCGCGAGGAAGTCGTCGACACCGGACTCGCTGGCGATCACGCCGGCCGTCACGCGGTTGTCGCCCGTGATCATGACCGTGCGGATGCCCATGCGGCGCAGCTCGTCGAAGCGCTCGCTCATGCCGCCCTTGACGATGTCCTTGAGGTGGATCACGCCGAGCACGAAGTTGTCCTGCGCGACGACGAGCGGCGTCCCGCCGAGACGCGCGATCTTCTCGACCTCGGCGTCGAGCTGTGTCGCATCGCCCGAGCCGCCGTTCTCGGCGACGAACTTCTTGACGGAGTCGGCCGCGCCCTTGCGCAGGCGCTTGCCGTCGAAATCCACCCCGGACATGCGCGTGGTCGCGGAGAACGGGACGAACATCGCCTCGTGGCTCGCGAGCTCGCGCTCGCGCAGCCCGTACCTCTCCTTCGCGAGCACGACGATCGAGCGCCCCTCGGGCGTCTCGTCGGCGAGCGACGAGAGCTGGGCCGCCTCGGCGAGCTCCTGCTCGCTGACGCCGTCCAGCGGGACGAACTCGGTGGCCTGGCGGTTGCCGAGCGTGATCGTGCCGGTCTTGTCGAGCAGCAGCACGTCGACGTCGCCGGATGCCTCGACCGCTCGGCCCGACATCGCGAGCACGTTGCGCTGGATGAGGCGATCCATGCCGGCGATGCCGATCGCCGATAGCAGCGCGCCGATCGTCGTCGGGATGAGCGCGACGAGCAGCGCGATCAGGACGGTCTGCGAGGTCGGCGTGTGCGCATAGATGGCGAACGGCCGCAGCGTGACGACCGCCGCCACGAACGTGATCGTGAGCCCTGCGAGCAGGATGTTGAGGGCGATCTCGTTCGGCGTCTTGCGCCGCTCGGCGCCCTCGACGAGCGCGATCATGCGGTCGAGGAACGATTGCCCGGGCTCCTGCGTGACCTGGATCACGAGCTGGTCCGAGAGCAGGCGCGTGCCGCCGGTGACGGCCGAGCGATCGCCGCCGGCCTCGCGGATGACGGGCGCGGATTCCCCGGTGATGGCCGACTCGTCCACCGAGCCGACGCCCTCGATCACGTCGCCGTCCGCCGGGATGACCTGGCCGGCGTCGCAGACGACCACGTCGCCCCTCTGGAGATCGGGCGCCGGGACTTCCTCGAGGCTGCCGTCGGCGCGCCGGCGGTGCGCCAGCGTCGTCGTGCGGGTGGCCCGCAGCGCGCTGGCCTGGGCCTTGCCGCGGCTCTCGGCGATCGCCTCGGCGAAGTTCGCGAAGAGCACGGTCAGCCACAGCCAGACCGCGATCGTCGCGACGAACCAAAGTCCGCTCGTGTCCCCCTGGACGATCTGCTTGACGAAGATCGCGGTCGTGATGACGCTGCCGATCTCGACGATGAACATCACCGGATTGCGGATCTGGAGGCGCGGATCGAGCTTGGGGAAGGACGCGCGGATCGACGACATGACGATGTCGCGCGAGAAGATGGATGCGGAGCTGCGTGCCACGCCTAGTGCTCCTTGTCGAGGGCGAGGTTGAGAGCGAGCACGTTGACGCCGGGCTCGCCGAGGAAGCTGAAGCTGCGCCCGTCCGTGTGGGACCTGACGAGCTGCATGACGCGCGCCAGGGACAGGTGCCGAACTGCGGCGACACGGTGCGCCTGGAGCTGCGCGTTGGCCGGGGAGATGTGGGGGTCGAGCCCCGAGCCCGAGGTCGTCACGGCGTCCACCGGAATGTCACTGGCCTTGAGGCCGGGGTTGTACGGGCCCTCGGTCTTGAGGACGCCGGCGAGCTCCTTCTTGACCTGATCGGTCAGCGCAGAGCTGGTCGGCCCGAGGTTGGCGAACGTCGAGTACTCCGGGTTGTAGGCCGGGCTCGTCGCCGAGGGGCGCGAGTGGAAGTACTGCGCCTTGGCGAAGGCCTGGCCGTCGAGCTCGGAGCCGACGATCTTGCCGTCCTTCTTGACCAAGCTGCCGTTGGCCTCGTGTGAGAACGCGACCTTGGCGATGCCCGTGACGACGAGCGGATAGACGCCGCCGAAGAAGAGCGTCGTGACGACCACGACGATGAGGGAACGAACCGTTGTGCGGATCACTGCAGTGCCTCCACGATCGGCCCGAGCGTGAGAGCCGGGAGGATCATCAGTCCGGCGGTGAGGATGATCACGGCGATGAGCAGGACGGTGAACGTCCCGCCGTCCGTGCGGAATGTGCCGGCCGATGCCGGGACGGTCTTCTTGGCGGCGAGCGAGCCTCCGACCGCGAGCGCGGCCAGGAGCGGCGCGAAGCGACCGAGGAACAACCCGATGCTGCCGAGCTGCTCGGAGAACGTCTTGCCGCCATAGCCCGCGAAGGCGCTGCCATTGTTGTTCGACTGCGACGTGTAGGCGTACAGCGCCTCCGTGAAGCCGTGCGCGCCTGTGTTGTAGAGCGACACGAGACCGCCATGCGTGACGATGCTGATCGCCGTCAGCGCAAGCGCCACCGTGGGCACCGTCAGCGCCCCGATCGCGGCGTACTTGATCTCGCGCGCCTCGATCTTCTTGCCCAGGTACTCGGGCGTGCGGCCCACCATCAAACCGGCCACGAAGACCGCGATGATGACGTAGAAGAACATGCCGTAGAGGCCTGAGCCCACGCCGCCCCAGATCACCTCGCCGAAGAAGATGTTCACGAGCGGCACGGCACCGCCGACCGGCGTATAGGCATCGTGGCCCGAGTTGACGGAGCCGTTGGAGGCGTTGGTCGTCACGACCGACCAGAGGGAGCTGTTGGCGATGCCGAAGCGCACCTCCTTGTCCTGCATGTTGCCGCCGCTCTGCTGTGTCTGGCCGAGGTTGACGCCCGAGCTCCGTAGCACCGCGGAGCCGTGCTGCTCGGCCGGCACCGAGATGCCGATGCCCGCGACCATCAGCACGAACATGGCCGCGAAGATCGCGACCGCCTGGCGCATCGCCTTGACCATGCGCCCGAACATGAAGACCTGCGCGACGGGGATGAGCAGGATGGCCAGCATCTCGAGGAAGTTCGTGAGGCCATTCGGGTTCTCGAACGGCACGGCCGAGTTCGAGTCGAAGAACCCGCCGCCGTTCGTCCCGAGTTGCTTGATCGCGATCTGCGACGCAGCCGGGCCGCGTGTGATCGTCTGATGTGCCCCTTCGAGCGTCGTGGCCGTCGTGTGTCCGTCGAACGTCTGCACGACACCCTGCGAGACGAGCACGAGCGCCAGCACGAACGCCAGCGGCAGCAGGATGTAGACGAGCGAGCGGTAGAGGTCGCGCCAGAAGTTGCCGATGCTGCCCGAGTTGCGACGGGAGAATCCGCGGATGACGGCCGCGAGCACGGCCATGCCGACGCCGGCCGAGACGAAGTTCTGCACCGCCAGGCCGGCCATCTGCGAGAGGTACGACATCGTCGCCTCGCCGCCGTAGAACTGCCAGTTGGTGTTCGTGATGAAGCTCGCGGCCGTGTTCAGCGCGAGCGGCGACGGGACGCCCTTCATCTTGTCCGGGTTCAGGAACAGATGGCCCTGGATCCGCAGCAGCGTGTAGAGCGCGACGAAGAAGACGACCGAGAAGATCATCACCGTCTTCGCGTAGCCCTGCCAGGTCTGCTCGGAGCTTTCCTGGTCGTGCACGCCGACGGAGCGCAGGAAGCGGTGCTCGATCGCACGGAGGAAGCGGCCACCCGGGGCGGTGTCCGCCTCGTAGATCCGGGACATGTAGATCCCGAGCGGGTAGCCGAGCACCGTCAGGACGACGGCGTAGAAGACGATCTGTGCGATGCCCTGGGCGCTCATCTAGAACCGCTCCCCGCGAAGGAGCGCGTACACGAGGTAGATGAATATCCCGAGCGCGACGATCAGCCCGAAGATGTCGCCTGCGGCCATCACACACGCTCCAGTGCGAACAGGAGCGCGAACGCGAAGGCGAAGCAGGCGAGCGCGATTGCGAGAGCTTCGATGTCAGCCATGCAACCAGGCTACGACCGCGCTCCGGAACCGTGGCTGAAGGATCGGCGGATGAGCCTTAAGAAGATCTGAAGAAACTGCTGCAAGAGCAGCTCCAGGGGGAGATCCCTCAGGGTCGCCCCTCGAATCGCGCGAGCGGTGGTAGCGCTCGTCTATCCTGATCGCCGGTGAGCCGGGAAGCCTGGTCGGCGCCGCTTCGGCCTGCCGAAACTCACCTGTGCACCCCAATCACCGCGTTCCCGGATGACTCGCCGCCCGCCGCTCGTTCCCGAGGGGCGCCGCGAGGCTCTGCGCACGAACCTCTGGTTGGTGCCAGGTCTCGAGGTGGCCCTCGCGGTGGCCCTCTTCGCCGTGACCTATGCGATCGATCGCGCCGCCTATCGCGGCGACCTGACGCTGCCATCCTGGACGATCAGCGGCACTGCCGACGCGGCGCGGCAGATTCTGACGGCGCTCGCGGCCGCGGTCATCACCGTCGTCGGCGTGGTCTTCTCGATCATGATCGTGACGCTGACGCTCGCGTCGACCCAGTTCGGGCCGCGCATGCTCCGCAACTTCATTCGCGACCGCGCCACGCAACTGACGCTCGGCACGTTCGTCGCGACGTTCGTTTACGCAATCCTCGCCCTCGTCTCGATCTCGCCCGGTTCCCACGGCGACTTCGTGCCGCACCTCTCGATCACCGTGGCGCTGACGCTCGTCGTCGTGGATCTCGGCGTGCTGATCTACTTCATCCACCGAATCACGTTGTCGATCCAACTCCCGCAAGTGATCGCGGGTATCGCCCACGACCTCTCGCGCGCGATCGACGCCGAAAAGGCCCCTGAAGGCGAAGCGCTCGAGAACGGCCCGTCGCTGATGGAGGTCGGCCACCGCCTCGAGGAGTTCGGCTCGAAGGTGATGGCGCCGACCAGCGGCTACCTGCAATTCGTTCGCTACGACACGTTGACGGCCATCGCGGCGCGCAACCAGGCGGTGGTGAGACTCGTGCATCGCCCTGGCCATTTCATGACCCAGGGCTCGCCGCTCGCGGTGGTCTGGCCCGCCGAGGCAGCGCCTGCCGTGGCGCGCGGGTTCGAGCGCATGCATTTCACCGGCCCGCACCGCACGCTCAACCAGGACCTGTCGTTCGCCATCGACCAGCTCGTCGAGATCGCCATCCGCGCGCTGTCTCCAGCCGTCAACGACACGTTCACGGCAGTCACGTGCGTGGACTGGCTGGGCGACAGCCTCTGCAAGATCGCGACTCGGTGGGATCCGCCGAGGGTTCTGCGCGATCAGGCTGGATTCGTGCGCGTCATCACCGCAGAGGCCAGTTACGACCGTCTCGTGCAGCGGGCGTTCGAGAAGATCCGTCAAGCCAGCGGCGGCATGCCCGCGATCATGATCCGGCAGCTCAGTGCGATGGCCAAGATCATGGAGGCGACGACGGACGCCGATCGCCGTCCCGTCCTGATGCTGCAGGCCGACATGATCCTGCGCGCATGCGATGCCACGGTGCCGGAGGAGGTCGATCGCGCCGACGTCCGGCGCAGATACGACGCGCTTGCCGCCGCGTACGCGGGTGCGACCGAGACTGCGCCATCGGCGTGAGCGCCTCAGGCGCGGGCCGGGTTCGCCTCCGGCCGCGTCGGGTCGACGAGGCGATAGCCCGCGCCGGGCGCGGTGATCAGATAGCGCGGGCGTGCCGGATCGGGCTCGATTCGGCGACGCAACTGCGACACATGGACGTGCAGCAGGTTCGACTCAGTGCCATAGCCCGGCCCCCAGACCTCGCGCAGCAGCGCGCGATGCGTCACGAGCTTGCCGGGATCGCGAGCAAGGACGCGCAGGATGTCGAACTGGTGTGGCGTCAGGTTTGCCTCCCGCCCCTCGACGGTGACGAGGCGCTTCTCGAGATCGACGACGAGTCCGCCGATGGTGATCACCGGCTCGAGCGAGGGCCCGGCGCGCCGCAGCGTCGCGCGCAGGCGCGCGAGCAGCTCGTCGAGGCCGACCGGCTTCGTCACGTAGTCGTCCGCTCCGGCGTCGAGCGCGGCGATTTTCTCGTGCTCGTCCCCGACCGCGGAGAGGACGATCACGGGTGCGCTCGACCACGTGCGCAGCTCGCGGCAGACCTCCGTGCCCGTGCCGTCCGGCAGCACGAGGTCGAGAATGACCGCGTCCGGCGGCCGCATCGCCGCAGCGGCGAGCGCGCCCGCGGCCGTGTCGGCCGTGTCGACGGTATAGCCCGCCGCGCGCAGGCTCGTCGACAGCGCCCGCAGGATCTGGCGCTCGTCGTCGACGACGAGGATGCGTGCCCCCGTCATTCCTCCTCCTCCGCGACCTGGGCGATCGGCAGGGCGAGCACGAAGGTGGCACCCTGGCCCGCGCGCGACTCGGCCCAGACGCGGCCGCCGTTGGCCTCCGCGAAGCCGCGGGCGATCGCCAGGCCAAGGCCCGCGCCGCGCTCGTCGTCGCCGGAAGCCCCGCGCTGGAACGGCTCGAACACGCGCTCGATCTCGTCGGCCGCCAGGCCCGGCCCGTGGTCGACCACGCGCACGAGCGCCTCGCGCCCCGTCGAGCTGACGAGCACGCGCGCGGCGTGGTCGGGTGAGTACTTGACCGCGTTCTCGATCAGGTTGGCGAGCACGCGCTCGATCTGGAGGGCGTCGACGCGCACGACCAGAGGCTTGTCCGAGAGCGTCACGTCGACACGATCGGCGCTCGGCCCGAGGCTGCTGAGGGCGTGGACGACGAGGCTGTCGGCGGCCCAGACCTGGGGCTCGGGAGTGGCCGCGCCGGCCTGCAGGCGCGAGAGCTCGAGCAGGTTGGAGACGAGGCGGTCGAGCCGCTGCGCCTCGCTGAGGATGCCCGCGAGCAACTCGCTGCGATCCGCCTCCTCGAGGCTCAGATCGCTGCGTGCGAGCGCGGAGGCGGACGTGAGGATCGTCATCAGCGGCGAGCGCAGATCATGACTCACGCTGCGCAGCAGCGCCGTCTTGAGCGCGTCCGAGCGCCGCAGCGCCTCGGCCTCGAGCGCCTCGCCGGCGAGCCGCTCCTGGTCGATCGCCACAGCCAGGAGCGACGCGAGCGCCGGCAGGAGCGGCGACTCCGACTTGCGGTAGGGCCAGCGCGGCCCGCGCAGCGTGATCGTGCCGACGCGCCGCGACCCCGCGATCAGCGGCGTTGCATCGCTGTCGGCGCGCAGCCTCTCCGACGGCTCGCCCAGCTCGATCCGCGCCTCCCCGGCGCCGAGCGCAGCGGCCGCGCCTGCTGCGATCTGGTCGAGCTCGCCGTTCACGCTCCCCCGCTCGAGCAGCGACCGCGCGATCTCGGCGAGCAGGGCCGATTCGGTCGCGCGCCGCCGCGAGCGCGCCGCCAGCTCGCTCACGACCGCGGACGTGACGACGTAGACGGCGAGCGCGAGCCAGTTGCGCGAGTCGCTCATCGTGAGCGAGTGCACGGGCGGGAGGAAGAGGAAGTTGAACACGAGCATGGACGCAACGGACGCGCCCACGGCGAACGCCAGCCCCCAGAAGATCGCGATCGGCAACACGGCGAAGACGTAGAGCGCGCCCAGACTCAGAACCGGCACGAAATCGTCGAGCACGCCGATCACGCCGGTGACGAGCACCACCGCGCCAACGCTCGCCGCCACGCCGAGCCGCGGGTCCCCGCGCCGGGCCGCAGCCGTCATGCGGTGCAGACCCGTCGTTGCCACGCTCACGCTCACGGGACCATCATGCCGCCCTGGCACACGGCCAGGGCGCCTCGCCCAGCCGCCTCCTCTCGGCCTGACGCGCAGGAGTAGCACTCCAGCGGGCGTGGGACTTGCCGCGATTCCAGGAGCGTTGCTCCTCAAGAACAACATTTTCTTGTGGGGAACATGACACTACGGGAGGTCATCTTCATCGCACGTTCCCCCGAGGTGAAATCGAAATGTTCGCCAACCTGGAAATCACAGACCGCGGCCAGCTCCACAAGCTGCTCGCGCGCACGGCCAACGAGGTCACGATGGACGAGCGCGAGGTCTGGGCCCGCGCCATCGACGGCGCCGTTCGCGACGCGACCCGCTCGTCCGTCCCGGCGCGCAACCGCGTCGCGCGCCCGAGCGTCGTCCTCGCCGCCGCGCCGTCCCTGAGCCCTGTCGCGGCGCTGCTGCGCAACGAGGACGTCTCGGTCGCACGCGCATCCATCGACGCCGTCCGCACCTTCATGACCGACGGCATCGCCTCGCCGCTCTACGGCCGCGACCCGCTCGCCGCCCGCCGCGGCGCCGACGCGCTGCGGAGCCTGCTCGGCAGCGACGCGACCGCGAAGCGCACCCACGAGGTCGCGCAGCGCTCCAGCGCTGCCTGAGGTCTGGCAACTCCCGCTCGACGAAGGCGGGGGAAAGCGGGCGGCCCCATTCGGCCGCCCGCTTCTGTTCTAACCCGCCGGGTCTCTCTACGTCCGAATCGGCACATGCGCCGGCTCACGCACTGCGCCGTGCCACTCGCCCTCGCGGCGGCCGGCCTGGCGGCGAACGGGATTCTCACGCCGCGGGCGGCCGCTGCCGACGCGGCTCCCGCTGCGTGCAGCACCGTGTACCAGGCCGAGCAGTCGGCGCGGTCCCGCCTCGACGCGCTCTTCGCCGCGATCGCCGACCAGAAGCCGGCACGCGCGCGCTCGCTGCTCGCGCTCCACCGCGGCGGTCATCCCGAGCGCTATCGCGCCACGCTCGTGATCTGGCACGCAGGCAAGGGCGACAACCGCTCGCACCACGAGATCTTCTATCGCGCGCAGAGCGGCGACGACCGCGCGTTCGACGCGTGGGTGCGGAAGCGCAGGCGGCAGTTCGTCGCGGTCGTGGTCGACGGCGACCACGTCCGCAGCGGGTCGATCGGGCTGGCGGTCACGGTCGATCTCAGCGAGGGTCGGAGGACGTTCCGCTACTCCGGCAAGGCCGTCTTCGACTGCCTGCAGAACCGTTACGTCTTCCTCCAGTTCGGGCGCTGATCGGGTCCTGACGGAGCCGGGCCTGGCCGGGGGCCGTCAGCGCAGCTCGGCCAGGCGGCGCGTCAGGAACTCTCGCTCGCCGTCGTTCGCCGTGAGCTCGAGCGCCCGCCCGTAGGCGGCGCGGGCACCGTCGGCGTCGCCGCCCCTCCGCCGGACGTCGGCACACGCGGCGTGGAACGGCGCGTACTCCGCCAGCCGCCCGGCGAGCTCGTCGAGCAGCGGCAGCGCCGCCTCGGGGCTCTCGGCCAGCGACACGGCGACGGCGCGGTTGAGCGCGACCACGGGCGACGGATCCGAGCGCAGGAGCAGCGCGTACAGCGCGGCGATCTGCTCCCAGTCGGTGCCGGCGTACGTGGGTGCAAGCGAGTGCAGGCACGAGATGGCCGCCTCGAGCGAGTACGGACCGGGGCCCTGCGCGAGCGTCCCGCGCACCAGCTCGTCGGCCTCGGCGACGGCGTCGGGGTCGTAGAGGGAGCGGTCGTGCTCCTCGAGCGGCACGTACCTGCCGGCGCCGTCGTAGCGCGCGGCGCGGCGCGCGTCGGTCGCGAGGCAGAGCGCCAGCAGGCCGCGGACCTCCGTCTCGTCGGGCATCAGGCGCGCGAGGACGCGCGCCAGGCGGATGGCCTCGGCGCACAGATCGGCGCGCACGGGGTGGTCGCCCGCGGTTGCGGAATGCCCCTCGTTGAAGACGAGGTAGACGACGGCGAGCACGGCGCCGAGGCGCTCGGGCAGCTCGTGGTCGGCCGGGACGTCGACGCTCACGCGGCCTTCGCGCAGCGTGCGCTTGGCCCGCACGAGCCGCTGGGCGATCGCCGGCGGCGTCGCGAGCAGCGCGCGGGCGATCTCCTCGACCTCCAGGCCGGCGACGAGGCGCAGCGTCAGCGCCACGCTCGCCTCCGGCGCGAGCGACGGGTGGCAGCACGCGAACATCAGGCCGAGCCGCTCGTCGGGGATCGACGAGTCGCGCTCGGGCTCGATCGCGCGCCGCAGCGCCTCCAGCTCGACCGCCTGGCGCTCGCGCTCGCCCGCCATGCGGCGGCGGCGCAGGCGGTCGATCGCGCGGTTGCGCGCCGCGCGGATGATCCAGGCGCCCGGGTCGTCCGGCAGCCCGTCCCGCGGCCAGCGCTCGAGCGCCGTCGCGAACGCGTCCTGCACCGACTCCTCCGCGAGGTCGAGATCGCCGACGCTGCGCGCGAGGACGCCGACCGCCCGACCGAACCATTCCCGGTAGAGCCAGCCGATGGCCTCGCGCTGCAGCGGCGGCGGAGTGCTCACATCTGCGCGACGGGACGCACCTCGATCGCACCGAAGCGGGCGCTCGGGATGCGCGCGGCGGCGTCGAGCGCCTGGTCGAGCGTGTCGCAGTCGACGAGGTAGTAGCCGCCGACGATCTCCTTGGTCTCGGCGAACGGGCCGTCGGCGACGATGCGCTCGCCGTCGCGCATGCGCACGGTGTGGGCCATGTCGCGACCCTGCAACGCGTCCCCCGCGACGAAGATGCCCTCCTTGCGGATCGCATCCGAGTACGCGAAATACTCGCCCATGACCGCGTTGACCTGATCCTCGGTCATGCCGGCCCAGGCGGACGGATCGTCATGGATCAGAAGCATGTACTGCACGGTGGCGCTCCTTGCTCGCGGAGTGGTGACAGTAGCGAGGACGAACGGAGCGGACGGAAATCGACAGGGGCGTCAAACGGCTGCGTACCCGGCGGGGCAAGACCATGTACCCGGCGAGCCGCGTACCCGGCGGGGCACTCGCTTGCTGCCCCGCCGGGTACGCCTCGCCTTACTGCAGGCGCGTCGTGGCGAAGAGATCCCCAGGGAGCGCCGCGTCGTCGAGCGCCACCGGCTCCGCGCCGCCCTCTTCGAGCGCCGCGAGCAGGGCTCCGTGCGCCGGCTCGCGGCGCGGGCGGCGCAGCTCGCAGCCCGGCAGTGCCTGCGCGAGCGCGTCGACGAGCAGCGACGAGGGGTGGCGCATCACGCCGCCCGCGAGGGTGATCGGGGTCGGCTCGCCGAGGCCGCACGCGCGTGCTCCCGCGCGCAGGTAGCCGGCGTTCTCACGCGCGACCCAGGCGACGCGCGCGAGCGCGAGCTCGTCGCCCTCGGCGGCGCAGTCGAGCAGGAGCCCGCCGAGCGACGTGCGCGGCGGGCGCGGCGCGCGCCCGGTCACGCGCTCCATGACCCCGGCCACGTCGGGCGCCCCGTAGGCGGCGGCCACGCGCGCGGGAAGCACGCTCGGCGGCAGTATCCCGAGCTCGCTCCGCACCGCGGCGTCGAGCGTCGCCCGCGTCAGGTCGATCGTGAAGTACGGCGCCGCCAGCCAGCTGACGTGCCAGTGGCGGCCGTCGCGCGCCCGTGCCCCGATCGCGGTGCCCGTGCCGCACACGAAGGAGCAGCCGACGCCGTCCTCGGCGCCGCAGCGGATCGCGCCGATCGCGTCGTTCACGACGACGGTGCGCGCGGCCGGGACGAGGCGCGACAGCTCGCCCTCGTAGTACGCGATGTCGGCCGGCCAGTCGGCGCCCGCCAGCGAGTAGTAGGCGCACGCGACCTCGCCACCGCCGGCAGCGGCGATCGCCGCCCGCGCGCCGCGCACGATCTCGCCCACGGCCAGCTCGGCGTCGACCTCGTAGACGTCGCTGCAGCCCGTGCGCGCGTGCCCGGCGATGCGGCCGTCGGCTCCGCACGCGAGCGCGATCGTCTTGGTGTTGCCGCCGTCGACCCCGAGGTAGAGCATGCGGGCCGCTACGCGCGCAGGAGCCGTGCCGGGAGGTGCTCGCGGTGCGCGGCCGCGAGCTCGTCGTAGACGCTCTCGGTGCGGTCGAGATCGATCATCAGCGGGTGTGCGGCGAGCGCGTGGATCGCGTCGCGCCGCGTGCCCGACCAGGCCGCGTCGGCCGCCAGCGCCTGGTACTCGCCGAGCTCGTGCACGAGCCCGCGCACGTGCACGGGCAGCGGCGCCGGCACGGGCAGCGGCTCGATCCAGCCGCCCGGCCCGCCACAGCGGCCGAGCAGCTCGACGACGAGCGTCTCGTCGAAGCCGGGCAGCATCCCGCCGGTGTTCGGGACGTTGACGGTCAGCACCTCGTCCTTGGCGTTGAAGACCGCGTCCATCGCGTCGATCGCGAGCTCGAGCTCGTGGATGCCGCCGCGCGAGAACTTCGGGTCGAGCTTCGGGTCGTCGCTCTCGGCCTGCTCGGCGTAGTGCTCCCAGTAGCCGGCCGACCAGCCGAGGATGTCCTCGGCGCGCGTCGTCGGCTTGGCCTGCAGCTCGGCGAGCACCTCGTCCTGGCAGTAGTAGTACTGGAAGTAGTCGGCCGGGATCGCGTCCATCTCCGCGGCGATGCGGAGCTGGCGCCGTAGCGCCCCGGTGAGCTCGGGATCGCCCTTGCGCCGCTCCCAGGCCTCCGCCACGAGCGGCATCGCATCCGCGCCCTTGTACTCGTGCTTGACGCTCCAGCACGCGTGGTTGAGCCCCACCATCACGGTGTCGAGCTCGTCGCGATCGAGGTCGGCCGCGCGCGCGATCTGGTCGGCGAAGTAGATCGGGCCCTCGCAGAGCGAGACGAACGGCACGTCCGAGTGCGACGTCACGGCCTGCGCCAGCACGTTGACCGGGTTCGTGTAGTTGAAGATCTTGGCGCCCGGGCAGACGTCCTCGACGTCGGCGAGGATGCTCTGCATCGCATGGATTGCGCGCAGCGCCATGAAGAAGCCGCCCGGGCCCTGCGTCTCCTGGCCGATGATGCCGTGCTTGAGCGGGATCCTCTCGTCGAGCACGCGCGCCGCGAAGCCGCCGGGGCGGTAGCTCGAGAGGATCGCGTCGCAGTCGGCGAGGCCCGCGCGGCGATCGGTCGTGGCCGTGATCTCGAGATCGATGCCCCGCGCCTTGACCATGCGCTCGGCCAGCCGCTTGATGAGATCGAGCCGGTCGGGATCGAGGTCGATCAGCACGACCTCGGAGCCGTCGAAGTTCTCGCCCTGGTGGATGAAGCTCGCCATCGTGCCGGCGCCCCGCGTGGAGCCGCCGCCGATGTAGGCCATCTTGATGCGTGCCATGCCAATACCTCCTGGTGCTAGATCAGCGCCGAGCGCGGGTCGTGGACCCGGCGCCGGTCGGAATGCGTCTCGAGCGCCGCGAGATCGGGCGGCGGGAAGTCGCTCGCGATCTCGCGCGCGCGGCCGTCGGCGGCCGCGTCCTTGGCGGCGAGCATGATCTCGAGCGCGTGGTAAGCGTGCTCGGGGCGGGTCACCGGCTCGCGCCCGTGCTCGATGCAGTCGACGAGATGGCGCAGGCCCTCGGTCCACTGCCAGCCGGGCTCGCTCTCGGGGAACAGCTCCCAGGTGCCGCGCGCGTTGCGCCAGAGCTCGTAGCCCTCGGGCGCCCAGTCGTCGCCGAGCAGCTGCAGCACGCCGTCGGAGCCGTACAGCTCGATCGCGGGCGAGCGGTACTTCTGCATCGTGAAGCCGGTCGTGACGGACGCGAAGCGGGCCTCGCCGAAATCGATCAGGACGTGGGCGTTGTCCTCGGCCTGCACGCGCATCGTCTCGCCCTCGACGACGCGGTCGGGGATCGCGACGCCGGCCATCGCCGTGACGCGCCGCGCCGGGCCGAAGAGGCCGCACAGCGCCGTCACGTTGTAGACGCCGAGGTCGAAGAGCGCGCCGCCGCCGCGCTCGTAGAACCAGCGCCCCCAATCGGGACCCGACCAGCCGTAGCGCGCCCGCGCCAGCAGCGGCCGCCCGATGTCGCCCGCCGCGACGTGCGCGTGCACGGCGCGGAAGGTCGGCGAGAGCAGGATGTGCGGCGCGCAGATCAGGCGCCCCGGCGACTCGGCCGCCAGCTGCATGAGCGCGGCCGCCTCCTCGAGCGACGTCGCCATCGGCTTCTCGACGAGCACGTGCTTGCCGGCCGCGAGCGCCGCGCTCGCGAGCGGGCCGTGCGCGTTCATGCTCGTGAGCACGAGCACGACGTCCACGTCGTCGCTCTCGATCACGGCCTCCGGGCTCGCGAGCCCGGGGTCGAGGCCGAGCCGCAGGCCGGCTGCGCGGCGCTTGCCCTCGTCGACGTCGTAGACGGCCGTCACGCGCGCGCGCCCCGCGCTCGCGAGGCGCTCGATCATGGCCATGTACGGGCCGTAGAAGACGCTTCCAAGCCCCAGCACGCCGATGCGGATCGCCCCGTCGCTCACGGCTGCGACGCTAGCACAGCACTCGAATCCGGCTACCCGCGCGAGCGGCAGGTCGAGCGGTGCAAGATTGGGGTCAGACCCCAATCTTGCACGCGCACGAGCTCGCAGCGGCGCGGAGAGCCCCGCGACTCTTGAAACGACTTCTCAGTAGGATCGGGCGGCGATCCGCGACGAGGGAGGCACCGTGAAGTTGGGCTTGCTGACAGGCGTTCTCGGTGACCGGGACCGGAAGTCCGCGTTCGCGTACATCAAGCAGCTCGGCTTCGACGCGGTCGAGCTCGGCACGGGCGAGTTCACGACCGACGTCCACGCGGGACTCGAGCGGCTGGTCGACGGCGGGCCCGGGATCGCCGAGCTGCGCGACGACCTCGCGACCGCCGGCCTCGAGATCTCGGCCCTGAGCTGCCACGGCAACCCGGTGCATCCGAATGCCGCCTACGCGGCGCGCGCCGACGACGTCTATCGCAAGACCGTCGCCGCGGCCTCCGCGCTCGGCGTCGAGAACGTGATCGTCTTCTCGGGCTGCCCGGGAGAGCCGGGCGGCGGCGACGTTCCCAACTGGGTCTGCACGCCGTGGCCCACCTACTTCGCCGAACTGCTCGACTGGCAGTGGTCGGAGCGGGTCATCCCCTACTGGAGCGAGGCAGCCCGCTTCGCGCGGGAGCACGGCTGCCGCATCGCGGTCGAGATGCACCCGGGCATGTCGGTCTACAACCTGCCGACGCTCCTGCAGTTGCGCGAGGCGTGCGGGCCCGAGATCGGCGCGAACTTCGACCCGAGCCACCTCTGGTGGCAGGGCATGGATCCCCTGCTCGTCGTGCGCGAGCTCGCTCACGCGGGCGCGATGTTCCACGTGCACGCCAAGGACACGGCGCTCGACCACATCGCGATCGCCCGCAGCGGCGTGCTCGAGACCACGTCGAACCGCATGTACGAGCGCGCGTGGCGCTTCGCCACGATCGGCCATGGCCATGACCTCGCGTTCTGGCGCGGGCTCGTGAGCCAGCTGCGGGCGGTGGGCTACGACGGGGTGCTGAGCGTCGAGCACGAAGACGCGCTCGCCCCGGTCGAGGAGGCGCTCGAGCGGTCGGCGTCAATCCTCAAGAGCTGCATCTGGCGCGAGCCGAGCGCGGACGTGGCGTGGCTCTCCGACCCGCCCAGCCCGCCGCTCACTCCTTGACGGCTCCGGCCAGCATGCCGCGGATGAAGTGGCGCTGGAGGAAGACGTAGACGACCAGCACCGGGGCCGCCACGAGCACCGCGGCGGCCGCGACCTTGGTCGGGTCGCCGGCGCGGACGGCGCCGGCGAAGTAGGACAGGCCGAGCGGCGCCGTCTGCTTGTCGCTGTCCTGGATCAGGACGAGGGCGAGCAGGAACTCGTTCCAGGTGTAGACGAACACGAGCGTGCAGAGCGTCATCAGCGCTGGTCGCGCCTGCGGGAGCAGGACCCGTCGGAGGACGCCGAAGCTCGTCGCGCCGTCTATCCGCGCGGCCTCGATCAGCGATTGCGGCGAGCTGCGGAAGAACGCCCGCATCCAGAACGTCCCGAACGAGACCGACTGGCCGATCTGCGGCAGGATCAGCGCCCAGTACGTGTTCAGGAGATGAAAGCGCTGGAAGTCGTAGTAGAGCGGGATCACCGTCGCCTCGTAGGGGAAGATAATCCCGAGCAGAACGACCGAGAAGACCACGCGGTCGCCGCGGAAGCGCATCGTGCCGAAGGCGTAGCCGGTGCCGATCGAGAGCACCGCGGAGACGACCGTGACGACGCCGGCGACGATGAAGCTGTTCGTGAAGAGCCGCGCGAAGCCAGGTCCGCCGGCACCGTCGTCCTCGCTCCACGCCGCCTTGAACGAGCTCAGGTTCGGGTGCGTCGGAAACGCGAAGCCGGTCACGAGATCGGTCTTCTTGTGCAGCGCCAGGAAGAGGATCGAGAGGATCGGATAGAGCACCATCACGGTGAACGCGATCAGCACGGAGTAGGTGACGACGCGCTCGTACGGCGAGGACTTCACGCCGCCTCGCTCCCGCGCTCGGCGAGCAGGTTGATGACGATCGCGACGGCGAAGATCACGAGCGCGAGCATCACCGCGATGGCGCACGAATAGCCGACCTTGTTGTACCGGAACGCGTTCTGGAAGATCAGCAGCGACGGCACGTAGGTCTCGTTGCCCGGGCCGCCGCCCGTCGAGTTGTAGATCAGGTCGAAGCTGCGCAGCGCGTTGATCGTCGTCAGCACGAACGCGACCACGAGCTCGTTGCGCAGCCCCGGGAGCGTGACGGTGAAGAACTCGCGGATCGCGCCCGCGCCGTCGACGCGGGCCGCGTCGTAGAGCGAGGTCGAGATCTTCTGGGCGCCCGCCAGGAACAGCACCATGCAGAGGCCGAACGTGACCCACGTGCCGATCGTGCCGACGAACGTCAGCGCCCAGTCGAAGTCGCCGAGCCAGCCGCGGCGGATCGAGCCGAGCCCGATCAGCTCGAGAAAGCGGTTGAACGGGCCGGTGAGCTGGTAGAACCAGACGAACGCCTGGGCGACGACGACGCCCGCGATCGTCTGCGGCAGGAAGAGCGCCGTGCGGAAGAACGTCATGCCGCGCACCGGGTGGCGGGTCAGGACGCCGGTCAGGATCAGGCCGAGCATGACCGGGATGACCGCGTAGAAGATCACGAGCTTGCCCGAGTGCTCGAAGGCCGCGCGCACGTCCGGGTCGGAGAGCGCGGCACGGTAGTTCCCGAAGCCGATGTAGCGCTTGCCCGTCAGGCCGTCCCAGTCGAAGAAGGAGAGCCAGCCCGCGTGCAGGAGCGGCGCGAGCGTGAAGAGCCCGAAGAACGCGACGCCCGGGAGCAGGTACAGCCAGGCGACGTTGCGCGGCTCCCCGGGCGCCCGGCCCGTGAGCCGGCGCCGGGGAACGCCAGCGCCGCCCCGGGGTGCCCCGGGGCGGCGCGCCTCGTCGAGCCCGCTGTCGCTTGCCGACACCGAGCTACTTGAGCGTGGCGTCGAACTTGGTCCAGTCGGCCTGGATCGCCTTGGCGGCGTCCGCAGGCGACTTCTTGCCGCCGAGCACGAGCCCGAAATTCTTCACGAGCGTGTCGTACATGCTCGTCGAGGCCCAGTCGGTGTAGAGCATCAGCCCGCCGTCCTTGACGACCTGCTGGTAGGCCTTTGTGGCCTGGCCGAGGAGCCGGTTGTTCGCAGGCGCCACGGCCCCCGCGACGGACGGGATCTGCGCGTACTTGAACATCAGGGCCTTCGCATCCGGCGAGCCGATGATGTAGTTCAGCCACGCCGCCGCGAGATCGGGGTACTTCGTCTTGGCCGAGATGTGCCACGGGCCGGAGGTCGCGCCGATGCCGACGTGCTTGCCGCTCGGGCCGGGCGGCATGTTGATGATCGAGACGTCGTTGCCGAGACCGGCGCTGACGACCGCGGTCTGCCAGTCACCCTCGTAGAGGAAGACGCCCGTGCCCTTGGCGAAGAGCTTGGCGGCGTTGTCGTAGGTGACCGCGTCGTGGTCGGTGTTGAAGATGCCGGCCTTCGACCAGTCCGCCATCTTCTGGAGCGCCTTGGTGTTCTGGGGAGTCACCCAGGTCGCGCCCGGGGTGTGGTAGATCCAGTCACGGACGGGCTTCGCGGTGCCGTAGGCGCCCTGGATCCCGCCGAGGAAGTGGATGGCGCCGTAATCCTGCGTGCCGAGCTCGATGATGGGATCGCTCTTCGGCAGCTTGCTGCGCAGCGTCGTCACGGCCTTGTCGAAGGCGGCGAAGGTCGTGAGCGAGGAGAGCTTGATGCCCGCCGCGGCCAGCTTCTTCGTGTTGACGTAGAGGACGACGTTCTGCCCGGTCTGGGCGACGCCCCACTTCGGGCCCTTGCCGAACGTCTTGCCGTCGGGCGTCCACTGGAAGATCTGCCACACCGAGGGGCCCCACCACTTGTTCCAGCCGTACGCCTTGATGTAGGGGTCGAGCGGGATGATCAGCTTCGCCTTGACCTCGAGCGCATCTGTCTGGTAGCCCTGGTTGCCCTCGGTGATGTCGGGGCCGCTGTCCGACGCGAGCGCCCGGTTGACCGTGTTGACGAGCGAGTTGAAGTCGAGGAACTTCAGCTTGATCGTGACGTTCGGGTACTTCTTCTCGAAGTTCTTCGTCAGCTGCTCGATCACGTCCTGGAGGCCCGGCTTCTGGTTGTCGTACGACCAGACGTTGAGCGTGACCGGGCCCAGCGAGCCGAAGCCGCTGGTCTTCGGCGGCGCGGCCGCCTTCGAGCTGTGCCCGGCCGTGTCGCCGAACGCGGGACCTGCGAACAACGCGGCCGTCAGCGCGACGCTGAGCGCCATCGCCCCGAGCGCGAGTTTCCTCATGGTGCCTCCTCTGGTCTGGTCGTCATCGTCCTCGGACGAGCGTCGGCCGGGACGGGTTAGCGATCGCGTGCGTCGACCGCCGGGCAGGCGTACGCCGGCCGGTCACGGTGGGAACGCGAGTATGGCCGCAACGACGACCGACCGCAAACGCCTCCGTCACGACACGATCTCGCTCATCGCGACGGGCCGGCCGAGCGCTGCCGAGCGGTCGGCCGCGAACACCACCTCGAACGTGCGCACGGAGTCGGCGAGGCTCGTGAGCACCATCTCCCGATCGTCGTCGAGCGCGGCCGCGAACTCCTGGAACTGCAGCAGGTACGGCTCGTCGACGACGTTCAGGCTCTCGAGCTGGACGCCGAGCTCGCTCCAGCGATCCGGGTCGAGGCCCGCGATCTGCTTCGACCAGAGCTTGCCGTCCAGGATCGCGCCCTCGCTGCCCACGAGATGCACGCGCAGGTAGTAGGGCTGGTGGGAGTCGACGATCGAGGCGACCTTGCCGACGGCGCCGCTCGCGAACCGTATGATCGTCACCGACGACGTCGGGTACTCGTAGCGCGAGAAGTTCGGATGCGGCGAAGAGGTCGCGTAGCTCGTCACCTCGCTGACGTCGCCGTCCATGAACATGAGCAGCCCGTCGAGGGCGTGGCAGCCCGCGGTGAGCAGGCTGCTGCCGCCCCCGTCGCGCTTCAGATTCCACTCGTACTGGCTGACCTCGGGGCCGATGTTGTGGAAGTAGTCGGCCTCGCCGTAGTGCAGGGGCCCGATCAGGCTGCCGTCGACGAGGCTCCTCGTCATCGTGAACTGCGGCGAGAAGCGCACCTGCAGGCAGACACAGGTGCGGACGCCGGCGCCGGCGACGGCCGCCTCGACCGCCCGCATGCCCTCGACGTCGAGCGCGATCGGCTTCTCGATGATCAGGTGCTTGCCGGCGCGCGCCGCGGCGACCGCCTGCTGGGCGTGGAGGTTGCTGCGGCTGCAGATGTCGATCACGTCGATGTCGGGCCGGGCGATCAGCTCGGCCACGTCGCGGACGATCTCGATCGGGCGCCCGTGGCTGCGCTCGAGATCCTGCGCAGAGACGTCCCGCGAGGTGCAGACCGCCGCGACCTCGAAACGATCGACGAGGTCGAGTGCGCCGATGTGCGCCCCCGCCGCCCATCCGTAGCCGACCATCCCGACTCTCCATGGCCTCATGTCCGTGCCTCCTCGCAGTGCACAGCGGTTGCCGCCGGCGACGATCCCATCGCCGCCAGCGCGTTGATCTCGCGGGGCTCGAGCGCGCGGTCGAAGCTGCGGAAGCCGTCGATCGCACCGCGGTAGCAGCCGGCTTCGTCCTCGCCGACGCGCAGCGGCGCAGTCGTCGCGACGGAGCCGATCGCCCCGCCCTGGGCGGCCGCGGCCTCGCGTCCGTCGACGAAGATCGCGAGCGTGTCCGCGCGCCGGACGGCCGCGACGTGGTGCGAGCCGGGCGCGAGCGTACGCGGCGTGGTCGCGACGAGACCCGCGCGGAAGGCCCGCACCGACCCGCGGATCCCCGCCGGCGCGTCGACCGCGGCGCTCGTGCAACTGCCGATCGAGGCGAACAGCAGGCCGTCGTGCTGGGTCAGGCTAGTCACGCGCGTCCACTCGCGCATGCGGGCATCGCCGTCGGGCGGCTGCGCCATCTTGCGCACCGGGACCGGCCGCCAGCCCGGAGGGCCGAAGAAGCGGCGGAGGCTCGTCCACGAGCGATCGCGCTCGTAGCGGAAGACTTCGGCCCGCGGGATCGAGGCTCCGTAGAGCTTGCCGTTGTAGACGTTCAGCGCCATCACCTCGGTGCTGTCGCCGAGCCGTCCGGTCTGCAGCCAGCGGCGGCGCGACGGATCGAAGCGGGCGACGCGACCGAGCGGCCACGTGCCCGCGTGCAGCATCCCGCGGAACGTGACGAGCGAGTGGATCTCGTCGCAGCGCTCCGGATCGCCGATGGGATTGCCGAGGTCGTCCCAGCCGTCGCCGTCGAACGCGCGGACGGTCGCCGGCTGCAGCATGCCGATCACGAGCCGCCCGTCGTGGACGGTCGCCGGGTGCGCGAACGTGCCGAACGCCTGCACCTGCTCCCATGTCCTGTCGCCGCGATACGCGTGCACCGTCGCGTCGTCGCCGAAGACCAGAAGGTCGCCCCGGTAGGAGGCCAGGCTGAACAGCCGCTTCGAGCTGCCGGGCTGTCCGCAGTCCTCCCAGCGCCCCGGGCGCTCGTAGCGGTAGACGCGGCAGGGCTCGAGGCCCTGGTCGTGGACACGCGTCCAGTCGTAGTTCCAGGTCGCGGCGTAGAGGCGGTCGCGATGCACGATCAGCGGCCCGACGCCGCTCGCGCCCTCGCGCCCGACCTGCCCGAGATCCTCCCACTCGGTCTCGCCGAGATGGCGGTAGACGTGGCCGCGGTCACCTTCGCCGGGGGCGTCGGACGTCGCTGCGTGCAGGGCGCCCTCGAACACGGTGAGCGAGTTGCTCACGTAGTTCGACGTCGGGGACGGGCGCCCGCACTCGAACCAGGACGGCGCGGTCGCGGCGTCGATGCCGAACGAGATCCGCAGCTCGTCGCCGGGGCCGTTGTAGCCGCCGGCGCTCGCCACCGCGCTCAGGCTGAAGCCCGTCCGCGTCGCCGGGTCGAACTTCGAGACGAGGCCTCCGGCGGCTCCGGCCCGGTCCGCGGGGACATCCAGCCGCAGGCTGAGGGTGAAGTCGCGATCGAGGCGCGGGGCCGCCTCGCCGCTCACCCTCGCCCCTCGCCCACCGGCAGCGCCTCGCGGTCGGCGAGCACGACGACCTCCCCGGCCGCCGACTGCAGCCACGAGGCCGGCACGTCGGTCGTCGGCGGCGAGGCCAGCGTGCGCGCTAGGATCTCGCGCTTGTGGGCGCCCGACACGACGAGCAGGATCTGCCTGGCCTCGAGCATCGAGGCCAGGCCGCACGTCAGCGCCTCGCGCGGCACGTCGTCCTCGTCGCCCCAGTAGCGCGCGTTGCTGCGCACGCTCTCGGGCGTCAGCGGCACGAGCCGGGTCGGCGCGTCGCGCTCGATCGGCGGCTCGTTGAAACCGAGGTGGCCGTTCGGCCCGAGGCCGAGCACGGCCAGCTCGAAGCCGCCGGCGGCCGCGACCGCGGCGTCGTAGGAGCGGCACGCCACGTCGGGCGGCAGGCCGGCGTCGAGGCGGATCGTGCGCTCGGCGGGGACGCGGAGCGGCTCCAGGAACGACCGCTCCATCCAGCCGAAGAGCGAGCGCCGGTCATCGGAGGCGAGACCCGCGTACTCGTCGAGCTGCGCCGCGCGCAGCCGCGAGGAGTCGAGCTCACCGCGGGCGCGCCGCTCTCCGAGTTCCCGGTAGGCGCCCATCGGCGTGTCGCCCGTCGCGAGCAGCAGCAGCGCATCCGGCGTGCGCGCAAGCGTCGCCGCGATCGCGTCGGCAGCCGCGCGGCTGAGGGCGTCGTAGTCGTCGACGACGACGGTGCGGATCATCGCCGCGCCTCGCGCGCGACGAAGCGCCCGTGCCCCGGCTCGACCTGCAGGCGGCCGTCGGCCACGACGACCTCCCCGCGCACGATCGTCGTCACCAGCACGCCCGTCACCTCCCAGCCCTCGTACGTCGAGTGGTCGATCGCCGAGTGCAGGTCGCCCGCCGTGAGCGTGACGCTGCGCTCCGGGTCGAAGAGCACGATGTCGGCGTCGTAGCCGGCCTCCAGCCGGCCCTTGCGCGTGAGGCCGAAGATCTCGGCGGGCCGCGTGCAGCAGGCGCCGACGAAGCGCTGGAGCGACAGCCGGCCGGTGCCGACGCCCCACGTGTGCACGAGCGCGAGCCGCACCTCGAGGCCGCTCGTGCCGGGCGGGATGACGACCTCGCCCTCGGCCGAGCGCAGGCTGCGTCGCGGGCCGTGATCGGTCGAGACGATGTCGATGGCGCCGCGGCGCAGGGCGTCCCAGAGCGCCGTGCGATGCCCGGCGTCGCGCAGCGGCGGCCCGACCGGCAGGGCAGCGCCGGTGACGGGGATGTCGTAGGCCGCCTCGTCGAGCAGCAGGTAGGGCAGGCACGCCTCGCCGTAGGCCTCCTGGCCGCGGGCGCGCGCGGCCTCGAGCTCGCGCACGGCGTCGGCGGCGCTGAGGTGGTAGATCAGCACCGGCGCGCCGGCGACGTGCGCCATCGCCAGCGCGCGATGCACCGCCTCGCCCTCGAACGCCGCGTCGTGCGCCCGCGCCTGCGAGCGGCGGTCGCGCTGCCCCTCGGCCGCGAGCTGCCGCTCCCGCTCGTCGATCAGCTCCTGGTTCTCGGCGTGCACGATGGCCGTGCCGCCGCAGCGCGCGAGCTCGCCCATGGCCGCGAGGATCAGGTGGTCGGGCAGCCGGAAGTCGTCGTAGGCCATGAACATCTTGAGGCTCGGGCAGCCGCGCTCGACGATGCGCGGGATCTCCGCGATCCGCTCGCGGCTCGCCTCGCGCAGGTTCACGTGGATGCCGTAGTCGACGACGCATTCGCCCGAGGCCTCCGCGATGCGCCCGTCGAGGCCGTCCTCGAGCGTCATGCCGGGCTCGACCTGCGCCTGGTCGATGAAGGTCGTCACGCCGCCGAACGCGGCGGCCACCGAGCCGGTCGCGAACGTGTCGTCGTAGACCCACCGAGGCCGCTCGGTGCGCATGTGCACGTGCCCGTCGATCGCCCCGGGCAGCACGTAGAGGCCGCGCGCATCGATCTCGCGCCGGCCGCGCAGCCCGCTCCCGAGCGCTGCGATCTGCCCGCCGTCGCAGGCCACGTCGCAGATCGTCTCGCCGTGCGCCCCGATCACCCGCCCGCCGCGAACGACGAGATCGTGCGTCAACGCTCGTAGCCGGGATTGACGCGATCGAGCTCGCGTCGCACCGCTGCGAACAGCTCGGCCTGCCCGCCTGCGCGCCGGAACTGCCCCGCGGTGTGCTCGGCCACGGCCTCGGGTACGCGCAGGAGCGGCGCCCCGGTCGACTGCGCGAGCACCTGCACCTGGCAGGCCCGCTCGAGGAAGTAGAGCTGGTGCCAGGCGTCGGCCACCGACGCGCCCACGACGAGGACGCCGTGGTTGTCCATGAGGATCACCGAGATGCCGTCGGTGAGCGCCGTCGCGATGCGCGCGCCCTCCTCCTCGGCGTCGGCGAGACCCCCGTAGGAGAGGCGCGCGACGCGCCCGTGGAAGTACATGGCGTTCTGGCTCGCGCGCGTGTCGAGCCCGCCCTCCGTCATCGCGAGCGCGGTCGCGTACGGCATGTGCGTGTGCAGGACGCAGGCCGCGTCCGGGCGCGCGCGGTGAGCGCCGAGGTGGATCGTGAACGCCGTCGTGTCGAGCTCGCCCTCACCCGCCAGGCGCTCGCCGCCGAGGCCGATCGTGAGCAGGTCGCTCGCGCGCATCTCCGACCAGTGCGGGCCGTACGGGTTGAGCAGGAAGCTGTCGCTGCGGCCCGGGACGACGAGGCTGAAGTGGTTGTCGATGCCCTCGTTGAAGCCGTGCAGCGCGGCGGCGCGGAGCGCGGCCGCGAGCTCGACGCGGGCGACCCTCAGGCCCGACGCATCCTGGGCGATCTCGAGCGATGCAGACATCGCGTCATCGTATTCGCTTCGCCAGCGGGACGGTCTGGGTGGCCAGCGCCACCGCGATCAGGGCGCCGATGACGAGCCGGCTGCCGGTCGTCACGAGCGCGAAGGCGCCGCCGAGCGCGACGAGCAGGGCCGCGTCCGCCGCGAGCTGTGCCGGGATCAGGTCGATCAGGTCGATCGCGAGCTTCGCGCTCCCGAGCAGGAACGCGAGCAGCATCGCCAGCATTGCGACGGCGAGAGCCGTGCGCGCGGGCGCGGCGACGAGGACGGCGAGCGCCAGGGCGAGCAGCACCGCGAGCAGGATCCGCACGGCTCAGAGGACGACGTGGTCGAGCACGCGGCCGCGCTTGTCGAGGAACGTGTAGCCCACGCCGTCGCTGCGCACCTCGACCATCAACGCGCCGATGTCGAGCAGGCTGACGGCGGCTCCGGGCGAAGCCTTGGTGTGCTCGGGCGCACCGGGCCCCTCGCCGCCCGTGCCGACCGTGAACGTCTGCACCCCGTCGACGGTGCGGCGCTCGTAGCGGTGCAGGTGGCCCGAGAAGACGGTCGCGTGGGCGGCGCGCAGCACCGGCAGGATCGCGTCGCCGCTCTGGAGCGGCCGGTGGCAGACGACGAAGCGCACCGCCGGGCCGGGCCGCCCGAGCTGCTTGCGGGCGTAGGCGATCGCCTCCGGGTCGTTCGGCTGGTCGCCCAGGATCACGACCTGGACCGGCCCCCAGTCGACCGTGTGGCGGCCACCGCCCGCGGGCAGGTCGAACGCCTTGCTGATCGCGCCCGGGCCGGGGAAGAACGTGTCGTGATCGCCGAGGCAGACGTACATCGGCGCGTTGGCCATGAGATCGGCGAGGGGGCGGAAGATGTTGCGATCGAGCAGCGGCCCGGCGGCGACGAGATACGAGTTGTCGCCTGCGGTGACCGCGAAGTCGGGCCGCTGGGCCGCCAGCAGGCGCCCGACCGCCCACTCGTCGTCGTTGCCCGACCCGTAGTCGCCGAGCACGGCGAAGCGCACCGGGTGGTCGAGCGAGGCCGGCGGCGTCGTGAACGAGCCGCCGGCCTCGGCCGTGCCGTCCACGCTCGCGACCCAGGCGTAGCGGGTGTCGCGACGGAGCCCGCTCAGGACTCCGCCCGCCACCGCGACCGCCTCGCCGTCCGGTCCCGTCGCGGTGACCTTGACGTCGCGGTGGTCGCGCGCGCTCCAGCGCAGCTCGGCCTCGCTGCCGGTCACGCGCAGCAGAAACGGCCCGCGCGTGAACGCGGTGTCCGACGGGCCCTGGAGGTACGAGAGCCAGTACCAGATCGTCACGCCGACGCCGATCACGCAGACGGCCACGAGCATGCCGAGCGCGCCCAGCGCGAGACGCGCGCGCGTGAGCCGGCGCGCGAGCAGCTGCTCGCGCGGAGAGGGGTCGTCGGGGCTCGCCATACCCGCAACGTAGACAAACGGCGCGCCCGCTAGACTCGGCTCCCTGCCTGCCGACGCCCCCAGCAGCGAGCACGAGCCCGTGCGCGACGCGGTCGTGATCGGCGGCGGCATCGCCGGTCTCGCGGCGGCGTGGGATCTGCGCAACCGCGACATCGTCGTGCTCGAGGCGAGCGGCCGCGCCGGGGGCCGCATCCGCAGCGAGCCACGCGACCCGTACTGGCTGAACCTCGGGGCGCACGTCTTCAGCGGCCCCGGGTCGGCGACCCACCGGCTCGCCGCCGACGTCGGCGTCGAGTCCGTGCCGGTGCCCGGGCACCTCGTCGCGCTCGAGCTCAACGGGCGCCTGCTCGTCGGCGGCCGGCCCGAGCTGTACCCCCTGCGCCTGCCCCTGCGCCGCGCCGAGCGCATAGCGCTGATGCGCGCCGGAGCGCGCCTGCGCGTCGCCGTGGCGCGCTACGAGCGCGTCGCGAAGCCGCGGCCCGGCGAGACGCCGGCCGACACGCGGCGGCGCCTGCTCGCCCACGGCGACGACCAGACGTTCACGCAGTGGCTCGGGACGATGCCGGGCGACGCCGACCTCATGTTCCGGGCGACGGTGACGCGCTCCACGGCCGAGCCCGAGGAGATCACGGCAGGGGCCGGGACGGGCTACTTCGCGCTCGTCTGGAGCTCGGGCGGCGGCCTCTCGCGCAACATCATCGGCGGCGCCGGCACGCTCGTCGACGGCATCACCGCCGAGCTCGGCGGGTGCGTCGTCACCGGCGCGGAGGTGCTCGAGGTCGTCCAGGAGGCCGATCTCGTGCGCGTCCGCTACCGCCACGCGGGCGCCGAGCACGAGCTGCGCGCGCGCCACGCGATCGTCGCGACGAAGGCGTTCGACGCCGCCCGGCTGATCCGCGACCTGCCCGGCGAGACGAGCAGCGCGCTGACGGCGATCCCGTACGGGGCGACGGTCGTCATGGCGATGCTGACGAACGAGACGCGGCCGATGCCGTGGGACGATCTCTACGCCCTGGCCACGCCGAAGCGCTCGTTCAACATGCTCTTCAACACCGTCAACGCCCTGCGCCCGCGCAGCGCCGTGCGCACGCCCGGCGGCAGCCTCATGGTCTACCGCTCGGGCCACGCCGCGGAGGCGATGTTCGAGCAGCCCGACGCCGTCGTCGAGCAGGCCTTCCTCGACGACCTCTACGCGATCTACCCGGAGGCGCGGGGCATCGTGAGCGAGACGATCATGCTCAAGCTGCCGCGCATGCTGCCGTACGCGGCGCCCGGGCGCGCGGCGCTGCAGACCGCGCTCGAGCGCCCGCTCGGCCGGGTGCATCTCGCGGGCGACTACCTCGGCGGCGTCTACACCGACACCGCCATCTCGAGCGGCCAGGAGGCGGCGCTGGCCGTGCGGGGTGCGCTGCAGGCCGCCGCTTCCGCCGCCTGACAACCCGCCCCGAGGAGGCGCCCGTGCGCAGCCGCTTCAACAACGTCGTCAACGCACGCGAGGTGCCGCCGCAGGACTACTCCGAGCCGAGCGGCCGCTACCAGGTCGGCGGTCGCGAGATCGCCACGGCCGTCGGCGCGCGCGACCTCGGCTACAGCATCTCGTTCGTGGCGCCGGGATCGCGCTCGTACCCGTTCCACTTCCACCACGGCGAGGAAGAGGCGTTCTACGTGCTCGAGGGCCGCGGGCTCCTGCGCCAGGGCGACGGCGAGGGCGACGAGGAGCTGATCGAGCTCGGGCCGGGCGACGTCGTCGCGTTCCCCGCGGGCACGGGCATCGCACACCAGTTCATCAACGACGGAGACATGCCGTTCGCGTATCTCGCGATCAGCAACAAGGTGCGCGCGGACGTCGCCGAGTTCCCCGACTCGGACAAGCTCCTGATCCGCTCCACGCGCCTGATCGCGCGGCGGAGCCCGCAGCTCGGCTACTTCGACGGCGAGGTCTGAGGCCGGGCCCGGCCTCAGAGCGGGTAGGGCAGCGACGGCAGCCAGCAGCGCCACGCCGCGGGCAGATCGGCCTCGGCGATGCCGTGGTCGAGCATCCCCTTGAGCTCGTGGTCGCCGAGGCGCAGGGCGCAGCCCCAGGGATTGCGCGTGGCCACCGTGAACGCCAGGCGGATCCCCGGGTGGGTGCGCTCGATGCCGATGAATGCGACATCGTCGTCGACCACGGCGTCGACCTCGCCGTCCTGGAGCGCGCGCAGCATGTCGCCGAAGACGTCGTCGCTGACGCCGTCGAACGGCACGCACTCCGCGCCGGCGAACGTCTCGGCGAGCGCCATGTTGGTACTTCCGGCGATCGCGCCGACGCGACGGCCGCTCAGGTCCTGCTCCGCCGCCACGGCATCGCCGGCGCGCACGACGACGGCCTCGTCGAAGATCGCGTAGGCGCGCGTGTAGAGGAAGCGCCGCTCGCGCTCCGGCGTGATCGCCGAGCCGCACCAGATGCCGTCGCACTCGCCGTCGGCGAGCGCGCGCGCGAAATCGGCCCACTGGCGGAAGACCCAGCGCAGCTCGAGCCCGAGCGCGTCGGCGACGGCCTGCGCGGCCGCGGGCTCGTAGCCGTGGCGCGTGCCGTCGCCCTCCGTCCAGAAGAGCGGCGGGGCCGCCATGTCCGAGCAGCAGAGCGTCAGCGCACCCGGCTCGACCGGGGTCACCTCAGGCCGCCGTGGAGAAGTGGCTCTCGATGAAGGGCGTGCGGTGGCCGTCCTCGCGCCACATCACCGGGAAGTACGCCTCGTCCATCGTGAGCTCGCCCGGGCGCATGTAGCGCGAATAGAGCGGGTGGCGGATCGTCGGGTGCCAGGTCGTGTCCGACGAGACCATGTGGCTGATGATGGCCCGGCGGTCGGCGTCGGGCCGCTCGTTGGGCGGCGAGCCGTGGAAGCACAGGCCGTGGTGGAACGCCGCGCCGCCGGGCGGCACCTCGATCGGCACCATGTCGACCTCGACCCCGGCCGGCTGCACCTCGTGCATCCAGCCCAGCCAGTCCTCGGGTGCGTGGAACGTGTCGCCGGTCGGCAGCGCGCCCCACGCGTGCGAGCCGCGCGCGTAGTAGATCGTGCCGGTGTCGGCCGCGGTCTCGTCCAGGGCCATCCAGCACGTCGTCATGTTCGGCGGGACGATGAACGGCACGTACGCGGCGTCCTGGTGGGCCAGGAGCGCCTTGCCCGACGGGGGCTTCCAGATCATGTTGTCCTGCAGCAGCCGCATGCCCGGCGCGCGCGCCAGCTTGGCGGCGAAGCGCGCATTGCGCTCGGCGAGCGTGATGTGCGCGAGCCAGCGGTCGGCCTTCCAGACGTTGCACAGCTGGCGCGTGCGGTCGGGTGGCGTGACACCCGGCGTGTAGTTGACCTCGTCGGGCGCGAGACCCGTCTCCCACTCGTGCTCGAAACAGGCGTGGAAGCGCTCGCGCGTGCGCTCCACCTCGTCGTCCGAGAGCCAGTGCTCGACGATCAGGAAGCCATCGCGCTCGTACTCGGCGATCTGCTCCGCGGTCGGGTCGGTGTCCGTCATGCATAAAGTTCTATCATCTAGAGGTAATGGTGTTCAAGTGAGTCCGACGGCACGGGACGTCGCGCTCGCTCCGCTGCAGGCGGAGGGCGCGGTCGAGCAGATCGTTCGCCGCCTCGGCGAGGCGATCGGCGCCGGCGTGCTCGCGCCCGGCGAGCGCCTGCCCAGCGAGATCGAGCTCGCGGCCCAGCTCGGCGTCGCCCCGATGACGCTGCGCCAGGCGCTGCAGATCCTGCGCGAGGCGGGCTTCGTCGAGACGCGGCGCGGACGCACCGGCGGCTCGTTCGTGCGCGACGATCCGCCCGCGGCGCTCGTCCTCGACAGCGAGCCGCCCACGCGCGGCGCCCTGCGCGACCTCACCGACTGGCGCCGGGCCATCTCGGGCGAGGCGGCGGCGCTGGCGGCCGAGCGCGCCGCGCCGAGCGCGCGCCGCCTCGTCGCCGACGCCGCCGCCGCCGCCGAGCGCGCCGTGGGCGAGTTCGCGGCATTCCGGTTCGCCGACGCGCGCTTCCACATCGCCGTCGCCGAGGCCTCCGGCTCGCGCCGGCTGGTCGCGGCCGAGACGCAGATCCAGGTCGAGACGGCCGAGATGCTGCGCGTCGTGCCCGGCCCGAGGCTGGCCCGGGCGGCCTCCCAGGCGAGCCACGACCCGATCGTCGCGGCGATCGTCGCGGGCGATGCCGACACGGCCCGCAGCGCGATGCAACGCCACGTCGAGGGCACGTACGACTGGATCGTCGGCCTGCGCCTCGGCCTGCGCGCGTAGCCGCCACCTGGGGTCTGACCCCGCCTGGCGGAGCCTGACCCCAGGGTGGCGGAGCCTGACACTCGAGTGCGCGGTGAGGGTTCGCATCACCCGGCTGGGGAATGCCGCCGCACGAGGGCCGGTCGTAGAGTCGGCTCGCGAATCTCGGAAGGGAGCGGACATGCGCAAGCCATCTGCGGCGCTCGTCGTCGCCTGCGCGGCGCTGGTCATGTCGACGATCGGCACCTCGCTGGCCGCGACGCGCTACGTCATCAGCTCGCCGAAGCAGATCAAGCCCGGCTCGATCTCGCTCACGGCGCTCAGCAAGAAGGCGCGCAAGGCGCTGCGCGGACCGCGCGGGCGCGCCGGTGCGCCCGGTCCGGCAGGGCCGGCCGGCGCGGTCGGTGCGACCGGCGCGCCGGGCGTTCCCGCCACCAAGCTGTGGGCCCAGATCGGCGCCGACGGCAGCGTCAACGCGTCGAGCCCGGGCGTGACGGCCCGGCTGGGGGTGACGGCGGGCACCTACGCGATCAACTTCGGCCAGGACATCAGCCACTGCGCGGCGACGGCGACGCAGGCGTCGATCCCCAACTTCGCCGCCGCGGGCGCGAGCGGCGGGGGCCTCGCGGGCTCGGCGCTCGTGTTCCTCTACAGCGCCGGAGCCGACCTCGCGCCGGGCTTCCCGAGCGCGACCACCGTGCTCGTCGAGACGACGAACGCGACCGCGGGCGGTACGGCCGCACCGTCGGCGTTCTCGCTCGCGATTCTCTGCTGACGTCACAATTCCGTCACCCGATCGCCCGGGCAGCGTGCCTAGAGTGCCGGTGCACGTCCGACCGACGAAAGGCGATTCCCAATGCGGAAGCCATCTGCGGCGCTCGTCGTCGCCGCGACGGCCCTGGCCATGGCGACGATCGGCACGTCGGTCGCCGCGACGGGCTACACGATCACGTCGTCCAAGCAGATCAAGCCAGGGTCGATCTCGCTCTCGGACCTCAGCAAGAGCGCGCGCAAGGAGCTCGCCGGCGGGCGCGGCCCCGCAGGCCCGCCGGGCCAGGACGGCCTCGACGGAGCCGACGGCGCAGACGGAGCCGACGGCGCAGACGGGGCAGACGGCCAGGACGCGACGAAGCTCTGGGCGCAGGTGAAGGCCGACGGTGGCGTCGTCGCAGCCAGCCCGGGCGTGACCGCCGCGAATCCTTCGGCGGGCGTCTACTACGTCAACTTCGGCCAGGACGTCACAGGCTGTGCAGCCGGGGCCACACAGGGCTCGATCCCCGATGCGAGCGGCGCCGGCCGCAGCACGACGGGGATTCCCGGCCCGGCGTTCGTCGCGCAGAAGAGCGCCGGAGCCGACCTCGCTCCGGGCTTCCCGAGCGTGAGCTCCGTCACCGTCGAGACGCGCCGCACGAACGGCACGCCGGCCTCGACGAGCTTCTCGATCGCGCTCTTCTGCTGACAACCTGCCGCTTGGAAGGGGCAGGTCGCGGACACTGCAGGTTGTGGCAGAACGAGCAGACATCCGCAACGTGGCGATCATCGCCCACGTCGACCACGGCAAGACGACCCTCGTCGACGCGATGCTGTGGCAGTCCGGGGCCTTCCGCGAGAACCAGGCCGTGCAGGACCGCGTCATGGATTCCGGCGACCTGGAGCGTGAGAAGGGCATCACGATCCTCGCCAAGAACACGGCCGTGCGCCACGGCGGGACGAAGATCAACATCATCGACACGCCCGGCCACGCCGACTTCGGAGGCGAGGTCGAGCGCGGCCTGACGATGGTCGACGGCGTGCTCCTGCTCGTCGACGCGAGCGAGGGCCCGCTGCCGCAGACGCGCTTCGTCCTGCGCAAGGCGCTCGAGCTGCAGCTTCCCGTGATCCTCGTCGTCAACAAGATCGACCGGCCGGATGCGCGCATCGCCGAGGTCGTGGACGAGGTCTACGCGCTGTTCCTCGACCTCGATGCCGACGAGAAGCAGATCGAGTTCCCGATCGTCTACTGCAACGCGCGCGCCGGCCAGGCCACGCTCGACCCCGAGCACCCCGGCGAGGACCTCGAGGTCCTGTTCGACATGCTCTTCTCGACCGTGCCGCCGCCCTCGTACGAGGAGGGCCACCCGCTGCAGGCGCTCGTGACGAACCTCGACGCCTCCCCGTACCTCGGCCGGCTCGCGCTCTGCCGCATCCGCAACGGCGTGCTCCGCCGCGGCGAGACCGTGATGCGCTGCCGCATCGACGGCACGACCGAGCGCGTCAAGATCACCGACCTGACCGTCACCGAGGAGCTCACGCGCGTGGCCGTCGAGGAGGCGGGCCCGGGCGAGATCATCGCGATCGCCGGCATCGACGACGTCCACATCGGCGAGACGCTGACCGACCCCGAGGATCCGCATCCGCTCCCGGTGATCAGCGTCGACGAGCCGAGCCTCTCGATGCTGATCGGCATCAACACGGCGCCCACCGCCGGGCTCGACGGCAAGCTGCTGACGGCGCGCCAGGTGCGCAACCGGCTCGATCAGGAGCTCGTCGGCAACGTCTCGCTGCGCGTGCTCGACAGCGACCGGCCGGACGCCTGGGAGGTCCAGGGCCGCGGCGAGCTGCAGCTCGCGATCCTCGTCGAGCAGATGCGCCGCGAGGGCTTCGAGCTCACGATCGGCAAGCCGCAGGTCGTCACGCGGCGCATCGACGGCGTGCTCTCGGAGCCCGTCGAGCGGCTCGCGATCGACGTCCCCGAGGAGTACTCCGGCGTCGTCATCGGGCTGCTCGCCCTGCGCAAGGGCAAGATGGAGCAGATGGTCAACCACGGCACGGGGTGGGTCCGGCTCGACTACCTGGTGCCGGCGCGCGGGCTGATCGGCTTCCGCACGGAGTTCATCACCGAGACGCGCGGCACGGGCATCCTGCACCACGTGTTCGAGGGCTTCGCCCCCTGGTTCGGCGAGCTCAAGACGCGCCCGAACGGCAGCCTCGTCGCCGACCGCCGCGGCGTCGCGACCTCGCACGCGCTGATGAGCCTGCAGGAGCGCGGCGAGCTCTTCATCGTCCCCGCCGTCGACGTCTACGAGGGCATGGTGATCGGCGTCAACGCGCGCCCGGAGGATCTCGACGTCAACGCCTGCAAGGAGAAGAAGGCGGGCAACCAGCGCTCGGCCCACGCCGAGGAGCTCGTGCGCCTCGCGCCGCCGCGTCAGCTCTCGCTCGAGCAGGCGCTCGAGTTCATCCGCGACGACGAGGCCGTCGAGGTCACGCCGTCGCACGTGCGGCTGCGCAAGGTCGTGCTGCCGGCCGGCGGACGCACCAAGACCGCCCGGGCACGCGCGGCCGCGGCGCTCGGCGCGGAGTAGCCTGAGACGTTCGAACTGGATGAGCGTGTGATGGCTGGGGTGGGTGGAGCGAGCAGGAGTGCCGGCCGGCTCGCAGGGCAGGCGGGACGCCTTTCCAAGAGCCGGGCGGTGCTCCTGCGAAGCCCCGCAACCCACTCGCCTCCAGCGGGCTGGGACACGCGAGGTGGTGTGCGAGTGGGTTGTGGGTCGCCGCAGGTCTGGCGGGAGTCCGCGCAGCGCGCGACCGCCAGACCGCAGGCGATCCACGCGCTCCAGACACCACGCTCATTCAGTGAGAACGTCTGAGGGCGCGATGCGCCCGCGCCAGGCGGCGTAGGCGCCGGCGAGGTCGTGGCGGCCGGCCGCGGCCAGGCGCGCCGTGTGGTCGTCGATGTAGTGCAGGTAGAGCGGGATCATGTCCCGACCGAGCAGCTGCACGGCGTACACGGGGTCGGGCGGTTCGGTGCGCCACGCGAGCGCCGCGGCGACGAGCTCGCATCCCGGCGCCGAGCCGCCGGCGAGGTAGTGCTCGGCTGCCGCGTGGTTCGTCCCGACAAGCCCCGTCTCGGCGCTGTAGAGGAAGCGCACGGGGAAGAGCACGAGCTTCGTGACGCGGCGGACGCCCTGGCCGAGCAGGACGTCCGGATCGTGTATCTCCACGCCCGCGAGAGCGCCGAGCGCGAACTCGGCGCCGGCCACGAGCAGATCGGCCGCGCTCGGCTGCGGAAGCCCGGTGCGGATGTCGGCGCCGGCGAGGAGCCGCCCGTGCTGGATCAGGTCGAGCCGGTCGAGCGGCGGGAATCGCCCGCCGGCCACGCGGCCGGCGAGCGTGGCCGGCGTGCCCCAGAACACCGAGAGGCGCTCGTGCAGCGCCGAGCCTCCCGCCTGCAATCGCCCGGCGACCCGCTCGATCGTCTCCGCGTCCGCAGCCTGCAGCGGATCGGCGAGCACGAGACCGAGATCGACGTCGCTCACGAGCGGGCTGAACCCGCCGTGCGCGAGGCTGCCGAGCGCGTAGGCGGCCACCATCCGCTCCCCGAGCGCCTGCCGGTAGGCCCGCACCGCCTCGGCCAGCACCGCCTCGGCCGGCTCGGGGGCGGCGACCATCGGGGTGCCTAGGCGGCGGTCAGGAGGGTGAACGCGTTGCCCGAGGGGTCGCGCGCGAGCGGCCCGCCGTCGCCGTCGGAGAGCGCGTGACCGGCGCCTGCGAGACGCTCGGCCAGGCGGTCGCGCTCGGCCGCGTCCGGCAGCACGATCTCGAAGTGCCGCAGCGCTGCGGCGCCCGGCGCGGGCGGGCCGGCGCCACCGCTGCGCCACGTGTTGGCGCCGACGTGGTGGTGGTAGCCGCCGGCCGAGAGGAATGCCGCCTGGCCCCCGTACTCGGCCATGAGGTCGAAGCCGACCACGTCGCGGTAGAACTCGACGCTCGCCGGGATCTGCGAGACCTGCAGGTGCACGTGCCCCATCGTCGTGCCCGCGGGCTGGCGCTCGAACACGGCCGTGTGCGGGTCGCCGAGCTCGGCGAGCAGGCCGTCGAGGTCGAGCGGATCGGTGCCCATACGCGCCGCCACCTGGCCCTCCCAGACCTCCCGCGGCCGGTCGGCGTAGATCTCGATGCCATGCCGGTCGGGATCGCTGAGGTAGATCGCCTCGCTCACGTAGTGATCGGAGGCGCCTGCCAGCCGCACGCGCTCGCGCACGGCGTGCGCGAGCCAGAGCGCGAGGCTGTGGCGGTCGGGCAGGAGCAGCGCGAAATGGAAGAGGCCCGTGCGCCCCGGCGCGGGCTGGGCGCCCGGCACCTCGACGAGCTCGAGCAGGCGGGTCGCCCCGGCGCCGAGCGACGCGCGACCGTCACCCTCGGCCAGCACCTCGAGACCGATCGACGCGCGGTAGTACTCGAGCGAGCGCGCGAGGCTCGCGACCGTCAGGTGCACGGCGCCCATGCGCGTTGCGGCCGCGATCGTCATGCGCCCGCGCGCGGTCGCAGCCAGGCGGCGAGCGCATCGAGGTCGGCCTGCACGAGCCCGTGGCCGGTGGCCTGGCGGCTGAGCTCGACCTCGGCGCCGCCCGCGGCGAGCAGCTCCGCGAGCTCGCTGACCTGCTGCGGCGGGCTGTAGGGATCGGCATCGCCGGCCGCGATCAGGACGTCCGTGCCCGCGAGGGCAAGCGGCTCGTCGGGGCGATACGGCAGCATCGGGCGCAGGAGCGCGGCTCCGCGCAGCAGTCCCGGGTGCCGGAAGAGCAGCTCGACGGCCATGTTCGCACCGTTCGAGTAGCCGACCGCGATGACCTGCCCGGGGTCGCGCTGATACTGCACGCAACTGTCGCGCAGCCAGCCGGCGAGCTCCTCGCCGCGCCGGCGCAGATCGTCGAGGTCGAGGTCGCCGACGCCACGCCGTGCGAAGAACCGCGCCGCCACGCCATCCTCGAGCACCCGGCCGCGGGGGCTCAGCAGCGCCGCCTCCGGAGCCAGCTGGCGCCCGAGGTCGATCAGCTGGTGCTCGTCGCCGCCGGTGCCGTGCAGGAGCAGCAGCGTGACCGGGCCGCTGCCCGGCACGAACCGGTGGACGAACGCCGCGAGGGCGCTCACGTGGTTTCAGGACGCCAGGCCCGGATGTCGGGCAGCGGCGTCAGGACGGGCTCGATGCGCTCGCGCAGGTGCTCGAAGTCGGGGGGCAGCGAGAGGTGCTCTCCGAGCGACAGGAGCGGCTCGTCGGCGGTGAAGCCCGGGCCGATGGTGGCGATCTCGATGAGCACGCCACCCGGCTCGCGGAAGTAGATCGAGCGGAAGTAGAAGCGGTCGATCACGGGCGTCGGGTTGAGCCCGAGTGCGCGCACCCGCTCGCCCCAGCCCTCGTGGTCGTCGAACGTCGATGCGAACGCCACGTGGTGGACGGTGCCGGCGCCAGGGACGCCGCGGCCATCGGGCAGGGGGTCGAGTGCATAGAGCCCGCCGCGCGCGGCGCCGCGCGCCTCCCAGACGGACTCGCCGGCGGGCGCGAAGTTGAGCGCCTCCTCGAGCACCCGGCGCGTCGAGTCGGGACGCATGCTGGAGGCGCGCACCGCCTCGAAGCCCTGCAGCGCGAGCTCGGCCGGAATCTCGCGATGGCGCGCGACGAGCGGCGCGTCGGGGCGATCCACGACCACGAGCTCGTGCGCCATGCCCTCCGGATCGGCGAACGTCAGGCTGTCGCCCGAGCGCTCGCTCGCGACGCCCTCGCCGCCCAGGCGCTCCGCCCAGAAGTCGAGCGCGGCGGGCGAGGCGACCCGCGAGACGATGCGGTGCACCATGCCCGGGCCCGGGCGTCCGGGAACCGAGCCGGGGTACTCGAAGAACGTCAGATCGGCGCCGGAGCTCCCGAGCTCGTCCGCGTAGAAGAGGTGATAGACGCTCGGGTCGTCCTGGTTGACGGTCTTCTTGACCATCCGCAGGCCGAGCACCCGGGCGTAGAAATCGACGTTCCGGGGCGCGTCGCCGGTGATCGCCGTGATGTGATGGATGCCTTCAAGCTGCATGCGGGGTCATTATTGCAAGGGCAATCTGTCAGCCCGCGCGTCCGCCGCATATGACAGCACGGTGACATGGTCGTCATCTGAGATTGTGCGATTCGCCTCTTCGCCCTACCGTGGCGCCCCGCGCTCGCCCCCGCGGGATTCCATCAGGCAGGAGGCCGAACGTGCGAATCAGGATCATTGCCGCAGTCGCGGCTTGCGTGGCCGTCGCGGCGCCCCTCGCGCTCGCCGGCGGCGGCGCCCAGACGCAGAATCTGCGGCTCACCGAGAGCGAGTGGGGAATCGCCGGAGTGCCGAAGACCATCAAGGCCGGCAGCCCCATCCACGTCACCGTGACCAACAAGGGCGGCGTCCCGCACGAGCTCGTGCTCGAGAAGGGCACGTGCGCCAAGGAGTGCCCCCTGCGCATCGGCGGGCACAGCGCCGAGATCGAGGGCGTGAAGCCCGGGGTGACGAAGTCCGCCACCTGGACGATCACGAAGCCGGGCCGCTACTCGTTCACGTGCCGCGTCCCGGGCCACTGGAAGGCCGGGATGCGCAAGACGTTCACGGTCACGTGATCTAGTCGCCCCCGACCGCGGTGATCGGTGCCTCGGCCACGCCGGCGTGGCTCTTGCGAATCAGCACGAGCGCCGCCGCGAGGCCGAGCACCGTCATCACCGCGCCGACCAGGAACGCCCGCGAGAGACCGTCGGTGTAGGCCACGTCGGGCGCGACGTGGGCGTGGATCTGGTCGGCCGTGCGGCTCGTGAAGACCGTCGCGAGCAACGCCACGCCGACCGCGCCGCCGATCTGCTGCGACGTGTTGATGAGGCCCGAGGCGAGGCCCGCCTGGTCGTCGCTGATGCCCATGAGGGCGGCGATCGTGACGGGGATGAACGCGAAGCCGAGGCCGACGCCGGCGAGGATGAAGCCCGGAGCGAGGTCGCCCAGGTACGTCCCGTGCGGCGAGACGCGCGTGAAGAAGAGCAGGCCGAGCGTCAGCAGCACCATGCCGGTGAGCAGGACGTTGCGCACGCCGAGCCGCCCGACGAGCGCCTGCGAGGCGCCGGCCGAGACGATGATCGTGCACGCGATCAGCAGGTAGCCGACGCCGCTGCGGATGGCGGTGTAGCCGAGTCCCGGCGGCTGCTGCATGTAGAGCGCGAGCAGGAAGAACATCGCGAAGATGGCCGCGCCGAGCATGAAGCCGACGACGTTCGCGCCCACGATCGTCGGCAGGCGGAAGATCGAGAGCGGCAGCAACGGGTGCGCCGCGCGCTGCTCGTTGAGCAGGAAGAGCGCCATGAGCACGACCGAGACGGCGAAGAAGCCGAGCGTGCGGCCCGAGAACCAGTGGTACTGGTCGGTCTTGACGACCGTGTAGACGAGCAGCGACAGGCTGGCGGTGACGAGGATCGCACCGATGACGTCGAACGAGCGGACGGCGTCCTCGACGCGGCTCTCACGCAGCAGCCGCGGCGCCAGCAGGATGGCCCCGAGGCCGATCGGGGCGTTGACGAAGAAGATCCACTCCCAGCCGACGTACTCGGTGAGGACGCCGCCGAGCAGCACGCCGACCGCCCCGCCGGCGCCCGAGACCGCGCCCCAGACCGCCAGCGCCTTGTTGCGCTCCTCGCCCTCCGAGAACGTGGTCGAGAGGATCGAGAGCGCCGCCGGCGCGATCATCGCCCCGCCGAGGCCCTGAACGGCGCGCGCGGCGATGAGGAAGTTGTTCGAGCTCGCGAAGCCGCAGGCGAGCGACGCCAGGGTGAAGAGCGCGAGGCCCGCCATGAACAGCCGCCGCCGGCCGAGCAGGTCGGCGCAACGCCCGCCGAGCAGCAGGAACCCGCCGAACGTCAGCGCGTACGCGCTCGCGACCCACTGCAGGCTCGAATCGGTGAAGTGCAGATCCTTCTCGATCGTCGGCAGCGCGACGTTCACGATCGAGACGTCGATGATGAGCATGAACTGGGTCGCGCACAGCAGGATCAGTGCGATCCAGCGGCGCGGGTCGGCGGCTTCCGACGACATCAGGCGTTCTCCCCGGGAGTGGTAAGGCCGTCAGTATTGCCGCAGTCGGGAGCCGGGCAGCGGGGGTTAACCGAACCCGGCCATCCTCCCGACCCGTCGAGGATCGCGCTGCCGGTCCCGTGGCGCGCGGCGTGCGAGCCAGGTTTTGCCGGCAGTCCGGCGGGGAGATCACGGCGTGGAGGACGCAACCCCCTGGACGGACAGGATGGGCAGATGACCGTTTCCGATTCCCGCTGGCTGGCGGTCTCGCCGCCGCTCGCCGTCGACGACGACGGCGAGGCACCGAAGGAGCGGCCCCCGAACGTGCCGCGCCCCGATTTCACGCCCGAGGAGACGCCCGAGCAGGGCAGTCAGGACTGACGCCATGAGCAGCGACGAGATGCACGAACGGCTGAAGCACCCGCCCGACGGCGGCGAGCCGCAGGGCTCGCGCGATCCCGGCCGGCCGGCCATGCTCGGCAGGCGCTTCCGGACGACGATCGCCCTCGGCATGCTGGCCGGTCTCGCCCTCGCGCTCTGCGCGCACTGGGTCCTGACCTCCGCGTGGTACGCCGCCAACGGCTGGAGCTGGCTGGTGGTCGGGCTCGGCGGCCTGGCGGTCGGCGGCGCCCTCTCGCTCTTCCTGTACGGCGCGGCGACCGACCGCTCCGACACCGGCCCCACCGAGCCGCACGGTCGCGCCGACGTGCAGGAGCGCGGCGAATGGAGCCGCGCGCTCGATCGCCGTCGCGGGCGGCGCAGCTCGCCGCGCCCGCGTTAAGTCGCCGGGTGGTCGGCGACTGCCGGCCAGCGGTCGGCCTACTGTGACGGCGTGGCGCGCACCCGCCGAATCGCGAAGCGCTCGCTGATCGGGCTGGCCGCCCTCGCGCTCGGGGTCACGGGATGCTCGGCGGTCTACAACGCCGTCACCTCGCCCGGTACGCACCCGGCGCGCGAGCTGGCGCCGTCCGGCCGGTTCGTCGAGGCCGGCGGCGTGCTCACGCACTACGAGCGCTTCGGGACGAGCGGATCGCCGATCGTGCTGGTCGGCGGCTTCCTCGAGCCGAGCGACGTCTGGGACGACGTGGCGCGCCGGCTCGGGCGGCACCACCGCGTCGTGGCGATGGACCTCGCCGGCTTCGGCTACTCGCAGCGCACGGGGAACTACCTCCTCGCCGACTGGCAGCGCCAGCTCGACGCGTTCGTGCAGGCGCTCGGCTTCCGGCGCGCCCTGCTCGTCGGGCACTCGCTGGGAGCCGGCGTCGTCGCCGCGCAGGCGCTCGCGCACCCCGCGCGCACGAGCGGCATCGTCCTCGTCGACGGCGACGCGCTGGCCGGAGGCGGCGGTCCCGGCTTCCTGCGCTCGCTGATCGTCGATCCGTACCGCACGAGCGTCTTCCGCATCGTGCGCGGCTGGGACTGGGCCATGCGCACGATCATCCGCCAGGCCTACAGCCCCGATCCCGTGCACATCGACGGCCGCGAGCTGCAGCGCTGGCGCCGGCCGCTGCTCGTCGACGGCACCGAGGGGGCGCTCACGCGCATGCTCGGGCACTCCCTGCAGGGCCTGCAGCTGAGCGATCTCGCGCGCGTGCGCGTTCCCGCGACCGTCGTCTTCGGGGGGCGCGACAGCGCCGTCCCGGTGGCCAGCGGGAGGCGCGTGGCGCGGGTCCTGCACGCGCCGCTCACGATCGTCCCGGGCGCGGGCCATCTCGCGCTCATCACGCACCCCGGCGCCGTCGCCGCCGTGATCGCTCGCGCCGCGCAGTAGCATCGCCCGCGCATGGATCCTTTCGTCCCGCAGATCGACGTGGACGAGGCCGAGAGCGCAGCGCGAAGCGCGCGCTTTCCGATCGGCGCTGCCGTCGAGTTCGCCGACCTCGAGCTGGCGCGCGGCGTCGCGGCGCTCGACCGCCTGCGGGACTTCGAGCCGATCTCGTGGGTTCCCGCCCTCGGCGGCTGGCTCGTCACCTCGCACGAGCTCGGGCGCGAGCTGCTCGGCCGGGGCGACGACTTCACGGTCTGGGCCGAGCCGAACCTCGTGCGGGCATCGCTCGGCGTGATGATGCTCACGAGCGACGGCGCCGAGCACGCCCGCCAGCGACGGCCCTTCGACGAGCCGTTCGGCGTGCGGCCCGTGCGCGAGCGCTTCTCCGAGCCGGTCGAGCGGCACATCGACGCGCTCCTCGCCCGCCTCGCGCCGCAGGGCGGCTGCGAGCTCGTGGAGGAGTTCGCCGCGCCGTTCGCGATCGGCCTCGCGGGCGAGGTGCTGGGCCTCTCGCTCGACGACGTCGGGCGCGTGCAGGGGTTCTACGAGGCGTTCGCGGGCGCCATGGTCTACGACGGCGACCCCGAGCCGCAACGGCGCGCCGACGCCGCGCGCGCCGAGCTGAACGCGATCCTGCTGGAGCAGGTCCGGCGCTCGCGCAGCCGGCCCGGCATCTCCGTCACGAGCGCCGTCGCGAACGACCCCGAGCGGGGCCTCTCGGACGACGAGATCGTCGCGCAGCTGCGCGTGATCCTCTTCGGCGCGATCGAGACCGTGGAATCGACGATCGCCAACGCCGTGCTGCTCCTGCTGCAACACCCCGACCAGCTCGAGATCCTGCGCGCCGAGCCGGGCTTCGCGGGCAACGCGATCGAGGAGGGCATGCGCCTGATCCCGCCCGTCGCGTTCATCGAGCGCTGGACCGCCCGCCCGTGCACGCTCGGCGGCGTCGCGCTGGCGGCCGGCGAGTTCCTCGGCGTCAGCACGGTGGCGGCCAACCGCGACCCCGTCGTGTTCGCGGCCCCCGAGCGCTTCGACGTGCGCCGCGGGAACGCCCGTCACCACCTCACGCTCAGCCACGGCCTGCATCACTGCCTCGGGTTCAACCTCGGGCGCATGCAGTGCCAGGCGGCCGTGACCGCGATCTTCGAGCGGCTCCCCGGGCTCGAGCTCGTCCACGCGCCCGAGCCGAGCGGCTTTGCGTTCCGGCGACCGGCCACGGTCGAGCTGCGGTGGAGCGCGCGCAACATCGGGGTCTGACCCCGAGCTTGCATCCCGCGCGCGCAAAATTGGGGTCTGACCCCAATTTTGCATCCCGCCGACCTCAGATGCCCGGAATGCCGCCGAGCTTCCCGGCCAGCGAGCGCAGGACGTCGACGAGGTCGGCCATCTGCTCGACCGGCACGTGCTCGGCCCCGAGCCGCAGGGCGGCGGCCTGCCAGCCGTGGATCGCGCCCGCCCGCTCGGCATCGGACACCGAGCGCTCGAGCCCACGGCGCACGGCGTTCTCCAGCTCGCCGTTGTCGACGTGGTGCTCGCGGGCGAAGCGCGCGCGGGAGCTCGAGCTGGCGAGCGCCAGCGTGAGCGTCTCGCGCGAGACGCCGAAGTGACAGGCCGCGCCGTCGAGCGCCGAGAGCGCGATCTGCTCGGCCACCGCCTGCACGCCCCCGGGATTGCGCCACGAGCGCTCGGCACACGGATTGCGGACGGAGGATGGCTCGTAGGAGCCGCCGCCGAGCGCCAGGTACGCGCCCGGGACCGACGCCGCGAGCAGCGCCGAGCAGGCGAGCGTCGCGATGCTCTGGAAGCGCGCGCTCACAGCGTCACGCCGCGCGTGAGCGCGATCGGGATCAGCGCGAGACCCGCCAGGCCCGCGGCGAACAGGAAGGAGCGCTCGAAGGAGGAGGTCGCCGCGCGGTCGAGCTGATCGTTGAGCTTGCCCTCGAGCACCCGCAGCTGCGGTCGCTCGCGCTCGCTCGCGCCGACCGCGGCGAACGAGCGGTGGATGTCGGGAAGCCGGCCGGGGTTGCCCTTGATGTCGCTTGCGATGCGCTGGGCGAGGTCGACCTTCGTGAGCGCGTCGATGTGCGCGTCGAGCACGAGCTCGGCGCCCTTCTGCGTCGCGCGCTCGCGCTGGCGGTCGAGATCGCCCACGAACACCGGCGTCAGCAGCACGAGTCCGAGCACGACGCCCGCGTGACGCGACGCGATCGTCCAGCCGCCGTGGATGGCGGCGGGCGAGCGCCCGGCCAGCGCGGCCTCGGTCAGGGCTCCCAGCGAGAGCGCGAGCCCGGCGCCGACGAGCAGCTGCGGCGCCAGCGTCCAGGCCCAGCCCGCGCCCGGCAGCAGCCCGAGCCCCGCCACGCCGCCGGCGCCCAGCAGCGTCCCCGCGGCCGCGCGCGTGCGCGGGCCGGCCACGCGCCGCTCGAACGGGCCCGCGGCGAGCGCCGCGGCGGGCATCGCGGTGACCGCGAGAGCGGCCGCGATCGGCGGCATCCGCCAGCCCTCCACGAGCAGCAGCACGAGCAGGAACAGCACCGCGGCGAGGCCGGACGAGAGCAGCCCGAGGGCGACGTTGGCCGCGATGTGGGGCACGCCCGCGCGCGCCGCGACGACCGGCGCGCCCCGGCCGGCCACGAAGACGACGGGTATCAGCGCCAGCGGCACCTGGGCGACGAAGATCGACTGCCACGAGATCAGCTGCGTGAGCAGGCCGCCGATCGCGGGCCCGAGCGCGGCGCCCGCCACGCCCGCGGCGGCCCACACCCGCACCGCGCGGCGCTCGCCGCCCGCGAGCTCGGGCAGCAGCTCCAGCGCCGCGCACACTGCGGCGGCCCCTCCCACGCCCTGCACGGCCCGCGCGCCCACGAGGAACGGCAGCGAGGGCGCGAGCGCGCACGCCGCCGAGGCGCACGCGAAGAGCACGAGCGCGCCGGCGCACACGCGCCCGGCCGGCTTGCGCGTCGCCAGGCGCGCGGCGGGCACGGCCGCCAGCGCGATCGCGAGGTTGAAGGCGGTGACGACCCAGGCGACATCCGCGACCTGCGCGTGGTACTCGCGGTAGATCGCGGGCAGGGCGAGGATGACGACGGACGCGTCCGCCAGCACGAGGCCGACGGCGAGCGCCAGCGCCGCGACGCGCAGGTCAACGCGGGAGCTCGTACGAGCTCCAGCGAAATGAGCGTGAGGGTCTGGCGAGTGGCGGGCAAGCCTGGGGTGCGATCGGCCCGCAGGTCGATCCGGACGATCTCACAAGGGTCGATCGCGCTCCAGGCGCCGGCTCGACGCCGTCAGGCACCGCGCTCGTTCCGTTGGAGCTCGTAGGCCTCCGGCCTGCGGTGCGCCAGCGAGGGCACCTGCGCGCGCACACGCGCGAGCGCGTCGTGATCGCAGTCGGCGACGATCACTCCGACCCCGTCCGGCGCCTGCGCGAGCACCGTGCCCCACGGATCCACGACCATCGAGCGCCCGTAGGCGGTCAGGCCCGCGGGCAGCGCGCCGTACTGGTTGGCGGCGGCGACGAAGCACTGGTTCTCGATCGCGCGGGCGCGCAGGAGCACCTCCCAGTGGTCGCGGCCGGTGCGCTCGAGGAACGCGGCGGGCACGGTCAGCACGGTCGCGCCGGCGACCGCGTAGGCGCGGTAGAGCTCGGGGAAGCGCAGGTCGTAACAGATCGTCAGCCCCACCTGCACACCGCCGAGCGCGGCGATCGCCCCGCCGGTGCCCGGCGCATCGGTGTCGGACTCGCGCACGCGCTGATTCGGCAGGTCGACGTCGAACTGGTGGATCTTGCGGTACACGGCGGCCTGCGTACCGTCACGGTCGAAGGCGACGCTCGTATTGCGCAAGCGCGTGTCCCCGTCCACCCGCTCGGCCACGGAGCCGGCGACGATCGCCATGCCGAGCTCGCGCGCCCAGCCCTGCACGGCGGTGAGCCGCGGACCGGCGAGCGGTTGCGCCGCCTCGCGCAGCTCGCCGGCCGAGCCGAACGCCTCCCAGCGCTCGGGCAGCAGGGCGATCTCGGCGCCGGCGGCGGCCGCCTGGCGCACGAGCTTCTCGGCGGCCGCGAGATTGTCGTCGGGCGAGGGCCCGGCGCGCAGCTGGATGCACGCGATGCGCGGGTTCACGACCGCACTCTAGAGTTCCCGGCGATGCGCCGTGCGATCCTCATCGCCGCCGTCGCCCTGGCCTGTGCGGGTGCCGCGCCCGCCGGAGCGGCCACGCGGCTCGTGCACTTCCAGAGCCCGTCGGGAAATCTCAACTGCATCGCGGGCACCTCCCCGGTGTTCGTCGACTGTCTCGCGAAGCACGCTCTCTGGCCGAGCAAGCGCGCGCGGCCCGCCAACTGCGACCTCGACTGGGTCCCCAACGAGCTCAGCCTCGGGAGCCGTCGCGTGATCGTCGGCGCGTGCCGGGGCGACGTCGGGCCGCGCTGCTTCCACGACTGCACGACGCTCGCGTACGGCAACTCCGTGAGCGTCGGGCCGATCCGCTGCCGCTCGGCCGCGAACGGGATCACCTGCCGCTACGTGAGCGGCAAGCTCGCGGGGTTCCGCATCGCGCGCGGCGACTACGTCATCTGGCGCGCGTGACCGGAGACGGCGCCCTCCGCGAGCGCGTCTTCGCGCTCGTGCGCGAGCTCGGCCCGGCGTTCGCCGAGCGCGCGGCCGGGTACGACCGCGCGCCCGCGTTCCCGTTCGAGAACTACGCCGACCTGCGCGACGCGGGGATGCTCGGACTCTGCATCCCCGAGCGCTACGGCGGCATGGGCGCGAGCTTCCAGGACTACATGCACACCGCGGTCGAGCTCGCACGCTGGTGCCCGATGACCGCTCTGACGTACAACATGCACAGCCAGACCGTGCTCTGGACGGGCATCCTCGCGGACGACCTCGACATGCCGCCCGACGTGCGCGAGCGCCACGAGGTGCGGCGCCGCGAGCTCTACCGCTGGATCCTCGAGGACGGCGCGATCATGAGCCAGCCGCTCTCCGAGGGCATCGCGCGCGGGGCCACGGCCGGTGTCGCGACGACGGCGACGCCCGTCGCCGGCGGCTTCCACATCAACGGCCGCAAGGTCTTCGCATCGCTGGCCGGCGCGGCCGACGCCTACAACTTCACCTGCCGCGTGCCCGGCGAGGACGGCCTGCGCTTCCTCTCGGTGCGCTCCGACAACCCGGGCGTCGAGATCGTGGGCGACTGGGACACGCTCGGCATGCGCGGCACCGACTCGCGCACGCTCGTCTTCAAGGACGCCTTCGTCGCCGACGACGACGAGCTGCTCCCGACCGGCCTCTTCGACCAGCTCGCGGCGCGCTGGCCGCACGTCTACCTGACGCTCACGCCGACCTACATCGGGCTCACGCGCGCCGTCGTCGACTTCGTGCAGGGCTACCTCGGCAGCAACCCGCCGCCCGGGGTCCCGGCGCGGCGCGACGTCCCCGCCAAGCAGTGGGCCTGGGCCGAGATCCAGATCGCCTGGGAGCGCAGCCGCTCGCTCTGGGAGTGCGCCGTGGCCGAGGCCGGGCTCGACCCGTCGCCGGAGCAGCTGCGGCGCGCCTGGGCCGCCTCGTACACCGCGATGGAGACGGCGCCGGCGGTGGCGGCGCTCGCGATCCGCGCGTGCGGCGGAGGCTCGCTGATGCGCAACCTGCCGCTCGAGCAGCACTACCGGGACGCGCGCTGCGGCTCGGTCATGCTGCCGTGGAGCGCCGAGGTGTGCCTCGAGCTGCTCGGCCGCTTCGGCCTCTACGAGGAGCTCGAGGATCACCGCCATGTCTGAGCCGCGCGATGTCGACGCGGCGCCCGTGGCCTGGCGCGAGGCGGGCGCCGGGCCGCTCGTGCTGTTCCTGCACGGCCTCGGCACCACGCGCACCGGCTTCGACCCGCAGCTCGCAGCGCTCGCCGCGCGCTACCGCTGCGTGGCCTGGGACATGCCGGGCTACGGCGCGTCGCCCGCGCTCGCCGGCGGGCTCTCGTTCCCGAAGCTGGCCGACGCGGTCGCCGGCCTGATCGCAGCGCTCGGCGAGCGGCAGGCGCACGTCGCCGGCCTCTCGATGGGCGGGCAGATCGCGCTCCACACCGCACTGCGCCATCCCGGGTGCGTGCGCTCGCTCGCGTTGCTCGACACGAGCCCGGCCTTCGGGCTCGACGGCACGGATCCCGAGGCCTGGAAGCGGCTGCGCCTCGACGCGCTCGACGCGGGCGAGACGCCGGCGGGCATGGCCGAGCCCGTGCTGCGGTCGATCATGGCGCCCGGCGTCGCCCCCGCCGCGCTCGCCGAGGCGGCGGCTTCGATGGCGCGCATCTCCGCCGCAGGGCTGCGCGCGGCCGTCGAGTTCCTGCCGACGCACGACGTGCGCGCGCGGCTCGGCGAGATCGCCGTCCCGACGCTCGTGCTCGTCGGCGAGCACGACGAGGAGACGCCGTTCTCCTACGCCGAGGCGCTCGCCGCGGGAATCGCCGACGCGCGGCTCCAGATCATCCCGGGCGCCGGGCACATCTCGAACCTCGAGGTGCCCGAGGCCGTCAACATCGCGCTGCGCGAGCACCTCGACGGCGTGGAGGCGGCGTGACCGAGTGGCGCTGGATCGACGTCTTCGCGCGCCACCTGCGCGCCTGCGCGCTCGCACACGGCGAGGTCGTCGCAGTCCTCTCGGAGTCGGCCAGCCGCCCGGAGCTGGTCGAGACGAGCCGGCTCGCCGCGCAGATGCTGGGCGCCCGCGTCTACGACGTCGTCGTGCCGACCCCCGCGAACACCGGCCCCGTGGCCCTGCGCTCGACCGGCGCGTCGGTCGCGCTCGCGGGCAACCCGGGCGCGATCGCCGGCCTCGCGGCCGCGGGACTCGTGATCGACTGCACCGTCGAGGGCCTGCTGCACGCGCCCGAGCTCGGCGCCATCCTCGCGGACGGCGCGCGCGTCCTCATGATCAGCAACGAGCACCCCGAGAACTTCGAGCGCTACGCGGAGGACACCAGCCTGGAGACGCGCGTCGCACGCGGCGTGGCGCTGCTCGAGAGCGCCGGCGCGATGCACGTGACCTCCGCCGCGGGCACCGATCTCACGGCGAAGCTCGACGGCGCGTTCCGCGCGGGCTCGTCGGGCGTGACGACCGAGCCCGGCACGATCGCCCACTGGCCGGGCGGGCTGTGCCTGGCGTTCCCCGCCGCGCACTGCGTCGAGGGCGTCGTCGTGCTCGCGCCGGGCGACATCAACCTGACGTTCAAGACCTACGTCCGCGAGGCGGTGACGCTGCGGATCGAGGACGACCACGTCGTCGCGATCGAGGGCGAGGGCCTCGACGCCGATCTCTTCCGCTCGTACCTGGCGGCGTTCGGCGACCGCGAGAGCCACGCCGTCAGCCACGTCGGCTTCGGCATGAACCGCGGCGCCCGCTGGGACTACCTCGAGCTCTACGACAAGGCGGGCATCAACGGCACCGAGGCGCGGGCGTTCGCCGGCAACTTCCTCTTCTCGACCGGTGCGAACGAGAACGCCGGGCGCTACACCGCGGGGCACTTCGACCTGCCGATGCGCGGCTGCACGGTCGCGCTCGACGGCCGCGTGGTGGTGGAGGCGGGCGTCCTGCAGGGCGAGCTGGCCTGAGCTACAGCAGCTCGGGCCCGATGCGCTCGCGCAGCAGCGGGAGCACGTCGTCGGGCTGCGGATAGCGCCCGATCATCTTCTTGAAGAAGATGCGCTCGCCATCCACGTCGACGTCGAAGATCCCGCCCGTCCCGGGCACGAGCTCGAGCGAGACGAGGACGGGCGACCATCCCTCCACGATGCGCGCCGCCAGACCGGCGGCGTTCGGCGACGCCCCTCAGGGGACGCAGTACTCGATGCGCACGCGGTGGGTCGGCCTCATCGCCATGCGGGAAGTGTGCCATCACCCGCCGCGGGGACGCCGTCCCGCCGCGCCCGCGTGAGCGCCCACGCGGTGATGCCCGCGATCACGGCCAGGAACACGACGCGCTCGGCCCAGCCGGTGTAGAAGAAGGCGCCCTTCCAGACGGCCCAGTTGACGAGCGCGAGCAGCCAGATCGGGGAGAAGCGCGGGCAGTACACGGCGAGCGGGACGAACAGCAGCACCAGGTAGTGGTGCCAGACGATCGGCGAGAACGCGAGCAGGAGCAGCACGCCGACCAGGAACGCGGCCTCGTCGCCGTCCTCGCCGCGCCGGCTCACCAGCCAGAGCACCCCGAGCAGCGCGACGCCGGCGACGTAGGGGGCGAGCGATGCCGCGCTCTCCGGGAGGCCGATCAGCTTGGCGTAGGCCACCGGCGAGTAGCCGCGGTCGCTCTCGATGTCGGTGAGCACCGAGAGCAGGTGCCGGTAGCCGGAGAAGCCGTGGAAGCCGATCAGCGCCCAGCCGCCGAGCCACAGGCCCGCCGCGGTGGCGCCCGCGACGAGCGCGGCGCGGAAGCGCCGGGTCACGAGCAGCCACGCCACGAGGGGTGCCGCCACGAGCTTGAGCGCGACGATGGCGCCGAGCGCGAGCCCGGCGCGGCCGGCCTGGTCGCGCCACCGCCAGCAGGCCGCCAGGCCGAGCACGAGCGCGAAGTCGACCGCGCCGAGCAGCACCGAGCTGAGCGCGGCAGGCGTGAGGAGCGCCGCCCCGTAGACGCGCCAGTCGCGCACGCCGACGATGCGCAGCGCGAGCCAGCCCGACACCAGCATGCAGCCGGCCCAGAGCCACTCTGCGAGCGCCTGCGGGAGCAGCGAGAACGGCACGCCGAGGAGCAGGCCCGGCGCCGGGTAGGCGGCGAACACGCCGTCGTGGAACCGGTCCGGGAGGAGCCCCGCGGCGACCCAGGTACGCACGCGCTCGAGGTAGGCCGGGTGGTACGGCGACACCCCGTCGAGGATCTCGTGGCCGGGCGCGTAGAAGTTGCCGTTGAAGTCGATCGCCCACGCGCCCGTGCCGCTGTGGAAGCTGCCGGCGAGGATGACGAGCAGGAGCACGGGCGGCAGGATCCCGAGCAGGAGCACGGCGGCCACGCGGCCGCCCGCACGCGCCAGCTCGGGCGCGCGCACCGCTCGGCGTGGCAGCGCGGCGCTCACGCGACCGTGATCGACCCGGTCGGGAACTGCCCGGATGCCCCGCGCGGGTGGGTTTCGCGCATCAGCGCACGCGCGCAGATCGCCGCCACGATGGCGGCGAACAGCAACAGCTTGAGCGGCGCCACGATCGTCGAGGTGTCGGGAGCCAGCCAGAGCAGCAGCGGCAGCGTCCAGATCGGGCCGAAGCGCGGCCGCAGCACGGCGAGCGGGACGAAGAGCAGTGCGATCGAGTGCTGCCACACGATGGGCGAGAACGCGAGCGCGGCGAGCACGGCGAGCAGGAAGGCGGCGCCGTCGGCATCGGGGCGGCGGCGCAGCACGACCCCGAGCGCGGCGAGCAGGCATGCGCCGGCGGCGTAGGGCGCCAACGCGGCCGTCCCCGTCCCCGCGCCGAGCGCGACGGCGAACGCCACGGCCGAGTAGCCGCGCGTGCTCTCGACGTCGGTCAGCAGCGAGAGCAGACGGGGATAGCCGGCCAGCCCGTCGAAGCCGATCAGCGCCCAGCCGGCGAGCACGAGCGCGCCCGCCGCGACGAGGGCGATGGCCGCTGCGCGCCAGCGCCGCGTGGCCACGAGCCAGACGACCGCGGGCAGCGCGACGAGCTTGAGGGCGATGATCGCGCCGAGCGCGAGCCCCGCCCGCCCGGCGTGGTCGCGCCAGCGCCAGCAGGCCGCGAGCCCGAGCATGAGCACGAGGTCGACGGAGCCGTAGAAGAGCGAGCTGACGACCGGCGGCGTGAGCAGCGCGGCCGCGTAGACGCGGTAGTCGCGCACCCCGGCCAGGCGCAGCGCGAGCCCGCCGGCGGCGAGCAGGCACCCGAACCAGAGCCAGGCCGCGAGGGCGGCCGGAACGGCCGTGAACGGCACGCCGACGAGCAGGCCCGGCGCCGGGTAGGCCGCGAACACGCCGTGCTGGTAGGAGATCGGGCTGTGTCCGGCCCGCACCGCCGCGCGCACCCGCACGAGCTCGTCCGGGTGGTAGGGGGAGCCACCGCGCAAGATCTCGTGCGCGGGCCCGCGGAAGTTGCCCTGGAAGTCGATCGCCCAGGCCGAATGGCCGTTGCGGACGCTCTGGACGGCGAACACGAGCAGCGCGGCCGGCAGCAAGGCGACCCAGGCGAACCAGAGCGTGCGCGCGCACGCATGCGCGATTCCGGGCGCGTGCACCCCCTGCCGCTCGACCGTCGCGCTCACATGTACGAGATCGAACCACCTGAGCGATGACCCCATCCCCCGAACGGGGTAGGAGCCCTCGCTACGACAAGACGCGCCAGTCGTCGCTCTCGGCACCGGGCCGGTACGGCGAGTCGCGGCGCTTGGCGACGATGCCGAGGCCCTGCGCTCGCGCGGCCTCCCGCAGCGCTGCGCCGTCGTCGTATGCGCGCGAGAGCCGCACCTCGCCCACGTGGTCGTCGAGCAGGCCGGCGAGCAGCTCGTGCCGCTGCGACCAGGGCCGGTCGACCATCGCTTCGCCTTCGAGCTCCAGCACGTCGAAGACGACGTACGCGACGCCCTCGGGGAACGCGCAGATGACACCGTCGAGCACGCATTCGCTCGTGCGCAGCGCACGCGGCATGCGGCTGAGCAGGTCCTTCGTGCGCGTGTCGACGGCATCGCCGCCGGCGTGCTCGAAGCGTGCGCGCGCGCCCTCCATCGGGCAGAGGGCGCGCGTTCCGTCCCACGCGATCTCGAACGCCCAGCCGGCGCCGCCCGGGACGCGCTTGGCGACGCGCGCGCGCATGGGCTCGTAGTGCTGCGCCGGGCCCGGCGCGGAGTCCTTCGCGGCGCGCACGATCAGCCAGTTGCGCTCCTCGCCGTCGAGCTTCGCGGGTACCAGCGCCCACTCGCCGTTCAGCTTGTCGCCGTGCAGGATCACCGTGAGCGTGCCGTCCGGCCGCTCGCGCTCGATCTCGTACGTGCCGCGATCCCAGACCTCGACCCAGCCGGCGCCGTACTGCCCGGCCGGGATGTCGCCCTCGAAGGTCGCGTATTCGAGCGGGTGATCCTCGACGTGCACGGCGAGCGAGCGCTCGCCGCCGCGCAGCGGCACGCCCCGCGGCAGCGCCCAGCTCAGCAGCACGCCGTCGCGCTCGAGGCGCAGGTCGTAGTGCAGCCGGCGCGCCGAGTGGCGCTGCACGACGAAGATCGGCGCGCCGCGCTTGCGCTTGCGGCCGGACTCGAGCGGCTCCGGCGTCTTCCCCGCGTGGCGCTTGGCGCGGTACTCCTCGAGGTCAGCCATGCCGCGCGACTGCGATCGTGGCCGCGCTCATGAGCAGAGGATGCACGATCGCGAGCGCGCCACCCAGGCGTGCCGGCCGGGCGGCGTACCGCAGGGAGGAAGCGACGTCGATCACGTGGCCTTGGACGCCGTCTTCTTCCTGCCTCGCGTCTTCGCGCCCGTGCGCCGCTCCACCGCCTCGCCGAGACTCGCCTCGAGCGCCGCCATGAGGTCGGCCGGGGCCTTGCGCTCCTGCGTCTCGGGCGCCGCGATCGTCTCGCCCTTGCGCTTCCGGTCGATGATCTGCATCAGCCGATCGCGGTAGCGGTCGTGGTAGGCCGCATGGTCGAAGCTGCCCTGCATGCGCTCGATCAGGTCGATCGCGAGCTTCAGCTCGCGCTTGTCGACGGTGCGCTTGCGCTCGGGAAGGATGTCGCCGGCGGGGCGGATCTCGTCGGCGAAGTACATGCGCTCGAGCAGGATCCCGCCGTCCGTCGCGCGCAGGCACGCGAGCTGGTCGCGGTCGTGGAACACGAAGCTCGCGATGCCGACGAGACCGGAGCTCTCGAGCGCCTGCGCGAGCAGCGCATAGACGCGCTCGGAGCCCTCGGCGGGGCCGAGGTAGTAGGTGCGCTCGAACACGATCGGATCGATCTCCTCGAGCGGCACGAACTCGTGGATCTCGATGACCTTGTCGCCCTCGACGTGGGCGGCTGCGATCTCCTCGTCGCTGAGCGTGACGTAGGTCCCCTCCGCGACCTCGTAGCCCTTGACGATGTGATCGTCCGAGATCTCGCGGCTCCCCGAGCCGGCGACCTTGCGGTAGTGGATCCGCTCGGCGTCCTTGTCGTGCAGCAGGTTGAAGTGCACGTCGTGCTCGCTGATCGCCGCGTACATGCGCACGGGCGCGTTGACGAGGCCGAACGAGATGGCTCCACTCCAGAGTGCGCGGGGCATGTCCGGTGATCTCCGCGCCGCGCGCCGTCAAACTTCGCGCCCGGGCGGGTCGAAGGCGACGCTCACGTCCTCGTCGCTGCGGCGCTCCTCGATCTCCGCGCGCTGCCGCAGCGCGTCCTCGTCGCCCACCGTCAGCGGCTGCTCGGTCACGCAGCGAGAGGCTGCGCGGCCACAGCCGGCGCGCGCGCACGACGTTGATCTCGGCGGCCAGCAGCGTGATCGTGGCGGCGAGGTAGATCCACGACAACAGCCCGATCACGATCGCGAAGACGCCGTACGTGCTGGACGCGTGCCGCAGCTGGCGATCGACGATGTACCCGCCCGCGGTCTGCATGCAGCTCCCACGCGACCGCCGCCACGAGCGCGCCCGGCAGCACGTCGCGCCACGGACGGGCTGTGGCTCGTGAGCACGCGGAAGACCGCCGAGGAAGACGACGACGTTGATCGCGAGCGAGACGACGAGCGCGGCCGCGCGTACTGCCGGGCCCGTACGTCGCGAACGCGCTCGCCGAGCCGAGCACGGTGCCCGGCGAGCATGATCCCGCCGATCACGGCGATCCACCCGAGCGCGCGCACGCGCGCGAGGACGGCGTTTGCGCGACGGTGCATCGGGACGCCCCAGACGTGGTCGAGCGCGTGCTCGAGTGCGAGCGCGACGCTCGTGCCGGCCCATACGGCGACGCCGATGCCCGACCGCCAGCGCCGCTGCGCTGCCGTGCAGCGAGTGGACGTTGTCGCGCAACTGCGGCCCGATCACCGGGAAGTCGGCGAGCGCCGAGTCGAGCACCCGGTGCTGCAGGCCGGGGTCGCCCTCGAGCGCGTAGCCGAGCAGCGTCACGAGCACGAGCAGCAGCGGGAAGATCGAGAAGAACGCGTAGTAGGTCACGCTCGCGGCCAGGTAGCCACCCTGGTCGTCGGCGAACTTCTGGCGCACCGCGAGCGGGAAGCCGAGCACGGGGTGCCGCTGCTGCATGCGGTCGAGGCTGTCCACGCCGCGCTGGAAGAGACTCATCGCGCAGTCATGCCCGATCCGCGCGATTTCCACCCGTGGCGCCCGCGGGGCCGAGACGTATGCTGCGCCCTGACGAGGAGGGAAGCGGAATGGAGCAGCAGGGCCCACGCATCAGCCGCAGCGCGCTCGCGCGCATGACGGGCGCCACGGCGCTCGGCCTCGCAGTCGCGCCGGAGGTCGCCGCGGCCCGCAGCGGAGGCGCCGCGCACCGCCACCTCCACCGCTCCGACGTGCTTGCCGACGGACGCGCCGGCGACGTCGGGATGGACGCCGACGCGCTCGAGGACGCGTTCGCCAGGGTCGCGCGCCGGGCTGCCGACGGGCGCTACCCGGGCGCCGTCGCGCTCGTCGCGCGCCGCGGCATCGTCGTCGGCGAGCGGGCCTTCGGCGTTCGCCTGGCCGGCTCGAGCGAGGCGACGACGACCGACACGCTCTACGACCTCGAATCCATGACGAAGGTGCTCGCCACCGCGACGGCCGCGATGATGCTCGTCGACCGCGGCAAGCTCTCGCTGACGGCCCCGGTCGCCAAGTACCTGCCGCACTTCGCCACGAACGGCAAGTCGGGCGTGCTCGTGCGCGATCTCCTGCGCTACTCCTCGGGCCTGCCGATCGACAACCAGAAGGTCGACACCGACGACGTCGACGCGATCTGGCGCTTCATGGAGGAGACGCCGCTCGAGTACCCGACCGGCTCGATGGTCGAGTACTCCGATCTCGGCTACCGCCTGCTCGGACGCCTGGTCGAAACGGTCGCCGGCAAGAGCCTCGACGCATTCGCCAAGCGCGAGATCTGGGGCCCGCTCGGCATGTCCGACACGACCTACAACCCGCCTGCCGCGCTCGCCGCGCGCTGCGCGGCCACCGGTCCCGGCTCGCTGAACCTCCGCCCCGGCCCGCTGCGCGGCTCCGTGCAGGACGACCAGGACTGGAAGGTCGGCGGCATCGTCGGCTGCGACGGCGCGTTCGCGACGGCCCGCAACGTCGCGATCTTCAGCCAGATGATCCTCAACGGCGGCTCGTACGGCGACGTGCGGATCCTGCCGAGGAAGCTCGTGGCCGCGATGGTCGCCAACCAGACGCCGCAGGTGACCGAGGCCGCGACCGACCAGGACCCGACCACGAACCTGCTGTTCACGCCCAAGGGCTACGGCTTCGAGCTCTGGACGCACCGCTTCTCGCCCGGCGGCATGCGCCTCTCGCCGGGCTCGTACGGCAAGTCCGGCGGCGCCGGCACGTTCATGTGGATCGATCCCAAGCGCGAGCTGATCGCGATCCTGCTCACGAACCACGGCCTGCCCGTGCCGTTCGATCAGCCCGGCTGGAACCTCCTGATCGACTCCGTCGCCGTCGCGGAGTTCTGCGACGGCGTCGTCAACGCGGTTCGCGACTAGGCGTCCGCAGCCCGGCCTCGAGCGCCGGGCGGTAGTGCTCGAGCGGCGGCGTGGCCAGCCCCGCGATCTTGCCGACGTCGTCCCAGCGGCGCAGGCGCACGGCTTCCTCGGCATACGCCCCGTGCTCGAAGGCGGCGACCTCGGCCGGCGAGCACGGCCCGCCCTGCAGCATCAGGCTGAGGCGCGAGGCGGGCGAGAGCGCGTCGAGATACTCCGGCTCGGTCGCACAGAGATAGCGCTTGGCGAGCACGTGCAGCCGCAGCGGCTCGGTCACGCGCGGGACGAAGTGATGCTCGAGCCACGCCGCGCCCGCCTCCTCGTGCAGCGAGTCGATGCCGCGCTCGGCCGCGTCCTCGGGCAGCGTGTGCACGAGGTGGCCGTAGTCGTGCAGCAGCGCCGAGGCGACCATGACCGGGTCGGCGCCGTCCCGCTCGGCCGCCAGCGCGGTCTGGAGCATGTGCTCGGCGAGCGAGGCTCGCCTCGCGCGGATGGATGCCGGGCGGGATCGCAGCGGGCTCGAGCAACCGCTGCCCGCTCCCCGGATGCCGGCACGACGGGCAGTCGCAGCTGTCGCGCAGCCAGGCGAACGGGTAGGCGCGACGGCTGCCGCCAGGCCAGGCGATCGCGATCGCGCGCGCCTCGATCGCCACGTCCAGCGGCGGGGAGATTGTCGCCTTGCTCACCGGGATACGTGATACCTGCATCCACCGGCAGCGGGGAGGCGATCTGGAGAAGTCCTGGTGAGCGCTGGTGAAGCCGGCGCCCGTCAGCGGCCTGCGTGCGGCCATGCAGCCGCACGCCGGCGGGTCCGCCGCTTCTCGCGGCTCCCCTGCACGATCGGGGTCTGACCCCGATCGTGCACGCCTCAGGTGCGCACGGAGGCGCCCGTCAGCGCCGCGACGTCGGTCACGACCGCGCCGTACGCCATCACGAGGTACTCGAGCGCCTCGTCCTCGTCGACGCCCTCGAACGCGCACACGGCATCGCGCGGGACGGTCACGCGGTAGCCGCGGATGAGCGCGCCGTACGAGCTGTGACGCACGCAGATGTGGGTGTGCTGACCGGTCACGACCACCTCGTCGACGCCCAGCGCCTTGAGCTGCTCGTCGAGGCCCGTGCCGTCGAACGCGCCGTAGGCGCGCTTCGGCGAGACGATCTCGCGCGGCCCGGGCCGGGGCTCGAGCTCGGGGATCACCTGCGCGCCCGGGCTCCCGGCGAGCGCGTGCTCGCCCCATACGCGCAGCTCGGGATCCGAGGGATCGTGCGCGTCGTTGGAGAAGACGACGACCCAGTCGTCGTCGCCGCGCGCGTGCTCGAGCAGCTGCGCGAGCGGCTGGACGATGCGCTCGGCGCGCGGATTGGCGAGCGCACCGGTGACGAAGTCGTCGAGCATGTCGACGATCACGAGGGCCTTCATCGCGAGCACCTTCTGTCGGGGAGGCGGGGCCGCAGCGTAGCCGGGACCGGCCCGCGTTCCCGCCGTCTCCGCGTATCACCCGGAAGGGTGTCGGGTCCCGGCCGGGCCTCCCTAGTGTGGGAGGGCAGAGACGGAGGTTCGGCATGAGCATGGAGCGCCAGATCGGCACGGTCAGGGTCGAGTTCGCGACCAGCGACACCGCGGTCGTCGCGCTCGTGGGCGAGCACGACCTCCACTCGCGCGAAGCGCTCTGCGCGACGCTCGCGAGCGCCGCGGAGGGGCGCAACGTCCTGGTCGATCTCAGCCGCTGCAGCTTCGTGGACTCGGCGATCATCAGCCTCCTGCTCGTGACCCAGCGCGCCGTCGAGCGGCACGACGGTCGCTGCGAGCTGGTCATCCCGCCCGAGGCCGGCTACGTCGCGCGGCTCTTCGAGATCACCGGCATCGCGGGCCTGTTCCGCGTGCACCCGTCGCGCAACGTCGGCTTTGCGAGCATGGCCGAAGGCGCGACGTTCCCCACCGCGCGCGCCGCGTAGCCGCGCGGCCACGGCCGCGCCTAACCGGCCGCAAGTGTCCTGAGTCGGAGGTTCGGTGGTCGTGAGTGTGCTGGCCGGGTGTTCTGGGCGTGACGCGGCGTCGCCGCCCAGGCAGGCCAGCCTGAGCAAGACGCCGCGTCGCGCCCAGGGCGCCCGGACGGTGCAATCGCGGCAGCGAACCTCCGACTCAGGACGCTAGCATGGCCTGCATGAGCGGCAGCGCGCGCAGGCGACGGCGCCTCACCGAGGCCGAGCTCGATGCCGTGCGCAAGCGCGCCCATCGCTTCATGACGGCGCCGCGGACGCCGCGCAAGGAGGCGCGCGACCTCTGGCTCCTGGGCGACGGCCCGCCGGGCACGCGCGACCTCGACTGGTCGCGGGTGCGCGATGCCTCGCCCGAGGCGCTCACGCGCATCGACCTGTACCTGCGCGCGCGAGACGCCTGAGCGCGGCCTCGAGCGCGGCGGCCGGCTCGCGGAGTACTAGCGGCGCAGGCGGCCCGCGAGGCGCCGGGCGGGCGCGAGGCGGTCGACGTACAGCTTGTGCAGCCGCTCGGAGTGGCGCACCCGCTTGCGCAGCCCGAGCATGCCGAGCTCGGCGCGGCCTGCCAGGCGGCCGCGCAGGCCGCCGGCCAGCCCGATGCCCTGGTAGAGCGGCTCGAAGCCGTCGCAGAACTCGAGCTTGTAGGGCTCCGGGCCGCCGAGGAACTCGACGCGCGTGAGGCCCTCCGCGGAGGCGTCCTCGAGCGCGTGCAGCATCGTCAGGAGACCCGGGGAGAACTGGCTGAACGTCGGGTCGAACGCGCGCCGGTTCGACACCATCGAGCCGCGGTACGCGAGCCAGTACTGGAACGCGACGACGCGGCCCTGCGAGCGCAGCAGCAGGATGCGCGCGATGTCCATCTGCGCGAGCCGCGGCAGGACGGCGCGGTGGAACTCGTGGCCGGCCTCGGTCGAGAAGAGCGAGCGGTCGGGGCGGCCCTCCCAGCGCAGGCCGTTGATGCGGAAGCCCTCCTCGAGCGCAGGCCGCAGCTCGTCGAGCGTACGCACGATGCTGAACTCCGCGTCGCCGTTCTCGAGCAGGCGACGCATCCGGCGGCGGTGCTCGGCGCGGCGCTTCGATCCGCGCTTGGCCTTGTAGGCGGCGTCGAAGCCCTCGGGCATCAGCATCACGGGCGCCTCGACGCGCTCGTGCGCGACGAGGTCGCCGCCCGCCGCGCGCGCGAGCCGGCTCCCGGCCGGCAGCCCGAACACGTCGAGCAGATCGAACGGCTGCCTCCGCAGCTCGTCGACGAGCGCGACCGCGGTGGCATCGGGCTCGCCCTCGGCGAGCAGCAGGTCGGCGAGCGCCGAGTCGCCGCCGCCGATGAACGCCGCGGTGCGCACGCCGAGACGGCGCTCGATCATGAGCGGCAGGGCGCCCACGAGCCGCCCGTCGCGCCGCGCGACGACGACGGCCATCCGGGCACCGTCGCTGAGGTGGCGCCACCACTCCTCGAGCCAGGCGTGGAGCATGAACGGACTCGGTCGCGGGAGGGCTGCCGCGAGGTCGTCCCAGCCGTCCGCGAGCGCTGCGAAGCCGGCGGGGTCGCCGACCGTCGTGAGCTCGAGCTGCGACGGCACGGCCGTCATGGGCGGGCGGCGCGCGGGTCGCGCCTCGGACACGCCGGTGGGCTCGGCCGCGCTCATGCTGCGTGCGTTCCGGGCAGCGCACCGCTGCGGTAAGCGCGACGGAGGGCGTCGACGCGCTTGAGGCGCTTGCGCGCCTGAATCGTCCCGACCACCTTCGCGACGTAGAGGTGCCCCTCGATGCCGTGCGCGAGGCCCACGCCCTGATGCATCGGGTCGAGGCGGTCGGAGAGGGCGAGCTTGGACTCCTCGGCGTCCCCCATCCACTCGACGCGGCGCGCGCCGCTCTCCGAGGCCGCGGCAATGCCGTGCCGCTGGGCGATCTGCCCCGGGCTGAAGCGCGCGAACGCCGGATCGAACGCCGTGCGGTGCCCGTAGAACGTGGCGTCGAGCGCGAACCAGGACGCGAATGCGATGCCGCGGCCGTCGAGGTGCACGACGCAGATGCCGTAGTGGCCCTCGGCGGCGAGCCGCGCGAGCGCCGAGCGCATGAAGTCGCGCTTCTCGGGGCGGCCGAACGTCGAGCCGTCGGGCCGGCCCTGCCAGCGCATGCGGTGGATCTCGAAGGCCTCCTCGAGCAGCGCGGTCACGCCGGCCGCATCCTGGGCGGCGACGATGCTCGAGCGTCCCCTGCTCGCCCAGGCCGCGCTCGGCCCGGCGGTGCTTGCTGCGGCGCGACCCGGGCACGCGCCGCTTGTACGCGGCCTCCCAGCCGTCGGGCATCTCGAGCACCGGCGCGCCGACCCGCGGGATCATGTGCACTCGCTTGCCGGCAGCGCGCGCGAGCACGCTGCCTCCGGGAACCCCGTACGCGTTCAGCGCACCCGCTCCCGCACGCGGGAGCGCCTCGAGCAGCGTCTCTGCCGTCGCGATCGGCTCGCCGGGCGCGAGCAGCACATCCGCGAGCGACGACTCGTGGCCGCCGACGAAATGGGCGACATGGACACGGCCGCCGCGCCGCACCGCGAACGCAGCGATACCCACGATGCGGCGCCCGCGCGAGGCGACCCTGACGCAGGGGGCGAACTCGTCGCCGAACTCGCGCAGCCAGGCGGCGACCCAGCTGGAGAGCTGAAAGGGACTCGGCCGCTGCCCCGAGGCAACGAGTGCATCCCACTCCTGGCCGAGCTCCTCGATCTCTTCCGGGGCGTGCAGGTCGCAGAAGCTCGGGTCCGTCGTCGCGGTCGGGCCCACGCCTCTCACCCTAGTCCCACTCAGGCGGAAGGGCCCGTCTCCCCGTCGAAGTAGTCGACGTCGCTCGTCCTCCGCACCATGACGTCGTCGACCTTGCCGGGCGTGAAGACGCCGATCTTGCCGCTGTCGGGATAGACGGCGACGGCGACCGGCTTGCACGTCGAGAACATCAGCACGCGCACGGGGGTCTCCGTGTCGTTGCGCACGCGATGCGCGCCCTCGGGCCCGGTCGGGAAGAAGACGACCTCCCACGGCCCGATCTGCTCCTCGCCCTCGGGCGTGCGCAGCGTCGGCGTCCCCTCGATGACGAGCAGCCACTCCTCGTCGCCGTGCTCGTAGTGGTACGGGCAGATCGATTGGCCGGGCGGCAGCTCGTAGACGCTCGCACCGGTCTCGACGGCGCCGAGCTTCGGGCCGAAGCGGAAGAGCCCGGCGCGGAAGCCCTCGGGGTCGTCGGCGTCGTATTCGAACGCGGGAGAGGAGATGTTGAGACGAGGCATCGCGGTAGCGTGCCAGCCTCTAGGCTTGATCGCCACGGCGGATGTCGCCGCTGGTGCATGGCGCGAGGAGATCGCAATGGCTCAGGTGTTGACGCAGCGCGGGGCGTTCATCGGCGGCGAGTGGCTGCCCGGTGAGGGTGAGGAGATCGAGGTGCGCAGCCCGGCCTCGGGCGAGCTGCTGGGCTCGGTGCGCGCGGCCACGGGCGACCAGGTCGACCAGGCCGTTGCGGCCGCCGCCGCTGCCTTCGAGACGTGGCGCCGCACGAGCGTGCTCGAGCGCGTCGAGATCTGCCGGCGCGGCTACGACGTCTGCATGGACCGCGCCGAGGAGATCGCGCGGATGATCACCCGCGAGACCGGCAAGACGATCCGCGAGTCGCGCGAGGAGATGGTCGAGTACACCGCCGACCACTTCCGGCGCGCGGCCGAGGACGTGCTCCGCCACGCGGGCCGGGTGCTGCCCTCCACCCAGGGCCACACGCACAAGCGGATCATCGTCGTGCAGGAGCCGGTCGGCGTGGTCGCGGCGATCTCGCCCTGGAACTTCCCCGTCGACATCGCCGGCATCCCGATCGTCTACGGCCTCGCCTTCGGCTGCACGACGGTCTGGAAGCCGTCCGAGCTCGCTCCGCTGTGCGCCGAGCTGTTCGTCGACGTGCTGCACGAGGCCGGCTTCCCGGCGGGCACCGTCAACCTCGTGCACGGCCGCGGCGACGTCGGCGCCGCGCTGACGGCCCACCGCGACGTCGCCTCCGTCGTCTTCACGGGCTCGGTCGCCACCGGCGAGAAGGTCGCGCGCGCGGCCGGTCTCAAGAACCGCGTGCTCGAGCTCGGCGGCAACGGCCCGCAGATCGTGCTTGCCGACGCCAACCTCGAGGCGGCCGCCGACGCCGCGGTGATGGGCTGCTTCTATCTCGCCGGCCAGGTCTGCACGGCCGCCGAGCGCGTGCTCGTGCACAGCGACGTCCACGACCGCTTCGTCGACCTGCTCGTCGAGAAGACCAAGCAGCTGCGGATCGGCGACCCGCTCGACGAGGCCACCGACATGGGCCCGATGTGCAACGCGGTCACGCTCGAGCGCACCAAGCGCCACATCGCCGACGCCGTCGAGCACGGCGCCGTCGTCGTGCACGGAGGCGACGCGAACGGGATGTATCACGAGCCGACGATCCTGACGGGCGTCACGAGTGCGATGGCGATCGCGCAGGAGGAGACGTTCGGGCCGGTCGCGCCGATCATGCGCTTCGACACGCTCGAGGAAGCGATCGCGATCGGCAACGAGACCGAGTTCGGGCTCACGGCCGCCGTCTTCACGAACTCGCTCAACGATGCGTGGACGGCCGCCTCGGAGCTGCGTCACGGCACCGTGCACATCAACGAGTCGACGAACTACTGGGATCAGATGGCGCCGTTCGGCGGCGCCAAGAGCTCCGGCTCGGGCCGCGAGCTGGCCGACGGCATCGCCGACGCGCTCACCGAGACGAAGCAGATCACGTTCGACCGCGGTTGAGCGCCATCGACGTGTACTGGCTCCCGCGCGCCCGGCGGTCCTCTGCCGCTCGGCGCGGGCGGCCACTCGGTGCGCGTCAACGGGCGCGTGTACGAGACCTGCGCGGCGCTGTTCGCCCGCGCCCTCGACCTCTACCACTCCGCGCTCGAGGTGCGCGTGCCCGAGGACCGCTTCGTGATCGAGATGGCGCCCGTGCCGACGGCAACGGCGCAGAGCGCGGCGTCGTCGCCGAAGGCGCCGTCGGAAGTCGTCCCCTGGGACGCCTGCGCCTCTTCCGCTACGAGATACGGCGCTGGCTCGACGGCGTGATCCCCGATTCGCCGAGGCGGTCGCGAGTCCGCAGCGAATCACCGACGACCCGCGCGATGCACGACGCCTCCTCGATCTCGTGCCGAGAGTGCCGACGCCCGTCTGGGGCCGCGACGAGCTGCGAGCCGGGCGAGATGTGGAACTCGAACTCACTCACCTCGTGGCTGATCGCGTGCAGCGAACTGGACGCCGCGACGGTGCGCGCCGAGCGGTGGACGCGCACCCGGATGGGACGCCGGCCTGGTCGTCGCGGGGCGCTCGGGCGCGGCTCGCTGACGGCGGCCCGGCGGTCGAGCACCGGAGCACTGCGCGGGGACCGATCCGGTCCCCGCACAGCCTCCAGTTGCCGTCACCCCGGCGCGGTCAGCCGCAGCCGGAGTTGTCTCCGCAGTCGCGGCACGTGTAGCACGAGCCGGTGCGGATCTTGCGGCCGCCGCACTTGGCGCACTCCTGCGCGTCTTCCCACGCGTTGAAGAGCGCCCGCTGGCCGGCGGACTGGATCGGCACGACGGCGCGTGCCTCCGAGGCCTCCGGCGAGGCGACGAGATCGCCGTACATCGTGCCGTCGGCGAGCGGCTCGGCCTCGGCCGGCATGCCCTGCAGACGGGCGCGCACCTCGGCGGACATGATGCCCAGGTCGGCCTGCGTCTCCGGGTCGAGGAACTTCTTGCCGAGCCACCGGAAGATGTAGTCGACGAGCGACTTGGCGACGCGGATGTCGGGGTCGTTCGTGAGGCCCGACGGTTCGAAGCGCATGTGGCTGAACTTCGAGACGTAGACGTCGAGCGGCACGCCGTACTGCAGGCCGAGCGAGACCGAGATCATGAGCGCGTTCATGAGCCCGGCGAGCGTCGTGCCCTCCTTGGCGATGTCGACGAAGACGTCGCCCGGGGTGCCATCCGGGAACAGGCCGACGTGGATGTAGCCCTCGTACTCGCCGACCTGGAACTTGCGGCCGATCTCCATGCGCTCGATCGGCATGATCTTGCGCATCGGCTTCTGCGCCAGCTCGGCCTGCTTGGCGCCCATCGGCTGGGCGACCTTGCAGTTGTCGCGGTAGATCGCGAGCGCCTTGACGCCCATCTTCCAGGAGTCGAGGTAGAGCTTGGCGACGTCCTCCACCGTGGCCGACTCGGGCATGTTGGCGGTCTTCGAGATCGCCCCCGAGATGAACGGCTGGACGGCGCCCATCATCGCGACGTGGCCGTTGTAGTCGATCGCGCGATCGCCCATCGCGCAGTCGAACACGGCGAGGTGCTCGGACTTGATCGCCGGCGCCCCGACGACCGTGTTCTTGTCGGCGATGTAGGCGACGATCGACTCGCCCTCGGTCTGCGTGTAGCCGAGCACCTGGAGCGCCAGCGGCACCGTGCCGTTGACGATCGTGAGCTCGCCGCCGCCGACCAGCCGCTTCGTCTTGACGAGCGAGAAGTCGGGCTCGACGCCGGTCGTGTCGCAGTCCATCAGGAACGAGATCGTCCCCGTGGGCGCGAGCACCGTGGCCTGCGCGTTGCGGTAGCCGTGCTGGCGGCCCAGCTCGAGCGCGTCGTCCCAGGCGCCGCGGGCGGCGTCGACGAGATCGACCGCGATCGTCTCGGCGTCCTCGATGTTGCCGACCGCTGCGCGGTGCTTCTCCATCACGCGCACCATCGGCTGGCGGTTGCGCTCGTACTCCGAGAAGGCACCCATGCGCGCGGCCATCTCGGCGGACTTGCGGTAGGCGCGGCCCGTCATGAGCGCCGTGATCGCGGCTGCGTAGGCGCGGCCCTCGTCGGAGTCGTAGGGCAGGCCGCGTGCCATCAGCAGCGCGCCGAGGTTCGCGTAGCCGAGCCCGAGCTGGCGCATCTTGTGCGCGTTCACGCCGATCTGCTCGGTCGGGTACGACGAGTTGGAGACGAGGATCTCCTGCGCCGTGAAGACGACGTCGACGGCGTGCTGGAAGCTGTCGACGTCGAACTCGCCGTCGGGGCGGCGGAAGCGCATGAGATTGAGGCTCGCGAGGTTGCAGGCCGAGTTGTCGACGTGCATGTACTCCGAGCACGGATTCGAGGCGTTGATGCGCCCCGTGTTCGGGCACGTGTGCCAGTCGTTGATGATCGTGTCGAACTGGATGCCCGGATCGGCGCAGCGCCAGGCCGCATCGGCGATCTGGTGCATGAGGTCGCGCGCCCGCACCGTCTTGACGACTTCACCGGTCGTGCGCGCCGTCAGGTTCCAGTCGCGGTCGGCCTCGACCGCGCGCATGAACTCGTCGGTCAGGCGCACCGAGTTGTTGGCGTTCTGGTACTGGATCGAGGCCCAGTCCGGCGAGTCGAGCGACATGTCGTAGCCCGCCTCCTGGAGCGAGCGCGCCTTCTCCTCCTCGCGCGACTTGCACCAGATGAACTCCTCGATGTCGGGGTGGTCGACGTCGAGCACGACCATCTTGGCCGCGCGTCGCGTCTTGCCGCCCGACTTGATGGTGCCCGCCGAAGCGTCGGCGCCGCGCATGAACGAGACCGGGCCCGAGGCGAATCCGCCCTTGGACAGCTGCTCCTTCGAGGAGCGCACGCGCGAGAGGTTGATGCCCGAGCCCGAGCCGCCGCGGAAGATGCGACCCTCCTCGACGATCCAGTTCAGGATCGAGTCCATCGAGTCGTCGATGGCGAGGATGAAGCACGCGGAGCACTGCGGCTTCTCCTCGAAGCCGACGTTGAACCAGACGGGCGAGTTGAAGGCCGCGTACTGGTTGACGAGCAGGTACTTGAGCTCGGCGTGGAACGCATCGGCCTCGTCGCCGTCGGCGAAGTAGCCGTCCTTGCGACCCCACTCCGTGACCGTGTCGACCACACGCGAGATCATCTGGCGCACCGAGCGCTCGCGCTGCGGCGATCCGAGCGGCCCGCGGAAGTACTTCTGCGCGACGATGTTGGTCGCCGTCGCCGACCAGAAGATCGGGAACTCGACCTCGCGCTGCTCGAAGGCCGGGCCGTCCTTGCCGGGGATCAGCGCGTCGCGGACCTCCCACTCGATCTCGTCGTACGGATCGACGCCCGGGCGCGTGTTGCGCCGGGTGATGCCGATCGAACGTGTCGTATCAAGCGGGATCTGCGCGCCTTCAGCGGCCGTTTCGGCCGTTGTCTCGGTGGTCGCCAAGAGTCCGTCCCCTCCTTTGAGCGGGTCTGAATTCTATCAGTTAGAGGACCGAGGAACGAACACGTGTTCGCCCCTCGAAGTCCAGAGATTCGAGCTCGTCCTGAAACTCGTCCGGGGTCTCGAACGAGCGGTACACGGACGCAAAACGGATGTAGGCGACGCCGTCGAGCTCGCGCAGATGGAGCAGCGCGGCCTCGCCGATCGCCTCCGACGGCACCTCCGAGAGACCGTCGCTGCGGAAGCCCGCCTCGACCGCCGCGACGATGCGCTCGACCGTCGCGAGCTCGATCGGCCGCTTGACGCACGCGCGCTCGAGTCCGCGCAGCAGCTTCGAGCGCTCGAACGGCTGCCGGCTGCCGTCGCGCTTGACGACCCACAGGGCCGACTGCTCGAGCCGCTCGAACGTCGTGAAGCGGGCATGGCACGCGAGGCACTCGCGGCGCCGGCGGATGGCCTCCCCGGCATCGCTCACGCGCGACTCCAGCACGCGCGTCTCGCCGTCGCCGCAGGTCGGGCACATCATGCGCCCCACCCCAGATCTAGCGTTGTCTCCCCCGAGAACACGCCAGGTACAGTGGCAGGGGCATCGGACGACACCCGAACCGGCTCAACCAGGCGAGAAAGCCGGGATGTGTCAGCGGGCAGGTGCGCGGCGCGGCGCGCGGCGCGCGGCGCGCACGCGGGCGAGCGACGTGCCCAGCCCGGCGAGCAGGAGCAGCGAGGCGATGCTGCCGAGCGCGACGACCGGCAGCGGCACCTGGTCGACGTGCTTGGGCCCGAGGCCCTGGAGGAGATCGGTGACCGGGCCGCGCACGCTCGCGGCGGCGCTCGCGCCGCCGCCCGCCAGCCGGCGGTTCGAGTTGCCGGTGCTGCGCACGGCCGTGATGCCGGCGTCGCGCTGCATCGCGAAGTTCAGGTTGGCCCGCACCTCGGGCGCGTAGCCGTCGGTGTCCGACGGCACCTCGCCGAGCGCCCGCTGGTAGCAGGCCGTCGAGTGCGTGCTGATCTGCCGGCCGTTGGCGGCGGCGTCGATCATGTCGCGCCAGTCGCACGTCGCCGCCGCCGAGGCGCCCGCCGGAAGCAGCAGGAGCGCGCCGAGGACCGCGGCGAGGCCGAGGAGCAGCATATGGGGGCGTCGACGTTGAGCCATGTCTCGTTGGGCGGGGGGCGCGGGTCGCCGCGCATCCCTCTCCCGCACTCGGAAACGTACCCCGCGCGCATGAGCGATGGAACGGCGAGTGGTAAGTGTTTCGTGAAGATTCATAGCGGCCGGTTCCCACGTCACCCGGTGGAGGTATCGGCGGTCACCCTTTCGACCTTGAGCGCTTTCGTACGTGCTGGGCTCGGTCGTGCTGGGGTCACGGCTCGCAACGGCCGCCCGAGCGCCCCGTCATCGTCGACAGGTTCCCGGCGGTGCGCCGACTATCCTACCGATGTGCGGGCCGTCACGCCGTCTCTGCGCGATGCGGCGGGCGCCTGGCCGGCAGCCGTCTGGCTCGCCCTGGCGTCGGTCGTCGCCGTCGAGGGCGGCGGCGGCGCCTCGAGCGGCGGCATCGCGCTGGGAGCCGCCGTCTGCCTCGGCGCCTGCGCGGCGGCCGCGATCGCCGCCCTCGGCGGCCTGCGCGCGTGGGCGCCGCCGCCGCGCCGCGTGATCGTCTACGCGGCCGCGCTGGCCCTGGTCGCGCTCGCGTCGTATGCGTCGATCGGCTGGTCGGTCACGCCGCAGTCGTCCTACGGCGACGCCGACCGCTGGCTGCTCGCGGCTGCGGCGGCGGCCTGCGGCGCGCTGCTCGCGCGCCTCCTGCGCCGCCCGCTCGAGAGCGCCGTCTGGGTGCTGTGCGCGGCCGCGCTGCCGCTCGTGGCCTACGCCATCCAGCAGCGGGCGCACGGTGTCTTCTTCCAGACCTCCCCGCGGCTGCAGGGCGTGCTCGGCTACCCGAACGCGATCGGCGCCTACGCCGCGCTCGCCGCACCCGCCGCCCTGTGGCTCGCAAGCTCGCCGCAGCGCGCCCGCCGCGCGGCCGGGTGCGGGACGCTGGCGCTGCTCGTGCTCGGCCTCGCGCTCGCCTCCTCGCGCGGCGGGATGCTCGCCGCGGCGATCGGCTGCGCCGCCTGGCTGGCCGTGAGCGATCGCCGCACCGAGACGGGCGCGGCGCTGCTGGCCGTGCTGGCGGTGAGCGCCCCGGTCGCCCGCTGGGGCGTCGGCCTCGACTCCTTCAAGGCGCTCGACGCGCCGTTCACCGTGCCCGCGGGCTCGCATCTCGTCTGGTACTCGGCCGCGGCCGTGATCGCCGCCGCGCTGCTCGGGCCGCTCGCCGTCGAGATCGCACAGCACGCGGATGCGCGCGTGCGCCGCGCCTGTGCGCTGGCCGCCGGCGCCGCGCTCGTCGTCGGCAGCCTGCTCGTGGCCGCCAAGCTCTCGTCCTCGCACGGGGGCCCGGGAGGCGCGCTCGCCTTCGTCTGGCACCAGCTCACCGGCGGCGGCGCCGTCGGCTCGACCGATCACCTCAACTCGTTCTCGACGAACCTGCGCAGCCGCTGGTGGGGCGAGGCCTGGGACGGCTTCACGGCCCACCCGCTGCAGGGCAACGGGGCGGACACGTTCGAGACGATCGACCGGCTCGCGCGCCCCGACTTCCAGCAGGGCGGCCAGGAGCACTCGGCGCTCCTGCACGTGCTCTCGGGCCTCGGGCTGCTCGGCGCCCTGCCTGCGGCCATCGCCGTGGCTGCGGCCGGCGCCTGCCTCGCGGCAGTCACGCGCCTGCGCGGCAGCGAGCGCGCCGCCGCGCTCGCGCTGGTCGCGGGCGTCTCGGCGTTCGCGCTGCACAACCAGATCGACTGGGAGTGGAAGCAGACGGCGCTGACGCTGCTCGCCTACCCGATCCCGGTGCTGATCGCGTGCTCGGCCCCCGGCCCGGCCGAGCGGCCGCTGCGGCGCCCGTGGCTGGCCGTCGGCGCCGCGGCGTTCATGCTCGCCGCGATCCCGGTGGCGCTGCCGGTGCTCAGCAACCGCGCGCTCGACCGCGCCGACCGCCTCGACGCGCAGGGCCGCACCGACGAGGCGCGCGTCGAGGCCGACCTCGCCGCCGCGCTCGACCGCACCTCGGTCGACGCTCAGCTCGAGCGCGCCGGCCTGCTGCAGGAGCTCGAGCGCCCCGCCGATGCCCGCCGCGCGATCGACCACGCGCTCTCGCTCGCGCCCAAGGATCCCCAGATCTGGCTGACCCTGGCCGGCTACCAGCGCTGGTGCTGGGGCGAGAAGACCGCCTGGCGGGCGAGTCTCGCGCGCGCCCGCGCGCTCTCGGGCCACGACAACGTGTTCGCGGGCTCCGACGAGGCCGTCGTCCAGACGAGCGACGCCTGCACCTAGCCACGCAAAATTGGGGTCTGACCCCAATTTTGCGGTCCGCCGGGTGCTAGGTGCCGAGGATGATGACCAGCTTCGCCTTGCCGGCCTGCGCGGGCGTGATGCCGTCGAGCGGCGTCACGAACTGCACGTTGCCGACGAGCTTGGCGAGCTTGCGCGCGGCCGGGCCGTAGCCCTTGGCGTACTGCACGATGGTCGGCAGCCCGCGCTTCTGCGCGTTGCCGACGTAGGCGATGGGATAGCCGGCGCTCTGCACGCGCGCGGCCAGCTGGTGGGCGACGCCGTGGATGCCGTTCGAGTTGAGCACCATCACCGGGATCTGGCCGTTCGGCGGGATCGGCTTGGCCGGCTTGTGCTTCTTCGGCTTCGTCGTCGCCGGCGGAGGCGTGTTGGCAGCGGGCGTGCCGGCCGTCGTCGAGGCGCCGCCGGTGCGGTCGTGATGCACGGTGGAGACCGCCGCGGCGGCACCGCCGTGCGTGCTCGACGACGACGCCACCGGGGCCTTGTCGGGCCCGCGCTGCCAGACGATGCCGAAGAACACCGTGCCGATGGCGGCAACGAGTAATCCGATGGCGATGAGACGACTCATGAGACGCACCGCGTGGCGATGCCCGTAGACGATGTAGGCGGGGGCGGCAGACATGTGAGGCTCACGTTTCGCCATGCGCGGTCAAGCTCCTGCGCGGTGGGGCGATCGTCGTCGCTTGGGCACCGATCGCCCTCAGCATGACACGCGATCGGTGCGCCGGCCATGGACGCCCGATTGGGCTGAGCAGGCCTTTCGGCCATCCTGGGCGAGCCCGCGCAACGTCGGGGTCTGACCCCGATCGTGCGTGGCGGCGGCCGGCTGGAGTCCGATCCGGCCGCCACGCTCGTTCGGACGGGCCCTAAGGGCCCGTCTCGGTAGGGCGTGTGGGTCTGGCGAGTGGCGAGGGTCGTCTGGGGCGCGATCGGCCCGCGGCCCGATCAGGACGATCTTGCAAGGGTCGATCGCGTTCCAGGCGGCGCTCGACGCCGCCAGGCACCGCGCCCTATCGAGACGGGCCCTAAATGAGGCGCCAGATGAGCAGCACGAGCACGACGATGACGAGGATGCCGATCAGGCCGTAGCCGGTGCCGGCGATGGCAAGCGGGATAGCGGCGGTCATGGGAGCGCTCCTTTGGTGGGTGCTGGCGGTGCCGGCGCTTGGTACTGCCGGATCCAGCGTGCTACCCAACCGTTCAGCTCCGACACCTGCGGTAGCCTCGGGAGCGTGATCGACCGTGTCGCCTGAGCAGCGCGAAGCGTCCCCGGACGGCCTGCGATTCATCGCGTTCGAGGGCGCCGACGGCGCCGGCAAGACGACCCAGGCACGACTGCTGGCCGCGCACCTGCGCGCACGCGGGCGCGAGGTCGTCGAGGTGCGCGAGCCGGGCGGCACCGAGGCGGGCGAGGCCGTGCGCGCGCTGCTGCTCGACAGCGCGGCGCCGCTCGCCGCGCGCACGGAGGCCCTGCTCTTCGCGGCCGCGCGCGCGCAGCTCGTCGCCGACGTGATCGCGCCCGCGCTCGCGCGCGGGGCCACCGTGATCGCCGACCGCTTCGTCGGCAGCTCGCTCGTCTACCAGGGCGTCGTGCGCGGCGTCGGCGCCGCAGCGGTGCGCGCGATCAACGACGTCGGCACCGGCGGGCTGCATCCGGACGCCACGGTGCTGCTCGCCGTCACGGCCGAGCAGGCGGCCGAGCGGCGCGATCCGGGCTCCGCCGATCGCATCGAGCGCGAGCCGATCGAGTTCCACCGCAGCGTGATCGAGGCCTACGACGACGTGCTCGCCGCCGGCGACGGGCGCCTCGTGCGCGTCGACGGCACGGGCGAGGCCGGCGAGATCGCCGCCCGCGTGCGCGAGGCGCTGGGCCTGTGAGCGCTGCGGATCCGTTCGAGGGCCTGGTCGGCAACGAGGCCGCGCGCGCCCGGCTGCGCGTCGCGCTGCGCCACCCCGGGCACGCCTACCTGCTGCTCGGCCGCCCCGGCTACGGCGTCGGCGCGCACGCCCGCCGCTTCGCCGCCGCGCTCGCCGGGCTGCCGGAGCGCGCGCTCGAGAGCGGTCACCCCGACCTGCTCGAGGTGCGGCCCGAGGGCACGCAGATCCGCATCGACCAGGTGCGCGAGCTGTGGCGCGACATCCAGCTGCGGCCGTTCTCGGCCGAGCGCCGCGTGTACGTGATCTGGGACGCCGAGACGATGCCCGAGGTCGTGCAGCACGCGCTGCTCAAGTCGATCGAGGAGCCGCCCGGCCACGCCGTCGTGATCCTCGTGTGCGCGCAGCCGCACCGCCTGCTCGCGACCGTGCGCTCGCGCTGCGAGCAGGTGCGCTTCGCGCCGCTGGCCGCGGCCGAGGTCGCGACGGCGCTCGCGCTCGACGGCCCCGCGGGGCTCGCGCTGGCGCGCGCGAGCGGGGGCGATCTCGAACGCGCGCGCGAGCTGGTCGAGGGCGGCGAGGCGAGCGATCGCCGCGAGCGCTACCTCGCGCTCGCGCGCTCGGCGTACGCCGACGAGGACTTCGACCCGGGCGCCGCCGCCCGCGGCGTGGCCGAGGCCTGCAGTGCGCGCGGCGCCGAGGCGCGCGCGGCCGCCGACGAGGAGACGGCGAAGCGCGTCGAGGCCCTCGGCGACCACCCGCCGCGCGCCGAGGCCTCGCGCGTGCGCCGCGAGGGCGAGGCGCTGTCCAAGCGGCGCGGCCGCGCGGCCGAGGTCGAGGAGGCGCGCGCGGCCGTCGAGACGCTCGTGACGTGGTACCGCGACCTGCTCGCCGCGACGCTCGGCGCGGATGACACGCTGGTACACTCGGACCACCGCGAGCAGGTCGCAAAAGACGCTGCAAACGGTCGCGAAGCACTTGCCGCGCGCTGCCTCGAGGCCGCCCGCGACACGCGCCGAGCGCTTGAGCTGACAATTACGCCGACCCTCGCGCTCGAGGCGCTCTTCCACCGTCTGAGGACGATCGCCCGGGCCGAGCAGGCGAACGCATGAGAGCCCTCCCCCAGCGGGCTCTGGAAGGGGCCGGAGAATGGCCTGGGCCGTGAACGTCGTCTTCTCGCCCGGCGGGAAGGTGTACAGCTTCGACCCGAACGGGCTCGAGCTGGCGTGGGACGAACGCGTCATCTGCAGCACCTCGCGCGGACCCGAGATCGCGCGCGTCGTGACGGGCAACCACGAGGTCGAGCGCTCGCCGCGCGACCCGGCGCTGCGCCCGATCGAGCGGCGCGCGACGGCCGCCGACGAGGCGCGCGTGAAGGAGAACCGCGCGGTCGGCCGCAAGGCGATGCTGGCGTTCCGCGACCTCCTGCGCGAGCGCGGGATCGAGCACGCCCGGCCGGTCGGCGCCGAGGTCAGCTTCGACGGCTCCCGCATCGCGCTGACCTACCGCGCCGAGGAGCGCAGCGAGCTGCGCTCGGTCGCCGGGCCGCTCTCGAGCCGCCTCAGCTGCCGCGTCGAGGTGCGCCAGGTCAGCCCGCGCGAGGCCGCGCGCCAGTGCGGCGGGGGCGGCATGTGCGGGCCGGTGCGCTGCTGCACGCGCTTCCCCTCGCACGAGCAGCCGATCACGCTGCGCATGGCCAAGGACCAGGACGTCCCGATGAACCCGGGCCGCATCACGGGCCTGTGCGGGCGGCTGCGCTGCTGCCTCGCGTTCGAGCACCCGGTCTACCGCTCCTTCCGCGACCGCGCGCCGGCCGTCGGGCGCATGGTCAAGACGCCGCAGGGCCGCGGCATCGTGCGCAACTACAAGGTGCTCGACGACATGCTGGTCGTCGCGCTCGAGGGCGTCCCGGGCGAGGTCGACATCCCCGTCGACGACGCCAAGGAGGTCACCCGCCAGTCGTAGGCGGGGCCTCGGCGGCCTTGGCCGCGCCGGCGCCGAAGTCGAGGAACGAGCCGAGGTAGGCGGCCAGCGCCGCCGTGCCGGTGAGCAGCTCGATCATCGTGGCCGTGCGCGCGCCCTTGCTGGCGGCGGTGATGTCGCCGGGCGGGCTGATGAAGCCGGTCGAGACGGCGTAGTAGAAGAAGTCGGAGAACGTCGGCGTGTGCGGGAGGCCGCGGAACGCGCCGTCCGGATGCCAGCGCCAGACGCCGATGTAGATCAGCGTCCAGAACAGGAAGAACGCGAGCGCGAGCAGCACGAGGCCGACGCGGCGCAGCGCCAGCAGCAGCGCCGCGGCGCGGGCCACGCCTGCGCCGAGCAGCGGGACGTCGAGGCGGCTGAGCACGCGCTGCGTCCCGAGCGCGAGCACGAGCAGCGCCGCGGCGATCACGCCCCAGCCCACGATCAGGACGGCGACGGCGGTGTCGCGGTCGATCCTCGGCGAGAGCATGCCGAGCCCCCAGATGGCGAGGCAGGCGCCCAGCAGGCGCAGTCCGCCGCCGCGCACGCGGCCCGGCAACCGCTCTGCCGCGAGCAACGTGAACGGGCTTGCGCGACGCATGTCACGCTCTACGCCTCGCCACGCCCGTATCCTGCCGCGCCATGAGCGTGGCGATCGTCGGATCGACCGTGCGGGACGTCGTGTACCTGCCCGGTCGCGAGCCCGTGCACAGCCCGGGCGGGTCGCCGATCTTCGCGGCGCGCGCGCTCGCGGCCCTCGGCGTGCGCCCGGGCATCGCGACGCGCTGCGAGGATCCCGCGCTGGCTGCGCCGATCGCCGATCTGGCCTCGCCGCTCTGCCTCCGGCTCGACGCGGCCGTCATGCGGAGCGAGCTCCGCTACCGCGCGGACGGCGAGCGCGACCACGCACTCGCCTCGATCGGCGTCGCCTGGAGCGAGAGCGACGTGACCGGCTGGGCCGCGCCCGCGCTGCTCGGTGCGACCTGGGTGCATGCGGGCACGCAGCGCGGCGGCGATCTCGGCCCCGGCGTGCTCGCAGCGCTGGCGGCCGGCGGCCGCCGGATCGCGCTCGACGCCCAGGGCCCGCTGCGCAAGCCGCAGGTCGGGCCCCTCGTGCTCACCGGCAAGCTCGACGCCGCGCTGCTGCGGCACGTGCAGGCGCTCAAGCTGAGCGAGGAAGAGGCCCTGGCGGCCTTCGCGACGGTCGACGCCGTGGCGATCCGCGAGCAGTGCGGCGTGCCCGAGGTGCTCGTGACATTCGGGTTCCGGGGCGCCAGCGTCGCCTGCCAGGGCACGTCGGGACACGTCGCCGCGCAGGCCGTCACCGACATCGACCCGACCGGGGCGGGCGATGCGTTCCTCGCCAGCTACGCGCACGCGCGTGCCGAGGGCCTCGAGCCGGTGGACGCCGGGCGCACGGCCTGCGAGGGCGTCAGCGCGCTGTTTGCGGCACGCGCACGCGCGCTGCAGAAAGCACGAGGGTGACCGCGACGACCGCGAGCACGAGGACGATGCGCCAGACCGACCCGCTGCTGGCCGTGCCCGGCGTGAGCCAGAACAGCAGCGGCGCGAACCACACGAGCCCGAGCCGCTTGTGCGCGGCCGCGATGGGCACGATCAGCAGCACGAGGTAGTGCAGCCACACGACGGGCGAGAGCGCGAGCGTCGCCCCGAGCGCACAGGCCAGCGCGGGCACCTCGCTAGCCGGGCGCCGTGCGAGCGCGCCCGCGGCGACCAGGAGCGGCAGGCCGATCGCGATCGCGAACGCGAGCGCGGTCTCGCGCGGCAGGCCGGCGGCGAGCGCGAGCGAGGTCGGGCCGTAGCCGCTCGGCGACTCCACGCGCGAGAGCTCGCTCAGCAGACGCGGATAGCCGGCGAGTCCCGCGAAGCCGATCAGCGCCCACGAGCCGAGCGCCGCGCTGCACGCGACGGCGACCGAGACGAGGCCGGCGCGCCAGCGGTCGCCCGCGGCGAAGAGCGCGAGCAGCGGCCACAGGAACAGCTTGACGACAGCGGCGCCCGCGAGCGCCGCGCCGAGCGCGGCGGACGAGTGGCGCCAGCGCCAGGCGGCCGCCAGCGCGAGCGCGAGCAGCGGCGAGAGCGTGCCCAGCGAGACGCCGCCGATCAGCGGCGGCCACAGGTACACGAGCCCGTAGCAGCGCCAGTCGCGCACGCGCAGGAGCCACAGCGCGAGCGCCGGCGCGATCAGCGAGAGCGCCAGGAAGATCCCCTCGGCGAGCGCCTGCGGCAGCCAGGTGAGCGGGGCCATGACGGCGGCCGCGAGCGGCGGGTAGACGTAGTTGGCGTTCGCGTTCGAGCGCAGCTCGCCGAGCGAGTGCGGGTACGGCGAGTCGCCGGCGAGGATCGCGCGGCCCGCGGGCAGGAAGACCTTGCGGAAATCGAAGAGGTAGTCGTGGCCGGCGGCGTGCAGCAGCGCCGGCACGAGCACGAGCGGCAGCACCGCGAACACCAGCACGGTGCCCAGCTGCGCGGCCGCGCGTACGAACGGCAGCCCCGCTCGTCGCTGCGCGAGCTCCATGTACGCGTCATCGGCGCGCCCTCGAGGCGGCTTGAATTCGCGCGGCCCGGAGCGCATCTAGAATCGCCGCGGGGGCTGGCGAGGACGGCCGTCGCGGATGCCACGGGGAGGTTCGGGATTCCGGTCGAGTTCATCGGCATGATCGCCACGCGCGCGTCCTCCGAGACGCGGCCGGCCGCTGGGCCCCTCGTCGACGTGCCGTACACCCGCGCATTCGCGCGAGCCCACGAGGACTCGGGGTTCGACCGCGTGCTGATCGGCTACTACTCCGACGCCCCCGACGGCTTCGTGGTCGCCGCCGACGTCCTTGCGCACTGCGAGCGCCTCGGGGTGCTGCTCGCGCACCGGCCGGGGTTCGTCGCACCGACGCTGGCCGCGCGGAAGCTCGCGACCCTCGACCAGTTCTCGGGCGGCCGGCTCGCCCTGCACGTCATCTCGGGTGGCAGCGACGCCGACCAGCGGCGCGACGGCGACTACCTCGACCACGACGGGCGCTATCGCCGCACCGACGAGTACCTCGACGTCCTGCGAGCCATCTGGACGGCGGACGGCCCGGTCGACCACGCGGGCGAGTTCTACCGCTTCGAGGGGGCCTCCCCGGCCGTGCGCTGCGCACAGCGCCCGCACGTGCCGATCTACTTCGGCGGCTCCTCGGATGCGGCGATCGCCGTCGCGGCGCGGCACGCCGATGTCTATGCGCTGTGGGGCGAGCCGCTCGCGGCGGCGCGCTCCCACATCGAGCGCGTGCGCTCGGCCGCGGCCGCGAACGGCCGATCCCCGCGCTTCAGCCTGTCGCTGCGCGCCATCCTCGGCGCGACCGAGGAGGCCGCCTGGGAGCGGGCGTACGCGCTGCTCGCCCAGGCGCAGGCGCAGGCCGCCGCCGGGGGACTTGCATCGGCCGCGAGGACCGAGAGCGTGGGATCGCGGCGGCTGCTCGAGGCCGCCGCGGCCGGCGACGTCCACGACACGCGCCTCTTCACCGCGATCGCCGGCGCGACGGGCGCGCGCGGCAACACGACCGCGCTCGTCGGCACCGCCGAGCAGGTCGCGGAGTCGCTCCTGCGCTACGTCGGCATCGGCGTCTCGACGATCCTCCTGCGCGGATTCGACCCGCTCGAGGACGCGCGTGCGTACGCGGAGATCATCCGGCTCGTGCGCGCGGCGACGTGATCAGGCCGCCCAGCCGCCGTCCACGAGCAGCGAGACGCCGTGGACGTAGCGCGCGGCCTCCGAGGCGAGGAACACCGCGGCGGGGGCGATGTCCTCGACGACGCCGACCCGGCCGGCCGGCGTGCGCTCGATCATCGCGCGCTCGTACTCGGGCGAGCGGAAGAACTCCTCGTTCATGGGCGAGTGGATGTTGCCCGGCGCGATCGCGTTGACGCGCACCCCGCGCGGCGCGAACTCCGTCGACAGCGCCTTCACGAGCATCTCGATCGCACCCTTGGTCGCGCAGTAGGCCGCCGAGCTCGGAAAGCCCAGCCTCCCCGCGATCGAGGAGATGAAGATGACCGACGAGCCGGGCAGGAGGTGCGCATACGCCGCGTGCGTGATCGCGTACGGCGCGCGCACGTTGACGCGCCACTGCTCGTCGAGCGACGCGACCGGTGACTCCGGAAAGGGCCTGGGCACGAAGATGCCGGCCGAGTGCACGATGCTGTCGATCTGGCCGAACGCGTCGAGGGCGCCCTGGACGATGCGCTCCGGCGCGCCGTCCGAGGTCACGTCCGCGATCACGCACGCGTGGCCGTCGCCGCAGGCGGCCGCGGTCCGTGCGAGGCGATCCTCCGCTCGCCCGACGAGCACGACCTTCGCGCCGGCCTGCGCCATCGCCTCGGCGATCGCCGCCCCGATGCCGGAGCTGGCACCGGTCACGATCGCCGTCTTGCCGTCGAGCCCGTAGCCCGGGAACGTGGTCATCGCGCCCCTCCGCGCAGGCGTGCCGTCTCCGCCTCGTCGATCGCCAGCGAATCGTCCACGGGGCCGGCGGCGAACGCGACGCCGTAGACCTCCCGCGCGCGCGCGAGCGAGATGAAGCCGGCGAGGACGTCGTCCCGCACTCGCGCCTGCTCGCGCTCGTGGGGATGGCCGTAGCCGCCCCCGCCCGAGAGGCGGTGGCCGAGGAACTCGCCCGGCTGGATGTCCTCCTGGGAGATCGGCCGCAGCGCCTCCTCGCTGCCGTCGGCACGCAGCTTGTACGGCTGCGAGGGCGCTCCGTCGCCGCCCCCCTGCGTGCCGCGCGGCGGATGGAAGTGCCCGTCGGTCACGTAGGCGGCCGTCATCGTGTCGCGCTTCGGGCCGTAGGCGACGATCGCACCCGGGGCGCCGCGGCGGCGGCCCGCGCCCTCGGAGTCCTGCCGGATGCGCAGCTCGCGGACGCGGATGGGGTACTTGAGCTCGTCGATCTCGATGCTGTCGCGGAACATCAGCCCGTTCGTGACGGCATTGCCGTAGGTGACCCAGCCGTCGATGTCCGGGCCCGCCGGGCCGCCCTGGGAGCCGAGGAACTTCTGGTTGACGTAGGCGTCGTCGCCCTTGCGGTAGTCGGTGCCCGAGACGACCGCGAAGCCGGGGCCGATGCCGCAGGCGCCCTCGGCCAGGCCGTACCCGGGCCAGGCGTCCGCGATCGCGCGCTGGGTCGTGACCACGAGCCGCTCGCCCACGTTCGTCGTCGCCACCGAGCACGAGTGGGGAAACGTCGGCACGCCGACGACGCAGTTCTCGCGCAGCTTGACCTGCACGCGCCGGAACGTGCCGGCGTTGTGCGGGATGTCCGGGTCGATCGAGTTGAAGACGCCGGTCATGCAGTTGTTCATCGCGCAGGTGCGCGACTCGTTGAGCCCGGCGGGCAGGCAGTCGATGTTGTCGGTCAGGTCGATCTCGATCATGCCGGCGTCGGGATCGACGGTCACCGTCACGTTGATGGGGATGCCGTCCGGGGCCGGCCCGAACGGGTCGTGCCGGCCGCTGCCGCTGATCACGCCCTTGCGCATGTTCGCGATCACGTGCGCGATGCGGCTCTCGGAGTAGTCGAACCACTCCTCGACGAACGCGCTCAGCGTCTCGCGCCCGTACTTCGCGCACAGCTCCTTGAGGCGCGCCTCGCCGATGCGGGCGGCGCCGAGCATCGCGAGATAGTCGCCGTACCACTGCTCCGGGACGCGGATCCGGCGCCGGCACATGCGGATGATGTCGTCGATGTCCTTGTAGTCGCGCTGCACGCGCACCGCCGGGAAGATCAGGCTGCCTTCCTCGTACACGTCGCGTGCGTACGGCATGTAGGTCGTCGGCTGCGAGTTGCCGCAGTCGGCCTGGTGCGCCTTGGCGGCGGCCGTGAAGAGGTGGACGCCCTCCCACATGACCGGCACGAGGATCACGTGGTCGGCGGGGTGCGTGTTGCCGAGGTACGGGTCGTTGTGCAGGAAGGCGTCGCCTTCGCCGATGTCGTCGTGCAGATCGGTGACCGCCTGCGCGAGGAACTCCATGCCGATCACGTGCACCGGAAGGCCCTCCGCCGAGGCCAGGAGGCGCGCGTCGCCGGTGACGAGCGCGCACGAGAAGTCGCGCGCCTGGTTGAGCACGGCGGAGCGCCCGCTGCGCAGGAGCGTGTTCTCCATCTCGCGCACGATCGAGTCCATGCGGTTGGCGATGACCGCCAGCAGCACCGGGTCGAGGCTCACGGCTGCACCTCCAGCAGGTAGTTGCCGAGCGCGCTGACGGTCACCGTCGAGCCGGGGTACGCGACCAGGGTCGTCGTCGGCTCGCGGATGAGCGCCGGGCCCTCGATGCGCGCACCACGCGGCAGCGACTCGCCGTCGTAGCTCGGCACGGGCACGAGCCCCGTCTCGCGGAAGTAGGCAGGGGCGACGAGCGCCGGCCTCGCCTCGCCCTCCGCCGGCGCGCGCGGATGCACGGAGGGCTTGCGCGGCACGGCCGTCGCGCGCACCTTCCAGAGCAGGCACTCGAGGTACTGGCCGGGCTCGCGCACCGCGAAGACGCGCTCGTGCGTCTCGTGGAACGCATCTTCGAGCGCGGCCACGCCACCCTCGCCGATCCGGTTCGGGATCGGGACGTCGAGCTCCCAGATCTGCGCGCGGTAGCGCGCCTCGACGGTGAACTCCTTGCGCACGGCGACCGGGTCGATGTCGGCGAGGTCGGCGAGGAACGCGTCGGCCCGCGCCTCGATGTCGGCCAGCACCTCGTTGACCGCGCCGGCGTCGAGCGTGCGCGTCTCGGCGTAGCGGCTGCGCGAGAACTCGGAGATGACGTCCGAGAAGAGCGCGCCGCAGGCCGAGAGAGCGCCCGCGGTGGACGGCAGCAGCACCCGCTGGGAGCCGAGCTCGCGAGCGATCGGGACGACGTTCAGGCCCGAGGCCCCGCCTCCCGCGATGAGCGAGTACTCGCGTGGATCGATGCCCTGCGCGATCGTGATCTCGCGGATCGCCCCGATGACGTTCTCCGTGGCGATCGTGAGCGCTGCGTAGGCCGCCTCCTCGGCGCTCATGCCGAGCGGCTCCGCGATCTGCCGCATCACGTCATGCGAGGCGCCGGCGTCGAGCGGCAGCAGGCCGCCGAGGAAGTACGCCGGGTCGATCCAGCCGAGCACGACGGCGGCATCGGTCACGGTCGGCGAACTGCCGCCGCGCCCGTAGCACGCGGGGCCCGGGTCCGCGCCCGCGCTGCGCGGCCCGACGCGCAGCAGGCCGCCCGGATCGATCCAGACGATCGAACCGCCGCCCGACCCGATCGACTTCACGTCGACGGAGCGGATGCCCGTGATGTGGCCGGTCCAGCGTCCGCCGAGCCAGGTCTCGCCCGTGGAGTTCACGAGCCCGCCCGAGACGAGTCCGACGTCGAACGTGGTGCCGCCGGTATCGCACACGACGAGGTTCCCGCCGTCCTCCTCGCCGAACTCGGCGCGCCCGTAGGTGAGCGCGGCGACGGGGGCCATCGAGGGGCCCGAGCCGACCGAGTAGATCGGCCGCTCGACGACCTGGTCCGGGCGCCAGGCGCCGCCGAACGACGTCGCGATCAGTAGATGCCCGGTGAAGCCCGCCGCGCGCAGGTCGCTCTCCATCGTCGAGAGGTACTCCTGCATGAGCGGCTTCAGCGACGCGTCGATCGCCGTCGAGGAGGCGCGCCGGTACTCGCGGATGATCGGGTTGAGGGCATGCGAGAGCGTGAAGGGAACGCCGGGCCAGTGCTCGCCGATCAGCTCGCCGACGCGCTGCTCGTGCGCCGGGTTCACGATCGACCACAGCAGGCAGACGGCGATCGCCTCGGCGCGCAACGCGCGCGCGCGCTCGATCGCGTCCACGACCGAGCGTTCGTCGAGCGCGAGGAACGGCTCGCCCTCCGCGTCCATGCGCTCGCGGATCTCGAACGTGAGCCAGCGCGGGACGTACGGCTGCGGGTAGGGGATCTGCTTGAACGGGTCCGGCTTGCCGCCCTCGCGTACGAGCAGGATGTCCGGAAACCCCTCGGTCGTGAAGAACGCCGTGCGCGCCGTCGTCTCCTCGACGATCGCATTGGTGGCGCGCGTGGTGCCGTAGGTGAGCACCTCCGTCTGCGCGAGGAGCTCGCCGACGGAGAGGCCGAGGCGCTCGGCGACCTGGCCGACGCCCTCGCGCAGGCCGTCGAAGGCGCGCGCGCGCGTGGTCGGCGCCTTGCCGAGCTCGAGCCGCCCGGCCTCGTCGCTCACGACGATGTCCGTGAACGTCCCGCCCGTGTCGACGGAGATGCGGTAGCTCATGCCGCCGCACCCACCGGCAACGCGAGCAGCTCGCGCGCCTCCGCGACGGTCGCGACCTCGCGCCCGAGGCTGCGCGCGATGCCGGCGATCTGCTCGACGAGCGCCGCGTTCGAGGGCGCCGGCACGCCGCGGCGCAAATAGACGTTGTCCTCGAAGCCGACGCGCACGCAGGTCGCGCCGAGCAGGAGGGCGAGCGTCAGCATGCGCGTCTGGTGGCGTCCGATCGCCGTCACGCACCAGGTCGCGCCCTCCGGCAGCGCGGCGATCGCCGCAATCAGGTTGTGGGCCGTGGCGGCGAGCGCCCCCGGACAGCCGACGACGATGTTGATGCGCAGCGGGGCGGGCAGGACCCCGCGCCGCTGGAAGTCGAGCGCGGCGTCGATGTGGCCGATCTCGAAGGCCTCGATCTCGAGCGGGATGCCGAGCTCGCCGGCGCGCCGAGCGATGCCCTCGGTCTCGTGCGGCAGGGTCGGGAAGAGGTCGCGCCCGAAGTTGAGCGAGCCGGTCTCGATGCCGCTCATGTCGGGTCGCGCCTCGAGACCCGTCGACCGCTCGGCGATCGTCATGCCCATGGCGCCCCCGGTGGACACCATCGTGACGATGTCGCAGGCGGCGCGGATCTGGTCGATCGCCTGCGCGAACAGCTCGGCGTCCGCGCTCGGCGTCCCGTCCTCCTCGCGCACGTGCAGGTGCGCGACGGCTGCGCCGGCCGCATGGCAGGCGGCGACGTCGGCCGCGATCTCGGCCGGCGTGTACGGGACGGCGGCATTGTGCTCGCGCGTCACCTCGGCGCCGGTCGGCGCGACGACGATGACGACGGGGCGCTCCGCCCAGCGGAGGTCGCGATCGCGATTCATGGGCGGGCTGGCACTAGCCGGCGACGACGGCCGGCCAGTGCGAGGCGGAGCGGCGCTGCAGCATCTCGCGGAACGTCACGGTCGTCTTCGGCAGCAGCTCCCCGGTGCCCCAGTCGAGGATGACGCCGTAGTGCCGGACGAGGTCGAGCACGTCGAGCTCGCGTTCGCGATAGCGAAGCGCGACGCTCTCGGCGTCCTCGGCCAGCCAGCCGCGGCGCGCCGCGGCGATGCGCGCCCGCTCGCGCGCGGTCCCCTCGTCGTCGACCTCGTACTCGGACAGATCGGCGTCGAGCTCGCGGATGACGACGCCGTAGTCCTTGCAGGCGCGTTCGATCGAGACGTAGCCGTCGGCGACGTCCTCGCACACGCTCTCGGGATCGCGCTCGAGCGGATCCCCGTAGCCGCCCCCGCCCGCGGACGGGCGCGTGAACATGTCGCCCTCGACGATCGGCACGTTCGAGAAGACGGCGCCGAGGAAGCGCGCACGATCGGTGCCAGGGTTGAGCCAGACGCCGTGCGGCAGCGAGGGCAGGCCGCCCTCGATCCCCCAGGCGATCGAACGGGCGCGATCGCAGGAGTACGACATCACCGTGCGCTCGGCCGCGGTCAGCGTCGCGCCCTTCTCGACGCCGCAGCCGCCCCGGAACTTGCCCGGGCCGCCCGAATCCGTGCGGATCGCATGCTGCGTCGTCAGCACCGGGCACAGCCGCTCCTGCCCCTCGAGCGGCTGCACCGCGAGGCCGACGCCGAAGATCGGCGCCGTGCAGTTCGAGCCGTCGCGGCCGTTGCGGCCGCCCCAGCCGCCGACCATCCAGTCGTACCACATGAAGTACGGCTTGTCCGCGCTGCGGGCGTCGCGGCCGCCGACGAGCAGGTACTCGAGGTTGAACGAGCAGGCCAGGGCGCGCTCGGGCATGATCTTCGACCACAGCTCGAAGATCGCGTTCATGATCTTCTCGTACGGGCCGGAGCAGAAGCCCGTGACCGCGATCGGCCAGGGCGCGTTGACGACGGAGCCCACCGGCCCGAGGTCGACCTGCACCGCGCGGTAGAAGCCCGAGTTGAGCGGAACGTCCGGGAAGAACGTCTTCGTGCCGGCGATCACGCCCGAGAACGCGCTCCCGAAGGCCGCGTTGAGGAACGTCCCGACCGCCGCGTGCGAGCCCGAGAGGTCGTAGGAGAGCTGATCGCCGTCGATCGTCATCTTGACCTTGATCGGGATCAGCCCCTCGCCGATGGCCGGGTCGTAGTCGATGTAGTCCTCGGTCTCCCAGACGCCGTCGGGCATCTCGGCGATGCGGCGGCGCGTGAGGATCTCGACGTAGTCCTGGACCTCGCGGAACGCGGTCATGATCGTCGGCTTGCCGTACTTCTCGACGAGCCGCAGGATCTCTTGCTCGGCGACGCGCGTCGCCTCCGCCTGCGCCTGCAGATCGCCGATGACCATGTCCGGGGCGCGCGTGTTCGACGCGAACATGCGCACGATGTCGCCGAGGTACTTGCCCTGGTCCCAGATGCGGATCGGCGGGATGCGCAGGCCCTCGCCGAAATGCTCCTTGGCGTTGATGTCGAACGACCCGGGCACCGTGCCGCCGACGTCGGCCCAGTGGCCGTTCGACTGCGCATAGGCGATGACCTCGTCGTCGACGAAGATCGGCCGGATGATGCGGACGTCGTTGAAGTGCGTGCCGCCGAGGTACGGATCGTTGATCGCGAACACGTCGCCCGGGTGGATGTCGCCCGCGAACGCCTCGATCACGGCCTTGCACGTGTAGTGCAGCGTGCCGACGTGCACGGCGATGTCCTGCGACCCCTGCATGATCGTGTTGCCCTCGACGTCGCACAGCGACGACGAGAAGTCGCGGGCGAAGATCACGAACGAGTGGCAGGTGCGCAGGATCTGCTCGGCCATCTGGTCGACCGTGTTCGTGAACGCGTTCTTCAGCACCTCGAAGGTGACCGGGTCGAGGCTGTAGAGGCGGGACGACTTGGTGCTCACTGCGCTGCCTCCGGGTCGTGCAGTCGGATGTTCAGCCACTCGTCGACCTCGGCGTGCCAGCCCGGTGGGACGACGACCGTCGAGTCGAACCCCTCGACGATCGCCGGCCCGTCGAACGCGAAGCCCGCGGGCAGGTCGTCGCGGAGGTAGATCGGCGTGTCGGTCGGCCCGTCGGACTCGAAGAACAGCACGGGCCGGCGCGAGCGCGGGCTCGGCGTCGCGCCGGTCGGCGCGTGCCGGGCGAGCTCGGCCTTGGGCGTGACGCCGATCGCCTTGACGTTGAGGCGGTAGATCTCGACGGGAGCGTCGTCGCGGCGGAAGTTGTATTCGCGCAGGTGCTCGGCGTGGAAGGTCGCCGCCGCCTGCGCGAGATCGAGCGGCGCCTCGACGGGCACCGCGAGCGACCGCCACTGGCCGAGGTAGCGCATGTCGATCAGCCGCTCGAGGCTCATCTGCTCCGGCGGGACGTCCTCGGCCGCGAGCCGCTCGCGCGCCTCGTGCTCGAGCTTCTGGAACTCCGCCTCGACGTCGGCCGGATCGACCGTGGCCACCTGCGCGAGGTACATCTGGGTGATGTCGTGACGCACGTCGACGAGCAGGCACCCGAGCGCGGACGTGATCCCGGGGTTCGGCGGGACGATCACGGTCGGGATCGAGAGCTCGCGCGCGAGATCGGCGCCGTGCAGCGCGCCCGCGCCGCCGAAGACGACGAGCGCGAACTCGCGCGGGTCGTAGCCGCGGCGGATCGAGATCAGCCGCACGGTGTCGGCCATGTTGGCGTTGGCGACCTGGATGACGGCCTTGGCAGCGTCCGCCGCCGCGAGGCCGACCTTGGCCCCCAGCTCCGCGAGCGAGCGCTCGGCGGCCTCGGCGTCGAGCGTCATGGCGCCGCCGATCAGCTCCGAGCCGAGGCGGCCGAGCACGACGTTGGCGTCGGTGTTCGTCGCCTCCTCGTTGCCGCGCAGGTAACAGGCGGGCCCGGGGTTGGCGCCGGCCGACTGCGGGCCGTTGCGGAGCGACCCGGCTCCGTCGATCCACGCCAGCGAGCCGCCGCCCGCGCCGATCGTCAGCACCTCGATCGACGGGAAGCAGATGGGGTAGCCGTACTCGACGAACCACTCCTTCGTGATCCGCTCCTGCCCCTGGTAGACGAGCGAGATGTCGGTGCTCGTGCCGCCCATGTCGAGCCCGATCGAATTCGGGTACCCGCACAGCATCGCGATGTGGCGGCTCGCGATCGCGCCGGCGGCGATCCCGGACGAGGCCAGGCGCACCGCGAGCTTCTCGGCCGTCTTGGGCGTCATCACGCCCCCGCCCGAATGGAGCAGCAGGACGTCGCCCTCGTAGCCGCCCTCCTCGAGCCGCGACTGCAGCCGCTGCACGTAGCCGCTGATGAGCGGCGAGAGCACGGCGTTCGCGACCGTGGTCGAGAAGCGCTCGTGCTCGAAGATCTCGGGCAGGATGTCGCTCGAGGTGGAGATGCTCACGCCGGGCAGCTCCTCCTCGAGGATCTCGCGCATGCGGCGCTCGTTGGCCGGGTTGGCGTACGAGTTGATGAAGCAGACGGCGACGGCCTCGACGCCGCGCTTGCGCAGCACGGCGGCCACGCGCCGCGCCCCGGCATCGTCCACGGGCTCCAGGAGCGCGCCGTCGTAGCCCACGCGCTCGTCCACCTCGAAGCGGTCGCGCCGGCGGATGTACGGGGGCGGGACGTCCTTGTAGGCGTCCCAGAGATCCTCCTTCGTGCCACGGCGGATCTCGATCACGTCGCGGAAGCCCGTCGTCGTGACCATGGCGGCGCGCGGGAAGGTGCGCGTGATCAGCGCGTTCGTCGCGACCGTGGAGCCGTGCGAGAAGACGGCGACGTCGCGCAGGTCGACCCCGGCCGCGTTGCGCACGCCGTCGATCACCGCGTCGATCGGGTCGGCGGGCGTCGAGGGGACCTTCGCGACCGACATCGCGCCGGTGTCCTCGTCGAGCACGCAGATGTCGGTGAACGTCCCGCCCACGTCGACGGCCACGCGCAGCCGGCTCATCGTCGTCCTCGCGGCGCGGGCCTCCGGGGGTGCATCGGCCACACCTCCTAGAGCTCGTCGATCACGAGCAGGCGGGCCGGCTCCGTGCCGTGGTTGAAGCCACGGTGCAGGTCGTCGGTCGGCAGCACGAAGCCCTCGCCGGCCTTGGCGACGATCTTGCCGCCGGACTCGAACTCGTACTCGATCTCGCCCGAGATCACGTAGCCCTCGTGACCGACCTCGCAAAACTCCGGGCGGCCCGAGCCGGGCGCGTACTCGACGATCGCCCAGCGTGCACCGTCGACCTGGCAGACGAGAGCCCGCACGCCGTCGGCCTCTTGCTCCCACGACTGCTCGCCGAACGGAACGACTCCGCGCGTTGCCACCTGGATCCTCCTGCGACGGGTGCGTCAGCCGGCCGATGCTATCGCACGGGCGCGGATCGGCTCAGAACTGGTTTCAAGAGTCGGTTCGTGGTCGGGGGGCTCGAAGCGAGCCGCAGGTCTGCACGATTGGGGTCAGACCGGAGGCGATTCGAGACCGCGAACGCCCCGCCACATGTGAAACCAGTGCTCAGCCCAAGGTGAAGTCGACGACGAGCCAGCGGCCGCCGTGCCGCCACAGGAAGACGCGCGAGCCGTCGCCGTAGCTGACGCAGCGCTCGCTGCGGCCGCTCTGGAGGATCGGGGTCTGCCCGCACTCGAGCGGCACTCCGCTCGCGACGAGCCGGCGCGCCGCGGCCATCGTCCCGGCAGGCGCGGCCGGGAGCCGGGCGGCGAGCGGGCGTGCGGCGGGCGCGAGATAGCGGCGGGCTCCGTCCGCGCCCTGGGTCAGGCGCGCGAGCGTGAACGCGTCGGCAGTCCGGCGCGCACCCGCGGCGGTGTCCTGCGAGCCACCCGTGACGGCGAGGCTCGCGAACCCGATCGCGGCGACGCCCGCCCCGAGCACCAGGCGCCGGCGCAGGGCCGCGGTCCGCGAGCGATCGATCCCGACGGCCGACCAGAGCACCGCCGCCCCGCCCGCGACGACGGCCCACGAGATCACGGAGCTGTCCAAGCCCCGATTCTCGCGCACACCGGGCGCGCGGCGAGCGGGCGCAGCCACCTGCGCAGGCGTAGACTCGCGCCTCCGTGAAGCCCCCCGCCTTCGCCTACCGCGCCGCCGAGACCGTCGAGGGCGCCGTCGCCGCGCTTGCGGAACTCGGTTCCGACGCCTGCGTGCTGGCCGGTGGACAGAGCCTCGTGCCGCTGCTCAACCTGCGGCTGGTGCGGCCTTCGGCGCTGGTGGACATCGGCCGCGTCGGCGAGCTGTCGGGGATTCACGCCAACGGCGATCTCCGCATCGGAGCCACGACCCGCCAGGCGGACGCCCTGCGCTCGCCGCACGTCGCGGCACGCGCGCCCTTGCTCGCGGACGCCCTGCGCCACGTCGGCCACAGCGCCACGCGCAGCCGCGGCACCCTCGGGGGCAGCATCGCCCACGCGGATCCCGCAGCCGAGCTGCCGGCCGTCCTGCTCGCGCTCGACGGCGCGGCGGCCGTGCGCTCGGCGGACGGGGAGCGCACGGTCGCTGCGTCGTCGCTCTTCCTCGGGCCGTTCACGACCGCGCTCGCGCCCGGCGAGCTGATCACCGCCCTGCGGCTCCCCGCCGCCCCCGCCGGGGCGCGCCACGGCTTCTGCGAGATCGCGCGCCGCCACGGCGACTTCGCGCTCGCGGGCGCGGCCGTCGTGGTCGCCCCGGGCCACGCGCGCGTCGCGCTCTTCGGCGTCGCCCCGGCTGCCTTCCGCGCGCAGGCGGCGGAGCAGGCGCTGGCGCAGGGAGCGGGCGCGGAGGAGGCGGCGCGGCTCGCCGCGGCCGCGGCAGAGCCCTCGGGGGATGCGCACGCGACCGCCGGCTACCGCAGGACGGCGGCGGTCACCGCGACGCTGCGCGCCCTGCTCGCCGCGGGGGTGCAGCGTGCATGAGCGCAGCGTGCGCGTGCGCGTCAACGGCCGCGACCGCGTCGCCGCGGCCGAGCCGCGCACGCTGCTCTCCGACTTCATCCGCCACGGCCTCGGTCTCACCGGCACGCACGTCGGCTGCGAGCACGGCGGGTGCGGCGCCTGCACGGTGCTGCTGGACGGCCGGCCCGCGCTCTCGTGCACGGTGCTCGCGGTGCAGGCCGACGGCGCGGAGCTGACGACCGTCGAGGGGCTCGCCGGCGAGCACGGGCTGCATCCGATCCAGCAGGCCTTCCGCGAGTGCCACGGCCTGCAGTGCGGATTCTGCACGCCGGGCATGCTGCTCGCCGCGAAGGCCCTGCTCGACGAGGTGCCCGACCCGGGCGCGGAGGAGATTCGCGCGCACCTCTCGGGAAACGTCTGCCGCTGCACGGGCTACGTCGGCATCGTCGAGGCCGTGCAGCGCGCGGCGGTCGCCCTCCGGGCGGTCGTGCCGTGACCGGCCGCTACGTCGGCGCGCGCGTGATGCGTGTGGAGGATCCGCGCTTCCTCGCCGGCCGGGCGGAGTACCTCGACGACATCGAGCCGCGCGGGACCCTGCACGCGGCGTTCCTTCGCAGCCCCTACGCCCATGCCCGCATCGTGTCGGTCGACGCGGCCCGCGCACGCGCCCTCGACGGCGTCGCGCTCGTCGCCACCGGCGAGGACCTGCGCGGCCTCCCGCCCTTCACGACGACGATCGGCACGCGTCCCGAGACGAAGACCGGGACCCGCCACATGCTGCCGCTCGACCGCGTGCGCTTCGTCGGCGAGGCCGTCGCCGTCGTCGTCGCGAGCTCGCGCTACGTGGCCGAGGACGCCGCTGAGCTGATCGACGTCGAGTACGAGCCGCTCCCCGCGGTGCTCGACCCGGAGGCGGCGCTCGCGCCCGGCGCCCCGCTCGTGCACGACGAGCTGGGCGACAACAACTTCGCCCACATCGAGTTCGAGGCGGGAGACGTCGACGCGGCGTTCGCCGCCGCGGCGCACGTGTTCCGCAAGCGCTTCCACTTCGGCCGCTGCCACGCTGCGCCGCTCGAGGGCCGCGGCGTGATCGCCGACTGGGACGCGGGCGAGCGAGCGGTCACGGTCTGGAGCTCCACGCAGATGCCCTTCCTCGTGCGCGGGATGCTCGCGGCCCAGTTCGGGCTGCCCGACACGCGCGTGCGCGTGATCTGCCCTGCGGTCGGCGGCGGCTTCGGCCTCAAGGTGCAGCTGTTCGTCGAGGAGGCGATCGTCCCCGAGCTCTCGCGGCGCCTGGGCGCGCCCGTGAAATGGGTCGAGGACCGCTACGAGGCGCTGGCCGCGAGCGGGCACTCGAAGGAGGTCGTCTGCGACCTGGCGCTCGCGACCGACGCCGGCGGCCGCTTCCTGGCCCTCGAGGGCCGCTACGTCGGCGACGGCGGCGCCCACCTCGCCCATCCCTGGACGAGCCTCATCGACCCGCTCTGCGCGGCGTCCTTCCTGCCGGGCCTGTACGACGTCCAGAACGTCCGCTACTCCGTCGACACGCCGTTCACGAACAAGTGCCAGTCGACCGCCTACCGCGGCGTCGGCTGGACCGCGGGCCAGGCGGCGCGCGAGGCGCTGATCGACGACGCCGCGCGTGCGCTCGCGCTCGACCCCGTCGAGCTGCGGCTGCGCAACGCGATCCCGGACGGGATCCCGTATCGCTCGGCGACGGGGTGCAACTACGACGGCGGCAGCTTCGGCGAGTCGATGCGGCGGGCCCGGGAGCTGCTCGGCTACGACGAGCTGCGCGCCCGCCAGCGCGCGCTCCGGGCCGAGGGCCGCTACCTCGGGATCGGCTTCAGTCCCTTCGTCGAGCAGGGCGCCTGGTCGGGCGCGATCGCCGCGGCGAACGGCTTCCCCGGCTTCAACTACCTCGACTCCGTCAGCGTCGCGATGGAGCCCGACGGCACCGTCACGCTCACGACCGGCCTCCAGGCCAACGGCCAGGGGCACGAGACGACGATGGCGCAGCTGGCGGCCGACGAGCTGGGCGTCGCGCTCGAGGACGTGAGGGTCGTCCAGGGCGACACCGCCGCGACGGCGTACGCGACCGGCAGCTACGGCAGTCGCACGGCCGTGATCGGGAGCGGCGCGATCATGCGCGCCGCCGGCGACGTGCGCGACAAGCTCCTGCGCATCGCGGCGCACCTCTTCGAGGCGTCGGCCGGCGACCTCGAGCTCGCGGACGGCCGCATCTCCGTGCGGGGGTCGCCCGACAGGAGCTTCTCGATCCGCGAGGTCGCCACGGCCGCCTACGTGGGCCCGCGCCCGGACGACATCGACCCGGCGCTCGTCTCGACCCGCAGCTACGACCCGCCGGAGACGTACTCGAACGCCTGCATCGCGGTCGTCGTCGGAGGTCGACGGCGAAACCGGCCAGGTGCGGATCGAGCGCATCGTCGCGGTCGAGGACTGCGGCACCGTCCTCAACCCGGCCGTGGTCGAGGGGCAGGTGATCGGCGCGATCGCGCAGGCGATCGGCGCGACCCTCTACGAGCAGCTGCCCTACGACGCGGACGGCAACTTCCTCGCGGGCACGCTCGCCGACTTCCTCTACCCGACCGCGACCGAGGTGCCGGCGATCGAGGTCGACCACCTCGAGACGCCGTCGCCCGTGACCGAGGGCGGATTCAAGGGCATGGGCGAGGGCGGGCTGATCGGCGGTCCCTCGGCGATCGTCAACGCCATCGCGGACGCGCTCGGCGTGCCCGTCGGGAAGACCCCGCTGCGGCCCTGCGACGTGCTCGAGCTCGTCGCGGCCGCCCGTTCAGGCTGAGGGCTCGAGCACCTTCCGGAACGCGTTCTTGACGCGGATCCGGTCGCCGTCGAACTCGAACAGGTCGCAGCCCCGCAGCGCGAGCGCGCCGCCGTCATCGGCGGTGGCCGTGAACGTCCACTCCGCGGCGCCGCGATCGCCGGCCACCATGACCCGCGTGTCGGCGAAGACGCCGTCCGGATAGCGGTCGAAGAAGGCCTGGATGCCGTCGCGCGCCGCATCGCGACCCGCGAACGTCCTGCCCATGAGCTCGGGCCCGAAGGACGCGTGGTAGGTGCAGTCGTCGCTCCAGAACGCGAGCACCTGCTCGGCGTCTCGCGTGTTCCAGGCGGCCAGCGCCTCGTGCAGCCGCGCCTCGGTCATCTCGCTCGCCACGGCGTCAACACTACCCGCCCGCGGTCGCGCGCGATCGGTAGCATCGGCGCGTGCCACCCGATCTCTCCGCCGGAGTGGCCTACGTCGACGGCGAGTTCATCCCGATCGGCGAGGCCAGCGTCCCCATCCTCGACCTCGGCTTCCTGCGCTCCGACGCGACCTACGACGTCGTCGCGGTCTGGAACGGCAAGTTCTTCCGGCTGGACAAGCACCTCGACCGCTTCTTCTGGGGCGTCGAGGCGCTCCGGCTGAGCCTGCCGGTCGACCGCGACGGCCTCACGCAAGTGCTCGCGGAGTGCGTGCGCCGCGCGGGTCTCGAGAGCGGCGCCTACGTCGAGGCAATCGCGACGCGGGGGATGCCCCAGCCCGGCTCGCGCGACCTCCGGCTGTGCGTCAACCGCCTCTACTGCTTCGCCATCCCGTACGTCTGGCTGCCCACCCCGGAGCAGCGCGAGCGCGGCCTGCGCCTCGTGGTCGGCGAGACCGAGCGCATCTCCAGCCGCGCGGTCGACCCGCGCGTCAAGAACTACCACTGGCTCGACTTCGAGCAGGCGCTGCTCTCGGCCTACGACGCCGGCGGCGACAACGTCGTGCTGCCCGACGGACAAGGGCGCGTCACGGAGGGTGCCGGCTTCAACATCTTCGTGGTGCGCGACGGCGTGCTGAGGACGCCCGCGACGAACGTGCTCGAGGGCATCACGCGGATGACGGTGCTCGACATTGCGCGCGAGCTCGGGCTGCCGGTCGACGTCGGCGACGTCACGGTCGACGAGCTGCGCAGCGCCGACGAGGCGTTCGGGGCGAGCACGGCGGGCGGCGTCTTCTTCGTCACCTCGGTGGACGGTACGCCGCTCGGCGACGGGCGCATCGGCCCGGTCACGCAGCGCGTCCACGACACCTACTGGGCCTGGCACGACGATCCGCGCTTCACGCTCGCGGTCGACGCCGTGCCGCCGCTCCCGGCCTGAACGACGTGCGCTCGCCCTCACTCGCTCAGCGCGAGGATGTCCTGGCCGGCCTCGATCGGCTCGGCGTCCTCGATCAGGAAGCGAGCGATCGTGCCGGAGCGGTCGGCCTTGACCTCGTGGTAGGTCTTCATGACCTCGACCAGGCACACGACGTCTCCCTGGCTGACGGCGTCGCCCTCCTTGACGAACGGCTCGGCGTCCGGGCTCGGGCGCCGGTAGAAGGTGCCGGGGAGGGGCGAACGGACCGTGTGCTCTGCCATCGTCGTCCTTGTCTGGCTAGGAGAGGGCGGCGCGCATCGCGTCGAGGCGGGCGCGGCGCTCGGCGCGCGCCTGCAGCGCTTCCTCGATGCCGACTGCGCGGAAGCGGGTCTTGCCGTGCGTCTTCGACTGGGCGAGCACGTCGCGGTCGACGCTGATGACCGTTCCGATCGTGACGTAGCCGCCGCCGGTGACGGCGTCGTTGAGCAGGCAGATCGGCTCGACGCCGCCCGGTACCTGGATCGACCCGATCGGATACCCGAGATCGACGACGTTCGAGGGATCGCTGCCGGCGCCGAACGGCTGCTCGCGCTCCACGAACGAGAGCTGACCGCCGCGGTAGCGGTAGCCGATGCGATCGGCTGCGGGCGTGATCGTCCACTCGCTCTCGAGGAAGGAGCGGCGGCCCTCGTCCGAGAGGCGGTAGTCGCAGAGCCCCATGTTGACGCGCAGCTCGCAGGCCTTGGGGAGCGCCGGGCGCAGGCGCTCCTCGACGGTGCGCCCGGGCGCGACCGCGCGCGCGGCTCCGACCGGCAGGACGTCGCCCTCGCGGATCGCGCGGCCCTCGACGCCGCCGATCTGGCAGAGCGTGTACGTCGAGCGGCTGCCGAAGACGAGCGGCACGTCGATCCCGCCCGCGACGGCGATGTAGGCGCGGGCGCCGGCGCGCAGGAAGTCGAACGTCAGCACCTGACCGGCCTTGACCGCGAGCGACGTCCATCCCGGCTGCTCCTCGCCGTCGAGCGCGAGCGGCAGGTCGGCGCCGGTCACGGCGATCACGGCGTCCTGCTCGAACTCGAGCGTCGGCCCGCTGAACGTGGCCTCCAGCACGGCGGCGCTCTCGTCGTTGCCGACGAGCAGGTTGGCCGCGCGGAAGGAGTAGTCGTCGAGCGCGCCCGAGGGCGGCATGCCGAAGTGGTAGAGGCCGAAACGGCCCTGATCCTGAACCGTGGTGTGCACGCCACCGTCACGCACGCGGATCATGCGTACAGCCTCCGCACGAGCTCGGCGTTGTAGGCGTCGGGATCGGCGAAGAACGCCTGCGGGTCGAATTCGACGTCGACGATGCGGTAGCGGTAGGTCTTCGCCTCGACCTCGGCGCGGATCGCGTCGTAGCCGGCGCGGTCGACGGGCCGGATCTTGATGATGTCGCCCGCGCGGAAGATGACGAAGCCGTCCTTGAAGTCGGGCAGCTCTTCCCGTGGGTCGAAGATCGGCACCGGGCAGATCGCGAACAGCTGGTAGCCGCCGGGCCCCTGCACCGGGTAGATGGCCGCGAAGGCGCCCCCGTGGGAGAGCGCGAGCGCCGGCGTGTCGGTACGCGGCCGCAGGTACTTCGGCACCTCGAGCATGCGCTCGCGCGGCACCATCTGGAAGCACCAGGGAAGGCCGGGCACGAAGCCCACCATCGAGACGTAGTAGGGCGAGCCGTGGTGGGCCTCGATGAACTCCTGCTCGCTCTTGAAGCCGTTGATGCGCGTGACGTACTCGAGGTCCGTGCCCTCGGGGGCCTGGTGGTGGTCGCGGAAGCGCATCAGCACCTCGCGCGTCCACGGATCGTCGTAGTAGGCCGGGACGTCGATGACGCGCGTCGGGAACGTCTGGTGCTCGGGGTCGACCGACGCCGCGATCTCCTTGAGCTCGGCGAGCAGGGCGTCCGGGTGGATCACGTCGGGGTCGAGGCGCACGAGATACGACGCGTTGGCCGGGCAGATCTCGACGACGCCGTCGAGCTTCCGCCGCCCGAGCTCCTGGCAGATCGCGAGCACCCGGAAGTTGGCGCGGAAGCTCATCGCCTCGTCGATCTCGCAGAAGATGAACTCGTCGCCGCCGTAGGTGTAGCGCGGCTCCGGAAGCGGGGGCTCGACGATCCTGGCCATCCGGCGGACTCTAGACGAATCGGCTGCAACGGAATGAGCGTGTGTTGCTCGGGTGCGTGCAACGAGCAGCGGCGCCGGGACCGCACGGTTGGGGTCTGACCCCAACCGTGCGCAGCGTTGCGTGGCGGGGACCGCAAAGTTGGGGTCTGACCCCACTTTGCGCGGGGACCGCAAGTTGGGTCTGACCCCACTTTGCGGTCCCGGCCGGGCCTTCTGTATTGCCCCTACTCCGGCAGTGCCGTGCGGGCGAGCCAATCCGCGTCGGCGAGCAGGTCGCGCGCCGTCTCGCAGCGGGCCCACTGCTCGCTCGCGAGCAGCGCGCGGTGGAACGGGATCAGCGTCGCGACGCCGTCGACGCGGAACTCGGCGAGCGCGCGCAGCATCCGGCTCGTGGCGGCCTCGCGCGTCTCGTCCCAGACGATCAGCTTGGCGAGCAGCGAGTCGTAGAACGGCGGCACCGTCCAGCCCGCGAAGACCCCCGAGTCGACGCGGACGCCGGGCCCGCCCGGCTCCTCGTAGCGCGTGATCGTGCCCGGCAGCGGCACGAACGCGAGGTGGGCCGACTCGGCGTTGACGCGGCACTCGATCGCGTGCCCGCGGAAGACGACGTCCGCCTGGCCGAACGACAGCGGCTCGCCGGCCGCGATGCGGATCTGCTCGCGCACGATGTCGATGCCCGTCACCATCTCGCTGACCGGGTGCTCGACCTGGAGGCGCGTGTTCATCTCGAGGAAGAAGAAGCGCTCGCCGACCAGCAGCCCCTCGACCGTGCCCGCGCCGCGATAGCCGACCGCGTGCGCCGCCTCGACGGCGATCGCGCAGATCCGCTCGCGCAGCTCCTCCGTGACGGTCGGGCCGGGCGACTCCTCGACGAGCTTCTGGTGACGCCGCTGGATCGAGCAGTCGCGCTCGCCGAGGTGGACGACGTTCCCGTGCGCGTCGGCGAGGATCTGGACCTCGACGTGGCGCGGATCCTCGAGGTACTCCTCGACGTAGACGTCGGCGTTCGCGAAGAAGCGCTCGCCCTCGGTTGCGGCGCGCTCGAACGCGGAGGCCACGTCCTGCTCCGAGAAGGCGACGTGGAAGCCCTTGCCGCCCCCGCCGCCGGCGGTCTTGAAGGCCACCGGGAAGCCGAGCGCGCTCGCCGTCGAGAGCGCCTCCTCGCGCGAGCCGAGCGGCGTGATCGTGCCCGGCACGACGGGCACGCCGGCCTCCTCCATCAGCCGCCGCGCCGTCGTCTTGACGCCCATGCTCTCGATCGCCTCGGGCGGCGGCCCGATGAACACGCAGCCCGCCCGCGCACACGCGCGCGCGAAGCCGGCGTGCTCGGCGAAGAAGCCGTAGCCCGGATGGATCGCGTCGGCTCCGCTGGCGCGCGCCGCAGCGAGGATCGCGTCCTCGTCGAGGTAGCTCTTGCCGACCGGGCCCGGCCCGATGCGCACGGCCTCGTCGGCGAGCCGGACGTGCGGCGCCGCGGCATCCGCGTCGGAGTAGACCGCGACCGACGGGATCCCGAGCTCGTGCAGCGTGCGCACGATGCGCAGCGCGATCTCGCCGCGGTTCGCCACGAGCACCTTCTCGAAGAGCATCAGGATCCTCCGAATGCGGGCATGACCTCGCGCGCGAAGAGCTCGACCGAGCGCATGGCCGTCGCACCCGCGATGCCCGGCAGGTGCATCCAGCAGATCACGTCGGTGGCGCCCAGCTCGTCGCGCAGCTTGCCGATCTCGGCGATCGCGAAGTCGGGATCGCCGATCACGTAGCGGGCCTTGAAGTTGTCGAAGTCGACCTGCTCGCGGGCGTCGACCAGGCGGCCGCGGTCGTCGCGCAGCTCCCGCTCGCCCTCGGCCGACTTCTTGCCGTAGAGCTCGCGGAAGAGGTAGGTGACGGCCGGCGCCGCCAGCTCCTCGGCCTTCTCCGTCGTCTCGGCGACGAAGACCTCGCGCATCACGGGCAACTCGTCGACCGGCCCGCCCGCGGCGCGCCAGATCTCGAGGTGGGCGCGAATCTCGGCGATGCCGTGCCGCGGCGACGGCATCAGCACGCCGCCGAGCTGCGCGGCGCGAGCGAGCGAGCGCGGCCCCGAGAGGCCGTACCAGATCGGCAGGGGACGCTGGACGGGCTTGGGCGTGACGCTCGTCTCCGGGACCGTGAAGAAGCGGCCCTCGAACGAGAACGACTCCTCGCTCCAGGCGCGCCGCAGCAGCTCGAGCGCCTCCCAGAAGCGCGCCTGGCGCTCCTCGCGCGGCACCCCGTGCGCCGCGAACTCCTCCGAGACGTAGCCGGGCGCGACGCCGAAGACGAAGCGGCCGTTCGAGAGGCAGTCGAGCACCGCCACGTCCTCGGCCAGCTTGAGCGGCGCGTACAGCGGCACGAGCAGGCAGCCGGTGCCGATGCGCATGCGCTCGGTGACGGCGGCCGCGCCGGCCATCGCGATCAGCGGCGACGGGCACAGGCCGTCCGGCTGGACGTGGTGCGAGACCTGGAAGACCGACTCGTAGCCGAGCTCCTCGGCCCGCGGCAGGCAGCGCAGCATGTCGGCGTAGGGCTGCTGCCGGCCGATCCCGCGGCCGGGCGGCACCTGATGGCTGAACATCAGGCCGAAGCGCATCAGCGGGCGGATGCCGCGCGCGCGAGCGGCGCGACCGCATGGCCGCACTCCCCGATCGTCCTGCGCAGCGCCCGGATCACCTCGAGCGCGTTCGGGCCGTCGCCGTGGACGCAGATCGACTCGGCCTCGAGCTCGATCAGGCTGCCGTCCGTCGCGAGCACGACGCCCTGCTCGAGAAAGCGCCGGATCTGCGCGGCGGCCTTGTCGACGTCGGTGGCGTGCTTCGCGCGCTGGATCACGATCGAGCCGTCGGGCGCGTAGTCCATGTCGACGTAGACCTCCATCACGACGCGGATCCCGCGCTCGCGCGCCGCCCGCGGGAGCGCCAGGTCGCGCCCTTCCGGCCAGTACACGACCGGCTCCGGCATGAGGACGAGCGCCGCCTCGCAGAACGCCGCCGCGAGCGGCTCGTCCTCGCGCAGGATCGAATAGAAGGCGCCGTGCGGCTTGAGGTGGTGGAGCGAGAGGCCGTCGGCCGCGAGCACCGCCTGGAGCGCGCCCGTCTGGTAGAGCACGTAGGCGTAGCAGTCGTCCGGCGTGATCCGGATCGGGCGGCGGCCGAACCCGAGCAGGTCGGGCAGGCCCGGATGGGCGCCGACCTCGACGCCGTGCTGCTTGCAGAGGCCGACCGTCCGGATCATCGTCACGGGGTCGCTGGCGTGGAAGCCGCACGCGACGTTGGCCGACGTGATCTCGGGGATCACGGCCTCGTCGTCGCCCATCCGCCAGTTGCCGAAGCTCTCGCCGAGGTCCGAGTTGATGTCGATCGTGCGCATTGGTCCTCCCGGCGCGACGCGGTTCGCGATCCGCCGCCGCGGCCGCGCAGCGATACTACGGACATTCGCCGAGCAGAAGGGGAAGACCATGGCCCTGCAGGAGCAGTCGATCGCGGAACAGCTGTTCGATGCGCGAGAGCGCTACGTGGCACGAGGCGCCGGCAATCCGAAGCTCGTCGTGACGGGCGCGCACGGCGCCGTCATCGAGGGCGCCGACGGGCGCGAGTACCTCGACTTCGTGGGAGGCATCGGCTGCCAGAACCTCGGCCACGGGCCCGAGAAGGTCGTGGCCGCGGTGCACGCGCAGGTCGACCGCTACCTGCACCAGATGTCGATGGTCGTCAACTACGAGCCCTACGTCGAGGTCTGCCGCCTGCTCGCCGAGGCCTCCCCGTGCCCCGGGGCCTCGAAGAGCATGCTCGTCAACAGCGGCGCCGAGGCGGTCGAGAATGCCGTCAAGATCGCGCGCGCAGCCACCGGCCGGCCGGCCGTGCTCGTGTTCGACCGCGCGTTCCACGGGCGCACGCTGCTCGCGATGACGATGACCTCGAAGCTCGTCTACAAGAAGACGTTCGGCCCCTTCGCGCCCGAGGTCTACCGGGTCACGGCGCCCTACGAGTACCGCGGCATCTCGAGCGACGACGCCATCCGCGACATCGAGCTGGCGTTCAAGAGCGAGGTCGATCCCGCGTCCGTGGCGTGCGCCGTGCTCGAGCCCGTGCAGGGCGAGGGCGGCTTCATCCCGATGCCGGCCGACTTCCCGGCGCGCCTCAAGGAGCTGCTCGACGCCCACGGCATCCTCTACGTGGACGACGAGATCCAGTCCGGCTGCGGCCGCACCGGGAAGATGTGGGCGATCGAGCACTACGGCGTGCAGCCCGATCTCATGACCTCGGGCAAGACGCTCGGCGGCGGGCTGCCGCTCGCGGCCGTGACCGGTCGCGCCGAGGTCATGGACGCGCCGCACGTGGGCGGGCTCGGCGGCACGTTCGCCGGCAACCCCGTCTCCTGCGCCGCCGCGACCGTCGTGCTGGAGGAGCTCGCCCGGGACGAGGTGATGGCCGCCGCCACGCGCCTCGGAGAGCGGCTGCGGGCCGGCCTCGAAGACGTGCAGAGCCGGATCTCCGAGATCGGCGACGTGCGCGGCCTCGGGCCGATGCTGGCGATCGAGCTCGTCTCCGACCGCACGACGAAGGAGCCCGCGACGGAGCTCGTCTCCCGCACGATCGCCGAGGCGCTCGAGCGCGGCCTGCTGCTGCTCGGCTCGGGGCTCTACGGCAACGTGATCCGCTTCCTGCCGCCGCTCAACATCGAGGATGCGCAGCTCGACCACGGCCTCGCGCTGCTGGAGGAGTCGCTCGTCGCGGCCGGGGCGACGCGATGACCAAGACCGTCCGGGTGGCCGGCGTCCAGGCGGCGCCGGTCTTCCTGGACGCGGGCGCGACCGTCGAGAAGGCGGTCGCGCTGATCGAGGAGGCGGCCGCCGGCGGGGCCGAGCTCATCGCGTTCGCCGAGAGCTGGCTCCCGGGCTATCCATCGTGGATCTTCGGCGCGGCCGGCTGGGAGGACGCGGGCGCGAAGGCCGTCTACCGGCGCTTCCGCGAGAACGCCGTGGCCGTGCCGGGCGCTCACACCGACGCGCTCTGCAGGGCGGCGCGGGCAGCCGGCGCCGTGGTCGTGATGGGCATGACGGAGCGCGATGCGGACACGACGGGGGGCTCGCTCTACAACTCGCTCCTCTACATCTCGGCCGAGGGCACGATCCTCGGCGTCCATCGCAAGCTGATGCCGACGCACGCCGAGCGGATCGTGTGGGGCCAGGGCGACGGCAGCGGCCTCGTCGTCGCCGAGACGCCGGTCGGGCGGGTCGGCGGCCTGATCTGCTGGGAGCACTGGATGCCGCTCGCGCGCTTCGCGATGCACGCGAAGCGCGAGGAGATCCACGTGGCCGCGTGGCCCGAGGTCGGCGACCCCGAGATGCACCGCTTCGCGAGCCGCCACTACGCCTTCGAGGGCCGCTGCTTCTCGATCTGCGTGATGGGCGCGAGCATGACGGCGGGCGCGCTCCCGGAAGGCTTCGAGCTGCCCGGGGCGATGGGCGCCGCCGACGACTTCATCGAGGCCGCATCCGCGACGGCGCCGCGGGGCACGACGATCTTCGCGCCCGACGGCACGGTCGTGGCCGAGGCGGCCGCCGGGGAGGAGACGATCGTCTACGGCGACCTCGACCTCGGCCAGATCGCGGCCGAGCAGCAGGCGCTCGACGTCGTCGGCCACTACAACCGCCCCGACATCTTCGATCTCCGCGTCGACGAGTCGCCGCGTGCGCCCGTCACCTGGAAGCGCGCCCCCGCGCACCCGCCCGCGGAGCTCGATCTCGGCGTCCTCGCGGACGCCTGACGCCGCTCTCAGAACCTATCAGGCGCTGATCACCACCACGCCCGCGATCACCAGCACGGTGCCGATGACCTTCGGCACCGTGATGCTCTCCGAGAGGAAGATCGCGCTCCCGACGAGCGCGATCACGGGGTAGGCCGAGGTCATGGGCACCACGAGCGAGGCATCCCCCTTCGAGAGCGCGTAGAAGAAGCAGATCAGGCCTCCGGCCGCGGCGAACGCCGTCACGATCGCCCATCCGCCGCCCGATCCGAGCACCATCGGCTTGGAGAAGGCCAGCCAGAGGATCGCCGAGAGCACGACGTAGGCGACCGGTACCCAGTACACGACCTGCTGCCAGTCGATCGTGCGCAGCGCGACCTTCGTCGTGATCCCGGCGATGCCGACGAGCACGACGTAGCCGAGCGCGGGGATGATCCAGCCGGCCATGAGGGCCCTTCCTTTCACGTGGTGGCAGCGCGGCGCGGGAGGACGTACTCGCGGAAGAGCTCCTCGCAGGCCGGCGAGCAGAAGCGCTGCTCGCGCCCGTCGATCTCCACGATCCAGAGGCGCTTCGCGACGACCTGGCCGCAGCAGTCGCACGGGGTGACGACGGTCTCCCAGACGGCCGGGTTCTGCTCCCGCCAGAGCCCCATCAGCTGCCGCCTCCGTTCCAGCCGTAGACGGTGGACGCCTGCTCCGCCGTGATGAAGCCCTCGAACACGTCGCGCGCGACGCGCTCGCGCTCGCGCTCGCGCGCGTTGCCGTAGCCGCCGCCGCCCGGCGAGTCGATCCGCACCTCGTCCCCGCCCGTCAGCACGATGTTCGTGAACTTCGAGGGCGAGACGGTGCCGAAGACCTCCTTGAAGGTGCGGAACTCGCCCTCGCCCTTGCGCTTGACGAGGATCGCGCCGCGCCCGCCCTTGCCGCCGCCGTCGAGGCCGAAGGCGCCGAACCCCTCCTTCGTGCGGTCGAAGAGCGCGTTGCACGTCACCTCGACGCCCTCCTCGACGCGCAGGATCCGGCGCGTGCCGAGACCGCCGCGCATGCGGCCCGCGCCGCCCGAGCCCTCGATCAGCGAGTACTCGATCACGCGCAGCGGGTAGCGCGTCTCGAAGATCTCGACCGGCGTGTTGCGGCAGTTGCCGTTCTTGACGATGATCGCGTCGTTGCCGTCGTCGTAGGACTTGGCGCCCCAGCCGCCGCCCTCGAGGTGGTAGTTCGCGTAGTAGTCGCCGGTCTTCGGGTGCACCCCGCCGAAGAGGAAGTTGCAGGCCGTCCCGCCCTCGGCCGCCGCGACGCGGTCGGGCAGCGCGGGCGCGAGCGCCGCGACGACCATGTCGGCCAGCTTCGGGTGCGTCTCGGTGTTGCCGCCGACCGACGGGCCCGGGTAGACGACGTTCACGGCCGAGCCGGGCGGCGCGATGATCCGGATCGGCCGGTAGGCGCCCGAGTTCTTCGGGATGTGGTGGTCGGTGAGGTGGAAGACCGCGTTGTACGTGGCGCCGGCCGTCACGCCGTAGGTCGCGTTGATCGGCCCGCGCACCTGCGGGTCGGTGCCGGTCCAGTCGACGATCAGCTCGTCGCCCTTCACCGTCACGGTGACGTGGAACTTCACCGGGGCGTCGACGACGCCGTCGTCCTCCATGTGCTCGGTGAACGCGTAGACGCCGTCGGGGATGGCCTCGATCTCGGCGCGCATCCAGCGCTCCGAGTAGTCCATCAGCTCGTCGGAGGCCTGCTCGACGAAGTCGCGGCCGAAGCGGTCGAGCAGCTCGATCACGCGGCGCTCGGCGACGCGCAGCGAGCCGATCTGCGCGTTGAGGTCGCCCCAGGTGTTCCGCGGCGTGCGGTGGTTGGCCATGATCAGGCGCCACAGGTCCATGTCGTTCACGTCGCGCTTGACGATCTTCACGGGCGGGATGCGCAGGCCCTCCTGGAAGACCTCGGTCGCGTCGGCCGCGAAGCTCCCGACCGCCTTGCCGCCGATCTCGGCGAGGTGGCCGACGTTGGCCACGAAGCCGAACAGCTCGCCCTCGTGGAAGACGGGCCGGATCACGGCGTGCTCGGGGATGTGGGCGCCGCCGCGGTAGGGATCGTTGTGGAGCACGACGTCGCCCGGCTCGAACGACTCGACGCCGAGCTCCTCGAGCGTCCAGCGCACGATGAAGAGGCTCGCCGCGATCTGCGCCGGGCAGAACTCCGCCTGCCCGATCATGTTGCCGCGCCGGTCGAAGAGCACGCACGAGAAGTCGAGGCCCTCGTTGAAGATCGGCGAGAAGGCGGTGCGGATCATCGTGATGCCCATCTCGCGGCAGATGTTCACGAGGTTGTTGTTGATGACCGCGAGGGTGACGGGATCGATCATGCGCGCGTGAGGTCGAGGATGCCGGTCGGGGCGACCGCGAGCGACCAGCCGGGCGGGACGACGACCGTCGAGTCCATCGACTCGACGATGAGCGGGCCGGAGCGCGTCTCGCCGGGCGCGAGGCGCTGACGGCGCACGATGTCGGTGGGGACGAAGCCGGAGCCGGGGAAGAAGACGTCGCGACGCGACGGACCCTCGCCCTCGGCCTCCTCGCTCGGGAGACCGGCGAACACGGGCGGCTCGCCCATGGCCACGACCGAGAGCCGCACGAGCTCGATCGGGATGCCGTCGAGGCGGTAGCCGTAGAAGCCCTCGTAGAGGCGGCCGTACTCGGCGTACACCCCCGCGAGCGCGGCCTCGTCCACGGTGCCCTCCGGCACGGCGACCTCCTGCTCGTAGTTCTGGCCCTGGTAGCGCATCGCGATGAAGCGGCGCACGGACGCCTCCTGCGCCAGCCCCTGCGCGGCCACGTCGGCGTGGGCCTGCGCCTCGAGCTCGCCGAAGAGCGCGTCGAGCTCGCTCGCCGAGGTCGTGCGATCGGTCAGGTAGACGCTGCGCACGGCGTCGACGCGCACGATCGCGGCGAGCGCCCCGAAGGCCGAGCAGAGGCCCGGGCGGGGCGGCACGACGACGCGGCGCATGCCGATCGCCTCGGCGATCTCGCAGGCGTGGGTCGCGCCGGCGCCGCCGAACGCGATGAGCGCGAACTCGCGCGGGTCGATCCCCTGCTCGACGGTCACGATGCGGATCGCATTCGCCATGTTCTCGTTGCAGATGCGCACCATGGCCGAGGCCGCCTCGACGCGGTCGAGCCCGAGCTGCGTGCCGAGCGCGTCGACGACGCTGCGCGCGAGCTCGGGCTTCAGCGGGATCTTCCCGCCCAGGAAATAGGCGGGATCGAGCCGGCCGAGGACGACGTCCGCGTCGGTGATGGTGGCGCTCTCGCCGCCCTGGCCGTAGCACGCGGGGCCCGGCGCGGCGCCCGCGCTCTGCGGGCCGACCTGGAGGAAGCCGCCCGGGTCGACCCAGCCGATCGAGCCGCCGCCGGCGCCGATCGTGCGCGTCGAGACGCTCGGGACGCTCACGGGCAGGCCGAACTCGATCTCGAAGTCGGAGGAGTAGAGCGGCTCGCCGTCGACGATCAGGCACACGTCGCAGCTCGTGCCGCCCATGTCGAGCGCGATCGCCTGCGGAGCGCCCGCAGCACGCGCCGCGTAGGCGCCGCCGATCGCCCCGCCCGCGATGCCCGAGAGCAGGAGATGGGCCGGCCGCGCGCGCGCCTCGCCCGCGAGCGCATGGCCGCCGTTGGACTTGAGCAGCGCCCAGTGGCCGCCGGTGCCCTTGGCCTCGAGCGCCTCGGAGACGCCGTCCACGTAGCGCTCGAAGAGCGGCTTCAGGTACGCATCGACGGTCACGGTGGTGCCGCGCTCGTACTCGCGCCAGATCGGCGCGACCTCGTGCGAGAGCGAGACCGCCAGCTGCGGGAAGCGCTGCGCGAGCAGCTCGCGCGCGGCCAGCTCGTGCTCGGGGTTGAGGTACGAGAAGAGGAAGCAGACCGCGACCGCCGGCACCTCGCCGCCCTTGGCCACGATCTCGTCGAGCGCCGTCGCGAGCGCCTCGAGGTCGATCGCCTCCAGCACGCGCCCTTCCTCGTCCATGCGCTCGGGGACGCCGAGGCAGTCGGGCCGGTGCACGAGCGGCGTGGGCTTGCGCCAGTGGAAGTCGTAGTGGTACTTGCGGTTGATGCGCTGGATGTGCGGGACGTCCTGGAACCCCTCCGTCGTCACGTAGACGACGCGCGCGCCGCGGCGCGTCAGCACGGCGTTGATGCCGATCGTCGTGCCGACGACGACGAAGCTCACGGCGGCCGGATCGAAGCCCGCGGCCTCCAGCGAGGCCTCGATGGCGGCCACCGGGTTGGCGGGATTCGAGGGCACCTTGGCGACGTGCCAGCGCCCCGACTCCTGGTCGACGGCGACGAGATCCGTGAAGGTCCCGCCCGTATCGATGCCGACCGTGATGCTCACGAGAGGAAGATCCTACCCCCCTCGGCCATCACGGTTTGCCCGGTGGTGAAGCGGCTTGCACGCGACGCCAGCCAGAGGATCGTGCCGACGAGATCGTCCGGCTGCTGGTAGTCGGGCACGACCTGCTCGGCGACGATCGCGGCCACGTCCGCGCCGAAGCTGTTGGCCGTGTCGGTGCCGACCATGCTGGGGACGAGGCAGTTGACCGCGATCCCGTCGGGGCCGAGCTCGCGCGCGAGGGCGTGCGTGAGACCGATCACCGCGCCCTTGGACGCGACGTAGTGGAGCGCGCCCGGCGCACCGCGGTGGAACATCACCGTGCCGATGTTGATCACGCGCGCGCCGCCGGCCCGGCGCAGGAGCGGCAGCGCCGCCTGCGTGACGAGGAACGGCGCCCGCGCGTTGAGCGCGAAGACGTGATCCCACTCCTCCGCCGTCAGCGACTCGAGCGAGCCGGGCGGGTAGATGCCGGCGTTGTTGACGAGGACGTGCAGCCCGCCGTCGCCCGCGAAGGCGGCCACCTCGTCCAGCAGCGGCGCGATCGCGTCGGCGTGTGTGAGATCGGCGCCCACGGCGACGGCGCGGCCGCCGCGCGCCTCGATCTCCCCCACCACCCCGGCCGCTGCGGCCGCATCCGAGCCGTAGTGCACCGCCACCGCGGCACCGGCGCCCGCGAGCCCGAGGCACGCGGCGCGCCCGATCCCGCGCGACCCGCCCGTGACGAGCGCCGTGCGCCCGGCGAGCCCGAAGAGCGATTCGAGTGTCTGCACCGGGCGATGCTCTCACAGTGCGTGCGAAGATCGCGCTACCCGGAACGGAGGAGACGACGTGGACGATCTTGCGCACGCGGTCGCCAAGCTGCAGGCGGCCGAGGACATCCGGCACCTGAAGGCCCGCTACGCGCGCGTGTGCGACACGGGCTACGTGGCGGCGGACATGGCTCCGCTGTTCACCGGCGATGCCGTCTGGGACGGAGGCCGCTTCGGCCGCTACGAGGGCGTCGACGCGATCTGCGGGTTCTTCGACGGCGTCTCCGCCGACATCGTGTGGGCGCTCCACTACATGATCGCGCCGGTCATCGAGGTGGCCGACGACCTCGTCAGCGCGAGCGGGAGCTGGTACCTCTGGCAGCCCTGCACCGTCGTCACGCCGGACGGCCCGAAGGCGGTCTGGCTCTCGGGCGGCTACGCCGACCGCTACCGCAAGGAGGACGGCGCCTGGCGGTTCTCCGAGGTGATCCTCGACGTGCAGACGATCACTCCCTACGAGGACGGCTGGGTGCGCCGGCCCTTCTGGAACGACTGATGGTCCCGCGCATCGACCCATCCGAGCTGTCCGAGCTCGCCCGCGGCTGGGGCTTCACGCCCTCCGCCGAGGAGGCCGGCGAGCTGCTCGCGATCGCCGAGGCCGTCTTCCCCGCCCTCGACCTGCTGGAGACGCAGGAGCTCGACGCGCCCGCGCCGGTCGCGGCCGTGCGCGAGCCCGGCCGTCGCCCGGAGGCCGGGGAGGATCCGCTCAACGCGATCGTCCGGCTCTGCCGGGTGCGCGCCGAGGGCTGCGAGGGAATCCTCTCGGGGCAGCGCATCGCGCTGAAGGACTCGGTCGCGATCGCCGGAGTGCCGCTCACCTGCGGCTCCGCCATCCTCCAGGGCTTCGTCCCGCGCCACGACGCCACCGTGACCGACCGCATCCTGCGCGCCGGCGGCGAGATCGCGTGCGTGACCAACATGGACGACCTCGCCTTCTCGGGCGGCGGCGAATCGAGCTGGTACGGGCCGACGCGCAACCCGTTCGACCGCGAGCGCTCGGCGGGCGGCTCGTCGGGCGGCTCGGCGGCGGCGCTCTCCTACGACGGCTTCGATCTCGCCGTGGGCTGCGACCAGGGCGGCTCGATCCGCATCCCGGCTGCGTGGTGCGGCGTCGTCGGGCTCAAGCCGACGCACTCGCTCGTTCCGTACACCGGCATCGCCGGCATCGACCAGACCTTCGACCACTGCGGCCCGATGGCGCGCACGGCGGCCGGCGCCGCGCTGCTCCTGCAGGCCATGGCCGGCAAGGATCCAGGCGATCCGCGCCAGCGCGACGTCCCCACCGGCGACTACACCGGCGCCGTCCTGCAGGCCGCGGACGATCTCCGCGGGCTGCGCATCGGCGTCGTCGCCGAGGGCTTCGGCGAGGACGTCGGCGCGGAGCCCGCGACCTGTGAGGCCGTGCGGGCGGCGGTCGAGCGGCTGGCCGGGCTCGGGGCCGCCATCCACGACGTCTCGCTGCCCGCGCATCTGCAGGCGGGCGGCATCGCATTCGCCGGCTTCATCGAGGGCATGACGGCCCTGATGACGTCGGGCGGCAACGGCATCGGCTGGTCGGGCCGCCACTGGGAGGAGCTCGCACCGGCGATCGCCGCGGGCCTGCGCGAGCGCGGGAACGAGCTCTCGCCGCAGGTGAAGGTGACGCTCGCAGCGGGCCGGCACCTGCGCGAGCAGCTCGGCGGCGCCCTCTATGCGCGCGCCGAGAATCTCAAGCCCTGGCTGCGGGCGTGCTACGACCAGGCGCTCGCCGGCGTCGACGTCCTGCTCTTCCCGACCGTGCCGTTCCGCGCCTTCCGGCTCGACGACGAGCTGCGCACGAGCGAGCGCGTGCTGCGCGGCTGGGCCAACCTGGGCAACACGTATCCGACCGACATGACGGGCCATCCCGCGATCACGCTGCCGCTCGCGGAGGCCGGCGGCCTGCCGGTCGGCGTCATGCTCGTCGGCCGGCGCTTCGACGACGCGCGGCTGCTCGCGATCGCCGCCACCTGCGAGCGGGCGCTCGGCTGGGCCCCCGCGAAGGCCGCGGGCGGATGAGCGAGGGCTTCGACCCGTTCACGGTCGAGATCGTCAAGGAGAAGCTGCACGCCGCGGCCGACGAGATGGGCGTGGTGCTCGCGCGCACGAGCATGAGCCCGATCGTCTACGAGGTGCTCGACTTCGCCTGCGGCATCACCGACGCCGACGCCCAGGTCGTCGCCCAGACGAACGGCCTCACGCTCTTCACCGGCACGTTCGGGCCGCAGGTGCGCAGCATCGTGCGCAAGCACGGCCTCGACGGCATGCGCGAGGGGGACGTCTTCGCCACGAACATCCCGTACGAGGGCGGCACGCACACCTGCGACGTCTGCCTCGTCAAGCCGATCGTCCTGGCCGGGCGCCTGATCGCCTTCGCCGTGAGCGTCACGCACTGGATCGAGATCGGCGGCGCCGTGCCGGGGAGCATCTCCCCGGAGGCGACGGAGATCTACCAGGAAGGGCTCCAGCTGCCGGGCGTGCGGGTGGTCGAGCAGGGCGCGCGCAACCAGACGCTGATCGACGTGATCGAGGCCAACATCCGCCTGCCGCGCACGGGCATCGGCGACCTCAACGCCGGCCTCGCGGCGACGGCGATCGGTGAGGCGCGCGTGCGCGAGGCGTGCGACCGCTACGGCGCCGATCTCGTGCTCGCGAGCTTCGCGCGGATCCTCGACCACGGCGAGCAGATCGCGCGCGCCGAGCTGCGCACGATCCCGAACGGCGTCTACCGCGCGAGCGGCGTGATCGACGGCGACGGGGTGACCGACGCGGAGATCCCGATCGCCGTGACCGTCACCGTCGGCGACGACTTCCTCCACGCCGACTTCACGGGGTGCGCGCCGCAGACGCGCGGGCCGGTCAACTGCGCGACCGGCGCGCTGCTCTCGGCCTGCAAGACGGTCGTGCGCGCGATCACCGCGCCGGGCGCGCGCTCGAACGACGGCTTCTTCCGCCCGTTCAGCCTCACGGTGCCGCCCGGAACCGTGTTCAGCGCGGAGCCTCCCGCCCCGACGGGCTGGTACTACGAGGGCGCGGCGTTCGCGAACGACCTCATGTGGAAGGCGCTCGCGCCCGTCGTCCCGGAGCGGCTCGGCGCCGGCAGCTACACGAGCCTCTGCTGCTCCTACGTGGTCGGCACCGACGAGGCCGGCGAGCTGTTCGTGCTGGCCGAGCCGAACGTCGGCGGCTGGGGCGGCAGCGCGCTCGGCGACGGCGCCTCCGCGCTGATCGCGACGACCGACGGCGACACCTACAACTTCCCCGTCGAGGTCGTCGAGAGCCGCTACCCGGTGCTCGTCGAGCGCTACGCGCTGAACGTCGAGGCGGGTGGCGGCGCCGGGCGCCACCGCGGCGGCTTCGGCGTCGTGCGCGAGTACCGCGTGCACGGTGCGAGCGAGGCCGCGGGCTACGGCAGCATCGGCGGCTTCGGGCGCGTGCCCGTGGGCGCTCGGCGGCGGGTCGCCCGGCACGCCGAACTACCTCGACTACACGACCCGCGAGCTCCGTCTCCGCCGCGGTCGCGTGCCCCGCGTGGAGCTCGCCGACGGCGCCGTCGTCCGCTCGGTCACCGGCACCGGCGGCGGGTTCGGCGATCCCTTCGAGCGCGAGCCCGAGCGCGTTCGCGAGGACGTGCGCGACGGCTACGTGACCCTCGCCGAGGCGCGTGCGAGCTACGGCGTCGCCCTCGACCCCGTGTCGCTCGAGCTCGACGCGGCGGAGACGGCCAGGCTGCGGGCGCGATGACGCTGCGCGTCGCGACCGACATCGGCGGCACCTTCACCGACCTCGTCGTCGTCGACGCCGACAGCGGCGAGGTGCGGATCGCGAAGGCCTCGACGACGCCCCGCGACCTCGCGCAGGGGGTGCTCGACGTGATCGCCACGGGCCAGGTCGAGCCCGCCGGGATCGACGAGCTCGTGCACGGCACGACCGTCGTCATCAACGCGCTCACCGAGCGCACGGGCGCGCGCACGGCGCTCGTGACGACGGACGGGTTCCGCGACGTCCTCGAGATCGGCCGCGGCAACCGCCCCGACATGTACAACCTCGTCTCGCGCAAGCCCCCGCCGTTCGTGCCGCGGCGCCACCGCTTCGAGGTGCGCGAGCGGGTCGATCGCCACGGCGCCGTCCTCGTGCCGCTCGACCTCGCAGGCGTCGAGGCGATCGCGGCTGCCTGCGAGCGCGACGGCATCGAGGCCGTCGCCGTCTGCCTCCTGCACGCCTACGCCCATCCCGAGCACGAGCAGGCGCTCTGCGCGGCGCTCCGGGCGCGGCTCCCCGGCGTCGCCGTGACCGCCTCGTCGGACGTGACGCGCGAGTGGCGCGAGTACGAGCGAACCAGCACCGCCGTCCTCAACGCGTACGTCCAGCCCGTGGTCGGTCGCTACCTCGGCGAGCTCGAGGAGCGCCTGGCCGCCGCCGGCCTGCGCAGGCCGCTGCTCGTGATGCAGTCGAGCGCCGGCACGGGCTCGCTCGCGGCCGCCCGGGCGCGGCCGATCGCGCTGGTCGAGTCGGGGCCGGCCGGAGGCGTCGCCGGCGCCGCGCGCCTGGGCGAGCGCAGCGGCGAGCCGAACCTCATCTACCTCGACATCGGCGGCACGACCGCGAAGTGCTCGCTGGTCGAGGACGCCGCGGTGCCGACGACGACCGAGTACCGCATCGAGTGGCGCCCCGACTGGGCCGGCTACCCCGTGATGGTGCCCGTCGTCGACATCGTCGAGATCGGCGCCGGCGGCGGCTCGATCGCCCGCGTCGACGCCGGCGGCTCGATCGTGGTCGGCCCGCAGAGCGCGGGCGCCGATCCCGGCCCGGCCGCGTACGGCCGCGGAGGCACCGCGCCGACGGTCACCGACGCCAAGCTCGTGGCAGGGGTGCTCGCTGCGGACTACTTCCTCGGCGGGCGGCTGCAGGTGCGCCCCGACCTCGCCCGCGCGGCGCTGCGCGCCCTCGGCGAGCCGCTCGGCCACGGCGTCGAGGCGCTCGCCAACGGCATCATCCGCCTCGCGGACGCCAGCATGATCAGCGCGCTGAAGCTCGTCTCGGTGCAGCGGGGGCGCGATCCGCGCGACTTCGCCCTGCTCGTCGCCGGTGGCGGCGGCGGGATGCACGGAGCGGCGCTCGGCGCGGAGCTCGAGGTCAGGAAGGTCATCGTCCCGCCGCTCTCGGGCGTGTTCTCGGCCTGGGGCATGTGCATGAGCGCGCCCCGGGCGGACGCCGTCCGCACGCACATCCTCGGCGCCGCCGACTCCACGGACGCCGCCGTCGCGGGGCTGTTCGCGGAGCTCGAGGAGGCGGCGGCCGCGACGCTCGAGCGCGAGGGGACGGGGCGCGCCCGCGACGCGACGTGCGTGCGCTCGGTCGACGCGCGCTACCGCGGCCAGGAGCACACGGTGCGGGTTCCGGTGGCGGCCGGGCCCGTCTCGGCGGCGGCCCTCGAGGCGGACTTCCACGAGCTGCACCGGCGCAAGTACACGTTCGACCTGCAGGGCGACTCCGACGTCGAGCTCGTCACGTTCCACGTCTCGGCCCATGGCCGCGCGCCGCGCGAGGCGGCGCTGCCGGGACCCTCGGCACGTCCGGGCTCGACGCCTTCGCCGAAGCGGCCGCGCGTCGTCGACTTCGACCTCGCGGGCAGGCACGAGACGGCGGTCTACGAGCGCGACGATCTTCCCATCGGCTTCTCGGCTCGCGGCCCGCTGGTGGTCGAGGAGCCCACGACGACGACGCTCGTGCACCCCGGCCAGGCGCTCGAGGTGGACGCGTTCGGCAACCTCGTGATCTGGCTGCGCTGAGCGCCTTCCCGGCCTTGATTCCCTCGAAGCCCGGTGAAATGATCGCGCGATGAGCTGGCATCTCTCAGGGACGTATTTCGAGAACTGCAACTGCAAGGTGACATGCCCCTGCGCGGTGAGCGGGTTCGCGGAACCCGGCGACGAGGACCGCTGCGTCGTGCTGCTCGCCTTCCACGTCGAGGACGGTGAGATCGACGGCATCGACGTCTCCGGGCTCAGCTACGCGGTGCTCGCGGACGCGCCCGGCGCCATGGCCGAAGGAGGCTGGCGGGTGGGGCTGCTGATGGACGCGGCCGCGTCGGCGGAGCAGGCGGAAGCGCTCGCCGGGGTCGCCGCAGGTCAACGGGGCGGGGCGCCGGCGGCGTTCAACCCGTTCATCGGCGAGGTGCTCGGCATGGAGGCCACCGCGATCGACTACGTCGACGACGGTCCGCGGCACTCGGTGCGCATCGGCGACTTCGCAGACGTCGAGGTCGAGGACTACGTGCCGGCGGGCGCGACGGAGCCGACGCGGCTCACGGGCGTCCCGCACCCGGTGAGCTCGACGCTGACCGCGGCGCGCGCGACGCGCTCGAAGGTGCGCGCGTTCGGGATCGAGCTCGACGGCGTCGGCAAGAACGGCCACGCCGCGCCGTTCTCGTGGACGGGCTGAGCCTCCGTCGACGCACGGCGCTGGGCGCCTCGCTGCTGGGTGTCACGCTCGTGGCGTGGATCGTGACCGTGCAGCGGATGCGCGGGATGGACGCCGGCCCCGGCACGGATCTCGGGCGCATTCGGCTGGTTCATCGGGATCTGGGTGACGATGATGGCGGCGATGATGCTGCCGTCGGCGGCGCCGGCGGTGTTGATGCTGTCGCGCCTTCGCCGCAGCGCGCACACGTGGGTCTTCGTGCTCGGCTACCTGCTCGCGTGGACGGGCTATGGCCTGGCCGCGTACGCGCTCTACCGCGGCCTACGCGCATCTGCTCCCTCGTTCCTGGCCTGGGACGAGCACGGGCCGTGGGTCGCCGGCGGCGCGCTCGCTGCGGCGGGCCTCTACCAGCTCACGCCGCTCAAGACGGCCTGCCTCCGCCACTGCCGCTCGCCGCTGCACTTCCTGCTCCACGGCCGCCCGGGCTGGCTCGGAGCCGTGCGCATGGGAATCGAGCACGGCGCCTACTGCGTCGGCTGCTGCAGCGGCCTCATGCTCGCGCTCTTCGCGCTCGGCGTGATGAGCCTGTTCTGGATGGCCGTCGTCGCGGCCGCGATCCTCTTCGAGAAGGTGCTGCCCGGCGGCGAAGCCGTCGCTCGCGTGCTGGCGGTCGTCCTCGTGGCGCTCGGCATCTGGGTCGCGGTCTCTCCCACGAGCGTGCCCGGGCTCACGCAGCCGTCGCACATGCCGATGGAGATGCCGGCCTCGTAGCGGGCCTCTCAGTCGCCGCTCGGAGCCTCGGGCGCCGGTGTCGCCGGGCCGCGCCATCGGCTCGGCAGCTTCCAGTCGCCCGGCCACGGGATCTCGCGGCCCGCGGTGAGGCCCTTGGGGCGCAGGATCAGCGCGACGAGCAACGCCAGCGCCATGACGACGTCGGCGGTGCCGGACGGCACGGTGGCGCCGCGCGATGCCGTTGACCTCGAAGCGCTGGAAGAAGACGTAGATGACCGTGAGGAAGCTCGTGCCGACGACGGCGCCGGAGACGCTGCCCATGCCACCCACGACGAGCATCGCGATCGTCAGGAACGTGAGGTCGAAGTAGAAGTCGAGATAGCTGAACGTGATGAAGTAGTGGCCGTAGAGCGCACCCGCGATGCCGCACACGAAGCCCGAGAGCGCGAACGCGATGTAGCGCTCGCGCGCGACGTGCACGCCCACGGAGCGCGAGGCCCGGTCGTTCTCCCGCGAGGCGCGCAGGCGCAAGCCGTTGCGCGACTGCTTGAACGCGAAGGCCACGATGATCGCCAGGATGACCCACACCATCGTGGTCCGCATCGTCGTGGTCTGCGGGACGCCGATCATGGTGCTCGTGCCACGCGTGATCGAACTCGTCTGCTGGATGAAGACGTTCATCGCCACGAGGATCGCCAGCGTGGCGATGCCCGCCGCCACGCCCACGAGGCGCACGATCGGCACGCCGAACACGAGCGTCACGACGAGCGCCGCCGCGCCTCCCGCGAGCGTCCCCTCGAGCGCGTTGAACTGCGCCGGGAAGACCCAGTCCTTGAGCACGTGCGGCATCGAGAGGAACGTGAACTGCTTGATCGCGGTCGGAATCGTCAGCAGCGCCGAGGTGTAGGCGCCGACCGCCATGAACGCGACCTGACCGAAGGACAGGATCCCCGAGTTGCCGCAGAACATCTGCAGCGCGAGCACGACGAGCAGGCGCAGGAAGAACTTCTCGCCCTCGTCGCTGTAGAAGACGTCGCTGACGACGTAGGTGATGACGAGCCAGATTGCGACCATGAAGGCCGAAAGCAGGAACGGCGTCCAGAGCGTCCGGAGCAGGCTTTCGACCCGCGCTGGCTCGCCCGTCACGATGCCGGTTCCTCCGCGACCAGCGGGACTTCCTGCGCGATGCGCCTGCGCCGCAGCTTGTCCACGGTTCCCATCAGGCCGTTCGGCTGGAACACGAGGATCACGATCACGAGCAGGAACGCGAACATCAGCGTGTGGCCCTGGATCGAGCGAGGCAGGGTGGCCGAGAAGATGTTGATCAGGAGTCCGAGCGTGAAGCCGCCGAGCGCCGCGCCGCCGAGGCTGCCGAGCCCGCCGATGACGACGCCCACGAACGCGACGAGCAGCGGACCCTGGCCGACGTTCGGTCGCACGTCGCCGTGGTTGAGCATGTAGAGGATCGTCACGGCGGCGGCGAGGAAGCCCGTGATCGCGAACGCCGACGAGATCACCCAGTTGGCCTTGACGCCCACGAGCTGCGCCATCTTGAAATCCTCGGTCGACGCGCGCAGCTGCATGCCGAGCGCCGTGCGCTTGAGGAGCACCACCATGCCGGCGAGCAGCACGATCGTGACGGCCCACGTGGCGATCTCGAGGCGCGAGAACAACACGCCGGAGACCTCGAACTGGTTGGTCAGCCACGGGTACGGCGCAACGGTCCGCGGCGAGCCGGGCGGGAAGAGCATGTATGCGGCCTTCTGCAGCCCGATCGAGAGCGCGAACGATGTGATCAGGAGGGTGCTCGGTGAGGCGCGCCGCACAGGCCGGAACGCGATCAGCTCCATCAGGAGCGCGAACACGATCACGCTCGCGAACGTCAGCAGGACCATCGCCAGCCAGCCGTAGCGCTCGGTGTAGAACATCGTGTACGCGCCCACCATGATCAGCTCGCCGTAGGCGAAGTTCATGAGCCCCATGACGCCGAAGAGCAGCGACAGCGACAGCGCCATGAGCGCGAACAAGCTGCCGTACGCGACGGAGTCGATGAAGTACTGGACGTAGGTGGAGGTGCTCGCGAGGACGATCATCGGCTAGTGCTCCGTCCCGGAGGTCACGTGAGGGTGAGTGTGCTGGCTGGGCGTTCTGGGGACGGCCCGGCGTCGCCGCTCATGCGGTTCAGCATTTGCAAGACGCCGGGTCGTCCCCAGGGCGTCCAGACGGTGCAATCGCACCACGAGACTTCCGGGACGGAGCACTAGCCCATCCCGATGTACGCGGTTTCGAAGTCGCCGATGGCGGCGAGCTCCGCGGCGGTGCCGTGGAACTGGATGCGGCCTCCGGTGCGCAGGACGTACGTCCGGTCCGCCATCTCGATCGTGCGCGCGGCATTCTGCTCGACCAGAAGGATCGTCGTGCCGCTCGCGTGCAGCTGCTCGAGGATCTCGAAGACGCGGTCGACCATCAGCGGCGCGAGCCCGAGCGTCGGCTCGTCGAGCAGCAGCACCTTCGGCCTCGAGACGAGGGCACGCGCGATCGCGAGCTGCTGCTGCTCCCCTCCGGAGAGCTTGGCTCCGGACGTGCTCCAGTAGCGCTCCAGCACCGGGAAGCGCTCGAGCACGTTGCGGACGTCCTCGTCCACGCCCTTGCGGTCCTTGCGGACCGTCGCGCCGATCTTGATGTTCTCGCCGACCGACAGGCGCCCGAAGATGCGCCGCCCCTCGGGCACGAGCGCGATGCCGCGACGCAGGATCTCGTCCGGCGCGAGACCCACGATCGACTTCCCCTCGAGCAGGATCTCGCCCGAGACGGGCGACAACGCGCCGGAGATCGTCATCAGCGTCGTGGACTTGCCGGCGCCGTTGTGACCGACGAGGCCCACGAACTCGCCCTGCTTGACCTCGAGCGAGAGGCCCTGGACGGCGGCGATGCGGCCGTAGCTGACGGAGACGTCCTTGAGCTCAAGCACCGTGGTGCTCCTGTGCGAGCTTGGCGCCCTTGACGCCGAGATAGGCCGTGATCACGGCCTGGTTCGTACGGATCTCGCCGGGCTCGCCGAGTGCGAGCGGCTTGCCGAAGTCGAGCACCTGGATCCGCTCGCAGACGCGGAAGATGATGCGCATGTCGTGCTCGACGAGCAGCACGCCGCAGCCGACGTCGTCGCGCAGCTTGGCGATCGTCTCGGCCAGCTGCAGGCTCTCGCGGTCGTCGAGCCCGGCGGCCGGCTCGTCGAGCAGGAGGAACTTCGGCCCGACCGCGACCGCGCGCGCGATGCCGACGCGGCGCTCCTCCCCGTGCGGGAGGGCGGAGGCCGGCAGGTTCCCCATGTGCGCGAGCCCGAGGTCCGACAGCAACGTCGATGCGCGGGCGCGCGCCTTGCGGCGAGAGAGCCCGGCGCCGAGCGCGCCGAGCTCGACGTTCTCGAAGACCGTCAGCTCCGGAAACGTCGCGACGTCCTGGAACGTGCGCACGAGCCCTGCCCCTGCCAGGCGGTGCGGCGGCCAGGACGTGACGTCCCGGCCGCCGAGGCTCACCCTGCCCGACGTGCGCGGGACGAAGTGCGAGACGGCGTTCATGAATGTCGTCTTGCCCGCGCCGTTCGGCCCGATCAGGCCCATGATCTGGCCCTGCTCGAGCGTCAGATCGACACCGTCGACGGCTTTGACTCCCTCGAAGTGGACGCGGATCTCCTCCGCAACCAGCTGCTCGGGCTTGGAGCCGCCGACGGTCATCGATCTCTCGTAACTCTCTCTCGTACTTTCTCGACGCTACTTGGCGGGCTGGTTCCCCGAGCACGGGCTGCCGTCGCCGATGCTCGGCACCTTCTTGACCGACACCGTGTCGATCTGCTTGTCCTTGCCGCCCGTGTACTGCTCGACGGTGAAGATCGCCGGCTGCGGCCGGTGGCACTTCTTCGTGAACGCCAGAGTGCCGGCGAACGTCTTGATCTTCAGTCCCGAGTCGTAGAGGGCGGCCGCGACCTTCGTGCCGTCCGTCGAGCCGGCCTTCTTGATCGCCGCCACGAGGGCGTCTGCGAGCTCGTAGCCCGGGAGCGCGTAGTGGTTGCCGATCGGCTGGCCGTACTTGGCCTTGAACTGGGCGTTCACCTTCGCCACGGCCGGGTTCTTGCTGCCCTTGCAGTACGTGTTCAGGCAGGCGAAGCCGAGAGCGTAGAAGTTGCTCAGGCCCGGGTTGTTCTGCACGACCGGGAGGCCGTTGACGGACGCGTTCGTGATGATCGTCGTCTTGATGCCCGCGTCGCGCACGGCGCGCACGTACTGGGCGCCGAACGGGTTCCACGAGCCGTCGTAGATCACGTCGCACTTCGAGACGGCGCCGCGCAGGCGGGTCACGTTCGAAGAGAGGTCGAGGTTGTCGCCGGCCGTGAAGGTGTCCTCACCGCAGACGGTGCCGCCGAGCTGCTTCCAGCGGGCCTTGAAGTAGTCGGCCGTCGCCTTCGAGTACTCGAGCGAGAGGTCCTTGGTGACCCACACGCGCTTCAGCGCCGGCTTGTGGGCACGGAACCACTCCGCCATCGCGACGCCCTCGGTGTCGGACCCGAGACCCATCGAGCCGCCGTACTGCCCGACGATCGCCGGCGTCGCGGCCTTGGGGGACGACGCGCACAGGCTGAGGCCGACGACCTTCTTCGATCCCGCGGCCTGGGTGGCCGGGAAGGAGAAGTCGAAGTCGCACGTCGTCAGGATCGCGACGGCGCCCTGCGAGATGAGCTCCGACGCGTTGGTGGCGGCGGTGGGCTTGTCCGACTTCGTGTCGATCCACTTGACCTTGATCTGCTTGCCGAGCACGCCGCCGGCCTTGTTGATCTGGTCGATCCGCAGCTGGAAGAGCTGGCCGGCCTGGAGGTCGTACGGGCCCAGGATGCCCGTCTTGGCCGCAGAGATCCCGATCAGGATCGTGTCGGCCTTCGGGGCGGCGGTCGCGGACACCGAGAAGACGGTGGTCCCGATCGCGGCGAGCACCGCCGCGAGCCCGACGATGTAACGCTTCATTGCTCCTCCTCCGGGCCGTGGCCCATTGCCCTGCGTTGCTGAGGGTGAATCGTTATGCAGTGCCGCGCGATGCTACCGCTTGAGACGGTGCCGCGCACGGAGTCGTTAGAGCTTCGCGCCTAGAGGAACGGGCGGGCCGCGATGCCGCGCGCGGCGGGGATGACGTCCTCGGCGAAGCGCGCCGCGATCTCGAGGTACTCGCCCATCGTCCCCGAGCGGACGTCGAAGTGCATGGTCAGATGCGAGTACCCCGCCGCGGCGAAGCGCTCGATGTCGGCGAGCACCTGGTCGGCCGTCCCGGTGAGCGTCATGCGCGGCGAGCGGCGCGCCGCCTCGTCGCCCGGAGCGACGACGAGGCCCGAGCAGAAGGCGTACATCCGGAAGGCCGAGACGTCGCGGCCGATGCGCTCGGCCTCGCGCAGGACCGCCTCACGCAGGTGCTCGAAGCGGCCAGGGTCGCCGAAGCTGTCGAGGAACATCGGGTAGATCGCATCGCAGGTGCGCGCGGCCCGGCGCGCCCCGATCTCGCTGACCGCGCCGAAGACGAGCGGCGGATGCGGTTGCTGCACCGGCTTGGGCTCGAGCGAGACGTCGCGGATGTCGTAGAAGCGGCCGCGGAAGTCGAGGTAGGGCGCGGTCCAGGCGTGCTTGAAGATCTCGATCTGCTCCTCGGTCACGGATCCGCGGTGCTCGAAGTCGCCGCCCACGGCGGCGAACTCCTGCGGGTCCCAGCCGCTGCCCACGCCGACGATCAGCCGGCCCCCGGAGAGCACGTCGACCGTGGCCAGCTGGTGCGCGGCGACGAGCGGGTGGCGGTAGGGCGCGATCCAGACGGACGACGCCATGCGGATCGTGCTCGTCGCGCCCGCGATCGCGCCCATCGTGGCGATCATGTCGAGCATCGTCGGGCGGTCCGGGTAGGCCCGCGTGCCGGAGGTGTTGGCCGTGTGGAACGCGCCCTCGTCGCGCCCCATGCAGACGTGGTCGCTGAACCACACGGAGTGGTAGCCCAGCTGCTCGGCGAGCCTCGCGACCTCGACCGGGCGCATCTCCGAGGCCGGCAGCCGCTGCAGGTAGAAGTCGCGCTCGTCGCGCCTGAGCAGCCCGTGCGTCGGCATCGTCAGGCCGAAGTCCATCGTGCCCTCAGAGCAGCCAGCGGTTGAACGCGACGCGAATCTCGTCGGTCAGCGGACGCGACTTGCCGGTCTCCCGGTCGCAGTGGACGAGCACCGCCTCGGCCTCGGCCGCGAGGCGGCCGTCGCGGGCCGAGAGGATGCGCTCGCCCGTCGTGATGCTCGAGCTGCCCACGCGTACGAGGCGCAGCTCGACGTCGACGTCGCCGTCCTCCTGGGTGAGCGGCGAGCGGTAGTCGACGGCGCAGCGCGCGAGTAGGAAGTCGTTGAGCAGGAGGCCGTTGCCGAGCACCTCGAGGAACCACTCGTCGCGCGCCTCCTCGAGATACGTCTGGTAGACGGCGTTGTTGACGTGCTGGAACGCGTCCATGTCGCGCCAGCGGATCTCGACGCGCTTGGTGTAGACGGAGGGGGGCAGCTCGGGCACGGCACCAGGCTAGCCGGGATCTGGTTAGCTCTCGCGCATGAGCCAGATGGTCGTGCTGGAGTACTTCGACAGCGAGCGCCTGGACGCGCTGCTCGGCGACGCCGCGCACGCGGTCACGAGCGAGGCGGCCGACCCCGGCGAGGTCGTCGCGCTCGTCTCGGGCGGCGGCGTCACGGTCGACGCCGGCCTGCTCGCGCGCTACCCGCACACGCGCGTCGCCATCACCGGCTCGACGGGCTACGACCACATGGATCTCGACGCGCTGCGCGCGGCCGGGGTGGCCGCCTACTGCACGCCCGACTACTGCAGCCGCGAGGTCGCCGACTTCGCGCTCGCCTGCGCGCTCGCGGGCCTGCGCGGCATCGTCGGGCTCGACCGCGCGATGCAGGCCGGCGTCTGGGAGGAGCGCGCCGCCGGCACGACGCGGCGCGTGCGCGACTCGGTGCTCGGCGTGATCGGCCTCGGCAAGATCGGCAGCCTCGTGGCGCGCGACGCCGCCGCGCTCGGCATGCGCGTGCTCGCGAGCGATCCGGTCGCGAGCGACGAGGCGTTCGCCTCGGCCGGCGCCGAGCGCGCCGAGCTCGGCGCGCTGCTCGCTGCGAGCGACGTCATCACGCTGCACGCGCCCTACGTGCGCGGATCGAAGCCGCTGCTCGACGCCGGCGAGTTCGCGCTCATGAAGCACGGCTCGATCCTCGTCAACGCCGCGCGCGCCGAGCTGCTCGACATCGAGGCGCTGATCCACGGCCTCGCCGAGGAGCGCCCGGCGTGGGCGTTCATGGACGTGTGGGACAACGAGCCGCCGCTGCCCGACGACCACCGCCTCGACGCGCCCAACCTCGTGCTCACGCCGCACGCCGCGTGGTACTCGCAGGAGGCGGACGACGCGCTCTACGAGCGCATCGCCGAGGTCGTCACCGCCGCGCTGCGCGGCGAGAGCGCGAGAGGATTGATCACATGAGCCTCGTCCTGTGCGAGCGCGACGGCGCCGTCGCCCTGGTCACGCTCAACCGGCCCGAGCAGCTGAACGCGCTCTCGACGGCGCTGGAGGAGGAGCTCGCCGTGACGCTCGCGAGCGCGGAGGTGCGCGAGGCGAGCGCGCTGATCATCCGCGGGGCCGGCGACCGCGCGTTCTCGGCGGGCGCCGACACCGCCGAGCTCGACGTCGCGACGCCCGAGACCGCGCTCGCGTACTACGAGCAGACCGGGAACGTCTACGAGGAGCTCGCGCGCCTCGCGGTGCCGTCGATCGCGCAGATCCACGGCTGGTGCGTCGGCGGCGGGCTCGAGATGGCGCTCGCGTGCGATCTGCGCGTCGCGACCGAGAGCGCGCGCTTCTGGTTTCCCGAGGTCGAGCGCGGCATCCTCCCGTCCTCGGGCGGCACGGCGCGCGCGGTACGGGCGCTCGGCCCGGCGGTCGCGCGGCGCCTGATCCTGCTGGGCGAGAAGATCGACGCGCGCCAGGCGCTCGCGCTCGGGCTGATCCACGAGGTCGTGCCCGACGGCGAGGTCGCCGAGAAGGCGCTGGCCTGGGCGCAGGAGCTGGCCTCGCGCCCGCGGCGCGCGATCCAGGTCGCGCGCACCGCCATCGACGCCGCGGCCGACGGCTCCCACGCCGCGGCGCTGGCGGCCGAGCGCCTGGGCTACGCGGCGCTCGCCGGGCTCGAGTGATCCGCTCGCCCGACGTCGTCGTCGTCGGCGGCGGCATCGTCGGCATCGCGGTGGCCGCCTCGTGCGCGCGGCGCGGGTTGCGCGTGACGCTGTGCGAGGCCGCGGGGCTGGCGCAGGCCGCCTCGGGGCGCAACCACGGCCTCGTGATCGGGCCGCACAAGCCCGAGCTCGAGGCGATCGGCCGGCGCTCGCTCGAGCTGTTCCTCGACCTGCACGAGCGCAGCAACGGCGCGTTCGCGCTCGACCGCGATCCGCACGGCTGCCTGATGCTCGACGAGACCGGCGACGACGTCCTGCGCGGCGCCGACCTGCGCGCGGCCGAGCCGCTGCTCGCGCCGGGGATCGAGAGCGCGGGCCTCAACCTCGACGCCCGCCGCGTCGACCCCGCGGCGGCGTCCGCGGTGCTGGCCGACGACGCCCGCGCCGCCGGCGCCGAGATCCGCACGGGCTGCGCCGTGCGCGAGCTCCTGCGCCGTGGCGACGACGTCCGCGGCGTGCTCACCGACGAGGGCCCGATCGAGGCCGGCACCGTCGTCGTCGCCGCCGGCCCGTGGTCGTGGCGGGTCTGCCGCTCGCTGCCGTACGACATCCCCGTGCGCGGCGTGCGCGGCTGGATCCTCGTCACGCGCCCCGCGCCGTTCCGGCTGCGGCACGCGATCGAGGAGGAGTGGGTGCGGCCGGCGCCGCCCGCGCCCACGCTCGCGCAGATCGCGGACGGCAGCGAGCCGGAGCCCTACGTGGCGTGCGTGCTGCAGCAGGACGCGGCCGGGCGGATCCTCGTCGGCTCGAGCCTGCACGGCGCGATCTCCGACGCGGACGAGACGAGCGAGACGCGCAGGACGATCGCGCAGCGCGCGGTCGCGATCATGCCCGCGCTCGCGGGCCTCGCGATCGCCGAGACGCGCTCGTGCCAGCGACCGTACTCGCCCGACGGCCTGCCGCTGCTCGGCCCCTACCCCGGCGCGGACGGGCTCGTGCTCGCGACGGGCCACGGCTCGGTCGGCGTGACGCAGAGCCTCGGCAGCGGCGAGGTCGTGGCCGACGGCATCGCGAGCGGGGTCTGGGATCCGGCGCTCGCGCCCCGGCGGCTGCTCGCGTGATGCCCAGCGGCGCAGCGACCGCTGCGTGGTGTGTTTCACTGCCGCGAGGGAGTGGCGCGCATTCAGCCGTACGCGTGCAGCCGCTCGGCAAGCCCGACGGGATTGCTCATGCGATGAGATGGCCACCGGGGATCTCGTCGGCCTCGAGGCCAAGGCGCTCTTTGGCCACACGGCGCTGGAACGCGGGCGGGAAGAAGCGGTCGTCGCTGCCGACGACGACCTTGATCGGGATGTCGGGCCAGCGCTCGAACGCGCACGGCTGACCGAACGGCGACCACGACGACGCCGACGCGTCGGCCGTCATGGCGAGCAGCGCGATGCCGGCCGCCACGGCCCGCGAGAGCCTCACGTCAGCCGGCCTCGCCGAAACCCCCGCCCCCGGCGCTGACGAAGCTCACCACGTCGTCGCGCCGCAGTACGAGGTAGCCCTTGCCCGGGAGGTCTTGCCACACGCCGTCGCGCAGCAGGCGGACAGCGCTCGGGGCGCCGCGGCCGCCGCCCTCGCGGCCGCGAGGGGCGAAGCGCGGGTCGCGCTGCTCGACGTAGTACATGCCGTCACCGGCGTCGGCCAGCAGGCGGTAGTCGCGGCGGATGCCGAGGCCACCGCCCCGGCGGCCCGCGCCGCCGGATCCGTCGACCAGCTCGCTGCGCTCGACCAGGAACGGGTACTCGAGCTCGGCGATCTCGGCCGGGAGGATCGCGCAGTTGGACGTGTAGGTGTCGATCGCGTGCTCGCCGTCGGCCTCGCGGCGGGCCCCGCCCCCGCCGCCGATGATGTCGGCGAGCAGCGTCAGCCGGCCCGAGCGCGGGTCGAGCGCCTGGAACACGAAGGCGGGAAAGGAGACGTGGCTGGCCGCGATCGCGCGCTCGGGCAGCAGCTCCGAGAGCGCCTCGACCATGAGGTCGGCGACGCGCTGCACCGCGAGGTGACGCGCCGAGAGCGCGGCCGGGAAGCGCGGGTTGAGCAGGCAGCCGTCGGGAATGTCGAGGTGCACGACCCGCGCGAGCCCGTCGTTCTGGAGGATCCCGGCGTGTCCGGCGAAGCAGCGCACCGCGAAGTAGACGGCGGCGTGCGTGCTCGCGATCGGCACGTTGACGCCCGAGCGCACCTGCTCGGACGTACCGGCGAAGTCGACGTGGAGCTCGCCGTCCCGCACCTCGAGCGCGAGCGCGATGCGCACCGGCGGCGTGCCCTCGAAGCCGCCGTCGTCCTGGAAACCCTCGACGGCGATGCGGCGCGCCGGCCACGACGCGAACAGCTCTCTCGCGCGCGCCGCGGTCTGCTCCAGCAGCTCGCCCATGGCCTGCAGCACGGTGGCGGTGCCATGGCGCTCGCACACCGCCGCAAGGCGCTCGCGCCCGCGCCGGCAGGCGGCGAGCTGGGCGTCGAGATCGCCCAGCGTCGAGTTGGGGTCGCGCACGTTGGCCGCCACGAGGTCGTAGATCGCACGCACGCGCCGCCCCCCCTCCACGAGCTTGACGGCCGGGAAGATCAGGCCCTCCTGGAACAGCTCGGTCGTCTGGGCGCTCTCGGTGCCGGGGAACTGGCCGCCGATGTCGATGTGGTGCGCGATCGAGCCCGTCCAGCCGATCAGGCGGTCGTCCACGTAGGCGGGCTCGAAGACCTGCAGGTCGGGCGTGTGCGTGCCGCCCATGTAGGGGTGGTTGGTGATGATCGCATCGCCGGGGGCGATGTCCGCGCCCCACTTGACGATCGCCGCCTGCAGCGCGAACTGCATCAGCCCGAGCTGGGCGGGGATCTGCTCGGAGTGGGCCACCATGCGGCCCTGCTCGTCGAAGACGCCGCAGTTGAAGTCGAGCATCTCGCGGATGATCGGCGAGAAGGAGGAGCGGTATTCGACCATCGCCATCTCCTCGGCGATGCCATAGAGCGCGTTGGTGAGAATCTCCTGGGTGACCGGATCGAGCATGGCGCTCACCTCCGCGAGAGCACGATCGTGCCGGCGGCGCCGACCGCGCCGCTCCAGCCTTCGGGAATCAGGGTGGTCGCGTCCTCCTGCTCGAGCAGGCACGGCCCGTCGATCGTGGCGCCCTCGGCGAGGCCGGCGCGCTCGATCACCGCGTGGCCGCGCCAGGCGCCGTCACGCCAGACCGGCCGGCTCCCAGCCGCGCCGGCGGCCTCGGCGCGCACCGCCCAGTCGATCGCCGGCGCGGGCGCGGCCACGCGCACGCGCAGCGTCACCACATCCGTGTCCTCGACCTCGGGCGTGTAGTTGTAGGCGGCGCGGTGCGCCTCCGCGAAGGCCTGCTCCGCGGCGGCGAGGGATCCGGCCGTGACCGGCAGCGCCAGCGGGACGGTGAGGTTGTAGGCCTGCCCGCGGTAGCGCATGTCGACATCCGCCGTCACGACCGGGGCGGCGCCGTGCGCCGAGCGCGCGACGACGTCGCGCGCCTCCGCCTCGAGAGTCCCGATGCGCTCGGCGAGATCGCCGGCGTCGATCTCGGCGGTCGCGTGCAGGTAGGAGACGCGGGCGTCGTGCTGGATGTCCGAGACAAGCAGTCCGAGGGCGGCGGTGATGCCCGGGAAGCGCGGCACGAGCACGCGGGGCGCGCCCAGTTCGTCGGCGATGTCGCAGGCGTGCATGGGACCCGCCCCGCCGAGCGCGACGAGCGCCAGCGCCCGTGGGTCGTGGCCCCGCGCGACCGACACGAGGCGCAGCGCCTGTGCCATGGTCGCGTTCGCGACGCGCACGACGGCCGCGGCTGCGGCCTCGGCCGACAGGCCGAGCGGCGTCCCGACGGCGCGCTCCACGGCCGAGCGAGCGAACGCTGCGTCGAGCCGCGTCTGCCCGGAACCGAGCGCGCGCTCGACGCCGAGCGTGCCGAGGACGACGTGCGCGTCGGTGACCGTCGCGTCCTCGCCTCCGAGGCCGTAGGCCGCCGGGCCGGGCACGGCGCCCGCCGACTGCGGTCCGACGCTGAGCGCGCCGAACGCGTCGACGCGCGCGATCGAGCCGCCGCCGGCACCGATCGAGAGCAGGTCGATCTGCGGCAGGTTGACGGGCAGGCCGTCCTGCTCGCTCGCGAAGCGCAGCTGCGGACGGCCGCCCGCGACGAGGGCGACGTCGGCGGTCGTGCCGCCCATGTCGAACGTCAGCAGGTCGTGCTCGCCGACCATCGCGCCGAGGCGTGCGCTGCCGATCACGCCGGCGGCGGGGCCGGATGCGGCCAGGGCGACGGGCAACTCGGCGGCGGCCTCGGCGGTGGCCACGCCGCCACTCGATTGCATCAGGTGCAGCGGAACCTGCACTCCCGCCGTCGCAACGCGTTCGGCGAGCGCCCGCACGTAGCCGCCGACGAGCGGCAAGAGCGAGGCGTTGAGTGCGGTCGTGGACGCCCGCAGGTACTCGCGGAACTCGGGCGCGACGCGGGAGGAGAGCGAGATCGGCACGCCGGGCAGCGCACGTGCGAGCACCTCGGCCGCCTGGCGCTCGTGGGCGTCGTTGGCGAAGGAGTGCAGGAAGACGACCGCGATCGCCTCGATCTGGCGGCGGGCGAGCGCCATGGCCACCTCCTCGAGCGCGCCCTCGTCGAGCGGCTGGAGCTCGGCACCGCCCGCGGCCAGCCGCCCCGGTACGCCGAATGCATCCTCGCGCTCGACCACGGGCCGCGGCTGCGGAGTCCACAGGTCGTACACGCGCGGCCGCATCTGCGTGCCGATCTCGAGCACGTCGCGGAAGCCCTCGTTCGTGATCAGCGCCGTGCGCGCGAGCCGCCGCTGCACGATCGCGTTGGTCGCTGTCGTCGTGCCGTGTGCGAGATAGGTCACCTCCTGCGCGTGAGCACTCGCGCGCGCGAGAACGGTCTCGAGCGCGTCGACCAGGCCGCCGGCGATGTCCGCGGGCCGGGTGGCGACCTTGGCGACCGTGAGGCGTCCGTCGTCGCCGACCAGAACCGCGTCCGTGAAGGTGCCGCCGACGTCGATGCCCGCGAGCGTCACCGGTCAGCCCGCTCCACTGCGGTCGTCCTCGGCCACCCACGCGCTGACGCGGCTCGTGAGCCGGCTGATCGCCCCGACGAGCCCGCCGGGCACGAAGATCACGATCACGAGCAGCGTCGCGCCGAGCACCGTCAGCTGCCAGCCCGGGTAGTCGATCAGCCAGGTCTGGATCACCGTCAGCACGGCCGTGCCGAGCAGCGGGCCGAAGACCGTCCCGAGGCCGCCGATGACGAGCATCGTCACGTCGATCGACATCGGCGTGAGCCCCATCTGGCTGGTCGTGAACGACTGCTGGAAGCAGAGGTAGAAGGACCCGGCGATGCCCGCGAGGAACCCGGAGAGCGCGAACGCCGCCACGCGCACGGCGCGCGGATTCACGCCTCGCGCCGCCGTGTACGCCGGCGCGTCGCGGCTCGAGCGCATCGCGATCCCGAGGCGCGACTGGCGCAGCCACGCGACCGCGAAGGACGAGATCACGATCGCGACGAGGAAGACCCAGTAGTAGTTGCGCAGGAACGCCCGCTGGTCGGCGTCCGAGAACAGCCCGCGCACGGTCGGGAAGCCGAACGACCCGCCCGTCAGCCCGCCCGGGTCGTTGAGCGCCACGTACTGCACGATCTGCGAGAACGAGAACGTGAGCAGCGACGTGTAGATCCCGAACAGGCGCAGCGTCGGGAACGCCAGCAGCACAGCGGCGCAGGCCGAGAAGAGGCCGCCGAGCAGGATCGCGATCGGCGCCGGGACCCAGCCCGCGTGCAGCATGAGCCAGCCCGCGCTGTAGGCCCCGAGGGCGTAGATCGCGAGCTGGCCGAAGTTCCACACGCCGGCGATGCCGAGCACGAAGCTCCACGAGATGTTGAGGATCGCGACGATCTCGGCCGTGACGATGATCGTCATGTAGTACGGGTCGTGGTACACGAGCGGCAGCAGCGCCGCGAGCGCGATGGCCACGGCGATCGCCGCCCAGCGCGCCGGCGAGAGCGACGAGAGCGAGCCGGTCACAGGCGGGCCTCCGAGGGGCTGCCCTTGAGCCCGTAGGGCCGTACGACGAGCACCAGCAGGATCGCCGCGTAGAGGATCGGCAGCGTCCACGTGGTTCCGACTTCGACCTCGCAGAACGCCTGCATGAGCCCGACGAGATAGGCGGCGTAGAGCGTCCCCGTGAGGCTGCCGAGGCCGCCCAGGACGACCACGATGAGGGCCTGGAGCAGCGGCAGGTCGCCGGCGTTCGGGGAGGCGAAGTAGAGCGCGGCGAGAAACACGCCGCCGACGCCCGCGAGTGCCGAGGCGAGGCCCATCGTCACGGGGTAGAGCACGTTGACGGGCACCGCCACCGAGCGCGCCGCGTCGAGATCCTGGGCGACGGCGCGGATCGCGAGACCCCAGCGCGTGCGCGCCAGCAGCAGGCCGAGGCCGGCCATGAGCACGATCGAGATGCCGGCCATGGTCAGCTCGTGGTAGCTGATGGAGACGCCGTTGTAGAGCTCGAGGTTGCCGCCGACGATCGAGGGCACGTTCTTCTGAAACGGCCCGAAGTGCTGCAACGCCACGTTCGTGAGAAAGATCGCGACGGCGAACGTCGTGATGAACGTGACCATCTCGAAGTCGAGGTCCTTGCTGCGGCCGATCAGCGGCTGTACCGAGACGAGCTCGGTCACCGCCCCGAGCGCGAACGTGGCGACGAACGCGAGCACGAGCGCGACGACGGGATTGATGCCGTGCGTCACCATCGCCCACCAGCCCACGTAGCCGCCGACCATGACCATTGAGCCCTGGGACATGTCGAGGATGCGCAGCGTGCCGTAGATCAGCGTCATGCCGATGGCCACGAGCCCGTAGATCGATCCGTACACGACGGCGTTCGCGAGGATGGCGACGATGTCGGTCACGGGCTCACCTCCGGGAGCGAGCCGAGATAGGTTTCGACGACCGTGGGGTCGTGGGCGAGGTCGCGGTAGGCGCCGCTGCGTACGATGGCGCCGGACTCGAGGATGTGAACCACGTCGGCGATAGCCTCGACGTGCGTGAAGTTCTCCTCGATCAGCACGATCGCGGCCGGCGACTCCGCGCGCAGGCGGCTGATCGCGGCGTAGACGGCATCGATCGCGACCGGCGCGAGGCCGAGCGACGGCTCGTCGATCAGGAGCGCGCGTGCCGGTCGCATCATCCCGCGCCCGAGGCCCACCAGCCGGCGCTCTCCGCCCGAGAGGGTGCGTGCCTTCTGATCGCGCTTGGCCTCCACCGTCGGCAGTTCGGCGTAGACGCGTTGCAGCGACGCGCGCCGGTCGCGCCACGAGCTGCGCTCGAAGGCGCCGATCAGGAGGTTCTCCTCGACGGTCATCTCGGCGAAGAGGCCGTCGCCCTGCATCACGTGCACCATGCCGAGCGCCGCGATCGCCTCGGCCGAGTGCCCGTCGATGCGCTCGCCCGCGAGGCTGACGGTGCCGCCGCTCGGGCGCACGAGTCCGCTGAGAGCGCGCAGGAGCGTCGTCTTGCCGTGCCCGTTGGGGCCGATCACGACCGCGGTCTGCCCCTCCTCGACGACGAGCTCGAGGTCGCGCACGACGACGCTGCGGTCGTAGCCCGCGCGCAACGCATGCGCCTCGAGCATCGCGCTCACGCCGCGCCGCCGCCGCGTGCGCCGAGGTAGACGTCGACCACGCGCTTGTCGGCCAGCATCGCCTCGGGCGTGCCGAGGAACAGTTCGGCACCGTGATGCATCACGAGCACGCGATCCGCCAGGGCCACGAGCGCGCGCATCACGTGCTCGATGCAGACGATCGCCATGCCCGTGTCGCGGATGCGCTTGATCAGCCCGACCGTGTCGTCGACGTCCTGTGCGCCGAGACCTCCGAACGGCTCGTCGAGCAAGAGCACGTCCGGGTCGGTGGCGAGCGCCGTGGCGATCATGAGCCGCTTCTTGGCCGCGACCGGCAGCAGCGAGGCCGGTGTCGAGGCGTAGCGCTCGATGCCCACGAGCGCGAGCGCCTCCATGCCCGCGGCGATGTCGGCGGCGCGCGAGCGGCGCCCCTTCGCGCCCTTTCGGAAGCTGGCGGCGAGGTAGGCGTTCTCGAGCGCCGTCAGCGTCTCGGCCGCCACCGGGTGCTGGAACGTGCGCGCGAGGCCGAGCCGGGCGCGCTGGTGGATCTTGGCCTCGACGACCGACTGGCCGCGCAGGACGATCTCCCCCGATGTCGCGACGGTATGCCCTGTGATCGTGTCGAAGAGCGTTGTCTTGCCGGCGCCGTTCGGCCCGGCTACGCCGAGGATCTCGTTGGGCCGAACGGCGAAGGAGACGCCATCGACGGCGCGCAGACCGCCGTACAGCTTGGTGATCTCACGCGCTTCGAGGACCGGTTCCGCAGCTTGCACGGGGCTCGCTCAGGCGAGCCACGAGGGGAGCTCGAACTTCCCCGTGGTGTAGGGCTCGGGCGAGATCGCGACCTGCTTGCCGCCCTGGATCTGGAACGTCAGGTGGGGCATGCCGAGCGACGGATCCTTGGTGTCGTCGGGGTACGGGATGCAGGTGAGCCCGCGGTGGTTGAACGAGTACGCGCCGCACACGCCGCGGTACGGCGTCGCCTTGATGTACGCGTTGATCTTGTCGAACGCGACCGGATCGCCCGCGGCGCCGGCAGCCTGCGCCCAGATCTTGACGAGGTCGTACTGGTCGCCGGCGTTCGAGAAGCCCGGGCCGGCCTTGAACTTCTTCGTGAAGGCGTCGATGAACGGCCCCGCGACGGGGTCGTTCTGCAGGATGCCGACCACGGTCGACCAGATCACGCCGTTGGCGGCGTCGCCCGCGAGCTGCAGGTACTGCGGGATCGAGGGCGCGTACTGCTGGTAGACGAGCGACTTCGTCGGGTTCTGCGCGAACTGCTTCATGAACGCGGCCTCGTCGCCCGCGGCGTAGTCCGAGAACACGATCATGCCGGGCTTGGCGTCGCGGATCTTGACGAGCACGCCGCCCCAGTTGGCCTGCGGCACGGTGAACTTGTCGAAGCCGACGACCTTCCAGCCGATCTTCTCGACGCCGCCCTTGAAGCTGTTGGCGATGTTGAGGCTGTAGGGGTCGTTCGAGGTGACGACGTACGCCGTCTTGGCCGACGGCGTCCACTTGCCGTCCGCGATCAGCGTCTGCATCACGCTGATGATCCCCGCGCCGTAGGAGAGCTCGCTCGGGTCGCCCTGGAAGATGTTCGTGGCCTTGTGCTCGGCGACCCAGTCGACGTTGCCGTGCCAGGTGTTGACGTGGAACGTCGGGATCTTCGACTGGGCCAGGATCGGGAACTCGACCGAGGTGTACGAGCAGAACGGCATGAAGATGGCGGCCACGTTCTTCGAGACCAGGTTCTGGATCGCCGTCTTCATGACGTCCGGCTCCTGGGCCTTGGTGTCGACCTTGACGAGCTCGAGCGGGTGGCCGCCCACGCCGCCGGCGGCGTTGATCTGCTCGATCGCGAGCTCCTGCCCGCGGATCATCTGCTGGCCGTCGCCGGCGTAGGGCCCGGTGATCGGGCTGGCCGAGCCGATCTGGATCGTGCTCTTGGAGCCACCCGAGGAGGACGACGACGATCCCGAGTCGCCGATCGCGTAGCCCGCGGCTCCGCCGACGATGAGGCCGCCGATGCCGGCGCCGACGGTGCCGGTGAGGAAGTTCTTGCGGCTCACCCCGGTGCTGCGGCCGGGAGTCTGCTGCTGATCCGGACCTTGCTCCTGCTCGCTCATGATCGTCCTCCTCGCGGGACGCCGACCGCCGAGGCGGTGGCTCGACCGGCTGTGCGAGCTTCGCGCTCGCGGCGCGCAGATACTAGTGCGCGGGAGTGGCCGCTGCGCCTTGCGCGACCGGCGAGGGCTTGGCGAGGAACTCGGAGTAGTCGAGGCGCGCGTACGGGACGGTGCAGGGCTGGCCGCTCGCGAGGTGCAGCACGCGCGCGTCGAGCTCCATCACGAGCGACGCGACCGTCGCCCATTGCTCGGCCGGGTGGTAGCGCGCGTCGGGGTGGCAGCAGATCGAGTTGGGGTAGTTCGCGTGATCGGCGAGCAGGTGCTGACCGAGCTCGAGCGAGAACGACGGCGCTTCGGCGACCGCGCGGCGCATGCGATCGAGCCGGAACGGGCTGTCGGGGAAGATGAACGGGGTGAGATCGCGCGCCGCCCCGATGTCGGCCAGGAAGTGGTTCGTGTGCAGGAGGACGCCGTCCTCGGCGAAGAGCAGGTGCAGCTGCGCGTGGTCGCCGGGCGCGGCCTCGACGGTGACCGCGAGGCCGTCGGTGTGTCCGATCAGGTACGTCGCCGACGACGAGCGCACGCCCTGCTGCAGCGCGATCAGCGCGTCGGACATCGTCTCGGCGTCGAGGATCGCGCGCAGGAGGACGTGGTAGGGGATCCCGGGCTCGCCGCGGTCGGCGCCGGAAACCATGGCGTTCGTGCACAGCCCGAGCCCGGAGGAGTTCATGCCCGCCTTGGCCAGGAGGCCGGCCTCGACGAGGGTGACGAAGTCGGGCGCGCCGTCCTGGCGCGCCTCGAGCAGGATGCAGGTGTCGACCGAGTGCAGCAGCCAGTCCCAGTTCTGGCCCATCAACGTGCCGCCGTCCGCACTCGCCTCGGGCAGCACCGCGAACGCGCTGCACTCGTGCGGGAGCGCCGCGCCGTTGCCCGCGTGCGCCGCCTTGGCGGCGAACAGCACCTCGGTGCGCGTGTTGATCGACATCACGTCGGCGAACGCGACACCGGCGCCCTCGGCGATGCCGCGGATCTCCTCGACGTACTGCGGCCACAGCGCCTCGACCGGCGCGACGTAGCGCAGCGCGTGCTCGCTGACGGTGGGCCAGTCCCAGCCGGCGTAGTGCGCGAACACCCCCTCGTAGGCCTCGATCGAACGCTGCACGAGCTCGCGCGCGCTCTCGCCGTACTGTCGCCCGCGCTCGCGCGGCCCACCCTCGACGCGAACGCTCGGGATGCTTTGCATGCCCCGAGTCTACGTCAGAGGGCGAGCGCTCCGCCCTCGACGGGGAACGCCGCGCCGGTCGTGTACGAGGCCTCGTCGGAGAGCAGGAACACGATCGCCGCCGCGACCTCCTCGGGCCTGCCGAGCCGCCGCAGCGGCACGCCGCTCGCGAGGTAGGCGCGCCCTGCGGCGGGGTCGTCCATCAGGCGCAGCATGGGCGTGTCGATGACGCCGGGGCAGACGGCGTTCACGCGGATGCCGAGCGGCGCCCACTCGACCGCCATCTGCCGCGTGAGCGACAGCACCGCGGCCTTGCTCGCCGAATACGCGGCCGACGGCTCGGATGCGTCGGCGCCGAACGCGGCCGTCGAGGCGAGCGTCGCGAATGCGCCGGGAAGGTTGCGCTCGGCGAGCCGCCGGGCGACGCCACGCGCCACCAGGAACGTGCCGCGAAGGTTGACCGCGAGCACCTCGTCCCAGTCCGCCCCGCTGGTCGCGAGCAGTGTCTCGACGCGGTAGATGCCGGCAGCCGTCACGAGCAGGCCGGGCGGCTCGCCGAGCGCGGTTGTCGCCTCGTCGAGCGCCGCCTCGACGGCCGCCTCGTCGCGGACGTCGGCGACCAGCGCGGCGCGCGCGCCGATCTCCGCCGCCGCGGCCGTCAGCGCGTCGCCGCGCTCGTCGAGCAGCGCCACCTCTGCGCCGCGCTGCCGCAGCAGGCGCGCTGTCGCCAGGCCGATGCCGGACGCCCCGCCGGTCACCAGCGCGCTGCGGCCGGCGAGCGTCACACGCGCCCGGCGATCTCGCGGCAAGGCGCGATCCAGACGTCGTCGTGCCGCTTGACGAAGCCGATGAACGCATCGAGCAGCGCCAGGCGGCTGGGTCTGCCGATGATCTGCGGGTGCATCGTGAGGATGAAGGCGCCCCCGAGCTCGCGGATCCCGGTGAACTCCTCCTCCCAGATCTGGCGCACCTCGCCCGTGGTCGAGATCCGGCGATTCCAGCCCGGCCCGCCGTCGAACCAGAAGTGCGGCGCGTCGTCGAGGATCCACTGGATCGGCAACTCGACCACGTCGATGCCCTCGTGCCGGTATGGCCGAACGTCGTCCATGAGGTTGGACGAGTAGCGCAGGCCGTGGCGCGCCAGTAGCCCCATCGTGGCCGGGCTGAAATCCCACGACGGCGAGCGGTAGCCGACCACATCCGCGCCGAGCGCGCCGAGGATCTCGAGCGCGCGCACGAGCTCGGCCTCCTCGGCCTCGGGCGTGAGGTTGATCGGCGAGGTGTGCGTGTAGCCGTGGTGCCCGATCTCGTGACCGGCCGCGAGGATCTGCCGCACCCGGTCGGGGTGGTTCTCGGCGACCCGCCCCGGCACGAAGAACGTGGCGGTGACTCCGTGGCGCTCCAGCACGTCGAGAATCAGCGGCACCGCGACCTTGGCGCCATAGGTGCCCTGCGAGAGCACGCCCGGCCGGTTGGCGTTCTCGGGGTCCTCGCCGATCCAGACCTCCTCGGCATCGAAATCGAACGTGAACGACGCCGCGGCGCGCATGCCGTCGGGCCACATGGGATCCTCCTCTCGTCGAGCGCGGCAACGCGGCAGTCAGGCTATGACTTCGCCGCCGGGAAATGGTGCTGACACCCGCAGTTGAGCTTGTTCTGCTTCAGGAACGCGGCCGTCGCGAGCAGCTTCTTGCGCGCCGCCTTCTGCTGCGCGGTCAGCGCGGGCTTCTTGGCCGCCTGCGGCGTGTCGCGGCCCGCGAAGGCCTCGTGCGCGATGCCTCCGGCGATCACGATCGCCACGGCCAGCATCAGCCACAGCTTGGCCCTCATGGCGCGAGCCCCACGCGGCGGTCGCCGCGGCGCCGGATGATCTCGGCGAGCATCACGATCACGAACGACACCACGAGCATGACGGTCGCGACCGGGATCATCGGCGGCAGGTGCTCGGCCTGGCGGATCTGGCCGAAGAGGTAGACGGGGTAGGTCACGCTGTTCGCGGCCAGGAAGCTCGAGATCGCGTACTCGTCGATCGAGACGACGAAGGCGATCAGGAACGACGAGAGGATGGCCGGCGTGATCAGCGGCAGGATCACGCGCCGGAACGTCGTCGCCGACGACGCGCCGAGGTCCTGCGCGGCCTCCTCGAGGCGCACGTCGATGCTGGCGATGCGCGGCACCAGCAGCAGGATGCAGTACGGCAGCGAGATCACGACGTGGCCGGCGAGCACCGTCCAGAGCGAGAGCGGGATCGGATGCGGGCCCTTGCGGAAGAGCATCAGCAGCGCGACGGCCACCACGATCGGCGGCACGACGAGCGGCACGAGCGTGAACGCCGTGATGGCGTTGCGCGCGCGGAACTTGCGGCGCGCGAGCGGGTAGGCCGCGAGGATGCCGATCGCGGTGGCGACGATGCTCGTGCCGACGGCGACCTTGATCGAGCGCACGAAGGCGTCGCGCAGCTCCTGGTCGTTCCAGGCGTCGGAGTACCACTTCGTCGTGAAGTTCTGGAGCGGGAAGACGGGGATCGTCCCCGAGTTGAACGAGAAGATCAGCAGGATCAGCGACGGCAGGTAGAGGAAGATCAGGAAGAACACGAACCAGCCCGTGAGCAGGCGCCGGCCGTTCTTGCTGACGGCGACGGTCGATCCGGGCGAGCTCATGTCCCGCCTCCCGTCGCGCGCAGGAAGCGCGAGGTCGCGCCCGTGAGCACGAGCACGACGGCCATCAGGAAGAGCGCGAGCACCGCGCCCGACTGCCAGTCGCTGTTCTGCCCGAAGTCGTCGGCGATCGCCGAGCCGAAGAGGTAGCCCTTGCTGCCGCCGACGAGCTGGGGCGTCACGAACTCGCCGATCGTCGGGATGAACACGAACAGGAACGCGGCCACGATGCCCGGCGCCGCGATCGGCAGCGTGATCTTGACGAACGCGCGCACGCGGCTCGCGCCGAGGTCGGTGGCGGCCTCGAGCAGGCGCCGGTCCATGTTCTCGAGCGCGACGAAGATCGGCAGCGTCACGAACGGCACCCACGCGTAGAGCAGCACGAGCAGCACCGTGAACTGCGTGTACAGGAGCCACTCGACCTGGTTGCCGTCGGAGCGCAGGTGCGCGTCGAAGAGCGCCGTGTTGACGAGGCCGTTGTCGGTCAGGATCACCTTGAACGCGAGCACGCGCAGCAGGTAGCTCGTCAGGAACGGCGCGATCACGATGACGAGCCACGTGTACTTGGACTTGCCGCGGCAGAACGCGAGGTAGTAGGCGACCGGGAACGCCATCAGCACCGCCACGACCGAGACCGTCAGCGACGTCGAGATCGAGCGGAAGAAGAGCGTGATCGACGGGTTCTCGGACGTGATCTTGACGACGCGCGCGACCGAGGCGCCGACGGGGAGCGTCAGGAACGGGAGCACGAGCAGCACGAGCGAGCCGACCATGACCTCGCGCCCGAAGCGCGGCAGGCGCAGGCCGCGCAGCGTGCCCGTGAGCAGCGCCACCGCGATGAGGCCGAGCACCCACAGCGGCATGCTCGGCGAGAGGCCCAATCCCGTGACCGTCACCTGGGTGCCGAGCAGCTCGCTCCAGCGCGCCCACGAGAAGCTCGTGAGCTCGCCGTTGATCACCGCGGCGGCTTTGGTGACGCCCTGGTAGCGCTGACCGGTCGAGAACAGGAAGACGTAGTAGAGCGGCGCGACGAAGAACGCCAGCAGCACCACGATGCCGGGCGAGAGCAGCAGGTAGGTCGCGAGCGAGCCGCGACGGCGCCGGCGCTGCGGCGCGGCCGACGGGCCGGTGACCTCGGATACCTCTGCTACGACCATGGGGGAAAGACCCGCGGGGCGGACGGCCAGGCCGCCCGCCCCGCGCAGGCGTCAGGCCGACTTGACCTGCGTGTAGGCCTTGAGATACGCGACGCGGTTCTCGAGGTGCTGCTCGAGCCACACCTTGGGCGGCTTGAGCGCCGTCGCGAGCGAGTTGAGGTGGAACTGCTTGACGAACTTCGGGTCGGTCTTCGCGAGCGTCGCCGCCGTCATGGCCGAGCCGCCGGTGAAGAACGCATTGACGAGGAAGTCCATCGCGGGCGCGCTGTAGGCGACGTTGAGGTACTTGTAGGCGAGATCCTCGTGCTTCGGCTTGGCCGCGATCGCGAACGAGCAGATCCAGGCCAGCTGCCCTTCCTTGGGCTGCATGTACGTCACCTTCGCGTTCGCCATCGACTTCTTGGCGACGACCTGCGCGTAGGTGTCCGGCCAGGCGTAGGTCACGTAGACCTTGCCCGAGATCAGGTCCTGCATGGCCTGCGTCTCCGACTGCCAGAACGAGACGATGTTGGCCTTGGCCTTGATCATCGTGTCGCGCGACTGGTTGATCTGCGCCTGCGTCAGCGTGTTGACGTTCTCGTGGCCGTTGACGAGCGCGCCGATCTTGATCATGGCGACGCCCTCGTCGTACATCGTGACCTTGCCGCGCAGCTTCTTGTCGAAGAGGATGGCCTCCCACGACTGCGACGAGGGCGTGTACTTGTCGCCGCGGTACATCGGCGCCGAGTAGCCCCAGTCCCACGGGATGCCGTAGGGCTTGCCGTTGACCATGCCCGGCTTCGCGAGCTCCTTGTTGACCTTGCCCCAGGCCGTGAACTTCTTGGTGTCGATCGGGCCGACGAGACCGGCGGCCTGCCAGTCCGGGATGTAGGCGATGCACGGGTGCGTGAGGTCGTACGTGATCGCGCCCGAGGCGGCGCGCGCGAGCTCGGCCTGGTCGGTGTTGAACGTGATGTACTTGGGCACGCCGTACTTCTGGAAGTAGGCCTTGAAGCCCGTGAAGTCCTTCTGGTAGTACGACCAGTCGTGGACGACGAGCGGCGAGGTCTTGGTCGAGCCCGCGAACGCCTCCGGGCCCGTGACGGCGAGACCCGCGGTGGCGGCCATGGTCGCCCCGAGGAACCCGCGGCGGGAAAGCCTCATCGGCTCGGTCATGCGTGCTCTCCTTCTGTGTCTGCCCCGCGGCCGGCGAGCGCCTGCGGGATCACGAAGCTGTGCTCGGCGGCCCAGTGCAGGACGATGCGGTCGCCCGCCTGCACCTCGTCGCCGTCGAGCCGGTCGTTCAGGCGATGCACCACGAGGCGCTCGCCGGTCGGCAGATCGACGATGACCTGTGTCATCGAGCCGAGGTAGACGGCCTCGGCAACCGTTCCGTGCACGCGCGCGTGCCCGCTCTCGGCCTCCGGCTCGCCGAGCTTGATCTTCTCGGGCCGCACGGTGACCTGCACCGTCTCGCCCGCGCGCGCCTGCGAGCGCGCGAGCAGCCGCTCGCCCTCGCCGAGGTTCATGGCCACGAGGCCGTCGATGGTCGAGTCGACGCGCAGTGCGAGCAGATTCGAGGTGCCGATGAACCCTGCGACGAACGGACTGGCCGGATGTTCGTAGAGCTCGCGCGGCCCGGCGATCTGCTCGACCAGCCCGTAGTTCATGACGGCGATGCGGTCGCTCATCGTGAGCGCCTCTTCCTGGTCGTGCGTGACGTACACGAACGTCGTGCGCGTGCGGCTCTGGATCTCCTTGAGCTCGAGCTGCATCTCCTGGCGCAGCTTGAGGTCGAGCGCGCCGAGCGGCTCGTCGAGCAGCAGGGCAGCGGGCTCGTTGACGAGCGCGCGCGCGAGGGCGACGCGCTGCTGCTGGCCGCCCGAGAGCTGGCCGGGCTTGCGCTCCTCCATGCCCTCGAGGCGCACCGAGCGCAGCGCCGATGCCACGCGCGTGCGCACCTGGTCACGGCTCACGCGCTTGACGCGCAGCCCGAACGCGACGTTCTCGAACACGCTCATGTGCGGGAAGAGCGCGTACGACTGGAACACCATGTTGACGTGCCGCTTGGCCGGCGGCACGTGCGTGACGTCGCCGCCGCGCAGCAGGATGCGCCCGCTCGTCGGCTCCTCGAAGCCGGCGATCATGCGCAGCGTCGTCGTCTTGCCGCAGCCCGACGGCCCGAGCATCGAGAAGAACTCGCCCTCGTGGATCTCGAACGAGCAGTTGTCGACGGCGACGACGTCCTCGAAGCGCTTCGTCACCGATTCGAGGACGATCGCGTCGGTAGCTGCTGCGCTTGGGTCGGCCGTAGTCAAGCGGCGACTATACCGCGCGGGTGCGCCAGCGGACACCCAGCGCCGCCACCAGCGCGAGCGAGCCCGCGAGCAGGAACGCGGTCGCGTCGTTCGCGATCTGGGCCACGGCGCCGGTCGTCACGGGGCCGATCAGCGCGCCCACGCCCCAGCTCACGCTCAGCAGTCCCATCGCGACCCCCTGCCCGACCCCGGCGCGCTCGGCGCCGTCGGCGGCGAGCGGATAGGCGGCCGCGAACCCGATCGACTGCGCGATGCCCGTCACGATCATCGCCCCCACGAACGCGGCGGTGCCGAGCGGCAGCGCCATCGCGCCGATCGCCGGCGCCATCAGGAGCGTGCCGAAGCCGACGAGCTTGAGCCGGTCGATGCGGTCGGAGATGCGGGCGATCGTGAGCGTCGTCGCCGCGCCGAAGCACGCGACCACCGTGAAGGCCGCGCCGACGCCGCTCTGCGAGACGCCGTGGCTCGCGAGATGCAGCGACCCGAGCGTCTGCATCGTCGTGCCGACGATCGCGAGCACCATCAGCGCGACGATCGCCGAGAGCAGCCAGGAGTCGAGCGCCACGGTGCGGATGCTCTCGCGCAGCGGGACGTGCTCGTGCGTGGGCGCGCCGACCTCGGGCTCGCGCGAGGCGACCGCGGCGAGCACGAGCACGATGGCGCCGAGCCCGCCCATCGCGGCCTTCTGGCCGGCGAAGTGCACGAGCGGGCCGCCGAAGAGCGGGCCGCAGATCGCCCCGACCGGCAACCCGGAGTTGATCAGCGCCGCGGTGCGCCCGCGGCGGGCCGGCGGGACGCTGCCGAGCGCCCATGCGAGTGCGGCCGACCACGAGACCGCGCTGAAGACGCCGGCGGCGAAGCGCAGGCCGACGAGCTCGGCGAAGCTCCCGACGAACGCGTGCAGCGGCGCCGCGACCGCGAACAGCAACGTGGCGGCGATGGTCACGCGCCTCGGGCCGAAGCGGTCGGCGAGGCTGCCGGCCGGCACGGACGCGAGCAGCACGGCCGCGCTGTAGGCGCCGACGACGACGCCCGACTGCGCCTTGCTGAGGCCCAGCGAGTGCTCCCAGCCCGGCAGCAGCGGCGCGACCGCGAACCAGAGCACGAGGTCGAAGAAGACGAGCGCGCCGACGAGCACCGTGAGCCGGCTGCGCGTCGCCCCGTACCCCTCCTCGCCGACCGGCACTGCGCTCAGGGCAGGAGCCAGTCGATCGGCTCGGCGCCTCGCTCGGCCAGCAGCGCGTTGGCGCGCGAGAACGGCCGCGAGCCGAAGAACCCGTTGTGCGCCGAGAGCGGGCTCGGGTGGGCGCTCTCGATGCAGGGGTGCGGGACGAGCATGGGCTTGAGCGTGCGCGCGTCGCGGCCCCAGAGGATCGCGACGAGTGGCTGATCTCTTAGGGCCAGAGCGCGGATTGCTTGCTCGGTCACGGCCTCCCAGCCCTTGCCGCGGTGCGAGCCCGGGGCTGCCCGGGCTGACCGTGAGGACGCGATTGAGCAGGAGCACGCCCTGCTTCGTCCAGGGCGTGAGGTCGCCGTTCTGCGGCATCGGGTGGCCGAGGTCGTCCCGGTACTCCTGGAGGATGTTGCGGAGGCTGCCGGGGAGCGGGCGGACGTCCGGCGCGACGCTGAAGCTGAGTCCGACCGGATGGCCGGGGGTCGGGTACGGATCCTGGCCGACGATCAGCACGCGCACGGCATCGAGCGGCTGCTGCAGCGCGGCGAAGATGCGGCTCGCGTTCGGCAGGAACGGCCGGTTGGCCGCACGCTCGGCCCGCAGGAAGTCGCCGAGCTGGGCGATCACGTCGCTCACGGGCGCGAGGGCATCGGCCCAGCCGGGGCCGACGCAGTCGGCCAGCGAGCGCGTCGAGGCGTCGGCGGTGCTCACGCCTGCGATCGTAGGGGGCCCACGCGGGTGCCGCCAGCCCGTGCGCTGCGCCTTGGCGGCTCGGCCGGCGGACTACGATCCGGAGCGGCGCCCTCGTAGCTCAGGGGATAGAGCAACGGTTTCCTAAACCGTGTGTCGGAGGTTCGAGTCCTCCCGGGGGCATCTCGAATGTCGTGATGGCGTGCGGTGTATGTCCTGGGCCCATCTACGCGTTGGCGCGGTCCTAGCCGATACGGACGCTGGTCTCGCTCGCCTCCACGCCGTTGACCCGGAGGACGCAACGCCAGCGGCCCTTCGGCAGCGCAGCAGTACTCTTGACGAACGCTCGCACGAGCGTCGTTCGAGCCTTCGAGACGGTCGGTGTCGCCGCGCCATCCGGCCCGTACCACGTCGTGGTCATCCGCCCACCACGCGCCGGCAGCTTGCGGAAATGGAACGAGGCGTAGAGCGCCATGGTTCCTGGTGGGAACGCGCGCGATGCGGCCCCGTGCGCCAGGACGCTGATCCACGACTTGTCTACACGCCCGCGCGTGGCAGGCGAAGCCCCGCCACCCTGCGGCAGGTAGCTCAGCGACCGACGTAGCTGCGACGTGTTTCCGGCCGCATCTGTTGCCGTGATGAAGACTATGTTCTTCCCCTTGCCGCTGATCCAGTCGCGACTCGGATTGAAGGTGATCGTACCGTTGCCCACGGAGGAGTACCGGCTCGTCGCACCGCGCGCCACGATGGTGGCGCTCGCAATCGCGCTGCCACCATCGGTGATGTGCACCGTGAGTCCGCCACGAGCGGTGCTCACGCTCCAGGTCGGTACGCTGATGGAAGGGCCCGTCCCATCGACAGTGAATGAGGATAGAGCCTCGCTGTTGATGTCGCCGGTCACTCGTGCGTACAGCGTGTAGTAGCCATCCGGAAGCGGATGGCCGGCGTCGTCAAGTCCGTTGAACATCTGGCTCACCGTGCCTGGCACGGTGAGCTGATCGACACTTAGAGTCCGTACTGTCTTGCCTGTATCGTCGCTGATCCAGCAACTGACGTACGCGGGGTTGTCCACCAAGTAGCTGAACGGAGTCGAGTCGTGCGGTCGTATCAGCTTACTGCCGAGCGCCAAGCCGCTGATGAGGGCCGGAGCCTTGACGAATTGGATCGTCCACGTCGCGCTCACACCGTCCGGAGCGTAGACGCAGATTGCCTGTTCTCCGACGCCGTACTGACCAAGCAGATAGTCGCCTGAGGCCGGGACGTTGATGGGCGCATACGGCGAGTCGTAACACTTGTTGTGCTCGATCACGAGAGAGCCGCTACTCAGAGAGACGACCATGTTGTACGTCCCTCCGATCGGTGAGGCGAACGGCACGATAGACTCGCCTGCTACGCCTGAGGTGATCACACCACTGACGGTGGTGGGGATATCGGCCACATCGAACCAGTCGACGTGAAATGCGCACGCTTGGCTCGCGTTTTGACAGCGCGTGGGAAAGCTCGGCGCAGTACCTGCCGGCACCGCGCCGGCAGTCCACCAGTGGACCGCGCCGGCGCCACCCCCATCCAGTTCGAGTTCGCCCGAGATGACCGTGACGCGCATGTACACGTTGTCATGCGTGGTTGCCTGCACGGGGCCATACACCGTGAAGTAGGTCTGCCCACCGTTCGTGCCGTCGAAATCGGCGGTTGCAAACGGCACGCCGACGGCGGCGTGTGCTGCAGAGGGTCCGAGTCCGAAGCCGAGCAGACTCAGGACGACAAGCGGAATCAGCGCAACTCTCCTCGCCCCGAACCCCATGATTCCCCCGTAGTGCTGTGGACGGCACGATGATCTCACAGCCGACGGATCGCCGGGCATTCCACCCGATGTCGCTGACCTCCCCGCAGCGTGCCATCGGTCGAACCTTGCGCGGTTCTGAGCGGCTACGTCAGACGGACTGTCGCACGCGCCACCATCACCCCACCGGCACTGAGGACCGCCTGGTAGACCCCGTGACCCAGCAGATTGGACGAGTGCAGGTCGGAGGTCACCACGCGACTCAGGCGATGCGCCCTTGAACCCCACTGGGACGTCGCTGCCGGGCGCATACCACGTGACGCGGATCACGTGACCGCTCTGCGGCGGCACCGCGAAGCGGAAGTGCGCCGTCAGCGCACGCTGTGACCCGTGCAGCACGATCGCCGGTTGGCTGGCCCAGGCCGGTCACCCAGGCGCGGTCGACCAGGCCTTCGACCGGACGGGCGCACCGAGATCCGCACCGGAGTGGCCGTGGCGATCACGGCGGCGTGAGCCGCCCGACCGCTCAGCGCGCGCCCGTCACCCGCAGCGCATAGCCACCCGGAAGCAGCCGCGACGGCAACACGAGGTGCCGCCGGAACGCCCCGGCCGTGAGCTTCAAGCCGTAGTGGCCGACGATCTTCCCGCGGGTCGAGACCAGCGAGATCCGGAGCGACTCGGCCGCGCTGGCGGTGCCGCTCACCGTAAGCGCACCGTGCAGCCGGCTCTCCCCCCAGACGGCCGAGACCTTTGCGGCCAGGCTCGCGGTCGCATGCGCGCCACGACGCGGTAGGAGTGTGTGGTGGTGACCTGGTTCCCCGCGTGATCTTTGGCGGTCACGGCGAAGCTGTACCTGCCCGGGTGGGACGTGTCGAGACGACGCCCGAGGCCACCGGCCCGGAACACGCGTCGATCCCACTACTGCCGGCGCCCGGGCTGCAGCGGTAGCTAACGGTCGGTGCAGCACCGGAGACGAACGTAGCGCCGTCGGCCGGAGCCTGCAGGTCGACTATCGGGCGGCGCGGCGACCGTGTAGTGCCTCGTCGCCGAGCTGGTGTTGCCGGCGAGGTCGGAGCTCGAGATCGTGACGTCGACCGCGCCGGGCCGGGAGGTGTCGAGCGCGCCGCCGGAGCGACGCTGCCGGCACACGACCGGACGCCGCTGCCACCGGCCTCGTCACGCAGGTGTAGGTGACGGCAGCCGGCGCGCCGACGCGAAGCTCGGCGCCGTCGGCCGGAGCGTCCACCTGGATCGACGGGGCCGTGGTGTCGAGGCCGGTGCTGATGTATCCGATGGCGTCGGCGGCGACGAACCGCGCCTCTGTGCCGTGAACCACAGCAGTCCGCCGCGCCCGGCGATGATCGACTGTCGGAACGGATCCCCCCGGGTAGCGGGTACTCGGTTACCGCGCCCGTCGACGGATTGATCCGACCGATCTGACCGGCCGCCGCTCGGTGAACCACACGTTGCCGTCGGCACCGGTGACGATGTCGCCGGGCCGCGCGTTGACGTCGGCAGCGGGAACAGCGAGACGCCGCCCGACGGCGTCATCCGTCCGACACTATCGCTGCCCGGAGCGGTGAACCACACATTGCCGTCGGGGCCCGAGGTAACGCCCCAACCAACGGGCGCCGGATAGATCGTGAGCGCGGGTATGTCGCCGGTCGTCTGGCGGACGCGGCCAGGCCGGCCGACGTCGGCCACCAGAACCGCCCGTCGCGCGCCGAGGGTGAGGCCCTCACCGTCGACGTGGCGCCGCCAGGCAGCTGCAAGCCCCGTCCGGCCCACGTCACTGGACCGAAGTTCGTGAGCAGGCCGTAGTAGGAAGGACCCGCAGTCCACCACGAGATCGCCAGGTCGACCGAGGCCCTGACCGACGTCGGTTGCGCGTCTGGGGCCTCGGGCGGCACCGGGAAGCTCGGTGAATGTCCCGTCGGGCAGGATGCTCCCGAACACGCCGCGCCCGGCGTCGGCGTAGAGCACCGCTCCGGTCACCGTGATCGTCAGGCCCTCCGGGAGCGCACCCGCCGGCAGCGAGACCATCGTGAACGATCCCGTCGGCGTCATCTCGCCGATCGCGCCGCCGTCACGGTCGGTAACCAGATGTTGCCGTCGGGGCGATGACCAGGTCATCGAGTCCGGACGCGCCGTTGATGCCAGCGGTGTCTGATACGTGCCCGACGAACCCGTGCCGGCGTACGACGGGCGTCGCGGAGGCCGCGAGGAACAAGGTGCAGAGGAGCACCCACCGCAACATCGGCACCGCCAGGCTACGGCTGCTTATGGGACCGGTCAACGTCCGATCGGACGGTCCCGGCAGATGCCTCAGCCGCGCGACGGCAGCGTTCGCGATTGGAAGGCCGCTGCGGCTTCATACGCATGGCGACAGCGGCCAACGGCTAGCCGATGTAGACGTCGCGCTCTCCAACCACGACTCCGCCGACTCGGAGAACGCAGCGCCAGCGTCCCGGATTGAGACTTCCCGTGGCCTTCACGAAGCCCCGCACGAATTGCGCCCGGTGTTTCACGACCGCGCGTGTCGGCGAGCCATCGGGTAGATACCAGGTCGTGGTAATCGGCCCGCGCTGTGGCAGGTATTTGTAGTGGAAGGTCGCGTACAGGGCGACGGTTCCGCGGCGAAAGTGGGTTGCCGCGCGACCGAGCGCCTTCCCGCTGATCCAGGCGTCGTCGACATAGCCCTCGGGCGGAGGTGCGAGGTGCAGCTGAAAACTGCGAGAAAGAGAGCCCAGAACGGAGCCGCTGCTCCGGAGGAGGACGAAGACCGAGTATTCCCCTGGTTGAAACGGCAGCAGGATTGTTCGGGAAAATTCGCCTACGGAGATCTTGTACTTCCTACGGCCGAAACGAGTGGTAGGTCCGCGCGCATTCACGAAGAGCTGGCCGGGCATCGGCGAAAATCCGCTGACCTCGAGAGAGGCTACTAGACTTCTCGGCATTGAGTTTGCGGTCAATGCCGGCTTCCTCATCACGAGCGGGCGGGCGCCGACCCCGACCTCCACGACGAACTCCGCTCTGCCCGCAGGTGCGCCATCGGCTTCTGCCACGACCCCGAACGCGAAGCGGCCGTCGCGGGTCTTCGCCGGCAGCGACACGACGGCTGTGAAAGGAACTTCAGTCCGCGGGGTGAAGGGGCCTTGAGGGACATCGACGGTGATCCAACTCGGGCTCGCCGGCATCCCCGCGTACCCGGTGATGACGAGAGCGTTCACGACGGGGCGCGGAGTATCCAGCACAACCGTGCCCGAGAGCGTCGCAGGAACTCCCGCCTGGGCAACAAGCGTGTCTGATACCAGCCTGACGGAGTCGGCGTTCGCGCCTGGCGCCATAGACGCAAGGCCGAGCGTCGTCAACGCCAGAGTGCGCTTCAGCATGGCGCCGACGCTAGCTGACACGGCAGCTGACGATCCGGGCTACAGATGCTGGCCTACTGCGTGCGCGAACGCCGATTCGAGAAGCTCCCGCAGTTCCGCGTCGCCGAGCAGCTTCGCGGCGACGCCGTCGCTCGAGCCCTCGAGCTGATATCGAAGCTCGGCGAGGCGGACCCACTCCACCGATTCGGTGTACTCATCGGCGATGCTCGTGAACGCCGCGCCGTAGGTGACCCGAGTATCCCACCTGTCACTCTCGCGCAGCGCGTTGAGCGTGATCGGCTCGCCGTCGCCCGCGGACGAGGCGGGTTGATTGAGGCGGTCGATGTCGAGAAGCGTCGGCACGACCTGGCGGCGGGCATCAGGCCGGTAGACGAGCGAGATCCCGTCGGGTGCGTGCCCCTCGAGCAAGGCTCCAGCCTCTCCCCGCCCGGCGATGTGCCACAGCCCGCCGTCGGTGCCTTGCGCCACCCGCACGGCGTCGACTGTCCACTCGGGATGGCAGATGAGCTCGAGCAGCCCGGCGAACTGCTCTGCGATGAGCGGATGGGACTCGGCGCTCGCCAGGAAGCCCCGAGCGAAGAGGGAGGCGATGGCCTCCTCGATTCCGGCCGGCTCGGGGCTCCACCTCTCGGTCGACCGCGGAGAGAGGATGGTCACGCCCTCCGGGAGCTCGAGATCCTCGAGCGTCGCCAGCGTGACGAGCTCCGTGGCCGTGAACGCCAGCCGGATCGGGATCTCGGGGAGCGTCGCCGGCATCAGAGCATCCTCCCGAGCACGTAGAGCGGATTCTTCGTCCTGCGGACTTCGTCGGTCGCCTGCTTGTCCACCTGAACGAGGGCGGCATTGCGCTGCGCCATCTCGGCCTCCGACATGTGCTTGGTCACCACGAGGGAGTCGGCCTGGGCTTCGATCCCCTCCAGTTCGCCTCCCACGGCCTCATTCGCCCACTGGTCGGAGATGCTCTGGCCGGTGATCTTCTTCTCCATCCAGTTCATGCCGGCGCCGATTCCGACGCCCGTGCTGAACGCGAAGCCCCCGGCAGTGCCGGCGACCATGAGCGCGGCGGTGGTGCCAACCGCCTCGACTCCCGGGCCGACGGCACTGCCGTCGAACATGCCGTGCTTGTGCGCGTTATACGTCGCCTCGATGCCATCCTCGACGATGCTGATGACGGGGAACCTCTTGGACAGGAAGCCCTTGGACTTGAGCCCGCCAAGACGGCCGTTGCCGACGTGGAAGATGTGCGGCCAAACCCGGGTGACGTCGTGGATGATCCGCCCGGTCTCGGCCTCGACGAGGGCACGCAGCAGCCGGAACTTCTGGTAATCGCCGCTGTGGTTCAGGAGCGCCCGGACGAAGGACACTGGATCGCGGCGGACGTTCATGCCGAGCTCGCGGCCCAGCCTCGTGGCCGTGCGTGGTCCGCGGAGCGCGAGGGATGCCCCGCCGGAGACGATGACGTGCTCATACCGGACGAACGCGCGGGCCATCCTGTCGAGGCCACTCCGGAGCTCGCCCGCGAGGCTCGGGTGTCGCGGCGCCGCGTGGCCCGCGGCCTCGAGCACGGACCTGAGCGTGCGGACGCCGGCGCGCTCCTCGGCGTGTGCCGCGTCGAGGATCGCGTTCGCGCGGGCGCGGCCGGAGGCGCCCGGGTCGAAGGCCGAAACGGGGATGTGGTGGGCGGCGGCCGCAACCTGCTGGTGTCGCCAGGCGGTGGTGGCGGACTGGGCCTCCGCATACGCGGCGATGGCGAGAGAGGCCGTGTGCTGCGCGGCCTCGAGCGTCCCTGCGTAGCTGCGTACGGCCGAGGCGGATTCGGAGAAGGAGCTGGCTGCCGAGGAGTAGTGGCCGGGCTGCTGTCCGAGCGCGTACCGGAATGCGTCGGCGGCCTTGCCGCGCCAGCTGCCACTGTCGATCGCTCTGAGGTCGTTTGCCGCGGAGGAAAACCCGTCTGCCAGAGCGGCGATTCGCGCGGCGACCGAGCGAAGCGTCGAAGGGTCGCCCGGGATCAGGTCGGTCGGGCGGACGCCAGGATAGAAGGCGCTCATCCTGCGGCTCCGCTGATCGAGCTCTCGGCTTGCTCGTACGCCCCAGCCACGAGCCGGAGTAGGCGTGAGATCCGCTGACCGTCGTTCGTCATGCAGCCGACGCCGTACGACCACGTGTGCAGGAAGTCTGCGATCGCCCCGGCGGCGTCACGGCTGCCGGCGCTCGCTGCGCTCGCCACGAGCGAGCTGCAGGTGCCGGTGAGGTCGGCGCCGACCGCGAGGGCGCGGTCGACAGCCGAGGCGGCGGCCTGCAGCTCGTCCGTGGTGACTTTGATCAGTGTCATGGCGTGCTTCCGCCCATCTCCTAGGCTCGCCCGAACGCCGGGCGAGTTGCTCCCGAACGCCTGGGCGTTCGCGTCCTCGGTCTGCTGGTAGTTCGTCGCGGCCTGCGCGGTGAGCTGGCTGATGCCGGTGAGTGCCTCGTGCACCTGGCGCGCACCCGTCTGCCACTCCGACCACAGCGCCTCGAACCGCTGCTGAGCGCTGCCCTGCCAGGCGCCCTGGAGCGACTGCACGGTGGACCCGAGCTGTGCGAGCTGGGCGTCGATCTCGGCCGCTCCGCTGTTGAGCTGGCCGCTGACCTGGGTCAGCTGTTCGGGGGTGACGGTGATATTGGCCATCGGTACTCCCTTTCTCGGTGCGTTTGACTGTGGCGACGGCATCACGGCTCTGTCCTGCCGCCTCGTCCGTCTCTGCCTGATCCGAGTATCCGTGATGGCAACTGATTCCACCATGGGGGCACGCCCCCAACTTGCCCCGACGCTCTGAGCGCCCTGCCACGCCCAAGGCAAATGTCTACCCGATGACGGGCCACCGTTCGCGCGGGCAGATGGCCGCAACGGCGCCGCGGAAGCGCCTGCGCAGACTCTCCTACACTCGTGCGGTCATGTGGATAACGATCGAAGGTACAGACGCCACGAGCGACGTCGAGGTCTCGACCGCCGGCGGTTGGACGGGCGCGGAGATCGCAGCGGCCATCCGTGCCGAGCTCGGCCTTGCCGATTCGACTCCGCTCAACGTGGCCCGCACCGGAGTCGCGCTGACGGCCGTCGAGCCGGGCGACCTGCGTGACGGCGACGTGATCCTGACGGGCACCGACAGCGCAGTCCCGCCACGGCCGCCGTCGATCGCCGAGCTCGCCATCGCGGGCGGCCCCGCAATGGGACGACGGCTGCCGCTTTCGACCGGCGTCTACACCGTCGGGCGGGGTGAGCATTGCGACCTGACGATCGACGACGAGTCGCTCTCGTCCTTGCACCTGCGCGTACGCGTGAATGGCGCGCTCGAGGTCGAGGACGCCAACTCGACGAATGGCACGTTCATCGACGCGCGCCCGCTCGCTGCCGGGACGCCGCGCACCATCGAGGTCGGAACCTCCATCGAGCTCGGGCGCACGCTGCTGCGCATCGACCCACCCGAGACCTCCGATCCGGGCGGCGCCTCCGACGACGGCACGATCCCGTTCAACCGTCCTCCCCGTGTCGGCCGAGGTGCGCAGGCCGCGGCCATGGCGCTCGCCGCGCCGCCCGAGAAGCCCGATCGCGCACGGATTCCACTCGCCGCCTCCCTGCTTCCCGTGATCGTCGGCGTCGTCCTCTGGCGGATCACCGGGAGCATCGTGATGCTGGCGTTCACGGCGCTCTCGCCGGCTCTCGCCCTCTGGTCGTTCGCGGAGCAGCGGCATGGCGGAAAGCGGCGCTACAAGCGCGAACGAGCGGAGTTCGAGGCCCGCGTGCAAGAGGCGAGCGGCGATCTCGCGGCCGGCGTGGACCGGGAGGCACGCGAGCGCCGGGCGGCTTCGCCGGACGCGGCCGAGCTGCTGCGCCGAGCTCGAGCGCGCGATCCGCGGCTGTGGGAGCGCTCACCGGGCGACCACGACTTCCTCGCACTCCGCCTCGGGATCACCGATCAGCCCGCCGAGACCGTCGTGAACGTCGCGGCCGGGGGCGACGAGGAGCTCCAGCGCGTGGCCGAGGAGGCGCTCGCGCCGCATCGCCAGGCACCGGCAGTGCCGCTCACGGTCGCACTCGAGGAATGCCCCGTGATCGGTCTCTGTGGGGCCCCGAGGCGCGTCGCGGGTCTGGCCCGCTCGCTCGTCCTGCAGGCCGCGTGCCTGCACTCGCCACGCGAGCTCGCGATCGCGGCCGTGATCGACGAGCAGGGTCGCGACGACTGGTCGTGGCTCGCCTGGCTGCCGCACGCCCGCGTGCCCGCGGATCTGCAGGACGACGGCCTCTTCGCGATCGACCCCGAGGCCTCCCGGGCACTGCTCGAGCGCCTCATCGACCTCGCGCTCGAGCGTGCCGCGTCTGATCGCTCGGCCCGAGCCTCCGGGCCCGCGCTGCTCGTGGTCATCGACGAGCGCGCGCGACTCGACCGCGGGCTCCTGGCGCATCTGCTCGAGAGCGCACGCGATGCGCGCATGGCGGTGGTCTGGCTCGGCAGCGATCGCCGCGACCTGCCCGGGGCCTGCGATGCGGTGGCCGAGCTCGCGGCCGACACGAGCCGGCTCGATCTGACGCTCGTCGACGAGGGCCGGCAGATCGCGTCGAGCGCGGACGGAGTCCCCATCGACATCGCGAGGGCCGCCGCGCGCGCCCTCGCTCCCATCCGCGATACGAGCGCCCGGCGTGCGGGCAGCGAGATCCCGGGGCAGGTGATGCTGCTCGACCTCGCCGGGCTGGAGCCGATCTCGGCGGTGCGGGTCGCCGAGCGCTGGAGTGACCGCGCGCGCGGAGCTCCGATCGGGGCCACCGCCGATGGCGTGTTCAGGTTCGATCCGCGAGTCGACGGACCGCACGCGCTGATCGCCGGCACCACCGGCTCCGGCAAGAGCGAGCTCCTGCAGACGCTCGTCTGCTCGCTCGCGGTGACGTATCCGCCGAATCGCATGTCGTTCCTGCTCATCGACTACAAGGGCGGAGCCGCGTTCCGCGAGTGCGAGGATCTGCCGCACGTGGTGGGTCTCGTGACCAGCCTCGACGGCCATCTCACCCAGCGCGCGCTCGTCGCGATGAATGCCGAGCTACTCAAGCGCGAGCGCGACGTCGGTGGCCACAAGGATCTGGTGACGATGGAGCAGGTCGCACCGGAGGCGGCGCCGGCGCGTCTCATGATCGTCGTCGACGAGTTCGCGACGCTGGTCAAGGAAGTCCCCGACTTCATCGACGGCGTGATCAACGTCGCGCAGCGCGGACGCTCGCTGGGCATCCATCTCGTGCTCGCGACCCAGCGGCCGAGCGGCGTCATCAGCCCGGCGATCCGTGCCAACACCGACCTGCGCATCGCGCTGCGGACGAGCGACGAGGTCGAGAGCGGCGACGTGATCGACTCCCCGCTCGCCGGGCGGATCTCGCGCGAGCGGGCCGGTAGGGCGTTTGCGCGCACGGGCCAGCGCCTCTTCGAGCTGCAGACCGCCTACGTCGGCGCTCGCCAATCGCGCACGCAGCGGCGGCGCGTGTCGGTGCGCAGGTTGAACCTCGGCGGCCGCATCGACGGTGACGCGCGCCGCGGCGAGGCGGAATCGGCGGCGAGCAGCGAGCCGACCGATCTCCGCCTGATCGTCGACGCCGTCAACGAGGCGGCGAGCGAATCCGGCATCGCGCCGCCGCCCTCGCCCTGGCTCGATCCCCTGCCGGAGCTGCTGCCGCTCGAGGAGCTGGCCCGGCGCGCCCACGTCAAGGACCCGGCTGCGACGCCGTTGATCGGACTGCTCGACGAGCCGGCTCAGCAGCGCCAGGAGCCGTTTGCGCTCGACCTCGAGACCGACGGCCACGTGCTGATCTACGGCACGAGCGGCTCCGGCAAGACGACCTTCCTGCGCACGCTCGCGGCGTCGCTGGCAGGCGCGAGCACGCCGGATACGCTGCACATCTACGGGCTGGACTGCGCGACACGCGGTCTGGGCGTGATCGAGTGCCTTCCGCAGGTCGGCGGCGTCGTGGCCTCCGACGACGTCGCGCGCTCGCGCCGTTTGCTCGAGCATGCCGCGCGCGTGATCGACCAGCGCAAGCGGGACTTCGCGTCCGTCTCCGCGTCGTCCCTGTCCGAGTACCGGCGCATCACCGGGGTCGAGACCCCGCGGGTCGTCGTGCTGCTCGACGACTACGCGGGCTTCCAGACGGCATTCGAGCGGGTCGACGGCGGCTGGCTCGTGTCGGCCTTGCCGGGTCTCCTCGGCGAAGGCCGGCCCCTTGGGGTGCATTTCGTCATCACGGCGGCCCTCAGGAATGCCGTGCCGCAATCGCTCGTCGGTCTGATCCAGCGCCGGATCGTGCTGCGTCTGGCGTCCGAGAACGACTACGACATGGTCGGTCTCGGCCGCAAGGTCGTGGGCGACGCGTCGCTCACGGCCGGCCGGGGCTTCCTGCTGGATGGCCGCGAGCTGCAGCTCGCCGTCCTCGGCAACGATGCGAGCGGTGACGGCCAGGCGGCCGCCCTGGCTCGTCTGGGCGCCGCGATAGCGAAGCGCAGCGGCGACGGAAGACCGCCGGCGATCACGGTGCTCCCGCGCGAGGTCCAGCTCGAGCACCTCCCGCGTGCGACGCAACCGCTGGAGGCGATCGTCGGACTGGACGAGGAGGGCGACGTCGCGGCGGTGAGCCTCTCCGACAGCCACATGATCATCACCGGGCCCTACCGCAGCGGCCGCTCGACGTCGCTCGCCGCGATCGTGCGCTCGCTCGCCGAGTCGACACCGGAGTGCGAGCTGTACCTGTTCGCCCCGCGCCGGAGCCCGCTCTCCGAGCTCGGCGTCTGGGCGGAGAAGGCGACGAGCCGCGAGGCGTGCGACGCGGCCATTCGCACGCTCGCGGAACGTCTTGCGGCCGGCGCGCTGAGCCCTCAGAGGCCGACGATCATCGTCGTCGACGGCGCGGAGGACATGGGCGATGCCGGCATGGCGCACCCACTCGACGGTCTCGCGCGCGCGGGTCGCGATGCCGGCGTCAGGATCGTCGCCGCGTGCGAGCGCCAGACGGCTCAGCGCGCGTTCTCGGGTTGGCTGGCCGAGGTCAGGAAGGATGAGCAGGGCCTGCTGCTCGATCCCGACGTCGACACCGACGGCCAGATCGTCGGCGCGCGCCTCCCGCGCCGCTCGAGCGTGACGTTCTCGCCCGGTCGCGGATACCTCGTACGCCGCGGCGAGGCAGTGCTCGTCCAGGTCGGAAGGTAGGGGCCGGGCTGCTTGCGTTCGTGTCCGCCGTGGGGGATCCTGGCGACATGGCGGCACGCGCTCGAGCCTCGATGCTCGTCGTCACTTGCCAACGTGCCGACGGCGTAGGCGTGGGATCGACCGGCTTCCGCGTTGGATAGAGACCCCCTTATCGGGAGCATCCTCGGGCGGCGCTTCGAGGTGATCCGCCTGCTCGGGCGCGGCAGCATGGGGAGCGTGTACGAGGCCCAACACCTGCTGATCGGGAAGCGACGGGCGTTGAAGGTGCTGAACTGGGAGTTCGGCGAGGACGTGGGCATGCGCGACCGGTTTCTGCGCGAGGCCCGCATGGCAGCCGACCTCACCCACCCCAACATCATCCACGTGAGCGACGTCGAGGACGACGACGGTCGCCTCTACATCGTCATGGATCTCGTCGCGGGCGCGGACCTGCGCCAGTTGCTGCAGCAACACAAGCTCGATCCGGAGCGCGCCCTCGGCATCATCGAGCAGGCAGCGGCAGGGCTCGACTTCGCGCATGGCGAGGGCTTCGTCCACCGCGACGTGAAGCCGGCGAACATCCTGGTCGGGAGTGGCGATGTCGTCGTCCTGACCGATTTCGGGATCGCCAAGAGCTCGCGCTCGACGCGGCAGCTCACGGTTGCGGGGGATTTCCTCGGGACGCTCTCGTATGCCGCGCCCGAGCAGTTCGACGAGCGCGGAGCGGAGCCCGCCTCCGATCGCTATGCGCTCGGATGCGTGCTCTGGGAATGCCTGACCGGCACCGTGCCGTTCGACGGCGAGTCCTACTGGCAGATCATGCACGCGCACATGAATGCGACGGTCCCGCCGGTCGGCGACGGCCTGCCGCGGGCGCTCGACAGGGTGTTCGCCCGAGCCCTCGCGAAGGAGCCGGAAGAGCGTTTCGAAACGGCGCAGGAGATGGTCGCAGCGACGCGGGAGGCGCTCGCCACCCCGGATCCGGTGTACGCGAAGGGCGGCACGGTGCACGACGCCGGGCGCGCCGTTCGGCCGGCGCCGGCGCCGGCGCGCGACGGTACGGCTCCTGCGAAGCCCCCGGCGACGCCACCTCGTCCCGCGCGGACGGACGACTCGGCCCCCAGCGATCCGAAGATCGGCGAGGAGCCGGAGCGGGGGACGCGCCTCGAGCCGAGGCCAGGCCCGCGACCGTCTCACGATGCGGCGCCGCAGGGCAGCGCACCGGGACGCGCACAGCGACTCGGACGGTCGCTGCGCACGCCGATCGGCGTCGCCGCCATCGCATTGCCGCTGGCGGCGGTGGCCGGTCTCGTCGCCGGTCACGCGGCGGCCGGCACGACACATGTCCCGCACGTTCGCACCGTGTCGGTGCCGAGTGCGCAAACGGTCACGCAGCACGGCGTCCGCCTGCGTGTCCCGGCGGGCTGGAGGGCGCGCACGGCACCGGCGGCCTTCGGCGGCATCTCGGGCGTGTCCATCGGCCCCGCTCGCGATCGGAGCAGCTTCTTGATCGTGGGACTGGCACGGCCCAGGCACCCCTCCCCGCTCGTGCTTCCGCACACGGCCGAGGCGGTGTCGCTCGGCCAGGTGCAGGCACTGCGCAGCTCGACGATCTGGGTGAAGTCGGGCTCGCCGGCCGTCCGCTACGCGATCGACGTGTGGCGGGCCGCGAGCGCACGTGGCGACGTCGTCATTGCATGCGTGCATGTCACTCCGGCGACCGGCGAAGCAAATCCCAAACCTCCGCTGCCGGATTCGCTGCGCGCCGCGTGCGAGACGTCGGCGTCGACGCTGCAGGTAGCCGGAGAGGCCCCGCTGTCAGTCATGCCGAAGGCAGGCGACGTCACGGCCATACGGGTCGCGCTCGCCTCGGCATCCACCGCGCGCCGCGCCGCGCGTGCGCGGCTGGCGGCGGCCTCGCGCAGCGCCCAGGCCCACGCCGCCGGCACCATTGCGAAGGCCTACGCGAGGAGTGCGACGAAGGTCGCTGCACGCCCGCCGGCGCTCGCGGTCCGATCTGCGCGGGCGGCGGTCGTCCGGCTCCTGCGCAGTGACGCGGCGGCGTTCGCAGCGCTCGCCAAGGCCGCGAAGCGTGGGTCCGAGGGTTCGTGGACAGCGGCGTCGCGGGATGTGTCGGCGACCGACAAGCATCTGCGAGCTGCCGCGACCACGCTGGATCGAGCGCTCGCGGGCCACGCGCTCCTGTAGGTACCTCCGCCGCCTCAGACCGCGACCAGCTCCATCGACGGGAGCTCGGGACGGGCGTACTCCGAGCGCAGGTAGAGAGATGTCGCACGGACTCGGCGGTCATACATGTCAGCCTGCCGAACGGGGAGCTCGAGCTTCTGGAAGACGGCGGCGACGTGCTTCTCGACAGTGCTCTCGGTGACGAAGAGGCGGCGGGCGATCGCGCGGTTGGTGTAGCCCTCCGCGATCAGGTCGAGGACGTTGCGCTGAGCCCGCGTCAGCAATCCGATCGGGTCGGCCATGTCCGCTGCGCCGAACCTCGGATGATGCGCAATCTCAGAAACGGACATCTGTGCCCCCACCGGTTGATTGGTCACGACGTGGTAGTCGGCCCAGTCTCCGCGTAGCCGCTCAGAGGTCGCTCAGCGCTCGCTCAAGACGCCTTGCCGGGCATCGAGGACGCGACCGTCAGCCGCCCGCGGCGGCCTCGAGCAGCTCTGCGAAGGCCACCGGGGTGCGCGGCCTGGAGGATGGGTCGAGCGCGAGGCCGCTCAGGACGGCCGCGCCGACGTCCAGCGGCACGTCCGACCGCCACAGCGCCGGCGCCCCCGGGGGCGACTCGATGCGGACTTTCAGTGACTTGCCGGCATGGGGCGGCTCACCGGCGAGACATTCGTAGGCCACGCTGGCCAGGGCGTAGATGTCGGAGGCGGCGCTGGCAGACTCGCCGTACAGGAGCTCGGGCGCCATGTAGTGGGGCGTGCCGGGCGTCGCGCCGATTCGGGTCAGGAGCGTGTCCGCGCGGTTGCGCGCGAGTCCGAAATCCGACAGCAACGCCCCGTGTTCTCCCATCAGGACGTTCGACGGCTTGACGTCGCGGTGCACCACGTCGATGGCGTGGAGAGCCGCGAGGGCCGAGCCGAGCTGGTGCGTCACCGAGACGACCTCCGCCAGGTCGAGCACGCCCTTTGCGGCAATGCGAGCCGCCAGCGTCCCGCCTCCGACGTACGGCATGACGAGATACGGATGGCGGCTGCCGCTCTGCCCGATGTCGAGCACGGGCATGAGGTGGGGATGGCTGACCGAGCTCGCATGGCGCGCCTCGCGCGCGAAGCGCTTGATGAAGATCGCGTCGTCGGAGAGATGCGTGCGCATGATCTTCACCGCCACGAGCTCCCCATCGTCGCGCCGCGCGCGGAAGACGACGCCGAGCCCGCCCCGGCCGACGATCGCCTCGAGCTCGTAGCGCCCGATCCGGTCGCCGCTGCGGAGCTGGTCACTCATCGCCCGACCCCATCCGCTGCACCTCGGCGACGAGCAGGACGATGCTGTCGTCGCGGCCTTCGCTGAAGAGCTCGAGCGACCCGGCCAGTCGCTGGCCGAGCGCGCGGTCGTCATTCTCGAGGGCGAAGCGCAACGCGGCCCGGAGGTTTCCGCGCTCCCGCTCGAGCGCGAGCGCCTCATCGCCGGCCGGGTCGCGCGCGATCCCCGGCTCGAACGACTCTGCAAGCTGTGCGTAGTAGTGGGCGTGGGCTCGGCGGGTGGCCTCGGCCTCCCGCGCATGTGCAAGCGCCTCGCGGGCGAACTCGCCGATCACGGCGAGCATCGCCAGGCGCCCATCACCCTCGGACGTCACCCGCAGGAGGCTGTTCGCGAGCAGCGCATCGAGCAGATCGAGCACCGAGCGGGCGCCGGGCGGCTCGATGATCTGCTCCGCAGCCTCGACGCTGAAGCCGCCGGCGAAGACACCGATCTTGCGGAAGACGGTGCGCTCGTCCTCCTGCAGCAACTCGTAGCTCCAGTCGATCGTGTCGCGCAACGTCCTCTGGTGCACCGGCGCATCGCTCGCGCTGCCACCGGCGTCGAGGCCGGTCCCGAGCCGTTCCAGCATCTTCTCCGGCGACAGCAAGCGGGCGCGGGCCGCGACCAGCTCGAGTGCGAGCGGCAATCCGTCGAGGCGCCGGCAGATCTCTGCCATCGACTGCGTCGCCGCGTCGTCGAGCCGCACGGTGGGATTCACCTGCCGAGCGCGTCGTGCGAACAGCTCGACGGCCGGAGAGTCCGCGATCTCGTCCAGTGAAGCACCGGGCCGGGGCAGCTCGAGGGGTGGGACGGGGAACTCGTGCTCTCCGCGCAGACGCACGCTGGCACGACTGGTGATGAGCACGCGCAGCCGCGGCGCGTCGGCGAGCAGGTCGGCAATGTGGCGCGCGGCGGGGAGGACGTGCTCGAAGTTGTCGAGCACGAGCAGCATCTGGCGATCGGCGAGCGCGGCAGCCACGAGCTGCGCGGGCGTGCGCGTACCGGCTTCGTCGAGGCCGAGCGCCGTCGCGATCGCAGGGGGGACGAGCGGTGGCTCGTCGGCATCGACGAGCGACACGAAGCACGCACCACTCTCGAAGCCCGGCGCGGCGAGCTCGGCCGCAGCCAGCGCCAGCCGCGTCTTGCCGGTTCCGCCAGGACCCGTGATCGTCACTATGCGGACGTCGTCGCGCGCGAGCAGGTCGGTCAGCGCGGCGAGCTCGGGACCTCGGCCGACAAGCGAGGTCGACGGTGTGGGCAGCGGCCTGACACGTGGCGTCGGCGGCACGCGGACGTCGAGCGCGGGGTCGCGCCGCAGCATCGCGAGGTGGAGGTCGTGAAACCGCGCGCTCGGCTCGATGCCGCTCTCCTCGACGAGCGCGCGACGAAAATCCGGGTACCGCTGCAGGGCGTCGGCCTGACTGCCCGAGCGGTACAGGGCGTGCGCCATGAGGACATTCCAGCGCTCCTCGAGGGGATGTGCGATGAGCAGCGGCTCGAGGCTGGCGATCGCCGAGCCGTGATCGCCGAGCTCAATCTGCGCGCCGATGTTGCGTTCGTGAGCGTTCAGGCCGAGGCCTCGCAAGCGCGCGATCTCCCCACCGGCCCAGAGGGCGTCGGCCACGTCGGCGTACGGCTCACCGCGCCAGAGAGCGAGTGCATCCACCGTCAGGTTGCGAACCCGGAGATGCGCACCGTCGTCGTGGGCCCGGCCGGCTTCCCCCAGCAGACGCTCGAAGCGCGCGGAGTCGGGCTGATCGGCCGCGAGCACGAGCCGGTAACCGCCACCCCCGTGCTCGAGCGCGCCCGCACCGTCCGTCCCGAATGCCCGGCGGAGCTTCGAGATGTGCTCCTGGAGGGAGTGTGCGGCGCCCGGAGTGGCCTGCTCGCCCCAGAGATCGTCGATCAGACGATCCACGGACACGAACGACCCACCTGCGAGCAGGAGGCGGGCGAGAAGGGCGCGCGGCCGGGGCCCGCCAAGCCGGCAGAGCTGTCCATCGGCCTCCGCCTCGATCGGGCCCAGCACACGGAATGCGAGCACTAGGACCTCCTCACGAGAGTTGCGACGCTACCAGGTGCAACCGTCGCGAACACGCAACCGCAGCGCAAATCCAATGCGCCGCAGCTAGCCGACGATGGTGGTCGGCACGGGCCCAGTGGGCGGTGGTGGGGGCGGAGGCGGCGGAGGCGGGGGCGGGGGCTTGGGCTTGGGCGGCGGAGGTGGCGCGGGTGCGATCCCCGGCACCGAGTCGGATGCATGCGGTGCGGCAAGCGGAGCATGTGGCGCGATGCTGAGGGGACTCTCGCGTTGCCCGAGCGATTGGCCACCTTGCGTGACGAAGGTCGTTCGCGGTGGGTCATCGACGTGGTCGTCGCCGAGCGCCTTACCGAAGAAGAACGCGAGGACGAACAGCGCAACGGCACTCGCCGTCGCGACGAGCGTACGACCCGCCCCCCAACGCGCGGTGGACACTCTTTCGCCGCTGGATTTGCGATCCGCCATCTTGATTCATGGTACGTAGTCTCGTTCCGGAGCGCATTCGCGGCCTGCCTTCACCCGCGCACGGCGAGCCACGGTGAACCCTCGAGGCATGCTCTGCGCATGCCTGCGCAGACGCACTAGCCGACGACCGTGAACGTCACGATCTTCGCTATGCGGTCGCCGGCGCCGATCACCACCCGCCACGTACCGGCCTGCAGCGGCGGAGCGCTGGCGTCCACCTGGAGGAAGGTCGCGATCGTCCGCAGCGACGGCTTATCGACGCGCGCAACCTCACGCCGGCCTTGAAACCACCTGACAACCACGCGTTGTCCGGCGCGGGGCTTCACGCTGAACACGAAGCGCGCGTAGATTTGGCGGAACGCTCCGTTGATGCTGAGCGTCGCGGGCTGCGACGGGCCTGGAGACACGGTGACCGCGCGAACGATCCCTTCCGGCGGGCCGCGCAGCGTGAACTTGCGCGTCACGGTGACCCGCCGCCCGAGCGAGTTCTTCGCCGTGATCCGCACCGACCAGCGGCCCGGGTTTGCGAGCGATGGGAACGAGAGCGTCCTTGCAAGATCGGTAAGCGCCGAGAACTTCTTGATGCTCGCGGGCTTGCCATTCGGTCGCAGCAGGGCGACCGATCCGCTCAGCTTGCCGGCCCCGAGGTGAGCACGGACCGTCACCTCTCCCCGCAGGCGGCTTTCATGCCACGAAACCGCGAGCTTCGTCTTGAGACGTGAGATGACAGGTGCCGGGCAGGTCGCGCCGCCTGGCAGCACGAGCGACCCGGGGCACGCCACGGGCGCGAGCGCGACAGCGATCGTCCGCGTGACGGTCGCTACCTGCCCGAGAGCGTCGGCACGAGTGACTGTGACGACGTGGTCACCTGCCGTCGCGAATGGATGCGAGACCGCATCGCCTGAAGCGGTCCTGCCCCATCGTCGAAGACCCACGTCGTCGATGGATTGAGAGCCGAGAACATGTCCAGAGCTGTGGCGCTCATCGGCACGGCCTGTCCCTGAACGCCCGCAGTCGGCACGGAAACGCTCAGCCGCGGAGGCGCACCGTCGAAGGGCACGGCGTAGCCGGTGCAGCTCTGCGGGGGGCACTGATCTTCCTGGGCAATGACGAGGGCGTCACCGGAGGGTGATGTCAGGATCGCCCCGGGTACGTAGTCGGTGACGTTGACGATGCCGAATGCGAGGTCGACCGGCGGCAACCACGCCCCGCTCGGCTGGCGAGCGCGCTCGACGAGCTCCCAATTCTCCTTATAGGCAGTGATGACAGTTCCATCTGGCATCACGGCGATTCTGGGGTGATGGTAGCCACCCTCGATGGCGAGCCCGGTGTTCGCGACGAGTTCGGGGCCGATCCAGGCTCCGCTCGGGGTGAGCGCGAAGGCCTGCAGATCGTTGTGATCAGTATTGGCGTCGTATCGCCAGGCATCGATCCAGATGCTGCCGTCGGGCCCCGCCGCACTGCCGACCTCCTGTACCGGAGGGCCCGTATTCGGTGCAATCAACACTTTCCGGAACTGCCAGGTATGTGTCGAGCGCTCTCGCCAAGACGAAGTCAATCCTGAGCCGTCGCTCCAGTTGAAGACCGCGACCGTGTCGTCCGGCGAGATCTGGAGCGCCATCAGCGCGGCAATCTCAGCGGTTTGCTCCGCCGCGAAACCACCGGCCTGGGTCGTCCCGACCGCAACCCACACATGCATCGAACTCGCGTCCTGCCAGGCAACGGCCACTCCACCCGACGGGAGATGCGAGACCCATAGGTTGCCGCCGGCATTTGCCGGGATGGTCCCGTGCGTCCAGGAGCCGCCAGTATCTCGGCGGGCGAATTGCACGGCGCCGCCTCCCTGGAGCCAAAACGCGACCGCGGTGCCATCGCTGGCGACGGCGAGCCTCAGCGAGGACGTCGACGCTCCCGGAGGTGCGATCTCTTGCGGCGCACTCCAACCGGTCGCAGTGTGCGTCGAGGCCACGACGTGTGTCCCTCCCGCGACAACTTCGGAATACACCGCGGTCGTAGCCCCCGATGCGTCGACGCCGACGTCAACGCCCGCCGGAAACGGGGTGACGGTCGACCACGCTCCACCGAACGGCCTGATCTGCACACCGGTGCTCCAGACGACCGCGGCGTCACCGCCGGCGCCGAGCGACGCGTCGAGCATGTCGACACCGTCGAAGCCGCTTGGCCCGGTCGCGATCCCTTGAGGTGGCAGCCAGGTGCCGGCCGAGGCAGCCGGGACGCTCGCGACAAGGACAGTGAAAATCGCGATCACTAGGGTGAAGAGGGTGCGCATGCCAATCAGGCTATGCCTTGGTGCGTCCACTAACAAGGGTGGTGCGGGCACCCACCCTTCTCGGTGAGGACGCGCTCGGCATCATCCGCAAGGACCGAGTGCCTCAGCGAGGAAGTTGCCTTACCTGTTACACCACCAAGGAGCATCGCCGACAAGCTACGGTTCCGCACCTGTCGGCGCGCTGCGGCAGCCTCGCTATCCACAACAGCGCACTCCGCGGCACAAACGCCCGCGGGCGTAACTCGAACTCCGGGATCGAAGAAGCGGCCCGCGGCCGACTCGTGCTCTCCGGGGAGGCGCACGCCGCCTGCGTCGCGAGGGACCACTGCCTCGATGCGCTCGTCTCAGCCCTCGTCGCAACCGCGGACGCGTTCGACCACACCATCCTTCCTGCACTCGATGAGCTAGGGACGGCGCAGCACACGACTCGGAGCCTCGACTCGCTCGGTACCGCTCGCCACTAGCCGATGCCGGGAGCACGCGGGAGTCATCGTCATACCGATCACCGCGCTCTCACGCTTGGGATGCTGGAATTCCGGGAGCCGCGCTGGGAGCCTCACTCGCCACAATCGCGGCACCGAAGCCGAAAGCAACGGGATTCCTAAACCGCAGGTCGGAGGTTCGAGTCCTCCCGGGGGCATGGCCATCCTCTGGCAGCTCCGACTCCCGCCGGCGAAGGGCGTCGCGAGCGCAGACGCTCGCCGAGTTGAGATAGAGGAGTTCGCGCCCATCATCGTCCCGCGCGCATGGGTCAGTCTCCCGGAATGTAGTGGTCGGGTCCCGGCCGCAGCCTTCCCGTGACGGCGCCCACGGTCAGCCCATGGCCGCCGGCCGGGAATACCGCACGCAAGTCCTCTCAAGCACACTCAGGTCTGGCGGCGCCATGGTCGGCCCGCGCGCTGCCTGGTAGTGTGGCGCGCGATGAGCCGCAGGCGGTCGTCTGCGGGCGGCCGACCGGAGGCGGTGACTTCGTGCGACGTCTGATCGGGATGGCATCGGAGCCGGAGCGGCGCGCGCTCGACGAGCTTGCCGGCGACCTGCTGCGAACGCTCGGCGGACTCGAATTCCGGCCGGCGCTCTCGCCGGAAGAGATCGAGGCGACGTACCGGCTGCGTCATGACGCCGTGATCGCGAACGGCTGGGCCACGCTCGCCGACTATCCGGACGGGCGCGAATACGACGCCGACGACGCGCGTGCGGTGCACGTCATCTGCCGCGACGGGGAGCGGATCGTCGGCAGCCTGCGACTCGTGCCCGCCACGCCGGGTCACCCGCTCCCGACCGAGCGGGACTTCGAGCTCGAGCTCGCCGAAGGCGCTCCCACGGTCGACGCCGGCCGCGTCGTGGTGGCGCCGTCGCATCGTGGCGCGATCGGTCAGCTCATCCTCAGCGGGCTCGTGGCACGGGGCTGGCTCGAGGCGCGCGCGCTCGGTGCGGACCGAATCGTCGGCGTCGCAACGCCGTCGGCGATCGCGCTCTACCACGAGCTCGGCCTGAGTGTGGCGGTGCTCGGGTCGTCGCGGTCGTACTGGGGCGAGCAGCGACAGCCGATCGAGATCGTCGGTGCCGCAACGGCCGCCGAGGACCACGAGCAGGTCGCTCTCGCGACGGCGGCCGATGGCTGGACGGCGCCCGAGCCCGGCGTCTCGCGCCGGCGGCTCCTGGCCACGATGGGCGCGGCCACGGCCGGGAGCATCGCACTCCTCGGCCTGCCCGAGGTCGCGGCGGCCGCCACGCCGAGCGAGGTCGGGTCGGGGCCGAGCGATCGACGGACGGTGGACTTCGTCGCGCGGATCGACCAGACGGGGACACAGCTCGTCGCCCTCGGCTACCTCACGCGCGTGGCCGGCCTGCCATCGTCCGTGCTGTTCACGAAGCCGCCCGCGACGAGCACCGCCGACCCTGGCTCGCTCGACACCACGACGGCCCGCTTCGCCGTGACGATGCGCGCGAAGATCGAGTCGATCTCGGCACTCGGGACGGCCATCGCCGGTCACGGCGCCGGCACCACCGAGATCCACTTCCTGCCGGACGGCGGCGCGAGCCTCGACCAGCCGGCGAGCTTCTCGGCCGGCAATGCAGTTGCGGCGTTCCGCCTGCTGTTCCAGCACTCGCTCGCGATCGACGCGCCGAACCGGGCGATGGGCGGCTTTGCCGCCGACCTCACTCAGCTGCGTGTCCGCTCGTTCGCCTTCGACGGACGGCGCTACCAGCTCGGCAAGGCCGGCCTGCCGTGGAGCCTGCGAGCCGCCGGTCGCGGGGAGCGCACGGAGCCCACGACGCCGGTCTCGCAACACTTCGTGGCCGGTGACATGGGCGTCGTGGACGCCGTCCGCCGGTGAGGCTGGGGACGCGGTCGCGATGAACGGCGCCCGTTCCGCCTCGCACGAGGCGGGCGCGGTCGCGATCGTCGGCATGGCGTGCCGGTTCCCCGGTGGAGCGAGCACGCCCGCGCTGTACTGGGACGCGCTGCTCGCGGGACGCGACGCCTACGCGGAGATCCCCCGCGACCGGTTCGATATCGACGCCCTCTACGATCCGGATGCCTCGGCGGCCGGCCGCATCTACACGCGACGGGGCGCGTTCATCGAGCTTCCCGTGAGCTTCGACGCGGACTTCTTCGGCATCTCGCCGCGGGAGGCGCGACGCCTGGACCCCCAGCAGCGGCTCCTGCTCGAGCTGGCCTGGGAGGCGTTCGAGGACGCCGGCATCCCGCCCGAGACGCTGGCCCGCTCCGGCGCGGGCGTGTTCGCCGGCATCTCGTCGCAGGACTACGCCGGCCGCGAGTACGGCCACGGCGCGCTGCCGGGCATCGATCAGCACACGGCGACCGGGATGGCGATGAGCGTCGCCGCCAACCGCATCTCGTACCTGCTCGACCTGCGTGGCCCCAGCCTGGCGGTCGACACCGCCTGCTCCTCGGCGCTGACGGCCGTGCACCTCGCCTGCAGCAGCATCGAGGCCGGGGAGTGCGAGGTGGCGATCGCCGCCGGTGTTCAGGTGCTGCTCGCGCCCGAGATCTGGGTTGCGTTCTGCCGGGCCGGGCTGCTCTCCCCCGACGGTCGCTCTCGACCGTTCGACCGCGACGCGAACGGGTTCGGCCGCGGCGAGGGTGCCGGCTGCGTCGTCCTGCGCCCGCTGCACCAGGCACTCGCCGAGGGCGATCGCATCCACGCCGTGATCCACGCGACCGGCGTCAACCAGGATGGACGGACGGCGGGCATCAGCGTGCCCAACGGCGACGCGCAGGAGACCCTGATCCGCGAGACGCTGGCCGCCGCGGGAGTGACCCCCGGCGAGGTGGGTTACGTGGAGGCTCACGGCACCGGGACAGTGGTCGGCGACCGGGTCGAGGCGCTCGCGCTCGGTCGCGTCATGGCGGCAGGCCGCGCGCCGGGCGAGCGCTGCGCAGTCGGATCCGTCAAGGGCAACATCGGCCACCTGGAGGCCGCGGCCGGCATCGCGGGCCTGATCAAGGCCGCGCTCATCGTCCGCCACGGGGTGATCCCACCCACCGCCAACCACACCGTGCCGAGCCCGGCGATCCCGTGGGACGACCTCGGCCTGCGGATCCCCACCGCTCCCGAGACGTGGCCCCAGACGCCCGGTCGGCGGTTCGCCGGCGTCAGCGCATTCGGCTTCGGCGGTGCGAATGCGCACGTCCTGCTCGCCGAGGCGCCAGCCCAGGTCCCGGCGGTCGCCGACGATGGGCGGCCGCGGGTGGCGCTGCTCTCGGCGCGCAGCCCGGCCGCGCTCGAGGCGCTTGCAGGCACGTGGGCGGATCGGCTTGCGCGCGAGGACGCGCCTTCCCTCCGCGACGTGTGCCACACCGCCGCCGTGCGCCGCTCCCGCCACCGCCACCGGCTCGCCGTGGTGGCACGTACGACGACCGAGCTCTCCGCGCTGCTCGCCGGGGGACCGGCCACGCCTGGCGTCGCGGCCGGCACCGCTGCGGTCACCGGGCCCGGGCAGCTCGCCTTCGTCTTCTCCGGCATGGGTCCGCAACGCAGCGGAATGGGCATGGAGTTGTTCGAGACGGAGCCGGTGTTCCGCGGTGTTCTGCTCGAATGCGAGCGCCGCCTGCACGAGCTCGCCGGGTGGTCACTGGTGGCCGAGCTCAGCGGTGACGGGTCCAACGGCCGCCTCGGCAGCGCAGACCGTGCACAGGCCGCGAGCGTCGCCCTGCAGATCGCCCTGGCGGCACTGTGGCGCTCGTGGGGCATCCAGCCCGATGTGATCCTCGGCCATAGCGCGGGCGAGATCGCGGCCGCCTGCGTGTCGGGCGGACTGTCGCTGCCGGACGCACTCCTCGTCGCCCATCAGCGCGGGCGCCTGCAGCAGCGCCATGCCGGGACGGGCGGGATGCTCGCCGTCGCGCTCGGCGCCGACGAGGCGGGCGATCTGATCGGCGATCAGGCGCATGCCGTGAGCCTGGCGGCGATCAATGCGCCGGCGTCGGTCACCCTCTCCGGCACCCAGGAGGCGCTCAGCGTGCTTGTTGCGCGCTGCGAGGAGCGCGGGGTCTTCTGCCGGCCTGTCCCGGTCGACATCCCGTACCACAGCCCTGCACTGGACGGGCTCCGGCCCGACCTCCTGGACGCGCTGAACGCGGTGCTCCCGCGCGCGACCTCCGTTCCGGTCGTCTCGGCCGTGACCGGTGATTGGCTCGACCCCGCGGGCTTCGCTGCGGAGTACTGGTGGCGCAACCTCCGCGAGCCGGTCCGCTTCGCTGATGCTGTCGAACGGCTCCTCGCCGGGCGAGTCACGTGCCTGCTCGAGCTCGGGGCGCATCCCGTGCTCGCGTCGTCGCTGCGCGAGTGCGCGGCCGCGGCCGGCGCGACCTCCACCCACGTGCTCGCGTCGCTACGCCGCGGCGAGGCCGAGCGCGAAACGATGCTGCGGTCGCTCGCCGCCCTCCACGTGCGCGGGTGGCCGGCCGACTGGGAGTCGGCCAACGAGTCGGGCCGTCCGGTCGACCTGCCCACCTACCCCTGGCAGCGAGAGCGACACTGGATCGAGCGGCCGCTCGACGGCGCAGCAGAGATCGCGAGCGCGCCGGCCTCCGCCGGCCGCACGCTGCTTGGCCGGCGCCTGCGCACGGCGCAGCCGATCTGGGAGGTCGACCTCAGGGCTCGCTTCTTCGCCTACCTCGCCGACCACGTGATCGGTGACGCTGCGATCCTGCCCGGGGCGGCGATCGTGTCGATCGGCCTCGGCGTGGTACGCAGCCTCCGCGGCGACGGCGCGCTCTGCCTCGAGCAGGTCGAGTTCCTGCGTATGGTGGCGCTCAACCCGGAGACGGGGCCACTCGTCCAGTGCCATGCCGACGCGTGGGGACCGGGCATCGAGATCCACGCGGCCGGAGACGCGGGCGAGTGGTCGCTCGTGGCGCGCGCGCGCGTGGGTGTGCCGCCGACCGCCCAACCCGGCGCGAGTCTCGACGAGCTCCGGCTTCGCTGTCCGCGGGAGCTGCCGGCCGAGGAGTTCTACACGGCCGCGGCCCACGGTCGCCGCCTACGCTTCGGACCGGCGTTCCGCGGGCTCGTCGAGCTCTGGTGCGGCAGCGGAGAGGCGCTGGGGCGAGTGGTCGCCCCTGCGGCGCTCGAGCTCGACGGCGAGGAGGCCCACCCGGCGCTCCTCGACGCAGCCTTCCAGACGATCGGAGCGGCCCTCGCGCGGCCCAAGGGATCGTCCGAAGCGCGGCTCCTGCCGGTCGGCATCGAGCGCGTGATCCTGCACGGGCGGCTGCCTGCCGAGTTCTGGGCTCACGCGACTGCGCGGACGGATACCGACGAGCTGCTGGCGGACGTCGTGGTCTTCACGACCGCCGGCGACGTGCTCGCAGAGCTCCACGGCCTGCGCCTGCGCCCGGCCGGCGCCGAGCGGACGACACCTGGCGCCGCCTGGCTCTACCGCGAGCACTGGCAGGCGATCGCGCCGCCACCGCCGAGCGCCCGCAGCCCGCTGCGCGCCGCCGACGTCGCGAGCATCGCGCGCCGGGCACTCGACGGGGACGGGCGGCTCGCAGGGCTCGACGCCTACTACGACCACCTGGAAGCGGCGCTGTCGACCCTGGCCGGCCAGCACGCGGTGGCGGCGCTGCGCGAGCTTGACATGCCCGCCGTGCCGAACGGTTCGGGTCATGCGGATCCGGCCGGTGATCGTGCGGGCCGGCGGTGGACGCGCGTGGTCGCGATGGCGAGTGCGATCGAGGCGGGCTCGCGGCCCGTGCACGCGGGCGAGCTCCTCGAGCGGTTCCCGGCCTACGAAGCGATGATCCGGCTGGTCGAAGAGAGCGGCCGACGTCTCGCGGGGACGCTGCGCGGCGACGAGGATGCGCGAGAGTGGCTTCTCACCGGCGACTGGTGGGAGGTCCTGGCAGCCGTGTACGCCGAGCCGCCGGTGTTCGCCGCCGCGAACGCCGCCACAGCCGAGGCTGTCGCCGCCGCCGCCGGGCTCGCGGGGCCGCTGCGGGTGCTCGAGGTAGGCGCCGGGACCGGCGCGACGACGGCCGCCGTGCTCGATCGTGCCCGCGACGCGCTTGGCCTGTACCACGTCACCGATGTCTCGCCCGCGCTCGTGCGCCGGTTGCGCTCGCGCTTCGACGGGTCCGCGCTCGCGTTCGGGGAACTCGATGTGGAGCGACCGCCTGCGGGCCTCGCCCGTGCCTTCGACGTCGCGATCGCGGCGAACGTCGTGCACGGCACGCCCGACCTCCGCGCAACGCTGCGCGAGTTGCGCGACCTGCTCGCGCCGGGAGGCCTGCTGATCCTGCAGGAAGGCATCCGTGCGCCTGCCTGGCTCGACCTCGTCTTCGGTCAGTTCGAGGGCTGGTGGCGAGTCGGCGACGGGCGAGACGGCGCCCTGGCGAAGGGCGAGACCTGGCGCCGGGCCCTCGCCGACGCCGGCTTCGACGCGGTGACGGAGGTCGGCGCCGGCCCGGGAGACGGCGGCGAGCCGGCGCAGACGGTCTTCCTGGCGACGACCCCGGAGCGGCGGGTCGCGGCCGGCCGCTCACCCCGCCCTTCGGGGCGCCGCTGGCTCGTACTCGCCGATCGAGGCGGCCTCGGGGAACGCGTCGCCGCGGGCCTCGAGGGCGTCGGCGACCGCGCCGTGTGCGCTTTCCCGGGCGACGCGCTGCGCCGGCGCGAGGACGGCGGGATCGAGCTCCGGCCCATCTCCGTCGCCGACTGGCGCGCGCTCTTGCGCGCCGAGCGAGCTGCGGGCGGCATCGAGGGTGTCGTGCATCTGTGGTCGCTCGACCTGCCGGCGGACGGGGAGACCTCGGCGGAATCGCTGCTGCGTGCGCAGGACGCGACCTGCGGGAGCCTCGCGGCGCTCACCCGGGCGCTCGATTCCCGCGGGTCGATCGAGGGGATCGCGATCGTCACCGCCGGGGTGCACCTCCTCGAGGGTGACGGTGGGCGTCCCGCCCTCGCGCGGGCGCCGCTCTGCGGCCTCGGCCGCGTGCTCCGCAGCGAGCGGCCCGACCTGCGCGTGCAGCTCGTCGATCTCGGCGACGCCGAGTCGTCGGACGACGTCGAGGCGCTCCTGCTCGAGTTGACGACTCGCCCCTGGCCGGGCCGGGAGGGTGACATCGCGATCCGCAGCGGCCGGCCGTTCGTCCGGCGGATCGAGCGGGCCCCACTCGACGCCGATGCCGAGGAGCCCGTGGCGGCCGTCTCCGCAGACGCGACGTTCAAGCTCGAGATCCAGACGCCGGGATCGCTTGCGACCCTGGCCCTGCGCCGCTGCGCAGCGCGACAGGCCGGGCCGGGCGAGGTCGAGGTGCGCGTGCGAGCAGCCGCCCTGAACTTCAAGGACGTGCTGATCGCACTCGGCCTGCTGCGCACCGCGCCCGACGATGTGCGGGCGCTCGGCTTCGAGTGCGCCGGCACCGTCGTGGCCTGCGGCGAGGGGGTCGAGCACGTGCGTCCGGGCGACGCCGTCATCGCCATCGCCGCGGACGCCGGCGCGTTCGGCACCAGCGTCGTCACTCGCGGCGAGCTCGTGGTGCCGGCGCCGCGCGGCTCGACGCCCGAGGCTGCCGCCACGCTTCCGGGGCCCTTCGGCACGGCCGTGCTGGCGCTGCGGCACGTCGCCCACCTGCAGCGCGGCGAACGCGTGCTGATCCACGCGGCTGCCGGCGGCGTCGGGCTGGCCGCAGTGCAGATCGCGCACCAGGTCGGCGCCGAGGTGCTCGCGACGGCCTCGACCGACGAGAAGCGCGAATACCTCATCCGCGCCGGCGTCGCGCACGTCATGGACTCGCGTTCGCTCGCCTTCGTCGACGAGGTGCTGGACCTGACCGGAGGCGAGGGTGTCGACGTCGTGCTCAACTCGTTGGCCGGCGAGGCGATCGACCGGGGCGTCGAGCTGCTTCGCCCGTACGGGCGCTTCGTGGAGCTCGGGCGGCGCGACATCGAGCGCAACGCGCCGCTGCGGCTGCGGCCGTTCCTGCGGGGGCTGACATTCTCGTCGGTCAGCTTCGACACCTACGCGGCCGACCGCCCGGCGGCCGTCGGCGCCGTCCTGCGCGACGTCGTCGCGGACGTCGACAAAGGCGTGCTGGAACCGCTGCCGCACACCGTGTTCGACCTCTCGGAGGCCGAGGACGCGTTCCGCCTGATGAGCCAAGCCGGCCACATCGGCCGGATCGTGCTCGCCGTCGACGAGCCCGTCTACACCGTGCGCGGCGCCGCCGGACACGCGGTGCGCGCCGATGGCACCTACCTCGTCGCCGGCGGTCTCGGGGGCCTCGGCCTGAGCCTGGCCAACCGCCTCGTCGGCCACGGAGCCCGTCACATCGTGCTCGCCGGCCGGAGCGCAGCGCCCGCGCCGGAGGACGCGCCGCTGCTCGACGCGCTGCGCGCTACCGGCGCCGAGGTGGTGATCGCACGCTGTGACATCGCGCGCAGCGGGGAGCTGCGCCGGCTGCTCGACCGAATCCGGGCCGCGATGCCCCCGCTGCGGGGCGTGGTACAGGCAGCCATGGTGATCGAGGACGCGCTGCTCGAGCGGCTGAGCCTGGCGCGCTTGCACCGGGTGCTGGCGCCCAAGGTGGCCGGGAGCTGGAACCTGCACTCGCTGACGCTCGACGACGAGCTCGACTTCTTCCTGCTCCTCTCCTCCGTCGCCGCCGATCTCGGCAACCCTGGTCAGGCCAACTACGCCGCCGCCAACGCCTTCCTCGATGCGCTCGCCGCCGATCGGCGGGCTCAGGGACGACCGGCCCTGTGTCTCGGCCTCGGAGCCATCGCCGACGTCGGCCACGTCGCGCGCCGGCCGGAGCTGGCGAGCGGCCTGGCCCGGGTGGGCGTCGAGGCGCTCGACTCGCACGACGTCTGGGACGTGCTGGACCACCTGCTCGCGGCCGGCTCCGACCGCCGCATCGTCGCGAGCATCGACTGGGACGGCTGGCTGAACGGCCCCGGCGCGACGCTGCGCGGGGCCGTGCCGCTGCACGGCGGCGGCAGCGCCGCAAACGACGCCGCTGAGCCGGTGCGGAACCTGGCCGCGGAGTTGCTCGAGCTGCCCGTCGCCGAGCGCCGCGCCGCGCTCGAGCGGCACGTGACCGAACGCGCCGCGCGTGTGCTCGACGCCCTGCCCGAGCGCCTCGACCCCGAGCGCCCGCTCATCGGCTTCGGCCTCGACTCGCTGATGGCCGTCGAATTCATCGCCGCGGTGCACGGCGAGACCGGCGTCCGCATCCAGCTCAACGACGTTCTCCGCGGCTTGAGCCTGCGCGACCTCTCGGCCGCCGTGCACCGCCAGCTCGAGCCCGCTCCGGCATGAATGGCGCCGATCGGCCGCGCGCGGGGGAGGTGCGCCTCTGGCTCGCCGACCTCGATCGGCCCGATTGGCCGCTCCATGGCCTCACCGCGCTCCTCGACCCCGACGAGCGGTCACGCGCCGCGAACCTCGTGAGCGAACAGCGGCAGCGACGCTTCGTCGTCGCGCATGGCCTCCTGCGCGCGCTCGCCGGGCATTGCGTTGGCACCCCCCCGTCCTCGATCGCGTTTATCCGCGGACCGTCCGGCCGGCCATTCCTGGGCGCCACCGAGGGCCGTCCGGCGCCCACCGTGTCGTGGTCGCGCTCGGGCGGCCTCGGCCTCTACGCCTTCGCCGAAGGCCTGGAGATCGGCGTCGACGTCGAGGTCGTCCGGCCTGTGACCGGACTGCTCGAGATCGCGCGCCGGCTGCTACCGCCCGAGGTTCACGCAGCGCTCGCGGGCCAGCGGCCGTGCGACCGCCCCGCCAGCTTCGCGGCCTGGTGGACGCGAGCCGAGGCGTGCGTCAAGGCGCGCGGAGACGGGCTCGCGGCGACCGCACGGCTCGTCGCCCGGATGCGGCCCCAGGCGCTGCAGCTCACGCCGCCCGGCGGTGGCGCACCGGTCGTCTCGCACGATCTCGCGATCGGCGATCGAACCGCGGCCGCGCTCGCCACGTCGGCGACGCTGCCATGTATCGACGTGCGCCGCCTCCGGCCCGATGACCTCGGGTATCTGTACGCACCCGAGAGCGCGCTCGCGGCGCCGGCTGGCCGCAGGCCAGGCGCGGATGCGACAAGGTGAGTCGACCGCGAGCGCCCACAACTCGGAGCCGCACAGAGACGCTATCCCTGCGTTCAAGCCGAAAACACGAGATTCCTAGACCGTGTGTCGGAGGTTCGAGTCCTCCAGGGGGCACTGCGATTCCGGCTTGAACAGGGAGAACTTCATTCCGCTCGAATCCGCCTGAGACCGCCCAAGCCCTGGATTCGGGGTTCCGATCGTCACGGGAGGCGCGCGGGAGGCGCCAGATTCGGTCTCCTGGGCCGTCTGATTTCAGCGCGGCGCCGAGGGAACCACAGCCCGCGGAACACGGTGACAGTAACCGTTGCTTCTACCGCGCGGTCTGAACTCCGGCGGACCGGTGGGCGTCGAACTTGGCTGCAACGCTGGCGGGAACCCAACGACCTTTCTCCGCCCCCCGTCTCAGCGGCCGGGGAACGTCTCCTGGCCGCCCTAGATCACGCGGGCCTTACCTGCTGCGAAACCTCAGCGCAGCGCCCTGCCTTTCGTATCGATGGACGCCTCGCAGCGCGAAGCCGTGCCATATTCCGATGGTCGAAGCCGGTGCGCGCCCGCTCCTCGAAGTAGCCTGCCCGGGCAGCGCGCCAGAGGCGCCAGGGCAGATGGAGGGACGACTCGTGGCGGTCGAGGATCAGATCGGCGGGCAGGGACGGCTCCGGGGGTTCGACTTCCACGGCCCGGCGCTGGACGGGATCTGGGCCGACTACCGCGCGATGCACGCGGGCTGCCCGGTCGGCCATAGCTCGAAGTACGGCGGCTTCACGTTCATCGCCAAGCTCGAGGATATCTTTGCGGCCGAGCAGGACCCGGAGACCTTCGCGGTGGCGCCCTCGATGCTGCTGCCGGCGTTCGGCACCGACGTGCCGATGATCCCGATCGACATCGACCCGCCGATGCACGGGCACTACCGCAAGATCCTGCTGCCGCTGTTCACCCCGCGCATGCTCGACCACTTGACGCCTGGCATCCGCCAGACCTCGCGCGAACTCGCGCACGCGATCGCCGCGCATGACGTGGCGGACGCTTCGAAGGGGTACGCCCGCGCCGTGGTCACGATCGTCTTCTCACGCCTTTGCGGCTTCCCCGAGGAAGACTGGCCGAAGTTCGATCAGTGGGTCGACGACATCATCTACGAGCGCACCGCCGACCCGGACCGCGCCTACGCCGCTGGCAACGCGGTGCGGGCGTACTTCGACGACCTCGTGACCGCGCGCCGCGCCACAGCGCGCCGGGAAGACCTGATCAGCGTGCTGCTGGAGGCGCGGATCGAGGACGGACGCCCACTCACGCATGACGAGCTGATCTCGTACTGCTACCTCTTGTTCGTGGCCGGGCTCGACACCACCGCCTGGGCGATCCGGGCCGGCCTGTGGTACCTCGCCCGCACGCCCGAGGCGCAGGCGCAGCTGCGGGCGCAGCCGGAGCTGATCCCCGCGGCCGCCGAGGAGGTGCTGCGGATGCTCTCGCCAGTCCAGGCGATGGCACGCACCTGCAAGCGCGACACGGTCGTGCGCGACACCGAGATCAAAGCCGGGGAGCGGGTGGTGCTCGTCTTCGGTGCCGGAAACCGTGACCCCGACGCGTTCGACGACCCCGACACGATCCGCTTCGACCGCACCAAGAACCGGCACCTCGCATTCGGCGGCGGCATCCACCGCTGCCTCGGCTCGAACCTCGGACGGCGCGAGTTGGTAATCGCGCTTGAGGAGTTCCTCGCGACCGTGCCAGCCTTCACCGCCGACGACGAGTCCCAGCCGTGGTACGGCGTCGGGCCGCTGACGCTTCGGATCCACCCCGAGGAGGCGTGATGCGGCTCAGGATCGATTCGCGCCTCTGCCAGGGGCACGCGCGGTGCGCCGCCCTCGCCCCCGAGTTGTTCGACCTCGACGAGAACGGGTTCGGGATCGTCCGCCCCGGCTACGAGAACGCGTCCGCTGACGATCAGCAGGCGCTCCTGGCAATCGACAACTGCCCGGAACAGGCGATCGTGCTCGAACGCGATTATCGATAGCAGCGGGCCACTAGGCTCGTGGCGCTCCAGCCGGCGTGAGTCCCCGCTTCGAACCCTCAGCGGCCAAAGAGCCCGCGATTACGCCCAGCTCAGCGACGCCCCAAGTAGACGTGCCAGCGGCTTCGGGGGGTTTGAAAGCCGTCCTATTAGGTGCATGGCTGCGGATCGGGGACCGGTGCGAAGGCCCGTTGCCCAAGTTCAGATGGGCACGCCCGTCGCGTGCGCCCAGTGTTGGGCCACCCCGGTGGGCTCACGCTTCTGGCGAACCAAACCGATGCGTAGTTAGAGATGGCTAGGGACAAGCTGGAGATGGGCGAGTCGGGAGTGAATATGACGACCGTCGTCTGGACCGACGGCAGCTGCAACGCGAAAGGGATGCAGGGGCGTGGTGGTTGGGCCGCGTTGATCGAGCAGGCGGGGACCGTCCGTGAGATTTCTGGCGGCGCGGATGGCACGACGCAGAACCGCATGGAGCTCACCGCGATCTGCGAAGCGCTCGAGACGCTGACTGGGGTGATCCATGTCTTCACTGACAGCGCCTACGTCGAGAAGTGCTTCAACGAGAACTGGCACGAGCGGTGGTTGCGCGATTGCGCCTGGAAGGGATCGAACGGCCCGGTCAAGAACCGCGACCTCTGGGAGCGGTTGTTCGGTTTGGCCTGGGACGGACCGCGCGTCGTGACCTTCACGTGGATAAGGGGCCACAAGCCGGACTATCCGAACAACGCCAGGGTCGACCGGCTGGCACGAGCGGCGGCGCTCGCGGCCAGCTGATTCCGCACTCGACGTAGAAGTGACCGTTGGGTCGCCAACCCGACCAACACCCCTTGCCAGGCCCGAAATCGGGAGCCGCGCCGAGAGCCGCATCACCCCGCGAACCCGCAGCCAGGGTCGGTCGACTCGATGAAGGCAGAGCGGCGTCTGGAGCATCGATCGAGGAGGCGTCGTTCGGCACGTTCATCTCGTGTCTGCCGGGCAGGCGGGCGTACTTCCAGGATGAGCATCCAGGCGATTGCTGGATCCTGAGCCGCCGAAACTGATCCCGCGCTCGAGGGCAACCCGTCGCGGCGAATCAACTCTCCGCCCATTCGAGGCGTAACCCTATTGAAAGCCGTCCTACTCGGTCATGCGCCAACGCTGCTACGCGACGATGGTGAAGCTGAGTGTCTTCGGCATGCTCTCCCCAGTCGCGGCGAACGCCGTGAGTGTGGCGGTATACCTGCCAGGCGCGAGCCGGCGACCCGCGACGCGGCCGTCGAAGACGACCTTGTTGACCCCCTGCCGCAGACGCGGCACGGTCCGAACTCCTCGTGTCACGCTGCGAATACAAGGTGCGGCGCGACGCGTGCCGAGCCTCCGCGGCGAGACGCACGCATTTCCCCGGCGGATGCCGGGGACTCGCTGCCGGATCACGATGCGGAGTTGCGCGGGGACCGTGAGCGCGATCTGGATGCTCGTTCCCACGCGCGCGCCGCCGCGCACGACGCGCCCACCCGCGGCACGGAAGCGGGTGCGCGTGAGCCGGGCGGAGATGACACGGAGCGCCGCGACCGCGCGTCGCGGAGTGGCATCTGCGGGTGGGCCCGGGGCGGCCGGCGTGCCGTGACCTCGCGCCGTCAGCGCGTAGACCGCCGACTGCACGACGCGGTGGGAGGCGGGAACGGAACCGGGTGGATCGGTTCGCAGCCACACCCCGACTGCGTTGCCGAGCGCGTCGAACGCGACTTGGGGTTGTTCCGCCTGCGCGTCCCGCCGCGAGTGGTAGATCGGCGCCTGCCACTCAGCGCTCCCCGCAGGGAGCAGCGCCGTCTGGATAGCGCTCGTGGGCACGATGCCGTCGATCAGCGTTCGCCAGATGGCGAGCGTATTGCCATTGGCGTCGATTGCTACCTGAGGCTGAGAGCCCGACTGAGGACGCGGCAGGCTCCGGTCCGGGCGCGAGATGTCGAAGGCAGGTTGCCACACGCCATTTGTCGCTGGCCGCACTGCAGCCTGGATGACGGTCAGGCCGATCTCCTCGTGCGTCCAGACCGCGACGGCATTCCCATGGGGGTCGAACGCGATCTGAGGCTCGGTGGAGTTGTGATCTCCGGTCGCGACGGAGCTGAACGAGAGCGCCACCGGCGTCTGCCACTGCCCCGTCAGCGCGGGCCGTAGCGACGCTTCGATCACAGGGTAGTTTCCCCCAACGTCGCTGGACCAGACGGCGATCGCGTTGCCCTGCGCGTCGAGCGCCACCTGCGGCGTGACAGGGCGCTCGCCGATCGGAGACAGCCGCACCGGCGATCCCCAGACACCGGTCGAGGCAGGGCGGACGGAGGCCTGGATTCCCCCGTCCCCCCACCATACGAGCGCCGCGTCGCCCCGCGGGGAGACGGCGAGCTCCGGATCCACGATGAACCCTTGGTCCACAGCGGAGACGTCGACCGAGGGCTGCCAGAGGCCCGTTGCCGCCGGGCGCACCGCCGCGCGTATGACACGGGGGAAGGCCAGCCACGCGACCACGGCGTTGCCCTGCCCGTCGAATCCGACGTTCGGCTCGTTCGCCACCCCGCCCGGTAGCGACAGGTCTACGGGGGACTGCCAGACACCTGTGGCCGCTGGCCGCCACGCCGCCTGCACGATCTGCACTGTCCCGCTGCTGACCACGTCGCGGCTCGACCACACAGCCAGCGCGTCGCCCTTCGCGTCGATGGCGATTCTAGGGGAGGAGACGATCTGACCGTCGAGCGAGATACCGGCGGGCGTCCCCCAGACGTCGCTTCCTGCCGGAAGCACCGCGACCTGAACGGTCATGTGAAAGAGGTCGTAGGCCTCCCCCACACCGCCGTCGCGTTGCCGAGCGCGTCGAACGCGACGTGCGGCTCTGCCGCGTCATCGCTCGTGGAGGAGATGTCGGGCGGCGCGAGCCACTCCGGCACTGCCGCCGCAGCTGCAGCGGGCAGGGCGATCGCCACGATGGCCCAGACAAGACCGGCCAGGCATTGGCGTCCCGAGAGCACCGCAGCACCCTACCTACTCGCGCCGGTCCCGTCACGCCGATCTGCAGCCAGACGCCGAGCACCGGCGAGGGGTTGAGCCGATGCCGGTCCGGCGCGATCGAGAACTGGCCGCTAGGTTGGGACAAGATCCCAGCGCGCGTTGGGACGATCAAGCCCGGAAGGCACCGGATGGCGGGTGAATCGACCTTCTCCACGAGCGAGCGTAGATGGCTCGTTGCGCTCGAGCGCACGCTCGATGCCCCGGTCGTAAGCACCGATGGTTGGCGCAGCGCGCCTACCGATCGCGCAGGATCGGATCCGGGAGCACGCGTGCGGGTAAACGCAAGCTGAGCCGTCACCCGCGATGATCGGGACTGACGCGGAGGCCGCCGACCTCGCGGTCGGCCGGCCCGGACGGACGCCGCTCTCCGCAGTGGGGGTTGCTGCCGCGTACGACGGCGCTCCGCCGGCCAGGACCGTCGACATCGACGTCGCCCGCGCCGTCGCGATGCTCGGAATGGCCATCACCCACTACGGGGGCCGCCTTTCTGGCCACATGCGCCCGAACGAGGTCATCTCCTTCTGGGACGGGCGTGCGATGCCGCTGTTCCTCGTGGTCAGCGGGTACGCGATGTCCCGATTCGTGACCGCGCCCGATCGCACGGGTGCGGAGGTCGCGGGTCGAGCCGCCGCCCTGCTGCTGCTCGGGCTCCTCCTCGAGCACCAGGTCGGCGCTCTCGTCATCCTGCAGTTCTACGGGCTGTACTACGCCGGGGTATGGGCGCTCCGGCGGGCGTCCGCCGGAGCGCTGCTCGGAGTGGGTGCTCTCGTCGCGCTCGCGGGTGCCGGTCTGAACGTCTACGCGCTCGCGTGGCTCGAATCCCTGTCGGGAGCCGTGCCACCGGCACCGGATCACGCCGGTGAGCTCAGCCTGCTCCTCCATCCGATCACCCTCGCGCTGCAGCTGACGGTGCTCGGCGCGTACGCCTTCCTGCCGAGCTTCAGCTTCGTGATCGTCGGGATGGTGCTTGCCCGCGCGCGGAGACTGGATGCAGCTCGCGTCATCGCGGCCGGCCTGACCGTGCTGGCATGCTCGATGGCGGTCACCTCAGCGGCCCAAGCGATCCATCCCGAGCCTCGCGGCTATGTGCGCGATGCGTCCGGAAAGCCCCACTTGACCACAGAGCGCCTGCGGCAGCTGAGTTCGCGAGCGCACATGAGTCGGGATGCTTTCCTGCGCTCGCGTCTCGGCCCTCATCCCGACGAGCGGGACGTCATCGCATTGGCGGCCCTTCCCGACGGTTCGTGGCGGTCACCATGGCGTCTGGTGAGCGCCGACCGGCATTCGCAGATGCTCGGCTGGGTCGGCTCCGCCGCGGGCATCGCTCTCGTCATCGTCGGCATGTGCGCTGCTCTGGGCCGGCGGAAGGGCCGGCTTCGGCGGTATCTCGCGGCCGCGGGAACCTGCTCGCTGACGTTCTACATCGCGCACCTGCTCCTGATCAACCTCTACTGGAACGGCTTCCGCGATTGGGGTATGCATCCGGCGGGTGGCGTCTTGAAGGCGGTTGCGGTCTTCTGCTCCTTCGTCGTGGCAGCAGTCCTCTGGCGCCAGAGGCATCGCCGCGGTCCCCTCGAGGCGGTCGTGGCGCGCGCTGGCCTCGCGGCCGTGCAGATGGCCGGCGTCGTTCGGCGAGCATGTCGCGGATCGGGCGCGCGCGCCGG
>CAVUPB010000008.1:0-1228074 GCA_963743275.1 uncultured Actinomycetes bacterium | reverse complement strand
GGAAGACCGTGTTCACGGGCGTCTTCAAGGACCCCGTGACGGGGCCGCGCCGGGTGCGCAGGCTCAACCTCGAAGGCGACGGTCAGGGCGACCTCGCCGGGCACGGCGGCGAGCAGCGCGCGGTGTTCGTCTACCAGATCGACTCGTACCGGCACTGGGAACGCGAGCTCGGCAGAAGCGATTTCGTCCACGGGCAGTTCGGCGAGAACTTCACCGTCGAGGGACTGGGCGACGACGAAGTCTGCATCGGCGACCGCTACCGGATCGGCAGCGCGGTCTTCGAGGTGACCCAGCCCCGCGTCACGTGCTATCGCGTCGGGATCCGCATGAACGACCCGCGCATCCCCGCTCTGCTCGTCTCCCACCGCCGCCCGGGCTTCTACTTCCGCGTGCTCGATGAGGGTGAGGTGCAAGCGGGCGACGAGATCGTCAAGCTCGCATCCGGGGCGGAACAGATGACGGTCGCCGAGGCCGACGCGCTCCTCTACCTGCCCGGACACCCGCGCCAGCAACTCCTCCGAGCGCTCCGGATCCCGGCTCTCAGCCCTGGCTGGCGGGCGTCGTTCCGCGCCCTGCTCGAAGGAGAGCCCGGCAGGGGCAACGCCGGCCTGGCGGCCACGAGCCCGCCTCCGGCCTGGCCCGGGTTCCGCCGGCTGACCGTCGCCGGAATCGACCACGAGAGCGAGTCTGTGATCTCCATCCGCCTCGAGGACCGGGACGGCGCACGGCTCCCGCCGCCCCGCCCCGGGCAGTACCTGACGGTCCGCCTCCAGCCCGATCGCGAGCAGAGGTCGCTGCTCCGCAACTACTCGCTCTCGGGCCCGCCCGACGCCGGCTACTACCGGATCACCGTCAAGCACGAGCACGACGGCGCCGTGAGCGGCTATCTGCACACCCGCCTCGGCGTCGGCGACCAGCTCGAGATCGCAGCTCCGCGCGGCACCTTCACGCTCGACGACACCCGGGCGCCTGTACTTCTCGTCACTGCCGGCATCGGCGCCACCCCGGCCCTCGCCATGCTCCACGCTCTCGCGCAGGGGCATTCCGAGCGGGAGATCTGGTGGCTGTCCGGCGCGCGCAGCAGTCGCGACCACCCCTTCGCCGACGAGGCCCGCGCGCTCCTCGCCTCGCTCCCGAACGTCCACGCCCACGTCTGCTACAGCCGCCCAGGCCCCGACGACCTCGAAGGCCGCGACTTCGACGGCGCCGGCCGTCTGACTGCGTCGCTGCTCGTCGAACTCGCGCCACCACGCGATGCCGAGGCCTACCTCTGCGGGCCGATCCCGTTCATGGACGAGATCAGCGCCGGCCTTGCGACGATGGGGATCGACGCCTCTCGCATCCACACCGAACCTTTCGGGCCCGCACCGGGGCTGACGCCCGGCATCGCAGCACGACCTGCGCGAACGCCCCACCCACCCGCGGGCGAACCAGGAGACGGCCCGACGATCGAGTTCGCCCGCAGCAATCTCGCCATCCCGTGGAGCAGCGACTACACCAGCCTGCTCGAGCTCGCCGAAGCATGCGACGTACCCGTCCGGTGGTCGTGCCGCACGGGCGTGTGTCACACCTGCGAGACCGCCCTGATCGCCGGCGATCTCGAATACGGCCCCGACCCGGTCGAGCCTCCTGCCGAGGGAAGCGCACTCATCTGCTGCTCACAGCCACGCGGCGACGTCGTGCTCGACCTGTGACCGGCAGCCGCCCCGCCGGCCGGCGCGCTGCCAGCGAGGGTCGGATTCCATGATAGTCTGATATCAGACTAATATGGGAGCTCTCTTCGAAAACACAGGTTTCCTGCTTGCCAAGGCGACCCAGCGCTGGAACGAGTTACTCAGCGCGGCCTTCGAGCGCGAGGGATTCAAGGAAGTGCGGCCCGCGTACGGCTCGGTGCTCGTGCCGCTCTTCGCCGAGGACGACCAGCGCATCGGCTCGCTCACCCGCGAGGCCCTCCTCCCCAAGCAGACGATGACCACCATGCTCGCCCAGATGGAGCGCGACGGCCTCATCGAGCGCGCGCCCGACCCCGACGACCGCCGCGCGACACGCGTCCGGCTCTCCGCGCGCGGTCGAGCCTTCCAGCCCATCGCCGAACGCGTACTTGCCGAACTCGCGACGCGCGTCGCGTCTGCCATCCCCGCAACCGCTCTCGCCACCACCCACGACACGCTCGAGGAGCTGATCAAGCTATGAGAAGCGCGACCGTAACCACCACCCTCCCCGCGCCGGCGCACCAGGTGTTCGACTACCTCTCGCGCGTGGAGAACCTCCCCGAGTGGGCGACCGAGTTTGCACGCGAGCTCATCGAGGTCGACGGGCACCACAAGGTGCGCAACGGGCTCGGCGAGTTCTACCTCCGCATCGACGCCAACCCCGCAACCGGGGTCATCGACATGCACGCCGGAGCGACGCTCGATGAGATGGCCGTCTTCCCCACGCGGGTCGTTGCACTTGGCGCGGACACGACGGCCTACACCTTCACGATGTTCCAGCAGTCGGGCATGCCCGACGCACTCTTCGACGCCCAGCACGCTTCACTCGAGCGCGAGTTCGAACACATTCGTTCCCACTTCGAGGCTGGAAGTGCTGCCTGACAAACCACCGCACGTACGTGCCGTCGCCGTGCCGGGCAAGGCAAATCGCCCTCGCCATGACCTCGTCGGGCGAGATCTTGCCGCGAGGTGAACGGTCCGAGAACAACATCTTACGCTCCTATGAGGGCGCGTCAGGCGAGCCTAGGGTGGGCTTCGACAAGTCGTCGATCCATTCTGGAGGCCTCTGATGCGCACCACCATCCGATCGATCCTGGTCACGACGGCCTTGCTCGTGTCCGTTGTTCTCGCCGCTCAGAGCGCGAGTGCCGCGATGCACGCGAAGATCGCCGGCGTGGTCACCAAGGAGGACATGGGCAAGCACAGCGTGGCGGTCAAGACGACCGGCGGCAAGACGTTCGTCGTCTACACCAACAAGGCGACCAAGTACATGCATCTGAAGAGCTACGAGAGCCTCAAGAAGGGCCTGCACGTCGCGATCACAGCGCAGATCAGGGAGTCCGACCACACGTACTGGGCACTCTCGATCGCCAAGATGTAGGTGCCCGGCTTCGACATGGTGCGCCATGGTGTCCATCGTCGCGCCGCGTCCGCCGGCGCCTCACCGAGCTCGGCGGCGACTACATCGTGCGCCAGGTGCCACTGGCGCGATGAGTTTCCCGCCGGCGGCGAGTTGTTCTCGCTAGGGGCCTCGTCGAGGTCTCGTGAACAGGAGGCGAGATCGTGGCGGATGTGACGGTGGCATCGTTCGAAGACATGGAGCCGATCTTCGGTGGGATCGCTCGTCGCGCGCGCGCAACGCTGGGCGTAACCGGCTGGGGCATGCAGGTGATGACGCTCCCGCCCCGGTGGGACGGCTACCCCAATCACCTGCACGACGAGAGCGTCGACGACGCGAACCAGGAGGAGGTCTACATCCCGCTTCAGGGCTCGGGCGTTCTGCGCGCCGGCGACGAGGAGTTCGAGCTGAAGCCGGGCATGATGGCGCGCGTCGCGCCCGGGCAGCTACGGAAGATCGAGCCCGGAGACAGGGGCATCCAGTTCGTCGCGCTCGGCGCCGTGCCCGGCAGCTTCACACCCTCGCCGTGGTCCGAGCTCGGAGGCCCGCTTCCCATCCCGCGCGATGCCGGCTGACCGCGCGTGACCGAGCCGCGCTCGGAGTCGACCCTGCTCGTCGCCGCCCGCGAAGGCGACGAGCAGGCATTCGTCCGTCTGACCGGGGTGCACCGGCAGGCGCTGCACGTGCACTGCTACCGCATTCTCGGGTCACTCCACGACGCCGACGACGCCCTCCAGGAGACGATGCTGCGAGCGTGGCGCGGCATCCACCGCTTCGAGCCGAGGGCCCCGATCGGCGCGTGGCTGCACCGCATCGCAACGAACGTCAGCCTGCGCATGCTCGAGCAACGCGACCGCAGCAGGGCGGCAGTCGTGGACGCGCACGTCGAGCCGTACCCCGACAGACTCCTCGACGCCATGCCTTCGCCCGACCACAGCCCCGAGGCGACCGTGGAGGCGCGCGAGGGCATCGCTCTCGCATTCATCACCGCGATGGAGCTGCTGACGCCGAAGCAGCGCGTCGCAGTCGTGCTCCGTGACGCGCTCGGGTGGTCGGCGCGGGAGGTCGCGGACGTTCTGCAGGACACCGTTCCCGCCGTGAACAGCGCACTCCAGCGCGGCAGGCAGCGTCTCGAGCAAGAGCGAGGAGAGGGCACGCTCGCCCGCATCCACGCACCCACCGACGCCGCGGTCGAGCAACTCGTGATGCGCCGCTTTCAGGAGGCCTGGGAGGCCGTCGACATCGACGCGATCGTCGCACTGCTCGCCGAGGATGCGCTCCTCACGATGCCACCCGAGGCGGCACGCTTCGAGGGCAGCGCGCAGATCGGAGCGTTCTTCGCGACGGTACCGCTGGACGGAGACCTCGCCCGCATCCGGCTGGTCCCTGCCCGCGCGAACGGACAGCCCGCACTGGCCGCCTATGCGCAAGAGGAAGACGGCGGAGCGCACGCTGCCTACGGGGTGATGGTCTTCGCCATCGAGGGCGAACGCATCGCCGGGATAACCGGCTTCCCGCGGCAACCCGACCTCTTCACCCGCCTTGGCCTGCCCACCGGACTCGCCCTCGAAGACCGATACTGAAGCACGAGATGGCCTACGACGAGAACCTCGCCGACCGCGTTCGCGCGATCCTGGCACCCGAGCCGCGTCTGAGCGAGCGCAAGATGTTCGGCGGCCTTGCCTTCATGATCGACGGGCACATGTGCTGCGGCATCGTCGGCAGCGACCTGATGCTGCGGCTCGGACCGGATGGCGCCGACGCGGCGCTCGAGCGCCCGCATGTGCGCGCGATGGACTTCACCGGTCGCCCCATGACCAGCATGGTCTTCGTAGAACCCGAGGGACTTCGCGGAGTCGCGTTGCGGGCCTGGGTCGAGAAGGCTGCGACGTTCGCGCGCGCCCTCCCGCCCAAGCGCTGACTGGCGCCCACCGGAGTTGCTTGCTCGCCCCGCTCCCGGCCCCGCTCCCGAGGTGACGTTCCGGAAGCCGTCGACGGAGGAGACCCACGGAGCGCCCGGGGTCTTCTCCGACCCCGAGGCTCGCCGCGAGCGTGATCACATCACGAAGCCGTTCGACCACGACGAGCTGCTCGCGCAAGTCCGCTCACTTGTCGCTTGAACCTTGCCGACGAGCTCGACGAAGTTCAGCGGCTTGGAGATGTAGCCGTCGAAGCATGGAGGAGGCGCGCTCGTCCTACGAGGTCGGGCACACGCTCGGTCGCCCGTCTCTCACGCCTTCCTGCCCATGTGATCCCCGCGGTCGCCGCGCTGGTGGCCGCGACGGGCGGAACCGCGGTCGCGGTCACGGCCGCAGTCAACGGTGACACGCTCATCAAGAAGGGCACGCTGTCGGGCAACCGCCTGCGCACCGACTCGGTGACGGGCAAGCAGATCAAGGAGTCGACGCTGGGGACGGTCCCGTCGGCGAAGGTCGCCGCGACGGCCGGTTCGGCAGCGACGGCCGGGACGGCCACCAACGCGACGAACGCGACCAACGCAACGAATGCGACCAACGCGACCAACGCGACGACGGCCGCCAACGCGCTGGCGCTGGGTGGGCTCGCTCCCGAGTCGTTCCAGGGCGGCCTGATGTACGCCGTGTTCAACGCGGACGGCACGATCGTCTCGCAGTCGGGGGGCATCTCGCTAGCCGGAGGTTTCTCCGGCACCACCGGTGCCTACGTCGCCTTTCCGAAGGCGCTGAAGGCGGTCATCGTCTCCGACGCCTACACGGCCGCAGACACGTCTGGCCACGGCGCTCCGAAGGCCGAGATCTGCGGTGGCGCGACGGGGCTCGTCGCGTGCGGCGTGGGTTCCAACACGACGTCGGAGGCTTTCGTCCGCACTTTCGACAGTGATGGGTCGACGGCGTCGCCGCACGCCTTCACGATCATCGGCATCCCGTAGTCCCCCACAGGCGAGGCTGGTCCGGCCCTCCGCCGGACCGGCCTCGGCCCTGGAGGGCGACGCAGGTGAGCTCGCTCGGGTGCTGACAGCAGCGATTGCCCGGGCGTTGCCGCCAAGCGCCTGGTGATCGCCCGCTGCTCGGTCGACTACGTCGGGCGCTCGCAGGCATGAGGCAGACCGCTACCCCCGAACGTTGAACGAGGTGTCGCCGACGCGCGAGCACGCGCGAGCGACGACTTCGACCGTGAAGAGAGAGGCCAGGACGCCGTGATCGGCGAGCACCTGGGTGTAGTCGTAGGACAGGTACTGGCTGCCGCGATCGCTGTGGTGGACGAGCTCGACATCAGCACCGGCGCGGCGTCCCGAGAGCGCCATGCGCAGCGCGTCGAGGACGAGGCTGGTGCGCATGTTGGCGGCAAACTGCCAGCCGACCACGCGCCGGCTCCAGACGTCGATCACGAAGCTCAGGAAGACGACGCCCTGCCAGCTGCGCAGGTAGGTGAAATCCGCGACCCAGAGCTCGTCCGGCCCGGACGCCTCGAAGCGCCGCTCGACCAGATCTGGCAGCCGGCGCACGAGCTCGGGCTGGGTCGTCCTCCAGCGCTTGGTACGGCCTTTCGCGCCGCGGATTCCCGCTTTGCGCATGAGCCTGGCGACGCGGTCGCGCCCGACCTCGTGGCCGGCGCGGCGCAGCGCGAGCCAGGTCTTGCGCGACCCGTAGGCCTCGTAGTTGGCGAGGTGCAGCTCGCGGATCAGCGCAAGCAGCTGCATAGCTTGTAAGGGTCCGTCTCAGTAGGTGAGCGGGTAGTTGCGCCCGTGACCCCCCTTCTTGGCACTGTGAGGTGCCAAAGGGGGGTGCCGCGTGCTTGCACCACGCGACGACGGGTGGCGCGTCAGTGACGCGTTGTGGGAGCGTATCGAGCCGCTTTTGCCGGCTCGGCCGCGTCATCCGCTGGCTGTCCCAGGCGGCGGGTGCCGGATCGGGATGCGCTCGATGCGATCCTGTTTGTGCTGCGCAGCGGGTGTCAGTGGGCGGCGCTCAATCAGACGCGGATCTGCTCGAAGTCATCGGCCTATCGGCGCTTCCGTGAGTGGGCTGGGGCGGGTGTCTTCGAGGCGCTCTGGAGTGCGCTGTTGGCGGATCCGCAGACGACGCTCGAGTGGGACTGGCTGGCGCTCGACTCGCAGATCGTCAAGGCTCCGAAAGGCGGCCAGGCAAGCGGCCCCAATCCCACTGACAGAGCCAAAAGCGGCACCAAGCGCAGCCTCTGCACCGACGCCAGCGGAGTGCCGTTGAGCGTCGCCATCGACGGCGCCAACCGACACGACACAAAGCTCCTCGAACGTACCCTCGAGGGCCTCCTCGCGGCGCCGCCCAAGGGCCTCCGGCCGGGCCTGTGTCTCGACCGCGGCTACGACTATCCGGAGAACCCGTGCTGCGCTCGCCCGGTCGGTGCACGTCGCGATCGTCGAGGGTCGTGCCATCGCGGGTGCTCCAGCCGCCGCAGGGCAGAGCGCATAGACGAGCCCGCAGGGGGCGCGGCCGATCGAGGCCCCGGACTTCCGAGGCCGTCGGGCCGGCGGCGGGCCCGCGCGCATTTGCGCTACGCCGCCCGCGGGGTGACCGGCGTTCTGTCGTACGCCGGTGGGCTACTCTTAAACAAACCGACCAGTCGGATTTATTGTGCCGCGCCCGTTGAGATGGCGGCAGCTCGCGGCGCTCCCCACCCGCTTCTTCGTTGTCCATACGCATGCACCCGCCCGATCGACGATCCGTCGTGCTCCGCGACTGGCTCCGCGGAAGCCATGGAGGCATCGCCGTCCTCGGGCTCGCCGTCGGGCTCGGTGCCGGTCTGGGGTCGATCGTCTTCCGCGGTCTGATCCTCGGCTTCACACTGCTGTTCAGCGGGAGGCGCGACCCCAGCGCGCTTGCGCACGTTGCGAACCCGCATCTTCCCTGGCTCGGCCGTGAGTACCTCTTCGTCGTACCGGTACTCGGAGGCCTGCTCTACGGACCGTTGATCGCGCGCTTCGCCCCCGAGGCCGGAGGTCACGGCGTTCCCGAGGTCATGGCTGCGGTGGCGCGACGGGGAGGCCGCATCGATCCGGCTGTGGGCGTCGTGAAGTCGCTCGCATCCGCGCTGTGCATCGGATCCGGCGGCTCGGTCGGGCGTGAAGGGCCGATCGTGCAGATCGGCTCTGCGCTGGGATCGGCGGTCGGGCGCCTCGCGGCCGTTTCGGAACGTCGCCTTCGGCTACTCGTCGCGTGCGGCGCGTCGGCGGGCATCTCGGCGACGTTCAATGCGCCGATCGCGGGGGTCTTCTTCAGCCTGGAGCTCATCCTTCGCTCGTTCGAGGCAGAGATGGTCGCGGTCGTCCTGCTCTCCTCGGTCACGGCCGACGTCATCGGCCGCGCGGCCTTCGGCGACCATCCGTTCCTCGCCCTGCCGGCGTTCGCCGTCCAGTCGTACGCCGACTACGGCCTCTATCTCGGGCTCGGCGTCATCGCCGGGCTCGTCGGCCTTGCGTTCGCGCACCTTCTCGCCTTCTTCGAGGACGCGGCCGAGCGACTCCTACCCGTGCCGCGCTCCCTCCGACCCGCGGCCGGCGGCGTCGTGCTCGGATGCATCCTCTTTGCCGTCCCGCAGCTCTACGGCGTCGGCTACCCGGTGCTCAAGGGCGCGGTCGACGGACGGTACCTCGTCGCATTCCTCGTCCTCCTGCTCGCCGGAAAGATGCTGGCGACGAGCGTCACGCTTGCGATCGGAGGATCGGGCGGCGTGTTCGCGCCGTCGCTGTTCATCGGGGCCACGCTCGGGGCCGCATACGGTGAGATCGCGCACGCGGCGGTGCCCTCGCTCGCGGGGCCGGCCGGTGCGTACGGGGTCGTCGGGATGGCCGCCGTCTTCGCGGCAGCGGCCAGGGCTCCGGTCACCGCAATCGTGATCGTGTTCGAGCTGACAAACGATTACCGAATCATCCTGCCCCTCATGCTGGCGGTACTGGTCGCCACGGGCTTGAGCTCGATCCTGTCGCGTGACACGATCTACACGCTGAAGCTCCGCCGGCGTGGCATCGACCTCGCCGCGGGCACCCCGAGGAGCAGGATGATGACGTCGCGGGTGCACGAGGCGATGCGTCGCCCGCCTGCGCCCGTGGCATGCGACACGCAACTGGCGCGCCTCGCCGAGCGCTTTGCCGAGGAGGCCGCGTTCGACGCCCTCCCGATCGTGGACGGGGACGGATCGCTGCGCGGAGTGGTTGCGCGCAGCGACGTGGATCGGGCCGTCGCGGACGACGACCACGAGACGACCGCCCTGGCGCTCGCGTTCCCCGCGCTCCCGCTCCGCCCGGCGGACACGCTCGAGCATGCACTCGAGTGCCTTGCGGCCGCCGGCCGGAGTGTTCCCGTGCTCGACGACCGCGACGTCCTCGTGGGTTGGATCGGCGACCGCGACGTGTTGCGCATGTATGCGCGCCACCCGCCGGCGAGCGAGGCCCGCGCCGCGCCCGCGAGCGCCGCCGCGCAGGTATGAGCACGTTGCGCAAGCGCTTGCTCGCGGCGCCGCGGCTCCTCTCCACGTCGACGCGGGCCCCTTCTCGGCCACCTTTCTGCGGCCGGTGCGTCGCGGCCGCGCTTCTCGCCGGCGTTCGCTACGACCGATCTCCTGCATCTCGTCGCGCCGTCCTGGAGCGCGCCCTCCGACCGTCGCCTTCGGCCCGCCCGAGTCGCGCGACGAGCCCGGGAGGGCCCCGATGTCCTCGCCTATCCTCCACTGATGCCGAGAATCTCGGAAGCCGAGCGCGCGAGCCGGCGCGAGCGGCTCGTCGACGCCGCCTGGCGGTGTCTCGCACACCAGGCGTACTCCGACCTCACGGTCGACGACGTCTGCGCGGAGGCCTCCGTGAGCAAGGGTGGGTTCTACGGCTACTTCGAGAGCAAGCAGGACCTCCTCCGCGAGTTGTTGCAGCGAGAATCGGCGAGCCTCGACTCGGTCATCGCCGACCTGAGTTCGGAACGGATCGGCGCAGCCGACCGGCTCCGACGGTTCGCGCAGGCGTGTCTCAGGGACGCCGAGGACAGCGCGCGCATGCAATTGCGAGCCGATCTCGCCGCAGCCGTCGGCCGCGACCCAGCGATCGCGGCCGCCCTCCGCGAGTCCGCACGCAGCCGCCGCGTCGCTCTCCGAGGGTGGATCGAAGAGGGGGTGCGCGCCGCTGAATTGCGGCCGGTGCCCGCCAATGCACTCGCCTCGATCCTGCTCGCACTCGTCGACGGTCTCGCCCTCCACCACCGTAGCGATCCGACAGCATTTCAATGGCGCAACGTGCGCGTCGCTCTCGACGCCGTGATCTCGGGCATCGAAGCGGCTTGATCCGCCTCGACAGGCGGTTCGCGGATCCAGGCCTGCCATGACTGTCCGCGAATGCTCACACGCGGCACATCGCACGCAAACGCGCGCGCGCTAGCCTCCGGGCGGTGATGGCACATCTGCGTGGCATCCGAACCTGGTTCGCGCTCACGCTCGTCGCCGTGAGCCTGCTGACGGCGGGTGCCACGGCCCTCTACGTCGTCCCGACCGCGGATGGGCAGTATCGCGCCCTCGCCCAGGATGCCGCACTCGGACTCGCGGCCCGCGCCGCGCATGACGTCGGAGGGGCGCACTCCGCGGCCGAAGTCCGCCGGGCTCTCTCGCGCGCCTCACGCGACGGACAGCTGTCGCTCTGGCTGGTCGACCGCAACCAGCACGTCGTGGCTGCGTCCGCACTGCCGAGTGTCTCGCTGCGCGGCCTTCCCGACGTCACTCGCGCGATCGCGATCTCGCTCTCCGGTCGCCGCTTCGTGCCGAGCGGCGACGCCACCGCCTCGCACGTCGTGGCACTTCCTGCACGCACACCGTCGGGTGCGGCCGTCGCCCTCGTCGCATACGCGCCCCGAACCGGATTCGCATCGCGCGCAAGCGATGCCCTGCGACGCCGCTTCGTGTTGGGCGCGTTGATCGCGATGACACTCGCGATCATCGTCAGCCTCGCGGTGGCAAGTCTCGTCGCGCGTCGCGTGCGCCGGCTCGCCGACGCCGCAGGCGTGATCGCCGGAGGTGACTTCGACAACCCGCTCAGCGACCGCTTCCCCGACGAGATCGGAAGCCTCGCCGCGAGCATCGACGAGATGCGTCAGCGCCTGGCTGTCGCATTCGCGGTCGTGGAGCGAGAACGCGGCGCACTGTCGGCCGTTCTGAACCGCCTCGAAGAGGGGGTCATCGCACTCGATCCCATGGGCGTCGTCGAGATCGTGAACCCTGCCGCGAGCGACCTGCTCGGTGTGGCGATCGAAGCGGGATTGCCGCTCCGGGCACCGTGGCCGCCGGAGGTGCAGGCTGCAATCACGGGCGCCGGGGCGCCGTACGCCGATTTCGAGACTCCCGCGGGGCGGTGGCTGCGTGTCCAGCGCGGCGCGCTGCGGACTCGCGACGACAATGCGGCAAGCCTGATCGTCCTGTCGGATCGCACCGCCGAGCGGACGCGCGAGGCCTCCGAGCGGCGGTTCCTGGCAAACGCCTCGCACGAGCTCCGCACGCCGCTCGCGGCGATCGTCGCAGCAGTCGAGGTGCTCGAGGCCGGCGCGAAGGACGACGTCGAGGCACGGGACACGTTCCTCGCCGACCTCCAGCGTGAGGCGCTGCGACTGCAGCGCCTCACCGAGCGACTGCTCACGGTCGCGCGGATGGGCTCGGCGACGATACAGCCCGCGCTCCAGGCCGTGCCGCTTGCGCCGCGCCTCGCGCATGTCGCCGAACTCATGCACCCCCTGGCCGAATCCGGCGCGGTGTCGCTCTGCACCGGCGGCGACGCACTCGCCATGGCCGATCCCGACATCCTCGATCAGGTTCTCGTCGGCCTCGTCGGCAATGCGCTCAAGTACACGCCACGCGGAGGGGTCGTCCGGCTGACCGTGGCCGACGGCGACGACGGGCTTCGCATCGCGGTTGCGGACACGGGAAGTGGCATAGACCCAGACGACCTGGGCCATGTCTTCGATCGCTTCTGGCGCGGAGACGACGCGCGACGCGCCGGCGGCTTCGGACTCGGTCTCGGGATCTGCCGCGAATTCGTCGAGGCGATGGGCGGAGAGATCACGGTGCGCTCGCGACCGGGCGTCGGCACGACGGTCATCGTCGCGCTCACGCGCGCGCACTCCGACGCGTCCGTGGAGGTTCAGGTCTGATGGGTGCTCGCATCCTCATCGCCGACGACGAGGAAGCGCTCGTACGCGCCGTCCGGTATGCGCTCGAGCGGGAGGGCTATGAGGTCGACGCGGTCTTCAACGGCTCCGACGCACTCTCGCATGCGCGCTCCGGAAGCCACGATCTCGCGATCCTCGACGTCATGATGCCGGGAATGAGCGGCCTGGCGGTCTGCCGGGAGATCCGCGGGGAGAGCCCGCTGCCGATCATCCTCCTGACCGCACGCGACGCCGAGGTGGACACCGTGATCGGGCTCGAGGCGGGCGCAGACGACTACGTCACGAAGCCGTTCTCCGTCGCGGAGCTCGTGAGCCGGGTTGCCGCGCTGCTCCGCCGGCGGCGGATCGACGCCGCCGATCGCGCTCCTGTGCGGCTTCAGGTGGCCGGGCTCGAGATCGATCCGCTCGGCCGCACGGTCGTATCCGAGGGCCGCGAGATCCGGCTCACGAGCGCGGAATTCGAACTGCTGCTCCTGCTCGCGGAAGCGCCCGGTCAGGTATTCACGCGACCCGCCATCATGGAGCATCTCTGGCGAACGCCGTTCTTCGGAGACGAGCGTGCCGCCGACACGCACGTCGCGAACATTCGCCGCAAGATCGAACGGGACCCGGCCCGCCCGACGCGCATACTCACGGTTCGGGGAGTCGGATACAAGCTCGGAGCGGCCCCGCGCACCTGACGCGTGTGAATTGTCCGCGCATCTCCACACCATGCTCGTGGCGCAGCGACACCGCGATACGCGGTTCTCAACTGCCCGCCGTACGTTCCGGGCATGCGTACTCAGCAACCGAGCAGGACAATGCAGCTGCACGAGCGCTGCGTCACGATCGTCAGCGACGAACAGCCGGAGCACCTCGCTCGCCTGTGCCGTGAGCTCGAACGGGAGCGCATCGAGTGCGCCGTGCGTTCCGCAACCGCGATTGCGCCGATGCGCTCGCGCGCGGCGTACGTGCGCCGGATCGATCGGCGGCTCGGCGACGAGTCGTCCTTCGCGCGGGTGGCTGCGCTCGCGGCGAAGCCTGCGTTCACGGTGAACACGCCGGGGAGCGTGCGCATCGCGGAATGGTCGCCGCTCGTCGTCCACGCGCTGCGCGACCATCGCGTGCCGCAACCGGCTCGTCTCTGGTGCCTCGACGAGAGCGACCTCGGACGCACGGCAGAGGCACTCGGCATGCCGCTCGTCATGGAGGGCGTCGTCACGCGGCGCCGAGTCCTCGCAGCGACGACGGATGAACTCGCGGACGCCTTCGCCCAGGCCGTCGGTCGCCACCGCAACCGCGGCGCATTGGCCGAGTCGCCGGTACGCGCGCGCACGGGCGAACTGTCCGTGATGGTCGTGGACGGGACGCCGATCCTCCTTCCCGGGAGGCACACGCGAGGGTCGTCCGAGCGCGGCCGCTCGCACGCGGCGCGTATCGCCGTGCAGGCCGTCGCAGCGATCGGCGGGGCGGCCATGGCGGTCGATCTCGTCGTCGACGACGAGGACAGGGCCTACGTGAGGCACCTCGACCCCGCACCGCACATCGAACGCCTCAACGATCAGGCGATCTCGGCCCTCGTCGCAGCAGTCTCGCGCCGTCTCCACGAACTCCGGCCGGTGGTCCGCACGCGGCCCACGGCGGCGGCCACGGTTGCCGCCGCACGCCGCTCGGGCTCTGCATGGGTGGCGTACACGTGCTAGGCCATCGCCAGGGAGCGGGGGCCGCTCAGCCTCAGCCGCAGCCAGGTTTCCGCCTCACCTACCACGGCAGCGACATCGGCGTCATCGAGCGCGTCGAAGCGGCAGGCCCAGCGGGGGTATCGACGCTGTACGTGCGTGGCGGGATATCGGGAGCACTGCGATATGCAATCCCGGCCGACGCCGTCACGGGGATCCTGCCCGACGAGCGCCGCGTCACGGTTTCCGACAGCATCACCTTCGAGCCGGACGCCGTGGGCCAGGACGGCGAGGTTCTGCTCGTCGCTCACACCCTCGCTCCCGAGCCTCGAGGCAAGTGGCGGCCACTCCGCGCGGTTCCCCGCGCCAGCCGCGGCTTCCGGGTCTACGCGGACGACGGCTACCTCGGCGAGATCGAAACCACGCTCGGAGCAACCGCGGATGCCGTCGACTTCATCGTGGTACGCGCCAGGCACTGGCTGCGCACGCGCCATCCCGTCCTGCCGGCGCGCTACGTCGTCGAGTGCGAGCTGCTCGACGCCATCGTCGTGGTCGCCGGCAACCGCCGGGAGCTGCGCCTCCTCCCCGAGCTCCCGAGGACGCCATGATCTCGCGCGGCCCTGAGCAGCGCGACGAGGGGCAGTGCGCGGCTCCACTCGAAAGGCCGGCGCACGCCGTGCCTGACGCCTCCCGCGACGATCAGCGTGGCATCATCGTGCTCTGCACGAGTCTTACGGCCGGTATCGCGCTGGCAGTCGAGTCCGTATGGATCTGGGTCCCGTGGCTTCTCGTCGGGGTCACCGCCGTCGCCGGCGCATATCTCACGCTCGCCGCTGTGCATGCGCGACCGGAGACCGGGGATAGAGGCGACGCGCACGCAGGCGCGGACTGAGCTCGCCGGGCTCGCGGGTCCGCGTCGCACGCACGGAGTCCAGGCAGCGCGGCGAGACTGAGCCGGAGCGCGAGCACAGGCGTGTAGTCTGGCTCCAAAATAAACCGACTAGTCGGTATAAATACGAGCCCGGCGGATACTGCATGTCCTGCAACGAGATCGCGCCGCGGTCCCCGCGCGTGCGCCCGAGGATTCCACGGCGGCATACCCGGGTAATCGCGGGCTGCGCCTGCGCGCTCTCCCTCGCCGTCGCCCCGCCGGCCTCGGCGCATGGCGGAACGCCGGTGCTCCGGCGCGCTGCCGGTCCGTATCGCGTGGCGGTCGACGCTCGCGCCGTCTCCAGCGGCGGCCGTGTTGGTGCCGTCGACTACACGCTCTCCCTCGAACGGCGCTCGAGTGGCAAGCGGGTGCTGGACGCGCGCATCGCGCTCACAGCCGAAACGCCGGACGGGGGGATCGGCCCCCTGGTCGCGCGCCTGCGCGACGGCGCCTACACGATCGTCATACCGGTGGCTCCGCGACAGCGCTGGGAGACGTACCGCCTCCGCATCCGGGTCGGCGCGCCCGGCCAACGCGCGGTCATTCTCGAGTACCGGCCTCCGGCCCCGTCATTCACCTGGCGGCCGCAGCCGATCGTTCTCGCCGGCGCGAGCCTCGTCGGAGCCCTCTACGCGCGCGCGTTCCTGCGCTTGCGCCGTCGCGGCCGCCGGGATCTCGCCTCGGCGGCTCGCTGCGCCGCTTTCGCGGCGGGCCTCGCGTGTGCAGTCTTCGCGGCGATCTCGCCGATCGACCCGGTCGGGGAGGACTACCTGCTTTCGGTCCACATGTGCCAGCACGTCCTGCTGGGCGACGTCTCTCCCGCGCTGATCGTCGCGGGTCTCAGCGGGCCGCTCGGTCTCTTCGTCCCGCCCAGGAGCCTGCTGCAGGCGCTGGCAGGCAGTCGCACGGCACGGCGCGTCGGCACTGCGTTGCTCAACCCGGTCACCGGCCTCGGAATCTGGGCCGCCGTCTACGCGGGTTGGCACGTTCCCGTTGCCTACGAGGCCGCACTCGGCGACCGCGGGCTGCACGACCTCGAGCACGCGAGCTTCTTCGCCGCCGGGCTGCTCGTGTGGACGATGCTGATCGACCCGCTGCCCCGGTCCCGTCGCAAGCCGCGTACGCGTATGGGCCTCGCGATCGCCCTCCTCCTGCTCGGGAGCCTCCTCAGCGACGTGCTCCTGCTCGCCCCCCATCCGCTGTACCGGACGTACGCGGATCAGCCGGTGCGCCTGTGGGGCATCAGCGCGCTGACGGACCAGCGCGTCGCAGGTGCGGCCATGATGGTCGAGCAACTCGCAAGCCTGACGCTCTGCATGGCGTTCCTCGTGGTGCTCGATCGCCGCGCTCGGGCGACGCCGCCTGGCCGAGTCGAAGCACGGGCGGCGTGAGCGCCCCCGCTCCCACGAGCTTCGCGTTCGAGCCGCTCTTCTTGCTCGCGAGCGGCTGCGCGCTCGTCCTCTACGTCCGCCGCGTCGAGCGCCGCGGCGCGGGGCGCGCCGTGGTCTTCGCGCTGGGCGTGGCCTGCGTCGCGCTTCCGCTCAATTCACCCCTCGAGACGCTAGCCACCCACTACTGGCTGCTCGCGCACCTCGCGCAGAACGCCGTCACGGCGGACATCGCGCCCCCGCTTCTGATCCTCGGCCTACCGGCCAGCGCACGTCACGCCATCGCGCGCTGGGGAGGGACACCCCTGCGGGCACTCACGCGGCCCATGGTCTCGCTGCCGGCCTGGCTCGCCTCCTGGTACGGCATCCACCTCAGCGGCGTCTACGACACGCTGCTCGAGCATCCCGCGCTGCTCAACGCCGAGCACGCGCTTCTCATCGCCGCGGGGCTCATCTTCTGGTGGCCGGTGCTGAGTGGAACGGGCGACGGCCTTGCCGCGCCGGCCGGCCTCCTCTACCTCTTCGTCGCATTTCTCACCTCGGTCTTCCTCGGGCTCGCCCTCACGTGGCTGCCGTCGTTCTACCCGTATTACCAGCGAGCTCCGCGCCTCCTCGGCGTGTCGGCAGACGAGGATCAGAACATCGGCGGCGCGCTCATGATGGCGGAGCAGTCGGCCGTCTTCGTCACCGCAATGTGCTGGCTGTTCTTCCACCTTCTGAGTGGAGACGAGGACGACGATCGCGCCGGCGGCCTCCATGGAAGCGAGGCTCCCGCGGACCCGTGAGGACATCCTCACACGGACTGGCAAGAGCTCGGACACACGCCGGAGCGACGCTGGCGCACACGCGGCAGCATGGGGATGCGGGCTACCTCGTGTCCCTTTCCCTCAAGCACAGGACGCACCATCCCGCGCATGCAGCGCCCGGCGACTCGCCCCTCCCGGTCACCATCGGTCGCCGGGCGCTGCTCATCGCTCCAGGCGTCCCAGGAGTGCCGCGCGCATGCCGGCCCTGGCGAGGCGAACGAATCGCAGCGCCGCGTTCCCCCTCCACCCTGACGGGGAGCTACGCGCCCAGGCCTGCTCGCCGAGCGACGTCGCGGCGGCGAAGCGCACGGCGCCCGCGCACGACGCGGCCATCGCGCATCATGCGCGCGATCTCAGCGACGATCCCCTCGAGCGAGTAGCGCCCGAAGAGGGCCAGATCCGGAGCAGCGTCGACCCGCCGAACCGCGGGATTGCCGCCCGTGTCGCACGTCACGATCGCCGCCATGATGTGGCCGCCGAGGGCTTCGACGGCACGCGTTGCAGCTTCCTCCACCCGTTGCGCATGCACGCCCGTCAGCTCGCTGCTGCACGCCAGGCGGAAGCCTGCGGGACGGCCCGCGACGACGAGCACGGCAGCGGTGGCGCAGACGGCTTCCGTCCACTGCTCGAGCACGACACCACGCGCCTCACTACCCGGTGTGGCATGCACGCTGCCCACCGCAGCCGCCAGCTGCGACGACGTCGCGACGAACACGCGCTTGCGCGAAACGAGTCCCTCGGCGACGACCGGGAAGCCCAGGTCACGCGCCGCGCGCCTCAGATCATGGTCGTTCAAACACCATGTCCGCCGTGGCTGGGGCACGTCGTGCCTGCGGAACGCTTCGCTCGCGAAGGGCAGCCACTCGGACGCTCGGACGCTGTCGGGCGAGTTGATCGTGCCGGCGCCACTCCGGGTGCGCGAGACGACCTGCGCGACATACGCCGCATTTCCGAGGCCCGGGTCGAGCCGGCGCAGATACGAAAGCGACGTGCATCCCCGAGCGGCGAACGTGGCGGCACTCACGACCTCGCTGCGGAGACCGTGCCGCGCGAGCGCGCGGCGGAGCGCGCCGAGGCGCGGACAGGCCTCGTCGCTCACGATCGTGAGATGGGCCTCGTGCGGTTCGATCGCAGCGCACGCCTCCATGAGCGGAACCTACGAGCGCCGTCCCAGCGGCGTGCGCCGTCGAGTCCAGCGACGATCGAGGCTCGGTGGAGATCCGCTCACACCCGATCTCGGCTCGTGCGCGCGCACGCCACGGCGATCGAGCGCCGCGCCCGGGCCCGCAACTCGGAGGTACTCGGCCAAAAGGGGCTGCAAGCCCTTCTCGCGAGCAGTCATTGTCAGCGTGACATCTACTCGGATTGGCACGCGATGAGCGCGCCATGGAGAGACGCCCACACGAGGCAACCGCGAGCATGAGCATTTTCGGCAGGTTCAGATGCGGGATTTGCAAGAACTCGAAAATGACGCTTAACAGTGTGTATGGAAATCCCGGGTCGCCGGCCTGGCCTGGCCTGCGGGGGAAAGCTTCGGTCACGCGGCCGATTCCCGGTCGCGGCGAAAGGAGCACTCATGAGATCCCGTGCACTCATCCGCGCAGCCCGGCTGGCAGGCCTGTGCCTCGTGGCACTGACAGCCCTGCCGGCGACAGCCGGCGCCGCCACCTACGCACCGGCACTCCAGGAGACGATCGCGGCTGGAACCGCAGGTGCCAATCCTGCCATCGCACTGACCGCGTCCTTCGACTCGGGCACCGTCTCGACCGGAGCCCTCACCTACTGGGTCAATGCAGGCCATCTGGCGCCCAAGGCGTGGCAGACCATCCAGGCCGCGCCGGCGGGCACGCGGCTCGGGACCTTCACGAGCACGATCACCGGCTCCGACGCGACGCAGATCCGCCTGCAGGGAGCCGGAAACGATGCTCAGGGGCCGTTCGTGCGAGCGATCATCGGCGTGCCGCGCCCGATCGCACAGCAACTCGGCTCGTCGTTCATCCCGGCGACGCTCCGTCTCTCGAGCGGTGGCAAGTACATCGCGATCCGGGTCGACATGCACGCGGCCGCTGGACGGCTCGCAGCATTGCGGGCGCCTGCCATCGTCACGAAGGCGACGCTCGCGCTGCAGGGCACGATCGCGTACGGCGGAGTGGTCCGGCCCGTCACGCTCAATCCTGTGAAGGACACCGCGCTCGTGAATCTGGTCTCGGCGCAGGCATGCGCCCAGCCGGCCTGCGTGACGCTCAGCCCGACCACACCCTCGAGCGCGGCCCTCGTCCACCTGCCGAAGCAGGTGACCCTGCGAGCACCTGAGAGCCTGCAGTACGGCTATCGCTACTCGATCTACGGGACCGCTCGGCCCGGCGATCACGTCATGCTCCAGGTCCTGACGGACAGCGGGACGCTCGTCGAATCCCCGTGGACGTCGGCCGCACGCGCGGACGGCCAGTTCGTCGTCCGCGCCACGATCCGTTCCGGCTTCGGCTCCGACAACGAGCTGGTCCGCCCAGCCGCGGCGCACTACGGTGTCGCGGCGAGGGAGGGGAACGCCACGGTCCTCGCTGCCGCGACCAACGCGACGCACGTCCGGCTCGCCAAGCCGACGTTCAGGCTCGTCCGCAAGGACGCGGGCAGCAAGCTCCACTTCGCGGTGCGAGTTCCCGGCGCCGACACCAACGTGAAGGTGCGCATCGTGCTCGGGAAGCAAACGCTGGCCGAGGGCATGGCCAACTCGGCCGGTCGCGTCTTCGCGACGATCGCACGCCCGATTCAGAAGGGCAACCTGCGCGTGATCGCGAGCGTGCCCGGCGCCGAGACGTCGATCTCCGACCCGGTGCCCTTCTCGACGCTCTGAGCGCGACGGAGGTGGCGGGTCGCCCGGATGCCGCTCCGGGTGACTCGCCTGCCTCGGCCTCTCGGCCGGACGATCCGCCGCGCACAGAGCGCCGTCGCAGAGATCCTCGCGATCGCTGCCGCCGGGAACGCCCGTCGGCGGTGGTCTTCACGCACACCGGCGGGATGGACGCCCGCCCCTTCCTTGACGAAAGGAGTCGCAATGACCGCTCCACGACACCCGGCGGGCACGCCTCCGTTCAGCACGAGATTGCCGTGCCCAGGTATCCCGGCGGCGCGAACGTCGTCGGCAGTTGGGTCAGCGAGCAGTTCCTCAGCTCGACGCCTGCCGAGGGCCAGATGTTTCGGAAACCGACTGGCTGGTCAAGATACGGTTGCTTTCAAATCGCTTGGTTACGCCACAAACGATCTATCCATGGAGACAGGGGCGACAGGGCTCGAACCTGCGACCTTCGGTTTTGGAGACCGACGCTCTACCAGCTGAGCTACGCCCCTCCGCCCTGCGAGTTTACCGGACGCCTGCGGGTCGGCTCCATCGCCGAGAGGGTGCCGTCGCGCTCCTCGACGACGAGTCCGTCGAGTTCCAGCTCTGCGAGGGCCGCGCCGGCGACGTCCGCGGCGATGCCGGTCGCCAGCGCCAGGGCGTCGCGGCGGCGCGGGCGGCGGCGCAGCTCGGCCCAGAGGACTCCGGGCACGCCCGAAGGTGGTTCGACCCCGGTCGGTTCGACCGCCATCTGGACGCCGAGGGCGTCGAGCACGTCCGCCGCGCTGCCGACGGGGGCGGCTCCGGCGCGCAGCAGGGTCAGCGTGCCTCCGGCCAGTTCCTGCCAGGGCGCTCCCGGCACGGCCAGGACGTCGCGGCCGAGGGCGAGCGCATGGTCGGCCGTGATCAGGGCGCCCGAGCGGCGCGTCGCCTCGATCACAACCGTCACTTGGGCCAAGGCCGCGACGATGCGGTTGCGCACGGGGAAGCGCCAGGGCGCCGGCTCGACGCCCGGCCCCCACTCCGAGACGATCGCTCCTGCGGCGGCGATGCGGGTCGCGAGCGCGGCGTTCCTCCTCGGGTAGTCGCGGTCGATGCCGCAGCCGAGCACCGCGACCGTGCGGCCGCCGGCGTCGAGTGCGCCCGCATGGCAGGCCGCGTCGATCCCGAGGGCGAGGCCGCTGATGACGCTGGCGCCGGCCTCGGCGAGCTCGCGCGCGAGCGTGCGCGCGAATCGTTCGCCGGCCGCCGAGGGCGCACGCGCTCCCACCATGGCGACGGCCGGGTGCGCGCACGCGCCCGTCAGGGCCAGCGGGCCGCGCACATGCAGGCGCCGGGGCTCGGCGGCCCCGAGGTGCCCGAGGCAGGCGGGCCATTCGGCGTCGCCTCGCTCGAGCACGCGGACCGACTGCTTCATCCGAGCCCCGGCGCGCGCGGGATCAGGGCGAGTGCCTCGGCCACGTGCTCGCGCGCGACGGCGCCGCTGCGTGCCAGATCGGCGGCCGAGCGGGCCAGGCGCAGCACGCGCACCTGCCGGCGTGCGCTCAGGCGCTGGGCGCCGGCGGCGCGCTCGAGCAGCTCCCGCGCATCCGGCGCGATGCCGAGGCGCTCCAGCTCGGCCAGCTCGAGCCGCGCATTCGCGATCTTCTGCCCGCGGGCGGCCTGCCAGTCGCGGGCAGCCGCGACGCGCGCAGCCACGACGCCCGTCGCCTCCGGGCGGTCGCGGCGGAGCGCCTCGGGATCGGGCGCGTCGACCCGCACGACGAGGTCGAGACGGTCGACCAGCGGGCCGCTGAGGCGCGCGCGGTAGCGCTCGACGCGCTCGTTGGTGCAGGTGCAGCCGCCAAGTCCGCCGCACGGGCACGGGTTGGCCGCGGCGACCAGCTGCACGCGCGCCGGGAAGCGCACGCGCCCCGCCGCGCGCGCCACGACCAGCTCGCCGTCCTCGAGGGGCTGGCGCAGCGCCTCGAGCGCGCTGCGCGAGAACTCGGTCAGCTCGTCGAGGAAGAGCACGCCGCCCGACGCGAGCGAGATCTCGCCCGGACGCGGGCCTGCGCCTCCGCCGATCAGCGCCGGCGCCGATGCGCCGTGGTGCGGCGCGCGGAACGGCGGTTGCCGGATCGCGCCCGCGCCCGGTCGCAGGACGCCTGCCGCCGAGTGCACGCGCGTCACCTCGAGCGCGGTCTCCTCGTCGAGCGCGGGCAGGAGCCCGGGCAGCCGCCGCGCGAGCATCGTCTTGCCGACGCCGGGCGGCCCGATCATCAGCATGTTGTGGCCGCCGACGGCGGCGAGCTCGAGCGCGCGGCGTGCGAGCGGCTGGCCGCGCACGTCGGCGAGATCGGGCGGCTCGGGCGGCACGGCGCCCGCATCGGGAGTCGCGCGGGGCAGCTCGAGCTCGCCGCGCAGCCAGGCGACGACCTCGGTGAGATGGCGCGCGCCGTGCACCGGCAGCCCGCTCACGAGCGCAGCCTCGGCGGCGCACGCGCGCGCGCAGACGAGCGCCTCGAGCCCGACCCGCCGCGCGGTCTCCGCCGCGATCAGCGCCCCGTGCACCGGCCGCACGCGTCCGTCGAAGGCGAGCTCGCCGAGCACCAGCACCCGGCCGGCGCGCTCGCGCGGCAGCTGGTCGCTCGCGGCCAGGATCGCGACGGCCATCGCGAGATCGTGGCGCGGGCCGAGCTTGGGGACGTTGCCCGGCGCGAGATTCACGACGACGCGCCCCTGGGGCCACCACAGCTCGCTCGCGATGACGCCGGCGCGGACGCGCTCGCGCGCCTCGGTGACCGCACGGTCGGGCAGGCCGACGATGATCGTCGCCCCGTGCTCGCGCCCGCTCACGCGCGCCTCGACCTCGACCAGCTCGCCCTCGACCCCGATCGCGGTCTGGCTGTTGGCGGTCGCGATCACAGGAGGGAGGCTAGGGCGTCACTGTGTCACCTGGGAGTCACAGATGCAGTGCGTCCGCGACGGATGGAACGCGATGCTCCTCGTTGGTGACCGGAGCGAGAGGTACGGCAACCGTCACGGCGGCGATACGGCGATTCCCCGCATGAACGGGTGGTCGCCGCGGCCTAGCCTCGGACCCTGGCATTCACCTCGGAGAAAGGCACGTCGATGTTCGATCGAAGGAAGTCACTCAAAGCCCTGCTGCTCGGGTGCGTGGTCGCCGGCAGCTTGCTCGTCGCAGGCGTCTCGACCGGCGCGAACGCCCCGATCGTGGCCACCGCGCTCGGCGGCGGAACGCTCAAGGCACCGATCACGGTGAAGGCGAAGGCGGGAGCGATGGTCGTCGACCAGATCAGGATCGCGCCCGGCGGCGACTTCGGCTGGCACGTCCACGGCGCCGCAGTCGCCGTCGTGATCACGGGCGGGACGCTCACGGTCTGGGATCCGACCGTCGCGGGGTGCGCCCCGCAGCGGTACTCGAAGGGCGCCGCGTTCGTCGAGCCGGCGGGCCACCTCCACCGCGCCCGCAACCTGGGCACCAGGCCCGTGACGCTGTACGCCACGTACATCGGCATTCCGAAGGGCGTGCAGCCGAACATCGCGGGCAAGGCCCCGGCGGCCTGCACCGCCTGACGGCCCGCGACGTCGACGTGGGGCGCCGTCCCACCGGGGGCGGCGCCCTGCGCGTCACGGGCGCAGCGCATCGGCGAAGTAGCGCACGCGATGCCCGTCGATCGTGACGAGATCGAGCCGGATGGCGCCCACCCACTCGTAGCCGCGGCTGCCGGCGAGCCATTCCGCCGCCCGCGAGAGGCGGGCCACGCGCTCGGGCCCGACCGCCTCGGCCGCTCCGCCGGCGCGGCGCGCCTTGACCTCGACGAGCGCCAGCGTGCGGCCGTAGCGCGCGACGATGTCGACCTCGCAGGCGCCGCGCACGCGCGCGTTGCGGGCGAGCACGCGGCCGCCGCGCAGGCGCACGAGCCACGCCGCCAGCGTCTCGCCGCGACGGCCGAGCGCGTGCGAGCGGGCCATCAGCCCGCGAGCAGCGAGAGCTGCACGGCGCCGACCGTCGCGAACGAGCGGCGGTGCAGCGGGCAGGGCCCGTGGCTCACGAGCGCCTCGCGATGAACGGGCGTCGAGTAGCCGACGTGCCCGTCGAACCCGTATTCGGGGTAGGCCTCGTGGAGCCGGCGCATGAGGCGGTCGCGCGTGACCTTGGCGACGATCGAGGCCGCGGCGATGGCGGCGCTCGTGCCGTCGCCGCCGATGATGGCGCGGTGCTCGCGCGCGAGCGGCACGCGGAAGCCGTCGGACAGGAGCAGCGCCCCCGCGGGGGCATCGAGCCCGTCGAGAGCGCGCGCGAGCGCGGCGAGATTCGCGCGGTGCACGCCGCGGCGGTCGACCTCGCGCGCGGGCGCGACGATCACGCTCACGCGCGTGGCGCATGCGAGCACGGCGTCGTAGAGCTCCTCGCGCTGCGCGACGGTGCGCGTCTTCGAATCGTCGAGCTGCGCCAGCGGGGCGCACACGCGGCCCTGCAGGCGGCGGTAGTCGAAGAGCACGGCGGCCGCGACGAGCGGGCCGGCCAGCGCTCCCCGCCCGGCCTCGTCGGTGCCGGCGACGAATGGCACGCCGAGCGCGCGGTCGTACCGCAGCAGCCGGTGACCGGGCCGGAGGAGCTTGCGCGCGGGGCGCGGGCGGACGGCGACGGCCATGCGGCCGAGCGTAGCGCGACGATCCCCCGCCCGCGAGGACGCGGGCCGAAGCCGTCACACGGTGCACACTCCCGGCGCTCCCAGGGGCGCTAGAAGAAGCGGATGCGGAGCGGCGGCCAGACGAGGCCGAACGCACGCCCGAGCAGCTGACCGCGCGGCACCGGGCCCCAGATGCGCGAGTCCTCGGAGTCGCGGCGGTTGTCGCCCATCACGAAGTAGCGGCCGGGCGGTACGGCGATCGGCCCGAACGTCTGCGTCGTGCCGCGCACGTACGGCTCGGCCAGCGGCACGCAGCCGCTGCCGCCGGGCCCGGTGCAGATCGAGATCCGCCCGTGACGGGCCTTCACCCACTCGCCGGGCAGCCCGATGATGCGCTTGACGAAGACCCGGCGCGATGCGCCGTCGGCGTAGTACACGCGATCGCCCTTGCCGTTCGGGTGCAGCACGACGATGTCGCCGCGCGACGGCCGCTCGATCGCGTACCAGAAGCGCGCCGCCAGCATGCGGTCGCCCGGCAGCAGCGTGCGCGACATCGACGCGCTCGGCACGCGGAAGACGCCGACCACGTAGCGCTGCAGGCCGTAGGCGACGAGGAGCGCCAGGACGAGCGTCAGCGCGAGCTGGACGAACGGGCGGCCACGGAGGCGGCGCATGACTAGAGGATGCCGAACCGGTGCGGCGGCCAGTAGCGCACGAAGGCCGTGCCGATGATGTTGCGCTCCGGCAACGTGCCCCAGACGCGGCTGTCCTCGGAGCTCTGGCGGTTGTCGCCGAGCACGAGGTAGGAGTTGCGCGGAACCGTGACCGGTCCGAAGTCACTGGTCACGCCGCTCGCGTAGGGCTCGTGCAGCACGTGGCAGGCGACGCGCGGCGCGCGGCAGATCAGCACGCGGTTGTCGAGCCCCTGCACCGTCTCGCCGGGCAGGCCGACGACGCGCTTGATGAACGTCACGCTCGCCTGCGTGCGCGAGTTCCGCTGCGGCACGTCGCCGACGCCCGGCGGGTGGAAGACGATCACGTCGCCGCGCTCGGGATCGGTGAACCAGCCGAGGAAGCGCGCAGCCAGCACGCGATCGCCCTCGTCCACCGTCGTGCGCATCGAGCCCGTCGGGATGCGGTACGACTTGACGACGTAGGCCTGGACGAGCCACGTCAGCCCGAGCGCGACCGCCACCACGACGACGAGCTCGACGAGCGACCAGATCACCGGCTGCCGGCGCTCGGCGACCGGAAACCGCAGCTCGACCCGCTCGGCGCCCCCCTGGCCCTCGGCCGGAGCGGCCACGGGCTCGGCTAGCGCTGCTTCTCGCGGATGCGCGCCTTCTTGCCGACCTTGTCGCGCAGGAAGTAGAGCTTCGCGCGGTTGACGTCGCCGATCGCCGCGACCTCGATCTTCTCGATCTTGGGCGAGTGCACGGGGAACGTGCGCTCGACGCCGACACCGAACGACTGCTTGCGCACCGTGAACGTCTCGCGCGCGCCGGAGCCCTGGCGCTTGATGCAGACGCCCTCGAAGACCTGGACGCGGCGGCGCGAGCCCTCGATCACCTGGAAGTGGACGCGCAGCGTGTCACCGGCCTTGAAGGCCGGCACCTGGCGCATCTGGCGCGCCTCGAGTTCCTGGATCACGTTCATGTGCTCGGTCTTCCGTTCGGGCGTCGACAGCACCCCATGCTAGACGATCGCCGTTCGCGCCAGCGTCACAGCCCGCGCGGGTCGGCCCGGCGGGCCGCGGCCTGCTCGCGGCGCCAGGCGTCGATGCGCGCGTGGTGGCCCGACAGCAGCACCTCGGGCACGGCATGTCCGCGCCACTCGGCGGGCCGCGTGTAGTGCGGGTACTCGAGGGCGCCCTCGAGCGCCGGGGCGAACGACTCCTCCTCGCTCGAGCGGTCGTCGGCGAGCGAGCCCGGAAGCAGGCGCGCGAGCGCGTCGACGACCGCCATCGCGACCGGCTCGCCGCCGCTCAGGACGTACGGGCCCAGGCTCAGCGACTCGGTTGCGACGTGCTCGAGCACGCGCGCGTCGAAGCCCTCGTAGCGCCCGCACAGGAGCGTGATGCGCTCCGAGGCGGCGAGCTCGCGCGCGTAGGCGTCGTCGAAGCGGCGTCCGCCCGGGTCGAGCGCGATGATGCGCCGGGTCGCGCGCACGCCCTCGAGGTCGCCCGCGTAGGCGCCCTCCACGGCGCACGCGACCGCGTCGACGCGCATGAGCATGCCGGCGCCGCCGCCGAACGGCGCGTCGTCGACCTGCGCGTGCGGGAGCGGCGACCAGTCGCGGTAGGAGAGGAAGCGCAGCGTCAGCGGGCCCGTCAGCGCGCGCTGCACCGACGGCTCCTCCGAGAGCCAGGCGAACCAGTGCGGGAAGAGCGTGAAGACGTCGATCTCGAGCATCGGGGCCTACTCGTCGAGCGGCTGGGCGAACGGCTCGGCCAGCTCCAGCACGCGCCCCGGCACGTCGACGCCCGGCACCGCCTCGCGCGTGAACGGCACGAGGTGCTCGCGGCCGTCGCGGAGGCGCAGCACGAGCACGTCGTTGGCGGGCCGCTCGAGGACGTCGGTGACCTCGCCGAGCTCGCGCTCGCCGCAGCACGCGCGCATGCCCACGAGGTCGCGCACCCAGAACGCGTCGTCCTCGGGCTCGGGCGCGTCGCTCGCGCGCAGCTCGAGCGCATGGCCGAGCACGGCCGCGGCCTGCTCGCGCGAGCTGATGCCGGCGAGCTCGAGGATCGGCGACTGCGGCGTGCCGGCGACCGACAGCAGCGCGCGCTCCGTGCCGTCGAGCAGCAGCGTCGCGCCCGGCGCGAACGTGTACCACTCGGCCGCCCCGACGACGCGGAAGGCCCCGGCGAGGCCGTGCGCCCGCCCGATCAGGCCGAGGCGCAGCGGCGCGGGCTCATTCCGCGTCACGGATCTCGAGCGTCACGCGCTCGCCCGAGCCGGCGGCGGCACGCGCCACCGTGCGCAGTGCGCGCACGGTGCGGCCGCCGCGGCCGATCAGGCGCCCGACGTCCTCGGCATCGACCTGCACCGAGACGTGGCGCCCCTCGGCATCCACGCTCTCCTCCACGACGACGGCCTCCGGTTTGGAGGCCAGGAGGCGAACGAGGTACTCGACGAGCTCGCGGATCTCAGACCCCCGCGATTTTGAGGAGCTTCTTGACGGGCTCGGACGGCTGCGCGCCCTTCGCGAGCCAGGCGCGCGCGCGCTCGGCGTCGATCTCCACGACGGAGGGGTCGGCCTGCGGCACGTAGCGGCCAATCGTCTCGATGCTCTTGCCGTCGCGCGGGCTGTGCGAGTCGATCACGACGACGCGGTAGTGAGCGTTCTTCTTCGAGCCGAGGCGGGTGAGGCGGATCTTTACGGCCATGCTGATGTCACCTCCTTCGCTTCTTACGGGCACTCCGCGCACCGGCGGGGCGCGGTCGTTGCGCTCCCGGCACCCCGGGCATTGCGGGCGTTCCTCCGGCTGCGACCTGCTTCATCATCTTCTTCATTTGACGGTGCTGCTGCAGCAATTGATTGATCTGCTGCACGCTCGTTCCGGACCCGGACGCGATCCGGCGGCGGCGCGAGCCGTCGATCAGTGACGGGTTGCGGCGCTCCGACGGCGTCATGGAGAGGATCATCGCCTCGACGCGGTCGAGCTGCTTGTCATCGACCTGCATGTCCTTCACTTGCTTGCCGATCCCCGGGATCATACCGAGCAGCGAGCGCAGAGACCCCATCTTGCGGATCCGGCGGAGCTGGTCGAGCAGGTCGTCGAGCCCGAATTCGGACGTCTTGAGCTTGCGCTCGAGCTCGAGCGCCTCGTTGTCGTCGATGTGCTCCTGCGCGCGCTCGATCAGCGTGAGCACGTCGCCCATGCCGAGGATGCGCGAGGCCATGCGGTCGGGATGGAACTCCTCGAGCTGGTCGAGCTTCTCGCCGATCGACGCGAACACGATCGGCTTGCCCGTGACCGCGCGTACCGAGAGCGCGGCGCCGCCGCGGGCGTCGCCGTCGAGCTTCGTCAGGATCACGCCGTCGAAATCGACCGCGTCGAGGAACTGCTCGGCCACGTTGACCGCGTCCTGGCCGGTCATGGCGTCGAGCACCATGAGCACGTTGTGCGGCTTCGTCGCGTCGCGCACGCGCACGAGCTCGTCCATGAGGTCCGAGTCGACGTGCAGGCGTCCGGCCGTGTCGACGATGACGACGTCGCGGCCCTGCGAGGCGGCGGCCTCGACGCCGTAGCGGGCGACCGCGACCGGATCGCCGCCCGTCCCGCGCTCGAAGACGGGGACGTCGACCTGCCGGCCGAGCGTCTTGAGCTGCTCGACGGCGGCGGGCCGCTGGAGGTCGCAGGCCACGAGCGCGGGCTTCAGGCCCTGCTTCGAGAGCAGGCTCGCGAGCTTGCCGGCGGCGGTCGTCTTGCCCGAGCCCTGCAGGCCGCAGAGCAGGATGACGGTCGGCGGCTTGGCGGCGAACGTCAGCTTCGTGCCGGCCGCACCCAGGAGCTCGGTGAGCTCCTCGTCGACGATCTTGACGACCTGCTGGCCCGGCGTCAGGCTCGAGAGCACCTCCTGGCCGACCGAGCGCTCGCGCACGGCCGCCACGAACGTCTTGACGACGCGGAAGTTGACATCGGCCTCGAGCAGGGCGAGGCGGATCTCCCGCATCGCGCGATCGATGTCCTCGGCGCTGAGCGCGCCGCGCGAGCGCAGATCGCCGAGCGTGGCCTGCAATTTGTCGGAAAGCGACTGGAACATGCGGGTCGCATGGTAGCCGCGCGCGGGCGGTAGACTCCCCGAGGGTGATGACCCTCGCGCATGCCGCGGCCGGCGCCGCAATCGGCTCGCGCATCCGTTCGCGACGTGCGGCTGTGCTCGCATGCCTGGGCGCCCACGGTCTCCTCGACCTGCCGGCGCACGACGATCTCGAAGAGGCCGAGGAGGGCGTGATCATCCTCGCGACGATCGCGCTGACCGCGCGCCTGTTCGGCATGCGCAGCCGCGAGTTCTGGTGCGCGTTCGCGTGCTCGATGCCGGATCTCGAGCACGTCGTCCTGCGCGGTCGCCGCCTGCGCTTCTACCCGACGCACCGCTTCAAGCAGCTCCACGACGCCCTGCCAGGGCCGCGCGCGACGACGGGCGCCCAGGTCGGCGGCGCGCTCGTGGCGCTCGCCTGGACGGCCCGCTCGGTCGCGCGCGCTCGGACGCGCGCGTGAGCGCGCCCCCGGGAAACCTCGCGGGCCAGCTGCTGATCGCCGAGCCGCGCCTCGCCGACCCCAACTTCAGGCGCAGCGTCGTGCTCGTGCTCGCCCACGACTCCGAGGGCGCGCTCGGGGTCGTGCTCAACCGGCCGACCGAGGTGCCGGCGCGCGACGTCGTCGAGGAGCTCGGGCCGCTCGTCGACGCCGAGGACGTCCTCCACGACGGTGGCCCGGTGCAGCGCGACGGCGTCGTCGTGCTGGCCGACTTCGCCGAGCCCGAGGAGTCCGAGCGGCTCGTGGTCGGCAGCGTCGGCATGCTCAGCGACCTGAGCGAGCCCGAGCGGCTCTCGGAGAGCGTCCGCCGCGTGCGCGCCTTCGCGGGCTACGCCGGCTGGGGCGCCGGCCAGCTCGAGGGCGAGCTGCAGCGCGAGGACTGGTTCCTCGAGCCGGCGCGCGTCGACGACGTGTTCAGCGCGACGCCCGGCGACCTCTGGTCGAGCGTGCTCGAGCGCAAGGGCGGGAGCTACCGCCTCGTCTCGCGCATGCCCGACGATCCCAGCCTCAACTAGTGCCCTGAGTCGGACACTAGACCTCGGACGACTCCGGGAGCGGCAGGCGCGGGACGAGGCGCGGGAACAGCCGCACGCGCAGGCGCGGCAGCCGGCGCAGCTCGATCGCGAGCACCGCGGCGATCACGAGGCCGGCGCCGAGGAACTGCACCGGGACGAGTCGCTCGCCGAGCACGAGCACGCCGCAGCCGACGGCCACCGCCGGCTCGAGCGACGACGCGATGCTCGCGCGCGAGGGGCCGATGCGGCCGAGTCCGGAGAGGAAGGCCGAGACGGCGAAGGCGGTCGGCACGAGCGCGAGCGCGAGCACGGCGATCGCCGCCGTCGCGGTGTGCACGGGCGCGCCGCCGTGGACGGCGTGCGCGAGCGCGAACGCTCCCGCGGCCCCCGTCGCGACGAGCGTCGCGAGCGCGAGCGCGTCGACGCGGTCGCGCAGCGCGGCCGACGCCAGCACGTACACGGTGTAGACCGAGGCCGAGGCGAACGCGAGCAGCGCGCCGGGCGCGTTGACGGCTCCGAGGCCGCCGCCGGCGACGAGCAGGCCGACGCCGGTGACGGCGAGGCCGAGCGCGGCTGCGCGGCGGCGTGACAGCCGCTCGCGGCCGAGCATGATGGCCCCGGCCATGACGAGCACGGGGTAGCAGTAGGAGACGACTCCGGCCGGCCCCGCGCCCATGCGATCGATCGAGGCGAGGTAGGTGGCGGAGGCGGCCGCGTAGGTCGTCGCGCCGAGCGCGACGGCGATGAGGCCGACGCGCAGGCCGGGCAGCGGGCGGCGCAGGATCAGCAGCGCGCCCCAGAGCGCGAGCGCGCCGAGCGCGTAGCGGCTGGCGAGCAGCGTGGTGGTGCCGACGTGCTCACTGCGCGCGAGCGCGACGAGGACGCCGACCGAGCCGAACGCCGCGGCAGACGAGGCGCATTCCGCGAGGCCGCGGCGCTCGTTCTTCAACGCCGTGGCTGGCGGTGCGGGCGCAGCGCCTCGTTGGGGCGGTTGGCGCCGCCGAGCAGCAAGAGCAGCGCAATCAGGGCGTTCGGCATGGCCGACTCCTTCAGGAAAGTGGCTTCGATTCGCGGGCGGAGAGGTTCTCCGCCTGGGCGGGGCATGTGCCCTGCAATCTCAGGATACGCCCGCAAATCGGTAGCCCTATCCTGTTCTGACTATAGAATCAATAGGCAACGCCTATGCAAGATTGGGGTCTGACCCCAATCTTGCGGTCCCCCCGCTTCCATGAACCTCCAGCAGCTCACCTACTTTCGCGAAGCCGTCGCGCAGCGGTCGTTCAGCGGCGCGGCCAAGGCCCTGCACCTCGCGCAGCCGTCGCTGTCGGAGCAGATCCGGCGGCTCGAGGGCGAGCTCGGGGTGCCGCTCTTCCTGCGCGTCGGCAAGGGGGTCGTGCCGACCGAGGCCGGGCGCGCGCTGCTGCCGCACGCCGAGCGCGTGCTCGCGGAGGTGGAGGCGGCGCGCGAGGCGGTGCGGGGCGTGCGCGACGTGCGCGCCGGCACGGCGAGCTTCGGCACGTTCTCGACGGCCGTCTACTACCTGCTCGCCGACCTCGCCGAGGCGTTCACGGACCGCTACCCCGGCGTGCGGCTGCGCATCGTCGGTCTCAACTCCTCGGCCGTCGCCGACGACGTGCGCGCCGGGCGGCTCGAGGCCGGCCTGGTCGTCCTGCCGGTCGACGCCGAGGGACTCGTGGTGCGTCCCGCCCTGCGCGACGAGGTGCTCTACGTCAGCTCCCAGCCGCACCGCGTGCGCCGGGCGGTGAGCACGCGCGAGCTCGCGCGCCGGCCGCTGATCTTCACCGACGCCAGCCACGCCCACGAGGACCCGACCCGGCTGCAGCTGGCGGCGCGCGCGCAGGAGGCCGGCGTGACGCTCGAGCCGCTCGTCGAGGTCGAGTATCTGAGCGCCGCGCTCGAGCTCGCCGCGCGCGGCGTCGGCGACGTGCTCGTGCCGTCGGTCGTGACGAGGAACCGGCGCTTCCCGCCCGGCCTCCACCACGTGCGCTTCGCCGAGCGCATCTACGACACGTTCGCGTTCGTGACGCGGCGCGGCGCGACGCTCTCGCCGGCCACGGCGGCGCTGCTCGAGCTCGCGGAGGGGCTCCTGCGGGAGCTCGGCGACGAATATCCCGAACCGCAAGCGCGTTCCACATGACGTCCGAACTGCACTACGTTGAGGAAGCGACGGCATGGGAAAGCACGAGCGCATGCGGCGGCTCTACGCAAACCATCTCGGTCGCGAGGAACGTGTGCTGGCGAGCGTCCGCGGCACCGTCGAAGCGCACCGCAACGCCCCCTGGACCGGCCTGCTGCTGGCGACCGACCGCCGCCTCGTATTCATCGCCGACGACGCGGCGACGTACCTCCCCTACTCCGCGATCGAGCGCGTCGAGCGCGGCAAGGGGCTGATCGGCAGCTACGTGGCGCTGCACACGCATGGCCACGAGGTGCGCATCAAGTGGATCGACGCCCGGCGCGTGCGGCCGTTCGTGCGCACCGTGCGCGCCGCGGTGCGCGAGGGCCGGCGGCGCCGCCACTGGTGGTCGGCCGCGCGCTCGGCCTCCTGAGCCCGCGCCGGCGCTGCAGATCAGCCCGGCAGGGTCGCGACGACGTACGGCCGGGCGTCCACGAAGCGCCAGCCGTCGCCGGTGCGCCGCAGGAGCGCCGCGAGGTTGACGGCGAAGAGCACGCTGCCGTCGGCGGCGCGCACGGTCTGCTCGGCATCGGCGAACGCGTGGTCGCTCTCGACGGCGTGCACGCTCGCGAGAGCGATCGTCGTCGACGTGCCGCTCAGCATGCCCCCGAAGTACTCGGAGTACAGCGCGGCGACCGCCGGCCGCCCGTCGGCGCGGTGGCCGAACGGGTTGATGAGCGTGCCCTCGTCGACGAAGAAGCGCCCCAGCGCGGCGCCGTCGTTGGCCTTCCAGGCCTCGGCGAACTCGTCGAGCGCGGACTTGACCTGGTCGAAGTCGGCGGACATCGGACCTCCGTACAGGTGATTCGGATGACGGTTGCGCGACGACTCTATGCGAGCGCGGCGAGGCGGCGCTCGCGCGCTTCGGCGGCCACCTCGGCGACCACCTCGGCGAGCGGCTTGACGCCGGCGTCGACGCCGCCGCGGCGGCGCACGGCGACGCTGTGCGCCTCGGCCTCGCGGCCGCCGAGCACGAGCATCACGGGCACCTTCTGGGCCTCGGCGTCGCGGATCTTGCGGCCGACCTTCTCCTCGCGCGCGTCGAGCTCGGCGCGCAGCCCGGCGGCGCGCAGGGCCGCGACGACCTCGTCGCCATAGGCGCGCAGCTCGCTGCTGAGCGGGAGCACGGCGACCTGCACGGGCGCGAGCCAGAGCGGGAACGCGCCGGCGAAGTGCTCGATGAGGATGCCGATGAAGCGCTCGAACGAGCCGAACAGCGCGCGGTGGATCATGAACGGGCGCTCGAGCTCGTCCTCGCTCGTGGTGTAGGTCGCATCGAGCCGCTGCGGCATCCAGCCGTCGAGCTGGATCGTGCCCACCTGCCAGCTGCGCCCGATCGAGTCGGTCATGTGGAGGTCGATCTTGGGCGCGTAGAACGCACCGTCGCCCGGGTTCTCGACGAAGCCCCAGCCGGCCGTCGTGAGCGCGGAGGACAGCGCGGCCTCCATGCGGTCCCACTCCTCCTCGCTGCCGAGGCGCTTCTCGGGGCGCGTCGAGAGCTCGGCGCGGACCTCGAGCCCGAACGTGTCGTAGATCACGCGCGCGAGGTCGAGGCAGCCGACGACCTCGGCCTCGACCTGGTCCCAGCGGCAGAAGATGTGGGCGTCGTCCTGCGTGATGTGGCGCACGCGCAGGAGGCCGTGCATCGACCCGGAGTCCTCGTTGCGGTGCACGAGGCCCTGCTCGGCGAGGCGCAGCGGCAGGTCGCGGTACGAGTGGCGCCGGTGGTTGTAGATCTCCACGTGCCCCGGGCAGTTCATCGGCTTGAGCCCGAACTGCCGTCCCTCGACCTCCTCGGTCAGGAACATCTTGTCGCGGTAGTTGTCCCAGTGGCCGGAGCGCTTCCAGAGGTCGGTGCCGAAGAGGATCGGCGTGCGCACCTCCTCGTAGCCGCGGCTCGCGTTGAGCTCGCGCCAGAAGCGGCCGAGCTCGTTGAAGAGCACCATCCCGCGCGGGTGCCAGAACGGCGAGCCGGGCGAGCTCTCGCCGAGATGGAAGAGGTCGAGCTCGCGTCCGAGACGGCGGTGGTCGCGCCGGCGAGCCTCCTCGATGCGCTCGAGGTGGGCGTCGAGGTCGGCCTGGTCGAAGAACGCGGTGCCGTAGATGCGGGTCAGCATCGGGCCGTTGGAGTCGCCGCGCCAGTAGGCGCCGGCGAGCGAGGTCAGCTTGAAGGCCTTGATCGGCTTCGTCGACTGCAGGTGCGGGCCGCGGCAGAGATCGGTGAAGCCGTCCTGCTCGTAGAACGTGACCTGCTCGCCCTCCGGGAGCGCCTCGGCGATCTCGACCTTGTAGGTCTCGCCCTCGGCTCCGAAGCGCGCGACGGCGTCCTCGCGCGTCGTCTCGATGCGCTCGTAGGCGTGCGGGCCGCGCTTGAGGATCGCGCGCATCTCGTCCTCGATGCGCGCGAGGTCGCTCTCGCCCGGCGCCTCGGCGAAGTCGAAGTCGTAGTAGAAGCCGTCCTCGATCGCGGGGCCGATCGCGACCTTCGTCCCCGGCCAGAGCCGCTGTACGGCCTCGGCCATGAGGTGCGCCGTCGAGTGGCGCAGCACCGGCAGCGCGTCCTCGTCGCCGACGCGCAGGATGCGCAGGTGTGCGCTGTCGGGCAGCGGCAGGCGGAGGTCGCGCAGCTCGCCGTCGACCTCGACGGCGGCCGTCGCGTCGGCCAGCCGCGGCCCGATCGCGCGCGCGGCGTCGAGGCCGCTGGCGCCGTCCGGGAGGACGAGCTCGTTGCCGTCGGGGAGGATGGCCTTGGTCACACCTCGGAGTGTAGGTATCTACGCGATCTCGCCTGATAGGTTGCCGCCATGCCGCATCCGGACGAACTCAAGGCGCGCATCGAGGCGCACCTCCCGGGGTCGCAGGCGACCGTGAGCGATTTCAACGCGGGCACCGGCGACCACTTCGAGGCACACGTCGGGGCACCGCAGTTCCGCGGCCTGCCCCTCCTGCAGCAGCACAAGCTCGTCTACGCCGCCGTCCAGGACTGGCTCGACGACGGCAGGATCCACGCCCTCTCGATCAAGACCGTCGCAACCGGCGGCGAGGAGCAGTGATGGAAGCTCAGGTCATCAGCGAGCAGGCGATTGCGGAGGCGCTCGACAAGGCGATCTCCGAGAACCGCGTGATGCTGTTCATGAAGGGCACGCCCGAGCGGCCCATGTGCGGCTTCTCGATGCGCGTGATCCAGGCGCTGCGCGACGTGGACGCCGACTTCGCGGCCATGGACATCCTGCCGGATCCCCGCATCCGCCAGGTGCTCTCGGCGCGCTCCGGCTGGCCCACCATCCCGCAGCTCTTCGTCGACGGCGAGCTCGTCGGCGGCTGCGACATCACGATGGAGCTGCACGAGTCGGGCGAGCTGGCGCAGATCGTCAAGCCGGCCGCCGCCTAGTCACGGACAGTCCGCCGCCGATGTCCCGCCGGCCCCGCATCGGTCTCACGCTCGCGCTCAACGACCCGAACATCCGCCACGTCGACGAGCGCATGCGCGAGGTGATCGAGCGCGCCGGCGGGCTCGTCATCGTCATCCCGCACTCGAGCGACCCCGAGAGCTGGCAGGCCGCCTACGAGCTCGTCGACGGCGTCGTCCTGATGGGCGGCCCGGACGTCGCGCCCGAGCACTACGGCGCCGAGCCGCACCCGCTCAGCGAGCCCGGGGCACGCCGGGCTACGACACGACCGAGCTCGGGCTCGCGCGCGCCTGCCTGCAGGACGGCAAGCCCGTGCTCGGGATCTGCCGCGGCAGCCAGGTGCTCAACGTCGCCGCCGGGCGGCACGCTCGTCCAGGACGTCCCGTCCGCGACGGGCACGCGAGATCGCGCACATGGGCGAGTGGTCGCGCGTCGTCGACGAGCCGAGCGCCCACGAGATCGAGGTGCTCGAGGGCACGCGCCTGGCCGGCTGGATCGGCGCCGGCAGGCACGTCGTCAACTCCTACCACCACCAGGCCGTCGAGCGCCTGGGCGAGGGCCTGCGCGCCGCTGCGGTCGCGCCCGACGGCACGATCGAGGCGACCGAGTCGACGAACGGCGCGTTCGCGCTCGGCCTGCAGTGGCACAACGAGTTCCACATGCGCGCGGACGAGCGCTTCGCCCGTCCGCTGCAGGCGCTCGTCGACGCCGCGCGTCCCTGAGACGCACACGCGCTGCGCGCCGAGGCATGGCCCCGCGCGCAGCGCGCTTCGATCACGACCTGTTCAGACTTCCTGCAGCTTGAGCCAGCCGCCGTACGTCAGCACGGCTGCCGCGATCAACGCGACGTAGAGGCCCCAGGCCCAGTCGACGTGATTCGGGCGTGTCGATGAACCGCCACAGCACCAGGATCACGGCACAGCGCCCCGGCGCCGAGCAGCGCAAGCGGCACGGGCACCGGCAGCTGTGAGACGTCGATCTTCATGAAGTCGACCACGACGAGCGCGATCGCGATGAGCGCCACCAAGAAGACGAGCTTGCCGAGTGCGCCCGTGTCCCACCCGCTCCGCGTGACCGAGAAGCCGAGCACCGAGACCTTCCACCAGCTGAAGAACGTCGAGAGAAGGAGCACCACGGCTCCACCGCCCGCGATCCAGGTCGAGCGTTTGACCGAGCTCGCGTCGAACCCTTGCGTACTCATGCCACCCCCTATGTTGCCCTTGGTACCCGCCGGCGGCGAGCGTACCTCACCCAGTAGCACGCAGAGGCGGTCGCTTCCTGCCTCCGTTGAGCCATCTCGGGCGCACGCGCGCTCGGCGCGCCCGCTACCGTACGCGCCGTGAGCACGGGCCCCTCGCTGCGCGCGCAGTTCTACGCGACACGGCCGATCAGCCGCGACAACCTCGTTCCCGAGGATCCGGCGCTCGGGCTGATCGCGTTCGCGAGTCCCAACGACCCCGCGCCGTCGCTGCGCATCGAGGACGGCCGCGTCGTCGAGCTGGACGGCAAGGCCGAGGCCGAGTTCGACCTGCTCGACGAGTTCATCGCGCGCCGCGGCATCGACCTCGCGGTCGCCGAGGAGGCGATGGCGCTCGACGAGGTCGCGTTCGCGCGCATGCTCGTCGACGGCTCCACGCCGCGGGCCGAGATCACGCGGCTGACCGCCGGCATGACGCCGGGCCGCCTCGCGCACGTGCTCTCGCTGCTCGCGCCGGTCGAGCTGCTCTCGGCGATGCAGAAGATGCGCGTGCGCCGCACGCCCTCGATCCAGGCGCACGTCACGAACCGCGTCGACCACCCGCTGCTGCTCGCGGCCGACGCGGCGAGCGCCGTCGCGCTCGGCTTCCGCGAGCTCGAGACGACCGTGCCGCTGCTGCGCGACGCGCCGCTCAACGCCGTGGCGCTGCTCGTCGGCGGGCAGGTGCCGGCGCCCGGGCGCGCTCACGCAGTGCGCGGTCGAGGAGCGGCTCGAGCTCGAGCTCGGCATGCGCGGCCTCACCACCTACGCGGAGACCGTCTCGGTCTACGGCACCGAGCAGGTCTTCGTCGACGGCGACGACACGCCCTGGTCGAAGGCGTTCCTGGCCTCGTGCTACGCCTCGCGCGGCCTCAAGATGCGCTTCACGTCGGGCTCGGGGGCGGAGTGCCTGATGGGCGCGACCGAGGGCTGCTCGATGCTCTACCTCGAGGCGCGCTGCCTCGCCGTCACGCGCGCGGCCGGCTCGCAGGGCACCCAGAACGGCGGCATCGACGGCGTCAACGTCGCGGGCTCGGTGCCCGACGGCATGCGCGAGGTGATCGCCGAGAACCTGCTCGCGATGATGCACGACCTCGAGTCGTGCACCGGCAACGACACGCTGATGTCGTCGTCCGACATCCGGCGCACGGCGCACACGCTGCCGCTGCTGCTGGCCGGATCCGACTTCCTGTTCTCGGGCTTCGGCTCGATCCCCGCCTACGACAACGCGTTCGGCCCGTCGAACTTCAACGCCGAGGACATCGACGACTACCTCGTCGTGCAGCGCGACTGGGGGTTCGAGGGCGTGCTGCGCCCGCAGGCCGACGCCGACCTGCTGCCGCTGCGCCGGCGCGCCGTCGAGGCGCTGCGCGCCGTGCTCGACGAGCTCGACCTCGCGCGCTTCAGCGATGCCGACGCCGAGGCCGTCGTGCAGGCCCACGGCTCGCTCGACGTGCCCGCGCTCGACCCGCACCTCGTGCCCGACGCCGCGGATCAGCTCATGCAGCGCGGCCTCACGGCGCTCGACGTCGTGCGCGCGCTCGCGCAGCGCGGCTTCGAGGTCGAGGCCGAGCGCGTGCTCGGCATGCTGCGCCAGCGCCTCTACGGCGACTACCTGCAGACCTCCGCGATCTTCACCGAGGACATGAAGGTGCTCTCGGCGCTGACCGACCCGAACGACTACGCCGGGCCCGGGACGGGGTACCGCATGAGCGCGGCGCGCCGGGCCGAGACGGGCGCGGTGCGCCAGGTGTGGGCGCCCGCGACGCTCGCCGCCGAGCAGAACGGCCACGCCGGATGCCTGCAGCTGCGCGAGCTCGGCGCCGCGCTCCGGGGCACCCGCCCGGACGAGGTCGTCGTCGGCCTCTCCCCCGCCTTCGCGCACACGATCTGGCTCTCGCTCTCGGGCCTGACCGTGGCCGAGGTGCTGCGCCAGGTGCTCGCCGGCATCGAGGAGGAGGGCGCGGCCGCGCGCCTCGTGCAGGTGCGCCGCACGCTCGACGTCGGCGCGATCGGCTCGACCGCCTCGCGGCTCGCGGGCTCGGGCATCGGTATCGGGCTGCAGGCCAAGGGCACGGCGCTGATCCACCGCTCCGACCTGCCGCCGCTCGGCAACCTCGAGCTCTTCTCGATCGCCCCGCGCGTCACGCGCGAGCTCTACCGCGGCCTCGGGCGCAACGCCGCGCGCTATGCCCGCGGCGCCGAGCCCGAGCCGCTCTTCCTGGCCGAGTCGAGCGAGCCGCTCGGCCCGAACTACCACGCGCGCGTCGTCGCTCTCGTCGCGCTCGAGCGCGGCAGCGTCGTCGCGGCCGATCCCGTCGAGGTCGAGGCGTCGTGGCGGAGCTGAAGCCGACCTATCCGCTGGCCGAGAGCGACCAGGACGAGGCGCACACCGCGAGCGGCCGCCGCGTCTCGGCGATCGCACTCGACGCCGTCGTGCGCGGCGAGATCACGCCGGACGACATCCGCATCAGCCCCGAGGTCCTGCGGCAGCAGGCCGACTTCGCCGAGGCGGGCGGCAACCCGCAGCTGGCCGACAACCTGCGGCGCGGCGCCGAGCTCGTCGCGTTCTCGGACGAGGAGCTGCTCGAGCTCTACGAGTCGCTGCGGCCGGGGCGCGCGAGCGCACGCGAGCTCGACGAGCTCGCCGCTCGGCTCGAGGCGCGCGCCGCGCTGCTCTGCGCCGCGCTCGTGCGCGAGGCGCGCGGCGCGTACGTGCGCCGCGGGCTCACCAGCGTAGCTCGATGCTGGTCGCGGGCGTCGACGTCGGCAACTCCACGACGGAGCTCGCCGTGGCCCGGCTCACGCCCGGCGCCGCGCCCGACTTCCTCGGCGTCTGGCGCGCGGCGACGACCGGCGCGAAGGGCTCGACCGCCTGCGCCGCGGGCGTGAGCGAGCTCGTGGCGCGCGCCGAGCGGCGGCTCGGCGAGCCGCTGTACCGCCTGCTGCTGGCCGAGCTCGACCCCGTCGACACCGGTCTCGTCGAGCTCGGGCGGCTCGAGGAGCTCGACCTCGCCCGGAACGCCGTCGTCCGCCCCGTGAGCGAGACGCCGTCGGGCGCCGGCGCGGCCGGCGGGCGCCTCCGCCGCCTCGGCGAGCTCGCAGGCGCCGCGGGCCCGGAGGCCGTGCTCGCGATCGTGCTCGACGAGGACTTCGAGGACGCGGCCGCACAGCTGCGCGCCGCGCGCGAGCGTGGCCATCGCATCGCGGGCGTGATCGTCCAGGGCGACGATGCGGTGCTGATCGGCAACCGCTTCGACCGCGGGCTGCCGATCGTCGACGAGGTGCCCGATGCGGCCATCCTGCCAGGAGGCGCGCAGGCCGCGCTCGAGGTCGCCGTCGCGGGCGCGAGCGTGAGCGAGCTGTCCGACCCGCTGCGGCTCGCGGATCTGCTCGGGCTCGGGCCCGACGAGGCGCGCGCCGCACGCCACGCCGCGCGCGCCGTGGCCGGGCGGCGCACGGCGCTCGTCGTGCGCGAGGCCGGCATCTCCGGCCCCGCGGCGGAGACGATCGACACCACGGTGCGCCTGCTCTTCGCCGACGGCACGGGCGCCGTGCTCGACGAGCGCGAGGCGCCTCCCGCGCCCGGGATCGTGACGGCGCTGCGCGGTGCGGCCGGCACGCACGAGGGAGTGCTCGACGCGTTCTGGTGCCGCCTGCCGGAGCCGCCGGAGGATCCGGGGCTGCGCCGCCGCCTGCAGCGCCGCCGCGCGCTCGCGCTGGCGGTGCTCGCGCGCGGCGACTCGAGCGGCCTGCTCGGCGTCCTCGACGCGCGGACGCCGGGGGGCGTGCACGTCGTCTCGAGCGAGTCGGCCGCGGCGGTGCTGGGCGCGGGCACGACGCCGCGCGCCGGCACGACGCCGTTCGTGATCGACATCGGCGGCGGCACCGTCGACCTGCACCGCGAGGGCACGGCCGTCGTCACCGCGGGCGCGGGCGAGCTCGTCACGCGCATCTGCCAGGGCCTCCTCGGGGTCGGACGCGACAGCGCCGAGCGCGCCAAGCGGCATCGCGCCGCGCGCGTCGAGACGCCGTTCGTGCTGCACCACGAGGACGGCTCGCGCACGTTCCTCGGCGAGCCCGCGCCGCCGGTCGCGCTCGCCCACCTCTGCGTGCTCGCCGGCGGGCCGCCCGAGCCGCTCGCGACGACGCTCGCGCCCGAGGTCTGGGGCGGCCTCCGCCGCAGCGCCAAGCAGGCCGTGATCGGGCGCAACGTCCGCCGCGCGATCGACGGCGCCGGCGGGGTGCCGCGCGGCGAGCTCGTGACGCTCGTCGGCGGCTGCGCGAGCGACCCCGAGGTGATCGACGCGGTCGCCGCCGAGCTCGGCGACCTCGACGTGGCCGTCGCCCGCGGCAACGTGCTCGGACGGCACGGCCCGCGCGCCGCGGTGGCCGTCGGGCTCGTCCTGGCCTACGCGGCGGGCGCATGAGCGAGCCGCTCGTGCTCGCGCTCGTCGCCGGCGACGTGCCCGGGGACGCCATCGCGGCGCTGCGCGCGGGCTTCGAGGAGGAGGGCGTGCCGCTCGCCGTCGAGCGCGCCGAGGGCAGCGCGCAGGAGCTCGCCCGCGCCGCCGCGGCACGTGCCGTGCTCGGGCTGGGGCTCGGCGTGGATGCCGCACGCGCATGCGCCGTGCTTGCGGCCGCGCCGGCTGCGGCCTACCTCGACGCACCGCTCGCCGCTGCGCGCGCGCTCGCGCAGGACGCCGCGCGCGTCGCGGGGCGCCGCCCGTTGCGGCGGCGCCCCGCGGGTCATGCGTGAGCTACGTGCCGATGTCCTCGTGCAGGTAGCGGCCGATGCCGTCGTAGCGGGCACGGTCGCTCGAGCGGTAGATCTGCGCGAGCACGACGCCCGCGAGGAAGACGACCAGCGGCGGGACCCACATCCAGTCGACGAACGGGATGCCGCTCGCACCGCCGAGCGTCGTGCGGTACTTGACCAGCAGGAAGACCGCCACGGCCATCGCGCCCGTGGCGAGCACCGGCGCGATGATCGTCGTCCAGATGTGCTGGCCGTCCTTCGCCGTGGTCGCGAAGTACTTGATGATCGCCACCGAGACGAGCGCCATGACGCTCAGGATCCCGATATTCCCCATCATCGGCACCCAGGTGCCGAGCCGCAGCAACGCCCCGAGAGCGCTCGAGTCGTACCACAGGAACCCGCCGATGATGAGCGCCGAGAACACGCCGACGAGCGAGCTCGCCATGTACGGGCTGTGATGCGTCGGGTGCGTGCGGCCCAGACCGCGCGGTAGGACGCCTTCGCGGCCCATCGAGAAGAAGTAGCGCGTGGCCGTGTTGAAGAACGCCAGCTGACACGCGAACGAGCCCGTCACGATCGTGAGCTCGAACGCCCTCGTGAGGATCGACTTGCCGCCGATGTCGAGGCCGATCGCGCGATCGGTCGCGGGATAGAAGACCGAGGCGACTTCGCCCTTGAGCTGCGCGTTGATGCCGGGGATGATGCCGCTCTTGCCGTAGGCGACGACCAGCATCCAGCAGACGAACGTGTAGAGGATGCCGAGGCCGATGACCGAGATGTACGTGGCCGGACCCATGATCTTCTTCGGGTCTTTCGACTCCTCGGCGTAGTTCGGCGCCATCTCGAAGCCGATCCATGACCAGAAGGCGCCGAAGAAGCCGGCTCCCACCGTGCCTGCGCCGAAGGCCGCCTTCGAGCCGTTGCCCGCGCTGTCGAAGAAGTTCCACGGCAGCAGCGAGTCGAGCACGAGCCCGTGCTTGGGCTGGAACAGCGTGGCGAACGCGAAGACGAGCAGCGCCGCCACCTCGACCATCAGGAACACCCCGAGGATCTTGGCGGTCAGCTCGATGTGGAAGAAGGCGAGAAGGACCATGATCCCGAGCGTCCCGAACTCCCATACCCAGACGGGGATGTCGAGCGAGAACCAGTCGTTGACCGTGGCATTCGCGAAGTACGCGGTCACGCCCGTGACGCCGGCGGCGAAGACCGTGTAGCAGGCCGCGATCAGGAGCGCCACGCCCATGCCCATGCTCTGCCCGAAGGCATGCGAGGTGAAGCTGTAGAAGCCGCCTGCGGCCGTGACGCGCTTGGCCATCGCGACATAGCCGACGGAGAAGACGGTGAACGCAACAGTCGCGATGATGAAGGCGCTGGGAGCGGCCCAGCCGCCGCCGTAGACGGCCCAGAAGTCGTTGAACAGCATCGCCGCGATCGGCGCGGCGCCGGTCACGATGCAGAACAACACCTGGGGCAAGCCGAGAGCGTTACGAGCAAGCCCGTGAACCGGCTCGACCATGGTCGAACCCTCCATGACCACCTCCCTTTCCACACGTTGGGGCACCGCTCGAGAACGCGGCGTGGCGAGAGGCTACAGTCCAGCGGTCCGCTCAACAAGACTTGTATTTCCGGCTGGGTTGCCCCAGACCATCCAGCCCGCCGGAGCGGCATGGCATCATCGCCGAGGCATGAAGGCCCGACGCGGAGGTACGGAGTGAGCGAGACGCCCGTGGTGCTGCCCAAGTGGGGCCTGACGATGCTGGACGCCACGCTCGTCGAATGGCTGCGCAAGGAGGGCGAGCGCGTCGAGGTCGACGACGCGATCTGCCTGGTCGAGACCGACAAGGTCGACGCCGAGGTCACCGCCCCCGTCGCGGGCCTGCTCGGGCCTCCGCTCGTCCAGAAGGACGACATCGTCCCGGTCGGGGCCACGCTCACGACCATCCGCGAGGACGGCGCTTGAGGGTCTCGCCCTAGGACGCGCATGCGGATCGATCACGCGATCATCGGGGCGCGTGACATCGAGGCGGTCGCCGACCGGCTCTGGAGCCGCCACGGGCTCGCGTCGCTGCCCGGTGGGCGGCATCCGGGCTGGGGCACCCACAACCGCATCGTGCCGCTCGCGGGCTCCTACCTCGAGATCATCGGCGTGGCCGACGAGAACGAGGCCCTGCGCGACCCGATGGGACGCTGGCTGCTGCGGCACACGGCCACCGGCGACCCGCTCATGGGCTGGTGCTGCGAGACGGCCGACATCGAGCGGCACGCCCGCCGGCTCGGCCTCACGCTCGAGCGCGGCGCGCGCGAGCGCAGCGACGGCTCCCGCATCTCGTGGCGCGTCGCGGGCCGCGACGCGGCGCTCGGGGCACGGCCGTTCTTCATCGCCTGGGACGACCCGGAGATGCGGCCGGGACTGCTGAGTGCGCCGCACGCGGTCGAGGTGCGCGGGCTCAGCCGCGTCGAGGTCGGATGCACGCCCGAGCACCTCGACGGCTGGATCGAGCCGGGCGTGCCGGTGCGGCCGCTCGGCGACGGCGGGGGGCTGCGCGCGATCGTGATCGCGACCGGGGACGGCGAGATCCGCGTCACCGGCGATTCATGAACCTGAGCTGAACTCGACCCGCGCAGCCTGTAGCAAACCGCGTCCCCGCGGTACTGTCAGACCATGGAACGGCCCGCACCCACGCCCCGCGAGGGTCTGCCGATCGGCCGCGCGGCGCTGCTCGGCACGTTCGCCGCGGGCGTCGGCGGCATCGCGGTGGCGCCGGCCATCAGCCGCATGCTCGCGAGCGCCGTCCCGAGCGCGCCCGGCGGGTTCTCCAGCGTGCTGCCGGGGCTCGGCGGCGGCTGGCGCATCTACAGCGTGCAGTACCCGCTGCCGCGCTTCGATCCGAAGACCTACGAGCTCAGCATCACCGGCCTCGTCGAGAAGCCGGTGCGGCTGCGCTGGAGCGCGGTCGCCGAGCTGCCGGGCGAGCACCAGACGAGCGACTTCCACTGCGTCACGGGCTGGACCGTGGGCGGCGTACGCTGGGAGGGGATCCGGCCGCAGACGATCATCGACCTCGTCCGGCCCAAGCCCGCCGCGCAGTTCGTCTCGCTGCAATCGCTCGAGGCGCCCTACATCGACCAGGTCTCGCTCGCGCAGTTCCGCGAGCCCGACGCGATGCTCGCGCGCAGCATGGACGGCAAGCCCCTGACGCGCTCGCACGGCGCGCCGCTGCGGCTCGTGCTGCCGAGCATGTACGGCTACAAGAACGTCAAGTGGGTGCGCGAGCTGCGCTTCGACGCCGTGCAGACGCCCGGCTACTGGGAGCAGCGCGGCTACGACACGGACGCCTGGGTCGGCAAGTCCAATGGCTACGGCTAGACCGCGCGTCCTGCGCTTCACGCGCACCGAGCGGGCCGCGCACTGGCTGCTGGCCGTGACGTTCTTCGTGATGCTCTTCACCGGCCTGTGCCTGAGCGTCTCGGCGTTCGAGGGCATCCTCGACCGGCCGACGGCGAAGGCCTGGCACCTCTGGAGCGCGGTCGCACTGGCCGCCGGGCTCGTGCTCGTCGTCCTGCTCGGCGACCGCCGCTCGCTGGCCCGCAGCGCGCGCGAGATCGACCGCTTCGACGCCGACGACGGGCGCTGGCTGCGGGGCGCTCCGCGCCGCCTCTGGAACGGCCGCCCCGCCCCGCCGCAGGGCCGCTTCAACGCCGGCCAGAAGCTCAACGCCGCGCTCATCGGCGGCCTCATGCTCGGCATGTTCGTGACCGGCTTCCTGCTCTGGTACGGCGAGCGCGACACCACGTACCGCTTCGCCGGCACCGTCCTCGTGCACGACTGGGGCACGCTCATCCTGATGCTCCTGGTCGCCGGCCACCTCTACCTGGCGGTGCTCCACCCCGCCACCCGCCACGCCCTCCGCGGCATGACGCTCGGCGACGTGGACGAAGCCTGGGCGCGCGAGCACCATCCGAAGTGGCTGGAGCCGGCCCCCGCCGCCGACCGCGAGTGACCGCTGCAACGTTGGGGTCTGACCCCAACCTTGCGGACCCTCTAGAGTCGGGCGCCATGAGCGAGCGCTTTCGACGACTGTTTCCCGCGCCGCGGCCCGTGATCGCCATGGCGCACGCGCCGGCGCTGCCCGGGTCGCCGCTGTACGACGCCGCCGCCGGCATGCAGGGCGCGATCGACGCCGTGCGGCGCGACCTCGAGATCCTGCTCGACGAGGGCGTCGACGCGGTGCTCTTCGCGAACGAGAACGACCGTCCACCGCTGCTCAGCGCGCCGCCCGTGCACATCGCGGCGCTCGCACGCATCGTGGGCGAGCTCGCACCGGCGCAATGCCCCTTCGGCGTCGACTACCTGTGGGATGCGCGAGCGTCCCTCGGCGTGGCGGTCGCGTGCGACGCGGCGTTCATGCGCGAGGTCATGCCGGGCGTCTTCGAGAGCGACATGGGCCTCTGGGAGCCCGACACGGCCGGCATCCTGCGCGACCGCCGGGCGTGCGGCGCCGACGACCTCTGCGTGTTCATGAACGTGATGCCCGAGTTCGCCTCGCCGCTCGGCGACCGGCCGCTCGGCGTGCGCGCGCGCTCGGCCGTCGTCTCCTCGCTCGCCGACGCGATCCTCGTCTCGGGCCCCATGGCCGGCGCGGAGCCCGCCGTCGACGCCGTGCGCGAGGTACGGGAGGCGCTCGCAGGGAGCGCTCCGGTCGTGCTCAACACCGGGGCCAAGGCCGGCAACATCGCGGCGTTCGCGCCGTTCGTCGACGGCGTGATCGTGGGCAGCGACCTCAAGCGCGACGGCGGCACCTGGAACCCCGTCGAGCGCGAGCGCGTGCGGCGGTTCCTCGACGCCGCGCGGAGCGCCTGAGCGCCAGGGTGCTGCTCGGCCTCGACCTCGGCACGACGGCGGTCAAGGCCGTCGTGCTCGACCCGGAGCGCGGGCTGCTCGCGGCGCATTCGCTGCCGAACGCGCCCGTCTCGCCGCATCCCGGCTGGTCGGAGCAGGACGCCGGCGCCTGGCTCGCCAACGCGCTCGCGCTGGTGCCGCTGGTGTGCGCGGCGGCGGGGATCGAGCCCGCCGCGGTCGCGGGCGTCGGGGTCGCGGGCTGCGTGCCGTGCGTGCTCGCGCTCGACGAGGACGACTGGCCCCTGCGGCCCGCGCTGCTCTACAACGACGCGCGCGCGCACGCCGAGATGGAGGAGCTGAGCGCCGAGCTCGGGGCCGAGCAGGTGCTCGCACGCACCGGCGCGGGCGTCTCGCAGCAGTCGGTCGGCCCCAAGCTGCGCTGGCTCCAGCGCCACGAGCCCGACGTCTGGTCGCGCACGCAGCGCGTCGCCGGGTCGTACGACTGGCTCGCGGGGCAGCTCGCCGACGCCGCGTTCAGCGAGCGCAACTGGGCGCTCGAGAGCGGCCTCTACGACCTCGAGACCGACGACTGGGCGCCCGACCTGTGCGCCGCCGCGGGCATCGCCGAGGAGCAGCTCGGCCCGATCCGCGACCCCCGGCAGGTGGTGGGCGGGCTCAGCGCCGCCGCGGCCGGCCGCACGGGACTCCGCGCGGACATTCCGGTCGTGGCCGGGATGGCCGACCACGTCTCGTCCGCATTCGCGGCGGGCCTCGCCGAGCACGGCGACCTCCTCGTGAAGCTCGGCGGCTCGGTCGACGTGCTGGCGTGCAGCGACCACCCGCTGCTCGACGCCCGCCTCTACCTCGACGCCCACCCCTCGCCCGGCCTCTGGCTGCCCAACGGCTGCATGGCGAGCGGTGGCTCGGGCGTGCGCTGGTTCCAGCGCGAGCTCGCCGCCGGCGCGCCTCTCGACACCCTCGACGCGGAAGCCGCGGCCACGCCGCCGGGGGCCGAGGGCATCGTCATCCTGCCCTACCTGCTCGGCGAGAAGACGCCCGTCAACGATCCGCTCGCAACCGGCGCGATCGTCGGACTGGCACTCGGCCACGGCCGCGGGCACGTCTTCCGCGCCCTGCTCGAGAGCTTCGCCTACGGCGTGCGGCACCACCTCGAGGTGCTCGCCGAGCACGGCGTGCGCCCCGCGCGGGCGCGCGTCACGAACGGCGGCGCGTCGTCGTCGCTGTGGAAGGGGATCGTCGCCGACGTGACGGGCCTCGTGCTCGAGCCGGTCGTCGACCACCCGGGCTCGGCGCTCGGCGCGGCCTTCGCCGCCGGCATGGGCACCGGGGCGTTCGCGGAGTGGAGCGAGATCGCGCGCTTCGTCGCGCTCGCGCCGGCGGTCGAGCCCCGGCCCGGCACCGCGGCGGTGTACGACGAGCGCTACCGCGCCTACCGCGCGCTCTACGCCGCGCTCTGAGGCAGCGTGAACGTGAAGCAGGCGCCCCCGCCCGGGGCGTCGGCGACGCCGATCGTGCCGCCGTGCAGCTCCACGATGGCGCGCGCGATCGCGAGGCCGAGACCCGTGCCGCCGGCCGCGCGGCTCTCGTCGCCGCGCCAGAAGCGCTCGAACACGCGCTCGCCGGCGCCCGGGGGCAGACCCGCGCCGGTGTCGATCACGCTCACCTCGACGCCGTCGCGCGCACGCACGAGCACGCGGCCGCCCGGCGGCGTGTGGCGGATCGCGTTGCCGACGAGGTTGGAGAGCACGCGCCCGAGCTGGAGCGGATCGCAGCGGCCGCGCAGCCCGGGCGGGCATTCGCGCTCGAGGCGCACGCGCGCCGTGCGCGCATCGGCGGCGTAGAGCGCGAGGCAGTCGTCGAGCAGCGGCTCGAGCTCCGTCTCGGCGACGTCGAGCGGCACCACGCCGGCGTCGAAGCGCGAGAGGTCGAGGAGGTCGTCGACGAGCAGCGTCATGCGCTCGATCTGAACCTGCAGCGACGCGAGGTGGAGCGCCGGATCGCCGACGCCGTCCTCGAGCGCCTCGGCGGCGGCGCGCAGGTTCGTGAGCGGGGTGCGCAGGTCGTGGCTGGCAGCCGCCACGAGCTCGCGCTGCGCGCGCAGGAGCCCGTCGAGCGCCGTGCTCATCTCGTTGACGACGCCCGCGACCTCGCGCAGCTCGCTCGGCCCCGCGACCTCCGCCCGTGCCTCGAGCTCGCCGTCGGCGAGACGCTGCGCGGTGCGCCGCAGCGAGCGCAGCGGCAGCGAGATCGAGCGCGACACGACGAGCGCGCCGACGAGCGCCGAGGCCGAGGCGGCCGCGGCGACGAGCGTGATGAGCGCGTCGTGGCGCGTGTCGAACATGATCAGCCCGGACGCCACGACCGCGGCGAGCGGCAGGCCGGAGGCCAGCAGCGCGAGGCCCGCCAGCCGCAGCCGCAGCGACGGCAGCAGGCGCAGCAGGAGGCCGCCGGCGATCCCCGCGACGAGCGAGCAGAGCGCGAGCGTGACGGCGAACGCCCCCATCAGGCGACGAGCCGGTAGCCCACGTTCCAGACCGTCTCGATCCGCCGCGGCGTGCGCGGGTCGTCCTCGATCTTCTCGCGCAGGCGGCGCACGTGCACCGACAGCGTTCCCGTGTCGATCGCGGCCGTGTAGCCCCACACGCTCTGCATGATCTGGTCGCGCGTGAACACGCGCCGCGGGTTGCGGGCCAGGAACGCGAGCAGGTCGAACTCGCGCGCCGCCAGCCGCACGTCGCGCCCGCGGATGCGCACCTCGCGCGCGGGCAGGTCGATCTCGAGCTCGCCGAGCACGAGCACGTCGGGCGCAGGCTCGCCGCCCGCACGCCGCAGCACCGCGCGCACCCGGGCCACGAGCTCGCGCGGCGAGAACGGCTTCGTGACGTAGTCGTCGGCGCCGAGCTCGAGGCCGACGATGCGGTCGGTCTCCTGGCTGCGGGCCGTCAGGAGGATCACCGGGGTCGGCCGGCGCGCGCGGATCGCACGGCACAGCTCCAGGCCGCCGATGCCGGGCAGCATCACGTCGAGCACGACGAGATCGGGCGACTCGCGCTCGACGAGCGCCGTCACCTCGCGGCCGTCGCCCGCCGTCAGCACGCGGAAGCCCTCGCGCGTCAGGTACTGGCCGACGACGTCGCGGACGGTCGCCTCGTCGTCGACGACCAGCACGGTGCGCTCACGCTCCATCACGCCATTGTGACCGCGCGAAGGTTACGCAGCGGTGAATTCGGGCGCGCCCGCGAGGCGCTTCCTGAACGACGTCTGAACGCGCTCTGAACAGGCTCGGACGATCTGCAACACGGGCCTTCCGCCGTGCGACGGTGAACCGTCCGTCCCACGAGCGAAAGGATCCACATGCGGTTGCACAGCTCTCTCCGGCGGCTCGCCGCCCTCGCGGTCGTCGCCCTCGCCGCGATCGCGCCGACGCAGGCGTTCGCGCACGGCGGCGGCGCGGTCTTCACCGAGTCGAACGCGGCGGCCAACGCCGTGCAGGTCTTCGCGCAGGCGCCCGACGGCACCCTCACGCCCGGCGCGAGCTACCTCACCGGCGGCGCCGGCACGGCCCCGGCGGGTCTCGGCTCGCAGGGCGCGCTCGCGATCGAGCACGGCTGGCTGCTCGCCGTCAACGCCGGCTCGAACGACGTCTCGGCGTTCCGCGTGCGCGGCGAGCACCTCGTGCTCGTCAACCGCGTGGCCTCCGGCGGCACGACGCCGAACAGCGTCACCGTGCACGACGGCGTCGTCTACGTGCTCAACGCCGGCGGCACCGGCAACATCAGCGGCTTCCTGCTGCGCCGCCACGGCCTCGTGCCCCTGAGCGGCTCGACCCAGCCGCTCTCGAGCCCGGCGGCGGGCGCCGTGCAGGTCTCGTTCACGCCCCGCGGCGACCAGCTCGTCGTCTCCGAGAAGGGCGTCAACGCGCTCGTCACGTATCCCGTCGACCGCTGGGGTCGCGCCGGCGCCGGGACCGCGCACGCCTCCGCGGGCGCCGCCCCGTTCGGCTTCGCGTTCGGCAAGCGCGGCGCGCTCAACGTGACCGAGGCCGCGGCCAGCGCGCTCACCTCGTACGCGCTCGACCCGTTCGCCCCGATCACGGCCTCGCTCGTGAACGGCCAGGGGGCCGCCTGCTGGGCCGCCGCGACGAGCAACGGCCGCTACACGTTCACGGCCAACGCGGCCACGGACTCCATCTCGGCCTACGCGCAGGAGTGGAACGGAACGCTCTCGCTGGTGACGCCCGGCGGGGCCACGGCGCAGCTCGCGACCGGCACGCACCCGCTCGACGAGATCGTGTCGCAGGACCGCTTCCTCTACGTCAACGGCGGCAACACGGGCCAGATCAGCGCCTTCAGGATCGGCGCGGACGGCTCGCTGGCGCCGCTCGGGGCCGCCGGCTCCCTGCCCGCCGGGTTCGGCGGGCTGGTCGCCACGAGCTAGACCGCAGGCGTCCCGCCGCCGCCTGCCCCGGAGAACCGTACGGGGCAGGCGGCGCGGGGAGCAGCTGCCGGAGCCGTGCGGGGCCGCTGACGTCGCGCGCCGCGGCGAAGACCTGGACACGCCGACCCTACCGAACCTCTTGCGAGGTGACGAGCGGCGGCGCTCTGGGGCGCCCCGGCGGGTTCTGCGGCCGGCAGGCGCGCCGCCGAGAGCCAGGTCGGGGTACGTCCAAATGACACCCGCCGCGAGTGCCACTTGGCAAGCTCGAGCTCCCCGCCCTCAGACCCGGCCCAGCTGCGCCCTCGAGGACGCCGGCGTTTCTGACCTCGACGGGGTTCCCCTCGGGTCAGCGTGTCCAGGTCTCCCAAATGACACCCGCAGCGAGTGCCACTTGGCAGCTCGAGCTCCTCAGAGTCAGACGCCCGCCGGGTCGCGGCCTCGAAGACGGCGCCGTTCTTGACCTCGCAAGAGGTTCCGTGAAGTCAGCGTGTCCAGGTCTTCCCAAATGACACCCGCGGCGAGTGCCATTTGAAACTGACACGAACATGCGACGGGGCGGCACAGACGCGTACCCGGGCGCCTGCGAGGCTCCCGGCATGTCCTACCTCCCGAGTCTCTACAAAGCCCACGGCGTACCCAGTAAGAGCCCGGTCTGCGCGATCTGCCTCGACCGCACGCGCGGCAAGACGCTCGAACGACACCTCACCCACGGCGTCACCGTCTGGCTCTGCGCAGGCCACCACTCCGTCGAGTTCATGCGCAGGAACGCAGGCCGCGACTTCGTCGTCACCCTGCACCGCACCTGGCGCTCCCACGGCTGCCTCACACGCGCACGCAACCGTGCGCTCGACGCCCACCTCGCTGCCATCCGCACAAACGGCACCCGCCAGACCCGCCCACGGCCCGGCTCCTACGCCTGGCCGAAGCTCAGGCAAGAGGCCGAAGCCGCGTTCGCACGCGGCGCCCACGTCCTCACCACCATCACCCAGCTCCGCGCACGCCACGCCCAGAGCGACGCGAAGGTGCCGAGCATCCGCACCTTGCGCCGCTGGTTCTCCCAGGGACGCTGGCTCCGGCTCCCGACGCTCGCGGGACCGGCTGCGCTCGGCTGAGTGCCCGCCGCCGCCTGCCCCGGGGAACCGTACGGGGCAGGCGGCGGAGCGGCCGCGCGCGGCGGCGTCAGGCGCGGGACGCGTCCGCGGTGTCCGCGACGAGCTCCTCGAAGAGCGCGCGGTAGTCCTGCATGGCGCGCCGCAGGCTCTCCGTGTCGCTCGCGCCGCCGGCATTCGCCTCGGCGATGGCGTGCGCGCGGCGGTAGCGCTCGACGACCACCGGGTGATCGACCGACACGATCGCGGCGCGGTCCTCGAAGTCGTCGACCGGATAGCCCCGGTCGCGCATCACGCTCTGGATGAGGTGATCGGCGTCGCTGATCGCCGTCTCGGGGGAGTCCACGAACTCGGCCTGCGTGCCCTGCCAGGCCTCGATGAACCCCCTGCGCGCGAGCGGCGCGAGCGGGCGCAGCTCGAGCTCGTCGTGACGGCGCTGCCGATCGCGCAGATCGGCCTCGGCAGACGCCCGGTCGCCGGTGCGGTCCACCGTGCGATCGTACTCCGGTCCGAAGCCCGTACGGAGGATCTCCGTGCGGCGCCGCCGGATTGCAGACGACAGGATTGCGATCGCGACGACGACGACCGCGACGACGATGACGACCCACAGCCAGGTGGACATTGCGAGCTCCTTGGAAGACGGACGGGACCGCGATCCGTGCCCGGGCAGATGGCCCCCAAACATCGGCTACGCCGCCGCGAGGCGCGCGCGGTAGGCCCGCAGAGAGGCCCACACGAGCGCGCCGCCCGCGCCCGCCACGAGCGGCGCGACGAGCGAGGGCGCGTCGGCGCCGAGGCTCTCGAGGAGCCACAGGCCGGTGAACGGCCCGGCCCCGAAGGCCAGCGTCATGGCGGTGAAGAACAGCCCCTGATAGGTGCCCTGGAGGTCGGCGGGCGCGAGCCGCGACGCCACGGCGCTGGCCGTCGGAACGATCAGCATCTGCCCGAGCGTGACGAGCCCGCACGACACTGCCAGGAGCGGAACCGGCAGTCCGCTCGCGAATCCGAGCATGCCGGCGCCGAGGCACGTGCAGCCCGCGCCGATCGCGCGCTGCGGCGAGTGCCGCTCGGCCAGCCGCGCGACGGGCACCTGGAAGACGACGGCGCAGATGGCGCCGATCACGAGCAGCGTGCCCCACGTGCCGGTGTCGATCCCGCGCGACTCGCGCAGGGCGACGGGCGTCACGCCCTCGTACCAGCCGATCAGCAGCAGGGGGACGAGCGCGGCGAGCGTGTACGCGAAGAAGCGCCGGTCGCGCAGGGCCACGAGCGGATGCGGCCGCGCGCTGCGCCCGATGGTGGCGCCGCGGCCGTGCGGCAGGACGAAGACCGCGACGATCGTCGAGACCGCCAGCATCGCGGCCGAGCAGAGGAACAGGAGGTCGTAGGACGAGCGGGCCGCGAGACCGCCGACCAGCGGCCCGATCACCCAGCCCGCCTGGCCTGCGGCGCGCCGCAGGCCGTAGGCCTCGGCGAGCCGTCCCGCGGGCGCGAGGTCGGCGATCAGCGCTCCGACCGCGGGCTCGTACGCGTTGACGACGAGCTCGCCGAAGGCGATCACGACGAGCCCGAGCGCGAGCGAGTGCACCTGGGTGAGAGCGAGCATGCGTACGACGCCGAGCGCGATCGAGCCGATCGCGACGGCGCGACGGCCGTAGTGGTCGACGAGGAAGCCGCCCAGCAGGCTGCCGACGACGCCGACGCACGAGCCGAGCGCGAGCACGAGGCCGGCGCCGATCGGCGTCAGGTGCATGCGATCGATGGCCCACAGCGAGATGAACGGCCAGAACGCGCTGTAGCCGCCCGTCCAGGTCGCCGTCACCAGCGCGACCGCCCACAGCGACCGCGGGAGTCCCCGCGCGATCAGCGGCCGAAGCGGTTCGTGATCGGCAGGCGCCGGTCGCGGCCGAACGCCTTCTCGTGCACCTTGATGCCCGGCGGCGCCTGCCGGCGCTTGTACTCGGCGAGGTCGACGAGCCGCGCGATGCGCTGCGCGACCGCGAGCGTCGCGAGCCCGCGGCGCGCGATCTCCTCGGGTGAGAGGTCGTCCTCGACGTAGGCCTCGAGCAGCGGGTCGAGCTCCTCGTACGGCGGCAGCGACTGGTCGTCGCGCTGATCGTCGCGCAGCTCCGCCGAGGGCGGGCGGTCGATGATCGAGGCGGGGATCAGCTCGCGGCCGGCCAGCTCGTTGAGGTAGCGCGCCAGCGCGAAGACGAACGTCTTGGGCACGTCCTTGATCGGCGCGAAGCCGCCGGCCGAGTCGCCGTAGAGCGTCGAGTAGCCGACCGCCGTCTCCGACTTGTTGCCGGTCGTGAGCACGAGCCAGCCGTGCTGGTTGGAGAGCGTCATCAGCAGCACGCCGCGGATGCGCGCCTGCAGGTTCTCGGCGGCCAGCCCGCTCGTACCCGGCAGCGCGCCCTCGAACGCCAGCCGCAGGTCCTCGATCGGGAGCTCGCGGAAGGCGATGCCGAGCCGCTCGGCGACCAGCCGCGCGTCGCTGCGCGTGCCTTCGCTGTTGTAGCGCGTCGGCATCGAGACGGCCTCGACCTTGTCGGCCCCGAGCGCGTCGGCGGCGAGCGCCGCCACGAGCGCCGAGTCGATCCCGCCGGAGAGGCCGAGCAGCACGCGCTCGAAGCCGTTCTTGCGCGCGTAGCCCTCGAGCCCGAGGCGCAGCGCGCCCCACAGCTCGGCGGTCTTGCCCGCGGGAGGCTGCGCGATCGACGGCGGCAGCGGCGGCCGCTCACCGCCCAGAGCGAGCGCGTACGTCACGGGCGGATGCACGCGCCGGCGGCGCTGGCGGCGCAGGCGGGAGTCGCGCAGCCGCTCGTGCACCGAGCCGTCGAGGTCGAGGTCGCACACGAGCAGCTCCTCGGCGAACGAGGCGGCGCGCGCGAGCACGGCGCCGTCGGGCCCGAAGACCGCGCTGCGGCCGTCGAAGACGAGCTCGTCCTGACCGCCCACGAGGTTGCAGTACGCGATCGCGCAGAGACCGTCGCGGGCGCGCGTCGCGAGCATCTCCTCGCGCGACTGGCCCTTGCCCAGGTGGTAGGGCGAGGCCGAGATGTTGAGCACGCAGAGCGCGCCGAGGGCCGCCGCCTCGGCGACCGCGTCGGGAAGCCAGATGTCCTCGCAGATCGTCAGCGCGAGCGCGCCCGCGGGCGTCTCGACGTGCAGCGCGCCGCGCCCGGGCGAGAACGTGCGCTCCTCGTCGAAGACGCCGTAGTTGGGCAGCTCGCGCTTGTCGTAGCGCGCCACGACCTCGCCGCCGGCGAGCAGCAGCGCCGCGTTGCGCGCGCGATCGCCGTCGAGCCACGGGCAGCCGACCACGAGCGGCACCTCGATCTCGGCGGCGAGGATCTCCGCCTCCGCCTGGCAGGCGCGCAGGAACGCGGGCCGCAGCAGCAGGTCCTCGGGCGGGTAGCCCGAGATCGCGAGCTCGGGCGCGAGCACGAGGTCGGCGCCCGCCCGCGCCGCGTCGGCGCACGCATCGGCGATGCGCTTGCGGTTGCCGGCCAGCGCGCCAACCGTCAGATCGAGCTGGGCCAGCGCGAGGCGGGGCATCGATTCCACCGTAGCAGCGGACTGCGGCCGCAGCCGCCGGAAGCGAGAGCGCTACTGGCCGGCGAGCGACTTGTAGAGCCCGTAGGCGGGCTTCTGCTGCCAGTCGAACGTGGCGAGGCCCGAGCGCCAGTACCCGCTCGGCGACTGGTCGCGCACCAGGAACCAGACGAGCATCTTCGCGTACGGATAGTGCGTGCGCACGAGCGTCACCGTCGTGCGCAGCAGGTCGGCCTGCTTGGCGGGAGTGATGTTCCCGAGCTTCGGCGTCGGCGCGGTGCGCCACGCGAATTCCGTGAACCAGATCGGCACCGTGCCGCCGTACGCGCGGTTCAGCCAGCGCTCGAGCTGGTCGAGGTTGCGCAGCGTGATCGCGCCGTCGGCCGGCGCCTCCTTCGGCATGTAGGCCGGCACGAGACCGTTCATGTACGGGTTGAACGCAAGCGCCTGCGGCCGCGGGCCGCCGGCCGCCCGATAGGCGTCGAGGAACGCGATCGGCGAGGCGCCGCCCTGCGCGCCGCGGCTCGCGATCGGCCCGGCCGCGACCTGCGCGTCCGCCGAGACCGCATGCACGGCGTCGCTGCAGGCGCGCACGAGGCCCGCGAACGCCCGCGCCGCCGTCTGCCCGCCGGGCCCCTGGGGCAGCAGGTACTGGCCGCGGTTCGGCTCGTTCCAGACGGTGAAGTTCTTGACGGCGGGCAGCGGCTGGAGCGCGCCGGGCGGCGTGTACGTGCCCGAGTAGCGCCATGCCACGACGCCGCAGAACTGGCCGAAGTCGTCGGCGTTCGCCGGGGCGTAGCGCGGGGCCCGGTTGCCGTTCGCCCAGCGCGGGGCGTTGACGATCGTGAACAGGCTCTGCGCGCCGATCGCTGCCGTCTGCCGGGCCATCGCGTCGGCGTGCTTGAAGTCGTAGGCGGGATCCGCCGGGTCGTCCGGCGCCGCCGGGCGGGTCGCCGCGGCCTGCTCCCAGCCGATGTTGTAGCGGATGACCTTGGGCCCGAGCCCCTGGGCGAACGGCCAGGCATTCGGCTCCTGGGAGGTCAGCAGCGCGTCGTCCTGGAGGCCGAGCTTGAGCTCGGCCTGCGCCGGCACGACGCCGATCGCGGCGACGGCGGCGAGCGCGAGCACGAGCGCGAATCCCAGGGTCTTGGGCATGCGTTCTCCATCGGCACGCGCGGCGCGCGTGCGCTCCCCCGCGTGGGTAGTCAGTCGGCGAGCAGCTCGGCGAGGGCCGCGTCGAAGACCGCGCTGTGCAGGTCGACGTCGGCCTCCGACGTGGCAGGGCACATCAGCGCCATGTTGTGGAACGGCGTCATGACGATGCCACGGTTGAGCGTGTAGAGGTGCAGGTAGTCGTCGAGCTCGCTGTCGATCATCGCCTCGGCCTGGCCGCCGCTGACGGGCGGGTCCGGGTAGAAGTGGTACTCGGCGCGCGCGCCCAGCTGCACGACGCACCAGGGCGCGCCGTGGCGATCGATCGCGGCCTGCACGCCCTCGCGGTAGCGCGTGGCGAGCTCGGTCATGCCCGCGAACGCCTCGTCCGTCAGCACCTCGGCGAGCGTCGCCCGCGTCGCGGCCAGCGACAGCGCGTTGCCCGCGAGCGTGCCGCCGACGCCGCCCCAGTCGAAGTAGTCGGCATCCTCGTCGCCTTCGATGCGATCGCGGACCGCCTGCGTGACGCCGTAGGCGCCGACGGGCACGCCCGCGCCGAGCGACTTGCCGATGGTGACCATGTCGGGCTGCAGGCCCCAGGCCGCGACGCACCCGCCCGGGCCGGCCGAGAACGTGTGCGTCTCGTCGTAGATCAGCAGCGTCCCGGTCTCGCGGCAGGCGCTCTCGAGCCCGGCGAGGAAGCCGGGGGCGGGCAGCACGATGCCGATGTTCGTGAGCGCCGGCTCCGTCAGCACGCAGGCGATGTCGCCCCGCGCGAGCGCCCGCCGCACGGCGTCGAGGTCGTTGAACTCCACGACGACGGTCGTCAGCGCGGGGTCGACCTGGGGCCCGACGTTGCCGGGCTTCGAGACCGTCTCGCCGTTCGCGCCGATGATCGCCACGGTCTCGTCGACGGAGCCGTGGTAGCACCAGTTGAAGACGAGCACCTTGGGCCGCCCCTGGATCTGGCGGGCGGTGCGCAGGGCGAAGCGATTGGCGTCGGTCGCCGTCAGCGCGAACTGCCAGTACGGCACGCCGAAGCGCCGCCCCAGCTCCTCGGCCACCCAGGTCGCGTCCTCGGTCGGCATCATCGTCGTGATGCCGCCGAGCTCGCCGGCGCGCCGCGCGATCGCGCGCACGGTCGCCTCGGGCGAGTGCCCCGGCATCGAGCCCGTGTCGCCGAGCGCGAAGTCGACGTAGCGCGTTCCCGTCGACGTCGACGATGCGCGCGCCGCGGGCCTCGGCGTAGAAGAGCGGGTAGCCGCCGGCCCACTTCGTCATCCACGGCATCGGCACGCCGAAGACCTGCGAGCCGCGCGCCTGCTCGGCGAGTGCGCGCGAGCGCGGCGTGCGCTCGCGCAGGAGCGCGCGCTCGCGCTCGATCAGCGCCTCGAGGCGCGGGCGGTCGATGACGCGAGGGGTCGTGGCCATGGCGGGCGAGCATGCCGTAGGCGGAGGGGGGCGTCAACCGCCGAGCGCGCCGGGCGCCCCGCGCTGTGGCTATGGTGCTCCCGTGGGTACCTCGTCGCCGCCACGCGCTCTGGGCGCACGACATCCGGCGCTCGCAGCGGCCTTCGACACGCTCGAGCGACGGCTCGAAGGGCTGCGCGAGGAGGGCCGCTACCGCCACTTCGTCGAGCTCGAGCGCCCGGCCCACGGAGCGCCGTACGTGCGCCTCGCCGACGGCAGCGGGCGCGTCGTCGTCGACTGGTGCTCCAACGACTACCTCGGCATGAGCCTCCACCCCGTCGTGATCGAGGCGGCCGCGCGCGCGCTCGCCGAGCACGGCGTCGGCTCGGGCGGGACGCGCAACATCGCCGGGTCGCACACGCTCGTGCGCGAGCTCGAGGACGAGCTCGCCGATCTGCACGAGCAGGAGGCGGCGCTCGTCTTCACGTCGGGCTTCATCGCCAACGACGCGAGCCTGCGCGCGCTCGGGAGCCTGCTCGACGGCTGCATCATCCTCTCCGACGAGCGCAACCACGCCTCGATGATCGACGGCATGCGCGCCTCGCGCGCCGAGCGCGCGATCTTCCGCCACAACGACGTGGAGCACCTGCGCGAGCTGCTCGAGGCGCTGCCGATCGAGCAGCCGCGGATCGTCGCGTTCGAGTCGATCTACTCGATGGACGCCGACATCGCCCCGCTGCGCGAGATCTGCGCGCTCGCCGCCGAGCACGGCGCGCTCACCTACCTCGACGAGACGCACGCGGCCGGGGCCTACGGGCACGAGGGCGCGGGCGTGGCCCAGGCGCTCGGCGCCGCCGGCGCCGTCGACGTCGTGCAGGGCAGCCTCGCCAAGGGCTACGGAACGCTCGGCGGCTTCATCGCAGGCCCGGCGAGCGTGGTCGACAGCGTGCGCAGCCACGCCAGCGGGTTCATCTTCACGACGTCGCTGCCGCCCGCGATCGCGGCGGCGGCGCTCGCCGGCGTGCGGCACCTGCGCGCCTCCGGCGAGGAGCGCGCGGCGCTCATGCGCAGCGTCGCCGGCCTGCGCACCGCGTTCGCGCGCCGCGGCGTCGCGGCGCTGCCGAGCGGGAGCCACATCGTGCCCGTGCTCGTGCCCGGCGCCGAGCGCTGCCGCCAGGTCGCGCAGCGGCTGCTCGACGAGCACGCGATCTACGTGCAGCCGATCAACTATCCGTCGGTGGCGCGCGGAGCCGAGCGCCTGCGCATCGCCCCCACGCCCGCGCACGCGCCGGCGCACGCCGAGGCGCTCGCCGACGCGCTCGCCGCGCTGCTCCCGTAGCGGCAGCCGATCTGGTACGAACGGACGACATGCGCGTCAGCCTCAACCACGTGGCGCTCTCGGCACGCGACCTCGAGCGCTCCACGCGCTTCTACGAGCGGCTCTTCGGCTGCGAGCGCCTGCCGGTGCCGGACGTCGGGTTCCCGACCGCCTGGCTGAGCCTCGGCGACCGCCAGCTGCACCTCTTCGAGCGCGACACCGCGGTGCCGCCGCTCCACCACTTCGCGGTCGCCGTCGACGACTTCGCCGAGGCCTGCCGGCGCGCCGAGGCGCTCGGCGCCTTCGAGGGCGCGCCCTACGGCCGCGAGGCCTACCGCCTGCCCGACGGCTCGATCCAGCTCTTCCTGCGCGATCCGGACGGCCACCTCGTCGAGGTCGATGGCGTGCCCGGCGACGGCGGCGAGCCCGAGGGCGTCCGCATCGTGCCGCTCTCGGCGCTGCGCCCGCAGGAGGGCGAGCGCGCCCGCGCGACGCTCTTCCAGTCAGGTATCCCGTTCACGAATGGAGCCGGCCCCGCATGAACCCTGACGCCTATGCCGTCGGCCTCGCCCGCCACGCCGCCGACGGCCGCCTGCTCGACGCCTGGTTCCCGCGCGCGAACGTCGGCGAGCATCCCGAGTCGGGCGCGAAGATCCGGGCCGCGGCCGGCGTCGAGAACGGCTCCGCCGTACTCACGTTCGACGATGCCGAGCGCCTGCTCGAGACGATCCACGGCATCAACGCCGACACGATCCGCGACCTCCTGCCCGCCGTCACGGTGGGCGCGCTCGTCCCGCGCACGCTGATCGTGACGGCGATCGCCTCGCTCGCCGAGCCGCCCGTCGACGCCGGCGACGTCTATCTGCGGCTGCACCTGCTCTCGATGCGGCGTCTGCGCCCGCACGCGGCGAACCTCGACGGCATCTTCGGGATCCTCACGAACGTCGCCTGGACGAGCGCCGGCCCGTTCGCGGCCGACGAGCTCGACGCGGCGCGCATCGCCGCCTACGGGCGAGGCCACCAGCTGACCGTGTACGGCGTCGACAAGTTCCCGCGCATGGTCGACTACGTCGTGCCGCCCGGCGTGCGCATCGCCGACGCCGACCGCGTCCGGCTCGGCGCGCACCTGGCCGAGGGGACGACCGTCATGCACGAGGGCTTCGTCAACTACAACGCCGGCACGCTCGGCGCCTCGATGGTCGAGGGCCGCATCTCGGCGGGCGTCGTGATCGGCGACGGCAGCGACGTCGGCGGCGGCGCGTCGATCATGGGCACGCTCTCCGGCGGCAACACGACCGTCATCTCCGTGGGCGAGCGCTGCCTCCTGGGCGCCAACTCGGGCCTCGGCATCCCGCTCGGCGACGACTGCACGCTCGAGTCCGGCCTCTACCTCACGGCCGGCACGAAGGTGCGCCTGCCCGACGGCAACGTCGTGCGCGCACGCGAGCTCTCGGGCATCAGCAGCATGCTCTTCCGCCGCGACTCGCAGACCGGCGCGGTCGAGGCGCACCCGCGCGCCGGCGCCGGCTGGCACGGCCTCAACGCCGCGCTGCACGCCAACTAGGCGGCGGCCGCGTCCTCCGCGAGCGCGCACCAGCGCTCGAACATGACGCGCGCGTGCTCCTGCATGCGCGGCGAGCGCGCGCGGAACTCCACCAGCAGCCGGTCGCTGCCGCCGGGCCCGAGCACGCGGTCGGCGTACTCGGCGTAGGCGGGCACCGCCGCCCAGTCCTCGCCCATCGCCTCGGTGACCTCGACGTGGAACTGCACGGCGTAGGCGACCGGGCCGACGCGGTAGGCCTGGTGGGCGTAGGCGGGCGACGAGGCCAGCAGGACGGCGCCGTCCGGCAGGTCGAACGTGTCGCCGTGCCACTGCAGCGTTTCGATGCTGCGCGGGAGCGATCCGAGCACGGGATCCGTCTCACCGTCGCCGGTGAGTTCGACCGCGAGCACCCCGACCTCGGGCGCGGGCCCCGCGTACACGCGCGCGCCGAGCGCCGCGGCCAGCAGCTGCGCGCCGAGGCACGACCCCCAGAACGGCCTCCCGGCCCGCACATGGCTCGCGATCGCGGCCTTCTCGCCCGCGAGCCAGGGGCACTCGTCCTCGTCGTTGACGCTCATCGGGCCGCCCATCGCGACGATCGCGTCCCAGTCGCCGCCGGGCAGCGGCTCGCCCTCGTCGAGCTCGACCCGCGCGAGCTCGTGGCCGCGCTCGCGCAGGACGTCCTCGAAGACGCCGGGCGGCTCGCACGCGATGTGCTGCAGGACGAGGACGCGCATCAGACGCCGGCGCGAGCGCTCGTGCCGAGCCGAGCCGCCTCGCGCCGGAGCGCGTCCCAGGCGATGTGCACGTCGGCCTCGGTCGTCCAGGCATTGCCGATCGCGAGGCGCAGCACGTGGCGGTCGCCGAGCCGCGTGTGCGAGAGATAGGCCTCGCCGCTCGCGTTGACGGCCTCGAGCAGCGCCTCGCTGCGCGCGTCGTCGCCGTCCGGGCGGAAGCAGACGACCGAGTAGGGCCGCGGCGCGCAGACCTCCCAGCCGGGCTCGTCGCGCACCCAGCCCTCGAACAGCTCGGCCAGCCGCACGTGCTCGCGGATCGCCGCCTGCAGCCCGGAACGGCCGAAGCAGCGCAGCACCGACCACAGCTTGAGCGCGCGGAAGCGCCGGCCGAGCGCGGGGCCGTACTCGTTGAGGTTCATGACGCCCTCCGCGGAGGTGCGCAGGTACTCCGGCGTGAGCGCGAAGGCCGCGCGCAGGTCGTCCGGCCGTGCCGTGAAGAGGCACGAGCAGTCGACCGGCGTGAACAGCCACTTGTGCGGGTTGACCACGAGCGAGTCCGCGCGCTCGAGCCCCGGCGTGCGGAACTCGGGGCAGACGCGGGCCGAGCCCGCATAGGCGGCATCGACGTGCAGCCAGGTACCGGTCGCCGCGGCGGCGTCGGCGATCGCGGGCACCGGATCGACCGACGTCGTCGAGGTCGTGCCGACGGTGGCCACGACCGCGCAGGCATCGCTCAGGTCGAGCCCGTCGGCGCGCATCCGGTAGGCGTCGTCGACGGGCGCGTGGCGGATCTCGAGGCCGAGGATGCGGCAGGCGCGGTCGACCGAGGAGTGCGCGTGCTCGGAGGCCACGACGACACGGCGGTCCGGCAGCGCGGTGCGCGCCGCGCACAGCGCCGCGAGCGTCGAGATCGACGCCGTGTCCTCGATGTGGCCGTGCCAGGCGTCGGGGAACCCGAGCAGCTGCCCGAGCCACGAGAGCGTCAGCTGCTCGAGCTCGGTGACCGCGGGCGACGTGCGCCAGAGCATGCCGTTCGCGTTCAGCGTCGCCGCGAGGAGCTCCGCCAGGATGCCCGGCTGAGACGCCGTGATCGAGAAGTAGGCGAAGAAGCGCGGGTGGTTCCAGTGCGTGATGCCCGGCAGCAGCAACCGGTCGAGGTCGGCCAGCACGGCCGAGAACGGCTCGGCCTCCTCGGGCGGCGTGGCCGGAAGGCTCGCGCGGATCTCGCCCGGCTCGACGGCCGACATCACGGCCCGCTCGCGGATGCCCTCGAGATAGTCGGCCGCCCAGTCGATCGCGGCGTGGCCGTCGGCCCGGAACTGCTGCTGGTCCGTCATGTGCGAGAGGCTACCGTGCGCCTGCGGTCGGCGACCGCAGGCGCACGGCGAGCGCTCACGCAGCGATGCAGATCGCCGAGACGGAGACCGAGGCGGGCGACGTGCCCGAGGCGAACGTGACCGTCCAGCCGAGGCCGTCGGCGGTCGGACTCTCCGCGATCACGTGCGCGTAGAGGCCCGTGCTCCAGCCGCCGGCGGCCGCCTTCGCGCCGCCCGTGCACGTCGCGGTCACGGGGGTGCCGGTGCTGTTGGCCGGAACGGCCGCGATCGGCGAGTCGACCTTGGAGATCTTGGCGGGCGCCACGCCGCCGACGACGCCCGCGGCGAGCTTGGCCTTCGTGACGGCGCTGTTCGCGAGCTTCGACGTCGTCACGGAATTGCTCTTGAGCTGCGCCGTACCCACGGCGTTGTGCCCGATGACCTGGCCTGCCCAGCCCGTGCCGCCCAGCGCCACGAACAGCGCCACACACGCAATGACGTTGGCAGGCGTCAACAAGTGGCGCGTACGCCTCATGCTTCCTCCCTGTCTGGTTGTCGCGTACCGGATCTGGGGATCGGCACTCCCTTCCGTCTCACGCTAGTCGCGCCTGCGCCAGATCGGGGGGGCCGGAGGGGGTGTCGTCGCTAGGATCGGGCAGGTGGAGTTCCGCCGCATCTCCAACCTCCCGCCCTACGTCTTCAAGCTGATCGACGAGCTCAAGGTCGATGCGCGCCGGCGCGGGGTCGACATCATCGACCTCGGCTTCGGCAATCCCGACATCCCGTCGCCCGAGATCGCCGTCGAGAAGCTCGCCGAGGCGGCCCGCCTCCCGCGCAACCACCGCTACTCGCTGTCGCGCGGGATCCCGCGCATGCGCGAGGCCGTGGCGGCGCTGTACCTGCGGCGCTTCGGCGTGGAGCTCGACGCCGAGACCGAGATCACGAACGCGATCGGCTCGAAGGAGGGGTTCACGCACCTGATGTGGACGCTCCTGCAGCAGGGCGACGCGGCGATCGTGCCGAGCCCGAGCTACCCGATCCACATCTACGGGCCGCTCTTCGCCGGCGCCGATCTCCGGCAGGTCGCCATGTCGCCGGGCGTCGACACGCTCGAGCGCCTGCACCAGGCGTACGACATCGGCTGGCCGAAGCCGCGCGTGCTCGTGATCTCGTTCCCGCACAACCCCACCGGGGCCTGCGTCGACGTCGCGTTCATGCAGCGGATCGTCGACTTCTGCCGCGAGCGCGAGATGATCGCGGTGCACGACTTCGCGTACGCCGACATCGGCTTCGACGGCTACATGCCGCCCTCGATCCTGCAGGCCGAGGGCGCCAAGGAGTGCGCCGTGGAGCTGTACTCGATGACCAAGGGCTTCTCGATGGCCGGCTGGCGCATCGCGTTCCTGGTCGGCAACAGCGAGGTCGTGCAGGCGCTCGTCAAGCTCAAGAGCTATCTCGACTACGGCACGTTCCAGCCGATCCAGATCGCGGCGACGGTGACCATGAACGAGAGCCCCGAGTACCCCGAGCAGGTGCGCGCGACCTACGAGTCGCGCCGCAACGCGCTCTGCGACGGGCTCGAGCGCATCGGCTGGGACGTCCCGCGGCCGCGCGGCTCGATGTTCGTGTGGGCGCCGATCCCCGCGCCCTACGCCGAGCTCGGCTCGCTCGAGTTCGCGTCCGCGCTGATCCGCGACTGCGAGGTCGCGGTCTCGCCCGGCAACGGCTTCGGGCCCGGCGGCGAGGGCTTCGTGCGCTTCGCCCTGATCGAGAACGAGCAGCGCATCGGGCAGGCCGTGCGCAGCCTCCGGCGCGGGCTCGACCGCCTGCAGCCGCTCGCGGCCCGTTCGTGACATCCGTACCTTGGTACGGTGCCCGTCGACGAGGCGGGAACGAGAGGGGTTGAGCGTGCAGGTCTGGGACGTGCTGGCGGAAGACGCCACAGGCAAGACGGGCCCGCGGGTCCTTTTCTCCACGCCCGAGGCGCGCATGGTCATGATCGACCTCGCGGCGGGCGAGGAGCTCGGCGACCACGAGGTGCACGAACGGGCGATCCTCCAGGTCACGCGCGGCAGCATCGAGCTCACGAGCGCGCGCGGCACGACGGTCTGCCCGCAGGGCTCGGTCGTGCTCTTCGAGCCGGGCGAGCGCCGCGCGGTGCGTGCCGGCGAGGCTGCGCGCCTCGTGCTCACCCTGGCCCCGTGGCCCGGGCTGAACCACTACGACCCGTCCGAGACGCAGGATCCGCACCGCCTGCCGGCGCACGCGACCGCGCCCGAGCGGACGTAGCGGTGCGCGACATCGAGGTCACCGGCGAGTTCATCGCGCTCGGGCAGCTGCTCCAGCTCGCCGGCGTCGTCGACACGGGCGGCGAGGCCAAGAACCTGATCGGGTCGCTCGCGGTCGCGGTCAACGGCGAGACGGAGAGCCGCCGCGGCCGCAAGCTGCGGCCCGGCGATGTCGTCGCAGTGGGTGACGACGAGCCCCTGCGCGTCGTCGCCGCCTGACACGCAGCGCGCGCGATGAAGGGCCGAGAGCGTGCGTTTTCGGCTAGCTCGCCAGCACGCGCTCGACGCGGCGGTCCGGGACGAACCACATGACCGCGACCGTCACGAAGAGCGCGATCGAAAGCCAGGGCAGCACGAAGGCCACCGGGAGCGACGCGAGGTAGACCGCGAGCGAGACCTTGCCCTTGCGGTCGCTGCCGATGGCGAGCGCGAGTTGCGAGCCGCCGTCGTGCAGGGCGAGCAGCGCCAGGGTCAGCAGGCTGTACGCGATCGCGGCGCCGAGCAGGACGATCGCGTACGCGGCGACCGGTCCGGTCTCGGCGCCGGCCTCGCCGAGCCAGGCGGTACCGAACGGCATGAGCGAGAGCCAGAACAGCAGGTGCATGTTCGCCCACAGCGTGCGGCCGTCGATCGTGCGCACGATCTGCATGAGGTGGTGGTGGTTGTTCCAGTAGATGCCGACCATCACGAAGCTCAGCACGTAGGCGAGCAGGTTGCCCTTCTTGTCGAGGATGTCGGCGAGGTGGTGGCCGTCGGGCGGGCGCAACTCGAGCACGAGGATCGTGATCAGGATCGCGAGCACGCCGTCGCTGAAGGCATTCATGCGGTCGGGCTTCACGCCGGGAGTATGGCTAGACGGCCCCCGGCCGGTCGCCGAGGAGGTAGCGCGCGCCCGGCCCGGCTTCCGCCGCGCGGTCGACCGGGTTGAAGAGCCGGCACGAGCGCAGCGAGAGGCAGCCGCAGCCGATGCACGACGCGAGGTCGTCGCGCACGCGCTCGAGCAGGGCGATGCGCTCCTCGACGTCGCGCCGCCACGCGCGCGAGAGCCGCGCCCAGTCGCGCTGCGACGGCGGGTGGTCGGCCGGGAGGACGGCGAGCGCCTCGCGGATCGCCGCCAGCGGGATGCCCGCGGCCCGGCCCGCCTGGATCACCGCGACCCGGCGCAGGACGGCGCGCTCGAAGCGCCGCTGGTTGCCGTCCGTTCGCACCGAGGCGATCAGGCCCTCGGCCTCGTAGAAGCGCAGCGCCGAGGGCGCCACGCCGCTGCGCTGTGCGACCTGGCCGATCGTCAGCATCGCCGCGGGCCCGGGCATGGCTCCACCTCCGGAACTTCGAGTGCGCTTCAAGTTGATTTCTTGACCTCAAGTGCACTTGAGATTGTAGCTTCGGCTCATGACCTCGCACACCGCCCCTGCGCCCGCGCAGCTCGGATACGACGACCTCGCCGATCTGCTCGCGCTGCAGCGCAGCGACGCCAAGCACGATCCGAGCGCCGCATCCACCGTCGACCTCCACTGGGTGCTCTACGACCGCGTCCTCAACGTGACGCCCGAGACCGCCGACGACCCCGAGCGCGACCGCCTGCTGCTCTCGAAGGGCCACGGGCCGGCGTCCTACTACGCCGTGCTCGCGGCCAAGGGCTTCATCCCCGTGGCCGATCTCGCGGGCTTCGGCAGCTTCGAGTCGCGCCTCGGGCACCACCCGGACGCAGCACTCATTCCGGGCGTCGAGATCGCGAGCGGCTCGCTCGGGCACGGGCTTCCCATCGCGGTCGGGCGCGCGCTGGCGCTGCGGGCCGCCGGGCGCACCGCCCCGCGGGTCGTCTGCGTGCTGGGCGACGGCGAGCTCGCGGAGGGCTCGAACCACGAGGCGATCGCGCTCGCCGGTCGCCTGCGCCTCGACCGGCTCACGGCGATCGTGCTCGACAACTTCAGCGCGACGTACGGCTGGCCCGACGGCGTCACCACGCGCTTTGCGAGCGAGGGCTGGACGACGGCCAGCGCGCATGCGCGCGACCACGACGCACTGGAGCGCGCCATCGCGGCCGCCGAGCCGGGCCGCCCGCACGCCGTCGCCGCGCTGGTGGAGGCATGACGATGGAGAGCATGCGGCAGCGCTTCACGCGCATCACGGCGGAGACGCTGGACGGCGACCCGCGTCTCGCGCTCGTGCTCGCCGACATCGGCGTCGACGACTTCGCGGCAGCCGGGGCGATGGAGCGGCACCCCGAGCGGGTCATCAACGTCGGCATCCGCGAGCAGCTGATGATCGGTGTCGCGGCCGGACTGGCGCAGGAGGGCATGCGCCCGGTCGTGCACAGCTACGCGCCGTTCCTCGTCGAGCGTCCGTTCGAGCAGATCAAGCTCGACCTCGGCCACCAGGACGCCGGCGCCGTGCTCGTCAGCATCGGCGCGTCGTACGACGCCTCCACGGAGGGCCGCACCCACCAGGCGCCCGGCGACGTCGCGCTGATCGCGACCGTGCCGGGCTTCGCGATCCACGTCCCCGGCCACCCCGACGAGGCCGAGCAGCTGCTGCGCCGCGAGTTCGCGCGCGACGGCCGCGCCTACGTGCGCCTGAGCGCCGAGACCAACGCGGAGCCGCGGCCGGTGGAGCAGCTCGCGGTCGTGCGCGAGGGCCGCTCCGGAGACCCGCTGATCCTGGCGGTCGGGCCGACGCTCGATCCGGTGCTCGAGGCCACGGCCGATCTCGCGGTCACCGTGGCGTACACCTCGACCGTCCTGCCATTCCCCGCCGCCGCCCTGCGCGCCATCGCCACCGGCGACGTCGCGATCGTCGAGCCGTACCTGGCCGGAACGTCGTCCGCAGCACTCGCCGAGGCCCTGCGCGACCGTCCCCGCCGCCTGCTCGCGCTCGGCGTCCCCCCGCTCGAGCTGCGCCGCTACGGCCGCCCGGACGAGCACCGCCGTGCCTACGGCCTCGACGCCCCCGGCCTCCGGCGCTCGCTCGAACCCTTCCTGGCAAACAAAGCCGAAGCCGCCTGACGTGCAACACGAGGGTCTGACCCGCAACGTGCGGGTCTGACCCCGGCGTTGCGGACCTGGCACCGACCATTGCACGGGGCTTCAACGCCAGTAGGCATCGGGAATGTCAGTGGGATCGCATCGAGTTAGCGTGCGTCCGCGGTGGCGCCCGACGAGGTGGTGAAGTCCTGGGAACGGCGTGGTTGAGCGGATGGTTTGGTCGGTGCCAGGTCCGCAACGCCGGGGTCAGACCCGCACGTTGCGGGCCAGACCCCGGTCTTGCCAGACCCCGGTCTTGCCGACCCCGGTCTTGCCGGGCTTGCACCGGTCAGAGCACCAGCATCGACCGCTTCACCCCGTACGGCCAGACGACGACCTCGATCATCCAGTCGTCTCCGGTGCCCCCGCGCGGCCCGGCGCTGCCTTAACACGGCATCAACGGCCTCACAGCGGACACGCAGGCGACGTTAAGCCTCCTCTAAGGATCGGCTGGTCTCCTGCAGAACGCGCTTCAATTGCTGCATTCGGAGGCGCGATCTCCAGCAGACGACCCAAGAGGGAGTGAACATGCCAGAGGAGCGCCGTCTTATCGGCCTCGACGCCGCGGGCGATGGCCGTGAGATGGTCGAGGCCGCCCTGTTCGAGATGAAGCGCGTGATCGCCGGGCAGGATCAGATGCTCGAGCGGGTGCTCGTCTGCCTCCTGGCCGGTGGGCACCTCCTCATCGAGGGCGTGCCGGGCCTCGCCAAGACGCTCACGATCCGCACCGCCGCGCGCGTGCTGGGCGGCACGTTCCAGCGCATCCAGTTCACGCCCGACCTCGTGCCGGCCGACCTCGTCGGCACGCGCATCTACCGCCCGAACTCGGGGACGTTCGACACCGAGCTCGGCCCGGTGTTCTGCAACTTCCTGCTCGCGGACGAGATCAACCGCGCGCCGGCGAAGGTGCAGTCCGCACTGCTCGAGGTCATGCAGGAGCTGACGGTGACGATCGGCGGCACGACGCACACCGTCGAGCGCCCGTTCCTCGTCATGGCGACGCAGAACCCGATCGAGTCCGAGGGCACCTACCCGCTGCCCGAGGCGCAGGTCGACCGCTTCATGCTCAAGGTGCTCGTCGACTACCCGGCCGTCGAGGATGAGCACACGGTCGCCCAGAGGGCGCTCGCCGACTCCATCGACGTGCACACCGTGATCGAGCTGCCGCAGTTGCTCTGGCTGCAGTCGGCTGTGAAGTCCGTCTACGTCGACCCCGCGGTGACGCGCTACGCCGTGCGCCTCGCGTCGGTGACGCGCGATCTCGCCGGGCACGGACTCGAGGAGATCGACCCGTTCGTGTCGTTCGGGGTCAGCCCGCGCGGTCCCATCAGCATGCTGCACGCCGCGCGCGCGCTCGCCGTGCTGCGCGGGCGCCGCTACGTGCTGCCCTCCGACGTGCACGAGCTCGCGCCCGACGCGATGCGGCACCGGCTCGTGCTGTCGTATCGCGCGCTGGCCGAGGGTGTCAGCGCCGAGGCCATCATCGGCCCCGTGCTCGAGCGCGTCCCGATGCCACGGGTCGAGCTCGTGACCGAGGTGGCGTGAGCGAGGTAGCCCTCGCCCTGGTGCCGCCCACCCCGGCCAGGCCGGGTCCGGGCCCCGTGCCCGAGATGGCGCTGCGCGCGCTCGACCTGACGGTCCGCCGCCGCATCGAGAGCCTGCTCGCGGGCGAGCACCGCGCCGCCTCGCTCGGGATCGCGATGGAGCTCGCGCAGGTGCGTCCGTACCAGCCGGGCGACGACGTGCGCCTGATCGACTGGAACGCGACCGCGCGCATGAACGAGCCGCACGTGCGGCTGCACGTCGCCGAGCGGGCGCTGACCACGTGGCTCGTGTTCGACGGCTCGGCATCGATGGGGTTCGGCACCGCGCTCCGCCGCAAGGCGGACGTCGCCGAGGGCGTGGTGCTCGCCGTGGGGCACGTCGCCAGCCGGCGCGGCAATCGCCTCGGCCTGATGACGTACGGTCACGCGGATCCGCTCTACGTGCCGCCGCGCCAGGGGCGTGTCGGCCTCGTCGGCGTGCTCCTGCAGATGCAGGCGGTGGCCGCGCGCGAGGACGCGGCGGAGCCCGTCGCCGACGGGCTCGTCGAGGCGCTCGCGCGCGCACGGCAGCACGCGCGCGACCGCGCGCTGATCGTGATCGTGAGCGACCTGCGCGGGCCGCGCGACTGGGCCGGCGGCCTGCGCGAGCTGTGCGTGCGCCACGACGTGATCGTGTGCGAGATCCGCGACCCCGCCGAGGAGGCGCTGCCCGACGTCGGCGAGATCGTGCTCGTCGATCCCGAGAGCGGCCGCCACGTCCACGTCGACACCGGCAGCCGGCGGCTGCGCGAGCGCTACGCCGACCGCCGCCGCAGCCGAGCGCGAGCAGGTCGCGCAGGACATCCGCTCGGCCGGCGCGCATCAGCTGCTGCTCTCCACGGACGACGACTGGCTGCGGCCGCTGGTGCTCGGCCTCGCGAACCGGCCGGTGCTGCGATGAGCCTCGAGTGGCCACTCGGGCTGCTGGTGCTCGCGGCGCTGCCGATCGCGCTCGCGCTGCTCGTTCTCGCGCGCCGGCGCCAGACCCGCTATGCCGTGCGCTTCAGCAACGTCGGCGTGCTCGCCGAGGTCGTGGAGTCGACGCGCTCGCCCTGGCGCTTCGTGCCGCCCGCGCTGCTGCTGGCCGCGCTCGCGGCGATGGCGGTCGGGCTCGCGCGCCCGCAGGTGCCGGTCACGGCGCACCGCAAGCAGGGCACGGTCGTCCTCGCGCTCGACCGCTCTGGATCGATGCTGGCCCAGGACGTCAATCCCGACCGCATCACCGCCTCGCGCAACGCGGCGCAGAGCTTCGTCAAGAACCTGCCGTCGGGCTTCGCGGTCGGCGTCGTCACGTTCTCGAGCTCGGCAGACGCGGTGAGCGCGCCGAGCCGCGACAAGGCGCCGGCCGAACGCGCCATCGCCGCGATCCAGGCAGGCGGCGGCACGGCGATCGGCGATGCCCTCGAGCGCTCGCTCGGACTGCTCGGCGTGACCAGCGCCAGCCCCGCGAACTCGGGCAAGGGCCGCGCCATCCTGTTGCTCTCCGACGGCTCCAACACGGAGGGCGTGGATCCCTCGGCGGCGACCGCGATCGCCAAGCGCGTGGGCGTGCCGATCTACACGATCGCGCTCGGCACGCCCGACGGCGTCGTCGACCTGGGGGCGCTCGGCCAGGGCGTCGGCACGATCCCGGTGCCGCCCGACCCCGAGGCGCTCAAGTCGATTGCGCACGAGACCGGCGGCGAGTCGTTCACCGCCTACGACGATGCCACGCTGAAGAAGGTCTACGGCCGCATCGGCACGCGCGTCAGCGCGACGAAGCAGCAGAAGGAAGTGACGTTCGTCGTCGCAGGCGCGGCGGCCCTCCTGCTGCTCGCGGCCGCGGGCACTTCCTGGGCGCTCCGGAGCACGACGTGAGCTTCGCCGATCCCTACCTCCTCGCGGCGCTCGTCGTCGTCCCGCTGGCCGTGATCGCCTACGTCGTGCTCGCGCGGCGCAGCCGCCGTGCGATGCGGGCGGCCGCGAACCCGGCGCTGTGGCCGAATCTCATGCCGCGCCGGCCCGGCTGGCGCCGCCACGTCCCCCCCGCTCTCCTGCTGCTCGCGCTCAGCCTGCTGCTCGTGGGCGTCGCGCGGCCGCAGGCGAATCTGCCGAGCGACCAGAAGGAGACGACCGTCGTGATGGTCGTCGACACGTCCAACTCGATGAAGGCCACGGACGTGACCCCGAGCCGCATCGCGGCCGCGCGCAAGGCGGCGCGGATCATGATCGCGGGGCTGCCCGTCAACGCGCGCGTCGGGCTCGTCGCGTTCGCGCGCGACGTGCGCGTCCTGCTGGCGCCCACCGACGACCGCCGGGCCATCAGCGCCTCGCTCGACCGCCTGAAGCTGACGGGCGGCACCGCGCTCGGCCCCGCGATCGATCGCGCCGTGGCCTCGCTGCGGGCCTCGCACGCCGCCGTCAAGGGTCGCGCGATCGTGGTGATCTCGGACGGCAAGAGCACCGAGGGCACGCGCGCCCCGCTGGCCGCCGCCCGCGCCGCGAAGGCCGCCGGCGTCCGCGTCTTCACCGTCTCGCTCGGAACCGCCAACGGCACCGTCACCGAGAACGGCGCCACGGTCAAGGTGCCGCCCGATCCCACGACGCTCCGGCGGGTGGCCGCCGTCAGCGGTGCGCGCTTCTACCGCGCCGCCGACGCCAAGACGCTCGAGCGCGCCTACCGCGACATCGGCAGCGCCGTCCGCCCGCAGCACAAGAAGCGCGACATCAGCTTCGCGTTCGTGGCCGGCGCGGCGGTGCTGGTACTCGGCGGCAGTCTCCTCTCGCTGGCCTGGTTCCGCCGCCTGATCTAGGCCCCTCAGAGATCGCGGACGACGAGCCCGGCGAGGCGCCCGCGGAGCGCCGCGGCCAGCAGGCTGCGGTGACATCGCTCCGGCTCGTGCTCGACGCAGAGCAGGCACACGCCGCCGCCGGCCACGCGCCGGGCCAGCGCGGCGACGTCGCCGGGCACCTCCGCGAGGTGCGCCTCGTAGCCGGCCCTCCCGGCCGCGGCGTCGCCGCCCTTCCAGACATCGCGCACCGCCTTGGGGCTGCCGAGCGCCCGCAGGTGCTCGTAGCCGATGCCGTCATCGGCGAGCGCGAGCGCGAGCGCGGTCTTCGAGAACCCCTTGCGCCGCGAGAGCGGCAGCTCCCGCACGTCGGCGACCAGCGAGACCCCCGCTTCGGAGAGCTCACGCACCAACTCGGCCTGCGTGCGCCGCTCGTACCCGATCGTGAACAGCGTCGCCACGAGCCGAATTCGAGCACATCCGTCGTCGCACCGGAGGGAAGCCGAACGACGCAAAGTTGGGGTCTGACCCCAATTTTGCGGACCAATCCGGGCTAGAGGCCGTGGCGCCGTACGCGCTGCTGGTAGGTGCGCAGCGCGCGCAGGAGGTCGATCTCGCGGAACGCCGGCCAGTAGACGTCGGTGAAGTAGAGCTCGCTGTGCGCGCTCTGCCATGGCAGGAAGCCGCTCAGGCGCTGCTCGCCACTCGTGCGGATGATCAGGTCGGGGTCGGGCGCGCCCGCGGTGTAGAGGCGCGCGGCGAGCGACTCGCGCGTGATCTGCTCGGCGATGCTGCCGGCCGCCACGCCCGCCTCGGCGAGCGAGAGGACGAGTGTCTTGCAGGCGTCGATCAGCTCGTCGCGGCCGCTGTAACCCAGCGCGATCGTCAGGCTCGGACCCGGCTGCCCGGCGGTCGACTGCTCGATGCGGCGGATCGTCTCGGAGACGCGCGCGGGCAGCTCCTCGGAACGGCCGATCACGCGCATGCGCATCGCGGTCTCCGGCCGCAGCGCCCGCTGCTCGAGCGCGTCGAGCTTGTCGCAGACGACGTCGAAGAGCGCCGAGAGCTGCTCGCCCGGCCGCCCGAGGTTCTCGTTGGAGAGCGCCCAGAGCGTGATCTCCTCGATCCCGAGCGGCGCGCACCAGTCGAGCAGCTCGTCGATCTTGTCGGCGCCGCGCTTGTGGCCGGCGCCGGCCTCGCGCAACCCCTCGCCGGCCGCCCAGCGCCGGTTGCCGTCGAGGATCACCGCGAGATGCCGCGGCACCGCCGCCGCCAGGACGTGCCGGCGCAACCGCCGGGTGTAGAGCGCGTACGCCGGGCGCGCCAGCGCGACTGCGATACGGCGCCCCTCGTCGATGGCGGCGCTCATGAGCGAGGGATACCACGTCGGGCACCGGAGCGCGCGCCGAGATCCCGGCGCGTTCTTACGAAAAGCACACGCGGGCCGTGCAGAGTGCCGGTGAGCGCCCCGAGCGGGCGACCCCCCGACGCAGCGAGGAGGCGACATGCCGCCGCCCATCGACCCCGACAGCGACGACGACCGCCTGAGCCGCCGCACGACCCTCGTGCGCGCGGGCGGCCTGGCGGCCGCGGCGCTCGCCGTCTCGAGCCTCCCGGCCGAGGCCGCGGGCAGCTCCGGTCAGGGCGCACTCGCGTGCGTGCTGGCGCCCGAGCTGACGGAGGGCCCGTACTACATCCCCGGCGAGAAGGTGCGCCGCAACATCACGGAAGGTCTGCCGGGAGCGCCGCTGACGCTGCGGCTGACCGTGCTCGACGCCTCGACGTGCAAGCCCGTCAAGGGCGCGGCGGTCGACATCTGGCACGCGAGCGCGGCCGGCACGTACTCGGGCGAGGCGGCCAACAACTCGGTCGGGCGCACGTACCTGCGCGGGATCCAGCGCACCGACGCACAGGGGCTCGCGCTCTTCAAGACCGTCTACCCCGGCTGGTATGCGGGCCGCGCCGTGCACATCCACGTCAAGGTGCACGCCGGCGGGAACGTCGTCCACACGGGCCAGCTGTTCTTCCGCGACGCGTTCACGGCCGCGGTCTACAAGCGCGCCCCCTACAAGGCGCGCGGCGGGCCCGACGTGCTCAACGCGGAGGACTCGATCTACGCCGGCGGCGGCAGCCGCTCGCTGCTCAGCCTGCGCGCGGCGGGCAAGGGCTACGTCGGGTCGATCGGCATGGGCGTCCGCCTCTGACGCGGCGCGCCTAGGCGCGCACGGGCGTGGCGTCGGCGTGCTGGATGCCGACGAGGCTGTACTCGGCGCCGCGCCCGCGCAGGTGCGAGAGCAGCGCCGTCTCGGCCACGGTGATCGCCGTCTGCGGCGTGCCGGCCTCGACGCGGGCCGTCAGCGTCAGCCGGCGCGTGAGGAGGTCGCCGACGACGCTCGGCTCGCGGACGTAGCCGGTGTCCTCGAGCTCCCCTCGCAGCTCATCCGCGAGCTTCGGCAGGTTGCGGTCGAGGATGGCGGTCGTGCCGCAGTGCACGAAGTAGTCCATGACACCGTGATTCCCCTGCACAGGGCGGGCTTAACTCCCCACATCGGGGTAATCGCGGCGACGCGACTAGAGTGACCGTCGTGAGCGCGCACGCGCACGAGCATGGGGGCCACGGCCACGCCCACGGGGTGTCGGCCGGCACCGACAGCCGCAAGCTCGCCGTCGCGCTCGCGCTGATCCTCGGCTTCATGCTGATCGAGGTGGTCGCCGGGCTCGTCGCCGGCTCGCTCGCGCTGCTCTCGGACGCCGGGCACATGCTCACCGACGCGGCCGCGATCGGGTTCTCGCTGGTCGCGATCCGGCTCGCGGCGCGTCCCGCGCGGGGCGTCATGACCTACGGCCTGAAGCGCGTCGAGATCCTCTCGGCCCAGGCCAACGGCGTCACGCTGCTCGTACTCGCGCTCCTGATCCTGTTCGAGGGCATCCGCCGCCTGATCGATCCGCCCGGCGTCCGGGGCGGGCTCGTGCTCGCCGTCGCGCTCGTCGGCGTCGCCTTCAACCTCGCCGCCACCTGGGTGCTCGCGCGTGCCAATCGCACGAGCCTCAACGTCGAAGGGTCGTTCCAGCACATCCTGACCGACCTCTACGCCTTCGTCGCAACGGCCGTCGCCGGTGCGGTCGTGCTCTGGACGGGCTGGCTGCGCGCGGACGCCCTGGCGTCGCTGCTGGTCGCCGCCCTGATGCTGCGCGCCGCCCACGGCCTGCTGCGCGACTCCGGGCGGATCTTCCTCGAGGCGGCTCCGAGCGGCCTCGATCCGGACGAGATCGGCCGGGCGCTCGTGGCCGAGTCGTGCGTGACCGAGGTGCACGACCTGCACGTGTGGGAGATCTCTTCGGGCTTCCCCGCGCTCACCGCGCACGTGCTCGTCTCGCCGGACTGCGACTGCCACGCGACCCGGCGACGGCTCGCCGAGGTGCTCGCCGAGCGCTTCGGCATCGGCCACACGACGCTCCAGGTCGACCATGCGGCACCGCCGCAGACGCTCCAGATCGCAAGCCGCGCACCCCTGCCGGGCGGAAGCTAGACCCCGATCGGGTGCCAGACGGTCTTCGTCTCGACGAAGGCCGTCAGGCGCGCGAGCCCCGGCTCGGCGGCCCAGTCCTCGTCGCCGGGCGCGAACACGCGCTTGACGTTGTCGGCCGCGGCGCGCTGCAGGTCGGCGCGCTCGGCGGGCGCAACGCCCGTGAGGTCGATCGCGTTGACGTCGCGATGGCTCGCGAGCCAGGGCGCGAGCTCCCCCGTGAAGCCGGTCAGCACGTTTGCGACGCCGCCGGGCAGGTCGGACGTCGCGAGCGCCTCGGCGAGCGACACGGCGGGCAGGGGCCGGCGCTCGGAGGCCACGACGACCGCCGTGTTGCCCGTGCACAGCACCGGCGCCAGCGTGCTGACGAAGCCGAGCAGGCTCGAGTCCTGCGGCGCGAGAATGGCGACGACGCCGGTCGGCTCGGGCAGCGAGAAGTTGAAGTACGGGCCCGCGATCGGGTTGGCCGAGCCCGCGACCTGGGCGAACTTGTCGGCCCAGCCGGCGTACCAGACGATGCGGTCGATCGAGTCGCCGACGAGGCCGAGCGCCACGTCGTGCGCGACGCCTTCGGCCGCGACGACCTCGGCGGCGAACTGCTCGCGGCGGCCGTCGAGCATCTCGGCGATCCGGTAGATGACCTGCCCGCGGTTGTAGGGCGTCGCGCTGCTCCAGCCGGAGAACGCCTTGCGCGCGGCGACGACGGCGTCGCGGGCGTCCTTGCGCGAGGCCTGCGCGGCGTGCGCGAGCAACGTGCCCGAGGCGTCCTCGACGGGGTACGAGCGGCCCGACTCCGAGCGCGGGAACGCTCCGCCGATCGCGAGCTTGTAGGTCTTGCGCACGCGCAGGCGCGGCTCGGCGGCGCCGTGCTCAGCGGGCGGCAAGGTAGGCCTCCAGCCCCTGGCGGCCGCCCTCGCGGCCGAAGCCCGACTCCTTGTAGCCGCCGAACGGCGAGGCCGGGTCGAAGCGGTTGAACGTGTTGGCCCAGACGACGCCGGCGCGCAACGCGCGGGCCATCCAGAGGATGCGCGAGCCCTTCTCGGTCCAGATGCCCGCCGAGAGGCCGTACGGCGTGTTGTTGGCCTTGTCGACCGCCTCCTGCGGCGTGCGGAACGTGAGCACCGAGAGCACCGGGCCGAAGATCTCCTCCTGCGCGATGCGATGGCTCGGCGAGACGCCGGTGAAGATCGTGGGCGGGAACCAGAAGCCGCGCTCGGGCAGCGTGCAGGGCGGCGACCAGCGCCGTGCGCCCTCGGCCTCGCCCGCGTCCGACAGCTCGCGGATGCGCTCGAGCTGCTCGGCCGAGTTGATCGCCCCGATGTCGGTGTTCTTGTCGAGCGGGTCGCCGAGCCGCAGGGTCGCCATGCGCGCCTGCAGCTTGGCCACGACCTCCTCGACCACCGACTCCTGCACGAGCAGGCGCGAGCCGGCGCAGCAGACGTGCCCCTGGTTGAAGAAGATGCCGTTGACGATGCCCTCGACCGCCTGGTCGAGCGGCGCGTCGTCGAAGACGATGTTGGCCGCCTTGCCGCCGAGCTCGAGGCTGAGGCGCTTGGGCGTGCCCGCGACGGCGCGCTGGATCAGCTTGCCGACCTCGGTCGAGCCCGTGAACGCGATCTTGTCGATGCCGTCGTGCTCGACCAGGGCCTGCCCGATCGCCGGCCCGCCCGCGATCACGTTGACGACCCCGGGGGGCAGGTCGCACTCGGCGATGATCTCGGCCAGCGTGAGCGCGGTCAGCGGCGTCGTCTCGGCCGGCTTGAGCACGACCGTGTTGCCCGTCGCGAGCGCCGGGGCGAGCTTCCAGGCGGCCATCAGGAGCGGGAAGTTCCAGGGGATGATCTGCCCGGCCACGCCGAGCGGCCGCGGCGAGGGGCCGTACCCCGCATGCTCGAGCTTGTCGGCCCAGCCCGCGTGGTAGAAGAAATGCGCGGCGGCCAGCGGCACGTCGACGTCGCGCGCCTCGCGGATCGGCTTGCCGTTGTCGAGCGACTCGAGCACGGCCAGCTCGCGGCCGCGCTCCTGGATCGCGCGCGCGATGCGGAAGAGGTACTTGGCGCGCTCGCGGCCCGGCATGTCGCGCCACACCCCCTCGTAGGCGGCGCGCGCCGCCGCCACCGCGGCGTCGACGTCGCCCGGCCCGGCCTCGGCGACCTCGGCCAGCGCCGTCGCCGTCGACGGATCGATCGTCGCGACGGTCTCCCCCGCCCCCGCGCGGAACGCGCCGTCGACGAAGATGCCGTACGAGGCCCGCAGGCGCGCGGTCTCGCGCGCCTCCGGCGCCGGTGCGTACTCGAATGGCGGCGCGCTCGCCACGTTCAGTCGAGCGTCACGTAGTCGGGGCCGTCGTAGCCGCCCCGCGTCATCTTGTGGCGCTGCAGCAGCAGGTCGTTGAGCAGGCTCGAGGCGCCGAAGCGGAAGCGGTCGGGGTCGAGCCAGCGCGGGCCGGCGACCTCCGAGACCATCACGAGGTAGCGGATGGCGTCCTTGCTCGAGCGGATGCCGCCGGCCAGCTTGACGCCGCGCACCTCGCCGGTCGCATCCGCGAACTCGCGCACCGCCTGCAGCATCACGAGCGCGACCGGAGGCGTCGCGGCCGGGCTGACCTTGCCCGTGGACGTCTTGATGAAGTCGGCGCCGGCGAGCAGCGCGAGCACCGACGCCCGGCGCACGCTGTCGAGCGTGACGAGCTCGCCCGTCTCGAGGATGACCTTGAGGTGCGCCGTCCCGCAGGCGGCGCGCACCGCCACGATCTCGTCGTGGACCTGTCCGTAGCGGCCCGCCAGGAACGCGCCGCGGTCGATGACCATGTCGATCTCGTCGGCTCCGGCCTGGATGGCGTCGCGCACGTCGGCGAGCTTCGTCGCGAGCGCGGCGCGACCCGACGGAAACGCCGTCGCGACGCTGGCGACGTGCACCTGCGAGCCGCGCAGCGCCTCCACCGCGACCGCGACGAGGTCGGGATAGACGCACACCGCGGCGACCGGCGGCGTCGCGGGGTCGCTCGGATCGGGCCGCATCGCCTTGGCGCAGAGCGAGCGCACCTTGCCGGGCGTGTCGGCGCCCTCGAGCGTGGTGAGATCGACCATGCGGATCGCCATCTCGAGCGCCCAGGCCTTGCTCGTGGTCTTGATGCTGCGCGTGGCGAGCCCGGCGGCGCGGGCCTCGGCGCCGACCTGGTCGACGCCCGGGAGACCGTGCAGGAAGCGCCGCAGCGACGTCTCGTCGCGCGTCGCCTCGTGCAGCGCCGCGACGTCGCCGCCGAACGGACTGCTGAGGGTCGCGCTCACGCCCGCAGTGTACGCCGGGGCGCGTATCCCCCGACCGGGCGGTACGGATGCGCACGATCCCTGGTACCTAGTGAGCGTCCGGGCATGCCGCACTCGGGGGGCTCGCACGTGAACGACTTCTTCGTACGACTCAGCATCCATCTCAAGTCGGATCGGGGCCAGACGATGGCGGAATACGTCGTCGTCCTCGGCATCATCTCGGTCACCATCCTGCTCGCCCTGGGCGCCCTCTCGGGCAGCATCGGGGGCGCGCTCGACAAGGTCACCAGCGACCTCTGACCGGCGAGCGCTAGCGTTGCGTCTTCCACTGCGAAGGAGGACGCGATGCCACTGGTCACGGTCAAGGTGTTCGAGCGCCGTCTCGACGCCTCCTCGGAAGCGCGCATCATCAAGGCGATGACCGACGCGCTGCTCGGCGCGCTCGAGGCCGAGGAGCTGCGCGACCACACCTGGGTGCTGGTCGAGGGCTACGACCCGCACCGCTGGGGGCGGGCCGGAAAGCCCTGGGACGAGGCGTAAGCATCTGCCCGGTCGGGGACACTCACGGAGTACGGGCGATCTCGAGCCCGCAACCCCGGACGGGAGCGCACATGACCAATCGCATCGTGATCGCCGGCGGGGGCCTGGCCGCGGCGCGCGTCGCCAGGGCCTTCAGGGAGGCCGGCGGCGAGGGGCCCGTGACGATGCTCTCGGCCGACGGCGACCCGCCCTACAACCGCCCGCCGCTCTCGAAGGGCTACCTGCGCGGGGAGCTGGAGGAAGGCGACGTCTTCGTCGAGCCCGAGGGCGCCTACGCCGAGCTCGGCGTCGAGCTGCGGCTCGGCTGCGAGGTCACCGGCGTCGACGCAGCCGCGCAGACGGTGACGCTCGCCGACGGCGGCGCGCTGCCGTACGACAAGCTCGTGCTCGCCTCCGGCTCGCTGCCGCGCAGCCTGGGGACGCCGGGCGAGGAGCTCGCGGGCGTCCATCGCTACCGCACGCTCGCCGACGCCCGCGCGGTGCGCGCGGCGGCCGCGTCGGCCACGCGCGCGCTCGTGATCGGAGGCGGCTTCATCGGCATGGAGACGGCGGCGTCGCTGCGCCGGCGCGGGCTCGAGGTCACCCAGGTCGACCTCGCCGACGGCCTCTACGCCTCGCTCCAGGCGCCCCCGCTCTCGGCCTCGCTCGAACGCCTCTACCGCGAGCGCGGGGTCGAGGTCGTGCTCGGCGACCAGGTCGCCGAGTTCCGCGGCAGCGGGGGCGCGCTGACGGGCGCCGTCACGGCCGCGGGCCGGGAGATCGCGGCGGAGCTCGCGATCGTCGGCGTCGGCGTGCAGCCGTCCACGGCCTACCTCGAAGGCTCCGGCGTCGCACTCGAGCGCGGCAGCGTGGTCGTCGACGAGCGCTTCGCCACGAGCGTCCCCGGCATCTGGGCGGTCGGCGACATCGCGAGCTTCCACGATCCGGTCTTCGGCCACCGCCGGCTGATCCAGCACTGGACGAACGCCAACCACCAGGGCGATCGGCTGGGGCGCCTCCTGGCCGGCGAGGACACGCCCTACGACCAGGTCGCGTTCTTCTTCTCCGAGGTCTTCGGCACGAAGATCGGCCTGCTCGGCGACCTCGACGGCGGGCACGACGAGCTCGTCATGCGCGGCTCGCTCGAGGACGGCGCGCTGATCGGCTGGTACCTGCGCGAGGGGCGCCTGGCCGCGGCGCTGATCTCGGGCCAGGCGCCCGAGGTGCAGGCGGAGCTGAACGGCCTGCTCCGCCGCCACGCCCCCGTGAGCGATCGCGAGGCCCTCGCAGACCCGAGTGCGAGCGCGAGCGCGGGCTTCGCCGCCGCATGAGCGTCGAGGTCCGGCGTGCGGGGCCGGGTGACGCGGCGCTCTTCGAGCGCATCGCCGACGACGTCTTCGACTACCCGGTCGACCTCGCCACGCTGGCCGGGTACCTGGCGGTGCCCGGCCACCACCTCGTCGTCGCGCTCGCAGACGGCGAGGTGATCGGCCAGGCGGCCGCCGTCGTGCACCGCCACCCCGACGAGCGGCCGGTCGAGCTCTACATCGACGAGCTCGCCGTCGCGCCCGCGTTCCGGCGCAGGGGCATCGCCCGCCTGATGCTCGACGAGCTGTTCGCCCTCGGCCGCGAGCTCGGGTGCGACGAGGCGTGGGTCGGAACCGAGCTCGACAACATCGCGGCCACGAACCTGTACGCGTCGCGCAACGTCCCCGCGGAGCCGTTCGTGATGTACGTCTTCGCGCTTTAGAGCCTGAATCCAGGCTGAGCCTCAGCGCACGACGAAGCCCACGCGCTGCCCGGCCTGGTAGTGGCCGATGAAGTTGCAGAGGAGCACGTACTTGCCCTTGGGCAGCGTCAGGGTCAGGCGCTTCGTCGCGCCCGCCGGGAGGTTGCCGATCTCGCCCTGGGCGCCCTTCTCGGACGCGCGATTCTTCTTCACCGGGAGCTTGCCGGGCGCGATGTCCGTCTTGACGACGACCAGCTCGTGCTTGGCCTTGCCGTTGTTCTTGATGACGAACGTGATCTTGCCGGCCTTGGCGCTCGCCGGCGCGGGCGAGATCGCCCATTCGCGCATGCCGACCTTGACGGTGCCGTCGGAGGGCGCAGCAATGACCCCGGCGGGCAGGGCGACGGCTGGGACGCCGACCACCAGGGAGCCGATCAGCAGTGCGAGCGGTTTGCGGTGCATGTGCCGTCCTTTCCGAGACGTCGCCGAGCGATTTCGGCAATCGTCCCCGCCTCGCGCAGGGCCTGCATCGGGGGAAACCCCGACGGACGCCACGGACATCTACGCGCCTTCAGCGCTTCGGCAGGACGCCCTCGGCACGCTGCTCGGGCGTCGCGCCCGGGCCGGGCCTCGCGACGAGCTGCCCGCGCTCGATGACCTCGCCGCAGTGGCTGCAGTGCAGCTGCGGGTGCGCGTCGTGGCCGCACGCGAGATGCACCTGCACGCGCGGCGGGCCGTGCGGCGCGGCGTAGGCATCGCCCCACTGCACGAGCGCCGTCAGGATCGGGACGACGTCGCGCCCCTTGGCGGTGGCGACGTACTCGTGGGCCTCGGCCCCCTCGCCGATGGGCCGGCGCTCGAGCAGCCCGTGCTCGACGAGCTGCTGCAGGCGGCTGGAGCGACGCCCGCACGCTCGCGTCGCTGGTCGCCGCGGCGGCCGGCCTGGGAGCCTTCTGGGCGCGCTGCCTGACGCACCGCTCCCCCGTCATCGACCCCGCGCTGCTGCGCGTGCGCTCCTTCGCGCTCGCGAACCTCGCCTCCCTGCTGTTCTCGGCCGCCTTCGCGGCGTTCCTGCTCGCGAACGTGCTCTTCATGACGTCTGTCTGGCACGAGTCGGTCATCCGCGCCGGGCTCTCACTCGCCCCGGGCCCGGTCGCCGCGTCCGCGGTCGCGTTCACCTCGGGCCGCTTCCTCAACCGCTTCGGGCCGCGCGCGTTCGCGACGCTCGGCATCGCGCTGTTCGCGCTCGGCTGCCTGTGGTGGCGCGTCCGCGTCGGCGCCGAGCCCGCCTACGCCGCCGAGATGCTGCCGGGCCTGCTCGCGGGCGGCACCGGCGTCGGCCTCGTGCTGCCGAGCCTCGCGAGCGCATCGGCCTCGTCCGTCCCGCGCGAGCGCTTCGCCACGGGCTCGGCGATCTACACGATGACGCGCCAGGTCGGGTACGTCCTCGGCGTCTCGATCTTCGTGGCCGTGCTCGGGACGCCCGGCCGCGCGAATCCGGTCGCGGCCTTCGATCGCGGCTGGGTCTTCATGATCGTCACGGCCGCGCTCGGCGCCGCTGCGGCGCTCTTCATCGGCAGGGCGCAGCACACCGCCGCGCCGCCCGAGAAGGCTCAGGCGGCGCGATCGCGCGCGGCCGCCACCGCGGCCTGACCGTACGCGATGCCGCCGTCGTTGGGCGGGAGCCGCTCGGGCACGAGCGCTCGCAGGCCGGCGGCACCGAGCAGCTCGGCCGTGCGCTCGAGCAGCCTGCGGTTCTGGAACACGCCACCCGAGAGCACCGCGACCTCGAGTCCGTGGCGCTCGGCGGCCTCGGCGCAGGCGCGCGCCGTGACGACGGCGACGCTCTCGTGGAAGCGCCCCGCGATCGCCGCGACCGGCGCTCCGGCGACGAGGTCGGCGGCGATCGCCGCGATCGCGCCGCGCGGGTCGAGCACGCGGCGCCCGTCCTCGTCGGCGAGCGCGATCTCGTACGGAGTCCCGGCGCCGGCTCGCGCCAAAGACTCAAGCTCAACTGCAGCTTGACCTTCGTAGGAGACGCGTGCGCGGATGCCGCAGAGCGCGGCCACCGCGTCGAACAGCCGTCCCATGCTGCTCGTCGCAGGCGAGACGGCGGCGCTCTCGCCGATGCGGCCCATCTGCCGCCAGTGGACGGGATCGACCGCGCCGGCCAGCGTCGCGGGCAAGGGAGCCGGCTCGCCGTGCGCGGCGGCGAGCCACGCGCAGGCCATGCGCCAGGGCTCGTGGATCGCCGCGGCTCCGCCCGGCATGCGCACCGTGCGGAGCGACGCCGCGCGCTCGAATCCGGTCAGGTCGCCGACGAGCACCTCGCCGCCCCACACCGTCCCGTCGTTCCCGTAGCCGGAGCCGTCGTAGATCGCGCCGACGGCCGGGCCCTCGAGGCCGTGCTCGGCGAGGCAGGCGGCGAGGTGCGCGTGATGGTGCTGGACGCCGACCAGTTCGGCTCCCTCGCGCTCGAGCGCATACGCCGTCGAGGCGTAGTCCGGATGCAGGTCGTGGGCCACGAGCGCGGGCTCGAGCGCGAACAGCCGCTCGAAGTGCTCGATGCCGCTCCGGTAGGCGAGCAGCGCGGGATAGTGCTCGAGGTCGCCGATGTGGTGGCTCACCCAGGCGCGCCGGCCGCGCGCGAGGCAGAACGCCGCCTTCTGCTGGGCGCCGCACGCGAGCAGCGGGCGCGCCGCGGCCAGCGGGAGCTCCATGCTCGCGGGCACGTAGCCGCGCGAGCGCCGCAGCATGAGCGGGCGACGGCGGTCGCCGACCGCCACGGCGCGCACGAGCGAGTCGTCCGTGCGCGTCTCGATCGGCCGGTCGTGCGTGAGGAACGCATCGGCGATCGCGGCCAGCCGCTCCCGCGCATCGCCGTCGCGGAAGGCGATCGGCTCGTCGGAGAGGTTCCCGCTCGTGAGCACGAGCGCCTCGACCCCCAGCTCGGCGCAGTCGGCCAGCAGCACGTGATGCAGCGGCGCGTACGGCAGCATGACGCCCAGCTCGGGCAGGCCCGGCGCGACGGCAGCGGCGACGGCTGCGCCGGCCCGGCGCGGTGCGAGCACGATCGGCCGGGCGCTCGCGGTCAGCAGCGCGAGCTCGGCGGGTGCGAGCTCGACGAGCGCCCCGGCCGCGTCCGCGTCGCGCGCCATCAGCGCGAAGGGGCGGTCCTCGCGGCGCTTGCGCAGGCGCAGCGCGCGCACGGCGCGCTCGTCCGCCGCGGCGCACGCGAGGTGGTAGCCGCCGATGCCCTTGACGGCGAGCACCGCGCCCTCCGCGACGAGACGCGCCGCGGCGGCCAGGGCATCGCGCGCGCCCGCAGCCGCGAGCGGCTCGCCGCCGGCGGCCAGCAGCCGGGCGCTCGGCCCGCACGCGGGGCACGCGTTCGGCTGCGCGTGGAAGCGCCGGTCGCCGGGGTCGTCGTACTCGCGCCGGCACGCCGCGCACATCGTGAAGCCGGCCATCGTCGTGGCGGGCCGGTCGTAGGGCACGCCGCGCACGATCGTGAAGCGCGGGCCGCAGTCGGTGCAGTTGACGAACGGATAGCGGTGGCGCCGGTCGGCCGGGTCGCGCAGCTCGGCGAGGCAGTCGTCGCAGGTCGCCGCGTCGGGCGCGACGAGCGCGTCCGCGTCGCCGTGCCGCACGCTCTCGACGATGCGGAACTCGCGCTCCCCGGTCGATGCGAGGGGGTGGCAGTCGACGCGCTCGACGGACGCGAGCGGCGGGGACTCGCGCGCCAGGCGGGCCAGGAAGCTGTGCACCGCATCGGCGTGGCCCTCCACCTCGAGCACGACGCCGCGCTCGTCGTTGAGCACGAACCCGCCGAGCTGCTCCTCGCGCGCGAGGCGGTAGACGTAGGGGCGGAAGCCGACGCCCTGGACGACGCCCTCGACGCGCGCGCGCACGCGGGTCGCGCTCACGGGGCCGCGGATCCCTCCCCCGCCTCGACGAGCTCGCGCAGAAGGTGCGAGGCGGTGGCGTGGGCCTCCTGGATGCGCGGGATGTGCTGCGAGCGGCTGACGACGAGATGGTCGGCCAGGCCCTCGGCGGCAACCGTGCCGCCGTCGTAGCCCACGAGCGCGATCGTGACGAGGCCGCGCCGGCGCGCCTCCGCGAGGGCCTCGATCACGCTGCGCGAGTCGCCGCTCGTCGAGAACGCGATCAGCGCGTCGCCGGGGCCGCCGTAGGCGATGACCTGCCGGGCGAACACGGCCTGCGGCCCGATGTCGTTGGCGATCGCCGTGACGATCGCGGGATCGGCGCTGAGGTCGAGCGCCGGGTGCGCGCTCCCCCGCCCGCCGGGGAGCGGGCGCGCGAGGTCGGCGACGAGATCCATGGCATCCGTCGCGGAGCCGCCGTTGCCGAGCGCAAGCAGCGTCCCGCCGCGCTCGAAGACCGCGCGCAGCGCGAGCGCGGCGGCCTCGAGCGCGGGCGCGCCGTCGCGCACCGTCTGCTCGCGCAGCAGCTCGGTCTCGCGCGCCTTCATGACGACCGAGGCCGCGACGTCCGCGAGGACGCCGGGAAGGTCGCTCTCGCTCTCGCTCAGGAACGGGTACAGGAAGCTCGAGGCGCCCGCGTCGTGGCCGCGCCGCTCGCTGCGCCCGGCGAGCAGGCCGCGGTGCTCGAAGAACACGTGCGAGAGCTCCCAGACGATGTGGTAGACGGTCTCGACGAGCTCCTGGCGCACGTACGGATCGGCCGACGGCGGGTCGAGCACCCAGTCGGCGGGGAGCGGCGCGAACGCGACGGTGAGGCTCCCGCGCCCGCGCGCGGCTGCGAGCACCGCCGTGAGCTCGGGGCCGTCGGCCGCCTCGCCGAACACGAGCACGACGTCGTCGGCGCGCGCCAGCAGCGCGACCTCCTCGGCCGGCGGCGCGCGCTCGCCGAGCAGCGCGAGCGCCGGCAACGCGCGCTTGCCGACGATCACCGGATGGACGAACTCGACGGCGACGTGACGCGCGTCCGAGGCGCCGGCGGCGGAGGGCGCGCAGGCGAGCAGACGGCCGCCGCGCGCGCAGCGCTCGGCGACCGCGTGGCAGAGCTCGGCGATGCGCGCCGCGCCGTCCTCGAAGAGCGGCGCGCTCGCCTCGCGGCGCGCCGCGAGAGCGCGCTCGAGCAGCCCGGCCGCCGGCGCCAGGGAGGCCTCGCTCACGCGACCGGCGCAGGGGCGCGCCGCGCCACGCGCGCGGCCAGCCAGCGCCGCCACTCCTCCACGCCCTCGCCCGTGCGCGCGCTCACGACCATCGTCTCGACGTCCGGATGCACGGCGTCGATGTTGGCGAGCAGCTCCTCCATGTCGACCTCGAGATGCGGCAGCAGGTCGACCTTGTTGATCAGCACGAGCTCGCACGTGCGGTACATGAGCGGGTACTTGAGCGGCTTGTCCTCGCCCTCCGTGACGGCCGCCACCATGACGCGCACGTCCTCGCCGACGCGAAACTCGGCCGGGCACACGAGATTGCCCACGTTCTCGATCACGAGCAGGTCGATGTCGGCGAGCGGCACCGAGGGCAGGGCGCTGCGCACCATGTTGGCGTCGAGGTGGCACTCGCCGCCGAAGCCGGAGCCGGTGTTGATCTGCGTGACCGGCACGTGCAGCGACGCGATGCGCGTCGCGTCGTAGGAGCCCTGGACGTCGCCCTCGAGCACGCCGACGCGTATCCCCTCGCCGAGCGGCCGCCCGAGCGCGCGCTCGAGCAGGCGCGTCTTGCCCGCCCCGGGCGCGCTCATGAGATTCACGACGGCCACGCCGTGGCGGTCGAAGTCGTCGCGGTTGGCCCGCGCGATCGTGTTGTTCGCGTCGAGCGCGTCCTCGACGACCCGGACCTTCACGCGGTGCATGCTGGCTCCTCGACCTCGATCGACTCGACCTCGAACTCGTCCCCCGACTGTATGCCGACATCGGCCCCGCCGCACTGCGGGCACCGGAACGACACCCGGGGTCTGACCCCGCCAGGCGGGGTCTGACCCCAGGTGGCGGAGCCTGGCACCGGGGTGGCGGATACGAGCGCCCAGCTCGCGCCGCAGGCGGCGCAGGCGAGGTTCGCTGCCACCGCCTCCCACTCGAGCGACGCGCCCTCGCAGAGCGTGCCGCGCGCGACGTGCTCGAAGTAGAAGGAGAGCGAGTCGGGCACGACCTGGCGCAGCTCGCCCAGGCGCAGGCGCACGACGAGCACGCGCCGGCCGCCGGCGTGGCGCTCGGCCGTGTCGATCACCGCTCCTGCCAGCGCGAGCTCGTGCATGGCTCTCCCTCGCTCAGACCCTCGTCAACAGATACGCGGCAGGGGGTCGCCGACCAGCTGGTCGACGACGCGCTTGCCGCCGAACGCGGTCTCCATCAGCACCATCCCGGCCGGCGAGGACTTGACCTCGCCGATCTCGACGGCGCCCTCGCACCCGGGCACGGCGCGCAGCGCTGCGAGAGCGGCGGCGGCGCCCTCCGGCGCCACGAACGTCACGAACGTCCCCTCGTTGGCGATGGAGAGGGGATCGATGCCGAGCAGCTCGGCGGCGCCGGCCACCGCCGGCCGCACCGGGATGTCGCGCTCGCGCACGACGATCGCGGCCTCGGATGCCCGCGCGAGCTCGTTCAGCACCGAGGCGACGCCGCCACGCGTCGCGTCGCGCAGGCAGCGCAGGTGCGGCCCCGCCGCGCCGAGCAGCGCGTCGACCGCGGTCCACAGCGGCCGCGTGTCCGACTCGACGTCGGCGTCGAGGTCGAACTGGCCGCGGGCCAGCATGATCGCCGTCCCGTGCTCCCCGATCGAGCCCGAGACGAGCACGCGATCGCCGGCGCGCAGGTGCGACGGCGCGAGGCTCGCGCGCTCGTCGACGAGGCCGATGCCGGTCGTGCAGAGGTACATCGAGTCGGCGTGGCCGCGCTCGACGACCTTGGTGTCGCCGCACACGATCTCGACGCCCGCGGCCGCCGCCGCGCGCGCGATGGCCGCGACCTCCTCGCGCAGCACGTCGGTCGCCAGGCCCTCCTCGAGCACCATCGCGAGGCTCAGGGCGAGCGGGCGCGCGCCGCCCATCGCGAGATCGTTGACGGTGCCGTTGACCGCGAGCTCCCCGATCGAGCCGCCGGGGAAGCGCAGCGGCTTGACGACGAAGCTGTCGGTCGTGAAGGCGAGGCGCGCGCCCCCGGCCTCGACCGTCGCGACGTCGGCCAGCACGGCCAGCGCGGGCGATCCGAACGCAGGCACGAGCACGCCCTCGATCAGCGCCTGCGTCGCCTTGCCGCCGGCGCCGTGCGCCATCGTGATGTGCGCGTCGCGCAACCGGGGGCGGCGCGCGCGCTGTTTCGCGATCACGTCGAGCACGCGCTGCTCGCGCTCGCCGACGCTCGCGTCGGGGGCCACGGTCACACCACCTCGCGATCGCGCGCGAAGCGGCCGTAGGTGTAGTACGCGGCGCAGGCGCCCTCGGGCGAGACCATGCACGTGCCGATCGCGTGCTCGGGCGTGCACGCGCTGCCGAACACCTTGCACTCCCAGGGCTTGATCACGCCCTTCAGCACCTCGCCGCACTGGCACGCCTTGGGATCGGCGACGCGCACGTTCGGCACCTCGTAGCGCGCCTCGGCATCGAACGCCCGGTAGGCGTCGGAGAGGCGCAGGGCGCTCTGGGAGATGAAGCCGAGGCCGCGCCACTCGAAGTGCGGCCGCAGCTCGAAGACCTCGGCCAGCGCGCGCAGCGCGGCGGCGTTGCCCTCGTGGGGCACGACGCGGGCGTACTGGTTCTCGACCTCGCAACGGCCGTCGGCGATCTGGCGCACGATCATCTGCACCGACTGCAGGAGGTCGAGCGGCTCGAAGCCCGAGATCACGATCGGCTTGCCGTAGTCGGCGGGGATGAACGCGAACGGCCGCGCTCCGACGACGGTCGCCACGTGCCCGGGCCCGATGAAGCCGTCGAGCTGCAGGTCGGGCGACTCGAGCAGCGCCCGCAGCGGCGGGACGATCGTGACGTGGTTGCAGAGGCAGAGGAAGTTCTCGATGCCCTCCGCCTTGGCCCGCCGCAGCGTCAGCGCCGTCGACGGCGCGGTCGTCTCGAAGCCGATCGCGAAGAACACGACCACGCGCTCCGGGTGCTCGCGCGCGATCCGCAGCGCGTCGAGCGGCGAGTAGACCACGCGCACGTCCGCGCCCTCCGCGCGGGCGTCCAGCAGCGTGCCGTGCGCGCCGGGCACGCGCAGCATGTCGCCGAAGCAGGTGAAGATCACCTCGGGCCGGCGCGCCACGGCGATGCCGTCGTCGACGCGCCCCATGGGGATCACGCAGACCGGGCAGCCGGGGCCGTGCACGAGCTCGACGTTCGGCGGCAGCAGGTCGTCGACGCCGTACTTGTAGATCGAGTGCGTATGGCCGCCGCAGACCTCCATGACCTTGTAATGGCGGCCGGCGTCCACCGTCGCCGCGATCTCGGCTGCGACCGCGCGGCCGAGCGCGGCGTCGCGGAACTCGTCGACGTACCTCATGCGGCGCCTCTGCTCAGCAGGACGAGCGCAACGCCCGCGTGCACGAGCACGACGTCACCCGGCGCGACCTCGCCGACGAGTTGCACGTCGACGGTGGCGTCGGGCTCGCCGGGCGCGGCGTCGTCGCGGCAGCGCGCGAGGCCGTCGCCCTCGAGAGCGACGACGCGAAGGGGGAGGCCCTGGTCGCCGCAGGTGATGCAGTGCTCGTCCACGCACGCCGGCGCGAACCCGTCGCCGGTGCCGGCCGTCACTCGATCACGCTCGTCTTGAGCTCCTCGAGCTCCTGCTCGTACTCCGCGCCCATTCCCTGCAGGAGCGCGAGCGTGGCCTGCGCCTCCTCCTCGTCGACCTTCGAGAGCGCGAAGCCGACGTGGATCAGGACCCAGTCACCCGGCTGAACGCCCTCGCCGTCGTCATCGAGGAGGCCGACATTGACATTCCGTCGCACGCCGGCGATCTCGACGCGCGCAAGGCGGTTGGCCTCGTCGACGATCTCGATCACCTGTCCGGGGATCGCCAAGCACATACGCACCGGGCCTTTCTGGGCGGCGTGCGCCGCGAAACTCTGATTGCGGTCGAACGGGAGCGCTCTCTCAGCGGCGACCGAGGCGCACAGGCACCGCGCAATCACGGCTTCCGCGCGCCATTGGATGGTCGCGTAGCCGAGAGTACCTCGCATCCACGCCGGGTACGAGGGCCGTCCTCAGTCGGAGCGTCCGAGCGCCGACCGGCCCGCCGGCGTCAGCGCGAGGCGATCCCCGGCGGTCACGAGCGGAGGGTCGCGCCGGGCGAGCTCGCCGATGCGGCGGAAGATCCACGTGTCGCCGGCGTACGGGGCCTCCTCCATCGCCCAGGTCGCCGTGAAGACCTCGGCCGGCGTGGTGGCGCCGGCGGCCACGGCGCGCAGGATCTGGCGCTCGCTGCGACCCAGCTCGGCGGCGGTCCACGGGCGCTCCTCGAGCAGGCGGCGAAGTGCCGCAGCGAGATACGGGAGACCGGCGTGCGTCGCGTGCGCGAGCGACGCGAGCGCGAACGCATCCGGCCCCTGCAGGGCCGCATAGGCGCCGGCCGCCGTCGCGAACGCGTCCGCCGCGACGGGCGCGCGGCGCGGCCAGAGCTCGGCGAGCTCAGCGGCCGAGAGCTCGCCGAGCCCTGCGAAGCGCGGGTGGCCCGGGTGGCGGTCGAGCGTGATCAGCCGCACGGCGTCACGGCCCGGATGCGGGGCGATGCGCGCGAGGATCTGGATCAGCTGGAGCTGGTCGTGGAGGTCGTGCTCGAACCACAGCACCGTCTCCGCGCCGCCGTCGAGCGCTGCCATGAGCGCCGCGTCGGCCTCGCCGAGATCGGCCAGGATCCGGTCGCGCTCACCGGCGCCCGCAGCGGCGAGGAAGGCCGCGCGCGCCTCGCGCACGGCGGCGGGGTCGCCCGGCGGCAGTGGGCCCTCGCTGCAGGACGTCCCGCCAGACGATCACGGAGCCCGGCAGGCCGGAGCGCGCGAGCGTCATGGCGACGGAATCGCCGTTCACCACGTGCGTCGGCTGCGACCGCTCCGCCACGGGTGCACGGTACCCCGCGAGCGTCGCGAGGGCAGCGGCGATCTCGGCGTCACTCGGCGATTTGCAGTCGAAACCCATATGGTTTAAGCTCACAATCAGAATTTAGAGTGCACTAAATACTCGTTCCGCCCGGACGAACGACTCCTCGGGGAGGTGGGTCGCGTTGGCAGGGTTCTCGAGACGGCGGGTGCTCTCGTCGCTGGCCGCCTCTGTCGGCGCAGCGGCAGCGGGCCTCGTGCACCACGGCGGTGCGAGCAGCGCCGAAGCCGCCGGCGACATGGCGTCCATGCCCGGCATGGATCACGGAGCGGGCGCGGCCGCCGGGCACGCGGGGCACGCCGGCTTCGCCCGCGGCGGCGTCGTCGACCTCGCGGCGAACGGCTTCGATCCGGGTCTGATCGTGCGCGACTTCGACGGGGGCGAGGTGTCGCACCTGCCCGACGGGCGGACACGGCGCGCGTGGCACCTGATCGCGATCGACAAGGACATCGAGATCGCCCCCGGCGTGACGTACGCGGCGTGGACGTTCAACGGGCGCATCCCGGGCCCGACGCTGCGCTGCACCGAGGGCGACCAGCTGCGCATCCGCTTCACGAACGGCAGCGCGCACCCGCACACGGTCCACTTCCACGGCATCCACCCCGCGAGCATGGACGGCGTCCCCGGGCTCGGGGAGGAGATCGGCGGCGGGCTGATCGAGCCGGGCCAGTCGTTCGTCTACGAGTTCGACGCCGAGCCGTTCGGCCTCCACCTCTACCACTGCCACGCGAACCCGCTCGCGGCGCACATCGCCAAGGGCCTCTACGGCACGTTCATCGTCGATCCGAAGGAGCCGCGCGCCAAGGCCGACGAGCTCGTCATGGTGATGAACGCGTTCGACACGAACTTCGACTTCGCCAACGAGATCTATGCCGTCAACACGATCGGCTTCCACTACCTCGACCATCCGGTCACGGTCAAGCGCGGCGAGCTCGTGCGGATCTACCTCGTCAACGTGCTCGAGTACGACCCGGTCAACTCGTTCCACCTGCACGCGAACTTCTTCCACTACTTCCCGACCGGGACGATGCTCCAGCCCGCCGAGTTCACCGACACCGTCAGCCAGGTGCAAGGGCAGCGCGGGATCCTCGAGCTGCGCTTCCCGTACACCGGCAAGTACATGTTCCACGCCCACAAGACCGAGTTCGCCGAGCTCGGCTGGATGGGCTTCTTCGAGGTCGTGGACTGATGGCGAGCGCGGCGAGCAGGCCGCCGCCGCCCGCGGCGAGCCGGGCCCGCCTGTGGCTGCTGGGTCTCGTCCCGCTCGCGCTCATGGCCGCGATCGTCGTCGTCTTCGCGCTGCTCGGCGCACCGGGCCTCGGTGAGCGGCGCGGCCCGCCGGTCGAGGATCTCGTCGTCGACAAGATCGCGCTCCACCCCGGCGTGATCGAGGTCACGGTGCGCAACGACGGGCCGGACGCCGTGGCCGTGCGGCAGGTCATCGTCAACGACGGCTTTGCGCCCTTCACGAGCAAGGGCGGCGCGATCGGCCGGCTCGCGGCCGACACGTTGCGCGTCGAGTACCCCTGGATCGAGGGCGAGGCCTACGAGATCAGCCTGCTGACCTCGACGGGCGGCACGATCGCCGCTGCGATCCCGATCGCCGTCGAGAGTCCCGAGGCCGGCGCCGGCTTCTACGGGCTGATGGCGCTGCTCGGCGTCTACGTCGGCGTCGTCCCGGTTCTGCTCGGCATGCTCTGGCTGCCGCTCCTGCGGCGCTCGAGCGCGGCCGTGCTGCGCGTGCTGATGGCCTTCACGATCGGGCTGTTGCTGTTCCTGATCGTCGACGCGCTGCTCGAGGGCGTCGACGTCGCGGGGCAGGGCTCGCAGGCCTTCGGTGGCTCGCTGCTCGTCTACCTGGGTGCGGTCGTCGGCTACCTCGCCCTGTCCGCCATCGACGTCTTCATGCGCTCGCGCGGCGAGGCCGCGCAGGGCCAGGCGGCGAGCGGGCTCTATCTCGCGCTTCTGGTCGCGATCGGCATCGGTCTGCACAACCTCGGCGAGGGCCTCGCGATCGGCGCGGCCTACGCGGCGGGCGCGCTGGCGCTCGGCGCGCTGCTCGTGATCGGGTTCGCGATCCACAACACGACCGAGGGCCTGGCCGTCGTCGCGCCGGTCGCAAAGAACCGCCCACCGCTCACGCGCCTCGCCGGGCTCGGGCTGCTCGCGGGCGGCCCGGCGATCGTCGGGGCGTGGATCGGCGCCTCGGCGTTCAACGGCAGCGTCGTGGCGCTCCTGCTCGGCGTCGGCGCGGGCGCGATCGCGCAGGTGATCGTCCAGCTCGCCCCGTTCATCCGCGACGAGGCCGGCCGCCATCTGCATCCGAAGAGCGCAGCCGGCCTCCTCGCGGGCATCGGGGTGCTCTACCTCACGAGCCTGCTCGTCACTGCGTGACGAGCCGCCGGCGGCGAGCGGCGCGCCTTCCGAGCGAGGAGCGCGCTGTCGAGGAATGCGACGAGTCGTCGCTCGTACGCGCGGGGGTGCGCGTCGATGCCGCCCGTGTGCCCAGCGCCCGGGACTCTCCAGAGCGCCTTGGGCCGGCCCGCCTCGGCGTAGTAGCGGGGCGTGAGATCGATGACGTTGGCCTGGTCGTGCTCGCCGTAGATGAAGAGCACCGGCCGCGGGGCGATCCGGGAGACGATGCTCCCGAGCTCGGGCGGGGGTGCGTGGTTGGAGAAGATCGCGTTGCCGAGCGTCATCACGAGCGACGTCGGCACCTCTTCCCACTTGGACGCGCCCGGCCGCGCGAGGTCCTCGAACAGCGAGCGCGAGCCCGCGCCGTCGGAGACGACCGCCTTGAGGCCGTCCGACTCGGCGGCGGCCTGGAGCAGCGTCTCTCCGCCGACGGACAGCCCGACGCCGCCGATGCGATCGCGATCGACGTCGGCCCGCCGCTGCAGGAACGCGACGGCCGCGTTGAGATCCTTCTCGGCGCCCCAGCCGAAGATGTGCGGATCGCCGTCGCTCTCGCCCTCGCCGCGACGGTCGAACAGCAGCACGCCGTAACCGTGGCGCACGAGCATCCGCGCGGGCCCTTGCGAGTCCGCCCGCCCGGGCGCCGAGATCACGGCCGCGCGATTCTTCGACGGCACGTACCAGCCGCGCAACGTGATGCCGTCCGCGGACGTGAACGCGACGCTCTCGTAGGCCGCGCCGAGCCTGGCCGGCGGGACGTGCGCGCGCGCGGAGTGCGTGAAGACGTACGTGAGCGCGAGCGGAGCCACGACGAGGTACGCGCCCGCGACCGCCGCGGCGGCCAGCAGCAGCCGGCGGGCGTGGCGCCAGGCGAGGCGGTCGGCGCGTCGCCGCGTCCGCCACAGGGTCGCGGCTCCGACGCAGGCGAGGAGCAGGCCGGCCGGGATCGCAAGCAGCCCCGTGTAGTCGTCACCGGACGGCCCGGTCTCGAGCGTGTAGTAGCCGGCCTCCCCTGCGCCCGCGGCCATGCCGAACAGCCCGGTGGCGATTGCGATCGCCGCTCGCCCTCCGGGGCGGAGTCGCCCGTAGCGCGCGAGGAAGACGACCAGCAGGGCGAGTGGCACGAGGCCGCTGACCAGATGGTCAGCGGCCGTCGTGCCCGGCTGGGGCTGCAGGAAGCTGTCGTCGGCGACGTGCAGCGCGAGCAGTCCCGTGGCGATGCCGGCGAGGCCGGCCTCCGTCCTGGCTGTCGCCCGGGCACGTGCGGCGAGCGCGCGCCCGTCGATCACGTCACGTCCCTCTCGGCGAAGCGCCCGGCGACGAGGCCGAGCCCGGCGCCCCAGGCTGCGAGCAGCGCGAGCGAGGCCGCGATGCCCGGCGCATGGGCGCCCGCCAGGCCGACTGCAGCGATGAGGGCGCCGAACGGGAGCACCGGCGGGAAGAAGCCGCCGAAGAGCCTCTCGACGAGCAGCGTCCAGACGAGGATCGCGACGATGGCGGCCGTCTGGTTGCGCAGAATCGCTCCCACCGCGACGCCGAGCACCGATGCCAGGGCACCGCCCGCGACGAGCGCGGCCGCCACGGCGGCGAGATGCGCGTTCGAGGCGACGTGGAGGTGCTCGCCCCGCGCCATCAGCAGCACGACGGGGAACGAGATCGCGGCGCCGACGCCGGCCACGGCCGCGCCGAGCACCGCGTGGGCGACGAGCTTGGCCGCGAGGACGCGCCTGCGCAGCGGGGTGATCAGGTACGTGCTCACGATCGAGCGGTGGTGGAACTCGCCCGCCGCGGCCATCGCGCCGAGCACGAGCAGGAGCAGCGCGGTGATGAAGCCCGGGCCGACGGCCAGGGCCTCGCGGGCATCTGCCGCCTTGCTGTTGTCGCCCTGGCCGGCGTCGGCCATGGCGAAGGGCGTGATCAGCGCGGTCAGCGCGATCACGCTCGCGATCACGCCGAGCGGGCCGCGGGTCGTCCAGACCTTGAGCCACTCGGTGCGGATGAGACGGGTCATCGTGTCAGCTCCTTCGTGCGGGTCTCCGTGAGGTTGAAGAACGCGGTCTCGAGGTCGACGACCTCGGGCGTGAGCTCGTAGACCACGGCTCCCGCCGTGGCGGCGAGGCGCCCGAGCTCGTCCGGGGCGGCGCCCTGGACGCGCACGAGGTCGTGCTCGAGCCGTTCGTAGCGGTGCCCGGCGGCATCCAGCGCGCCGGTGAGGAGGTCGAGCGACGGCGTGCGGACGCGCGTCGCCTTGCCCGCGAGGCCGGACGTGAAGTCGCCGACGGGTGCGTCGGCCAGCACGCGGCCGTCGCCGATCACGACGATCTGCTCCACGGTCTGCGCGACCTCGGCGAGCACGTGGCTCGAGAGCAGCACCGTGCCACCGGCGGCCGCGAAGTCGCGCAGCGTGTGCCGCAGCCAGCGGATGCCCTCGGGATCGAGGCCGTTCGAGGGCTCGTCGAGGACGAGGATCTCGGGCTCGCCGAGCAGCGCGCCGGCGAGGCCGAGGCGCTGGCGCATGCCCTGCGAGAAGCCGCCGATGCGGCGCTTCGCCGCATCGGCGAGCCCGACCTGGCCGAGCACGTCGCGCACCCGGGACCGCGGTATTCCGAGCGGGCCGGCGAGCACCGAGAGATGACCCGTGGCGGTCCGCCCCGGGTGCCCGGCGTGGGCATCGAGCAGGGCGCCGACGTGGCGGCTCGGCTCGGGCAGGTCGCGGTAGCGGGTGGCGCCGAAGAGCGCCGTCCCGGACGTGGGCTCGACGAGCCCGAGCAGCGCCCGCAGTGTCGTCGTCTTGCCCGCGCCGTTCGGGCCGAGGAAGCCGACGATCGAGCCGCGCCGCACGCTGAAGCTGACATCCGCGACGGCCTGATGCTCGCCGTAGCTCTTTGCGAGCCGGTCGACGGTGATGGCGCGGTCGCCGCCGCTGGGGAACTGATCCGTGGTCATGTGAGTGTCCTTTCGGGAACGTGGCAATGGGAGGCCGGGCCCCGGCCTCGCGGATGCGAGGCCGGGGCAGGGGTTCGAGGGACGGCTAGTTGCCCGCGGGGACTGCGACGGGGGCGGCGGAGCGCTCGGTGTGTGCGCGCGGCAGCCACCCGAGCCAGCTCGGGAGGTACCAGTTGCGCTCGCCGAGGAGCTTCATCGAGGCCGGCAGGAGCACGGCGCGCACAAGCGTGGCGTCGATCAGGACCGCGACCGCGAGGCCGATGCCCATCTCCTTGAGGTCGATCAGCGGCAGCATCGTGAAGACCGCGAACACGCCGACCATCACGAACGCGGCGCTCGTGACCGTGCCCGCGGTGGCCCTGATGCCGTGGGCGATCGCGGCGTCGCTCTTCATGCCGCGGTCGTGGGCCTCGCGGATGCGGCTCAGGATGAACACGTGGTAGTCCATCGAGAGGCCGAACAGGATCACGAACATGAACATCGGGAGCCAGTTCGCGATGCCGCCGTTGGACTGGAAGTCGAGCAGGTTCTCACCCCAGCCCCACTGGAAGACCGCGACCAGCACCCCGTACGCCGCGGCGACGGACAGCAGGTTGAGCAGGATCGCCTTGAGCGCGATCACGATCGAGCGGAAGCTCACGAGCAGCAGCCCGAACGCGAACAGCAGCACGAACCCGAAGACCAGCGGGATCGACCTGGTCTGGGCGGCGTTGAAGTCCTGCGAGTTGGCCGTCGTGCCGGTGACCGCGTATTCGACGCCTGCGACCTGGCCCAGCGTCTGCGGCAGCAGATCGTGGCGCAGGGTCGCGAGCGCGGCGTTCGAGGCAGCGTTCGTGCCGTTGCCGGCGAGAGGGATCGCGACCTTCGCCACGGTGTCGTCGTGGTTGACCTCGACCTCGATCGGCCCGTGCATCCGGCCCGACGCGAGCGCCTGCGCCTTGAGCTGGGCGATCGCCTCCTGCACCGGCGCGGCCGTCACGTCGTCGGCCTTGATCGCGACCGTCGACGGGTCGGGCGAGCCGGGGAACGCCTTCACGAAGTGCTTGAAGGGGTCGATGGCGGACGACGAGACGCCCTCCATCCCGGTCTGCGCGGTGTGCAGGCTGAGCGTCGGCACGGCCAGGACGACGAGCACGGCCGCGGCCGCGAGCGCCGAGGCCAGCGGGCGGCGCAGGACGCGGTCGACGATCGCGCCCCACATGCTGCGGCGCTCGGACGAGCGGCGCAGACGGCCGACGAAGGGGATGCGGCCCTTCTCGACGCGGTCACCGAGCTTCGAGAGCACGGCGGGCAGGACGGTCAGCGAGCCGAGCATCGCCACGGCGACGACGATCATCGTGCCGACCGAAAAGGACATGAACGTCGCGTCGCCCGAGAGGAACATGCCCGCCATCGCGATCAGCACGGTCATGCCCGAGACGAGAACGGCGTGGCCCGAGGTCGCCGCGGCGGCCTCGAGAGCCGCGCCCGCAGTGCGCCCGGCCGCCCGCTCCTCGCGCTCGCGGCGCATGTAGAAGAGCGAGTAGTCGACGCCGACCGCGAGGCCGACGAGCAGGATGACCTCCATGATGTTCTCGCTGGCGGCGATGCCGTGGCTCGAGACCGCGACGAGGCCGAACGCCGCGAGCACCGAGGTGAGCCCGACGAGCAGCGGGATCAGCGAGGCCACGAGCGCGCCCAGGACGATCATGAGGATGATGATCGTGAGCGGGATCGAGACCATGCCGGCCGTCGCGAGCCCGCCGTTGATCTCCTTGTCGAGCGCCTTGTCGGTCGTCACGCCGATTGACTCGACCGACACCTCGCCGTGTCGAGTCCCGGCCTTCTTGACGGCCGCATCGATCCGGTCGATGTAGGCGGACGCCTCCTCGTACGTCCCCTTCGGGACGAAGTCGATCCTCGCGGCGTGCCGGTCCTTCGAGATCAGCTCGGCGTAGCCGGCCTGGTACGGCGTGTGCAGCCTGGTGACCTGCGGGAACCCGCGCAGCGTCTTCTCGACGTCGGCGACGGCTTCCAGGAAGGCCGGATCGCCGGTCTTGAGCGTCTTCGAGCGGATGAGCACGGTCTCCCACTGCTCGTCGATGCTCTTGCCGCTCTTGTCGAGCGAGAACCTGGCGTCGCGGATGATCGTGTCGGCCCTGTGGGACTCGCCGACGGTGGAGGTGTTCTGGTCGATCTGCCGGGTGCCGATCGCACCGCCGATCATGACGGCGCCGACGACGAAGACGAGCCATGCAAGAACGGCGGTCTTCCAGTGATTCGCGCTCCACTGGCCGACGCGGCCGGCGAAGTTGTGGGCGGGCGTCCGCGTCGAGGCGGGCCGCTTCGTGCGCTTGGCTGTGCTGCGGAACATTCTCTCTTCTCCTTGAAGGTCGTTTCTGTGGGTGGTGGTGGTGCGCCGCCCGGGGCGACGGCTCGCCCGGGCGGCTCGTGCCGAGTTGCCGGATCGAGCCGTGGATGCGTGCGTCAGACGGTCACCTCCCGCCGCTCATGGGATGTCCACCTCGCCGACCGCCGTGACCGACGTGCGGCCGGCGATGAAGAACGGCAGGAGCGCGAGCGCGTCTGCCGCGCTGGCCGCCTCGACCGTCCACCAGATCGAGTGGCCGCCGGTGCGGCACGACGCGATCGCGGGCTGCCGGCGCAGCGGGCTGTCGTGTCCCTTGAAGGACGCGAAGGCGACGCCGCACTCGTCCGGCTCGTGCCGGTGGTGGAGGAGGAAGCAGGGCATGCGGCAAGCCTCGCGCCGCCGCGGCCCCTTGCCATCAGGGCGATACCCTGAACCGCCACCCTGATCTTCAGGGTGTCCCACCCCTGACGACGCGCCGGCGACGCGCTCCGGGGACGCATAGGAGATCAGATACGATCGTGGCTGCCGCAGCCCGCGGGCGGCGGTGGCCACCCGGCGACGAAGGAGCGCGCGTGCGGCAGGCAAGCGGGACGCCCTCGCCCGGCCCGCGCTCGGGCGCGCTGCTGTGCGTGCTCGTGCTCGCGGGCGGCGGGTACTCGCTCGTGCAGTCGCTCGTGGTGCCGGCGCTGCCGACGCTGCAGCTGCGCCTCCACACCTCGCAGACCGGGGCCGCGTGGGTGTTCACCTCGTTCCTGCTGGCAGCCGCGGTGGCCACGCCGCTGGCCGGCCGGCTCGGCGACATGTACGGCCGCCGGCTGATCCTCCTGTGGACGCTCGCCGCGCTCTCGGCCGGCATCCTCGCCGCCGCCCTCACCTCGTCGCTCGCCGTGATGATCGTCGCTCGCAGCGTCCAGGGCCTCGGCGGCGCCATCTTCCCGCTCGCGTTCGGCATCATCCGCGACGAGCTGGATGCCGACAGCGTTGCGCGCGGGACGGCGTGGATGTCGGCCGTCCTCGGCGCCGGCGGGGTGCTCGGCATCGTGCTGGCCGGGCCGATCCTCGACCACCTCTCGTATCACTGGCTGTTCTGGCTCCCGCTCGCCGTCACGGTCGCGAGCACCGCGGCGGCGTTCCTGGTCGTGCCGAAGCGCCCCGCCGCGCACAGCGGCGGGGTCAACTGGCTGTCGGCCGCGCTGCTCGCCGGCTGGCTCGTGTGCCTGCTGCTCGGCGTCAGCGAGGGCCCGTCCTGGGGCTGGGCGTCCGCGCGGGTGCTCGCGCTGTTCGCAGCGGCCGCCGTGCTCGCGCCGGCCTGGATCACGGCGGAGGGGCGGGCGCGCGTGCCGCTCGTCGACCTGCGCATGCTGCGCGGCCGCGGCATCTGGACCACGAACGTCGTCGCCGTGCTCGTCGGCTGGGGCATGTACAGCGGGTTCGTGCTCGTGCCCCAGCAGATCGAGGCTCCCACGAGCGCGGGCGGTTTCGGCGCCTCGGTCGCGAAGGCCGGCCTCTATCTCGTCCCGTGGACGCTGGCCGTTGCGGTGGCGAGCTCCGTCAGCGGCCGGCTGTCGGCGCTCTTCGGCTCGCGCCTGCCGCTCGTGATCGGCTGCGCCGTCAGCACCGCGGGCTTCGCGTGGCTGCTCGACCAGCACGATCACCCCTGGCAGATCATCGTCGCCTCGTCGGCGCTCGGGGCAGGTACGGGCTTCGCCTTCGCGTCGATGGTCAACCTCGTGATCGAGAACGTCGGCGCCGATCAGACCGGCGTCGCGACGGGCGTGAACATCCTCATGCGCACGCTCGGCGGCGCGGTCGGCACGCAGGTGGCGGCGTCGGTGCTCGCGGCGACGCTCACGGCCGACGGCGTGCAGACCCACCGCGGCTTCGCGATCGCGTTCGCGATCGGCGGCATCATGCTGGCGCTGGCGACGGTCGCGGCGCTCGCCGCCCCGCGCGGAGGTGTCCGCCGCCCCGTCGCACAGGCCGTCCCCGTCCTCGAGAAAGGCTCGTGATGGAACAGGTGCGCCTCGGCGCGAGCGGACTCCACGTCTCGCGCGTCTGCCTCGGCATGATGACCTACGGGAGCAGCGCGTGGCGGCCGTGGGTGCTCGACGAGGGGGCCGCCGCACCGATCGTGCGGGCCGCCGTCGAGGCCGGGATCACGTTCTTCGACACGGCCGACATCTACTCCGACGGCGCCAGCGAGGTGGTCACGGGCAACCTGCTGCGCCCGCTGCTCGCGCGCGACGAGCTCGTCGTCGCGACCAAGCTCTTCAACCAGATGACGCCCGGCCCGAACGGCCGCGGCCTCTCGCGCAAGCACATCCTCTCGGCCATCGACGCGTCGCTCGGGCGGCTCGGCATGGACTACGTCGACCTGTACCAGATCCACCGCTTCGATCCGCTCACGCCGGTCGAGGAGACGATGGAGGCGCTGCACGACGTCGTGCGCGCCGGCAAGGCGCGCTATCTCGGCGCGAGCAGCATGTTCGCGTGGCAGTTCGCGAAGCTGCAGCACACCGCCGAGCGGCACGGCTGGACGCCGTTCGTGTCGATGCAGAACCACTACAACCTCGTCTACCGCGAGGAGGAGCGCGAGATGATCCCGCTCTGCCGCGACCAGGGCGTCGGGCTCATGCCCTGGAGCCCGCTCGCACGCGGGATGCTCGCGGGCAAGCGCGCGCGCGACGGCGCCCGGCGCAGCGTGCGCGCCGAGACGGACGCGTTCCAGGACGAGCTCTACGACCGCCCCGAGGACTTCGACGTCGTCGACGCCTGCGAGCAGCTCGCGAGCGCGCGCGGCGTGCCGCCCGCGCAGGTCGCGCTCGCATGGCTCCTGCACAAGCCGTCCGTGGTGCCGATCGCGGGCGCGTCGCGCGAGAGCCACATCGCCGACGCGCGCGCGGCGGCCGGCCTGCGCCTCTCGCCCGAGGAGATCGCGGGCCTCGAACGGCCCTACCGGCCGAACAGCGTCCGCGGCCACGCGTGAGCGGCCGTTCCAGGCCGGAACTGGCGCGTCACAGCAGCGGCTTGATATGCTTTCATATCAGAAGCTGAACAGTGAGTGTGAACACTCGGTAACCGGTAAGCTCATGCCGTTTCACACCGCTGTCCGCCCAACCGGCGCAACCCCGCGCCGGCGCCAGGCCGATGAATCCGCTCTCAAGAGAGGACGCGCATGACCTCGAACGACGGCGCCGCGCGCGAGTTCCAGTTCACGTCCGAGTCGGTGACCGAGGGTCACCCGGACAAGATCGCCGACCAGATCTCCGACGTCGTGCTCGACGCGGTTCTGAGCGAGGATCCGCTGGGCCGCGTCGCCTGCGAGACGCTCATCACGACCGGACTCGTGGTCGTCGCCGGGGAGATCTCCACGCACGCGCGCCTCGATGTCGCGCGGCTCGTGCGCGAGCGCATCCGCCACATCGGCTACACGCGTGCGAAATACGGGTTCGACGCCGACACGTGCGGGATCATGGTGACGCTCGACGAGCAGTCGCCCGACATCGCCCAGGGCGTCGACGCGTCGTTCGAGCGGCAGCAGGGCGCCGCCGACGATCCGCTCGACCACGTCGGCGCGGGCGACCAGGGGATGATGTTCGGCTACGCGGTCAACGAGACCAGCGAGCTGATGCCGCTGCCGATCGAGCTGGCGCACCGCCTCGCGCGCCGCCTCAGCGAGGCGCGCAAGGACGGCACGCTCGGCTACCTGCGCCCGGACGGCAAGACGCAGGTCACCGTGCGCTACGACATCGACGAGCACGGCCACCGCACGCCGGTCGAGATCGAGCGCGTGCTGATCTCGAGCCAGCACGCCGAGGGCATCGGCAACGACACGATCAAGCGCGACCTGATCGAGCACGTGATCGGGCCGATCCTGAAGGGCGACTACGCGCACCTGCTCGACGACGACCGGCTCGCAGGGCGCGACTTCGTCTACGTCAACCCGACCGGCAGCTTCGTCACCGGCGGGCCGATGGGCGACACCGGGCTGACCGGCCGCAAGATCGTCGTCGACACCTACGGCGGCGCCGCCCCGCACGGCGGCGGCGCGTTCTCCGGCAAGGACCCGACGAAGGTCGACCGCTCGGCCGCGTACGCGGCCCGCTACGTCGCCAAGAACGTCGTCGCGGCCGGCCTCGCGCACCGCTGCCAGGTGCAGGTCGCGTACGCGATCGGCGTGGCGCAGCCGGTCTCGATCAACGCCGAGTGCTTCGGCACCGCGGTCGTGCCCGAGGCCCGCATCGAGGAGCTGATCCGCGAGCACTTCGACCTGCGCCCGGCCGCGATCGTCCGCGATCTCGACCTGCGCCGGCCGATCTACGCCGCCACGGCGGCGTACGGCCACTTCGGCCGCAGCGACGTCGACTTCAGCTGGGAGCGCACCGATCGCGCCGAGGCGCTGCGCGCCGGAGCAGGCCTCGTCTCGGCCGAGACCGGGGCGCGGACGGTATGACCGTCACCGTCGTCGGCTCGGTCGCGTTCGACTCGCTGCAGACGCCGTTCGGACGCCGGGAGCGCATCCTCGGCGGCGCGGCGACCCACTTCTCGCTGGCCGCGAGCATGTTCACGGACGTGCGCGTCGTCGGCGTCGTCGGCGACGACTTCGGCTCCGACGAGCTCGACCGCTTCCACGCGAAGGGCATCGACACCACCGATGTCGAGCGCGTCACGGGCGCGCGGTCGTTCTTCTGGGAGGGCCGCTACGACAACGACATGCAGGTCGCCCAGACGATCGAGACGCAGCTCAACGTCTTCGCCGACTTCGACCCGAAGCTCTCGGAGGCGTCGCGCAACGCCTCGATGGTGTTCCTGGCGAACATCCAGCCCGATCTCCAGCGCGGCGTGCGCGAACAGTGCGGCGAGGCGAAGATCACGGGCCTCGACTCGATGAACTACTGGATCGAGTCGGCGCGCGAGTCGCTGCTGAAGACGCTCGCGGGCGTCGACGTCGTGATGCTCAACGACGCCGAGGTGCGCATGCTCACGGGCGAGCCGAACCTCAAGACCGCGGCCGCGCAGCTGCGCGGGCACGGGCCGCGCGTGCTCGTGATCAAGCAGGGCAGCTACGGCGCGTGCATGTGCACCGACGAGGGCTTCTTCTTCGTCCCGGGCATGCCGCTCGACCGCGTCGTCGATCCGACCGGGGCGGGCGACGCGTTCGCCGGCGGCTTCTTCGGCTACCTCGACAGCCACGCCACGAGCGACCCGTTCGACGAGGCCGCACTACGCCGCGCCGCCGCCTACGGCTCGGTGATGGCGTCGTTCGCGATCGAGGACTTCGGCAGCGGGCAGCTCGAGCGGGTCACGCACTCCGAGGTCGTCGAGCGCTGCTCCGAGTTCCAGCGCCTCACGGCCTTCGACCACCTCGCCGCGCGCGAGCGCGTCATGGCGACCTGAGATGATCGCCGGGGAGCGCACGGAGGCGCGGTCGCCCGGGTACCGGCACGTCGAGTCGCTGCTCGGCGCCGACCGCTGCGTGATCCTCGACGGCGGCGTCGAGACCGAGGTCCAGCGCCTCTCCGGCCGCAACCCCGACCAGGAGCTGTGGGGCACGGGTGCGCTCTACCAGGCGCCCGAGACGGTGCTCGACGTCCACCGCGGGCACCTCGCGGCCGGCTGCAACGTCCTCTCGACCGCGACCTGGTCGATCCTCTCGGCGCCCGAGGCCGAGCAGCGCGCGCGCCTCTCGCAAGGCGACCCGAGCCACTGGATCGACATCGCGCGGCTCGGCATCCAGCTCGCGCGCAAGGCCACGGCCGAGGCCGGGCGCGAGCACGACTGCGCCGTCGCGTTCGCGATCTCCGAGGAGGTCAACTCCCCCGCCCGGCGCCAGACGATCGAGCTGCTCGCGCGCATGTTCGCGGACGACCCGCCCGACATGCTCCTGCTCGAGACGCTCACGCTGATCCGCGAGCCGGCGACGTTCCAGATGGTCGAGCTGCTGCTCGAGACCGGGCTCCCGGTCTGGCTCTCGTACCGCCGCTGCCGCCACGGCGTGTGCGGCGTCTACGGCCAGCACTGGGGACCGCCCGAGGGCGACCTCTTCGGCCGCGCCGCGCGGCGCTTCGAGGAGATGGGCGTCGACGCGCTGCTCATCAACTGCCTGCCCGTCGACCACGTGCCCGGCATCGTCTCGTGGCTGCGCGACTTCACCGAGCTCCCGCTCGGTGTCTACCCGAACCTCGGCCATCTGGCGGGCAAGCGCTGGCGCTTCGACGACACGATCGGGCCCGGCGCCTACGCCGACCTCGCGCGCGGATGGCGCGAGGAGGGCGCGCAGATCATCGGCGGCTGCTGCGGCGTGACGTGCGACCACATCGCCGCGCTCGGGCCCGCGCTGGCCGAGACGAAGCGCGGCCGCCGCCGCCCGCCGCTGGAGGACCGGCTGCGCTCGGCCGAGGCCCCGGCGCCGCGCGAGATGCCCGAGCCGTGGCTCGACGAGGACGGCACCGATCTCTTCCCCCTCCCCCTCCCCGACCTCACGCTCGAGGCCGGCGTGTTCGTGCCGACGCAGGGCAGCTTCCTCGTCTGGAAGCACCTCTTCCGCACGCGCGTGGGCAACGGGCTGCGCTGCCTCGACGTCGGCTGCGGCTGCGGCATCCAGACGGTGCAGCTCGCGCTCAACGGCGCCGAGCACGTGCACGCGATCGACATCGACCGCAACGCGATCGCGAACACGGTCTCGAACGCCTACCGCAACGGCGTCGGCGACCGCGTGAGCGGCGACGACGTCGACCTCTACCAGTGGACGACCGAGGATCGCTACGACCTGATCGTCGCGAGCCTCTTCCAGATGCCGGTCGACCCCTACGAGGAGCCGAGCGGCCATCGCCCGCTCGACTACTGGGGCCGCAACCAGCTCGACCACTTCCTCTCGCGGCTGCCGCGCCTGCTGACCGCCGACGGCCGCGCGCTCGTGATGCAGCTCTCGATCGTGGGCCAGGCGGCGACGTCGCAGCGGCTCGCGCACGAGGGCCTCACGGCCCGCGTCGTCGACTTCACGTTCTTCCCGTTCGGCCCGCTCTTCGCCGACAACAAGCCGCAGATCGAGCGCGTCGAGCAGATCTCCGACGCCTACCACCTGAAGCTCGGGGGCGACGACGTGATGGTCGCCTACCTGATCGAGGTCAGCCGCAGGGCTGACGCACCCCCCTCCCGCAACGGAGCCTGAATGTCGATCCGCACCACGCCGCCCTTCCGCGCCGACCACGTCGGCAGCCTCCTGCGCCCCCCGGAGCTGCACGCCGCGCGCGACGACTTCGCCGCCGGCCGCATCGACGCCGATGCCCTGCGCGCCGTCGAGGACGCGGCGATCACGGACGCCGTCCGCCTGCAGGAAGAGGTCGGCATGCTGGCGGTCACGGACGGCGAGTTCCGGCGCACCTCCTGGCACATGGACTTCATCTACCAGCTCGGCGGCCTGCGCGAGGACGACGAGCACATGCACGTCCAGTTCCACAACGACGCCGGCGACATCGAGTTCAGCCCGGCCAAGGCGCGCGTGTACGACACGCTGACGCTGCCGAAGACGATCTTCGGCGAGCACTTCACGTACCTGAAGTCGCAGGTCGCGAAGGGCGTCCCCAAGCTGACCATCCCCTCGCCGAGCATGGTCCACTACCGCAGCGGCCGGCCCTACATCGACACGACGGTGTACCCCGACATGGACGGGTTCTGGCACGACCTCAGCGCCGCCTACGCGCAGGAGATCGCCCAGCTCCACGAGCTCGGCTGCACGTACCTGCAGATGGACGACACGTGCTTCGCGTACCTCAACGACGCGAACCAGCGCCGCGAGATCGACGCGCGCGGCGAGGAGGCCGCCGACCTCCACCTGCGCTACATCCGGCAGATCAACGAGGCGGTCGCCGACAAGCCCGAGGACATGACGCTGACGGTGCACATGTGCCGCGGCAACTTCCGCTCCTCGTGGGTCGCCCAGGGCGGCTACGACTACGTCGCCGAGCCGCTGCTCTCCGAGCTCGACGTCGACGGCTACTTCATGGAGTTCGACGACGACCGCTCCGGCGGCTTCGAGCCGCTGCGCTTCGTCCCCAAGGACAAGTTCATCGTGCTCGGGCTGATCACGTCGAAGCGGCCCGAGCTCGAGTCGAAGGACGAGATCAAGCGCCGGCTCGAGGCGGCCTCGAAGTACGTGCCGATGGAGCAGCTCTGCCTGTCGCCCCAGTGCGGCTTCTCGTCGACCGTCGAGGGCAACTCGCTCACGCTCGAGCAGGAGAAGGCGAAGCTGCGGCTCGTCGTCGAGATCGCCGACGAGGTCTGGGGGTAGTCCGGCCATGCCGGCGAAGAACCCCCACGCCGCCGACCCGGCGAGCATCCGCGGGGCGATCACGCCCCTCGTCACCCCGTTCACGGCCGACGGCTCGCTCGACCTCGAGGCGATTCCGCGGCTGATCGACTGGCAGCTCGAGCAGGGCAGCCACGGCATCTCGGTGGGCGGCTCGACGGGCGAGCCGACCTCGATGACGATCGCCGAGCGCATCACCGTGATGCGCGCCGCGGCGGCGGCGATCGACGGGCGCTGTCCGTTCCTGCCGGGCACCGGCAGCGCGCTCATGGACGAGACGCTCGAGCTGACCGCCGAGGCCGAGCGCCTCGGCGCCTCGGGCGCGCTCGTCGTCACGCCGTACTACGGGCGCCCGCAGCAGCAGGGCCTGTACGAGTGGTACGCGCGCGTCGCGAGCGAGTTCCCCGACCTGCCGCTGCTCGTCTACAACGTCCCGATCCGCGCCGCCGTCGACATCACCCCGGCCACCGTCGGCCGGCTGCGGCGCGCGCACGCGAACATCGTCGGCATCAAGGAGACGACGAAGGACTTCGAGCACGTCTCGTACGTCCTCGACGAGTGCGGCACCGACTTCATCGCGCTCTCCGGCATCGAGCTGCTGTGCTACCCGATGCTCTGCCTGGGCGGCCGCGGGCACCTCAGCTGCGTCGGGAACTTCGCCCCGAAGCCGGTCGCCGAGCTCTACGACGCGTTCGCGGCCGGCGACCACGCGCGCGCGCGGCAGCTCCACTACGACCTGCACGCGCTCGTCGACGCCGCCTTCGCCGAGGTCAACCCGGCGCCGGCGAAATGGGTCATGGAGCGCCTCGGCCTGATCGAGTCGGGCCTCGCCCGCGAGCCGCTCGCGCCGCTCTCGGAGGCGACGCGCACCCGCATCGAGGCGCTCTTCGCGGACAGCCCGCACATCGACCTGCCGGCCGCGGCCGCGCGGGCGTGACGGGCGTCGACCGCATCCAGATCGTCTTCTCGCGCCGGCCCGACGGCGTCTCCGAGGACGACTGGAACACCTGGTACGACGCCCACCTGCACGAGATCCTGGCGATCCCCGGCTTCGTCTCGGCCCAGCGCTTCGCGATCGACCAGCTGGTGGGCGCGGGCGAGGGCCCCGAGTGGACGCACATCGCGCTCTACGAGGTCGAGGGCGGCTTCGAGCAGCTGGCCGCCGAGATGGTGCGCATGAGCCTCGGCTCGGCCGAGGCCTACGTCGAGCTCAAGAAGACCGACACGTCGGGCCCGCCGCTGCCGCCGTGGTGGGACGCGGTGCGCTTCGCGTCCTGGAACGGCCTCGCGCTCGGGCCGATTGGGTCAGACCCATCGTGCAGACGGCGTCCTGGAGCAAGCCCGTTCGAGGTCGCACGACTGGGGTCTGACCCCGATCGTGCACCGCTACCAGACGGTGAGGCCGCCGTCGACGGCCAGCGAGGCGCCCGTCACGAACGACGCCTCGTCGCTCGCCAGGTAGAGCACGGCGGCGGCCATCTCCTCGGCACGGCCGATGCGGCGCAGCGGCGCGACGCCGGTCTGGGCCTCGCGCGCCGCGAGGTCGTCGCCCATCGCGTCGTCGATCATCGGCGTGTCGATCACGCCCGGGTGGACGACGTTGACGCGGATGCGCTCGCGCGCGAACTCGATCGCCACCGTGCGCGTGAGCGCGCTGAGCGCGCCCTTGGCGGCCGTGTAGGAGGCCGACTCCCCGTAGCCGACGACCGCGAGCGCCGACGAGATGTTGACGATCGAGCCGCCGCCGCGCCGGCGCAGCGCCGGGATCGCCGCGCGCATGCCGAGGAACGGGCCCGTCTGGTTGACGGCCACGACCCGCTCCCAGAGCTCGAGCGACGTTTCCAGGATGCCCGGCCGCCCGAGGATGCCGGCGTTGTTGACGAGGATGTCGAGCCCGCCGAGCTCGCGCTCGGCCTGGGCGACCGCCTCGGCCCAGTCGGACTCGACGGTCACGTCGAGGAAGCGAAAGGCGGCGCGCCCGCCCTCGGCCGCGATCTCGCGCGCGACCGCCCGGCCCTCCTCGCGGCGCACGTCGCCGAGCAGCACGCTTGCGCCCTCGCGCGCGAACAGCCGCGCCTCGGCCGCGCCCTGCCCGCGGGCCGCGCCCGAGATCAGCGCGACCTTGCCCGCGAGACGGCCCGGCGCGGCCACTACCAGACCGTGTTGCCGCCGTCGATCACGAGCGAGGCGCCCGTCACGAACGAGGCCTCGTCGCTCGCGAGGAACAGCACGCCGGTCGCGATCTCCTCGGGCTCGCCGATGCGGCCCATCGGATGCGCCGCCACGAGCGCGCGGCGCAGCTCGGCGTCGTCGCCCAGGCATTCGACCGCCATCGGCGTCTCGACGCCGCCCGGGTGCACCGCGTTGACGCGGATGCCCTCGCTCGCGAGCTCGACCGAGACGGTGCGGGTCAGGGCCGAGACCGCGCCCTTCGTCGCGGTGTAGGACGCCGAGTTGCCGCTGCCCATCGTCGCGAGCACGGACGAGATGTTGACGATGGAGCCGCCGCCGGCCCGCCGCAGCGCGGGGATCGCGGCGCGCATGCCCAGGAACGTGCCCGTCTGGTTGACGGCCACGACGCGGTTCCAGAGCTCGATGGACGTGTCCATGATGCCCTCGAGCCCGATGATGGCGGCGTTGTTGACGAGGATGTCGAGCTTGCCGTAGGTGCTCTCGGCGAGCTCGACGGCACGCGCCCAGTCGGACTCGCTGCTGACGTCGAGCGGCGTGAAGACCGCCGCGCCGCCGGCGGCGCGGATCGCGCCCGCGACCTGCTCGCCGAGCTCGGCGCGGATGTCGCCGAGCACCACGCTCGCGCCCTCGCGCGCGAACAGCCGGGCTTCCGCCTCGCCCTGCCCGCGCGCCGCGCCCGAGATCAGCGCGACCTTGCCTTCGAGCCGGGCCATCAGGGCGCCTCTTCCTTCGCATCGCCGCCGTGGTCGACGAAGTCGGCGCTCCACCACTGCTTGTGGGCCTCGGAGTGGTCGGCGCCGTGGCCAAGCGCGTCACGCGCCTCGTTCCAGCGCGCGCTCGAGAGCCGCGTGAACGGCGCCTCGACGCCGCTCTCGGCGGCCAGCCCGGCCGCGATGCCGACGTCCTTCGTGATCAGCCCGAGTGCGAACGCGGTCGCATACGCGCCCGTGACGACGTGCTCCTTGAAGACGACCTCGGAGTTGAAGCTGCGCGCCGTCGAGGCGTTGAAGATCTCGACCATCGTCGCGGGCGTGAGGCCGTAGTGCTGCCCGATCGCGAGCGCCTCGGCCGTGACGACGTACGTGGTCGCGCCGACGAAGTTGTTGAGCGCCTTCATGGCGTGGCCGGAGCCGAGCGGGCCCGTCGGGAACGTCCGGGCGCCGAGCACGTCGAGCACCGGCTGGACGCGCGCGAGCGACGCCGGGTCGTCGGTGCCCGCCATGAGCGCGAGCGTGCCGGTCACGGCGCGGGCGATGCCGCCCGAGACGGGCGCGTCGACGAGGCCGACCCCGCGCTCCGCCAGCGCCTTGCCGAGCGCGATCGTGCCGGCGGGGTTGGAGGAGCTCATGTCGACGACGACGGCGCCGGGGCGCAGCGCGGCCGCCACGCCGCCGTCCCACTCGAGCATCACCGCGGTCACGGCGCGGTCGTCGGGCAGCATCGTCACGACGACGTCGGCATCCGCGAAGTCGGCGCTCGAGGAGGCCTGCGCGGCGCCCACCTCGTCCGCGATCGCGGCCTGCAGCGCCTCGTTCGCGTCGCGCACGGTCAGCGCGAATCCGGCCGCGGCGAGGTTGCGCACCATCGGCGCGCCCATGTTGCCGAGGCCGACGAACGCGACGTGCAGCTCCGGGGCGTCCGTGCTCACGCGAGCCCGAGCTCTTCGAGCATCGCGGAGGCGTTGCGGTAGCCGTCGACGGCGGCCGGGACGCCGCAGTAGATCGACGAGTGCATGATGATCTCGGAGATCTGCTGCTTGGTCACGCCGTTCGCGATGGCGCCCTTGACGTGCACGCGGATCTCGTGCGGCCGCCCCAGCGCGATCAGCATCGCGAGCGTGATCATGCTGCGCTGCGCGCGCGTGAGCGCCTCGCGCGTCCAGACCTCGCCGAAGCAGTAGCGCGTGATCATGTTCTCGAAGTCGGCGGTGAAGTCGGACTGGCTCTCGACCTTGGCCCGCCCGTGCTCCGATCCGAGCATCTCGTCGCGCACGGCGATGCCGCGCTCGTACACCTCGTCGGCGTCAGTCACGTTCGTCCATCTCCTCTCGGGTCGCGATCGCGGCCGGCCGGCGGATGCCGGTCAGAACGTGATCGTGACGGTCTTCTCCTCGGTGGATGCCTCGATGCCGGCGTAGCCGAGCTCGCGGCCGATGCCGCTCGTCTTGAGCCCGCCCCACGGGAGCCGCGCGTCCGGCGCGCCCGGGCCGTTGATCCAGACGCCGCCCGCGCGCAGCTGCGCGGCGAGGCGGTGGGCCTCGGACAGGTTCTGCGTCCAGACGTACGCGGCCAGGCCGTAGCGCGTGTCGTTGGCGATCGCGACCGCCGCATCGGCGTCGTCGAACGGCAGGACGAGCGCGACGGGGCCGAAGATCTCGTCCTGCGCGATGCCGATGCCGTTGCTCGAGCCGGCGAACACGGTCGGCTCGACGAAGAAGCCGGGGCGGTCGGGCCGGCCGCCGCCGGTCACGAGCTCGGCGCCCTCGGCCGTGCCCTGCTCGATGTAGCCGGTCACGCGATCGCGCTGCTTGCCGTTGATGAGGGCGCCCATCGTCGTGGCCTCGTCGAAGGGATCGCCGAGCCGCGCACCGCGCGCGGCGTCGGCGAGCCCGCCGACGACGTCGTCGTAGAGCTCGCGCGCGACGAGGATGCGCGTCCCCGCGGCGCAGATCTCGCCCTGGTTGGCGAGGAACCCGACCGCGATGCCCGGCAGCACGGCGTTCAGATCGGCGTCGGCGAGCACGATCTGCGGCGACTTGCCGCCGAGCTCGAGCGTGACGCGCCGGAAGTCGCGCGCGGCCTGCACGGCGATCTCGCGGCCGACCTCGGGGCTGCCCGTGAAGCTGACCTTGTCGACGCCGGGATGGCGCACGAGCGCCGCGCCCGCGCGCTCGCCGAGGCCCGGGAGGACGTTCACGACGCCCGCCGGGAAGCCCGCCTCCTCGATCAGGGTGGCCAGGTGGAGCGCCGTGAGCGGCGCATCCTCGGCCGGCTTGAGCACGACGGCGTTGCCGGCGGCGAGCGCCGGGCCGAGCTTCCAGGACGCGATCAGCGTCGGCGCGTTCCAGGCTGCGATCGCAGCGATCACGCCGATCGGCTCGCGGATCGTGTACGCGGCGCGCGTGCGGCCGAAGGCCGGGAGCGGCGTCACCCAGCGGCCCTCGATCTTGTCGGCCCAGCCCGCGAAGTGCCGGACGACGTCGATCGCGTTCGGGATGTCGACCATGCGCGGCTCGAACGCCGGCTTGCCGACGTCGTGCGCCTCGAGCGCCACGAAGGTCTCGAGGTCGCGCTCCATCAGCTCGGCGAGGCGGTACAGGAGGCGGCCGCGATCGGCGCCCGTGAGGCGGGCCCACTCGCCCCCGTCGACCTGCGCGCGCGCCGCCTTCACGGCCGCGTCGACGTCGGCGTCGCCGGCGGCGGCGACCGTCGCGAGCGTCTGCTCGCTGGTCGGCGAGATGACCTCGAACGTCGCGCCGTCGGCGGCGTCGCGCCACGCACCCGCGATGAAGAGCTGCGTCGGCGTGCGGGGCGGAACCGGCCCGGCCGCGACGCCGGTCTCCTGGCTGGTGCTCATACCGATCCTCTCGATCTCGGACTGCCGCGCCGCGGTCCGCAACGTCGGGGTCTGACCCCGGCGTTGCGCGCGCACGATCGGGGTCTGACCCCGATCGTGCAGAAGATATCAGACTTCATATTGGTTTCCCGATGGGCAATCGCGCCGCCGCGATCGTGTTCCAGCTGTCGGCCAGACGCCGCGCCGTTCGTGCCGCGAGCGCCTGCAGCGTGAGCGTCGGATTGTGCCCGCCGGACGACGGATAGACGGAGGTGCCGAGGATCCCGAGGTTCGGCGCCTCGTGCGCGAACCCGAAGCGGTCGACGACCGAGCTCTCGCGGGTCGAGGCCCATGCGCGTGCCGCCGTAGCAGTGACGGGCCTCGACGAACGGGCGCGGCGCGTGCCAGACCTGCTCGGCGCCCGCCGCGCGCAGCCATTCCTCCTGGCGCTCGGCCAGGAACGCCGCGCCGCGCAGCTCGTTCTCGTGCACGCGATGGGTCACGCGCACGAGCGGCGCACCGTGGGGATCGCGCGCGACCGGATCGAGATCGAGACGGTTGCCCTCGTACGGCAGGCACTCCATCTGCGCGCTCAGCGCGCCGACCGACTGCGCGTTGGCGGCGAGCCAGGCCTTCCAGCCGGAGCCGAAGCGCGGCACGCCCGGCGGCAGCGGGAAGCCCGCGAACGCGATCGGCTTGAGCTCGTGCGAGGCGGCCAGCAGCCCGCCGCCGATGAAGCCGAGGCCGGCGTGGTCGAAGTTGTCGGCGTTCCAGTCGTCCACGCACGTCGCCTGCGCCCAGAGGCCGTTGAAGAGGTTGAGGCGACGTCCCGGGAAGCGCCCGAACGCGAGCGGCGTGACGTGCGCCATGTAGTGCCGGCCGACCTGGTCGCTGCCGTTCGCGAGCCCGCGCGGGTGGGCGGGCGAGGGCGAGAGCAGGAGCAGCCGCGTGTTCTCGTACGTGAACGTCGCGAGCAGCACTGCGCGCGCCGGGCAGAACCGCTCCTGCCCGTCCTGCACGTAGGTGGCGCCGGTGACGAGGCCATCGTGGCCCGACTCGATGCGCGTCACGCGCGCCCCGGTCTCGACGCGCAGGAGGCCCGTCGCCTCGGCCTTGCGGATGACCGTCGCGTCGGTCGAGCCCTTGGCGTCGCGGTAGCAGCCGTTGCCGCTGCAGAAGCCGCAGTAGGTGCACCCGGGATTGCCGTTGTAGGGCTCGGAATTGATCGCCGCCGGCGCCGGGAACGGATGCCAGCCGAGCGCGCGCGCGGCCCGGTCGGTCAGCTCCGTCCAGCCCGTGCGCCGCAGCGGCGGCAGCGGATAGCCGCGCCGCCGCGCGCCCTCGAACGCGCTCGCCCCGCCCTCCCCGGCCACGCCGATCGCGCCCTCGACGGCCTCGTAGAACGGCTCGAGCTCGTCGTAGCCGACCGGCCAGTCCGCGAGCGTCGAGCCGGCCGGGATCGCACCGGAGCCGTAGCGGGCCACGGTCGCGCTGCGCGCCTCGAAGTTCCAGGGATGGAAGCGCGCGCTCAGGCCCGGGTAGTGCAGCGTCGAGCCGCCGACGGCGTTGACCATCGCGAGCGGCCAGGGCGCGACGCCCCGCCGGCGAGGCGTCGTCCTCCCGCCAGGTCGGCAGCTCGGCGCGCGCCTTCGGCTCGGCCAGCCAGGCCTGCACGTCGTTGCGGATCTCGTCGAGCGTCATCTCCTGCGGAGCCCGCCGCGGCCCGGCCTCGAGCGCGACGACCTCGAGGCCCGCGCGCGTGAGCACGTCGGCCGCGATCCCGCCCGCGCCGCCGAGGCCGACGATGAGGACGTCCGTCACGGCTGCGGCGCGATCGCGCCGATGCGCTGATCCTCGGCGCTCCAGACGTGGCGCGGGCCCGGATAGCCGAGCAGCCGCCAGCCGGCCGCCCCGGCGTTGCCGCCCCAGGCCGGGTCGCCGAACATGCCTTCCAGCGCGCGCTGCCGCAGCTCCTCGAAGAACGGCGCCTGGGCGGGCTCGCGCCCGTCGGAGATGCGCTCGAGAAGCCCGCTCTGCCGGGCCGGGGCGAGCACGGCGAAGCCCGCTCCCTCGCGCTCGAGCGCGAGCGCGTCGAGCGCCGCGAGCCCCGCCTCCCAGCGCGCCACGGCCGCATCGCCGGCGCGCGCGAGCGCTCCCTCGACGTAGATCCGAACGCCGGCCTCGAGCGCTCCCGGCCCGTGCTCGTCGCCGGGGATCAGCCGGTCGAGCGCCGCGGCGAGGACGGCCTCGGCGCCGCGGCCGAGCGGGCTCGTCACTGCCTGACGCCGAGGTGCTCCCGCGGCACGTCGCAGTAGGCCTCGCGGCGCACGAAGCGCCAGCCCTCGGGCGTGCGCGCGAGCACATCCGTGTAGTGGCCCAGGAGCGAGACCTGCGGCCGGTCGTCGCTGTCGCGCGCCACGAAGACCCACGTGCTCGAGGCCGTCGCCCGGTCGCCGTCGACGTGGATGTCCGGGTTTGCGACGAGGTGGAAGTCTTCGCCGGGCTCGATGCCGAAGGCGGTGCCGGCGCTGTCGTCCAGCATCTGCTTGATCGCGGCCGGCCCCTTGAACGAGCCGAGGTTGCCGGCCCACTCGCCGTCCGGCGCGAACAGCTCCGCGTACGCCGCGAACTCGCGCTCGTCGAGCGTGCGGCGGTAGGCCATGAAGAGCGCCGAGATCTCCTGGATGTCCTCGAGCCGCTGCAGGCGTGCGGCGAGCGTGGCGATGTCGGCGGACACGGTGTCTCCTCGTGGTCAGGCGTAGTAGTCGGGCGCGCGCTTGATCGTCGGCCACTGCTCCGGGTCGTGCCCGCAGATCACGAGCGCGCCGGCGCGCCAGGCGAGACGCCGGAGGCGCTGGATCGAGCGCCGCGTGTCGACGGCCGAGAGCATGAAGCCCGAGACGACCCGCTCCTCGAGGTGGTCGACGGTGTTGGCCGCGTCCATCGCCAGCATCACGTTCTGGCCGCTCGGCAGGTGCACCTCGAACGCGAGGTGGCCCGGCGAGTGCCCGGGCGTGCGCCAGCAGCGCAGCACGCCGTCGCCGAAGAGGTCGTAGCCGTCCTCGTCGTCCTCGAGGAAGACCCAGTCGATCCCCGGCTTGTCGTAGTCGGCCTTGACGTAGCCCATCGCGAAGTACCCCTCGGGCGCCATCGCGAACTCGTACTCCGTGCGCGACACGAGCACCTGGGCGTTGGGGAAGCGCTCGATCGCGGCGACCGCGCCGGTGTGGTCGAGGTGCAGGTGGCTCTGCACGATCCAGCGGACGTCGGCGAGGTCGAAGCCGTGACGCTCGAGCGCGACGGTGACCTCCTCGTCGGGCGCCATCTCGACCGACGACATCTCGAGGATCTTGCCCCAGTGCCTGAGCTCGGGGATCGCGACCTCGGCCGGGTTGCCGCCGTCGATGATCACGTTGCCGCGCGGATGCGTGAGCAGGAACCAGATCACGGGCGTCGTGATCGTCTCGCCCGCCAGCCCCGCCCCCAGGATGTGGTTGCGCAGCGGGATCGTCGTCGCGCCGCACTGGAACGGGTAGAGGCGGATCTCGGCGCTCAACTCAGGTGCGCGATCTCGGCGCGGAACGAGTCGCGCTCGTCCACGTCGGCCTCGGTCAGCGGGACCGGGAGGCCGTCGGGGCCGAGGACGACGGACGATTCGTTGTACCAGCGGTCGGGCGCGCGCGCCCCCCAGAACGAGCGGCAGCTCGCGTCCGCGGCCGACCAGCGCAACGGCTTGTGGTCGGGGTCGCCGGTGTAGTAGTCGCAGGCGTAGAGCTCGATGCGGTGCCCGGACGGGTCGCGCAGGTAGACGAAGAACGCGTTCGAGACGCCGTGGCGGCCGGGGCCGCGCTCGATGGCGGCGGCGTAGCCGGCCGCCGCGAGCTGGTCGCACGCGCGCATGACGCCGGCGGTGTCCGGGACGGCGAAGCCGAGGTGGTGCATGCGCGGACCGGCGCCGGCCGTCAGCGCCACGTCGTGCACCGTGGCCTTGCGCGCCAGCCAGGCGCCCGTGATGCGCTCGTCGGCGCCGTCGGTCGAGATGTACTCGGTGCAGCGGAAGCCGAGCGACTTCCAGAACGCGAACGTGCCCTCGACGTCGGGCGTGTGCAGGTTGAAGTGGTCGATGCGGGCGACCGGCGCGCCGTGCTGCAGGTCGAAGCGCTGCAGCTGCGTGTCGAACTGGCTCATCTCGCAGAAGAACGCGAGCGGGAAGCCGTACGGGTCGCGCACGTGCAGCGCCCGCCCTGCCCCCGGGTGCTCGCCGTCGGTCGCCTCCAGCGCGCAGCCGCGCGCGGCGAAGTCGGCCGCGAGGGCATCGAGGTCGGACTCGGAGCGCACCCGGAACGCGAGCCGGCGGACGCCGGCGACCGGCCCCGTGCGCAGCACGAGCGAGTGGTGCAGCCGCTCCTCCCAGCCGCGCAGGTAGAGCGCGTCGGGCGTGCGGTCGCTCACGATCAGGCCGAGCAGGTCGACGTAGAAGCGCTCGGCCGCGGCGAGGTCGAGGACGACGAGCTCGGCCCAGGCCGTGCGCACGATGTCGTACGGCGTCTGCGCCGGCGGCGCGGCGGCGAGATCGGCTGCGCTCGTCACGGCCTCGGCCCCGTCATGCGTCGCCGAGCCCCATGCGCGGGATGTGGTGCGAGCCGAGCGCGACGTGCACGATCTCGAGGTCGCAGTAGAACTCGAACGCGTAGTCGCCGCCCTCGCGGCCGATGCCCGAGCTCTTGACCCCGCCGAAGGGCGTGCGCAGGTCGCGCACGTTCTGGGAGTTGATCCAGCACATCCCCGTGTCGATGGCGTGGGCGACGCGGTGCGCGCGCCGGATGTCGTTCGTCCAGACGTAGGCGGCCAGGCCGTAGGGCGTCGCGTTCGCGAGCCTGATCGCATCGGCCTCGTCGTCGAACGGCATCGCCACCAGGACAGGCCCGAAGATCTCCTCCTGGAAGACGCGCATCGACTCGTCGACGTCTGCGATCACGGTGGCCTCGAGATAATTACCACGTGCGAGCGAGCCCGGGCGCTCGCCGCCGGCGAGGATGCGCGCCCCGTCGGCGCGCGCCGATGCGATGTACTCGAGCACGGAGGCGTGGTGCTCCTCGGTGATCAGCGGCCCGAGCTCCGTGCGCGGATCGGCGGGGTCGCCGACGCGGATGTTGCGGGCCCGTGCGGCGACGTCCTCGACGATCCGCTCGTAGAGCGGGCGCTGCACGAGCAGGCGAGAGCCCGCGGTGCAGCGCTGGCCGTTCATCGTGAAGATCTGCGCGAGCGCGGCGTCGACCGCGAGGTCGGGGTCCGCGTCCTCGAAGACGAGCACGGGCGACTTGCCGCCGAGCTCGACCGACGAGCGCTTGAGCGTGGGTGCGCCCGCGGCCATCACGCGGCTGCCGGTCGAGGGCTCGCCCGTGAAGCAGATGAGGTTGACGCCAGGGTGCGCCGAGAGCGGCGCCCCGGCCGTCTCGCCGAAGCCGTGGACGACGTTGAAGACGCCCTTCGGCAGGCCCGAGGCGTCCAGCACCTCGGCCAGCAGCGTGGACGACACGGGCGCCCACTCGGCCGGCTTGAGGACGACCGTGTTGCCGGCCGCGAGCGCCGGCGCGAGACGCCACGTCGAGAGCATCAGCGGGGCGTTCCAGGGCATGATCAGCCCGGTCACGCCGGCCGGCTTGTGGATCGTGTAGTTGAGGAACTCGTCGCCGACCTGGAACGAGCGGCCGTGCAGCTCGGTGACGACGCCCGCGTAGTAGTCGAAGTTCTGCGCCGCGCGGGCGGCCAGGCCGCGCGCCTGCGAGATCGGCACGCCCGTGTCGAGCACCTCGACACGGATGAAGTCGTCGGCGCGGTCGCGGATCAGCGAGGCGATGCGCCGCAACACGGCCGCGCGGTCGGGCGCGGGCAGCCGCGGCCACGGGCCCTCGTCGAACGCGCGCCGTGCGGCCGCCACCGCGTCGTCGACATCGGCGGCCTGGCCGTCGGCCGCGAGCGCGATGACCTCGTTGGTCGCCGGGCTGCGCGACTCGAAGGTGCCGCCGGCGCGGCTCGCGCGGAACGCGCCGTCGATGTAGTGGCGCTGCAGCGCGAGCGGTCCGCTGCCATCGCGGCTGATCGCGGTCGCTGTCTGTTCCTGACTCATGCAGTGGGGCTCCCGGGGCGGGCGGCGCAGACGGGCCTTCGGATCATATCTCTTTTTTGATCGGGTCGTCCAGGCCCTCGTGCTCGATGCGCTCCGGGCGCACGCGCACGATCACGCGCTCGGCACCCGCCGCTGCGGGCTGCACGGGGACGCCGCCCTGGTAGCGGTCGGCGAGCGACTGGATGTGGGCATCCGCACCCTCGTCGATCAGCTCGGCCGGGCCTTCGACCACGAGCCAGCGATGGAAGTCGTCGCGGTCGGTGGTCACGACGGACACCCGCGCGTCCGCCAGCAGGTGCCGCTCCTTGGCGCGCCCGCGCGCCGTGTTGAAGACGACGTTCTCGCCGTCCGAGTCGATCCAGAGCACGGTGTTGTGGGGCGAGCCGTCGGCGCGCAGCGTGGTCACGACGGCGAGGTGGCCGTCGCGCAGGAAGGCCACCTGGACCTCGTTCAACTCAGGCACTCGACGACCTCCTCCGACGCGCCGCCGACGATCCGGCGACAATGCGCACATCATGCCCGGCAGCAAGCGGACCGACTTGACCAAACAGGAGCGCGTGTACCGCGCCGTCCGCGAGCGGATTCTCAGCGGCAGCTACGGCCCGGGGTTCCGCGTCGTCATCGACGCCCTGGCCGAGGAGTTCGGCGTCTCGGCCCTGCCGGTGCGCGAGGCGATCTGGCGCCTCGAGGCCGAGGGCCTCGTGATCTACCGCCCGAACGCCGGCGCGCAGGTCGCTCCCGCCGATCCGAGCGCCTTCGACGACGAGATGTCGGTGCTCGCGGTCATCGAGGGCTACGCGACCGCGCTCGCAGCGCCGCTCCTGACCGAGATCGAGGTCAAGCGCCTGAGCGAGATCAACGACAGCATGGTCGAGGCCATGGAGCAGATGGACTCGCTGCGCTTCGGGCGCCTCAACCAGGAGTTCCACGCGGTCTTCCACGAGCGCTGCCCGAACGCCGCCGTGGTCGACCTCCTGCGCGACGTCGCCCGCCGCCTCGACGCGATCCGCCGCACGGTCTTCGTGCAGATCCCCTACCGCGGCGCCGCCTCCGTGGCCGAGCATCGCGCGCTGCTCGAGCTGATCGCAGCGGGTGCGCCTGCGACCGCGATCGAGGCGGCCGCCCGCGAGCACAAGCTGCACACGGTCGAGAGCTTCCGCGCCTGGAAGGCCGAGCACCAGGTCTAGCCCGTGGGGCTCGCGGGAGCCCGGCCGCGGGGCGTCGGCGAGAGCGGCGGCGCGCGCGGCGCGCCAGGCCTCGAACTCCGCCTCGCGCTCGCGGCCGAGCGGGTAGACCCCGCGGATCGACTCGCCGGCCTGCACGCGCTCGAGCGCCCAGGCCTCGCGCTCCTCCTGCTCGAGCGCGGCCCACGCGACATCCTCGGCCATGGCCGCCGGGACGACGATCACTCCCTCGGCGTCGCCGACGATCACGTCGCCGGGCATCACGAGCGTCCCGGCGCAGGCGATGGGCACGTTCGACTCGAGCGGGTAGTGCAGCAGGCCGAGCACCGCCGCGTGCGGGGCCCGGAAGTAGGCCGGGATCTCGAGCTGCCCGAGCGCCGGGCTGTCGCGGGCGCCGCCGTCGGTCACGATGCCCGTCGCGCCGCGCGCGAGCGCCCGCGCCGCGAGGATGTCGCCGATCGTGCCGGATCCCGCCTCGCCGCGGGCGTCGATGACGAGCACCTCGCCGGGGCCGATCGACTCGATCGCGGCCTTCTGCGCGTTCAGCTCGGCGTCGTCGGCATCGCGCACGTCCTCGCGCAGCGGCACGTAGCGGAGCGTGTAGGCGTAGCCGAGCAGGCGCAGGTCGGGGCGCGTCGGGCGCAGCCCCGCAAGAAACGTGTTGCGCACCCCGCGCCTGCCGATCTGCACCGAGAGCGTCGCGGTCGAGACCGAGCGCAGCGCGGCCTCGGCGCCGGGCGAGAGCGTCACGGGCCGCGGCGCGTTGACGCCGAGCGCAGCGGCGCGCGTCTCGGGTGAGACGCGCGGCTGCGCGCCGAACGACGGGATCGGCCCGTCGGCCTCGACGATCGGGTTGCCGACGGACGAGAGACCCGCCAACTCGACCGCGACGACGTCGCCGGGCTCGACCGGGCGCGACCCCGCGGGCGTGCCCGTGAGGATGATGTCGCCCGGCTCGAGCGTCATGAAGCGCGAGAGGTCGGCGATCAGGAGCGCGAACGGGAAGATCAGGTTGGCGGTGCTGTCCTCCTGCTCGACCTCGCCGTTGACGAGCGTGCGCAGGAGGATCCCCGCAGGGTCGACGTCGGCCGCGGGGACGCGCGGGCCGACCGGCGTGAAGCCGTCGTGGCCCTTGGAGAGGACGTTCGAGCCGCGATCGTTCCAGCGCAGGTCGTAGACGCCGACATCGTTGGCCGGCGCGTACCAGCCGACGTGCTCGAGCGCGCGCTCGGGCGTGACGCCGCGCGCAGCGCGGCCGATCACGAGCGCGACCTCGCCCTCGAAGGTCAGCAGCTCGACGCCCTGCGGACGCACGATCGGATCGCCGTCGCCGGCGAGCGAGGAAGGGGGCTTGAGGAAGTACGAGGGCGCCGCGGGGACGCGTCCCCTCTGCGCCGCACGGCTCTCGTAGTTGAGGTGCACCGCGATGATCTTGGAAGCTGCTGGCGGCGCCACGGCGACGGATTCTATCAGTTTTCATGTCTGATCCATCGCCCGCGGGAGTGCGGCTCGATGGATCAGGCGACCTGCGCTGCGAGCGTCGCGTAGCGCTCGAGGAACCCCGCCGCCGCGACCTCGGGCGGCCACGGCTCGATCTCGATCGCGAGCGGCTCGACGCCCTCGAGCTCGGGCCAGTGCCAGGCGACCATCGTGAGCGCCGCGCGCTCGGTCGCGAGCACCGCGCGATCGACCTCCTTGACGCTCGCGGGCGCCGGGCCCGCTGAGGCCGAAGCGCTCGCGGATGACCTGCTTCGAGCCCCTCCTCGGCCTCGCGGTAGAGGCGGCCGAGCTCGCTGCGGTGCTTGATCGGGTGCGGCAGGTCGATCAGGTAGGCCTCGGACGCGTCGTGCAGGAGCGCCCACAGCGCGGCGTATGCGTCGCCACCGCGCGCGAGCACCTGATCGCGAGACGATGCAGGCGTGCTGTGCGACCGAGTAGTAGCGGCGCGTGTGACCGCCGAAGCGGCACTGGTTCGAGAGCGCGACGCGATGTCGCCGAGGTCGATGTCGTCGAGCTCCGGCGCGAACGGATTGACGCGGCGACCGCTCACGGTCTGGATGTAGGGCCCCGGCTCGTGCACCGCGCCACTCTAGCGATCGGTCATCGTGCCGAGGCATGGGCGAGCGCGAGAACATCGAGCTGAAGGCGGCCGACGCGGATCCGGCGGCGAGCGAGCACGCCTGCCGCGCGCTCGGCGCCGCGGCAGGCGGCGTGCTCGTCCAGCGCGACACCTACTTCGACGTCGCGCACGGGCTCCTCAAGCTGCGCGAGGACGTCGAGCGCGGCACCGGCGAGCTCATCTTCTACCGCCGCGCGCAGGAGCCCGGCCTGCGCTCGAGCAGCTACTGGCGCGCCCCGGCGGACGACCCGGCCGCGCTCGGGAGCCTGCTCGCCGCGGTGCACGGCGTGGCCGGCGTCGTCGCCAAGCGGCGGCGCCTCTACCTGCACCGCAACGTCCGCATCCACCTCGACGACGTCGAGGGGCTGGCGGTCCTTCATCGAGCTCGAGAGCGTGATCGCGGTTCCGGGCGCGGAGTCGCGCGCCGAGGCCGAGGCGCTCGCCGAGGTCGTCGCGGCGCTCGGCCTCGCCGCGCGCGAGACGATCGCCGGCGGGTATCTCGAGCTGGTGCTCAGGCGCTGACGAGCGGGGCGAGCTCGCGCCACGCCTCGCGCGGCAGGCGCTCGCCGGCCCCGCTCATCGGAGCGTTCGTGACCACGCGCAGGCAGACGTGGTCGGCGCCCGCGGCCAGGTGCTCGCGCAGGCGCGCCCCGAGCTGCCCGACCGAGCCGAGCGCGAAGATCGCGTCCACCAGCCGGTCGCTGCCGCCGCCGGAGAGATCGTCCTCGCCGAAGCCGAGCCTGCCGACGCGCAAAGTTGGGGTCTGACCCCAACTTTGCGCGCCCACGCTCTAGTAGCGGTAGTGGTCGGGCTTGTACGGGCCCTCGAGCGGCACGCCCAGGTACTTCGACTGCTCGGCGGTGAGCTCGGTCAGGCGCACGCTGAGGTGCTCGAGGTGCAGGCGCGCGACTTCCTCGTCCAGCTCCTTGGGCAGCATGTAGACGCGCTTCTCGTACTCCTCCGCGCGCGCGTGCAGCTCGAGCTGCGCGAGCACCTGGTTCGTGAACGAGGCCGACATCACGAAGGACGGGTGGCCGGTCGCGCAGCCCAGGTTGAGCAGGCGCCCCTCGGCGAGGATCATCACCGAGTGGCCGTCCGGGAAGGCCCACTCGTCGTACTGCGGCTTGATCGGGATGCGCTTGATGCCGGCGAGTGCGCTTGAGGCCGGCCATGTCGATCTCGTTGTCGAAGTGGCCGATGTTGCCGACGATCGCCTTGTCCTTCATGCGCGACATGTGCTCGGCCGTGATCACGTCGAAGTTGCCCGTGGCCGTGATGAAGATGTCGGCCGTCTCGACGACGTCCTCGAGGCGCACGACCTCGTAGCCCTCCATCGCCGCCTGCAGCGCGCAGATCGGGTCGATCTCGGTGACGCTGACGCGCGCGCCCTGGCCGCGCAGCGCCTGCGCGCAGCCCTTGCCGACCTCGCCGAAGCCGGCGACGACGGCGGACTTGCCGCCGAGCATGACGTCGGTGGCGCGGCAGAGGCCGTCCGTGAGCGAGTGGCGGCAGCCGTAGATGTTGTCGAACTTCGACTTCGTGACCGAGTCGTTGACGTTGATCGCCGGGAACAGGAGGGTGCCCTGCTCGGCCATGACGTAGAGCCGGTGCACGCCCGTCGTCGTCTCCTCGGAGACGCCGCGCATGTCCGCCGTGAGGCGGGCGTAGCGGCCGGGGTCGGCGGCCAGCTCCTTGCGCAGCAGGCCGAGCACCTCGCCCCACTCCTCGGGCTGCGTGTCCGCGTCGAAAGCGGGCACGCTGCCGGCCGCAGCGGCGCTCAGGCCCTCGTGCAGCAGCATCGTGGCGTCGCCGCCGTCGTCGACGATCAGGGTCGGGCCCGAGCCGTCCGGCCACTCGAGCGCCTGCGCGGTGCACCACCAGTACTCCTCGAGCGTCTCGCCCTTCCAGGCGAAGACCGGGATGCCCTTCGGCGCATCCGGCGTGCCGCCCGTCTCGGGGCGGCCGACGACGACCGCGGCAGCGGCGTGGTCCTGCGTCGAGAAGATGTTGCAGGAGACCCAGCGAACATCGGCGCCGAGCAGGTCGAGCGTCTCGATCAGCACCGCGGTCTGCACGGTCATGTGCAGGCTGCCCATGATGCGCGCGCCGGCGAGCGGCGACTGGCCGGCATAGCGCGAGCGCAGCGTCATCAGCCCGGGCATCTCCTGCTCGGCCAGGCGGATCTCGTTGCGCCCGAACTCGGCGAGCCCGAGATCGGCGACCTTGTAGGGCACCTTGCCGGGGGCGTGCTCTGCGTCGAACGGGTGGGTGTCGGATGCGACAGCCATCAGGGTTCCCTTCGGTGGGTGGACTGCTTCGCGGCGGGCCGGACGGCCGTCGCCACGAACATTGCGGGGCCGCGGGCGCCGGGCTCGGCGCCGGGCTCGTGCCAGCGCTCGGGCACGAGGCCCGCCTGCGCGAGCTCCGCCTCGATCGCCTCGCGGCCGAAGCCGAGCCAGACGTGGCCCATGGTGCGGCGGTACTCGTCGTACGGATGCGGGAGGACGTCGGCGATCACGAGGCGGCCGCCGGGCCGGAGCACGCGCGCGACCTCGGCGAGCGCCGCGGACGGATCGGCGACGTGGTGCAGGAGGTGGACGACGAGCGCGAGGTCGAGCGATCCCGACGCGAGCGGCAGGTCCTCGATGCGGCCCTCGACGAGCTCGACGTTGCCGAAGCCGGCGAGGCGCGCGCGCGCGACGTCGAGCATCTCGGGCGACGAGTCGACCCCCACGACGGACCGCGCGTAGGGCGCGATGGCCGCCGCGATGCGGCCCGAGCCGCAGCCGAGGTCGCCGACGACGACGGCCGGGTCGAGCAGGGCGGGGAGCAGCTGCAGGTCGCTCGTCGCTCCGAAGAGCTCGCCGCGCAGCCGGTCCCACTCGTCGGCGACGTCGGAGAAGAACGCCTGGGTGTCGCGGTCGCGCCGGCGCTCCAGCACCTGCTCGCGGCGGCGGCGGTCGAGGCCCACCGCGACCGAGCCGGCGAGGCTCGCGTGCACGAGCTCCCAGAGCCGGCGCGACGGCTCGTCGAGGCGGTCGATCGTGAGCGCGTAACAGCGGCTCGTGCCGTCCCTGCGCGCATCGACCCAGCCCGCGTCGGCGAGCTGCTTGAGGTGGCGCGAGACGGTCGACTGGGGCAGCGCGAGCGAGTCGCACAGCTCGGCGACGGTCAGCTCGACGCCGTCGAGGCACGCGAGCATGCGCCCGCGCGTGGCGTCGGCGAGCAGCCCGAGCTCCCCCAGCAGGGGCGGATCGGGGTGCAGCGCGGAGAGGCGGGCGGCAGCTTCCATCCGTCAATCCGGATTATTGCAATTTCACCGCCGAGCGCAAGAACGTGCGGAAGAGCGCATCGCGTCACGTGAGCCGGGCGGGAAAGCCCGGGCGCGCGCAGGTCGGTGCCGAGCGCATCCTCGAGCAGCTTCACGACCTGGCTCGACCAGGCCGAGCCGCCGTACTCCTCGCGCGCGCGCAGGAACGTCTCCTCGACGAGGCCGGCGACCTCGAGCGGCACGCCGAGCTCGCGGCCCAGGTCGAGCGCGAAGCCGAGGTCCTTGACCGCGAGATCCATCGTGAAGCCGATGTCGTAGGAGCCGTTGAGGATGACCTGGCTCTCGGTCTCGTGCACGAACGAGTTGCCCGAGCTCGCGCGGATCACCTCGTAGGCCGTCGCGAGCGGGATGCCGCCCCGCTTGGCGAGCATCAGCGCCTCGCCGGCCGCGACGAGGTGGACGAACGCCAGCATGTTCGTGATGACCTTGATGACGGAGGCCTTGCCGAGCGGCCCGACGTGGATCACGCGGCCGCCGATCGCCTCGAGCAGCGCGCGGTGCTCGGCGAAGACCGCCTCGTCACCGCCCGCGATCACGGTGATCTCGCCCGCCGCGGCCTTGTGCACGCCGCCGGTCACGGGGCACTCCAGCGTCGCGATGCCGCGCGCGGCGGCAAGCGCGGCGAGCCGCTCGAGCTCGTGCGGGTCGTTCGTGCTCATGTCGATCCACGCGCCGCCGCGGCGCAGCCCTTCGATGATCCCGTCCGCGCCGGCGACGACCGCGTCGACGGCGGCGGGCGACGGCAGGCACGTGATCACGCAGTCCGAGGCCTCGGCGACCGCGCGCGGCGACGGCGCCGCCGTCGCGCCGGCGGCGACGAGGGCGGCCACGGCAGCCGGCTCGCGGTCGTGCACGGTGAGCGGATAGCCCGCCGCGACCACGCGCGTCGCGAGGTGGCGGCCGAGGTTGCCGAGGCCGACGAAGCCGACGTTCACGGGGCGCCGCGCCGCGCGTGCGGCTCCCCGGGAGCGGCCTCGAGGTGCAGGTGCGTGCCGTCGTAGGGGTGCGCGAGCGCGACCGCCTCGTCGAGCTCGACGCCGAGGCCGGGACCCTCCGGCGGCAGCACGTACCCGTCCTCCCAGCGGATCGGCTGCTGCAGCAGCGCGGCGTGGATCCCGTCCCAGCGGCCGATCCCCTCGAGGATGAGGAAGTTCGTCGTGCACAGCGCGAGCTGGATGTTGGCCGCGCCGACGACCGGGCCGCAGTAGAGGTGCGGGGCGATCTGGGCGTAGTGGCACTCGGCCATGCCGGCGATCTTGCGCGACTCGAGCAGCCCGCCCACGCGGCCGGTGTTCATCTGCAGGATCGACGCCGCGCCCGTCGCGAGCACGCGCGCGAACTCGTGCTTCGTCGTCAGCCGCTCGCCCGTCGCGATCGGGATCGAGGTGGCCCGCGCGACGCGCGCCATCTCCTCGGGCGCCTCGGGCGGCGTCGGCTCCTCGAACCAGAGCGGGTCGAAGCGCTCGAGCCGGTGCGCCAGGCGGATCGCGCCCGAGACGGTGAACTGCCCGTGCGTCCCGAAGAGGAGGTCGCAGCGCGAGCCGACGGCCTCGCGGACCTGCGCGACATAGCGCTCGCAGCGATCGAGATCGGCGAGCGACGGCTGGCGCGGGTCGAACGACGCGTACGCGCCGGCGGGATCGAACTTGATCGCCGTGAAGCCGAGCGCGGCGTACTCGCCGGCGCGCTGCGCCGCGAGCTCGGGGTCGAGGTAGACGTCGGTCGCATCGCCCGCCTCGGCGTAGAGGTAGCTGTAGGCGCGCAGGCTCTCGCGCACCCTGCCGCCGAGCAGCTCGTGCACGGGCTTGCCGACCGCCTTGCCGGCGATGTCCCACATCGCCATCTCGACGCCCGAGAGCACGCCGATCAGCGTCGGGTCGGGCCGCCCGCCGTAGCCCGCCGCATAGACGTCGCGCCAGGTCGCCTCGATGTGGAACGGCTCGCGGCCCACGACGTGGCGGGCGACGACGTCCTCGATCATGCGCGCCACGATGTGCGGCGAGACGGTCGCGGCGTAGACCTCGCCGAGCCCCTCGACCCCGCCGTCGGTCGTGAGCTTCAGGAAGATGAAGTAGCGGCCGCCGTACCCGGGGGTCGGGTTGCCGACGACGAACGTGCGGACGCCCGTGATCTTCACGCACGGACCCTACGACGTTCTACGCGGGCGCGCCCCCGAGCGCGCGCCACGCGAGCGCCGCGACGCGGCGCGGCCAGTCGCCGGGCTCGGGGTCGCCCGCCAGGCAGCGGGCGTACCAGGATCCCGTGAGCATCGTCACCGCGATCTCGAGGTCGGCGCCCGCGTCGATCAGCCCCTCCGCGGCGGCGCGCTCGAGGATCGCGCGCAGGCGGGCGCGCCGCGGCGCGACGACACGCGCCCGGTAGCGCTCGGCGGCCTCGCGGCCGGTGGTGGCCTGCAGCATCGTCCCGGCGAGCGAGATGCGCCCGGGCCGCGAGACGCCGCGCCGGAAGTCGGCGAGCTCGGCGACGAGGTCGGCGAACGGATCGGCCTCCGCGTCGGGCCTCTCCTCGTCGGCCGGGTACGACGCCATCGCGGAGGCCGCGAGCGCCGCCTTCGTGGGCCAGCGGCGGTAGATCGCCGGCCGGGTCGTGCCGGCCTCCTCCGCGACCGCGGCGAACGAGAGACCGGCGTAGCCGTGCTCCGAGAGGCGGCGGCGCGCGGCTGCCAGCACCGCCTCGTCGATCGCCGCGCTGCGCGGTCGTCCCCGGGCCTGTGTCTTCGGATACATTACGCTCTCGTATCGTATATCTCCGAGCGGCGGGAGGCGGGACGCGATGAGCGAGACGATCTACGACCACCTGGGCGGCATCGACGCCTTGCGGCGCCTGACGCGGATCTTCTACGCCAAGGTCAGGCGGGATCCCGAGCTCGAGCCGCTCTTCGGCGCGATGCCGGACGAGCACCCCGAGCGCGTCGCGCTGTGGCTGGCAGAGGTCTTCGGCGGGCCGCGCGAGTACACCGCGCAGCGCGGCGGCTACCCGGCGATGGTGCTCGCCCACATCAACCGCGACATCAGCGAGGCCCAGCGCGCACGCTGGGCGGAGCTCCTGTACGCGTCGCTCGACGAGGCGGGCCTGCCTGCCGACGAGCGCTTCCGGCAGACGTTCCGCGCGTACGTCGAGTGGGGCACGCGGATCGCGCAGCGCAACTCGCAGATCGGCTTCACGCCGCCGCGCGAGGCGCACGTGCCGACGTGGCCGTGGGCCGAGCCCGAGGGCTGACGGATCTCAGTACGACTTCGGCATGCCGAGCACGTGCTGTCCGAGGTACGCGAGGATCAGGTTGTTGTGGATCGGCGCGCTCATGTAGAGCCGGTTCTCGCGGAACTTGCGCTCGACGTCGTACTCCTCGGCGAAGCCGAAGCCGCCGTGCGTCGAGAGGCAGGCGTTGGCGGCGTCCCACGAGGCCTCCGAGGCGAGCAGCTTCGCCATGTTGGCCTCGGGCCCGCACGGCTGCCCGGCCTCGAACAGCGCGGCCGCGGTGTAGGTCATGAGCTCGGCCGCGCAGACCGCCGCGTGGGCGCGCGCGAGCGGGAACTGCACGCCCTGGTTCTGGCCGATCGGGCGGTCGAAGACGACGCGCTCGCGCGCGTAGGCGCTCGCGCGCTCGACGAACCAGTGGCCGTCGCCGATGCACTCCGCGGCGATCAGGATGCGCTCGGCGTTCATGCCGTCGAGGATGTACGAGAAGCCCTTGCCCTCCTCGCCGACGAGCGCGTCGGCGGGCAGCTCGAGGTCGTTGATGAAGAGCTCGACCGTCGCGTGGTTCATGAGCGTGCGGATCGGGCGCGCCTCGATCGCGCCGCCGGCCGCGCGCAGGTCGACCAGGAACGTCGAGAGCCCGCCGGTGCGGCGCTCCCCGGCGGCGGGCGTGGACGTGCGCGCCAGCAGCAGCATGAGGTCGGAGTGCGCGAAGCGGCTCGTCCAGATCTTCTGGCCGTTCACGAGCCAGCCGCCACCGGGCCGGCGCTCGGCGCGCGTGCGCAGCGCGAGCGTGTTGCTGCCCGCGTCGGGCTCGGTCACCCCGAACGCCTGGAGGCGCAGCTCGCCCGCCGCGATCGCCGGCAGGTAGCGCGCCTTCTGCTCCTCGGAGCCGTGACGCAGGATCGTCCCCATGATGTACATCTGCGCGTGGCAGGCGCCGGAGTTGCAGCCCTGGTGGTTGATCTCCTGGAGGATCAGCGCCGCGTCGGCGAGCCCGAGCCCCATGCCGCCGTACTCCTCGGGGATCAGCGCGGCCAGCCAGCCGCCCTCGGTGAGCGCGGCGACGAACGCCTCGGGGTAGGCGCTCTCGCGGTCGAGCTCGCGCCAGTACTCGCCGGGGAACTGCCGGCAGAGCTCGGCCACGCCCTCGCGGATGGCCTCCTGATCAGATGTCAGACCTAATGCCACGGCAGGGATGCTAGCGTCCGGCGGCCGCTTCCGAGGAGGACACGAATGCCATACGTGCTGCACGACAACCCGCTCTCGTCGAACGCCCAGAAGGTGCGCTTCCTGCTCGCCGAGCTGGGCGAGACGGCCGAGCTGCGGAACGTGCCCTTCGCGCATCCGCGGCCCGACTGGCACCTCGCCGTCAACCCCCTCGGCGGCATCCCCGCGCTCGTCCACGACGGCTTCCACCTGGCCGAGTCGAACACCGTGCTGCGCTACATCGCGACGCGCTCGGGCGACACCGCGATCTACCCCTCCGACCTGCCCGATCGCGCCACGGTCAACTGGCTGCTCGACGCGATCGCGACGTTCCTGCGCCCGGCGCTCCTGTCCATCGAGGAGGCGGCGCTCGGCGTGCGCGCGGGCCGCGGCCTCGGCGCCGAGCCGCCCGCGGCCGACGGCGGCAGCGCGGCCTTCGCGCAGGCGCTGCCGAAGCTCGAGCGCTTCCAGGGCCTGCTCGACACGACCTCGCCGTGGGCCTGCTGCGGCCGCTTCACGATCGCCGACGTGGCGGCGACGCCGGTGCTCCACCGGCTCCGCGGCACCGGCCTGCCGCTGACCGCCATCCCGCGCCTCGCGGCCTGGGCCGAGGCCTGCTGCACGCGCCCGGCCTGGGCCGGCGTGGCCGCGACGGCGGGCGTCTAGACGAGCGGGAAGACCTCGGAGGCGGCGCGCCGCATCGAGGCCAGCACGAGCTCCTGGGGCATGCCGGGCCACTGGAAGCGGAACAGGAAGCTCGTCACGCCCAGGCGCTCGACGTGCTCGCGAATCTGGCGGGCGCACGTCTCGGGGCCTCCGACGATGAAGCGCCCGCCGTCGGCGAGCTGCGTCGAAGCGCCTGCCGCAGCGTGTCGCCCTCGGGCAGCACCTCATCCTGCCCCCACTGCACGTAGGCCTTGTACTTGTCCTCGAGATACGGCCGCACGGTGCGCAGCGCGGACTCGTCGTCCTCGCCGACGTAGAGCTCCTTGATGATCGGCACCTCGGCCGCCGGCGCCAGGCCGAGGCGCTCGCGCTCGCCGCTGTAGAGCGCCATCTGACGCTCCAGCTGCGAGAGCTTCGTGTGCGGGTTGAGGAGCCACGCATCCGCGAGTCGAGCTGCCCGCAGGACGGCCTTGTCGTTGTTGGCGGCGAGCCAGATCGGCGGCCGCGGCCGCTGCGTCGGGCGCAGCGCGAGGCGCTGATCCTTGAGCCGGAAGCCGTGGCCGTCCGCGGTCACGGCCTCGCCCGCGAGCAGCCGCGTGACGACGTCGAGCTTCTGCTCGAAGATGCGCAGCCGCTTCTCCGGCAGGCCGAAGGCGTCGTTCTCCTCCTGCCGGTAGCCGAGGCCGAGACCGAGCACGAAGCGGCCGCCGGTGATGGCGTCGAGGGTGGCCGCGTTCTCGGCGACCTCGACCGGGTTGAGCAGCGTGAGCAGGAGGATGCCCGAGCCGACGCGCATCGTCCCCGCCTCCGCCGCGATGCGCGCGAGCAGCGGCACGGTCTGCAGCATCTGGAAGGGCTGCGTGAGGAAGTGCTGCCCGGCCGAGACGTCGTCGAAGCCGAGCTCCCGCGCCAGCGCCACCTGCTCGCAGCAGTCGCGCGCGATCTCGGCCGGCGTCACCGGCGGCGGGTGCTGCGCAGACAGGAAGATGCCGAACCGCGGGGCCATTCCGGATGCTCCAGGTCAAATGTCGGACGTTCGGGTTGAGCGTACCCCGGCAGCGCGCTAGTGTCGCCCGGAACCCGAGCGGAGGCCCCCCATGAGCAACAAGTCGACAGCGACCCCGGAGAACGCGCTCAGCCAGGCGGAGATCGACGAGTACCTGAACCGCCGGATCATGGCGCGCATGGCGACGCTGCGCCCGGACGGCTACCCGCACCTCACGCCGATCTGGTTCGTGTGGGAGAACGGCAAGTTCTGGCACACGCTGGGAGCCGGCCGCGTGCATCTCACCAACCTCGCGCAGAACCCGCGCATGAGCCTCGTGATCGACGAGGACTACCGCCTCGAGAACGGCCTCGCGGCAGGAGCGCGCTCGATCACCGTGCGCGGCGACGCCGAGCTCTCGCAGGATCCCGCGCTGGTCCACGACATCACCTACAAGGCGCTCGTGAAGTACCTCGGCGAGGACGACGCGAAGCTCTACACCGAGCCGATCATGGCCGAGGGCCGCACGATCGTGACGATGACGCCGACGGCCTGGGTCACCTGGGACTACAACAAGGGCGATTGAGGAGGGGACCGCAACATTGGGGTCAGACCCCAATGTTGCGGTCCGGTCCCTCAACCCGGCGTGATCGCGTACTCGCGCTGCTCGAGCGGCGCCGCCAGGATGCGCGACGCGCAGTCGGCGTCGTTCGCGTAGCCCGTCAGCGGCACGACGCGCACCGGAACGGAGATCGTGACGGGCCCGGCGAACGGGAACGGGTCGAGCGCGCAGCCAACGGCCGCCGGCTCGACGGCCAGCTCGCCGCCGTCCGGCAGCGCGATCTGCATGCTCCCGGTGCCCGCGGGATCGCCCTTGCAGAGCCACAGGGAGAGCCGGTCGAAGACCTGGAGCAGCACGTAGTTGCGCCAGAACTCCTCGTCGGAGACGCCGAGCGCGCGCTGCTCGGCGAGGAAGCGCTCCTCGATGCGCCCGACGAACTCGTCGACCAGTGCCTGGGCCTCCGGCGCGCGCGTCATCTTGAGCGCGGCCTGGGTGCCGTAGCGCTGCCGGTAGATGCCCGCGAGGTGCTTGCCCACGAGCATGCCGGCGTAGCGGTCGCGCGCGGTCACCTCGGCGATCCCCGCCTCGTAGAACTGCAGGTGCAGCTCGATGTCGACGCGCAGGAAGTTCTGCGGCGTGCCCGTCTCGGGGTCGAGGCGCGGGCTCGCCTCCCACGAACGCCAGCCGATGTCGTGGAGGTCGGCCGCGGTGACGACCGAGTCGCGCGGCTCGAGACCGGGCCAGAGCTCCGCGAGCCGCCCGGCGACGTGCGAGTGGTCGACCTGCATGACGATCTCGGCCTGATCGGCGACCGGATGCACGATCATCGGATCACGTACCCCCCATCGACGACCAGCGCGGCGCCCATCGTCGAGCTCGAGCCGGGCGCGGCGAGGTAGGCCACCGCCCCGGCGACTTCGTCGGCTGTCACGAGGCGCCCGTGCAGCTGCATCGCCTCGTAGGCCCGGCGCTCCGCCGCCGGGTCGTCCGCCGCGCCGAAGTACGGCTCCAGCAGCGGCGTGTCGGTCGGCCCCGGGCACACGCAGTTGACGCGGATGCCCTCGGGCCCGTGGTCGATCGCCATGGCGCGCGTGAGCGAGATGACCGCGCCCTTCGAGGCGCAGTACGCAGCGGCGTTCGCGGCGGCCACGACGCCGAGCTGCGAGGCGATGTTGACGATCGCGCCGCCGCCCGCGGCGCGCAGGTGCGGGATCGCCGCGCGGCCGGTCAGGTAGACGCCGCGCAGGTTGACGGCGAGCACCCGGTCCCAGTCCGCGGGATCGGTGTCGGCGACCGTGCCGCGCGCGGCGATGCCCGCGGCGGCCACGACGACGTCGAGTCCGCCGAGCGCCGCGGCGGCCTCGTCGACCGCCCCGCCGAGCGACGCGGCGTCGCTCACGTCGCACGTGAATGCGAACGCCTCGGGGCCGCCGGCGCGCGCGCGGTCGAGCACGGCCACGCGACAGCCGTCGTCCTGGAAGCGCCGGACGCAGGCCGCGCCGATGCCCGACGCGCCTCCGGTGATCAGCACCCGTCTCATCCTCTGCCCTCCGTCGCGAGACCGAACAGCGCCGCCGCATTGCCGCCCATGACGGCTGCGCGCTCGTCGTCGCCCATGTGCGCGTGGCGCACGCGCTGCGCCTCGTAGCCGAGGTCGAACACGGGGGCGCACGAGCCGTGCAGCAGCCGCTCGGAGCCGAAGCGGCGCACGCAGCCCTCGAGCCAGTCCTGGCGGTACATGCCCGCCGAGAGCGCGCGCAGGTTCGGCGCGGCCGCGAGCGCGAGGTCGGCCGACTGCTGCGCCAGGCCCGACATGTTGACCTGCCCGCCGCGCGTCATCACGACCGTCCCGTCCACCTGCCGCGCGAGGTCGGCGAGCGAGAGCGCCTCCGCCACCAGCGGGTGCCCGGCCTCGACCAGCACGGGCCGGCCGGCGGCGGCGGCCTGCCGGGCGAGCGCGAGCGCGCGCTCGCCGTTCGCGGGGAACGTCTCCTCCCACGGGTGCAGCAGCAGCCCGCGCACCGCGGGGTGGCCGAGCAGCGCCGCGAGACGCTCGGGCGCGTCGTCCTGCCACGGATCGAGCCGAGCCAGGCAGACGGCCCGGCCGCCCGTGCCCGCGCACTCCTCGGCGAGCCGCTCGGACGCCGCGGCGAGGTCGTAGTCGCGCGGCTTGGCCGGCGCGGCGACGAGGCGGTCGACCGCGGCCGTCTCCGCCGCGGCGAGCAGCTCGGCCAGCGTCCGGCCCCCGCCGTAGAGGCACGCGCCGGCGTACACGAGCGCGTCGGCGATCACCGCTCGACCCGGTCCATGAGCGCGCGCTGGTTCTCGTACAGCACCTTGCGCAGGTCGGCGGGGCCGATGCCGGCGCGCCGCACCTTCTCGAGCTCGATCGCCGGCGGGCAGCCCGGGCCGTCGGAGCCGAAGATCACCCGCCCGGCGCCGATGCGGCGCACCGCCTCCCCGATCAGCTCCGGATAGGGGCAGGCGGACGTCTCGAGCACGACGTTGTCGCAGCGCTCGGCGACCGCGAGCGCGTCCTGGCCGTGGTAGTAGGCGCCCATGTGGCCGAACACGATCGTCGCCTCGGGCACGCGGATCGCCGCCTGCTCGAGCTCGAGCGGCGTGCAGAAGGGGTCGTCGCCGCAGTGGATCAGCGTCGGCGCGCCGAGCCGCGCGGCGGCGCGGATGAGGCGCAGCGAGCTCTCGTCGGCCGGGTGCGCGATCGTCGAGACCGGGTGCAGCTTGAGCCCCACGAAGCGCAGCTCGCGGATCGCGCGCACGACCAATCGCTCGGCCTCGTCGCCGTACCACGGATGGATGCGGGCGTAGGCCTCGAAGCGGCCCGGCCAGGCGGCGCACACGTCCGCGATCATCTCGAGCGCCGTCGGGTTGACCTCGGGCGCGTCGGTGATCGTCATGATCACGGCGGTCTCGACGCCCGCGGCGTCGAGCTGCTCGATCGCGAGCTCCGGCGGCATGTGCCAGCCGAGCGCCGGGACGTCGTCGACGTGGAAGTGGGCGTCGATGATGGGCTCGGGCACGTGCCGAGGCTACCTGGAGACGGGCCTCGATGAAAAGTCAGACCTACACGGATATGCTCGGCCGATGCCGTACACAACGCTCCCCGACGGGATCCGCCTCTACTACGAGTTCACGGGCCCCGAGGACAAGCCGGTCATCCTCCAGTTCGGCGGCTCGCTCTTCGGGCGCCAGAACTTCGGCCTCGTCAACGACGGCTTCCGCGAGAACTTCCGCCTGCTCTCGTTCGACGCGCGCGGCTACGGGCGCTCCGACGTGCCCAGCGAGAGCTACAGCATCGAGGGCTGGGCCGACGACGGCGCGGCGCTGCTCGACGCCGTCGGGCTCGACCGCGTGCTCGTGCACGGCACGTCGATGGGCGGCATGATCGCGCTCGCCTTCGCGTGCAAGTACCCGGAGCGCTGCATCGCCGCCTGCCCCGACGTCGCCTTCGCGCGGCCCGACGTGCACCGCAAGGCGATCTTCCGCTTCTGGCGGCGCTGCGCCGAGACGATGAGCTGGGACGACTTCGCCGACCACGTCACGACGCAGGCGGTCGGCTGCCACCACCTCGAGAAGCCCGAGGGCGAGGGGACGTTCGAGATGGTGCGCCAGATCACGCGGCTCAACTCGACGTTCACCGTGCGCCAGGCCTGCCTCGCGATGGAGGTCATGGATCTCGAGCCGCTCGTGCACGGCCTCGAGCGGCCGATCCTGATGACGAACGGCACCTACGACATGCTCTGCCCGCCGGTGCTCGCGAAGTCGGGGTTCTCGGCGCGTCAGATCGCCGAGCTCAAGCCCGGCCTCGCGCGGCTCGTGGAGTTCCCCGACATCGGCCACGCCGACCTGCTCGAGTGCCCCGGCGAGGCCGTCGAGATCGTGACCGCGTTCTTCCACGAGGTGCTCGCGGGCGAGGCGGCCTGATCAGCCGGGCACGCGCGCGCGCCACGCGTGCCGGACGACGCTCCAGTAGAACGCGCCGTTCGCGGCGGACTCCTCGATCTCGGCCTCGAAGCGGGCGAGATCGTCTGCCGGCACGCGCCCGGAGCGCTCGAGCGCGCGCCGGAAGTACGGCCAGTTGTGGGCGATGAACGTGTCGCCGCCCCACTCCGTCGCATCGAGCACGACGACGCAGCGCTCCTCGGGTTCGAGGCCCGCGGCGCTCAGCCAGCCGCGCAGGCGACGGCCCGCCCAGCCGTCGGGCTTGCCGTCGGCCCAGGCCTGGACGACGCGGCGCCCGAGCGCGCGGTCGGCCGTGTTGAAGCCCTGCGTGTCCCAGTCGGTGTCCGCCGCCAGCACGGCCCCGCCCGGCCGGACGACGCGCGCCGCCTCGCGCAGCGCGGCCACGGGATCTTCGACGTACTCGAGCACCTGCACGAGGCAGGCCGCGTCGTGCGACGCGCCGGCCAGCGGCAGCGCCAGCGCGTCGGCCTCGACGAGCTCGCAGCCGAGTCCGCGCGCCGCGACCGCATCCAGCATCGCGCGCGCCGAGTCGATCGCGGTCACGCGGGCGCCGCGCGCGCACAGCGCCTGCGCAAACGCCCCGGGGCCACAGCCGATGTCGGCGATGCGCCAGCCGGGCTGCGGTCCGAGCAGGTCGATCTGACGCTCGCGCACGGCCGCGAGGTCGGGAGCGGCATACGCGACGGCCACGCGCTCGGCGGCCCGCGCCGAGTCCCAGCTCACCGGACCTTCGACGCGAGCGCGTCGAGCTCGTGCGCCACGAGCTCCTGGCGCGAGCGCAGCAGAGGGACGCCCGGCGGCCCGTAGCCGCCGACCTGCAGCAGCAGCTTTCCGCGCACCCAGTAGAGGTCGTCGCGCAGGAGCGTCCCCGGCCGCACGACGCGCGTCGCCGCGCGGATCGCGTGCGCGGGCGCAGCGTGGACGCCGCGCTGGCTCGACGCCGCGCGCAGCGCGGCGCGCGCCGCGCGCGCACTCGGGAAGGCCCAGGCATACGTGACGTAGCTGCCGTGGATCTGCGCGACCGAGATGACCTGGGTCGCGCCGCCGCGCAGGCCGAGCGCCCGGAAGCGCTGCGCGAGCCGCCGCGCGGCCGCGCCCGTGTGCAGGCGGTCGTGCGCGTCGGGACGAGCGCGTACCAGCCACGACGCGGTGTCGAGGCCGCCGGGCAGGTCGTTCTCGGCGATCCGCAGGGAGCCGAGCCGCCCGGCGAACGTCGTGAGATCGAGGTGCGGGAGCGGACGCGGGGCGACGCCGCCGATGAACGGATCGGCGCTGATCTTGGCGTCGATCGCGCGCGCCACGCGCTCGCGGGCCGCCGCCATCGAGGCGCCGCCCTGCGCGACGCCGGACGACGCGCGCACGAGCGCGCGGCCCCGCACCCAGATGAGATCGCTGACGCCGGTGCCCGGGAGCGAGAGCAGCACGGCGCCGGGCGCGAACGAGCTCGGGCTCGAGTGCAGGCCCGAGAGGTCGCGCAGCGCGCGCAGGCTCCGGAAGGCGCCCTCGGGCCGGCTGAACGCCCACAGCACGACGGCGACGTTGCCGGGCTTCGACGTGCCCTCGAGATTCTCGGCCTTGCCGAGGATGAAGCCGCCCGCGAAGAACTCGGTCATCATCGGCGAGTTCGGCGTCTGCCCCGGCAGCGGCCAGCGGAAGGTGGCGGCGGGCTCGGGCGGGTAGCGGTTGTCGAACGTGTTCGAGCGGATCCGGAAGTCGAGCGTGCGCGCCTCGGCGCCGGTGAGCACGAGCCGCGGCAGCACGACGCGCATGCGCGCGAGCAGCGCCCCGGCGGGCGTCGGCGGCAACGGCGACGCGCCCTCGGCGACGCCCGGTCCCGCCGGCGCGCGAGGCGAAGGCGCGGCGGCCGCGGCGATGAGCAGCGCCGCAGCGAGCACGCCGATCGTCCGACGCGACAGCGATCGGCGCGGCATCGCTCTCAGTCTACCCCGCGTATCAGGGACTGAAAACGCCGCGCTTCACGAAGCGGCCGTGCCCGGGCCGCGTGACGATCTTGCCGTCGTCCCAGACGACCGTGCCGCGGCTGAGCGTCTGCCGTGGCGACCCCGAGACCTTCTGCCCCTCCCAGAGGTCGTAGTCGACGTTCATGAGCGAGGTGGCGGTGGAGAACACGTGCTCGCGCGCGGGATCGAAGATCACGATATCCGCGTCCGCGCCCGGCGCGATCGTGCCCTTGCGCGGGTGCAGGCCGAAGGTCTTCGCGATCGCCGTCGACGTGATCTCGACGAGGCGGTTGGGCGTCATGCGGCCCGTCTTGACGCCGTGCTCCCAGAGCAGCGGGACGCGGTGCTGGATGGCCGCGAGGCCGTTGGGGATCTTCGAGAAGTCGCCGAAGCCGAGCCGCTTCTGCTCGTCGTTGAACGGGCAGTGGTCGGTCGAGATCGACTGCAGGTGGTCGAAGTTGAGCGCGTCCCACATGTGCGGCTGGTTGGCCGCGTCGCGCAGCGGCGGCGAGCAGACGTAGCGGGCGCCCTCGAAGTTCGGGCGGCGCAGGTCGTCGATCGAGGCGAAGAGGTACTGGATGCACGTCTCGCCGTAGGCCGGCACGCCGCGCGCGCGCGCCGCGATGACCTCGTCGACCGCGCGCTTGCACGAGACGTGGACGATGAAGATCGGCGTGCCCGCGTACTCGGCGAGGCGGATCGCGCGCCCGGTCGCCTCGGCCTCGAACTCCTCGGGCCGCGTCAGCGCGTGGTAGATCGGATCGGTGTGGCCGGCGCGCCAGCGCGCCCTTGACGAGGTGGTCGATCGCGAAGCCGTTCTCGGCGTGCACCATCACGAGGCCGCCGGTCTCCTTGGACTGCTCGAGGACCGCGAGGAAGAGGTCGTCGGTGACCATCAGCACGTTCGGGTAGGCCATGAAGACCTTGAACGTGGTCACGCCCGCGTCGACCATCGCCCCCATGTCGGCGAACGTGCCCGCGTCGGCCTTCGTGATCGCCATGTGGAAGCCGTAGTCGACGTGCGCGCAGCCCTCGGCGCGGCCCATCCACTGCTCGAGCGACGAGCGCAGGCCGTTCGGCTCCATCTGCAACGCGAAGTCGACGAGGCAGGTCGTGCCGCCCGCGGCCGCGGCCTGCGTCCCCATGTCGTAGTCGTCGGCCGTGGTCGTGCCGCCGAACGGCATCGAGATGTGGGTGTGGTTGTCGATCGCGCCCGGCAGCACGAAGCAGCCGGTGGCGTCGAGCACCTCGGCGTCCACGCCGTCGAAGCTGCCGACGCCGGCGATCGTCTCGCCGTCGATGAGGACATCCGCGAGGACGGTGTCGACGGCGGTCACGATCGTGCCGCCGCGGATGATCTTCTTCAAGGCGCCTCCCGGAGCGTGGGGTCCGCGCCGATGATACCGGCGGCGCGCTCTCCCGAGACGGGATGTCTGACCTATGCTGGCGCGCCGTGGCTGCCCTGCTCTTCGGCGCGCTCGCCGGCGCACTCTTCGGCGCGTTCGCCGTGGCCGTCCGCCACGGGCTCTCGCGCGGGGTGCAGGTCGAGATCGGCGCGACCGTCACCGCGGTCGTCGGCTTCCTCGTCGTCACCGCGATCGCGCTCGTGTCGGGTGCGTTCAGCGGGCACATCGGCGTGCGCGACACGCTCGTGTTCGCGGCGATCGGGGCCGGCGTGCCGGGCCTCTCGCAGATCGCCTTCACGCAGGCGGTGCGCCACGCCGGCGCCGCCCGCACGGCCGTGCTGATCGGCGTCGCGCCGCTGCTCTCGTTCGCGCTCGCGGCGATCTTCCTCGGCGAGGGCCTCAACGCCGGCCTGGTCGCGGGAGCCGCGCTGATCGTCGTCTCGTGCGCGTCGCTCTCGTTCGAGCGCCGGCGGCCCGAGGGCTACCGCACGCTCGGCGCCGTCCTGGCCGTGCTCTGCGCCGGGCTCTTCGCGGTGCGCGACACGCTCGTGCGCTGGGCGTCGGGCGACGCCACGCTCGATCCGGTGCTGCGCACCGTCGTCTCGCTCGCCGCAGCGGCGCTCGTGCTCGCCGCCTGGTGCGCGCTGACGCAGCGGACGCGGCCCGCCATGCGGGCGCGCGACGCGATCAGGCCGTTCCTGCCGGCGGGCGTCTGCCTGGGCGCGGCCTACCTGTGCGTGATCGTCGCGCTCGACCGCGGGCGCGTCACGGTGGTCGCGCCGCTCAACGCGACCCAGTCGCTGTGGGGCGTCATCTTCGCGGCGGCGTTCATGGGCCGGCGCGAGGCGATCGGCCCGCGGCTGATCGCCGCGGCCGTGCTCGTCGTGGCCGGCGGGGTGCTGATCGGGATCAGCCGGTGACGGCGCGGTTCTGGTAGAACGGCCCGCGATGCACGAATGGAGCTGTCACGAGATCGCCCGGCGCGTGCGCGGCGGCGACGTCTCGGCCGAGGAGGTCGTCGCGCACCACCTCGACCGCGGCGAGGCCCGCGCCGACCTCAACGCGTTCATCACGAGCGACCGCGAGCGCGCGCTGCTCGCGGCCCGCTCGCTGGCGCGCGAGGGCCGCATGGGACCGCTCGCCGGCGTGCCGTTCGCGCCCAAGGACCTCTTCGACACGGCGGGGATGCGCACGACCTACGGCTCGGCGCTCTTCCGCGAGCACGTGCCGGCCCGCACCGCGAGCGCCGTGCAGCGACTCGTCGACGCGGGCGCCGTGATCGTCGGCAAGGCCAACCTGCACGAGTTCGCCTGGGGCGTGACGAGCAAGAACCCGTTCTACGGCACGGTCGGGAACCCCCGCCGGCCGGGCCACGTGGCGGGCGGCTCCTCGGGCGGCAGCGCGGCCGCGCTCTCCGCCGGGCTCGCGGCGCTCAGCATCGGCACCGACACGGGCGGCTCGATCCGCATCCCGTCGTACGCCTGCGGCACGTCCGGCTTCAAGCCGAGCCACGGGCTCGTGCCGATCGACGGCTGCTTCCCGCTCGCGCCGTGCTTCGACCACGTGGGGCCGATGGCCCGCACGATGGAGGAGTGCGCGCTCGCGCTCGAGGTGCTCGCGGACGTCCCGCGCCCCGAGCCGCGCCTCGCGGGCCTGCGCGTCGGGGTGCTCGGCGCGTTCGCCGGCCTCGAGCGGCTCGAGGCGTCCGGGGCGCACTGCGAGGAGGCCGCGCTCCCCGCCTGGGAGCACGCGCTGCCGATCTTCGCCGCCGAGTGCGCGTTCACGCACCGCGACCTCTACCCCGCACGGCGCGACGAGTACTCGCCCGACCTGCAGCGCAAGATGGATCCGGGGTTCGAGCTGACGGCCGTGACCTATCGCGCGCTCTGGGACGAGGTCGAGGCCTGGCGCGGGCGCTGCGCGCGCGAGCTGCTCTACGACGTGCTCGTCGCGCCGACCCTGCCCTGCGAGCTGCCGCTCGTCGAGGAGGAGGAGACGCCGGAGTACCGCGCGCGCGTCACCGCGACCGTGCGGCCGTTCAACTGGCTCGGCTGGCCGTCGGCGACGACCCGCGACGGCCTGCTGATCTCGGGCCGCAGCGATGCGACCGTGCTCGCGGCGGCGCTGGCGTGGGAGCAGGATCTGCCCCCCGCCACCACCTGCTGACCGGGGACCGCAACGTTGGGGTCTGACCCCACCTTTGCGCAACGTTGGGGTCAGACCCCAACGTTGCATTACTGCAGCGGGTTCGTCCCCGCCATCCAGATGATCACGCGCGTGAACCTGCCGTCCGCGTCGACGTCGAAGAAGTTGCAGTTGTGCATGTCGTTCTTCGCGCCGTTCTTGAGCTCGCCGATGTAGCCCTGCTCCGTCGCGACCTTGGCGCGGTCGGGCTCGACCACGATGTTGCGGATCTCGTGGAAGATCGAGACGGACCCGCCGAAGAAGTCCGTGAACATGCGCCGGATCTCGGCCGCGCCCGTGAACGTCACGTGGTCGGTCTGCACCGTGAGCGTCGCGTCATCGGCGAAGCACGCCATCACGCCCTCGATGTCCATCGCATCGACGGCCTTGAAGTACGTGTCGGGGGCCTTCGCGAGCGTCTCGTACGAGACCGCGGCGGGCGCACTGGCCATGGTGACCTCCCAATAGGTCAGACGTTTGACGTGGCGATCTTATCGCCGCCCGTGCCGCCGCTCAAGCCGGCCAGCTCCTGGAACGCGAGCAGCGAGCGCTCGACGGCATCCGCGGCGATCGCGCGCACGATCAGCACGAGCCGCGAGGAGTGGTCGTCGTCGGGCCACTCGGCGAGATGCACCGGCGGGTGGATCACGTGCTGGACGCCGTTGACGACGACCGGGCCCTCGCTGCCCTCGGCGTTGAGGAGGCCCTTGACGCGCAGCACGTCCTCGCCGCGCGCGGCCAGCAGCAGCGACAGCCAGATGCCGAACATCGTCCAGTCGAGCGGCTGCTCGAAGCGCAGGGCGAACGCGCGGATGCGATGGTCGTGCGCGGATTCGTCGTGGACGTGGCCGCTGTCGTCGTGCGCGGCCACGGCCGCGCTGAAGTGCAGCGCCTCGCGCAGCGCGTCCGCGTCGTCGCGCACCGCGATGCCGATCACCTCGTCCGCCGCGATGCGCCCGTGCCGGACCTCGATCTGCCGCGCGCCCGGGTTGACGCGCGCGAGCCGGCGCGCGAGCTCGGCAAGCTGGGCCGGCTCGGCCAGATCGGGCTTCGTGATCAGCAGGCGATCGGCCACCGCCGCCTGCTTGGCGGCCTCGGGCTGATCGCGCAGCTGGGCGATCCCGTTGACCGCATCGACGGTCGTGACGAGGCCGTCGATGCGGAAGTTCGCCTCGATCATCGGGTCGGTCATCAGGGTCGAGAGGATCGGCGCGGGATCGGCGAGCCCGGTCGTCTCGATCGCGACGCGCTCGTAGCCGGGGATCTCCCCGCGCGCGCGGCGCACCTCGAGGTCGCGCAGCTCGTCCGCGAGGTCGGCGCGGATCGTGCAGCAGACGCAGCCCGAGGCGAGCACGACGGTGCGCTCGTCGATGCGCGAGAGCAGGTGGTGGTCGAGCGCGATCTCGCCCAGCTCGTTGACGAGCACGGCGGTCTCGCCGAGCGCGGGGTCGGCGAGCAGCTCGCGCAGGAGCGTCGTCTTCCCGCTTCCGAGGAACCCGGTGATGAGCGTGATCGGGATCTTGCTCACGCCGCGCTCCAGCGCTCGAGCAGCTCGCCGTCGAGCGGGTCGAGGGTGCGCCCGGCCATGCGCCCGGCCTCGCCGAAGAGCGACGCGAGGTCGGCGCAGAGCACCGACTCGCCGGTGCGCGTGCGCAGCACGTACGCCGTGCCGAGCCAGTCGTCGACTTCGAGTGCGAACGGTCCGAGCACGCGGTTGAGCAGCTCGACGCGGCGCATGCGATCGCGCATCCAGGCCCGGCGCGCGTCGACGGCGGCGACCGATCCGGGCGCCTCGGCCCAGTGGCGCGTCGAGTACAGCGTTCCGCACAGCGAGCACATGCCCGGCATTGTCGCTGCTGCGGCGAGGCGCTAGCGTCCCTCACGCATCGTCAGACATCTTGAGCGAGGGAGAAGCATGGCCAAAGAGATTCTCTGCGCCTACGGCGTCGACATCGACGCGGTCGCCGGCTGGATCGGCTCCTACGGCGGCGGCGACTCGCCCGACGACATCTCGCGCGGCCTCTTCGCAGGCGAGGTCGGCACCCCGCGCATGCTCAAGCTGTTCGAGCGCCACGGCATCAAGGCGACGTGGTTCGTCCCCGGCCACTCGATCGAGACGTTCCCGAAGCAGGTCGCCGAGATCGTGGCGGCGGGCCACGAGATCGGCATGCACGGCTACACCCACGAGAACCCGATCGCGATGACGGCCGAGCAGGAAGAGGCCGTCATGCGCAAGTGCGTCGATCTCATCGAGAAGATCTCGGGCCGCCGCCCGACCGGCTACGTGGCCCCCTGGTGGGAGTTCTCGACGATCACGAACGAGCTGCTGCTCAAGCTCGGCATCAAGTACGACCACTCGCTCATGCACGACGACTTCACGCCGTACTACGTCCGCGTCGGCGACACCTGGACGCTGATCGACTACTCCAAGAAGGCCGAGGAGTGGATGGTGCCGCTCGAGCGCGGCACCGAGACCGACCTCGTCGAGATCCCCGCCAGCTGGCACCTCGACGACCTGCCGCCGATGATGTTCATCAAGAAGTCGCCGAACTCGCACGGCTTCGTCAACCCGCGCGACATCGAGCAGATGTGGATGGACCAGTTCGACTGGGTCTACCGCGAGATGGACTACGCCGTCTTCTGCATGACCGTGCACCCGGACGTCTCGGGGCGGCCGGGCGTGCTGATGATGCACGAGCGGATCATCGAGCACATCAACAAGCACGACGGCGTGCGCTGGTGCACGTTCGACGAGATGGCGGACGACTTCCTGAAGCGCTCGCCGCGCGTCAAATAAGCTCGCGTGCGAGCGCGCGCAGCGCGTCGAGCGCGAAGAGATCGTCAGCGGTCGGAAGCGGCTGGACGCAGACGTGGTCGGCGCCGGCGGCGAGATGCTCGCGCACGCGCGCGGCGATCGCCGCGGCGTCGCCCCACGCCACGAGGCCGTCGATGATGCGATCCGATCCGTCGCCGGCGAGGTCGGCGTCCGTGAAGCCCTGCGCGCGCAGGCTCGGCGGGTAGTTGCCGAGGTCGAAGTACCAGCTCGTGCGCTCGCGCGCGATCCGGCGCGCCTCGGCCGGATCCGCGCACAGGAGGATCGCCTGCTCGGCGCACAGCAGCCGGTCCGGTCCGAGCAGCGCGCGCGCCATCGCGGTGTGCGCGGGCGTGACGAGGTACGAGAGCATGCCGTCGGCGCGCTCGCGGGCAAGCTCGATCATCGGCCGGCGCAGCGCCGCGAGCACGCGCGGGATGTGGGGCAGCGCCGGGTCGGGGTGGTAGGGCGCGGCGTCCATCGCGGCCAGGTAGGAGCGCATGTGCGCGACCGGCTTCGCGTAGCGGTGACCGCGCGGGTCGACCTGCTGCGGGTGGCTGACGCCGAGCCCGAGCAGGAAGCGGCCGGGGTGGGCCTCCATGAGCGTGCGCGCGCCGGTCGCCGTGGCGACCGGATCGCGCGCCCAGACGTTGGCGATGCCGCTGCACACCGGCACGCGCTCGGTCGCGCCGAGGATCAGCGCCGCGCTCGCGAACGACTCCTTCGTGCCGAAGCCCTCCGGGAACCACAGCGCCCCGAAGCCGAGCGCCTCGATCTCGGCCGCGGCCGCGCGCATGGCCGCCGCGGGCGCGAGCGCGAAGGCCGGGGACCACACGCCCACCGGCCCGAGTGGCGGCACCCCGTTCAGGCCGCCCGGCCCCTGATCGCGCAGTACACGACCTCTGCGGCGAGCGCGGCGTCGGCCGGGTCGGCCTGCTCGAGCGGCGTGTGCGAGAGGCCGTCGACGCAGGGCACGAACACCATGGCGCTCGGCACGCGCGCTGCGACGCACTGCGTGTCGTGCGCCGCGCCCGAGGGCATCTGCCGGAACGTCTCGCCGCTCGCCTCCGCGCTCGCCACGAGCGCGCCGACGATGCCGGCGTCCATGGGCTGCACGGGCAGCTCCTGCCGCTTCGCGAACTCCACGCCGACGCCGCGCGCCGCGCCGCGCCCGCGCGCGAACGCGACGATGCGGTCGCACAGCTCGCGGTGCCCGCCCGAGACCGAGCGCAGGTCGAGCGAGACCCGCGCCGCGCCCGGGACGACGTTGATGAGGCCAGGCTGCGTCTCGATCTCCCCGGCCGTCCCGACGACCCCGCCGCCGAGCTCGTTGGCGAGGCGCTCGAGCTCGACGACCGTCTCGGCCGCCGGCAGCGCGGCGTCGACGCGGAAGTCCATCGGCGTCGCGCCCGCGTGGTCGGCGCGGCCGGCGAAGCGCAGGTCGCCGTGGATGTAGCCCACGATCGCCTCGACGATGCCGAGACGCGTGCCCGTGTCCTGCAGCACGCGGCCCTGCTCGATGTGCACCTCGACCCAGCCGGTCAGGTTGTCGAGGGCGTGGATCGACTCGCGCCAGCGGGCCGGCTCGTAGCCGGCGGCCTCGGCGGCGTCCCAGAACGAGACGCCGTGCTCGTCCCGGATCGTCTCGCGGAGCTCCTCCTCGCTCACGCGCCCGAGCATGATGCGCGAGCCGAGCAGCATCTGCCCGAAGCCCGAGCCCTCCTCCTCGAGGAACGAGATCAGCCGCAGCGGGAGGCCGTCGCCGGCCTCGCTCGCGAGGCGGCACACCTCGAGCGCCGTGCACACCCCGAGCGTGCCGTCGTACTTGCCGCCGTTGCGGTTGGAGTCGCAGTGCGATCCGACGCCGAAGGCCGGCGCGCCGGGAGCCACGTTGGAGGCGATCAGCGTGCCGACCGGGTCCTGCCAGACCGAGAAGCCGATCGCCTCGAGCTCGCGCGTGAAGTACGCGAGCGTCGCCCGGTAGGGGTCGGTGTACGCATAGCGGCAGATCGCGCTCTCGCTGAGCGTGTAGGCCGGGCCGGCGAGGGTCTCGACATCGCGTTCGATGCGGGCCCGCGAGCGCTCCCGGTCGATGCGTTCCCCCACCTGCTGCCTCCTAAGGTCGGACGTTTGCCGGCGAGTGTACGCGCCGGCGCTCGCGCACGGCGCTCTCCGCCGGCCCCTAACCAACCGGCTCGCCCAGCGTCACAGAATGCAATTCGAGGCCCGTGCGCCTGCCCCGCCGCGGCCGGCTGCCCGGATTGGTCTGACGTATTCCAGACGGAGGGCTGGATGCAGCGGATGCGGCGTGTTGACAGGCCCGAGCGAGGAGTCTATAAACGCATGCAGATCGCGGATCGGCCGTTTGTCGTGCGCGCATGCACGGGGGACACGAGGGTTCGGGTTCGACCACTTTCGGAAGGAGACCGAAAAGCATGAGCGACAACCGAATGGATCGGCGCCAGGTACTTGGACGGGGCGCCGCGCTTGCGGGACTGGCCGCCCTCTCGACCGAGGCGCTGTTCGCCGCCGAGGCGAGCGCCGGCTACAAGGCGACGTCGGCGTACAAGGGGACGCTCCGCGTCGTCGGACTCGGCGTCGACCTGATCCCGCAGATCCAGAAGGCGTACGAGAGCACGCATCCGGGGGTCAAGCTCCGCTTCACCGTCAAGGACACGCCCGGCATCGGGCAGATCGTCCTGACGCAGCCGAAGACGCAGGACATCATGTCCGGCTACTACCACCAGCTGGATCAGGTCTGGCCGTCGGGGAACCTCATCCCGATCCCGGTCGACCGGGTCACCGCGTTCTCGAAGTACTCGCGCCTGATCACGAAGGGCGCGTTGAAGCCCGGCGTCCCGCCCGGACAGGGCGACGCGCCGTTCCGCAAGATCTTCCTCGACAACTCGAAGAAGAAGTTCGCCACGGGCGCGACCAAGTGGCTGACGATGATCCCGGGCAACCACAACTCCGACTCGTTCGGCTACAACGAGAAGGAGGTCGGCGGCACGCTCGACTCGTGGGCGGCGCTCTTCGACAGCCACTTCAAGGGCCGCGTCGCGCTCATCAGCGACCCCGACATCGGCTTCATCGACGCCGGCATGGCCGCCAAGGCCTCCGGCAAGATGACGATGAAGGACCTCGGGAACCCGACCAAGAAGGAGATCGACGACCTCACGACGATCCTCAAGGATCTCAAGAAGGCCGGGCACTTCAAGGCCTTCTGGTCGACGTTCCAGGAGTCGGTGACCTTCATGCAGACCGGCGCGGTCGTCGTCGAGTCGATGTGGTCGCCCGCCGTGACGCTGCTGCAGGAAGCGCAGTTCCCGGTGCGCTACGCGGCGCCCAAGGAGGGCTTCCGCGGCTGGGGCGGCGGCAACGCCATCCTCACCCACGTCACGGGCGACAAGCTCGACGCCGCCTACGACTACCTCAACTGGTGGAACACGCCGGTGCCGGCGGGGATCATGGCGACGCAGGGCTACTACAACGCCAACATCTCTGCCTCGCACAAGGGCCTCGCGTCGAGCAAGGCGCTCGGCGGCACCTCTGCCGACAACTACTGGCTCAAGGGCAAGGCGGCCACCACGCCGCTCGTCGGCCCCGACGGCAAGCCGGGCATCAAGGTCGGCGCCAAGCGCGACGGCGGCTCGTACGAGCAGCGGTCGGGCCGCTTCTACGCCTGGAACTCGCAGGGCGTCAACCGCGACTACCTGCTGCAGAAGTGGCAGGAGTTCATCACCGCCTGATCGCCAAAGGAAGCACAGCGCGAAGCCGGAGCACCGGCGCAGCGGGCGGCCTCATGGCCGCCCGCTGCACGCTGTGGTGCACTACCCTCCGTTCACTCCCGTCGAAGGTGCCTGACTCGTGAGCACACCCTCCGAAGCGCCAGAGGTCACCGCTCCCGCGAGCGGCGACAGCTCGGGCCTCGTCCTCAAGGACGTCTACCGCGTCTTTCCCGGCAACGTCACCGCCGTCGAGAACGCGAACCTGCACGTCGAGAACGGCGAGTACGTCACGCTGCTCGGCCCGTCGGGATGCGGCAAGACCACGACGCTGCGCATGATCGGAGGCCACGACGAGCCGAGCTCGGGCACGATCAGCCTCGACGGCCAGGTGCTGAACGGCGTCGAGCCCGCCAAGCGGCCGGTCACGACGGTGTTCCAGCACTTCGCGCTGTTCCCGCACCGCTCGGTGCTCCAGAACGTTGCGTTCGGCCTCAAGATGCGCGGCATCGACAAGGCCGAGCGCGAGAAGACGGCGGGCGACGCCGTCGAGATGGTCGGCCTCGGCGCGATGAAGACGCGCAAGCCGCGCGAGCTCTCGTCGGGCCAGCAGCAGCGCGTCGCGCTCGCCCGCGTGCTCGTCACGCGCCCGAAGGCGATCCTCCTCGACGAGCCGTTCGGCGACCTCGACCGGCTCCTGCAGCTGCGCATGCGCGTCGAGCTGCGCGCGCTGCAGCGCGAGCTCGGCATCACGTTCATCCACGTGACGCACAACCAGGAGGAAGCGCTCTCGATGAGCGACCGCATCGTCGTCATGAACGACGGGCGGATCCAGCAGACGGGCACGCCGACCGAGCTCGCCCGCTTCCCGAAGAACGTCTTCGTGGCGCGCTTCATGGGCGACAACAACACGGTGCGCGGCCCCATCGAGGCGGTCGACGGCGACACCATCACGATCCGCGGCAATCACGTGACAGCCCGCGCGAAGGGCACCGGGACGGTCGGCCAGGAGGCCGCGGTCACCGTGCGCGCGAGCATGGTCGACGTCACCGCGGGCGGCGCGGCCGAGGCCGGCCCGAACTGCGCCCAGGCGCGGCTCAACTTCTCGGAGTACCTCGGCGACGCGGTCAAGCTCCACCTCGAGGTCGCCGGCGAGCCGTTCACGGCCAAGGTCGCCGAGACGCGCTATGCCGAGATGCGCGACCTCGAGGGCCGCGACGTCACGGTGCGCTGGAACGTCGAGGACGGGCATCTCCTTGAGCTCTGAGACGCCCAGCTCGGCCCAGGGCGCCGCGCTCGCCGAGGTCGAAGAGGTCGAGGCGCAGCTCGGCGAGCAGCCGCTCGCCGTCGCCGCCACGTCGGGGATCAAGCGCTCGGGCCTCGCCACGTTCCTGTGGGCCGCGCCCGCGACGGTCTGGCTGTTCGTCTTCCTGCTCGCGCCGGTCGTGATGATCGTGCTCGTCTCGCTCTGGACGCGCGACACCAACGGCTTCAAGGCCTGGAGCTGGACGACCGAGAACTACCGCACGTTCTGGAACTCGCAGGTCTTCCGCACCGCGCTCCTGCACACGTTCCAGCGCGCCGTCTTCGTGTGCGTGCTGTCGCTCGCGATCGGCTACCCGATCGCGTACTTCCTCACGCAGATCAAGAGCCTGCGCAAGCAGATCGCGCTCTTCATCCTCGTGCTCGCGCCGTTCTGGACGGCGTACCTGATCCGCGTCATCGCCTGGAGCCCCGTGCTCGGCCAGAACGGCGCGATCAACTACGTCGCCGGCAAGCTCGGCTTCGGGCCGTTCGACTTCCTGCTCTACTCGGACTTCGCCGTCAACCTCACGCTCGTGCAGCTGTACGTGCTGTTCATGGTGACGCCGGTCTTCTTCCAGCTCGCCGCGATCGACGCGAGCGCCGTGGAAGCCGCCAAGGATCTCGGCGCCTCGCCGTTCAAGGTCTTCCGCGAGGTCATCCTGCCGCTCTCGCTGCCCGGCGTGATGATCGGCTTCATCTTCATCTTCGTGCTCGTGATGGGCGACTTCGCGACGGTGCGCCTGATCGGCGGCTCGACCGTGGACTCGGTCGGCAACGAGGTCAACGTCTACTACAACAACGTCGACCTCCCGACGGCCGCCGCCGGCGCGTCGATGCTCGTCGTCGCGATGATGGTCGGCGTCGTCATCCTGCTGCGCTTCGCGAAGATCCGGGATTCGATCTCCGTGGTCGCCTCGGCCAAGCAGCGCCACCAGTCGCTCGACTTCATCGGCAAGTGGATCCTCTACGTCGTGCTCGCCGCGCTCGGGCTCTACACGCTCTACGCGTCCTGGCTGACGCTGCTCGAGCTCGCGTTCGGTATCGCCGTGGTCGGGGCCATCATCGGCGGGCTCTACGTCGTGCTCGGCCGCAAGCTGCAGCGCGCGCTCGGCGTGTTCTTCGGCGGCTTCCTCGTACTGATGTACGGCCCGACGTTGCTCATGACGCTGCTGTCGTTCCAGGGCTCGCGCGGGCTCACGGCGTTCCCCACGTCCGGCCTCTTCTCGACCTACTGGTACGACATCCTCATCAACGACTCGACGCAGCAGGCGCTGCGCGACTCGATCGTCGTGTCGCTCAAGCTCAGCGCGATCGTCTGCATCATCACGGCGGTGCTCTCGCTGATGCTCGGCATGGCGTTCCGCGAGCGCTTCCGCGGCTCGACGCCGCTGTTCTACCTCGTGCTGCTGTCGCTCATGACGCCGGGGCTGCTGCTCTCGCTCGGCTCGACGCTGCTGACGTCGTATCTCGGCCAGGACGTCGGCATCTACACGACGGCGCTCGGCGTGCAGGTGGTCTGGGCGCTGCCGTTCGGGTTCCTCGTCATGCTGACGGTCTTCAACCGCTACGACGCCAGAGCCGAGGAGGCCGCGCGCGATCTCGGCGCGAGCGCGCTGCGCACGTTCCGCGAGGTGACGCTTCCGATCGTCTGGGTCGGCGTCTTCGGCGCGGCGCTGTTCGGGTTCACGCTCGCGTGGAACGAGTTCGAGCGCACCTATCTCGTGACCGGGCCCGTGGCGACGCTGCCGACGGAGCTCTACACCGTCATGACCGCGACCGTGTTCCAGCCGTACATCTTCGCCCTCGGCGTGCTCACGACGCTGTTCTCGTTCGTGCTGATCGCGCTGTTCCTGCTCGTGAGCGGCATCGCGGTGCGGCGCGCGCGCTCGAAGGCGGTCGTCGAGGACGACGCGGCCGAGATGCACATGGCGGGCGGGGCGGCGCCCGCGCCCGCCACCGGCGGCGACTGAGGCTACGGGACGAGCGCGGCGAGCACGTCGCGCTCGGGCACGACGTCGGCGTACTTGTGGCCCATGTCGAAGAGCGCCGAGCGGTGCGGCGTGCGCGCGCGGTCCGAGACGGCCTCGACGGGCACGACGACGCGGTAGCCGAGCGACATCCCGTCGACGACCGTGGCGCGCACGCAACCCGAGGTCGTCGTGCCGCAGACGATCACGGTGTCGACCCCGCGGGCGCGCAGGCGCTCGTGCAGGTCGGTGCCGAAGAACGCCGACGGCTGCTGTTTCTCGAACACGACATCGCCGTCGGCGGGCGCCACGAGCGGGTCGATCTCGCAGCCGTCCGACCCGCGCGCGCAGGCCACGAGGCCGGGGCACTTGACGCCGAACGGGCCGGCGTCCGAGAGGTCGGGCTCGTAGGCGCAGTACGAGTAGGACACGGGAGCGCCGAGGGCGCGCGCCGCCGCGCAGATGCGCGCGGTCGAGCGCAGCGCGGCCTCGGGGTAGTCGCCCGCCAGCGAGCCGCGCGTGAACGCGAGCTGGTAGTCGACGACGATCACCGCCGGGTGCTCGCCGAAGCCGATCTGCGAGCCGATGCCCTGGCGCGCGTAGAGGTCGTGGTCTTCCTGCGTCGTCATGTCAAGCTCCGCGCCTCGGAGGGGTCGAGTGGAAGATATCGAGCGGGCAGAGCGCCGACACCACGGGATTCGGCACATCGACGATCTCGGAGATGCGCAGGTCGACCGCGACCGAGCAGAGCACGTACGCCTGCTCGCGCGTGAGGCCGCGCTCGGCGCCCAGCCAGTCGATCATCGCAAGCAGCGCATTGCGGGCGGCCAGCGTCGTGTCCATGTCGGCGTTCGAGCCGTCCGGTCGGATCGGCAGACCCGTCGTCACGAAGTGCCTGCGCCCGCCCTTCCAGTCCGGCTCCACGGCTTCGAAGGCCGGCGTCCGCGGGCGGAAGCCGAGCCGTGCGGCCGGCAGCACTTCGACGCGGATCGTCACGCGGCCGTGCGTCTCGATCGCGGTGCCGCAGACCTCGCCGTCGCCCTGCGCGAAGTGCACGTCGCCGAGCGAGAGCAGCGCGCCGCGGACGTCCACCGGCAGGAAGACCGTCGCGCCGGCGCGCGCCTGCGGGACGTCGAGGTTGCCGCCGGTCTCGCGCGGCGGGATCGTGCGCAGCGCGGTCGAGGCGTAGGGCTCCACCGCCGGGATCGCGGCGCCGGGCTCGGGTGGCAGCGCGAAGCCGCCCGCCTCCGCCAGCGCCGCCTCGCGCGCGCGGAACTGCTCCAGCCGCTCGTGCGACGGCGCCACGCCGATCACGCCGACGAAGGGGTCGGCCGGGATGCGCACGCCCTCCATCCGCCCGGACGTCGCGACGCCCTCGTGCAGGCCCCAGGTCACGAGATAGGGCTGCTCGAAGAGGTCGCCGAGCAGGCCGAAGCCCGGGAACACGGCGGTCGAGCCGAAGTCGTCGGTCGTGATCGCGAGGATCTCGACCTTGAGCACGTCGCCGGGCTCGGCGCCGCGCACGGCGATGGGGCCCGACAGCGGATGGCCGCGGCGGAGGTCGAGATCGCTCAGGTCGGCGTCGAGCGTGGCCGGCGTGATCTGCCCGTCGAGGCCGTCGCGGCAGTCGACGACGACCTCGTCGCCGGGCTCGATCGTGAGCGCCGGCGGCAGATCGGGGTGCCAGCGGTTGTGACCCGTCTCGGGCGCGTCGACGAGCGGCCGCCGCACGGGCGGCTTCAGCTCATGCCGGGTCATCGAGCATCTCCGCGATCGCGGCAGCCGCCATACGGCAGCGCTCGCGCTCGGCCGGGCCGAAGCTGCGCGGCCCGTGCAGGTCGTGGATCGAGAGCAGGGCGACGAGCCGCCCGTCGCGATAGCAGCCCGTGACGATCTGCGCGCGCATGCCGCCGAAGCGCTCGCGCATCGCGTGGAAGTCCTCGTCGCCCGGGAACGCGGCAGCGGCGTCCTCCTGCACGACCTGCCCGCCGTGCTCGGCGAGGATGCGCGGGACGGGCTGCTTCGCCATGTCGGTCGTGTCGTCGCGCAGGCTGCCGGCGCCCGCGGCCAGCACCTCGTAGCGCACCGGGAACACGGCGTCCGGCACGTCGACGCGCACCGTCGCGCGCTGCACGCCGAGGTCGCTGCGGAGGCTCTCGATGAGCTGCTCGATCGTCTCGCTCACAGGTCCGCGCCTCCCGTCGTGAGGGCGATCGCGGAGTAGTCGAGCGATCCGTGCCCCGCCTGCTGGGTGCGCCGGTAGAGCGCGAGCGCGGAGGCCAGAGGCTCGGCCTCGAGGCCGTGCTCGGCCGCGAGCTGCTCGGCCAGGGCCAGGTCCTTCTCCATCAGGTCGACGGTGAACATGGGCGCAAAGCCGTGCGCGGCCGGCGTCGTGTCGCTGACGGGCGCGGGGAAGCGCGTGCGCAGGACGCGCGAGTCGCCGGTCGAGCTCGACATCAGCTCGTAGAGCACCGCCGGGTCGAGGCCCTCGCTGCGCGCGAGCGCGAGCGCCTGGGCGATGGCCGCCATGTTGACGCCGGCGCAGAGGTTGTTGCAGAGCTTCGCGGCCTGGCCCAGACCATGGTCGCCGACGTGCACCACGAGCTTTCCGAGCACGTCGAAGAGCGGGCGCGCGCGCTCGGCCGGCCCGCTCTCGCCGCCGACCATGATCGTGAGCGTCGCCGCCTCGGCGCCGATCGTCCCACCCGAGACGGGGGCGTCGAGCGCGTCGATCCCGCGCGCGGCGAGGGCGGCGGCGAGCTCGCGCGCGAGCCGCGGCGGCGCCGTCGACATGTCGATGCACAGCGAGCCGCGCGCGAGGCCCTCGGCGAGCCCTCCGGGCCCGAGCGTCGCGGCGCGGACGGCGGCGGGAGAGGGCAGCATCGTGATCGCGACGTCTGCGCCCTCTGCCGCCGCGCGTGCGCTCACGCGCGGCTCGACCCCGTCGACCGTGGCCTGCGGGTCGAGGTCGAAGCCGCGCACCTCGTGCCCGGCCGCGACGAGGTGCGGGGCCATCAGGCGCCCCATGCGCCCGAGCCCGACGAATGCGACGACGGTCACCGTCTCGCTCAGCCGGTCGGGACGAACGGGCCGGCCTTGTACAGCTGCCCCGGGAGCTCCCGGCCGAGCACCCCGGCGAGCCACTCGGCGACCGCGATCAGCGCATTCAGGTCGACACCCGTCTCGACGCCGAGGCCGTCGAGCAGGTAGACGAGATCCTCCGTCGCGATGTTCCCGGTCGCGCGCGGCGCGAACGGGCAGCCGCCGAGACCGCCGATGGAGGCGTCGAAGAGCGTCGCGCCGGCCTCGATGCCCGCGTCGGCGTTGGCATAGCCGGTGTTGCGCGTGTTGTGCAGGTGCAGCCCGATCGGGACGCCGCCTCCGGCCCGCAGCGCAGCCGGCACCAGCGAGCGCACCTGGCGCGGCACGCCGACGCCGATCGTGTCGGCAAGCAGGATCTCGTCCGCGCCGGCCGCGGCCATGCGCTCGACGTGCTCGAGCACGCGCGCCTCGGGCACGGGGCCCTCGAACGGGCAGCCGAACGACGCGCCGAGCGTCACGCTCGCGCGCGCGCCCTCGGCGTGCGCGGCGACGATCATCGCCTCGTGCGCGGCCGCCGCGTCCGCCAGCGTCGTGTTCTGGTTGCGCGCGCAGAACGTGTCGGAGAGCGGGTAGGCGAGGTGGATCTCGTCGGCGCCGGCCGCGATCGCGCGCTCGACGCCGCGCCCGTTGAGGGCGAGCGCGGCGTACACGACGCCGTCGACGCGCGTCAGTCCCGCGAACACCTCTTCCGTGCCTGCCATCTGCGGGACGACCTTTGGGTTGACGAAGCTGCCGCACTCGATGCGCGGGAGCCCGGTCGCGGCCAGGCGGTCGCACAGCTCGGCCCGCACGGGCGGCTCGAGCGTGACGCGGTCGTTCTGCAGCCCGTCCCGCGGCCCGACGTCGCAGAGCGTGACGCGCATCAGACGGCGGCCGCCCGCTTCGCGGCCACGGACTGGAAGAACTCGATCACGACCTTGGCCGACAGCTCGGGCTCCTCCATGAGGTTCGTGTGCCCGCTGCCCTCGATCACGTACAGGGACGCGTCGCGGATGTTGTCGGCGATCCAGCGCGCGCCGGCGCCGTCGGGGCCGGCGTCGATCGGCGTGAGGCAATCCTCGCTGCCCGTCATCACGAGCGTGGGCGCCGTCACCTTGGACGCATAGGGCCGCAGGTCCATGCCGGCCATCGCGTCGCAGGCGCCCGCGAACACGGGCACGGCACAGTTGCGCTCGAGCACGCCCTGGATGACCTTGACCGTCTCGGGCCCGGCAGGCGTGTCGAGGAAGCGGCGCGACAGGCACTTGGTCGCGATCTCGAGCGCGAGCGGCTCGCTGCCCATGCCGTAGGCCTGCGCGAGCTGCTTCCAGATCTCCCAGTGCGCGCGCGCCATGAAATCCGACTTGGCCGACGCGCAGTCGAGCACGAGTCCGTCGACGAGCTCCGGATACCGGCCCGCGAACGCAAGCGCGACCATCCCGCCCATCGACGTCCCGTGCACGTGTGCGCGCTCGACGCCGATGGCCTCGAACAGCCCCTTGATGTCGTCGGCCCAGAGCTCCATCGAGTACTCCTGCTCCGGCCGCTCCGAAAGCCCGTACCCGCGCAGATCGAACTCGATGACCTTGAAATGCGGCGTCATCTTGTCCGTCACGAAGCCGAAATTCTCGTGCGCGAACCCCGCCCCACCAATCTGGAGCAGGTAGTCCTCGCCCTCCCCGTGCACCTCGTACCAGATGCGGGCCCCGTTGATCTGAGCGTCAGCCATTTCCACCCATCTCCCATACGTCTGACCAAAGACAAACGGAGCCTACCGTGCAAGCACGGGGTCTGGCCCGCAACGTGCGGGCCTGACCCCGGCATTGCGGACCTGGCACCTACCATTGCAAGGCCAGGCGCCGGCAGATCTGGGAAGGGTGGACGCCGAGATGGCGCGCGATCGCGGCCTGGCTGTGGCCGTGGCGGTAGTGAGCGGTCGCGATCGCGCGGTCGGAGTCCTCCCCGAGCAGGCTCTCCAGGGACGGCACGTGCTCCGCGACGGGGAAACCGCGCTCGTCCAGGTATGTCGAATCGAGACCTTGCGCGACCCACTCGACGTACCTGTCCGGCGACCCGAGGATGCCCAGGAACGCGGGCGCATCGAGGAACCACGGGGCCGGCAGCGCACCCGCTGTCGCCGCGTAGCTCGACCACGTCCAGTCCGCAGGCGAGTAGCACAGCCCGGCGCGCACGGGGTTGAGCGCGACGTAGCGAGCGAGCTCGAGCAGGTACGTATCGTCCTCGACCAACCTCGACTCGAAGCGGGATTGGAAGAGATGCCCCGAGCGCCCGTAGCGGCGGTTGAAGGTTTGCGCGGTGCACGTTCCGAGCCAGTGCATCGCCTTCGAAAGATTGCCCTTGCGGCTCGTGAGCACGAAATGCGAATGGTTCGAGAGATAGCACCAGGCATGAACCTGGATCTCGTATCTCGAGCACGTGCGTTCGAGCAGGTGCAGCCCGCGCTCGTAGTCCTCGGCATCAACTGCGACGACGGTTCGATCCACGGCGTGAACGAACACGTGATGGGTGGCTCCGGGGTAGTCGACTCTCGGTTCTCTAGGCATCTCGCCAGCCTGACCGACCGCCGCGCACGGCTCTAGACAGGCGTGCGCCGGATGTGTGCCGGTGCGCGCAATGGTCGGTGCCAGGTCCGCAATGCCGGGGTCAGGCCCGCACGTTGCGGGTCAGACCCCGAGCGTGCGGACGTCGGTGAGGTGCCCCTTCAGGGCCGCTGCTGCGGCCATTTCTGGGCCCATTAGGTGGGTTCGGGCGCCTGGGCCCTGACGGCCCTCGAAGTTGCGGTTGCTTGTCGAGGCGACTCGCTCGCCTTCGGTTGCCACGTCGGGGTTCATGCCGAGGCACATCGAGCAACCGGCGTTGCGCCATTCGAAGCCGGCGTCGGTGAAGACGCGGTCGAGGCCCTCGGCTTCGGCTGCGCGCTTGACCGTCATCGAGCCGGGGACGACGAGGGCCTGGACGGTCGCGGCGACGTGCCGGCCGCGCACGACCTCGGCCGCTGCACGCAGGTCGGCCAGGCGGCTGTTGGTGCAGCTGCCGATGAAGACGCGGTCGACCGCGATGTCCTGCATGCTCGTACCCGCCGTCAGGCCCATGTAGTCGAGGGCGCGCTGCTCGCCCTCGTTGGCCGGCTCCGGCACGCGCCCCGTGATCGGCACGGTCTGGCCGGGGTTCGTGCCCCACGTGACCTGCGGCGAAAGGGCGGAGGCGTCGACATGGATCTCCGCGTCGAACGTCGCGCCGGCGTCGGTCGTGAAGGCCGACCAGCGCTCGACGCAGTCGGCGAAGGCGCCCTGCACTCCGGGCCGCCCTTCGAGGTAGGCGTAGGTCGTCTCGTCGGGTCCGATCAGCCCCGCCCGCGCGCCCCATTCGATCGACATGTTCGAGACGGTCATGCGCCCGTCCATCGAGAGCGCCCGGATCGCCTCGCCCGCGTACTCGACCACGTGCCCGGTCGCCCCGGCGGAGGTCTCCTGCGCGATCAGGCCGAGGATCAGGTCCTTCGCCCCCACGCCGCGCCCTGGGAGCCCCTCGAAGACGACCTGCATCGTCTTCGCGCGCTTCTGCGGCAGCGTCTGCGTCGCCAGCACGTGCTCGACCTCGCTCGTGCCGATGCCGAACGCGAGCGCGCCGAACGCGCCGTGCGTCGAGGTGTGCGAGTCGCCGCACACGATCGTCATGCCGGGCTGCGTCAGCCCGAGCTCGGGGCCGATCACGTGCACGATCCCCTGCCGGGCGTGTCCGCGGCCGTAGTACGGGATGCCGAACTCCTCGACGTTGGCCGCGAGGGCCTCGAGCTGCGCGCGCGCGAGCGGATCTGCGATCGGGCGCGAGAGCTCCCACGTCGGCACGTTGTGATCGGCGGTCGCGAGCGTGCGGTCGACGCGCCGCACACGGCGCCCGGCCGCGCGCAGGCCCTCGAACGCCTGCGGGCTCGAGACCTCGTGCACGAGGTGCAGGTCGATGAAGAGCAGGTCGTCGCCGATCGCGTGATCGTCCCAGACCTTCTCGGCCATCGTCCGCGCGGTCATACCCGGCTCGTGAACGCCTCGATGCCCGCGAGGTACTCGAGGACGCGCGCGAGCGGCTCCACGTCGCCGAACTTGGCGTCGATGTCGAAGAGGTTCCACTCGACGACACCGGGCACGCGGTCGCCGACGGCCTCGCGCACGACGATCGGCCGGAAGCCCTCGGCGATCGCGTCCTCGCACGAATGGCGCACGCAACCGCACATCGTCACGCCGGTCAGAATGACGGTGTCGACGCCATGGGCGGTGAGGAAGCTCGAGAGGTTCGTGCCGTGGAAGCCGCTCGCGCGCTTCTTCACGATCACGTGCTCGCCGGGCAGCGGCGCGATGCGGCTGTCGATCTCGACGGCCTCGCTGCCGAGCTCGAGCAGCTCGACGGGGATCTTCTTGACCCAGAGGCCCATGTCGGAGCTGCCGCCCGTGGTCGTGTACGCGGTCGTCGTGTAGACGATCGGGATGCCCTTCGCGCGCCCCGCCTCGTTGAGCTGCTGCACCGCCGGGATGATCGTGTCCATGCCCTCGCACGTGAAGGCATGCCCCGGGCGGGTCCAGGCGTTCGCCAGGTCGATGTGCACGAGCGCCGGGCGCGTGCCGAAGCCGACGCGGCGCTGAAATCCGCGCTGTGCGTAGATCCCCGTGTCGGCGTTGAAGATCTTCTCCAGGGCTTCGCGCACTTCCTGATCCTCGCTCATCGCACACCCACTCCCGAGATCGACGCGATCAGCGGGCCGACGCCGCCCGCCTCCAAATCCGCCACGGCACGCTCGATCGCGTCCATCTCGCCCTCCGACAGCGCCGAGGACGCGAGCGAGCGGAACTTCGCGCACATCTCCGCGTAGCTCAGCCGGTTCTGCGGATCGCCCTTCGGGTAGTCGGTCTGCATCCGCAGCGTGCGCCCGTCGACGGTCTCGATCTCGACCTCGGCGGGCCACACGGCCGGAAAGCGCGCGTCGAAGTCGGGCCGCACCTCGGCCACGACCTTCGCCGCGACCGCTCGCACCGCGGGCGACGAGAGCGCGGGCTCCGCGTACTCGTCGAGCGTCGCCTTGCGCAGTGCGATGCCGAGGCCGATCGCGTACGGCAACGAGAACTGCGCGTCGACGTCGTTGGTCGGCGCCAGCTTGCGCGCTGCCGGCTCGACGACGATCGGGATCGCCTGGCTGACGACTCCCACGCGCACGCGCGCGATGTCGTCGGGCCCGAGGTCGTGCTCGCTCGCGAGCGCGATCGCGAGATCGATCGGCCCCTGGTTGTAGCGGCAGCACGCGTACGGCTTGACGCTCGTCTCGGAGAGCTCGAAGGGCGCGCCGAGAGCCGTGGTCAGCTGCTCTGCGCGATCCGCCGCGCCGTAGCCCGAGAGCAGGCCGTCGCGCCCCTCGAACGCGAGCAGCGGCCCGGTGAAGCCCGCCTGCGCGAGCCGCGCGGCGAGGTAGCCGCTGTGCGACGCCCAGCCCGGATGGAAGCGCTTCGTCCAGGCGCCGTCGGAGAAGAACTCGAGCCGCCCGGCCGCCTGGCTCGCGGCGATGCCGAAGGCGTGCGCGAGCTCGTCGGCCGAGAGGCCGAGCAGCCGGGCCGTCGCGGCCGCCGCTGCGAACGGCCCGACGATCGCGGTCGGGTGGAAGCCCTTCGCGTACACCTGCTGCGGATCGAGCGCCCGCCCGAGGCGGCAGGCGACCTCGTAGCCGGCGACGATCGCGGTCAGCAGCTCCTCGCTGCTCGAGCCCTGCAGCTCGGCGGTCGCGAGCGCAGCCGGGATCGTGACCACGGCCGGGTGCAGAGAGCTCGCGCTGTGCGTGTCGTCGAGCTCGATCGAATGCGCATGGACGCCGTTCGCGAAGACCGCCCACTCGGGACGGAGCGGCGTCTTGGCGACGACGGCCGTGAGCGCGCTGCCCTCGTCCGCCCCGACCGCGGCGAGCATCCGCTCGACCGCGTCGGCGGTGTCGATCGTGCCGCCGCGCGTCGCGCAGCCGAGATGGTCGAGCAGCAGCTCCTTCGCATACGCGACGGTCGGCGCATCGATGTCGCGGTAGGCCAGGCCGGTCACCCAGGCCGCGAGCGCCTGCGAGGCGGTCGGCGCGCTCATGGCGTGATCACGATCTTGCCGAAGTGCTGCCGCGCCTCCATGACCTCGAACGCCTCGGCGGCGTCGTCGAGGGAGTACGTCGTGTGCACCTGCGGCTTCAGCAGGCCGAGCCCGGCCAGCCGCAGCACCTCCTCGTACTCGGCCGAGGTGAACGTGAACGAGCCGATGATGCGCGTCTGGTTGCGGAAGAGCACGATGATGTCGAGCTCGACGACCTCGCCGGAGTGGGCGCCGCAGGTCACGAGCCGCCCGTCGCGCGTGAGCGAGTCGAGGCCGGCCTGGAAGAGCTTGCCGCCGACGTGCTCGTAGACGAGGTCGACGCCGCGGCCGCCCGTGATCCGCATGACCTCGCCCGCGACGTCGTGCGTGGCGTGGTTGATGCCCTCGTGCATGCCGAGCGCGCGCGCCTTCGCGAGCTTCTCGTCGCTGCTCGCGGTGCCGATCACGAATGCGCCCGCCAGCTTCGCGAGCTGCACGGCCGCGGCGCCGATGCCCGAGCCGACCGAGTTGATGAGCACGGTCTCGCCCATCTTCAGCTCGCCGCGCGTGAAGAGCATGTGGTACGAGGTGCCGAAGGCGATCTGGAAGGCGGCGGCCTCGACGTCCGTCATGCTGTCGGGCGTGCGCACGAGATGGCGCTCGGGGATCGCTGCGTACTCGGCGTAGCCGCCGGGAATGGAGGCGCCGATGAAGTCGGCCGGCGCGAGGTTCTCGCGACCGGTGCGCGACATCAGGTGGCCCGGGTCCGTGCCCATGAGGTACGGCGCGACGCGATCGCCGACCTTCCACTCCTCCGAGACGCCCGGCCCGCGGCTCACGATCGTGCCGGCGATCTCGAGACCCATGATCATGGGCAGCTCGAGCGGAAAGCGCGAGATGCCCTCGCGGAAATCCACGTCGAGGTGGTTGAGCGCGCAGGCGCCGACCTTGACCACGACCTCGCCCGGGCCTGCCACGGGATCGGGCACCGACTCGACGACGAGCTTGTCGCGTCCGCCGAACTCATGGAACCGCAGTGCCTTCACGTCGCCTCCCGGCCTGTCCGTCTTAGGTCAGACGATTCTAGCCCCGCGCCGTGAGCCTGCGCGAGCGCGGCCGCGCTCATCGACAGCGCGGCCAGCGCGGCGAGCCCGCACGCGGTCAGCCACGCCGCCGTCCAGCCGGCGCGATCGGCCACGAGGCCGAGCGCCGGCGGCACGACGACCGCCCCTGCGAAGACGACGCGCAGCGAGCTGCCGGAGACGCGCCCGATGCGCCCGCTCGGCGCGGACTCCGCGACGAGCGTCATGTAGACGCCGTTCCAGCCGATGTTCGCGAAGCCCACGAGGGCGACGCACGGCCAGATCAGCAGGCCGGAGGGCAGCAGCGCGAGACCGGTCATGCCGGCCATGCTCAGCACCGCGTTGAGGCGCAGACCCGACGCGCGGCGCGCGGCGAAGAAGCGATCCGAGATGACCGCCCAGAGCAGCCGCCCGAGCGTGCCGGCCGCCATGGTCACCGCGAGCGAGATCCCCGCGACCGCCAGGCGGTAGCCGTGCGCCTCCTTCAGGTAGAGACTCAGGTACGTGACGAAGCTCAGCTGGAGGCCGCCCATCACGAAGCCGAACCCGCCCACGCCGAGCGCGAAGCGGCGCGGCAGATCGCCGTGCGCAAGCCCGATCGCGCTGACCCGCCGCCCCTCGCCGGCGTTCTGCGCGAGCGTGCGGCGGCTGAGCAGCGCCGACAGCGAGACGATCGCGCATGCGCTCGCGGGAGCGAGCAGCGCGAGGCGCCAGCCGAGGTGGTGGGCGATCGTCGGCATCGTGATGCCCGAGACGAAGCCGCCGATCGTCACGCCGACCTGCTTGATGCTCATGAGCAGGCTGCGATGGCGTGTCGTCGGAGCGCCGCGCACGATCACGTTCGTGGGCGGCGTGATCAGGCCGTAGGCGAGCCCGACCGCACCCACGCCGAGCAGGAACGGCGCCGCGCCCGAGGCCACGGCGGCGAGCGCGCAGCCGCAGGCCACGGCGGCGACGGCGGCCGCGAGCATCGGCGGCGCGCCGAAGCGGTCGGTCAGGCGCCCGGAGGGCACCGACGAGATGGCCGCGCCGCCGAACACGATCGCCGTGATCGCCCCGACCTGCCAGCGTGCGAGCGAGAAGTCCTCGCGGATCAGCGGCGCGAGCGGCGCGAACCCGAGCGTCGCGTAGGAGCCCGCCGCAAGCGCCAGGCTGCAGAGCGCGACGGACCAGGCACCGCCGGTCGCGCGCGCCGGGGGGACGCCGGAGACTCGCACGGCACGAAAGTCTGACGTATTCTCGCCAGCGATGGCCTTGAAGACGATCCTGTTCGTCCCCGGCAACGACCGCCGCAAGATCGAGAAGGCGCTCGCGCTCCCGGCCTCGGCGGTGATGCTCGACCTCGAGGACGCCGTCGCCGCGAGCGAGAAGGCCGCGGCCCGCGCGATCGTGTGCGAGAGCGCGCTCGCCGCCGCAGCCGGCGGGCCGCTGATCGGCGTGCGCATCAACTCCCTGGCGAGCGGACTCGCCGACGCCGACCTCGACGCGATCGCCGAGGCGCTGCCGCGCATCGCGCTCATCACCGTGCCGATGGTCGACGGCGCCGACGAGATCCGCCACGTCGCCGGGCGGCTCGACGAGCTCGAGCGCGCGAGCGGAGGCGCGCCGTCGCTGCTCGCGATGACCGAGACCGCGCGCGGCGTGCTCGCGGCGCGCGAGATCGCGGAGGCGTCGCCGCGTCTGCGCACGCTCGTGTTCGGACCTGCCGACCTCGGCAAGGAGCTCGGCGTGGAGCCGACCGCGGACGGCATCGAGCAGCTGTACGCGCGCTCCGCGATCGTGCTCGCCGCGCGCGCCGCCGGCAAGGAAGGGCCGATCGACGGCCCGTACCTCAAGCTCGACGACGACGAGGGCTGCGCCGTGTCGTCGGCGTGGTCGCGCCGGCTCGGCTTCCAGGGCAAGGTCGTGCTGCATCCGCGCCAGCTGCCGATCGCGGCCGCCGCGTTCGCAGCGGGCGAGGGCGAGCTGGCCTGGGCGCGCGAGGTCGACCGCGCCTTCTCCGAGGCCGAGGCGGCCGGCGTCTCGTCGATCAAGCTCGCGGACGGCACCTTCGTCGACTACCCGGTGGCCGAGCGCGCGCGCGACATCCTGCGTGCGAGCGACCGCTGAACATCGCATACTGCGCGCGATGAAGGTCGAGAGGATCCGCAAGGCCTACGAGCAGGTCGCCGACCAGCTCCTGCAGATGATCAACAGCGGCGAGCTCAAGCCCGGCGACCGCCTGCCGAGCGAAGCCGAGCTGGCCGCCGACTTCGGCGTCTCGCGGACGACCGTGCGCGAGGCGCTGCGCATCCTCGCCACGCGCAACCTCATCCATACGCGCAAGGGCATGGCGGGCGGCCACTTCATCGTCGAGCCGACGGTCGGCAGCATCAGCGAGTTCCTCGTCGCGAACTACGGTCTCCTCACCGCGGCCAACACGGTCACGCTCGAGCACCTGCTGCAGGCGCGCGAGATGATCGAGGGCCCTGCTGCCGCGATCGCGGCGCGCAATCGCGACGACGACGATCTCACGCGCATCCGCAGCACGCTCACCGACGACATCGACGCGATCTCCGACGCCGACGCGCTCGGCAAGTTCCGCAACTTCCACCTCTACCTGCTCGAGGCGACCAAGAACCACCTGCTCGTCGTCGCCGCGGTGCCGATCTTCACCGTGCTGCAGTCGACCGTCGTGCGCCGGCGACCGACGAAGGAGGTCATCTCCGAACTCGAGCGCGATCACCAGAAGATCTACGCCGCGGTCGAGGCGCGCAACGAGTCCGAGGCGCACCGCCTGATGGACGAGCACCTCGGCTTCCTGCGCGTGAACTACCAGCCGGGCATCGACTCGACGGAGGGCTTCGACCAGCCGAAGCCCAAGCCGAAGCGCCGCTCCGCCTGACATCAGAGCGCGGCGACCGCCGCGATCGCCTCGTCGACGCCGACGACGTCGCCGTACTTCTGCTGGATGTCGAAGAGGTTGGCCTCGTGCGGCGCCTGCGCGCGATCGCCGACGCACTCGCGCGGCACGATCGGGCGGTAGCCGTGCTGGACGGCGTCGACCGCGGACGCCCGCACGCAACCCGAGGTCGTCGCGCCCGTGACGAGCACGGTGTCGCAGCCCTCGGCTGCGAGCAGCGACGACAGCGCGGTGCCGAAGAACGCCGAGGCGAACTGCTTCGTGATCAGCGTGTCGCTCGGCTGCCGGCCGAGGCGCGGGTCGATCTCCACCTCGTGCGAGCCCGCCACGAGCGTCTTGAGCGACGGGATCTTGGCCATGAAGACCGCCGCCGCCTGGCTCTTCGCGCCGTCGAACGCGACCGTCGTGAAGACGATCGGCACCCCGCGGGGGCGACAGGCGTCGATCAGCCGGCGCGTGGCCGCGACGACCGAGTCGAGGTCGGAGCCGAGCGGCGAGGCCGGGTCGGTGAAGCCGTTGACGAGGTCGATCACGAGCAGGGCGGGCCGCCGGCCGAAGCCGGCGGTCCCGCCGAACCCGCGCTCGCGGTAGAACTCCGCGTCGTCCATCAATCGCCGGAGGCGGCCGCCGCGTCGGCATCGCGCACGCGCTTGAGCGCCGCGTCGCCGGGCTCGAGCGGCGACCAGCGCAGCGGCTTGGCCGTCGTCGGCGGCTCGAGGCCGGTCTCGGCCTTGCAGTTCGCGAGCGTGTCCGCGAGCGACGGACCGAAGTCGAAGGCCTGCGCGTCGCCGCGCTCCGTCCGCTGCCGGGAGCGCTCGGCCTCGGTCGCCGCCTCGTCGACGCTCCCGCCGGCGGTCAGCACGACGCCGTAGCCGGTCTTGGCGAACGCGTGCGAGACGAGCCCGAACGAGACGTCGCGCGCGACGATGCCGGCCGGCCGGTCGAGGCGGTCCTTCCAGCCCCCGCCGCCGGCGGTGCGGTACACGAGCATGTCGCCCGGCTGTACCTCGACCTCGTCACACTTGCTCGGCAGCACCTGCTCGCTGCCGTCGGCGCGCACGAGCAGCTTGCTCGAGCGCTCGCCCGGCAGCCCGCCGAGCACGCCCCACGGCCGCGTCAGCCAGCGGTCGTCGTGGATCGAGACCTCGCCCGGCTCGAGGTAGACGTAGCGCTTCTCGACGCCGTTGCCGCCGCGGTGCAGGCCGGCCCCGCCCGAGTCGACGACGGTCGTGTAGCCGTCGATCCGCATCGGGTAGTAGGCCTCGAGGTACTCGGTCGGGATGTTCTCGAAGAGCGGCCACCACGAGTGGCCGTCCATGCCGTCGCCGATCGGCCGCCCCGGGATCCCGCCGTAGAGGATCTCCATCGAGTAGAAGAACTCGCCCGGCTGCATGCCGTCGACGGACTCCTTCCAGCCCGAGTAGAGCATGTACGGGCTGGTGCCGTAGCCGGCCGCCGTGTTGAGGTCGGGAGCGTTCTTGCAGAGCGCGCCGCCGAGCACGTCGAAGAGCCGCGCGAGCGCGTGCGTGCGGCAGCCGAGCGCCGCCGGGAAGCGCGGGCGCAGCAGGCTGCCCTCCGGCATCACGACGTGGAGCAGCGGGTAGAAGCCGTCGTTGAAGAGGATCTGCGGGTCGTTCACCATGATCAGGTAGATCCCGATGAACATCTTGAACATGCCCTCGGAGAGGTAGAAGTTCACCGGCCCGAGCGCCTGCGGATCCGTTCCCGACCAGTCGAAGTAGGCGTGCTCCCCCTCGCGCCAGATCGTCAGCTTCATCTTGAACGGGCCGTTGCCGAGGCCGTCGTCGTCGACGTAGTCCTCGAAGCTCTGCGGCGTCTCGGGGATCGCCAGCAGGATCAGCGTCTTCATCGCCTCGTAGGTGCGGTCGAGCAGCGCCTGCAGGGCGGCCAGGTAGGTGCGCTTGCCGAAGCGGTTGCAGAGCTCCATCACGCGCGCCTCGCCGGCCCGGCAGCCGGCGATGATCGCGAACAGGTCGGCCCGGTTCATCTCCGGGATGCGCACGTTGTTGAGGATCAGGCCGAGCACGTCCTCCTGCACCACGCCGCGCTCGACGACCTTGATCGGCGGGATGATGATGCCCTCGCCGAAGATCGTCTTGGCCCCGGTCGGCAGGGCGCCCGGCAGCGGGCCGCCGGCGTCCATCATGTGGCCGAACTGCGAGGCCCAGCCGACGAGCTCGTCCTCGAAGAAGATCGGCACGAGCACCAGCCAGTCGTTCGTGTGGCTGATCGACGCCGAGCACTTGAACGGGTCGGCGCAGAGGATCACGTCGCCCGGGTAGATGCCGCGCGTCCACTCCTCCATCATCTCGTTGATGTAGGCGCCGAACTGCCCCACGACCATGCGGCCGCGCGGGTCGGTGAGCATCGGGAACTCGTCGTGCTGCTCGCGGATGACGGGGCTCATCGCCGAGCGGAAGAGCACGGCGTCCATCTCGTAGCGCGCGCTCTTGAGCGCGCCCTCGATGATGTCGAGGGTGACGGGATCGATCTCGACGTCGGTCGGGATCGCGGCGATTCTCAGCTCTTCGGTGGCAGCCATGCTCACGCCCCGGGGTTGATCAGCAGGTTGAAGTGGATGTCGACCTCGGCCGTGAAGCCGGGCAGCACCACCGTGGTCGAGTCGAACTCCGTGACGACCGCCGGGCCCGGGATGCGCGCCCCCGGGCTCAGCTTCGAGCGGTCGTAGATGCGCGTCGGCACGTTCTTGCCCTCGAACAGGATCGCGTGCTCCTCGACGACGGCGCCCGACGGATCGGGGCCGCCGGCGGCCCCGGTCGGCAGCTCGGGCTTCTGCACCGAGCCGTTGCCGATCGCGCGCAGGTTGACGATCTCGCTCGCGGTGGAGTGCATGCGGAAGCCGTAGAGCTGCTCGTGCAGCGCGTTGAAGCGCTCCTCGAGGTCGCCGAGGCCGTTCGTGCGCACCGTGGCGGCGTCGAGCGCGACCGGGATCTCGTAGCCCTGGCCGTGGTAGCGCATGTCGGCGACGTAGCTCAGGCGCTGGTCGCCGGTCGCGATGCCCTCCGAGTCCATCCACGAGCGCGCGCGCCCGCCGAGCTCCTCGAGGATGCCGGCGACCTCGTCGGCCGGGGCCTCGCGCACGAGCCGGATGAGCGTGCGCGCGAACTCGTTGCGGAAGTCCGCGACGAGGTCGCCGATCGCGCACAGCAGGCCGGGCGAGGGCGGGACGATCACGGGGTAGCTGCCCATGAGCTTGGCGACGGCGTTCGCGTGCAGCGGGCCCGCGCCGCCGAACGCGACGAGCGCGAAGTCGCGCGGATCGTGGCCGCGCTGCACCGAGACGAGCCGCAGCGCGCCCGCCATGTTCTCGTTGACGATCGAGAGGATGCCCTCGGCCGCCTGCTCGAGCGAGAGGCCCATCGCATCCGCGATCTTCTGCACCGCCGCGCGCGCGGCCTCGACGTCGAGCGTCATCTCGCCGCCCAGGAGCCGCGGCGGCAGATGGCCGACGACGACGTTCGCGTCGGTCACCGTGGGCTCCTCGCCGCCCTTGCCGTAGGCCGCCGGGCCCGGCTCGGCGCCGGCCGACTGCGGCCCCACGCGGAGCGCGCCCGTGAGCTGCGGCACGTGTGCGATCGAGCCGCCGCCGGCGCCGACCGTGTGCACGTTGACGCTCGGGATCTTGATGCGGAAGTGGCTGATCGAGGTCTCGCGCCCGATCGTCGGCTCGCCGTTCTGGCAGAGCGCGACATCGGTCGACGTGCCGCCCATGTCGAACGTGAGGATGTTCCGGTACCCGGCCTTGACGGCGACGTGGAGCGCCCCGGCGACGCCGCCGGAGGGGCCCGAGAGCACGCCGTAGATCGGGTTGCGCTGCGCCTCGGTCGTCGTCATGAGGCCGGCGTCCGAGCGCAGGATGTTGACGTCGCAGGTCGTGCCGAGCTCCTTGAGCGAGCCCTGCAGGCCCTTCACGTAGTCGGCGACCTTCGGGCGCACGTACGAGTTCATGCACGCCGTGAGCGTGCGCTCGTACTCGCGGAACTCGGGCAGCACGTGCGAGCTGAGCGTCACCGGGAAGCCCGGGTAGAGCTCCTCGACGATCGCCCCGATCTCCTCCTCGTGGGCGCTGTTGACGTACGAGTTGATGAGGCCCACGGTCAGGGACTCGACGCCCGAGTCGACGAGGTCGCGGACGATGCCCTTGACCTGCTCGCGATCGACCGGCGTGACCGTGTTGCCGCGCGCGTCGAGGCGCTCGACCGCCTCGCGCGTGTCGGACAGCAGCGCCGGCGGGTCGGGCTTGATCATGATGATCCAGCCGGCCAGCGGGCCCGGCGTCTGCGAGCGCGCGAGGTGCAGGATCTGCTTGAACCCCGTCGTCGTGATCAGGCCGACGCGCGCGCCCTTGCTCTCGAGCACGGCGTTGGTGGCGACCGTCGTGCCGTGCACGATGTTGCGCAGCTCGGCCGGCGAGATGCCGGCCTCGGCGCAGATGCGCTTGACGCCGGCGAGCACGCCGAGCGACGGGTCGGCCGGCGTCGAGGGCGTCTTCACCCGGAACTGCCGGTCGTCGGAGTCGTTGACGAGGAACAGGTCGGTGAAGGTGCCACCGACGTCCACGCCGAGGCGAAAGGCCATCAGCCGTCCTTCTTGTTGGTGTTCATGCGATCCCGGTCTCTCTCAGCTCGGCGATCTCCGCGGCCGTGAGGCCGAGCTCGCCGAGCACGTCGTCGTTGTCGGCTCCCACCGTCCAGCGCGCACCCTGGCGCACGCTCCCGGGCGTGCCCGTCAGCTTGGGCACGACCCCGTTGCCGGCGACCGTGCCGTGCACCTCGTCCTCCCACTCGACCACCAGCCCGCGCTCGCGGAACCAGGGGTCGGCGCAGATGTCGGCCGCGCTGTAGACCGGGGCGCACACGACGCCCGCGGCGTTGACCTTCTCGTCGAGCTCGGCCGCGGTGTGCTGCGCGGCCCACTCGCCGATCATGTCGTCGAGCAGGGCCTGGTGCTCGCCACGCGCCGCGTGGTCGGCGAAGCGCGGGTCGTCCCCCCACTCCGGATGCCCCATCAGCGCGGCCAGGCGCTTCCAGAGCGTGTCGTGGTTGGCCGCGATCACGACCCACTTGCCGTCGCTCGAGCGGTAGACGTTCGACGGCGCGATCTTGGGCAGGAGCGGGCCCGTCGGCTCGCGTACGAAGCCGACCTTGTCGTACTCGACGACCAGCGACTCGGTCATCGCGAAGCAGGCGTCGGCGATGGCGGCATCCACGACCTGGCCGGTCGCGCCGCGCGCGTCGCGCGCGTAGAGCGCCATCAGGATCCCCTGGAAGGCCGACTGCGCGGCCAGCGTGTCGCCCAGCGAGATGCCCGTGCGCGGCGGCGCCTGGTCGGGGTAGCCGTTGATGTAGCGCAGGCCGGCGATCGCCTCGCCGCCCGCCGCGAAGCCCGCGCGGTCGCGGTAGCTGCCGGTCTGGCCGTAGCCCGACACGCGCGCGTAGACGCAGCCCGGGTTGACCGCGTGCACCTGCTCGGGGCCGATGCCCCAGCGCTCCATCGTCCCGGGGCGGAAGTTCTCGACGATCACGTCGGCGGTCGCGCAGAGCGCGCTCGCGATCTCCTGGCCGCGCGGCTCGCGCAGGTTGAGCGCGACCGAGCGCTTGTTGCGCGAGAGCACGGACCACCACAGCGAGTGGTCGTTGTGGCGCAGCCGGCCCCACTCGCGCATCGGATCGCCCGCCGGCGGCGCCTCGACCTTGATGACGTCGGCGCCGAAGTCGCCGAGCAGCGTGCCGACGAACGGGCCGGCCAGGAGCTGGCCGAACTCGATCGCGCGCAGGCCCGTGAGCGGGCCCCTGGACAGGTCAGTCGCCATTCGTCACCGCGACGAGGGCGTCCTTGGCGCGCAGGATGTGCATGCGCATGACCGCCTCGGCCCGCGCGGCCGAGCCTTCGGCGAGCGCCGAGACGAGCTCGCGGTGACAGGTCTGCGAGAACGCGCGGTGCGCCTCGTCGCGCCAGAACGCCGTGCGGAAGCTGCGCGGGATGCCGGCCGTCGCCCGCAGCGCGGCCGACAGCCGCGGGCTGCCGGCGGCCTCGATCATGAGCCCGTGGAACTCCTCGTTCCAGGCGATCTGGTCGTCGATCGCGCCGTTGTCGTCGCCGCCGCGAGCGTCGGAGAGCGCGACGAGCTGCGCGCAGGCGCTCGAGCTGATCCCGGCTCACGCCGAGCGCCGCGCGCGCGGCCGCCGCGGGCTCCAGGAGCGCGCGGATCTCGTAGAGGTCGATCAGGTCGGCGCTCGCGAACGAGCGCACGAGCGCTCCCCTGCGCGGCTCGATGTCGACGAGGCCCTCGCCCTCGAGCTGCACGAGCGCCTCGCGCACGGGCGTGCGCGAGCTGCCGAAGCGCTTCGCGAGCGTGGCGGTGCGAAGCCGCTCCCCGGGCCCGAACTCACCCGAGAGGATCGCCTCGCGCAACTCCTCGGACACGCGCAGCGAGCTCGTCGGGACGGTCGTGATCGGCGAGGCGGCGCTCAAGGAGTGCATACAAAATCACGCCCGCCGCACGAATGCAAGCAACAACGCGCCCATTTTGCATTCAAAGCAAGAACGGGGTCTGGCCCGCAACGTGCGGGCCTGACCCCGGCATTGCGGACCTGGCACCGACCATTGCAGCGACGAATTTCCGCGCGAGCTCCTAGCGCGCGAGCGCGTGGTATTCGGGGTTCGGAAGCATCCCCGTCGCGTGCGCCATGCGGTTCGTGAAGTTGAACATCGACGCGATCTCGATCACGTCCCAGAGGTCCTCGTCGCTCAGGCCATGCTCCCGCAGGGCGTCGAGATCGTCCTCCTCGACCTCGGCCGGAGCCATCGTGAGGACGCGCGCGTAATCGAGCATCGCGCGCTGGCGCGGGGTGATCTCGGCGCGCTTGTAGTCGAGCGTGATGAGGTCGCCGTTGACCGGGTCGCGCGTCAGCTTGCGCACCGAGTAGCCGTGCGCGACGAGGCAGTAGGAGCACGCGTTGGCCATCGACACCGCGACGGCGATCATCTCCCGTTCGGCCGCCGGCAGCGACTCGGTCGGCTCCATGACGGCGTCGAAGTGCGCGAGCCACGCCGCCAGGCGCGCCGGGCGCCACTGGTAGGCGAGAAAGACGTTCGGCACGAAGCCGAGCTTCTCGCGGCACTTCGCGTAGAGGGCCTGGATCTCCGGCGACAGCTCGCGCTCGTCGCCGGCGGGGAAGTGGCTGATGCGGGACATGGGGCGAGGGTAGCCGTCGCGCAATGGTCGGTGCCAGGTCCGCAATGCCGGGGTCAGGCCCGCACGTTGCGGGCCAGACCCCGTTCTTGCGGCGGGCCAGACCCCGTTCTTGCGCGGTTAGAGGGCGTGGCGGCGGAGGAGCCCGCGGGCGATGATCAGGCGCTGGATCTCGTTCGTGCCCTCGCCGATCAGGAGCAGCGGGTTGTCGCGGTAGAGGCGCTCGATCTCGAACTCCTTCGAGTAGCCGTAGCCGCCGTGGATGCGCATCGACTCCTCGACGCAGCGCTGCGCCACCTCAGTCGCGAAGAGCTTCGCCATGCCCGCCTCGACGTCGGCGCGGCCGCCCGCGTCCTTGGTGCGCGCGGCCGCCACGATCAGGTGCTTCGCGGCCTCGATGCCGGTCGCCATGTCGGCGAGCTTGGCCTGGATCAGCTGATGCTGGGCGATCGCCTTGCCGAAGGCGTGGCGCTCCTGGGCGTAGCGGATCGCGATCTCGTAGGCTCGCAGCGCGACGCCGAGCCCGCGCGCGCCGACGTTGATGCGGCCGGTCTCGATGCCGCTCATCATCTGGTAGAAGCCCTGGCCCTCGCCCTCCGGCCCGCCCAGGATCGACGAGGCCGGCACGCGGTGGTCGTCGAATGCGATCTCGGTCGACTCGACGCCCTTGTAGCCGAGCTTGGGGAGGCCCGTCAGCGGGATCGTGATGCCGCCCTGCTTCGGGACGCCCGGCTCCTTCTCGACGATCAGCGCCGTCATGCCGGCCTGCGGCGGATCGGCCTTGGGATCGGTCTTCACGAGCACCGCCATGAGGCCGGCGCGGAAGCCGTTCGTGACCCACATCTTCTGGCCGTTGAGCACCAGCTCGTCGCCGTCGCGCCGGGCCGTCGTACGGATCGCGCGGACGTCGGAGCCCGCCTCGGGCTCGGTCATCATGAAGCAGCAGATGAGCTCGCCCGCGGCCAGCTTCGGCAGGTAGCGCTCCTTCTGCTCCTGCGTGCCGTGCCCGGCCAGCATGCCGCTCACGATGTAGACGCCGTTGACGATCCCGGCCACCGACATCCAGCCGCGCGAGAGCTCGGCGATCGCGAGCGCGTACGTCGTCAGGTCGAGCCCCAGGCCGCCGTACTCCTCGGGGATGCGCATGCCGAACAGGCCCATCTCGCGCAGGCCCTGGACGATCTCCTCCGGGTACTCGTCGTTCGCCTCGAGGTCGTGTGCGACGGGGATGATCTCGTTGTCGACGAACTCGCGGACGGCGTTCAGGATGTCGAGCTGCTCGTCCCGCAGGCCGAGGCCGTCGAAGCTGCAGATCCGTTCTCCCATGCGCACCTTCCTCTCCTGCGGAATAGGTCAGACGTTAGGCGGAAGAGTGTAGTCTCACCCGTCGATGAGAGGTCTCGGCGCCCGCGTTCCCGTCCCGCTGCTGCTGCTCTGCACGATGATCTTCTGGGGCGCGGCATTCAGCGTGACCGAGGTCGCGCTGCGGCACACCACGCCCGCGTTCACGGCATTCTCGCGCGGCGCGTTCGGATTCCTCGTCATGCTCCCGTTCCTCGGGCTCTTCGGCGCGCGCCTGCCGCGCACCTGGCGGCTGTGGGGCTTCGCGGCGCTCATGGGCTTCGGCGGCACCTCGCTCTCGCTCGCCGGCCTCGCCGAGGGGACGAATCGCGCCGGCCCCGCGATCGCGGCCGTCCTGCTCAACACGGCGCCGTTCTGGGTCGCCGTGATCGGGCGGCTCGCGCTCGGCGAGCGCGTCACGGCACTGCGGACGTTCGGCCTCCTGCTCGGCTTCGCGGGCGTGCTCACGATCATCCTCGCCGGCAACTCCTCGAGCGGCGAGGACGTCGTCATCGGCGCCGTGCTGACGCTGCTCGGCGCGCTCGGCTACGGCTGCGCGGGTCTCCTCGTGCGCTACCTCTCGCTCACCGGCGAGCCCTTCGACGTGATCGGCATCACCGCCGCGCAGTTCCTCTGCGGCGCCGTCCTCCTGATCCCGTACCTGCTGCTCTCGGGCGATCTCGGCGGCAGCGACTGGGGCTCGCCCGACCTCTGGTGGTCGATCGCGTTCATCGTCGTCGGCGCGCAGGTGCTCGCCTACCTGACGTTCTACTTCGCCCTCACGCGCTGGCCGGGATCGCGCGTCTACCCGTGGGCGTTCCTCTCGCCCGTCGTCGCGATCGTGATCGAGGCCTTCCGCGGAAGCCTCCCGGGTGCCGTCTCCACGCTCGGCATGGCGATCGTCGTGGTCGGGATCGTCATCGTCAACCTGCCCGCGGCCGAGGCTCCCCCCGCGCGCCTCCGCCGGAGACGCCTTCGACCTCCGTGGAGACGCGCCCTAGACGCATTCAATACCATTAGGGCCGAGTGGTATTAGGTGGTATTGACAAGGCGGCGAGCGCGCCCTAGAGTCGCCGCCCATGGCTCGCATCCCCGCTCTGGGCGCCGACGACCGGTCGTCCACCCGGCCGCTCTACGAGCAGGTCGCGGCGGTGCTCGCGAACGAGATCGAGAAGGGCACCGTGCGCCGTGGCGTGCCGCTCCCCCCGGAGCGCTCCGTCTGCGAGCAGATGGGCATCAGCCGCGTGACGCTGCGGCGGGCCCTCGGCACGCTCGCCGACCGGGGCTCGTCGTGCCTTCCCACGGGCGCGGCTGGTTCGTCAACGACACGCTGCTCGGCGAGCTGCCGAACGCCCTCCAGGGCTTGAGCGAGATCGCGGCGTCGAGAGGGCTCCGCGTCGGCTCGCGCGTCTGGCTCGCCCACGTCCGCGAGGCCACGCTCGACGAGGCCGACGAGCTCGACATCGGGCCCGGGGCGCCCATCTACGAGCTGCACCGCACGCGGCTGCTCGACGACGTCCCGGTCGCGGTCGACCACGCGCGGATCCCGCTCGAGGTCTGCCCCGCGCTGACGGACACCGACTTCGAGCAGCACTCCCTGTACCAGACGCTCGAGGCCAACGGCGTGACGCCGAGCCGTTGCGACTTCGCCGTGCAGGCCGTCGCGGCGGACGCGGAGCAGGCGGAGAGGCTCGGCGTGCCCGTGCCGACGCCGTTGCTGCTCGCGGCCGGCACGACGTTCGACCACGCCAGCCGCCCGATCGAGTTGAGCCGAGTCCATTTCGTGGGTGAGCGCTATCGCTTCCGCGCCACGCTCTATCGCAGGCCCGACACGCACCGCACGCGCAGCCAAACCAGGAGGTAGGTCGATGACCCAGCACGATCATCTGTCCGGCGAGGGCCACGCGGGCTCGCTGAGCCGGCGGGCACTGCTCCAGCGAACCGCCGGCGTGGTTGCGGCCACGGGCGCGGCGGGCATGCTCGCCGCAGGCGAGGGCACGGCCGCCGCCGCGACGTCGAGCGGCGCCAAGAGCCTCGGCACGATCAACTTCCTGAGCTGGGAGGGCTACGACCTCCAGCCGCCGATGAAGGCCTGGCGCAAGGCGAACGGCGTCAAGCTCAACACGACGTTCATCAACACGCAGGAGGACGTCCTCTCGAAGCTGCGGTCGGGCGGCTCGGCGGATGTCAGCACCTACTTCACGACCTTCTACGACCGGATGCGCGAGCTCGACCTGCTGACGCCGCTCGATCCCAAGCGCATTCCGAACTTCAAGCCGAACCTCATGGCCCAGGGGCTCTACCGCCAGCCCTACTGGTTCGACGAAGGCAAGCTCTGGGGCGTCCCCCTCGAGATGCAGAGCCTGCCCTGCAACTACCGCGCGGACAAGATGGCCGCGCCGAAGTCGTGGGCCGACCTCCTGGATCCGAAGCTGAAGGGCCGCGTCACCCTGATCGACGACTGGACGCAGGCGATCCCGATCGCCGCCAAGGTCGTCGGGCTCGGGCACAAGATCCCGAACTTCACGAAGCCCGAGCTCGCCAAGATCGTCGACTTCCTCACGAAGATCCGCAAGCAGGCGCGCACCGTCTCGTCGTACGGCGACGCCGAGAACCAGCTCGGCTCCGGCGACGTCTGGGTCACCTTCGTCGGCTACGCCCTGATCACGGCCAACAACCGCAAGAAGGGCATCGACGTCCGGCACGTGTGGCCGAAGGAGGGCGGCATGGCCGGATCGGACATCTGGTTCATCCCGAAGGGCGCGAAGAACGTCGACGGCGCGTACGCGTTCATCAACCAGACGCTCTCCACGCCCGTGCAGAAGTACATGGCCGACAACCTGATCGCCGGCCCCGTCAACAAGAAGGCGCTCTTCTCGCTCAAGGGCGCCGCCGAGGCGGCCTTCCCGCACAACAACATGAAGGCGTTCCTCGCCAAGAACCCGTACTACGGCGGCGTCCCGGAGAAGTCGGACAAGTACACGACCGCCGCCGACTGGGTGAGGGCGTGGGAACAGATCAAGGCAGCGTGATGGCGACCGGAGGGGCCGGTGGCGAGCGCCGGCCCCTTCCGGAGCAGCGCGACGGGGCTCGGCCCGGCCGGCGGATCTGGGGCATCGGGTGGCTGACGCTCCCCGGATGGATCGTGATCGCGACGCTCCTGATCGCGCCGCTCGGGATCCTGGTCAGCTACACACTCTCGACGAGCCGGTTCTTCGGGGGTCTCAACTGGGACTTCACGACCGGGAATCTCCGCTCGGTCCTCTCCGACCCGGTCGTGCGCGACTCGGCCGCGTCGTCGCTCCGGCTCGGGCTGACGGTCGCGGTCCTGACGCTGCTCGTGTCGTTCCCGGTCGCGTACATCATGGTCTTCCGCCTGACGCCCCGCGCACGCAATCTCGTGATGGCGGCGATCCTGATCTCGCTGCTCTCGAACTACCTGATCCGGATCTACGCCTGGCGCTCGATCCTCGGCGAGAACGGGATCCTCAACACCGGCCTGATCCGGCTCGGCGTGATCGACCATCCGCTCGGCTGGCTGCTGTACTCGCCGACGGCCGTGGTCATGACGCTCATGCAGGTCTTCGCGCCCTATGTCGTGCTGCTCCTGCTGGCCAGCCTCGAGAACATCCCGAAGGACGTCATGGAGGCCGCCCAGGATCTCGGCTCCGGGTTCTTCACGCGCCTCGTGCGCATCGTCTTCCCGATCGCCGCGCCCGGCATCGTCGGGGCGTTCCTCTACACGACGATCCTCACGGCCGGCGACTACATCACGCCCCAGCTGGTCGGCAACGGTCGCAGCCTCCTGCTCGGCAAGGTGATCGTCGACCGCTTCTCGCTGATCGGCGACTGGAGCGCGGGCGCAGCGCTCAGCCTGCTGATGCTGCTCGGCTTCCTCGTGCTCTGGATCGTCGTGAACCTGGCCACGCGCCTCGTCCTGCGGTGGACGACGTGAAGCGGAGGCTGATCTCGGCCGGCACGACCGCCTACGTCGCGCTCTTCCTGCTGTGGATGGTGGCGCCGCTGATCGTCGTCGCGCTCTTCTCGTTCCACTCGTCGCCGTCGCTGAGCCTGCCGTTCCGCGGCTTCTCCTTCCGCTGGTACCGCGCCCTCGCGAACGACGAGGTCGTGCAGGCGGCGACCCGGAACAGCATCCTCGTGGGCGCGGGCGTCGCGCTCGTGAGCCTGCTCGTCGGCCTGATCTCGGCGATCGCCGTGACCCGCAGCCGGTCGCGCTCGTCGCGCACGCTCCTGCCGGCCCTGCTCGTCCCGATCATGCTCCCCGGCCTCCTGATCGGCGTGATGCTGCTCCTGTGGTTCGCGACGATCGGCGCGCCGCTCTCGCTCTTCACCGTGATCTGCGCGCAGACGCTCTACGTCATGCCGTACACGGTGCTCGTGCTGCGGGCGCGCCTGGCCGACGTCGACCTCTCGCTCGAGGAGGCCGCGCGCGATCTGGGCTCGACGCGGATCGGAGCGCTGCTCCGCATCACCGTCCCGATCATCGCCCCGGCGCTGATCGGCGCGGCCGTGCTCGCCTTCGCGCTCTCGCTCGACGAGTTCGTGATCACGTTCTTCGTGATCGGCAACCAGAGCACGCTCCCGATGATGGTCTGGTCGATGCTGCGGACGATCACGCTGACCCCGGAGGTCAACGCGATCTCGACGCTGCTGATGCTCGTCACGACGGGCCTGATCCTGGTGGCGCTCGGGCTCTACGCGCTCGGCGGCGCGCGCCGGGAGCGACGGTGAAGACGTCCGTCTTCCGCGCTCCCGGCGAGATCGTCGTGGAGGACGCGCCGGATCCGCGTCCCGGCCCCGGCGAGATCCTGATCCGGGTCCGTGCGGCCGGCGTCTGCGGCAGCGACCTCCACGAGTACCTCGCGCGCCGCGCGCTCTACGCGATCGACTACCCGCGCCCGGCGCAGGGACACGAGTTCGCCGGCGAGGTCGTCGAGCTGGGAGCCGGCGTCGCCGATCTCGCGGTCGGCGACCGCGTCGCGGTGCAGCCGATGATCGGCTGCGGCTCGTGCCGGTGGTGCACGGCAGGGCGATTCTCGCTCTGCCCGCGCCTCGAGCACCTCGGCGTCGCCCGGCCGGGCGGGTTCGCCGAGCTCTGCGTCGTCCCGCGTCCCAACGCCTTCGCGCTGCCCCCGTCGGTGCCGGACGACGAAGCAGCGCTGCTCGACTGCGTGGCCGTGGCGGTGCACGCCGTCCACCGCGCCGGCGTCTCGCTCGGCTCGCACGTCGCCGTTCTCGGCGCGGGCACGATCGGCCTCGCCGTCGCGCAGGTCGCCCGCGCGGCCGGCGCCGCGCGCGTGACCGTCACGGGCAGGCGGGCCGAGAGCCTCGCGCTGGCCTGGAAGCTCGGCGCCGACGCCGTCGTGAACGTCTCCTCGGAGAGCGCCGGCGGGCTCGCCGCGGACTTCGTGCTCGAAACCGCCGGGGGCGCCGACGCGGTCGACCGCGCACTCGCGGTCGCGGGCCGCGGCGCCGTCGTGGGACTCGTCGGCGAGGCATTCGAGCGCGTCGGCTTCGACTTCCAGCGCGCACTCGAGAGCGAAGTCACCCTGGCCATGTGCTGGAGCTACGACACCTGGGCCGGGAGGCCGGAGTTCGCCGAAGCGCTCGCCCTCGTCGCCGCCGGCCGCGTCCGTCTCGCTCCGGCGATCACGCACCGGTTCGGGCTCCCCGACATCGCCGAGGCGTTCGCAACGGCCGGCGATCGCAACCGCAGCGGCGCAGTGAAAGTGCTGGTCGAGCCGTCGTGAGCGACCGGCTCGTCCTCGGTGTCGACCTCGGCGTGAGCGGCGCGCGCGCCGCCGTCATGGACGGCCGCGCTCGCGTCGTCGCGTCCGGGGCGCGCTTCGCCGTGCCGACCCGCAGCTCGTTCGGGCGCGCGGAGCAGGCTCCGTCGGCGTGGATCGAGGCGGTCGCCGCGGCGGTGACCGACGCCCTCGCGGCGGCGCCGGGCGCCGCAATCGACGCGATCGGGGTGTCGGCGCTCGGCCCCGCTCCCGTGCTCGTCGACGACGCCCTCGCGGCGGTCGCGCCGGCGCTCCTCTTCAGTCGCGACACGCGTGCCGAGGCCCAGCGGCGGGCGCTGTGCATCCGGCTCGGCCTGCGCGACGACGAGCTGAACCACGACCACGCCATCCCGAAGCTCGAGTGGTGGCGCGAGTGCGATCCCGAGCGCTTCGAGCGTGCGTCGCTCGTGATGGACGCGACCGGATTCATCGTGGCGCAGCTGACCGGAGAGCCGACGATGGACACCATCACGGCGTGCGACTACGCCCTCCCCGGCGTGCCCTGCCCGCTGCCGTTGCCGCCGGCGCGTGACGCCTACGCGGTGGCCGGTGGGCTGACGCCCGCCTGGGCGGCACGGATCGGCCTGCCGCCCGGCGTGCCGGTGATGGTCGGAACCTACGACGCCTACGCCGACACCGCCGCGATCGGCGCCACGCGCCTCGGCGACGGCTGCGTGATCTTCGGCTCGACGCTGATCATCGGTGCGATCCTCGAGCGCGCGCCCGCCGACATGCTCGGGATGGTCGCGGCCCCGCACCTCGGCGAGGGCGTGATCGTCGGAGGCTGGACCGCCACCGGAGGCTCGGCGCTCGGCTGGGCGCGCCGGCTCCTGAACGCCCCGGACGAGTTCGCGGACGCGCTCGAGACCGCCGCGGGAGCGCTCCCTGCCGGTGCCGGAGGGCTTCTGTTCCTCCCGTACCTGACCGGCGAGCGCAGCCCCGTCCACGATCCCGATGCGCGCGGCGTCGTCCTCGGGTTGAGCGTCGACACGCGGCCCGAGCACCTCTACCGCGCCGTCATCGACGGCGTCGCCCTCAGCGTGCGCGACCATGCCGAGCGGCTCCGCACCCTCGGCGTCGCGCCGGCCCTGTGGCGGGGAGGCGGCGGAGGCGCCCGCAACGCCACGCTCGTCCGCGCCACGAGCGACGCGATCCAGGAGCCGTTCGAGATCGCGGCCGACGCAGGCGCCCCGATCGGACCGTGCCGGATCGCACTGCGCGGCCTCGGAATCGATCCACCGGTGACGATCGTCGCCGTCGTCGAGCCGGACCCGGCAGCCGCCGAGCGGGTCGATCGCCTGTATGCGGTCTATCGCCGGCTGTACGCGTCGCTCGCGGGCTCGATGCACGCCCTGACCGACCTCAACAACTCCACCGGAGGTGGAACATGACGACGATGCGTGCGGTTCGCCTGCACGACCTCCTCGATGCCCGCGTCGAGACGCTGCCGATCCCCGAGCCCGGCCCGCGCGACCTCCTCGTCAAGATCGACGCGTGCGGCATCTGCCCGACCGACGTCCGCAAGTACCGGATCGGCGTCAACGACGGCACCTATCCGTTCAATCCCGGTCACGAGTGGGTCGGGCGGATCGCGGCCGTCGGGGCGGAGGTCGACGGCTGGAAGAAGGGGCAGCGCGTCTACGGCGACACGTACGCGGGCTATGCCGAGTACGCGGTCCTGAGCACGGATCATCAGCGCTGGTCGCACGGGCCGCTCGCGATCGACGAGGACCTGCCCGTCGATCGCGCCGTCTTCATCGAGCCCTTGGCGGACTGCTTGCACGCGGTGCACGATCAGGCCCGGATCGTCGAGGGCGAGCGCCTCGTCGTCGTCGGAGCCGGCCAGATGGGACTGCAGCTCACCGCGGTCGGCGCGCTCGCGGGCGCCGACGTGCACGTGGTCGAGCCGAACGAGGAACGCCGCCGCATCGCCCTCGGGATCGGCGCCGGCTCGGCGTCGGACGCCGAGGCCTGGCCGAAGGCGGTGCGCGACTGGAGCGACGGCAAGGGCGCCGACGTCGTGATCCTCTCGATCGGCAACCCCGATCTGGTGGCGCCGGCGATCGAGGCGCTCGCCCACCGCGGCCGCATCGTGCTCTTCGCCGGCTTCGGCGACCGCGGCGAGGCGCTGGTCGACGTCAACCGCATCCACTACAAGGAGATGACGATCACGGGCAGCGAGTGGATCGGCGTCCCGCCGGCCGACCAGCGCCATCGCTACTCCCAGGCCCACCGTCTCCTCAGCGACGGCACGCTCAAGCTGGAGACGCTCGTCACCGCGCACTGCGACCTCGACGGCGTCAAGGACGCCTTCGAGGACGTCATCGCGATGCGCACCATGAAGACCGTCCTCATCCCCGGAGGCACCCGATGACCAGCCGCGTCCCGAGCGAGCGCGGCGTGATCGTCGCGATCGACCATCCCCTCTACATGTGGCCCGTCAAGGGACTCGAGGACCGCCGCGCGCTGATCGAGGAGGTCGTCGCCGGCGGAGCGGACGGCATCATCGCGACCTACGGCACGATCCGCGATCACGCCGGCGCCTTCGGCGGCGCGCGCAAGATCCTCAAGCTCGACATCAAGGCGCTCTCGGTGGGCGCCTACCAGGAAGGCGACCACGCGGTCTGCTGGTCGCTCGAGGACGCGGTCCGGATCGGCGCGGACGCGGTCTTGAGCTTCGTGCAGGTCGGCTGCCCGGACGAGCTGACGGCCGTCACCGCGGCCGCGCGGATCGCCGCGGAATGCGACCGGGCCGGCCTTCCGTACCTCTGCGAGATCATGCCGATCGAATCGGCGGGGTACCCCGATCCGTACGCCCCGGAGGCGATCGCGGCGTGCGCGCGCGTCGCCGCCGAGCTCGGCGCGCACGCCGTGAAGACCTCCATCCCGTCGCCGGCCGGCGCGATCGCGCTCGCCGCGAGCTGCGGCCTGCCGGTGTTCCTCGCAGGTGGCGATCCCCAGCCCAGCGAGGCCGCGTTCCTCGAGCAGGTGCGCGCCGGAATCGAGGGCGGCGCGAGCGGTGTCGCGGTCGGGCGCAACGTCTGGGGCGGGGCCGACCCGGGCGGCACCGTCGCCCGCCTGTGCGAGATCGTCCACGCAGCCGCCCCCGTAGCATGAGGCGGGATCCGGCATGAGCGCCGCACCCGCCGCAGCAACCGCCGGCGCGGAAGGCGAGATCAGCCTGATCGGGCTGACCAAGCGCTTCGGGGACGTCGTCGCCGTGGACGGCATCGACCTCGAGATCCCGCGCGGGACGTTCTTCTCGCTGCTCGGCCCGTCGGGCTGCGGGAAGACCACGACCCTGCGCATGATCGCCGGATTCGAGCAACCCACGTCCGGTCGCCTCCTGCTCGACGGGCAGGAGATGGCGAACATCCCGCCGCATCGCCGCAACGTCAACACGGTCTTCCAGAGCTACGCCCTGTTCCCGCACCTCAGCGTGTACCACAACGTGGCCTACGGGCTGCGCAGAAAGCGGATCGGGAAGGCCGAGGTGCAGGCGCGCGTCGCGGAGGCGCTCGCTCTCGTGCAGCTGACGGACCTCGGGCGGCGGCACCCGAGCCAGCTCTCGGGCGGGCAGCGCCAGCGCGTCGCGCTCGCGCGAGCGCTCGTGCTGCGACCGGCGGTGCTGCTCCTGGACGAGCCGCTCGGGGCGCTCGACGCGAAGCTGCGCAAGCAGCTGCAGGTCGAGCTGAAGCTGCTCCAGGAGCAGGTCGGCATCACGTTCGTCTACGTCACGCACGATCAGGAGGAGGCGCTCACGATGAGCGACCAGATCGCCGTGATGTCCGCGGGGCGCATCGAGCAGGTGGCCTCGCCGCAGACGGTCTACGAGGAGCCGGCGACGGAGTTCGTCGCCGATTTCCTCGGCGTCTCGAACCTCATGGCCGCCACGGTCGTCGGGCCTTCCGGCCCCGGCTCGTGCCAGGTCGAGCTCGGCGCGTTCTCGCTCGCGGCCGCCCGCGGTGCGACGAGCGTGATCGGCGCAACCCGTGTCGCGATCCGCCCCGAGCGGGTACGGCTCGCGCCGGCGGCGCAGACCGGCCCCAATCACGTGCCGGGCACGGTCGAGCGCGCGGTCTACCTCGGCAACGCCACGCAGCTCGCCGTGCGGCTGGGCGACGGCCTCACCGTCCAGGCGCTGATCCAGAACAGCGGCGACGACCTCCCGTTCCGGCCCGGTGACGCCGTCTCCGTCCACCTCCCGGCCGAGGCGCTGCGCGTGCTCGATCGAAGCCCGGCCGAAGGGACCTCCGGTGAACCCGCCCTTTAGCCTCGTCGTGGCCGCGCCGGTGCCGACTCCCCCGCTCTCGGACGCGCTGCGTGACGAGCGCCGCCGGCGGTTCCCGATCGGCACGTCCCTGAGCCTCGCCGACCTCGAGGACTTCGAGCGCTCGACGCAGGTGCTCGCGCAGCTGCGCGAGCAGGAGCCGGTGACCTGGGTCGAGGCGGTTCCGGGCTGGCTCGTGACGCCGCGGGCGCTCGTCGAGGAGGTGCTCTCCTCGCACGACCGCTTCACCGTCCGGGCGGAGTCGAGCCTCGTCCGTCTCGTGCTGGGCGATCACATGCTGACGCACGACGGCGAGCGCCACCGCTACGAGCGCACGCCGTACGACCCGCCGTTCCGCCTCCGCCCGGTGCGCGCGAACTACACCGAGATGATCGAGCGGCGCGTGGCCGACCTGCTCGGGCCGCTCGAGGGCGCCGGGGGCGCGGAGCTGCGCACGGCCTACGCCAACCCGCTCGCGATCCGCGCCGCCGGCAGCCTGCTCGGCCTGACGTTCGAGGACATCGGACGCGTGTCCGAGATCTACGACACGTTCGCGGCCGGCATGGTCGACTACAGCGATCCCGACATCGAGGCGACGACCGCCGAGCCGCGGCGGGAGTTCGGCGAGATCGTGCAGCGCAACATCGACCGCATCCGGCGCACCCCGGATGCCTCCGTCATGTCGTCGGTGCTGAATGCCGAGAGTCCCGCGATGCGCCGCAGCGACGAGGAGGTCATCGCGAACGCGCGCATCATCCTCTTCGGCGCGATCGAGACCGTGACGTCGATCATCCTCAGCACCACCTGGGCGCTGCTGCGCCATCCCGCGCAGCTCGCCGCCGTCAGGGCGGACCCGCCGCAGTTCGCCGCCGCCGTCAACGAGACGCTGCGCTGGATCCCGCCCGTCGGCTTCTCCGAGCGCTGGGCCGCGGAGGACAGCGAGCTCGCCGGCGCCGCGATCCGGCGTGGCGAGATGCTGATGCCCAGCATGACCGCGGCCAACCGCGACCCGGACTTCTTCCCCGACCCGGATCGCTTCGACGTCTCGCGGGCGAACGCCCGTCATCACGCCTCGTTCAGCCACGGCGAGCATCACTGCATCGGGTTCAACGTCGCGAACCTCGAGGCGAGGATCGCCGTCGAGCGGCTGTTCGAGCGGTTCCCGTCGCTCGCCCTCGACCCCGCCCGCCCGTCGGAGCCGGCCGGCTTCGGATTCCGCAGCCCCCGCGAGCTCGCCGTCCGGTGGGCCCCGTGAGCGAGCTGCACTTCGCGGACTGCCCCGGGGAGGGCGCCATGGCGAGTGCCGAGTCCGGCGGCGTCCGCATCGCGCTCGCGAACGCCGGGGACGCGCTCTACGCGTTCGAGGACACGTGCACGCACGAGGAGTGCTCGCTCTCGGAGGAGGGCTACCTCGAGGGGCGGACCGTCGTCTGCGGCTGCCACGGCGCGGAGTTCGACATGCGCAGCGGCGAGCCGATCGGCGGTCCGGCGTACGTCCCGCTGAGGACGTTCCCCGTCACGCGCGTGGGCGACGGCGCGGTGGTCGACCTCGGTGCCGAGGAGGTCTGAGGCGTGGAGCTGCAGATCTTCCAGTCGCTGTGGGCGATGGAGCGCCTGCCGATGAACGCCGGCCGCGAGTGGTCGCGGGAGGAGCAGATCGCGCGCATCGCCGGCGCGGGGTTCCACGGCGTCGGCGTCGAGTTCCTGCCCGACGCGCCGATGGACGTCTGCGCGCTCGCGATCGAGTCCGGCCTCAAGATCGCCGCGCTCTGCTTCCCGCGCACCGTCGACGATCTGAAGCCGGTGCTCGCCGGGGTCGCCCGTGTCGGCCGGGAGCACGTCGACCACGTCAACCTGCAGCCGAACGTGCGCCCCTTCACGGTGGCCGAGTGCCTCCCCTACGTGCACGGCTGGCAGGAGCTCGCGGCGGCCGCCGGCGTCGAGCTCTACGTGGAGACGCACCGCGACCGCATGACGACCGATCTCCTGTTCACGCTCCAGCTGCTCGACGCGGTGCCGTCGCTGCGCGTCACCGCCGACCTCTCGCACTTCGTCGTGGGCCGCGAGTTCGAGTGGCCGGTCGACGAGACGAATCACGCGCTGATCCACCGCATCCTCGACCGGGCGAGCGCCTTCCACGGTCGCGTCGCGTCGCGCGAGCAGGTGCAGCTGCAGATCAGCTTCCCGCACCACCGGCCGTGGCTCGAGCTCTTCGGATCGTGGTGGGAGGAGGGCTTCCGGCGCTTCCGCGCGCGCTCGGCGCCGGACGCGACGCTCACGTTCATGACCGAGCTCGGGCCGCCCGAGTGGTATGCGATGACGGGACGGTCCGGCGAGGAGCTCTCCGACCGCTGGGCCGAGGCGCTGCAGCTCCGCTCGTTCGCGCTCGAGATCTGGGCGCGCCTCGAGGCCGCGGGCTAACTACACCGCGACGTCGCCGAACACGCCCGTCTCGGCGAGGCGGTCGACGTCGGCATCCGCATAGCCACAGCGCCCGACGAGCACCTCGCGCGTGTGCTCGCCGCGCTTCGGCGCGGCGCGCAACTCCGTCAGCCGGCCGTCGACGCGCAGCGGCGAGCGGATCTGGCGCACGGTGCCGAGCACGGGGTGCTCGGTCTCGGCGATCAGGTCGCGCGCGAGCGTCTGCGGGTCGCTCACGGCTCCCGCCATGTCGTTGACCGGGCCGCACGGGACGCCGGCGGCGCGCAGGCGCTCGAGCCACGCCGCCGAGCCGTCCGTCGCGAGCACGGCGGCGATCTCGCCCACGCAGGCCTCGCGGTGCCGATGCCGTGCCGCCATCTTCGAGTAGCGCGGGTCGGACGTCATCCACCCGAGCCCGAGCGCGTCGCACAGGAGGTCGAAGAACTTGTCCTTCGCGCACGCGATCACGATCCAGCCGTCGGCGGTGGCGAAGTTCTGGAACGGCACGATCGACGGATGCGCCGAGCTCGCCATGCGCTGCGGCTCGTAGCCGCGCGAGAGGTGCCAGGTCGAGACGTACATGTTGAGGTTCATCGCCGTCTCGAAGAGCGAGATGTCGCAGTCGCAGCCGACGCCGTCGCGCCGAGCGCCCCAGAGCGCGCACATCAGCGCGAGCGCCGCGGCATACCCGGTGGCCATGTCGACGAGCGAGAGGCCGGTCTTCTCGGGCGGCCCGTCGGGCTCGCCGGTCAGCGACATCCACCCGGCGTAGCCCTGCAGGATGTAGTCGTAGCCGCCCTCCGCCGCGCGCGGCCCCGTCATGCCGAAGCCCGTCAGCGAGCAGCACACGATCGCCGGGTTGACGCCCTCGAGGTCGGGATAGCGGATGCGGAGCTTCTCGGGGCCGTCGCCGCGCAGGTTGCTGTAGACCGCGTCGGCCGCACGCACGAGATCCTCGAAGACCGGCCGGGCCTCGGGGTGCGTGAGGTCGAGCGAGACGCTGCGCTTGTTGTGGCAGAACGTCTCGAAGAAGAGCGAGTCCTCGCCCTCCTGGAACGGCGGCACGTAGCGGCCGACGTCGCCGCGGCTGCGCGGATCCTCGATCTTGATGACGTCGGCGCCGAGGTCGGCGAGGTGGACGCTGCCCCACGGCCCGGCCCCGTACTGCTCGATCGCGACGATCGTCACGTCCTCGAGCGGCGGGCGCCTCACGCCGCGGTGCGCCGCTGCAGGTACTCGATGCACGCGTCGGTCGTGGTGACCTCGCAGTAGCGCCGCTGGCAGTCGAGCAGGTTCGCGTCGTGCGGGCCCTGCGCCTGGTCGCCGACCGCGTCCTCGGGCACGAGCGTGAGGAAGCCGTTCGAGAACGCGTCGACGATCGTGGCGCGCACGCAGCCCGACGTCGTGCAGCCCGTGACGATGACCGTGTCGACGCGCTGCGCGTTCAGCAGCGCCGTCAGCGGCGTGCCCGCGAAGACCGAGGGCCATTTCTTCGCCATCACGGCGTCGGACGGGTCGTAGACGCGCTCGTCGATCTCGGCCCAGCGCGACCCGGCGATGATCTCGCCGAGCTTCGGCACCTTGGTGGCCCAGAGGCCGAGGCCGCCCTCGGCCGGCCCGAACGCGACGTGGAACTGGAACACGGGCACGCCGGTCGCGCGGGCGACCTTCAGGAGCCGGGCCGCGCCGGCGACGCCGCGCTCGATCAGGGGCGAGCCGCCCATGCCGAGCCCGTTCGTCGTGAACGCCTTCTGGTAGTCGACGACGAGGATCGCGGGACGGTCGCCGGGCTCGACCGTCCCGCGTCCGTAGACGCCATACGCCTGCTCGTCCGTCACGTGGCCTTCGAGTAGGGCGAGATCGCCATCGGGTGCGGCGTCGAGACGAGCGTGAGCAGCTCGCCCTGGAAGTCCGCCCCGCGCTCGTCGCGCAGCTTCGCGCGCAGCGCCTGGGTGGCGGCCTCGTCGATCTCGAGCGCGTCCGAGATGACGACGCCGTAGGCCTCGCGCGCCAGCTCGATACTCGTGAAGTCGTCGAGCACGTCCTCGAGCACCATGTGCGGCTCGCGGTCGAGCGGGTTCCCGTAGCCGCCCGAGTTGGGCTCGGTGAGCTGGATGACCTCGCCCGCGCCGCACAGGAAGCCGGTCACCTTGGCGGGGATGTCGCGCTCGTTGCCGTCCTTGTCGATGAAGGTCGTCTTGCCCGTGAGGCCGTCGTAGCCGCCGAAGATGCCGCGCGGCGGATCGGTGTGGCGGTCGCCCTCGCAGGAGTACACGCCGGGCTCGAGGAAGCGGTTCTTGCGCACGATGCCGATGCCGCCGCGCCACTGGCCGGGCGCGGCCGGATCGTCGCGCAGCTCGTAGCGGTCGCAGCGCATCGGGAAGCGCATGTCGAGCTCCTCGATGGGATTGTTGCGCGTGTTCGCCATCAGGCAGTCGACCGAGTCCATGCCGTCGCGGCCCTTGCGGCCGCCGTAGCTGCCCTCGTCGACCTCGAGGTAGAGCCAGTACTCGCCCTTCTCGGGGATGAACCCGGCGTAGGAGCAGAAGTGCAGCGCCGCGGAGTTGCCGGCGGTGACGAGATCGGGGACGACGGTCGAGAGCGCGACGATCGTGTTGTCGACGACCCGCTGGACCTGGCAGAAGCGCGAGAAGCACGCGCGCGGGAAGTTCGGGTTGAAGATCGTGCCCTTGGGCGCGACCACGGTGACGCAGCGGAAGATCCCGTCGTTCTGCGGCACCGGCTCGTCGAGCCGGTCCTGGTCGAGCAGCAGCGTGCGTATCGCGAAGTACGCCCCGACCAGCAGCGACCCCTCGAAGGGCACGTTGTAGCCCGTCGGCACCTCGGCGTTCGAGCCCGTCAGGTCGATCGTGATGTGGTCGCCCTGGACGATGATCTTCGTCTCGACCCGCAGCCGCACGTCGCGATTGCGCCCGTCGTCGTCGAGCCACGCCGTCGGGGCCACGTACTCGCCGTCGGGCAGCTTCGTGATCTCGGCGCGCAGGCGCTTCTCGGAGTAGTCCATCCAGTCGTAGGCCGACGACATGCAGATGTCGGCGCCGTACTTCTCGAGCAGGCGGTAGAAGCGGTCGCGCCCGAGGATGCAGGCGGCCATCATCGCGTTCATGTCGCCGCGGTTCATGGTCTCCGTGCGCACGTTGTCGAAGACCATCCGGTCGAGGTCCTCGTTGAGGACGCCCTCGTTGTACCACTTGAGCCCGTTGTAGATCTTGGACTCCGCGTACATGTCGAAGGAGTCGGCGTTGATGCCGGGGTAGGAGCCGCCGACGTCGAGCACGTGGGCGGTCACGGCCGCGAAGCCGATCAGCTCGCCCTCCCACAGGATCGGCACCGCGACGGCGATGTCCGGCGTGTGCGACGCGCCCAGGTAGGGGTGGTTGTGGATGATCACGTCCCCCTCCTTGAGCTCCTCCTTCTTGATGCGCTGGAGGAACCCGCGGATGTACCAGGGCAGCGAGCCGATGTGCATCGGCGTCGACTCCGACTCGCACAGCTCGCGCCCGTCGGGGTCGAAGAGGCCCGCGCCGAGGTCCTCGGACTCGCGGATGATCGAGCTGTAGCTCATGCGGAAGAGGACGCCGGCCATCTCCTGGGCGATGGCGTCGAAGGCGCCGCCGAGCACGCGCAGGGTGATGGGGTCGACGTCGACGCGCTTGCGCTGGGGAGGGCCGGGAGAGACACCGACTTCAGGCAGATCAGCCATGGTTGACCTCTTTCTCTCAGTGTCCGCGTTCCGCGGCCTGCTTGACGGCCTCGGAGTAGGTGATGACGAGGTTGCCGACAGCGTCGACCGTGCACGTGAAGCCCGGCGGAATGACGCTTGTCGAGTCGAACTGCGTGATGATCGCGGGCCCCTCGACGACGTTGCCGGCGAGCAGCTCGGTGCGCTCGTAGAACGCCGTGGCGAACTTCTTGAGCTCGTTCTTCTCGCGGAACCAGGCATCCGCCGTGAGCTTGTGGGCCTCTGCCGGCGGCGCCGTGCCGCCGCGCGCGGCCTGCGGCGCCGTGAGCCCCGGCATCATCCCGACCGCGCGTACCCGGACGTTGGCGATCTGCACGTCCGCGTCCTCGAAGCGGCGCGAGTACTCGCGCTCGTGGATGTCGTGGAACGCGGCCTTCATCGCGTCGATCCAGGCCGCGTCGATCGAGCCGGAGCCGACGTCGATGCGCAGCTCGTACCCCTGGCCCTCGTAACGGGCCTCGGCGATGTGCTCGATCCGCACCTGGCTGCGATCGACGCCGTCGGCGTCGAACTGCGCGAGCGCCTCGGCCTGGAGCTTCGCGAACTGCGCCTCGAGTGCGGCACAGGCGGCGCTGTCGGAGCGGAGCGCGGAGGCCATCGCGTACGACGTGGCCACGTACTCGTAGACCATGTCGGTCGTGAGCAGGCCGAGCGCCGCCGTGATGCCCGGATAGCTCGGCACGAGCACGTTCTTGACGCCGACCTCGGGCGCGATCTCGGGCGCGAAGAGCGGCCCGCCGCCGCCCTCGGCGACGAGCACGAACTCGCGCGGGTCGAAGCCCTTGCGCACCGAGGCCTGCTCGATCGCGTCGACCATGGAGTGCACGAGGATCCGGTAGACCCCCATCGCCGCGTCTTCGATCGACGTGCCGAGCTTGCTCGCCAGATGCGTGTCGATGGCGGCGCGCGCGAGATCCTCGCGCAGCCCCATCTTGCCGCCGAGGAACAGCTCCGGACGCAGCCAGCCGAGCACGACCATCGCGTCGGTCGCCGTCGGCTCGGTGCCGCCGCGGCCGTACGCGACCGGGCCCGGGTCGGCGCCGGCCGAGCGCGGCCCGACGCGGAAGATCCCGCCGGTGTCGACGTAGGCGATCGAGCCGCCGCCGGCGCCGATCGTGTCGACGTCGACCATCGGGATCATCGCCTGGTAGGGCCCGACCTTCGTGTCGAGCAGGTGCTTCATGCGCAGCTTGCCGTCCTGCGCGAGGCCGATGTCGGCCGATGTCCCGCCGACGTCGAGCGTGATCACGTTGCTCTCGCCCGACTGCCGGCCCGTCCAGATGCCGCCGACGACGCCGGCGATGGGGCCCGACATGAGCAGGTTGACCGGCTTCTCCATGGCGCCCTTGGGCGTCGCCACGCCTGCCGCCGAGGTCATCAGGTGGACACCCGACGTGACGCCCATCGCGCGCAGCGCGGCGTCGAAGCGGCCGATGTAGCTCGACACCTTCGGGCCGACGTAGGCGTTCAGCCCGACCGTCGAGAAGCGCTCGTACTCGCGGTACTGCGGGATGACCTCGCTCGAGACCGAGAGGAACGCCTCGGGGAACTCCTCGCGCGCGATCGCGGCGACGCGCTGCTCGTGCTCGGGGTTGAGGAACGAGAACAGCAGGCACACGGAGACCGCCTCGACCTGCGCCTCCTTGAGCTTGCGCACCTGCGCGCGCACCTCGTCGTCGTCGAGCGGGATGAGGATGTTGCCGTCCTTGTCGATGCGCTCGTCGACGGTCAGCCGGAAGCGGCGCCGCACGATCGGCTGCGCCTGCCAGGGCAGGTTCTGCCAGAGCGAGAAGTTCATCGGCTTCTTGTGGCGCGCGATGTGCAGGATGTCGCGGTAGCCCTTGGTCGTGATCATCCCGACCTTGGCGCCGTTGTGCTCGATCACGATGTTCGTCGCGACCGTCGTGCCGTGGAAGACCTGGTCGAGCTGCGACGGCTCGATGCCGGCCATCGCGCACAGCTCGCTGATGCCCTGGACGGTGCCGATCGAGGGATCGGCCGGCGTCGACGGGGTCTTGTGGACGATGACCTTCGCAGCCTCGTCGTCGATGTAGATGAGGTCGGTGAAGGTACCGCCGACGTCGACTCCGATTCGACGCATTCCATCTCCCTCTGGTCGTGTGCCAGTCGCAAGGCCAGGCGGCGCGGCGGTGCCGCGCGTCGTCAGCCGTTTATAGAGCCCTTGGGTCCCGCGGTCAACATCCTTCCGGAATAGGTCGGACGTTTCGCGCCGCCGGTCACAGGCTGGCCCGCAGGATCGCCTCGAGATCGGCCTCCGCGACCGGGCGGGGCGTGCAGACGAGCAGGCGCTGCTGCTTGACGGCGCCCGCCACGAGCTCGGGCAGGTCGGCCTCGCCGTAGCCGAGCTCGCGCAGCCCGGCGGGGGCCCCGACGTCGCGCATGAGCTGCTCGAACGCGCGCGGCAGCGCGTCGTGGTCGTCCGCCTCGACGGGCGCGCCGGTGAGCAGCTCGGCGACCCGGCGGTGGCGCTCGGGCGCGGCCGGTTCGGTGAAGCGGAAGGACGCGGGCGCCGTGAGGACGACCGCGAAGCCGTGGGGCACGAAGCGATCGTCGCCCGGATACCCGGGGGGCTTCCATTCGTGCTTGAGCCCGGCCACGGGATACGAGCAGGCGTGCGGGATGTGCACGCCCGCCTGCCCGAACGCCCGGCCCGCCGCCGAGGCCGCGAGCGCCATGGCCGTGCGCGCCTCGTGATCGCCGCCGTCGGCCATCGCCCGGCGCAGGGCACCGCCCGCGAGGCGGATCGCCTGCTCGCTCCAGACGTCGGAGACCGGGTTCGCACCCTGGTAGGGCGGCCGGCCGGCCGGCGTCTCGGCGCGCGGGCGCGCGTCATACGCGACCGCGGTGTACGACTCGATCGCGTGGCAGAGGACGTCGAGCCCGGTCGCCGCCGTGACCGCCCGCGGCACCGTCAGCGTGAGATCGGGGTCGACGATGCCGAGCAGCGGGCGCAGGTGAGCGTGCGAGATCCCCGTCTTGACGTGGTGGGACGGCAGGTCGACGATCGCGACGGTCGTGGCCTCGGCGCCCGTCCCGCCGGTCGTCGGCACGCCGAAGAGCGGCAGCAGCGGCCCGGGCACCGGCGTGCCCTTGCCGATCGGCGGGTTGAGGTAGTCGTAGATGCCGCCCGGGTGCGTCGCGAGCAGCGCGGCGATCTTGGCCGTGTCGATCGACGATCCGCCGCCGAGCCCCACGAAGCCGTCGAACCCGCCCTCGCGCGCGGCCGCGACGGCGAGCGCCACGGATGCCTCGCTGGGCTCGACCCCGCTGCCGTCGAAGACCTCGGCCTCGACGCCGGCCGCGCGGATCGCCGCGACCACGGGATCGATGACCCCGAGCGCGGCGAGGTGCGCGTCGGTCACCACGAGCGCCCGCTCGACGCCGGCCTGGCGCAGGTGCCAGCCGGTCTCGAGCGCGGCGCCCGGGCCGAACACGAGCGGCGTTCCGGCGACGGTGAAGACGGTCTCGTTCGCACTCACGGAATCACGTCCCAGTCGTCCTTGCCGAGTATCTCGTTGAGCTCGTCGAACGGCATCATGCGCGGTACCACCGCGCGCGTCGAGCCGTGCTCGCGCAGCGAGGCTGCGAGCTCCTTGGTCGACTGCGAGGCGGCGAACAGCGTCGAGGTGGGATACAGCGCGATCGCGAAGCCGAGCGCCTCGAAGGCGGCCGCGCCGAGGTCGGGCGTGCGGCCGTACTCCGAGATGTTGACGAGCAGCGGCTTGCCGATGCCGGCCGAGCCGATCGCCCTCAGCTCCTCCTCCGAGCGCGGCGCGTCGACGAAGATCACGTCGGCGCCCGCCGCGGCGTAGCGCCGGGCGCGCGCGATCGCATCGTCGAGACCGGTCACCGCGATGGCATCGGTGCGCGCGACGATCAGCGTGTCCGGGTCGGAGCGCGCGTCGAGCGCGGCCCGCAGCTTCTGCTCGTGCAGCTCGGGCGCGATCACGTCCTTGCCGTCCATGTGCCCGCAGCGCTTCGGGAAGACCTGGTCCTCGAGCTGGATGGCGGCGACGCCGGCGCGCTCGAGCTCGTGCACGGTGCGGATCACCTGCGCGACCTCGCCGTAGCCCGTGTCGGCGTCCGCGATGACCGGCAGCGCGACCGCCGAGCAGAGGCGGCGGGCGTGGTCGACCATCTCGGTCGAGCTCGTGATGCCGAGGTCGGGCAGGCCGAAGGCCGCGGCCGACGCGGCATAGCCGCCGCGGTAGAGCGCCTCGAAGCCGGCGCGCTCGAGCAGCCTGCCGGTGAGCGCGTCGAAGGCGCCGGGCACGACGAGGATCCCGCCGCGGGCGAGGCGCTCGCGCAGCACCCGCCCCGGGCTCGTACCGCGCGCGGCGATCAGACGCCCCAGTCCGCGTCGGTGATCGGGAAGAGGTCCTGCACCTGCTCGGCGTCGCGCCGGTAGACCATCATCGTGCGGCGGAACTCGATCACGACCTGCTTGCGCTGGTTGATCCCGCGCGAGCGGATCCCGACGATGCCGGCGTACGGCCGCGAGGCCGACTCGCGCAGCTCGAGCACCTCGGATTCGCACCACAGCGTGTCGCCCGCGAAGACCGGGCTCGGCAGCTTGATGTCGTCCCAGGCGAGGTTCGCCATGGCGTTCTCGGACACGTCGGTGACCGACAGCCCGGTCACGAGCGAGAGCGTGAGGCAGCTGTTCACGAGCGGCTTCCCGAACGGCGATCGCTCGGCGAATGCGCTGTTGAAGTGCGACTGGTTCGTGTTCAGCGTGAGGTTCGTGAACCAGATGTTGTCGGTCTCGGTGATCGTCCGCCCGAGGCGGCTGCGGTACACGTCGCCGACCGTGAAGTCCTCGAAGAACCGTCCCTGCCAGCCTGTCACGACGCCCATCCGCCACCTCCTGCATTACGTCTGACCAATCCCGGCCGAGTCTACCGGCAGCGGCGAGGGCTCCGGCTGCAGGCCCGCCCGCGGCCTGACCCGCCGCCGGCCCGCGCCGGGTACGCTCGGCGCGGGCCGGTACGCGTGACGAATTCCCCGACCATCGAGCTCATCGGCGTCCCATTCGACGGCTGGGGGCGCAGCGGCGCGCAGGCGCGCGCCGCGTCGGCCCTGCGCGCCGCCGGACTGGCCGGCGCGTTCGCCCGCGAGATCGTCGACCCCGGCGATCCCGTCTTGCCGGCGGCGACGCCGGACCGGGCGCGCGGATCGGGGCTGATGAACGAGCCCGCGCTGCTCGCCATGGCCGGGGCGGTGCACGCGCGCGTCGCGGGCGCGCTCGCCGAGGGCCGCTTCCCGTTCGTCTGCGGCGGCGACTGCACGGTGCTCCTGGGCGCCGTCCCCGCGCTGCGCGACCACATCGGCGACGCCGGTCTGCTCTCGTTCGACGCCCACGAGGACACGACGCCGCTCGACGCGTCGCCCGACGGCGAGGCGGCGAACATGGAGATCGGCCTCCTGCTCGGCCTGACCGGGCAGATCGCGCCCGAACCGCTCCGCCGCCGCCTCCCCGCGCTCGCGGACGGCGCGCTCGCACTCGCCGGAGTGCGCGACGACGCGTGGCGCCGCTCGCTCAACGTCGCGTCTCTGGCCGCGCGCGGCGTCCTCGTCCAGCGCGACGGCGAGCTCGCCGCCGATCCCGCGGCAGCGGGACGCGCGGCGGCCGAGCGCGCAGCGCGCGCCGCCGGCTGGTGGCTGCACCTGGACGTCGACGTGCTGGCGCTGGAAGCGCTCGGCTCGTCACGCGTGCCCGGCGACCAGGACGCACCCGGGGGTCTGACGTGGCCCGAGCTCGCGGACGCGCTGGCCGCCGCGCTCGCGGTGGGCGGCTGCCGTGGCTGGAGCGTCGCGATCTACGACCCCGACCAGGACCCCGGCGGCGGCGACGCCCGCCGCATCGTGCAGCTCGTGCGCGAACTGGCGCCGCTGCTCCCCACGCAGCGAGGAGACGTCCGTTGATCAAGGTGATCTTCCTCTTCCGCTTCCGCGCCGACCGCGATCCCGAGGAGGTGCGCAGCTGGTGGCTGAACGAGCACGGCGCGATTGCGCTGAAGAACCTCGGGATGCTCCGCTACGTGCAGAACCACTTCATCGGCGCGATCGACGCCGAGCACGCCGGCGCCGGGATGGGCTACGACGGCTGCGTCGAGGTCTGGTTCGAGGATCGCGAGGCCTACGAGCGGACGATGGCGAGCCCGGAGTGGAAGGCGCTCGAGGACGACGGCCCGAACGGCCTCGACATGACGAGCCTGATGGGCGGCTTCGTCATGGAGCACGTCATGCGCTGGGACGCGGCGCCCGACGGGCGGCCGTACACGACCACCGACCGCTCGCAGATCGCGTAGCCCGACTGGGACGGCCTCTAGATCACGTGCGGCGCGAGCCGCTCGCTGAACGCGTGCAGGATGCGGCGCTGGATCGCAGGCGAGCTGTCGAGCAGGGCGCGGAAGTGCTGCGGCGCGATCACGAGCGCCCGGACGGGCGTGGCCGTCGTGACGGTCGCGGTCGCGGCCGAGCCGGACACGAGCGAGATCTCCCCGTAGAACTCCGAGCCGCCCCGTAGCACCGAGAGCGGCTCGCCGTCCTTCACGACCTCGACCGTGCCGTCGATGACGACGAAGAACTGGCGCCCGGGCTCGCCCTGGACGATCAGGTCCTTGCCCGCCGGGAAGTCGATCTCGTCGGCGATGCGCGCGATCTCCCCGAGCTCGCGCTTCGAGCAGCCCGAGAACAGGGCGACGCGGCGCAGGAGTTCGATCTTGGCGTTCCGGAGCATCCTCGCGCGAGCTTAGCGCGCTCGCGGGGCGTGCGCCGGTCCGTCCTACGCGCCGCGCGCCTCGCGCTCGGCGCGATCGACGGCGCGGGCCAGCTCGACGCGCGAGGCGACGCCGAGCTTGAAGAACATGTTGCGCACGTGGCTCTCGACGGTCTTGAGGCTGACGAAGAGCGCCGCGGCGATCTCGGGGTTCGTCTTGCGCTCGACGATGAGCCGCGCCACCTCGAGCTCGCGCGCCGTGAGCGATGCGACGCCGGTCGCGTCGGGCTTGCCGGGCCGGCTGCGGCGCCGGCTGTGGCGGCCGAGCTTGCGCAGCTCGCGCTCGGCGTCGTCGCGGTCGCGAGACGCGCCGTGGGCATGCAGCTCGGCGGCCGCACGCTCGAGCTCGGCCGCGCCGCGCTCCGTCTCGCCCGCGCGGGCGAGCGCCCGGCCCGCGAGCATCCGCGAGAGCGCGGCCTCGACGGCGCCGCCCACGCTCGCGGCCTCGGCGGCCGAGGCGAGCGCGTGCTCGGCGGAGCGTGCCGGATCGCCCTCCAGCAGCACGGCGGCGCGAGCGCGCCCGGCCAGCGCCCTCGGCATGTGCAGCGGCACGGCGACCGCCCGCGCCTCGGCGCACGCCGCGGCGGCCTCGGCCTCGCCCGCGCGCTCGAGCGCGAGCCAGCAGCGCGTCAGCAGCTCGAGGCACTTGGCGCGCCAGCCGCCCGGGATCAGCACGAGCTCGGCCCCGCCCGCCGAGGCGATCAGCGCGTCGGCCGCGCGCCGGGCCTCGCCGGTCGCGAGCAGCGCCCCCGCGAGCGCGACGCCCGCGTACGCCGTCACGAGGCCGTGATCCAGACCGCGCGTGAGCTCGATGCTCTCCTCCGCGGCCGCCAGCGCCATCTCCACGTCACCGGCCGCGAGCGCCGTGTGCGAGCGGTTGAGAAGGATCCAGGCCAGGCCCTGCGCGTGCCCGGAGAGCCGCGCCGCCTCGACGGCGCCGTCGAGCAGCTCGGCCGATTCGGCGAGCCGGCCGCGCATGCGCGCGGCCGATCCGAGCGTCGGGAACAGGACGGGCACGATGTCGCTCTGACCGGTCGCCCTGCCGATCGCCAGGGCCCGTCCGGCGTGCGCCGACGCCTCCGCGTAGCGATCCAGGTAGAGCTCGGCCGCGGCGAGATTGGCAGCGGCATCGAGGCGCAGCGCGAGCTCGCCGTCGGAGAGGCCGTCGACGAGGGCCGCTGCCTCGCCCTGGTGGCGTTCGGCCTCCGGCACGTGCCCGGCGAACGCCTCCGCAAGCGCGAGCGCGGCGACGGCGGCCGCGCTCAGCGGCCGGTCGCCGAGCGGCGCCGCCGCGTCCCTGGCCCGCGCGGCCCAGTCGCGCATCGAGTCGTACTCCGCGCGGTAGAGGCCGTCCACCGCGAGCTCGATCATGAGCGCGGCGGCCTCGGGAGAGCCGTGCCGCAGGCCGTCGAGCGCGCTCAGCAGACGCGCGTGCGCGCTCGCGTGACGGCCGAGCAGGTGCTCGACCGCCGCCAGCGCCGTCGTGACCTTCACGCGCAGCTCGATCGTGCAGCCGGCGGCGAGCGGCGCGCTCTCGGCGAGCGCCTCGTGGCTCTCCGCGAACCGGCCCGTGGCGGTCAGCGCCGCCGCGCGGGCGAGCAGCAGCTCGACCCGCTGCTGCGCCGGCGCATCGTCGGGAAGCAGGCGCAGCGCCCCGGCGAACCAGCGCGCGGCGCTCTCGGGGGCGCGGACGGCGACGGCCTCGCCGGCTTCGCGCAGCACGGCGACAGCAGCCGGGTCGCCCGACCGCGCCGACTGCTCGACGTGGTGTGCGCGCGCCGTCGCGCTCGCGCCACGCGCCGCGAGCGCGTCCGCGCTGCGCTCGTGGGCGCCCAGGCGCCAGGCGCCCGGCGTGGACTCGTAGACGGCGCGCCGGACGAGCGGGTGCCGGAAGCGGAAGCGGCGGGGGACGTCGGTCGGACGCACGAGATCGGCGAGCAGCAGCTCGTCCAGCGCCTCGAGCGCGGCCCCGTCGCTCGTCGCGGAGGCCGCCGCCGCCAGCTCGGGCTCGAAGGGGTCGCCCGCGACGGCCGCTCCCTCGAGCAGCCGCCGGACGGGGCGCGGCAGGAGCGCGAGCTCCTCCGTGAGGGCCGCGGCCACGCCCGGCGGCAGCCCGATGTCCGTGAGCAGGACCTCGCGCTCCTGCCGCGCCGGGCCGGGCTCGCGGCCGAGCGCGCGCACGAGCTGCTCGAGGTAGAACGGATTCCCGCCGCTCTCCTCGTAGAGCGCGGTGGCCTCGCCGTCGGCGACCTGCGCGCCGAGCAGCTCGCGCGCCTCGGCGTGCGTGAGCGCGCCGAGCTCGCTGCGCGTGAGCGCTCCCGTGCGGTGCGCGCGCTCGAGCGCCGCGCCGAGCCGCTCGGGCACCTGACGCCGGCGCACCGCCATCGCCATCAGGACGGCTGCGCCCGGCGGGCGGCGCAGGAGCGTGCCGATGAGCTCGACGGACGCCGAGTCCGCCCAGTGGAGATCGTCGAGGACGAGCACGAGCGGGCGCGTCGCCGCAAGCACCTCGAGCAGCTCGCGCATCGCGCGGTGCGCGCGGTAGCGCTCGCCCTGAAGGGTCGCGACGCGCGGCTCGCCGGGCATCGCGAGCGACGGGAAGACGGTCGCGAGCTCGCCGCGCGCATCGTCCGAGAGCGCCTCGAGGCGCTGCGGCTCGAGGCCCTGCAGGTACTCGTCCAGGGCGTCGGCGAAGACCCAGAACGGCACGTCGCGCTCGAGCTCGGAGGCCGCACCGCTGAGGACGAGCTGGCCGCGCGCCTCGGCGAGGACGGCGAGCTCGGCCAGCAGGCGAGACTTCCCGATGCCCGGATCGCCCGTCAGCTCGACCGCGCCCGCGCGTCCACCGGCGAGCCGGGACACGAGCTCGGCAAGCACGCCGAGCTCGCCGGCGCGCCCGACGAACTGCTCGGCGCGTCGTGCCATTCCCCTCCCCTATGTGCCCCCCACGAGCGAGTGATCAGGGTATCCGAATCTCCGCGTCCGCCCGGGGCGCCGGGCGGACCATCCGCGCTGGACCGTCCGCGATCCGGATTCGGTGGGCACATCACCCGTTGACCCGAGCCCCGCCGGCACCGACGATTCCACGCAGCGGGCCGGCGCCCGCGACCGGCGCGGCGACGAGGAGGCGGGACGGCATGGGCAGATCGGATGCGCTGCGGATGCGGCCACGGGCGACGGAACCGGTCGCATCGACGTGACGGTCGACGTCGCAGCGGTCCCCGGACTCGCTCTCACCGGGCAGAAGCCCGGCTCCCTCCCGTTCGGTGAGCTCCGCCTGGGCGACACGGCGACCGCTGCGACGTTCGACATCGTCCTCGACGACATCGTGGTGTCGGCGGACGGCTCCTGACCCGCATCGCTCCCGCGACGAACCTGCGCCGGGCGACCGCGGCGATATCGTGAGCACCGGCATGGGACAGCCGATCACGTGCCGCGCGTGCGGATTCGCCGGGCGGCTCACCATGGAGAAGATCAGCTCGGAGAACGGCGGGCCGCTGCTCGTGCGGGTCGCCTGCCCCTCGTGCATGACCGTGCGCGATCTCTCGAGCCACGAGTCGCGGCTCTGGCTCGCCCGCGGGCGCCGCATCTGGCAGGTCGGCTAAGGGCCCGCGGTCAGCCCGAGGTCGACGCCCAGGCGCCCGTAGGCCTCCACCGCCTCGGCCGCCTGGGGGTACACGGCCTGGCGATAGACGAGCCCGTCGCGCACCGTCAGCAGCCAGACGTAGCCGGCATCCTGGAAGCCCCCGGTGGGCATGCGCCGGCGCATGCGGCCGGTCACCATCGCAGCATGCTCGTCGAGCGCGAGCGGCTCGGATCCCGTCACGAGGTACACGAGGTCTCGCGAGGCGCGCTCGAGCTCGCCGACGATCTCGTCGGCGGTCAGCGGGGCGGGCCCGCCGGTCACCGTCATGATGAGCGCGTCGGGGTGGTAGAGCGCGCGCAGAGCTCCCCAGTCACGCGACGGGAAGACACGCGAGAGCTCGGCCACGACGCCTGCCGCATCCACCTAGCCACTATGCCGTGCGCGGGCGCGATGTGCTCGGGACGGCGTCGCCGTCCTCGACGGCGATCAGGTCGGGTCGCCCTCCGCGTCTGCGGTGGTGCCGCCGGCGAGCCGTGCGAGCTCGTCGCGGCGGCTCGCGAAGAGCGCACCGACCGCGTCGCCGTCGACCGCGAGCCGTCTCGTCGCACTCACCGGGTACGCACCCACGCGCGAGCGGCTCGAGCAGGTCGCCTTGCCACGCGGCGACCCCGAGCCTGCAGCCGGCCGGGTGAAGCGCCCGGGAACGGGCGATACCGGGTGGCAGCCCGCCGCGTCACGACGTCGAGTGGGCACGCACTTTGTCGCGCAGCCACCGCCACTCGAGTTCGCGCCGCTGCCTCGAGCCGATGTCCGTGACGCCCCTGACACGCTGCAAATGATCGAGAACCTCGGCAACCGGCGCGAACCAGACGTCGCGCGTGGCGAGCATCTTCATCAGCCGCGCGAACTCCGGATGGAGCGTCCCGTCACGCCAGAATCCGGCGCCGAGGTGCGTATACATGATGCAGAGGCCGCCCTCAGCCTCGAGCCGGTCCTGTTCGGCCTCGCCGATCGTGCGCATGAACGAGACCGGATTCGCGCCCTCGGAGGCGGCGAACCAGGCGGCCACGTACGGCTTGGACGAGTCGCGGTACGGCATGTACGGGCATGCAGCCAGCGTGTCGACGTCGCGATACACGAAATTGCGCACGTACGACACGCGTTCGCGGCAGAGATCACCCCAGAACAGCGGGGATCCCGGCACGTGCCCCTCGAACAGCCGGCGGCGGCGGCCACGTGTGAGGACATTGTAGAGAGCGCGCCGTGCGCCTGTGACGCGCTCCTCGCCGTGGTAGATGGCCTCCAGATTCCCGACGTGATTGGCGAGCGTGCGTGGATCGTGCCCGAACAGCTCGCGGAAGCGATCCAGCCCGGCGAGCGTCTCCTCGCGCCTCGATGTCGAACTCGCGACATTGTGCAGCGCGATCTCGTGGCCCTGGCGCTGCAGCTCGAGCGCCCAGGTCAGGTAGTCGGGGTCGGCGCAGCTGGAGCCGCCGTAGAGCGCCTCGCCGGCCGGCGGCAGGACCCACACCGACTTCGTCACGCGCATGCCGAGCTCGGTGAGGAACGCATAGACACCCGGGCCGTTGTCGACCGTCTCGAGATCGGTGTCGTCGAAGATCGTGAACGCGAAGCGCTTGCGCCCGGGCCACACGACCGCGCTCGGAACGACGGGGGTCAGGAGGCCTTCGGCAAGATGTCCGGGGGCGCGTCCGGCTGCGCAAGGCCGCCGGGACGCTCGAGGGTGACGGGGCGCGCCGGCTGTGCAAGGGCGCCGGTACGCTCGAACGTCACGGAGCGCGCCAGCGCGTCAGCGTGCACGTGCGCGCCGGCCACGATCGCGACCGCCGTCCAGACCAGGATGCGCAGATCCAGCGCAAGGCAGCGGTGGCTCGAGTAGTAGCGGTCGAGGTCGATCTTCTGCGGCAGCACCTCGGTGCGGTACAGCGTCTCGAAGTCGTCGCCGACGAGCAGCGCCGCCTCATCCCGGTACTGGATCTGCGAGAGGCCCGTGATCCCCGGCCGCACGAGGGTGATCGCGGCGAACTCGGCCGGGTAGGCGGCGACGTACGACGGATCCTCGGGACGCGGACCGACGAGCGCCATCTCGCCACGCAAGACGTTGACGAGCTGAGGCAGTTCGTCCAGCTTGGTGCGCGCGAGCATCCGGCCGATCCGCGTGAAGCGTCCGTCGTCGGCGAGAGTGAGCCGCGGGCCGGCTGCATTTCGCCGCATCTTGCGGAATTTGAGCATGTCGAACTCTCTCCCGCGATGGCCGACGCGCCGGGCGCGGTAGAGCACGGGCCCCGGCTCGTCGACGAGGATGGCGAGCGACAGCAAGATCCACACCGGTGCCGTCAGCACGAGCAGCACGCTCGCGATGGCTACGTCGAATGCGCGCGACACGAGCCGCGCGCTTGCACGGTGCACCTTCGCCGAGACGAGGCTATCGAGTTTCAACATTTGCAGATTTCACTATAGAAGCGGAGATTCCCGGCGGTCAGGTGGGCTTCCCCCACCCATGAGGTCAAAGGCGCGCGCACGCGTTTTCGATACGCCGCGGCGGCCGTGGTTCCTTGGCGCCTTCGCGAACTCATATTCGAGATATGACGGGATGGGCGCCGCTAAACTCGCGAGACAGCAATGGCTCTCGACCTCGAACCCGCGAGCCCCCGGTGAGCGGGTCGCCGCAGCGCGAAACGGCAGGGCCCATGCTCGCCCCCTTGCGCGACAGCCTGCGGGCCGGCGCGCTCAACCTGTCCGCACGGCTGACGAGCGGCGCCGCTGCGTTCGCGCTCGCCGTCCTCACGGCGCGCGTCCTCGACACGCACGGCCGCGGCGCCTACGTCGTGCTGACGACAGCCGCCGGCGTCGGCGTCGTCGTGCTCAGCGCGCCCGCGCCCGTGATGGTGGCCGACCTGATCCACAACCGCAGCGATGAAGCAGAGTTGCGCGGGGGGATGCTCGCGCTCGGCGCCGGGTCGGCACTCGTACTGGCGCTTGCCGCGATGATCGTGAACCTGGCCGGAGTCGGGCTCCCCGGAGCTCCCTGGGTGCAGATCCTGGCGGCCATCGCAACCGGCATCGTCGTCTTCGTGAGTTGCGAGATCGGCCTCGCCCAAGCCACGGGACGGGTCACCGCCGTCGGCCTTGGCGAGATCGCGCTGGCGACGCTGCCGCTCGTCGCGTCGGCCGCAATCGCCGCGTTTGGCGCCGCGACGCTCGGATCGCTGATCACTGCTTGGCTCGCCGGCGTCAGCGCCACAGCGGCGCTCCAGCTCTGGTTCGCCCTCCGTCGCGGAGCCATCTCCGCGATCGATTCCGGAATCCTCCGGCGATGGCTCTGGCGCGCCCGCGGCATCGCCGTCTCGAACGGGATGCTGCAGCTCTGCGCGCGCATCGACGTGCTCGTCGTCTCGGGCGTCATCTCGGTCAGTGCCGCCGGCGTCTACTCGATCCCGGTCGCGCTCGCCGCCAACCTGCTGCTCTTCCCACGCGCGCTCCTCACGGTGACCTACCGCTCGATCATGACGGCGCCGCGCGAGGAAATCGCACGGCGGACAGCGTCGACGACGACGGGCTGCGTCGCCCTCGTGCTCGCCGCCGGGGCCGTGGGCGCGCCGCTCACCGCGGTGCTCTCTGCACGCATCTTCGGGGGCGCATACGCCGACATCTGGCGCGCATTCGCGGTGCTCGTGCCCGGCATCGCGGCCTGGTCCGTCGTCGAGGTGCTACGCCACCTGCTGCTCACCCGCCTCGAACGGCAGCGCGAAGTGCTGATCACGGCGATCGGCATGGCGGGCGCGAACGGCGCGCTCGCCGTGGTGGGAAGCCGCGAATTCGGCTATGTCGGAGCGGCCGCCTCCACGACCATCACCTACGTCGCGGCCGCTCTGTGGATGGCGCATGTATGCTCGCGGCACCTTGGGGTTCCGGTCCGGCGCATGTTCGTGCCGTCCGATCGTAGCCCGGGGCCGAGGTGCTCGAAGTGAGCAGCGGGCATCCTCACGACACCATGCGACCCACCACCCTCGGACGCCTCCCGCTGTCACGCGCCGATCTGGAGCCGGTACTCCGGCTTGCGCTGATCCCGCTCGTTGCGGCGATCCTCGGCGCCGCCTGCGGCTTCGCCTACTCGCTCACGCAGTCCACCCTGTACGAGTCCCGCAGCCAGGTCGTAGTGTCGCCGGCGAGCGGCTTCCTCGATCCCTCCCATGCGGACTCGTTCGCCGCCATCTCGACCACGGTGCAAGAGCTCGCTCTGACGCAGCAGGTGCTCGCCGACGCCGTCGCTCGCCTCGGCGGCGTGGGCAATCAGCGCCGTACGACCGACTGGCTGCGCGCCCGCCTGCGTCTGAGCATCAGCGGCGACACGCCGCTTCTCACGATCGCCGGCGTGGACGGCGACCAGAAGGTGGCCTCGGCGATCTCGACAGCCGAGACCGAAGCGCTCGTGACGGCCGTCAACTCCGCCTCGGCAACCACCGCGACGCCGGCTGCTGCGCCGAGTGGCCTGAGCCTGCGGGTCTTCTCGAAGGGCGATCCGCGCGGCCGGGTCCAGCCCGAGACTTCGCGCAACGTCCTGCTCGGTGCCAGCGCGGGCTTCGTCATCGGCTGCTTCGGCGTCGCGCAGCTGCTCTCGCGCGAGGCCCGGCGCCGCTCGGCGTGAGCGCCGTGCCGCTCCCGGGGCACGGCTTCGGCCCGCGCCTGTCGCCGGCAGCCGCGCTCTACGTGGCCGCGCTCGCGGTGAGCGTCGGCGCCGGGCTCACGCTACGTTCACCGCTTCTGCTCGGGATCGGCGCGCTGGCGGGCGCCGTCGTGGCGCTGAGAGCGGCTCCCGAGCTGTCGCTCGTCCTGTTGGCGAGCGAGGGATCTCTCAAGAGCCTGTACCCGTTCACGGAGATCCCGGCCGATCTCCTGATCGTGACGCTGGTACTGACGCTGTGGTCGTGCTGGTTCGTGATCCAGCGCCACGGGGTGCCGCGCGTGCCGTGGACGGCCGCGCTCATCCTCGTCCTCTCGACCCTGCTCGTCGTGGCGGCGATGCGGTCGTCGCTGCCCGGCGCCACGTCGAAGGGGATCTACTTCGAGGCCGTCCCGCTCCTGCTCTTCTTCTCCCCGTTCGTCCTCGTGCGCGATCTGACGGCTCTCACGCGGCTCGCCGTCGCGTTCATCGGCGTCGCGTTCATCATCGTGCACGCCTCGTCCCCGAGCGCAGATCCGAGTCAGCCCTACACGCTGCCTGGCGGGAGCGAGATCGAGGCCGCCCTCTTCCCCGCATTCGGCGCGCTGGCCGCCGTGACGTGCGTCGCGATGCGAATGCACGGACGCCTGCGAGTGGTGCTCCTCACCGTCGGCGCCGTGCTGGCGGTGGCGGCTGCGCGCGCCGGCTCGCGCGGGGTGCTGCTCTCGCTGCTCGGAGCGGCGATACTCGGCGGCATCCTCCTGGTCGCCCACTCGCGCCGTCCCGTGCTCACGCTCGCGCTCGTCGCGGCAGTCGGTCTGGGCGTCGCCGAGGCCGCTCGCCAAGTCGTCAGCCCGACGGCGCTCAGCCGCTACGCGCGGCTCACGAATGACCCGCGCCGCGACTACCTCCACACGCGCGCGCTCGATCAGGCTCTTGCGCACCCGCTCGGCAACGGCGTCGGAACGTTCGGGCTCAACCTCCCCGTGATCAATCCGCGCCCGGCCGTGCCCTACCCGCACAACGTCGCGCTCGAGGTCTTCAACGAGTCCGGCATCCTCGCGCTCGGCGCACTCGCGTGGCTCGTGGGCGCGGCGTTGCTGGCGGCAATGCGCATCGCGCGGCAGCCCGGCGCCGCGTTCTGTGCGGTTGGCGTCGTGTTCGCACTGCTCGAGGCGTTCGCCTCCGGAAATGTCACAGACGACCCACTCCTCTGGATGATGCTCGGCATCGCGCTCGCGATGCGTGGATCACCGGCGACGACGGATGGCTGACGCTCGCCGCCGCGTGTGCCACATCACCACCGGGCACCACATCGACGACCACCGGATCCTCGGCAAGGAGTGCGCGAGCCTCAGCGCGGCGGGCTACGACGTGACGCTGATCGTGCCCGCTCCGCCCGGGACGGAACGCCCGGGCGTCCGCGTCGTGCCGCTCGCGGCACCGCCCGTGAACCGCGCGCGCCGCATGGTCGCGCGACCACTCGGCGCCTATCGCGCCGCGCGTGAGGCCGACGCCGACGTCTACCACTTCCACGACCCCGACTTCCTGCCGCAGGCGCTGCGGCTCGCCCGGCAGGGACGCCTCGTGATCTACGACGCGCACGAGGACGTGCCCAAGCAGATCCTCGCGAAGGCGTGGGTCAGGCCGGTCCTGCGGAGGCCGGCGTCGTGGATGGCCGGCCACCTCGAGCTCGCCGCGGCCGGCCACCTCACCGCCGTCATCGGCTCGGTCCCTCCGATCGTGGAGCGCTTCCGCGGCCATGCGCCGCGCGTGGCGCTCGTCGCGAACTTCCCGCGGCTCGACGAGATCACGCCGGGACCGTTCGCCGAGCGCGAGCGCGTCGCGTGCTACGTCGGTGACCTCTCGCGTGTGCGCGGCCTCATCGAGCTCGTGGATGCCATGGAGCACGTCGACTGTCAGCTCGAGCTCGCCGGCCGTTTCGACTCCACCTTCGCCCCGAGCGAGCTCGAGTCGCGGCCCGGCTGGGCGCAAGTGCGCTACCACGGACGCGTCGGACGCGCCGAGGTGGCAGCACTTCTGCGCCGCGCGGGCGTCGGCGTCCTGCCGCTGCGCCGTTCGCCCAACCACGCCATCTCGTGGCCCGTCAAGCTGTTCGAGTACATGGCGGCGGGCCTGCCGGTCGTCGCCACCGACGTCGAGCCGTGGAACGCCATCATCGCGCGGCACCGCTGCGGCCTGTGCGTCCCACTCGACGACCCACGCGCCCTGGCCGCGGCCATCGAACGGGTTCTCAACGACCCCGGCGAGGCGCGCGCGATGGGCGAGCGCGCGCGCGCCGCTGCCATTGAGCACTACTCCTGGGAGAGTCAGGAAACGGTCCTGCTCGGCCTCTACCAGGAGCTGCTCGCTTGATCATCGGCGCCGCACGCCGTATCAGCGGCCGCCTTTACGGCGACTACCTCCTGCCGAGCCGCCTGCGGGAGTACGAGCTCCTGCTCTCGCTGGCGTTGAGCGCGGGGTACGAGACGCTACCGCTGGGCGAGTTCGCCAAACACGGGGCGACGTCGGATCGCGTCCTGCTGCTGCGCCACGACATCGACTCCGACCTCGCCACCGCGGCGCGCATGTGGCGCATCGAGCAGCGCCTCGGCGTGCGCGGCACATGGTTCTTCCGCCTCTCGACGTGGGATGACGACCTCATCGCCGAGATCGCCGCCGGCGGATCCGAGGTCGGCTACCACTACGAGGAGCTCGCGACGCTGGCTCTGCGCCACGGCGCGCGCTCGCGCGAGGCGGCGCTCGCGCTCGTCGACGAGGCGCGCGCTCTCCTGCGATTCAACACCGCCGCCGTTCGGCGACGCAGCGGTCTCCCGCTCACGACATTCGCCTCGCACGGCGACTTCGCGAACCGCCGAACGGGCGTCGCGAACACGGTGCTGCTCGACGATCCGGGGCTGCGCACGGAGCTCGGCGTGCACGTCGAGGCCTACGACGAGAACATCACGTCGCAATACGACGCGCGCGTCAGCGATCGGGGGTATCCACAGCTCTGGGTGCCCGCCGATCCCATCGAGGCGCTGCGCGCCGGCGCGGGCGTGATCGAGATCCTCGTGCACACGCGGCCCTGGGGCGCCGCGCGGCGCGCCAACGTCCGGCTCGACCTCGCGCGCCTACGCGACGGGGCGCTCCTGCTGGCGCGCTCGCGGCGCTGACGCCTCACGGACGTAGGCGCAGCGCGAACTGCAGGTCGCCGTCGGTGCGGTTCGTGTCGCCCCACTGATCCCAGCCCGTCCACTTCCCGGCACGCGTGAACTGCGCATAGCCGCCGCTGAAGACCGTCCCGCCGTCGAAGCCGAAGGCGAGTCCCTTGCGCAGCGGGAACGCCTCGAACGTGCCGCGGGCCGAGCGCAGCACCAGCGCGAGCTTTTCGCCCTGGCGCAGGAGCGGCGGCCTGCGGAAGGTCGCCGACACCCATCCCGCACCGTCGCTCGGCACGTTCGCGCCGGGCAGGTTCGCGACTGCCAGCGTCCTGCCGCGTGGATCCTCGAGCCGCACGCTCAGCGGCCCGATCTGGTCACCGGTGCGCCGCAAGCGGACGAGCGCCTGCAGCACGCGCGCGGCGGACGCGCCCTGGTACGTGAACACTTCACGCACGGCTGCCGAGCCGCCGATCGGCTTCGGGTTCGAGATCCACGACTCCATGTAGCCGAGGCCGAGGTGCTGTGCCTTCGCGGCGCCCTGGACATCCATGATCGGAAGGTAGTTCTCACCCGATCCCTGAGCCCGCGCACGCCAGTTCGCCGGAGTCGCCCCGCCATCCGTCGAGTCACCGAGCAGCACGCTGTCGGCGAGCGCGAGCGGCGGCGGCGCAACGCCGGCCCCGTGCCCGATCAGGGCGTTGACGGAGACCCAATTCACGGCCGGCTCCGGACTCGTGTTCGTGAACACGATGTCGTAGTCGCGCCCGGCGACGACGCTGGGAGGCGTTCCGAAGCGAACGAACGGGAAGCTGATCCCGTCGATCCGCGGGTGAATGTCTGCGCTCGCGAGCACGGTCGCGCTCGGAAGCCCGCCGTCGCCACCGGCCACGAGCGACACGCGCAGGGTGCCGCCGTCTCCGCCGCTGTACTCCCCTGTGCCGCCGCTGTTGACGACGATGTAGAAGCGCACGCCTGTGACGCTCCCGCTCCAGGTCGGGCGGAAGCGAAAGGCGAGCGTCGTCCCGTACGGCCCGCCGATCCGTGTGTTCGCGAGCGCATCGGCGCCCACGCGCGGACCGATCCACGCGGTCGCCGAGCCGGCGGCGGGACGACTCGCCGCGGCGAGGCCCCAGCCAGCGGCCAGCAGCCCGACGACGACTGGCGCGAACCACGCGCGCCGGCGGCGACGCCCACCGCGCAGGTCAGACTCCCACCGGTTCGCGGGGAGCACGGGCGGCCGGCACGACGGCCGCGAGCAGCCGCGCCGCGAGGATCGGATAGTCGTGGTGCTCCTCGGCCTGCCGGCGGCCGCGCATCCCGAGCCGGGCGCGCTCGGCGGCGGGCAGCGCCGCAAGCTGCCTGATCGCCTTCGCGACCGCGTCGGGATCCTCCGCCTCGACCGAGACGCCACAGCCACACCCGGCGACGGGGTCGCCCGGCGCGCTGGTCGCATGCACGATCGGCCGTGCGGATGCCATGTAGTCGAACAGCTTGTTCGGACTCACGCCGAAGCGGTAGATGCTGCGCCGCTTCCAGCCGAGATAGAGAGCGTCGCACGCCTCGAGCGCGGCGCGCACCGCGCTCTTCGGGATGCGTCCAAGGAAGTGCATGCCCGTGAGACGGGCCTCCCTCGCCTGCCGCTCAACCGCCGCGCGTTCGGGGCCATCGCCCCAGATCAGGAACGCGACCGGCGCGTCGCGCAGGCGCTCGGCGGCCGAGACGAGGTCGTCGATCGCGTTGGCGAGGCCGATCCCGCCGGCGTAGCCGACGAGGAAGCGCCCCTCGGCGCGCAGAGACCGCGCGAGCTCGGCCTGCTCGGCCGGTAGCGGCTTTCCGGCATCGGCCTCGGCGATGGAGATGCCGTTCGGCACGTGCACGTAGCGCTCGAGGGGCATGCCACAGGTGACAAGGTGCCGATCCGCGGCCGGGAGGATCGAGACGACGGTGTCGGCGCTCGCGCAGGCGTCGCGCTCGGCGCGCGCCATGAGGCGGACGAACGGATGCGTCGGCGACATGCCGCCGAGCTCGACCGGTGTCAGCGGCCACAGGTCGTGCACCTCGAAGACGAGGCGGGCGCCGCTTCTGCGCGCAGCGGCTCGCGCGCCGTAGATGTCGAGCGGATGCGTCGACGAGGCAATCACGACATCGGGCCGGAAGGCGTCCGCGAGCGCACGGCTGCGCGCCCGCAACTGCGCGGCGAAGGCGATGATGTTGGCGGCGCGGCGGGCGCCGTTGCCGTCGTAGCGTGGCAGCCTCAGCCACTCGAACTCGACGCCGTCGACGACCTCGCGACTCACGCGCCGCCTGAGCTCGGGGTTGTGTGCCCGAACGTGCGAGGGCGAGCCGGCGACGATCAGGACCTCGTGCCCCGTGGCCTGCCACTCGCGGGCGAGCGCGTGCGGCCGGAACTCCATCCCGTCGCGTGGCGACCCCGCATACTGGTTGACGAGCAGGATGCGGTGGCCCGGGCTCATGCTTCGCCGGCAGCCGCCAGCTGACCGCGTGCGGCCGCCTCCCTGAGCGCGGTGGCGAGATCGGGCTCGGCGCTGATCGCCCTCTCGTAGTCCTCGTGCCGGCCGATGTCGAGCCAGAGCCCGTCGTAGCAGTACGAGGCGACCCGTTCACCGGCCGCCAGCGCATTCAGCACCAGATCGGGGAAGTCGAGGAATGCGCCGGGCCTGATCAGGCGCAGGATGTCCGGGCTGACCGCGTAGACGCCCATCGACACGGCGTGCTCGCTGCTCGGCTTCTCGAGATACCCGGTGACGTTCTGGAACGGCCCGGCCCCGTCTTCCAGCTGGATGACGCCGAAGTCGATGGTGGCGCGCCGCACCTGCGTGGCGATCGTCAACGCGCACTCGCCGGCGGCGTGCACCGCCATGAACTCGGCGAAGTCGAGCGTCGTGATGACGTCGCCGTTCAGCATCAGGAACGGCTCGTCGAGTCCGCGCACCCCGGCGAGCGCGCCGGCGGTACCGAGCGGCTCGTTCTCGTAGTGGTAGTCGATCGACACGCCGTAGGACGAGCCATCGCCGAAGACCGCCTCGATGAGATGCGAGAGATAGCCGACGGCGAGCGTCAGCCGGGTGAACCCGTGCACGCGGAGCTGCTCGACGAGCAGCTCGAGAATCGCCCGGTCGCCGATCGGCAGCAGCGGCTTCGGAAGGATCGTCGTGAACGGCCCGAGGCGGGTGCCCTTGCCGCCGGCGAGGATCACGGCTCGCTTGCCACTTCCGTCACGCGCGCGGATGATCATGCGCAGGCCTCGCGCAACGTCGCCGCGACGAACTCGACCTGCTCATCCGTCATGTGGGCGAAGAGCGGCAGCGTCAGCGCGCGCCGAGCGGCCTCGTCGGTGACGGGCAACCGGGCACCCTCGGGCTCGTAGATCGCGAAGCGGTGCGCCGGCGGGTAGTGAACGCTCGTCTGGATCCCGGCGGCGCTGAGGTGCTCGCGCACGGAATCGCGGTCGAGACCCGCGTCGAGCACGACGGTGAAGAGGTGGTGTGCGCACGTCGCGCCGGCCGGCGGGGTGAGGGCCGCAGTCAGACCCGCGGCGCCGGTGAGCAGCTCGCGGTAGTGCGCGTCGAGCGCGGCGCGGCGGCGGTTGTCGTCGTCGAGCCGCGCGAGCCGGCTCAGCCCGAGCGCGCAGCGCGGCTCGTCGATGCGGAAGTTGTGGCCAAGTGCGACGACGTCGTAGCTCGCGGCGTGCCCCTGGTGGCGCTGCCAAGAAAGCGATGTCATCCCGTGCGAGCGCAGCAGGCGCACGCGAGCGGCCGTCTCGTCATCGCCGCAGACCACCATGCCGCCCTCCCCGATCGCCAGGTTCTTGTTGGAGAAGAAGCTGTAGGCGCCGGCGAATCCGAGCGTGCCGGCGTGCTCGCCGCCGATGCGGGTGCCGAGCGCATGCGCGCTGTCTTCGAGCAGGCGCAGGCCATGACGGTCCGCGAGAGCGCGCAGCGCGAGACTCTCGCCCGGGTGTCCGCCGTACTGCATGCAGAGGATCGCCCGCGTGCGGCTCGTCACGCGCTCCTCCACGGAGTCGGGGTCGAGCCACGGCTCGGTCGGCGAGACGACATCGGCGAAGACAGGCGTCGCCCCGGTGTAGGCGATGCTGTTCGGCGTCGCCACGAACGTCAATGACGGAACGATGACCTCGTCGCCCGGACCGAAGCCTGCGGCGAGTGCGATCAGGTGCAGGGCTGCCGTGCAGTTCGCCACGGCGACGGCGTGCCGCGCGCCGGTGTAGTCCTCGATCGCCTCCTCGAACTCCCGCGCACGCGGCCCCTGGCTGAGCCAGCCCGAGCGATAGACGTCGGCGACGGCGGCGAGATCATTCTCGCTCACGACGACATCCGCGAGTGGGATTCGCCAGAGGGGCGCATCGACGCGCGCCATCAGTTGCGGAAGCCCGGGTCGTACGGGTCGCCGAACGAGCCTGCCTCGAGGTTGCGCACGAGCTCGGCGATGCCGTCGGACACCGTCATCTTCGTCTCGAAACCCAGCCGGCTCCGGATCTTCTCGAAGCTGACCTTGTAGTCGCGCGGATCGTCGCTGCGACTGACGTAGCGCACATCGCCCGTGCTGACGTGCTCGCGGATCTTGTCGACGAGGTCGAGCTTGCGGTAGTTCTCGCTCGACCGCCCGACGTTGTAGACCTCGCGGTCTACGGATTCGAGCGGGGCGTCGAGCACGATGCAGATCGCCGCAGCGGCATCCCGTGCGTGGACATAGGGCCGCCAGAACTGCTCGCCGAAGACCTCGAGATCGCGCCCCGCCCAGAGATCTCGCGTGAACTCGTTGACGGTGAGATCGAAGCGCATGCGCGGAGCGGCGCCGTAGACCGTCGCAAAGCGCAGGCAGGTCGCATGTAGCGTGGCGCTCTCGCGGCCGAGCAGCAGCTGCTCGATGTGCACCTTCTGCGACGCATACAGCGACACGGGCCGCAGCTCTCCTTCCTCGGAGATCGGGGTCGTCGGATCGAGCATCCGGCCGTAGTTCGAGCAGGTGGAGGCGAATACGAAGCGCGTGACGCCCGCGGCCTCGGCGTCGGCTACGAGCGCCGTACTGCCGCCGATGTTGACGTCGTTCGAGAGCTGGGGGTCGCGCGCGCAAGCGGGGTCGCCGACGATGGCGGCGAGATGCACGACCGCATCGACACCGGCGAGCGCCGCGGCACGCGCGGTGCCGTCGCGTACGTCGCCCTCAACCATCTCGACGCCGAGGCGCTCGAGTTCCGCGGCAACGCCGCGCTGCCCGTGCAGGAGCCGGTCGAGCACCCGCACGCGCCTGCCACGGGCGGCCAACTCGCGGGTGACATGCGCGCCGATGTAACCCGCGCCGCCCGTAATCAAAACCACGTCGCTCATGTCCGCCTCATTCGCTTCCTACTGGATACTACGTAACGGGCATACGGGCTCCTTGTCAATACGCAGCGGACTGCGCGGCGCTGCGCTAGCGGGTCGCAGACAGCACGAAGCGGCTGCCGAGGCGTGAGCCGAGGAGGCGCTCGGCGAGCGTGGCGAGGGCCGTCAAGGGCGGCTCGTAGGCCCGCGACGGCAGGAGCTGGTCACGCCGCACGCGGACGTCGCGCAAGCCGGCTTCGGAGGCCAGCGCCGCGTGGGCGCGCATCGTGGCGGTGAGCTCGCGGCGTCCCGCCTGCGCATGGATGTGCACGAAGCGACCGCCTGGCTCGAGTGCCGCGCGCACCGAGTCGTACGTCGTTGCGATCACATCTCGATCCGACGTGATCAGCGGCGTGATGCTCTGAGCAAAGATGTTCGGAAAGGTTCCGACGCCGGCGGCGGCGATGTCGGAGGCATCGACGCGCCGCGCGTCGAGGCCGAGCGAGGCGAGATGCTCGACGAAGAACGGGGCGTAGTCCGAGGCGACGATCTCGAACCCGCGCTCGCGCAGCAGCAGTGTCAGCTGACCCGCGCCGGCACCGAGCTCGAGCACGCGACCGGGCCCGAGGAGCTCGGCGATACGAGGCAGCAGCACGCGGTCCTTGGCGCCTTGGCGCGCGCCCTCGCCGATCCAGTGCGCAAGCAGGTCGGGGGTGTAGGCGTCCGGGTCGTAGGGCTTCATGCGCGCCGACGCCCAGGGCGAGACGACGGCAGCGCGGGCCTTCCGCACACGGAGAGCGGCCACCGTGCCGGTTGCCGCGACCGCAGCGACGGCCAGGCGTGCCGTGCGCCTCATGAGGCGAGTATAGAGGCGAGAATCCCGTTTACTGCGCGGGATTCCGGAATGGGCGATGCAAGGCTCGACCTCGAGACGATCCCGCCCGCGAGCGCGGGCGCCCGGGGAGTCGGCCCGGACGGCCGCGCGCCGTCGAGGCGCGAGATCTCCACCTGTGTGAACCGCTCGAACGCGAAATCGGCGAGTGGCCGCCCGCGCCGCAGCAACCGCGCCTTGTGGAACCTTCCCTGCGCGGCCAACCGGCGGAAGCGTCGAGATCGAGCCCTCCCTCGGCGACCGCGAGCACATACCCCGGCGGCTGCGTCTGCAGCCGCTCCCTCCCCAGCAGCTTGCGCAGGTGGGAGACGTAGCCTTGGAGGCCGTTGCCGGCGCTCTCGGAGCGCATCGACGCCTCCCTCGGCGAGCAGAGGGTACGCCGTCACCGCGGGCGGGATGGCACCAACCCGCATGCCCTCCAGGTACGGCTCGTAGCAGTGCCGATTCAGGCGATGGGCCGCCGCGCGACGACGTCGATCAGCGCCGACATCCCGGAGTGGCCGACGCCCTCCTCGACCACTTCATCGTACGAGCGCACCTGTTCCAGATCGAAGACCGCCAGCTCCTTCCGAAGTTGCTCTTCGCTGTACAGCTGCGCCACAGAGCGCGGGCCGCCGGTGCCGTACGCGAGCTGTTCCACCCGATAGCCCTCGAGCAACAGAAGCCCACCTGGTCGCAGGGCCTGTGCGATCCGGCCGAACATCCGCCGGCGCAGGTCGGGCGAGGCGAACTGGACGAAGATCGCTGCGACGACGTCGTAGGCGCTCTCCTGCCAGCGCCACGAATCGGCATCTGCCACCGTGAACCGAACCGACACGCCCCGCTGCGCGGCAAGCCGCCGCGCCTTCTCGACCGCGACTCGCGATGCGTCGAAGGCGTCCACGTCGAACCCCTCGCCGGCGAGCCAGATGCTGTTCCGGCCCTCGCCGTCGGCGACGCAGAGCGCGCGGCCACCAGCGCCGAGCAAGCTCCTGCAGCCGACCAGGAACCTGTTCGGCTGCGTCCCGAAGAGGTAGCCCTCGCCGGCGTAGCGCTCATCCCACGACGCCGGCCCGTGTCCGGCGGAGAGGTCGCTCGGCTCCACGCCGGGAGCGTAGCCGCCGCTGGCTGCCTGCCTCGGCCTGTTCACCGCGCACCTCGCCGTTTTCGGCCCGCGGTGCCGTCGGAAACCCCGTGGTCGAGATGCGGCAAACCCCGATGCGCCGCCCGCGGCCGACGTCCAGGCTGCAGTGACGGAGGTGATCACGGTGACGATCGAGACGAGCGTGGAGTCGCGGCGGCTGCTGGTCGTGGCGAACGAGGCGTGCGCGGGCGACGCGCTCTTCGCCGAGATCCGCAACCGCACGGGCGAGGGAGCCGAGGTGCTCGTGCTCGCGCCGGCGCTGACGCCACGGCTGCAGTTCTGGCTGAACGACGAGGCACTCGGGCGCCAGGCGGCCGAGGACCTCCTCGCGCGTTCCTTCGCAGCGTGCGCGCAGGAGGGCCTGACGGTGCACGGCGCAGTCGGAGATTCCGATCCACTGCAGGCCATCGACGACGCGATCCGGACGTTCGACCCCGATGCGATCGTGATCGTGACCCACGCGGTCGGGAAGCAGAACTGGCTCGAGCGCGACGTGGTCGCCCAGGCGCGGGACCGCTACCCGCTGCCGATCACCCATCTCGTCGTCGAGCCCGACACCGCGCGCGCCGTCGTCGTGCCGGCCGGGCCCGACGAGGGACTCGCCGTCGAGCGGCATGCCGGCCGTGACGTCGCCGCGCTGCTCCTCGCGCTCGGACTGGCCTTCGTCGGCACGATCGGCTGGGGCTTCGCGCTGGCAAGCGACTGGAGCAGCCGCACGAGCATGGCGTGGTTCTTCGCGCTCGATCTCGGCCTCAAGGCCGTCGCGGCCGTGATCCTGTGGCGACTGTTCATGCGCCGCGGACGCGCAGATCGGCTCGACTTCTGATGGCGACGGCAGTTCCCGCAGCAGCGTGCTGAGGCGGAGGAAGGAGGCGCTGCCGTGAGCTTCGACTGGCTCGTCTCGGTCGGCGCCACGTTCGTGCTGCTCGTCGCCGTCCTGGCGGCTCTCCTGCGCCGACGCCGGTGATGGCGCGCCCTGGAGGAGCCAGCCCGGCGACCCGCGCTCGCCGAGACACGCCACGGCGCCTCTATGACGCGGTGGCCGGCCTGCCGCTCGTCATCGACGGGTACGAGGTCGGAACCCAGACAGCCCCCACGTCGAGTGGGTGGACGCGCGTCACGACCACGGTCGCACTCCACGGCGGCGGCCGCACCGGTCGCGGCGAGGACGTGACCTACGACGACGCGGACCAGTACGCGTTCGCACCCGCCAAGCGACTGCCAGAGCCCGCGCGGACGACGATTGACGGCTTCTCGCGCGCACTCGACCGCATCGAGCTCTTCCCGCACCAGCCGATCCGCGACGCCGCGCGCTACTACCGCCGGTGGGCATTCGAGAGCGCCGCGCTCGACCTCGCGCTCCTGCAGGCCGGCATCCCGCTCGCCGACGCCCTCGGCGGCGCCGAGCGTCCTCTCCGGTTTGTCGTCTCGACCCGCCTCGATGCGCGCCCTTGGCTGCACATCAGCCCGGCGATCGAGCTGAAGCTCGACCCCGTCCCGGAATGGACACCCGACTACCTGGACGCGCTCGTAGCGAGTGGACGGGTCCGAATCCTGGACTTCAAAGGACACAGCATCGGAGGGAAGGTTCGTCAGGCGGCAAACCCCGCTCTCTACCGGACGATCGCGACGCGGTTCCCCCACGCGATCCTCGAGGATCCCATCCTGACACCCGAAACGACCGCAGCATTGCTCGGCGCGCGCAACCGGGTCAGCTGGGACGCGCCGATCCACGCCCTCGCCGACGTCGACGCACTCGCCACCCCGCCGCGCTACCTCAACATCAAACCGTCACGCTTCGGCACTCTCGCGGCCCTGCTCGATTGCATCCAGATCTGCCAGGACCGAGGCGTCACGCTCTACGGCGGCGGGCAATACGAACTCCACGCCGGGCGCGGTCAGATCCAGCAGCTGGCCAGCCTCTTCTACCCCGACGCACCAAACGACGTCGCCCCTCCCGCCTACAACGACCCGACGCCGCGAACCGGTCTGCCCCAGAGCCCGCTCACGCCACCGGCCCAGCGAGCGGGCTTCGGATGGCGGGGTTGAATGTCGGCGAGGACGTTCGCCCCACCTCCGGTATGCGCGGAGGTGCCTGTCGGCGCGGCGCCCTCCGCTCGGTCGATCGCGCAGCGCTCCCTCTCCGGGGGCTCGCGGGATGCGTGAGCCGTGGGGTTGGAGCGCGTCATTGATGGGCCGCGGTCGCCGGCGGCTCGCCCCGCACGTCGACCGGATGCTCCACGAGACCCTCGTCGGGCGCTGCGTCGTGCGGTTCGACGAGATCGACGGAGGCGATCGCGCAGCGGTGCTCGCCCTCAACGCCCTGCTGGGGCTCGTGCCACTCGCGATCCTCGGGTTCGCGCTGGCCCGGCGCAGTGGCGTCTCGTCCATCGCGTACGCCGATGGGGTGGTGTCGGTGATGCACCTCCACGGCCGCACCGCGGCCCTCTTGCGGGACGCGTTTGCAAGTGCCGACCGCAGTCTCCGCGCCGCCACGCTCGTCGGATTGATCGGATTGGTGTGGACGGCCTTCGGGTTTGCCGGAGCGCTCTTCCGAGTCTACGACCGCGCCTGGGGCTCCACACGCACCCGGGGCCTCGCAACTGGCTGCGCGGGATCGCCTGGCTGATCCTCTTCGGCGCCGTGGTCGGCGTCGGGGCGTCCGTGCGGGGAGCCGCGACGGCCGTGGTGCCGGACGAGCTTGCGACGCCGCCGCTTCACCTCGGGTTCCACTTCGCCCTCTGGCTCGTCACGCCGTCGCTTCTCCTCGGTCGCCGGCTGCCGTTCCGCGCCGTGGCCCTGGGGGCGGCCGTGATGTCGCTCGGCACGACCGCCGCCCTGGCCGGGAGCACACTCGTCGTGCCGGACCTCATCGACACGTACGCCGCACCCTTCGGCTCGATCGGCGTGTCGGTCGCGCTCGGCTTCTGGTTCCTCGCGATCGCCTACCTGTGGGTGGTCGGCGCGGTCGTGACCGCCGTGCTCGCCGAGCAGTCGAGCAAAGGCCGCTGATCCGCGCTGATCGGCTCGGGAGCTCGTCGGCCCGCGGCGAGGCCTCGCGCAGCCGGCGACGATCCGTACGGGGTTCCCGCAGTTCTGATGGGTGCCAACCCCGTTGTCACGCCGGGGCCCGTAGGTGACGATCCGGGTATGGGTACGACTGTTCACGCTCTGCGAGACGGTGCGCGGCGGCCTTGCCCGCCGGCTCGTGCGGCTGCTCGGGTTGCCGCCGTCGGTGGGACTCGCGTCGCGATGATGCAGCTCTTCCAGACGGAGTGGTGTCCATCGTCGCGCCGTGTCCGCCAACGGCTGACCGAGCTTGGCGTGGACTATGTCGCGCGCCAGGTGGCCGTCGACAAGGCGGACCGCCATGCGCTCGTCGCTGCCAGCGGGTCGGACGTGATCCCTGCGCTCCTGCTCGACGATGGCACGCCCGTTACCGGCGAGGACGCGATCCGCGCCTACCTCGACGAGCACTTCGCCGAGCCCTCCGGGGCCGAGGCGCAACGCGCCAAGGCCGAGAAGATCCACCGTCGCGAACTGCAGGAGGCGCTGTCTCCCGCGACCGCGTGCCGGCAGAGATCAGCCTCGGCCGGGGCCGTTCCAGAGCCACCGCCGAAGCATGCACCGCGACCGAAGCGAATGTCCAAACGCTGATCTCCACCTGGAGGCGACACGATGAGCGCAGCCGGTCCCACCGTCAGTGCAAGCGCCTTCGCCGGCCGGCACCGAGTGGTTGTCGCCGGCTCGAGCTTCGCCGGCCTCACCGCCGCCCTCGCGGTGAAGCGGCGGATGAAGGACCGCGTCGAGGTGACCGTGCTCGACCGCCGCGACCACTTCACGTTCATCCCGTCGCTCATCTGGCTGCCCTTCGGCAAACGCAGCGCCAAGGACGTCACCTTCAAGCTCGCTCCGGTCTACGAGCGCAAGGGCATCCGCTTCGTCCACGCCGCCGCCGAGAGCTTCGATCTCGAACGCGGGTTCGTCCTGACCGCCGACGGCGAGATTCCCTACGACCGGCTCGTGGTCGCGACCGGGCCCCGACTGGCGTTCGACAAGATCCCGGGACTGGGACCCGAGAGCGGCTACACGCAGTCCGTCTGCAATCTCGAGCACGCGGAGCAAGCGCGTGAGGCCTGGCAGCGGTTCCTCGAGGATCCAGGGCCCGTCGTCGTCGGCACCGCGCAGGGCGGATCCTGCTTCGGCGCGTCCTACGAGTTCCTGCTCAACACCCGGTATCAGCTGAAGAAGGCCGGCCTGGCCGGCGAGGTGCCGGTCACGTTCATCTCGTCCGAGCCGTTTCTCGGCCACTTCGGCCTCGGTGGCGTCGGCGACTCGGAGAAGCGCGTGACGAAGTTCTTCGACCGGCTCGGCATCCGCGGCATCGCGAATGCGTCGATCGACGAGGTCCGCGAGGGCGAGATCCAGCTCGCAGGCGGCGAGGTGCTGCCGTTCGGCTTCGCGATGATCGTGCCGCCGTTCACCGGCGTCGATGCCGTCACCAAGACCCCCGGTCTCGGCAACCCCGCCGGCTTCATCCCCGTGAACGATGAATACCGGCACGTCGACCATCCGGCCGTCTTCGCAGCCGGCGTCGACATCGCGATCATCCCGCCCAAGCCGACGCTCATCCCGACCGGGGTGCCCAAGACCGGCCACATGTCAGAGCACATGGCGAAGGTGGCCGCGCAGAACATCGCGGCAGATCTGATCGGCGGCAAGCCGAAGCGAATCGCCATCGACGATCTCGGCGCGATCTGCATCCTCGACGCCGGCGACAGCGGCATGGCGATCAAGACCGACCGCGTCCTCGGCGGCGGCAAGCACACGCACGTCCTCGCCGGACCCTACGCTCACTGGGCGAAGATCGCCTTCGAGAAGACCTTCCTGGCCACGCGGAAGCGCGGGTCCACCGCGATCTAGGTAGGGGCCGGACCGACTGGCTCGGCGCTCTCGCCGTCGGCCCCTCCTCGACGAGGCGGCCGGCGGCCGGGCGCCCGTCACGCTCGGCTCAAGCCGTCGGTGGCCGTACGCCGCGCGCCGGGCGCCAGGATTGCATGCAGCTCTCGAGCTGGCCGTGCTCGAGTGCCGGCACGGGCAGTGGCGTCGGGCCGTCGCGCCGGGTGCTGAGGCCGTCGAGCACGATCGCGAGGTAGCGGCGCCAGAGGTCGGGGCTGACGGCGCCTGCGATGTCGATCACCTCGGCCAGCATCTTCTGGATGACCGGCACGTCGTCTGCGCGGAGATCGGCGCGCAGGTGCCCGGAGGCCTGCCCCGGGTCACGAGCTCGTCGACGAGCGGCTCGAGCTGGGCCCGCGCTCTCGCCACGCGCTCGCGTCCGTGCTGACCCGCGAACGCGAGCTCCCGCAGTCCCCGGTCGGCAGCCTGGAGCTCGAGGATGGCGACGAAGAACCCCTCCAGGCCGAGCCACGGATCAGCGGCCGCCAGCGCCTCCTCCGCAGCCGTCACGACCGCGTCCATGCGGTCGTCGAAGAGCGCGTCGATCAACTGCTCCTTGTCGCGGAACCGCCGGTAGACGGTTCCGACGCCGACGCCCGCGTGGTGGGCGATGTCGTCGAGCGTGACCTCGAGGCCGCGCGTGGCGAAGACCTCGCCGGCGGCCGCGAGTATGCGCTCGCGGTTGCGGGCGGCGTCGCGGCGGAGCGGTCGCTCGCCGCTCACGGGCTGGCTTGCATCGGTGGCCACGAACCGAGAATAGCACTAACCGGCGGACATCTCTCCGTTTTCCGTGCTACGCTCGGAGCATAAGTTGAGATGTAACCTCCACTTGGAGAAGTTGCCTCCACTTGATCCTGCAGACCGCCGAAGGGACCCACCCCGATGACCGCTCCCGCCCGACTCGATTCCGCCCACCCCCGGAGGTGGGCGATCCTCGCCGTCCTCAGCATCGCGCAGCTGATGGTCGTGCTCGATGCCACCGTCGTGAACATCGCGCTCCCCTCGGCGCAGGACGCGCTGCACTTCTCCGACGGTTCACGCCAGTGGATCGTCACGGCCTACGCACTGGCCTTCGGCAGCCTGCTCCTGCTCGGCGGCAAGCTCGGCGACCTCTTCGGCCGCAAGTGGACGTTCGTCACGGGCCTGCTCGGCTTCGCGGCCGCGTCCGCCGTGGGTGGCGCCGCTCAGAGCTTCGAGGTGCTCGTCGGGGCGCGCGCGCTGCAGGGCGTCTTCGGTGCGCTGCTCGCGCCCGCGGCCCTCTCGCTGCTGACGACCACGTTCCCGGCCGGTGCTGATCGTGCACGCGCATTCGGCATCTTCGGGGCCATCGCGGGAGCGGGCGGCGCGATCGGCCTGCTGCTCGGCGGCGTCCTCACCGAGTACCTCTCGTGGCGCTTCGCGATGTACGTCAACCTCGCCTTCGCCATCCCGGCAGCCGCCGGCGCGATCGCGCTCGTCGCCCACGCTCCGCACCCCGACCGGCCGCGTTTCGACGTGCCCGGCGTCCTCACCGCCTCGGGCGGCCTCTTCTCGGTCGTCTACGGACTCTCGCATGCCGAGACGACGAGCTGGAGCAACCCGGTGACTGCGGCGTTCCTCGTCGCGGGCGTCGCGCTCCTGGGGGCGTTCGCCGCGATCCAGCGGCGCGCCGCGCACCCGCTGCTGCCCCTGCGCGTCGTGCTCGACCGCACCCGCGGCGGCTCGTTCGTCGCCTTCGCAATCTCGGCGGCAGGCATCTTCGGCGTCTTCCTGTTCCTCACCTACTACCTCCAGCAGACGCTCGGCTACTCGCCGGTGCGCACGGGGCTCGCGTTCCTGCCGATGGTCGCGGCGCTCATGGTCACGGCGACGCTCGCGACGGCGCGGCTCGCCCCGCGCTACGGCTCGCGACCGCTCGTGCCTGCCGGCATGCTGCTCGCTGCGGCCGGCATGTTCATGCTGACCCGGCTCGGCGTCGACTCGACCTACGCGGCGAACATCCTCCCGGCGCTGCTGCCGCTCGGGCTCGGCATGGGACTGATCTTCGCCCCGTCGATGAGCGCCGCCACTGCGGGCGTCGCCACGAGCGACGCAGGCGTCGCCTCGGCGATGGTCAACACGACGCAGCAGGTCGGCGGCGCCGTCGGCACCGCGCTCCTCAACACGCTCTTCGCGGCCGCCATCAGCGACTACGTCGCGACGCACGGCGGCGGCGCGGCCGCCCAGGCGTCGGCCGCGATCTCCGGCTACGGCACCGCCTTCGGCTGGGCCACGGGGATCTTCATCGCCGGCGCGCTCGTCACCGCGCTCATCCTGCCGAGCGGGACGCCCGCGCCGAGCGCGGAGCTCGACGTGGCATTCGCGCACTGATGCCGTCAGCGCGGACCCGCTGTCCCCGGCTTCCGGGGACGGCGGGCCGGCGACGGTGCTCGCGGCAGGTCGCCGGTGGCTCGTTCACCAGGGCCCGTAGATGTCGCTGTTGGCCTGCCGCAGGGCGCCGACGTAGCCGGCTCGCTCGTAGAGCGCCGCATCCGTGCCGGGCGGCACGGCGAGCATCCCGCGCAGCTCGTCGACGGTTGCGTAGCCCTTGCGCGTCATCCAGTCCGACAGGCCGTCGAGCAGCACGGTTGCGTGCTCCGGGCCGTGCCGCAAGAGCGCCGAGGCGGTCATGACGACGTCGGCGCCCGCGAGCAGGTACCGGGCCACGTCGGCCGCTTCGTCGACCCCGGTGGTCGCCGCGAGCGCGGCGCGCACCCGTCCGTGCAGGAGTGCGATCCACGTACGCGGCAGCCGGCCTTCGGCTGGGCTGGAGAGGCCGACGGCGGGCACGACGGCGAGGGTCTCGGGGTCGATCTCGGGCTGGAGGAAGCGGTTGAAGAGCACGAGCGCGTCGGCTCCGGCCTCGTCCAGCCGTCGCGCCATCTCGCCGGTCGAGCTGAAGTACGGGCTCAGCTTCACGGCCACCGGCACGCTGACGGCGTCCTTGACGCCGCGGAGGACATCGACATGACGCTGCTCGACATCGCGCCCGGAGATGCGCGGGTCGCCCGGCAGGTAGTAGATGTTCAGCTCGATCGCGGAGGCGCCGGCATCCTGCATCGCCCGGGCGTAGCCGGCCCAGCCGCCGGGCGTGACGCCGTTCAGGCTGGCGATGACGGGGACGTCGACGGCGGCCACGGCGCGCTCGATCAGGCTCAGGTAGCGGCGCGGGCCGGTCTCTTCATCGGCCGAGGCCGGGAAGTACGACAGCGACTCGGCGAAGCTCTCGCTGCCGGCGTCGACGAGCCGGGCGTTCTCAGCCGCCTCGCGGCGCACCTGCTCCTCGAAGAGCGAGTAGAGCACGACGGCGCCGACGCCGGCGGCGGCCAGCCTCTGGACGCCGTCCACGGTCTGCGAGAGCGGGGATGCGGACGCGATCAGCGGATTGCGCAGCGCGAGGCCCATGTAGTCGGTCACGAGATTCATCGGCGGCTCTTGCGGGCGTCGGCGGCGAAGTGGTGTGCGCCGCGGGTGGCCATCTCTTCGTAGGTGTCCCAGCGCTGGTCGACCGCCTGCTCGGCCAGGCCGTGCAGGCGCTCGGCCTCGGCCGGGTCGTGGCTGGCGAGCGTGCGGTAGCGCAGCTCGCGGTTGGTGTAGTCGGACAGCGGGAGGCGCGGCCGTGGCGAGTCCAGCAGGAACGGGTTGCCCCCGGCGGCGCGCACCATCGGGTCGTACCGGATCAGCGGCCAGTGGCCGCTTGCGACGGCGCGGTACTGCTGCGCGAGCCCGTCGCGCATCTCGATTCCGTGGGCGATGCAGTGGCTGTAGGCGAGCACCAGCGACGGACCGTCGTACGCCTCGGCCTCGCGGAAGGCGCGCAGGGTCTGCTGGGGATCGGCGCCCATCGCGACGCGGGCCACGTAGACGCTGCCGTAGGCGATCGCCTGCAGGGCCATGTCCTTCTTCGGCACCGTCTTGCCGGCGGCGGCGAACTTGGCGACGGCGCCGAGCGGCGTCGCCTTCGACATCTGGCCGCCGGTGTTCGAGTAGACCTCGGTATCGAGCACGAGCACGTTGACGTTGCGCCCGCTGGCGAGGACGTGGTCGAGCCCGCCCGAGCCGATGTCATAGGCCCAGCCGTCGCCGCCGACGATCCAGACGCTGCGCCGGACGAGGTAGTCGATGACGCTGATCAGGTCGGAGACGGCGGGCCCGTCCAGCTCGTCGAGGCGCCGCCTCAGCTTCGCCACCGCCTCGCGCTGCGCCTGCAGCTCCGACTCGCCGAGCTGCGGTGCCTCCAGGATCCCGTCGACGAGCTTCGAGCCCAGCACGCCCCGTAGCTCGGCGAGGCGTCGCCGGGCCAGCTCGGTGTGCTGGTCGGCGGCGAGCCGGAAGCCCAGCCCGAACTCGGCGTTGTCCTCGAAGAGGGAGTTCGACCAGGCCGGGCCGCGCCCGGCGGCGTCGGTCGTCCAGGGCGTGGTGGGCAGGTTCCCGCCGTAGATCGACGAGCAGCCCGTCGCGTTGGCGACCATCATGCGGTCGCCGAACAGCTGCGAGAGGAGCTTCAGGTAGGGCGTCTCGCCGCAGCCGGCGCAGGCGCCGGAGAACTCGAAGAGCGGCTCCAGGAACTGGGTGCCGCGCACGGTGCCGAAGTCGACCCGGGCCCGGTCGGTCGCGGGCAGCGTCTCGAAGAACGCGGTGCCGGCCTGCTCGGCTGCCAGCAGCGGCTCGCGCGGCGCGAGGTTGATCGCCTTGCGGGCGGGGTCGCCCGGCGCCGCGACGGGGCAGGCCTCGACGCACAGCGCGCAGCCGGTGCAGTCCTCGACGTAGACCTGCAGCGTGTAGCGCGTGTCCGGGAGGCCGACGGCGTTGAGCGGGGCCGACCGGAACCCGTCGGGCGCGCTCTCCAGCTTGGACTGGTCGTAGTGCCGGGAACGGATGACGCTGTGCGGGCAGACGAAGCTGCAGTTGCCGCACTGGATGCAGAGGTCGGGATCCCAGACGGCGACGAGGTCGGAGATGTTGCGCTTCTCGAAGGCGGCGGTGCCGCTCGGGTAGGTGCCGTCCACCGGCAGCGCGCTGACCGGAAGCGCGTCGCCGCGGCCGGCCATCATCTCCGCCGTGACGGTGCGCACGAACTCGGGCGCGTGCGCGGGAACGACCAGCGGCAGGCCGCGGCTCGCCGTCGGCCGCTCCGGGAACCTCGACCCGGCTCAGCCCGGCCAGCGCCTGGTCGACCGCAGCCTGGTTGCGCTCGACCACCACGTCGCCGCGCCGGCCGTACGTCCGTGCGACCGCCTCCTTGATGCGGGCGATCGCCTGCTCGCGCGGCAGGACGCCGGAGATGGCGAAGAAGCAGGTCTGCAGCACGATGTTGATACGCCCGGCCAGGCCGACCTCGCGGGCGATCCGGCCGGCGTCGATCACGTACACGTCGACGTGCTTGGCGAGGATCTGCTCCTGGACCGGACGCGACAGCGCGTCCCACACGTCGTCCGGTGCGTGCGAGCAGTTGAGCAGCAGGGTGGCGCCGGGGGCCGCTCGGGCGAGCACGTCGACGCGATCCAGCAACCCGAAGTGGTGGCAGCCGACGAAGCTCGCCTGCTGGACGAGATACGGCGCGTGGATCGGCTGCGGGCCGAAGCGCAGGTGCGACACCGTCTGCGAGCCCGACTTCTTCGAGTCGTAGACGAAGTAGCCCTGCGCGTAGAGACCTTCCTCCGACCCGAGGATCTTGATCGTGTTCTTGTTCGCCCCGACCGTTCCATCCGCGCCCAGGCCGAAGAAGACCGCCCGAACCGTCCCGGCCGGCTCGATGTCGAGCGCAGCGTCGTACTGCAGGCTCGTGCCGGAGACGTCGTCGTTGATGCCGATCGTGAAGCGGCGACGCGGTCGCTCGCCCTCGAGCTCGTCGAACACGCCGGCGACCATGCCCGGGGTGAACTCCTTCGAGGACAGGCCGTAGCGGCCGCCGATCACCCTCGGCATGACCGCCCGCTCGCCGTCCGCATGCGACTCGGCCAGCGCGGCGACCGTGTCGAGGAAGAGCGGCTCGCCGAGCGAGCCGGGCTCCTTGGTGCGGTCGAGAACGGCGATCCGGCGCGCAGACGCGGGCACGGCTCCGAGCAACGCCTGGACGGGGAACGGCCGGTACAGCCGCACCTGCACGACACCGACCCGCCCGCCGCGCGCGTTGAGCCACGCCACGGTCTCCCGCACCGTCTCGCCGCCCGAGCCCATCATCACGATCACGCGCTCGGCCTCGGGATGCCCGCTGTACTCGACGACGTGGTAGCGGCGGCCGCAACGCTCGCCGAGGCGCGCCATCACGTCCTCGACGACCGCGGGCACGCGGGCGTAGAAGGGGTTCACCGTCTCGCGCGCCTGGAAGTAGACGTCCGGGTTCTGCGCCGTGCCCCGGATGAACGGCCGCTCGGGTGAGAGCGCCCGCTCGCGATGGGCCCGCACGAGCTCCTCGGGCACGAGCGCCCGCAGGTCGTCGTCGGCGAGCAACTCCACCGTGTTCAGCTCGTGCGATGTCCGGAACCCGTCGAAGAAGTGCACGAACGGCACCCGCGTCGACAGCGTCGCGGCCTGCGCCACCAGCGCCAGGTCGTGGGCCTCCTGGACGGAGGCCGAGGCGAGCAGCGCGAACCCCGTCTGGCGGACCGCCATCACGTCCGAGTGGTCGCCGAAGATCGACAGTCCCTGCGCCGCAAGCGAACGGGCCGCGACCTGGATCACGGCCGGCGTCAGCTCGCCGGCGATCTTGTACATGTTCGGGATCATCAGGAGGAGGCCCTGCGACGCCGTGAAGGTCGTCGCGAGCGCTCCGCTCTGCAGCGCTCCGTGCAGCGCGCCGGCTGCGCCGCCCTCGCTCTGCATCTCCACGACCGACGGCACGCTGCCCCAGGCGTTCGGGCGCCGCGCGCTCGACCAGTCGTCCACGAGGTCGGCCATCGGCGACGACGGCGTGATCGGATAGATGCAGCAGACCTCGTTGAGCCGGTACGCGACCGAGGCCGCAGCCTCGTTGCCGTCGATCGTGACCCGCATGTCAGTCGCTCTCCGCCGTCATCTCGATCGCGTGCACCGGGCATTGCTCGAAGCACGCCCCGCAGCCCGTGCAGCGGTCGTAGTCGAACGCGTAGCGATGCCCGGCGCCGAGCTTGATCACGGCCTCCTCGGGGCAGGCGCCGAGGCAGCCGTCGCACTCGAAGCAGTTGCCGCACGACAGGCAGCGGTGCGCCTCGTAGACCGCCTCCTCGGCCGAAAGGCCACCGACCACCTCGCCGAAATCCGCGACCCGCGCCGCGGGTGCGAGCTCGGGCTGCTGCCGGCGGGCGGCGTCGCCGAAATACCACAGGTGCAACTTGTCGAACGTCGCCAGGTCGTGCTTCTCCGGGCTCTCCGCGGCGACGCTCCTCAGCCAGGCGTCGATGTGGCGCGCGGCCTTCTTGCCGTGCCCCACGGCGACCGTCGCGGTGCGCTCGCTCGGCACCATGTCGCCGCCCGCGAACACGCCCGGGCACCCGGTCTCGAGCGACGTCGACACCTGCACGGTGCCGTCGGTCTCGAACTCCACTCCCGGCAGCTTGCGCAGGAACACGGTGTCGCTGTCCTGGCCGAGCGCCAGGATCACCGTGTCCGCCGCGAGCGTCTCGAAGCGCCCGGTCGGCCGCGGGTAGCCGGACTCGTCCAGCTCCATCAGCTCGACCTTCAGCTCCGGGCCATCGAAGGCGGTGATCGTGCGCAGCCAGTTGATCCGCACCCCTTCCCGCTCGGCGTCCTCGGCCTCCTCGACGTGGGCCGGCATCTGCGCACGCGTGCGGCGGTAGACGATGAGCGCCTCGTCGGCGCCCATGCGGCGGGCGACCCGGGCCGCGTCCATCGCCGTGTCGCCGCCGCCGTAGACGGCGACGCGGCGCCCGATCACCGGCCGTTCGCCCGAGGCGACGCTGCGCAGGAACGACACCGCATCGACGATCCGCGAGGCATCGCGGGCCGGGATGTCGACGCGCTTCGACAGGTGAGCGCCGACCGCGACGAAGACGGCGTCGAAGCCGCCCTCCTGCCGCTCGGCGGCGAGATCCTCGATCCGGTGCTCGCAGGTCATGCGCACGCCCATCGCCGCCATGCGCTCGAGCTCGCCGTCGAGCACGGCGCGGGGCAAGCGGTAGGCCGGTATGCCGTAGCGCATCATCCCGCCTGGCTCCTCCCCCGCATCCCGGATCTCGACCTCGTGGCCGAGTCGCGCCAGGTGGTAGGCGGCCGAGAGACCGCTCGGCCCGGCACCGATGACCAGTACCCGCCTGCCGCTGCGGATCGGCGGAGCGTCGAACTTCCAGCCCTGCTCCAGCGCGAGGTCGCCCAGGAACCGCTCGACCGAATGGATCGAGACGGCGCCGTCGAGGCTTGCGCGATTGCACACGCTCTCGCACGGGTGGTAGCAGATCCGCCCGTGAATCGCCGGCAGCGGATTGTCCGCCACGAGCGCGCGCCACGCCTCTTCGTGGCGGCCGGCCTGCGTGTGCGAAAGCCACGCCTGGATGTTCTCCCCGGCCGGGCAGCCCGCGTTGCACGGCGGCAGCAGGTCGACGTAGACGGGGCGGCGCACCCGGATCGGACCGGTGCGCGAGCGCCCGTGCAGCAGGTCCGGCAGCGGCGTGACGTCCCGCCTCGGGTCGTTCATGCCCATCGCCGCGGTCGGACAGCCATGACTGCCAGGCTAGCGCTTGCAGACCGGCGGACACGCGAACGCCTTCCGGTGCGGGTCGCGTGGCACCGCATCCCTCGGCGAAGCCCGCGACCATCTACGCTCCCATCACCAACGACGCCGTTGGCGCGATGACCGTGAGACGACAGGAAGGAGCGACGTGTCCGTCAAGCTCCACCGCTGCCCGGTGATGTGGCCGAAGACCGCCAAGCATCCCTGCTGGAACGTCCAGATGGCACTGGACGAGGCCGGCATCGAATACGAGATCGTCAAGGAGCCGTGGCCGCTCAAGAGCCGCCGCACGGCCCTGATCGAGCACACCGGACAGAACCGGCTCCCCGCCGTCGAACTCGAGGATGGCACCTGGTACCGCGAGCAGTCCGCCGACATGGCGCAGGCCATCCGCGCCGGCAAGCTCGGAGGCGGCGGCGCCGGCTGAGGCCGGTCAAGGGACCAGGCTCGCACCAGGAGAGCGCAGAACCGCCTCTCCAGCCATGTCACGGCGTGCTGACTATCCCCCCGGTTGTCGAGGCGTGGCAACGCGGGCGGCCGTCAGCCCCTCGCGAAGCGATCGGCGCTGCTGAACTCGACACCGACGAAGGGCTCATCGCCCAGCACCCAGGCGTCGTGGCCGGGAGCGATCAGATATGCCTCGCCAGGTCCGAGATCGAGGCCCGTGCCGTCGGCGTGCGCGATGTGCAGACGCCCGGAGACGACGTATCCGAGGTGCTCCACCTGGCAGCTCTCGGTGCCGGCGACTGGGCGCACGCACTCGGACCACTTCCAGCCGGGCGCGAACGTGAGGCGGCCCACCTGAGCATCGCCAAGGTGGACGACGTTGACCTCGGTCTTGTCGGGCGTCCGCGTCTCGTCGGGGGCGTCCAGATGCTTCGACTCGACTCCGGCCATGATGCCTCCTCGTTGGGGTAACGCGGTTACGGGGTGACTTCCTCGAGCACTTCGTAGGATCCGTCGAGCAGCACCTCGGCGACGAGCGGGGCGACGTGCGCTGCCGGCCCGTCGCCGCCCGCGGCGCCCTGGATCTCCCGCAGCTCCGCCAGCGTGCCGTCGAAGAAGCCGAACGTGAGGATGACGTCCGGATCCATGACGTCGCGGCACACATAGACGCGCGTCCAGCGCTTCATGATCTCCGCGGGAGCCGCCTTGCCGGCGGTCTCGAAGGCCTCGCGAAAGTCGTCGGCGGCGCCGGGGTTGATACGGCGCGCCGTCAGCGTGCAGATCACGGCTCCTCCTCCGTCAGGTGTGGCGCGCGTAGTATCGGCCGGGGCGTGACAGCGGTCAAGAGCACGCGACGGGGCAGTAATTCGGTGCCACGGCGACCGACTGCGAGTGATCGCGGAGGAGTGCTCGGGTCATGCGCGGCTCGCCTGAGAGGCTCGTCGATGATCCCCGGCTACAACCGCGTCGACGCCCTCACCGGTAACGCGCGTGACGTCGCCCTCCAGGCGCTCGACGAGAAGGTGATGCGGAACTACGCGCCGTGGGCACCGTCTGATCAATCCGATCGAGGTCGACCTGCTGTCGTCGCGCGTCACCGGCTTCGTCTACCAGCCGGTGCACGGGCCGGCTTCCGTTGCCGTGCGCGACCGCTCTGCTCGCGGTCGGCGTCGCCGGCGGCTCGCTCGGCCGCCCGGGAAGCCCGTTCGCGTACGTGATCCCGGCGCTCGCGAGCCCCACGCCGGCGCGACCGATGACGCCCCTCGAAGCGACGGCTTCGACGCCGTATGCCGCTCTCCACGGCTGCCACGTCGGATATGGCACCACGGCGCCGCCCACCGGCTGCGTGTTCGGCGACCCGTCCGCACGCGAGACGATCGCACTGATCGGCGACTCCCACGCGGCGCAGTGGTTCCCAGCGCTCGAGCACATCGCGAAACGCCAGCGCCTCCGGCTCGTCGTCTGGACCAAGAGCGGCTGCCCCGTCGCAAACGGCGTCGACATCTACCTGGCAGCGATAGGGCGTGACTACACCGAGTGCGTAGCCTGGCAGCGGGCCGTCCTCGCCCGGCTCACGACCATCCCGAGGCTTTCGATGGTCATCGTCGGGCGCACCTCGACCTATCTCCCGCAAGTTCGCACGCCGGACGGCGACCAGGTGAGCACGGCCCGGGCTCCGGTGATCTGGGGCGCCGACATGGCCGCGGCCGTGCGCGCAATACGCGAGGCCGCGTCGCGGGTCGTGGTCCTGCGCGATCCGCCGCGGCCGCCAGACGACATCCCGGCCTGCCTCTCATGGGATCCGGATCAGCCCCTCCTCTGCGACTTCCACCGATCTGCAAGCGGCCTTCCGGACGCGGCCGAGTACACGGCCGAACGCGCTGCGGGCGTTCGCGCATCGGTCTACGCCGACATGACCGACACCGTCTGCCCGGGACAGGTGTGCCGGGCTATGGTCGGCGGCCTGATCGTCTACCGGGACAACAACCACCTGACCGCGGCGTTCGTGGCGAGTCGCTGGCGCGAACTCGCGGCAGCGATCAACCGCGGCCTCAACCGTCGCCCCGTCTGACGGCCGGCCCGCCATGAGCGCATCGATGGACTCCTTCGGCGACGCGATCAGCGCTCTGGGCGACGCCTACCGGATCGCCGGCGTCGCCGCCGGCCCTACGGCGCGCCGGCCACAGCACCCCGCGCAGCGACCGCGGGGGACGGATCGAGCTGTGAGCGGTGCCGCTCGCTGTCTCGTCGTTCGAGCAAGCTGACGATCGCCGAGGCGCCGGCGAATCCGCTGTACCTGCTCGCGCTAGCCGATCAGCGATTCGATGTGCCTGGCGAGCCTGAGCTCGATCTCGACGTTCCAGGCCATCTCGGCGACGTCGATCGCCAGGAACAGGGCGGACAGGAACAGGGTCTCGACCGCCGCGACACCGAGATGCCGCAGCCACCTGCCGATCCCGATCCGCACCGTGAAATCGTCGGGCTCGCCCGAGATCAGGATCGAGAGGGCACGGTCTGCCGTGACGATCCCGCTCAGGAAGTCCCCCTTTCTCGCCTGGATCACGGTGCCGTGCGGACTTGCCGGCGAGCTCTGCACGGCGAATCCCTCGGACCGCAAATAGCTCTCGATCCCTGCCCGCAGGTTGTTCAGATCGGTGCCCCTGCCCTGGAAATGCTGGACGTTCTCGGCATTCACGCTGTCTCCTCGGACGTGACGGTTGACGACGTCGAGGCGAGCGGATCGCCGCGAACACGGACTCTGGGACACACAGAGCGCACGCACGCCCGGTGAACTGCGGCCCCCCGCGCCCTCCGACCGGATGACGGAAGAACCATCCCACAAGACGGCGAGCGGAGGAGGGAGCCGAGGGGCGGCAGGTGCGACGCTCGAGGCATACACCGTAGCGATCAGCAAAGGAGCGCACCATGGCAATCCAGCGCCCAGCCCAGAAGCAGTCGCGGCTTCTCCTGACCCGCACCGCCGGCGTCAACGTGCTCGTCACGCGAGTCCGCGTCGCGCCGCGACAGGACGTGCGCACGCTCCCGGCCCGGGAAGACACGACGTCGCCGCGGGAAACCCCGGATGAAAGGAGCGCGCAGTGATCTCGCAGATCGAAGTCTCCGGCGTGTCCAAGCGGTACGGCGACAAGCTCGCACTGGACGACCTCAGCTTCGTCGTCCCTCCCGGCCTCGTGACGGGATTTCTCGGCCCGAACGGCGCCGGCAAGTCCACGACCATGCGGTTGATCCTCGGCCTCGACCGACCGACCAGCGGCACCGCTCGGATCAACGCGATGGCCTACCACGATCTCGACGCCCCCTTGCACGAGGTGGGTGCCATGCTCGAGGCCCGCTCCGTGCATCCGGGCCGCAGCGCGCACAGCCACCTGCTGGCGCTCGCCCAGACCCACGGCATCGGCCGCAGGCGCGTCGACGAGGTGATCGAACTCGTGGGCCTCGGGGAGGTCGCCCGCAGACGCGTGGGCGGCTTCTCCCTCGGCATGGGACAGCGGCTGGGAATCGCCGCGGCGCTGCTCGGCGACCCCCACACGCTGGTCCTCGACGAGCCCGCCAACGGCCTCGACCCCGAGGGCATCAAATGGATCCGCGAGCTGCTGCGAGGGCTCGCGGCCGAAGGGCGCACGGTCTTCGTCTCGTCGCACCTGATGAGCGAGATGGCGCTGACCGCCGACCGGCTGGTCGTCATCAGCCGCGGACGCCTGGTCGCAGACACGACGGTCGACGACTTCACCCGCCGCGGCTCCGGAGACGCCGTGCTCGTGCGATCACCCCGGGCGGTGGAACTCGCAGCGCTCCTGGCGCAGAGCGGCGTCACGATCACCCTCAGCGAAGATGACGCGCTGGACGTGCGCGGGCTGGACCCCGCGTACATCGGCGAGACCGCCGCTGCCCACCGTATCGCCCTGCACGAACTCACCCCCAAGCAGGCATCGCTCGAGGAGGCCTTCATGCGCATCACCCAGGACAGCGCCGAGCACCACGCCGTACTGCCGCCGGTCGCCGAGGCAGTCGCATGAGCGCCACGCCGATCCGCACTCCAGCCCTCGGCGGCACACCAACGCGGTACCGCGTCACACAGCTGCGCGTGATCCGCTCCGAATTCACGAAGCTCTGGTCGCTTCGCTCGACGCGCTGGTCGCTCCTGCTGGCCGTCGTCACCATGGCCGGTCTCGGCATCCTCATCGCCTCGGTGCGGATGGCGCACCTCGGCACCCGCGGCGATCGCCACCCGATCGACCCGCTTGACATCAGCCTCTCCGGCTGGCACCTGGCCGAGCTCGCGATCGGCGTGCTCGGCGTTCTCATCATCAGCGGCGAGTACTCGACCGGCATGATCCGCTCGACACTGACCGCCGTCCCCAGGCGGCTCCCCGTCCTCTGGGCCAAGCTGTTCGTCTTCGGCAGCGCCACGCTCGCGCTCATGCTGCCATGCGCCTTCGTCGCGTTCTTCGCGACGCAGGCCGTCCTCAGCCGCCACCACCTCCAGACGACGCTCTCCCACCCCCACGTTCTGCGCGCGATCATCGGCGCGGCACTCTTCCTCACCCTCACCGGCCTGCTCGGCACCGCCCTCGGCGCGCTCCTGCGCAACACCGCCGGCGGAATCGCGACGTTCGCCGGACTCATGTTCGTGCTGCCCGGCATCTCGGCGATCCTCCCCTCCACCTGGACGAATACGATCAACCCCTACCTGCCACTCAACGCCGGGACGACCATCATGAACGTCCAGCCGAGCGCGAACTCGCTCGGACCATGGGCCGGACTCGCCGTCTACGCCGGGTGCGTCGCCATCCTGACGATCGCCGCCGCCGTGCTGCTCATACGGCGCGACGCCTGAAACGGTGAGCGCTGAAAGGCACCGCGAGAGCACGAGCCGACCCGGGCATGCCGCAGGGCATGCCGACGCGCTCGTGCTCTTCGGCGCGACGGGCGACCTCGCCCACAAGATGATCTTTCCCGCCCTCTACGCCCTGGCGAAGCGAGGCGCCCTGAACGTCCCGGTGATCGGCGTCGCCAATGCCAGGTGGGATCTCGCCCAACTGCGCGCTCGGGTGAGAGAAAGCGTCGGCCAGGCCCCCGGCGGCATCGATGACGAGGAAGCCCTCAACGGGCTGATCGCGCGGCTCGCATACGTGGACGGCGACTACAACGATACGGGCACGTTCACCGCGCTCCGCGCCGCAATCGCCGGTGCGTCGCGCCCGCTGCACTACCTCGCGATCCCGCCGGGACTGTTCGGAACCGTCATGCAGAACCTCGGCCGCAGCGGGCTGGCGGACGACGCGCGCGTGATCGTCGAGAAGCCGTTCGGACGCGACCTGGCCTCGGCCGGGGAGCTCAACCGCGCCGCGCGCTCGGTCTTCCCCGAAGACTCGATCTTCCGCATCGATCACTTCCTCGGCAAGGAAGCGATCATGAACCTGCTGTACGTGCGCTTCGCGAACTCATTCCTGGAACCGATCTGGAATCGCAACTTCATCGCCGGCGTCCAGATCACGCTTGCGGAGGATTTCGGCGTGCAAGGGCGCGGGGCGTTCTACGAGACCGCCGGCTGCCTGCGCGACGTCATCCAGAACCACCTCTTCCAGGTGGTGGCGCTGCTCGCCATGGAGCCGCCGACATCGCGGGGCTTCGCCGCTCTGCAGAGCGCAAAGCTGGATGTCTTCCGGGCGATGCGCCCGCTCGCGCCAGGCGACGTCGTGCGCGGCCAATTCGCAGGCTACCGCGACGAGCCGGGCGTGGCGAAGGACTCGGATGTCGAGACCTACTGCGCGCTGAAGCTGTCGATCGATTCGTGGCGCTGGGCCGGCGTGCCGTGGTACCTGCGCTCGGGGAAATGCCTTCCCGTGACGGCCACCGAAGTCCTGGTCGAGCTGAAGCCGCCGCCGCAGCAGCTCTTCGCAGACTCCGCGCCGTCGCGCGGCCGGGCGAACTACCTCCGCTTCCGGCTCTCACCCGACGCGGCGATCGCTCTCGCAGCCCGCGTCAAGCGCGTCGGCGAGGAGTTCGTCGGCGACCAGCGGGAGCTCCTCCTGCTCGACACGCAGCCGCACGAGGAAGCACCCTATGAGCGTCTCATCGGCGACGCGATGGCCGGCGACGGCGCACTCTTCACCCGCGAGGACGCAATCGAGGCCGCCTGGGCGGTCGTCGATCCGGTCATCAGCGTTCACGCCCGCGCACACCCCTACGAACCGGGCTCCTGGGGTCCCGAGCAGGCCGCCGGGCTCCTTGCCCGAACGGATCGATGGCACAACCCCGCGCCGCCCACGGCGGCGAACCCTGAGGGAGGTCATGACCCCGGCGCTTTCACCCCTCGCGACGAACGTCGCCCGCAGGCTTGACGCCCGGCTTCGCGCACGCTGCCACCGGCCGCCTCGCGCTCCGCGCGAGCGGTCGCACCGTCATGCGGCTGCGGCCTTGGCGCGTCGAAGCGTACGCGCCTTCGCGCCCCGGCCGGGGATGTAGCCGTGGCGCCGCTGATCGCCGTGCTTCTCATCCTGGCCTTCACGCGGCTGATGGGATCCGAGCGCCTGCCGCGCCTCGATCCGCTTCGCAGCGGGTGGCGACGCCTCTCACCGCGAATCGCCCTCTGGGTACGTCGCGCGCCGGCGACCTATACGTATCTGCTCATCCTCCTCGTCACCACGTGGGTGCTCGCGACCTCGAGCTCGACCGTCGCGCGTGCGCTCCTGCTCGAGCGCAGCACCAATCTCCACGAGCTCGCAAACGACCCCGTGCGCGTCGTGATCGCCAGCGCCTTCTTCGTCGCCAGTGCCCCCGAGTGGCTCGTCTGGGCTGCGCTCTTCACCCTGATCGCCGCTCCCGTCGAACATCGCATCGGCTCGGGACGCGCGGTGGCGGTATTTGCGATCGGCCATGTCGGGGCAACTCTGCTGACCGCCGTCGGCCTCTGGCTGGTCCTCCAGGACAATCTCATCCAGCATTCCGTGGTGCGCGCCGTCGACGTGGGCGCGAGCTACGGCTTCGTCGCGCTCGCCGGCGTACTGACCTATCTCCTGCCTCGCCCGCTGCGACGGGCGTACGTTGGAGCCTGCCTGCTCGCACTGGTCGCCGCGCTCGCGTACTCACCGAGCTTCACCGACTTCGGGCACTTGCTGGCACTGCTCAGCGGACTCGCGTGCCGGCGCTTCGTCCGAGCCCGGCGGCATCCGCACGAAGACAGCCGCGGCGATCCGGGCCCGGCCATCCCGATGCGCGTGACAGCGACGAGATCGACCTCGACCTCGTGAGCGTGCCTCGCCGGGGCGGGCCCATCCCGCCTGATTTGGCGGGATTCCCGCGATGGGCGATGCAAGGCTCGAACTCGCGACCCCCAGCTTGTCGAGCTAGACGCGCGCCGCTCGACCATGCGCCGCCGCGGCATCCTGGGCCACGATTTGGGCCACGTGTACGGACGTCGTGCAGCCGACGAGGCTCAGGTCTACGCAGCCGAAGCGAGGGCACGCTGCGCGGCCCGCTCGGGAGAGACACAGCAGCTGCTGTCGGATCCCGGCCGCGTCCAATCGCGGCCGGGATCCGTGCAGGAACTACGCCGAAGCGGGAATCGGGGCCGCGTCCGGGGCGGTCGGCGGCTCCTGGGGCTCGACGTGCGGGAGCCACTCGAGCCAGCGCGGCAGGTACCAGTTCGCGTCGCCGAGCAGTTTCATCGTCGCGGGCAGGAGCACCGCGCGGACGATCGTGGCGTCGAGCAGAATTGCCGTTGCGAGTCCGACGCCGAACTGCTTGAAGAACAACATCGAGAGCGTTCCGAAGATCGCGAACACGCTGACCATGACCATCGCGGCGCTCGTGACGACGCCGGCGGTGGACTTGATCCCGTGTGCGATCGCCTCATCGGTGCCGGCTCCGCGGTCGAACGTCTCCCGGATCCGGCTGATGATGAAGACGTGGTAGTCCATCGAGAGCCCGAACAGGATCACGAACAGCAACAGCGGCACCACCGGGTCGATCCCCGCGGTGGAGCTGAAGCCGAGCAGGCCCTTGCCGAAGCCGTGCTGGAAGACGAGCACGAGGACGCCGTACGCGGCGGCCACCGAGAGCAGGTTGAGCAGGATCGCCTTGGCTGCGATCACGAGCGAGCGGAACGCGACCAGCATCAGCGCGAACGCGAGCAGGAGCACGAAGGCGACGACGATCGGCGTCTTCGACTTCAGCTCATCGGCCTGGTCCTTCCATTGGGCCGTCAAGCCCGTGACGCCCGTCTCCGCGTTCGGGAGGGCGCCGAGCGTCTGCGGGATGATCACGTCGCGCAACTCGGCGAGCGATGCGTTCGAGGCGGCGTCGGTTCCCTTGCCCCTGATCGGGACGGTGATGTTCGCGACGGTGGCGTCCTTGTTGACCGCGACGGTTATCGGCTCGTACATCTGGCCGCTGGCGAGCGCCCGCTGCTCGAACCGGCCGATCGCCCTTCGCACCGACGGCGCGTTCACGTTCGGCGCCTGCACGACGACGCTCGCCGGCAGCGCCGTGCCCGGGAACGCCTGCTGCATCCGGTCGTACGTCTTGACGACCGTGAGCGACTTCGGGAACGTGTCCGGCCCCGGCGTCGCGACGTGGAGCTGGAGCGCAGGCGCCGCGAGAGCCAGCATGAACGCCCCGGCGACGAGCGCCGACAGCGCGGGCCGGCGCAGGACGCGGTCGACGATCGCGCCCCAGATCCGCCCCTCGCCGTTGTCGCGGCCGCGCCGGCCGACGAGCGGGACCCGCAGCCGGTCGACCTTGTCGCCGAGCTTCGAGAGCAAGGCCGGCAGGACGGTCAGAGACCCGAGCACGGCGACGGCGACCACGAGGATCGTCGCGATGCCGAGCGAGGCGAACGTGCCGTCGCCGGTCAGGAACATGCCCGCCATCGCCACCATCACCGTGAGCCCGGAGATGAGCACCGAGCGGCCTGACGTCGCGGCGGCCGCCTCCAGTGCAGCCTGTCCGCTGCGCCCGGCTGCGCGCTCCTGGCGCTCGCGCTTCAGGTAGAACATCGAGTAGTCGACGCCGACCGCAAGGCCGATCAGCAGCACCATCGCGTAGGCCTGCGGCGCGAGCGGCAGCAGGTGGCTCGGCAGCGCGACCAGCCCGAACGTCGCGAACACGGCGGTCAGCGCGAGCAGCAGCGGAATGCCCGCGGCCACCAGTGCCCCGAATGCGAGCACCAGGATGACGAGCGTGATCGGGAGCGACAGAGCACCCGCCTTGCCCAGATCGTCGCCGTAGGCGGTCTCGACCGCCTTGACCGCGCTCGCGTCCCCGAACTCGCCGATGAAGAAGCCGGGATGAGCACGCTGCGCATCGTCGACGCTCTTCAGGACCGGCCCGACCTTGTCGACCGCCTTGGTCTTGTCGCCGCGGATCTCGAACTCCACGAGCGCCGAACGCCCGTTCTGCGAGATGCGGCCGCCGTTCGCAGCAGCGAGCGGCGAGCGGACGTTGCGGACGTCCGGCGCCTTCGAAACGCGCGCAACGACGTCCGCGACCGCGGCTCTGAAGGCAGGATCGCTCGTGCGAAGCGAACGGCTCTGGATGAGGACGCTCTCTCCCGCCGGCTGCTTGAAGCCGGCATCCAGGATCCGGTCGACATGCCCGGACTGGCCCGGCCCGGTCGTGTTCGGGTCGGCGTCCTTCGTCCCGACCGCTCCACCGATGGCGAAGGCGACCACCACGAAGGCGAGCCAGCCGAACGTCGCCACCTTCCAGTGAGCGGCGCTCCAGCGACCCATGCCGGCCGCCAGGTTGGACTTGTGCGTTCCGCGTGCCATGGTCGTTCCTCCTTCGCTCGTCGTGGACAACACCAGCCACGCTACGAGCGCGCCCTGCAGCAGTCGTCGGAGGGAAGGCGGATCGAGGCTCGTACCAGCCGATGATTCGGCCTCCTACTCAGGTAGGAGGAGGGCCCCCGCGTGACGACGCGAAGCACGCGATCTCCCCGCGGGAAAGACGTGCGGTTCCTCCACGGCGACGAGCCTCACCTCCATGGCCGAGAGATCGCATGCTGCGCAGGCGCTACAGCCCGCGCGCCTGAGCGCTACGCCGGCGGCCCGTCGCGCCGCGGCAGGTAGGGCGGGCCCTCGTCGGCTCCGAGCCAGGTCGTGTAGAAGTCGAGCGTTCCGGGCCGGAACAGCGCCAGGGCGCGCACCGGGTCGCTCCCGGTCGGCGCGTCCGCGCGCTGTACGTAGAGCGTCACGCCACGGTCGGGCCAGACCCACTGCGTCGTCCCCGGGAAGCGGCTGGGGGCGTCGTCGAGTCGCGCCTCGGGCTCGCCGAGGGCCTCGAGCGCCACGGCGCCTCCGGCAACCAGGGACGGGCGGTCGGCCCACAGCAGGAACGCCAGGTCGTCGTCGTCGAACCAGGCACGGATCGGACCCAGTGGCCCGTCATAGAGACGGAACCGCACGGGCATGCCGGACAGCCTGCCCGTGCCGGCGGCCGGACTCTCGCTCTCCGAAAGCGCGGAGAGCGCGGCGGGCGTCACGTCGTCTCCGAGCCCGCGCCAGCCGGCGAGATCGCCGCGCAGTGCGTCTGCCAATGCCTCACTCACGGCATGCCCGGGACGAGCAACGTCTGGCCGGGCCGCACCGCCGCGTTCTGGGGCATCTTGTTGAGCCCGGCGAGCTCCTCGGTCGTCGAGCGCGTCATGTAGGCGACATCGGCCAGCGATTGGCAGCCGGTCGGCGGCACGATGAAGTTCTGACTCGGCGTGGCCGTCGCGGGCCCCATGGGCTTCTCGGTCGGGTAGCCGATCAGCTCCATCCGACCCGTCAGGAACGCGGCCCGGAAATTCTCGGGCCCGAACGACGCCTGGATGTCCTCGCACTGCTCGAGTTGCGGGTGGTAGTGGGCGTTGGTGATCGGAGGGATCACCGAGGGCGTGAACGGCGCCGGCTCGCCCTCGACCGCCGCGCGCAGCGCATCGCTGCCCTGGATCACGCCGGGGTAGATCCGCTTCCAGGTCAGGTCGGTCATCAGGCTCGCGCCGCCCTCGACCAGAACGGAGTCCTGATCGTGTCCGAGCGTGCGGGCCACGCGGTAGTAGTTCGGGTGATTGAGCGAGTGGAAGTACTCGTGGATCATCGTCTGGAAGGCCTCCCAGCGCATGCGGCGCGTGCCGGCCTTGTTCGCACCCTCGAAGGGCTGAATGGAGACGTTGCCGCCGGAATTGAGCGCCGGCCAGGCCTTGTCGATCTTCTCGAGGTCGGCCGTGTTGTTGCCCGTCTTCAGGTAGGCGGCCTTGAAGTCTGCGGCGATCTGGGTCTCGCGGTTGGTGGGCGTGTGCTGCGCGTTGTGGCGTGCGCGCACGACTCCCAGCTCGGCCTGGTTGTCGACGAGGTACGTGATCAGGTCGAGCGCATTCCCGGTGCGGAGGGAGGCATCCTGCAAGTTGACGCCGGCATGGAAGCGTGGCCCGAACGCGCCGTAGGTGCCCCAGATGGCATCGACCTGGCCCTTGGCGGCGTCGCCGATCATCTCGAACGCCGACATCGCCACCTTGGGCCGCTTGAACATCTCGTTCGCCATCTTGAGCATGTAGGCCCTGACGGCGTCCATCGCCTGCCAGAGGTCTTCCTTGTACGTGAGCTCCTTGCCGCCGACTTTGACCTTGTCCTTGAACGCGGCCGCCTTGACCGTCGTGACTCCGCCGACGACGGTCGTCGTCGTCGCGGTGCCGGGGGTGATCAGGGCGGCTTCGCGGTCGGCTATGGCCTGCGGCGGCGGCGGGCCCGTGCCCGCCAGCACGCCGCCTCGCCGGGAAGTGCCGTCGACGTAGGCGCGCTTGAACGCGGCAATGCCGCGCAGCGTGGCGGGAATCGTGGCGACGTCCACCGGATCCGCTCCGGCGCTGACCGCGGCGTGCTCGGTGCCGTAGTCGCCGTCGTTCATGTTCCAGTTCGCGTGCAGCGCGTCCTGCAGCGCCAGGACGTCGGCCTTGTTGTTGCGTTGGCCGGTGCCGAGCGCGCCGCTGACCGTGATGCCCAGGTTCGTCTGGGCGACGGCGGCCGCCAGCGACGCCTCCTCGTTGCGCTTGAGGCCCCCGATCGTGTGCGGGATGTCGGACACGGCGAGCGGCTCGTTCGGCGGTTTGGCAGAGACGGAGGCGTACTCGGCCTCGAAGTCGGGAATCGTGATCGACCAGACATGCAGCAGGCGGTTGAGCACCTCGATGACGTCCTCGCGGATGTTCGCGTGGGCGCCCGGGATATCGCCGACGTAGCGTCCCGAGAGCGTCTGGACGTGCTGGCGGGCGATCGCCCTCCCGGCGCGCGACGACCTCGGCGACTGCTCGTTCAGCGCGGCGCGCACGGCGCGGGCGGCAAGCGCGTTGCCCGGGCCGCCCTGCAGCGCCTGTGCGCTGCGGGCGCGGGCCGAGCCGAGCCCGTGACCCAGCAGCGCACCCACCGAAATGCCGGCTCCAAGGCCGACCGCCGGCGCGCCGACGGGGGCTGCGGGGCTCGCAACCGTCTCTGGTTGATCGGATGTGTGGCCGCCCGCGATTGCGGCATTCTCTCACGCCCGGAGCCGCCCTCGCCGGGGCGCCTGGCCGCGCGGGTAGGTCGAGGGTCGCTAAGACGTACTCACAGAATGAGCGTGGCGTTTGGAGGTCTCGAATTCGTCCCGCGGCCTGTCTGTCGGTGCGCAGCCGTCGCCCGCCGGATATTGGAGCGTTGCTCGATGTCCTGGATGCTCTCGGATCAGCGCCCGCTCATCGCACACGATTGAACGATCGCGCGACCGCGAGCGCTTGCTGCACACGTCGTGGCGAGGCGCGGTCGCCTGCACGGCGGTCAGACAGTCGTTTCGGCGGCCGGTGCGGCGGGCGCGACCTCGGTGCCCGGGCGGCGCATCTCTTGCTCGGACATCGGCCAGCGCTCGAGCGGGAAGTGGCATTTCGCGACGTGGCTCGCGGTGCCGCCGCGGTTGGTAAGTGTCGGCTCGTCGACGTCGCAACGGCCCTCGCAGAAGCGGGGACAGCGAGGATGGAACCGGCACGCGGTCGGCGGGTTGAGCGGCGACGGCACGTCGCCCTCGAGCACGATCCGCTTGCGGTGGCGACCGACGTCGGGGTCGGGCACCGGAACGGCCGAGAGCAGCGCTCCGGTATACGGGTGCTTCGGTTCGCGGTAGAGATCAGCGCGATCCGCCGTCTCGACGACCTGGCCGAGATACATGACCATCACCCGGTCGGAGATGTGGCGGACGACGTTCAGGTCGTGCGCGATGAAGATGTAGGTAAGGCCGAAGTCGCGCTGCAGGTCTTTCAGCAGGTTCAGGATCTGCGCCTGCACCGACACGTCGAGCGCCGAGACCGGCTCGTCGCAGACGATCAGCTTCGGGTTGACAGCGAGCGCACGCGCAACCCCGATGCGCTGCCGCTGGCCACCCGAGAACTCGTGCGGAAAGCGGTTGTAGTGCTCCGGGTTGAGGCCGACCACCTCGAGCAGCTCCTGGACGCGCCGCTTGATCTCCGCGTCGGTGCCGAGCTTGTGCACTTGCAGCGCCTCGGCGACGATGAAGCTGACGCGCTTGCGCGGGTTCAGCGACGCGTAGGGGTCCTGGAAGATCATCATCATCTCCCGGCGGAACGGCCTCATCTCCCCGCGCGAGAGGCCGGTGATGTCCTGGCCCCGGAAGGTGAGCTTGCCGCCGGTCGGTTCGAGCAGCTTCATGATGCAGCGCGCCATCGTCGACTTGCCGCAGCCCGACTCGCCGACGACGCCGAGTGTCTCGCCTTCGCGGAGCGCGAACGAGACGCCGTCGACCGCCTTCACCGAGGCGACTTCCTTCTGGAAGACCATGCCGCGGGTGATCGGGAAGTACTTCTTCAGGTTGTCGACGACGAGGAGCTCGTCGCCGCGCAGCTCGAGCTGCGATGCGGGCTCAGTCTGCTCGGAGTGAGCCATTACGCAGCTTGTCCTTTGCCCTTCATGACGGCGAGCAGCTTTGCCGCCTCGCGATCCTTCGTCCCCTCGTCGAGGTGGCAGGACTGGAGGTGGCCGGGATCGCCCGAGACGGGGGTCAGGCCGGGATTCTCTTCCTTGCAGATCGGCATCACGTAGGGGCAGCGCGGATGGAACCGGCATCCCGACGGCGGCCGGAGCATCGACGGCGGCTGGCCCTGGATCTGCACAAGCCGCTCGACGTCCGCGTCGAGGCGAGGCAGCGAGCCCATCAAGCCCCAGGTGTATGGATGGTGCGGCTTCTTGAAGATCTGGTCGACGGCGCCCTTCTCGGCGACCTCGGCCGCGTACATGACGACCACTTCGTCGGCGATCTCCGCAACGACGCCAAGGTCGTGCGTGATCATGATCACGGCGCTGCCAAACTCCTCCTGGAGCTTCTCGATCAGCGTCAGGATCTGGGCCTGCGTCGTCACGTCGAGCGCGGTCGTCGGCTCGTCGGCGATCAGCAAGTCGGGATTGTTGATGAGCGACATCGCGATCATCACGCGCTGTCGCATGCCGCCGGAGAACTGATGCGGGTAATCGTCCAGGCGACGCTCGGCGCGTGGGATGCCGACCGCCAGCAGCAGTTCGAGTGCCCGGGCCCGCGACCGCTTCTTCGAGACGTCCTCGTGCAGGCGCATCGCCTCGGCGAGCTGGTCACCGATCTTGTGCACCGGGTTCAGGCTCGTCATCGGATCCTGGAAGATCATCGCGATCTCGCCGCCGCGAATCTCGCGCAGCCGCTTCGAACTGGCGGTCAGGAGATCCTCGCCCTTCCAGAGCGCGGTGCCGGTCGAGGTCGCCGTCCGCTTCGGGTTCAGCCCCATGATCGTGAGGCACGTGACGCTCTTGCCCGACCCGGACTCGCCGACGATCCCGAGCGTCTGGCCCTTGTCGACGCTGAATGAGACGCCGTCGACGGCACGGACGACGCCGTCGTCCGTCCGGAAGTGCGTCTTCAGGTCATTGACCTCGAGGAGAGCCATTCAACCGTTCACCTCGTGCCGCGCCATGGGCGCTGGATCACAGACGTCAGCGGGCGCGAGCGGCACCAGGCGAGAGCGGCTTCGAGCGGCCGGTCGGAGAGCGCGTCAGTGAGGATGCCGACGTTCACCGGAGAAGGATTCCTCGCGTGGAACGCTCCATAAGCCGGGACAATTACAGGTGGCCCACCGGCCTGTCAAGAAGGGCAGAAACCGCTACTTGACGTCCAAGAGTCGCACGTCGTAGCATCCGCCCTCAAGTTGGAGCGCTCCACGAAATATCTGCGCCTTGGCGCCGTCGGTTGCGGATTGGTGGCGCAGGCGCTCCTCTGCCGCGCGATCGTTCGCGCTCACCTCGGGCTCGCTGTTGAACGGACTGCGGCGTGACGTCGGGCGCCAATCGACGGCCGGTGACGATCGTCGACGTGGCGCGCCACGCCGGCGTCTCCAAGTCCACCGTCTCGAACGTCCTCCACCGGCGGCCCGTCCGGGCCGCGCTGCGCCAGCGGGTGGAGGGCGCGATCGAAGAGCTCGGGTATGTCCCGAGCGCCGTCGCGCAGGGACTCGCGAACCAGAGCACCCGCACGATCGGCGTCCTCGTGCCGCGGCTCGGCAATCCCTTCTACGCCGACATGCTCGGCGGCATTGAAGGGATTGCCGACGCGCGGGCCTACCGGCTCCTGATCTCGAGCACCGACGCCCTCGGCCGTACGGAGGCCCAGGCGGCCGAGTCGCTGATCCACCACCGCCCGGCCGGTTACATCCTCTGCGGCATGCGCGACGCGGGCGTCGCCCGCCGCCTGACCGAAAGCGGGCTGCCGGTCGTGCTCGTCGACAGTCACGACGCGCCGCCGCAGGCTGCGCGGATCGTGGTCGACGACTACGTCGGAATGCGCCTCGTCGTCCGCCACCTCGTCGAGTTGGGGCACCGGCGCATCGCGTCGGTGATCGACAGCGACGTCGACCCCGGGCGCCATCGCAGGCTCGCCGGCTACCTCGACGCCCTGGCCGAAGCCGGGATCGAGGCGGACAACGCGTTGCGCATGCCCGACCTGGTGTCCCCTGGGAGCAGCGAGCCTGCTCCCCGGCCGGCCGTCGTCGACCGCCTGCTCGAGCTGAACGACCGCCCGACCGCCGTCGTCGCCGGCGACGACCTGTCTGCGATCGGCCTCATCGACTCACTCGAGGCGCGCGGCCTGCGGGTGCCCAGAGACATGAGCGTCGTCGGCTTCGACGACATCGCGTGGGCCCGCGTCGCGCGGATTTCCCTCACCACCGTCCGTCAGCCCGCGCGTGTGATGGCCGAGATGGCGACGGCTGCACTGATCGACCACCTCTCCGGCGCGACGGAGCAGCCGTTCTCCTCGTTCCGCCACCTTGTCGAGCCGGAGCTCGTGATCCGGCGGACGACGGGCCCTCCGCCATGAGCTCGGCCGTCGAAGTCGCTGCGCCGGAGGCCGGTGTCGCCCGCACGCCCAGCCGCGACTTCTGGCGTCGTTTCCGCAGGGACCCGGTCGCGATCCTGGCTGCGGTCTTCCTGCTGCTGCTCGTCGCCGCGGCGATCGGCGGGGCGCCGCTCGCGGCGCATCTGACCGGTCACGGGCCGAACGTCGAGTACCAGAACGCGCTCGACATGAACGGCCTCCCGCTCGGGGTCATGGGGCGCGCCTACAACGACGCCGGGACGCGCCACGATCCGCACGGCCAGCTCTTCGTGCTCGGCGCCGACCGCCTCGGACGCGACCAGCTCGTGCGGGTCTTCTACGGAGCGCGCGTCTCGCTGATCGTCGCGTTCGGCGCAACGTCGCTCGCCATCCTGATCGGGGTCCTGATCGGGGTCGCCGCGGGCTTCTACGGCGGCAAGGTCGACGCCATCGCGTCGCGCATGATCGAGTCGGCGATGGCGTTCCCGGCGCTGCTGCTCGCAGTCGGGCTTGCCGTCGTGATCGGCGCCGGGCTCGTCAACGCGCTGGTCGTGATCGCCGTGTTCACTTGGTACTACCCCGCGCGCATCGTCCGCACCCAGACGATCTCGCTCAAACGCACGCAGTTCGTCGAGGCGGCCCGATCGATCGGCGGAAGCGATCTCCACATCCTTACGCGACACGTCCTGCCGCACCTCGTGGCTCCGCTCCTGGTCTACGGCACGTCGATCGTCGCCACGAACATCCTCTTCGAGGCCGGGCTCTCGTACCTCGGTGTCGGCGTCCCTCTGCCGACGGCGAGCTGGGGGTCGATGCTCTCGGACGGCGTCACCTCCGGCTACTACCGCTTCGACCCGGCGCTCGCCCTCGTCCCCGGCGCAGCGCTCGTCCTGACGATGCTCGCCCTGAACCTGCTCGGCGACGGACTGCGCGACGCCTTCGACCCCAAGGCCAGGGGGCGATGAGATCGTTTGCACTCAAGCGCGTCGCTGCAGGGCTCGTGCAGCTGCTCGCGATCACCTTCCTCGCCTGGGCGCTCTTCTACCTCGTCGCCGGGGTGACGGGCGCGAACCCCGCGCAACGCATTGCCGGCAAGGCCGCCTCACCCGCCGAGATCAGAAGCGTCGCCCACCAGCTCGGCACCGACCGGCCGCTCTGGCAGCAGTACGGCGTCTTCCTCTGGAAGCTCGGCCATGGGAACTTCGGCTACTCCTACCAGCAGCGCCGCCCCGTCTCGGACATCGTCTACCCCGCGGCGAAGACCACGGCGTCGCTCGTGGGCGGCGCGGCGGTCGTGTGGCTGATTCTCGCTACCGTCGTCGGCGTCGCCGGGGGCCTCAGGCCGCGCAGCCTGCTCGACCGGGGGTTGATGGTGTTGGTGCTGCTCGGGCTCGCGACGCCCGTCTTCTGGGTCGCGCCGATGCTCTCCTACTTCCTCGGGTACCAGCCGACCCAGGGGAAGGTGTTCGGCATCCCGCTGCCGCATCCGACGACGCTCTTTCCGATCGACGGGTATGTGAACCTCGCCGACGACCCGATCGGGTGGGCGTATCACCTGACCCTGCCCTGGCTCGCGTTCGCGCTCAGCTTCGCCGCCGTGTACGCACGAATGATCCGTGCGCTCGTGATCGAGCAGATCGGCGAGGACTACGTCCGCACCGCGCGCGCGAAGGGCGCGTCGACGACGCGAATCGTCTGGCGGCACATCGCGCCGAACATCGCGCCGATCGTCGTCACGATGCTCGGGCTCGACATCGGCGTGGCGCTCGGAGGAGCGTTCTTCGTCGAGACGGTCTTCGGGCTTCCGGGCCTCGGCTACGTCGGGCTGAGCTCGATCCAGAATCTCGACTACCCGCTCACGGTCGGGACGATCACTCTTGCCGCGATCGCGGCGGTAGCTGCGAACACTGCGGCCGACTTGGCCCACGGCGTGCTCGACCCGCGCGTGCGTGAGGAAGGGGGCGGTTGACAGTCGGACGCGCCCCAGCAAAGCGACCCTGACATCCGACAAGCGACCCTGACACGGAGTTGGAAAGGACTGGAGCAAGGAAGATGAGGAACCTCACACGCCGTCGCGCCTCGATCATCGTGGCGGTCGGAACACTGATCGCCGCTGTTGCGCTCAGCGCGACACTGGCAAGCCACGCCCGCGCCTCGGAGAAAGCGGGCGGGCAACTCACGATCTTGATGCCGTCCGGGGACCCGGATCATCTCGATCCCGCACTGTGGTACACGCTCGTCAGCTGGAACATCGGCTTCACGATCTGCGACACGCTGGTCACCTACCCGGACGCGGCCGGCGAGGCCGGCAAGGCGATCGTGCCGGGGCTGTCCGCATTGCCGAAGGTCTCGGCGGACGGCAAGACGTACACCTTCACGCTCAAGCCGGGGATCAAGTTCTCGACCGGCAAGCCCATCACACCGGCCGACATCAAGTGGACGTTCGTCCGCATGCTGACGCCGTCGATGGCCTCATCCGGTGCGGGCTTCTTCGGCGACATCGTCGGCGCGAACGCCTTGATCGCCGGCAAGTCGAAGGCGCTTCCCGGCATCACGACGGGCGCCCGGACGGTGACGTTCCACCTGACGAAGGAGAGCGGCTCGTTCCTGAAGCGGATCACGATGCGCTTCACCTGCCCGGTTCCGAATGGCACGCCTGCGAAGGCGATCGAGGACGGCTCGCTGCCGGCCAGCGGCGCGTACATGATCAAGAAGTACACGCCGGCCCGCGATCTGCTGCTCGTCCGGAACCCCTACTGGAACGCAGCTTCGCTCGGCAAGCGCGGCAAGGTCGACACGATCGACATCCCGATCGGCATCAGCCCGCAGCAGGCGGCGCTGAAGGTGCGGTCGGGCTCGGCAGACCTGTGGCTCGACAAGCTGCCGCCCGCGGATGCGACGGCTGCGCTGCGTGACCCGACGCTCAAGGGACGCGTGTTCGCGAACCCCTACGCGGCGGTCGAGTACTTCTGGATGAACAACGACGTCGTGCCGTTCAACAACGTCGACGTGCGCAAGGCCGTCAACTACGCGGTCAACCGGCAGCAGATGCTCCGTGTCTGGGGCGGTCCCAGTCAGGGAGAGACGACCGATCAGATCCTGCCGCCGACGATGCCGGCGTGGCGCGACTACAAGGCGTACCCGAACACGCCCGACCTCGCAAAGGCGAAGGCGCTGATGAAGGCCTCGGGCGTCAAGACCCCGGTCACGGCGGTGGTGCGGGTGCGGAACGACGCTCCCGGCTTCGTCGAGCTCGCACAAGTGCTGCAGCAGAACCTGAAGGCGATCGGGATCAACCTCGTGATCAAGGGAGCTGCCGACGCCGTCAACAACGGGATCATCGATCAGCGCAAGAACCACATCGCCTCGGGGATCAACGAGTGGTCGCAGGACTACCCGGACCCCGAGGACTTCATCGACGTGTTGCTCGACCCGCGTCGACCGGACTTCGCGCAGGGCCGGGCGCACTTCGCCGCGAAAGCGATGATCCCCGACTACAACCGCGTCGACGCCCTCACCGGCAACGCGCGTGACGTCGCCTTCCAGGCGCTCGACGAGAAGGTGATGCGGAACTACGCGCCGTGGGCACCTCTGATCAATCCGATCGAGGTCGACCTGCTGTCATCGCGCGTCACCGGCTTCGTCTACCAGCCGGTGTACGGGCCCGACCTGGCCATGCTCGCCGTGAAGTAGAGCGCCGCGTGGCTCCGGGGGACAGCCGTCCCCCGGAGCCGCTCGGGCCACGATTTGGGCCATGCGTGCGCGGATCGTGCACGGGACGTATGCCGACATGCAACCGCCCCGAATTTGGGCTGCGCGCTCCTGCGCCACCCGTGTTGGCAACAGGAGCGCGCAGGCGTTGCCTCCGCTCAGCGTCGCTTGTGACGAGAGCCCCCCGGAGGCAAGCTCGTGCGTGCGGGAGCGTGTGCGACCCGCGCGCGTCATCTCGCTTTCGCTCTTGGCGGCTAGGCCCCGGTGCAGTCGGGTACACGCAGTTGTTGCTCGAGGCGTGCGGCAGCCCGGCGTAGCCGGTCGGGCGCGCGCATGAGGCTCGCGAGCCGGCGGGCTGCTCCTATGTCCTGCTGGGATGTGCGCTGCGCGAGGAGGTCGTAGATGCCGACGTAGTTGCGCGCGTAGGCGTCTGCGAGGTGCCGTTCGAGCGCCAGCCAGCGGACGACCGCTGGCTGCTGCGTGGGACTCACCGGCAGGGCGGCGACCCACACGAGGCGGCGCTGGGTCGAGGCTCGGATGTCCCCTGCGACCGCCAGAGCGCCCGTGCGCGTGTCGATGGAGTGAGTGTGCGCGAAGAGCGACGCGTGGGCGCAAATGTGCCCGACGGCACGCGAATACGCCGCGGGGGTGGTCGCCGCGGACGTGTCGGTCTCCTGACCGTGACTTCCGCGCGGCGGATTCGCCCCGAAGGCGACCGGTGCCGCCGCAAGCGCAAGTGCGGCGGCGAGCAAGCTGATGCGTCGGACGTTCATGATGTGCCTCCCCAGGCGTTGATTCCTACTCGACATGACCCGCGCTCGCGATGGCGTCGATTTCCTTGGCCTGAGAGCGGCCGCGAGGCATGCGTGCGACTGCCGCGCACAGGCGTGTCAGGAGCGAGGCGCGCCCAGGACGTGACTCGAGTGCTGAGCGGCGTCGCATCTCTTCGAGATGCGTGGCCTCGTAGTCGTGGCTCGCGCGGATCCGCGCCGAACGAGCTCGCGTGCTGTATCGCCCATCGTCGTACGGCATGTTGCTCCTTGGTTTGCGGGCCACGAGCCCGGCTTCCCTCGACCGTTCGAGTGTGCGGGTACGGGGCTCCACGTTCGCTCCGCGCCACTCCATGCGTGCTCCGCGAGCGGCATTGCGGCACGCGGCCAGGCGCCGTCTCGGCGCTGGCGATGTAGACGCGGCGAGCGGCGGCGTGCGATCCTCGGCCTGGTGATGCAGCCCGCGTTCCGGATCCTGGGGCCACTCGAGGTCGAGCTGAGCGACGGGCGAGTGGTTGCGCTTGGGCGGCGGGAACGCGCGCTCCTTGGCGTCCTCCTCCTCAACGCGGGCCGCGTCGTATCCGTCGAGCTCCTGATCGACGGCGTCTGGGGCGAGGTCCCTCCCAGCAGCGCCAAGCACATGGTGCACGAGTACGTGTCGAGGCTGCGAACCGCCATCGGCGACGCCTCGCGAATCGAAACGCGCGTCCCCGGCTACGTGGTGACTTGCGCCGATGGAGAGCTCGATGCGCGGCTGTTCTCCGAGCTCGCGGTGGCTGCTCGCGCGGCCGCGGGCGCGCAGGATCATGTGCAGGCGCTGCGCTCGTACGAGCAGGCGCTGGCACTCTGGCGAGGCGATGCCCTGGCGGGCGTGGAGCTGGAAGGCGGCGCGCAGATCGACGTCGCGCGGCTCGACCAGGAGCGCCACCTGGTCGCCGAGGAGCGCTTCGACAGCGCGCTTGCGCTGGGCCGGCACCGAGAGCTGATCCCGGAGCTCGAGCGGCACGTCCGCGACGCGCCGCTCCGCGAGCGCCCACGCGCTCAGCTCATGCTCGCGCTCTACCGCGCTGGACGCCAGACCGATGCTCTCGAGCGCTACCGCGAGGGGCGCGCGCTGCTCGTCGAGCACGCCGGAGTCGAGCCCGGCCACGAGCTCCGCCGGCTGGAGCAAGCGATCCTGCGGCACGACCCGGCACTCGAGCTCGCGCAGCGGGTCTGGGGCCACGAGCGATCCGCGAGCGCTCCGCGTGCTCGCCGACGCTGGACGCGAGTTGTGCTTGCTTCCGGCTTGCTGCTCGCGGCGGCGATCGGGACGCTCGTCTTCGTCGTCGGACGCTCCGGTTCTGCCCACGCGCTCGCGCGTATCGACGCCAGCTCGGTCGGAGCGATCGACCCGGCCCACAACCGGCTTGTGGATCAGGTACGTGTCGGCGCCGGGCCGGGGCGGATCGCCGCCGGGTTCGGCTCGCTCTGGGTCGTGAACGCCTTCGACAGCACCGTCTCTCGCATAGACCCGGTCAGCGGGACACGGGAGCAGACGATCCGCGTAGGCGGCGATCCGACCGCGATCGCCGTAGGAGCGGGCTTCGTCTGGGTCGCCTGCACCAGCACACGAAGCGTCGATCGGATCGACCCGCAGCTCAACAGGCGCGTCGAGCGGACGCAGGTCGGAAACGGTCCAAGCGGCATCGCGATCAGCGCTGGTGCCGTCTGGGTGACCAACCGGCTCGACGACACCGTGACCGAACTCGACGCGACCACCGGCAAGCGCCGGCGAACACTCGGCGCGGGACCGAGCCCGAGCGACATCGCCTACGGGCTCGGTGCGCTGTGGATCGCAAACGAATCGTCATCGACTGTCACCCGCCTCGACCCTGGCACTGGTGGACTCCAGGAATTCACTGTCGGCAATGGCCCCGAGGCGCTGACGACCGGGCACCGCTCGATCTGGGTGGCCAACAGTCTCGACGGAACCGTCTCCCGCATCGATCCGAACACCCACGTCGTCACGACCTTCACGGTCGGCCCGGGTCCGTCATCAGTGCTCGCGAGCGACGGCGCGCTCTGGGTCGCCGACAGCTACGGCAGCCAAGTCGTTCGGATCGACCCCGCGACCAACGACGTCGTGCGCAGGATCGCGGTCGGAAGCGGGCCGCAAAGCCTCGCCTCAATCGGCGGACGGATCTGGCTGAGCACGCGTCCAACGGCCGGCGTCCACCGAGGCGGCACCCTGCGCGTGCTCGACTTCGTCGCCCCGGATCAGCTCGACACGGTACAGGGCTACGCGAACGCTGCCATCGGCGACGGTCTCGTCGGCTTCAAGCGCGTGGGGGGCCTGGACGGCGGCACGCTGGTTCCCGACCTCGCAACCTCGCTCCCCGCGCCCACCGCGGGCGGCCGCACGTATACCTTCCAACTGCGCCGTGGCATCCGCTACTCCAGCGGCGACCCGCTACGGGCGAGCGACCTGCGGCGCGCGCTCGAGCGCGTCTTCCGCCTCGGCTCGCCGGGTGTCTACTACTACAGCGGGCTCGTCGGCGCGGACGCCTGCTCGCAGTCGCACTGCAACCTCTCCCACGGCGTCGTCACAGACGACCGTGCGGGCACCGTCACTCTGCATCTTCGCCAGCCGGACCCCGAGCTCTTCTACAAGCTCGCCCAGCCCTACGCCGACCCGGTTCCGCGGGGGGTTTCGATGACGAGGGCCGCACGGTTCGGCGTTCCCGGAACCGGGCCGTACATGATCCGCAGCTACAAGCATTCGCAACTCGTGCTCGTGCGCAATCCGCGTTTCCGGGAGTGGTCCGCCGCGGCACAGCCCGACGGCTATCCCGACAAGATCATCTCGACCTACACAAAGAACGCGCGCGCCGAGCAACTGACCGCGGTCGAGCACGGCAAGGCCGACCTCATGAGATCACCGCCGCCACCCCGGTTGGACGAGGTCGCGACCCGCTACGCAGCGCAGGTGCACGTCTTCCCGACCGCACGAACCGTCGCGATCTTTCTCAATACGAGGGTTCCGCCGTTCAACAATCTGGCCGCGCGGCAGGCGCTTAACTATGCGATCGACCGCAGCAAGGCCATCGCCGGATTCGGCGGGGTTGACGCCGCGGCGGTCACATGTCAGATCCTTCCGGCTGGGACGCCCAGCTACCGGCCCTACTGCCCGTATACGCGGAACTCGACCAGCCACGGCGTCTGGACTGGCCCTGATCTGGCCCGGGCGCTCAGGCTCGTCGCCGCCTCCGGGACGCGGCGACAGAAGGTGACCTTCTGGACTGGCGCGCTGCCGTTCCAGCTCGTCGTCGGACATCTGGCCGTTGCAACGCTGAACCGGCTCGGCTACCGAGCCAAGCTGAAAGTCGTCAGCGGGGAAAAGTACTGGGGCATGATCTACGACTCGCGCACCCGGGCACAGGCCGGCTTCATGGCCTGGCAGGCCGACTTCCCTGGCGCATCGGACTTCTTCGTGCCGCTCTTCACCTGCCGCGCCTTCCAACCCGCGAGCAAGAACAACCAGAATGCTTCCGAGATCTGCAACCGACGACTCGACCAAGCCATCAACCATGCGCTGACCCGGCAGACCACCGATACGCCGGCGGCGTCGAACGCGAACTGGAGGGCGGTCGATCGCCTGGTCACACGCACCGCTCCGTGGGTGCCGATCGTGAACTTGCGCGATGTCATGGTCGTTTCCAGGCGCGTCGGCAACGTGCAATCAAATCCGCAGTGGGGAGTGCTCGAGGACCAGATCTGGGTGAGATAGCGGATCAGTGCGGCGCATCGGCGCTCACCGGCAATGACCACGCCGGTTCACACCGGCGGCGGGCGGCGGCGATGTGCCGGCGCGCGGTCGCGATCTCCTCGCGGGCGGTTACGGGGTCGTGCTCGACCTGCGTTGCAGGATGCCGCTCTTCTTTGCCTCCCAATGCTCGGCTGGGACGCCGCATCGAGAAACGGCCTAACCATGCGCCTTCCGGGATGGGCGATACTGGGCTCGAACCAGTGACCCCCAGCTTGTCGAGCTTGGGGCGCAGCGCTCAACCATGCGGCAACCAGGCATTCTGGGCCACGACTTGGGCCATGCATACGGAGGTCGTGCACGGACTGATGTACGAGCGGCTGGGGAGCCGGCTCGGGTGGGGCATTCCTACGGTCCCTCGCGCGGCCGAACGTGTCGTGGCGTCACGGGGCCGCCGAGGCCGCCGTGAGAGCGAGAACCCAGGTCGCCGCGAGCACCGTGACTGCCGAGGGCGCGCCAATCGCGCGGTGGATCACTTCCTATACTCGGCTGCATCTCCGACGAAGTGAACAACCGATCTGTTGCGTCGGTCGCGCTGTGGCCGGGTCCGGCGATGATCGTGGGCGGAGCGCTGAACATCGCCCTTTGGCCCATCTACACCAGCTTGCATGGCCCGACCTCGTTCGACGAGCAAGGGGAACTGCTCGGCAGGGGCACGGAGTTCTGGGGCAGCATGATGGAAGGGCCTTCCGGCCTGCTGATCGCGCTGGGGCTGGGCGGGTCGCACACGCTGCTGATCGGGCACGCCGGCCGGATGGCCCGTGTCGGCTTTGTGCTCGCGATGATCGGAGCGGTGATCCCGGCACTGTTGGATCTGGCGATACTCGCGGTCGTGCCGCCGCTCTTGGCCCCCGTCTTTGGAGTGGGGTTGATTCTGATCGCAGTGGCCAATCGCACCGCCTCCCCGTTGACGAGATTCAGCCTGCTCATACTCGCGGGGCTTGGGGGAGCGCTGCTCTCCTCGTTCCTGTGGGCGCTTCTGGTGCGACCCGATCTGACGGATCAGATCGACGGCTACAGGATCTACGGTGTCGTGGCGAACGTGCTCTTCGGCGTGGGCTGGATTCTCTTCGGCGCCAACCTCATCGCGGCGCGAAGATCGGACAGCAGAGGCGGGTGAGCCCGCCGCTGCCACTGCTCCCAGCTAGATGATTGATTCCGCGGCGTAGGTCGCAGGTGGTGGGGCAGCTTCCGTAACAAACAGCTCGAAGTCGGCGCTGCTATCCCAGCCGTCGACCCGAGAGGGGCCAGAGCGATGGACGCCGACTGGGATCCGGGCTACTAGGCGGCCTCGGGCAGGTGGTGTGCGGGCTGCTGCGGGATTGCTGGGGTGTCCTCTTCGGGTCGGCCGAGTGCGTAGCCTTGGCCGCCTTGGATGATGGCGTCGGTGTGCAGCTCGTGCTTGTCGAGGCTGCTTAGGAACTGGAGTGTCTCGTTGTCTTGGATGCCTTCGGGGACTACGAACGCGCCGGTCTGGCGAGCGTAGGTGGCGATGGCCATGAGCACGGCGCGCGCGCCGGGCTCGGTGGGGGCTGCGGTTACGATCGTGCGGTCGATCTTGACGTACTCGACGTGGATCTGGCGCAGCATGGCGAGTCCGGAGTTGCCGGTGCCGACGTCGTCGATGGCGAACTTGAAGCCCTGCGTTTGCAGACGTTGCAGGCACTTGATGGTCGAACCCTGAGGCGACTGATTCCGCGGTGTAGTAGCGGAGTGTCCGTGGCGGTGGAGTTGGAGTGACCCGGTCTAGTTGACACCGTGAGGGCAGCGGATCATGCCCACCCTCGGTTTCGTGCGGCGCGGGCCATCGACCCTACCGCTCTCCAGGTGCTTGCCCCGCGCTCCGCGACACGCGCGCCGAATGAGCAACCGAGCGGCGGACCGATCAGGACGCTGCCCCATGAGCTAGCTCGGCGACCGGTCCTCAGCTCGTTCTGGGTCGGGGGCACAGAGGTCGACGATGAAGTTAAGGTCAGGCCCGACTGCGATCCGAGGGTGTCGACCTCGGCTTCGCCCTCGATCCATTCGACGATGGTGGCGGCGTTGAGCGGGACGCCGAGGGGAGATGACGCCCGCGGCGAGACCCCCGTGGGTGTGGTGGCAAGCCGTCGACCGAGTGGGTCGCGCCGTCCCGCGCGTTGCAGTAGCGTCTCCTCGCGAGCGATCTGGCCGGGAGCGGAGCACTAGGGGGCACACCGCATGCATTCCATCCTCGAGACGATCGGGAACACACCCATCGTCAGGCTCCGTCACTGCGCGCCCGGGAACGGCGCCGAGTTGTGGCTCAAGCTCGAATATCGCAATCCGACGGGCTCGATGAAGGACCGTATGGCGCTCGCGATGATCGAGGGCGCGGAGCGTGATGGGCTGATCTCGCAGGGCGACACGATCGTCGAGTACACGGGCGGGAGTACCGGTCCAGCGCTCGCGCTCGTTTGCCAGGCGAAGGGGTATCAGGCACTGATCGTGATGGCCGACTGCTTTACGGAGGAGCGCTTCCAGATCATGCGAGCGCTCGGCGCCGAGATCGACGTTGTTCCTTCGATCCACGGTCGCCCCAACGTGACGTCGCAGGACATCCACAACATGGTCGAGCGAGCGGCCTTGCTGGCGGAGCGGCCTGATCACTACGCGACCGACCAATTCAATAACCCATACATCATCCCGGCCCACCGGGAAGCCCTTGGGCAGGAGATCTGGGAGCAGAGCAGCGGCCGCGTCACGGCCTTCTGCCAGGGCATTGGCACGGGGAGCTCGCTCATGGGCGTCTCCGACGCACTGAAGCCGCACGGGGTCTTCATCCAGGGACACGAGCCCGCCGAGTCAGCGGCCATCAGCGGCAACGGCGCGCGCGGAGCGTTCCTCATCCAGGGTTGGACGGGATTCGTCGTTCCCCACTGGAGCGCGGAGAAGGTCGATCACGTCGCCGCGATCGAGGACGAAGCCGCGCTCGAGATGACCCGCCGGCTTGCACGTGAGGAGGGCATCTTCGCCGGCATCTCGACCGGGGCGAACGTGGTCGGCGCGCACCGCCTCTCCGAACGTCTCGGGCCGGACGCGGTGATCGTCACACTTGCGGTCGACACGGCCTTCAAGTACATGACGGTCAGTCCGTTCGCCGACCTTTAGGCGAAGCCTGTGACGTCACCGGCCAAGAAGACGGGCAAGCGGCTCAGGAGGGTTTGAAAGCCGTCCTATTAGGTGCATGACGTTGTGGATGACACAACGATTTCCCTGCTCAGCGGTATTTCCGCTGTACCGCTCGCTCAAGGGTCGACCCTGAGCGCCCGCTGCGCGCCCGAAACCGCAGCCCGCGCACTACGGCCCCGGCGAGCCGCCAGGGCAAGAGTACAAACGCGAGGTCAGCGACGAAGAGCACGATCGTTCCGTCGTTCAAGTGCGCAGCGCCGCGAAGACCTGGTGCAAACTGCACCACCGCCCACGCCACAAACGCAGTGACCCAGCCCCAACTCGCGCAGCGATGGGCGGTGTGAGGCCAGGTGGGCGAGGCACGCGGCCGCCGCGAAAGGCAGCGCCGTCGACGCCCGGCGCCGCTCGTTGTGCGCCGCTGCGCATCGCTCGACGTACTCGGTAGGCATGTAGCCTTGCGACCGTGAACGTCGCCCGGGCGAACGGGCTCGAGCTCGCCTACGAGCGCGTCGGCGAGGGCCCGCCGCTGGTGTTCGTGCACGGCGGTGCGGAGGACGGCCGCATCTGGCAGCCGCAGCTCGCCGCTTTGGCCGACGAGTTCACGGTCGTTGCCTGGGACGAGCCCGGGGCGGGCCGCTCCTCGGATGTGCCCGCGGACTTCGCGCTGGCGGATTACTCCAATTCCCTCGCCGCCGTGATCGACGATCTCGCGCTTGGCCCGGCGCACGTCGCCGGGCTCTCGTGGGGCGGCACCCTCGTCCAGGAGCTCTACCGCAACCATCCGCGGCTCGTCGCCACCCTGATCCTCGTCGACACCTACGCCGGGTGGAAGGGGTCGCTGCCCGAGGAGGAGGTGCGTGTCCGGGTCGCAGGCGTGCGTCAGATGCTCGCGACGCCCGCCACGGAGTTCGATCCCACGCTTCCCGGGCTGTTCGCCGGCGACCCGCCGGCCCAGTTCGTCCCACTGCTCGAGAAGATGGCCGCCGACATCCGCCCCGAGAGCCTCAAGAGGGCGATCACCCTCATGGCCGAGACCGACCAGCGCGACCTGCTGCCCCGCATCGCCGTTCCGACCCTGCTCATCTGGGGCGAGCTCGACGTGCGCTCGCCGCTCAGCGTCGCGCGCCAGTTCGAACAGGCGATCCCGGATGCAAAGCTCGTCGTGATCTCCAGCGCCGGGCACCTCACGAACCTCGAGCGGCCCGAGCAGTTCAACGCGGCCGTGCGCGAGTTCTGCCGCGCCCACTCCTCGCCTTGCCGAGATCGCGGGTCGATGTCCTCCCCTCGCCGCGAGGCTTGAGGGTCGATCTTGATCCTCGGCCGAGCACGCGACCCAGAGGTTCCGGAGGGCTTGAAAGCCGTCATATCAGGTGCATCGCAGGGTGTTCTGTGCGTTCGACTCCGCCTGGGCCCCCTGCCTCGGCGGCCCCGGGCCCACCTGCTCGAGGGGCAGCGGTGGCTCGGGCTCTCCGGGCCGCACGAGTCCGGTCTGGTAGGCGAAGACTACGGTCTGGACGTGATCGAGCAGGGCGAGTTTGGAGAGGGCGCGAGCGGTGTGGCTCTTGACGGTCGTGTCGGCGAGAAAGAGCTCGCTCGCGATTTCGCCGTTCGAGAGGCCACGGGCGAGGAGGCAAAGCACGTCGAGTTCGCGTTTGCTGACCTGCGTTGAGGGTGCACGCCCCGTGATCGTGCGCGGTCGACTACGCGGCGCAGGCGATCGGGATCCCCGTTACCGCGAATAGGCCGAATACCGCGATGCTTTCGGGCCTCGGGGTTCGGAGAGCGGCGGATGATGCCCAATCTAGAAGCTGTACGGCGCGCGCCATCGACTCCCACCGCTCTCCCGGTGCTTGCTCCCCGCGGCACGCGCTACGAGGCTGTGGCGGCGACCGCGGAGAAGTAGAAGTCGAGCATCGCATCAAGCGGTGCGGGCTCCCGCCGCAGCCGGCTGCGAAGCGCAGCGCCCTCCCAGCAGTCCACCAGCAGGCTCGCGAGGTGCCGCGCTTCCGCGCGGGGCGGGATGTCGCCTCGCTCCCTGGCCTCCTCGAGGCAGGCGGTCAGCTGCTCGCCGATCTCGGAGAAGCACTCCTCGATCTTGTGCCGGAACACGTCGCTGACACCCGACAGCTCTTGACCGAGGCCGCCCAGCAGGCAACCCATGTACCCCTCGCTGCGATAGTGCTCCTGCGTCGTCTCGAAGAACAGACGCACTCGCTCGAGCGGGGGGCGACTCGTGTCTCCCAGACAGCCCGCGAGGCCCGCGTGTACCCCGCGCATGTAGCGGTCGACGACCTGGAGCGCGAAGTCCTCCTTGTCCTTGAAGTGATGGTAGAAGGAGCCCTTCGGGGTACCCGTCGCCGCGAGCAGCGCCTGGATGCCGAGATCGTTGTAGCCGTGCTCGAGCAGCATGCTCAGGCCCGCATCGAGCAGACGAGACTTCGTCGGATGCATGGCACCGGTCGTCAGGGCCGAATCCGATCGCCGCTCGATGCGGGCCTTCGCACGCGCTAGCCTCGGACCTTCTCGATCATGTGCTCGATGACGTGGCTATGTTCGCGTTGCGGACTGAACATCACGATCTCGGCGTCGGCGTCGACCCTGACATTGTGTCCGGGCGGCCAGTAGAAGAGGTCGCCCGCCTCGACGGTCTCGTGGACGTCGTCCGCATCGGTCGTGGTCAGCCGTCCGCCCAGCACGTAGCCCCAGTGAGGGCACTGGCAGAGGTCGCCTTCCAGGCCCTCGAAGAGCGACGTCGTGTCGACCCCGGCAGAGAGCGAGAAGTACTCGCCGCTGATCGTCTCGAACCCGCTCACGTCACCGAAGTCCCTGCGCTGACGAATCACTGCCCCGGGCATGTCCAACCGGACATCGACCTTCTCCTTCGCGATCCGCATTCGCCCTCTCCCTCTCGAGCTCGCTGGACTAGACCGATCGGTCTATCATGCGCACGCTACCACGGGACAGCGGCCCCGCGCCAGTGACGCCCGCTCCCCCGCGATCGTCGAGGAGTTGACCGCCTGCCTCGACGAGGCTGGACCGCGAGGCGGAATCCCGCCCCACACCGGTGCGGAGCCGGTTGCGGCGTGAACGTCAGCTACCGCACCTTCGACTATGCCTCGCGCGAGACCCTGCGCCTCGCGTACCGGCCGGCACGGGTCGAGGCGGACGGCCGCACGCTCCGGCTCGAGCGCACGCTGCGCGCTCCGGGCTACACCGTGAGGGCAACCCACGACGGCGACTTCGTCGTGCGCATCTCGCATTGCGGCCGCGACGTCAGCGTTCTCGGCTGACCCGAGTTCGCATGCCCAGGCGCGCGACAGATCTCCCGCCAAGCTCGCACGACGACCCCCAGCCAGATCGCGCCAAGAGGCAGATGCCTGACCCGGTCACCGCCGAGATACTGTCCGCAAGCGTCCGCCAACGTCCACCGGAGCCACGCGCGCCTGGCCCAAAATGCTCGCAGCGCTCGCCTGAGACGACCCCCCAGCTTCGAAGCCCGACCATCGATCTGGCGTAACCATCAGGAATCCGGGATGGGCGATACTGGGCTCGAACCAGTGACCCCCAGCTTGTCGAGCTGGTGCTCTCCCAACTGAGCTAATCGCCCCGCGGTGGCCGATGATACCAGCGGTCGCAGGCCCGGCGACGCGGCCTCAGATGCGCTTGAGCGGTGCGTACGCGAGCAGGAGGCGCCGTTCGGAGCCGTCCGAGCGGAAGCGGACGATCACCTGGCCGCCGTCCGCCGTGCCGGTGACGACGCCTTCGCCGAGCTGGTCGTGCACGACGTTGTCGCCCACGGCGAGCTGCGGGATCTCGTCGCGCGGCGCCACGCCCGCCAGCTGCGTCGTCGCGCCCGCGCTCATGGATCCCCAGCTTCCGCCGCCCGCGCCGCCGCGCGAGGCCGAGCCGAAGCTGCGGGCCTTGCGCTCGTGCTCGACGAGGTTCGCCGGGATCTCGTCGATGAACTGCGACGGGAGGTTGTTGCCGCGCGCGCCGAAGAGCGTGCGCTGGCGCGCGTAGACGAGCGAGAGCTCGCGCCGCGCGCGCGTGATCGCGACGTAGCAGAGGCGCCGTTCCTCCTCGATGTTCGCCTCCTCGATCGCGCGCACGTGCGGGAAGAGGTTCTGCTCCATGCCGATCACGAAGACCGCCTCGAACTCGAGGCCCTTCGCGTTGTGCAGCGTCATCAGCGTGACCCGGCCCGAGCCGTCGTCCTCGGCGGCGAGCGCATCGGCGTCGGCGGTCAGCGCGACCTCCTGCAGGAACCCCGCGAGCGAGGGCTCCTCGCTGCGCGCGACGTACTCGCGCGCGACGCCCACGAGCTCCTGGAGGTTCTCGATGCGGCCCTGCGACTCGATCGTGCGCTCGGCCTCCAGCGCCTCGATCACGCCGGTGCGCGCGAGCAGCGTCTCGAGGAGGTCGCCCACGGGGAGCTCGACGGCGCGGTCGCGCAGCTCGTCCATGAGCGCGCGGAACGCGCGTACCGAGCGCGCCGCCGCCGTGCTCACGCCGGCCGCCTCGGGGTCGGTGAGGGCGTCCCAGAGCGAGCCTCCGCCGAAGCCCGCCGTCGCGGCCAGGCGGTCGACGCTGGCGTCGCCGATGCCCCGCCGCGGCTGGTTGATGATGCGCCGCAGCGCGATCTCGTCGGTCGGGTTGTCGAGCACGCTCAGGTACGCCATCGCGTCCTTGATCTCGGCGCGCTCGTAGAAGCGCGGGCCGCCGATGACCTGGTAGGGCACGCCGTGGCGAACGAGCAGGTCCTCGAGCACGCGCGACTGCGCGTTGGTGCGGTAGAAGACCGCGATCTGCGACGCGCTCGAGCCGCCCTCGATGAGGGCGCCGATGCGGGCCGAGACGATGCGCGCCTCGTCGTGCTCGTCCTCGGCCTCGATCACGCGCACCGGCTCGCCGCTGCCGAGCTCGCTCCACAGCCGCTTCTCGATCCGCCCCGCGTTGTGCTCGATGACGGCGTTGGCGGCGTCGAGGATGCGCTGCGAGGAGCGGTAGTTCTGCTCGAGGCGGACGACGCGCGCGTCCGGGAAGTCGCGCTCGAAGTCGAGGATGTTGCGGATGTCGGCGCCGCGCCAGGTGTAGATCGCCTGGTCGGCGTCGCCGACCACCATGACGTTGCGGTGTGCATCGGAGAGCAGCCGCACGATGCGGTACTGCGCGTGGTTCGTGTCCTGGTACTCGTCGACGAGCAGGTGGTTGAACGCGCCCTGCCAGCGCTCGCGCACGTCGTCGAAGCTCTCGAGCAGGTCGACGCTGCGCACCAGCAGGTCGTCGAAGTCCATCGCGTTCGAGGCGTGCAGCCGCCGCTCGTAGAGCTCGAAGACGTCGGCCACGACCTGGTCGAAGAAGTTGCCGATGTTCTCGCGGAACTGGGCCGCCGAGACGAGCCGGTTCTTCTCCGACGAGATGCGCGAGTGGATGCCGCGCGGCGGGAAGCGCTTGGGATCGCGCCCGAGCTCCTCGAGGCACGCCTTGACGACACGCACCTGGTCGGCCTGGTCGTAGATCGTGAAGTTCGAGCGATAGCCGAGGCGATCGGCCTCGCGGCGCAGGATGCGGCCGCAGGCGGCGTGGAACGTCATCACCCACATGCCGCGCGACTGCCCGACGAGCAGCTCGACGCGCTCGCGCATCTCGGCGGCGGCGCGGTTCGTGAACGTGATCGCGAGCACCTCGTGCGGGCGCGCGCGCCCCTCGCCGAGCAGGTAGCCGATGCGCGACGTCAGCACGCGCGTCTTGCCCGAGCCGGCGCCGGCGATCACGAGCGCGGGACCGTCCGGCAGCGTCACCGCCTCGCGCTGCGAGGGGTTCAGACCAGCGAGCAGCTGGTCGTTGGCATCGGTGGTCACGCTCACCTCCCGACGATAGCAACGGGCCTGCCCGCGCCCGCTCCCCCCGGCTCCGGGCTACGGGGCAGGCGCCGCGGCGAGCCGCTCGCGCGCCCAGTTGTCGTCCGAGGCGATCTCCGGGATGTCGAGCGCGGCGGCCACGTTGCAGAGCATGCCCTGCGCGATGAACGCGCGCAGGCGCTCCGGGCTCGCGCCCGAAAGCTCCGCGCAGAGCTCGTGCAGCTGCGCGAACCGCGTCGCCACGCACGCGCGGATCTCGGGGTCGTGGGCCGCCGCGTAGAGCTGCAGCTGCAGCGCGAGCTGGTCGCGGTCGGCGAGCAGCGCGACGTAGGCCATGCCCATGCTCGTGAGGCGCTCGTCGGGCGTCGCGCCGACGGCGGACTCGCGGAAGGCCGCGGCGATGCGCTCGAAGGCGCGGTTCGCGACGGCGAGGAAGAGTGCCTTCTTGGTGCCGAAGAGGCGCACGACATACGGCTGGGACACGCCGGCGCGCTCGGCGATGCGATCGGTCGTCGCGCCCTCCAGGCCTCGGCGTGCGAACTCGATCGCGGCCGCAGCGGTGATCTCCGCGCGCCGCTCGTCTGCCGTGTGCCGGGCCGGCTTCGCATCCATCCTTGACATGGTATCAGTCGATTACTACTATCCGCTCCCGCAAGGTAGTAATCAACCAATAATAAGGAGTGGGCCGTGTCCGCAGAACCCGCATCCGATCGGCGCCGCCAGGCGCTCGCACTGACCATCACCGGCGCCGCCGTCTTCATGGTGACGCTCGACAACCTCGTCGTCACGAACGCCCTGCCGAGCATCCGCGCCGATCTGGGCGCATCGATCTCGCAGCTCGGCTGGTTCGTCAACGCCTACACGCTGACGTTCGCCGCGCTGCTCCTGACCGGCGCATCGCTCGGGGATCGCTTCGGGCGCCGGCGCGTCTTCGCCTCCGGTCTCGCGGTCTTCACGGCGGGCTCCCTGTGGGCGGCGCTCGCACCCTCGAGCGGCATGCTGATCGCGGCGCGCAGCACGCAGGGCCTCGGTGCGGCGCTCGTGATGCCGCTCAGCCTGACGCTGCTCTCGGCGGCGTTCCCCGCATCGCGGCGCGGGCTCGCGATCGGCATCTGGTCGGGTCTGAGCGGCCTCGCCGTCGCGCTCGGGCCAGTGGTCGGCGGCGCCGTCGTCGACGGGCTCTCGTGGCAGTGGATCTTCTTCCTCAACGTGCCGATCGGCGTCGTGCTCGCACCGCTCGCCTACCGCGTGCTCGACGAGAGCCACGGCGACGACGGCGCGATCGACGCGCGCGGCCTCGCGCTCGCCAGCACGGGTCTCTTCGCCCTCGTCTGGGGCATCGTGCGCGGCAACGATCAGGGCTGGACGTCGCCCGAGATCGTCGCCGCGCTCGGCCTCGGCGTCGCCCTCCTGGGCGCGTTCGTCGCCTGGGAGCGCCGCGCGCCGGCTCCGATGCTGCCGCTCCACCTCTTCCGCTCGCGCGCGTTCAGCGCCACCAACGGCGTCTCGCTGATCATGAACTTCGGGATCTTCGGCTCGATCTTCCTGCTCGCGCAGTTCCTGCAGACGGTGCAGGGCTACTCGGCCTTCGACGCCGGCGTGCGCACGCTCCCCTGGACGCTCATGCCGATGTTCATCGCACCGCTCGCCGGCGCGTACTCCGACCGCATCGGCAGCCGCCCGCTGATGGCGACGGGGCTCGCCCTGCAGGCGATCGCGCTCGGCTGGCTCGCGAGCGTTTCCTCGCCGACGGTGGCCTACAGCAGCCTGATCGCACCGTTCGCGGTCGCCGGCGTCGGCATGGCGCTCGTCTTCGCCCCCGTCTCCAACATGATCCTCTCGAGCGTCCGCCGCAGCGAGGAGGGCAAGGCGAGCGGCGCCAACAACGCGATCCGCGAGGTCGGCGGCGCGCTCGGCGTGGCGGTGCTGGCGAGCGTCTTCTCGCGCCAGGGCAACACCCTGAGCGGCCAGGGCTTCGTCGACGGGCTCGTTCCGGCCGTCTGGATCGGCGCGGGGGTGCTCGCGGCCGGCGCGCTGCTGGCGCTGGCGGTGCCCGGTCGCCGGCCGCAGCGCGCCGAGAGCGAGGAGACGACCGCACCGGCGCTCACCGCGCTCGTGCCCGAGTTGAGCGGACCGTGAGCCGGAACCGCGGGCGGGTCATGGCGACCCGCCCGCTCCGGCGGACGACGACTAGGCGTGCAGTGCGCCGCGGATGGCGCCTGCGGGGTATTCGTCGGTGTGGACGTTCACGTAGTACTGCTCGGGGTGCTGGCGGATCGCCTGCATGAGCTTCTTGGCGATGCTGCTCACGCAGCCCTTGGCGTTGCCGTCGGTGAGCACGGTGTCGGCGTCGAGCGGTACGACGATGGTGTTGTCGGCGGCGGCGTGGATGTGCAGGCCGCTGACGACGCCGAGGCCGCTCCAGGTGACGTCGTAGCAGATCTGTCCGTGGCCCTGGTTGAGCGTGAACGTCGCGCTGCCGGAGCCGTCGGGGTCGGTCGTGCTGTCGCCCTGGACGCCGGCGAGGCTTGCGCTGAGCGGGCGGCCGCCGTAGGCCTTCTGGGCGGCCACGCCCGCGCTCACGCACGCGCGGTAGGACGCGCGCAGCGCCTTGCTGGTGCGCGGCGGCGGGAACTGCGCCTTGCAGGCCACGACCGCACGCGAGGCATCGGCAGCGGCGTCGTCGTTGTCGCCCGCGCTGTGCGCGGCCTGCGTGGCCGAGACCGCCGCCGCCACGCACGCCTTCTTGAAGACGCGATAGTCGTGCGTACCGCGCTTGCCGCTCCACGCCGCATTGCACGTCGCGCCGTAGGCAGGTGCCGTCGCGGCGCCCGCAGCGACCGTGATGGCCAGCGACGTCAATGTGACCATCACGGCCGTGAGTCCGGATTTCGTGCCCATCAGATTGTCCTTTCGCGTGCTGTGTGTCCGCTGGAAATTCACCCCGCCCGCCGTCGGTGCCTACGACACCAGCTGATAGACGACCGGGCTCGGGTTGGACGGGGAGTAGTCGCCGAGAATCGCTCCCCAGGAGTCGGGCAACGGCGCATTGACGGGTGTCATGTAGATCGTCAGCTTGCTGCCGCTGCCCGAGTAGGGCGGGTAGTTCGGAGGCTTGGTGGTGTCTCCGATGTAGACGAGCACGTAGCCGACCATCGTCATCGTGGCGCCGCCCGTGAGCGGCCAGTTGCCACTGGAGTCGGCGGCGACGGGGATGACGGCCAGTCGCGGCGAGTCCGCCTTCTTGACGTAGTAGCTTCCATCCGGCGACTGTCCGAAGACGTCCGAGAACGAGTCGGTGTTGCTCCCGATCCGAGCGTCGAACCCCTTGTTGGTGATGTTGCCGGTGGTGACGCCCGTCTGGGTTTCGATGGTCTGGCCGATCGTTATCGGGCAGGCGTCGACGCCGCCGAAGTCGGCCGACCTGATCACGTCGGATATCCCGTCGCCTCCGTAGAACTTGCAGTCGGTCCCTGCCGGGGTGTTGATGGCGCCGCCGACGTTGTGCGACTGGTCGCTCGGCGTGATGGTGAGCTGCGTCGGCGGGTCGTCGACGAAGGCCCCCTGACGCACCCCGAACGGCAGCCAGCCGCCGAGCCCGGTGACCTGCGACAGCTTCGCGATGGCTCTGGCCCTTGCCCTGAACAGCTCGATGCCGAGGAGCCTGCTGAAGGCGCCCGTCGTATCGGAGTGAACCACGACGCACACGCTCGCGGGAGCGAGCGTCGTCGAGCCGAGCCCGCCGTCGCACGTGCTCGTGCTCGTGCCCGTGACCACCACCTGGTCGACGACGGATCCGTCGGCGCTGTTCTGCGTCGTCGCGTAGCTGCGGGCCGTGGCGTCGGCCGTGAGCGTATTCCCCGGCAGGTCCTTGACCGCCGCCAGCGCGGCCGCGTCGGCGACGCCCTGCTGGTTGCGGCGCTGGAGCAGGGCATTGCCACCGTCGACCACCAGGCTGGCGATTCCCAGCAGGGCGGCGAGCACGAGGACGCAGAGGACGAGCGCCTGGCCCTCCTCGCGGCGCCCGAGCGCGTGAAGTCGGTTCATCAATCGAGCACCCTGGCCGTTCGCTTCGTCGTGAGGTCTCCGGAGAACAGCGTCACGCCGAGAACGCTCACGCTCGCGGGGTACTTCGAGGTGACGGTCACGGGACTGCCCGGCGTCCACGTACTCGCCACCGAGACCGACAGGCCGTTGCCGTCGAAGGCCGCGCTCGTCCCCACCGAGGTGCCGCCCCGCACCGTCGCCACGATGGTGGACGTGCGTCCGGGCTCGGCCACGCCGGCCATCATCGTGGCGCGCCGTGCTCCCTCGCTGGTCGCCGCGCTGACTTCCTGATACTGCAGGTACACCTGGCCGAACTGCATGACCGTGTAGAGGATGACCAGCAGAACGGGCAGGAACAGCGCCAGCTCGGCCGCAGCCTGGCCTCGCTCGACGCGTCGACGGCCGCGCCTCATCGTTCCAGGCGCTTCGTCGAGGTTGCGCTCAGGTTGAACACCTGCGGAAGCTGGCCCAGGATGCTGAACGTGAGCGGATACGTGACCGTCACGGTGACGGTCCCCGGATACGACCACGTCGGACCGGCCGGTGCGGCCGTGGAGACGTACGTCACGGCGATCTGCGAGTCGGTGAGGTCGGCCGTCGGCGCAAGCGACCTCGCCGCCGCGCGCGCAGCGCTCGTCGGATCGGCGCCGTGATTGACGGCTGCCGCGCGCGCACCGGCGTTGGCGGCCGACGCCACCTGCTCGTAGGTGAAGAACGCCATCCCGAGCTTGAGGCAGCCGAAGACGACGAGTGCGAGCACCGGCAACACCAGCGCGAACTCCACGGCCGACTGGCCGCGCTCCTCGCGTGCCCGCCGGCTTCGCGCGCCTTCCGGGGGAAAACGTCCCATCGACAGGAAGACGAGTCCGGCGAGATCGTCACATGCCCCTTTGGAGTGTCTCGACGGCCCGGGGGTCGACAGCTCACGGCGTCGCGCCCCGCGAATGACCCGGAAAGGGGCGTGCCGGGTGGACGGAGGCGCCTACGGTGAGCCGAGGATGGAAGCCTCCCGGTCGCAGCACCGATCTGTGCTGTCCGAGGTCGCGTTCGACGATCTCGTTCGCACCCAGCGCATACCGCTCGAGCGGTATGCGCGCAGCCTCGGAGCCTCGCGGGAAGATGCCGAGGAGATCGCCGCGACGGCCCTCCTGCGCGCATATGTGAGCGCGCCTGCCGCACGGCATCCGAACGAGTGGCGAGCCTGGCTCTCGACGGTGGCGCGGAACCTGTGGATCGACGCGCGCCGCCGCCGCGAGCTGCGCCTCGTCACGGGGGACGGGTTGATCGAAGCCACCCCGGCACAGAGCGCGCCGCTCGAGCAGGTTGCCGAGACGGCCCAGGAGGCGCGGCAGATCTGCGCGGCGATGGCGCTCCTGCCGCCGGCGCAGAGAGCGGCGATCTACCTCCGGGAGTTCCGCGGGCTCAGCTACGAGGAGATCGGCGCCGAGCTCGGCATGACGACGAGCGTGGTGACCGCGACCCTGCAACGCGCCCGCGCGACCATCAAGCGCCGCCACGGCGGAATCACGCACGCGCTCTCGGCGCTCGCGGTCACGCCGCTGGCGCTGCTGCGCCGCGTTGCCCACGCCGGGCGGCTCGCAGGCGCGCCGGGCGCCGCCGCGAAGATCGCCGTCCCGGTCATACTCGTGGCAGGCGCCGGCGGCGCGGGCGTGCTCGCGGCGACGGAGCACGCGACGGAGCCCCCCGTGCCGGCCGTGGCTGCGGCGCCCGTGACCGCTCCCGCGTCGCCGGCCAGCATGCGGGCGCTCCACGGTGGCGCGCCGGTCGTCACCTTCCCGCTCGTCGCGCGCCACACGCGGCCGCCCGCGGCACTCGCGCCGGCCCGCGCGACCGTTCGGCCCGCAGCCGCGGGCGGATCTCCGAAGCCCACCCCGGCGCCGGCCTCTGCGGACGCGGTTGCCGGCACTCCTCCCACCGCCGCCACGCCCGCCGGAGCCGCGCCGGGCACCGTAACGCGGGACAGCCGCGCGGGCGGCGCGGCGCGCCGGCGCAAGAACACCAGGCCCGCCCAGGGCTCGCGCTCCGCGAGCGCCCGGCGCGCTTCGCCCGCACGGTCGCGCGCGGCCACGGCCGCGGAGCGCCCCGGTCCGCCGGCAGGCGCCGCGGGAGGTTCCGCAAACGGAGTCGCGCACGCCTCGGCGGCGCCCGGTACCGCGAAGGCCGCGGCAGGCGGCGCGCCGAACCCGGCCGCGCCCGCAACGCCGGCCTCCGCCGGGCCGGCCGCCCCCACGGGCAACGGCGGGGCTCAGGCTGCGACCGCCACCGACGCGCCTGCGAGCGCCCCGCCGGCGCCGGCCGCCGCGTCCGCACCGGCCGGCTCGCCGCACGCCGACACGCCGGGCCCCGCCAACGGCGCGCCGTAGACCGCGGGCCGGCGCGGGCGGCTCAGCGCATCGTCAGCACGGAGGGCGCGCTCGGGCTGCCTGCCATGGCGGGCACCCGGGCGCGCACGGCGAACTGGCCGGCGTGCGCGATCGCGAACGAGGTCGCGAAGCGCCCGGAGGCGTCGGCGCGAACACGGCCCACGCGCCGCCAGCCGCGCACCGTGAGCGCCTCGAGCTCGACCACGCGGCCGTGGAGCTCGGCCAGGCGGCCACTGACCTGAGCCACCGTCGGCGCAGACCGCCGCTCGGATCGCAGCGACGAGCCGGAGTGGTAGCCGTCGCGGCGCGATACGGACGAGCAGCCGCGCCGGCGGAGTCGCCATCCGCACCGTCGCAGCGCCCGCGCACGCCACCCGCACGATGGCGATGCCGCGGGCGCTCGCGCGTGCGCGCAGCGTCCGCACGGTCGCGCCGCAGCGCAGCCGCAGCACGAAGCGGAAGCGCGCGCTCGCGCGCAGGTGCACGATCACGACGCGCGGCCGCACCGCGCCGACGCGCGCCCGTACGGCGCGCACCGCCGAGGCGCGCGTGCGCGCGACCCGCGCAGGCAGGCCCGGTGCGGCACCCGCCGTGCCGCCCGCGACGGCACTGCCGCCCGCCGGCGCGCTGCCGGCGGGCGCGGCCGCTCCCGACGCGACGGTCACGTCCCAGGCCAGGCGGCCTGCGTTGCCCGCGCGGTCGGCGACCTTCAGGACGAGGTGGTGCACGCCGGCCGCAAGGCGCGCGCCAGCGACGCCATGGACGATGCCGTCGACCTGCCAGACGTGGTCGAGGGGCGCGCCGTCGAGGGTCAGCGCGGTCGCGGCCGGATCCACGCCCGAGCCGTCGTCGCCGACCGCGACGGTCACGCTCAGGATCTCGTCCGCAGCGAGCGCCGCCCCGTTCGGCGGCTGCGGCGCCCCGAACGCCGGCGGCTTCGTATCGGCCACATCGAAGCGCATGCTGCCCTCGCCGCGATTGCCCGCCGCATCGGCGACCGACCATGCCAGCGTGTGACCGCCGAAGGCCAGCGCGGCAGCGGGCCGCCCGGTCGCGCTCCCGCCCGCGAGAGCGAGCGGCAGCGGCGCGCCGTCGATGGTCGCGGCGACGGCCGCGACTCCGCTCGTGGCGTCGCTCACGGCCAGCTCCACGGGCGGCCGCGCCTCGGCCGCCACGGCTGACGGCGCGAGCACGGCTCCCGAGGGCGCGGTCGTGTCGATCCGCACCGTGAAGGGCAGCGGTGTCGCCTGTCCCCCGCTCGCGTCGGCGCCGCCGACCGCGCCCGCGTGGATGCCATCGCCGAGCGCCGCGGCGCTCAGGCACAGGCCCGGCTGCGCATATGGGGCGGCTGGCTGGTACTGCGAGCCGGTGGGCGCCGCGTTCCAGGCCGCCGAGACGTTGCCGCTGACCAGCCAGACCGCACCCGCGCCCGATTCGTGGTCGCCGAGCCCGAGCGTCGCGCAGACGTCGCCGCGATGCCAGGCACCGTCGAGCAGCCCGCCGCCGTCGACCCAGGCGAGAGCCGGCTGCTGCGCGTCCTCGACGGTGACGACCAGCCGGACGAGCGTGACGTAGTCGTCCCACGGGTCGGTGACGAGGCCGGCGGCGCCGGGATGCGCATACAGCGCGACGCCGATCTGGCGGAAGCCGCCTGCCAGCGCGATGACGTGATCGGTGAGCGCCGTGGTCTGCTGCTCGCTCACGAGCGCCGGCGCGGCATCCCAGGTGACGCCGTCGGCGCGCATCTTCACGCGGGCGAAGAACTGCGCGTGCCGCATGCGCGTGCGGTACGCGAGCGAACCGCCGACGATGAGCGTGCCGGGCGGCGCCGTCCACTCCCAGCGCCCCTGCGACCAGATCGCCTGCGCGCCCCCGGCGCGCGCCATGATCCGGTTCGTGGAGACGTCGGGGCAGCCGGCCGTCGCGCCGGGCCCGCAGAGCAGGTAGCCCGGCTCGACGTAGCCGCTCCAGCCGGAGAGGTCGGACGCGAAGTCGTAGGCGAGCGTGTACTGGCCGGCGTGCGCGGGAGACGCACTCGCGAGGACGAAGAACATGGCTGCCGCGAGCGGCAGGAGGCGGAGAGAGGGCATGGGGCGATCGTGAGGCAGGCCCCTGTCACGTGTCTGTGCCGGACTGCGCCGGAAGTGGCGCAGGTCGTCTGCCGGCACCGCAGCGCTCGCAGCGGCCGAGCCTAGGAGGCGTGGCGGATACGCTCGCGCGCGGCGGAGTAGCGCACGGTCTCGTAGGCGATCAGCGCGACGGCCACGACCGCCACGGCGCTGAGCGCCGCGAGCGCGGGCACGGCCACGGCGAGCGGCAGGAGCGCGACGAGCGCGCCCGCCGCCACGAGGCGCGGCGTACCGCGAGGTAGGCGAGACCGAACAGCAACCCCCAGTCCTCGAACGCCCCGGGAACCGCCAGCGAGATCACGAACAGCGGCCCCATCGCCGCCAGGAGCACGACGCGGAGCGCGCCGCCGTCGCTGCCGGCCGTGTTCCCGAGCCACGCGTAGGCGACCCACGCCCACCACAGCGCCGCCAGGATCGCCATCGCCTCGGCGAGGCGCGTCCACGTCGGGTGCGCCGCGATGAAGCCCGTCACCTGCGTGATCGCGAACACGAACACGAGGTCGAAGAAGAGCTCGAGCGGCGTCACGCGCTGCTCGGCCACGGCGGCCTGCGTCGCGGATTCGGCGCCGCTCATGCCGGGATCATGGCGGCCCGAGCGGCTACGCCGGGACGACGAAGGTGGCGCGCCCGATCAGATCGGCGAACGCGGGAGCCGCGCCGCCGCGGCTGACGGCCGGCCACACGAACCACACGTACGTCCCCGGCGCGAGCATCCCGGCGGGCACGTCGTACGACGCATGCGCGGGCCAGCCGACGAGGACGCGCCTGCCGTTGCGGAAGACCTGCACGTTGTAGTACGCGCTGCCCGCCAGCGGCTTCCAGGACAGCCTCGGCGCCGCCTGGACGACGCTGCCGCTGAGCGGGCGCAACGGGATCAGGACGGCCGGCGCGACGACGCGCCGCGCCGGCTTGGAGACGTTGCCGGCGTGGTCGTAGGCGTAGACCGCGACGTAGCCGCGCTGGCCCGGCTGCACGTCGAGCGCGACCGAGCTGCCGAGGCCGCGGTAGACCTCCCTGCCGTCGTCCGGCGCGCGCGGAGCGCGCTTGCGGTTGAGCACGACCACCACGCGATCGAGGTCGGCCGCCTTCGGCTTGACCCAGTGCAGCCGCGGGCGCAGCCGGTCGCCCGCCGCCCTGGCGCGCGGCAGCGTCAGCACGAGCTTGCGCGGCCGGCCCGGTGCGGCGGTGTCGGCGGGGGCGTCGCCGCCCACGACCGTGCCCGCCGGCGCCCCCGCGGCGGGCGCCGGGGCCGCGGCCGCGGGCCGCAGCGGATTGGCGATGGTCACGGTCGTGGTGGCGACGGCGACGTGGCCGGCGTTGTCGGTGACGACGTTGCAGACGTCGTAGGCGCCGTTTGCGAGGGTCGTCGTGTCCCAGGTCGCGCCGACGACGGCCCCCGAGGCGCACCCGCCCGAGGGGCCGACGTGGAAGACGCTCGAGCCCACACCGGAGACCGCGTCGCTGCTCGTGCCCGAGACGGTCACCGTGCCGCTGACGACGCCGCCGGCCTGATTCGAGACCGCGACCGTCGCCGTGGGGCTCTGCGTGTCGACGACCACCGTGAGACCGGGGCTGTTCGCCGTCGTGAGCAGGTCGGCGACCTTGATGTAGTAGCAGTAGACGCCGTCGCCCGGGTTGTTTCGGCGAAGTCGGTCGTGCCGTTGCCGGGGAAGGTCGTGATGAGCCCGCCCTCGGTGACCGGCGCCGTGCACGCGCCGTCGCCGCGGTAGACCGACTGCGAGACGTTGAGCGGATCGTTCGCGGGCGTCCAGTGGAACCGGACCGGCACGGTGAACGGCGCGCTCGTGAGCACGGGGGCGGCGGCGGGCGCCGTCGCCGCCGAGGCGCCCGCGGGCGCGAGTGCGGCCACAGCCGCGAGGGCGGCCACGGCCACGAGGATGGAGCGTCGTGCCATGTCTCGGAACCTCCGTTGCCACGCGGGCGGTTCGTTGCCGGCCCGGTCACCCTAGCTCCCGGGTCGCCCGAATCCCGCATCCGATCCGGCTTCCACCCCAACAACCCACCCATGGCAGGCCCCGTTGAGCCCCGGCGAGGCCGCGGCTGCAGGTTTCGGCTGCGACTCCCGTGGTCAGCTGGGAATGCGGGCGAGCGGAAAAACGCTACGAGTTGTAACCTTGCGCGGTTGTGCGCCAGGATGGCTCGGACGGAGGCGAATAGGCCAATGGCTGACCCGAACGAACTACTTGCCCGCGCCGACGCGGAGGAAGCCGCCGAGGTGGCCGCGCTCGAACAGCGCGCCTCCCCGTTCAGCGCGCTGTACGCCCACTGGGAGCGCAATCAGTGGTCGGCGCTCGCGCTCGACCTCGAGACCGACCGCCGGAGCTTCGAGGCGCTCGACCGCGAAGCTCAGGCCGGCATGATCTGGATCTTCGCGCACCGCTTCCACGCCGAGTTCAGCGTGGCGCGGTTGCTGGCGCCGTTCCTGCTCGCCGCGCCGAGCTACGACGTGCAGCTGCTGCTCGCGACGCAGGTCGCCGACGAGCATCGCCACCTCCAGGCCGTCCTCCGCATCTACGAGGAGGTCTTCGGCGTGCGCGGCGGCATCGACGCCGTGCGCGAGGTCGCCGATCGCAACATGGACCTCGTCGCCGAGGCGCTCTACGCCCGGCTCGAGCACCACGTCGGGCACCTCTCGGCGACCTCGGACGAGGACGACTTCCTGCGCGCCGTGGTCGTCTACCACCTGCTCGCCGAGGGCGTGATCGCGCGCACGGCGCAGAACCTCGCCGCGCATCAGTACGAGCGCCTCTCGTTCCCGGGGCTGGCCGAGGGCCAGCGCCTCGTCGCGCGCGACGAGGCCCGGCACATCGGCATCGGCGTCTCGTACGTCCGCCGCCGCATGGACGCGGCGCCCGAGCAGACGTCCGCCGTGATCACCCGCGTCATCGAGGAGCTGCTCGCGCTGTGGTCGGAGCTGCTCGGCCCGGCCGACGCCGACCTCGGCGACCTCGTGCGCTCCGGCTACGGGATCGAGCCGATCGACTTCTACTCGGAGGCCCTGCGACTGGTGCAGGTCCGGCTCGCATCCGTGGGGTACGAGGCGACCTTCGACTGACGGCCTGCTGCGCGCGTGCGAGTCTGCATCCTCACGGACTACTACTACCCGCAGCTCGGTGGCATCACCGAGCACGTGCACGGGCAGGCGGTCAACCTGGCGGCGCGCGGGCACGAGGTCACGATCCTCACGGGGCGCGTGCCGCACGCCCCGCGGGCCGCTGATCGCAACGAGCGCGTGCTCGCAGCCGACGGCGTCGAGCTCGTGCACATGGGGGTCGCGCTGCCGCTCTACGGCAACGGCTCGCAGACGCTCCACACCGTGTTCCCGCTCGGCGCGCTGCAGCTGCGGCGCTTCCTGGCCGCGCGGCAGTTCGACGTCGTCCACATCCACGCGCCCTACAACCCGAGCTTCTTCATGCTCGCGCCGTTTGCGCTGCCCGACGGCGCGGTCGGGGTCGGCACGTACCACTCGGTGTTCACGCCGGGCCGGCTGCGCGACCTCGTGCACGCGCCCACGCGCGCCTCGCTGCGCCGCCTGCACGGCCACATCGTCGTGTCGGACGCCTGCATCGAGCCGCTCGACCACTACTTCCCCGAGTTCGACTGGCGCGTGATCCCGAACGGCATCGACGAGGATCACTTCGCGCCCGGCGCCCGGCCGATCGGGGCCCTGCGCGAGAGCGGCGATCCGGTCGTGCTGTTCCTCGGCCGCTTCGATCCCCGCAACGGGCTCGGCATCATGCTCGAGGCGTTCGACCAGGTCTGGCGCGCACGCGACGGCCACGTCAGGCTGTGCGTCGTCGGAGACGGCCCGCTGCGCCGCTACTACGCGAGCCGCCTCGCTCCCGAGGTCGCCGCCTCGGTGCACTGGGCGGGCCGCGTCGACTGGAACCGCCCGCGCTACTACGCGTCCGCCGACGTCTTCTGCACGCCGTGCCAGCGCGCGAGCTTCGGCATGGTGCTGCTCGAGGCGATGAGCTGCGGGCGCCCGGTCGTCGCGAGCATGATCTCCGGCTTCGAGATGCTGCTCACGAGCGGGCGCGAGGGGCTGCTGGTCGCGCCGCCGGACGACCCGGCCGCGTTCGGCGCCGCCCTCGGGCACCTGCTCGACTCACCCGGCGAGCTCGCGCGCATGGGCGCCGAGGGCCGCATCACGGCGACGACGCGCTACTCCTGGAACAGCGTCGCGGCCGAGCTCGAGACGTACTACCTCGAGCTGCGCGGCGAGCTGCCCGCCGACGAGGGCGCCCCTGCCCACCCGCACGAGGAACCCGCCCGCGTCTGACACGATGCCGGGCGTGGGACGCCTCGCCTCCAGCTGGCTGCCGCCGATCGCCTGGATGGCGATCATCTTCGCGTTCTCGGCGCAGCACGGCGGCGGGCACCTGCCGGCGAGCGAGGTCGTACTGCGCAAGCTCGGGCACGTGACCGGATATCTCGTGCTCACGCTGCTGCTCCTGCGCGCGCTGCGCCGCTCCGGCGTCGCCGGCGCGCTGCCCGCGGCCATGGCGGCGGCGCTCGCCTACGCCGTCAGCGACGAGTGGCACCAGTCGTTCGTCCCCGGGCGCGGCGCGACCGCGCGCGACGTGGGGATCGACGGCATCGGCATCGGCGCGGCCGCGCTCGCGGGCACCCGCACGCGCGTGCGCGAGCTGGCGGCATGACGGACGCGATCGTGTTCGCCGAGCGCGCGATCGCCCCCGGGGGCGACGCCATCTGGCCGGTCGCGCTCGAGCACCTGGCCCGCCGCTTCGCCTCGATCCGCACGCTCGACGTCGACGGCGTGCCCGCGCGCGAGTCCTCGGTCGCGGTGCTCGAGGCCTGGGCGGGCGAGGAGGTGAGCTCGTGGCGGCACGAGCTGGCGCGCTTCTACGACGACCACGCGCGCGTGCACCTGCGGCGCGACCCGGGGACCGCCGCGCTGCTCGCGGCGCTGCGCGCCGACGGCGCGCGGCTCGCGGTCTACGGCCAGGGGCCGCGCGAGGCCTCCGCGGCCACGCTCGGCTTCCTCGGGCTCGACCGCCGGGTGGACGCCGTCGTGCTCGAGCCCGCCGGCGACGGCTACGCCGCCTGCCTGGAGGCGCTCGGCGTCGCCGAGGCGGTGCACGTCAGGTCGCGCGGCGACCTCGCCGCGCTACGTCAGTAGCGCTCGCCTGAGAGCGTCCTCGAGCCCGGTGCGCGCGATCGCGAGCACCTGGTCGCCGGGGCGCACGATCGTGTCCGGGCCGGCGATGTCGGACGCTCCGGCCCGCAGCACCGCGATCAGGCGCGCGCCGTCGGGGAGGGCGATCTCGGACACGCGCCGCTGCGCGATGTCGTCGCCGAGCTGCACCTCGACGACCTCGATGCCCTCGCGCCGCAGCTCGAGCAGCGGCACCAGCTCGTGGTCGGGCAGCTCGTGCTCGATCAGCCGCATGATCGACGTCGTGGCGCACACCGACGGGGCGATCCCGAGCAGGTCGAAGAGCTCGTGGTTGCGGGGATCGTTGACGCGGGCGATCACGCGCTCGACGCCGTAGCGCTCGCGCGCGACCTGGCAGACGACGATGTTGTCCTCGTCGTCGCCGGTCACGGCCACCACCAGCTCCGCGCGCTCGATGCCGCAGCGCTCGAGCACGAGCAACTCGGTCGCGTCGCCGTGCTGGGCAACGTGCTCGAGCTCCTCCTCCAGCAGCCGGTAGCGGTCGGCCTTCTGCTCGATCACGGTGACCTCGTGCCGCATCTTGATGAGCTCATGGGCGAGGTTGCGCCCGACCTTGCCGCCACCGGCGATGAGGATGTACATCAGATCGCCGCCGTGTGCGAGAGGACGGTCTCGGAGAGCACGTCGATCGCGCCCGAGGTCGGGCAGACCGTGCGCATCCCGAGCTCGGCGTAGAGCTCGGCGCGCGCGGGATCGAGGATGCGCACCACGACGCAGCCGACGCCGTACTTCTTCTGCGCGATCTGAGCGCAGACGACGTTGGTGTTGTCGCCGTTCGTGGCGACGACCATCGCCTCCGCACGCTCGATGCCCGCCGCCAGCAGCGTGGCGATGTCGAGCGCGTGGCCCTCGATCGTGACGCCCGGGAACGAGTCGCCGAGGCGCTGGAACGTCTCGGCCCGCTCGTCGATCACGGCCACGTCCCAGCCGCCCGCGGCGAGCCGTATCGCCACCGCGGATCCCACGCGGCCGCAGCCGACGACGACCGCGTGCCTCCCGGGTCCCTCCGATGCATCAAGCATGAGGCGGGAGCGTAGCGCGGGCGCGGGTGCAAGGGCCCTATCATCCCGCCCGGTGACGACTCAACCGCTCGGCATCGGCCTGCTCGGATACGGCACCGTCGGCTCGGCGGTGGACCGCCTGCTGCGCGAGCGCGCAGACGTGGTCGAGCGCGTGGCCGGGCGGCCCGTGCGCGTCGTGCGCGCGCTCGTGCGCGATGCGGGCAGGGCGCGAGAGGGCGCCGCGCCGGGCCTCCTCACCGATCGCTTCGAGGACATCCGCGACGACCCGTCGATCAAGGTCGTGGCCGAGGTCATGGGCGGCGTCGAGCCCACGCTCGGCTATCTCCGCGAGCTGCTCGAGCGCGGCGTCTCGGTCGTCTCGGCCAACAAGCAGCTGCTCGCGCGCCACGGCGCCGAGCTGCAGGCGGCTGCCGACCGCGGCGGGGCGCAGCTGCGCTACGAGGCCTCGGCCTGCGCGGCGATCCCCGTCGTGCGCGTGCTCCAGGAGTCGCTCGCGGCGGCCGGCGTCGACGAGCTCATCGGCATCGTCAACGGCACCACCAACTTCATGCTCACGGCGATGGCGCGCGACGGCCGCAGCTACGCCGACGCCCTCGCCGAGGCGCAGGAGCTCGGCTACGCCGAGGCCGACCCGACGGAGGACGTCGGCGGCGCCGACGCCGCCGCCAAGCTCGCGATCCTGGCCTCGCTCGCCTTTCACCGCCACCTCCACATCGACGACGTGCCGTTCGAGGGCATCGACACGCTGCACGACGACGACGTCGCGTTCGCGAGCGAGCTCGGCTACGCGGTCAAGCTGCTGGCCCACGCGCGCCTCTCCGGCGAGGGCATCTCGGCCCGCGTCGCGCCGGTGCTCGTGCCGAACGAGCACCCGCTGGCGCGCGTGAGCGGCAGCTTCAACGCGGTCATGCTGCGCGGCCGCGAGATCCGCGAGATCACGCTGCAGGGGCCCGGCGCCGGTGGCGCCGAGACGGCCACGGCCGTGATCGGCGACCTCCTCTCGGTGCTCGGTCCCCGGCCCGCCGGCGAGGTCGCAACGGCGTTCCGCGAGCTGCCGCTCGAACCGCCGGGCTCGGCGCGCAGCCCGCTCTACGTGCACCTCGAGGTCAACGACCGGCCCGGCGTGCTGGCGCGCATCGCCGCGCGCTTCGGCGATCGCGGCATCTCGCTCGGCGCGATGATCCAGCGCCCGCACCCCGGCGACCTCGCCTCGCTCGTCTTCCTCACGCACCCGGCCTCGGAGGAGAACGCCCGGGCCGCCGTCGACGAGATCGCAACGCTCGACTTCTGCCACGGCCAGCCGCGCGTCCTGCGCGTGCTCGCCGCGTGAGCGCGAGGGAGGGCCTGCTTCAGAGCGGCGACGGGCGCCGGCTGCTCGCCGCCCAGCTCTTCGACTCGCTCGGCGCCGGCGTGGGCATCGTGGCCCTGCCCTGGCTCGTGCTCGACGCCGGTGGCGACGCCTCGACCGCCGGCCTCGTGGCGGTCTTCGGGTTCGTGCCCTACGTCGTCTTCGGCCTCTTCGCCGGCGTGACCGGCGATCGCCGCAGCCGCAAGCGCGTGATCGTGACTGCGCACGCGACGCAGACCGTGTGCGCGCTCGCCGTCCCGCTCTGGGCGATCACCGGCGCGACGCCCGAATGGCTCGTCCTGAGCGTCGCGTTCGCGATCGGCATCGCACGGACGTTCGCCGACGCCGCCGCGTTCGGGGCGATCGCCCAGATCGTGGGGCCGGCGCAGTTCGGACGCGCCCAGGGGCTCCTCTCGACGGTCTGGGCGACCGGCATGGTCAGCGGGCCGGCGCTCGGCGGCCAGCTGATCGGGGCGATCGGGCCGAGCAAGGCGATCGCCGTGCAGTGCGCCGCGTTCGGGGCCGCCGCGCTCTGCGCGCTCGCGATCCGCAGCCCCCTGCACCCGCCCGCGCCGAACTTCGGCGGCCTGCGCGAGGCGATGCGCGAGGGCATCGACGTGATCCGCAACACGCCGGTGGTGCGGCGCATCACGTTCACGACGCTGACATGGAACCTCGCGTTCTACGGCTCCGAGGCGCTGATCGTGCCGTTCCTGCGCGACGTCATCGACCTCGACGGGCAGCACGTCGGGTGGGTGCTCGGCGTCGGCTCGCTGATCGGCATCGCCACCGGCCCGATGATCGTCTGGCTCGAGGGGCGCATCGGCCCGCCCGTCGTGATCGTGACCGGGATCGTCGTCAGCGGTCTCTCCGTGCTCGCCCTGGCGGCCTCGACCGCCTTCTGGGAGGTGCTCGCCGTCTGGGTCGTGCTCAGCCTCGCGCAGTGGGTCAGCTTCACGACGGCGATCGGCGAGCGGCAGCGCCACGCGCCGGCACACCTGCAGGCGCGCGTCGGCATCACCGGCCGCGCGATCGCGATCGCGTCGATGACCGCGGGCGCGACGGGCGCGAGCCTGCTCGCCCACGTCGTGGAGCTGCGCACGCTGTACGTGGCCATGGGCATCGCGACGCTGCTCGTCGCGGTTGCGCTCGGCCCCCGGCTCCTGCGCGGGCCGGGCGCCGTGGCGGTCTCCTCGGCGGGCGACTAGGAGACCGGCGAGGGTGCACGATTGGGGTCAGACCCCAATCGTGCACGCCATTCCACAATCGGCGCATCGCGCGCACATTCGGAGCGACGTCTTCTGCGAGGCTGGCCTGATGGCGAGGCGGCATCGCGTCAATCCCGCAGGCGGAACACATCACGTGTTCTCGCGCGGTGTCGGACGGGCAGCGGTGGCCGTCGATTCTGAGGACTACGAGCGAGGGCTGCGACTGCTCGATGCGACAGCATCACGCTTCCAACTCCAGTGCCACGCGTGGTGCTACCTCCCGAATCACACGCACCTCCTGGTGACGTCGCCGCTCGGGAATCTCTCGCGCGCAATGCATTGGTACGGAACATGCGCGGCCCAGACGTTCAACGCGCGCCATGAGCGGATCGGGCACCTCTTCCAAGGGCGGTTCGGATCACGGCTGGTCGATAATCAGCGGTATTTCCTTGAGCTGACTCGTTACATAGCGCTCAACCCCGTGCGCGCGGGACTCTGCGAAACGCCTGACGAGTGGGCATGGTCGAGCTATGGGGCAACGGCCGGCCTGCGGGTCGCGCCACGGTTTCTCCATCGCGACGAAATACTTGGAGCGCTCGGAACCGCTGGCGGCTATGTCGACTGGGTGGCCGACGGCGCTCTCAGCGATGCCCTCGATGAGCACGGCGTTCCGAGACGCCCAGCGCTTTCAGCGCTCTTACAGAACGACTCCGACGCGGCCATCGCGTCCGCCCACTTCACTCACGGCTACACCATGTCCGAGATCGCGCGCCATCTCGGGACCAGCCGCTCGCGGATCAGCCGACGGCTCGCACCGCTCGCCGCACATGCACGGTTGGGGTCTGACCCCAATCGTGCAGGCTCGCCGTGCCAGCCGTTGGCGACTAGCTGACGGGCGATGGGCCCGGGCGGATGCGCGGCTCGTCCGGCGCTTCCTCCGCGACGCTCGCCGTGCCGGGCGGGAACGACGTCACGATCACGCGGCAGTGCGCGCGCCGCAGCAGGTTCTCGATCGTCTCCGAGAAGACCTGCGCGCGGCCGGCCAGGGCGCCGATGTGCGGCACGGCGCCGACCAGGATCAGGCCGACATCCTCCTCGCGCGCCACGCGCGCGACCTCGCCGCTGATCGCGCGGCTGCGCAGCGGCATGAAGTCGACGCGCACGCCGTAGTCCTGCGCGAACATCGAGGTCAGCTCGCGCAACCCCTCCTCGCGCTCCGCCGCGCCCTCGATCGGAGCGTCGAGCGCCAGGCTCAGAGGCACCTCGACGACGGTGACCCCGAGCACGCGCGCGCCCTGCTCCTGGGCGAGCTTGCATGCGATCGCCAGCATCTCCTCCTCGATCGGCCCGCGCTGCTTGAGCGGTACGAGGATCGTGCCGAACTCGAGATCGACGACCTCGAGCGGCGGCGCCGCGACGGTCTGCATGCGCTTCAGCAGCGGCTGGCCCTGCAAGCGGCGCATGCCCACGAAGAGCAGGAGGCCGAGTCCGAGCCAGATCGGCGGCAGGATGCGCCCGGCGCGGTGGGTGCCGAGATCGAGCACCCAGAGCGCCCACGACATCGCGAGCCCGAGCAGCGCCAGCACGGGGATCTCGCTGCTGCCGAAGCGCACGCTGCCGCCCATGCGCACGACGCGCGGGAGCGCAGGCTCGCGCACGCGCAGGGCCACGACCGCCGCGAACACGAGCATGAACGCGATCAGGATGCCGAAGGAGTAGACGGCGGCGAGGGCGTCGACCTCACGGCCGAGCAGCGACACCGCCAGCATCAGCGCGCCGCACAGGCTCACGAGCAGGACGATCGCGCCGGGCTCGACGCCGCAGCGCCGCGAGCGGCGCATGAGCGTCGGCGGCAGGCCGCCCATGCCCGAGAGCGCGCGCAGGGTGCGCAGCGCCGCGCCGAGCGCGACGCCCGCGCTCGTCACGAGCACGCCGATGGCGCTGATGCTCACGAGCACCCGCACGACATCGCCGGTGCTCGCGCCGAACGCCTGTGTGCCGATCGCCTGGGCGGCGCCCGCGAGCGGCGCGGTGCCCCAGATCAGCGAGAGATCGCTGGCATAGCCCGAGGGCGTGCCCGGCGCGGCGTGCACCGGCAACAGCGAGAGCGCGGCCGCGGCGATCACGACGTACGCGAGCACGGTCGCGGCGATCGCGCCGACGGTCACGCGGCGCAGCGGGCGCGCCGGATTCGCCGCCTCCTGCAGCAGGCCCGCCACGATCTCGACGCCCGTGAAGGCCACGAGCGCGATCGGCAGCGAATACCCGAGCGACGTCCAGTTGGGGGCGGCGCCGACGTCGATCGAGCGCGTGAGCACGTCGATGTGCCCGAGCGCGGCGAGCCCGAGCGCGGCCAGCGTGAACTGGGCGAGCATGTCGACGAGCGCGAGCGGGCGTACGAGATCCATGCGCGAGACGCGCGGGACGAGCCTCCCGGCCCCGAGCAGGACGATCACGCCGACGCCGATCAACTCGGCCGAGCGCCCGCTCATCTCGCCGATGTTCCCGAGCGCCGCCTCGGCGTAGCGCGGCACGAAGAGCGCCGAGAGCATCGCGACGACGAGCAGGTCGAGCAGCACCGCCCAGCCGACCAGGAAGCCCGCGACGTCGCCGAACGCGCGCTTCACGATCAGCGGCGAGCCGCCGCCGGTCACGGTCGCGGCCTCGGCGTAGGCGCCCGCGGCGAGCGCCACGAGCAGGCCGACGACCGGCAGCACGATGGGCGTGAGGCCGAGCGCGTAGAGCGAGACGACGCCGAGCGCGAAGTAGAGCGACGACGAGATCGTCCCGTAGATCGCCGCGAAGAGCGCGTCCTCGCCGACGACGCGCTGCAGGACGGGCAGCGGCGGGCCATTGCGCGCCATCGGTGAGTGGCTGGCGCGCCTCGGCCATCGTGCCAGGGCCAGCCAGCCGCGTCCGAGCGCCGGCGAGCGTCACGGCCGGCGCCGAAGATGTAGCCGATCGCGACGCCGCGAGCCGCCCGCGAGCGTCGCGGTGCGCACGAGCGTCGTGACGCCCGCCGAGCACGACGAGCACGGCGCTGCAGGAGCAGGCGCGAGATCGCGGTTGCGCGGGCTCACCGGCGGCCTCCGGGGACCGGGCTGACCGCGCGCGCGGCGCCCCGCCACTCCGGCGTCGCGCCGACCATCACCTTGCAGCGCGCATGGCGCAGCACGTAGTCGACCGTCGAGCCGAAGAGGCGCGCGGAGCGCGCCGAGCGGCCGGGCGACCCGAGCACGATGATCTCGCTGCCGCGGCGGTCGGCCTCCTCCACGAGCGCCCGCCCGGCGTTGCGCGTGCGCACGAGGCGCGAGATGACCTGCACGCCGTAGAGCTGGCCGAGCGCCTCGGCCTCGGCCAGCTGCTCGTTCGCGCGCGCCTCGTCCTCGGGCGCGATCTGCGTGAGCGGGCGCGACGCCGGCACCTCGAGCGTGTACACGGCGACGACGCGCGCGCGCCGCTCCGAGGCCAGCCGCAACGCGGTCGCCGTCATCTCGTCGGCCACGCGCGCGTCCGTGACGTGGAGGACGACCGTGCGGTACTCGATCTCGATCGCCGGGCCGCGCACCTTGGTCTCGGCGAAGACGGTCTTCGTCAGCGGCAGGCCCTGGATCTTGCGGTACGCGACGTAGACGACCATCCCGAGCAGGAGCCAGCCGAGGCCGGCCCAGCGCACGGCCGGGAAGAGCGCGGCGACGACGATGAAGGCCGCGAACGTGCCGAGCCCGCCGAGCACGGCGAAGAGCGGGATGTCCCACTCGCCGACGCGGATGTTGAGCGGCGCGCGGAACGGCTGCTCCGGGTCGCGCTTCGACTTGCGCACGCGCAGCGCGACGACCGAGGCGTGCGCGATCGTGAACGAGAGCATCGCGCCGAACGCGTAGAGGTTGCCGAGGAATGCCACGCCCTGGCCGCCGGCGACCTTGGCGGCGCCGATCATGCCGATCGCGGCGAACGTGTAGACCACGATGGCGACCCACGGCGTCCGCCAGGTCGGATGCACGGTGCGCAGGAAGTCGGGGAACTGCCGGTGCACGCCCATCGAGTACGTGAGGCGCGAGACGCCGATCAGCCCGGCGTTCGTGGCGATGATCAGGATCGTGCCCGCGAGCAGGCCGACGTAGTAGCTGACGGGCGTCGTCAGCGGGCCGAGGCCGAGGTTCTGGACGATGCCCTGCACCGGGTCGCCGGCGTACTTCGCGCCGAGCGCCGTCCAGTAGTGCGTGCCGCCCGTGCCGGGCGGGTGGGAGAGCGCCGGCGTCTCGTGCATCGGCATGGCCGAGAGCGCGACCGCCGGCAGGAACGCGTAGATCGCGAAGACGGCCGCGGCCACGAGCCCGATCGAGCGCGGCACGTCGCGCGCGGGATCGCGCGCCTCCTCGGCCATGTTCGAGATCGTCTCGATGCCGGTGTAGGCGACCATGCCGATCGGGATCGAGATCAGGAACGCCGACACCGTCGGCGTCGTGCCGAAGTGCACGTTCTGCACCAGCACCTGGGGATCCAGGATCAGCGCCACGCCGACGACCACGAGCAGCGCCTGGGTCGCGAGGTCGGCGATCGCGAGGAAGATGTTGAGCCGCGCCGACTCCTGGATGCCGCGGATGTTGAGCAGCGCGAGCACGATGCAGAGGCCGGCGGCGACGACCACCTGGCCGGTGAGCCCGTTGCGCATGAACCCGCAGCCGGGGAACACCGAGAGGTAGGGCGGCACCGTGTAGGCCGAGATCGCGATCGTGACGGTGTAGTTGAGCATCTGTGCCCAGGCCGCGAAGAACGAGACGGCCTCGTTGAACGCGCGCCGCGAGAACGAGGCCGAGCCGCCCGCCTCGGGGAAGCGCGCCGTCGCCTCGGCGTAGGTCGCCGCCGTGAAGGCGAAGATCACGCCCGAGATGGCGAACGTGACCGGCGTCATCCCGCCGGCGTAGAGCGCCGTGACGCCGAGGGCGTAGTAGATCGACGAGCCGACGTTGCCGTAGGCGGTCGAGAACATGTCGCCCACGCCGAGGACGGCGGGCAGGCCGTGCGAGCTGCGGCGGCGGAGCAGCGGCACGCGCTACCCGGTGAACTTCCACTGGCGCAGGATGCCCTGCGCGTCGAAGCGCACGAGCACGCGGACCGTCTCGGCCTTGCCGCCGTGCGCGCCCTCGCCGACCACGAGCGTGCAGCGCAGGGTGCCCGCCCCGCTGCCCTTCTTGTCGCCGCAGCGGATGCTGCGGATCGTGTCCATGCCCGCGAGGTCGTGCCGCTGCGGGAACGGGTCGCGGGAGGCGACGTAGAAGCCCTCCCAGTCGTCCTGGATCGTGCTGACGGCCACCTTGCCCGCGTCCTTAGAGGTGCCGCAACCCGTCACGACGAGTGCGACACCGACCAGACAGCCGGCTGCCAGTGCGCGCATGCGGCCGAAATCTAGCGCTTGCGGCGGGAGCAGCATTCCCGCCCCGCCCGCCTACAGGAAGTGGACGATCAGCGGGATGATCAGGATCGCGACGATGTTCGTGATCTTGATCATGGGGTTGATCGCAGGACCGGCGGTGTCCTTGTAGGGGTCGCCGACGGTGTCGCCCGTGATCGACGCGGCGTGCGCGTCGGAGCCCTTGCCGCCGTGCGCGCCGTCCTCGATCAGCTTCTTGGCGTTGTCCCAGGCGCCGCCGCCGGCGGTCATCGAGATGGCCAGGAAGAGGCCCGTGACGATCGTGCCGACGAGCAGCCCGCCGAGCATCTCGTACGAGATCAGGCCGACGACGATCGGGATGACGATCGGGATCAGCGACGGGATCCGCATCTCCTTGAGCGCGCGGCGGGTCACGATGTCGACGCACTTCGCGTACTCGGGCTTCGCGGTGCCCTCCATGATCCCCGGGATCTCGCGGAACTGGCGGCGCACCTCCTGCACCACCTCCTGGCCCGCGCGGCCGACCGCCTCCATCGCCAGCGAGGCGAAGAGGTACGGCATGATCCCGCCGATCAGGAGCCCGACGAGCACCCACGGGTTCGAGATCGAGAAGTCGATGTTCACCGTCTTGCCGGCGTCGGCCGCCTTCGTGAAGAGCTCGTGCGAGTAGGAGTCGAAGAGCACCAGCGCGGCGAGGCCGGCCGAGCCGATCGCGTAGCCCTTGGTGACGGCCTTGGTCGTGTTGCCGACCGCGTCGAGCGGGTCCGTGATGCCGCGCACCTCCTCGGGCATGTCGGCCATCTCGGCGATGCCGCCGGCGTTGTCGGTGATGGGCCCGAACGCGTCGAGCGCGACGATCATGCCCGCCAGCGAGAGCATCGCCACGGCCGCGAGCGCGATGCCCGTGATGTCGCCGAGCTTGTAGGCGACGAGGATGCCGATGCCGATCACGAGCACCGGGGCCGCCGTGGCCTGCATCGACTTGGCGAGGCCCTCGATGATGTTGGTCGCGTGCCCGGTCGTCGAGGCTTCCGAGATGCGCTTGACCGGCCCCCAGCGCGTGCCCGTGTAGTACTCCGTGATCGCCATCAGGAGTGCCGTGATGACGAGGCCGACGAGCGCGCAGAGGTAGAGCCGGCCCCACGAATGGTGCTCGACCGGGATCTTGTCGACCATCCAGTTCATGACCGGGATGAAGGCGAGCGCCGCGAGGCCCGCGGTCACGACGACGCCCTTGTAGAGCGCGCCCATGACGCTGCCGCCGGTGCGCACGCGCACGAACTGCGTGCCGATGATCGAGGCGACGATCGAGATGCCGCCGAGGATGAGCGGGATGCCGAGTCCGGCCGCGCCCCAGCCCGCCTGCTGGGCGAGCAGCATGCCGGCGACGAGCGTGACCGCGTAGGTCTCGAAGAGGTCGGCCGCCATGCCGGCGTCGTCGCCGACGTTGTCGCCGACGTTGTCGGCGATCACGGCCGGGTTGCGCGGGTCGTCCTCGGGGATGCCGGCCTCGATCTTGCCGACGAGGTCGGCGCCGACGTCGGCCGCCTTGGTGAAGATGCCGCCGCCGAGCCGGGCGAAGACCGAGATCAGCGAGCCGCCGAACGAGAGGCCGACGAGCGCGTGCACGGCCGAGTTCTCCGAGACGCCGCCGGCGCGCAGGACGCCGTAGTAGCCGGCGACGCCGAGCAGGCCGAGGCCGACGACGAGGATGCCGGTCACGGTGCCGCCCTTGAAGGCGACGCCGAAGGCCTCCCCGAGGCCGGTGCGGCCCGCCTCCGCGACGCGCGCGTTGGCGCGCACCGCGGTGTTCATGCCGACGTAGCCGGCGAGCGCCGAGAGCACGGCGCCGATGATGAAGCCGAGCGCGACCTTCCAGCCGAGGTCGTTCGACCAGATGCCGGCGACGAGCAGCAGCGCGCCGACGACGACGGCGACCACTCCGACCGTGCGGTACTGGCGGTTGAGGTAGGCCGATGCGCCTTCCTGGATCGCCGCCTGGATCTCCCGCATGCGCTCGTTGCCGGGCGACTGCTGGAGCACCCAGCGCGTCAGGTAGGCGCCATAGGCAACGGCCAACAGGCCGCAGATCAGGGCGAAGAGCACGTTGTGCTCCACCAGGAACGTCTGCATGACCGACTCTGCTCCCTCTCGAAAAAGCGACCAGCCTGCCGCCGTGCGGCAGGCTCTCAGGCGCACCGCGGCGCGCGGCGCGATCGTAACAGGAGCGCCCGGCTATCGACGCCGGATGCGCTCCTCCTTGTGACTCCCCGCGGGCAGCCAGGGCCCGTAATCGGCTGCGGTCGGGCGCAGGCGCCCTCGGCCGAGGTCAGCGGGCGTCAGACCTCGCCGCGCGGCGTCCAGATCGGCGGGCGCTCCTCGCCGGGAGCGTCGTCCTCCGGCGCTTCCCCGGCGGGAGGAGGCGCCGCAGGCGCGGGTTCCTGCGCCGACTGGACGAACGCCATGCGCAGCTGCGCGAGGTCGCGCCGCAGCGCCTCGACCTCGTCGGGCGGCGAGATCGGCACGAGCAGCTCGACGATGCCGCCGAGCGCGTCGATCGCCTCGCGCGCCTGCTCCCGGTCCTGATGCTCCGGGCTCGCGAGGCCGAGGCGGATCGCCGCCTGGTTCGCGAGCATCACGGCCGTCTGCGCGAGCAGATCGCGCGGGCGCAGCGCCAGCAGCTGCTGGGCGAGCGCCGCGCGGAGGTCGGCCCCGCCCGCCTCGTCCTCGGGCTCAGCCACGCGCCGTCTCCTGCGCCAGCGCGGCGTCGACCGACTCGCGCGTCACGCGCACCTGGTCGGCGAACAGCTCCTCGAGCGTCGCGCCGGCCTCGAGCGCCGCGATCGAGCGCTGCGCCGAGTTGCCGTCCGCGAGCATGCGGTGCAGCGGCTCGAGGTACGGCTCGAGCCCGAGCGCGGCGACCTCGGGAGCGGCGTCCGCGAGCTGTGCGAGCACGCGCTCTGCCGCCGGCACGGAGGCCATGCCCCGCTCGTAGTCGATGAGCTCGCCCGAGAGGCCCCAGCGGATCGCGCGCCACATGTTCTCCTCGATGTGGCGCCCGCGCAGCTCGACGAGCGGCTCGCCCTCGTCGATCGCGCGCAGGCGGCGCGCCGAGAGCGCGTAGGCGTAGGCCATGACCGCGAGCGACTCGCGCACGTCCGCGAGCGCGTCCGCGTTGCGCAGCTCGACCGTGCCATACGACTGGTGCGGTCGCACGCACCACCAGATCTCCGTGTGCTCCTTGATCGAGCCGGTGTCGACGAGCCAGCGCACGAACGTGTCGTAGTCGGCCCAGCCGTCGAACGGCTCGGGGATCCCGCAGCGCGGGAACATGCGCGTGAAGAGCTGGCTGCGCGTGGAGTGCAGGTGCGTGTAGCGGCCCTCGTACCAGGGCGACGAGGCCGAGAGCGCGAGCAGGTCGGGCAGCACCGAGCGCATCGCGTTGTTGAAGGCGAGCGCGCGGTCCGCTCCCTGCACGCCGACGTGGAGGTGGATCCCGAACGTGTTGTTGCGCCAGGCCACGTAGCGCAGCGTGTTCTCGACGATGCGGTAGTGCGGCGTGTCGATCACGTCCTGCTCCCACCAGGGCGACCACGGGTGCGTCCCGCAGGAGGCCAGCGCGATGCCGAGCGCGTCGGCGTCGTCGAGCAGCGCGCGGCGGCGCTCGATGAGCGCGCGCGCAGCCTCGGGAAACGTCTCGCAGCGACCGGTCTTGATCTCGATCTCCGACGAGATGAGCTCGCCCGCGGTGTGCTCGCCGAGCGATGAGGCGTCGGTGCGCGCCTTGAGCTCGCCGAAGCGGTTGACGAGCGCGTGCGTCTCGGGGTCGAGGAGCTGGAACTCCTCCTCGATCGCGAGCGTCAGGTCCTGCGAGCGCTCGAAGATCGCGCGCGCCTGGTCGAGTGCGGCGAACGGGTCGGGGATGCTCAGGCCCATCGCCGCGAGGTTACCAGCGGTTTCCTCGCCGAGGGCCCGCCCTACAGCCCCGGCCGGAATCTGCCGATACGGCTCGTGTGGAGCGATCGCGGCGGGTCTACTTCCTCCTCCTGGCCCTGGCCGGGCTGTTCGGCTGGGCCGTGGGGCTGTGGGCCGCGCCGATCATCGCGTTCGCCGTGCTCGAGGCCGTGTGGACGGCCGCCGAGTGGGCGCGCGACCACGGCGCTCGCCTGCGCTCGGCGCGCTCGGCCCGGACCTGACGGCTCAGGTCAGGTAGAAGTAGAGCGCGTGGAGCAGCTCGACCGCGGGGCTCGAGCTGTGCACGACCACGTCCGACGGCGTCTGCAGGAGCGCCTCGGAGTAGTTGAAGATGATGTGCACGCCGGCCTGCACGAGCTGATCGGCCACGCTCTGGGCCGCGCGCGCGGGCACCGCGATGACGGCCGCGATGATGTTGTGCTCGGCGACCTGCGCGGCGAGGTCGCGCGTCGAGCGGATACCCACGCCGCCCAGCTCGGTGCCCACCTTGGCGGGGTCGTCGTCGAAGATCGTGACGATGTGGAAGCCGTGGTCGGCGAAGATCGACGAGCCCGCGATCGCCTGGCCGAGCTTGCCCGCGCCGACGAGCGCGATGTTGTGCTGGCCCGACGTGCGCAGGATCCCGCGGATCTCGGCGATCAGCGCGTCGATGTTGTAGCCGACGCCGCGCTTGCCGAACTTGCCGAAGGCCGAGAGGTCACGCCGGATCTGCGTGGCGTTGATGTGCGTGTACTCGGAGACGTCCTGCGAGGAGATGGAGCTGCGACCCATCTTCTTGGCCTGCGTCAGCACCTGCAGATAGCGCGACAGGCGCGCCGCAACGCCGACCGTGAGACGTTCGCTCACTGGGGAACTCCTGCAATTCGTCGTGGGGGAAGCGGCCGAGCGCCCTCGTCGGCCGGCCGCGCTCGTATCAGTAGCAGACTGCCGCGCAACGCCGCGTCAGGAGCGGGAATGCGGTGTCACGAACTGGCCTCCCGCCGGCGAGCTTGTGCGCGTTCCAGCGCGCGCCGCAGGGGGCCTGCGGCGACCGCCTGCGTGAACGCGAGCTCGCCGTCCACGAGGATGACGGGGAGGTCGATGCGGTAGCGGCGCTCGAGCTCGTCGTCGCCGTCGATCGCGACGCGCCGCAGGTCGAAGCCGAGCCGCGGCGCCTCCTCCTCGAGCAGTGCGAGCGCACGTGCGCAGAGCCCGCAGCGCGCGCCCTCGAAGAGCACGACCTCGACCGCGTCCACGCGTGCCGCCTAGCCGGCGACGGTGAAGCCGAGCTGGCGCTCGCTCGTCACCTCGTCGCTCGAGACGGCGTCGATCACGAGCCGGTAGATGCCCGGCGCGAGCGCCTTGCGGGTGCTCGGGTCGATGCCGGTGATGGCGTAGCGGTAGGCGCCGGGCAGCAGCTCGTGGCGTTCGATCAGCCGCCCGAGCAGCTGCGAGCCGCGGTAGAGGTCGACGCTCAGACGCTGCACCGGGGAGATCTCGAGGCGCGCCCCGCCCGTCGAGCCGGCCGAGCCGAGCACGAGCGCGAGCTTCGCCACGGGCTCGCCGTCCGCACCCGGCTGCACGAGCGGGGGCGCGAGCGCCGCGCGGGCGATCAGGCCGGCGGCCAGGTTCGCGCTGCGCGACAGCGCCCACGGCACCCGCAGCGTCCCGCGGCCCGTCGCCACGAGCAGCCAGCCGCCGATCACGGTCGTCTCGTCGGGCAGTCCCCGCGCCTCGAGCGTGAGCGGCACCGGCAGCGTCGCGCCGGGCGCGATCGCGAGGTTCGACGGCGAGCTCGCGAGCGCCACCGTCGCGCCGTCGCCGCCGCCGTCGCGTGTCAGCGACACGGACACGTGCACCGTGGCCGTGCTCGTGTTCGCGAGCGTGAGCACACGCTGGACGGTGACCTTCGGAGCGCGCGCGAGCCCGAACGTGAGCGATGCCGGCTCCGCCACGACCGCAGCGGCCGAGGCGGCGGCCAGATCGACGCTGCCGCCGCCCTGCGCCTCGACGGGTGCGGGGCCTTCGCCGTCGCCGACCGCGCGCGCGGTGCCGACGAGTGCGCCGCGCACGATCCGCGGGCTCCAGTCGGGGTGCGCCTGGCGCACGAGCGCCGCGGCGCCGGCGACCTGCGCGGCCGCGACGGACGTCCCGCTCTGCGCGCGGTAATGGCCGCCCGGCGACGACGTCGTGATCGCGACGCCGGGCGCGACGAGATCGGGCTTGACCGAGTCGTCGAACGCCAGGCCGGTCGACGAGAACGGCGCGACTGCGCCCGCGTCCGGATTGCCGCCGCTCTGCGCGCTGCCGAACGCCACGGTGACGGACCCGCCCGTGAGGAGCGTGCCCGCGGCCGTGGCGCCCTGCTCGCCGGGGATCACGACGATCGGAAGCGTCACGGCATCGTCGAGGCCGAGCGCCCCGGCGGGCGCCCCGCCGTCGCCGTAGAGCACGAGCGCCCGGGCGCCGGCCGCGCTGGCGGCGGCCGCCCGCTCGCGGATCGTCGCTCCGTCGCGCGGCAGCAGCACGGCCTTGCCCTTGACGAGGCTCGTGCCGTCCACGACGTAGTCGCCCACGTCGGTCCCGTCCACGATGTCGGCCGGCGCGCGCGCCGGGTCGGACTCGGTGGGCCCGGCGGGCAGCACGAGCGGCATCTGCTCGCCGCTCACGGGCGTCAGCGAGCCGGCCAGCGGCATGTCGTCGAGCCGGCTGTCCACGCCCGCCGTGGTCAGCGTGACGCTCACACTCGGAAGCGCGTCGCGCCCATCGGCGGCGCCGACCGCGAGCCACTGCGGCGACGCGCCGGGCGAGGCGATCGTGCCGAAGCGCGCACCGGTCGGGCCGTCGTTGCCGGCCGCCGCGACGAGCACGGCGCCCGCGCGCTCGGCGCCCTCGGCCGCGACCGTCTCGGCCGACGCGCCGAAGGCCGCGAACGGCTCGGCGACGGGGGCGAGGATGACGTCCGCGCGGTCGGAGAGGTCGCCGTCGCCGTTCGGGTCGAGCGCGCGATCGATGCCTGCGAGCAGCGTCGCCGTGGTTCCCATGAGGGCGCCGTGCTGCAGCTCGAGCACCTGGATCGGCAGCAGCGTCGCCTCGGGGGCCACGCCGTGCAGGCCCGCGGGGCCGTCGCGGCCGATCACGATCCCCGCCATCGCGGTGGCGTGCGCCGAGGCGGCGGGACCGGGCGAGGCGTCCTGCGGCTTGCCGTTGATGGCGTTCCAGCCGGGTGCGGGATCGTGCAGGTACGGGTGCCCGCCGTCGACGGGGCCGTCGAGCAGCGCCACCGTGACGCCTCGGCCCGCGCTCGCCCCGGCGAGCGGGCGCGCCGCGGCCCCGAGCGTCTTGAGGTTCCGCGCCACGGTCGTGGCCGGGTAGACGGTGCGCACCGGATACACGCCGGCGACCTCGGGAGCAGCCTGCAGCTGCGCGAGCTGATCGGGGCGCACGGTCGCCGAGACGGCATTGATCGCGTTGACGAAGCGGTACTGGACGCCGAGCTCGAAGCCCGCGCGCGTGAGCGCGTCCAGGTCGAGCTGCTGGGTCGCCGTCGCGACCTTCGACGCGTCGGGGCTGTCCAGCGCGACGGCCGGAGGCGCCGCGAGCACGACGATCACCTGCACCGGCAGCGTCTGCCCGGCGCGGCCGTCGCCGATCACGGGATCCCATGCGCGCAACGCCTGCGGCAGGGGGTCGGGCGCGCCTTGGGCGGGGAGCACGACGGCTCCGGCGAGCCCCGCCGCGAGCGCGAGAAGGAGCGTGCGCGTGCGCAGGCAGCGGCGGCGCGTCATGACCCGGTGAGGGTACACGACGGCGCAAACGCGCCTACCCCGCGAGCGGGCTCCGCGCGTAGGCGTCGAGCGCGAGGTACTCGCCCGGCTGGAGTCCGGTCGCGCCCAGGGCCGCGGCGCCGATCATGGCCGCGTTGTCGACGCACAGCGCGGGCGGCAGCAGGTGCAGGCGCGCACCGCGCGCCGCGCACGCAGCGGCCAGCGCGGCACGCAGCGCGCCGTTGGCGGCCACGCCGCCGACGACGGCGAGCGACGCGTGCCCGCGCGCGTCGAGCACGGCCTCCGCGCGCTCGACCAGCTGGCGCACGATCGCCGCCTGATAGCTCGCCGCCAGGTCCGCCCGCACGCCGTCCAGCCCGTCGCCGAGCTCGCGCACGGTGCGCAGGAGCGCCGTCTTGAGCCCCGAGAAGGAGAGATCGTGTCCCGTCTGCCCGCGCAGCACGGCCGGGAACGGGAAGCGCGCGGCATCGCCGTCGCGCGCGAGGAGCTCGAGCGCCGCGCCGCCCGCGGCGGCCAGGCCGAGCAGGCGCGCGCCCTTGTCGAAGGCCTCGCCGGCGGCGTCGTCGAGCGTGCCTCCGAGGCGCGCGGGCGCGGCGTAGTCGGCGACGTCCAGCACGAGCGTGTGGCCGCCCGAGGCGAGCAGGCAGGCGAACGGCGGCTCCAGCCGCAGGGGCGCGAGCCGCAGCGCGGCGACGTGCCCGAGCAGGTGGTCGACCGGGACGAGCGGCAGCTGCCGCGCATAGGCCAGCGCCTTGGCGGCCGAGAGCCCGACGAGCAGCGCCCCGATCAGCCCGGGCCCGCGCGTGACGGCGACCGCGTCCACGTCGGCGAGCGTCGCCCCGGCCTCGGTCAGCGCGGCCTCGACGACCGGCACGACGAGCTCGAGGTGGCGCCGCGACGCGATCTCGGGCACGACGCCGCCGAAGCGCGCGTGCAGGTCGGCCTGCGACGAGCGGATGCTCGCGCGGATCTCGCCGTCCCGCGTCACGAGCGCCGCGCAGGTGTCGTCGCACGACGTCTCGAGCGCGAGGATCACGTGCCGGGATCGCTCGGCGGGTCCCGCCACATGATGAGCGCGTCCTCGCGGTTGTCCGTGTAGTAGCCGCGGCGGATGCCCGTCGGCTGGAAGCCGAGCGAGCGGTAGAGGCGGATCGCGGCGGCGTTCGAGACGCGCACCTCGAGCGTGATGCCGCGCTCGAGATCGCGCGCCGTGTCCGCGAAGAGCCGCTCGAGCAGCGTGCGCCCGATGCCCTTGCGCCAGTGATCCGGATCCACCGCGAGATTCATCACGTGCCAGGCGTCGGGGTAGCGGGAGACGATCAGGTACGCGATCAGGCGGTCGTCGTCGTAGGCGCCGTAGCAGCGGCCGCTCGGCTTGGTGAGCTCGCCCGTGAACATGGCGCGCGACCAGGGCGTCGGGTACGCGCGCCGCTCGATCGCGTCGATCTCGTCGAGCGCGTCGATCTGGAGGGGCATGACCTCGATCATGCGACCCGGGGCTCGGCATCCGGCCGGCGCACGTAGACGGGGTCGGGCGGCGCGTCCGCGAGGCGTGCGAGCGCGGCCGCGCCGGGCGCGTGGCGCAGGTCGCCGGCGGGCGGCACGACCGCACCGGCGGCCTCGAGCAGATCGCGGTAGCGGAGCGCGCCGTCGCCCGCGCAGAGCGTGCCCGGCGCGATGCGCGCGGCCACGCCCGCGGGGTCCTCGACCACCGGCTCTCCGCCGGCGTCGAGCGCGAACAGCTCGCCGCGGCGGGCGTCGACGAGCGCGAGCGCACCGGGCGCGCCGGCGGCGAGCGCCGCGAGCGTCGAGGCGCCGCGGCACGGGATGCCGAGCCCGAGCGCGAGGCCGCGCGCGGTCGCGATGCCGATGCGCAGGCCCGTGAACGAGCCCGGGCCGCAGCCGACGGCGATCGCCGTCAGATCGGCGCGCGCGCAGCCCGCGCGCGCGAGGACCTCGTCGACGAGCACGAGCGCGCGCTGCGCCGCGTGGCCGCCCTCGGCCTGCGCGGACGCGAGCTCGCAGCCGTCGCGCACGACGCCGCAGACCGCACGCGCGGTCGCCGTGTCCAGCACGAGCGTCACTCCGTCTCCCCGCACGCGCCCAGACTACTGATCGCCCGGCGGACGAGAGACGTCGATCCGGCGCGAGCCGTCGCCGAGCACGGCGATCCGCACGATCGCCTGCGGCGGCGGCAGCACTCCCTCGCCGACGCTCGCCCACTCCACGAACACGGCGCGCACGTCGTCGAAGTACGGCTCGAGATCCCCCCAGGCCGCCTCGTCGACGCGCTCGCTGCGCGAGAGGTCGAGGTGCGCCACGGCTCCGTCGCTGCCGTCGTAGAGGTGCGCCACCGTGAACGTCGGGCTCGTGACCGCGCCCGCCACGCCGAGCGCGCGCGCCGCGCCGCGCACGAAGGCCGTCTTGCCGGCGCCGAGCTCGCCCTCGACGTAGACGACGGCGCCGCGCGGCAGCCCGCGCGCGAGCTCCGCCGCGACCGCCGCCGTCTCGCGCTCAGAAGAGGCCGAGCTGCTGGTCATCGGCTGCGACCGCGACGGCGGGCGTCGGCTGCGGCTCAGGTGCGGGTGCGACGGCGGCGCGCCCGAGCAGCTCGCCGAGGCGCAGGACGTCGCTCTGGAGCGCGGGCAGCAGCCGCGCGTTGTGCAGCGCGGCGGCCGGGTGGTAGAGCGGCACGAGCGTGAGCTCGCGACCCGCGACCATGGCCCGCCGCACCTGCCCGTGCGCCTGCGTCACGCCGTGCGGGCCGCCCGCCAGCGTGCGCGTCGCGAGGTCGCCGAGCGCCGCCACGACGCGCGGCCGCACGAGCCCGACCTGCCGCTCGAGCTTGTCGCGGCAGGCCGCGATCTCCTCGGGCGCCGGGCTCAGCGTGCCCGGCGGCCGGCACTTGACGAGCGTCGTCACGTAGACGTCGCGGCGCTCGAGCCCGATCGACGCGAGCAGGTCGGCCAGGAGCTCGCCCGGAGCCCCGGCGAGCGGCCGCCCGAGGCGGTCGTCATGGAAGCCGGGCGCATCGGCCACGAGCATGAGCTCGGCCGGCATCGGTCCCTCGCCCGCGACCACGAGCGAGCGCGAAGCGGCGAGCGCGCAACTCGTGCAGCCCGCCCACTCGGCTGCGAGGTCCGCGCTCAAGCCGGGAGATCAGTGACGGCAGCCGCAGCCGCCGCCGCAGCACCCGCCGCCGCCACCACCGCCGCTGGGCGCGCGCAGGGCGGGCGCGCTGCCGGCCGTCCGCGCCGTGAACGCCGAGAGCAGCTTCTCGACCTCGCCGGAGGTGCACTGCGGGCACGCGACGAGCGTGCCGTAGCTCGAGACGAGCTCCTCGAAGCGGTGATCGCACGAACGGCACGCGTACTCGTAGATCGGCATGCGCGCATCGTACCGCGCGCCGCCGGGCAAGCGCTTGCGTGCCCTGCACGATTGGGGTCTGACCCCAATCGTGCAGCTACACTCCGGAGCGGACTCCATCCACCGGAGGGGTACCCGAACGCATATGCCGACCCGATCGCCATCGCGCACGCGCGCGGCCGTGGCGCGCACGCTGCCCGAGCTGGCTGCGGCGCTCGCCGGCCGGGACGACGTCGCGCTCGTGCCCACGATGGGCGCGCTCCACGACGGCCACCGCGCCCTGCTGCGCGCGGCGCGCAGCGCGGCGGGCACCGTCGTCATGTCGCTGTTCGTGAACCCGGCGCAATTCGGGCCGGGCGAGGACTTCGCCCGCTACCCTCGCGACGAGGGGAGCGACGTCGCGATCGCCCGCGAGGAGGGCGCCGACGTGGTCTTCGCGCCGGACGTCGAGACGATGTACCCGGCGGGCTTCACGACCGCGGTCGACCCCGGCCCGCTCGCCGGCGAGCTCGAGGGCCGCGCGCGCCCCGGCCACTTCCGCGGCGTCGCGACGGTGGTGACGCGCCTCTTCGGGCTGGTGCGGCCGCAGCGCGCGTTCTTCGGCGAGAAGGACTACCAGCAGCTCGTGATCGTGCAACGGGTCGCGCGCGACCTGGCGCTCGGCGTCGACGTCACGGGCGTGCCGACCGTGCGCGCCCCCGACGGCCTCGCGCTCTCGTCGCGCAACCGCTTCCTGTCCGCGCCCGAGCGCGAGGCGGCGGCATCGCTGTTCGCCGGGCTCGAGGCCGCGCGCGATCTCGCCGCGGGCGGCGAGCGCGACGCCCGGCGCCTGCGCGCCGCCGCGCGCGCCCGCATGGCCGTCGAGCCCGACTACCTCGAGCTGCGCCGGCGCGGCGACCTCGCGCCGTACGACCCGTCCGGCCCCGCCATCCTGCTCGTCGCCGCACGCCTGGGCACGACGCGCCTGATCGACAACCTGTCCCTGGAGGACGCATGACGACCCCGCAGTACGGCTCGGACGCGACCCGCAAGCTGCCCCTGAGCGAGCTCGTGTCGGCCAAGCGCGACGGGCGGCCGCTCGTGATGATCACCGCCTACGACTACCCGTCGGGCCGCATCGCGGAGCGCGCGGGCGTCGACATGGTGCTCGTCGGCGACTCGGCCGCGATGGTCGTCCTCGGCCACACCTCGACCGTGCCGGCCACCATGGACGAGATGCTCATGCTCACCGCAGCGGTCACGCGCGCGTGCCGCCGCCCCATCGTGGTCGCCGACCTGCCGTTCATGTCGTACCAGGTGAGCGACGAGGACGCCCTGCGCGCGGCCGGCCGCTTCCTCAAGGAGGCGGCCGCGGACGCCGTCAAGCTCGAGGGCGCCGGGCCCATGCTGGCGCGCATCCGCGCGCTCGCCGGCGCCGGGATCCCCGTCGTCGCCCACCTCGGCCTCACGCCGCAGACCGCGACCTCGCAGGGCGGCTTCCGCGCACAGGGCAAGACCGCGCAGGCCGCCCTCCGGCTGCTGCACGACGCCCACGCCGCCGAGGCGGCGGGCGCGTTCGCGCTCGTGCTCGAGGCCGTCCCCGCGCCGGTCGCCGAGCGCATCTCGAGCGAGCTCGACATCCCCACGATCGGCATCGGCGCCGGCGCCGGGCTGCGACGGCCAGGTGCTCGTGTTCCACGACCTGCTGGGCATCGGCGAGGGCCCGCTGCCGCGCTTCGTCGAGCGCTACGCCGAGCTCGGCGACCTCGCGGTCGATGCCGTCACGCGCTGGGCGGGCGACGTGCGCGGGCGCCGCTTCCCGCAGGAGCGGCACACCTACACGATCGCGCCCGACGAGCTCGAGCGCTTCCAGCGCCTCGTCGACGCCGGCACGCCGGTCGCCGCCGAGGACGACGACGGGGTCCTGTGACCGGGGACGAGCTCGCGGCGCTGCTCGCCGGCGCCGGCTCCCCCCAGTTGCTCGACGTGCGCTCGGCGGCCGAGTACGACGGCAGCGCGGGCTATCCGTGCGACCCGCGCCAGGGCCACATCCCGGGTGCCGTCAACGTGGACGTGTCCGAGATCGCCGGCGCCGGAGCGGGCCTGCGCGGGCTGCTCGCCGAGCACGGCATCGATCTCGATGCCCCCGTCGTCTGCTATTGCCACTCGGGCGGGCGCTCGGCCTACGCGACCGCCCTGCTGGTCGCGGCCGGCATCGCGGCCGAGAACTACGAGGGCTCGTGGCACGAGTGGTCGCGGCGCGAGGCCGCCTGATCGCGGCGGCTCCCACGCCGGGCGAAGGAACCGGCGGCGCGGCGGGTCGCCCTAGACTGCACCCCATGCCTGGAACCTACGTTCACACCTGTTATCGCGTCCTCGATCCGGCCGCCTCGATCCGCTTCTACACCGAGTGCCTCGGGCTCGAGCACGTGCGCGAGATACCGATCCGCGACGAGGCCACCAATCACTTCTTCGCCTTCCCGGGCGACCCGGAGCCGTGGCTCGAGCTGACGCACAACCACGACCGCACCGAGCCGTACGAGATCGGCACGGGCTACGGCCACATCGCGATCCGGGTGTCCGACCTCGACGCCACGCTCGCGTCGCTCGCCGAGAAGGGCGTGCAGCCCGAGCGGGAGCCCTACCTCGTCGGCACGACGCGCATCTGCTTCGTGCGCGACCCCGACGGCTACCGCATCGAGCTGATCCAGGCGAAGTAGCGGCTCGGGCCGCTCTCCGCTTGTAAGCGGAGAGTACCTCCGGTAAGCTGCCGGTAGAACGGAGGATTCCTCCGTTTATCGGATTCAGGAGGTACGGCCATGACACCCATCACCACCGCATTCGGGCGCGAGTCCACCGCGGCGGAAGTTGTGCAGGGCATCGACCTGAGCGGACGCCGCGTCGTCGTGACGGGCGCGGCGTCCGGCATCGGTGTCGAGACGGCGCGCGCGCTCGCCGGCACCGGCGCCGACGTGACGCTCGCCGTCCGCAACGTCGCGGCGGGCGAGGACACGGCCCGCGACATCCGCGCGAGCACGGGCAACGCCGCCGTGCACGTCCGCCACCTCGACCTCGCCGACCGCGCCTCGGTCGCGGCCTTCGCCGAGGAATGGAGCGGGCCGCTGCACGTGCTCGTCAACAACGCCGGCGTGATGGCCTCGCCCGAGGCCCACACGCCCGAGGGCTGGGAGCTCCAGTTCGCGACCAACCACCTCGGCCACCTCGCGCTCGCGCTCGGACTCCACGATGCGCTCGCCTCCGCCGGCGGCGCGCGCATCGTGGCGCTGAGCTCGAGCGCCCACCGCCTCTCGCCCGTCGTGTTCGGCGACATCCACTGCGAGCATCGCGCGTACGAGCCGTGGGCCGCCTACGGCCAGTCGAAGACCGCCAACGTCCTCTTCGCCGTCGAGGCGACGCGCCGCTGGGCCGGCGACGGCATCACGGCGAACGCGCTCATGCCGGGTGCGATCCGCACCAACCTGCAGCGCCACGTCGAGGACGACCCGGCGACGCTGGCGCGCTGGGCCGCGGCCGAGCGCGCCGGCACCTTCTTCTGGAAGACCCCCGAGCAGGGCGCGGCGACCTCGGTCCTGCTCGCCACCGCACCCGCGCTCGAGGGCATCGGCGGCCGCTACTTCGACGACTGCAACGAGGCGCCGGTGAACGACGACGACGATCCGCTCGTGCGCACCGGCGTGCGCTCCTACGCGCTCGACGCCGAGGCCGCCGCGCGGCTGTGGGACGTCTCGCTCGAGCTGCTCGCAACGCCCGTCGCCGCGGCGCACTGACCCGTTACGCGCATTGACATCCGCGCGGATCTCGACGTAGATGAGAACAGGCGTGCGGGTGTCGCCATCCTGCCCGGGGCGGCACCCGCGCGACGCCTACTCTCGGCCCGTGCTCAGCTCAGACCGCGAGCGCCTGGGGCGCCGGGAGCACGCCGCGCAGGAACTGGCCGGTGTACGACTCGCCGACCTCGGCCACCTGCTCGGGGGTGCCGGTCGCGATCACGCGCCCGCCCGCGTCGCCGCCCTCGGGGCCGAGGTCGATGACCCAGTCGGACTGCTTGATGACGTCGAGGTTGTGCTCGATCACGAGCACCGTGTTGCCCGCGTCGACCAGCCGCTGCAGCACCTCGAGCAGCTTGGCCACGTCGTGGATGTGCAGCCCGGTCGTGGGCTCGTCGAGGATGTAGAGCGTGCGGCCCGTGGCGACCTTGGACAGCTCGGCCGCCAGCTTGACGCGCTGCGCCTCGCCGCCCGAGAGCGTGGTCGCGGGCTGGCCGAGCTTCACGTAGTCGAGCCCGACGTCGTGCAGCGTCTGCAGGCGGCGCCGGAGCTTGGGCTCCTTGCCGAAGAACTCGAGCGCCTCCTCCACCGACATCGCGAGCACGTCGGCGATGGACGCGCCCTTGTAGCGGATGTCGAGCGTCTCGCGGTTGTAGCGCTTGCCCTTGCAGACCTCGCACGGCACGTACACGTCGGGCAGGAAGTGCATCTCGATGCGGATCATCCCGTCGCCCGCGCAGGCCTCGCAGCGCCCGCCCTTGACGTTGAAGGAGAAGCGGCCGGGCGTGTACCCGCGCGTGCGCGCCTCGGGCGTCAGCGAGTACAGCTCGCGCACCCGCGAGAAGAGGTCGGTGTACGTCGCCGGGTTCGAGCGCGGCGTCCGGCCGATCGGCGACTGGTCGATCTCGATGACCTTGTCGAACTGCTCCAGCCCCTCGATGGCGCGGTGGGCGCCCGGCTTGAGGCGGGCGCGCAGCAGCCGGTTCGCGAGCGCGCGGTAGATCACGTCGTTGACGAGCGTCGACTTGCCCGAGCCGGAGACGCCCGTGACGGACACGAAGCGCCCGACCGGGACCTCGACGTCGATGTCCTGCAGGTTGTTGGCGGTCACCCCGGCGACCTTGAGCCAGGCCGTCTCGCCGTCGCGGCGCGGCGGCACCGCGATCGCGCGGCGGCCGCTGAGGTACTGGCCGGTCAGCGATCCGGGCGTCGCGGCGACGTCGTCGGCCGTGCCCTCGGCGACGACGCGCCCGCCGTGCACGCCGGCGCCCGGGCCCATGTCGACGACCCAGTCGGCGGCCCGCATCGTCTCCTCGTCGTGCTCGACGACGATGACCGTGTTGCCGATGTCGCGCAGCCGCTCGAGCGTCGCGATCAGGCGCGCGTTGTCGCGCTGGTGCAGGCCGATCGAGGGCTCGTCGAGGATGTAGAGCACGCCCACCAGGCTGGCGCCGATCTGCGTCGCGAGGCGGATGCGCTGCGCCTCGCCGCCCGAGAGCGTGCGCGCGGCGCGGTCGAGCGAGAGATAGCCCACGCCGACGTCGTCGAGGAACGTGAGGCGCTCGCGGATCTCGCGGATCACGCGCTCGGCGATCAGGCGCTCGGTGTCGGTCAGCTCGAGCTCGCGGAAGTAGGCGAGCGCCTCGTGCACCGCACGGCGCGAGATGTAGTCGATGTTGTGGCCCCCGACGGTCACCGCGAGCGCCTCCGGCCGCAGGCGGGCGCCCCCGCAGGCCGAGCACGGCCGCATCGACATGAACGTCTCGATGCGCTCCTTCTGGAGCTGCGACTGCGTCTCGCGGTAGCGCCGCTGGAGGTTCGCGACGACGCCCTCGAAGGCCGTCATGTACGAGCGCTTGCGGCCGTAGCGGTTCTTGTAGGTGACGTACACGCGCTCGCCGCCCGTGCCGTTCAGGTAGAGGTCCTGATGCTCGCGCGAGAGCTCGCCCCAGGGGCGGTCGAGCGGGACCTCCCAGCGGTCCGCGATCGCCTCGAGCACCTGCTCGAAGAAGCTCGAGCCCGAGACGTTCCAGGGCGCGAGCGCGCCGTCGCGGATCGAGAGCACCGGATCGGGCACGACGAGCTCGGGGTCGACCTCGAGCGTCGCGCCGAGGCCGGTGCAGGCCGCGCACGCGCCATGCGGGGAGTTGAAGGAGAACGTGCGCGGCGCCAGCTCGGCCAGGGAGACGCCGTGCTCGGGACAGGCGAACTTCTCGGAGTACGTGTGCACGGGGCCGTCGACCTCGCGCACCTCGACGAGGCCGTCGCCGATGCGCAGCGCCGTCTCGATCGAGTCGGTCAGCCGCTGGCGCAGGTCGTCCTTGATCACGAGCCGGTCGACGACCGCCGAGATGTCGTGCTTGAACTTCTTGTCGAGCGCCGGCACGTCGTCGAGCAGGTACGTCTCGCCGTCGACGCGCACGCGCGTGAAGCCCTCGCCGCGCAGGCTCTCGAGCACGTCGCGGTGCTCGCCCTTGCGCCCGCGCACGAGCGGCGCGTCGATCGTGAAGCGCGCGCCCTCGGGCAGCGCGAGCACCTGGTCGACGATCTGCTCGGCCGACTGGCCGGCGATCGGCCGCCCGCAGATCGGGCAGTGCGGGCGCCCGATGCGCGCGAACAGCAGGCGCAGGTAGTCGTGCACCTCGGTCACCGTGCCGACCGTCGAGCGCGGGTTGCGCGAGGTCGTCTTCTGGTCGATCGAGATCGCCGGCGAGAGGCCCTCGATCGAGTCGACGTCGGGCTTGTCCATCTGCCCGAGGAACTGGCGCGCATAGGCCGAGAGCGACTCGACGTAGCGGCGCTGCCCCTCGGCGTAGAGCGTGTCGAACGCGAGCGACGACTTGCCGGATCCGGACAGCCCCGTGATGCACACGAGCCGCCCGCGCGGCAGCCGCACGGTCACGTTGCGGAGATTGTGCTCACGCGCTCCGTGGATGACGATTTCGTCGTTCAGCAAGCGGTTTTCAGTCATGTTCCCATCACGGCTCGACCAGCCTAGCAGCGGCCGGGTAATCGAACAAGCGTTCGTATTATGGCGGTGGGGCAGGACGCCGCGCACCTGCGGCGAAGGCGTCCTTCTGTATGGCGCGCGCGCGTATGAAACTCGAGCCCGGCGAGCGCGTGGTGCTCGCCGCCCGGCCGCACCCGGCGGCCCTGCTGCCCGCGCTCCTGCGGGCTCTCGGCGCCGTGCTGGCCGTCGCCGTCGTGGTCGCCCTGCTCGCGCGCTCCTCGGCGCCGGAACCCGTGCGCGTCGCCCTCGACCTGCTCGCCCTGGCGCTGGCCGGGCGCGCCGTGCTGCGCTTCGCGCTCGCCGTCTGGCAGTGGGACCGCTCCCTGCTCGCGCTCACCACGCGGCGCGTGTTCGTGGTCGCTCCGCGCGGCCGGGTGCGGCGTGCCTGGGAGGCGATGCCGCTGGCCGCGATCCACAGCGCCGGCGTCGACCACAGCTTCGCCGGGCGCCTCTTCGGCTACGCGACCCTGCGGCTCGGCGACGGGCCGCGAGGCCGGGACGTCCGCTTCGTCGGCGACGCCGAGCGCATCGCCGAGGCCATCCTCGCCAGCACCTCCGCCGGCCGCACCTGGAGCCCGGTCACGGCCGGCCCGCGGTACCTCACGGCGCCGGACGCGAACGCTCCCACCGAGAAGGGCCCCTGGACGCAGAGCGAGGGGCCGGCTGTCTCTGAGCAGCCGGCCCCTCGTTCGCGCCTCGCGTGATCGGGGTCGAGATCAGGCGGGGTATGTCGATCGGTTCAGATCAGGCTGCGCGGTCGCGCAGGTCCTGGAGCTCGCGCACCGTGGCGAGCTGGCCCAGGGTCTCGACCTCGATCTGACGCACGCGCTCGCGCGTCAGGCCGAGCTCGCGGGCGATGTCGTCGAGCGTGCGGGCGTCGCCGCCGTCCAGGCCGTAGCGCAGGACGAGCACGCGGCGCCGGCGCTCGGGGAGCGCCTCGAGCGCGCCGGAGAGCGTGTCGAGCCGATGCGCCGCGTCGACCGCGTCGACCGGGTCGACCGCGTTGTCGTCCTTCAGCACCTCGGACATGGACGACTCGCCGGACTCGCCGATGGGCTCGTCGAGCGACATCGAGGAGCGCGCCGCCTCGCGGACGATGCGCACCTGCTCGATCGGCAGCTTCGACTCCGCTGCGATCTCGTCCTCGTTGGGCTCGCGCTGCAGGCGCAGCATGAGCGTGCGCTCGGCGCGGTTGACCTTCTGGAGGCGCTCGACGACGTGCACGGGCAGCCGGATCGTGCGGCTCTTGTCGGCCAGCGCGCGCGCCACGGCCTGGCGGATCCACCACGTCGCGTAGGTCGAGAACTTGAGGTCGCGGCGCCAGTCGAACTTCTCGACCGCGCGGATCAGGCCGAGGATGCCCTCCTGGATGAGATCGAGAAAGCCCAGGCCCTGACCGCGGTAGTTCTTCGCGATCGACACGACCAGGCGCAGGTTCGACTCCACCATGCGGCGCTTGGCGAGCATGTCGCCGGCCTCGACGCGCTTGGCGAGCTGGATCTCCTCGACCTTCGTCAGCAGCGGGTAGCGGCCGATCTCGGACAGGAAGCGCTCGAGCGAGTCGGTCGGGCCGTCGGCGACGGGGAGCACGACGGGGCCGCGGCTCTCGGCGTTGTCCTCGTCACGCACCTCGATGCCCATGCCGTCCAGCTCGCGCGTGGCCTCCTCGACGGGCATCGCCTCGTCGCCGGCCTCTGCAAGTGCCTCGTTGACCTCGGCAAGCGTCACGTGGCCACGTTCAAGCCCACGCTCGACGAGCCCCTCGAGCTCGGGCGCAAGTGCGGTGTTCTCAGTGGCGATCACGGTGTCTCTCAACTCCTCGGCGGTCTGCGCCGTCGTTTCCTACGTAGCCGGTTTCCCCGAGGAGCCGTCCTCCGCGCCTCTTGGTCACCCGTGTTGAAGAACGAAGATCCGGACGGAGGTATTCCCCGGAGCGGCGCTTTCCTAACTCCGAGCAACGGTATACGCCGCTCCCCCATTCTCCCGAGGCGGGGGTTCAGGACGGGTTAAGGTTGGCTCCCCGGGCATCAAGATGCAGTCAAGATTGCCCGGCAAAACGGCGGAATCTGCCGGATTCTCAGGCCGGATCGGCCAGGCGGACCGGCGTGCTCCCGATTTCCGAGTCGTGCTAGGCTCCCGCTCGCATCGTCATCCCGAGCGGTCGAGGGAACTGGCCCGACGACACCGCAGCAACCGGGGCTCCGGCCCGCCAGGTGCTCCATCCAGCGCCGAGCGTCTCCGTCCCGGGTGCGCAGAGCGGAAGATGACTGCCGGAATCGTGGAACGCTCTGCGACGCCGAAGGCCCTCCGGGAACCGGGGGGCCTTTTTCGTTCCCGGGACGCGAAACGAGAGGAACTACCGATGAGTGGACAGCGCGCCGAGACAATCGCCCTGCACGGCGGCCAGACGGCCGATCCGACGACCAAGGCACGGGCGGTGCCGATCTACCAGACGACGTCGTACGAGTTCGACGACACCCAGCACGCGGCCGACCTGTTCGCGCTGAAGGTGCCGGGCAACATCTACACGCGCATCATGAATCCGACCTGGGACGTGTTCGAGCAGCGCGTCACGGCGCTCGAGGGCGGGCTCGCCGCCTGCGCGACGGCGTCGGGCCAGGCGGCCGTGACGTACTCCGTGCTCAACGTCTGCCGCGCCGGCGACAACATCATCTCGGTCTCCACGCTCTACGGCGGCACGTACAACCTGTTCGCCCACACGCTGCCGCAGTTCGGCATCGAGGTGCGCTTCGCCGACCCGGACGACCCGGACGCCGTCGCCCGCCTGGCCGACGACAAGACGCGCCTCGTCTTCGCCGAGACGATCGGCAATCCGAAGCTCAACGTCGTCGACCTGCGCGCCTGGTCGGATGCGGCGCACGCCCAGGGCCTGCCCCTGATCGTCGACAACACGGTCGCGACGCCCATCCACTGCCGCGTCTTCGACCACGGAGTCGACGTGGCCGTGCACTCGGCGACCAAGTACATCGGCGGCCACGGCACCTCGATCGGCGGCATCGTCGTCGACTCCGGGCGCTTCGACTGGACCGCCCACGCGGAGCGCTTCCCCGGCCTCACGCAGCCCGACCCGTCCTACCACGGCGTGGTCTGGAGCGACGCGCTCGGGCCGGCGGCCTACATCGGCCGCGTCCGCACGGTGCTGCTGCGCAACACGGGCGCCGCGCTCTCGCCGTTCAACGCGTTCCTGTTCCTGCAGGGCCTGGAGACGCTGCCGCTGCGCATGGAGCGGCACTCGGCCAACGCGCTCGCGGTGGCCAAGCACCTCGAGGGCCACTCGGCCGTGCAGTGGGTCAACTACCCGGGCCTCGAGAGCTCGCCGTACCACGCACTCGCCAAGCAGGTGCTCTCGGGCGGCTTCGGCGGTCTCGTCACGTTCGGCATCGCCGGCGGGCGCGAGGCCGGCCAGCGCTTCATCGAGAGCCTCGAGCTCTTCAGCCACCTGGCGAACATCGGCGACGCGAAGTCGCTGGCGATCCACAACGCCTCGACGACGCACTCGCAGCTCAACGAGGAGGAGCTCGCGGCCGCCGGCGTGACGCAGGACACCGTGCGCCTCTCGGTCGGCATCGAGCACATCGAGGACATCCTCGCCGACCTCGAGCAGGCGCTCGCGCGCGCGCGGGTCACGGTCACGGCGTAACGTGGCCACGCCGGGGAGCGTCGAGCGCTCGCTCGGCCTGGTCGAGACACAGCGGGTCGCGCTCTGGGACGAGCGCGACCCGCTCGTGCTCGAGTCCGGCGAGCAGCTCGACTTCGTCGAGGTCGCGTACGAGACCTACGGCGAGCTCGACGCGGCGGCGTCCAACTGCGTCTACGTGTGCCACGCGCTCACGGGCGACGCCCACGCCGCCGGCCATCACGGCAATCCCGCGCGCCCCGGCTGGTGGGACAACCTGATCGGCCCCGGCAAGCCGCTCGACACCGACCGGCTGTTCGTCGTGTGCGCGAACCTGCTCGGCGGCTGTCAGGGCACGACGGGCCCCTCCTCGCCCGACCCGCACACCGGCAAGCCCTACGGGCTGCGCTTCCCGCTCTGCACCGTGCGCGACCTCGTGACCGTGCACCGCCGCCTGCTCGCGCACCTGGGCGTGGAGCGGCCGCTCGCCGCGATCGGCGGGTCGGTGGGCGGCATGCAGGTGCTGCAGTGGTCGATCGACCATCCCGACGACCTCGGCGCGGGCATCGTGATCTGCGCCAGCGCGCGGCTCACGGCCCAGAACATCGCCTTCAGCGCGGTCGCGCGCGCCGCCATCATGGAGGACGAGAACTTCCACGGCGGCGACTACTACGAGCACGGCGTGCGGCCCGACAACGGCCTCTCGCTGGCACGGCGGATCGCGCACATCACGTACCTCTCCGAGGAGTCGATGCGCGCCAAGTTCGGACGCCGGCTGCAGCACGACGGCGCGCCGCTGCGCGGCTTCGGCATCGACTTCGCGGTCGAGAGCTACCTCGAGTACCAGGGCGAGAGCTTCGTCAACCGCTTCGACGCCAACAGCTACCTCTACCTCACGCGCGTCATGGACTACTTCGACCCGCTCGGCGACGTCGCGCCCGCCGTCGAGCACCTGCGCGGCAGCCGCACGCGCTTCCTCGTGCTCTCGTTCGACACCGACTGGCGCTTCCCGACCGCGCACTCGCGCGAGATCGTGCGCGTGCTGACGGCGGCGCACGTGCCCGTCACGTTCCGCGAGATCGCCTCGCCGCACGGGCACGACTCGTTCCTCCTCCCGGTGCCCGAGTACCACCGCACGGTCGCGGCGTTCGTCGAGCGCATGCGCCGGGAGGTCTGCGGGGCGTGAGCTCGCAGCGCCTCCGCGCCGACCTCGCCGTCGTGGCCGGCATGGTCCCGCCCGGCTCGCGCGTGCTCGACCTCGGCTGCGGGGACGGCGCGCTGCTCGCGCACCTGATCGCCGAGCGCGGCTGCGAGGGGCACGGCATCGAGATCGACGGCGACGACGTGCTCGCCTGCATCGCCGCCGGCGTGCCCGTCAGCCAGGGCGACATCGAGGACGCCCTGCGCGAGTTCGCGGACGGCGCCTTCGACGTCGTGCTGCTCTCGTGGACGCTGCAGACGACGCGCCGGCCGGCCGCCGTGGTGGCCGGCATGATGCGCGTCGCGCCGGCCGGCATCGTCTCCTTCCCGAACTTCGGGCACTGGCGGCTGCGCGCGGCGCTCGCGCTGCGGGGCCGCATGCCCACCACGCGCACGCTCCCGCAGACGTGGGAGGAGACGTCGAACATCCACATGTGCACGCTCGCCGACTTCGACTCCCTGGTGGCCGCCCTGCAGTTGCGCGTGAGCAAGCGCGTCTTGCTCGGCGAGGCGCGGGGTCCGGCCGGCGCCGTGGCGGCGCTGCGCCCGAACCTGCTCGCAGCGGCGGCGGTGTGCCGGCTCGAGCGAACCGGTCGCGTCCCGGCCGCGTAGAGGGGGCGTCACCCTCCCGAGGAGTCCCCGTGCGCCCGATCCGCACCACTGCGCTCATCGCCCTGGGCGCTGCCGCGCTCGTCGTCCCGGCGACGGCGAGCGCCGCCACCCCGATCAAGGTCAGCGAGAAGGAATTCTCGATCACCGGGATCCCGAAGACGCTCAAGCACGGCGTCAAGTACACGGTCACGCTCGCGAACAAGGGCAAGTACCCGCACGACATGCTGTTCGACGGCAAGAAGGTGCACGACGTCGGCGTCCACAACAAGCACGCGGTCACGCCCGGCAAGACCGCGACCTTCACGGTCACGTTCCCGCAGGCGGGGACCTACAGGTTCTACTGCGCGATCAAGGGCCACGCCGCCAAGGGCATGGAGGGCAAGGTCAAGGTCACCTAGGCCCGGCCCTCAGCCCTTCTTGGCGCCGACGGCGTCGAAGCCGACGTGCAGCGTCGCCTTCTCGTCGGGGCCGGTGAACCAGCGCGGATTGGCCGGATTCGCCCACGGGGCGCCGATCTCGTCCGGCCGGATGGGGCGCGGCGCCGTCTGGAGCTCGTCCCAGAGGGCGGCCGCGGCCTGCGATCCCGGCGCCACGGGCCGGCCGTCGACCTCGCTGATCGTGGCGGCGCGGCCGAACCAGTGGTTCGACTCCTTGTGGGTGCCCGCGACGTAGCGCGCGTGGCCCGTGCGGATGATCGTCACGACGATGCCGTGGCGCTGCGCGATCCAGGCCAGCAGCGCCACGAGGCGGCGGTCGGCGACGTGGTGGGCGATGTCGTCGGCCGCGGCCGGCGCGAACGCGAGCGAGTCGTTCGCGAGCAGGTCCTCGGGCGTCGCGGCCAGCGCCTTGTCGAGCGCCGAGGGCGCAGGAGCGGTGGCATCCGGCACCGAGACCGACGCCTGCTCGGACTGGCGCAGCAGCCCGCAGGCCGAGCTCATGCCGAGGCGCGCCGCGCGCCGCAGCACGGTCCTGCGGTAGGAGTGCAGGGCGTTGTAACGCCACAGCGCGCGCGGCCACAACGTGCCGCCGGCCGAGTCGTGGGCGAGCTTGGCCGCTGCCGCCGCGATCTCGTCGTCGGGGTCGTCCATACGGTACGGCGGGTGGCCCGACGACTTGCGGTAGATGCCCCAGGTGCCGCCGAAGCCCTGATTGCCGGCGGCGTCGACGCGCCGCGCGGCCTTGTTCGACCCGGCCTGGAACTGCATCGGGCCGAGCACGCCGTGCGTGTGCGGCACGTACGCGCCGGGATCGCGGCCGTGGCGCGACTCGACCGAGCCGACGGCGGCGAGCAGCTGCCACGGGACGCCGTAGGCGCTCCCCCACTTCTGGTACAGCGCCAGGTAGTCGGACGGGATGCCCGCGGTTGCCGACGCGCGCGTCACGGCGCTGCTGCAGGCGCCCTGCGCCGTGACCGGCGCTGCGACCGCCAAAAGGGTGAGCGCGACGCCCGTTCGCGTGAGTATGCCTGCCCGCACAGGGGTGTTTTCGGCAGGATGCGTCCCCAACTTGAGACTCAGTGTCCCCCGTTCGGGGCACGCGGATCCCCCGTAGGTGGAGCGCCCGCGGGCCGATGGGAGCAACGTGGGCGACGAGAGCATCTCGACGAGGCTCGGATTCGACCGCATTCCGTGGGTCCGCGTGATCATCGCGGTGACCGCGGGCATGCTGATCGTGACGGGCCTCTCGATCTGGGCGCAGAGGGCGGCCGACCGCACGGCGGGCAGCGCCCGCGCGCACGTGCGCGCGCAGCAGGCCTCCGATGCAGCCGTAGCCGGCCTGGCCGCAGCGACGAGCTCTGCGGCGCGCCGCCGCGTCGTCGATCGCGCGTCGTCGCAGCTGCGCACGGCTCCGCCGAGCGCAAGCGTGCGCGCCGCCCGCTCGGCGCTCGCCGCCGAGCGCCGGGCGCTCCGGCTGCCCGACGGAGCAGACGCGCTGCGCGTGCAGCGGCGGGCCGGAGAGCGCCTCACGGCGGCGCTCGGGCGCCTCAGCCGCAGCGAGCGCGACGCCGCCGCAGCGGCGCTCGCGAGCCTCGATTCGAAGCAGAGCCTGGCCTGGTATCTCACCCTCGCGGCCTTCCCGGGCCGCCTGATCGTGCTCGGCGCGCTCTTCGTGCTGCTGTGGATCAACGGCCGGCGCGCGCGCGAAGACGCCGGCGCCCACCTCGCGCACCTCGAGAAGGCGGCCACGACCGATCCCCTGACGGGCCTGCGCAACCGCCGCACGTTCGACGACGAGCTCACGCGCGCGCTCGCGAAGGGCCGCGTCTGCCTCGTGATGCTCGACCTCGACGGGCTCAAGCAGACGAACGACCGCCTCGGGCACGCCGTCGGCGACGAGCGCATCCGCGCGGCCTCGGCGGCGCTGCGCGCGGCCGACCCCACCGCGCCGGGCTACCGGCTCGGCGGCGACGAGTTCGCCGCGATCCTCGCCGGCGGCGGCGCCGACGCCGGTCACCGCTTCGCGCACCGCGTCCAGGACGCGATGCGCGTGCAGCACGGCAACGGCGGCCCGAGCGTGGCGGTCGGGGTGGCGGTCGGCGAGGCGCACACCGACGCCGACGCCCTCGTCCGCCGCGCCGACACCGCGCTGCTGGCGGCCAAGCGGATGACGTCGCAGATCCGCGTGCACTCCCCCGAGCTCGACGTGGCCACGCTCGACACGCGCGGCGGCCACCGGCAGGGCGATCTCGCCGCCGCGCTCGCAGACGCCGTCGACGCCAAGGACGGGGGCGGCTACGACCACAGCGGCACCGTGGCCGACCTGGCCGCCGGGATGGCCGAGCTCGTCGGCCTCTCCCGCGAGCAGTGCGAGCGCGTGCGCACCGCCGGGCTGCTGCACGACGTCGGCTACCTCGACGTCGACGACGCGATCTTCACGAAGGACGAGCCGCCGAGCGAGTCCGAGTGGGAGGAGATGGCGGCGCACGCCGAGCGCGGGGCGCGCATCCTCACGCGCTGCGGGTTCGGCGAGATCGCGACGTGGGTGCGCCACCACCACGAGCGCGTCGACGGCGGCGGCTATCCCGACGGCGTCGCGGGGGACGAGATCCCCATCGAGGCGCGCATCCTGCACGTCGCCGACGCCTACGAGGCCATGACCCGCGGCCACAGCTATCAGCCGCGCATGACCGCCGAGGCGGCGCTGGCCGAGCTCGAGCGGCTGGCCGGAACGCAGTTCGACACGCAGTGCGTGGCCGCCCTGCGCCGCTCGACCTCCGCCGCCCAGGCGGCCTAGGCGTCGATCGGGATGTGGCCCGGCTCGGCCGCGACGCGCGCGAGCCAGGCCTCGACGGCCGGGAATCCGGCGAGGTCGAAGCCGCCCTCGCCGGCCACGTGGGTGTAGCCGTAGAGCGCGATGTCGGCGATGCTCAGGCGCTCGCCGACGAGGTACTCGCGGCCGGTGAGCCGGCGCTCCATGGCGGCGAGCGCGCGGTAGCCGCCCTCGTGGCGCGCGGGCAGCGCGTCCGCGTACTGCTCGGGGTTCGGCGCGTACATCAGCCAGAAGCGCGCGACCGCGATGTTGGGCTCGTGGTCGTACTGCTCGAAGAAGATCCACTGCAGCACCTGCGCCTGCTCGTAGGCGTCGTCGGGCACGAAGCGCGTGCCGCGCGCGAGGTACCACAGGATCGCGCCCGACTCGCCGAGGCCGCGGCCGTCGTCGAGCACGAGCGTCGGCACGCGCAGCGCCGGGTTGAGATCGCCGATGACCTCGGGCCGGTTCGAGCGGTCGACGACGTCGAGCGGCCGGCGCTCGAGCGGCAGGCCGAGGTGCGCGGCCAGCAGGCGGACCTTGTAGCAGTTGCCCGAGACGGGCGAGTCGTAGAGGATCACGGAGGCGACGATAGCGGCCCGCGCACCCCGGGATCATGCGGAATTGCGCTAGCTCGCACGCGTTCTCGAATGAACTCCGCCGGGGCTTGGAAGCTCTAACGGAATGAGCGTGGCGTCTGGAGCGGGCGGATCGCCTGCGGTCTGGCAGTCGCGCGCTGCGCGGACTCCCGCCAGACCTGCGGCGACCCGCACCCCGCTCGCACGCCACACGGTCGTGTCCTCATGCGGAGTGCGCGAGCGGGGTGCGGGGCTTCGCTCCACCCACCCCAGCCACACACGCTCATTCCGTTAGAGCTTCTACGCGCCGATCGCGAGCAGCTCGTGGCGCAGCGACTTGAGCTCGTCGCGCAGCTTCGCGGCGTACTCGAAGCGCAGCTCCTCGGCTGCGGACAGCATCTCCTGCTCGAGCGTGACGACGAGCTCCTCGATCTCCTCGCGCGTCATGCCCTCGACCTTGCCCGAGGAGCGGCGGCGGCTCGGGACGTTCGGCGCGTCGCCGAGCGAGAGCAGCTCGAAGATGTCGGACACGCTGCGCACGATCGAGGCCGGCGTGATGCCGTGCTCCTCGTTGTAGGCGAGCTGGATCGTGCGGCGGCGCGTGGTCTCCTCGATCGCCGCCTCGATCGCCTGCGTGCGCTTGTCGGCGTACATCACGACGCGCCCGTTGACGTGCCGCGCGGCACGGCCGATCGTCTGGATCAGCGCGGTGTGCCCGCGCAGGAACCCTTCCTTGTCGGCGTCGAGGATCGCGACGAGCGAGACCTCGGGCAGGTCGAGTCCCTCGCGCAGGAGGTTGACGCCGACGAGCACGTCGTACTCGCCGAGGCGCAGCTGGCGGATGATCTGGATGCGCTCGAGCGTGTCGATCTCGGAGTGCAGGTAGCGCGCGCGCACGCCGGACTCGATCAGGTAGTCCGTCAGGTCCTCGGACATCTTCTTGGTCAGCGTCGTGACGAGGACGCGCTCGCCGGCCTCCTCGCGCAGGTGGATCTCGGCCAGGAGGTCGTCGATCTGGTGCCGCGTCGGCCGCACCTCGACCTCGGGGTCGATCAGCCCGGTCGGGCGGATGATCTGCTCGACGACGCGCGAGGACACGCGCATCTCGTAGGGCCCGGGCGTCGCCGAGACGAAGATCGCCTGCGGCACCCGCTCGAGGAACTCGTCGAAGCGCAGCGGCCGGTTGTCCATCGCGAGCGGCAGGCGGAAGCCGTGGGCGACGAGCGACTCCTTGCGCGAGCGGTCGCCCTCGTACATGCCCCCGATCTGCGGGACCGTCTGGTGCGACTCGTCGACCATGACGAGGAAGTCGCCGGGGAAGTAGTCGAGCAGCGTGAACGGCGCCTGCCCGGGCGCGCGGCCGTCGAGCACGCGCGAGTAGTTCTCGATGCCGTTGCAGTAGCCGAGCTCCTGCATCATCTCGAGGTCGTACTCGGTGCGCTGGCGCAGGCGGTGGGCCTCGAGCAGCTTGCCCTGCTCCTCGAACTCGGCGACGTGACGCTCGAGCTCCTCGCGGATCGCCACGGCGGCGCGCTCGATCGTCGGCGGCGTCGTCACGTAGTGCGTCGCGGGGAAGATCGTGATCTCGTCCTCGCGCGCGTAGACCTCGCCGCTGATCGGGTCGAAGTGCGTGATCGACTCGACCTCGTCGCCGAACAGCGAGATGCGGTACGCCGTCTCCGAGTAGGCGGGCTGCACCTCGACGACATCGCCGCGGGCGCGGAAGCGGCCGCGCCCGAGCACCATGTCGTTGCGGCGGTACTGGATGTCGACGAGCGCGCGCAGCAACCGGTCGCGCGGGTAGTCGACGCCCGTCTGCACCGTCACCAGCTGCTCCTCGTACTCGCTCGGCGAGCCGAGACCGTAGATGCACGACACCGAGGCGACGATGACGACGTCGCGCCGGCGCAGGAGCGACGAGGTGGCCGCATGGCGCAGCCGGTCGATGTCCTCGTTGCGGGAGGAGTCCTTCTCGATGTACGTGTCCGACGAGGGCAGGTACGCCTCGGGCTGGTAGTAGTCGTAGTACGAGACGAAGTACTCGACGGCGTGGGTCGGGAAGAACTCGCGGAACTCGTTGCAGAGCTGCGCGGCCAGCGTCTTGTTGTGCGCGATCACGAGCGTCGGCTTCTCGACCGCGGCGATGACGTTGGCCATCGTGAACGTCTTGCCGGTGGCCGTCGCGCCGAGCAGCGTCTGGTACTGCAGCCCCTCGTTGACCCCGGCCGCGAGCTCGGCGATCGCCTGCGGCTGATCGCCCGTCGGTTCATAGCCCTCGCTGAGGCGGAAGAGTCCCACGCCTGCAGTCTAGGACGGCCCCCCGGGCGCGGCGCGCCGAGCTCGCGCACATGGGGTCTGACCCGCGATCCCCGGGTCTGACCCGGAGTTCCCGCGTCCGGCGCCGGCGGGTTGTCTACGGGTTGGCGAGGCCGAGCTCGCCGGGGTAGAGGCGCGCGTAGACGCCGCGGGCGTGCTCCACGCCGTCGAGGTAGTGGCGCGTCTCGGCGAAGGCGGCGGGGATCTGCAGCGGCTGGCCGGGGCTCGTGCCGGCGATCCAGGAGTCGACGTTCGCCATGCCCGCGTTGTAGGCGGCCAGCGCCAGCGTCATCGCGTCGGAGCGGCCGGCGTAGTGCTCGCGCAGGTGGCGGAGGTACCAGGCGCCGTAGCGCACGTTGATCTCGGGGTCGTCGAGGTCGGAGGCGACGAAGGCCGTGCCGCCGGTGCGCGTCGCGATGCCCTCGGCGGTGCTCGGCAGGAGCTGCATGAGGCCGATCGCGCCGCGCGCGCTGCGCACGTGCGGGCGGAAACGGGACTCGCTGTAGATCACGGCCGCGAGCAGCGCCGGGTCGATGCCGTACGTGCGGGCGTGCCCGCGCACGATCGCCGGGTAGCGCAGCGGGTACTCCGTGCGCTCGAGCAGCCGGCGCCCGCGATCGCCGTAGAGGCCGTACAGGACGGCCGCGACGACCACGAAGCCGCCCGCGATCCAGAGGGCGCGTCTCATGCCGCGCGCAGGCGCGCGACGAGCTCCGCCACCCAGAGCTCGAGTTGCTCGACCGAGCCGTCGTTGACGTACACGTGGCCGGCGCGCGCGGCCTTCTCGGCTTCGGGCATCTGGCTGGCGGCCCGCTCGTCGAAGCGCTCGGGCGAGCGCCGGCGGCGCACGTCGTCGGGGGCCGTGATCAGCACGACGGCGTCGTACCGGTCCTCGAGGCCCGCCTCGAAGAGCAGCGGCACCTCGTGCACGAGCAGCGCACCCGGGTGCTCCGCCTCCTGCTCGCGGCGCCAGCGCTCGAGCGCCGCGGCGACGAGCGGATGCAGCAGCTGCTCGAGCCAGCGCCGGGCGACGTCGTCGGAGAACACGCGCGCGGCCACCGCCGCGCGCGCGACCTCCCCGTCCTCTCCCAGCACGCCCGGCCCGAAGCGCGCGACCACCGCCGCGCGGACCTCGGGATCGCGGTAGAGCGCGTGCACGACCGCGTCCGACGACAGCGTCGGGCAGCCGAGCCGCTCGAACGCTCTCAGTGCGGTGCTCTTGCCTGCCCCGATCCCCCCGGTCAACCCGAGGAGCACGGGCTACTCGGCGTCGGGGACGGCGGCCTCCGCCTCGGCCTCGGCCCCGTCGTCCGCGCTCGCCTCGGGCTCGGCCTCGGCAACCGCGGCGTCGTCCGCCTCGGCCTCCGCAGGCACGTCGTCGGCGAACACCTCGTCGGACAGGCCGAGCGTCGGCTCGTGCTTCGCCTCGGCTTCCTCGTCGGCCGTGACGGCCTCCTCGGCCTCGGCCTCGGGCTCGGGCGCAGACGGGTCCTCCGCCACCTCGGCGGCCGGAGCCTCGTCGGCGGGCTCCTCCGCGACGGCCTCGTCCGCGACCGCCTCGGCCGGAGCCTCGTCGGCGGGCGCCTCGGCCGGCTCGGCCGCGGCCTCGGGCGCCTCGGGGGCATCCTCGGCCGTGGGCTCGCCGCCCTCGGCCGCGACGCCCTCGTCCTCGGCCGGCGCGACCGCCGCCGGCCGCGGGATCGGCACGCCCTCGAGCACGAGCAGCGGCTGGACCTCGTCTTCGGGCTCGACGCGCTTGATCGAGAGCGAGAGGCGGCGGCGCTCGGCGTCGATCTCGATGATCTTGACGAGCACGTCCTGGCCGTTCTGCACGACCTCGCGCGGGTTCTCGACGTGATGGGCCGCGAGCTCGGAGATGTGCACGAGGCCCTCGACACCCGGGACGATCTCGACGAATGCGCCGAACGTGACGGCCTTGGTGACGCGGCCGTGCACGACGTCGTCCTGGTGGTAGTGGTCGAGCACCTGCTGCCACGGATCCGTCTGCGTCTGCTTGAGACCGAGCGAGATGCGCTGCCGCTCGCGGTCGATGTCGAGCACCTTGACGCGCACGCGCTGGCCGATCTCGAGGATCTCGGACGGGTGCGTGACGTGGCTCCACGAGAGCTCGGAGATGTGGATCAGGCCGTCGATGCCGTCGAGGTCGACGAACGCGCCGAAGTCGACGATGTTCGAGATCTGGCCGTCCACGACGAGCCCGACGTCGAGCGTGTCGAGGATGCGCTGGCGCACCTCGCGGCGCTCCTCCTCGAGCACCGCGCGGCGCGAGAGCACGACGTTGTTGCGCGAGCGGTTGAGCTCGATCACGCGGCAGCGCAGGGGCTGGCCGAGGAACTCGTCCAGGTCCTGCACGCGGCGGATGTCGACGAGCGACGCCGGCAGGAAGCCGCGCACGCCGAGATCGATGATGAGACCGCCCTTGACGACCTCGATCACGAGCCCCTCGACGGCCTCGCCGCTCTCGGCCGCCTCCTCGATGCGGCGCCACGCCTTCTCGAAGCGGGCGCGCTTCTTGGAGAGGATCAGGCGACCCTCGTTGTCCTCCTTGGTGAGGACGAGCGCGTCGACCTCGTCGCCGAGCGCGACCTCCTCGGACGGGTCGATGTTGCGGCGGATCGACAGCTCGGAGAGCGGGATCACGCCTTCCGACTTGTACCCCACGTCGACGAGGATCTCGTCGCGATCGACCCGCACGACCAGGCCCGTGAGCACGTCGCCTTCTTCGAAGGAGACGATCTTCGCGTCGTAGTCGGGGATCAGCTTGCCGTCGACCTCGACCCAGACTCCGGGCTCGGCGACCATGATCTCAGCGTTCGTTTGGGGCATATCGGTAGGGGGTTTCCTCAGATTCCACGCGGCAGCGCACGGCGCGACGCCGCTTTCGCTGCGGATTGTACCGACGGGCGCGATCTCCGGCGCCGCGTCGCGACGATAGGAACCGCCCGGTTACCTAGGATTCGGCCGCCCGCTCAGGATTTGGCGGCGAGCCAGTCGTCGCCGACGCCGCTGTCGACCGCCAGGGCCGGGTCGAGCGGGTAGGCGCCGCACATCTCCGCGACCACGAGCTCGCGCACCGCGGTCGTCTCGACATCGGGCACCTCGACGAGCAGCTCGTCGTGGATCTGCAGCACGAGACGCGCGCCACGGCGCTCGTCGGCGAGGCGGCGGTGGATGCGCACCATCGCGAGCTTGATGATGTCGGCGGCCGAGCCCTGGATGACGGTGTTGACCGCCAGGCGCTCGCCGAGCGAGCGCACGTTCCAGCTCTGCGCCCGCAGTTCCGGGATCGGCCGGCGACGCCCCAGCAGCGTGACCGCGTAGCCGCGCTCGCGCGCATCGTGGATCGCACGCTCGATGAACTCGGCCACGAGCGGCATGCGCCCGCGGTAGGTGTCGATGTAGGCCTGCGCCTCGTCGCGCTCGATCCCGAGCTGCTCGGAGAGGCCGTGCGCGCTGATGCCGTAGATGATCCCGAAGTTGACGGCCTTCGCGCGGTTGCGCTCGTCCTTGCTGAGGTCGCCGCGCTCCTTGCCGAGCACCTCGGCCGCCGTCACCGCGTGGATGTCCTCGCCGCGCGCGAACGCGTCGCGCAGCAGCGGCTCGCCGGAGAGGTGGGCGAGGATGCGCAGCTCGACCTGCGAGTAGTCGACCGAGAGCAGGCGATGCCCGGGCGCCGCCACGAACGTGGCGCGCAGCTCGCGCCCGAGCGGCGTGCGGATCGGGATGTTCTGGAGGTTCGGCCGCTGCGCGGAGAGCCTGCCGGTGGCGGCCGTGACCTGCGAGAACGTCGTGTGCAGCCGGCCGTCCTCGCCGAGCAGCTCCGGGAACGGCAGCAGGTAGGTCGAGAGCAGCTTCGAGAGCTCGCGCCACTCCTCGACGACGGCGATGATCGGATGCAGGTCGCGGATCTTCGCGAGCACCTTCGAGTCGGTCGAGTAGCCGGTCTTGCCGCGCCGCCCGGCGGGCAGGCCCAGCCGCTCGAACAGCACCTCGCCGAGCTGCTTCGGCGAGCCGAGCGCGAACGGGCCGCCGGCCAGCTCCTCGGCCTTCTCCTCGAGCGCCTCGACCTGCTCGGACACGCGCGCGGCGATCTCCCCCATGCGCGCCGAGTCGATCGCGACGCCCGCGCGCTCCATCGCGCAGAGGACGGGCACGAGCGGCAGCTCGATGTCGTCCATGAGCGGCCCGAGCTCGCGCTCGGCGATGCGCGCGGCGAGCGGCGCGTGCAGCAGCAGCGCGCCGGCCGCCCGGCGCGCCAGCACGGCGTCGCCGTCGCCGTCCGCGCCGGCCACGGCCAAGCCCTGCTCGGCGAGCAGGTCGTCGAGGTCGTACTCGCTGCGGCCCGGGTCGATCAGGTACGCGGCCAGCTCGGTGTCGAAGGCGGGCACGACGCCCGCCGCGCAGAGCGCGCCGCCGAACTGCTTGAAGGAATGGGCGACGATCGGCGTCGCGCTCGCGGCCAGGACGGGCGTCGCCGCGGCTTCCTCGATCAGCAGCGCGTCCTCGCCGCGGGCGACGCCGAGCAGGCCGGCGCCGTCGCCCGCCATGCCGATCGGCCCCTCGGCCGCGAGCAGGGCGGCGAGCGCGGCGGCATCGCCGCGCACGGCGCCGACGGCGTGCTCCTCGCGCTCGATCGCGGCGCCGGGGACTGCGGCCTCGAGCTCGTCGATGCGGCGCAGCAGCGCGCGGAACTCGAAGCGGCGGAAGAGCTCGCCCATCGTGGCGCGATCGGGCGGATCGGCGAGCGCCTGCGCGAGGTCGACGTCGAGCGGGAGGTCGCGCTCGATCGTCGCGAGCAGCTTCGAGCGCTCGGCGTCCTCGCGATGCTCGATCAGCGTCTGGCGCCGCTTCTCGCCCGGCACCGCGTCGACGTTCGCGTAGATGCCCTCGAGCGAGCCGAAGCGCACGAGCAGATCGGCGGCCGTCTTGTCGCCGATGCCCGGGACGCCCGGGATGTCATCGGACGTGTCGCCCTTGAGGCCGATGAAGTCGGGCACGAGCCGCGGCGCGATGCCGTAGCGCGCCTCGACGCGCTCGGGCGTGTAGACGTGCACGTCGGTCACGCCGCGCGGCGAGAGCAGCACGCACACGTGCTCGGAGACGAGCTGGAACGCGTCGCGGTCGTGCGAGATCACGCACGTCGCGATCGCCTGCTCCTGCGCGCGCAGACTGAGCGTGCCGATCACGTCGTCGGCCTCGTAGCCCTCGAGCTCGACGTTGCGGTAGCCGAACGCCTCGACGAGCGGGCGCAGGAACGGCTGCTGCTGCTTGAGCAGCGACGGCGTCGGCTTGCGCGAGGCCTTGTAGCCCGGGAAGCGCTCGAGGCGGTGCACGGGCCGCGTGTCCCAGGCCACGATCACGCCTTCGGGGTGGTAGTCGGTGAGCAGCCGCATGAGCATGTTCGCGAACCCGAGCAGCGCATTCGTCGGAAAGCCGTCGGTCGTCGCGAGCTCCTCGGGCAGCGCGTAGTAGGCCCGGTAGGCGAGCGAGTTGCCGTCGATCAGGAAGAGCCGCGAGGCGCGCGCGGGGCCGTCGCTGAGATCGAGCTCCGAGGGCTTGGCGACCACCCGAGCATGGTGTCAGAAGTGGGCGGCGCGGAGTCCTTGGACGAACGCCGCTGCGGCGCGATACTGCGCCCATGAGCGCCCGTGCCCAGGAGGCGGTCGAGCTCGTCGTCGAGCGTGCGCAGGTCGCGCCCGGCGAGACGATCCGCGGGAGCGTGACGCCCGGGCTGCGCGTCTGGGCGGTCGACCTGGTGCGCGTCGAGACCTCGCCGGCGGCGACGCTCGAGTTCACGGCCGCGACCGTCGCGCCCGGCAGCGACGGCGCGTTCGCGCTGCCGGTGCCGGAGGACGCGCCGCCGAGCGTCACGGGCCGGCTCGTGCGCGCTGACGTGGCGGGTGCGCGCGCGGACGAGCGAGCTCCCGCAGGCCTCCGACACGCGCCGCACCCTGGAGATCGCGTGTCCGTCCTGACCGACGAGGAGCGCCAGGCGCTCGCGATGCGCCTCGTCGGCGACTTCGAGGCGCGGCGCTTCCACGTCGAGCTCTCGCGCGCGGAGCTCGCGGGCGGAGGCGTGATCGCCGGTCGCGTGCACCGCGATCGCGAGCTGTCGGACGGGCCGATCGTCGTGCGGGCGCGCTGCATCGAGGCCTGGCGCGAGGCGCCCCCGCGCGTCCCCCTGCTGCCGGCCAACCGCTCGATGCGGATGCCGCGCTGGCACGAGCGCACGCTGTGGTCGCAGGAGCTCGTGCTCGACGGCCTCGCCGAGGCGCACTGGGCCGGCTTCGAGTTCACGCTGCCGCCCGATCTGCCGCCCGCGGTCGAGGCCCGCTCCGTGGCCTGGCGCTACGAGATCGAGGCCCGCCGCCCGCTGCGGCTGCGCTTCGACGAGCGCGCGATCGCGGTACCCATCCGCTACCGCGCGATGCTGCTCGAGCCCGGTCTGCCGGTCCCTCTGCGCCTGGCGTGAGGGCGGGCGTCCATCCCAAGGCCGCGGTCGGCTTCGATCGCGCCGCGGCCGCGTACGAGCGCGGCCGCGCCACGTATCCGCAGGCCGCCGTCGCCGCGATCCTCGCCGCGACGGGCGCGGCGCCCGGCCGCAAGCTGCTCGAGCTCGGCGCGGGCACGGGCAAGCTCACGCGCCTGCTCACGGGCAGCGGTGCGCACGTGGTCGCCCTCGAGCCCGTGGCCGGGATGCGCGAGGTGCTGGCGCGAGCAGCCCCGGACGCCGAGCCGCTCGACGCCGTCGCCGAGGACATCCCGCTGGCGGACGCGAGCGTCGACGCGGTCGTCGTGGCGCAGGCGTTCCACTGGTTCGACCCCCACGGCGCGACCGGCGAGATCGCGCGCGTCCTGCGCCCGGGCGGCGCGGTGGCGCTGATCTGGAACCGGCGCGACGAGCGCGCCGCCTGGATGCGCGAGCTCACGCGGAGGCTCGACGCGCTCGCCGGCGACGCCCCGCGCTACAGGACCGGCCGCTGGCGGGCCGGCTTCGACGCGAGCGAGGCCTTCGAGCCGCTCGAGCTGCGCACCTGGCCGCACCGCGGCGCCGAGGGGCGCGCTGTCGTCCTCGATCGCGTCGCCTCGATGAGCTTCGTCGCCGCGCTCGAGCAGGCACCGCGCGCGGCGCTGCTCGCGGATGTCGCGCACCTGCTCGACACCCACCCCGACACCCGGGGGCGCAGGGACATCGCCCTGCCGTACGTCACCGAGCTGTTCACGACCCGGAGACGCCCCCGCCGAACGCAGTGACGGGCGCCTCGGCTCCGATCGCGGAGCGCGAGACGCCCGTCGGCAGTGCACTGCTAGTAGCGGTCGAGGTACTGCCGGTACTCCCAGTCGTGGACCTGCTCCCGGTAGTCGCTCCACTCCTTGCGCTTCTCGCTGATGAAGGCGTCGTAGATGTGGTCGCCGAGGGCCTTCTGGAGGACGGTGTCGGCCTCGAGCGCCGTGAGCGCGTCCTCGAGGTTGTGCGGCAGGCCCTTGATGCCGAGGCCGGCCGACTCCTCGTCCGAGAGGTGGTAGATGTTGACGTCGACCGGCGCCGGCGGGCGCAGGCCCTTCTTGACGCCGTCGAGCCCGGCCTGCAGGAGGCACGCGAACGCCAGGTACGGGTTCGCCGTGGGGTCGGGCGTGCGCAGCTCGGCGCGCGTCGAGTGGCCGCGCTTGGCCGGGATGCGGATCGCGGCCGAGCGGTTGCCCGGCGACCACGCGATGTAGACGGGCGCCTCGTACCCCGGGATCAGCCGCTTGTAGGAGTTGACCGTCGGGTTGCAGATCGCCGTCAGCCCCGGCAGGTGCTCGAGCAGGCCGGCGATGTAGCCGTAGGCCGTGGCCGAGAGCTGGAGCTCGTCGCTCGGGTCGAAGAACGCGTTCTGCCCGCCGCGCGAGAGCGACTGGTTGATGTGCATGCCCGAGCCGTTCTCCCCGTACAGCGGCTTCGGCATGAACGTGGCGTGGATGCCGTTGCGGGCCGCCGCGTGCTTGACCACCCAGCGGAACGTGATCAGGTTGTCGGCCGTCGTGAGCGCGTCGGCATGGCGGAAGTCGATCTCGTGCTGGCCGATCGCGACCTCGTGGTGGGAGGCCTCGAGGTTGAAGCCGAGTTCGGTCAGCTGGTCCTCGATGTCGCGGCGCGTGTCCTCGGCGAGGTCGTCCGGATAGACGTCGAAGTACGAGGCGTGGTCGTGCGGGTCGAGCGTCGGGCGGTTCTCCTCGCCGCGCTTGAAGAGGAAGAACTCCGCCTCGGGGCCGACCGACATCTCGTAGCCCTCGGCCTTGGCTTCCGCGAGCACCTTCTTGAGCTGCACGCGGGGATCGCCGGCGAACGGCGTGCCGTCGGGATCGGCGACGTCGCAGATGATGCGCGCGGTGCGGCCCGACGGGCGCTCGCCCCACGGCAGGACCTGGAACGTGGACGGATCGGGATGGAAGTACATGTCGGACTTCTCGATGCGCTTGAACCCGCGGATCGAGGAGCCGTCGAACATCAGCTCGTTGTCGAGAGCCTTCTCGAGCTCCGTGGCGGGGATCGAGATGTTCTTCAGCTGGCCGTACAGCTCGGTGAACTGCAGGCGCACGAACTTGACGTCGTGCTCGCGACAGCGCTCGATCAGCTCGCGCTTGTCCACTTGATGTCCTCCTGACGGCGTGAATACGGGGACGGCAGTGTCACACGCAGTGCCGCCCCGCCTGCACGTCCCCCCATCGGGACACCGCGCACGCCAGCATCGCCGCGCGCTTCACCAGCGAGTCTACTTGACACTGCCGGACGGCGGCAATGGCTCCTCGACGGTGATCGCGCGCTCCGCGCCGAACATCCCGTCCGCCACCGTGAACACCGAGAGGCGCCGCGGCGTGATGCCGCCGCCGGGCGTCGCGGCCCAGCGGCCGAGCAGTCCGTCGTGCGCGGGAAGCACCGCGAGCGCCGCCGCCATGGCCCGCCGCGACGCGCCCGCGGTCGCCGCGGCCTCGAGCACTGCGCGGGCCGCGTCGCCCGCGTAGACGGCGACGGGCGGCGGCTGCCCGTGGAGCTCCGCGTAGGCGCCCGCGAAGCTGCGGGCGTCGCCCCCGAGCTGCTCGGCCGAGACCAGCCGCGAGATCACGCGCACGCCGTCGGCGTCCGCTCCGGCCTGGGCCAGGAACGCGAGCGTGTCGAACGACTGCGGCGCGATCGCGGTCGGGCGCAGCGCGTCCGGCATCTGCGCGATGGCGTGCAGGACGGCCGTGGCCCAGCGGCCCGGCGAGCCCGCCAGCGCGACCACCTGGGTACGTCCGGCGCGCAACTCCTCGGCGATCACGGCCACCGGCGTCGTCGAGGCGTCGATGTCGGTCACGGGGTCGATCCCCGCCGCGGGAGCGGCCCTGGCGAGCGCGGAGGCGAACGCCAGGGCGGCCCCCGGGTGCTCGCTCACGATCGTCACGCGCGAGGCCCCGAGCGTCTTCGCGTACTGCGCCGCCGCGGTGCCCTGATCGCCCGCCGTCGGCGCGAGGCGCAGCGCGCCGGGAAGCGACGGGGCGGCGTTCAGCGGCGAGACGAGCAGCAGGCCCGCCGGCCGCAGCACCTGCAGCGCGCGCTCGCTGCAGGCGAGCTCGTACGTCCCGATCACGGCCAGCGCCGCGGGATCGGCCGCGGCGAGCGCGGCGTTGCGCGCGCAGCGCGCGGGATCGGTCGCCGTGCGCACGCCGCCGTCGTCGAGCGTGCGCACGATGACGCGCACGCTCCCGGCCAGCCCGTCCTGCTGATCGACGACGAGGCGCACGGCATCGACCATCGCGCGGCCCTCGTCGGCCGCCGGCCCGCTCAGCGGGGCCTGGACGTAGAGCGTGCGCACGGGCGGCGGCGCGCTCGCCGTCGTCGCCGGCGGAGCGGGTTCGGCGCCGCTGCCGCAGCCGGCCGCCAGCAGGCAGCCGAGCAGGGCGGCGGCGAGCGCCCCGCTACGCGTCGAGGACATGGCCGACCCACGCGAGGAGCGCGGCCGCGGGCAGCAGGTAGAGACCGCCGAACGAGTACTCGGCCGCGCCGACGGCCGCCATCAGGCCGGCCGCGAGCCAGCAGGCCGTGCGGCCCGCGCGCAGCAGCGGCAGCACCGTCAGGAACGACGGAAACGCGACGGCGATCGCATCTCCGCCCTGCAGGATCGCCACGGCGACCACGGCGACGACGGCCAGGAGCACGGGAGCGAGCGCGAGCAGCGGGCGGTCGGTGACCTCCATCGCCCGGATCATGCCGGAGGCGGGAATCGAACCCGCACAGAGTCGCCCCCGCCGGATTTTGAGTCCGGTGCGTCTACCAGTTCCGCCACTCCGGCCGCCACGCCAAGGGTAGCGGGATTCACGTGGCGGGCGGAGGTGGCGCACCGCCGGCGCTGAGGTCGCCGCCCTGGCGGAACGCCGCTCCCATCGTGGCCAGGCCGCCGAGCGCGGCGGCGACGTCGCTGGGCACGAGGAAGAGCGAGGTGGCCGGGCCCTGCGCGAGCTGCGGCAGCGCCTCGATGTACTTGAGCGCGAGCAGGTCGGGCGTCGGGCTGCCGGCGTGGATCGCGGCGAACACCGTCTGGATCGCCTGGCTCTCGCCCTCGGCGCGCAGGATCGCCGCCTGGCGGTCGCCCTCGGCCTCGAGGATCTGCGCCTGCTTCTGCGCCTCCGCGCGCAGGATCGCGCCCTGGCGGTCGCCCTCGGCGCGCAGGATCTGCGACTGCTTCTCGCCCTCGGCCTCGAGCACCGTCGCGCGCTTCGAGCGCTCGGCCCGCATCTGCTTCTCCATCGCCTCCTGGATCGAGGCCGGCGGGTCGATCGACTTGAGCTCGATGCGGTTGACGCGCACGCCCCACTTCTCGGTGGCGTCGTCCATGACGATGCGCAGCTCCGCGTTGATCTTGTCGCGCGAGGTGAGCGTCTCCTCGAGCGAGAGCGAGCCGATCACGTTGCGCAGCGTCGTGACCGACAGCTGCTCCATCGCGAGCACGAGGTTCGCCACCTCGTAGGTCGAGCGCATCGCGTCGGTGATCTGGTAGTAGATGACGACGTCGATCGAGATCGTCACGTTGTCCTCGGTGATGACCGGCTGGGGCGGGAACGTGACGACCTGCTCGCGCATGTCGACGAACGGGCGCAGGTGGTCGAGGAACGGCAGCAGCACGTGCAGCCCCGCGGGCAGCGTGCGGCTGTAGCGTCCGAGCCGCTCGACGACGCCCACGAACGCCTGCGGGACGATGCGCACGGTCTTGAGCAGGACGATGATCACGAGGACGACGACGATCACGACGACGATCAGGAACGCGCTCACTGGAGCTCCTTCGGGATGACGACGACGCCGGGCTCGCGCGGCACGACGCGGGCCGTGACGCCGGCCACCGATTCGATGTGCACGACCGTGCCGACGGCGATCGGCCGATCCTCGTCGCCGGGCGTGCGCGCGGTCCAGTACTCCGAGCCGACGCGGATCTGACCCGTGTTGGCGTGGTTGTCGATCGCGATCGTGACGACCGCGCTGCGGCCCGCGATCGTGTCGACGTTCGTCTCGGCGCCCCGCTGGCGCAGCGACCAGGCGACGAGCGGCCGCCGCGTCAGCACCATCAGCACGACGGCGCTGACGGCGAACGCGATGCCCTGGCCGGCGGGCCCCGTGAACGGCGAGACCGCGGCGGCGACGATGGCGCCGAGACCGAAGTAGACGAGCACGAACTGCAGCGTCAGCGCCTCGGCGCCGAGCAGGACGAGCGCGGCGAGCAGCCACAACGACCAGTGCGGGAGGTCGCCCACGCCTCAGCTCCCCGTCCGTCGCCGCCGCACGGGCGCCGCCCCGGCCAGCTCGGCCAGCAGCGCCTCCGGGTGCATGACGCCGACCACGTCGGCCCCCGCGTCCCGCGCGCGCTGCACGTCGGCCAGCGCGAGCATGCGCCCCTGTGCCTTGACGACGCTCCCGTGCGGCAGCTCTGCGCGCAGCGCCTCGATCGCCGCGGGCGTCGCGCCCTCCGGGCCGAGGCCGGTCGAGCAGACGACGCCGTCGCACCCGGCTGCAGCCGCCAGCCGCGCCGTCAGCCGCCACGCCGCCGGCTCCAGGTAGCACGTCTCGATCACCGCGCGCACGGCGATGTGCCGGCCCTGCGGGGCAGCGCCGGCGGCGGCCGCGACCGCGGCGGCGAGCTCGTCGCGCGCGCCCGGGAAATCGCCGTTCACGAGCAGGGGCAGCGAGACCACGACGTCGAGCGCGTCCGCCCCGTCGGCGACCGCCTGCGCGCACGAGGCCGCGGTCGCACGCGTGCCCTCGGCGCCGTAGGGCAGGCCGATCGCGGCCACGACGCGCACCGGGCCCCGCCCGATCTGCGCCCGCGCGGTGGCGACGAGCGGCGGCAGGACGACGACCGCCGCGCACGCGAGCTCGAGCGCCCGCGCCGCGTACTCCTCGACCTCCGCGACGAGCGCGACGGGACGCAGCAGCGTCGCCTCGAGCGAGCGTGCGAGATCCTCGCCGGCGCGGCTCACAGGCCGAACCGCTCCAGCAGCGCGTCGTCGCGTCTCCAGCCGCGCCGCACCTTGACGCGCAGATCGAGGAAGACGCTCCCCCCGAGCAGCTCCTCGATCCCCGGGCGCGCCGCGGTGCCGATCGCGCGCACGGTCGCGCCCCCCTTGCCGACGAGGATGCCCTGCTGGCTCTCGGCCTCGACGATCAGCGTGGCCGTGACGCGCCCGGCGTGCTTGCCGCGCGGCGGCTTGATCTCGTCGACCGTCACGGCGATCGCGTGCGGCACCTCCTCGCGGGTGCGCGCGAGCGCCTGCTCGCGCACGAGCTCGCCGATGCGGCGCTCGAGCGGCTGGTCGGAGTCGACCCCCGGCTCGAAGTAGGCGGGCCCCTCGGGCAGCAGCGCCACGAGCTCGGCCTCGAGCGCGGCCACGCCGTCGCCCGTGCGCGCGCTCACGGGGTGCAGCGCGACGTAGTCGCCGACCAGGCCCGAGACGGACGCGATCGACTCGAGGATCGCCGCGGGCTTGAGGCGGTCGACCTTGTTGAGCGCGATCACGACGGGCGCACCGGTGGCCGCGAGCTGCTGCGCGATGTAGCGGTCGCCGCCTCCCGAGACCTCGCTCGCGTCGAGCACGAGCAGCACGGCGTCGACATCGCGGAGGCTGTCGTCGACCGAGCGCTGCATGCGGCGCGTGAGCGCGTCGAAGGGCTTCTGGAACCCCGGCAGGTCGACGAGCACGATCTGGTAGTCGTCGCCGTGCACGACCCCGAGAGCGCGCTGGCGCGTCGTCTGCGGCTTGTCGGAGACGATCGCGACGTGCGCACCGCAGAGCGCGTTCGTGAGCGTCGACTTGCCGACGTTCGGTCGGCCTGCAAGACCCACGAACCCGCTGCGCACCGATCAGCTCCGCAGCTCGAAGGCCGCGGGGAGCAGGTCGGAGAGCGGCTCGGCGACGACCTCGCCTTCGCGGCGGTAGACGACCAGGAGATCGAGCCCGAACTCCGACAGGAACTGCCGGCACGCGCCGCACGGCGACCCCGTGTGGGCGGAGTCGTCCGTGGCGACGCCGATCGCCGTGAAGCGGCGAACGCCCTCGCTGACCGCGCGCACGCAGGCGCTGCGCTCGGCGCAGATGGTGAGACCGATCGAGCCGTTCTCGACGTTCACGCCCTCGAAGGTACGGCCATCCTCGGCGACGAGCACGGCCCCCACCGGAAACTGCGAGTAGGGCGCATAGGCGCGCTCGCGCACGGCGCATGCCCGCTCGTACAGCGCGAGCTCGCCGGGCGTGGGTGAGCGACCGCTCATTGCGTTCAGTCTCGCACACGGCCGTCACAGCGCGGGCGCGGACGGGAGCTCGGGCAGCGCCGGCGGGGCGGGCGCGACCGGCGCAGGCGCGCGCACGACCGGCGGTGGGACGGCCGGCGGCGGGGGTGCGGGCTCGGGCGCGGCCCGCGCCGGAGGGAGCGCGACGGCGCGCCCGCCGCGCGGGCGCGTGAGCGCGGCCGGCGGGGCGAGCGCGCGCAGGCCGGTGGAACGCGCGATCGGCCCCGCCACCGCCGGCGCCGGCGCGCCCGAGAGCCCGGCCGCGAGCACGACCGCGGCCGCGCCGCACGCCCCGGCCAGCGCGACGGCCACGCCGAGCCGGCGTCGCCGGGCGGGCGGAGGAGGAGCCGGCTCGGGGGTCTCGGGCGCGGCGCGGCGCGGAAGCTCGAGCGTCGCCTCGCTCACCGCCGGCACGACCCAGGCCTGCCCGCGCAGGACGACCTCCCGCGCGCGCCCATCGGCCAGGTCGACCGCCGCAAGCGGCCCTTGGGGCCGCGCGAGCCAGGCCGCCCGCGACGCGCGCAGGCTGCCGCCGAGCGACACGGAGGCGGGCGGGCGCGGAGCGGGCTGCACGCTGCGAGGCTACGGGCGCGCTGCGTCACGGGACCGTGACGCAGCGTGACCGGGGCGTCACAGCTGCGGCAGGACCGCCGTCAGCTCGTCCTGGCGCGCGAGCATCTCGCCCGCATCGGCCTCGTGATCGTGGCCGAGCAGGTGCAGCAGCCCGTGCACGACGAGCGTGCGCACCTCCGCAGTGGCCGTCACGCCCGCCTCCGCGGCCTGCCGCTCGGCCTGCTCGAAACAGACCACCACGTCGCCGAGCTGGCGCTCGAGGCCGGGCGGCAGCTCGTCCCGGCCGTCGAGGGGAAACGCGAGCACGTCGGTGACCTCGTCGAGGCCGCGGTGCTCGGCGTTGAGGGCGCGCATCTCGTCGCCGGACACGAAGGCGATGCCGAGCGCGCACGGCCCCTCCACGCCCTCCGCCGCCAGCAGCGCCAGCGCGAGCGCGCGCAGCGCGGCGGGCTCGAGCCCGTGGCCCTCGGCGCCCTCGACCTCGAGGTCGAGGGACGCGGCGGTCACCGCGCCGACCGCTCGCGCTGCTCGGCCCGCTCCTTGTAGGCCGAGACGATGCGCTGCACGAGCTTGTGGCGCACGACGTCCTCGGAGCCGAAGTTCACGAACTCGATCCCCGCGATGCCGGGCAGCACCTCGGAGACGTCGGCCAGACCGGAGCGCTCGCCGCGCGCGAGATCGTTCTGCGTGGGGTCGCCCGTGACCACGATCTTGGAGCCGAAGCCGAGCCGCGTGAGGAACATCTGCATCTGCTCGGGCGTCGTGTTCTGGGCCTCGTCGAGGATGATGAACGAGTCGTTGAGCGTGCGCCCGCGCATGAACGCGAGCGGCGCGACCTCGATCATGCCCTTCTCCATGTAGGCCGTCAGGCGGTCGGCGTCGAGCATGTCGTAGAGCGCGTCGAAGAGCGGGCGCAGGTACGGATCGACCTTCGCGAGCATGTCGCCCGGCAGGAAGCCGAGCCGCTCGCCGGCCTCGACCGCGGGACGCGTGAGGATGATGCGCGCGACCTCGCGGTCGTCGAGCGCAGCGACCGCGAGCGCCATCGCCAGGTACGTCTTGCCGGTACCGGCGGGCCCGACCCCGAACGTCACGGTCGAGCTGCGGATCGCATCGACGTAGCGCTTCTGGTTGAGCGTCTTGGGCGCGATCTTCTTGCCGCGGTGCCGCCACACGACGTCGTGGAGCACGTCGACCGAGCGGCCCTGCGCATCGAGCACGCCGACGACCGCATCCACCGTCTGCTGGCCCACCGGCAGGCCCTGCTCGACGAGCCCGGCGAGCTCCTCGAGCAGCAGCCGCACCTGGGCGACAGCCGGGTCGCTGCCCTCGGCGATGACCTCGTTGCCGCGCAGCGCGATGCGCGCCCCGGCGCGTTCCGCGACGGCCTCGAGCAGGCGGTCGCGGTCGGCGCCCAGCTCCTGGGCGAGTGCGTTGTCGATCGGGAAGGTGAGCGTGGCCACACCTGAATGGTAGCCCGGAGGCCCCGCGAAACCTACCCCGCGAGGCGGGCGCGGACGAGCTCCTGCACGCGCTTGCCGTCGGCGCGGCCGGCGGCGAGGGCCATCGCCTCGCGCATGACCTGGCCCATCTCGCGCTGGCTCGTGGCGCCGACCTTCGCGACCGCGCTCTCGACGATCACCTCGAGATCCTCGTCCGGGAGCTGCGCCGGCAGGTAGCCCTCGATCAGCTCGGCCTCGCCCTCCTCGGCCGCCGCCCGGTCGCCGTGCCCGGCGTCGTGGAACGCCTTGGCCGCCTCGCGGCGGCGCTTCAGCTCGCGCCGCAGCACGCTCTGGACCTCGTCGTCGGTGAGCGGGCGCCGCGCGTCCTTCTCGGCGTCGCGCAGCGACGAGAGCACGAGGCGCAGCGCGTCGCGGCGCACGGCGTCGCCCGACTTCATGGCGGTCTTGACGTCCTTGTCGATGCGGTCGATCACAACACCCTCCCCAGTGCAGCCCGCTCCCCCGGGGCCTCCAGCACGACCTCGACGAGGTCGCCGACCCCGGCGCCGGCATGCGCGCGCAGCTCGTACGCGGTGTAGTCGGCACCGTAGCCGTGCAAGCGTCCGCGGGCGTCCACGCGCTCGACCAGGACGTGGTCGCGCACGCCCACGCGGGCGGCGCGATGGGCGTGGCCGAGGCGGTCGGAGAGGGCGCGCAGGCGCTCGGCGCGACGGCGCTTGACGGGCGCGGGAACCGGATCGGCGCCGGCGGTGCGCGTGCCCGGCCGCGGCGAGTACGGGAACACGTGCAGGCGCGAGAACGCGAGCTCCTCCACCGCCGCGAGCGTGCGCGCGAAGGCCCGCCCGTCCTCGGCCGGGAAGCCGACGATCACGTCGCCCGTGAGGTTGAGGCCGGGCGCCGCGGCGCGCGCGCGCTCCACGCGGCGCGCGTACGTCGCGAGGTCGTAGCGGCGCCGCATCGCGCGCAGCACGCCGTCGTCGCCGGACTGCAGCGGCACGTGCAGGTGCGGGCAGACGCGCGGGTGCGCGAGCGCCTCGCACAGGCGCGCGCTGAGGTGGTTGACCTCGATCGACGAGAGCCGGATGCGCGCCACGCCCTCGAGGCCGGCCAGCGCGAGCAGGACGTCGGGCAGCCGCGCCCCCGACTCGGCGTCGCGGTAGAGGCCGAGGTTGACGCCCGTGACCACGAGCTCGCGATGCCCCTGGGCGATGCGCCGCCGCGCCTCCTCGAGCACGAGCCCGAGCGGCCGCGAGCGGCTCGCGCCGCGCACGCGCGGGATCACGCAGAACGCGCACCCGAACGTGCAGCCGTCCTGCACCTTGACGAACGCGCGGGTGCGCTCGAGCCGGGGCGCCGGGCCGACGCAGGCCGTGGCGCCGAGCTCGCGCGCGATGCGCTCGGCGGCCTCCTCGGCGCTCTCGCGCAGCACCGCGACGCGGCCGCCGGCAGCGGCGAACGTCTCCGGCGCGAGGCGCGCCGCGCAGCCGGTCACGTAGACGCGCTCGGCGCCGCGCCGCAGGGCCGAGCGCACCGCCTTGCGGCTCTTGGCGACGGCCTCGTTCGTGACGCAGCAGGTGTTGACGACGTGCACCGCGCCACCCTCGCGCGTCTCCTCGAGGCCGCCGGCGACGAGGCGCTCGCGCACCCCCTGCATGTCGGTCTGCGAGATCTTGCAGCCGAGGAACTCGACCGAGAAGCTCACGCGGCCTCCTCGCGCACGAGCAGCAGACCCTCCCACCCGTCGAGGCTCCGGCGATCCGCGACGCGGAAGCCGGGCACGGCGAAGACCTCGCCCGCGAGCAGGCCCGAGACGATCAGGCGCGGCGGCAGGTCGGGCCGCCAGGAGAGCTCCTGCAGCGGTGCGAGCTGCAGGTTCGCGAGCCACAGGCCGACGCCCTTCGGCAGCTCGTCGTAGAGCGCGTCGCACTGCCATACCTGAATGTCACAGTTGTTGCGCGCCGCGTTCTCGGCCGCGACCTCGACGGCGACGGGGTCGTCGTCGCACGCGAGCACGGGGGCATGCCCGAGCCGCGCCGCCGCCAGCGCCAGCACGCCGGAGCCGCAGCCGAGGTCGAGCAGCGGGCCGGGCTCCTGCTCGAGCAGGAGCTCGAGGCAGAGCAGCGTCGTCGCATGCGCGCCCGTTCCGAAGGCCCGCCCCGGATCGATGACGACGGCGGCGAGGCCGGCCGGCGGCTCCTCCCACGGCGGCCCCACCCAGAGGCGCCCGCCGATGCTGCGCCCGCGGTGGAACGCGCGCCAGCCGTCCTCCCAGCCGTCGGCGACGGCCTCCTCGCTCCAGGTGCCGGCGACGTCGGGCAGCTGTGCGGGCCGGTCGGCGCAGTAGACCGCGAGCTCGAGCCCGCCGGCCGCCGCGCGGCGCTCCTCGACGCCGTCGGCGAAGACCTCGAGCACGGCCGCGCGCGCGATCTCCTCGGCCTCGTCGCCGGGCGCGCACGCGAGCACGAGGCGGATCACCCGAAGGCCCGCCGCAACCGGTCGCGCAGGCCGCGCGACCGCTCGGGATGCGCGTAGTTGTGCTCCGCCTCGAGCTCGCGGAAGCTCTCGACGAGCTTGCGCTGGTCGTCGTCGAGCGCGCGCGGCACCTGCACGTTGGCGATCAGGCGCAGGTCGCCGCGCGAGCCCCCGCGCAGGCGCGGCATGCCGTGGCCCTTGAGGACGATCACGGTGCCGGGCTGCAGTCCCGCCTCGATCTCGACCTGCTCCTCGCCGTCGAGCGTCTCGACCGTCCGCGTCGCACCCAGCACCGCCTCCGAGAGACGCAGGTCGAGATGGCCCACGAGATCCAGCCCGTCGCGCACGAAACGCTCGTCCGGGCGCACGTGCACGCGCACGTAGAGATCGCCGGCCGGCGCGCCGAGATCGCCCGCGTGCCCGTGGCCGGTGAGCCTCACGGCCTGGCCGTCGTCGATGCCCGCGGGGATGTCGACGCCGAACTTGCGGCGCTGCGGACGGCGGCCGCGGCCCCGGCAGTCGGGGCAGGGACGCTCCGGAATGCGCCCGCGCCCGCCGCAGTTGCGGCACGGCATCGTGCGCACGAGCTGGCCGAGCGGCGAGCGGACGACCTGGCGCACCTGGCCCGCGCCGCCGCACTCGCTGCACGTCCGCACCTCGGCGCCCTCGGCCGCGCCGTCCCCCTCGCAGACCTCGCACGTCGTCACGAGCTCGAGATCGAGGTCGATGTGGATGCCCGCGGCGGCGTCGGCGAGGTCGATGTCGACCGCGGTCTGCGCGTCGGCGCCCGCCTCGGGGCCCGTCGCCCCCGCGAAGCCGCCGCCGAAGAGCGAGCCGAGCAGGTCGTCGAGGAACCCCATGTCCATGAAGCGCTCGGTGTGGAAGCCCTGGCCGGCGACGCCCTCGTGGCCATAGCGGTCGTAGCGCGCGCGGCGATCCTCGTCGGACAGCACCTCGTAGGCCTCGGCGACGTCGCGGAAGCGCGCCTCCGCGTCCGGCGCGTCGGACACGTCGGGGTGCAGCTCGCGCGCGAGCCCGCGGAACGCCTTCTTGATCTCGCCGTCGCTCGCGTCGCGGCCGACCCCGAGCAGCTCGTAGTAGTCCTGTTTCGCCATGCGGATCCCGATTCTACTGTCAGTACGAACTCTCACCCTCAACTAGAGGGAGAGAAATTGCAAGATTGGGGTCTGACCCCAATCTTGCACGCAACGTCGGGGTCAGACCCCAACGTTGCGGACCTCACTCGCCGCCGGCGGCGTCAGTCGTAGATCTCCTCCACGAACTCCGAGAGGGCCTGCGCGGCTCCGCGCACGGCTCGCATCGCGCCCACGTAGTCCATTCGCTGCGGGCCGATCAGGGCCACGGTGCCGAGGTTGCGGCTCGCGATGCCGTAGTTGGCGGCCACCAGCGAGAGCGAGCGCAGGGCCGGCGCCACCGAGTCGTCGCCGACGCGGATCCAGCCGCGGTCGGAGTCGAGGACGTCGCGCAGGGCGGCCAGCAGCTGGAGGCGCTCCTCGAGCGCGCTCACGACCTCGCGCAGCGATGCCAGCTCGCCGTCGCGCAGGTCGGCGAGCAGGCCGGCCGCGCCGCCGAGGTAGAGCGAGCCCTCGTCGACGAGCTGCGTGAAGACCGGCTCCAGCCGCTCGAGGATGCCGCGCTCGGCACCGCCGAGCGACGGATCCGAGAGGCGCTGGCGCAGCGTGCGCGCGCCCAGCCGCAGCCCGACGATCGACTCGTTGATGTAGTCGCGCGCCCACTCGAGCAGCCCGGCGTCGACGGCGTGCTCGAACACGAACAACCGCTTCGCGACGCCCCCGGAGGCCGTGATGACGACGGCCATGACGAGCTGCGGCTGCAGCGGCACGAGCTCGACGTGGCGCACGACCGTCGTGTCGAGCGACGGCGCCGAGACGGCCGCGAGCAGATCGGTCGCCTGCGCGAGCGCCTCGGCGGTCAGCCGCAACGCCGAGTCGAGCTCGCCGCGCGCACCGCTCAGGTCGACCGGCAGCGGCCGCGGCTCGATGCCCTTCCGCTCGAGCAGCGAGGTGTAGTAGCGATAGCCCTCGGTCGTCGGCACGCGGCCGGCCGAGGTGTGCGGATGGCCGAGCATGCCGAGCCCCTCGAGCTCGGAGAGCTCGTGGCGCACGGTCGAGGGCGAGGCCACGATCGCCCCTCGCTCGACGAGCGTGCGCGAGCCGATCGGCACGCCGGCCTCGATGTACGCCTCGACGACGCGCAGGAGCAGGGCTTCCTGGCGTGGGGAGAGGGGGCGTTCGGGGATCATGCGATCACGTTGGCGACGACGTCGTTCGCGAGCAGGCGCCCGCGCGGCGTGAGCCGCAGGGTACCGCCCACCGGCTCGATGAACCCGAGCGAGGCCATGCGCGCGAGCCCCTCGGGGTCGATCGCGTGCTCGAGACCGGCCACGGCGAGCGGCACGTCGAGGCGCAGGCCGAGCAGCAGGCGCTCGCGCGCGCGCTCCTCCGGCGTGAGCTGCTCGAGCGCGCGCGGCGGAGCGGCTCCGGCCTCGAGCGCCTCGACGTAGCGCGCCAGCGACGGCCGGTTCGTGCGCCGCTCGAGCGCGAGCGTGGACACGGCGCCGATGCCGATGCCGAGGTAGTCGCGCCCCGTCCAGTAGGCCAGGTTGTGCTGCGCGCGGCGGTCGTCGCGGCAGAAGTTGGCGGTCTCGTACCAGCGGTAGCCGGCCGCGCCGAGACGGGCGATGACGTGCTCGTAGTGATCCTCGAGCAGCTCGGCCTGGCGGGCGAGCTCGGCGCCGTGGCGGTGCGCGAAGCGCGTGCCGGGCTTGGCCTCGAGCTCGTAGCAGGAGAGGTGGTCGGGCGTGAGCGCCAGCGCTTCCGAGAGATCGCGGTCGAGCTCGGCGCGGCCCATCCCCGGCACGCCGAAGAGCAGGTCGAGCGAGAGGTTGGCGACGCCCGCGGCGCGCAGGCGGCCCACGGCGCTGCGCACCTGCTCGGGGTTCGCGCGCCGCTCGAGCACGGCCAGCTGCGCCGCTCCGAACGACTGCGCCCCCAGCGACACGCGGATGCCGCGCCCGCCCAGCACCGCGGCGAGCGCGTCGTCGACCGTCTCGGGATTCGCCTCGACGGTCACCTCCGGCGCTGCGGGCAGGCCGTCGAGGAGCCGGGCGAGCAGCTGCGGGCCGAGCAGCGTGGGCGTGCCCCCGCCGACGAAGACCGTCTCGAGCGCGGGCGCCAGCCGCTCGCGCTCCTGCGCCAGCTCGGCCAGCACGGCGGCCACGTAGCGCTCGTGCAGGTCGCCGTGGCCGGTCACGGTCACGAAGTCGCAGTAGCCGCAGCGGTGCGCGCAGAACGGCACGTGCACGTAGAGGTGGCGGATCAGGTCGGCCCGCCTCCGCGGCGCGTGAGCTGCGCCGCCGCCGAGCGCGCCGCCTGCGCCAGCGCCGCGTCGCGTTCCGCGCCCTCGGCCAGCGCCAGCGTCAGCGCCGCCATGAAGACGTCGCCGGCTCCGTAGGTGTCGATCACGGCCCCCGGCGGCGGCACCGGCTGCCAGCGCCCCGCGCTGCCGTCGCCGGCGAGGTAGCGGCCGCCCGCGGCGCCCTCCGTCCACACGCACAGCCGGGGGCGCACCGGGAGGTCGGCGACGTCGTACTGCTCGTTGCGGTCGTGCGCCGAGCCGATCAGCACGTCGACCTCGACGCCGCTCTCGACCACGCTCGCGAGCCGCCGCGCCGTGACCACGAGCACGCGCGCCCGGCGCGCGGCGACGACCGTGCGCGGATCGTCGCCCGTGTAGAAGACGCCGTCGAAGCCGGCGAGGTCGCCCCAGTCGAGGTCGTCGTCCATGGTCGGATGCGCGTTCGCGCCGTGCACGAGGATCGTCCGCTCGCCGTCGGGATCGGAGACCGTCGTCACGCGGTTCTGCGGATGCGCGCGGCGCGCGACGCGCAGCTCGCAGCCCTCGCTCAGGAGCACCCGCTCGGCCGCGGCGGCCGCGTCGTCGTCGCCGAGCGCCGTGATGAAGCGCGTCTCCGCGCCGAGCGACGGAAGTGCGCGCGCCGCCACGCCCCCGCCCCCTCCCGGCTCGTCGAACGTGTCGTAGAGGTGCACGATCTCGCCGCGCACGAGCGGCTCGCGCGAGCGCGCCTGCAGCACCCACTCGACGTGGCCGATGACCGCGATCCGGGTCACCGCGCTACCGCTTGCTCGTGCCCTCACCGTCGAGCGAGAGCACCGCCAGGAACGCCTCCTGCGGCACCTCGACCGTGCCGATGATCTTCATGCGCTTCTTGCCCTTCTTCTGCTTCTCGAGCAGCTTGCGCTTGCGCGTGACGTCGCCGCCGTAGCACTTCGCGAGCACGTCCTTGCGCTTGGCCCTGACGGTCTCGCGCGAGATGATGCGCGAGCCGATCGAGGCCTGGATCGGCACGTCGAAGAACTGTCGTGGAATCACCTTGCGCAGCCGCTCGACGAGCGCCTTGCCGGCCTCGTAGGCGCGGTCGCGGTGGACGACCAGGCTGAGCGCGTCGACGGGATCGCCGTTGAGCAGGATGTCGAGCTTGACGAGGTTCGAGGGGCGGTAGCCGGAGAGCTCGTAGTCGAACGACGCGTAGCCCTTCGTCCGGCTCTTGAGCTGGTCGTAGAAGTCGAGCACGATCTCGGCCAGCGGCAGCTGGTAGATGACCTGCACGCGCGTCGGCGAGAGGTACTCCATGTGGTCGAACTCGCCGCGCCGCTCCTGGGCCAGCTCCATGATCGTCCCGACGTACTCCTTGGGCACGATCAGCGAGGCCTTCACGTACGGCTCGTGCGTCTCCTCGATCGCGTTCGCGTCGGGCATCTGCGACGGGTTGTGCACCTCGACGAGCCCGTGCGTCGTGAGGACCTCGTAGGCCACGTTCGGCGTCGTGACGAGGAGGTCGAGGTCGAACTCGCGCTCGAGCCGCTCGCGCACGACGTCCATGTGCAGGAGGCCGAGGAAGCCGCAGCGGAAGCCGAAGCCGAGCGCCTGGCTCGTCTCGGGCTCGTAGATCAGCGACGCGTCGTTGAGGCGCAGCTTGTCGAGCGCGTCGCGCAGGTCCTGGTAGCCGTCCGCGTCGGTCGGGAAGAGGCCGGCAAAGACCATCGGCTTGACCTCGAGGTAGCCCGGCAGCGGCTCGGTGGCGCCGCCGCGCAGGTGCGTGAACGTGTCGCCCACGCGCACCTCGGAGACGTCCTTGATGCCCGTCACGATGAAGCCGACCTCGCCGGCGTCGAGCCGGGGAATCGGCTGCAGGCTGGGCGTCATCACCCCGATCTCCTCGACCTGCATGCGCACCTTGCTCTGCAGGCCGATGATCTCGTCGCCCGCCTTCAGCGAGCCGTCGACGACGCGCACGAACGCGATCACGCCGCGGTACTGGTCGTAGGTGGAGTCGAAGACGAGCGCCCGCGCGGGGGCGGCGAGGTCGCCGGCCGGCGGCGGCACCCGCTCGCACACGGCGTCGAGCACCTCGCTCACGCCGACGCCGGTCTTGGCGGAGATCCGCAGGACGTCGTCCACGCTGCCGCCGAGGAAGTCGACCACCTGCCGGGAGACGCCCTCGGGGTCCGCCGCGGGGAGGTCGATCTTGTTCAGCACCGGCACGATCTCGAGATCGTTGTCGAGCGCCAGGTGCGCGTTGGCGAGCGTCTGCGCCTCGAGGCCCTGCGCGGCGTCGACGACCAGGATCGCGCCCTCGCAGGCGGCGAGCGAGCGCGAGACCTCGTAGCTGAAGTCGACGTGGCCGGGGGTGTCGATCAGGTTGAGCTCGTACTGCTCGCCCGCGTAGGTCCACGGCACGCGCACGGCCTGCGCCTTGATCGTGATCCCGCGCTCGCGCTCGAGGTCCATCGAGTCGAGCATCTGCTCGCGCATGTCGCGCTCGGCGACGGCGCCCGAGAGCTGCAGGATGCGGTCGGCGAGCGTCGACTTGCCGTGGTCGATGTGCGCGACGATCGAGAAGTTGCGAATACGGGACTGCTCCACGACCCAATCTTGGCAGGCTTAGTCTGCCGCGGTTCCCCGTCTGCGCCGCCGCACGAGCGCGAGCACGTCGTCGAGCTCCTCGATGCCCATCGCCCTGGCGCCCAGCATGTAGACGCCGACGGCGGCGGCGAGGCCCGCACCGAGCGTGACGACCTGCAGCAGCACGAACTGGCCGAGCAGCGCGTCGAGCCCGCGCCAGACGCCGTAGGCCGCCCCGACGGCGAGCGCCGTCGCGACGGCGATGCGCACGAGCGCGCGCACGAGCTCGCGCTCGTCGAGGCGCCCGGCGAGCGGGCGGAGCTCCGCATACAGCAGCACCACGCCGATGATGTTGGCGATCGACGTCGCGAGCGGAATGCTCCAGATGCCGAGCCGGCTCGAGAGCACCCAGTCGAGCGAGGCGTTGACGAGCAGGTTCGCGACCGCGACGTAGGTCGGCACCCACGCCCGCTGCATGCTGAAGAACGCGCGGTTGAGGAGCAGCATCGCGCCGTTGAAGGCGAGGCCGAGCGAGAACGCGGCCAGGCACGAGGCCACGATCGCGGTGTTCGAGGGCGAGAAGCTGCCGTGCTCGTAGAGCAGCCGCACGATCGGCGTGGCGAGCGCCGCGCAGATCGCGGCCGCGGGGATCAGCAGGAACGCGATCTGCCGCAGCCCCGAGCCGACGAGCGCGCGGAAGCCGGGCCCGTCGCGATCGGCGGCCCGCCGCGAGAGCGCAGGGAACAGCACGGCGGCGACCGCGACCGAGAACATGCCCTGCGGGAGCATGTAGATGCGGAACGCCTTGTCGACGGCGGCGGGGCCGAGCTCCTTGTCGACGTCGGCCGCGAACCAGGTGTTGACGAGCAGGTTGAGGTTGATCAGCCCGAGGCCGAGCGTGACCGGCAGCATCAGCGCGAAGACGCGCTGGACGGCCTCGTCGCGCGGGTCGCAGAACCACGCGAGGCGCCCGATGCGGCGCATCGCGGGGTACGGGATCGCGAGCTGGACGGCGGTGCCGAGCAGGATCCCGATCGCGTACGCGTAGAGGCGCGTGTCGGTCGTGTGCAGGAACGGCAGGCCGAGCGCGAGCGTGCCGACGATCACGATGTTCCAGGCGACCGGCGCGATCGCCGGCAGGAAGAACTCGTCGAGCGCGTTCAGGATCGCGGTCTGGAGGCCGTTCAGGCCGAGCATCACGACCGTCGGGAAGATCACGCGCGCGAGGCCGACGCCGAGCGACCCGTGGTAGCCGAACAGCGCGAGCAGCTGCGGCGCGAGCACGATCGCGACCCCGGTGACCGCCGAGAGCCCGGCGAACGAGAGCCACCAGACCGTCGAGGCCACGCGCCACGCGCGCTCGCGCTCGCCCTTCGCCAGCAGCTCGTTGAAGATCGGCACGAACGCGGCGCCGAGCGCGGCGTCCGCCACGAGCGAGCGGATCAGGTTCGGGATCTGGTACGCGACGGTGAAGGCGTTGATCGCCTCGCCCTGCACCGTGAAGATCCACGCCGCCGCCGCCTCGCGCAGCATGCCGACGAGGCGGCTCGCGCCGGTCGCCGCCGCGAACAGCGCGGTCGACACCGCCATGCGGCGCCGCTCGGGTGCCTCGGGGGCGGCGCCTCTGCGAGGCGGCTGACTCACGGCTCGTCAGGATAGGCGCGCGCGACCGCGGTGGTTGCGGTCGTCGCGGTGCACGATTGGGGTCTGACCCCAATCGTGCACCGCGGACCGGTCTAGAGGATGCCGCTCAGCCCGGGCAGGGCCCCGGACTTGATGCGCGCGATCGAGACCTTGATGCGGCCGTCCCGCACCGAGAGCGCCTCCTGGGAGCCCTTGGGCGTGTACCACACGCGCAGGCGCGTCTCGGCGACTCGCGATGCGCCCTCGGTCGAGAAGGGCGCCTTCAGGAGCTGCGCCTTGCTGACCGCGATGTAGAAGCGGATCTTGCCCTTCTTGCCCTTCGGCACCGCGAACCTGCCGCGCGTGCCGAGCACCAGCTTGGTGTCTCCGGGGAGCGGCGTGACCGCGTACAGCCGCCGGCCGGTGCGCGTGCGCAGCTCGCCGCGCAGCGTGCACGTCACGGCGCCCGTGCAGGCCTTGGGGAGCGTGTACTGCACCTGGATCCGGAACGTCTTGCCCGGCCCGGCCTGCAGCTGCACGTCGCGCGGCCCGGGCGCCTTCGTCACGGGCGCCGGCGGCGCGACCGTGTTCACGAAGAGCGCGAGCGGAACCGAGCTGGTCGGGTTCCAGGCGTAGTTGGCTGCCAGCAGGAGGTTGTCGCCCACGGCCATGCCGACGAGCGCGTAGGCGCCGCCCGGATCGCCCTTGGGAGCGCCCGCGTCCTGCACGATGCCGCCGGCGCCCTTCGCATCGCCGAGCGTCGCGCGATACGTCTTGCCGTCGTACCAGGCGACCCACAGGCGCCCGTCGGCGCGATAGGCGCTGGCGAGCACGCGCCCCGCGCCCTGGCCCGTACTTGCGAGGTTGGCGATCGTGGTGGGCGCGGTCTCGCCGGGCCACCACGAGACGATCGCGTCGGCGGGGCCGGCCGCCGGGGAGTTGCCGTAGACGACGCGACAGGTCGCAGCGCACGCGAGGTTCGTGGCGAAGCTGTTGTTGTTGCTGCTCTCGCTGTTCGGCGCCAGCACCGGCGCGCCGATCGGAGCAGCGGTCACGGGGTCGAGCTGCTGCACGTACACGCCCGTGGCGCCGGTCGCGTTCGAGTACCAGGCGATCCAGAGATGGCCGGCGCTGTCGAGCGCGAGCTTCGGGTGATAGCCGCAGCAGCCGCCGATCTGGGGCTGGAGGTTCTGATCCGATGTCCCCGGCGCGTGCGCCACGGATGCGTTGAAGATCTCGATGCCCTGCGTCGCGTAGCCCGCGACGAGCGGGGTGGCGCCCGAGAGCACCGCGCTCGTCGGACTGGAGCTTCCTCCCGACACGGCGAACGGCGCCGCCCAGGTGCCGTCGGGATTGCGGAGCGTCGTCGCCATCGCGTTCAGCGGATCGCCGGTGGTGATCGAGTGGATGCCGTTGTAGATGAGCTGCAAGCCTCCGCCGGGAGCCGGGAAGATCGCGTGGTCGAAATCGATCTGCGCCCAGCCCTGGAGGACCTTGGCCTGCGCGGGCCCGATCACGTCCTGCGTCGGCGAGGTCGTGAAGCTGACGGCGTTGAGATCGCTGGTACTCGGACCTGTCTGCTGCGTCCACGCGACGACCGCGGTGGAGCCCGCCAGCCCGAGCGAGGGAATGACGATGTTGGTGTTGGTGTCGGTCGAGATCTTCGTCCAGGTCGTGTCCGCGCTCGCCGTCGAGGCGCCCGCAGTCATCGCCGCCACTGCCATCGCGACCACCGCGAGGCTCTTCACACGCTTCAAAGTCTGCTCCTTCTGCATCTGTGCGTTTCCCCCGTGCTCACCCTATCTGCGGGGGTGGCGGAGGTGGCGGCGGGTTCGGCGACGGCGACGGGCTCGGCGGCGTCGGCGAGGGCGAGGGCGACGGCGACGGCGAGGGACTCGGCGGCGTCGGGCTCGGCGAGGGCGGCGGGGTGACGACCGGCGCGCGCACGAGCGTCACGACGAGCCGGGCTCCGCCGCCCGCGAGCGCCGTCCGCACGGCCGTGAACGCCTTCGCCTTGCCCGAGAGCGCAAGCACGAGGCGGCCGGCCGCGCTGCCGATGCGCAGCGTCGCGCCACCCGCGGTGGCGATGTGCACGCGGGCCCGGACGCCGCCCTTCCAGACGAGGATCCGAGCCGAGCCGGCCTGGATGCGACCGCTGACCGCAGCGACGTCGCGGCGCGTCAGCGGGCTGCCCGAGAAGCCCACCGTGAAGACCACGGTGGCGGCAGTGGCCGTGTGCGTCAGCGAGGCCGCGACCGTGCGGCGCGCGAGCGGCGCGCGCAGCGCGGCGACCTTGTGCGCCGCGCCCACGGCCGCGCCCGTGCCCGCCGCGAGCAGCGTGAGCGTCCCGTCCGCCGCGTTCGCCACGTAGACGGTGCCACCCGCGCCCGCGATGCCCTGCGGGCGGTGCCCCACGGCGACGGTGCGCACGACCGGGCGCCCGGGCGCGGCGAGGTTCGCGACCGCGACCGCATCGCTCGCGGGCAACGTCGCGAAGAGCCGGCCCGCCGGGGAGATCCAGATCTCGGCCGCGCTCGTCGGCAGCCGGATCAGCGTGGTCTTCGCCTTGCCGGCGAGGTCGACGACGGCGATGCCGCGCTTGATCGCCACGTACAGCTTGCCGCTGAACGACGCCAGCGAGCCGTGCGGCTCGGCGCCGACGGGGATCGACGGCCCCGGCTTGAGCGCAGCGCCCGCGCGGTGGAGGCGCACGATCGCGCCCGCCGCGGAGTTGGCCACCACGACGCTCGAGTCGGCACGGACGACGCCGATGCCGCTGGGCGTGAAGTCGAGGGCCGCGCACGCGACCGGGCGCGGATCGACGAGGCACACGCGCTTGCTCGCGACGGCTGCAACGGGGGCGCCGTCGCCGCCCGCGAGCATGCCCGCGCCGGGCAGCGCGGCGGCCGCCACGGGGGCGAGCGTGCCCGGCGCGAGCGCCGTCACGACACCGGTGCCGGCGATCAGGAGACGGCCGTGCGAGACGGCCAGCGAGCGCGGCGCCGAGGCGTCGCGCACCGCGGCCCTGGGCGCGAGCGTCTTCGGGTCGAGGCGCTCGACCGTCCCCCGCGGCGTCGCGAGATAGAGCTTGCCGCCGCTCGTGGCGAGCCCGACCTGCTGCAGCGCCGGGATGGCGACGTCGGCCGGCGGCGGCGGGGCCGGCGTCGTGACCGTCGCGCCGGTCGTCGTCGTCGCGGTCTTCGAGCCGCCGCTCGTGAGGAAGGCTGCGGCCGCCGCCAGGCCGCCGCCGCCGATCACGAGCAGTCCGAGCCAGGCCGCGAGCGGCACCTTGCGGCGCGCGGGCGCCTCCGGGCGCGCGGCCGGCCATTCGAAGCTCTGCCCGAGCGGGACCCCGGAAGGCGGCAGCGTGAGGCGATCGGCGGTCACCTGTGCGGGCTCGGGCTCGGGCTCCGGTTCCGGCTCGGGCTCGGGCTCCGGCTCGGGCTTCGGTTCGGGCTCGGGTTCCGGCTTGGGCTCGGGCTCCGGCGGTGGCGGAGGAGGAGGCGGGGGCGGAGGAGGCTCGGCGACCGGCGCCGGCTCGAACGTCCGGTAGTCGTCGCCCACGGGTGGCGCGGGCACGGGGAGCGCGCCGCCGCGCGGCGCCGGCGGCTCGGCCACCGGCGCGACGTCGAACGTCTGGTAGCCGTCGGCCGACGGCGGCACGGGCACGGGGAACGGCGCGCCGGGCGTGGGCTCGGCGGGCGCGGACGCCTGCGGCGGCTCCGGCGGCGCCTCGGCCACGGGGGCGGGCGGCTCGACGACGGGCGCAGGCGGTTCGGGCTCCGGCTCGGGCGCCGGCGGCTCGGGCGGCGGGCGCGGCGACCGGCGGGGGCGGCTCGGGCGGCGGCGCGGCGACCGGCGGCTCCGGCTCGGGCGGCGGCGGGGGCGGCTGGGCGGGCGGCGCCGCAGCCGGCGGCGGCGCGGCCGGCGCCGGAGCAGGGGGCGGCGGGGCGGCGGCGACGGGCTCGGAGCCCGCGCCGTAGGTGACGAAGCCCGAGACCTCGGCCTCGCCGGGCGCATCGACCGGCAGCGGGAACGGCGCCGGCGTGAGCGGCTTGGGCGTCCCGACCTCGCCGGGGTCGAGCAGGCGCGCCTCGCGGCGCCAGCGCGGGCCCGCGAGCGAGAGCACGTTCTCCTCGAACGCGTCCCAGGCGGCCTCGGCGCTCGGCGGGCGGTTGCGCGGGTCCTTCTCGAGCAGCGCCTCGACCCAGTGCGCGAGCCGCGGATCCAGATCGGGCTTGATCGAGAGCGGCGGCGGCGGCGGTTCGTTGACGTGCTGCAGGAGCACGGCCAGCGGCGTCTCGGCGTCCGCGAACGGCACCTGGCCGACGAGCATCTCGTAGGCCATCACGCCGACCGAGTAGAGGTCGGTCGCGGGCACGATCTCGCGCGCCATGGCCTGCTCGGGCGCCATGTACGTCGGCGTGCCGACGGTGGTGCCGGTGGCGGTCAGCATGTGCACCTGCGAGGCCTGGCCGATCGCCTTGGCGATGCCGAAGTCGGCCACCTTGACGCTGCCCTGGCGCGTCAGCAGCAGGTTCTCGGGCTTGAGGTCGCGGTGCACGATGCCGCGCGCGTGGGCGTGGTCGAGCGCGGCCAGCAGGCCCTCGAGCACCCCCGCGACCTGCGGCAGCGACATGTGGCGCACGTGCGGGCGCAGCGAGCCGCGCTCGAGGTACTCCATCGAGATGTAGGGCGTGCCCTCGACGTCGAAGTAGTCGTGGACCGTGACGATGTTCGGGTGGCTGAGCGAGCCGGCGATGCGCGACTCGCGCAGGAAGCGCTCGGCGAAGTCGCTGTCCGCTGCGTGGAACGCGGGGAGCTCCTTGAGCGCCACGAGGCGGTCGAGATCGTTCTGCCGGGCGAGATAGACGACGGCCATGCCACCCCGGCCGATCTCGCGCAGAATCTCGAAGCGCCCCACCTTCCGCGTTACGTCCGCCACTTGCCCCCCAAGGTCGCCCCGACCGGCCGCAGTCTACTGCGCAGGCGAGCGCTCCGAACGGCGCGGACCGGGCTCAGTTCGCCTGCACCGTCGTCTGCCCGGGCGAGACGACGAGAAGCGCACCGGGAGGCACGCCGTCGGTGATGCCGCTGAGCGTCGCGAGCAGCACCGGCGCGCCGGCCGCCGTGACACGCGTCGAGGCCGATCCGGGGAGCGTCGAGATCACCGTCGTGCACGGCTTCGTGCCCGGACTGGGCGGCTGCGCGCAGCCCACGATCGGCGCGCCCGAGAGGTCGCCTTCGCGCAGCACGGGGTTGCCGCCGATCGTCACCTGGGTCTGGCGCGGCACGAGCATGACCTGACCGCCGTGGATGCAGGTGATGGTCGCGGCCGTCGTGACGATGGGAGGCATTGCCCGGGCGAGTCTAGCCTTCACCGCGCAGAGCGCAAATCCCCCAACGAGGGAGACGCATGCGTGATACCTTCGGCGCTCATCCCGCGGCGTCTGGGGGACGTCGGTTGAAGCTGTTCGCCGTCGACGAGCACGAGATCTTTTGCCGCGGCATCGTGGCGTGCCTCGCTGCGCTGCCGGACGTGGCCTCGGTCGGGAGCGCGGGCAGCGCAGCGGCTGCGCTCGCACAGCCGGAGCTGCGCGCCGCCGACGTCGTGATCGTCGATCCCGCGATGCACGAGGGCCTCGCGCTCATGCGGCAGCTCTCGGACGAGCCGGGCGTCGCCCTGATCGCCTGCGTCGAGCGCGGCGGGGACGACCTCCTGCTGGCGTCGATCGACGCCGGGGCGACGGGGTTCGTCGACCGCGTGACCCTGACCCCCGACCGGCTCGCGGCCAGCGTGCGGGCCGCGGCCCGCGGCGCCGGCGTGATGGCGCCCGAGCTGCTCGACACGCTCTGCCGCAGCGTCGGCGAGCGCAGCGCGGTGCGTGCCCTCCCCGCGTTGAACGAGCGCGAGCGGCTCGTGCTGCGCCTCGTGGCCGACGGGCGCCAGACGCGCGAGGTCGCGGCCGAGCTGTGCTACAGCGAGCGCACGATCAAGACCGTGATCCACGACGTCGTCATCAAGATGAACGTGCGCACGCGCTCGCAGGCGGTCGCGCAGGCCGTCCGCCAGGGGATGATCTAGCGCTAGGACTTCGCGCGGCGCGGCGCGGACTTCTCCGCCGCGCCCAGCACGATGTCGGCGCGGCTTCCCGGCACGTCGATCCGCGCCTCCTGCTCGCTGCCGTCGGGCCCGCGCGCGACGAGCTGCTGCGAGCCCGCCGGCACGTGCTCGATGATGAACGCGCCGCGCGCGTCGGTGACCGCGAAGCGGCCGCTCTCGGGCAGCCCGACCCACGCGCCCGGCACCGGGTCGCCGTGCTCGTCGCGCACCGTGCCGCCGAAGCGGTGCGCCTCCTCGCGCGTCGCCTCCTCGGCGCCGCTGCGCTGTGTGCGCAGCGTCTGGGTGCGCACCTCGGGGCCGCGCTCGATCAGCGTGCCGGGCTCGCACGAGAGCGTGACGACGTAGTCGAGCGACGCCTTGTACTGGCCTCCGACCGCCGTCCAGAAGTTCGAGCCGCCGTCCGAGCGCTCCTGCGCGATGCGGGTGTGCAGCGGGAAGCGCTGCGAGCCGTTGCGCAGCGAGCCGGTGAGCTCGTCGCGCGGCAGGATCGGGAACGCGAAGAGGATCGCGAGCGCCTGCGAGAGCATGCGGTGCTCGTCCTCGACGTTGCGCGTCCAGGCGGTGACCGCGTACGCGACGTCGACGCGCAGGGGCGGGCGCGAGTCGTAGCGCCGGCCGTCCTCGCCGTTGCGCGATTCCCAGTCGCTCGGGCGCAGGTCCTTGGTCTCGCGGATGTCGTAGAGGAAGAGGTTGAGCGTGGGCGCCGAGAGCGTCGACGCCCAGTCCTTGGTCGGCGCGTCGAAGACGATCTGCACGAGCTCGAAGCCGTGCTTCGCGAGCTGCTCCTGCAGCAGCAGCCGCAGGGACTCGTCGAGGTCGGCGAGCATCGTGTTGAGCGGCACGGCGTGGGTCTCGGGCGGGCTCATGCTCGCCCCCGACCCTAGCGGCGCGGGACCCGCGCCTGCAAGTACCCGTCGCGGGGCCGTATCATCGGACGCACGATGGCGAGCGACGGCTGGAGCCACGAGCACGACGAGGAGCGCCTGCACGAGGAGCCCGAGCGCGCCGCGCCCGAGGCGCCGTCGCACGCGGGCGATCCCGCGCGGCTGGCGGCGACCGTCGGCAACCGCGCCTTCGGGGCGATCCTCGGCCGCGTCGGGGAGGGCATCCTGCCCGACGGCACCGCGCACCCCGACGTCGAGGCGACGATCGCCCGCACGCGCGGCTCGGGCTCGCAGCTCGATCCGGGCTCGCTCGCGCGCAACTCCGAGGCGCTCGGCGACTCGCTCGGCGACGTCCGCATCCACCACGACTCGACGTCGGACGCGCTCGCGCAGTCGGTCTCGGCGCGCGCGTTCACGACCGGGTCGGACGTGTACTTCGCGGCCGGGGAGTACCAGCCCGGCTCGAGCGGCGGCGACGAGCTGCTCACGCACGAGCTCGCCCACGTCGTGCAGCAGCGCGACGCGCCCGTCTCGGGCCCGCTGACGGTCTCGATGCCGGGCGACGCGCTCGAGACGGAGGCCGAGGCGATCGCCGATGAGCACGCCCCCTGACGCGATCTCGTTCGCCGCGCTGACGGCGCTGGTGAGCGCCTCGGTCGAGGCCGTCGCGGCCACCGAGCCCGATCCCGTCGATCCGTTCCGCGGCCTCTACCTCTCGGACGAGGCCGCCGTGCGCCTCGCGCGCGAGGGCGATGCCGACGATCTCGACGCCCGCCTCGAGACGGCCGCGGCGCTGCTCGGCCTGAGCCACCTCGAGGGCTGCGTGCTCGCGCTGTGCGCGGCGCCCGAGCTGCACCCGCGCTACGGGCGGCTCTACGGCTACCTGCACGACGACCTCACCCGGCGGCTGCCGAGCCCGCGCCTGATCGCCCGCCTGCTCGAGCGCGCCGGCTTCGCGGCGGCCGACGTGCTCGCGTGCTTCGACCGCAACGGCCGCCTGCGCGCGAGCGGGGCGCTGCGCATCGCCGAGAGCGACGCGTCGGTGCCGCTCGCCGAGCGCGGGGCGCAGGCCGCGCAGCGCCTCGTCGGCTTCCTGCTCGGCGTCGATCTGGCGGACACGCCGCCCGACCGCCGCATCGAGATCGTGCGCGCCGACGCCGACCTGCTCGGCCGCGAGCAGTGCGTCGCCGAGCTCGCCTCGGTGCTCGCGCTCGAGACCCCCGTGCCGCTCTTCGTCGCCGGGCCGGACGCCCCCGGCATCGTGGCGGCCGCGGCCGGGCGGCCGCTCGTGCTCGTCGACGCGACGGCCGCGGGCGACCCCCAGCTGCTGCGCGAGGCGGCGCTGATCGCGGCGCTCGAGCGCGGCCTCGTCGCGCTCGGCGGCGTCGAGCAGCTCGAGCCGGGGCCCGCCCGCGCGATGCAGCGCTGGCTCGCCGGCCGCGAGGACCGCGTGATCCTGTGCGCGCGCTCGGGCAACGCGGCGTTCACCCTCGCCGACCTCCCCACGCTCATCTTCGACGTGCCGGAGCCGTCCTTCGCCGAACGGCGCGCGGCCTGGCGCCGCACCTCGGGCGCCGACGACGTCGACGACGTGGCGGCCAAGTTCCGGCTCTCGATCGGCCAGGTCGAGCAGGCCGCCGAGGTGTCCAAGGTGGTGGCGGCGGCCGCCGGCCGCACGCCGGGCCCGGCCGACCTCGACCTCGGTGCGCGCCGCGCCTCGAGCGGCGCGCTCGGCCAGCTCGCCACGCGGCTCGACCTGCGCTTCGCGTGGGACGACCTCATCCTCCCGGCGCGCTCCTCCGAGGTCCTGCGCTCGATCTCGGCCTACATCCGCCACCGCGACCTCGTGCTCTCGGAGTGGGGCTACGAGCGCACGGTCGCGAGCAGCCAGGGCGTCAAGACGCTCTTCGCCGGCGACTCGGGCACGGGCAAGACGATGGCCGCGCAGGTGCTCGCGGGCGACCTCGGGCAGGAGATCTTCCGCCTCGACCTGGCGACCGTCGTCTCGAAGTACATCGGGGAGACCGAGAAGAACCTCGACCGCATCTTCGCGGCCGCCGACGGCTCGAACGCCATCCTCTTCTTCGACGAGGCCGACGCGCTCTTCGGCAAGCGCTCCGACGTCCAGGACGCGCACGACCGCTACGCGAACCTCGAGGTCGCCTACCTGCTGCAGCGCATGGAGAGCTATGCGGGCGCCGTCGTCCTGGCCACGAACTACCGCCAGAACATCGACGAGGCGTTCCTGCGCAGGCTCGACTTCGTGGTCGACTTCCCGTTCCCGGAGGCCGTCGACCGCGAGCGCATCTGGCGGCTGCTGCTGCCGCAGCAGGCGCCGCTCGCCGACGACGTCGACCTCGTCTTCCTGGCCCACCAGTTCAAGCTCGCGGGGGGCAACATCCGCAACGCGTCGCTGGCCGCGGCGTTCCTGGCTGCCGAGGACGGCGGCGTGATCGCGATGCGCCACCTCGTGCGCGGCGTCGCGCTCGAGTACGGCAAGCTCGGCCGCCTCACGCTCGAGTCCGACTTCGAGCAGTTCCACGACGTGGCGCGCGCACTGCGCTGACGCTCAGGCGCCGCCGGCCGCGCGCAATCGTGCAATCGGAGCCAGGCCCCGATTGCACGGGCTCGGCGATCTTCCGGCTGCCCGAAAGGGCAGCCTCACTTGCCCATTCGTCTGCCCTTGCGAACCTAGCGCCTGCACGGCCGCGCCGCGATGCTCCACGGGTGCAGGTGAGCGTTACGGCATCAGCGCGCGTTCTCCTGGGCGGTCTGACGCCGATGGAGGCCGTCGGGATGCGCCAGTTGCTCGAAGGTGCGGGGATCGCCGTCATCGACGGTGGCAGCGATCCGGCGTCTCTGCTCACTGCGTGCGGCCACAGCCATCCCGACAGCGTCGTGCTGGAGGCGGCCTCCCGGAAGGAACTGCTGCAGGAGGTGCGTGCGGCCGCGCCCGACGCGAAGCTCGTGCTGTGGGCACGCGACGAGAGTGGCATCCAGGTCTTCGATGCCGGGGCGGCCGAGCCCCGGCAGATCGCGAGCGCCGCGCCGGAGGCGCTCGTGAACGAGCTTGCAAACCGTCCCGGCCCAAGAGGGGAGTGACATGCCGAGCTATTTGACGCCAGGGGTGTACGTCGAGGAGGTGCCGTCGCAGTCGAAGCCGATCGAGGGCGTCGGGACGGCGGTCGCGGCCTTCGTGGGCGTGGCGCCGGGCGGACCGGCCAACCAGCCGATGCGCATCTCGAACTGGACCCAGTTCGCGAAGCTCTACGGCGATCCGGCGCAGCCCGAGAACGGGCCCTTCATGGAGGGCAGCTACCTCGCGCACGCCGTCTACGGGTACTTCCAGAACGGCGGCGGCGTCTGCTGGATCGTGCGCGTGGGCGTCGACGACGCCGGGCCGAGCGCCCGCCAGGCCGCGCTGCCCGCAGCCTCCGACAAGTCGGTCGAGGCCTTCCGCGCGGTCGCGCGCGACGGCGTCGAGGGCAACGTCGAGGTCGAGCTCGTGGCCGAGAAGCCGGCTGCGAAGGCCGACGGCGAGGACGCCGCGGGCGACGACGCGACCTACACGCTGATCGTGACCGCCGGCTCGCAGCGCGAGGAGCACGACGGCCTCTCGCTCAAGAAGGGCCGCACGAACATCGCCACGAAGGTCAACGCGGCGTCCACGCTCGTGCGCATCGAGGAGACCGGCACCGAGGCGCCGGCCCCGGGCAAGTACGCGCTCGCCGCCCCCTCGGCGCCGAGCCGCGAGCTCACCCCGCGCGACTTCGAGGGCGACGTCGCCAAGCGGCAGGGCATGGGCGCGCTCGCCGGCGTCGACGAGATCACGATGGTCTGCGTGCCCGACCTGATGGCGCTCGCGGGCGGCGACGACACGAAGCTGCGCGACCAGCAGGGCAAGCTGATCGCGCACTGCGAGCGGGCGGGCGACCGCATGGCGATCCTCGACGCGCCGGCGGACATGATCCCGCAGGACATCCACGAGTGGCGCAACAAGACGGCCGGCTACGACTCCAAGTACGCGACGCTCTACTGGCCGTGGCTCGAGGTCATGGACCCGCTCACGAACCGGCCGCTGATGGTGCCCCCGTCGGGCCACGTCGCCGGCGTGTGGGCGCGCACCGACAACACGCGCGGCGTCCACAAGGCGCCGGCCAACGAGGTCGTGCTCGGCGTCAACGGCCTGGCCTTCCAGATCACCCACGAGGAGCAGGGCGCGCTCAACCAGTCGGGCATCAACTGCATCCGCAGCTTCCCCGGCCGCGGCATCCGCATCTGGGGCGCGCGCACGCTGTCGAGCGACCCCGAGTGGCGCTACCTCAACGTCCGGCGCCTCTTCAACTACCTCTCCGAGTCGATCCTCGAGGGCACGCAGTGGTCGGTCTTCGAGCCGAACGACGAGCGCCTCTGGATCCGCCTGCGCATCGCCGTGGGGAGCTTCCTCACGCGCACGTGGCGCGAAGGCGCGCTCTTCGGCGCCACGCCCGAGGAGGCGTTCTACGTCAAGTGCGACGCCGAGACCAACCCGCCCGACGTCATCGACGCCGGCCAGGTCGTCGTCGAGGTCGGCATCGCGCCGGTCAAGCCGGCCGAGTTCGTGATCTTCCGGATCAGCCAGTACAGCGCCGGCGCGGCCGAGGTCGAGGGCTGATCGCCGTGTCGCTGAAAATCACTCTGACAGGAGCCTGAGATGCCTGCAAAGGAACCGCGTCCCGCCAGTCACTTCCGACTCGACCTCGGCGGCCGCCAGGGCGTCGGGATGTTCCGCGAGTGCTCCGGGCTCGACTCGGAGACCTCCGTCATCGAGCACAAGTCGATCGACGACAACGGGCGCCCGGTCGTGCGCAAGGTGCCGGGCGAGATCAAGTGGTCGAACATCACGCTCAAGCGCGGCGTCGACGAGAGCCTCGACATCTGGAAGTGGCGCGAGCAGGTCATCCAGGAGGGGCCCGACAAGTCGCGCACGAACGGCAACGTCGCGCTGATCGACTACAGCGGCTCGACGATCGCGACCTGGAGCTTCGAGCAGGGCTGGCCCATCAAGTACACGGGCGCGACCCTCAACGCCGGCGGCAACGAGGTCGCCGTCGAGGAGATCCAGATCTGCCACGAGGGCCTCAAGCGGCTGTGAGCTCCAGCGTGACGACGCCCACGACGCTCCGTACCGAGCACGCCTTCACCCTGCCGCGCGGCTACGTCGGTCCCGACGGGACCGTGCACCGCGACGGGGTGATGCGGCTCGCGACGGCGCGCGACGAGATCGAGCCGCTGCGCGATCCGGCGGTGCGCCAGAACGAGGCGTACCTGACGGTGCTGCTGCTCGCCCGCACGATCACGCGACTCGGCGACCTGCCCGCAGTCACGCCCGCGGTGATCGAGGAGCTCTTCGCCGTGGACTTCGATCACCTGCAGCGCCTCTACGAGCGCCTCAACGCCGACGCCGAGCTCGTCGGGCACATCAGCTGTCCCGCGTGCGCGCACGAGTTCGAGGTCGACCTCTCGGAGATAGAGGACGGCCGCCTGGGGGAATGACGCGGCCGTCTCCGCATGACCTGTTCGCGGAGACGGCCCGTCTCGCCCACCGCCTGCACTGGCCGCTCGAGACGATCCTCGATCTCGAGCACGCCGACCGGCGCAGCTTTCTCGAGATCGCCGAGTCACTCGGACCCACGCACTGACACCCATGGCACCGACCCCTTCCACACCCGCGAGCCGGCTGCTCGCCCGCTCGTCCCGGCTCTCGAGCCGCCTGCTGGCGCGCCGCCAGGCGCCTCGGGCGCGGCTCGCCGGGCGCGTGGCCGAGCGGCGGCGCCCGCACGTCGCGCGCATCGCCCGGCGCCTCCTGCGCGCTCCGGCGGCCGCCGCGCCCGTGTTCGCCCCGGAGGGGATGTCGGACTTCGCCTCGCGCTGGATCTTCGGCGACGGCCGCGCCGAGGGCACGCCGCTGACCGACAGCGAGGCGCGCGCCACGCTCGCCCGCGCCGTGGGACCGCCGTCGTTCCAGGACGAGCCCGACCCCGCCGACGAGCCCCTCTCGTGGCCCGTGGACGTCCCCTCGGCCGCTGCGCTCTCGCGCACCCCGGTCGAGGAGTTCGGCGCCCGCCGCGCCCAGAGCTTCCGGCTCTCGCCGACCCCTGCGACCCCGGATCCGGCACTCGCGCCACCTGCCCCTGCACGATCGGGGTCTGACCCCGATCGTGCGGACCCCGAGCCGCACAGTTGGGGTCAGACCCCGATGCCGGCTGCGCGACCTCGGGCACGCAGACCGGGGTGGCGCGGAGGCGATCGCGCGTTCGCCGGCGGAGATGCCCGACGCCGGCTGAGCCGCTCGCTGCCGCCGCCATGTCGCACGTGCACCGGCGCCGCCCTCCGCTCCCCGCGCGGCGGTGGCGCGCGTGCCGGCGAAGGCCGTCGTGGCGCGCTCGGCGCGGGCCGCGGCTTCCGCGCCTGCGCGGCCTGCGGCTGCGGCCGTGGCGCGGCCTGCGCCCGCGCCCGTTCGCGTCGCGGCGCCCGCGCCGCGCGCGCCGGCTCCCGTCGCGGCATCGGCCCGCTCCGCGCCGCCGGCGCCCGCCGGCGCCCGCCGCGCCTCCCCGCACGGGGATCCTGCGCCGCGCGCTCGGCGCCGCCGGGGACGTGCTCGCCCGCCGGCGGGCGCCCGCAGCAGCCGCGCCCGAGGCTCCGGCGGGTGCCGCATCCGCACCCCCCGCCCCGCCCGCACCTCCGCCGGCACCCGCCCCCGCCGCGGCGGCCCGCGCAACGGTCGCCGCGCCGCAACCGGAGGCGGTGCCTGCGGCGGCGCCCGAGAACGCGTCGGGTCCTCCGGAGACGGCGCAAGCCGCGCCGCCCCTCGCCGCCCTCGTCGCCGCCTGCGCGGCCGGGACCCGGTCCCTGCTCGCGCGCCGGCGGCGCAGCGCTCCTCCCTCCACCGCCCCGGCTCCCGCATCCGGCAGCGCCGCACGCGAGCCGGCCGCCGCGCCGGCCACCGGCGAGGCCCCGCTCGCAGCCCCGCCGGCGGAGGTGGTCGCAGCGGTGGCCCCGGGCGAGCCCGCCGCCGAGCCCGCCGCCGCCGGCGGCGTGCCTGCGGAGGCGCCCGGCGAGCCGGCGCCCGAACCGCCCGAGGCGGGCGCCCCGGCGGTGGCGCGACTCGCGCCCGGCGATTCCGAGCCGGCCGCCGAGGAGGCGCCCGGCGCTGTCGCGCCGGCTCCAGCCGCAGCGCCGGAGGCCGCGCAAGCGACGCCTCCCGCCGCAGCCCCGGCGGCGGCGCCGACGCTGCGCATGACGCCCAGCGCCGCTGCCGTCGCGCGAGCGCCGCGTGCGGACGCGCCCGCGCGTCCGCTGCTGCGGGCCGAGCGCCGCACGCGCCCCGGGGCTGACGACGCCGCCCCCGCCGGCGCGCGCGGAAGCTCCGGCGCGCACCTCGCGCAGGCGCTCGGTCTGCCGCTCGTGCCGCAGGCCGACGGCAGCGTGAGCGTGTCGCTCGCCGCCGCGAGCCCGGACGCGGTGCTCGCGCGCGCACCGGGGGACGGCGACGCCGAGATGGCTCCGGCCCCTGCCCCCGCGCCGGCTCCCGCCGCCGCACCGGCTCCGCCGGCCGCCGCCCCGGGGGCCGCGGGAGCTCCGGCGCCGACGCTCGAGGACATCTACGACCACGTCGTCGAACGGCTGCGGCGCGACCTGCTGGTCGAGCGCGAGCGCATGGGCGACCTGATCGGGCGGCTGCCATGAGCGCGCGCGGCGAGATCAATGTCGACGTCTCCATCGGAGGCGGAGCCCTCCCGGCCGCGCTCGCGGCCGGCTCGCCCGCCGCGGCCCCGAAGACGCCCGCGAAGCCGGCCGGGCCGTCGGGTCCGAGCAACCGCGGCACGTCCAAGGACGGCCATGCGCGCACCCCCGACCCCGTCGGCGAGCTGCGCTTCCGCGTCTCGCTCGGCCACGACGTCGGCGGGAAGGGCGAGATCGGCTGGTTCACGGAGTGCACGGGCCTCGTGGTCGAGTGGGAGGTCATGTCGTACGACGAGGGTGGGCTCAACGAGTACTCCCACAAGTTCCGCGGACGCGCCAAGCACCAGAACCTCGTGCTCAAGCGCGGCGTGACGTACGAGCCCAACCTGCTCGCGTGGTTCCAGCAGTGCAAGGACCACGCCGAGCGCAAGGACATCAGCGTCGAGCTGCTCGGCCCGGACGGCAAGACCGTGCGCGGCTGGCAGTTCCTGGCCGCGTTCCCGGTCAAATGGCAGGGCCCGGCGCTCAACGCGAGCTCGAACAACCCCGCCTCCGAGACGCTCGAGATCGCCCACCACGGCTTCAAGGAGAGCGGCTGATGGCGCTGACCCGCCCCGACGGCTTCGAGCAGGCGTACCTCAAGACCGAGGACGGCCTCACGATCACGTGCCTCTTCAACCCGAAGGAGTATTCGATCTCGAAGTCGTCGAGCTGGCAGAAGAAGCAGAACAGCTCCTCGATCCCGAACCTCCAGTACGGCGGAGGCGAGCCGCGCAAGCTCACGCTCGACCTCTTCTTCGACGCCACCGACGAGGCCACGGGCGACGTCCGCGTGATCACGGACAAGCTCTTCGGGCTGCTCGAGGCGAACCAGAAGTACAAGAAGGAGAAGAAGAAGCGCCCGCCGACGGTCGAGTTCCACTGGGGGCGCACGTGGACGTTCCCGGCCGTGATCGACTCGCTCTCGGTGCAGTACGCACTGTTCCGTCCTGATGGCACACCTATCCGCGCGACCGCCAAGCTCTCGCTGACGCAGGTCGAGAAGGCCGTGGAGAAGGCCTCGGCCGGGAGCTCCAAGAAGGGTCAGAACCCGACCACGCGCGGCCTGCCCGACCTGCGCACGCACGTGGTGCGCGACGGCGACAGCCTGCCCTCGATCTCGTACGCCTCCTACGGCGATCCCACGCGCTGGCGCGCCATCGCCGAGGCCAACGGCATCGACGATCCGCTCGCGCTGCGCCGCGGCCGCATGCTCTCCGTCCCCCAGGTGGACGCGTGATCTCGGGCGTCGAGGTGCTCGTCGCGGGCGCTCCGCTCGACGCGACGCTGGCCGGCCGCATCACCGAGGTGCGCGTCGACCACCACGCGCAGCTGCCGGACGCGTTCTCCGTGCGCATCTCCGACCCCGGGCTCGAGCAGATGGACAAGAGCCCGTTCAAGCTCGGCGCCGAGGTCGAGATCAAGTTCTCCTCGCCCGACGGGGGCGCGATGACGTCGCTGATCGTCGGGCAGGTGCTGGCGGTCGAGCCCGACTTCAGCGTGGGGCACATGATCCTGGCCGCCCGCGGCTACGACTACGCGCACGCGCTGCACCGCTCCTCGACGGCCGAGACCTACCAGAACGTGACGGTCGGCGACATCGCGAAGAAGGTCGCCCAGCGCGCCGGGTTCCAGGTCGAGGTCGAGGACGCGGGCGGCGTGCTCGACTTCGTGCAGCAGAGCAACGAGACCGACTGGGACTTCCTGTGGCGGCTCGCGCGGCGCGTCGACTGCGAGGTCGTGGTCGAGAAGCGCACGCTCTACTTCCGCAAGGCCGCGCGCGACCGCCAGAAGGTCTCGCTGCGCTGGGGCGAGGGCCTGACGGCCTTCCGGCCGCGCATCACGGGCGTGCAGCAGGTCGACGAGGTCGTCGTGCGCAGCTGGAACGCGCAGACCAAGGAGGTCATGGAGTCGGTCGCCAAGAGCGAGGACGGCGGCAGCCAGATCGGCGTCGAGCGGTCGTCGGTGCGCAAGGCGCTCGGCGGCGGGCGCGTGACCGTGAGCGACCGGCCGGTCTCGACGCCCGAGGAGGGCGACGCGCTCGCCAAGAGCATGCTCGCGCAGCTCGGCAACGCGTACCTGGAGGCCGAGGGCTCGACGCGCGGCGACCCGCGGCTGCGCGCCGGCGCGATCGTCGCGATCGACGGCATCGGCGAGCGCTTCAAGGGCGACTACGTGCTCTCGTCGACCTCGCACCTCTTCCGCGGCACGACCGGCTACCAGACGCACTTCACGATCAGCGGCCGCTCGCCGCGCACGCTCGTCGACCTCGCCACGCCGTCGGTGGCGCGCGCGTTCGGCGCGGCCGTCGTCGTCGGGATCGTGACGCAGAACGACGACCCCCAGAAGATGGGCCGCGTGCGCGTCAAGTACCCCGAGCTGGGCGACGAGATCGAGAGCTGGTGGGCGCGCATGGCCGCGCCCGGGCGCGGGGCACGGGCGCGGGCAGCTGATGCTGCCGGTGGTCGGCGACGAGGTGCTCGTGGCGTTCGAGCACGGCGACGTGCAGCGCCCCTACGTGCTCGGCTCGCTCTGGAACGGCCACGACACGCCGGACGACCTCGCGCACACCGACGGCTCCTATGCGCTCCACACCGAGGCCGAGATCAGATCAAGGCCGACAAGGCGATCGCGATCGAGGGCAAGGACACGCTCAAGCTCCAGAGCACCGGCGACATGACGATCTCGACGGACGGCTCGATCAAGCAGAGCGCGAACGGCGAGGTCACCATCCAGGGCCAGACGGTCACGATCAAGGGCTCGTCGATCTCGATCGAGGGCTCGACGGTCAAGGTCAGCGGGATGGTGCAGCTCGGATGAGCGACAACCTCGTCGGCGCCGGCATCGCCTTCCCCCTGCGGGTCGACTCGCGCGGCGGCCTCGCGCTCTCGCGCTCGCACGACGACGTCGACGAGGCGATCCGCCTGATCGTCGGCACGGCGCAGGGCGAGCGGCCGATGCGGCCGGAGTTCGGCTGCGGCATCCACGACTACGTCTTCGAGTCCATCGACTCGTTCACGCTCGGCCGGATCGACTACGAGATCCGGGTCGCACTCGACCGCTGGGAGCCGCGCATCGACATCGTCGACATCGACTTCGACACCTCCGAGGCCGAGCTCGGCAAGCTCGTGATCGAGATCACCTACTCGCTGCGGACGACGAGCGACGTGCGCAACCTCGTGTATCCGTTCTATCTCATCCCCGCGGGGTCCGAGTGAGCATCCCGCAGATCGAGCTCGACGACCGGCGCTTCCAGGACCTCGTCAACGAGGCCCGCCTGCGCGCCGGCCAGGCCTGCCCGGAGTGGACCGAGCACAACGTCTCGGATCCGGGCATCACGCTGATCGAGCTGTTCGCGTGGATGACCGAGATGCTCGGCTACCGGCTCAACCGGGTGCCCGACAAGCTCCACCTCTCGCTGCTCCAGCTGCTCGGGATCCAGGTCGCCGAGCCGGTCGCGGCCACGACGGAGGTGCGCTTCCGCCTGGCCGCGCCGGCCGTCGATCCGGTCGAGATCCCTGCCGGGACGACCGAGGTCGGCACGATCCGCACCGCCAGCGACGAGTCGATCGTGTTCCAGACGAGCTACGACTTCACGATCCCGCCGGCGCGCCCGATGGCCTACCTCGTCGAGCGTGGCGGCGCACCCAAGAACGTCGGCGTCGCGGCCGGGGTGGCGCGCCCGAAGGGCGGCGACCAGCTCGCGTTCGAGCAGCCGCCGAAGGTCGGCAACGCGCTCTACCTCGGCTTCGACACGTCGCTCGCGCGGCTGCTCCTGCGCATGGACGTCGAGTGCTCGCAGGCGCGCGGCGCGGGCGTCGATCCCGAGGATCCGCCGCTGCGCTTCGAGGTCTCGGACGAGTCCTCGGAGACGGGCTGGAGCGAGGCGCAGGTGCTCTCCGACCTCACCGGCGGCTTCAACTACGGCTCCGGCGCGATCGAGCTGCAGCTGCCGTCCCGGCACTCGCCGCAGACGATCGCGGGCCAGCGCGCGTACTGGGTGCGCTGCCGCCTCGACGGCGTGACGCGCTCGGGTGCGAAGAGCGCGGGCTTCACGCACGCGCCCGAGATCTACGCGATCACCGCCGGGCCGGTCGGCGCGATCATCCCGGCGGCGCACTCGGCGCGGCACCAGTCCGAGCTCCTGGGCGAGAGCGACGGCTCGCCGGCGCAGCGCTTCCAGCTGCTCTACGCACCCGTGCTCGAGCCGACGCCCGCCGAGCACCTCGAGGTGCTCGAGCCCGAGAGCGGCGACGAGTGGCAGGCCTGGGAGCAGCGCGAGTCGTTCGCCGAGAGCGGCCCCGACGACCGTCACTACGTGCTCGACGCGGCCGACGGCACGATCGAGCTGGGGCCCGCCGTGCGCTCGCCGGACGGCGGCTGGCGCCAGTACGGGCGCGTGCCTCCGGTGCATTCGCTGCTGCGCATGACGGGCTACCGCGACGGCGGCGGGCGGCGCGGGAACGTCACCGCCGGCACGCTCAGCGTGCTCAAGTCGGCGATCCCCGGCGTCGTGTCGGTCACGAACCCGGTCGGGGCGACGGGCGGCGTCGACCTCGAGGACATCGACAGCACCCGCGTGCGCGCCGCCATGGAGCTGCGCACGCGCTACCGCGCCGTCACCGCGCAGGACTTCGAGTTCCTGTGCGGCGAGGCCTCGCCGCGCGTGGCGCGCGCGCTCTGCCTCCCCGTCAAGGACGGCAGCATCCCGCTCTGCATCGTCCCCGGCATCACGCCCGCCGACCGCCTGCTCGAGGCCCACGAGCTGATCCCCGACGACGACCTCATGCACGAGGTCGCGGAGTACCTCGACGAGCGCCGCCTGGTCGGCACGACGGTCGAGCTGCGCCCCGCGCGCTACCGCGGAGTGAGCGTCGTCGTCAACGTCCAGGCTGCCCGCCGCGCCGATCTCTCGCGCGTCGAGACCGACGTCGCCCAGGCGCTGTACGCCTATCTGAACCCGCTCGTCGGCGGTTCGCTCGAAGGCATCGGCACCGGCTGGGAGTTCGGGCGCGCGCTCAACCAGGGCGAGCTGTACGGCATCGTGCACGCAGTGGAGGGCGTCGACTTCGTCAAGATCCTGCGCGTGTACGAGACCGACATCGTCAGCGGCGAGCAGCAGGCGCAGCCGATGGGCAGCTTCCTGCCGCTCGAGGCCGACGAGCTGATCGCGTCGGTCAAGCACGTCGTCAAGGCCGAGCACGTGGGGGCGTGAGCGTGCCCAACGTCCCCACCAGGGCGACGACGTTCGCGACCCGCCGCCGGCGCTTCAACATCGAGTCGCGGCCGACCGGCCCGCGCGAGCCCGGGCCGCCGTCGGCCTCGGCCCGCGCCTACATGCGCGCCTCCCTGCCGGCCGTGTTCCGCGAGAACGACTTCGCGATGCGCTTCGTCGGTGCGCTCGAGACGGTGCTCGACCCGATCGTGGCAACGCTCGACTCCCTGCCGGCCTACGTCGATCCGCGCCTCGCCCCGATCGACATGGTCGAGGTGCTGGCCGCGTGGCTCGGGCTCGAGATCGACGAGTCGATGGACGACCACACGCGGCGCGAGCTCGTGCTGCAGTCGGCCGAGGCGACGCGCTGGCGCGGCACGCGCCGGGGCCTCGAGATGGCGCTCAAGCTGACATTCCCCGACCTGCCCCTGCGCGTCGAGGACGAGGGCGGCGTCGTCTTCACGCGCGACGCCTCGGCGGATCCCGCGCCGGCCGCCAACCGCTTCATCGTCTACTGCGACACGCCGATCGCGGCCGCGCGCCAGGCGGTCGTCGCGCGCGTGATCGAGGAGCAGAAGCCCCTGCACGTCGCCTACCGGCTGCGCGTCAAGGCGGCGGCGGCGAAGAAGAAGGCCGCCGAGTGAGCGCCTGCGCCAGCTGCGGCTTCGCGAACCCCGAGGGGCTCGACTTCTGCCCGCAGTGCGGCGCCTACACGCGCTGGGATCCGACCGTGCACGTGGCCGCCGTGCGCGGCCCGGCGCCCGAGCAGGAACAGCAGGAGGAGCCCAAGCCGGCCCTCACGGGCGTCCCCGCGAAGGTCGCCGACAGCGTCATCGTGACGGTGCGGAAGCTCGAGGACGAGGCCGCCGACGCGCCCGTCGCCCTCTCGCTCGCGCCCGGCGCGCAGGCCGCGCTCGTGGTCACGGTGCGCAACCAGAGCGGCATCGTCGACAACTACGACCTCGAAGTGCGCGGCATGCCCGAGGACTGGTGGACGCTCGCGCCGCCGACGGTCTACCTCGTGCCGTACGGCGCTCCGGGCGGCTCCTACGAGGGTGAGTCGACGCTCCGCCTGCACCCGCCCCGCAGCCCGGAGGCCGAGGCGCGCGCGTGGCCGATCGAGATCGTCGCGCGCTCGCGCGCACGCGGCGAGGATGCGGGCGCGGCCACGGCGACGATCACGCTCGAGCCCTACTGCGAGCTCGAGAGCGAGCTGCGTCCCGAGATCGCGAGCGGCCGCCGCGGCGCCGAGTTCGCGATCGCCGTGCGCAACGTCGCGAACGCCCCGATCGACGTCGTCGTCTCGGCGCTCGACAACGAGAGCGCCTGCCGCTTCGACTTCGACAAGCAGCAGCTGAGCGCGGCGCCGGGCCGGCGCGACGGCACGCCGTTCCGCGTCAAGCCGCCCAAGCAGATGCTCTTCGGGCGCACCAAGGAGCGCCGCTTCAGCGTCACGGCCCAGGCGGTCGGCAGCGAGGTCGCGGCACGGCCGCAGAACGGGGTCTTCCGGCAACGGCCCTGGATCCCGGCGTGGGTACTGCCGCTCGTGCCGATCCTGATCGCCGCCGGCGTGGCCGTGTGGCTGCTGCGCCCGAACAACACGAAGGTGCCCGACCTCACGGGCGCGAAGGTCTTCGCCGCCCAGCAGAAGCTCGAGGCGGCCGGGCTCAAGCTCGGGGCGCAGCAGCCCGAGGAGACCGCGAGCGCCCCGGCCGGAACCATCCTGAACACGATCCCGGCGGCCGGGAAGTCGATCAAGAAGGGCAAGGAGGTGATCGTGCTGGTCGCCGTCGGCACCGGCAAGGTCACCGTTCCGAAGCTGATCGGGCTGACGTTCCAGGCGGCCGACGCGCGCCTCAAGAAGCGCGGGCTCCAGGTCGGGCGCGCCGACCCGCCGTTCGACGATCCCGCGAAGGCGATCGTCGACCACCAGACGCCCGATCCCGGCGCGTCCGTCGCCAAGGGCACCGGCGTCGACATCACGATCGACCCGGCGACCGCGACGACGGCGACCACGACGCCCGAGACGACGGCCACGACCGACACCGCCGGCACGGACACGACGGCGACGACGGGAGGCGCCACGACGGGCGGCGCCACGGGCGCGCCCACCGTGATGCCGGCGCTCGCGGGTCTCGCCGCCGGCGCGGCCATCAACGCGCTGGGCTCGGGCGTCAAGACGACGCAGAGCGAGACCTACAGCGACACCGTGCCCGCCGGCAAGGTGATCAGCGTCGACCCGCCCGAGGGCACGAAGCTCCAGCCCGGGCAGAAGGCGACGCTGCTCGTGTCGCTCGGCCCGGCGCCGCCGATCGCGTTCCAGCGCAACGGCCAGATCCTCGTCATGAACGACGAGGGCAAGCTGCGCGGCCAGCCGATCGGGACGAGCGGCGCGAGCGACGAGGAGCCGGCCTGGAACCGCACGGGCACCCTCATCGCCTACGTGCAGCGCAACCCGGCCGACAACACCTCGAGCATCTGGGTCGTCGACCCGGCCAAGCCGCAGACCGCCCGCCAGCTGACCGGCGACGGGTTCGTCGACAAGCGCCCGTCGTTCTCGCCCAACGGCCGCGTGATCGCGTTCGTGCGCGCCTCCGCGAAGACCCCGGACGACCTCCGCCTGTGCTTCAAACGGGTCTCCTCGACGGGCAAGATCCCGGTCTGCGTGCGCGATCCCGCGCTCAGCGTCGCGCGCCCGTCGTGGGCGCCGGACGGCCACGCGATCTCCGTGATCCTGCAGAAGGACCCGAAGGACGACGGCCAGACGGAGGTCGGGCTCTTCACGTCCGCGGTCGCGAACTCGCCCGTCGTCGCGAACTGGAACTGGCGCGGCCCGGTCACCGACGGCATGCACGGCCACGCCTCCGGCGAGGGCGCGCTCTACGCGGCCTGGGCGCCCGACGGCAAGACGCTCGGGGTGAGCGCGAACTGGGGCACGCCGTTCTTCCACCTCGAGCTCGTGCCCGTCAAGAACGACCTGCCGTCGGGCAAGCCGACGGCCGTCCCGCGCGTGCACTCGTGCGACATCAGCTGGCGCGCCGACGGGCTCGAGCTCGTCGTGCAGCAGTCGGAGACGTGCAGCGGCGCCGCCAGCATCGTGCGCGTCGTCCTCGCCACGCGCGAGCTGCACCCGCTGCAGAGCGGGCTCACGCCCGCGTGGTCGCCGGCCGTCGCGAAGCCGTGACGTGCTCTGCCCGTACTGCCACCGCCAGCTCGACGCCGGGCGCAGCGCCTGCCGCGCGTGCGGCAAGGCGATCCCCGGCCGGCGGCCGGCGCTCGAGCTCGTCGCGCCGGGCGGCGCGCGCATCCCGCTGACGCGCGCGCTCACGCTCGGCCGCGGACCCGAGAACGACGTCACGCTGAGCGACCCGAGCGTCTCGCGGCAGCACGCGCGCGTGCTCCTCGCCGACGGCGTGCCGCTGCTCGAGGACGCGGGCTCGAGCCACGGGACGTTCCTCGACGGCCGCCCGCTCGAAGGCGCGCGCGCGCTCGCGGCCGGATCGCTGATCCAGCTCGGCGACCTGCCCCTGCGCGTCGTCGCCGTCGAGGACGAGGCCGCCGCCGGCGGCACCCTGGTCGTCCCGGCGGGCGCGAGCCTGGCCGCGCTCCCCGTGCCCGGCGAGGCGGCGCTGTCGGGCGAGATCTCGCTGCGCCCGCGCGTGCGCTCGGGCTGGGCGCTCAAGCGCCTGTCGGCCGAGGAGGGCCCTGAGCGCTTCGTCCTGCGCGACCTGCGCGGAGGCGGCTTCGTGCGCCTCTCCGACGCCGAGGCCGCGCTCTTCCGCCTGCTCGACGGCCACCGCGCGCTGCCGGCGCTCGTCGCCCAGGCCGAGGAGCTCTTCGGCAGTGCCGGCCCGGCGGCGCTCGCGCGCCTGCTCACCGACCTCGCCGAGCGCGGCCTCCTGCATGGCAGCGAGGCCCCGGCGGACGCGCCCGAGGCCGAGCGCCCGGGCCTGCTGCGGCGGCTCACGCGCCCGCGCGTGTGGGCCTCGGAGTCGTTCGGCAACGTCGTCGAGCGCCTCTATGCGCGCGGTGCCTGGGTGCTCTTCCTCAAGCCCGTGATCGTGGCGCTGGTCGCGCTCGGCGCCGCCGGCCTGGCGGCGTTCGGCTATCTCGTCGCCCGCCGCTACGGCACGCCGTTCGTCGTCGCGAGCCACGTCGGCGTGGGTGCGGCGGTGTTCGTCACGGGGAGGCTCGCGCTGGTCGCGCTGCACGAGCTCGGGCACGGCCTCGCGTGCGCCTCCTACGGGCGGCGCGTGGCGCGCGCGGGCATCAAGATGGTGCTGATCTTCCCGTACGCCTTCGTCGACACCTCCGAGGCCTGGTTCGAGTCGCGCGGCCGCCGCATCGCGATCAGCGCGGCCGGCCCGCTCAGCGACTTCGCCGTGGGCGGGGCCTTCGCGCTGGCATCGCTCCTGAGCGGCAAGGGAACGCTGCGCGACGTCGAGTTCCAGGTCGCGCTCGGCGCCTACCTCGGCGCGCTCTTCAACCTCAGCCCCATGCTCGACCGCGACGGGTACCACATCCTGATCGACGTCGTGCGCCAGCCGAACCTGCGCGCGCGAGCGCGCATCTGGCTCGCCGCGCGCCTCGCGGGGCGTCACGCCGAGGGCGCCCGCGCACTGGTGATCTTCGCCGGCGCGACTATCGTATGGTCCGTCGTCAGCGCAGTGTTCGCGCTCGCGATGACGCTGCGCTACTACGACGTGATGCTGCGCTTCGCGCCACGGGAGCTCGTATGGGGGTTGCTCGGGTCGTTCTTCATGGTGCTCCTCATCCCGCTCTTCGTGACGGCCGGGGCACCGCTCCTGCAGCGCCGCGCCGAGGCGCCGGTCGATGAAGGCTGAGGAGCACGAGCGCGCGGCGGAGCTGATCGCGATGCTCGTGCGCGACCCTGCGGCGCGCGCGTCCTTCCGCCGCAGCCCGGCCGACATGTGCCGCGAGCACGGCCTCGACGACGTCGCAGCCGAGCTCGCCGGCCGCGACGGCGCCCTGCAGATCCTCGACGTGCGCGAATCGCGCTCGAGCGTGGCCGGCGTCCTCATCGCGGCCGCGGCCGAGGGCGCGGCGTTCTTCGCGTTCATCGAGGACGCGCACGCCTCGAGCGGCGACGGCGGCGGCTTCTCGCCCGACGTGGCGAAGGTCGTCGCGCTCACGCGCCCGCAGATCGCGGCCGTGCTGCCCGACGGCAACGGCGCCGGCCTCGCGCACGCCGACGCCGTCGCGCAGGCCGATGCCGCCCCGGCCGCACCGCCGCTCGACGCGCCGCCCGCGACCGGCGGCTCGCCGGAGCCTCCGCCGGCCGATCCCGTTCCGGTCGCCCGCGCCCGACGCCGTCCCGGAGGTCGCGGCGCCCGCCCCGGCGCCCGATCTGCTGCACGACCCGAACCTCGCGCTGAGCGACAGCGCGGCGGCGGCGCTCGCCACCGCCGGCCCGTCGTCGCGGACGGGCGAGATCCTCACGGCCCTCGTCGCCCATCACTCCCTCGCCGTCAGCGCCGTCGCCCCCGACGGCTCGTTCACGATCACGATGGTCGACGGCGCGCCCGTCGGCCCCGCCAACATCGCCGCGCGCGACCTCGCGCAGCAGCTCGCCGGCCTCGATCCCGCGATCCGGCCGACGGCCGTCGGCGCGCCCTGGCTGATCGGCGGCGACAGCAAGGCGTTCTACAGCGACGAGGCCCACCAGCATCACATCGAGGTCGGTTTCGGCCAGCCGCCGCCCAAGCCCGCGCCGGTCGTCGCCGACGTCGCGCCGGCACCCGCGGCAGATCCGGCCCCGAGCCCCAGCCGGCTCCGGCCCCGGTCCCCTCGGATCCGCCCGCCGCGGCTGCGGCCGACCCGGCGGCGAGCGGTCCGGCAGCGGGCTCGACCGGCGGGTTCGCCTCGCTCCGGGCACCGGGGGGCGGACGCGGCACGCTCGCCGTCGGCGCCGTGCCCCCGGATGCGCCCGACCCGGCGGCCGCGGCCCCTGCGGGCGCGCCTCCCCCCGCGGGCACGGCACCCCCCGCGGCGGGCGCCGCGGCCGACGCCGCCTCCCTGCTGCCCCCGGGGCTCGACGCGACGCCCACGGGCCCCCAGGCCGCGGCCGCCCTCGCCGAGGCGCAGAAGTACCTCGGCACGCCGTACCTGTGGGGCGGCTCGAAGCCCTCGACCGGGTTCGACTGCTCCGGGCTGATGCAGTGGGCCTACCACCAGGCCGGCATCTCGATCGGCCGCGTGACGACGCAGCAGATCCATGACGGCGTGGCGGTCGACCGCCAGCACCTGCGAGCCGGCGACCTCGTCTTCTTCCAGGACTCCACCGGCTACGTCCACCACGTCGGCATGTACATCGGCAACGACAAGTTCCTGCACGCTCCGCACACCGGCGACGTCGTCAAGATCTCGAGCCTCGACGAGCCGTACTACGCGCACCAGTTCGCCGGCGGGCGGCGCATGGACACGAGCGCGCCCGTCGACGCCGGCGCGGTCCTCCAGCCGGCAGCCGTGGGCGCGGCCCCCGCGGCGGGCGCCGCAGCGGCGGCGGCGACACCCGCCCCGGCAGGCACGGGCGGCTTCGCGGCGCTGGCCGGCGGCCACAAGGGCGGCGCGCCGCGCAGCACGGTGCAGGTGCTCAAGGCGATCGACCAGCCGCCCGCGAAGCCCGCCGTCGAGCCGGCCGCCGCGGGCGCGCCCATCGACCCCGCGCAGCTCGCAGCGGCGGCGGCCGGCGGCTATCCGGGCGACAACGCGCAGCCCGAGCAGTACGCGACCTGGATGGCGGCCGCGGCGCAGAAGGCGGGCCTGCCGCCGCAGCTGCCGATCATGGCGGCGCTCACGGAGTCGGGCCTGCACAACCTGAGCGGCGGCGACCGCGACTCGGTCGGCTTCTTCCAGATGCGCGTCGGCACCTGGAACCAGGGCGAGTACGCCGGATACCCGCAGAACCCCGACCTGCAGCTCAAGTGGTTCATCGACCAGGCGCTCGCCGTCAAGGCGCAGCGGCTCGCGCGCGGCGAGACCGCGTTCGTCGCGGATCCGAACCAGTGGGGGCTCTGGATCGCCGACATCGAGCGGCCGCAGGAGGATCTGCGCGGCCGCTACCAGACGCACCTCGACGCGGCCAACCAGCTGCTCGGAACGGGGTAGGCGCGCGGCGAATTCAACCGGACGGGCGTTGAAACCGCTGGACATCGCGGGTAGCGTCCAGGGCCATGAGCCGACTCCACAGCCTCCGAGCCCTGTCCGTCTCGATCGTCGTCGCGGGCTCGCTGGTGGTCGTCGCGAGCGCCGGAGCGGCTGCCTGGCAGTCGCCGCTCGCGATCTCGGACCCGGCGTCCAGCGTCGGCGACACGACCGCCAGGATCGCGCTGGGCGCATCCGGGGACGCCGCCGCCGGCTGGTGGACCGACGCCGCCGGGGGAAGCATCGTGCTCGCCCGCAAGCGCGCAGGCGCGGCCTGGTCGGCACCCGTCACCGTCGTCACGGCGACCAACAGCCAGTCCCGGTGCTCGTGGGCGTCGACGGAAGCGGCGATGTCACGGCGGCGTACACCTCGGTCGGCCCGGTCACGCAGATCGTCTCGTGGGCGGCGGGCGCGGCGACGCCCACGCAGACGCCCCTGGCGAGCTCCGCGGTCACGGTTCAGGACCTCGCGGTCAACGCTGCCGGGGATGCCGTGGTCTCCGGCATCGTGAAGCATCGGCAACAACATCGTGGTCGCGTACCGTCACGGGTTCACGGGCGCCTGGAGCACGTGGCACTCCTTCACGGGCCCGGGATTCGCGGGAACCACGTCGGACGTGGCCATCAACGGCGCCGGGACCGCCGTCGTGACCCTCCGCGATGGGCCGGAGCTGCGGGCTGCGATCCGCACGGCGGCCGCCGACTGGCCCGCGGCCGCCGACCTCGTGACCCTCGACCGCCGTCCTCGACATCACCCCGTCGGTGGCGATCGACGGCGCGGGCGGCGTCTGGACGGCGTTCACGATCCAGCCGTCCGCCGGCGTCGGCGTGCTGCGCACGTCCTATCTCGCCCCGGGGGCGCCCACCTCCGCCTGGCAGGAATCCGGTGATCTCGCGACGGGAACGGCGAGCGTCGCGCCGCAGATCGTGATGAACCCGGCGGGTACCGCGCTGCTCACCTGGCAGCAGACGTCGGCGTCGGCGATCCAGGCCCGCCTCGGATCGACCGGCAATCGCATCTGGGGAACGACCGAGACCGTCAACGACGCGGGCGCCGACGTCCCGGTCGCCGCCATCGGCAACGACGGCACCGCAGTCGTCGCCTGGGAGCGCAACACCGGATCCGGCAACCTCGGACAGGCGCGCGTGCGCTCCGCCGCCACCGGCGCCTGGGGCGACATCCACAACCTCACCGCGCTCCACGCAAACGGCAACCAGCCCTCGATCTCGACCGACGGACGCGGCGATTTCGCCACGATCAGCGCGCCGTACGACGGCACGAGCGTGAAGCACGCCGTCGTCTCGGTGTATGACGCATCCCCGCCGACGCTCTCGACGCCGTCGGTCACGGGCACGTTGCTCGCGGGCGATCCGGTCATGCTGGGCGTGAACGCGACCGACGAGTTCTCGACGGCCGGCACGCCCCAGTGGACGTTCGGCGACGGCGGGACCGGCGCCGGCGCCACCGCAACGCACACCTACGCGACCGCCGGCACGTTCACCGCGCACGTGACGGTCACCGACAGCTCGGGCAACAGCGCCGCCAAGGACGTCACCCTCACGATCGCCTCGCCCCAGGCGGTGCTCACGAGCGCGAAGTTCAGTGGGAAGTGGAAGATCAGCCGCGTCAACGGAACGCTCACCGTCGTGGGCAGCACACCGCGCACGGGCACGTACGCCTTCGACGTCTTCAAGGGCAAGACGCGCAAGATCCACGTCTCGACCACGCTCAACGCCGGGCCGTTCACGCGCAAGATCAAGCTGCCCGCGAAGTTCCTGCCCGGCACCTACAGCGTCTCGCTCGTGCCCTCCGACAAGCAGGTGACCGGCGCGTCGCGCACGGCGAGCCTCGCGGCGCCGGCATCCGGCGTGGTCGACGTCGCGTTCCTGAGCGGTGCGCGCAACGGCACCGCCGCGCGCACCCTGACCGGGGCGACGACGATCTGGGCGAGCTTCCATTTCGCCGCCAGGCCCAAGGGGACGCTCACGCTGACCTGGTACCACCTCACGTCGAAGCGCATCCGCATCGGCTCGACGCGCAAGGGCTCCGCCGTCAAGGTCGTGAGCTACCTCCGCATCGGGAAGGTGTTCGCCGGCACGTACCTGGCGGTGCTCAGCCGCAAGGGCGTCGTCATCGCCCAGGCATCGGTCAGGGCGAAGCGACGCTAGCGCGCGAACGCCCTCTCCAAGCGCTCGGGCAGGGCGCAGTAGCGGCCAAGCGCAGCGCCGCAAAGCCGCTTGCTGCTACCGTCCTGTCTTCGTGGCGAACATCAAGCAACAGAAGAAGCGCATCAAGGTCGCTGCCCGGCAGCGGCTCGAGAACCTGCGCTACAAGACGACGATCAAGACCTACTTCCGCCGGCTCGAGTCGGCGATCGACGCCGGCGACGCCGCGTTGATCGAGGGCGAGCACAAGGAGCTGCAGGTGCTGGTCGACCGCGCAGCCGCCCGGCGTGCGCTGCATCCGAACACCGCGGCGCGCAAGAAGTCGAAGGCCGCCCGCATGGTCGCGGCCGGCCCGCGCGAAGAGGTCAAGCCGAAGCGCGCCCGCAAGGCCGCCACCGGCACCGCGCGCAAGACGACGGCTCGCTCGGGCGCCAAGAAGAAGTAGCGCGCGTGCGGCGAGCGGTCGCGCCCGGCATCGAGCTCGACGACGACCGCGGGCGCATCGACGTCGCGACCGTGCACGGCTACGTCAGCGAGCACGCGTACTGGGCGCTCGGCCGCCCGCTCGCGACGATGCAGCACCTCGTCGACGACGCCGCCCGCGTCGTGGGCCTCTACGACGAGGAGCGCCAGATCGGCTTCTGCCGCGTGGCCTCGGACGACACCACGTACGCGTGGTTGTTCGACGTCTACGTGCTACCCGAGTACCGCGGCCGCGGGCTCGGGGTCGAACTGGTGCGCGAGGCGGTCGAGAACGGCCCGCACGCAGGGCTGCGCTGGATCCTGCACACCAAGGACATGCACCGCCTGTACGCGCGCTTCGGGTTCGCGACGCCCGGCGAGCGCTGCATGGAGCGCCCCGCAGGCGGCTGATAGACTCGCCAGCGCGATGTGCGAGCGCGCACTCCTCCTGCTCTGAGCGGATTCCACGGCGGCACGGGCGTGCCGGCGACGGGCTCCGCAGCGCCTCTCCACGGAGAGGCGTTTCCATTTCTGTGGCCATTTCCGACAAGGCAGCAAGCATGCAGCGCTACGACCCGGCAGCGGTCGAGGCCAAGTGGCAGAAGGTCTGGCACGACGAGGAGGCCTTCATCACCCCGAACCCCGAGCCGGGGGAGGACGCCTCGCGCATGCAGTACGTGCTCGAGATGCTGCCGTACCCGTCGGGCGAGCTGCACATGGGGCACGTCAAGAACTACACGATCGGCGACGCGCTCTGCCATCAGCGCCGCCGCCACGGCCTGCGCGTCCTGCATCCGATGGGCTACGACGCGTTCGGGCTGCCGGCCGAGAACGCCGCGATCCGCGAGGGCCGCAACCCGCGCGACGTCACGAACGAGAACATCGCCGCGATCCGCAAGCAGATGAAGCGCATGGGCTGGTCGATCGACTGGTCGCGCGAGCTGTCGACGGCCGAGCCCGAGTACTACCGCTGGACGCAGTGGATCTTCCTGGTGCTGTTCGAGCGCGGCCTCGCCTACAAGCGCGAGGCGCCCGTCAACTGGTGCCCGGTCGACCAGACGGTGCTCGCCAACGAGCAGGTCATCGACGGCCATTGCGAGCGCTGCGGCTCGCCCGTCGAGAGCCGCGTGCTGGCGCAGTGGTACTTCAAGATCACCGATTACGCCCAGCGCCTGCTCGACGACATGGCGTTGCTCGAGGACTGGCCCGAGCGCGTGCTGGCGATGCAGCGCAACTGGATCGGCCGCTCGGAGGGCGCGCAGGTGCTGTTCCACCAGCGCGACCTGGACGAGTCGATCCCCGTCTTCACGACGCGCCCCGACACGCTGTTCGGCGCGACGTTCTTCATCCTGGCACCCGAGCATCCGCTCATCCCCCGCCTCGTGGCGGGCTCGCCGCAGGAGCAGGCGGTGCTGGACTACGTGCGCCACAACGCGGCGCACTCCGAGGAGGAGCGCGCGCAGGACAAGGAGAAGACCGGCATCGACACGGGCCGGACGATCACGAACCCGGTGACGGGCGAGGAGATCCCGATCTGGGTCGCCGACTACGTGCTGATGGGCTACGGCACCGGCGCCATCATGGCCGTCCCCGCGCACGACGAGCGCGACTTCGAGTTCGCCGGCAAGCACGGCCTGCCGATCGTGCCCGTGATCGCGCCCGCGGGCGGCGATCTCCCCGAGGGCGAGGCCTACACCGCGCACAGCGCGGATGAGGTCATGATCAACTCGGGGCCGTACACCGGCCTGCCCGCCGACGAGGCGTACGCGGCGATCGTCGCCTCCCTGGCCGAGCAGGGCGCCGGCGAGGCGACGATCAACTACCGGCTGCGCGACTGGCTGATCTCGCGCCAGCGCTACTGGGGCTGCCCGATCCCGATCATCACGTGCCCGTCCTGCGGCCTCGTGCCGGTGCCCGAAGACCAGCTGCCGGTCGTCCTGCCCGAGATCGACGACTACCGCCCGAAGGGGCAGTCCCCGCTCGCGACCGCGACGGACTGGGTCAACGTGCCGTGTCCGGCGTGCGGCGGCGACGCAAAGCGCGAGACGGACACCATGGACACGTTCATGTGCTCGTCCTGGTACTACATCCGCTACGTCGACCCGCACGATTCCGAGGCGGCCTGGGATCGCAAGGACGTCGATCGCTGGCTGCCCGTCGATCAGTACATCGGCGGCGTCGAGCACGCGATCCTGCACCTGCTCTACTCGCGCTTCTTCACGAAGGTCTTCTACGACGCCGGCCTGGTCGGCTTCAAGGAGCCGTTCAAGCGCCTCTTCACGCAGGGGATGATCTACAAGGACGGCGCCAAGATGTCCAAGTCGAAGGGCAACGTCGTCTCGCCCGACGAGCTGATCGCCCGCTACGGCGCCGATTCGCTGCGCCTCTACGCGCTCTTCCTCGGCCCGCCCGAGGACGACGCCGAGTGGACCGACGGCGGCATCGCCGGCTGCTACCGCTTCCTGCAGCGCCTGTGGACGCTCGTCGGCGGCCTCGCCGACGACGGCGTGCGCGTCACGCGCTCGCCGGCCTCGCTCGAGGGCCTGAGCGAGGCCGGCCTGGCGCTGGCGCGCAAGGCGCACTGGGCGATCGACAAGTCCACGCGCGACTCCGCCGAGCGCTTCCACTTCAACACCGCGGTCGCCGCGGCGATGGAGCTGCTCAACGAGGTCGCGGCGCGGCGCAGCGCGGCCGAGCCGGCGGTCGTCGGCTTCGCGGCCTCGACGCTGATCTCGCTGATCCAGCCCTACGCGCCGCACGTCGCCGAGGAGCTCTGGCAGCGGCTCGGCGGCGAGCGCCTGTGGCGCGAGCCGTGGCCGGTCGCGAGCGACACGTTCCTGGCGCACGACACGCTCGAGATCGCGGTGCAGGTGAACGGCAAGCTGCGCGGGCGCTTCAGCGCCCCCGCCGCGAGCTCGGACGAGGAGCTCGAGGCGCACGCGCGCGGGATCGACAACGTCGCGAGCCACCTCGAAGGCCACGAGGTCGTGCGCGTGATCGTCGTGCCGGGCAAGCTCGTCAACTTCGTCGTGCGGTAGCCGCTTCCGGCACGCTTCCGGCACGCTTCCGTCACGCCTCCGGCTGGAGTCGTGACGGCCCCCCGCGGCATCGTCCGGGGATGCAACTCGACCGCCGCCTCGTGCTCTTCGTCCTGCTCGCGGGCGCTGTCGCCCTCGTGCTCGCGGCGCGCTTCCTGCCGGGCTCGCCGGCACCCGCGCCGGACGCGGCCCCGCTCGTGTCGGCCGGCGCCGGCCGACCCCTCTCGGCGGCCGTGCCGCCGCACGGGCCGGTCGTCGTCCAGGTCGTCGGCGCCGTGCGGCGTCCCGGCGTCTACCGGCTCCCCGCCGGCAGCCGCGCGCGCGATGCCGTACGGCGCGCGGGCGGCCCGCGCCGGCAGGCCGATCTCGCCTCGGTCAACCTCGCCGCGCTGCTCGCCGACGGCGAGCAGGTGCGCGTCGCGCAGCTCGCGCCGGCGGGTGGCGCCGTCGCCGGGCCGGGCGGCGCGAGCGCCCCGCCCGCCATCGTCCATCTCAACGGCGCGAGCATCGGCGATCTCGACGCACTCGACGGCATCGGGCCCGCCCTCGCCGCGCGCATCGTCGCCTATCGCCTCGCGCACGGCGGGTTCCGCACGGTCGACGAGCTCGACGAGGTCAGCGGGATCGGCCCGGCGCGGCTCGAGGCGCTGCGCCCGCGGCTCGCGCTGTGAGCGGGAGCGCCGGCGTCGACGACGTCGGCCTGGCAGCCGCGCCCTGGCTCGCGATCGGGCTCGCCCTCCCCGCGCTGGCGGGCTCGGGAGCCGCCGGCCGGGCGCTCGTCGTGCTCGCGCTGCTCGCCCTGCTGCACGCGACGGGCCGGCTGACCGCGACCGCCGCGGCCGCCGCCGTCACGTGCCTGCTCCTGGGAGCCGCCTGGTCGGCCCACGGCCTCGCGGTCCGGGCAGCCGATCCGCTGCGGAGCCTGGTGGGACACGTCGAGCGCGAGCGGGTCGTGATCGACGGCCAGCCCCGGCCGGGGCCCTTCGGCAGCTCGGCGCTGGCGAGACTCCGCGGCCGCCCCGTCGAGCTGCGCTTCGGCGGCGCGCTCGAGCAGGGGGCGATCGCCGAGGTCAGCGGCACGCTCGCCCCCGTGCCACCGTCCACGGGGAGCTTCGACCGGCGCACCTGGCTCGCACGCCAGGGCGTGCACGAGTCGCTCACCGCGCGCTCGCTCGTGCCGCTCGGCAGGCGCGGCGGCATCCAGGGCGTATTCGATCGCCTGCGCGGCGGCGCCCGCACCGCGCTCGCCGCCGGCGGCGACGACCAGTCCGCGCGCATCGCGAGCGGCGTTGCGCTCGGCGGCACGGCCGCGCTCGACGCGGATACGCTCGCGGCCTTCCGCGCCTCGGGGCTCGCCCACCTGCTGGCGGTGTCCGGAGGCAACGTCGTGCTGCTCGTCGCGGCCGTGCTCGGCCTGGCCTGGCTCGCGGGCCTGCCCCGGGCGCTCGCCCACGGCGCCGCCATCCCGGCGGTCGTCGCCTACGCCGTCGTCGTGGGGGGCGGGCCGTCGGTGGTGCGCGCGGCCGCGACCGGCGCGCTCGCATCGCTCGCGTGGCTCGTCGGCTCGGCCCGCGACCCCTGGCACCTGCTCGCGCTGGCGGCCGCGGCCGTGCTCGCGCTCGACCCCTGGGCGGTCGCCGGCCCGGGCTTCCAGCTGTCCTTCGCCGCCGTCGCGGCCATCCACGGCCTCGCACCGGCGATCCGCAGCCGGCTCGAGGGCACGCCGGTGCCGCTCCGCCTGTGCGGTCCGCTCGCGATCTCGCTCGCCTGCACGCTCGCCACGGCGCCCGTCGCGTTCGCGCACTTCGGCCGAGCCTCGCTGATCGCGAGTCTCCCGGCCAACCTGCTGGCGCTCCCCGCGGTCGCTCCGCTCCTGTGGCTCGCGCTCGCCGCCTGCGTCGTCTGGCCGGTCGCGCCCGGCGCCGCAATCGTCCTCGACGCGCCCATCCGTGCACTCGGCGCCTACATCGGCGCCGTCGCGCGCTTCGGCGCGTGGCTCGACGGCACGGTGCCGGGCCGCACGGTGCCGATCGGCGCGGGCGCGTCGGTGCTGGCGTGGCTCGTGCTCCGCCGCCGCGGGGCGGCACTGGCGGGCGGGCTCGCGGGCGTGATGATCGCGCTCGCGTGGCCGTCGGCGCGCGGATCTCCCCCGCCCCCGCGCGCGCTCCGCGTCACGTTCCTCGACGTCGGCCAGGGCGACGCCACGCTGATCGAGGCGCCGGGCCTCCGCGCGCTCGTCGATACCGGACCGCCTGCCGCGCGGGTCGAGCGCAGCCTGCGGCGGCGCGGCGTCACGGCGCTCGACGCGCTCCTGCTCTCGCACGACCAGAGCGACCACGCCGGTCGTGCGGCGGCGATCGTGCGCTCGCTGCGCGTCGGCCTCCTCGTCACGCCGGCGCTGCCCGGTGCGAGCCCCGGGCTCGCCGATGCGATCGCGGCGGCGCGCGAGCGCGGCACCCGGGTCGTGAGCGGTCGTTCGGGTCTCGTCGTGCGCAGCGGCCGCGCGGTCGTGGAGGTCGTCGGACCGCAGCACGCCACGCGCGCGACGCCGGCCAACGACGCGGCGCTCATCGTCCTCGCCCGGCAGGGGCCGTGCTCGTTCCTCCTGCCGGCAGACGCCGAATCGCCGGTCCTGCTGGCCGACGACCTGCCCGCCGCGGGCGTACTCGAGGTGTCCCACCACGGCTCGGCCGATGCAAGCCTCGACCGCCTGCTCGCGCAGGTCCGCCCGCGCCTGGCCGTCATCTCCGTGGGCGCGCACAACACGTACGGGCATCCGTCGCCCTCGACGCTCGCGTCGCTCGCGCGGTCGGGCGTGCCCGTGCGCCGCACCGACCGCGAGGGCGACATCGCTCTCGCGTGCCCATCCCACGCTCCGCGACAACGAGGCCCGTAGACGCCGAAACGCCGGCGGGGTAGACTCCGCGCGCTTCTCTCAGGAGGAACCCCGTTGTCCGGCGACGGCGAGGACGAGGATCACGAAGCAGCGATCTACAAGACGTACGTGCAACCCCTGCGCGCACCCAACGCGCCACCCCCACCGCCGCCGGCACCCGTGATCGAGGTCCCCGCGCCGGCGAGCCCGCCGCCGCAGGAGACTTCACCCGAGCCGCCGAGCCCGCCTCCGCGAGCATCCGAGCCGCCGGCTCCGGTCGCCCCGCCGAGGCCGGCGGGCGAGGACTTCGAGTTCCGCAAGCCGGGGCACAAGAGCGTCGGCAGCCGCGCGCTCAAGCGCGCCGCGGCCGCGGTCGTGCTGGCGGTGGGTCTCGCGCTGGCGTATTCGGTCGTGAATCCGTTCGGGTCCTCGTCGTCATCCTCGCTGACGCAGTACCTGAGGCACTTCCAGCCGATCGCCCTGCGCGCCGACCGGGATCGCCAGGACGTCCAGGCGGCGGTCAACGCGGTGCGCAGCAACCCGAAGGGCCGCGCCGCCGCGGCACGGCGGCTCGTCAGCGCGAACAACGACCGCGCGCTCCTGATTCAGCAGCTCGCCGCCCTCGAGCCGGCTCCCGGCGTCGCGCGCTCGCTTCCCGCCCGGCTCACGCGGCTCCTGCGCATCCAGGTCGAGACGGCACGCGTCTGGCAGCGCTGGATGCAGCACCACCCGTTCGTCTATCTCAAGAACGACTCCGGGACGCGCAACCGCGTGCAGGCGCTGCTCGCTTCGCAGCAGGCGTCCAAGGGCTCCTTCACGCGGCTCTACACGCAGCTCATGCGCGGAGCGGGCCTGCCGCTCCGGCCGCCCGCCGGCAGCTGACTCGAGACCGGCCTCACGAACCCGCCGGACTGATCGACACCCATTAGGATCCTTGGCGATGTCTGCTGCCCCGCTCGATCCGGTCTACCTCATCGGCGGCAGCGACCGGCCCAAGGTCGAGCTCGCGATCCGCCGCCTGCGCGCGCGCGTACGGAGCGAGGACGGCAGCGTCGAGGAGTTCACCGCGCGACGCAGCGACGACGACGGCGAGGGCATGAGCGGCGAGGAGGCCGCGGGCGCCTGCAACGCGCTCGGGCTCTTCGGCGGCACGCGGCTGCTCGTGGTGCAGGGGGCGGAGGTCTGGGGCGACGACAAGAAGGCCGCGGCCGATATCGACGCGCTCGCCGCGTACGCGCCCGCGCCCGCGCCCGATGCGGTGCTCGCCCTGCTGACCGCCGGGGAAGTGCCGGCCGGGCGCCTGCGCACGCTCGTCGAGGAGGCCGGGAGCGTGCTCGCCTACGACCTGCCGGGGCGCGAGGGCCAGCGCGAGTGGCTGCGCAAGCAGGCGGCGCGCGCGGGCGCGGATCTCGACGGCAGTGCGCTCACGCGCCTGCTCGAGCTCGCCGGCGACGACATGCAAGCGCTCGCGAGCGAGGTCGAGAAGCTGGGCCTCTGGTCACAGGGCGAGACGATCACCGCCGAGCGCGTCGACGAGCTGTGCGTCCTCAGCGCCGACACGCCGCCGTGGGATCTGACCGACGCGCTCGGCGATCGGCGCCCCGCCGAGGCGCTGCGCGTGCTCGGTCGCCTGCTCGACGGCCCCGACGGCGACGTGCCGCGCTGGCTTCCGTCGATTGCGCGCCACCTGCGCCAGCTCGCGGTCGCTCAGCACGTCGCCGAGCGCGGCGGCGGCCCCAAGGACATCGCGCGCGAGCTCGGGCTGCGCAGCGAGTTCGTGGCCCGCAAGCTGTCGCGCCAGTCGGCGCGCTGGACGCCGGAGCAGCTCTCCGCAGCCATCGTGCGCATCGCGTCGGTCGAGCGCGAGACGCGGGGCGAGGGCGTGCTGCGCGACCGCTTCGCGCTCGAGCGCGCGCTCGCCGAGGCGGTCGGCCCGGGGCGCTGACGCCGCGTGCGGCCCGCACCGGCGTTCAGCCGGGCGTGGCGAGAAACTCGAGCACGAGCGCGTCGAACGCCGCCGGCTGCTCCATGTTCGGCACGTGGGCGGCGGCACGGATCGTCGCCAGGCGCGCCTCGGGAATTCCTGCCGCGAGGCGATATGCGAGCGCGTGCATGTCCTCGACGTCCTCCTCGCCGACGAGGACGAGCGCCGGCGCGCGCACCTCGCCCAGACGATGGGCGATGTCGGGGATGAGCAGCTCCTCGTCGAGCTCGTCCCAGTGAGGGGCCTGCAGGTCGAGCGCGCGCCGCTGCATCTCGCCGACCGCGGCGCGCACGCGTGGGTCGACATCCGCCGCCGCCCGGCGCGGGCCGTCCACCCACATGCGCAGGTTGATCTCCGTCGCGGCGTCGAGGTCGCCGCGAGCGACCGCCTCGTCCTCTGCCGCGGCGTAGGCCCGTACGGCTTCCGACCACGCGACACCGGGCAGGCCCGCGTCCTCGAGCACGAGTGCGCGCACGAGCTCGGGGCGCGCCACGGCGAGCTCGAGCGCCACCCGGCCGCCCATCGATGCGCCCACGATCGCGGCCGAGGAGATTCCGAGCCCGTCGAGGAGACCGGCGACGTCGCGCGCGTGGGCGAGGGGCAGCCGCTCGATCGGTGTCCGCCCGAAGCCTGCGAGGTCACAGCGCAGCAGCCGATGGCGCGCTGCGAACGAGCGCCACTGCGGATCCCACATGCGGCTGTCCGCGATGCCCTCGTGGAGAAAGACGACCGGTGGCCCCGCGCCGGCGATCTCGTGATACAGAGCCATGCCGCGAAACGTAGCGGCCCGTCGATCGCGAACTAGAGGCCCGCGGGATGGCGCGCGACGTACCCGGCCGGCACGCGCGGCGCCGTCGTCCAGCGCGAGCCGCCGCCCTTGCTCGCGGCGGTGTCATAGCGAAGGCCCGCGACGACCATGTAGGCGTGGCTGTCCTTCGCGTAGATCGTGACCCACTGGCCGGGGCCGGCCTCGCCCCAGGTGTAGAAGTCGTAGGACGCGAGCGGCGTGTCGAGCAGCCCCGCGCCGTGCAGCGCGTAGCTCACGGAGCCCGAGCAGTCGTAGCCCGTGTCCTGCCAGTTCTGATGCCCGCCGCCGAAGCGGTACGGCATGTGCGCGATCACGTTGCCGGCCTGGATGATCGCCGCGACCGCCGCGGGGGCGCCGACCGGAGCGATCGCGAGGCCGTTGCCGCCGATCTGCGCGGGCGCCGGGGGAGGCGGAGCGGCCTGGCCGGTCGGCTGGTCGGCCGGGGTGCCGGACGTGCCCGTGGCCGTCTCCGTCGCGGTGGCCGACGCGCTCGTGATGTTGGAGGCCTGCGTGGAGCGCAGCGAGACGGCGCCCGCGGTGCCGCCCGAGCGCGCCGCCTTCTTGAGCACCCGCACCTCGCGCTGCGTCAGCACGCCGTCGACGCGCAGCCCGGCCGCACGCTCGAACAGCCGCACGCTCGTGCGCGTGGCGGGGCCGAAGGCGCCGTCGGTGACGGCCGGGTACCCGAGCTGCGTGAGCGCGTCCTGCAGCAGGCGCACGTCCTTGCCCTGGGCGCCGAGGCGCAGGCGGCGGATGCCGAGCCAGCGCCGGTCGCCGGGGCCACCGCGCTGCGCACGCCGCAGCACGTTGAGGAAGCGCTTGGTGACGCGGGCCGAACGGTCGAGACCGGCGTCGGCGCGCAGCGTGCGCACCATCGTGGCCGTGTGCGGGCCGAACTGCCCGTCGGGCTTGATCGGGTAGCCGAGGCCGGCGAGCATGCGCTGCAGCTTCTTCACGGCCGGGCCCTGCTCGCCGGGGTGCAGCGCGAGCAGCGACGGGGCGCGCGAGACGCTGCTCGCCTGCGCAGAAGGAACGAGGACCTGCGCGGCGAATACCGCCGCGAGAAGGAACCCCAAGGCCTTCGGCGAACGGTGAATGAGTTGAACGGGAGTCGGCATGGCTTCCGGAGAGGGCAGGGCGTCTCGAGGGACGCCGGCGCGGACGGTCGCGGAGGCGCAGGATGCGCGCCGCGGTTTGTCGGTGCCGTCTGACCCTACAGCAGGAATTCGCGCCTGTCGCGGGTGGTCTCGAAACCCGCAGAACGGATTCGGACTCGAACCTGCCGGGATCTCCCTGAGGCTCGATTCCCGTCGCAGCTCAGGTGTGAGCTGCGCCGGCGGCCGCCTCGGACGCGAGCTCGCCGTGCAGGTGCACGGCCGCGCCCCCGGCGGCGAGCTCGACGTCGGCGCGCGTCACCTCGGCTCCGCGCGCCACGGCGCGCAGCAGGCGCGCACCGCGCGCGAGCCCCATCGGCAGCGTGCCGGCGTGCGGCGTCATCGCCCGGAGCACGCCGTAGACGTGCTCGCCGCCCTCGCCGTCGACCACCTCGCCTGCGCGCAGATCGCGCTTCGCGCGGCAGGCGACCTCGGCGACCGGGGCGCGCGCGACGCCCGTGGGCTCGCCGGCGAGCGCGGCGCGCGCGACGCTGACGCCGAGCTCGAGCCCGACGAGGTGCGACGGGCGCCAGAGCGCCGCCACGCGGCCGTCGCGCGAGGCCGCGATGCCGTAGGCCGCGAACGCGCCCGCGACGAAGCGGTCGGCGGCCGCGAACGTGACGTAGACGCCCCAGCGCAGGTCGCCGGGCACCGGCGATCCGTCCGGGTGCAGGCTCGAGACGACCTCGATCGTGCCGCTGCGATCGAGCAGGCCCCCCTCGCTCGCCGGCCGCAGCTGTGCGGCCAGCTCGCCGGTGCCGCAGGCCGGGAACGCGAGACCCGCCGCCTGCGGCACGAGGCCGGTGGCGTTCGCGACCGCGGCCATCTCGACCGCCGACTTGGTGCCGTCCAGGAACGAGCAGAACATCTGCGCGTTGAGGCCCGCCGTCTGCTCGGGCGCGAGCCCGTAGTGCTCCCAGACCGTGGCCGGCGTGACCTCGTGGAACGCCTGCAGATGCTTCGTGCCCTTGCCGGCGCACACGACCTCGAAGCCGCTCAGGCGCGCCCACTCCACGAGCTCGCAGATGAGCGCCGGCTGGTCGCCGTAGGCGAGCGTGTAGACGACGCCGGCCGCCTCGGCGCGCCGCGCGAGCGACGGGCCGGCGAGCGCGTCGGCCTCGACGTTGACCATCACGACGTGGCGGCCGGCCGCGATCGCCAGCAGCGCGTGCTCGACGCCCGCGGGCGCATCGCCGGTCGCCTCGACGACGACCTCGACGCCCGGGCTCGCGATCAGCGCGGCGACATCGCTCGTGAGCACGAGCTCGTCGAGCGCGGCCTCCGGCCAGCCGGCGCCGCGCAGCCGCTCGCGCACGCGCGCGGGCGCGAGATCGGCGACGCCGGCGATGCGGACGCCGGGCGTGCGCAGCGCCTGGGCGAGGTAGAGCGAGGCGAAGACGCCGCCGCCCACGACGGCCACGCCGATCGGGCGCCCGGCGGCAGCGCGTTCCTCGAGCCGTCTCAGCAGCGTCCCGGCGTGCACGCCACCATCATGCACTGCGGCTAGGCGTCGTCGCCCGGCGGGCGGCGCGTGCGCTTGCGCGCGGCGGTCTGGCGCTTCTCGTCGAGCCGGCGCTCGACCGCGCCGCGGCCCGGTCGCGTCGGGCGGCGGGGCGTGCGCGGCCGCAGCGCCTCGCCGATCATGCGTGCGAGCCGCTCGCGGGCGATGCGACGGTTCTGGTGCTGGCTGCGCTCGTCCTGGGCGCTCGCGGACAGGAGCCCGGCGGCGCTGATGCGCGTACGCAGGCGCGCGGCGAGCTGCGCGCGCTGGCTCTCGTCGAGCGCCAGGTCGGCGACGGCCACGGAGATCGTGACCGCGCTGTCGGTCGTGTTGACGTGCTGGCCGCCGGGGCCCCCGGCGCGCGCGGCGCGCAGTGCGAGCGGCGCGCCCTCGAGCGCGCGCTCCCCCGCGGCGAGCGGGTCGTAGGGGGTGGCGTCGGACATCGCAGCCTGCTGCATACCATGTCGCATGCCCGGGTTCCGCGAGCGCTTCCCCGCCGACAAGCCGCTGATCGGCGTGATCCATCTCCCGGCGCTGCCCGGGTACGCGGGCTCCCCCGGCCTCGCCGCCGTGATCGCGCACGCGCTCGCGGATCTCGCCACCTACCGCGTGGGCGAGCTCGACGGCGTGCTCGTGGAGAACGAGGGCGACGTGCCGCACCGCGTCGAGGCCGGCCGCGAGACGATCGCCGCCATGACCGCGGTCACGCGCGAGCTCGTCACGGCGGCGCGCTCCCTGCCCGTCGGCATCGAGATCCTGCTCAACGACCCCGAGGCGTCGCTCGCGGTCGCGCTCGCTGCCGGGGCGGCGTTCGTCCGCACCGACTACTTCGTCGACGAGATGCAGCGGCCCGAGCACGGCGTGATGCGCATCGCGCCCGAGGCGGTGATGGCGTACCGCGCCGGCATCGGCGCCGAGGACGTGCTCGTCGTCGCCGACATCCAGGTCAAGTACGCGCAGATGCTGGCCCCGCGGTCGCTCGCCGAGTCGGCGCGGCGGGCGCGCGAGGCGGGCGCCGACGCGGTCGTGGTCTCGGGCACGCGCACCGGCGAGGCGCCCTCGGCCGAGGAGGTGCAGGCCGCGTGCGACGGCGCCGGCGCCTGCCCGGTGCTCGTCGGCAGCGGCCTCACGCCCGGCAATGCGGGTGCGCTGCTCGCGCTGGCCGGCGGTGCGATCGTCGGCACGAGCCTGATGACGGACGGGCGCGCGACACCCGAGCAGGTGCGTGCGCTGACCGCCGCGCGCCCGTGAAGTTCGTCTGTGCGGGCGATTGCGGCGTCGACCGCTACGTCGACCGCGGGATCGAGCGCGCGGGCGGCATCGGGCTGAACGTCGCGGTGCACCTGCGCCGGCTCTGCCCGCCCGGCGACACCGTCGTCGCGCTCGCGCCGGTCGGCGACGACGCCGGCGCCGCGGTCGTGCGCGACGCGCTGGCGCGCACCGGCGTGCAGCCCTGCCTCGAGGTCGTGCCGGGCGCGACGCCCGTCCAGCCCATCCGGCACGCGGCCGGCGGAGAGCGCCTCTTCGATCGCTACGAGGAGGGCGTCCTCGCCGGCTACCGCCTGAGCACGCGCCAGCGCGAGGCGGTCGCCGCCTGCGACGTGCTCGCGACGACCGCGTTCGGCCAGGGCCTCGCGTTCTTCGAGTCGGTCATGGCCTGCCGCCCGCAGGGCCTGCGCGCCGTCGACTTCACGACGCTCAACGACGTCGGCGACCCGGTCGCGTTCGCCGCGCGCTGGGCGCCCGAGCTCGACGTCGGGCTCTTCGGCCTGCAGTCCTCGGACGGCGCGCTGATCGACGCGCTCGCGGAGGTCGCCCGCCGCAGCGAGCGGCTCTTCGTGGTCACGCTCGGCGCGGCCGGGGCGCTCGCGCTCACGGCGGATGCGCGCATCGCGTGCCCCGCGCGCGCCGTCGAGCGGGTCGTCGACACCACCGGCGCCGGCGACGCGTTCACCGCCGGGTTCGTGTCCGAGTACGTCCGCGGCGCGCGACGTCCCGCGCAGCCTCGAGCGCGGCTGCGCGGTCGCGGCCTCGACGCTCGGGCATCTGGGCTCGTTCGAGCTCCGTTAGAGCTTGTTCAGGCGCGTCCGGCCGCGAACAGCCCCGGGGCTACGATCCGCGCATGGCGGCCGACGACACGCAGGCCGCGTTCGCAGAGGCGGCGGCGGCCGACGGCATCGCGCTCGAGAGCCGCACCTTCGACTGGCTGTGCGAGCAGGGCCACGTCGGCCTCGAGCGGGTTGCGAAGGCCCGCCGCGACCCCGCGCTCGTCGCGCCCGTGACGCGTGCGCTCGAGGTGCTCGCAACGATCTACGCCCGGCTCAAGGGCGACGAGTCCGTCCTGCGCGCGTCGCGCGAGAACCTCTTCCTCACCGCCGACCTCGTGCACGCACCGACGGGGACGGTGATCGCGGTCGACGACGCTCCGCACTTCACGTCGTTCCGGCTGCTGACGCTCGATCTCTACCCCGCCGGGGTCGTCGTGGGCTTCGACCTCGACGAGTTCCGCGCGCTCTGCCGCGCCCTCTCAGCCGAGAGCGACCGGCTCTCGCGCGGCATGCCTGCCAAGGGCTTCGGGTTCGGCGGCGTCCCGCGCGAGCGCGCTTACCACGACGCGCTCTTCGATCTCGCGACGCCCGCGATGGGGCATCCGCCGCTCGTCCGGATCGCGGCCGTCGACGGCGACGGCGCCGCGGCCTACGGCCGCCACCGCACGGCGCTCGCGGCGCTCAGGGATGCCTGAGGCGGGGATCCTGCGTCTCGTCGGTCACGGCGACGTTGACCGTGGAGCAGCGCCCGCAGCGCACCCGCACCTTCTTGGTCATGTACGCCGCGTCCATCGACGCGGCCAGCAGATTGCCGCACTGCACGCAGACGTAGTCGTCGGCGCCGTTGCCGTGGAAGACCGGCCGGCCGGGATCGTCCTGAATGGCGGTTCCGCCGTCGCGCGGCACCTCGCCCGGCCGGACCTCCCGCATCGCGATCGTCGCCATCGTCAGCGGCCGCCTGCGCCTAGAGCGCGCCGAGCTTGCCCGTGAAGTCCTTGATCAGGCCGTCGAGCACCCCGGCGACGACGCCCTCGCCCATCGATGCCGCCTTGCCGGTGATCTGCGCGTTCGTGTGCACCGTGCCGCCGCCGTCCTCCAGCGCGAACGTCACGGTCGCATTGGCGTGACCCTGACCGCCCGCCTCGCGTGACTTCACGCTCAGGACCGCGCGATGCGCGGCGGCGTCCTTCTCGACGATCTCGACGGTGCCGGTGAACTTCATCGACATCGCGCCCATCTTGACCTTGATCTCGGCCTTCGCGGAATCGGGCCCGGTGCGCTCGATCACGCTGCCGCCCTCGACGCAGGGGATGACGCGATCGAGATCGACGATCACGGCGAAGCTGTCGTCGATCGCCCTCGCGGTCGTGAACGGGTGGTCGAGCTCTACAGCCATGCACATCGTCCTTGGTCGAGGGAAGCCCGGGTCGCGCCGACCCCCGGCACTATACGCTCCCATTTGTGGCGATTCGAACAGGCACCTACCGGCTCGGACCGGCCGACGGAACCCTGTCGGTGCGCACCCGGCGCACCGGTGCGGCCGCGAAGGCCGGGCACAATCTCCTGCTGCACGTGACGGCCTGGGAGGCGACGCTGGAGGTCGCGCCGGATGCGTCCGCGTCGCACCTCGAGCTCACCGCCGACGGGGCATCGCTGCGCGTGATCGAGGGCACGGGCGGGATGCAGGCGCTCGGCGACGACGACAGGGCCAACATCGAGCAGACGATCGACGAGGAAGTGCTGAAGACGCAGGCCGTGACGTTTCGCTCACGGCAGGTGCAGCCCGCCGCCACGGGCGACGGGCTCTCCGTGCAGGGCGATCTGACGCTGCTCGGCAGCACCCGCCCGCTCGCGTTCGAGGTCGCCGCCGGCGACGACGGCCGGCTGACCTGCGTGGCCGTGATCAAGCAGAGCGACTGGGGCATGAAGCCCTACTCCGCGCTCTTCGGCACGCTCAAGGTCGTCGACGAGGTCGAGGTCGCGCTCGACGCCCGCCTCCCGGCCTAGTCGCTGTAGACCGACTGCGCGTCGAGCCCGCCCTCGACGCCCGGCGGGAGCTCGCCCGTCCCGTGCGCGTAGAGCGCGATGTCCTCCACCGTCTTGACCTGGGTCGGATCGCTGCCGTCGCCGTGGACCCACGCGCCGTTCGACCACGTGAGCGTCTTCGGATCGGCTCCGAGCGCCATGCCTGCGAGCAGCTGCGCCTTGTCGCGGATCTTGGCCGTGGCCTTGGCGATCGCGGCCGGCGCGCCCGCGGACGGGCTCGTGTTGTAGCCGTGGCCGACGCCGAAGCGATCGGTGTCCGCCGGCACCACCTTGACGTCGAGCGCCGGCACGCCGAGCTCGTCGGCGACGAGCTGCGCGTAGTGCGGCTCGTTGCCGTCGGCGTCGGTCGTCAGGCTGAGCACCATCTTTCCCGTCGGATGCACGCGCAGGAAGACCGCGCGGTAGGCCTCGTTAGCCACTACTGACTCTCCTCGTGGTCGGGGTTCGCCTTGGACGCGAGGCGGGTGCGCTCCTGGTGCGCCGTCAGCGCATTGTGCTCCTCCAGGTCGCAGAACGCCGGCTGCGGCCCGCCCTGGGGGTGCGCAGGGGCGGCGGGCCGCTCGCACCCGGGGTAGATGCAGGTCTTCGCCGAGGTCTCGCCCATCCGTCAACCGCTCCTTGGATCGCTACTCGCCGGCATCCGTGACCCACCCCGGCGTGACGTTGCCCTTGCTCGGCCCGTGCCCGCTCGGCATGGCGACCGAGCTGCCCGCGACCGGCGTCGCGCTCGCCCAGGGCTCCTGCTCGCCGCTGCCGCCGCCGGCCGCCTCGGGCGGACGCTCGTCGTCCTGCCACGAGCGCGCGCCGATCGCCGCGACGACCTCGGCGAGGGCCTCGAAGCTGTGCCCGCTCACGAGCGCGTCGCAGTACGGCAGCGCGGCGACCATGCCCCCGGCCTGCACCGAGAACGCGCTCGCACCGACCCGCGGATTGACCCAGACGATGCGGTGCGCGAGGCGCGCAAGGCGCTCCATCTCCTGTCCCACGAGCGCCGGATCGTCCCGCTCCCAGCCGTCGGAGAGGATGACGACGACGGCGCCGCGCGCCATCCCGCGGCGGCCGTGCCGATCGTTGAACGCCTTGAGCGCGTCGCCGATCCGCGTGCCGCTCGACCAGTCGGGGGCGGCGGCCGCGGCGCGCTGGAGCGCGCGCTCCGGGTTGCGGGCGGCGAGCGCTCGCGTGAGACGCGTGAGCCGCGTCGCGAACACGAACGCCTCGGCATCGGGCCCGGCACCCGCCGCGCACGTCAGGAACTGCAGGTACGCGCGGGCGTAGGGCTCCATCGAGCCCGAGATGTCGCACAGCATCACGAGGCGCCGGCGCACGATGCGCCGCCGCCTCCGGGCGAGGCGAATCGGATCGCCGGCGGTGCGGAGGCTCGAGCGGAGCGTGCGCCGCATGTCGATGCGCCGGCCGCCGCGCGCGCGCTCGTAGCGGCGCGTGCGGCGCAGCGGGGGCGCGAGCCGCAGTTGCGACATCAGCCGGTAGAGCTGCGCGAGCTCGTACGGCTCGAGGCTGTCGAAGCGCTTGCCGGCGAGCCGCTCCTCGTCGCTCGCCATCGCCAGCGGCACCTCGATCTCGTCGCGCTGCTCGTCGTCCTCTGCCGAGGCGCGCGACGGCGAGAGGCTGCGGAACGCATCCTCCGGAGCCGCCTCTCCGGGCCGGCTCTCGTGCTCCGGCGCGGGCCGGTCGTCGGCGGGCGCCGCGACGGTCGCGGCATCGTCCGGGACGAACGGCTCGGCCTCGTCGCGCGCGCCGAAGACCGAGGCGAAGACGGCATCGAACGGCGTGACCTGCGCGGGATCGGTGACGAAGACCGCGCGCGCCGTCCAGTACAGGCGGCGCCGGGCGACCGGCCGCACGAGCGCGAGCGCGCGCGCGAACTCCGCCGAGCGCTCCGGGGTCACGGGGACACCCGCATCGTGCAGGCGCCGGCTCAGCGCGCCTGCCAGCGCCGGCAGGTCGAGCTCGATCGTCTCGACCGCGAACGTCCCGGGGGCGCGCGCGTCAGTCACCGGTGCGCACGAGTTCGTCGAGGCCCGCCGCTCGCACGACGTCCTGGTCTTCGCCGTACTTCAGCACGGATCCGAGCGTGCGGTCGGCGGCAGCGGCGTCGAGGCGCTCGACCCCGAGCAGCGTGAGGGCGGCGACCCAGTCGATCGCCTCCGCGATCCCGGGCGGCTTCTGGATGTCGCTGTCGCGCATGCGCGAGACCGCGTTCGCGACCTGCACGGCGAGCGTCGGCGATGCGCCGCGGACCCTGCGCCGCACGATCTCCACGACGCGCCGCGCGTCCGGGTAGTCGATCCAGTGATAGAGGCAGCGCCGCTTGACGGCGTCGTGCAGGTCGCGCGTCCGGTTGGAGGTCAGCACGATGATCGGCGGATGCGTGGCCGTGATCGTCCCGATCTCGGGGATCGTCACCGAGGCCTCGGCGAGCAACTCCAGCAGGAACGCCTCGAAGTCGTCGTCCGCGCGGTCGATCTCGTCGATCAGGAGGACTGCCGGCCGGGGCCCCGGATGCTCCAGTGCCCGGAGCAGCGGCCTGCGGATGAGGTAGTCCGGCCCGAAGAGGTCTTCCTCGCGCAGCGTCGAGCCGCCCGCGTCGGCAAGCCGGATGCTGAGGAGCTGCCGGGGGTAGTTCCACTCGTAGAGCGCCTCGGCCGCGTCGATGCCCTCGTAGCACTGCAGCCGCACCAGCGGGGTGTCGAGGACCGTCGCCAGCGCCTTGCCGGCCTCGGTCTTGCCGACACCCGCCTCGCCCTCGAGCAGCAGGGGTTGCGGGAGGCGCACGCCCAGGAACATCGACGTCGCAAGGCCCTCGTCGACGAGGTAGTCGATCGCGGCGAGCTCGCGCGCGAGCGTCTCGACGTCGGGTACGCGTACGCGGACCTCGTCCGCTGCCTCGCCCGTGACCTTCACGGCGAGATCAGTCCCCGACGTCGGCGTGGTCGTGCTGTGCCGCGAACTTGGCTCGGCAGCCCTCGCAGCAGAAGTAGACCGTCTCACCATCGTGCTGGACGGACGGCGTGCTCGGCAGCGCGGCGACGGTCATCCCGCAGATCGGGTCGATCGCGAGCGGGCCCGGGGCCGAGGCCGGGGGCGGGCCACTCGCGGCGACCGGAGCCGGCGAATCGGAGCGGCGGACCGCCACGATCTTCGCCAGGATCGAAAGCGCGATCTCGGCCGGGGTGCGCGCGCCGATGTCGAGGCCGGCGGGCACGTCGATGCGCGCAAGGAACTCGTCCGAGACGCCGTCGCCGCGCAACTCGGCGAGCACGCCCGTGCCGCGCTTCCTGCTGGCGACGAGGCCGACGTACGGCATCCCGCACTCGAGTCCGCGGCGGAGCGTGTGCAGCTCGTCGCGCCCGTGCCCCGCGACGACGACCGCGAGATCGCCGGGCCGGGGCTCGACGGCGTCGACGTCGACGGCGAGGACGTCCAGCCCGAGCTCCGGACCGATCCGCAGGAGCGCGTCCGCGATCGGCGTGCCGCCGACGACGAGCACGCGCGGTGCGGGAAGAACGGGTTCGAGGAACACCTCGATCGCACCTCCGGACAGGCAGGGGTTCTGAACCGTCGCGGTCCCTTCCTCGCCGACGACCTCGGCCTCCTCGGCGAAGGGCAGGATCCTCAGGAGCACCGCGTGCCCGGTCTCGAGCGCCTGCAACGCGTACGCGCGCACGCTGTGCTCGGAGCACACGCCGCCGACAAAGCCCTCGATCGTGCCGTCGGCGAGGATGAGCGCGACGTTTCCCGGCTCGACGCTCGCCGGCCGCTGGACGTGCACGACCGTCGCGGTCGCGAACGGCACGCCGTCCGCGGCGAGCTCCTGCGCGCGGCGGGAGAGGGCGGCGGTAATCATTGCGGCGGCTCGGGACGCCCCTGCATCGCCGCCCAGACCCGTGCCGGGGTGCATGGCATGTCGACGTGCTTGACGCCGTGCGTCTCGTAGAGCGCGTCGATCACGGCGTTGACGATCGCGGGCGGCGAGCCGACGTTCGGCGACTCGCCGACGCCCTTGGCTCCGAGGGGATGGTGGGGACACGGCGTGACGGTCTCGCCGAGCTCGAAGTCGGGGCACTCGAGCGCGGTCGGGATGAGGTAGTCCATGAACGACGAGTTGAGGCAGTTCCCCTCCTCGTCGAAGCTGATCAGCTCCATCAGCGCGATGCCGACGCCCTCGGCGAGCCCGCCGTGGATCTGGCCGTCGACGATCATCGGGTTGATGCGCACGCCGCAGTCGTCGACCGCGATGAAGCGCCGCACCGTGACCTGGGCGGTCTCGGGGTCGATGTCGACGACGGCGATGTAGGCGCCGTAGGGATACGTGAGGTTGGGCGGGTCGTAGATCACCTGCGCGTCGAGACCGCCTTCGAGTCCCTCCGGCATCGTCTCGCCGCTGTAGGCCCGCCGCGCGATCTCCTCGATCATGGCGCCCTTCTCGGGGTCGCCCTTGACGTACCAGCGACCCTTCTCCCAGGCGAGATCCTCGGGCCGCGTCTCGAGCATGGTCGCGGCGATCAGGCGCGCCTTGTCGCGCACCTTGCGCGAGACGACGGCGACCGCGGCGCCGGAGACCGGGGTCGAGCGGCTGCCGTAGGTACCGAGCCCGTACGGCGACTTGTCGGTGTCGCCATGGCGGACCTCGACGTCCTCGGGCGGGATTCCGAGCTCCTCGGCGACGATCTGCGCGAACGTGGTCTCGTGACCTTGCCCCTGCGTCTGGGCGCTGATGCTCACGACGGCCTTGCCGGACGGGTGCACGCGGAGATCGGCGCCGTCGTTCATGGCCAGCCCGAGGATGTCCATGTGCTTGCGCGGGCCTGCGCCGACGCCCTCGGTGAAGAACGCGACGCCGATGCCCATCAGCTCGCCACGGGCGCGCTTCTCCTGCTGCTCGCGACGCAGCTCCGCATAGCCGGCGATGTCCATCGCGACCTTCATCGTCTGCGCGTAATTTCCGGAGTCGTACGTCCAGCCGGTCGTCGTCTCGTACGGGAACTGCTCGGGCGTGATGAAGCTGCGCATGCGCAGGTCGATCGGATCGACCTTCATCTCGAGCGCGAGTGCCTCGACCATCCGCTCGACGAAGTAGACGGCCTCGGTGATGCGGAACGAGCAGCGGTACGCAACGCCCCCCGGCGCCTTGTTCGTGTAGACCGCCTTGACCTTGACGTGCGACGCCTGCAGGTCGTAGGAGCCGCAGACGATGTGGAAGAACCCGGCCGGGAACTTCGTCGGCTGCGCCGTCGAGTCGAAGGCGCCGTGGTCGGCGATGACGTCGACCCGCAGGCCCGTGACCTTGCCGTCCTTGGAGCAGATCTCGCCGCGCATGATGTAGTCGCGTGCGAAGCCCGTGGACATCAGGTTCTCGGAGCGGTTCTCGACCCACTTGACCGGCACGCCCGCGACGATCGAGCCGGCGATCGCGCACACGTAGCCCGGGTAGACCGGCACCTTGTTGCCGAACCCCCCGCCGATGTCCGAGCAGCGGATCCGGATCATGTGCTCGGCCAGGCCCGCGACGTGCGCGTAGACCGTGCGGTGGGCGTGCGGCGCCTGATTGCCGTTGTAGATGTCGAGCTGGCCGGTCTTCGGGTTGAAGTCGGCGATCATCCCGCACGTCTCGAGCGGCGCCGGGTGACAGCGCGGGTAGATGATGTCGCGCTTGACGATCGTGTCGGCCTCTGCGAATACCTTGTCGGTCGCCGCCTCGTCGCCGGCCTCCCAGGTCGGGCTCGCGAGGTTGTCGCGCTGCCCGGCCTTGTCGTCGCGGATCAGCGGCGCATCGGGGTCGAGGGCCTTGCGGGCGTTGACGACGGCCGGGAGCGGCTCGTACTCCACCTCGATCAACTGCAGGGCGTCGTTGGCCGAGTACTCGTCGGTTGCGATCACGAACGCCACTTCCTGGCCCTGGAAGCGCACCTTGTCGCCTGCGAGCACGGCCTGGGTGTCGTACGAGATCGTGGGCATCCACGCCAGGCCGAGCGTCTCGAGGTCCTTCGCCGTCACGACGGCGGCGACGTTCGGATGCGCCAGAGCCTTGGACGTGTCGATCGAGACGATGCGGGCGTGCGCATACGGGCTGCGCAGGATCGCGCCGTGCACCATGCCCGGCAGCCGGATGTCATCGAGATAGGTGCCCGCGCCGCGGATGAAGCGCGCGTCTTCCTTGCGCTTGAGACGGCCGAAGCCGATCGGGCGCTCGGTGGACGGGCTGGGGAGATTCTCCGTGGTAGCCATGCTAGGCCTCTCGTTTGGCTGCGGCTTCGTACTGGGCCGCCCATTGCACGGCGCTGACGATGTTCTTGTAGCCGGTGCAGCGGCAGATCGCGCCGGAGATCGCGGTGCGTATCTCGAGATCGGACGGATCCGGGTTCTCGTCCAGCAGAGCGCGAGTGGTCATGAGCATACCCGGGGTGCAGAATCCGCACTGGAGCGCGTGCCGCTCGTGGAAGCCCATCTGAATCGGGTCGAGCTCGCCGTCGACCTCGAGCGACTCGACGGTCCTGATCTCACGCCCCTCGGCCATCACGGCCAGGGTCGTGCACGACTTGACGGGCTCGCCGTCGATCAGCACCACGCAGGCGCCGCAGTTCGACGTGTCGCACCCCCAGTGGGTGCCCGTCAGACCGACCGTCTCGCGAATGAAGTGGACGAGCAGGAGACGCGGTTCGACGTCGTGCGAAACCCGCTCGCCGTTGACGGTCATCGAGACATTCATGTCCGGGCCTCCTCGCCGCGGGCGCGGGCGGTCGCGCGACGCAACGCGCGCTGGGTGAGGACGCCCGCGAGGTGGCGCTTGTAGTCGATCGGCCCGCGGCCGTCCGCACCGGGGGAGCAGTCCTCCGACGCGATCGCGCCCGCCTGCTTGAACAGCTCCTCGCTCGGCGCCTTGCCGCGCAGCAGCTCTTCGGCGCGCGTGAGGTGGATCGTGGTGAGCCCGACGGCGCTCAGGGCGATTCCGGCATCGGCGATCAAGCCACCGTCGAGCCAGACCGCAGCCGAAGCGGCGGCGATGGCCCAGTCGCCCGCACGGCGCTCGACCTTCTCGTGCGCGCTGCCCGCCCCGGGACGGACGCCGAGACGGACCTCGGTCAGCATCTCGCCTGCGCCCACCGCCGTCATGTACGGCCCGACGTGGAACTCCTCCATCCCGACGATGCGCTCGCCGTCGGCCCCGCGGATGACGGCCTTCGCCTTGGCGGCGGTGCAGACAGCGGAGAGGTCTTCTGCCGGGTCGGCCTGGCAGAGCGAGCCGCCGATCGTGCCGCGGTTGCGCACGACCGGGTCGGCGATCACGTGCTCGGCGTCGCGGAAGAGCGGGAAGAGCCCGGCAAGCAGATCGGACTTCAAGAGGTCGACGTGCCGTGTCAGCGCCCCGATCCTGATCTCGCCGTCCGCCGCGCGAATGTACGAGAGCTCCTTGAGGCCGTTGATGTCGATCAGGTGCTCCGGATTGGCCAGGCGCAGCTTCATCATCGGCAGCAGGCTGTGACCGCCCGCGATGATGCGCGCCTCGGGTCCGAGCTTCTGGAGGGATGCGATTGCACCCTCCACACTGGTCGCACGCTCATATTCGAATGCCGCAGGAGTCTGCAACACGTGCTCCTTCTGCAAATCAGGAACGGAATGATCGTCCGCTCAACTACAGGATGCCCGGTCTCGCGGCTGCTTTCGTTCAGCGTTCGTTAGGCTCGCGCGCCGCGGGGCCGGTGGGCGGGAGCCGCTTGCGAGGCGCCCCGATGTCGTCGCGCTGCTCGTACTGGACGGGCGCGTCCGTGCCGATCACCGGCGAGCGTGGGAGGGCCTCCGGCCTGCTCTGGCGGAGCTCGGGATAGAGCAGACGCGCCGCGAGGCTGCCGCCCTCGACGTTCCGGAGTACCGGCCCCGCCGGGTTGGCCATCGCGACCGGGGCTTCGCGGCCGAGCCGCGCCAGCGTGAGCGTGCCCTTCGTGTAGACCTCGCCGATGCGCGGCGCCTTGACCGCACCGCTCTCCGGGAAGTTCCTGAATCCCGCCGCGGCGGATCCGGCGTAGAGGCCTTCGACCAGGCCGACGGCGTCGTCCAGGCCGGCCTTCTGCACCAGCAGGCCCTCCAACAGGTCGACGCCCGCGTCGAGTTGACCGTTGATGGCGTTCACGACATCGTTGACCGGCGCGCTCTTCTGCACGATCTCGCCGACGCTGACGATGACCTCGTCGAGGCCGGCCGTGATCTTGCGGAGCTGCACGATGGTCGCGACGAGGTAGTACACGAGCGCGAGCACGACCACGAGCGCAAGCACGATCGTGACGGCCCCCGCTGGTTCGATGGATGCGACGGGCATTGGTTCTCCTAGCCTGCGTCGTCGAGGATCACGTCGAGCGAGCCGCCGTACTCTGCGACTCCCGCGACCGTCTGTGCCACCTGATCCTGCGTCGTGAGCAGCAGCGCCGCGGCGTCGAGGTCCTTCGACCCCGCCGCGGCCGCGGCTGCGATCCTCTCGACGCTCGGGACGATGCTCCCGGCGGCGCCGAGCACCCCTTTGAGCAGGTAGACCACCACCGGGATGATGACGACGAGGAGGATGGCGTCGCCGATCCACCAGAGGATCATCGCGGCCTCCTCTCGGCCACGATCGCGGCCTTGCGGGCGATGCCCGGCAGCGCTCCGAGGATGATGTCGAACTGCGCGTTGATCGCCTTGACCGCGCCCTCGAGCGGGCGCAGGTGCTCTGCCTCGACGCCCTCGAGCGCAGAGCCGAGCGCCGCGAGCCCGTCGGAGATCCGCATCAGGCGCCTGCGCACCTCGATCAGGGCGACGGCCAGCACGATCACGACGCCGATCGCGAGCACCACGCTGAACAGGATCAGTGCGTTCTGGCTGCTCATGCGCCACCGAACCCGTCGGTGAGGGCGTTCATGTACCCGTCCTGAACCACGGCTTCCTCCACGATCAGCGCCAGCACGGGCGCCGTCGCCTGGAGCTGCGGGATGTTGGCCGTGTTGGCGGCGACCTTGCCCGCGATCTCGAGCAGGCCGTCGACGGATGTCTCGATGCTGCGGACCGTCTCCACGAGCACGGTCAGCAGGATCGCGACGATCACGGCCGCGCCGAACGCGATGCTCAGCGCGATTGCCCAGTACGTGTGCGCGGAGATGTCGGCAAGCGGAACGATCATTTCCCGACCGCCACCTTTCTCAGGGAGCGGGCGGCGTGCAGGATCCGCACGCCGGAATCGTTGATCTGCGCGATGCCGGCGAGCTCGTCGGTCTGCTGCCGCACGACCTCGACGGCACCCACGGCCGTCTTCGCCTGCTTCGCGATCCTGAGCGCGAGCGCGACGATCACGATCACGATCACGGCAGCCACGACTACCACCGCGATGCCGAGCGCGAGTCCCACCTGCCAGCCCGTGGAAGACGCAATCACCATGGGCACACGACCCGTCTGGTCATCTTGAGTCCCTTTCGTGGATCTGCCGGTCGCATCTCGGTCGGCTCATGCCGGCACCGCCGCCGCGTCGGTCGTGCCCGCGGAGCTGGTTGCCCGGCTCATGCCCGGCTCCAGGCGGCGAGCCAGGAGCAGCATGAGCACGCCGTAGACGATCACGATGATGCCGATGATCAGCACCAGCCATCCGATGAAGTTGATCTTCGACGTCTCGACGAGGTGGTTGTAATGGCCTCGCTGCTTCTCGAGCACCGGGATCACGTCGAGTGAGAAGTACGTGCTCACGTCCGGCATCGATCGCATGGGCGTGCCGCCGAAGCTCGTGGTCCCGTTGAGCTTCTGCACCTGATCCCACCCGCTCGTGACGGTCGGGAGGTTGACGATCGCCTGGGTGATGTGCGGGAAGCTCGTCTTCAGCGCCGCGAGCAGCTGGGTCTGGTTGACCTTCAGGGACTTCTCCAGGAACGCCAGCAGGGCGGGTTGCTCCGCCGTGACCTGCGAGAGCGGGATCGCGAGGAGCAGTGCGGTCGTGTGCGGGAAGTTCTTCTGCAGGGCGGCGAGGACCGCGGCCTGCGAGAGGCCCGTCTTCTGTGACACGAACGCGACGAGCTTCGGAACCTCGGCGGCGGCCCCGCCTTTCGCGGTCATGATCGGATCCTCGGTGTTCGCGATCGCCGTGACCATGGTGATACCGGCGCGGTCGCCGTGCACGCGCGCGGCCGTGTTCGCGGGGCGCAGGGCATCGAGCAGCTTCTGACCGTCGCTGACGCGTGGTATCAGCGAGATGACGAGCACGAGCGCAACCACTCCGACGCCCACGACGAGAACGACCGCGGCACCCGCGGTCGCCAGCCCACGCGATACGGCCCCCCGCAGATTGAGCGCGATCATCACCCCTGCGAAGACGATCACGACCAGCCCGACGATCAGCAGGAGCGGTGCGATCCAGTTGACCGACGAGGTGCCGTCAAGACTGTCGAAGTTGCCCTGCTGCTTCTCCAGCACCGGCACGAGATCCGAGCTGAAATACGTCCGCACGTCCGGTACGGTCTTGACCGGCGTGCCGTCGAAGCGCGTGAGCCCTGCGATGTTCTGGACGTCGTTCCACCCGCTGGTGACGGTCGGGAGGTTGACAATCGCCTGGGTGATCGCCGGGAAGTTGGCCTTCAGCGCCGCGAGCAACTGGGCCTGGTTGACATGCAGCGACTTCTCCAGGAACGCGAGCAGCGCGGGCTCCTCGGCCGTCACCGCCGACAACGGGAGCGTCTGGAGGAGCGCGGTCGTGTGCGGGAAGCTCTTCTGCAGCGCGGCCACGACCGCCGCCTGCGAGAGCCCGGTCTTCTGCGAGACGAACGCGATCAGCTTCGGAACCTCCGCCGCGGCCCCGCCCTCCGGGGTCACGAGCGGGTCCGCCATGTCGACGTTCGTGGAGATGAAGTTGATTCCGGCGCGCGCGCCGGTGACACGCTGGGAGGCGAACGCAGGCTTGGCAGCGTCGAGGACCTTCTGCCCGTCGTTCAGGCGCGGAATCAGATTCAGGCCGAGCACGAGCGTCACGACCACGACGCCGACGACGAGCACGACGACCCACTGCAGGAGTCCCGATCGGCTTGCGCTCTTGCCTTGCACGATGATCCTCCTCACGCGCTGCTTGTGCTGGGGGGCGCAAGCTGAAGCGCAAGGGTAGCTTGCGCCGCCGCCCGGTGCGTGCGAATTGCGAACTGAGTACGCCGGGCGGTGCGCGGCGGATCTCCCGCGCCGGGCGTGCACGCCGGACGACGTAGGCTTTCGGGATGCCAGGAGCCCGCACCGATGACGCGACCGCACGCCGAGGCGGTGGCCGCGACGACGCGCTGCGGCGCGACGTGCGCCTGGTCGGCGACGCGCTCGGGCGCGTGCTCGTGGAGCAGGACGGCGAGGAGCTGCTGGCCGACGTCGAGCGCGTGCGCAAGCTGGCGCGCAAGGCCCGCGAATCCGGCTCGCCGGCCGACCACGCGGCGCTCGCGGCCTGCGTGCGCGCGCTCGACGGGGAGCGCTCGACCGCGGTCCTTCGGGCATTCGGGCTCTACTTCCAGCTCGCCAACGTCGCCGAGGCGTGGCATCGCGTGCGCAGCCGGCGCCGCTACGAGCGCGAGGAGCAGATACCGCGCGAGTCCCTGGCGGAGGCGTTCGGCCTGCTCGCCGGCAGCGGCGTCGCGCCCGCCGAGCTCGCGCGCCGCGCGCAGGCCGTCTCGCTCGAGCTCGTGATCACCGCGCACCCCACGGAGGCGGCGCGCCGCACGGTGCTGCAGGCCCAGCTGCAGCTCAGCCGCATCCTCGAGGCGCACGACGACCCCACGCTGTCGCCCACGGCGCGGCGGCGGCTCGAGGACGACGTGGCTGCCGAGATCACCGCGCTCTGGCAGGCCGACGAGGTGCGCTCGCGGCGCCCGCGCGTGGTCGACGAGATCCGCCACGCGCTCTGGTTCTTCGAGACGACGCTGCTCGCCGTGGCGCCCGACGTGCTCGCCGAGTACCGCGAGCGGCTGCCCGGCGCGCACGTCCCGTTCCGCTTCGGATCGTGGGTCGGCGGCGATCAGGACGGCAATCCCGAGGCCGGGCCGCAGACCGTGACCGAGTGGCTCGAGCGCGCCCGCCGGCTCGCGCTCACCCGCTACCGCGTCGAGGTGCGCGCGCTCGCGCGCGGGACGGGCGTGTCGACCCGCATGGTGCCCGTGAGCGACGAGCTGCTGCGCTCGATCGAGCGCGACGAGCGCGAGCTCGCCGCCTTCGCGGGCGAGATCGGCGACCAGAACTTCGACGAGCCCTACCGGCGCAAGCTCAGCTTCATCGGCAAGCGCCTCGAGAACCTGCTCGAGCGCAACGACGAGCCCGCCTACGGCGACGCCGGCGGCCTGCTCGCCGATCTCGGGTTGATGGACGCGAGCCTGCGCGCCAACCGCGGCGCGCGCATCGCCGACGGGCCGCTCGCCGACCTGCGCCGCCGCGTCGAGCTGTTCGGCTTCCACGTCGCGAAGCTCGACGTCCGCCTGCACGCGAACCAGCTCGCCGAGCCGGACGAGCGCACGCGCGCGACGTTCCGCACGCTGCGCGAGGCCCGCGCCCGCCACGGCGAACGCGCCCTCGACACCGTCATCGTCTCGGGCACGTCGAGCCCGGACGACCTCCTGCGTGCGCTCGCCCTGACGCAGACGGAGGTCGGCGCCGACCTCTCGCTCGTTCCGCTGTTCGAGACGGTCGCCGACCTCCGGCGGGCTCCGGCGACGGTCACGGCGCTGCTCGACGACGGCCGGTTCGGGGCGCTCGTCGAACGCCGCGGCCGGCGGCTCGAGGTGATGCTCGGCTACTCCGACTCCGGCAAGGACGGCGGCTACCTGACGGCCGCGTGGGAGACCTACCGGGCGCAGGAGTCGCTCGCCGCGCTGGCGGCGGAGCGCGACATCGAGCTCACGATCTTCCACGGCCGGGGCGGCAGCGCCGGCCGCGGCGGGGGCCCGACGCACGCGGCGATCCTCGCGCAGCCGCCGGGCCACCCGCCGGGACGGCTGAAGCTGACCGACCAGGGCGAGACCGTCTCGAACAAGTACGGGCTCCCCGGTCTCGCGCACCGCAACCTCGAGGCCGCCGTCGCGGCGACGCTGCTCGCGGCGTTCCCCGACGCGCTCGGCAACGTGCCGCCGGCGGGCGGCCGCGAGCTGCTCGACGCGCTCTCGGAGGACGCCTTCGCCGCCTACTGCGCGCTCGTCCACGAGGACGAGGGGTTCGTGCCGTTCTTCCGCGCGTTCACGCCCGTCGACGAGCTCGGGGTGCTGGCACTGGGCTCGCGCCCGGCGCGGCGCCCGTCGAGCCACGCCTACCTGGCCGGCCTGCGCGCCATCCCGTGGGTCTTCGCGTGGACGCAGACCCGCACCCTGCTGCCGGCCTGGTACGGCGTCGGCACGGCGCTCGGCTCCGTCGCCGCGACGCCTGCGGGCGTCGGCGAGCTGCGCCGCCTGTACGGCGAGTGGCCGTTCTTCCGCGCCATGATCGACAACCTCGAGATGACGCTCGCGAAGTCGTCGCTCGAGATCGCGCGCGGCTACCTCGAGCTCGTGCCGGCCGGCGCCGAGCGCGAGCGCATCTGGGAGCCTGATCGCGGCCGAGCACGAGCGCACGGTCGGCGCCGTGCTCGCGACCGTGGACGAGGAGGGCCTGCTCGACCGGCACCCCGCCCTGCAGCGCTCGGTGCGCCTGCGCAACCCGTACGTCGATCCGATGAACGCGATCCAGGTCGACCTGCTCGCGCGCTACCGCGCCGCGGACTCCGACGAGGCGCGCGGCCGCCTGGCAGCGCCGCTCGCGCGCTCGATCGCGGGCATCGCGGCGGCGCTGCGCAACACGGGCTGAGACCGCGGAACCGGCCCTGCGGTCGCGCCCTCAGCGATCGACGGCGCGCTCGAGCTGCGCCTTCGTCATGCTCGAGCGGCCCTTGATGTTCTTGTGCCTGGCCTCGGCGTAGAGCTGGTCGCGCGTGCGGCCCTTCTCGCGGCGCGTGCCGGAGCGGCGGCCGCCGCGCTCGCCCGAGGACAGCGGATCCGCCGTCGAGGTCTTCGAGGCGGTCTTCGACTCGCCGTGACGCGCGCGCTCCTTGTTGACGGTGCGCGCCGCGATCTCCTCGGCCGTGTCCTCGGATCGACCCGCCTCCTTCAGCGAGTCCTTGATGTGCTCGTACTGGCGGGCCCGCTTCGAGCCCTTCTTGACGCCGGCCGGGGGCATGGACGACCTCCTCGAGAGTGCGATTTGCACCGGCGTGATGCCCCGCTCTGCGACGTCCAAACCGGCGGCGCGCAGGCCGCCGCCGCGCGCTAGGCTCGCCCCATGACCATCGAGGAGCGAGCAGTCGAGTTCCGCCGTCTGCACGAGGGGCCTGGTGCGTTCGTGATGCCGAACCCGTGGGACATCGGCACCGCGCGCGTGCTCGCGCGCCTCGGCTACAAGGCGCTTGCGACGACGAGTGGCGGTCTCGCGTTCGTGCTCGGACGCCGCGACGGCGAGGCCGCCGTGTCGCGCGACGAGGCGCTCGAGCACTCGGCGATGATCACCGGCGCGACCGACTTGCCGGTCAACGGCGACCTCGAGAACGGCTTCGGCGACGACCCCGAGAGCGTCGCAGCGACGATTCACGGCGCCGCGGCCGCCGGCCTCGTCGGCTGCTCGATCGAGGATTCGACCTCGACGGCGGCCGGGCCGATCTACTCGCTCTCGCACGCCGTCGAGCGCATCGCCGCCGGCGTCGAAGCCGCGGCCGCGCTGCCGTTCCCGTTCACGCTCACGGCCCGTGCCGAGAACTACCTCCACGGGCGTAGCGACCTGGACGACACGATCGAGCGCCTGCAGGCCTTCGAGAAGGCGGGCGCCGACGTGCTTTACGCACCCGGCCTCCTCGACATCGACGACATCCGCACGGTCTGCACGTCACTGTCGAAGCCCGTCAACGTGCTCGCCTTCCCCGGCTCGCCGAGCGTCGAGCTGCTCTCGGCCGCGGGCGTGCGCCGCATCAGCCTCGGCACTGGCTTGATCCGCACGGCGCAGGGCGCCTTCCTGCGCGCAGCGCACGAGGTGCACGACCACGGCACCTTCGACGGTCTCGCCGGCTCCGCGGTGTCGCGCGAGATCAACGCGTTCATGCGCGACAGCTAACGCAACCGCGACAGCTCGACGAGATTGCCGTCCGGGTCGCGCACGTAGAGCGACTGCATCGCGCCGACGGCGCCCTCGCGCTCGACCGGGCCGAGCTCGATCGCGACGCCCGCCGCAGCCAGTGCGCGCGCGACCTCAGCGAGCGATCCGTCGACCAGGAAGCACAGGTCGGCCGAGCCGGCCACCGGGCGGGCCGCGTGCGGTGTGAACTCCGAGCCGGCCTCGTGCAGGTTGATCTTCTGCGCGCCGAAGCGCAGCGCGTGCCGGCCGTCGCCGAACGTCTCGGCGCGCATGCCCAGCCGCTCGTAGAAGGCGACCGTGGCGTCGATGCTCGCGACCGTCAGGACGAGGTGGTCGAGAGCGGTGATGCGCATGCCGGGGAGCCTCAGCGCTGGACGACGCGCCGCCGGCGCGGGGGCTGCACGTACTCGACGTGGACGACGGCCGCGCGCTTGTGCGTCGTCAGCTCGCCCGGGAACGCGCCCTCGAACGTCCCCGACGTCGGCGGGACGTCGCCGTAGTCGCGGCCGACGGCGACCGTCACGTAGCGCGGGCCCGCACGGCGGTCGTGCGTGGGATCGAAGGGCACCGCGCGCACGGTGCCGTCCGGCTCCTGCACGAGCACCTCGACCCAGGCGTGCGTCCCGCCGTCGCCGAGCAGGTGGCCCGAGACGTAGCGCGCCGGCAGGCCGCACAGCCGGCAGAGCGCCACCATGCAGTGGGCGTAGTCCTGGCACACGCCGCGGCCCGCCGCCCAGGCCTCGGCAGCCGTCGTCTCGATCGACGTGATGCCCCATTCGTAGACGAAGTGGTCGTGCACGCGGCTCGAGACGAGCGCCGCCAGATCCAGGCCGGCGGCGCCGGAAGCGGCCAGCTCGGCAGCCACGGCCCGCAGGCTCTGATCGGGCTGCGTGAGGCGCGAGGGCTCCGCGAAGCGGCGGTCGGAGCCGACGTCGTCGGGATTCTCGCCGCCATCGGCCGGAATCACGATCTCGACGACGGCCCACGTCGTGAACTCGACGTGGCTCTCGACCTCCTGGAGCGTCAGGTCGAGCACGACGTTGCCGAAGCTGTCGTAGTGGCGCTCGTTGTCGAGGTTGCGGCCGGAGACCCGCAGCTTGTGCGTCGTCAGGCGCTGGTTGCCGTGGAAGTCGGGCGGCACCACCATCAGCCGCTGGCGGAGATCGCTGATGGGGCCCGGATAGTCGTAGCGGAACGTCTGGTGGATGAGCACGGTGGCCTGGCGGATGTTCTGCCAGTCGATCTCGTCGTCGTCGATGCTGCCGAGCGTGGCGATCATGTCGCCGAGCGTGTCAACCGCCATGCCGCTCACCCGCGCCGACGGCGCTCACCGCTTCTGCGAAGACCGTCATCGTCTCGAGCCTAGCGTCGCCATAGGTCGTCAGCATCGCGACGTCGACGGCGTCGCGTCCACGCCCGATCGGCACGCGGCCGATCCGCGGGACGTTGAAGCGCGCGTCGTACGTCCACCAGCGCGCGCCGAGCCAGACCTCGAACCAGGCGTGGAAGTCCATCGTCGGGTAGGGGCCGGGGATGCCGATGTCGGGGAGGTAGCCCGAGACGTAGCGGGCGGGAATGCCGAGCGCACGGCAGAACGTCACGCCCAGATGCGCGAAATCGCGGCACATGCCGCCGCGCCGCTCGAAGATCTCGCCGACCGTCGTCGACGGCACGCTCGGGACGCCGTATTCGACGTTCGCGTGAATCCAGTCGCAGATCGCGGCCAGCCGCTCGGCCCCCCGGGGCGTCCCGCCGAAGAGATCCCAGGCGCACTCCGCGAAGAGGTCGGACTCGCACAGCCGGCTCGGGAGCAGCCAGTGCAGGAGATCGGACGAGAGATCCTCGACCCAGTGCTGCACGTCCCCGGGGCCGGGGACGGCCTCCGGCTGCGCGGAGACGCGGACCGTGGCGTGATAGGCGAAGGCCGAGTTGCCCGGCCCGAGGTCGATGCGGCGGCACGAGTTGCCGTAGAGATCCCGGAAGCGCATCCGCGGCGGCTCGGGCACCCAGCGCTGATCGACGATGGCGCTCTCGAGCGAGCTGTGCGGCTCGACCAGCGCGACGGCGTGCGCCTCCTCGTCGGCCCGGTAGCCGATCTCGCACCCGACGTGGAGATCCATCGGATCGGGAAGGTCTTCATCGTGCGGCACGCGCCTCATCCGACCTCCCCTGAAAACACGAAACGCCCCAGCCCCACTGGAGGCCGAGGCGGCATCGCCTGCGCGGATCGCCGGAGCGGCGACCCCGCCACCCTAGCGCTCGCGCCACGCAGTGGCAATGGCCATTGCGGGGCGGCGACGAAATGGAGCCGACGGGGATCGAACCCGTGACCTCAGCGCTGCCAGCGCTGCGCTCTCCCAGCTGAGCTACGGCCCCGCGGACGCCGAGTCTACCAGGGACGTGCCGGCGTTCCGGTCAGACGACCTGGCGCTGGGGCACCTGGCCCCAGAGCTGCTCGAGCCGGTAGAACACGCGCGCCTCGGGCGTGAACACGTGCAGGACGCAGTCGAGATAGTCGAGCAGGATCCAATCGCCCTCGCGCCGGCCCTCGCCGCCCTTCGGCAGGAGGCCCTCGTCGTGCTTGAGCACGAGCTCGACCTCCTCGGCGATCGCCTGCACGTGGCGGGCGTTCTGACCCGAGCAGATGACGAACGCGTCGGTGTACCCGACCACGTCCTCCATGTCGAGGATGACGACGTCCTCTGCAAGCTTGTCGGAGCAGATCGCGGCAATGCGATCCGCGAGCTCGTGTCCGCGGCTCAGCAGCCGGCTCCAGTCTCATACCTCACTTGGGCCACCTTACCACGGGTTCCACATGCCCAGCTATCGGTAGAGACCTTCGGCTTCGATCAGCTCGCGCACCGGATCGGGAACCAGATGGCGGATCGGCCGGCCCGCGGCGACGCGCTCGCGGATCATCGACGAGGAGATGTCGACCTGTGGCATCTCGATGCGCTCGACGTCGGCGTCGGCCAGGACGTCGGGTGAGACGCCCGGTCTCCGGGCCACCGCGATGCGCGCCAGCTGCGGCACGAGCTCGGGCTCGTGCCAGGTCGAGAGCGCCGCATACTGGTCGGAGCCGAGCAGCAGCACGAGGCCGTTGCCGGGATAGCGCTGCGCCAGCTCGCGCAGGGTGTCGACCATGTACGACGGCCCCGGGCGGTCGATCTCGACGCGCGAGACCGTGAGCGCCGGATTGCCGATGGCCGCCGCCTGGGCCAGCCGCAGGCGCATGGCCGCCGGCTCGCGCGGCGCCGGGCGGTGCGGGGGAATGCCGGTCGGGACGAGCACGACGCGCGAGAGCCCGAGCTGCCAGGTCGCCTCCTGGCAGAGCAGCAGGTGGCCGAGGTGCACGGGGTTGCAGAGCGACCCGAGCACCCCGACGCGCGGCGTCTCCGTGCTCACCACTCGAGATCGTCCTCGTCGTCGTACTCCTCGTGGGCCGTCTCCTCGGGCGGCAGCGAGAACTCGAAGCGCTCATCGCCGATCGCGACCTCGTAGCCGGGCTTCACGCCCGCGTGGCGGAGGGCCTCGATCACGCCGAGGCGCCCGAGCTCGAGCGACAGCGCGCGCACGCCTTCGGGCGTCGCGAGATCGAGCTTCTCGACGAGCGCGACGACCTCGCGGCCCGCGATGCGCACGGTGCCGTCGTCGCGCACGAGGCGGAAGATGCGCTGGCGCGCACGCGGCCGGTAGAGCAGGTAGTCGGCGAGCTCGTCCTCGCCCGGCCCGGCGGGCTCGGCCGCGCGGATGGCGCCGAGCACGCGCTCGAGCGCGCCGCGCAGGCTCGCGACGCCGGCGCCGGTGGCGCACGAGAGGCCGAGCACGTACGGCGTCGCGTGCTCGTCGCGCGCCACGACGGCATCGGGCGGCAGCCCGCCCTCGACGACGGCCTCGGCGAACGCCTGCACGAGCGCCTCGCCCTCGGCCTCGTCGACGAGGTCGAGCTTGTTGAGCACGACGATCTGCGGCCGCTCGGCCAGCCCGCCGCCGTGCTTCGCGAGCTCGCCGTAGATGGCGGCGTAGCGCTGCCGGCAGTCGGCGAGCGCGTCGCCCGCCTCGGGGTCGATCGCGACCACGTGCACGAGGGCGTACGCCCGCTCGAGGTGGGCGAGGAACGCGTGCCCGAGCCCGACGCCGTCGGATGCGCCCTCGAGCAGGCCGGGCACGTCGGCCACGGTCAGCTGGCGCAGATCGTCGAGCTCGACCGTGCCGAGCTGCGGCGCGAGCGTCGTGAACGGGTAGTCGGCCACCTTCGGCGTGGCGTTCGAGATGCGGCGCAGGAGCGACGACTTGCCCGCGTTCGGAAAGCCGAGCAGCGCCGCGTCGCAGACCATCTTGAGGCGCAGCTCGAGCTCGGCCGACTCGCCCTCCTCGCCGACCTCGGCCGTGCGCGGCGCCTGGCGCACGGCGGTCGTGAAGCGCCGGTTGCCCCGCCCCCCGCGCCCGCCGCGCGCGATCACGACGCGCGCCTTGGCGTGCGCGAGGTCGGCGATGGGCACCTCGCCGCTCGCGTCGTAGACCTGCGTGCCGAGCGGCACGTGCACGATCGCGTCGTCGCCGCGCCCGCCCGTCTTGCCGCCGCCCTCGCCGTGCACTCCGCGCTTGCCGCGCAGGTGCCGGCGGAAGCGGAACGCCGAGAGATCGCGCATGTCGGGGTCGGCGAGCAGCACGACGTCGCCGCCGTCGCCGCCGTCGCCGCCGTCCGGCCCGCCCTTGGGCACGAACTTCTCGCGCCGGAACGAGACGCAGCCGTCACCGCCGCGCCCGGCCTCGACGATCACGGACGCGCGGTCGTAGAAGTCGCCCTGGCCGCTCACGCGGCGAGCAATTTACTCTTCGGCCGCGGCGACGGTCACGACGCGCTTGCCGCGGCGGCGGCCGAAGCCGACCGTGCCCGTGACGAGCGCGAACACCGTGTGATCGCGGCCGAGCGCCGCGCCCGGGCCCGGGTGGAACTCGGTGCCCTTCTGGCGGACGATGATGGAGCCGGCCGGCACGTGCTGGCCGGCGAAGACCTTGACGCCGAGGCGCTTGGCATTGGAGTCGCGGCCGTTCTTGGAGGAGCCGAGGCCCTTCTTGTGTGCCATTCCTTACGCCTCCTGCTCCGTCGCGGGCTCGTCGGCGGGCTTCTCCGCCGCCGGCTTCTTGGCTGCCGCGGGCTTCTTCGCGGCCGCGGGCTTCTTCGCCGCGGCCGGCTTCCTGGCGGCCGCGGGCTTCGCGGCGGCTGCCGGCTTCTCGGCGGCGCGGGCTTCGCGGCGGCCGCGGGCTTCTCGGCCGCCGCGGGCTTCGCCTCGGTCGCGACCTCGGCCTTCGGCGCGGCCTTGGCGGCCGCCTTCTTGGGCGCCGTGCCGACGGCGATGTCCTCGATCGTGATGCGCGAGAGGCGGCTGCGGTGACCGCGCGCCTTCTTCGAGCTCTTCTTCGGCTTGTACGTGGCCACGCGGATCTTGGGCCCGAGCAGGTGCTCGTCGACCCGCGCCGTGACCGTGACCTTGGCGAGGTCGGCGGCGTCGATGGAGACGTCGTCGCCCGAGGTCGCGAGCAACACGACGGGCGTGAAGGTGGAGCCCGCGTCGTGCGCGAGGCGGTCGACGGTCAGGTACTCGCCCTTGCGGACGCGGTACTGCTTTCCGCCGAGCGAGATGACGGCAAACACGGAGGGCCTTCGATCGATTGGCGAGAGAGGGGAAACGCAGCCACGCAGCGGCCGCAGGACGGAAGCATAGCGAACACCTGGAGAAGCGGCCCCGCGTGCGGCGCCGCGCCGGACCGGCCGTTGCCGGTCATGCGCCGTCACGGCGCGCGACCGTGTGGAGCAGGTCTAACGCCCGAGGATGCGCGAGATGAGGCCCTTGCGGCGCTCGTCCTCGCTCGCGGCGGCCGCCGCGTCCCGGGCCGCGGTGGAGCCCGTCTGGGGCTCGCGCGGCGCTCGCGGCGCCCGCGGGGCGCGTGGTGCCCGCGCTGCGGCCGGCTCGGCCGGCGCGCTCGCCGGCGCGGGCTCGCGCTCGGCGCGCTCCTCGCCCGCTGCGCCGTTGGCGCCGCCCCCGGCGGGGGTGCGCCGGCGCCGCTGACGCGGCCGTGCCGCGCCCGGCTCGCGCGGTGCGCGCTCGGAGACCGCCGCGGTTGCGACGGCCGGCTCGGCCGGCGCGCCGTTGGCGACGGCCTCGCTCCCGCCCTCGTCGGTCGCGCGCGCGCCGTTGGCGCCGCTGCCGCCGCGCCCGCGGCGACCGCGCCCGCCGCGCCGGCGGCGGCGCTTGGCCGCGGCCTCGCCGTCCTCCGGCGTGCGCGCATCGCTGTCGTCGCCCTCGGCCGCGCCCTCGCCGGCGGCGGCGGCCTTGGCCGGCTTCTTCGCGCCGTCGCGCCCGCCGCCGGAGCCGCCGGAGCCGCTCGCGCGGCCCTTCTCGCGGCGCTGCTCGGACGCCGTGCGGCGCTTCTGGCGGCGCACGCGGCCCTCGACGTCGAGGCGCTCGCCGACGCGGCGCTCGGGCTCGAGGATGTCGGAGACCCTGTCCACCGGCTCGCCGTCGACGTCGTCGACCGTCGTCCGGGGCGTCGGCGCCGCCACCGGCCGCGCGGGCTCGACGTCGAGCAGCGCCGCCTGGGCGGCGAAGCGCGTCGCGCGCTCGATGCGCAGCCGCTGCGTCGTGCCGACGTACGGCAGCCCGCCGACGACCTGCACCTCGTAGCCGGCGCTGAGCCGCGAGACCGCGTCCGTCTCGACGAAGCGGTGCGGCTCGAGCACGGGCAGCTTGAGCTCGTCGCCCGGCGAGCACGGCGGCGCCTCGGCGCCGATCTCGGCCAGCGTGCCCTCGGCCAGCACCTCGAAGTGGTCGCGCGGCACGTCGGTGCGGCCGACGACGTCGAAGGCGCGGCCCGTCTCGTGCTCGAGCTCGTCGAGCCCGGCGCCGCCGGTGCCGATCAGCGCGCGCGCCACGGCGTCCTCGAGCTCGACCCGGAAGGCCTCGCTCTTGGACTCGCGCGCCACGCGCCGCAGGTTGCGCAGCATGTCGATCGCGAGCGACTCGTCGGAGAGGATGCGGCCCGTGCCCTCGCAGACCGGGCACTCGCAGGTCATGATCTCGCGCACGCCGTCGGCGATGTTCTTGCGCGTCATCTCGACGAGGCCGAGCGGCGAGATCTCGACGACGTAGACCTTGCTGCGGTCCTTCTTGAGCTCGCGCTGCAGGATCTCGAGCACGGCGTCGCGGTTCTTCTGGCTCGCCATGTCGATGAAGTCGACGACGATGATGCCGCCGATGTCGCGCAGGCGCAGCTGGCGGACGACCTCGACGGCCGCCTCGAGGTTGTTCTTGAGGATCGTGTCCTCGAGCTTCTTGGTCGTGCCGGTGAAGCGCCCCGTGTTGACGTCGACGACCGTGAAGGCCTCGCCGTAGTCGAACACGAGCGAGCCGCCGGAGGGCAGCGGCACGCGGCGGGAGAGCGTGGAGCGGATGCCCTGCTCGATCTCGTAGCGCTGGAAGAGCGGGCGCTTGCCCTTGTAGAGCTTGACGCGCTCGGCCAGCTCGGGCGACGTGCGCCGCACGTAGGCCATGACGCGGTGGTACTGCCGCTCGTCGTCGATCACGAGCTCGGCGACGTCCGCGCGGAAGTCGTCGCGCACCATCTGCAGCGAGAGGTCGGGCTCGGAGTAGACGAGCGCCGGCGCCTGCGCGCGCTGCGCGTGGCCGCGGCTGACGTCCCAGAGCTTCTCGAGCAGGCGCACGTCGCGCTCGAGCTCGTCGAGCGAGGCGCCCTGCGCGGCGGTGCGCGCGATCAGGCCGCAGTCCTCGTGCGTCTTCATCTTCTTGAGCAGGTCGCGCAGGCGGTCGCGCTCGTCGCCCTCGAGCTTCTTCGACACGCCGACGCCGTCGCCGCCGGGGGCCAGCACCATGAAGCGGCCGGCCAGCGACACGTCCATCGTGAGGCGCGCGCCCTTCGAGCCCATCGGATCCTTCGTGACCTGGACGAGGACGTCCTGGCCGGGCTGGATCAGCTCCTGGATGCGCTTGGAGCGGCGCTCGCGGTCGTCCAGCTCGGGGAGGACGATCTCGGCGACGTAGAGGAAGCCGTTCTTCGGGAGCCCGATGTCGACGAAGGCCGCTTCCATGCCGGGCAGGACGGCGTCGACCCGTCCCTTGTAGATGTTGCCGACGATCGAGCGGCGGCCTCGCCGTTCGATGTACGCCTCAGAGAGCTTGCCGCCTTCGACGATCGCAACCCGCACCTCTTGCGGGTCGGCGCTGGTCAGCATGCGCTTGACGTGGGTCATAGATATCTCCGTACCCCGCCGCGACACGCACGCCGAAGAGCGCGCGAGGCGCGAGGTAAAAGTCGTTGTGAGGGCGCGCGTCCACGCCGTTCAGGGTCGCTCCAACCGGTGCGCGCCGCGCACGCTCGAGGCGTGCCGCGGCAGCGGGCACGGCATGGAGGATCGTCATCAAGACCTCACAATAGCTGTGATGGCTCGAGCGCCTCTCCGCCCGGCTCGGGCGGCCGCTCGGGCGGGCGCTCCGGCAGCAGGCGCTGCGGCAGGCGCGCGCGCAGCTGGATCGACTGCACGACGCCCATCGCGGCCAGCACGGTGATCGTGCTGGAGCCGCCCGCCGAGAGCAGCGGCAGCGGGATGCCGGTGACGGGCGCGATGCCGATCGTCATGCCGACGCTGATGAAGACCGAGGCCAGCAGCCAGCCGAACACGCCCGCGCAGATCAGGCGCGCGAACAGCGTGCGCGCCACGGCGATCGCGCGCAGGACGCGCCACAGCACGACGAGGTAGAGGCCGAGCAGGAGCATCGCGCCGACGAATCCCCGCTCCTCCCCCAGCACCGCGAACACGAAGTCGGTGCGGCGCTCCGGCAGGAAGTCGTTGAGCGTCTGCGTCGCGCCCGACTTGCCGCGCCCGACGAGGCCGCCCGAGCCGACGGCGATCTTGGCCTGCGACTGGTTGTAGCCCTCGCTGAGCGTGTTGCGGTCGGGGTGCAGGAACGAGGTCAGACGGTCGACCTGGTACGGCTTGAGCACGTTCACGCCCCCGGCCGGCAGCGCCCACAGCACGGCCACGGCCAGGATCGCCGTGGTCGCCCCGAGCAGCGCGAGGTGCCGCAGGCGCACGCCGGCGATGAACAGGACGCACAGGAGCGACGAGACGTAGACGAGCGCCGTGCCGAAGTCGGGCTCGACGAAGACGAGCCCGGCCGGCACGGCCGCGTAGGCGATGCACATGACGACGAAGCGCAGCGTGCCGATGCGGCCGGCGTTGCGCGCGATCAGCGCGGCCAGCGCCAGCAGCAGCGTGAGCTTGCCGATCTCGGAGGGCTGGAACTGGAAGAACGGCAGCTGGATCCAGCGCCGCGAGCCGCGTGTCGAGAACCCGAGCGCGAAGACCGCCGCCACGAGCGCGATCGTGCCCACGTAGAGCGGCCATTCGAGGCGGCGGAAGTACTCGATGTCGATGAACGACAGGGCGCACAGGGCGATCGCCCCGAGCGCCAGGTAGATCTCCTGCTTGACCACGAACGCGTGTCCGCCCGCGCCCGTGCCGATGACGTCGAGGCCGAGCGCGGCCACGCCTGCGAGCGCGAACAGGAGCAGCCAGTCGAGCCGGCGCACGCGGCCGAAGGCGCTGACGCGGCGCGTGCGCCGCAGCTCGCGGGCACGGACGCGCTCCCCGGGGATGAGGACGCTGGACACTAGTGCTCGATCCCGGAACGCCGCACTAGGTCGACCGGTCCACGATCGTGCCGAGGTTCGGCTTCTTGACCTTGAACACCTTGGAGTAGAAGTCGAGCGCGGTGAGGGCGCCGGCGACGCCGCCGTGGCCGCCGCGCTCGATCACGATCGCCGTCGCGAGCTTGGGGTCGTTCGCCGGGGCATACGAGGCGAAGACCGCATAGTCGGGCTCGCCGAGGCGCTGGGCGGTGCCCGTCTTGCCCGCCACCGGAATCGCGAACTGCCCGAACACGTTGGTCGCCGTGCCCGCCGGCTGGTGCGTGGCCCGCAGCAGCCCGCTGCGCACGGCCGTGAGCAGCGTGCTGCCGATGTTGATGTGCCTGCGGTGCGGCGCGGGCTGCAGGCGGGTCGGCTCGTTCGGCGCCTGCACGGCGCTGACGACGTGCGGGGTCACGACGGTGCCGCCGTTGGCGATCGCGGCGTACCCGACCGCGAGCTGCAGCGGCGTCACGTTGAGGTTGCCCTGCCCGATCGAGAGGTTGATCTCGTCGGCGGCGTTCCAGCTCGAGTCGAAGAGCCAGTGGGGGTCGTACGACGGCTTGCTCTGGTCGGAGAAGTTCTTCTTGTAGAAGTCGCTCTTCCACTTGGGGTCGGGCAGCAGGCCCGAGTCCTCGCCCACGATGTCGATGCCCGTCTGCGCGCCGAACCCGAACTTCGACGCCCAGTCCTGGAGCGGATGGCCCTGCTTGCCGCTCTCGCGGAAGATGTCGTCGCCGAGGCGGTAGAAGTACGTGTCGCACGAGCGCTCGAGCGCCTCGGTGAGGTCGATGTGACCGTTGAACGTGTTGTCCCAGTTGTTGAAGCGCTTGTGGTAGTAGTAGGCGGACGGCGTGCAGGGGAGCAGCTTGCTGGGCGTCACGAGCCGCTCCTTGACGGCGGCGATCGCGACGAACGGCTTGAAGGCCGAGGCCGCCGGGTAGCGGCCGGCGATCGCGCGGTCGAGCAGCGGGTAGTGCGCCGGCGCCCCGCCGTTGCGCGTGATCCGCTCCAGCTGGGCCTGGAACTTCGGCTTGCGGTACGAGATGAACCAGTTGGGGTCGAACGTCGGGAACGACGCGAGCGCTCGCACCTTGCCGTTCGCCGGGTCGATCGCGACGAGCGCGCCCGCCGTCGCCCCTTCCGCGGCGTGGCTGCGCACGCCGTAGGCGAGCGCCTGCTCGGCCGCGCGCTGCGTCTCGAGGTCGATCGTCAGCCGCACGTTGCGGCCGGGGACGGGCGCCTTGAGGTGCCGCACCGCGCCGGTCGGCTGGCCGAACGCGTCCACGGTCACGGCGTCGATGCCGTCGACGCCGCGCAGGAACGCGTCGTAGCGCCGCTCGACCCCGCTCTGGCCGATCACGTCGCCGCGGTGGTAGTCGTGGAAGCGCGGGTCCTCGAGCTGCTTCGGGCCGATCTCGGAGAGCTGCCCGTAGATGTGCGCGCCGAGCGTGCGGTACGGGTAGTAGCGCAGCGGCACCTGGGCCACCGAGAGGCCGCGGAACGTGCTCGGGTTCTCCTGCAGGTACCACTTGAGCTGCACGGGGATGTCGGTCGCGAGCATCACCGGCGCGACCGGGTCCTGCCGCAGCTGGCGGTCGACGCGCTCCCAGAGCGGGCGCGGCTCGAGGTCGAGCATGTGCGCCACGCGCAGGAGCAGCTGGTGCCGGCGGGCGGTGTCGCGCACGGCGCCGGGGTCGAGGTCGAGCTCGTAGGCGACGCGATTGCGCACGAGCACGCGCCCCTTGTCGTCGAGGATCTCCCCGCGCGGCGCCCGGACGACGACCTGCTTCTCGTGGTTGCTCGCCGCCTGCGCCACGAACGTGCGCGTGTTGAGCACCTGCAGCGCCCACAGGCGCAGCACGAGCAGCGTGAAGAGCACGACGACGACGACGCCGAGCGCGCCGAGCCGCAGCTGCAGGCGCCCGTGGGGGCGCGGCGGGAAGGCGGGATCAGGCGGTGGCTGCGACATCCGGCTCCGGGAGCGGGTCGGGCAGCGGGAACGAGCGCCGCGGCGGTGGCTTGACGCCGAAGGCGAGGCGCAGGAGCGCGAGCAGCGGGATCGCGAAGAGCACGCTCGCGGCGGGCGCCGCCGCCAGCTGCACCCCGAACGCGCGCCCGAGCGCGCCGTCGCTGCCGAGCAGGAACGCGATGCCGCCCTCGGCGATGCGCACGAGGCCGGTCGCGAGCGCGACCAGCAGCAGGCTGCGCACGGGGGCGGGAGGCCGCAGCTTCTCGCCGGCCGCGCCGAGGCAGTAGCCGGCGACGCAGTAGATCAGGGCGTCGCGGCCGAGCGCGTGCTGGGCCAGCACGTCGAGCGCGAGCCCCGACGCGAAGCCGGCCGCGCACCCGAGCTCCGGGCCGCGCGCCAGCGCCACGGCGCAGACGGCGATCAGCACCAGGTCGGGCGCGCCCGCGACGAGCGAGAGATCGGCTGCCAGCGCGAGCTGCAACAGCACCGCGAGCGGCAGCAGGACGGCGATGACCGCGACGTCGCCCGCGATGCGACGGGCCGTCACGGCGCCGTCGTCCCGCGGCCGGTCAGGACGAGCACGTGGGAGAACGCCTCGAGATCGACGAGCGGCGTCACCTGGATGACCTTCACCGATCGCGTCGCCGGGGTCGTTGACCTGCGTCACCACGCCGATCGGGATGCCCTTCGGCAGGCGCGACGCGAGGTGCTCCTTGGCGTCCTGCCAGCCGCTCGTCGAGACGACGTCGCTGACCTTGACGGCGTAGCGCTTGGGCACGTCGTCGAGCTCGAGCGAGCCCGAGTCGCTGCTCGGCCGCAGGAGGCCGTTGGCCTGGCCCGTCGGCACCGAGGCCCCGATCGCGAAGTCGGGGCTCGTGATCAGGGTGACGACGGCGCTGTTGCGGTTGACGCGCTCGACGAGGCCGACGAGCGCCGCGCGATCGCGGTCGATGCCCGCCACGACGGCGTCGCCGGTGACGACGCCGCTCGCGCTGCCGCTGTCGATCAGCACGCGCACCGCATCCGGCTCGACGGGCCGCTCGATCACGTCGGCTCCGACGGGCGTGAAGTCGGAGAGCAGCAAGGAGAAGCGCGGGTTCTTCGTGAACCGGAGCAGCGTGCGGTAGTCGGTGGTGTCGGCCAGCTGCTGCTGCAGCCGTGCGACCTCGACCGCCTGCTGCTGGTTGATGCCCTGCAGCCGCCGCGCCTCGTCACGCGCGTTGGCGAGGCCGCGGCTCCAGTCCCAGAGGTCGCGGAACGGCCGCGAGACGCGCTGCACGGCGGCCGAGAGCGGCACGGCCGCATCGGCCACCGAGCCCTGCGCGCGGTGCAGCGGGCCGTTGTCGACCTCGCGGTACCACGCCGTGAGCAGCCCAAAGGACGCGGCAACGAGAAAGCCGAGCAGGATGCGGCGGCGGATGACGCGGTCGATCGTCATCGAGGGGAGCACCGGGCCGCCGGCGACCTCGGCAGGGCGAGATCGGCCACCGTCCGGCGGGACGATGGCGCCATTCTACCCGCGTCTCCTGTGAACACCCCGCCGAGTGCAGAACGCGGCCTGCACGATTGGTCAGCCCAATCGTCGCGAGTCTGACCCACTCGTGCGACGTCCGCGCCTTGCAAGATTGGGGTCTGACCCCGATCGTGCAGGCGTTACGCGGGGTCGCGGGCGGCGGCGATCGCCTCGCGCAGGTTGAGCGAGCCGTCGTAGAGCGCGCGCCCGACGACCGCCCCGTCGCAGCCCGCATCGCGCGCCGCGGCGATGTGCTCGAGCGCGGCGAACCCGCCCGCGGCGAGCAGGACGCCGTCCGTGACGGCCCGCACCTCGGCGAGCAGGCGGAGGTCGGGCCCCGAGAGGGTGCCGTCGCGCTCGATCGCCGTCACGAGGAACGCGCCGACCCCGCGCGCGGAGAAGCGCTCGACGAACGAGGCCGCCGACTCGCCGGCATCCTCGCGCCACCCGGCCACGCGCACGCTGCCGTCGAGCGCGTCGGCGCACACGCAGATGCGCGGCCCGTGCTCGGCTGCGAGCGCCGCGACCGCATCGGGGTCGCGCGCCGCGAAGGTCCCGATGAGCACGCGCTGGACGCCGGCCGCGAGCGCGGCCTCGACCGCCTCGCGCGAGCGGAAGCCGCCGCCGACCTGCACGCGCGTGCCGCGCCTGCCCGCGAGGCGCTCGAGCACCGCGGCGTGCTCGGGGCTCCGCTCGCCGTCGCGCGCCGCGTCGAGGTCGATCACGTGCAACCATGCCGCCCCCGCGAGGGCAAAGCGATCGGCGGCCTCGTCGGGGGTCTCGTCGAAGCCGGTGACGCGGCCGTAGTCGCCCTGCAGGAGGCGCACGACGCGGCCCCCCGAGAGGTCGACCGCCGGTATGACGTCCATTGCCATGACACCATGCTAACATGTCGTCGTGATGAACTCGACCCCGCAGGCCAAGCCCGAATGGCACGACGAGTCGGTCGACGACCTGCTGCGCGCGTTCGGGCTGCTGCGCAGCGACGAGGAGCGTGCGGCCTTCCTGCGCGACCTCTGCACGCTCGCCGAGATCCAGGCCATGGCGCATCGCCTGGCCGCCGCGCGGCTGATCGACAAGGGCGTCCCGTACGCCGAGGTGGCCGAGCGCGTCGGCGGCTCGACCACGACGGTCACGCGCGTGGCGCACTGGCTGCGCCACGGCGAGGGCGGCTACCGGCTCGTGCTCGACCGCCTCGCGCGGAGGCGCAAGTGAACCGCCGCGGGCTGCTGCGGCTCGCGCTGCCGTCCAAGGGCCGGCTCGCCGAGCCGGCCACGCGCCTCCTCAGCGACGCCGGCATCCAGTTCGAGACGACGGGGCGCACGCTGCACGCGCACTGCGCACGACCTCGACCTCGACCTCCTGCTCGCGCGCTCGGACGACATCCCCGTGTGGACGGCCGCGGGCGACGTCGATCTCGGCATCGCGGGCCAGAACCAGATCGTCGAGACCGGCGCCGACGTCGAGCCGCTGCTCGAGCTCGGCTTCGGGCGCTGCCGGCTCGCGCTCGCCGTTCCCGAGGGCGCCGACATCGCATCGCTCGCCGACCTCGACGGCGGTCGCATCGCGACGTCGTACCCGCGCACGCTCGCGGCGCACCTCGCCGGCGCCGGCGTCGAGGCGAGCGTCGTGACGCTCGGCGGCTCGGTCGAGCTGGCGCCGCGGCTGCACGCCGCCGACGCGATCGTCGACCTCGTCTCGAGCGGCGACACGCTGCGCCAGAACGGCCTCGTCGAGCTCGAGACGCTGCTCGAGTCGCAGGCCGTCCTGATCGCGCGGCGCGACCTCACCCCGCAGCAGCGCGCGCTCACCGACGAGCTGCGGCTGCTGATCGACTCGGTGCTGGCGGCCCGCCCCAAGCGCTACGTCATGCTCAACGCGCGCGACGAGAGCCTCGCCGAGGTGCTCGCGCTGCTCCCCGGGCTCGACGCCCCGACCGTGCTGCCGCTCGCGCGCGGCGACATGCACGCCGTGCACGCGGTCGTCGACGCCGCCGACGTCGTGCGGCTGCTCGGGCCGCTGCGCGCGGCGGGGGCCTCGTCGATCCTCGTCCTCCCCATCGAGCACCTGATCGCATGAGCCTCGACGACCTGCGCACCCACATCCGCCCGGAGCTCGCGCGCGCCAGCCCCTACCGCTGGCAGGAGGGCATCCCCGACGGCCCCGTCGACCGCTTCGACATGAACACGCCGGCCGACCCGCCGGCCTGGTACGCCGAGTCGATCGCGCGCCTGGCAGCGATTCCGCCCAACGACTACCCGGATGCGTCGTACCTGCCGCTCAAGCGCGCGATCGCCGCGTACGCGGGCGTCGAGGCGAACCAGGTCGTCGTCGGCGCGGGCTGCGACGAGGTGCTCGCGCTGTGCGCCCAGCTCGCGCTCGGCCGCGGCGACACGGCGCTCGTGGCCAAGCCGACCTACCAGCTCTACACCGTCGCCTCGCGCAACGCGGGCGCCGAGGTGCTCGCGCTCGCACCCGGCGCCGGGCTCGCGCTCGCACGCGAGGGACTCGAGCGCGAGGCCGGCAACGTGCGCGTGGTCTGGCTCTGCAGTCCCAACAACCCGACGGGCGAGCAACTGGACGCCGCGCTCGTCGAGCGCATCTGCGCCGCGTGCCCGGGCATCGTCGTGCTCGACCAGGCCTACCTCGAGCTCGGCGGCGAGGATTTCAGCCCGCTCGTCGAGCGCAACGCGAACCTCGTCGTCACGCGCACGTTCTCGAAGGGCTTCGCGCTCGGGGCCGCGCGCGTCGGCTACGGCCTCGCGCAGCCCGCCCTGGCCGAGGCGCTCGACGCGCTGCGACCGCCGGGCTCGATCTCGTCGTGGTCGGCCGCCGTGGCGGAGCTGGCGTGCAGCGAGCGCGAGGAGCTGCAGTCGCGCTGCGCCGGGATCGTCGAGGAGCGCGGCTGGCTCGCGGCCGGGATGCGCAGCGCCGGGGTCGAGGTGCTCGCGCACGCCGCCAACTTCGTGCTCGCCCGCGCCCCCGTGCCGGACGTCTTCGCACGGCTCGTCGAGCGCGGCTGCGCCGTGCGCACGTTCACGCACGAGCCGCTGCTCGCCGGCTGCTTTCGCGTCACCGTCTCGCACCGCGCCGCCAATGCGCGCCTCCTGCGCGCGCTCGCCGCGCTCGCGGGCGGCGAGGCGCCCGCCGATGAGGACGGCGTGCGCGGGGAGCGCACCGGCGAGGTGCGGCGCGCGACGCGCGAGACGCGCATCGAGGCGCGCGTCGGCCTCCTCGGCGGCGGGCGGGCGCGCATCGCGACCGGCCTCGGGTTCCTCGACCACATGCTCACGAGCCTCGCGTTCTGGTCGCTCACCGACATCGAGCTGCGCTGCCACGGCGATCTCTGGGTCGACGAGCACCACACCGTCGAGGACTGCGCGATCGCACTCGGCGAGGCCTTCGACCAGGCGCTCGGCGACCGCACGGGCGTCCGCCGCTTCGGCTCGGCGCGCGCGCCGCTCGACGAGGCGCTGGCAGAGGCCACGGTCGACCTCTCGGGCCGCGGCATCGCCGAGCTCGACCTCGCGCTCGCGGGACCCGCGATCGGCCGCATGCCGACGACCCTCGTCCCGCACTTCTTCGACACGTTCGCGCGGCGCGGCCGGCTCGGCCTGCACCTCAGCGCGCGCGGCGACGACGCCCACCATGTCACCGAGGCCGCGTTCAAGGCCATGGCACTCGCGCTGCGCGAGGCCGTCGAGCCCGACGCCGCGCGCGCCGGCATCGCGAGCACGAAGGGCGTGCTGTGATCGCGACGTTCGTCGACTACGGGGCGGGCAACCTGCGCTCGCTGCGCGCCGCGTTCGAGCGCGCCGGCGCGGACGTCGCCGTGAGCGAGCACCCCGAGGAGGTCGCCGCGGCGGCGTTCCTGATCATCCCCGGGGTCGGGCACGCCTCGTCCGCCATGGAGGCCCTGCGCGAGCGCGGGCTCGTGGACGCGATCATGGCCGCCCTGCGCGGCGGCGCGCACCTGTTCGGCGTGTGCGTCGGCATGCAGCTGCTGTTCGCCCGCAGCGAGGAGGGCGACACGGCCGGGCTCGGCCTGCTGCCCGGCACCACCACGCTCCTGAGCGGCGCCCGCCACCTCCCGCACATGGGCTGGAACGACGTCGAGCCGAGCGGGGAGCACCCGCTCACCAGCGCGTTTCCCGCCGTCTGCTACTTCGCGCACAGCTACGCCGTGCAGGACGCCGCGCCGCGCTGCGTGCTCGCGTCGACGCCCGTCGAGCGCGGCGGCTTCGCGAGCCTCGTGGGCGAGGGTCGCGTGGCCGGCGCGCAGTTCCACCCCGAGCGCTCGGGCGCGGCCGGCGCGCACTTCCTGCGCGACGTCGTGCAGTGGGCCGGCGATGCTGCGTAAGCGCATCATCACGTGCCTCGACGTGTCCGACGGGCGCGTCGTCAAGGGCGTCAACTTCGTCAACCTGCGCGACTGCGGCGACCCGGTCGAGGCCGCCCTGCGCTACGCCGAGCAGGGCGCCGACGAGATCGTGTGGCTCAACATCACGGCGAGCGGCGAGGATCCCGGCGTGCTCCTGCACGCGGTCGAGCGCGCCGCCGAGCAGATCGACGTGCCGCTCACGGTGGGCGGCGGCGTCAACCGCGTCGGGCGCGTGCGCGAGCTGCTGCTCGCGGGCGCCGACAAGGTCTCCGTCAACACCGCCGCGCTCGCCCGCCCCGGCCTCATCGGCGAGGCCGCCGACCGCTTCGGATCGCAGTGCGTCGTGTGCGCGATCGACGCGCGCCGCGAACCCGGCGGCGGCTGGCGCGCGTACGTGGACGGCGGCCGGCGCGCGACCGACTGGGACGCGATCGCCTGGGCGGCACACGCCGTCGAGCTCGGCGCGGGCGAGGTGCTGATGACGTCGATGGACGCCGACGGCACCCAGGACGGCTACGACCTCGAGCTGCTGCAGACGCTGTGCGCGACCGTCGGCGTGCCGGTCGTCGCCTCGGGCGGCGCGGGCAACCCCGAGCACCTCGCCGACGCCCTCGAGGCCGGCGCCGAGGCCGCGCTCGCGGCCTCCATCTTCCATGACGGCACCCACACGGTCGAGGAGACGAAGGCGGCCTGCCGCGCGCGCGGGCTGCCGATGCGATGAGCGTCGATCCCGCAACCCTGCGCTACGACGGCGACGGCCTCGTCGCCTGCATCTGCCAGGACGCCGCCACGGGCGACGTCCTCATGTTCGCGTGGGCCAGCCGCGAGGCGGTCGAGCGCACGCTCGCGACGGGCCGCGCCTGGTTCTGGAGCCGCTCGCGCGGCGAGCTGTGGGAGAAGGGCGCGACGAGCGGGAACACGCTCGCGGTCGTCGACGTGACCGCCGACTGCGACGCCGACGCCCTGCTCTACCGCGTGCTCCCGAGCGGCCCCGCCTGCCACACCGGCAGCGAGACGTGCTGGGGCGAGCGGCGCAGCTTCCCGGCGGCGCTCGCGCGCACGATCGAGGCGCGGCGCGACGCCGACCCCGCCGGGTCGTACGTCGCGCGCCTGCTGAACGGCCCGCGCGAGCACGCCGCGCGCAAGATCGGCGAGGAGGCGACGGAGGTGCTGCTCGCCGTCCCCGGCTCGGACGAGCAGGTCGGCGAGGTCGCCGACCTCGTGTTCCACGCGATGGTGCTGCTGGCCCGCGACGGCCGCGACCCGCTGGACGTGTTCGCGGAGCTGGCGCGCCGGCACGCCGCGGGGTGAGGACCGCAACATTGGGGTCTGACCCCAATCTTGCGCAACGTTGGGGTCTGACCCCAACGTTGCGTCTCGACCTGCACGATTGGGGTCTGACCCCAATCGTGCAGCGGCTCCTCTCAGGCCAGCCCCGTGTACGTGTCCCTCAGGTACTCCCTGCGCGCGATCGCATCGCGTGACGAGCGCAGGTAGCGGCTCCATGCTCCCTGCTCGTGCGACACGGCTCGCAGCTCCCAGACGCAGAAGGTCGGGCGGTGGCCCGCGTCCAGCGGCCACTGCGCGAACGCCGGCGCGTCCTCGCCCGGCTTGGCCCAGACCGTCTCCCACAGCTCGTTCTCGTTGCGCCAGGTCGAGACGAGCAGGAAGTAGAAGCTCTCGCCGCAGCGGTGGAGGATGACGAAGCCGAGCTCGCCCGCCAGCGCGTCCGCCTCGCCGATCGCCTCGACGCCCTCGTGCGCCAGGGTGCGGATGGCGCGCGGGACCGGCCGGTCGCCCTCGGCGATGTCGTACCACTTGAGCAGCCCGCCGCCGGCCGCGACGGGCGGCGCCGGATGCACGACCTTCGAGACGTGGTCGTAGTCCGGCGCGATCGCGCCGATCTCGTCGAGGGCGCTCACTCGCCGTCCTCCGCGCGCGTGAAGTCCATGATCCAGTTCGTCTCCCAGGTCTCGCCGGCGTCGGGCGAGAAGGCCTGCTCCCAGCGCGGCGCCGGCGTGTGCACGCGCGACCACGTGAAGCGCACGACGATCGGCCGGCCCTCGAACGTCTCGTGGCCCTCGAAGATGCCGACGCCACCCGAGAACGTGCCGATGACGGGCGGGTCGAGCGGGCCGAGGCGGCGGCTGTCGGCCCAGTAGATCGACCACAGGCCCGTGGCCGCGTCGAAGAAGCGGAACGACATGCCGACCATGCCGCCGTCGTGATCGGTGCGGAACTCGTCTTCGTTGCCGCGCCCGTCGAAGAGCGGCCGCGCGACGCCGACGGCCGCGAACTCCTCCCACTCGTCGCAGCCCGCGAGGCGCCGGCGCAGCCGCCGGTTGCGGATGTCCCAGCGCCCGAAGAGGAAGTCGAACTCCTCCCCGGCCCTCACGGCGTAGCCCGCGTCATGCATCGCAACTCCTCTCGCTGACTGTCCCGGACGGCCACGCTAGCGGCAATAGAGGGCCATCTACGCCCTCTATGTGTGCTTGACTGGGCGGGTGCTCACGCCGACCTCGCGCCTGCTCGAGCTGCTCGAGATGCTGCAGGCGCAGCCGCTCACGACGGGGCGCGAGATCTCCCGGCGCCTCGCCGTCGACGCGCGCACCGTGCGCCGCTACATCGCGGCCCTGCAGGCGCTCGACATCCCCGTCGAGGGCCAGCGCGGCGTCGGCGGCGGCTACCGCGTGCGCCCTGGCTACCGCCTGCCCCCGCTCATGCTCGACGACGACGAGGCCGTCGCCGTCGTGCTCGGGCTGATCGGCGCCCGCGGCTCCGCGCTGGCGGGCGAGGCCGAGCCGGTCGACGGCGCGCTCGCGAAGATCCTGCGCGTGCTGCCCGCCCCGCTGCGCAGCCAGGTCGAGGCGCTCGAGCAGACGCTCGGGTTCACGGCGGCGGCCCCGAGCGGCGCGCCGGTCGGGGGCGCCGTGGCGCTCCTGCTGGCAGACGCCATCCGCCGCCGCCGGCGCCTGCGCAGCGGGTATCGCTCGTACACGGGCGAGCGCAGCCGGCGCGAGCTCAGCCCGTACGGCCTCGTCGTGCACGCGGGCCGCTGGTACCTCGCCGCGCACGATCACGACCGCGACGACCTGCGCACGTTCCGCGTCGACCGCATGACGGGCGCCGAAATCGCAGCCGAGGCCGCGCTGCCGCCGCCCGAGGGCTTCGACGCCGTCGCGCACGTGAGCCTCTCGCTGGCCCGCGTGCCGTGGACGTGGGAGGTCGAGGTGCTGCTCGCCATCCCGGTCGATCAGGCCGCCGCGCGCCTCCCTCCCACCCTCGCCGAGCTGGCGCAGGAGGGCGAGCAGACGCTGCTGCGCATGCGCGTGAGCTCGCTCGAGTGGATGGCGGGCGTGCTCGCCGGGCTCGGCTGCGACTTCGCCGTGCGCACCCCGGACGAGCTGCGCGCCGCCGTCCGCGGCCTCGCCGACCGGCTCGCAGCCTGTGCGTGATCCGTCAGGCGAGCAGCGCGAGCAGGCGCCCGGTCGCGCCCGCCACGCGCTCGGGATCGTCGAATGCCAGGCCGACACGCGCGACCCCGGGCTGCTTGGTCTCGCTCGTGTGCATCACGCGCACGGTCGAGCGGGGCAGCAGGACGCCGAGCGCGTCGTGCACCTCGAGACCGCCGCGCGTGCCGAGCGCGGGCGTCGGGCCTTCGAGCAGGAGCCCCACGCCGTGGATCGAGAGGTCGTGCGTGAAGCCGAGGACCTCGCTGTCGTCGTCGAGCAGGAGGCTGCCGCCGGCGACGAGCACGAAGCGCGCGACGCCGCGGCGATCGCCGGTGCGCGTGATGATCCCGTGGCGCGAGACGACGAGCTCGGCCTGCAGGCCGAAGCCGCGCACGACGCGCGTGCGCAGCTCGTGCAGCTCGCCGCCGATGCTCCAGCCGACGACGGCGCGGTCGCCGACCTGGCACCCGGGCCGGCTGGCCGTCTGCAAGACGAACGTGCGCTCGTCGGCCGCGGCGACGAGCGCCGGGAGCGGCTCGTAGCCGTTGATCGAGAGGGAGACGAGCGAGCCGACGTCGAGCGGCATCAGCTCGTCGGTGACGAGTGCGGTGGCCATGCCTCTAGCGTCGGCTCGGGATCGCACAAACCGCATCCCCCGCGGAAGGGGCAGTGGCCACATGCGACAGTTGGGGGATGCGGCACCCCCATCTCTCGGCGGCGGAGCTGCGGGGCGCGCTCGCCGGCGCGGCCGCGATCGGCCTCGCCTATGCCGCCGGCCGCCGCGCGGGGCTCACGCGCGCCGACATCGCGCGCACGCTGGCGCCGGGCAACCCGGCTGCGGGGCGCGCGGCGCAGCTCGCGCTCGGGACGCTCGCAGCGCTGCCCGGTGCCCGCGCGCGCTCACCCGCGCGGGCGCTCGCCGGCGGAGCCGCGCTCGGAGCGCTCGCATCGCGCGAGGGCCGCGGGTTCTCGGCCGCCGCGCACGCGCTCGCGGCGCTCGTCGCCCACCGCGTCGCGCGTTAGAGGCGCGCAGCCGCGCTGCGGAGGCGCGCGAGCGCCTCGTCGCGCCCGAGCGCGTGCACGCTCTCGAAGAGGCCGGGCGAGATGCTCGTCCCGGTCAAGGCGACGCGCACGAGCCCGAAGACGACGCGGGGCTTGAGCGAGAGCTCCTCGCACACGCCGCGCAGCGCGGCCTCGATCGCGTCGACCCCCCACGCCGCCCTGACGAGCGCCGTCTGCGCCGCGTCGAGGATCTCGGCGGCGCGTTCGTGGGCCGCGACCTTGGCCCACGCCTCCTCGTCGATCTCCACCGGCCCGAACAGGAAGGAGCAGAGCGGCTCGAACTCCGCCAGCGTGGCGATCTTCTCCTGGGCCAGCGGCGTCACCTCGACGATGCGCTCGGGCTGTGCCGCGAGCGGCGAGCCGCGATCCCGGAGGTACGCGGTGAGGCGCTCGGCGAGGTCGAACGTCGGCAGGGCGCGCAGGTACACGCCGTTCATCCACTCGAGCTTCTTCGCGTCGAAGACCGCGGGCGCCGGGTTGACGCGCTCGAGCGAGAAGAGGCCGATCAGCTCCGAGAGCGTGAACAGCTCGCGCTCGGAGTCGAAGTGCCAGCCGAGCAGGGCGAGGAAGTTGACGACCGCCTCGGCGAGGTAGCCGGCCTCGCGCAGCTCCTCGACGCTCGTCGCGCCGTGCCGCTTCGAGAGGCGCTTGCGGTCCGGCCCGAAGAGCAGGGGCAGGTGCGCGAACGCCGGCACGGGCGAGCGCAGCCACTGATGGACGAGCACCTGGCGCGGCGTCGAGCTGAGCAGGTCCTCGCCGCGGATGACGTGCGTGATGCGCATGTCGGCGTCGTCGATCGGATTTGCGAAGTTGTACGTCGGCACGCCGTCGGAGCGCACGATCACGTGGTCGCCGAGCTGGGCGTACTCGAAGCGCACGACGCCGCGCACGAGGTCCGGCACCACGCACTCGCCGTGGTCGGGAACGCGCAGGCGGATGACCGACGGAGCTCCGGCGGCCTCGCGCGCCGCCCGCTCGTCGTCGCTGAGAGCGAGGCAGCGGCGCGAGTAGATGAACGGCCGGCCCTCGCGCTGCGCGGCCTCGCGTTCGACTGCGAGCTCCTCGGGCGTGCAGTAGCAGCGATATGCGTGGCCCTCGGCGATGAACTTCGCCGCGACCTCGTGGTGGCGCGGGCGGCGCTCGCTCTGGATGTAGGGGCCGCTGTCGCCCCCGATGCCCGGGCCCTCGTCCCACTCGAGCCCGACCCAGCGCAGCGAGCGCTGGATCTGCTCGATCGCCTCGGGGTGCTCGCGCGTCTCGTCGGTGTCCTCGATGCGCAGCACGAACCGGCCGCCGTTGTGACGCGCGTACAGCCACGAGAACAGCGCCGTGCGCACGCCGCCCACATGCAGCAGACCGGTTGGCGACGGCGCGAACCGCGTGCGGACAGGGCTGGCCACGGAGTCGGAGACTAGCCGGACACGCGCGGCGGCGACCGTTGGTTCACGCCGGATAGGCTTCCGGCCGTGCTGTTGGGAGCCCACGTCTCGAGCGCCGGAGGCATCTACAAGGCGGTCGGACGGGCGACCGAGCTCGGCTGCCGGTCGCTCCAGGTGTTCCCTCAGAGCCCGCGCGTGTGGAAGCCCGCCGTGCATCCCGACGAGGATCTGGCGCGCTTCGTCGCGCTCGCGAGCGAGGCCGGCCTCGTGGCCGTCTGCCACGCGCCGTACCTGATCAACCTCGCGGGCACGGACGACCTCACGGTGGAGCGCTCCGAGGCCGTGCTCGCGCAGGCGCTGCGCACCGGACGGGGTCTGGGCGCGCTGGCCGTGATCGTGCATCTGGGCTCGCACCTCGGCAGCGGCTTCGAGGCCGGCCTCGAGCGGGCGGCGCCGGTGCTTGCACGCGTGCTCGAGCTGGCGGGCGACGGCACCTGGCTCCTGCTCGAGAACACCGCCGGCGCGGGCGGCACGATGGGCCGCACGATCGCCGAGCTCGCAGCCGTGATCGACCGCTGCGGCGCCCACCCCTGGCTCGGCGTCTGCCTCGACAGCGCGCACCTGTACGCGTCCGGCATCGACGTCGGCGACGTCGCGGCCATGGAGGCGATGCTCGACGAGCTGGACGAGACGATCGGCCTCGGGCGCCTCAAGGCGCTGCACGTCAACGACTCGCAGACGCCGCTCGGCTCCAACCGCGACCGCCATGCCAACGTCGGCGAGGGTCTCATCGGCGAGGGCATGGCGGCGTTCCTCGGGCGCCCGCGCATGCAGGGCCTCCCGGCCGTTCTCGAGACGCCCGGGCACGACGGCAAGGGCTCCGACGCGCTCTGCATGCGAGAGCTCGAGCGCCTCTGGCGGCTGGGAACCGGCGGCTGAGGTGCGCGTCGCGGTCGTCGATCCGCAGGCGTTCACGCCGCCGTACGACGACGAGTTCTGCCGCTCGCTCGCGGCCGCCGGCGCCGAGGTCGAGCTGCTGACCGCGCACTTCACGCACGGCACCGCTCCGGCGCCGCGCGGCTACGTGCGGCGCGAGCTGTTCGGCCCGCCGCTCGCGGGCCTGATCGCGCGGCGCCCCTCGTCGCGTGCGCGCATCCCGCTGAAGGCCGCCGGCCACGCCGTCGGGCTCGCGCGGCTCGTCCGCCACGTGCGCTCGTGGCGGCCCGACATCGTGCACTGGCAGTGGGCGCCCTCGCCGGCGCTCGACCTCAGGGCCCTGCGCGCCGCGCGGCGCGAATCCGGAGCGACGATCTTCACGGCCCACGACGTGCTCCCGCGGCGCTCGCGCGATGCCGCGCCGCTCTGGGCCGAGCTCTACGCCAACTGCGACCGCGTGATCGTGCACGGCGCGGCCAGCCGGGATCGCCTGCTCGTCGAGGTCGGCGGCGTGACACCCGAGCGCATCGCGGTGATTCCCCACGCGCTGCTGCACGCGGGCGATCTCGCCGGCGCGCGGCCCGAGCAGGGCGAGCCGCGCATCCTCTTCTTCGGTCTGATCCGGCCCGACAAGGGCCTCGACCTGCTGATCGAGGCCCTGCCGGCCGTGCTCCGGAGCGTTCCCGGCGCCGTGCTCGAGGTCGTCGGCAGCCCGCGCATGCCGATCGAGCCGCTGCGCGAGCGCGCCCGGGCCCTCGGCGTCGACTCGTGCATCACGTGGGATCTGCGCTTCGTGCCCGAATCCGAGGTGGCGGCGGTGGTCGCTCGCGCACGCGTGATCGCACTCCCGTACCGCTGGATCGAAGGCTCCGGGGTGCTCGCCACCGCACTCGCCGTGGGCGTCGCCCCCGTCGTGACGGCGGTCGGCACGTTCCCCGAGCTGTGCGCGCAGTACGACCTCTGCGACCCGGTTGCGCCCGACGATCCGGCCGCATTCGCCGCTGCGCTCGTGCGCATGCTGACCGATCCGGCGGCGCGAGCGCGGGCGGCCGCCGGCATGGCGCGGGCCCGGGCCGAGCTGACCTGGGAGCGCACGGCGCGCATGACGCTCGAGCTCTACGAGCGCGCCCTCCCGGGCCCGCACTGACGCGCTCTGCACGAACGGGCGACGCGCCCGCAGCGGATCCCGTGGCACCCTGAGAGGCATGCGTCTCCGCTTCGCACCCCTCGCGCTGCTCGTCTGCGCGCTCGCTCCGTGCGCGGCTGCCTCGGCCGCCGCCCCGCCCGGCACGCTCGCGCAGCTCCCGGGCGCCGGCGGCTGCGCATCGCTGCAGCGGGCGCTCGCCTGCACGGCGGCGCACGGCCTCGACGACCCGCGCGCGGTCGCGCTGAGCCCGGACGGGACCTCGCTGTACGTCGCCTCGTACGCGCCGGCGGCGGTGACGTCGTTCAGCGTGGACGCGCGCAACGGCCTCCTGCAACAGCTCAACCTCGGCTCCGGCTGCCTCAGCTCGTCCGGCCAGTCCGGCTGCGCCGACGCCCGCGCGCTCGGCGGCGCGACGGCGATCGCGGTCTCGCCCGACAACCTCCACGTCTACGTCGCCTCGGCCGCGCCGGGTGCCGTTGCGAGCTTCGCGCGCCAGCCCAACGGGTCGCTCGCGCAGCTCAACGGCATCGCCGGCTGCGCCGCCACCACGCTCATCCCGGGCTGCGCCAGCGCCCCGTCCCTGGCCGGCGCCGACGCCATCGCGCTCTCGCCCGACGGCCGCTTCGCCTACGTCGGCGCGGCATCCGTGGACGCGATCACGGTCTTTGCGCGTGACGCCGCCACGGGCCGCCTCACACCCCTGGCCGGCGCAGCGGGCTGCCTGCGCGCCGACCACGCGGGGTGCGCGCCCGTCAGCGGCCTCGACGCACCGTCGGCGATCGCCATCTCGCCCGACGGGACATCGCTGTACGCGACCTCGAGCGCGGGCACGCTCACCTCGTTCCAGCGCGACGTCGTGACCGGGACGCTCACGCAGCTGCCTCCCGGCGCCGGCTGCCTGAGCGACGTGCCGCTCGCCGACTGCGGCGTCGTCGACGGGCTCGCGCGGGCGTCCGCCGTGGCCGTCTCGCCCGACGGCGGAACCGTGGTCACGACCGCCATCGACGACGACGCGGTGCTGACGTTCCACCGCGACGCCGCCAGCGGCGCGCTGACGCGGGTCGCGTGCGTCACGGGCCTCTCGACGATCGCCGGGTGCGTCCTCTCGACGCTCATCGACGGGCCGCGCGCGCTCGCGATCCGGCCCGACTCGCGCGTCGTCTGGGTCGCCTCGTCGCGCGCCGACTCCGTCGTCACGCTGCAGCTCGACCCGGCCGGCGGCGCGCTCGTGCCGACCGCCGGCAACGGCGGCTGCGTGCGCATCCAGGCGTCGATCGACTGCCGCGCGGCGCGCTCGCTCGACGACCCGCGCGGCCTCGCCGTCAGCGCCGACGGCCTCCGCGTGTTCGCCGTCAGCGCGCTCAGCGACGGAATCGCCGTCCTCGGCCCGCAGCTCGCACCCAACTGCCTGCCGATCCGCGCCAGCACGATCGCCAACCGGGCGCGCTCGGTCGTGCTCGCCTGCTCGGATCCGAACGGCGACAAGGTCGCGCTCACGATCCTGCGGCAGCCGCGGCACGGCAGGCTGGGAGCGCGCGCGGCGGCGACCGGGAGCATCCTCTACACGCCCGCGCCCGGCTACGCCGGGCCCGATTCGTTCACGTTCCAGGCCACCGACGGCATGGACGTCAGCGCCCCCGGCGTCGCCACGGTGAGCGTGACGCTGCCGGCGCAGGCCCCCGTCGCGCCCATCCGCACGGGGCGCACGCATCTGGTCGCCGGCTCGCACATCAACGTGCGCGTGCAGTGCCCCGCCGTCGCGATCGGCCCCTGCCGGATCGCGACCCATCTGCTCATCAAGGGCCGTTCGGCGGGGTACGGGTTCGCGCGCCTGGCGCGGCGCACGACGGGCCGCATCAAGCTCGGGGCAGGCGGCGTGCGCGGGCGCACGAAGGCGGTCGTCGTCGTCACCGTGCGCGACAAGACGCGCCGGGCGACGGTCTCGCGGCGGACGATCCTGATCCTGCCGTAGCTCGGCGGCCGATCCTGCTGGCGGTCGTCTGAGGCACGTACCCGGCGGGGCACGGACCCGGCGAGCCAGTAACCGAGAGAGGGTCATTGCGGACACCCGCCCACAACGCTCGCACCCGGTTGAGGACCGCAAGGACCACCGCCGACTGTTCACGAAGCGCGGGGGCAGACCCGTGAGCACGCACGAAACCCGGCGACGTGGATCAAGGGGTCTGACCCCTGAGGCACGAAACGAACGCGGCGACTAGGAGGGGCAGGGCTACAGGTGGCGTCGTGCGAACCTGCGCGCCGTGGCCCACAACTGCGGCCGGAGCGTGGTGCCGCCGAGCTACGGCAGGATCAGACCCCGCTCGTCGCCAGCCGCCCTACGCCTCGGCCGCCGCGTACTCCGTGACGGGCGGGCACGTGACGACGAGGTGCCGGTCGCCGTACGCGCCCTCGATGCGGCGCACGGGCGACCAGTACTTCATGCGGCGCAGTCCGGGCGCGGGGTAGCAGGCCTCCTCGCGCGTGTACGGATGCGGCCATTCGCGCGTCAGCATCTCGGCCGTGTGCGGGGCGTTCACGAGCGGGTTGTCGTCGGCCGGCCACTCGCCCGCGGCCACGCGGTCGATCTCGCTGCGGATGCGGATCATGGCGTCGCAGAAGCGCTCGATCTCGCCGAGGTCCTCCGACTCCGTCGGCTCGACCATGAGCGTGCCCGCGACCGGGAAGCTCATCGTCGGCGCGTGCAGCCCGTAGTCGATGAGGCGCTTGGCGACGTCCTCGACGGTGACGCCGGTCTCCTTCGTGATCGGGCGCAGGTCGAGGATGCACTCGTGCGCGACGAGGCCGTTCTGGCCGCTGTAGAGCACCGGGAAGTGCTCGCCCAGACGGCGCGCGATGTAGTTGGCGTTGAGGATCGCCACCTGCGTCGCGAGACGCAGTCCGTCCGGGCCCATCAGCCGGATGTAGGCCCACGAGATCGGCAGGATGCTGGCCGATCCCCAGGGCGCCGCCGACACGGGCCCCGGCCCGCTCGCGGGGCCGGCCGCCGCCTGCAGCGGATGGTTCGGCAGGAAGCGGCGCAGGTGGCCGCGCACGGCCACGGGGCCGATGCCCGGCCCGCCGCCGCCGTGCGGGATGCAGAACGTCTTGTGCAGGTTCAGATGCGAGACGTCCGCGCCGAACGCCCCCGGCTGCGCGAGGCCGACGAGCGCGTTCAGGTTCGCGCCGTCCACGTAGACCTGGCCGCCCGCCTCGTGCACGAGCCCGCAGATCTCCCCCACCGCCGCCTCGTAGACGCCGTGGGTCGAGGGGTACGTGATCATGAGCGCGGCGACGTGCTCGCCGTGCTCGGCCAGCTTGGCCCGCAGGTCGCCGAGGTCGACGTTGCCGAGCTCGTCGCAGGCCACCACGACGACGCGCATGCCGGCCATCACGGCGCTCGCGGCATTCGTGCCGTGCGCGCTCGACGGGATCAGGCAGACGTCGCGCTGCGACTCGCCGCGCTCGCGGTGGTAGGCGCGGATCGCGAGCAGGCCCGCGAACTCCCCCTGCGAGCCGGCGTTCGGCTGCAGCGAGACCGCGTCGTAGCCGGTGATCGCGCACAGCCAGCGCTCGAGGTCGTCGATCAGCGTGACGTAGCCGTCGGCCTGGTCGAGCGGCGCGAAGGGGTGGATCGTCGCGAACTCGGGCCACGACACGGCCTGCATCTCGGTCGTGGCGTTGAGCTTCATGGTGCAGGAGCCGAGCGGGATCATCGAGCGGTCGAGCGCGACGTCGCGCCCCGAGAGCGTGCGCAGATAGCGCAGCATCTGCGTCTCGGAGCGGTGCGCGCTGAAGACCGGATGGGTCAGGAAGTCGGAGCTGCGGGCGAGCGCGGGCGGGATCGCGTCGGGCGTCTCGCCGTCGAGCGCCTCGATGTCGGCCTCGACGCGGAACGCGCTCCAGAGACGCTCGACCTGCGGCCGCTCGGTCACCTCGTCGCAGGAGATGCCGACCGTGTCCGCGTCGACGCGGTGGAGGTTGATGCCGAGCTGGCGGGCGGCCGCGACGACCGCGTCGGCGTGGTACGGGACGCGCACGCGGATCGTGTCGAAGAAGTCGTCGTGCACGAGCTCGAGGCCGCCGTCGCGCAGCCCGCGCGCGAGGATCGCCGTGAGGCGGTGCACGCGCCGGGCGATCAGCTCGAGCCCCTCGCGGCCGTGGTAGACGGCGTACATCGAGGCCATCACGGCGAGCAGCACCTGCGCGGTGCAGATGTTGGACGTGGCCTTCTCGCGGCGGATGTGCTGCTCGCGTGTCTGCAGCGCGAGCCGCAGCGCCGAATTGCCGTCGGCGTCGACCGAGACGCCCACGAGGCGCCCGGGGAGCGCGCGCTCGAGGCCGCTGCGCACGCTCATGTAGGCCGCGTGCGGGCCGCCGAAGCCGATCGGGACGCCGAAGCGCTGCGACGTGCCGACGACGACGTCGGCGCCCATCTCGCCGGGCGGCTTGAGCAGCACGAGCGCGAGCAGGTCGGCGGCGACGCAGGCCAGCGCGCCCTCGGCGTGGGCTGCCGCGACGAGCGGCTCGAGGTCGCGCACCCGGCCGCCGGCGCCCGGGTACTGCACGAGGATGCCGAAGCAGCCGCCTTCCGGCAGGCCGGCGGCGAGGTCGGCGACGGCGATCTCGATGCCGAGCGGCTCGGCGCGGGTGCGGAGCGTCGCGAGCGTCTGCGGGAACACGTCGCTGTCGACGACGAAGCGGTGCGAGGCGGCTTTGGACGTGCGCCGCGCGACGGTCATCGCCTCGGCCGCGGCGGTGGCCTCGTCGAGCAGCGAGGCGTTCGCGATGGGGAGCGCCGTGAGGTCGCAGACCATGGTCTGGTAGTTGAGGAGCGCCTCCAGGCGGCCCTGCGAGATCTCGGGCTGGTACGGCGTGTAGGCCGTGTACCAGGCGGGATTCTCGAGCACCTTGCGCAGCACGACCTGCGGCGTGTGCGTGCCGTAGTAGCCGAGGCCGATCATCGTCGTCATCACGCGGTTGCGGTGCCCGAGCTCGCGCAGCTCGGCGAGCACGTCGATCTCGGGCAGCGCCTCGGGCAGGTCGAGGTCGGCGCCGAGCAGGATCGACGCGGGCACCGCGGCGCGTGCGAGGTCGTCGAGCGAGGCGTGCCCGAGCAGTGCCAGCATGCGCTCCTGATCCTCGGGCGAGGGCCCGATGTGCCGCCGCGAGAACGGGATCGCGCGCTCGAGATCGGTCAGGCGGTCAGCACTAGAGGCCCGCGACGTGCGAGGCGTAGGCCGCCGCGTCGAGCAGGCCGGCGAGCTCGGCCGGGTCCGAGAGCTTGACCTTGATCAGCCACCCCTGACCGTAGGGGTCGTCGTTGACGAGCTCGGGCGCGTCGATGACCGCCTGGTTGACCTCGGTCACGGTGCCCGAGAGCGGCGCGACGATGCCCGAGACCGCCTTGACCGACTCCAGCTCGCCGTACTCCGCGCCCGCCGCGACGACCGCGCCCTGCTCGGGCGGCAGGTAGACGACGAGATCGCCGAGCGAATCCTGCGCGTACCAGGTCACGCCGAACGTCGCGGTCTCGCCGTCCACGCGCGCCCAGTCGTGCTCGCGGTGATAGCGCAGGTCGTCCGGGTAGCTCTCGGCAGCAGGCATGCCGTCAGGCCTCCTTGGATTTCGCAACAAGCGGCGTGCGCTCGGTCAGCGGGCGCCGGTGGACCAGCAGGAGATGATCGCACGTGTTCGCCGACGCGCTCGCCGGGTGGGGGATCGGGCTCGCGCTCCACGCGAACGCGGTGTTCGGGACGGGTGGGCGTGGACGGGGCGGCGATCGGCGGGAGCGGAAGATACGCGAGGAGATGGAGCGGAGCCGGCTAGCGGGGCGTCTCCGTGCGCTGCCTGTCGTAGAGCGGCTTGCGGGCGGTGTGCGCCGTGCGCGTGCGCCCGCGCACATCGACGGCGAGCGCGGTCTCGGGCGCGGCCAGGGCCACCGGCACGTAGCCGAGCCCGATGCCGCGCTGGAGCGTCGGCGAGAACGTTCCGCTCGTGACCTCGCCGGCGGGCGCGCCGGCCGCGTCGAGGATCGGGCAGCCGGGGCGCGGCACGGCGCGCTCCTCGTCCATGCGCAGCGCCACGAGCTTCCGCTGCGGGCCCTCCGTGCGCGTGCGCTCGATGACCTCGGAGCCGACGTACCGCTTGCCGGGCGCGCACACCCAGCCGAGGCCCGCCTCGATCGCGTTCGTCTCCTGCGTGATGTCGTTGCCGTGCAGCGGGTAGCAGACCTCGAGCCGCAGGGCGTCGCGCGCCCCGAGCCCGCACGGCACCGCACCGGCCTCGACGAGGGCGTCCCAGAGCGCGACGACCCCACTCGCGGGGCAGATCAGCTCGGCACCGGGCTCGCCGGTGTAGCCGGTGCGCGCGACCGTGCAGGGCACGCCGGCGACGCGGGCCTCGGCGAACGTGAAGGGCGCCGCCGAGAGCGGGTCGATCCCCTCGCACAGCGGCGCCAGCAGCGCGAGCGCAGACGGGCCCTGGAGCGCGAGCATGCCGTGCGAGTCGGAGTCGTCGGCGAGCGTGGCGCCCGCCGGCAGGCGCTCGCTCAGATGGGCCACGTCGAGCGCGCGGTTGCCGGCGTTGACGACCAGCAGGTAGCCCTCCTCGCGCCGGTACGCGATCAGGTCGTCGACGATGCCGCCGCGCTCGTTCGGGAGCAGCGTGTACTGCGCCTCGCCGGGCGAGAGCCGGCCGAGATCGTTCGAGAGCACGCCCTGGAGGAACGCGTGGGCCGCCTCACCGCCCACGTGCACCTGTCCCATGTGCGAGACGTCGAAGACGCCGGCGGCCGTGCGCACGGCATGCACCTCGTCGATCACGCCGGCGTACTGCACCGGCATCTCCCAACCCGCGAAGGGGACGAGGCGCCCGCCCGACTCGGCGTGGCGTGCGTACAGCGGCGTGCGCTGCAACTCGTCCGGCACGGCGCGGACTATACCGGCGCGCCCACGAAGCTCACCGCATGCGCGAGCGCGTTCGCGGCGCGCGCCTCGTCGTCGCTCATGGCGCCGATGCCGCACAGGAAGGCGAACTCGTCGCGCAGGTGCGTGCGCATCATCTCGGGGCCGTCGGTCGAGACGGTCACGCGCACGCCGGCATCGAGGAACGTGCGGAAGACGCCGCGCACCTCGTCCGCGTCGCCGAGCGCGCCGGTCAGGAGGTTGGACGTCGGGCAGACCTCGAGCACGATGCCCGCCGTGGCGAGCATGGCGGTCAGCTCGCGGTCGGAGGCGGCGAGGATGCCGTGCCCGATGCGATCGGGCCGCAGCGTCTCGACGACCTCGCCGACCTCCTCGACGAAGCCCTCCTCGCCGCAGTGCACCGTCACGCCGAGGCCCGCCGAGCGCGCCTGCTCGACGAGCGGCGCGAGCGCCGCATAGGCGAAGCGGCCGCGGCCCGGCCGCGGGCCCGCGATGTCGATGCCGATGACGCCGCGCGAGGCGTAGCGGCAGGCCTTCTCCACGATGATCTCGTTCTGGCGCTCGTCGAACGTGCGATCCATCATCAGGATCACGCCCGCGCGCACCTGCGGGTACTCGAGCCGGGCGCGATCCACGCCGCGCAGCGCGGCCAGGATGATGTGATCGAGGTCGCGCTCGCCCCCGCGGTTGCGCTTCATCGGGTTGAAGCGCACCTCACAGGTCGTGATGCGCTGCGAGCGGTAGCCGCCGCCGATCATCCCGTGCACGCAGCGCTCGACCGCGAGGGGGCTCGACTGGATCAGCTCGGTCACGTGGTAGACCTCGTCGAGCGCGTCGAGCCCGTCGACGCCGCGTGGATCGGAGATCGAGACCATGCGGTCGAACTCCCAGTAGTCGCGCGTCGGCAGCGCGATGCCCTGCGCGTGCGCCGACTCCCACATCACGTAGGTCGGCACCGACCCGCCGAGGTGCGCGTGCAGCTCCGCCATCGGCTCGTCGGGTGCGAAGGGGCTCGGGCGCATCGACGGGAGTCTAGGAGGCCGCCGGAGGATGGCCTGCCGTCCGCACAGCCGACTAGCGTGGGCGCGTGACCGGGACGCAGGCAGCGCTGTACGCGGAGATCGACCTCGAGCTTTCGTGGTCGGAGAGCGACCTGCCGCAGAGCGAGCGCACCAAGCACGTGCACGGCCTGCACCCGTACCTCGGCAAGTTCCCGCCGCAGCTCGCCGAGGCGCTGATCCGCCGCCACAGCCCCCCGGGCGGTCTCGTCCTCGATCCGTTCTGCGGGTCGGGCACGACGCTCGTGGAGGCGATCGGCCTCGGCCGCGACGCCGTCGGCTGCGACGTCTCGGCGTTCAACGCCCTGCTCGCGCGCGAGAAGACGCGCGTGCACGACGCCCCGGCCGTCACGGCGGGGCTCGCCGCGACGCTCGCGCGCGCCGAGCAGGTGATCGAGGCGGGCGCGCCGCTGGCCGGCGTCCCGGCCTACCTCGCCGAGTGGTACGGGGAGGAGGCCCGCCGCGAGCTGCTCGCCTACCGGGAGGCGATCGAGCCGGACAGCCCGTGGAGCGGGCTCGCGGCGCTCGTGCTCACGCGCGCGGCGCGCTCGGCTCGGCTCGTGCGCCACGACGCGCTCGACGGCGCGCGCGAGCCCGTGCGCGAGCCCTACTGGTGCCACAAGCACCGCCGCACGTGCCTGCCGACGAGCGGCGCGCTGCGCTTCCTGCGGCGCTACACGCACGACGTGGCGGTGCGGGTCGCGGCGTTCGGCACGCTCCGGCCGCCGGGCGCCGCGGCGAGCGTGCACCACCTCGACGCGCGCGAGTTGCGGCTCGAGCGGCCGGCCGACGCGCTCGTGACCTCGCCGCCCTACGTCGGCGTGATCGACTACCACGACCAGCACGCCTACGCGTATGCGCTGCTCGGGCTGACGCAGCGCCCGCACGAGGAGATCGGCAGCCGCAGCCGCGGCGCGGCGGCGCGCGCGGTGCGCGCCTACGCCGACGACATGGTCGCCGCACTCGCGGCCGGCGCGGCCTGCCTGCGCCCGGGCGCCCCGCTCGCGATCGTCGTCAACGACCGCCTCGGGCTCTACGGCGAGATCCTCGAACGCGCCGGGCTGCAGCTCGAGTCACGCTCGCTGCGCCACGTCAACCGGCGCACGAGCCGGCGCGCCGGCGAGTACTTCGAGGAGATCCTCGTCGCGCGGTTTCGCTAGTCGCGCTCACGGGCTCGCGGCGCACTCAGGCGTAGAGGCCCTCGCGGCGCACGTGCTCCGCGAAGCCCCGTGGGTGAAAGCCGAACTGCTGCTCGATCGCGTCGACGGTGGTCGTGTTGTCGCTCGCGAAGAGCTCGAGCGCCGCCGGCGTCAGCGGCGGGCTCGGGAAGAGCGAGAGGACGCGCGCCTGCACGGCGAACAGCGGCACGGGCAGGTGCACCTTGCGCACGCGACGCTTGCCCAGCCCCTCGCCGATCGTGTCGAGCACCTCGTCGTAGGTCGGCTGCTCGGGGCCGCCGATCGGGAACTGCCCCGGCCGCATGTCGTCGGCGAGCTGCACGATGCAGCGGACGACGTCCTCGACCCAGACCATCTGCAGGCGCACCGTGCCGTCGCCCGGCACCGGCACCGCCGGAGCGAGCTTGACGAGGCGCGCCAGCGCCTTCACGAACGCCGAGTCGGGGCCGCCGAACATGATGGACGGGCGCAGGATGGCCACCGACTCGATGCCCGAGGCCAGCACGGCGGCGTCGCCGCGGCGGCGCCCCGCCAGGTACGGGCCCGGCGGGCCGACGGTCGTGTCGATGCCGGCGAGATGCACCAGGCGCCGCACGCCCGCCGCGCGCGCGGCGGCCGCCAGAGCTGCCGGGCCCTCGGCATTGACGCGGTCGTAGCCCCCCGGCGGCGGCTTGCGGTCGGCCGTGATCGACGCGAGGTTGACGACGGCGTCCACGCCCTCGCAGGCGCCCGCGAGCGAGGCAGAGTCCGTGATGTCGCCGGTGACGGCCTCGGCGCCCGCGGGGAGCTCGCCCCGCGAACGGTGCACGAGCGCGCGCACGGGCGTGCCGCGCTCGGCCAGCCGGGCCACCAGCCGCCGGCCGACGTAGCCGCTCGCGCCGGTGACCAGCACGGTCCGGTTCGCTCCCACGCCGGCAGTCTAGGGGTCGTCAGGAGGCGAGCAGGCGCTCGAGACGCGCCCAGTCGTCGCTCTCGAGCGCGGTGACCTCGGCCGCGACCTCGTTGCGGCCGTCGTCGAGCGGGCGCATGCGCAGGATCTGCGCGCGCATGGCGATCGGCTGCTGGCCCGGGACCTCGAGGGCGAGCACCAGCTCGTCGTCGGGGTCGAGGCGCGACGCGGTACGGAAGCGGATGCCGACCGCGCTGAGGTCGACGACCTCGCCCTCGGCAGCACCCGAGCGCCGGCCGCCCAGCCAGACCGTGCCCGCGTAGCGGCAGCGGCTGAAGCGACGCTCCCCGTCGACCGAGAGCACGGCGCTGGCGCGCAGGCGCGCATGCGCCCATGCGCCGGTCGACTCGATGCGCTCGACGCCCAGCTGCACGAACGCCACCCCGCCGCCCGTCGCGACGCGCACGGTGACGGGCATGCCCGGGACGAGCGCGCCGTCGGGACAGGCCACGTCGACGCCGGCGCCGTCCACGCTCTCGACGCGCACCTGCACGCGCCGCCCGAAGGCCGTCACGGCCTCGAGCATGCTGCCGGCGACGAGCAGCTCCGGCAATTCGGCGAGCACAGGGGCGGTCGTGGACACGAATCCCATGCTAGTCCCGCGTTCGGAAGAGACAAGAGGCAATGCTGACGAGCGCGGCGGCTTCCCGCCGGAATCTGCGCAAAGCCCGCACCAAACGACAAGGGCGGTTCACAACCACCCAGAGATCGGTTGTCGCCCCCAACCCGCTGTCACACGCGTCGCGTGATCTGCATCTTCATGAACACCACCGTGAGAGCCAATCTGCCACTACCGGCGCTGCGCGCACTGCTCCCGAGCCGTGTGGGTTTGACGCTCGTACTACTCGCGCTGCTCGTGCCCGCGGCCATCAGCTGGGCATCGACGGTCGTCACGTATTCGGCGGTCGGGCAGACGATGACCAACCTCCAGAGCGCCTCCAACGCGAGCTCCGCATCGCGCGACTACAACCGCGTCTACCGCCCAACCGGCTACTTCTTCGACCTCGCGTATCTCAACAGCGACGGCTCCTTCCAGAGCGCCGTCCATTCGAATGCCGCCAGCAACCCGTACTTCGATCCGACCGGCAGCGCGTTCTTCGCACGTGCGTGGTGCAGGAACAACTCCGGCAGCACCGTCTCGCCCGTGACCTGTCAAACAACGAAGCCCTGACGAATGAGAATGCCAACACTCAAGCGGCGCGTGGACATCATCTGGATCGCAGCCGCGCTCACCGCAGGCGCCGGCGGCGCCGTGCTCGCGAACGCCTCGTCGTCGTCGCACGCGAGCCCGCATGCGCGCGTCGCCACGCTGCACGTGGCAGCCACGAACGACCCGGCGCTCCGCTCGGACGACCCCGCCGACGCCGAGGCCGCCGCGCAGCTGGCAGAGGCGGCGGGCGTCCCGGCGGCGACGGGCTCGCAGCCTCAGACCTGGAGCGTGGGCGATCGCACCGTGCTCGGGTATCTCGCGATCGACGGCAGCTTCTGCTTCGAGTTCGTCGAAGGCGCCGGGGGTTGCCTCCAGCCCGGCACACTGACCGACGAGGCGCCGCTCGACATCACGACCGACTATGGGCCTGGGACGTTCAACGCCTACGGCCTCGCGCGCGACGGCGTGACCGCCGTCGCGATTCGCACCGGTGACACGTCGCACCCCGCCGCATTCGCCCACAACTCGTTCACGTTCTCCGATGCGACCCTCGGCGGAACGGGCGCAATCGAGGGGCAGGCGATCGTGACGATGAGCGACGGCAGCACACGCGTCGTGCCCTTCCGGGTCGGAGGACTCGACAACACCACTCCCTGATTGCCATGATGGGACGACCGTTCGCCGGGCGTTCTGGGGGCGCCTGGCGAACGGTTCCCTGTCACACGCCGGGGCAGTTGTGCATCCTTGTCCGTAGATGCATTCCCCAGGCCTTGACGACAGCGAACTGCTGCGGCGTGCGCGCGTGGACGCAGAGGCGTTCGCTGTCTTCTACCGGCGGCATGCGCGCCCGGTCTACCGCGCGCTCCTGAGCGACTGCGGCGACCCCGACGTGGCGCTCGATCTCACGGCCGAGACGTTCGCGCGGGCGCTCCAGTCGATCGGGCGATTCCGCGGGCCGCGCGTCTCGTCCGGCCGCGCCTGGATCTTCGCGATCGCGAACTCGCTCTTCCTCCAGTACGAGCGCGAGCGGCGCATCGAGGATCGCGCGCGCCGCCGGCTCGGCATCCTCGAGGCGACGCGGACGCACTGCGAGGACGATTCGGTCGTCGCGCGCGTGGACGCCGTGGCGTCGCGGGAGCGGCTCGCCGGCGTGCTGCACGAGCTGCCCGAGAGCCAGCGGAGCGTGCTGCGGCTGCGCATCGAGGACGAGGCGACCTACGAGGAGATCGCGGTGCGGCTCGGCTGTTCGCCCGCGGCGGCCCGGCAGCAGGCCTCGCGCGGCATGCGCAGGCTGACCGAGCGCTTCCAGGGAGCGGTCGAATGACCGGCGCCGAGAACCGCCTGGCCGCCCTCGAGCGCACGCTCGTCGGAGCTGCCGCCGAGCAGGCCGGGCGCCTTCGGCGCCGGCGACGGCGCGCGGTCGCCCTGGCCGCGCTCGCGGCGCCGCTCGCGCTCGCCGCCGCCGGCTCCGTGGCCGCGACCGGCTTCTTCGCGGGCGTCGACCGGCATCTCTCGTCGCTGCGCGACGAGCGGCTCGAAACGCCCCCCGGAGTCATCGCAGGCATGCAGGGCGCCGCGGGCGCGCGGCCGCGCGACGCCGCGAGCGGGCGCACCTGGCTCGTCGCCGGGCAGCGGGTCGTCGGCTACACGACGCGCAGCGGCGGCTTCTGCTTCCGGTTCGTCGAGCTCGCGGGCGGCTGCCTCGCCCGGGACACCCTCTCGCCCGCGCGCCCGCTCGACGTCATGACCGACAACGGGCCCGGCGAGTTCCGCGTCTACGGCCTCGCCGCCGACGAGGTGACGGCGATCACGTTGCACGCGCGCGGCGTGACGCGCCGCGTGGCCATGGGACGCAACGCGTTCTTCCTCGACGAGCCCGCACTCGGAACCCGGCGCAGCTTCGACGCTACGCTGGTCGTCCGGCTGCGCGACGGCACGGCGCGGACGGTGCCGATTCGCATCGGCGGGCCCAGCCCCGCCAAGAGACTTCCCGTATTGCCCGGCTCCCTGCCGGTAGCGAATACGGCGGCCTGACGGCTGCCGTACGAGGCCCGGTCCGGCGTTCTGGGGGCGCCGGACCGGGCGCCTCGCACCGCCGGGCGCCAGGCCGCCTCCGCTATCGTCCGCGTCGGGTCACCCGCGGGCGTAGCTCAATGGTAGAGCGGCGGCCTTCCAAGCCACTGATGAGGGTTCGATTCCCTTCGCCCGCTCTGGAGGCGTGTAGCTCCCCGCCAAGGGGGTATATCCGGGGATGGAACAACCCGTCCCGACCCTGCACATCACGATCGACCGGGCATCGGGCGGCTATCGCGTGCACGTGTGGTCGTCGCAGAACAACGAGCTGCTCTTCTGGAGCGACATCTACGGCTCCCGCGAGGGCGCCCAGCGCGCCGCATACCGGCTCAAGACGCAGGCCGGAACGGCGACGGTCGAGGATCTGAGCGGCTCCGGCGTCACGGCCTGACGCCCCCGGGCGACCCCCGTTTCGGGGAGGCGAGGGCGCCGGACGGGGGATAGCGTGCCTGCACGGCCTCCGGCGAGGCGCCCACCTCGCCTCACAGCGAACGCCGAGCTCCCTTGATCCCCTTCGTCTCACGCAGCGATCCATCGCCTGTGCTTTGCGCAGACGGCTCGCTGGACGGCGCTCCCCCGCCCGAAGAGGCCTCCGAGGAGATCGCCGCGGCGCTGCGCGGCGCGCGCGCCCGCACGGGCATGTCCGAGGCCCAGGTGGTGGCGAGGCTCGCGGAGGGGGGTCTCCGCATCACGACCTCCCGGCTGCGGCTCTGGGAGTGCACCGGCCTCATCCGCGTCGACGCCGCCGCGCATCTTGCCGACGTCTACGGCATCACGATCGACACGCTCGCCGGGCGCAGGGCCTACCGCGCACGGCACCCCTCCGCCGATCTCCCGAACCTGCGCGCGGGCCCCTGAAATCCTCAGAGGTTCTGACTGAATGAGCGTGAGTGGCTGGGGTGTGTGGAGCGAGCGGGAGCGCCGGGCGGCTCGCAGATCCGGTTGGAACCCTTTCAAGAGCCGGCCGGTGCTCCCGCGAAGCCCCGAACCCCGCTCACCCACACCGATCAGGAACGCGAATGCACCGTGCGAGCGGGGTTTGGGTCGCCGGAGGTCTGGCGGGAGTCCGCGCAGCGCACGACTGCCAGACCGCAGGCGATCCACGCACTCCAGGCGCCGCGCTCATTCAGCTAGAACCTCTTAGCGGCGCACGAGCCCGAGCCGCGCGCGCGTCTCGGCCGGGCTGAGGATGCGGACGTTCATCGCATCCAGGATGCGCACCGCGCGTTCCACGAGCTGGCCGTTGCCGGCGAGGGTGCCGCGCGAGAGGTAGATGTTGTCCTCGAGCCCGACGCGCACGTTGCCGCCGGCGAGCGCCGCCATCGCGACGAACGGCAGCTGCAGGCGCCCGATCGAGAAGGCCGAGAAGATCGCGCCCGACGGCAGCTGGTTGACCATCGACATCAGCGTCGGGATATCGCTCGGCGCGCCGTAGGGGATGCCCGTGCAGAGCTGGATCAGGACCGGGTCGTCGATCAGCCCGTGGCCGATGAGCTCCTTGACCATCACGAGGTGCCCCGTGTCGAAGACCTCGAGCTCGGGCCGCACGCCGAGCGCCTTCACGCTGCGCGCCATGGCGCTCAGCACGGCCGGCGTGTTCGTCATCACGTAGTCGCCGCCCGCCGCGAAGTTCATCGATCCGCAGTCGAGCGTGCAGATCTCGGGCAGGAGCTCGCGCACGTGCACCAGGCGCTCGGTGGCGCCGGCCAGGTCGGTGCCGGCGGGGTCGAGCGGCAGCGGCGTCTCGTGGCCGCCCAGCACGAGGTCGCCGCCCATGCCCGCGGTCAGGTTGACGATCACGTCGACGTCGGCCGAGCGCACGCGCTCGACGACCTCGCGGTAGAGGCGGGGGTCGCGCGACCCGCGGCCGGTCTCGGGGTCGCGCACATGGATGTGGGCGATCGCGGCGCCCGCCTTCGCCGCCTCGATCGCGGCGTCCGCGATCGCAGCCGGCGTGACCGGCACGCGCTCGGACTTCCCCGTGGTGTCGCCCGCGCCCGTCACGGCGCAGGTGATGAAGACCTCCCAGTTCAACGTGCCCGCCTCTCCGACGTCGCTGCTGTCCGGCGGACGCTATCCGACTGCCGGATGCGGCATCATCCCGGCCCGTGAGCACCCCGACTCCCCTGCGGCTGGAAGGCCGCTCCGCGCTCGTCACCGGCTGCGGCAGCGAGGCGGGCATCGGCTTCGCATGCGCGCAACTGCTCGCCGAGCTCGGCGCCAAGGTCACGATCACCTCGACCACCGACCGCATCGAGGCGCGGGCGACCGCACTGCGCGCCGGCGGCGGCACGATCCACGCGCACGTCGCCGATCTCACCGACGCCGCGCAGGCGCGCGCGCTGGTGGCCGCCGCCGAGGCCGCGCACGGGCCGCTCGACGTGCTCGTCAACAACGCGGGCCTCGCGCAGACGGGCATCGAGATCGCGGATGCGAGCATCTGGGAGCTGCCCGAGGCGGCCTTCCGCCACGACCTCGAGCTCAATCTCCTGACGGCGTTCCACATGACGCAGGCCGTGCTGCCGGGCATGCTCGAGCGCGGCTACGGCCGCATCGTGATGGTCTCGTCGGTGACCGGGCCGCTCGTGACGACGCCGGGCTCGGCCGGCTATTCCACCGCAAAGGCCGCGATGGACGGGATGATGCGCGCGATCGCGCACGATTGCGCGCGCGGCGGCGTCACCGCCAACTCCGTGCAGCCGGGCTGGATCGCGACAGCGTCATCGACCGAGCGCGAGCTCGAGGCGGGCCGCTCGACGCCGGTCGGGCGCGCGGGCCGGGCGCGCGAGGTCGCCGCCGCCGTCGCCTTCCTCGCCTGCGAGGAGGCGAGCTACGTCACCGGGCAGACGCTCGTCGTCGACGGCGGCAACATCATCCAGGAAGCCCACGGCGTCGACGTCTACGGCTAAGAGGTTCCAACTGAATGAGCGCGGCGCCTGGAGTGCGTGGATCGCTCGCACGGCGCATTCGCGTTCCTGTCAGAACCTCTGAAGCTCGCGGTCGAGCCAGGCGCCGATCACCGCGGCGACGCGCTCGACGTCCTCGGGATCGTCGAAGTGGTGGCCGATGCCGGGAAGCTCCTCGATCTCGGCGCCGCGCAGGCGGTCGAGCCCGTAGCGGCCGAGCTGATCCTGGACGTCGTCGTCGCCTCCGAACAGCAGGAGCAGCGGGCGCTCGCCGGCCAGCGCGCGCAGCGCGCGGATCACGGGGATGTTGAGCCAGGGTGCGAGGCGGCCCGGCAGGGCGCGCCCGCGCGAGACGCGCAGCACCGCCTCGCCGAGGCCGAGGCGCGCCATCGTGAGCATGCGCCCGGCGCCGCTGCGACCGGTCAGCGCGACGCCCCGCCCGCCCGTCAGGACGACGGGGAGCGCATACGTGACGACGGCGCGCACCCGCGCGTCGCCCTCCGCCGCGCGCAGCGCGGTGACGGCGCCGCCGCAGCTGCCGAACAGGACGAGGGGCCCGTCGATCGCTGCCGTCACGGTGCGGAGATCGTCGACGTGCAGCCCGCGTTCGATGCTCCGGTAGTGCTCGTGGATCGTCGCCTCGGGCACGTCGGCGCCGGCCTCGCCGAAGCCGCGCAGATCCGCCCGGACGACGCGGTGGCCGGCGGCGCAGAGCAGATCGGCCAGCCGTGTCATCGAGCGGAACGGCCCCGCCCGCGGCAGCGGGCCGTTGGGCGCGATCACGATCGTCGCGAGCGCCTCGCCATCCGGCTCGTGCGCGGTGCACACGATCTCGGCGCCGTCCGCGGTGCTCACGGCGAACGCTCGCCGTCTCACGCGCGCGCCCACGCCAGCGCTGCCCGCTCGAAAGCCGGTTCCTCGACCGTCACGCGCGCCTGCGGCAGCTGGCGGTGGAACGGGACGAACGTGTCCCGGCCGCTGCGCAGAACGGTCGCACGATCGCCCCAGGCCGCCAGGAGCACGGCCGGCTGCGCCGCGTTCAGCCCGCGCCAGAGCGCCGGGGGAAAGCGCTCGCCGTCGAGCACGATCGCCTGCCCGGCGTCGATCCGGGCGACGAGCGCATCGCGGTCGTCACCCTCCCCGGCCGTCGCTCCCCGGCGCATGCGCTTCGCGATCTCGCCCCGCAGGTCCTGGCGCAGCGAGGCGCGCACGTCGAGGCAGGGGTCGATCAGCAGCAGCGCGTCGGCGGCCGGCGGCTCGACGGCGGCGAGCGCCGGGATCGCTCCGTAGCGCGCCGCGATCAGGCGCTGATGGGCCTCGGGGAAGCGCCGTGCGAGCTCGTGCAGCCCGTCGCGCACGTCGGCGACGTGCGACTCGAGCGATGTCTCCTCGAACGCCAGCGCGCTCTCGCCGCTGCCGCGCGGATCGATCAGCAGCGCGCCGTGCCCGGCCGCCGCGAGCGCACGGACGAGGTGGAAGAGGACGCGGCGCGCACGCACGGCGTCGATCCCCGGCGGCGAGACGACGAGCACTGCGCGGCGGGCGTCGGGGGGGCCGCCGGCGATGCCGTAGAGGGCGCCGTTCGGGCCGAAGAAGGCGTAGTCGAGAGCGGGCACGCGAGACCACGCTACGACGGCCGGCGGACGGGTGGCAACCCCGGCGGGGCGTATGCTCTTCGCGTGCACGCCCCTCTCGCCTTCGCGCTGGGCGCGACCTCGATCCCGGTCGCGACGGCGCTGATCGCAGCGGCGTTCGCGGCGCGCCTCGGCGGGGGCGCGCTCGCGCGACCCGCCGCTCACCGCGCCTACTGGGCGCTCGGCTTCGCCTGCTTCGCGGCAGGCGCGGCCGCGGAGGCCTACGGCGCCTCGTACGGCTGGTCGCCCGTCACCTTCCGCATCTACTACCTGACCGGCGGCGTGCTCGCGGTCGGCCTGCTCGGGCTCGGCGCGGCGTGCCTGCACGCACGGCGCGACGTCGCCCTGCTGCTGACCGGCGCCGTCCTCGCCAGCGCGATCGCCGCCGCGGTCGCCGTCCTGAGCTCCGCCGTCGACGGCGCGGAACTGGCCCGCGGGGGCTTGCGCCCGCCGCCCAACGAGGCGCTCACCGGTCACGCGTTCCTGTACGCGATCGCCCTCAACACGGTCGGCACGCTCGCGCTCCTGGCCGGCATCGTGCGCTCCCTGCGCCGCCGCGAGCGTCCGCTCGCCAACGTCCTCGTCGGCGCCGGCGTCCTCGTCGTGGCGGGCAGCGGAACGCTCACCCGCATCGGCGACGCCTACGGCCTCGTGCTCGGAGCACAACTCGCGGGCCTCGTCATCATCTACGCCGGCTTCGAGCTGGCCACGCAGCGCGCGCCCCTCGGCCGCGCCGCAGCGCGCCCGAGCCCGCTCAGCGCCGGTTGAGCGTGCACGATTGGGGCCAGACCCCGATCGTGCACGTCGTAGACTCCAGGCCAGCGGGGCGTAGCTCAGCCTGGTAGAGCACTGCGTTTGGGACGCAGTGGCCGGCCGTTCGAATCGGCCCGCCCCGATCGGACTCTGCGGGAACCTCCCGAGATCTCGCCTGTCAAGGGCGGCGGGTGGTTGGATCCGCCACACCATCCGGTACCACCTCCGCTCACCCCTGGCCGGTTCGCGCTCACCGGGTGTAGCTTCGCGCTTGTGGAGGAGGGCATGGAGAGCGCGAAGCTGATGGCTCGCGACGTGGACGACCTGATCGCCGAATGCGTGGAGGAGCTGCCCGCCTGGGTGCTCGAGCGCCTGGGCGACTGCGTCATCCGCGTCGAGGCGATGCCGCGCACCTGGCCCGTCGATCCCACCCCGCACCGGATCACGGTCTACCGCGCGCGCCTGCTCGCCCACGCGGTGACGCTCGCCGAGCTGCGCCGCCTCGCGCGCGCCGAGCTGCTGCGCCTCGTCGTCGAGCACCTCGAGCTCGAGGCCGGACAGGCCGTCGACCTCGCCGAGGCCTGTCTGTAGAACGGGGTAGGCCGGCGTCAGCGCGCGAGCGCGGCGCGCACCTCGTCGCCCAGCGACGAGGGGTTGAACGGCTTGGTGACATGCCCGACGACGCCGGCGCCGCGGGCGCGCTCGTTGTCGCCGATGTCGGCGCGCGCCGTCAGGAAGAGCACGCGCGTGCCGCTCAGCTCGGGGTCGTCGCCGATGCGCTCGGCCACGGCGAAGCCGTCCTCGCCGGGCATCATCACGTCGAGCAGGATCAGCTCGGGATGCCACTCGCGGGCGATCCTGAGGGCGGCGACGCCGTCGCCGGCCTCCTCGACCGCGAAGCCCTCGGCCTGCAGGTTGACGCGGCAGAGCAGCCGGATCGCCGGTTCGTCGTCGACCACGAGGATGCGCGTGCTCACCGGCATCAGGCTACCTCCCGGCGCTGTGCGGCCGTCGCGGGCGCATCGCTCGCGGGCAGCTCGACGACGAACGTCGTGCCCTTGCCCTGCTCCGACTCGACCCAGATGCGACCGCCCATCGCCGTCACGAAGCCGCGCACGAGGTAGAGGCCGAGCCCGATGCCGCGGATGCCGCGCGACATCGCCGCATCCACGCGGAAGAACTTCTGGAAGAGGTTGCGCTGGTCGCGCTCGGAGATGCCGATGCCCTCGTCCGAGACCCGCAACTCGACGACGCGGCGGCGCTTGCGCACCCGCACCGTGACCGTGCCGCCGTCGGGGGAGTACTTGATCGCGTTGTCGATCAGGTTGATGAGCACCTGGCGCACGCGATCGGCATCGGCTTCGGCGAGCGCGCCGCCGGGCGGCAGCACGAGCGCGAGCTTGTGCTGCTCGGAGCGGCCGCCCGCCCACGGCGCGACGTCGCGCGCGACCGCGGCGACGTCGACTGGGGCGAGCTGGAGGCCGACTGCGCCCGTCTCGAGGCGGGCGGCGCTCAGCAAAGACTCCACCAGGCGGTTGAGCCGCTCGGTCTCGCTCGCGATGTAGCGGATGAACGACGCGCGGTCCTCCTCGCCGAAGCTCGCGTCCTCGCGCAGCAGCGTCTCCGCGAACCCGTAGATGGACGTCAGCGGCGTGCGCAGCTCGTGCGAGACGGTGGCCACGAAGTCGCTCTTGAGCTGCTCGAGCGCGCGCACCTCGGAGATGTCGCGCATCGCGAGCACGCGCCCGGGCCGGCCGTCGGCGCCGCTCATGTCGGCGGCCGTGACCGAGAGCCAGAGCGGCTGACCGGCGCGCGAGAGCGACACCTCGGTGGCGATCGCCCCCGCCCCCGCGAGCACGACGTGCGCCGCGTGGTCGGCATCGCCGAGCTCGCTCGTCAGCAGCTCGGCGAGCGCACGGCCGAGGGCCCGGCGCTCGGGGATCTGCGTGATCTCCTCGGAGGCCGCGTTCCAGAGCGTGATGCGATCGTCGGCGTCGGTGGCGACGATGGCGTCGGCGACGCGCCCGAGGATCGCCGCGACGCGGTCCTTCTCGCTCGCCACGGCCTCGTAGAGGAGCGCGTTGCGGAGCGCGACCGAGGCGGAGTTCGCGAACGCGGCGAGCGCCTCGACCTCGTCGTCGCGCAGCCGCCGCGGCTGGCGGCCGAAGATCGCGAGCATGCCCTGGATGCCGCCGTCCGCGCTCGCGATGGGCGCACCGGCCCAGCTCGCGAACCCGGCCTTGAGCACGGGATCGTCGGGCGCGAGCCGCCCGTCGGCGGCGAGGTCGTCGAGCGCCACCGGCCGGGACGTCGCGAGCACCTCGGCCGCGAGCACGTCGCTGACGGGCAGGCGCTCGCCGCCGAGGCTCTCGACGGGCGCGCCCTCGGCGGCGCGCAGCACGAGCTCGTCCTCCTCGAGCAGGCGCAGGGCGCAGGCGTCGGCGCCGAGCAGGCTGACCGCCTGCGCCACGATCTGGCGGAGCACCGCCCGCGGGTCGAGATCGGCCGCGAGCAGGGCGCCGACGCGCTGGAGCTCGCGCGCGGTCGTGCTCGCGCGCCGCTCGGCCTCCTCCAGCTGCACGCGCTCGACGGCTGCGGCCGCGGCCACGCGCAGCCGCTCGGCGAGCGCCACGTCGGCATCGTCGAACTCGCGCGTCCTCCGCCACAGGAGCGTGACGACGCCGGCGGCGGCGCGTGCGCCGTCGTGGGCGATCGGCACCGCGAGCAGCGCGGCGCCCGGGACGCGGCGGCGCTCCTCGGGCGACACGCGCGAGTCGCTGCCGAGGCCGCCCGAGGCGACGACGCGGCGCTCGCGGAGCGCGAGCAGCTCGAGCCCGATCGGCGCCGCGCCGCTGCTCGCGAGGCCGTCCTCGAGCTCGGCGGCGAGGCGCACGCGCGCCGCGTCGGCGCCGAGCGTCTGGCGCGCCACGCGCGCCAGCGACTCGCGCAGGCCATCGCTGTTGCGCGCCATCGCGAGCTCGGCGGTGAGCTCGGAGGACGCGCGGTCGATGCGCGCCTGTGCGCCGCGCTCGTCGTAGGCCTGCGCGGTCTCGACGGCCAGCGAGGCCAGCCGCGCGAGCGCCTGCGCGAGCTCGACGTCGGCCGCCGAGAAGCCCGGGTGCGCGACGTAGGAGGAGATCACGAGCGCGCCGCGCACGCGGCCGCCGAGCCGCAGCGGCACGGCGAGCTCGCGCCGGACGGCGTCGAGCGCGCGGTGGACGGCGGGATCGTCGGCCTCGTGCAGCTCGACGACGGGACGGCCACCGGTGATCGCCGCTCCAGCGGCACCGATGCGCGAGCTCACGGTCGCGCCGAGCAGCGTGATCGGATGGCCGTGCACGTGCGTCACGCGCAGGCGCTCCTGCTCGGGCTCGTCGAGCCAGATGGCCGCGGCATCGGCGTGCAGCGCGCCCGGCACCACCTCCGCCAGCCGCTGCAGGACGCGGTCCGGGTGCAGCTCGGCGGCGAGCGACTCGGCGGCGCGCACGAGCGCGGCCTGGGCGGCTGCGAGCTGGCGCCCGGCGCTGCGGAGGCCCGCCACGCCGAGGGCGAGCGCGCCGGCGTCGACGACGCGATCGGCGAGCAGCTCCTCGTCGAGCGTCAGCGGCCGCGTCGGCGCATACGCCACGGTGCCGAGCGCGAAGCCGTCGAAGACGAGCACCTCCTCGGCGCGCGGGCGATCCTCCTCGGGCGCGGCCGGCGCGGGGTACCAGCGCTCCGGCTCCTCGCCCAGGCGCACGCCGACGCTCTCGATCGGCAGCCGGCTGCGCAGCTCCGCCGCCAGGGCGGCGGCCACCGCACCGCTGTCGTGCAGCGCCGCGAGCTTGCGCGCGACGCCGCCGACGACCGCGTCGAGGCGGCGCGCGGAGGCCGCGCCCGCGCGCGCCGTGACGCCGGCGAGCGCGCTGCGGCCGACCGCCGCGAGCCCGTCGAGCAACTCGCGCGCGTCCTCGTTGGAGACCTCGTGGCCGATCGCCGCCAGCGACGTTCCCGCGTCGCGCTCGAACGGCACGACGATCGACGGCACGCCCTCCGCGCCATGCTCTGCGAGCGCGGCGTCGACGCCGGCGCGATCGCCGCCCTCGACGGGCAGCACGAGCACGGCGCGCGCCGAGAGCAGCGCGCGCGCCTCGTCGACGATCAGCGACAGCACCTCGTCGCGGCTGGCCGCGGTCGCGCCCGCCGCCGCCACGCGGCTGGCGCGGTCGAGCGAGCGCCCGGGCCCGAGGCTGCGGCCGGCGGGCGTCTGGATCGCGCCCGCCACCGGCACCGCGAAGGCCGCCGCGGCACCCGCGGCCACGGCCCCGACCATGACGATCGCGACGAGCGCCGGAGCGTCGAGCAGCAGGGCTCCCGCCGTCGCGATGGCGGCGCCGCCGACCGACGCGGCCAGCACGAGCAGCGCGGCCCCGGCCGTGGTCCGCCGGTTGCGCGTGATGCGCGCGAGCGCGAACGCGAGCCGGATGCACCCGGCCGCACAGAGCAGGGCCGCGAGAGCCGCGGCCAGGCGCAGCCCGTCGCTCACGATGCACCGCTCCCCACGATCGTGTCACCGTACCACGCGGGCCGGGCGTATTTCGTCCCGGGAAAGCGCATGGAAGGTAGGGTTCGGGTGTGTCTTCGGCCACCCGCCCCACGCGCCTCCTGCTTGCGCGCCCCCGCGGGTACTGCGCGGGGGTCGAGCGCGCGGTCGAGGCCGTCGAGCAGATGCTCGAGGCGAACGGGCCGCCGATCTACGTGCGCAAGCAGATCGTGCACAACATCCACGTCGTGCGGCGCCTCGAGCAGCAGGGCGCGATCTTCGTCGAGAGCGAGGACGACGTGCCGGAGGGAGCCACCATCGTGCTGTCGGCGCACGGCGTCGCGCCCGAGGTGCACCGCAACGCCGCATCGCGGCGCCTGCGCGCGATCGACGCCACCTGCCCGCTCGTGACGAAGGTGCACAACGAGGCGCGACGCTTCGCGGGGCAGGGCTTCACGATCTTCCTGATCGGCCACGCGGGCCACGAGGAGGTCGTCGGCACGATGGGCGAGGCGCCCGACGCCATCGTGCTCGTGCAGACGCTCGAGGACGTCGCGCGCCTGCCCGAGCCGCGGACCGAGCAACTCGCGTACATCACGCAGACGACGCTCTCGGTCGACGAGACGACCGAGATCATCGCGGCGCTGCAGCAGCGCTTCCCCACGATCGTCGGGCCGCCCAAGGACGACATCTGCTACGCGACCACCAATCGCCAGGCAGCGGTCAAGTCGCTCGCGCGCGAGGTCGACCTCGTGCTCGTGATCGGCTCCGCGAACTCGTCCAACTCGCAGCGTCTCGTCGACGTGACGCGCGACCTCGGCGTGCCCGCGCACCTGATCGACGACGAGTCGCAGATCCTCGAGAGCTGGCTCGAGGGTGCAGACACGGTCGGCATCACCTCCGGCGCCTCGGCCCCCGAGTGGCTCGTCGAGCGCGTCGTCGGCTGGTTCCGCGAGCGCGGCGTCGAGCAGGTCGCCGAGCACCACCTGATCGACGAGAACGTGCACTTCGCCCTGCCCCGCGGTGTCCGCGAGGCGCAGGGCGCCGCGACCTGAGCGAGGATGCGGCGGTCGCGGGGCACTGAGCCCGGCGGGGCACGTACCCGGCTGGCTCAGTGCCGCGCGAACCCTGCGACCGCCGCCTCCGCCGCCGCCGCGAGTTCCTCGCGCGCCGCCGCCAGCGCCACGTCGAGCCGCCGGCCCGCCGGGCCGATCGCGCGCACGTCCGTGGCGCCGAGCGCGCGCAGCGGGGCGATGGCGTCGTCGCTCACGCGGCCGCCGAGGACCACGCAGGGGACGTCGGCATCGCGGCACGCGGCGATCACGCCGGCGACGGTCTTGCCGCGCGCGCTCTGACGGTCGACCGAGCCCTCCGCCGTGAGGCAGAGCGCCGCGCCGGCGAGCAGCGCGCGCAGCCCGACCAGCTCGATCACCGCGTCGCAGCCGGAGCGGGCATCGGCGCCGAGCGCGTACAGCGCCGCACCGAGGCCGCCCGCGGCGCCGGCGCCCGGGCGGTTCGCGACGTCGCCGCCGAAGGCCGCGCCGAGGCGCGCGAGCGCTCGATCGAACGGCTCGACGTCCTCGCGGCGCAGGCCCTTCTGCGGCCCGAAGAGCGCGGCGGCGCCGTCGGGCCCGCAGAGCGGGACGTCGACGTCGTGGAGAACGCTCAGCTCCACCCCGGCGAGGAGCTCGCGCGCCGGCTCGAGCTCGATCTCGAGCTCGCCGAGGAGCGCCTCGCCCGTCTCGCCCGGAACGCGCGCGCCGAGGCCGGCCAGCAGCCCGAGCCCGCCGTCCACGGTCGCCGATCCGCCGAGTGCGACGAGAATGCGCGTCGCGCCGTGCGCGAGCGACGCGCCGAGAAGGTCGGCGAGACCGCCGGAGCCCGTGCGCCGCGGGTCGCGCTCGGCGGGGGCGAGCCGCGCCAGCCCGACGGCCTCGGCCGCCTCGACGAGGAACGTCCCCTCGCCGCAATCGCCGATCGCGGCGAGCACCGGCCGGCCGAGCGCGTCGCGGGCGTCGACCTCGATGCGCTCGGCCGCGCCGGCGGCGCAGACGACCGCGAGCGTGCCCTCGCCGCCGTCGGCGAGCGCGCACGCGACCGCCTCTCCCCCGGCCCTGCCCACGCCCTCGGCGAGCGCGGCGGCCGCCTCGAAGGCGTCGAGCGCGCCGCGCAGCTTGTCGGGCGCGCAGACCACGCGCGGCCGGCTCACAGTCCCAGCACGGCCCGGTCGAGGTCGAGCAGCGAACCGAGCACGAGGTCGGCGTCGAGCTCGTGGATGCCGTCGGAGGGCACCGCGATCACGAACATGCCGGCAGCGCGCGCAGCGGCGACGCCGGGCGGCGAGTCCTCGAACGCGACCGCCTCGGCGGGGGCGACGCCGAGCGCCTCGCAGGCCGCCAGGTAGACGTCCGGCGCGGGCTTCGGCCGGCGTCCCTGCCCGGGCGAGAAGACGAGATCGAAGACGGCGGGGAGCCCGCTCGCGGCGAGCGTCGCACGCACGGTCTCCTCGCGCGTGTTCGACGCCACCGCGATCGGCAGCCGGCCGGCGACCTCCTCCACGAGGCTGTGCGCCCCCGGCATCGCGTCGACGCCGAGCTCGTCGAGCACCGCGAGGTAGCCCGTGTAGACCTCGAGCAGGATGTCCGGCGCCGCCGTCTCGGGCAGGCCGACCCACTCGGCGATGCAGCGTGCCGTGTGATCGCCCGAGCCGCCGACCATGCGCTCGCGCAGCTCCGGCAGCCACGCGCCGCCGTGGCGCTCGACGACGCGCCGCTCGGCGACGGCCCAGCGCACCTCGGAATCGATCAGCAAGCCGTCGCAGTCGAACACGACCGCGCGCGGCGCAGCGCTCACGCGCGCGCGACCGCGAACGCGATCTCGGCGCCACCCGAGGCGAAGCGGTGCTCGCCGCCGTCTCCGGCCTCGAAGCGCTCCGCGAGCACCTCGCGGGCGATCCACGCTCCGTGCGCGGCGACCACGGCGGCGCCCCGGTCGTTGGCGGCGTACGTCACGACGATGCGGTCGGAGACCTCGAAGCCGAGCTCCTTGCGCACGTTCTGGAGGAAGCGGACGACGTCGCGCGCGATGCCCTCGAGCGCGAGCTCCTCGCTCACGCGCGTGTCGATGGCGACGACGAGGCTGCCGTCGGTCTGCGCCTCGTAGCCCTCGCGCGCACGCGAGCGGAGCTCGTACTCGCCGGCCACCAGCTGCTCGCCCGCGACCTGCACGACGCCGTCGGCGCCGAGCTCGTAGCGGCCGTCGGCGAGCGCCGCCCGCACCTCCTGCACCTTCGCGCCGAGGCGCGGGCCGAGCGCGCGGAAGTTGGGGACGACCTGCTGCTCGACGAGGCTCTCGAGGTCCGTCGTCGTCGTCACGGCCTTGACGTTCAGCTCGCTCGCGACCTCGTCGGCGAGTGCGGCCAGGGCCTCGAGCCGGCCGGCGTCCGCGCATGCGACGATCGCCGACGCGAGCGGCTGGCGCACGCGCAGCTTGGCCTCCGAGCGCGCTCGGTGCCCGAGCTCGCAGACGCTGCGGACGTCGGCCATGGGCGCGAGCAGGCCGCTCGCGATCCGGGCCTCGTCGGCCTCGGGATACCCCGCGAGGTGCACGGAGGCGGGCGCGTCCGGGCCACAGCCGCGGGCGACGAGGTTGTCCCACATCTCCTCGGTCATGAAGGGCGTGACCGGGCCCATGATCCGCAGGCACTGAACGAGCGCGTGGTGGAGCGTTGCGAAGGCGGTGCGGTCGCCCTCCCAGAAGCGCTGGCGCGAGCGGCGGACGTACCAGTTGGAGAGATCGTCCCAGAACGCCTCGACCGCCCGCGTCATGGCCGGCGTGTCATAGGCGTCGAGCGCCGCGCGGCAGGCGCGCGCGAGCTCGTTCGCGCGCGCGATCACCCAGCGATCGAGCGGGTTGTCGCTCTCCGGCCCGCGGTCGGCCTCGCTCCAGAGCGGGCGGAAGCCCTCGGGATTGGCGTTCAGCACCAGGAAGCGGTACGTGTTCCAGAGCGTGAGCAGGCGGCGGGCGACGTCGTTGGCCGGGCCGTAGCCGAAGTTCATGTTCTGGCCGGTGTCCTGGCCGGCGAACATCCAGCGGCTGACGTCGGCGCCGATCTTCTCGATCGCGTCGTCGAACCAGATCGCGTTGCCCCACGACTTGTGCATCGCGCGGCCGTGCTCGTCGTGCAGCTTCTCGTAGCCGAGCACGCGCCGGTAGGGCGCGCGGCCCACGAGCGCGACCGACATGAAGAGCTGCGAGTAGAACCACAGCCGGATCTGCTCGCGCATCTCCGAGATCCAGTCGGCCGGGAACCACTTCTCCCAGTGGGCGTGGTCGGGCAGGTCGGCCTTCGTCAGCCCGACGCCGGCGCCCGCGGCGAAGCCCTCGGGCTCGTGCTCGTCGCGCTGGTAGCCGAGCGTCGAGAACGGGACGATGCCGGCGTCGAGCCAGCAGTCGCCGACCTCGGGGACGCGCACCGCCTCCGCGCCGCACTCCGCGCAGTCGATCGTGACGGGATCGATCCACGGGCGGTGCAGCTCCTGCAGGTCGTCGAGGCCGGCCGTGGCGCGCGCGCGCAGCTCCTCCTCGGAGGCGATCACGTTCATGTGGCCGTCCGGGCAGAACCAGAACGGCAGCGGGAGGCCCCAGTAGCGCTTGCGCGAGATGCACCAGTCGCCCATGTTGCGCAGCCAGTCCTCCATGCGCTTGCCGAAGTGCGTGGGCGTCCACTCGACGGTGTCGTTGGCGTCGATCATGGGCTGGCGGATCTCGTCGCAGCGGATGAACCACTCGTCGACGACACGGAAGATGAGCTTCGTGCCGCAGCGCCAGCAGTGCGGATAGCGGTGCTCGTGCGGCTCCTGGCGTATGAGCCAGCCACCGCGCTCGAGGTGGTCGGCGACGAGATCGGGAACCTCGTGGGCGTTGTGCCCGGCGAGCTCGCCGTAGCCCTCGACGAAGACGCCGGCCTCGTCGACCGGGACGAGCACGGGCAGGTGCTCGCGGCGGCCGATCTCGAAGTCCTCGGCGCCGCAGCCGGGCGCGATGTGGACGATGCCGGTGCCCTCGTCGAGCACGATGTCGGCGTCGGCCACGACGCGATGGGCGACCTCCGCCTGCGCGGGCAGATCGTCGAAGCCGGTCGCGTAGGGCCGGCCGACGAGCTCGGCGCCGCGCACCGTCCCGACGATGCGCGCGCCGGCGCCGAACACGGCCTCGCAGCGGTCCTTGGCGACGACGAGGCGCTCGCCCTCGTACTCGACCCACACGTAGTCGGCGTCGGGCTTGACGGTCGCGGCCACGTTCGCGGGCAGCGTCCACGGCGTCGTCGTCCACACGACGAGCCCCTCGCCCTCCGCGTCGGCGAAGCGGAAGCGCACGTACAGCGACGGGTCGACGATGTCGCGGTAGGAGTCGGTCGCCGTGACCTCGTGCTGCGAGAGCGAGGTGCCGCAGCGCAGGCACCAGACCATCGGCCGGTGCCCCTGGTAGAGCCAGCCGCGCTCGTGGCAGAGCTTGAGGAAGCCCCAGATGTAGCTGATGTTGGGGTCGGTCATCGTGTAGTACGACCGCTCCCAGTCCATCCACATGCCGAGACGGCGCGACTGCGCGGTCTGCACGCCCGAGTACTCGGCGACGCGGTCGCGGCACGCGCGCGCGAAGCGATCGAGCCCGTAGGCCTCGATCTCGTGCTTCGAGTTGAGCCCGAGCGACTTCTCGACCTCGACCTCGACCCACAGGCCCTGGCAGTCGAAGCCGTTCTGGTAGCGCTGGTCCTCGCCGAGCGCCGCGTGGTAGCGCTGGAACAGGTCCTTGAGCGAGCGTCCCCAGGCGTGGTGCACGCCCATCGGGTTGTTGGCCGTGATGGGCCCGTCCGTGAACGAGTACGTGGGACCGCCGGCGTTCTTCTCCCGCAGGCGGGCGAACGTGCCGTCGCGATCCCAGCGCTCGAGCACGCGATGCTCGAGCGCGACGTGGTCGGGCTCGGCGGGGACGGGCGCGAAGGCGGGGTCGGCGGGCATTCAGCGGTTGATCGTAGCCGCGCACTCCTCCCGCTCACGGCAGCGGGCTATCATGACTGCCCGAGCCGGCCCCTTGCTCTTGATGCGACGAAGAACCCACGTGTTCGTGCTCATCGTCGGGGCAGCCGCCGTGCTGCTCCTGTCGGCCCCTGCGCTGGGCGATCCGACGCTCGTGGAGACCACGGCTCTCGGCATGGCGAACATCCAGCACAGCCCGGCCATCGCGATCGACCCGGCCAACCCGACGCACGCGGCGGTGGTGGCCGATGACGGCACCTTCGCGCCGCCGCCGCACAGCACGGCGACGTCGACGGTGGACTGGTCTGTCCCGCCTGGCGTCTGGAGCACACCCGCCGATCTGCCGCACGCCGGCTCGACGACCGCCGGCCAGGCCGACATCGCGTGGGGCACGGACAGCATGACCGCGCAGAACGTCTATGCCGTCGACCTCGGTAGCTCGAGCGGCGAGTTGTGCAACCCGATGGCGGTCATCTTCCTCGAGTCGTCCGGCAACGGGGGCGCAAGCTACGCCAGCGAAGGCGTCGTCGCCAGCGCGTCCACCCTGAGCGAGGTCATCGAGCCTGCGATCGCGGTCGATCGCAGTATCGGTCGCGTATATGTCGCGTATTCACGGCTCGAATGGGGTTCCGCGGGCTGCCATGGCGCGCCCGACAGCTCCCAGATCTGGTTGGCCTACTCTGACATCGCGGCGCCAAATTTCGGCAGCGTGTGGATCACCCGCCGCGTGTCGCCGCTCGCGACGTCCGGAGCCGCGCACTACCGAAGCCCCGCGCTCGACGTGCTGCCGGACGGGCGCGTGGTCGATCGCATTCCGAAACGACGCGACGCCCAGTCCGCAGATCGAGTCCGAGACGTGCGTGTCGCCGTCGCCGGGGACGAACTACTGCAACCTCCCGAGCCCCGGCAACGTCGGGCCGAGCGTCGTCCTCGGCGACGCCACGGCCCCGGCGCTCGTCGATGGCATTGTCGGCACGCCCACGCCGAGCGTTGCGGCAGCCCTTGGGCGCGTCACCGTCGCGTGGCACGCGAGCACCGCCAACGGAGTGCGCGCGTTCGCCGCCATGTCGACCGACGGCGGCGCCAGCTATGGACCGGCACAGCAAATCGATCCGTCGGGCGCGGGCAACCAGGTCGCGCCGGAGCTCGCCGCCACCGCGGCCGGGCGGATCGACGCCGCCTACCTCTGGGATCAGGGCACGGGCAGCGTCAGGGCGACCGTCGCCTCCGCCGGCCCGCCGCTCGCAGGCGCGACGACCGAGGCATGGGCGCAGCCCGTCGTGGTGCAGGCCGTCGGCGCAAGCTCGTCGACGCCGATCACGGGCCAGGCGGCGCCGCTCGGGCGACGCCTGGGCGTCGCGACCGCCGCCATAGTCGCGAGTCCTTTGCCGGCCACCGTCGTCGCATACACCGACACGCTTAAGGGGGGGGACGACCAGGACGTGCACGTGGTCGGCCTCATGCACGGCACCACCACTCCAGTGATCGCCCCCCAAACCGTGACGGCGTCCAAGAACGTCACCACCATCGTGCACGTGAGCGCGAGCGACGATGACGGCGACCCGCTCACCTGGTCGACCGGCGCACAGCCGCTCGACCGCGGGCTCCAGCGTCGCCACGGCCGACGCGGCGCGCGGAGACTTCGCGTTCAAGGCCGCGAACGTCAAGGGCAGCGACACGTTCGAGGCGGTCGCGAGCGATGGAGTGCCCGGGCACGAGGCTCATGCCATCATCAACGTCAACGTCATCAACGACCCGCCGGAGATCATCTGCCCCTCGCTCGTCGCGCGCGAGAACACGCCGCTCGACGTCCCCGTCGCGGATTGCGTCAAGGATCGCAACGGCGATCCGGTCACGGTCGACCTCTCGAGCCCGATCGGCGGCACCGTCGAGCAGACCTCGGGCACGTGGCGCTTCATCCCGGCCTCCGGGAGCACCGCGCCGGGGTCGTTCGTCATGCACGCCTCCGACGGCGATCTCGATGCGAGCGGGGTCGTGATCGTCACGATCGCGACCGCGATCGGGAAGGTCTCCCTCGACGTCCCGGGCTCCAGGCACCGCACGATCCCGCGGGGCGCGTCGCTGCGCTTCGCCGGCACCGCCGTCGACTCGCAGGGCCACGACTTCGCGGTGAGCTGGAACTTCGGCGACAACACCGCCACACAGGGCGCCAAGGTCGCGCACCGCTTCAGGCGCGACGGCACATTCGTCGTCAAGGCCTCGGCTCCGGGAGCGGTCCCGGTTCAGATACGCGTCGTCGTGCGCCGGCGCGGCGTCGAGCTCGTGGGCGCGCCCGCTGTCGCCCAGGGCGTCATGCACATGCGCGTGCGCACGCGCGCGGCGGGACAGCTCTCCGTGCGCGTGGACAGCCGCTCGCGCACCATCGAGGTCCCGTCGGGCACGCGCGAGACCACGATCAGCATCCAGGTCACGACCGGCCCGCTCGCCCGCCTCACGCTTCGCCTCCAGCCGGCGAAGAAGACGGTGCTCCCCGCCCTCAGCCTGCGCCGGCTCGTGCTCGTCTCGCCGCTCTCAGCCGGGTAGTGCCCCGTCCGCCCACGCGGCGAGCGCCGCGCGCACGCCCTCGAAGGCGAGCTCCCGGGACGGCGGCAGCGCGCCGGGGGCGAACCAGCGCAGCTCGGCGACGTCGTCGTCGGGCTGCGGGTCGCCCGAGACGAGCCGGCATTCGTAGAACGCGTTCACGGTGGCCTCGCCCGTATCGCCGTAGAAGTCGGGCACCGTGATCACGAGGCGCCCGACCTCGACCTCGACTCCGGCCTCCTCGCGCAGCTCGCGCCGGACGCACTCCTCGAGCGACTCGCCCGGCCGCGTGAAGCCGCCGGGGGTGTCCCAGAGGCCGCGATGCGGCTCGATGCCGCGCCGCCCGAGCAGGACGCGGCCGGCGCCGTCGACCAGGATCGCGCTCGCGGTCGGCTTCGGATTGAGATAGCTGGGCTCACCGCAGCCGGCGCAGTCCTGGCGCTCGCCGACGGGCTCGGCGAGCGTGCTCCCGCACCACGGGCAGAAGAGGAAGATCCGTACCTGCAAGGGTCTAGAGCGCGCCGCCGGCCGCCGCCGGCATGCCGGCCTCGGGCCCGCCGTCGCCGCCGGCGCCCTCGCGGGCGAGGAACTCCTCGACGCGCAGCGCATCGTCGCCGGCGCGCTCGACGACGCGCAGGAGGGTCGACATCTTCGCGACCTCCTCGATCTGCTCCTTGATGAACCACTGCATGAACTGCTCGCCCGCGAAGTCGCCGTTCTCGCGGGCCACGCGCACGAGATCGGCGCACTGGTCGGACACCCGCTTCTCCTGGTCGAGCGCCAGCGCGACCGGCGCGACGAGCCCGGTGAACGCCGTCTGCGGCGCGGCCACGCCGGGGATCACGACGGGCGCATCGGCATCCAGCAGGTACTGCACCATGATCATCGCGTGGTTGCGCTCCTCGACCGACTGCCGGTAGAAGAGCGCCGCGAGCTGCGGGAGGGCGTCCGCGTCGTAGTGCACGGCGATGGCGATGTACTGCTGCGAGGCGGCGAACTCGTTGGCGACCTGGGCGGTGAGCTGGTCGACGAAGCGGGAGGCAGACATGTCGTTGCAGCCTAGATGAGGCCCGGTGGCGACGCGCGCGAGCAGGTACCGTTCGTCGCATGCGCCTGCGTGGGCTCGTGATCCTGGCCACCGGCGTCCTCGCGGCGGCGACTTCGGCGGCCGTCGCGGGCGGCGGCACCTCGCCGACCGTCCCCGGTGCGCGCTCGTGCCCGATCTTCCCGGCCACGAACGTCTGGAACCGGCCGGTCAAGAACCTCCCCGTGGCGGCGAACTCCGACGCCATGATCCGCGCCATCGGGCTCGACGACTCCGTGCACCCCGACTTCGGCTCGTACCTCGGCTATGGCATTCCGTACACGGTCGTGCCCGGCAAGAAGACGCCCAAGGTCAAGGTCAAGTTCGACTACGCCGGCGAGTCCGACCGCGTCGGCTACCCGATCCCGGAGCACCCCAACCAGGAGTCGAGCGGCGACGGGCACATCCTGCTCGTCGACAAGGACGCCTGCAAGCTCTACGAGCTGTACGACGCGAGTGGCCACGGCTCGCACTGGAAGGCGGGATCGGGCGCGGTCTGGAACCTGCGCTCCAACCACCTGCGCCCGGACGGCTGGACGTCGGCCGACGCGGCCGGTCTGCCGATCCTGCCCGGGCTCGTGCGCTACGACGAGGTGGCCGCCGGCGCGATCCGGCACGCACTGCGCTTCACGGCGAAGCGCACCGCCCGCGCGCACATCTATCCCGCCCGCCACGACGCCGGCACCTCCGACCCCTCGCTGCCGCCGATGGGCCTGCGCGTGCGGCTCAAGGCGTCCGTGGACATCTCCGGCTATGGCAAGCAGGCGCGCGTCATCCTCCAGGCGCTCAAGACGTACGGGATGATCCTGGCCGACAACGGCAGCAACTGGTTCATCTCGGGCGCGAGCGATCGCCGCTACCTCGACGACGACCTGCACGACCTCGGCAAGATCAAGGGCTCCGACTTCGAGGTCGTCGACACGTCGGGGCTGCGCAACGGCTGACTCCCCCGGACGAGGGACACCGCGAGCCCCCGATGAGAGCACGATGCGGCCATGGGCAATCTCGCTCTCGCTCCTGCCGCAGTTGCGTTCCCCGTCGTCTTCTGCCTGACGTACTACCTCTGCGTCGGGCCGAGGCGCGCGCTCGCGCTCACGCTGGCGGGCGCGATCCCGCTGATCGCGATCGCGATCTGGCTCGACACGGGCGGTTCGGGCGGGAAGTGCGGCGCGGCCTGCCTGGGCCGCAAGGACGCGGCCCCGGTCGCGTGGTACCTCGCGCTCGCGTGGGTGCTGGCGGTCGGCGCGGGCACCGCGTTCGGAGCGTGGCGCGACCACGTCGAGCGCCGCGTCACGAAGTCTCGAGCAACCGCCGCGCAGCCCGGCGCCTGAGCCGCCGCGCGAGCCACCAGGCTCCGCCTGCGAGCAGGACGAACGGCCCGCCGACGATGGCCGCGAAGAGCGCGCCGCGGCCGGCGACCGCGATGACGCCGAGCGCGTCGTCCGCGGTGCGCCCGAACGCGCCCTGCTGCGGCTTCGGCGCGATCGCCGTGCCGCGGCCGGTGTCGAGCTCGAGCGAGAAGCGCGCGAACGCGGCGCGCTGCTGCGTCGCGTGGACGCCGCGGAGCACGCTCTCGAGCGCTGCCTGCGAGTCTGCGAGGCGGTTCTCGAGCGTCACGCGCTCGACGGTCGTCAGCGACGGCGACAGCAGCTTGGCCTTGAGCAGGTCGATGCGGTGGCGCAGTGCACGGGCGCGGTTGGTCTCCTGGTCGAGCCCGGCCTGGAGGTCGCGGATCTGCACCTGCTGCGCCGTGATGGTGCCGAGCGCCGAGAAGCGCCGGAGCGCGTCCTGGGCGCGCCCGACCGGCACGCGCAGGTCGATCAGCGCGCTGCCGCTGCCCGCGCTCGGCGTGCCGTAGTCGACCGTCACGATCGAGCCGCCGAGCGAACGCACCGCATCGAGCACGGTCTGCGTCGAGCGCGAGAGCTCGGCCACGGTGCCGACGGACAGCCGCAGCGAGGCGGCGTAGTCCTGCGCCCGCTGCCCGTCGGGCAGCGGCGCGGTCGACGCAGTCTTGGCGGGCGGCGCGGCGCCGGTGGTAGCGGGCTGCGAGATGGCGGCGACCTTGCCGCTTTCGCCCTGCGCCGAATCGTTGCTCTGCACGCGGCCCGTCGGCGCGACTCCGCCCTGAAGGCTCGGCTCGGCAACCGGTTCGGGCGAGCCCGGCCGTGTCACGGCGATGCCGACGGCGACGGCTGCCACCGCGGCGAGCGCGAGCGCCGGGACGAGCACGCGCCGCGGCCGTTGCAGCCGCAGGCGGGGCAGGCGGCGCGGCGCCGGCGGGGTCTCCGGCGGCGCGGTCGTGAGCGAGCGCACGCGCTCGCGCAGCTCCGCGGTGGGCGCGATCTCCCCCACCGTCAGCTCGTCGAGCAGCGCGCCGACGCGGCGCTCACGGGCATCGGCACCGGCCTCGCCGCGCAGCAGCGCCTCGAGGCGCTCGGGTGCGATCGGGTCAGACACGCTCATGCGACTCCACCTCCGCTGCCAGCCGCGCGAGCGCGCGCGAGAGGCGCGTCGTGCACGCGGTCGGCGTGATCTCCAGGAGACGCGCGGCCTCGCCGGCGTCGAGCTCGAGCAGGACGCGCAGGGCGATGACCTCGCGGTCGGCGGCGCTCAGCCGGGCGAGGCCCGCCTCGAGCGCGGCCGAATAGCCGTCGCACAGCCCGGCTGCGTCCTCGGCGACCCGGCCGGGCTCGCGCACCGCGGCCAGGCGCTCGCGCGCCCCGCGGCGCCGCTCGGCGCGCAGGTGGTCGAGCGCGCACGAGCGGGCGATCGTCAGCAGCCAGCTGCGCGGGCCCGCGCGGCGCGGGTCGAAGCGGTCGCGCTGCCTCCACGCGCGCTCGAAGACGTCGGCGGTGAGGTCGTCGGCGAGCGTGCGGTCGCCGGTCAGGTAGACGAGGTAGCGGTGGACGTCGCCGAGGTGCGCCTCGACGAGGTCGTCGAAGGCCTCGGGCCCCGCCCCGGGCCGTGTGCGTATGCGCTTCATCGGGGTATCTACGCCGCCGCGGCGGCGGCGGTCACCGCAGCGCCGAGCGCGGCCCACGGCTCGCGCCACCAGCCGGTGTAGCTCCCGCGGCTCGCGAGCGCGACGAGGCCGAGCCCGCTTTCGGGGTCGAGCCAGGCGAGCGTCCCCGAGGCGCCGAAGTGGCTCGCCGCCCGCGGGCTGAGCGACGCTCCCGCCCAGTGCGGCTCGCGCTGCCCGCGCACGTCGAAGCCGAGGCCCCAGCAGAGATCGGGCCACTCGCCGACGCCGTTGACACCGCCCGGCAGCGGTCCGAACTGCGGCGCGAGCATCTCGTCGACCGTCTCCTGCGCCAGTAGCGCGACGCCGCCCGCGCTGCCGCCGGCGAGCAGGCACGAGAGCAGCTGCCCGTAGGCGCGCGCGCTCGCGTAGGCGCCCGACTGCGGCGGCGCGTCGAGGCGGAAGCGCTCGGAGTTGAAGAGCTCGCCCTCGCCGTAGCGCCCGGGCTGCCACACCGTCGCCGTGCGCGCCGCGTCGGCCGGGGCGAGGCCGAGCGACGCATCCATCGCGAGCGGCTCGAGCACCGCCGCGCGCAGGTAGGCGGCGCAGGACATCCCGGAGGCCGCCTCGAGCAGGCGCGCGGCCTGCACGTAGCCCGCGTTCGAATACCAGCGCTGCGTCCCCGGCGGGTAGCCGGGCGGCTCCTGCCAGCGCAGTCCGGGCTCGGGCAGCCCGGAGCAGTGCGAGAGCAGGTGACGGAGCGCGAAGCCGTCGCGCACCTCGGCGTCGAGATCGAGCAGGCCCTCCTCGAGCGCGACCATGCACGCGGCGGCCACGAGCGGCTTGGTCAGCGACGCCAGGGCGAAGAGCGTGCCCGCACCGACGGGCTCGTCGCCGCCCCGCTCGCGCACGCCGGCGTAGCGCTCGGCGAGGATGCCGCGGGCGTCGACGACGACCGCGGCGACCGCGGGAACGAGGCCCTCCGCGACCCAGCCGTCGACCGCTGCGAGCGCCTCCTCCACACGCGTCACGGTAGTGGAAAGCTCAGGTTCCGGGATCTTCATCGAAACGCAACGCCCGAAATATCGATCCCGTTGATACAGTGGCGACTCCGAGGCCGAACCAAATGGTACGAGGAGCGACCATGGCTGCAAACAGCGTGAACGACCGCAACGACGCAGACCTCGCCATCGGCTATCGCGCAGCCCTGCGCCGGGCGGCAGCCGCCGCCCGCGAGGCGGCCGTGCTGGAGGATCTCCTCACGGCGCGCGGCGCCTCGGCGATCGCGGGCGACGAGACGCTCGAGGTCGAGACGATGATCGTGGGCGCGGGCCGGCGCAGCATCGAGCTGCACGAGACGTCGCTCGCGACGCCCGCCTGACGACCCGGACCGCACGATTGGGGTCAGACCCCGATGTTGCGGTCCTCAATACGTTCCGAAGCGGCCCCAGAGCGCGCGAGCGGCTGCCTGGCGGCCCTCGTCGGTGACGCGCTCGGCGACGGCGGCGGCGACCGCCTCGACCACGAACAGGCCGCCCACCGCGCTCGCGAACGGGCCCGGGCTGTCGGGCGCGCACACGAGCACGTGGTCGGCGAGGCCCGCGTAGGGCCCGAGCGCGTCGTCGCTGATGAGGACGATGCTGCCGCCGGCCTGCTGGAAGAACTCGATGACCTCGCCGGCCATGCGGGCATACGGCCGGAACGTCAGGACGATGAGGCGGTCGCCGGCGTGCACGTCGAGCAGCAGGTCGGCGAGCGAGGCCGTGCCGGACGCGATCAGCTGCACGTTCGGCACCAGCGGGCTGAGCAGGAAGAACGCGTACTCCGCGAGGCTCGCCGACTTGCGCTGGCCGAACACGTAGGTGCGGCCCTCGCCGCCCAGGAGCAGCGTGGCGACCGAGTCGATGAGGTCGTCCGAGATCGCGCTGCGCGTGGCTTCGAGGTCACCGAGGCAGGCCGAGAGCCAGCGGTCGAGCAGATGGCCGTGCGGGGCCGCGCGCCCGCCCCCGCCCTGCCGCGACAGCCGCTGCGAGGCCGCGCCGGCCATCGCCTCGCTGAGCCCGGCGTAGCCGCCGAACCCGAGCCGCGAGCCGAAGCGCACGACGGCGGCCTTGGAGACGCCGGCACCGCGCGCGAGCGACTCCGCCGTCTGGAACGGCGCCTCGGCCTCGTGCTCGAGCAGCCAGGCGGCGATGCGCCGGTCGTTCGGCGAGAGCTCGGGCAGCCGGGCGCGGATCAGCGCCGGCACGTCGACCAGATCGGGCACGGCGAGCAGCATAGGTGCGCGCGGCCTCGCCCCGCCCAGCCGAGGCCTATCCGCAGTTGTGGGCGGCCAGCACCGTGATGCCGCCGAAGGCCCTCTCGTCGACCGCGCAGTGCGCGGCCAGCCACTGGACCGCCGCGCCGTGCTCGACGTCGCTCGGGCGCCGCAGCGGCCTGGCGCGTCCTCGCTTCCACGGGCTGCAATCCATCCTCGACGTGCGTTTCGGCCAGAGGGGAATCGCCCACCCAGGCGCCCGGAAACGGTTCGCACGAACGAATGCCGGGGGCGCAACCCCCCGCGCGGGCGATTCCCGATCTGGCATGTTCGGGGTATGAAGGTGGCATGCGCCGAGGAGCAGCGAGCAGATGAGCATTGCGGTCGAGGATTGGGACGAGCTCGAGGAGCCGCGACGCCGTCGCGAGAAGCGCAACCGCGGCGAGGCCCCGTCCGCGCAGGCCGAGACGCCCCCGGCCCGCGCAGAGGCGGCCGCCGGCGCGTGCCACGGCGTCCGCGCCGGCCGAGCGCATCACCGCGAGGAGCGCGTCCGGTCAGCCGGGCCTGCGCGCGCGCGTCCACGCCTCCGAGCCGGCGCCGTCCGCCGCCGCGGTCGCCGAGCCCGAGCCCGAGCCGACGCTCGGCGTCGCCGCCTTCGCCGACGACGACTACGGCGACACGATGCAGAACGTGCGGCTGCCTGCCGGGATCGCGGGCGGCAACCTGCTCGTGTGGCTCCTGGGCGTCTCCGCCGGCGTCGTCGAGCTCGTCGGGATCGCGTTCTTCGTCTCGGTGGGGCTGCTGCTCGCGGCCTACATGCTGCGGGAGTGGCAGCGCGATCGCACCGCCCTGATCTGCCTGGCAGGGGCGCTGCCGCTGCCGATCACGATCATCAGCTTCTTCACGTAGAGCCCGCCGGGCGGCAGGGCGGCGGCGCGGCCTAACCGGCCTGCTCGACCGGCGCCTCTTCCTTCGGGGCGCCCTTCTGCGGTCGCGGCTTGAACTCGAAGCTCACCGTGCGCTCGCCCTTCGGATCGAGCACGAGCATCGCCCGGTAGGGCCGGCCGGTGCGGTTGGAGCGGAAGCCCGTCAGCTCCTTCGTCCTGCCCTCGGTGATGAGCGTGCGGACGATGTCCTCGGTGAGCTGCTTGCCGCCGATCGACTTCCAGATCACGAAGCCGCAACCGGGCTCCTCGGCCGACTTCCAGGTCGAGCAGCCGAAGCCCTTGGCGTTCTCGATCAGGTGGCCCTCGCCGCAGCGCGGGCACGTGATGTCGAGGTCGCGGCGCTGGAAGCGCAGCGCCTCGGGCGGCAGGTCGCGCAGGTACGCGACGGTCTGCTCGGTGAACTTCGCGATGTCCTGCATGAAGGCCTCGCGGCTGCCGCCCGCGCGCTCGATGTCGAGCAGGCGGTGCTCCCAGTCGCCGGTCAGGCTCGGGCTCGTGAGCTCGTGCTCGCCGAGCAGGTCGATGACCTGGATGCCCTTGCCGGTCGGCTGCAGGCGGCGGCCGTCGCGCACGATGTAGCCGACGTCGATGAGGCGCTCGATGATCGACGCGCGCGTCGCCGGCGTGCCGATGCCCGAGTCCTTCATGGCCTCGCGCAGCTCGTCGTCCTCGACGAGCTTGCCCGCGCCCTCCATCGCGGCGAGCAGCGCCGCCTCGCCGTAGCGCGGCGGCGGCTTCGTCTCGCGCGCGTCGGAGGCGACCTCGGTGCAACGCACGTGCTCGCCCTCGGAGAGCGGCGGCAGCTCCTGGTCGGTGCCGTCGTCCTCGTCGATCTCGGCGCCCTGGGCCTTCTGCTCGTCGGGCGGCGCCTCGCCGTACACGGCGCGCCAGCCGGCCTCGAGCATCACCTTGCCGCGCGAGCGGAAGCTCTCGCCGGCGACCTCGGTGAGCACGGTCGTGTTCTCGAACACGGCCTGCGGGTGGAACGCGGCGAGGAAGCGCCGCGCGGCCATGTCGTAGATGCGCTGCTCGTCGGGCGAGAGCTCGATGCCCACCTGGGGTGCGTTCGTCGGGATGATCGCGTGGTGGTCGGTGACCTTCTCGTTGTTGACGATGCGCCCGAGCGGCAGCTCGGCGAGACCCTGCACGTAGGCCGCGCCCTGCGCGTACTCCTTGGAGCGCTTGCCGACGTGGCCGGCGATCTCCTTGAGCTCGGGGATCATGTCGCTCGAGAGGTAGCGGCTCGACGTACGCGGGTATGTGAGCACGGCCTTCTCGTAGCAGCCCTGGGCCGCCGAGAGCGTGCGCCGCGCCGTGAAGCCGTGCCACGACGCCGCCTCGCGCTGCAGCGCCGTGAGGTCGTAGAGCAGCGGCGGCTGCGAGCGCTGCGTGCGCTTCGAGAGCGAGGTGACGTGGCCTTCGCCGTCGCGCACCCGCGCGACGATCGCGTCGGCGTCCTCGGCCGTCAGGATGTGCGTCTCGGTGCCGCGCACGTGGCGGCCGCGGTAGGCGGTCTTGTCGACGGGCTGGAACGTCGCGTCGACGAGCCAGTACGGCGTCGGCTCGAAGGCCTGGATCTCCTTCTCGCGGCGCACCAGGATCGCGAGCGTGGGCGTCTGCACGCGGCCGAGCGAGACGACGGTGCTGCCGAAGGCCGCGCGGCCGCGGATCGTCGCCGCGCGCGTGGCGTTCATGCCCACGAGCCAGTCGGCCTCGGAGCGCGAGCGCGCCGCGGCCTCGAGCGGAGCGAGCTCGCTGCCCGGCCGCAGGTGCCCGAAGGCCTGGCGGATCGCGTCCTTCGTCATCGACGAGAACCACGCCCGCTGCACCGGCACGCCCTTCTTGCCGGCGACGTCGAGCACGTACGCGAAGATCAGCTCGCCCTCGCGCCCGGCGTCGCACGCGTTCACGATCAGCTCGATGTCGTCGCGCTTCATGAGCTTGGCGATCGCCTCGAGCTGGCTCTTGGCCGAGGCGCCCTCGGCGCGCGGCACGACGTCGAAGTGCCTGGGCAGGATGGGCAGGTCGGCCATCTTCCAGCGCTTGAACTTGTCGTCGTAGTGCTCCGGCGCGGCGAGCTCGGCGAGGTGCCCGACGGCCCACGTGATGACGGTGTCGGGACCCTCGAGATAGTTCTTCTGCGACTTGAAGGTTCCGTCGAGCGCCTTGGAGACGTCGACCGCGACCGACTTCTTCTCGGCGATGACTAGGGTGACTGGCACGCAAGTCACGCTACCACCTGACGCCCTTCGCTACCCTCGATCGCGATGACGCGCGTCTTCTCCGGCATTCAACCGACAGGCCAGAAGCACATCGGCAACTATCTCGGCGCGATCCGCCATTACGTGGCAGATCAGGAGCGCTACGGCGCCGAATCGATCTTCTGCGTCGTCGACCTGCACTCCATGACGCAGCCGTTCGAGCCGGCCGAGCTGACGTCCTCGACGCGCGACACGTTTGCGACGCTCGTCGCCTCGGGGCTCGACCCCGAGCGCGCGATCGTGTTCGTGCAGAGCCACGTGCGCGAGCACGCCGAGCTCGCCTGGCTCTTCAACTGCGTGGCCACGATGGGCGAGCTGGGGCGCATGGTGGCGTTCAAGGAGAAGTCGGAAGGCCGCGAATCGGTCTCCGTCGGGCTCTTCACCTACCCCGTGCTGCAGGCGGCGGACATCCTCCTGTACCTCGCCGACCGCGTGCCCGTGGGCGAGGATCAGCGCCAGCACCTGGAGCTCGCGCGCGACATCGCGCAGCGCTTCAACGGGCGCTACGGCGAGCTCTTCCCGCCGCCGCAGGCCGCAATCCCGCCCACGGCCGCGCGCATCTCGGACCTCCAGGAGCCGTCGCGCAAGATGTCGACCTCCTCGCTCTCGAGCGAGGACGGCAGGCTCCTGATGCTCGACGAGCCCGCTGCGATCCGCCGCAAGTTCAAGCGCGCCGTGACCGACTCGGAGGCCACGATCCGGCACGACTGGGAGACGAAGCCCGGCGTCTCGAACCTGCTCGAGATCCTGCACGGCGTGAGCGGCGAGCCGATCGCCGAGATCGAGGCGCGCTACGCGGGCAAGGGCTACGGGCATCTCAAGGTCGACGTGGCCGAAGCGGTCATCGAGCACCTCGCGCCGATCCGCGAGCGCCACGCGGCGCTGATGGCGGACACCGCCGAGCTCGATCGCCTGATGGCGCTCGGCGCCGCGCGCGCGCGGGAGATCGCAGCGCCGGTGCTGGCCGAGGCGAAGGCGCGCATGGGCCTGCTGCCCGCGGCCTGACCACGGCGCTCGGTCCGGCGCGCAACCGCTGATAGAGTCGCCACCCCGGCCGACGCCCATCTGGGCGGAGGCTGCTGATCACCTCGGATCGGACGATCGGACGCGCGCCGATCACGCTGTCCGTGGCCATCGATCCCAGTGCGGGACCTTCAGCATGCCTCCACCCGACGTGCCATCGACGCCCACACAGCCGACCTTCGTCGTCGCGAGCCCCGCGCACGAGATCCGGCTGCGCGACCTCCGCAGGCGCTTCGGCGAGCCCGAAGCGTGGGTCGCCGAGTGCAGTTGCGGCTGGCTCGGGGAGACCTGCGGCGGCCTCAACGCGGATCGCTCGGCGCGCCGCGACGGGATGCGCCACTGCGAGCTCGCCCGCTCCGGCGACCGCGACCCGCTCCCCGCGCGCGACTACTACCAGCGAGGCTGACGAGCCGCTCGCGGCGAGCGATGAGTTCTGCGATCGGCCCCGGTCTACTCCTGGAAGACTTCGAGACGGGAGGTGCGACCGATGACGCAGACGCTGCTTCTGGTGGGAACGCGCAAGGGCTGCTTCGTGCTGGAGAGCGACGCCGGCCGGCGCTCGTGGAGCATGCGCGGCCCCTACTGCGAGGGCTGGCCGGTCTACCACGCGGTGCACGACGCCGTGTCGGGCTCGCTCTACGCAGCCGCCGCGAGCGAATGGCACGGCGCCGGGGTGTGGCGCAGCGGCGACCTCGGCGAGACCTGGGAGCTCTCGAGCGAGGGCCTCGGCTACGGCGAGAACAGCGAGTTGCGCCTCTCCAAGCTGTCGGGGCTGAGCGCGGCGCACGGCCGGCTGCTCGCCGGCGGCGAGGGCTGCGGCGTGTTCGAGAGCCGCGACGGCGCGAAGACGTGGTCGCTCCTGAGCACGCTCGACGGCCAGCCGGGCCGCGACGCGTGGAACATCCCGTCGAACCAGCCGCCCGGACACCTCGGTCTGCCGGGACTGCTTCCCCACCCCGACGACGCCGCGCGCTTCTGGGCCGTGATCCAGGGCTTCGGCATCTTCGAGACGACCGACGACGGCGCCTCGTGGACGCCGCGCAACCGCGGCCTGCGCGCCAACTGGCCGCTCGAGGACCCCGAGGTCGGCTACTGCGTGCACAAGCTCGTGATGGCGCCGAGCGATCACGAGCGCCTCTACCAGCAGAACCACGTCGGCATGCACCGCAGCGACGACGCCGGGCGCTCGTGGACCGAGATCACCGACGGCCTGCCGACGGAGTTCGGCTTCGCGGCCGCCGCCCACCCGCACGACCGCGACAGCTTCTACGTGATCCCGCTCGACCCGGGCCACGGGCGCACGATGCCCGCGGGCCGCGCGGCCGTGTGGCGCACGCAGGACGCCGGCTCGAGCTGGCGCCGGCTCGACCGCGGCCTGCCGCAGGAGGGCGCCCACCTCGGCGTCCTGCGCGAGGGCATGGCGATCGACTCCCACGACGTGCCCGGCCTCTACTTCGGCACGAGCACGGGTCAGGTCTTCGCGAGCGCCGACGAGGGCGAGAGCTGGGACGAGATCGCGAGCTACCTGCCCGCCATCGCGTCGGTCGAGGTGGCGGTGATCCCGTAGTGGCCGAGGTGCACCTGCCCGCGACGCTGCCGCCGCTCTTCCGCGACCTGCCGCGGCACGTCGCGGTGGAGGCGGCCACGGTCGGCGGCGCGATCGCGGAGCTCGACGCGCGCTGGCCCGGGCTGCGCGACCGGCTGTGCGTGCCCGGGCCCGAGCTGCGGCCGCACGTCAACGTCTACGTGGATCAGGAGCGCGCCGGGCTCGACACGGAGCTCGGCGCGCACTCGCGGCTCGACGTGATCGCCGCGATCAGCGGTGGGTGACCCTGAGGCCGTGCCCGATGCCGCCGGCCGCCGCCGCAGGCATCGCCCGGGACGGCATGCGTGAAGTGGATGACCGCGCTCGTCAGCTCGCGCCCGTTCGCCGCGAGCGCGATGAGCGCCGGCGCCCAATCGCGTGCGCAGCCGCCGGGAAGGATGCCCGTGTCGCGCCCGGTCAGAGCGACGACGAAGAAGCCTCCGATGCCGAGCGGCCGCTCGATCTCGTCGCCCGTGACGGTCGTGAAGCGCACGGCGACGGCGCCCGGAGTGGCCACGCGCCCGCCCATCACGAAGATGGGCGCGCCGTCCCTGGACGTGTTCCCTCCGAGCAGGCCGGCGAGGATCGGCGCCGTCGCATCCGCGAGGGCGATGCACGTGCCGCCGTCGTCCTCCGCGGGACCCGTCTTCCAGGGTGCGGTGATGGTCACGCACGACGTGCCCTCGGCGTTGGGCGTCGCGTAGAGGTCGACGTCGGCCGCCTCGTCCCGGGCCGCGAGCACGGCGTCGCCGACCCTCGGGTGGTAACCGAGCGGTGTCGCGTAGGAGCCGAAGTCGCGAACGACGCTCGCCGGCGCGGGCGAGCCGAGCGAGTCGCGCAGGCGGATCGCGGCGATCGACCCACCCGTGAGCGCCAGGACGCCCAGAGCGGCCAGCACCAGCACTGCGCGCCGGCGACGGCGGCGCTGCTGGACGCGCCGCTCGGCGCAGCGGCGGAGCTCGCCGCGGAAGCGCATCAGTGCCTCGTCCATCGTCACCCTCCCGATCCCGAAAGCCTCGTCTGAAGCGCTCTCAGTCCTCGCGAGACACGCGCGCGGACCGTCTGCTCGCTCGTGTGTGCGCGGCGCGCGATCTCGGCGTAGCTCTGCTCGCCGACGACGCGCGCGATGACGGCCTCGCGCTGCTCGGCGGGCAGCGCCTCCAGCGCCTCGCCGATGCGCGGCGCGAGCGCCGCGCCGTCGAGCCGCTCAATCGCCTCATCGGACGCGTCCGGTACGAGCGGCGCGAGCGCGATGCCGAGGCGGCGGCGCGCGCCGGTATCGACCGCACCCCGCCTGCCCGCATCGATGGCCAGGTTGATCGCGACCCTGCGGAGCCACGGAAAAGCCGAGCCCGACTCGTCGGGCCTTACCCGCTCGGCGTCTTCGAGCACGCGTGCGAACGTCTCCTGCACCACGTCGAGCGCCACCTCCCGGCTCGCTCCGCCACTGCGCAGACCCGCCACGAGCCGCTCCGCATGTCGGTCGAACAGCACGCAGATCGCTTCCGCGTCGCGACGGGCGCGCCTGAGGAGTTCGGCATCGTTCGGGTGCATGGGCTCGCTACACAGACGAGCACCTCGTGGATCGTGTGACCGTGAGAGATCCCGGCGCCTGCCGGGCACGCGCATGATGACGTGGTGGATTCGAAGCAGCGGTTCCGCGAGGCCCTACGACGAGCACGTGCGCGCCGTGGCGGCGTTCGCGCTGCGGCGGGAGTCGTCATCCGCCGGCCCTGGCCTGTCACCGTCTTCGGCCTCGGTCTCCCCGAATGGCTCACCCGCTGAGTGGGCTCACACGAAGAAGCGGTCGTACGTGCACGGCGCGATCGCCTGCACGACCGCCGGCAGGCGGAACGCCCGGTGCGACCAGAGCTCGCCGCCGCCGCGGTCGACCTTGCGCATCACGTCGTTGACGCACTGCTCGACCCCGATCACGAGCTTGCCCTTCCAGCGGTGCTGGAGCAGCTCGTGGTGCGGGAACGTCGTCGTCACGACCGGGCCAGGGTTGACGAGCGTGACCTCGATGCCGAGCGGGCGCGCCGCGACCATCAGCGCGCGCCCCCACGACGTCAGCGCGGCCTTGGAGGCGCCGTAGGTGATCGAGCCCGCCGAGGAATACGTCCCGAGGGAGGACGAGACGACGATCACACGCGCGCGCGGGGAGTCGCGCAGCAGGGGCCAGAGCTCGTCCGTGAGCGCGACGTGCGCGTAGAAGTTGGGCTCGAGCACGCGCCGGGCCCGGGCCACGTCGACGTCGAGCCCGGCCGTCCCCCCGCCCGTGCCGGCGTTGTTGACGAGCCAGTCGAGCCGGCCCAGCCGGCGCACCTCGGCGACGATCTCGGCCCGGCCCTCGTCGGTCGAGACGTCGGCGGCGACGGTGCGCACGCCGAGCTCGGCGGCGAGCTGATCGAGGCGATCGCGGCCGCGGGCGGTCAGCACGACCTCGCAGCCACGGGCGAGCAGGCGGCGCGCGACGCCGAGGCCGATGCCCGAGCTGCCGCCGGTGATCAGCGCGACCGGCTTGCTCATGCGGACGCGGTCTCGGGTGCGCGGTGCGGATCGGCGCGCCAGACGCGCGCCGCGACCCGCGCGGTGAGGGCGGGCGCAGCGCCCTGGAAGGCAGCCGCGATGCGCCACCACTGCGGCACGAAGACCTCGGGCGCGCGCCGATCGGCGGCCGCGAGCAGGCGCTCGGCGCAGCGCTCGGCGTCGACCGTCAGCAGCCGCCCCCAGCGGCTGCGCAGGAGCGCCCCCTGCGGAAAGCCCGGCGTCGGTACCGGGCCCGGGTTGACGATCGTGACCGCCACGCCGTGCTCGCGCGCGGCGGCGCCGTAGGAGCGCGCCCACGAGAGCGCCGCGCTCTTGCCCGCCGCGTACGGCGCCGAGGGTGCGAGCGCGACCGCCCCGGCTACGGAGATGACCGGCACGAGGCGGCCGCGGCTCTCCTCGAGCAGCGGCCAGAACGCCGTGGCGACACGCACGAGGCCGATGTAGTTGAGCTCGAACGAGCGGCGGTAGACCGCGATTCCGGCGTCGAGCACCCCCGCCCGCGCGGGCGCGCCCGCGGAGTGCACCAGCAGGTCGCAGCCACCGGCGGCCCGGGCCGATGCGACGAGCGCGGCGACGTCGCCGTCGGAGGTCACGTCGCAGCGGACGGCCGTCGCCGACAGCTCGGCGGCGGCCGCGTCGAGCACCTCGGGGCGGCGCGCCGCGAGGATCAGATCCCAGCCGCCTCGCCGCTTCAGCTCCCGTGCGACGGCGAGCCCGATGCCGCTCGAACCGCCCGTGATGACCGCCGTGCGCACCGGGCGATCGTAGCCGCACCGATCGGGATCGGACACGCAGTTCGCGTGCCGCGGTCGACACGCACAGATGGGGTCTGACCCCAGGTGTGCGCCGACCCCGACAGAACGCCAGTCGTCCTACCCCGATCGAGGGGTTTGCGCCTCGTGCGGATGGACACTTTGCTACAGGTTCGTGCATATTCGTAACATGCGTCGCTTGCTTTGCATCGTGATCGGTCATCATCGGCCGGCTGTGGTGGTCGCGGGCTACGACGGGGGGCACCCGGTGCCCGTCGTCCGCTGCGAGCACTGCGGCCACTGAGAAGACCGGATCAGCCCGGCGGAAGGCCGCAGAGCCTGCGGCGCATGACCGCCAGGGCGGCCCCGATCTGGGCCTCGCCGACGGTCAGCTGCTCGAGGTTCGCGACCACGCGCACGGGGCCGCCGAGCGGATCGGTGTGCAGCAGGGCGTTGCGCAGAAAGCGGATCGGCTGGTCGTGCACGACCAGCAGCACATGCGCGGCGTCGTGCCGCGCAAGCAGGCGCGCGTAGCCGCCCGCATAGCGCGCGAGCGCGCCCAGGCGGCTCTCGCCCCCGGGCATGGCCGCCGCGGGCCCGTACTGCGCGCGCCACTCGCGGTAGGCCTGCACGCCCTGACCCTCGAAGCCGCCGACGTCGATGTCGTCGAAGCCGGGCTCGACCACGACGGGCACGTCGTCCCGCCGGCCGAGCAGGATGCTCAGTGTCTCGCGCGTGCGCGCGAAGCGCGTGTGCACGGCGAGGTCGAGCGGCGCGTGCGCGAAGCGCGGCGCGAGCGCCGCGGCGGCGACCCTGCCCGCGGCCGAGAGCGGAACCGGGACGCGCGGATCGCCGTTGAGCAGGCCGAGGCCGTTGTAGACGCTGCTCGCGTGGCGGACGAACGTGAAGCGGCGCTCCTGCATGCCCCGACGGTAGCGGGCCGGAATGTCGACCTAAATACTTGACAAGGAGTTCGGCGCATGCAATAACGCCTCGCCCGGCCCGGGCGCGAGTGGCGCGCGGGCCAACTCCTGCGTACCATCGCTCGTCTAACTTCGCACCGACCCCCATTAGGAGGGAACAAGGCATGGATCGAGAGACCCGTAGGCGCTTCGAGTCGTGGCGCGCGGCGGCACCGGACCCGCACAACACGGTTGTCGACGACCTGCTCGCCGGCGAGTGCGACCGCGCCGGCTTCATCCAGCGCGCCACGATGTTCGGGCTCTCCGTCCCGGCGATGTCGGCTGCGCTGCTCGCCGCGGGTGAAGCGCCCGCCGCGTTCGCGAAGACGACGAAGGCGAAGGCCGGCGGGCGCCTCCGCATCGGCCTGACGCCGATCCCGAAGGGCACGCTCGAGCCCTGGACGTACCAGGAGACCGCCGCGCTCCAGATGGGCGGCATCTCCGGCGAGTTCCTCAACCGCAACCGCCAGAACCTGACGCTCGCGCCCGAGCTCGCCGTCAGCTGGAGCCCGAACGCCAACGCCAGCGAGTGGACGTACAAGCTGCGCCAGGGCGTCAAGTTCGCGAACGGCAAGCCCATGACGGCCGACGACGTCATCGCGACGTACCACCGGCTGCTCACCGACCCGACGTCGCAGGCCGGCTCCGCGTTCAGCGGCGTCCTCTCCGACGCCGGCGTCATCAAGGTCGACGACGCGACGATCACGTTCAAGCTCGACACGCCGACCGCGAGCTTCCCGTACCTCACGAGCTCGACGACGTACCAGGCGATCATCCTGCCGAAGGACTACGCCGGCCCGTTCGAGAGCAAGCCGCAGACCACGGGCGCGTTCAACCTCGTCGCCTATACGCCGGGCGTGAGCGCCCGCTACGACCGCAACCCCACCTGGTGGGGCGGCTCCGCCCCGCTCGACGGCGTCGACGTGACGCTCGGCGAGGACACGGCGATCATCAACGCGCTGATCGGCGGCCAGCTCGACCTGCTCAACGGCATCGTGTTCGCGAACAGCCGCGCGCTCTTCAACAACCCCAACGTGAAGATCTTCACGGCCCGCGGCGCAACCCACCGCGAGATCCCGATGCGCGTCGACCAGAAGGACAGCGTGCTGTACGACAAGCGCGTCCGCCAGGCGATCGCGCTCACGCTCAACCGGCCGCAGATCATCAAGACGCTCTTCAACAACCTCGCCGACCTCGGCAACGACTCGCCGTTCGCGCCGGTCTACCCGTCGACGAGCAAGGTCCCGCAGCGCCACAAGGACCTGCAGAAGGCCAACGAGCTGATCAAGGCCGCCGGCCTCAAGAAGGGCTGGAAGACGACGCTCGTCACCTACCAGACGGCCGAGCTGCCCCAGCTCGCGCAGATCGTCAAGCAGGCGGTCAAGTCGATCGGCGGCAACATCAGCGTCAAGATCCTGACCGGCACCCAGTACTACTCGGGCTCGCCGACGCAGACGCCGTGGCTCAACAACCCCATGACGATCACCGACTGGGGCCACCGCGGCGTGCCGAACGTGCTGCTCAACGCGGCGCTCACGAGCAAGGCCGTGCCGAGCAAGAAGGCCGGCACCTGGAACGCGGCGCACTTCAAGAACAAGAAGTACGACGCGCTCGTCAAGTCGTTCGGCGCGGCGGTCTCGCTCGCCGACCAGAGGAAGTACTCGAAGCAGATCGAGCTTCTGCTGCTCGACCAGACGCCCGTGATCTTCCCCTACTTCTACAACTCGCTCAACGCGGGCAGCCCGAAGGTCCAGGGCTACCTCGTCGACCAGCTCGGCCAGGAGTACCTCAGCAAGACGTCGCTGTCCTGAGCGACGCACGATGAACGGCCCGACGGCCGCCGCGCCCTGCGCGGCGGCCGTCGGCGTTTGCCTTGCCGATCGGCCGGAGACCACGCTTCTGTGAGAGAATCGCCGACCCGATGCTGAAGTTCCTCCTCCGCCGGTCTCGCGCTCGCCCTCGTCACGCTCTGGCTCCTGAGCGTGATCGTGTTCGCGCTCGGTCAGGTGCTGCCCGGGCGACGTCGGGCGCAACGTGCTCGGCGGATTCGCATCGCAGGAGTCGGTCGACGCGTTCAACCATCAGAAGCGCGGCCTCGACCGGCCGGCCGTCACGCAGTACCTCGACTGGGCCAGCCACGCGGTGCGCGGCGACTTCGGCACGTCGCTACACCTCGAACGAGTCCGTCAACTCGATCCTCGCGCGCGCGCTGCCCAAGTCGGCCAAGCTCGCACTGCTGGCCTTCGTGCTGATGATCCCGCTCGCGTTCATCGGCGGGCTCATATCGGCGCTCAAGGCCTACGGGCCGGCCGACCGCATCATCAGCGTCGGCGGGCTCTCGCTGACCGTGGTGCCCGAGTTCGTCTCGGCACTGCTCGCAATCGTCGTCTTCGGCATCGTGCTCGGCTGGCTGCCGGTCTCGGCGCGCTGGCCGGACGGGCGCCGACATCCTCGATGCAGCTCAAGTTCATCCTGCTGCCGGCGCTCGTGCTCGTCGGCGTGCTCTTCGGCTACGTCTCGCGCATGGTGCGGGCCGGCACGATCGAGGCGCTCGACGCCGACTACACGCGCACGGCCTATCTCAAGGGCCTCGGGCTGCGCCAGGTGCTGCTGCAAGCACGTGCTGCGCAATGCGCTCCTGCCGACGATCGCCGTCGTCGCGACGCAGACCGGCTACCTGCTGGGCGGGCTCGTGATCGTCGAGCGCGCGTTCAACTATCCCGGCATGGGGCAGGAGATCGTCAACCACGCGGTCCTCAAGGACTTCACCGTGGTGCAGGCCGGCGCGATGGTGATCGGCGCGACCTACCTCACCGCGACGGTCATCGCCGACATCGCCTACTCGCTGCTCAACCCGCGCATCCGCTTCGGAGAGCTCCGAATGAGCGCTGCCGCCTCCGTCTTCGCCGGTCGCGATCCCGATGGCGCGCCCGCGCGCAGCTCGCGCCGCGAGACGTTCACGCGACTCCTGCGCTCGCCGACATTCCTGATCGCCGTCGCTCGTGATCGGCTTCTGGACGTTCTGCGCGTTCTTCGGCTATCACGTCGCTCCGCACGACCCGACGTTCCAGACGGACGGACATCCTGCAGAGCCCGAACGGCAAGTACCCGTTCGGCACGGATCAGATCGGCCAGGACGTGCTCTCGCGCGTGATCGCCGGATCGCGCAGCACGATGGAGATCGCCCCGGCCGCAACGCTGCTCGCGACCGTCGCCGGCAGCCGCGATCGGACTCATGCTCGGGTACTTCCGCGGCTGGTTCGACGAGATCGTCAGCCGCTTCATCGACGCGTTCCTGGCGATCCCCGGCATCATCTTCCTGATCGCGGTGATCACGAGCCTCGGCTCGTCGGTGCCGACGCTGATCATCACGATCGGCCTCGCGTTCACGCCGATCATCGCGCGCACCGTGCGCGCGGCCGTGCTCGCCGAGGCGGGCCAGGACTACGTGCAGGCGGCCAAGCTGCGCGGCGAGCGCGCGCCGTACATCCTCTTCGTCGAGATCCTGCCGAACATCGTCCCGCCGATCATCGTCGAGGCGACCGTGCGGCTCGGCTACGCGATCTTCACGCTCGCCGGCATCACGTTCCTCGGCCTCGGCCTGCAGCCGCCGACGCCGGACTGGTCGGTCGACATCACGGCCGGCTTCCAGAACCTCAACGACACGTTCCACGACGGCTACTACTGGCAGGTGCTCTTCCCCGGCCTCGCGATCATCTCGATCTGCATAGCGGTCGCGATGCTGGCCGACAGCCTCCAGCAGGTGTTCGACCGATGAGCGCACCGAGGACGAGCGAGGAGATCGGCGGGGCCGCAACCGCGCCGGCGCTCGAGGTGACCGACCTGTGCGTCGACTACCGCGTGCGCGGCGTCTGGCGCGAGGTGCTGCGCGGCATCAGCTTCACGGTCGAGCGCGGCACGTCGTACGGCCTCGTGGGCGAGTCGGGCTGCGGCAAGTCGACGACCGCGCTCGCCGCGATCCGCTACCTGCCGCGCAACGGGCGCGTGCGCTCGGGCTCGATCGAGGTCGCCGGCGTGGACGTGCTCGGCGCTGCGCGGCAGGGATCTGCAGCGCTACCGCGGCGACGTCGTGTCGATGGTCTACCAGAACCCGGGCACCGCGCTCAACCCGTCGATCCGCGTCGGCAAGCAACTGGCCGAGGTCTTCACCGCGCGCGGCACGAGCAGCGCCGAGGCCCACGACCGCTCGCTGGCGATGCTCGCGGCAGGTGCAGATCGCCGACCCGGCGTCGGTCATGCAGCGCTATCCGCACCAGCTCTCGGGCGGCATGCAGCAGCGCGTCGTGATCGCGATGGCGCTCGGCGTCGATCCGGCGCTGCTGATCCTCGACGAGCCGACGACCGGCCTCGATGCCACGGTCGAGGCCGAGGTGCTCGACCTCATCAACAACCTGCAGGCCGAGTTCCACACGGCCGTGCTCTTCATCAGCCACAACCTCGGCGTGATCCGCAAGATGTGCTCCCGCGTGGGCGTGCTGTACGCCGGCGAGATGGTCGAGGAGGGCGACGCGGAGACGGTGCTCCACGACCCGCGCCATCCGTACACCGTGGGCCTGCTGCGCTGCATCCCGCGCGGCGGCGTGCGCAAGGACCACGGCCGCCTCGACACGATCCCCGGCTACCTCCCGCCGATCGGCGCCGACCTCCCCGGCTGCGTGTTCTCCGACCGCTGCGCGCTCGCCGAGGACGTCTGCCACACGGAGAAGCCGCCGCTCTTCCCGGTCGGCGGCGGCCACGTGAGCCGCTGCTTCTTCCACCAGCGCGCCCAGGAGCTCCCGCGCGCGATGGCCGCCGACCTCGAGGGCGCCGGCCGCGTCGACCGCAGCGGCGTCCCGCTGATCGACGTCGATCAGCTGACCAAGATCTTCAGCCAGCACGGCGCGAGCGTGCACGCCCTGGGCGGCGTCTCCACCGTGATCTGGCCGGGCGAGACGCTCGGGCTCGTGGGCGAGTCGGGCTGCGGCAAGACGACGTTCGCGCGCACGCTGCTCGGCATCGTCGAGGCCACGGCGGGCTCGGTCTCGCTCGACGGCCGCGCGCTCGCGTCGACGCTCGCGAAGCGCACGCAAGCAGACGTGCGCGCGCTCCAGATCGTCTTCCAGAACCCCGACTCGGCGCTCAACCGGCGGCATACCGTGCGCCGCATCCTGCGCCGCTCGCTCAAGCGCCTCGCAGGCGTCACGGGCAAGGCCGCCGACGAGCGCATCCGCATCCTCAGCGAGGCCGTGCGCCTGCCCGACCGCGCCGTCCTGCAGCGTCCCGCCCAGCTCTCGGGCGGGCAGAAGCAGCGCGTCGCGATCGCGCGCGCGTTCGCGGGCGAGCCGCGCCTCGTCGTCTGCGACGAGCCCACCTCGGCGCTCGACGTGTCCGTGCAGGCCGCGATCCTCAACCTGCTCGTCGAGCTGCAGGCCGAGCGCGAGACGGCGTACCTCTTCATCTCCCACGACCTCGGCGTCGTGCGCTATCTGTCCGACCGCATCGCGGTGCTCTACCTCGGGCGCCTGATGGAGCTCGGCACGGCCGAGGTCGTGTTCAGCGGCCCGCACCACCCGTACACCGAGGCGCTGCTCTCGGCGGTGCCGACGATCGACGGCGCCCAGCGCGAGCGCATCCGCCTCGAGGGCGACATCCCGAGCGCCGCCGATCCGCCCACCGGCTGCGTCTTCCACACGCGCTGCCCGCGCTTCCTCGGCGACATCTGCGTGAACGAGGAGCCGCCGCTGGCCGAGGTCGAGGCCGGGCACCACATGCGCTGCCACATCCCGATCGAGGAGCTGCGGCGGCTGCAGGCCACCCGCCCCGGCCAGACCGTGGCCGGCGACTGACCGTGAGCTTGCGCAGCGCCCGCCTGACCGCCCTGGCCGTGCTCTGCACGGGCGCGACCGGCATCGCCGCCGCGCTGCCGGCGCAGGCCGATCGCATCGGCGACACCCGCGCGCAGGCGCAGCGCGCGTGGCTGCGGATCCAGAGCGACGGGCAGCGCCTCGAGGCGGTCGTCGAGCGCGCGAACGGCGCGCGCCTGCGGCTGGCGCAGACCGAGAGCCGCATCCGCGGCAACGAGACCATGCTGCGGGCCGCGCGCATCAACCTCGCACATGCCGAGGGCGCGCTCAGCCAGTCGCTGATCAGCGCCTACAAGACGCCGGCGCCCGACCCGCTGCAGGCGGCGCTCGCCGCGCGCAACTTCGGCGAGCTGCTCGAGCAGTTCTCGCTGCTCGACCGCACGAACACCTACAACGCCGGCACGCTGCGGGCGATCCGCGCCGACAAGGGCGAGATCCTGCGGCGCGAGCGGGTGCTCGCGGGCGAGCGCGAGCAGCGGCAGGCGGCGGTCGCCGAGCTGAGCGCGCTGCAGGCGCGCGTCCGCAGCTCCGTGGCCGCGCAGAAGCGGCGCTACGCGGGCCTGCGGCTCGAGGTGCGGCGCCTTCTCGACGCCCGGCGCGCGGCCGAGGTCGCCGCCTCGCGGCGCGTCGCCTCGCGCATCGTGACGCAGCAGGCCGATGCCTCGACGCCGCCCGTCGTGGCCAACGACATCGGCGCCACCGCGGTCGACACCGCCGTCTCGGCGACGCTGCCGGCCCCGTCGTCGGTCGGCGCGAGCGCCGTGAGCATCGCGCTCGGCCAGCTCGGCACCCCGTACGTCGCGGGCGGAGCGTCTCCGGGCGGCTTCGACTGCTCGGGCCTCGTCTCCTGGGCCTACGCGCAGGCGGGTCACTCGGGCCTGCCCCACTTCACCGGCGCGCTCTGGAACGCCGGCACCCGCGTCGCGTCGCAGGGCGAGCTGGCGCCGGGCGACCTCGTCTTCTTCCACAGCCTCGACCACGTCGGCATGTACATCGGGGGCGGCCAGTTCGTCGAGTCCCCGCACACGGGCGACGTCGTCAAGGTGGTCGCGCTCTCGGCCCGCGCCGACTACATCGGCGCCGTGCGCATCAGCGGCTGACGCACCCGCCGCGACCGGGTCCGCAAACTTGGGGTCTGACCCCAACTTTGCATCTGCACGATTGGGGTCAGACCCCGATCGTGCACGTGCGCCCTGCTACTTCCGCCGCCGGTTCGCGTCCTTGAGCTCTGCGATCAGCGCGTCGAGCCTCGCCTTCGCGGCCTTCACGCTCTCGCTCGAGCCCTCGCGCTGGGCGGCCTTGAGCGCCTGATGCTCGGCCTTGACCTCGCCCTTGAGCGTCTCGGCCCATTCCCTGGCGAACTTCTGATGCGCCGCCTGCTTGGTGACGCCGAGCGCCGCGCCGATCTCGGCCCAGGAGTGGCGCTGCACCGCGAGCCGCACGGCCTTGCCGCGGCGCGCGGCGACATCGCGTTGCACGCCGCCGATCGCCTCGAGCGCCCCCAGGGGGTCGTCGACGAGCAGCGCGTCGAGCCGGTGGTTGAGCAGGTCGCGGGCGGCAGCGAGATCGTCCATGTCCGTCAATATATCTTGACGTCGATCGCTCGTCAAGCAATCTTGACGACGGGAATGCGGCGCGCAGCGGTTCGGTTACCCCGTCCAGGCCGTCCGCGGCGGACGGCCGGGGGGCGCATGTAGGCTCCCGAGACGACGTCGACAGGGAGACATCATGGGACTCACGATGGGCACGGGCCCGTTCGGAAAGCAGCCCGCCGGCACCTTCAACTTCGAGCCCGACGCACCGAAGCACCATGCCCTCTACCTCGAGCCCTCGCCGCGGCGCGTGCGCGGCGTCATCGGCGGCGAGACGGTGGTCGATTCGCTGGACGTGATGCTGCTGCACGAGACGGGTCACCTTCCCGTGTGGTACTTCCCGCGCTCCGACGTGCGCTTCGACCTGCTCGAGGCGACCGAGCACACGACGCACTGCCCGTTCAAGGGCGATGCGCGCTACTGGACGATCCGCGCCGGCGGCAAGCTCGCCGAGAACAAGGTCTGGGGCTATCCCGAGCTGATCAACGACTGCCCCGACATCAGCGACCGCGTGGCCTTCTACTGGGACGCCGTCGACCACTGGTACGAGGAGGACGAGGAGGTCTTCGTCCACCCGCGCGACCCGTACCACCGCGTCGACATCGTGCACAGCTCGCGCGCCGTCAAGGTGTCGCTCGACGGCGTCGTGCTGGCCGAGTCGAGCCGCCCGATGGCGGTCTTCGAGACCAACCTGCCGACGCGCTGGTACCTCCCCAAGGAGGACATCGTCGGCGAGTACGCGGCCACGGAGCGCCACACGGCCTGCCCGTACAAGGGCACCGCGTCGTACTGGACGGTGGGCGGCAACGAGAACATCGCGTGGAGCTACGAGAGCCCGATCCCGGTCGCCGAGGCGCTGCGCGGCCTCGTCGCGTTCTACGACGAGGTCGTCGACGTCGACCTCGACGGCGAGCGCCAGGAGCGCGGGTACTCGCCCTTCGCCAAGGCCGGGAGTCACGCATAGCGATGAGCACCACGCAGGCGACGCACACGGTGACGCTCGAGCGCCGTACCGACATCGACCTCGAGAGCTACCGGCGCGTCGCCCGCGAGGGCGCGGGCATCGTCATCGGCGACGGCGCGGCCGAGCGCATGCGCGCGGCGCGCGACGCCTTCCTCGCGCTCGTCGAGAGTGACCCCTCGGCCTTCATCTACGGCGTCACGACGAGCGCGGGCGACGGCGCCGCGACGCTGCTCGACGCCGACCAGCGGCGCAACCTCGCGCGCATGCTCGGCCGCTCGGGCGCCTCGTTCGGCGAGCCCCTGCCCGAGCGCGTCGTGCGCGGCATGGTGCTGACGCGCCTGACCGGGATGATCGAGGGCAACTCCGGCGTCCGGCCCGAGATCGCACGCGCCGTCGCCGGCATGCTCGAGGACGGCCCGCTGCCGACCGTCCCCTCGCAGGGCAACGGGGGCAGCGGCGAGATCCTGCCGCTCGGGCACCTCTTCGGCAAGCTGTCGTCGCGCATCGTGGAGGACTCGCGCGAGGCGATGTCGCTGATCAACGGCTCGCCCTGCGCATCCGCGCTCGTCGCCGACGCGGCGCTCTCGGGCCGCAACCGTCTGGTCACGGCCGAGCGCGTCTGCGCGCTCGCCGCCGAGGCGATCCGCACGCCCGACGAGCAGCACTCGCCGCTGCTCGAGGGCCTCTGGGAGGAGCAGCACGAGGTCGCGGCCTTGCAGTCGCTGCGCGCGCTGCTCGCCGACGGCGTGGGCGAGCGCCGGCACTTCCAGGCCCCGGTCTCGTTCCGCATCCTCCCGCGCGTGCTCGGCCGCCTGCGCCGCGCGACCGCCGAGGCCGAGCGCGCGGCCACCTCGTCACTCGCGGCCGTCAGCGACAACCCCGTCTTCGTGCCGCCCTGCGAGGGCTACCCGCTGGGCGCGACGCTCTCCAACGGCAGCTACCACAACGCGCAGGCGCCGCAGGCGATGGATGGCCTGGCGATGGCATGGGCCGACCTCTGCCAGCTGCTCGAGCGCCAGACCGAGCGCCTGCTGACCGACCCGACGGTCTTCGGCGAGGGCCACGTGCCCGTCAAGATCCTCTACATGGTGCAGACGTGGTGGGCCGAGGAGGCCCGCGCGGCGGCACAGCCGACGCTCATCCCGCTCGGCGGCTACGGCCAGAACGACACCTGCGCGCCGTCCTTCTTCGCCTGGCGCCGGCAGGAGAAAGTGGGCACCTGCCTCGACGCGGCGCTCGCGATCGTCGCCGCAATCTCCTCGCAGGCGATGGCGGATGCGGGCCGCGAGGCGCCGCCCGCGCTGAGCGAGCTGCTGGGCGACGTCCGCGAGCGGTTCCCGGTCGTGACCGAGGCACACCCGCTCGGCGAGGAAGCGGGCCGGCTCGCCGCATGGTTCACCGATCGCGCGCTGGCCTGAGCCGTGAGCGCCCGGTTCGTGCCAAGCACCGTGCCCGCCGTGGCGGGCGACGCCCTCTGGATCGGGATCCGGGGCATGGACGTGCTCGTGCGCGACCTCGGCGAGCGCGACGAGCTGCCGACCGCCGCCGAGGCGAGCGCCCTCGGCATCGTTCCCGTGCGCTCGCTCCACCTCGGCGAGCTCGACGGCGTCCCCTGCCGCTCGGCGGAGCTGCCCGACGACCACGAACCGCCCCCGGGCATGGCGTTCCGCACGCTGCGCGACCTCTACGGCCGCATCGACGAGCACCTCTGGACGCTCGCCGGCCGTGCCGCCCAGCTCGTCGAATGGGACCGCACCCACGTGCACTGCGGGCGCTGCGGCACGCCCACGGAGCACGCGCCGGGCGAGCGCGCCCGCCGCTGCCCGGTCTGCGGCCACGCTGCGTTCCCGCGCCTCTCGCCGGCCGTGATCGTGCGCGTCACGCGCGGCGACGAGATCCTCCTGGCCCGCGCGCAGCGCTTTCCCGGGAGCATGTACAGCGTGCTCGCGGGCTTCGTCGAGCCGGGCGAGTCGCTCGAGGAGTGCGTCGCGCGCGAGCTCGAGGAGGAGGTCGGCATCGAGGTCGGCGACATCGCGTACTTCGCGAGTCAGCCCTGGCCGTTCCCCCACTCGCTCATGATCGGCTTCACCGCGACCTGGCTGAGCGGCGACCTGCGCATCGAGGAGGCCGAGCTGGTCGACGCGCGCTGGTTCACGCGCGGCAACCTCCCCGAGCTCCCGGGCCGTCTCTCGATCGCCCGCAAGCTGATCGACGACTGGCTCTGAGCGCAGCGGCCTAAAGGGCCCGTCTCGGTAGGGCGTTTGCGTCTGGCGAGTGACGAGGGTCGTCTGGGGCGCGATCGGCCCGCGGCTCGATCAGGACGATCTTGCAAGGGTCGATCGCGTTCCAGGCGGCGCTCGACGCCGCCAGGCACCGCGCCATACCGAGACGGGGCCTAAGCCTTGGCCATCTCGTCGGCGACGATCTCGCCGTTGCGGATGAACGCGTGCGGATCCATGTCGCTGATCCAGGCGCGCACCGCGCTGTCCGGCACCCCGAGCGTGCTCGTCACGGCCTCGTGGATCGCCTTCAGGACGGCGGCCTTCTCCTCGTTCGTGCGGCCCGGCAGCATGTGGATCTGGATGATCGGCATTGCCCGTCTCCTCGCTTCGTGAGACCCCTATGCTAACGGCGGAATGCGAGAGCTGACCTTCGACGACGCGCGCGCGGCCTGCATGGGGGGCCTCGTGTTCGGAGCCGGCGGCGGTGGGCTCGAGCGCGGGCTCGAAGGCGCCCGCACGGTCTTCCAGGTCGGCAGCCCCGTGCTCATGGGGCTCGACGAGCTCGAGGGCGACGATCAGGTCATGATCATGACCGGCGTCGGGGCGCCCGGCACCCAGCGGCAGCTCACGTGGCCGCGCGACGGCCTGCGCGCGCTCGAGCTGGCGTGCGAGGCCTGGGACGGCCACGGCGCGATCGTCGGCACGATGACGGCGCACCCGGGCGCGTTCATGGCCGGCACGTGGCTCGCGAACGCGCTCGACCCGCATCTCGCCGTGATCGACTGCAACGCCAACGGCCGCGGTCACCCGACCGTGGCCATGGGCGGCATGGGACTGGCCGGCCGCACCGACATCAACGTCGTGCAGGCGGCGGTCGGCGGCGTGGAGGACCACCACGGGCACGTCGAGATCGTCGCGCGCGGGCCCATCGGGCTCGTCTCGGACGTGCTGCACCACGCCTCGGCCGCGACCGGCGGGTCGCTGCTCGCATCGCGCGGACCCTTCCCCGTCGAGTTCCTGCGCGAGCACGGCGCCGTGGGCGCCGTCTCGGCCTGCATCCGCCTCGGCGAGGCGATGATCGCCGCCGGGGGCGCGGGCGGCGAGGCGATGATCAGCGCGATCAAGGACACGCTCGGCGGCCGCGAGCTCGGGCGCGGGCCGCTGCGCTCCGCGAACGTCGCCGTGCGCGAGAACTGGGACGTCGGCACGCTCGAGGTCGACAGCGGCTCCAGCCTCGTCATCCACGTCTGCAACGAGTACATGGCCGCCGATCTCGACGGCGAGCGCGTCGCGACGTACCCCGACCTGATTGTGACGCTGGCCGAGAGCGACGGCATGCCGACGCCCGCCGCGCATCGCGAGCCGGGCGAGCGCATCGTCGTGCTGGCGGTGCCGCGCGACAAGCTCCCGCTCGGCGCAGGCGTCCGCGAGGCCGCCGTCTACCGCGATCCCGAGCGACTCCTCGGCATCGAGCTCGTCGCGCACTCCGGCGCCTCGTGACCGACGCCGTGGTCGTCGGAGCCGGCGGGATCACTGCGGCGGACGTCGTGCGCGTCGCGCGCGACCGCGCGCGCGTGGAGCTCGCGCCCGAGGTCGTGGCCACGATCCTCGCGAGTCGCGCCGTCGTCGACGCGGCCGTCAACGGAGATCGCCTGATCTACGGGCTCAACACCGGTCTCGGCCACATGCGCGACCACCGCGTGCCGCTCGACGTGCTGCAGCGCTACCAGCGCCAGATGATCGACGCGCATGCGAGCGGCATCGGCCCGGCGCTCGACGCCGACGACGTGCGGGCCGCGATGCTGGCCCGCGTCAGCGGTGCGGCGCGCGGCGGCGCCGGCCTCACGCTCGCATCCGTGCGGCTGCTCGTCGCGATGCTCAACGCCGGCGTGCATCCGGTCGTGCCGCGCGACGGCTCGGTGGGCGCGGGCGACCTCATGCACATGGCCGCGATCGCGACCGTCATGATCGGGCACGGCGAGGCCGAGCTTGGCGGCGAGCTCCTGCCCGGCGGCGTCGCGCTCGCGCACGCCGGGCTCGAGCCGATCGTCGCGCAGCCCAAGGAGGGGCTCGCGCTCGTGAGCTCGAACGGCATGGCGATCGGCGCCGGCGCGCTCGTGGCCGAGGAGGCGCAGCGCCTCGCGCGGCTCGCCGACCTCGCGTGCGCGCTCTCGCTCGAGGCCACGCGCGGCAACCCGAGCCCGTGGGACGAGGCGGCCGCCGCCGCCAAGGCGATCCCCGGGCAGATCGCCGCCGCGGCCGAGGTGCGCGCGCTGCTCGAGGGCTCCTACCTGCACGACCCCGAGACGGTGCTCTCGGTGCAGGACCCGCTCTCGTTCCGCGTCGCGGCGCAGGTCAACGGCGCGTTCCGCGAGCAGGTGACGGCCGCCGAGCATTCCGTCGAGGTCGAGCTGAACGGGATCGGCGACAACCCGATGGTGCTGATCGATCGCGGCACGATGCTCTCGAACGGCAACTTCCACCCGGTGCAGCTGGCGCTCGCGTTCGACGCGCTGCGCATCGGCGCCGCGCACGTCGCGATGATCGCCGAGCGCCGCATGAACAAGGTCATGACGATCCGCTTCGCCGACCCCAAGCTGATGCTCGCCGGCCTCGACGACGAGGAGATGGCCGAGCAGCGCCCGCGCCGCGCCCTCGTGCAGTACGCGGCCGCCGCGCTGCTGGCCGAGCTCAAGCACCTCGCGGCCCCGCTCTCGATCCACCTGCCGCCGCTCGACCTCGACGTCGAGGATCACGGCACGCTCGCGCCGAGCGTGGTCTTCACGACACGGCGCGCGATGCACCTGCTCGACACGATCCTGACCTGCGAGGTCCAGATGGCGATCGACCTCATGGAGATCCAGGGCGTGCCGCGGCTCGGCCGCGGGACGCAGGCGGCCTACGACGCGGTCACGGCCGCCTGGGCCGCCGAGCCCGCCGGCGCCTCGCCGGCGGCGGCGGTCGAGGCGACGCGCGCCGCGCTGCGCTGACGCCGCGGTTGCCACAGTTCGACCGGGGGACCCTGCGCCGGGCCGCGTGCGTAGGACTCGCGTGCCCGTCGTATCCTGGAGCGTTCGAACGATCCTGCTCGCCACCGCCTGCGGCTTGCCGTGCGCCGGCGGCACGACCGCGCAGGCGCGGCCGGCCGCGCCGGGGTGCGGCACGGTCTCGGTGGCGGTTCCCGCCGGCTGGCACGCACGCATCGGCCGCTGCCGGGGCGGCCTCGCGTCCCTGGCGCTCGCCACGTTCCCGTTCGCGCGCGGCGACGACGACAGCGCCGAGCTGTCGGCGCGGCACATGGCGCGCCGCGACGTGCTCATCGTCGTGCTCGGCTACGGGGACGTGCAGAACGTCGACGGCTCCGCATTCGCGAAGAGCGTCCGCTTGCCGCTGACGCTTGGGCGGATGCCGGTCCTGCGCACATTCGAAGGCATGCCCGACGGCCACCGCCTGGCCCGGAAGCTGTTCGTCGCGCGCGGCAACGCGTTCGACGCGCGCGTGCAGTTCGCCGGCGCGATCGACCCGGGGCTCGGCGCGCCGCGCGGACCGCGCGCTGCGGCTCCTGCGGTTCAAGCGCGCCGGCCGGTGAGGGCTGCGTGAGCCAAGTGGCACTCGCGGCGTGTGCCACTTGGCGCGACCCCGCCCGCCGCACCCGTGAGACCCCGCGGCCGTTGACACCCAAGCCGTCTATGCCTAGAGTGTCTGAGTATGTTGGGCGGCGATCCGATTCGCGGGCACGTCGAGGCGATGATCCTCGGCGCCCTGCGCGACGGGCCCACGCATGGCTACGGGCTGATCGTCCGTCTGCGCGAGCTGAGCGACGGCGCGTTCGACCTCAAGGAGGGCACCGTCTACCCGGCGCTGCACCGCCTCGAGCGTGACGGCAAGCTCGCGAGCGGATGGTCGGAGGAGACCGGCCGGCGGCGGCGCGTCTACTCGCTCACGCCCGTGGGCGAGACGGCGCTCTCGAGCGAGCGCGAGGCGTGGCTTGCGTTCGCGCGCGGGATGAGCGGCGTGCTCGGGACGGCGACGTGACCGCGGGTCCGATCGACGCTTTCCTCGCCGAGCTCGGCCGCCTCCTGCGGCGCGACGACGACGCGCGCACGCGCATCGTCTGCGAGGTGGGCGATCACCTCCGCGACCTCGCCACCGAGGCCCGCGCGCGCGGGCTCGGCGATCTCGACGCCGAACTGGACGCGGTCGAGCGCTTCGGCTCGCCGCGCGCGCTCGCGCGGGGCCTGCGGCCGGGCCGGCGGCGCTCGCGCGGGCTGGGAGTCGCGCTCTCGCTGATGCTCGCCGGGGCCGGAGCCGGGCTCGCGTACGGCGTGCTCCACTCGCCCGGCGGGCCGCACGCCGAGCACACGCGGGGCGGAGTTGCGATCGCGCAGGTGCCCGCCCCGATAGGCACGACGATCACCGATGAGGCGGGATGTCTCGTTGCGATCCCGACGGCGAGTGGCGCTCGCCAGGCGCTTGTGATCGTCACGAGCCGCGTCGCGATCGATCCGCGCACCGGCCGGATCGTCAGCTGTCATCCGCTCTATCGGGCGGGGGCGACCATGCGCCCGCTGGCGTCTGGCATCCGGAGCCTGACGTACGGCTGGGACGCGCGCTACCTCAAGGGCTAGGACGCGAGCACGAGCGCGTGCTCGGCGCGCCACGAGAGCGTCGCGCGCGAGCCCACCGCCGGGCGGCTGCCGCCGCTCGCGTCCTCGGTGTTCTGCTCGATCGCGATCATGCGCGCGCCGGGCGCGAGCTCGATCACGTAGTGCGTGACCGTGCCCATGTAGACCGACTCGACGATCGTGCCCTCGACGCTCACGCGCCCGTCGGCGACGGGGCCGAGCGCGAGCTTCTCGGGCCGGATCGAGAGGCACACCCTGCTCCCGGGCGCGATGCTCGCGGGCACGGTCGCGGGCAGCGCGACACCCGAGGCAAGCTTCACGCCGCCGCTCTCCGCGGTCGCGTCGAGCAGGTTCGAGATGCCGATGAACTGGGCTACGAACGAGTTGGCCGGCCGCTCGTAGACGTCTTCGGCGCCACCGACCTGCTGGAGCTCGCCCAGGTTCATGACGGCGATCGAGTCGGACATCGTCAGCGCCTCCTCCTGGTCGTGGGTCACGTACACGAACGTGATCCCGACCTCGCGCTGGATGTGCTTGAGCTCGAGCTGCATCGTCTTGCGCAGCTGCAGGTCGAGGGCGCCCAGCGGCTCGTCGAGCAGCAGCACGGCGGGCAGGTTGACGAGCGCGCGTGCGAGCGCGACGCGCTGGCGCTGGCCGCCCGAGAGCTGGCGCGGCTTGGCCCTGGCGCGGTCGGAGAGGCGCACGAGCTCGAGCATCTCGCCCACGCGGCGCGTGATCTCGGCCTTCGCGACCTTCTTGCGGCGCAGGCCGAAGGCGATGTTCTCGAACAGCGAGAGGTGCTCGAAGAGCGCGTAGCTCTGGAACACGGTGTTGACGTTGCGGCGGTACGGCGGCACGTCCTCGACCGGCTGGCCCTCGAGCAGGATGTGGCCTTCGTCGGGCTGCTCGAAGCCCGCGATCATGCGCAGCGTGGTCGTCTTGCCGCAGCCCGACGGCCCGAGGATCGAGAAGAAGGAGCCCTTCGCGATGTCGAGGTCGAGACTCTTGACGGCGTACTGGTCGCCGAAGCGCTTGACGACGCCGCGCAGCGCGATGGTGAGGTCTGCGTCGCTCATTCCTCGGCCGCCAGGGTCACGACGGGAGGCTCGGTGCGCCGGCGCCAGAGCGTCAGCGGCAGCAGGGCGAGCGCGAGCAGGAGCGTGATGCCGATCATCGTCGTGCCGACCGCATTGATCTCGGGCGAGACGCCCACGCGCAACAGGGAGTAGATGCGCACGGGCAGCGGCGAGGTGCCGGCGCCCGAGGTGAACACCGACGTCACGAAGTCGTCGAAGGAGAGCACGAAGACGAGCAGTGCCGAGGCGGCGATGGCCGGGTAGAGCGCGGGCAACGTGACGAGCCGCAGCGCGCCGAGCTCGGTCGCGCCGAGGTCCATGGCGGCCTCCTCGACCTCGCGGTTGAGCAGCGAAAGCCGCGCGCGCACGATCACCGTCACGTACGAGATGGAGAACGTGATGTGGCCGAGGATGATCGTCTTGAGCGAGAGCGGCGTGCCGACGCGGCCGAACAGCAGCAGCAGGCCGACGGCCGTGACGATCTCGGGCGTGATCAGCGGCAGCAGCATGAGGATGTTGGCGGAGCCGCCGATCCGTCCCCGTGCGCGCACCAGCCCGAACGCGAGCAGCGTGCCGAGGATCGTCGCGACCACCATCGTCACGGCCGCGACCTCGAAGCTCGCGACGAGCGAGTCCTTGATCTGCGGGTCGTTCCAGAACGCCCGGTACCAGCGGAAGCTGAGCCCGCCGAAGACCTGCAGCGAGCGCGCCGAGTTGAACGAGTAGATGACGACGACGAGGATCGGGACGAACAGGTACAGGCAAATGGCCGCGTACAGCACCCACAGGAAGCGCGGGCGATCGAAGCCCGTACGCCGCTTGCGCGTCCGTCCCTCGGCGACGGCGCTCACATCGCCCCCTCGCGCGAGGCGCGCGCGGCCGAGCGCAGGTAGAAGACCATGAACGCGGCGATGCCGACCATGAAGCAGACGGTGAGCGTGCCGCCGAGCGGCACGTAGCCGCCCTGGTTGAAGGTGTCGTTGATGACGTTGCCGATCATCGAGGTGCTCGGAGCGCCGAGGAACTCGGAGTTCGCGAAGTCGCCGGCCGCCGGCAGGAAGACGAGCACCGCACCCGCCACGACGCCCTGGAACGTGGCCGGGAACGTGACGTGGCGGAACGTCTGCCAGGGCGTGCCGTAGAGATCCTTGCCGGCCTCGACGAGCGAGGAGTCCATGCGCTCGACCGCCGCGTAGACCGGCAGCACCATGAACGGGAAGTAGCTGTAGAAGAGCCCGCCGACGACCGCCCACCACGTGCCCAGGAACTGCACCGGCGGATCGCCGCCCATGCCGAGGTCGCCGAGCCAGCCGTTGACGACGCCGTTGTCGCCGAGCAGCACGATCCACGCGTACACGCGGATCAGGTAGTCGACGAACCACGGCAGCACGAGCAGCACGACGAGCAGGTGGCGTACGCGACCGCCGTAGCGGGCGATCACGTACGCCACCGGATACCCGATCGCGAGGCAGAGCACCGTCGTCAGGGCGGCGAACCCGAGCGAGCGGAAGAACGCCGGCAGATACGCCGACGTGAGCACCGTGTGGTAGTTGCTGAGATCCCAGCCGGCGAACGGCCACGCGTAGATGACCCGGCCGAGAAAGTCGACCGTGCCGAACGACGACGCGATGATCAGCCCCAGCGGGACCAGGTAGAGGGCAACGAGCCAGAGACCCGGCGGAACGAGGAAGCTCGTCCAGAGACCGCGTCGCACCGGGTGATGCCGCCCTAGGCCTTGATCTTCGACCAGGCGGTGTTCCAGAGCTGCAGGGTCTTCGGATCCTGCGGCTTGAAGCGCTGGCCGTGCTCGACCTCGCCGGTCGTGACCTTGAGCCACGGGTACTTCTTGGTGAGCCCGTCGTAGGTCTTGAGGCCCGCCGCCGTCATCATCGGGTAGCCGATGGTCTTGACGTTCTGCGACGAGTTCTCGGGACGCAGCATGTAGTTGATGAAGAGCGTCGCGGTGTTCGGGTGCGGCGCGTTCTTGAGCTGCACGATCGTGTCGCTGCCGACCGGGATGCCTTCCTTGTTCGTCTGGTAGTGCAGCGTCTCCGGATGCTTCATGACGAGCAGCGCCTGGTAGACGGTGCCCGACCACATGTGCGTCAGCCAGCTCGTCCCGTTGGCCATCTCGGTGTTGACGCTCGTGAATCCGCGCAGGCGCGGCTTGAGGCTGAGGATCTTCTTCTGCGCCTTGCCGACGGCCGCCGCGCTGGTCGAGTTGACGTCCTTCGTGCCCGTCTCCAGCAGCCCCATGCCGATGACCTCGCGGAAGTCGTCGAGCAGGTACGTGTGCTTGGACGCCTCGGGGTGGTTGAAGAGGTCGTTCCACGAGCCGGTCATGCCCTTGACCTTGTCGGTGCGCCAGGCGATGCCCGTCGTCCAGATCGCGTACGGCACCGTGTACTTGGCGCCCGCGTCGTACCACGGGTTGTGGAACGCGCTGTTGACCTGCGACCAGTTCGTGATCTTCGAGTGGTCGAGCGGGGCGAGGAAGTTCGCCTTGACGAGCTGCGCCGCGGTCTGCGCCTCGGGGAACGCGACGTCGTACTTCACGCCCGAGCGGAGCTTCGCGAGCATGGTCTCCATGTTCGTGAAGTTCGACTCGTTGACCTTGACCTTGTACTCCTTCTCGAAGCCCCGGAGCAGCTTCGGATCGATGTACTGGGCCCAGTTGAAGTAGGCGAGGTCGCCGTCGGGCTTGAGCGCCTTGGGCGTCAGCTGCGCGCCGAGCACCGTCAGGGGGTCGCCCATCGAGTACAGGCTCGTTCCGAGCGCGATGCCGGCGGTGCGCTTGAGCAGCGTGCCGCGGTCAACGCGCGCAGGCTGCTTCGAGGGGTCGGACGGAGTGCTCATGGCGGGCTCCTCAGGGCGGGCGGATCGGGGGACGCTACCAGGAACCCCGGTTGCTGGCTATGGACGAACGAACGGGCGGTGCGGTTAGCGCCGGAGCGCGTCTCAGGCGCCCGCGGCGAGCGCGTCGTACACGAGCCGGTGGAAATGCCGGATCGGGCTCTCGCTCTTGGGCAGCAGGCGGCCGTAGGGCACCATGTTGGAGCGCAGACCGGGCTGCTGGACGAGCACGACGTCGGCGTCCTCGAGCAGGGTCTGGTTGTACATCTCCAGCCAGTCGACGACGAACGCCTCGTCGGCGTCCGGGTGGGCGTAGACGTCGGCGTGGAACGCGCACGTCTCGACCCCGGTGGGAACGATCATGCCCGTGAACGCCACCTGATCGTCCTGCGCCCAGAACGACGTCGGCCACAGGTAGATGAAGCGGAACCCCTCGCCCTTCTGGCCGCCGTAGCGCGTCTTCGAGCGGCGGTCGTTGTAGGGCGTGAACTGGCACAAAAGCCCGTCCAGCTCGATCAGCTCGTAGACGTTCGCGTCGGTCACGAAGGCGTCGCTGAAGCTCTTGGTGTGCACCGTCGGGCAGTGGTAGCACTCGGTCGCGTTCTCGACCCAGACCTTCCAGTTCGCCGGGATGTCGTAGACCCAGTGGCCGCGGAAGTTCCAATCGGCGAAGCCGAGGTCGTGCTCGACGGCGAGCGGCTCGAGCGCAGGGTGCACCTCGAGCAGGGGCGGCGCGGACGCGTCGGGGTTGACGAACACGAAGCCGCGCCAGCTGTCGACGGCGACCGGGACGAGCGAGAGCTCGTCGCGGTCGAACTCCATCTCGCGCGACGCGCGCGGCGCATTCTGCAGCCGGCCGTCGAGCGTGTAGGTCCAGCCGTGGTAGCGGCACTGCAGGAGCTTCTTGCAGCCGTCCTTGAGCGCCACCGGATGCGCGCGGTGCCGGCAGACGTTGACGAAGCCGTGCAGGGCCCCGTCGGCGTCGCGCGTCACGACCACGGGCACCTGGCCCGCGTGGCCCACCACATGATCGCCGGCCGCGGCGAGCTTGCTCTCCGGGCACAGCAGCGTCCAGTTGCGCGAGAAGATGCGCTCGCACTCGAGCCGGTAGACGTCGGGGTCGGAGTACCAGCGGGCCGGCAGCGTCCAGCCCTTCTCCATTGCCTCCGCGACCTCGTCGAGGCGGAGGGCGTCATCTGGGGCGATGGCCATCTTCAGAGTCCCAACCCGGCCCTGGCGGCCGTTGCGATTGCGGTTTCGTAGCCGGCGTCCGCATGGCGCAGGACACCGATTCCAGGATCATTGTTCAGGACGGCGCCGAGGCGCTCGGCAGCTTGTGCCGTTCCGTCGGCCACGGTCGTCGCGCCGGCCGACTGCGCCTGACCGCCGAAGCCGTGCACGGCCACGAGATCGGCGTGCGACGCGGTGTTGAGCAGCGCGTTCAGGATCGGCCAGTCGGCGACGCCGTCGGAGCCGTCGCGCATGCGCTCGGTCTCGCGCGTGGGCGCCGCCACCGAGCCCGAGTCGAGGTGGTCGCGCGTGAACGCGATCGGGCCGGTGATGCGGCCGCTCGCGACCGCGTCGTTGACGAGCAGGCCGAGCTTGCGGCGATCGCCGTAGCCGAGCCAGCCGATGCGGGCCGGCAGCCCCGTGAACTGCACCGCCTCGCGCGCGGCGGCGATCCAGTGCGTGATCGGCTCGCCCGCGAAGTGCTCGAGGATGATGTCGTCGACGGCGTAGATGTCGTCCGGGTTGCCGGAGATCGCGAGCCAGCGGAACGGGCCGACGCCCTCGCAGAAGAGCGGCCGGATGTAGCGCTCGGTGAATACACCCATGTCGAAGGCGTCCGCGACGCCGAGCATCTGGGCGCGGGAGCGCAGGCCGTTGCCGTACTCGAACACCTCGGCGCCGCGGCGCTGGAACTCGAGCATCGCGCGGATGTGGTCGATGAGCGTGGCGTCGGCGCGGCGGATCAGCTCGTCGCGGTCGCGGCCGCGCAGCTCGTCGGCCTCGGGCGCCGTCATGCCGCGCGGGATGTAGCCGCGGATGGGATCGGTCGTCGTCTGGTCGGTGACGATGTCGGGCGTGATGCCGCGCTCGAGCAGGGCGTCCATCACGTCCGCGATGTTCGCGACGAGGCCGACGGAGATCGCCTCGCCGCGCTGCTTCGCGCCGAGGACGCGCGCCAGCGCGTCCTCGAGGTCGTCGCTGCGGTGCTGCAGGTAGCCCTCCCGCAGCCGGCGGTCGACGCGCTCGGGGTCGACCTCGACGACGAGCGTCGCGGCGCCCGCGAGGACGCCCGCCAGCGGCTGCGCGCCACCCATGCCGCCGAGGCCGGCGGTCAGGATCAGGCGGCCTGCAAGGGTGCCGCCGAAGTGCTTGCGCCCCGCGGCCATGAACGTCTCGTAGGTGCCCTGCAGGATGCCCTGCGAGCCGATGTACTGCCAGGCGCCCGCGGTCATGCCGGCGAACACCGACAGGCCGGCGTCGATCAGGTCCTGCCAGCCGGCCATGCTGCCCCAGCGGCCGACGACGTTGCCGTTGGCGATCACGGCGATCGGCGAGAGGCGGTGCGTCGTGAAGAGCCCGATCGGCTTGCCCGACTGCACGACGAGCGTCTGCTCCTCGTCCATCGTCTTGAGCGCCTCGACGATGCGGTCGAAGCTCTCCCAGTCGCGTGCGGCCTTGGCCGAGCCGGCGTACACGATCAGCTCCTCGGGCCGCTCGGCGTTCTCGAGGTTGTTCTCGAGCATGCGCAGGATCGCCTCCTGCCGCCAGCCCTTGCAGCGCAGCTCGCCGCCGCGCTGGGCCTTGATGTTGCGCTCCGCCGAGATCGCCACTAGCCAGCCACCTTTCCGCGAACGGGGCGCACCACGCACCCCGAGCCCGCCCGGCCGCGCACCTCGCCGTCCGCGAAGACGGTGGCGCCGCGCACCAGCACCTGCTTGACACGCCCGGTCACATCACGCCCATGGTACGGGCTCCAGCCCGCATGGCAGACCAGCTCGCGCTCGTCGATGCGCCACTCCTCGCCGGGATCGAAGATCACGAGGTCGGCATCGGCGCCGAGCGCGATCGCGCCCTTGCGCGGGGCGAGGCCGTAGCGCGCGGCCGGGCCCTCGCAGAGCACGTGCAGCAGCGTCCCGAGCGGCAGGCCGCGCTTGACGATGCCCTCGCTGAAGAGCAGCGGCAGCGTCGTCTCGAGGCCCGGCACGCCCGAGCGCGCCTCGAAGATGCCAGGCGTGTCCTTGAGCTCGCGCGCCCAGCCGACGTGGTCGGACGTCACCTGGTCGACGCGGCCCGCGTCGAGCAGGCGCCAGAGCGCGTCCTGCTGCGCGCGCGGGCGCAGCGGCGGGTTGATCTTGGCGCGGCCGCCGAGCCTGCGCAGGTCGTCCTCGTCCATGACGAGGTAGTGCGTGCAGGTCTCGGCGGTGGCGTCGGTGCCGTCCGCGAGCGCATGGCCGACGAGGTCGAAGCCGCGCTCGACGGAGACGTGGCAGAGGTGCGTGCGGCAGCCCGTGGCGCGCCCGAACTCGAGCGCGCGCCCGATCGCCTCGGTCTCGGCCACCGGCGGACGCGCGTCGGCGTGCGCCATCGGGTCGCTGCGGCCCTCGGCCGCGAGCTGCTCGGAGAGGCGCCGGACGATGTCGTCGTTCTCGGGGTGGAAGCACACGAGCGCTCCCAGCCGGGCGCAGATCTCCATCGCGAGCACGAGCTCGCCGTCGGGCACGCGCGGGAAGCGCACCGGGTGGGTCTCGAACGTCGACACCTTGAAGGCCGCGGCCCCCGCGCGGTGCAGCGGCTCGATCTCGCCGAGCCCGCCGCTCGGAGCGACGGTCGCATACAGCGCCACGTCGACGATCGCCTCGGCCTCGACGTGCGCGGCCTTCTGCTCGAAGCGCGCGAGCGAGTTGACGGGCTCGGGGTCGTCGTAGGGCATGTCGACGATCGTCGTGACGCCGCCCGCGGCGGCCGAGGCCGTCGCGCGCGCCACGCCCTCGCCCGGCGCGCTGCCCGTGTGCACGTGCGCGTCGACGTGCCCGGGGAGGACGAGCCGGCCGGGCGGGACGTCGATGCGCTCATGAGCGCTCAGCTCGCCTGGACCGGCGAGCACGGCGATGCGGCCGTCCGCGACGCCGATCTCGCCCTCCGCAACGGCCCCGCCGGGCAGCGCGAGACGGCCGCTGACGACGAGGTCCAGCATTGCCGGAGTGTATGCGGCGTCTGGAGTACGCTCGTGCGCGTGAGCGAGCGGCCCGTCGTCCAGATCGACAGCGAGCACCCGAGCGCGTTCGGCGTCGGGTCGGCGCGCTGGCGCAACCGCCTGCAGCGGCGCCTCGAGGCGGCCTCCGGCCGGCGCGTCGAGGTCGTCCACTACCTCGACGCGAGCGACCTCGGCGGTGCCCACGCGATCGTGATCTCGGGGTCGTCGGCGCCCTGGGCCGCGCACGACCCGGCCGCCCTCGACCGCCTCGGCGAGGTCGTCGGCGCGAGCGCCCGGCCCGTCCTCGGCATCTGCGCGGGCATGCAGCTGCTCGGGCGCTTCGCCGGCGGGCGCATCGACCACGCCGCGGAGTCCGAGATCGGCGAGCTCGAAGTCGAGGTCGTCGAGCGCGGCGGGATCTTCCGCGACGTCGGCGAGCGGCCGCGCGTGTGGCAGTACCACACGGACGAGCTGCTCGACGTGCCCGACGGCTTCCGGCTGCTGGCCACCACCCCGCGCTGCCGCGTGCAGGCGATCGCGAGCGAGGAACGCGGCTGGTGGGGCACGCAGTTCCACCCGGAGTCGTACCGCTCGGCCAACCCGGACGGCGCGCGCATCCTGCGCACGTTCTTCGAGCTGGCAGCCGGGCGATGAACCTCGACGACGTCGACGGCCGCTTCGGCGAGGCCTGGGCGGGCACGGCTCCCGACGGCAGCCACATCAACCTCGTGATCGCGCGGCGCGGATCGCCGACCGCGGCCGCCGCGGCCGCCGCGATGGCCGACGTGCGGCCGGGCCACGCACCGCTGCTGCTGTGCCTCGGGGCAGGCAATCTCGTCCGGCCCGCGACGGTCGTGCGCAACAAGACGCCGATCGACAACGACCACCTCGGTGCCCTCACGTGGGGCGCCGCCCAGCTCGGCATCGGCCAGGGCGTCTGCGACGCGGTCGACGAAGGACTGATCCCGCTCGCGCACGTGGACGACCTCGTGCTCCTGATCGCCGTCTACGTGGACGCGGCCGCGAACGACCACACGGCCCTCCGCCAGGCCAACCGCCGCGCGACGCGCGACGCCATCGCCGACGCGCTCGTGCTCGACCACCGCGAGTCGGCGAGCGCGCTGATCGCGGCCCGCGAGAGCGCGCGCAACCGCTTCTACCGCGGCGAGTAGCAGCCCGGCGTCGCGGCTTCGGGGAGCCGGATCCAGCGGCCCTGGGAAGACCTCATCTCGCCGACCATGGCGAACCTCTTGCGAGGTCGACCCGGGTGATGTGCAGCGTGAGCCGCTTGGAGCGGCCGACGGAACCGGCCAAGTGGCACTCGCCGAGAGTGCCACTTGGCCGCTGCAACACCAGCAACACCGGGGTCTGGCCCGCACGTTGCGGGCCTGACCCCGGCGTTGCGAGCCTGGCACCGACCGGACCATCCGCTCAACCACGCCGTTCTCAGGCCTTCCCGTGCTCGCCGGCCGCCGCACGGCACACCTTCCGGCCGGGCGCGGGCTCGTCGTCATTCCCGATGCCTACTGGCGTTGAGGCCCCGTGCAAGGGTCGGTGCCAGGTCCGCAACGCCGGGGTCAGACCCGCACGTTGCGGGCCAGACCCTGGTGTTGCGCAACGACCCGCCGGCCGCCGGCCCTGCGGCAGCCGGCGTGAGTCGCAGCGCCGGTTCCCTGCGCGGAGCCTCTCCGCTCGAGGCCTCAGAAGAGGTTCAGTGGTGTCGGCGATGCGAGGTCTTCCCACGTGGCACACGGTGAGGAGATCGCCTAGGTCCCGCCGCCGGCGCTCGCCGCGGCGCCAAGGTAGAGCTCGGCGACGCGCGGGTCTTCCAGCAACTCTGCGCTCGGCGCTGCGAGCCGCACCACTCCGGCGTCCATGACGGCGCCCTGGTGGGCGATCGCGAGCCCCGCGCGTGCGTTCTGCTCGACCAGCAGCACCGTGCGCCCGCCGTCGTTGAGCGTGCGAATCGTCTCGAACACGATGTGACGCGACTTCGGATCGAGGCCCATCGAGGGCTCGTCCATGAGGATCACGCTCGGGTCGAGCAGCAACGCGCGAGCGATCTCGATGAGCTTCTGCTGGCCGCCCGAGAGCGATCCCGCCCGATCGCGGCGGCGTTCCCGGATCAGCGGGAAGCGTTCCGACAGCTCCTCGGCGCGGCGGTGCACGAGTCGCTGGTCGCGGAGGACGTGGCCGCCGATGAGGATGTTGTCCCAGACGGTCATCAGGGGGAACAGGCTTCGCTCCTGCGGTACGTGCACCGTTCCCAGCGCGAGCACCTGGCGCGCCGAGTGCCCGATCACCGACGTGCCACCGATCGTGATGCTGCCGCGCCGGCAGTGCACGAGCCCGCTGATGGCCTTGAGGACGGTCGACTTGCCGGCGCCGTTCGGTCCGATGACACAGGCGATCGTGCCGCTTTCGACCTCCAGGTCGACGCCGCGCAGGATGTCGTCCTGGCCATAGCCGGCCACGAGTCCGCGAATGCTGATGGCGGTCACGCGACCCCCAGGTAGGCGTCGAGCACGAGCGGGTCGCGCTGTACTTCGAGCGGAGGCCCTGTGGCGATCGTCGTGCCGTGGTCGAGCACGATCACGGTGTCGCTGAGGCGCATGACCAGGTGCATGTCGTGTTCGACGATCAGGAACGTGAGGCCGCGGGCGTGGAGGTCGCGGATGTGGCGCTCCATCGTCTCGACCATGACCGGGTTCACCCCGGCGGCGGGCTCGTCCAGCAGCACGAGGCGGGGCTCGCCCATCAGCAGCGCGGCGAACTCGAGCAGCTTGCGCTGGCCGAACGACAGCGTCCCCGCTCGGTCGCGCGCCACCCGCGTCAGCCCGAACTCCTCGAGCAGCGTGTCGGCGCGCTCCCGCTCGGCCTGTCCGAGAGCCTGGCGGAGCAGCGACCGCCACGGCAACTGCTGGGCGACCGCGAGGTTCTCCACGACCGTGAGCTCGGGGAACACGCGGGCCCGTTGGAAGGTGCGGGCAAGACCGGCGCGCGCGAGGCGCGTCGGATCCGGACGGCGCACGGTACGCCCGCCGAACGCCACGGTGCCGGCGTCGGCCGGCAGGTAGCCGGTGATGAGGTTGAAGGCCGTGGTCTTGCCCGAGCCGTTCGGCCCGATCAGTGCCGTGACGCTGCCCTCCTCGACCGCGAAGCTGCAGCCGTCGACCGCTGCCACGCCGCCGAAGCGCTTGGTCAGCCCGTCCACCGAGAGGAGGGCGGTCACGGCGCGGTCACCGCTTTGGTCGCCTCCGGGGTGGGCGGCCGCGCGCCGCGCCGCGTCGCCAGCCGGTCGGCGAGCGAGGGCAGGATTCCGCGCGGCATGAGCAGCATGACCATCAGGAACACGGCGGAGTAGCCGACGAGGTAGAGCTCGCTGGCTCCGAGCCGGTAGGCCAGGTACTGCTGCGCCGGAACGAGGATGAAAGCGCCGAGCGCAGGCCCCCAGAGCGTGCCCTTGCCGCCGAGATACGCCATCAGCACCATTCCGATGGTGATCAGCGGATCGAACGCGAACTGCGGGTAGATGAAGCCGATGTAGTAGGCCCAGACCCCTCCCGCCATGCCCACGAGGCCCGCGCTCGCAGCGAACACGGTCACCTTGACGGCAGTGGTGTGCACGCCCAGGCCGCGCGCGCGATCCTCGTCGTCGCGGACCGCGAACAGCAGGAGCCCGAGGTTCGACGCGCGCACCCACCAGCAGATCGCGATCGCCACGGCGAAGACGCCGAGCATCACGAGATAGAACGGCAGCTCGAAGTGCGCGAGGGCGAACGGTGGCAGCGGCATCGACGTGCCCGACGAGCCGCCGGTCAGGGAATGGAGGTTGAAGGCCAGCTGCTGGCCGACGAAGACGAGCGTCAGCGTGACGATGGCGAACGTGGCGGCACGCGTGCGCAGCGCGAGCCAGCCGATCGGGATCGCAACCAGGGCGACGCCGACGGCGATCGCCGGAAGCAGGAGGAACGGCCCGTAGCCGGAGGCGAGCCCGAGGTGCTCGAAGGCGATGGAGTTGGCGTACGCCCCCAGGCCGAAGAACGCCACGTGCCCGAGCGAGAGGTAGCCGGAGAAGCCGCCGATCAGGTTCCACGCGGTGGCCAGCGCGGCGTACATGACCACGAAGATCCCGATGTTGACGACCCAGTGCTCACCGAACACGAAGGGCGCGATCGTGAGCGGGACGAACACGCCGAGCGCGCGACCGACGCCTCGATAGGAGAGACGGCCCTTCAGAGCGCGCCCCGCTCCACGCGGCCGAAGAGGCCCTGCGGTCGCAGGATCAGCACCGCGATCAGCACGAGGAAGAACGTCAGCGAGGCCCAGGTGGGTGAGATCTCCGCGGCGAGTATCGACTCACTGACGCCCACCACGAGCGACGCGACGACCGCGCCGCCGAGGCTTCCCAGGCCGCCGAGCACGATGATCGTCAGCAGGCGTGAGATCAGGTCGTAGTGGCTTCCGGGGTTGAACGCGAAGACGATGCCGTACACGGCGCCCGCAGCCGTGGCAGTCGCCACGCTGATCCCGAAGCCGATCGCGGCGACGCGCTGCGGGTCGATCCCCAGGAGCTCGGCCGAGACGGGATTCTGGATGGTCGCCCGTACCGAGCGCCCAAAGCGGCTGCGGGCCAGGATCAGGTAGAGCAGCGTGATGATCGCGAGCGAGGTCGCGAAGCCGTAGACGCGCACCTGCGACACCACGTAGCCGCCGATGCTCCACGAGTCGTTCGCGTACGCGGTGACCGTGGAGCGGTACGTGGTCTTGTAGACCACGCTGAGCACGCCCTCGATGCCGAGCGCAACGGCCCACGTGACGAGCAGCGAGAGCTGCTCGCGCTCGTCGCTGCGCAGCGGGCGCAGGAAGGCGAGCTGCAGGCCGACGCCGAGCGCGAATGCGACCGGCGTCATGATCAGGATCGACACGAACGGGTCGATGCCCGGGCCGGTGAAGAGGCTGTGGCTCAGGTAGGCGCCGAGCACGATCAGCGCCCCCTGAGCCACGTTGACCACGCGCATCACGCCGAAGGCCAGCGTCAGGCCACTCGCCATCAGGGCGTACACGCCTCCCGTGAGCAGGCCGAGGATGCACGCCTGGACGAAGAGGTGCACGAGCGGGACGACCGCGCCGGTCCTAGCCCTTCCAGGCCGGCTTGGGGATGGTCGGAGCGTGGCGCGCCACGGCCTTCGGGTACACCGGGAGGAGCTTGCCGCCGATCCACTCGACGAGGCTGTCCTTGCCCTTCGGGCTGCCGTTGGCGTCCCAGCTCAGGTTGCCCTCGACCGTGGGCCACGTGCCCGAGTGCAGCGTCTTGATGATCGTCGCGTTGTCGACCGACTTCGTCTTGGCGGCCACGGCCTCGATGACCTGTCCGACGGCGTAGGCCTCGGCCGAGCCGGAGTCGATCGTCAGGCGGTCGCCGCCGTACTTCTTGATGTAGGCCGCGACGAAGGCCGGGTTGCCGGCCGACTTCGAGTCGGGGAACCAGTCGCCGCTCGAGAAGATGCCGTTGACGTTGCCCGCGCCGACCTTGCTCGGGAACTCGACGGGCGAGTTCGCCCCGTTCGAGAGGAACAGGAACTTGGGGTTGAACTTCAGCTGGATCATGGCCTTGACCTGCGCGTAGGCATCCGCCGACTGGGTGCCGGCGACGACCATGTCGGGCTTGGCGGCGGCAACCTTCGCGACGATGGGCGTCAGGTCGGTGGTCTCCGGCGGGTAGATGGTCTTGAAGACCGTCTTGATCCCGGCCTTCTCGAACAGGCTGCGCATGCGGTCCGTGATCGGAGAGGAGAACGGATCGTCGAGCGACGGGTACGCCGCCGTCTTCGGGCGCTTGGCCTTGGGGAGCGAGAGGATGTAGTTCACGAACGCGTCGCCGCTCCTGACGATCGGGGCGGGCTGCACGAAGAACACGTTGCCGAGGTGCTCGTCGAAGACCGCGGGACCGCCGCCGGCCGGCTCGACGAACGCGTAGTGGTAGCGCGATGCGACGCGCGCCGCCGGGGCCGTGAGCAGGGTCGAGAACGGCCCGAAGACGAGATCGACCTTGTCGCGCGAGATCAGGTTCTGGTAGTTCGTGACGACCTGGTTCGGGCTGCTGGCGTCGTCCACGATCTTGAGCGTCACCTTGCGGCCGAGCACTCCGCCGCGCTTGTTGACCTCCTGGGCCCACAGCTGGTAGCCGCGCATCGCGGCCTTGCCCGGGTCGGAGAAATCCCCCGACAGGGAGAGCGAGATGCCGATGACGAGCGGCTTCCCCGCCGCCGTCTGGTGCGAGCGGGCCTGCGCCCCGGCCACGGATGTGGCTGCGAGTGCCGCGGCGAGTCCGATCACAAGCCCGATACGCGTTCTGATCACCGTGATCCCCCTTCGGATCCAGCTGCATGAGTCTGATCGTCAGACAATCGGCGACTATACGAGCGGGAGAGAGGACCGTCAAGGCACCCATATTTCCTATTGCAAGAAGGGATGCGTTGCTCTAAGCTCGCCTCTTCGCCATCTGATTGTCGGACAAGAAAGCGGTCACAGGTGCGGGAGCCGATCGAGAAGCGCAACACCTACGAGCTCATCGCGGAGCAGTTGCTCGCCGAGATCGGCACGCGCCTGCACCCCGGCGACACGCTCCCGACCGAGCGCGAGCTGACCGCTTCGTTCAAGGTCGGCCGCTCCTCGGTGCGCGAGGGACTGCGCATGCTCGAATCCAAGGGCGTGATCGAGCCGGGCGGCAACGGCACGTTCGTGGTCGCCGAGCTCCGCAGCCCGCTCAACCGCTCGTTCGCGCTCCTGCTGTCGCTCGACGAGGCCAATCTGAGCGAGCTCTACGAGCTGCGCCGCATGCTCGAGGGCGAGGCCGCCGCACTCGCGGCGACCCGCCGCTCCGACGACGACCTCGCGAGCATGGGAACCGCGATCGAGGACATGGCCAAGGGGCTCGGCGATCGCGACGCCTACGCCGCGGCCGACGTGCGCTTCCACGTGGCCGTCACCGCGGCGACGGGCAACCGCGTCGCGCTGCACGCGATGCACGCCATCCGCGACCTGCTCGAGCGCGCGCTGGAACAGGTCTACGGGATCCCGGGCAGCGCCGCGCGTTCGCTCGAGCAGCATCGTCAGATCCTCGCCGCGATCGCAGCCGGCGACGCCGGCGAAGCCCGTAGCCGCATGCGCACGCACCTGACGCGCGTCGAGCGCGAGATCCACGAAGCAGTCACCTCGAGCCGGCTCGCCGATTTCAGCGCGCCGCCACCCCTCGACGAGATGGAGTAGCCCGTCATGGCGCAGATCGGGTACGTGGGACTCGGTGTCATGGGCGGCGGGGTCGCCCGGCGCCTGCTCGACGCCGGCCACCAGGTGACGGGTCACAACCGCACGCGCAGCAAGGCCGAGCCGCTGATCGCCGCCGGCATGGGCTTCGCCGACACGCCGCGCGAGGCCGCAGAGCGAAGCGACGTCGTGTTCTCGATGGTGACGAACACCCAGGCGCTCGCGGCGGTCACGCAGGGGCCCGACGGGATTCTCGCGGGACTCGGGCCCGGCAAGGTCTACGTCGACATGAGCACCGTCAGCCCGGCGGCGAGCCGCGAGCTCGCCGAGCGCGTCGCCGAGACGGGTGCCGCGATGCTCGACGCGCCGGTGTCGGGCAGCGTGATCACGCTCGAAGAGGGCAAGCTCTCGGTCATCGTCGGCGGGGATGCCGCCGTGTTCGAACGCGTGCTTCCGATCCTGCGCGACATCGGGCCCACGGTGACGCACGTGGGCGGCAACGGTCAGGCGGTGCTCATGAAGATCGCCACCAACCTCAGCCTCGCCGTGCAGATGCTGGCATTCAGCGAGGGCGTGCTGCTGGCCGAGAAGGGCGGGATCTCGCGCGAGGACGCCGTGCGCGTGCTGACCAACAGCGCGATCGCCTCGCCGATGGTGCGCTACCGCGGGCCCTTCGTCGTGGAGATGCCGGAGGAGGCCTGGTTCGACTGCAACATGATGCAGAAGGACATGCTGCTGGCGCTCGACCTGGGGCGGGAGCTGGACGTCCCGCTGCCCACCACCGCGACGACCAACGAGTTCCTCACCGCAGCGCGCGGGATGGGCCTCGACAAGCACGACTTCGCCGTGATGTTCGACGTGCTGGCGCACCTTTCGGGCCTTCCGGCGACTCCACGCTGATGGTGGGCGACGCCGCAGCCGCCGGCGTGTGGCTCGAGCTCTACGAGCGGATGCTGACGATCCGCGTCTTCGAGGAGCAGGTCAACGAGCTCTACACGACCGCCAGGATGCCCGGGCTCGCGCATCTCTACAGCGGCGAGGAGGCCGTCGCCGTCGGCGTGTGCTCGGCGCTTGCGCACGACGACTACATCACGAGCACCCACCGCGGCCACGGGCACTGCCTGGCCAAGGGCGCGGCGATCGATCGCATGTTCGCCGAGCTGCTCGGCCGCGAGGCCGGCTACTGCAGGGGCAAGGGCGGATCGATGCACATCGCCGACCAGCAGAGCGGGAACCTCGGCGCCAACGCGATCGTCGGAGGCAGCGCGGGCATCGCGACGGGCGCGGCGCTGTCGGCGCAGATGCGCCAGAGCGGGCAGGTCGCGGTCTGCTTCTTCGGCGAGGGAGCGCTCGGGCAGGGCCTGCTCTACGAGGTCATGAACATGGCCGCGCTCTGGAAGCTGCCCGTCGTCTACGTCTGCGAGAACAACCTCTACAACGAGTACACGCACTTCAGCGAGACGACGGCCGGCAGCGTGAGCGCGCGGCCCGAGGCGTTCGGGCTCCCCGCCTGGACCGTCGACGGCCAGGACGTGCGCGTCGTTCGCGCGGCCGCCGTCGAGGCCGTCGAGCGGGCCCGTCGCGGCGACGGGCCCGGATTCCTCATCTGCGAGACCTACCGTCTCCACGGCCATCACGTCGGCGATGTCGACCGCGTCTACTACCGCTCGCGCGACGAGGAGGCGACATGGCGCGAGGAACGCGACCCGATCGCGCTGCACGCCTCCTGGCTCTGCGAGCAAGGTCTTGCGAGCGAGGCGGAGCTGGACGCCGCCGAGGGTCGCGTGCGCCTCGCGGTCGAGGCGGGCGTGGCGTTCGCCCTTGCGGCCCCGTACCCGGCCGGCGAGGAGGTCGACAAGCATGTCTACGCCTAGCGCCGCCACCGAGCCGGATGCGGGCACGAGTGCCCGCGAGCTCACCTTCGGGCAGGCCATCAACGAGGCCCTGCGCGAGGAGCTCCGCCGGGATCCGGCGGTCTTCGTGATCGGTGAGGACGTGGCCGAGGCCGGCACGCCGTTCAAGGTGCTGCTCGGGCTCGTGGACGAGTTCGGCCCCGGTCGCGTCATCGATTCGCCGATCTCCGAGGCCGGCATCACGGGCATCGGCGTCGGAGCCGCGATGACCGGGATGCGCCCGGTGGTCGACATCATGTTCGGCGACTTCCTGACGCTGGCGATGGATCAGCTCGCGAACCAGGCGGCGAAGGTGCACTACATGTCCGGCGGCGCGCTGCGCGTGCCGATGGTGCTGCGCACCACGCTCGGCGCAACGCGCCGCTCGGCCGCGCAGCACAGCCAGAGCCTGCACGCCTGGGTCAGCCACATCCCGGGTCTCAAGGTCGCGCTGCCGGCGACGCCCTACGACGCGAAGGGCCTCCTCAAGGCGGCCATCCGGGACGACAACCCCGTGGTCTTCTTCGAGGACAAGCTGGCCTACGCCATGCGCGGCCCGGTCCCCGAGGAGGAGTACGTGATCCCGCTCGGCGTCGCCGACGTCAAGCGCGAGGGCAGCGACGTGACGATCGTCGCCACGAGCAGCATGGTGTACGTCGCTCTCGAGGCCGCCGAACTGCTGGCCGCCGAGGGCATCGCGGCCGAGGTCGTCGATCCGCGCACGACGACGCCGCTCGACGCCGCGACGCTGATCGCCTCTGCGCGCAAGACCGGCCGGGCGCTCGTCGTGGATGAGGGGCACCAGAGCTACGGGGCATCGGCCGAGCTCGCCGCGGTGATCGCCGAGGGGGCGTTCCACTACCTCGACGCGCCGGTGACGCGAATGGGGGCGATGGACGTGCCCGTGCCGTTCTCGCCGCCTCTCGAGGATCTGACCGTACCGACCGCCCAGCGCGTCGCGGCCGCCGCTCGCGCGCTGTGCCTACCTGCGTAGGAGGGGACGAGGAATGGGACTCAAGACCTTTGGCCTGAGCGCCGTCGACTGGGAGCAACGGGTCGACATGGAGCGGCTCCGCACCCAGCGGCTCGCCCGCGCCAAGCGCCTGCTCGCGGATTCGCAGCTCGGCGCGCTGCTCTGCTTCGACATGAACAACATCCGCTACCTCACCGCCACGCACATCGGCACGTGGGCCATGGACAAGCTTGCGCGCTTCACGCTGCTGCCCCAGGGAGACGAGCCGATCCTGTGGGACTTCGGATCCGCCGCGCGCCACCACCAGCTCTACTGCCCGTGGCTCGGGGAGCGCTCGCGGCCGGGGATCTCCACCCTGCGCGGCGCGCTCGGCCCCGAGGTGGGGCAGGCGCAGGACGTCGCCCGCAAGATCCGCGTGGAGCTCGAGCAGCGCGGCCTCCTCGGCGAGCCGATCGGCGTGGACGTGATCGAGCTGCCGGTGCTGCTCGCGCTGCAGGCCGAGGGGATCACCGTGCTGGACGGCCAGCAGCTCATGCAGCAGGCGCGCGTGATCAAGACCGAGGACGAGATCACGCTCCTGAACACGGCCTGCATGATGGCCGACGCCGCCTACGAGGAGCTCTATCAGGCGATGAAGCCGGGCATGAGCGAGAACGAGTGCGTCGGCCTCGTCTCGAAGGTGCTCTACGACCTCGGCTCGGAGCACGTCGAGGGCGTCAATGCCATCTCGGGCGAGCGCTGCAGCCCGCACCCGCACGTGTTCTCCGATCGCATCCTGCGCCCGGGCGACCCGGCCTACTTCGACATCCTCCACGCCTACATGGGCTATCGCACGTGCTACTACCGCACGTTCGCGGTCGGCAGCGCCTCGAATGCCCAGGTCGACGCCTACAAGCGCTGCCGCGACTACCTCGACGCGGCAATCTCGCTGATCCGCCCCGGCACGACCACGGCGGAGGTCGTCTCGATCTGGCCGAAGGCCGAGGAGTTCGGCTTCGCCAACGAGGAGGCCGCCTTCGCGCTGCAGTACGGCCACGGCATCGGGCTCTCGATCTGGGAGAAGCCGATCTTCAGCAGGCTGGTCTCGCTGGAGCACCCCGAGGTGATCGAGGAGGGAATGGTCTTCGCTCTCGAGACGTTCTGGCCGGCCTCCGACGGCTGGTCCGCGGCCCGGATCGAGGAGGAGCTCGTGGTGACCGCCACGGGCTGCGAGGTCATCACGCGCTTCCCGGCCGAGAAGCTGCTCGTGGCCGGGACGCGCTACCACGCAGTCGGCGGGCCCCTCGAGACCACGCGCGAGACGCAATCCCACCTCAACTCGAGCAACGGCGCGGCCCCGTTGCCGCAGGGCGATCACGCCGTCACGCCCCACTGAGGTGGCGACCGACGTGATCATGCCCGCCCTCGGGGTCGCCCAGGACACCGGGCGGGTGGTGCGCTGGCTCTTCGGGGAGGGGGATTCGGTGCGCAAGAACCAGCCCCTGATCGAGGTGGAGACCGACAAGGTCACGGTGGAGCTCGAAGCGCCCGCCGACGGCACGCTCGCGGCGATGACGGCGCATGCCGGCGACGACGTCACGGTGGGCACCGTGATCGCGTTGATCCTGGCGCCGGGAGAGGCTCCGCCGCGGGCGGCCGAGCCGTCGCCGCGCCGCCCCGCGGCGTCGCCCGTCGCGCGCCGGATGGCCCGCGAGGCGGGGGTCGACCTGGCGGCGCTCGCGGCTCGCCTCGGCCGCCCCGTTCAGGCCGGGGACGTGCGGGCGGCGATTGCGGCCGGCGCCGCGACGGCCGCGCTCCCCGGTCCCGAGCCTCGCGCGCCGGCCGCCGGCATGAGTCACGCATGGCGCACGATGGCGGAGCGCACCGTCGCGAGCTGGACGACGACCCCGCATTTCGCCGTGCAGCGGGAGGTCAACGCGAGTCGCCTCCTGGCGTGGCAAGCGCATGCGCGAGGGCGCACGGGCGCCCATGTCACGGTCACCGACCTGCTCGTCCGCGCGACCGCGCACGCGCTGCGCGCTCACCCGGATCTCAATCGCTCGTGGTCCGACGGCGAGCTCGTCGGCCACGCCGCGATCGGCGTCGGGCTTGCCGTCGCTCTCGAGGATGGACTCGTGGTTCCCGTGATTCACGACGCGGACGCGCTCGATCTCGCCGCGCTCGCCGCCCGGCGGGAGGATCTCGTGCTGCGGGCGCGCGAGGGCCGGCTCGAGCCCGTGGACGTCCAGGGCGGAACGTTCACGCTCAGCAACCTCGGGATGTACGGCGTCGACTCCTTCAGCGCCATCATCAACCCGCCACAGGCCGCCATCCTCGCGGTCGGCCGCATCGTCGACCGCGTGCTGCCGCTCGGCGGGATGGCCGTCGTGCAGCCGGCCGTGACGCTGACGCTCTCGTGCGATCACCGTGCGGTCGACGGCGCGCGCGCCGGGGCGTTTCTCCAGGCGGTCGCGGAGATACTCGAGGAGCCCGCCGCGCTGGTGCCGTAGCGCCGACCCCTAGTCGCGCGGCGGCTGGTAGCGCAGGCCGTCGAGCACGATGTCGAAGAGGCGCTGGATCTCGTCGGGGTCGCCGTTGATGCCGGCGATGCTGCCGAGGAGGCGGCCGACGTCCGTGAAGCTGGTGTCGGAGCGGACGACGCCGGCCTCCTGGGCGCGGCTCGAGCAGCGCGTCGCCCGTCGTCGTGATCGCGGCACTGCACGCCCGGAACACGTCGGCGTCGCGATCGACGTAGTTCAGCATCTCCTGGGCGAGCTCGCGCTTCGTCGCGGCGTAGCGCAGGAAGCCGTGGAGCCACTGGGCGAGCGCGTCCCACGGCGGCAGGCCGACGAGATCGGCGGCCTGGCGGGCCAACGCCTCGACCTCCTCGAGGTAGACGGCCTCGAGCAGGTGCTGGCGGGTCGGGAAGTGGCGGTAGAGCGTGGCCGGGCCGACCTCGGCGCGGCGGGCGATCTCATCGAGGGTCGCCGCCGCGCCCTGCTCGGCGAAGACCTCGCGGGCGACGGCCAGCAGCTTCTCGTAGTTGCGCCGCGCGTCGGCCCGCTTGGGCCGGCGGTCGGGGAGGGCTGCGAGCGTGATCGGGTCGTTCATGGGGTGCGGCCTCCTGGCCGCTTGAAAAACGGAGTCATCCTCCGTATACTAACCGGAGGAGCTCTCCGAATATTTCTGGAGGGTCCCTCCATTTTACCCGACCCGGCTCCGTTCCGAAAGGTGGTTGCGTCGCTCGTGTCCTCCGTGCTCGACAAGCCCGTCCTCGTCCGCCCCTCCCTGCTCGACCGCGCCGAGCGCACGCCGAACCCCACGGCCGTGCTCGGCATCATCCTCGCCACGTACCTGATGATCGTCCTCGACGTCTCGGTCGTGATCGCGGCACTCCCCAAGATCCAGAGCTCGCTGCACTTCTCGCCCACGGGCCTCTCGTGGGTGCAGAGCGCCTACACGCTCTCCTTCGGCGGCCTGCTCCTGCTCGGCGCACGCGCCGGCGACATCCTCGGGCGCCGCCGGATGCTCGTCGCCGGGCTCGCGCTCTTCACCGCCGCCTCGCTCGCCGGCGGCCTCGCCCCGTCGGCCGAGTGGCTCCTCGCCGCCCGCGCCGTGCAGGGGGTCGGCGCCGCGATCGCTGCGCCCTCCACGCTCGCGCTGCTCACGACGACGTTCCGCGAGGGCGCCGAGCGCACGCGCGCGATCGCGTACTACAGCGCCGTCGCGGGCGGCGGCGGCAGCGTCGGCCTGGTGCTCGGCGGCACGCTCACCGACTGGCTCTCGTGGCGCTGGGGTCTCTTCATCAACGTGCCGGTCGGCCTCGTCGTGATGGCGCTGGCACCCCGCTTCCTGCCCGAGACCGAGCGCCGCTCCGGCCGCTTCGACCTCACCGGCGCGATCACCTCGACCGCCGGCATGACCGCGCTCGTCTACGGCTTCGTGCGGGCCGCCTCCGACGGCTGGGGCGACCGCGGCACGCTCGCCTCGTTCGCGGCCGGTGCCGCACTGCTCGCCGGCTTCATCGTCAACGAGTCGCGCGCCGAGCAGCCCATCACGCCGCTGCACCTGTTCGCCGACCGCGCGCGCTCGGGCGCCTATGCCGCGCGCGTCCTCGTCGTCGGCGGCATGTTCTCGACGTTCTTCTTCCTGACGCAGTTCCTGCAGGGGGTCAGCGGCTTCAGCGCCCTGCAGGCCGGGCTCGCCTTCCTGCCGATGACGGCCGTGATGTTCGCGATGGGCCGCGTCGTGCCGAAGATCGCACCGCGCTTCGGCAACACCCGGCTGCTCGTCGGCGGGCTGGCGCTCGCAGTGGCAGGCGTGGCGTGGCTGAGCCAGGTCTCGGCCGGCATGCACTACTTCCCGCAGGTGGCCGTGCCGCTCGCGCTCGTCGGCGTCGGCATCGGCATCGCGTTCACGCCGCTGACCGCCGCGGGCATCGCGGGCGTCGCACCCGGCGACGCCGGCGCCGCATCGGGGCTGCTCAACGTGGCCCAGCAGCTCGGCGCATCGCTCGGCCTGGGCATCCTCATCACGGTCTTCGCGGCCGCACGCCGCAGCGCCGAGCAGCACCCGCTCCGGGGCATCTCGCAGACCATCCAGGCCCAGCACGAGCTGGCCCAGGGCGTCGCGAGCGCGCTCACCGGATCGGCGATCCTGCTGGCCCTGGCCCTGCTCGTGGCCATCACCATGATCCGGCGCCCGGCCGCCGCGGCCGGCTAGTGTCCTGAGTCGGAGGTTCGGTGGTCGTGAGTGTGCTGGCCGGGTGTTCTGGGCGTGACGCGGCGTCGCCGCCCATGCAGGCCAGCCTGAGCAAGACGCCGCGTCGCGCCCAGAGCGCCCGGACGGTGCAATCGCGGCAGCGAACCTCCGACTCAGGACACTAGATGGCCGCGGAGCATATGACCGAGCTGGCCGGCACCCGCGCGCTCGTGACCGGCGCCACGAGCGGCCTCGGGCTGGCCATGGCCCGGGCGCTCGTGGCTGCGGGCGCGCGCGTGGCCGTCACGAGCCGTGACGCGGAGCGCGCGGCGCGCGCCGCCGCGGCCCTTGGCCCGTGCGCCGTCGGCCTGGCGCTCGACGCCCGCGACGAGGCTGCCGTCGCCGCCGGGGTCGCGGAGGTGTGGGAGCGCCTCGGCGGCATCGACCTGCTCGTCAACAACGCGGGCATCGGGATGCGCACGGTCAACCCCCGCTTCCTCTCGCACCCGCAGCCGTTCTGGGAGGTGCCGCCGGACGGCTTCCGCGACGTGCTCGAGACCAAGGTGACCGGCTGCTTCCTCATGGCGCGCGCGCTCGTGCCGCCGATGCTCGGGCAGGGCGGCGGCCGCATCGTCACGATCTCGATGAGCGAGTCCACGATGGTGCGGCGGGGCTTCGTGCCCTACGGCCCGTCCGGGGCGGCGCTCGAGGCGCTCTCGCGGGTGATGGCGGCCGACCTCGCCGACAGCCCGGTGACGGTCAACCTGCTGCTTCCCGGCGGCGCCACCGACACCGGCATGATCCCCGACGACACCCCCGCCGAGGCCCGTGAGCGGCTGCTCGACCCCGCGATCATGGGACCGCCGATCGTCTGGCTCGCCTCGCCGGCGGCAGCCGGGGTCCACGACGAGCGGATCGTCGCCGCCGAGTTCGAGCAGTGGCTCGCAGCGCGATGAGCACCGTCAGCTAGGGCGCCGGGCGCGAGAGCTCGGCGGCGTCCTCGAAGCGATCGACGCGGCGCAGCTGCGGAAAGCGCCAGGCCCAGAACACGGCCGCGCAGATCGCGAGGACGCCGCCGATCGCGACCGCGGGGACGGCGCCGATCAGCGCCGCCGCCGTGCCCGACTCGAACGCGCCCAGCTCGTTCGAGCCACCGATGAACACGCGCTCGACCGCACCCACGCGGCCCCGCAGCTCGGGCGGGGTCAGGAGCGGCGCGAGCGTGGCGCGGATGAACACGCTCAGCATGTCGGCCGCAGCCAGGCCCGCGAGCGCCGCGAGCGACAGGACATAGCTGCGCGAGAGCGCGAACACGAGCGTGAATGCGCCGAACGCGCCGACGGCCAGGAACAGCGCCGGGCCCACACGGCGCCCGAGCGGCCGCGCGGTCAGCGTCAGCGCGACGACGACGGCGCCCGCGCCGGGAGCCGCGCGCAGGAGGCCGTTGCCGAGCGCCCCGACGTGCAGCACCTCCTGCGAGAAGACCGGCAGCAGCGCGGTCGCGCCGCCCAGCAGCACGGCGACGAGGTCGAGCGACATCGTGCCGAGCAGCGCGCGGGTACGGAGGATGAAGCGCACGCCCTCGAGCGCTTCGGCGAGCGTCGGCGAGTGCCGCTCCTCGGTCAGGTGTCCGCGCCCGATGGCGGCCGGGACGGGCAGGACGCAGAGCGCGCCCAGGCCGGCCGCGAGCGCAGCGACGACGAAGGGCGCGGGCGAGCCGAGCAGATGGAGCAGGCCGGCCGCCGCCGGGCCGATGATCGTCCCGAACTGCCACACGGAGGCGTTCATGGCCATCGCGCGCGGCAGCTCCTCGGTCGTCACGCTCGCCGCCAGCATCGGCCCGTAGGCCGGCGCGGCGTAGGACTGGCCGACGCCGATCAGGAGCGCGAGCCCGTAGAGCGGCCACACGCGCCCGTCGCCGCCTGCGGTATCGAGCGCGATGCCCGAGGTCGCGAGCGCGATCACGCCGAGTCCGAAGACCGTCACCCAGCGCCGGTCGCGGTGATCGGCGGCGTGTCCGGCAGGCAGCGCGAAGACGAGCGCCGGGACGAACTCGGCGAGTCCGATCAGCCCGAGCACGAGGGGATCGCCGCTGCGCGCATAGCCCTCCCACCCGAGGGCGGTCTGCACGGCGAGCGCGGACGAGGTGGTGAGCAGCTCGCCCGTGAGCAGGAGGACGAGCGGGCGCCGCACGCCGCGAGGCTAGAGCGCCCGCACGAGGCCGCCGTCGACGAGCGTGGCGGTGCCCGACTGGTAGCGGGCCGCCTTGGAGCAGAGGAACACGACGACCTCCGCGAGCTCCTCGGGCGTGCCGTAACGGCCGAGCGGGACGTCGCGCTCGGACGAGGCGCGCACCTCGGCGACCGTCATCCCGCTGCGCTCGGCGCGCACGCCGTCGAGCCAGCGCACGCGCTCGGTGTCGATCTTGCCCGGCGCGATCAGGTTGACGGTGATCCCCTTCGGCCCGAGCTCCTCGGCGAGCGTCTTGACGAGGCCGTGGATGCCGGGGCGGAAGACGTTGGAGAAGCCGAGGCTCGTGAGCGTGGCCTTGATCGAGGACGACGCGATCGAGACGATGCGCGCCTGCTCGGAGGCCTCGAGGTGCGGCAGCGCGGCCCGCGCGCCGCGGGCGACCGAGAGCAGCACCGACTCGAAGGCGCGCTGCCAGGTCTCGTCGTCGAACGAGAGCAGCGGGCCGGCCGGCGGGCCGCCCGAGTTCGTGAGCAGGATGTCGAGGCCGCCGTAGGCCTTGACGGCGCTCTCGACGAGCGTCGCCGGGCCGTCCGCCGTGCCGAGGTCGACGCTGACGCCCGCGACCTGCGCCCCGTGGCCGGCGGCCGCCTTGGCCTCCTCGACCGCGCCGGCGAGCTTGCCGGCGTCGCGCCCGCTCATCATCACGTGCACGCCCTCGCGCGCGAGCGCGCAGGCGATCGCCTTGCCGAGGCCGTCACTGGAAGCCATGAGGGCCGCGCGGCGGCCGACGAGATCGAGATCCATGGCCGGGACGCTACACGCGCGCGGGGCCCCCGGTAGCGTTCGTCGCATGAGCACCGCCCTCTCGACCCTGGCCGAGTACGCACGCGCGAATCCGCGTTCGCAGGCGGCGCACGAGCGCGCGCTGACGCTCTTTCCGAGCGGCCTGACGCACGACGCGCGCCGCCAGGACCCGTTTCCGGTGTCGGTCACGCACGCCGAGGGCGCGTACAAGTGGGATCTCGACGGTCACCGCCTCGTCGACTACGTGACGGGGCACGGCGCACTCGTCGCCGGACATTCGCATCCGGCCGTGGTCGAGGCGATCCGCCGCCAGGCGGGGCTCGGCCAGCACCTCGGCGCGAGCAGCGAGCTGCAGGCGGACTGGGCCGAGCGCATCATCGGCCTCGTCCCGTGCGCCGAGCGCGTGCGCTTCACATCGAGCGGCACCGAGACGACGCTGCTCGCGCTGCGCGTCGCGCGCGGATTCACCGGCCGCGATCGCGTGCTCAAGCTGGCCGGCCACTTCCACGGCTGGCACGACGACGCGATCCCGGGCGTCGCTCTCCCGGTCGACGGCGGGCCCCCGCACGGCTCGCCGCCGAACCCCGACCTCACCGTCGTCGACCCGTTCGCCGAGGGCTTGCTCGAGCGGGAGCTCGAGCGCGGCGACGTGGCCTGCGTGATCCTCGAGCCGACGGGCGCCGCCTGGGGCGCCGTGCCGCTCGCACCCGAGCGCGTCGCGTCGATCGCCGCGGCCGCCCGCGCGGCCGGCGCGCTCGTCGTCTTCGACGAGGTCGTGACCGGCTTCCGCTGGTCGCCCGGCGGCGCGCAGGCGGTCATCGGCGTGACGCCCGACCTGGCCGCGCTCGCAAAGGTCGTCGCCGGCGGACTGCCCGGAGGCGCGCTGACCGGGCGGGCCGACGTGATGGAGGCGCTCGCGTTCCGCGAGGGCCGCTCCAAGGTCGAGCACCCGGGCACGCACAACGCGCACCCGCTCTCGGCGGCGGCCGGGATCGCGACGCTCGACCTGCTCGCCGACGGCACGGCGCTCGCGGCCGCGAACGCCCGCGCGGGCGAGCTGCGCGCGGCGCTCTGCGCGGCCTTCGAGCGGCGCTCGACGCCGGGGTACGCGTACGGCCAGGCCTCGACGTTCTGCCTCATCTTCGGCGAGCGCACGGACGACCCCGTGACGCTCAAGCGCGGCGTTCCCGAGCCGCTCCTGAGCGCGCTCCAGTGCGCGCTGCTGCTGGAGGGCGTGCATCTCTTCCACGGCTGCGGCCTGCTCTCGATCGCGCACGGGGCCGAGGAGGTCGAGCACACCGCCGGCGCCTTCGCGCGGGCGCTCGAGCGCCTCCAGGACGAGGGCCTGATTCCGTGACGCACGACCTCGTGGTCGCGGGCGGCCACGTGCTCTGCCCGGCCACGGGCGTCGACGAGGTTGCGGACGTCGCGATCGACGGAGGCCACATCGCGCAGGTGGGACAGGGCCTCGTGGGCCGCGAGCGCGTCGACGCGGCCGGGCTGCTCGTGACGCCGGGGCTGATCGACCTGCACGTGCACGTCTACGACGGCGTCTCGCACTACGGCATCGACGCCGACACCTACCTCCTGCGCCGTGGCACGACCACCGGCGTCGACGTCGGATCGGCTGGCGCCCAGACGTTCCCCGGACTGCGGCGGATGGTCATCGACCAGGCGCAGACGCGCATCTACGCCTATCTCCACATCGCCGTCGAGGGCATGATCTCGGTGCTCGTCGGCGAGCTCGAGGATCTGCGCTGGGCCTCGGTCGAGCAGTGCGTGCGCGAGGCCGAGGCCAACCGCGACGTGATCGCGGGGGTCAAGCTGCGCGCGGGCCGGCAGATGGTCGGGCCCGATCCGCGCCCCGCGCTCGGCCTCGCACTCGAGGCCGCCGAGGCGCTCGGCCTCCCGCTCATGGTGCACGTGATCGACATGCGCATGCCCCTGCCCGAGCTGCTCGCGCGGCTGCGCCCCGGCGACGTCGTCACGCACTGCTTCCACGGCAACGAGGGCGGGCTGCTCGACGATCGCAGCGACGTCTGGCCCGAGGCCTTCGCCGCGCGCGAGCGCGGCATCCTCTTCGACGTCGGGCACGGCGTCGGCTCGTTCACGTGGCGCGTGGCCCGGGCCGCGCTCGCCCAGGGCTTTCCGCCCGACACGATCTCGAGCGACATCCACGCCCACAATCACGCCGGCCCGGTGCACGACCTGCCGCGCACGCTCTCGAAGCTCCTCCATCTCGGCATGCCGCTCCGCGACGTGATCGCGGCGGCGACGTGCCGGGTCGGGACGCACCTCGCCCACGTCGCGCCGGCCGGGCTCGGCACGCTCGCGCCCGGCGCGCCCGGCGACCTCAGCCTGCTCGAGCGGCAGCGCGGCCGCTTCGCGCTCGTCGACGGCGAGCACCGGCTGTCGGGGCACGTGACGGAGCACGCGGACGAGCGCCTCGCGGCGCGCAGCGTGGTGCGCGCGGGTGCGGTCGTCGCCTGCGACGAGCCCACGTGACGAGCCTGCGCATCGCGGGCGGGCGCGTCGTGGCTCGCGCCGGCGTGCTCGACGGCGCCGACGTGCTCGTCGAGGACGGCCACGTGGTCGCCGTGGGCGAGACGGTCAGGGGCGCCCGCGAGCTGGATGCGCGCGGCTGCTACGTCCTGCCGGGCGGGGTCGATCCCCACGCGCACGTGTACGAGGGCCTGCCGGATGCTCCGCTCGCCGCCCTGCGCTCGGGCACGACGAGCATCGAGGCGTACGCGCCCCCGCAGCCCGGCGAGCGCGTCGAGGATGCCTGCGCGCGCTGGGACGCGCTCGCCGCCGGCGCGCCCTGCCGCATCGACCCGCTCGCGACGGTGTACGAGCCGGAGGCGCTCGACGAGGCCTCGTTCGCGGCGCTCGCGGCGCGCGGCGTGCGCGGGATCAAGCTCTTCCTGGCCTACCGCGAGCTCGGCCTCGACGCCGACGACGAGGTGCTCCTGCGGGCGCTCCTGTGGGGGCGCGCGCACGACGTGGTGCCGCGCCTGCACTGCGAGAACGCCGGAGCGATCCAGGTGCTGCGCGAGCGCCTCCGCGCGGCGGGCGATCTCGGCGTCGGCGCGCACCCCCGCTCGCGCCCGCCGCTCGTCGAGGAGGAGGGCATCCGCCGCGCGCTCGACCTCGCGCGGCTCGCGGACGCGCCGGTCTACATCGTGCACGTCTCGACCGCCGGCGGGGTCGCGGCGATCCGTGCGGCGCGCGCCGCCGGCCTCGACGTGACGGGCGAGACCTGCCCGCAGTACCTGCTGCTCGACGACGGCGTGTACGCGACGGCGGCCGCCGCGATGGGCGTGATCTCGCCGCCGCTGCGCCCGCGCGCGCACGTCGAGGCGGTCTGGGAGGGCGTGCTCGACGGGACGCTCACGGCGATCGGCTCCGACCACGCGCACCGCGGCTCGCGCCCCGCGGCGGCGTTCGACGAGATCGTCTCGGGCGGGCCGGGCGTGGCGGCGCGGATGCCGCTCGTGCTGACCGCCGCCCTGCGCGACGCGCGCCTCCCGCTGGAGCTGGCGACGAGCGTCCTCTGCGGCGGCCGCGCGGTCGAGGCCGGGGCGCTCGCAGACCTGGTCGTGTGGGATCCGGCGCCGGTGTGGACGCTCACCCCGGCCACGCTCGCCGAGGGTCTCGACGCAAGCGTGTGGAATGGAACCGAGGTGCGCGGGCGTCCGCGCACCGTGCTCAGGAAGGGCGAGGTGGCGGCATGAGGATCGGCCTGATCGGCTGCGGCTGGATCGCGGAGACGCATCTGGACAGCCTCGGCGCGCTGGGCGAGCACGTCGCGTGCGTGTGCGACCCGGACGCGGAGCGCCTGGCCTGGGCGGCGGAGACGACGGGCGCGGAGATGTTCTCCGACTGGGAGTCGCTGCTCGAGCGCGGCCGGCCCGACGCGGTGCTCGTGCTGACGCCGCCCCGCCTGCACCGCGAGGTGACCCTCGCGGCGCTCGAGCGCGGGCTGCCCGTCTACCTCGAGAAGCCCGTGGCGCGCGACCTCGGCGACGCGCAGGCGATCGTCGAGGCGGTCGAGCGCAGCGGCGCGGTCTGCGCGATCGGCTACCAGTGGCGGGCGATCGAGTGGGTCCCGGCCGTGCGGGAGCTGTTCGCCGGCCGGGCCCTCGGCCTGCTCGCCGTCCGCATGTTCGGCGCCACGGCCGGCCGCGCGTGGTTCACCGACCAGGCGGCCGGAGGCGGCCAGGTGCTCGAGCGCGCGAGCCACGGCATCGACCTCGTGCAGGCGGTCGCGGGCCCCGCCGTGCGCGTCTCCGCCACGGGCGCCAACCTCCCGCTCGCAGGCGACGACCGGCCGCCCGAGAGCGAGATCGACGACGTGCTCGCGCTCACGCTCGAGCTCGAGCGCGGGGCCGTCGCGACCGTCCAGGTCGTGTGGCAGCGCCCCGAGCTCGCCCGCACCTACGAGCTCGAGGTCATCGGCGACGGCGCGCGCGTGGACTGCGTGCTCGACCCCGACTTCCGCGCGACCGGCCTCGCCGACGGCACGGCCGTCGACCTCCGCTCGGAGCACCCGAGCGTGCACGGCATGAAGCGCTTCCTGGCCGCCGCGCGCGCGGGCGACCCGGCCGCGGTCGCCTGCACGCCGGCGCAGGCGACGGCGTCGCTGGCGACGGCGCTGGCCTGCGAGCAGGCGCTGAAGAGCGGCGGCCGCGTCACCGTATGACCGGACCGCAAAGTTGGGGTCTGACCCCAACTTTCGCGGTCGCCGTCGCGCAACGATTGGGGTCAGACCCCAACTTTGCGGTCCCTACGAGGCGCTGACGCCGGCGCCGATCGGGCAGCTCACGCCCGTGCCGCCGAGGCCGCAGTAGCCGCCCGGGTTCTTCTGCAGGTACTGCTGGTGGTACTCCTCGGCCGGGTAGAACGGCCCCGCCTCGGCGAGCTCGGTCGTGATCTGGCCGCGGCCGCGCTCGGACAGGGCACTCTGGTAGGCGTCGCGCGAGCGCAGGGCGATCTCGCGCTGCGCGTCGGTCGTCCAGTACAGCGCCGAGCGGTACTGGGTGCCCATGTCGTTGCCCTGGCGCATGCCCTGCGTCGGGTCGTGGCCCTCCCAGAACGTGCGCAGCAGCTGCTCGAACGGCAGCACCTTCGGGTCGTATGCGACGAGGACGGCCTCGGTGTGGCCGGTGCGGCCCGAGCAGACCTCGGCGTAGCTCGGGTTCTTCGTGAACCCGCCCGCGTATCCGACGGCCGTCGTGTAGACGCCCGGGAGCTGCCAGAAGAGGCGCTCGGCGCCCCAGAAGCAGCCGAGGCCGAGTTGCACGACCTCGATGCCCTCGGGGAACGGCGGCAGGAGCGGCGTCCCGAGCACCGTGTGGCGGGCGGGGACGGCGATGGCCTCTGCGCGGCCGGGAAGAGCGTCGGTCTCGGCGATCAGGTCGCGGGACTTCGTCAGGAACTTCAGCATGCAAGCCTCCAAATCGGGTGCTCCGGATAGTCTCGCATGCCCCCGTTGACGTTACGTTGCGCCTGGCACGAACCGCCCTGCGGCCGGCGCGCCGACGAAGGCGCCTGCGCGCACGAGCGTGCGACCGCGCTGCAGCACGATGCGCGGCGGCACGTGTGCGAGGCCCTCGAAGATGCCGTTGTCGACCTGCCAGTACGGCGGCACCCGCGGCACCGGCCGCACATCCCCGGGGTCGAGGATGACGAGGTCGGCGTGCTTGCCCGGTGCGATCGCGCCCTTGTCGGGCAGGCGGAAGATGCGGGCGGGGTTCTCGGCCGTGAGGCGCGCGACGTGCTCCCAGCCGAAGCCGTCGACCTGCCCGACCTGCGCCGCCACGAGCGGCAGCAGCAGGCCGTTGCCCGCCGCGCCGTGCACCGCCTCGAGGAAGCCGGGCCCCGGCGCCTTGACCGCAGCGGGCCACGCGGCGTGATCGGCCGCCACGACCTCGATGGTGCCGTCCACGAGCGCGCCCCAGAGCGCGGCGCGGTGCTCGGCGCTGCGCAGCGGCGGGCTCATGACGAAGTCGCCAGCGCGCTCGCCGAGGTAGCGCGACTCGTCCAGCAGCAGGTGGTGCGGGCAGCATTCGCCGTGGGCTGCCAGGCCGTGCATGCGGGCCAGGCGCAGGTGCTCGACCGCGCCGCTCGTCGAGAGGTGCACGCAGTAGGTCTCGGCGCCGCTCGCAGCGCCGAACGCGAGTGCGCGGCCGACCGCCTCGGACTCCGAGCTCGGCGGGCGCGAGGCCGCGAAGTCCGCGTAGCCCGTGGCGCCGCTCGCGATCGCCGCCTCGAGCCGGGGCTGGATGACCGGCCAGCTCTCGCAGTGCGCCTGCATGATCCCGCCGGCCGCGGCGACCGCCTTCCAGACCGCGAGCATGTCCTCCTCGGGCATCGGCTCGCCGAGCTGGCTGTAGGCCAGGAAGACCTTGAGCGACGGCACGCCGCGCGCGACGAGCTCGGGGATCTCCGCGACGGCCTCGCGGTTGGCCTCGAGCATCCAGCAGTGCAGGGCGACGTCGACCGCGCTGTCGCGGATGTCGTCCAGCCGGCGCTCGAGCGGGGCGAGCAAGCCCTCGCCCTCGACCTGCATGGCGAAGTCGATGATCGTCGTCGTGCCGCCCGCCGCGGCCGCGCGCGAGGCGTCGTCGTAGCGGTCGGCCGACGTCGCGCTGCCGCCGTCCATGAGCCGGTAGTCGAGACCGACGTGCACGTGGGCGTCGACGGCCCCCGGCAGCACGATGCAGCCGCGCGCGTCGATCTCGCCGGCGGCACGCGCCTCCCCGGGCTCGGTCACCGCGACGATGCGCTCGCCCTCGACGACGACGTCGGCCGCGCGCGCGCCGCCCGGCGCGACGACGAGGCCGCCGCGCACCGCGAGCGTCGCGCTCACGCCGCCGCGCCGGGCACCGGCTGCGCGCGCAGGAACTCCTCCAGCGCGCCGGCATCGCCGTCGCTCGCGAGCTCGGCGGGGAGCTCGTGGCCGATCGCCGCGAGCGCGGCGCCGAGCGCCTCCCGCTGCGCCGCGCCGGCGGCGTCGCCGGCGAGCGTCACCAGCACGACGGCGTAGCCGCGCCGCAGGTACTCGTCGAGCTGCTCGGCGACCTGCTCGAGCCAGCCCGCCGCCACGTCCGCGGGATACCAGGTGGCCGGCAGCTGCATCACGCCGAAGCCGGCGCGCTCGCACACCGCGAGTGCGTCGAGACCGCCCGGCTCGGGATTGACGAGCGCGTCCGCGCAGACGGCGACCCGGAACCCGCGCAGGTCACCTTCCACGTGCCGGATCCCCGAGGAAGACGGTGAGCTGCTCGCGCTCGACGGCCACGTCGTGCCCCGGCAGCTGGTGCTCGATGCCCGTCGTGCGCACGTCGCCGAGGCCGCGCTCGAGCAGCTCGGCCTGGAGCTCCTCGCTGAAGATCCCGCGGCCCGGCACGAGCTTGTAGCTGTCGCCGGCATCGGGCCGCCCACCCCAATCGGCGTTCGAGGAGGTGATGCGCACGCCCATCGACGGGCTGCCCTCGAGGCCGATCACGACGACCTCGCTGCCGCGCTCGAGGTGCGCCGCGATGGCGCCGGCGACGACGACGGCCTGGCGCCGGCAGTGGCGCCGGAATGCGAGCGTGTCGGCCTGCTCCTTGACGAGCCAGAAGCGGTGCAGGCCGAGGAAGCCGTGCTCGGGGCAGGGCATCTGCTCGATGCGCCAGCCGCGCTCGCGCAGCACCTCGACGAGCGGCGAGTAGATGCCGGGGCAGCGCGCGCCGCCATCGGTCTTGGAGTTCTGGTTGAGCAGGCAGTGGGCCACGAACGCGACGCCCGGGGGACTGGATTCGGTCACACCGGGAGTATGTAGGCTCAGCGCCGATGGGAACCTTCGCTGCGAGCGCGACGGTCGACTGGCAGGGCTACGGCGGCACCGTCGCGAGCGCCTCCGGCCTGCTCTCGACGCCCACCGCGGCGCAGGTCGAGCTGGGCGGGCCCGGCGGCGCGACGAACCCGGAGGAGCTGTTCGCCGCCGCGCATGCCAACTGCTTCACCTCGACGATCACGAGCATGGCGCGGGCGCGCGGCATCGCGCTCGACCACGTGGTCACCGAGGCGCGCGTGCGCCTGGAGTGGAGCGAGGGCGCGGGCGATCACCGGCTCGCGACCAGCGACCTCGCGGTGCGGCTGACGTCCGCCGCGCCCGAGGGCGACCTGCAGGCGCTCGTGGACGACGCGACGGAGCACTGCCCGGTGTGCCAGGCGATCCGCGGCAACGTCGCGATGCAGGTCACGGCCGAGTTCGACGCTCCGTGAGCGCCGCCGCGCGCGCAGGCGCGCCCGTCGCCCTGATCGGGGCAGCCGTCGCGAACCTCGCCTGCGTGCCGCTCTTCGTGCACGCGTTCAGGGTCGCCTCGCCCCTCGGCGTTGCGCTGCTGCGGCTGGTCGGCTGCGCGGTCGTGCTGATCCTCCTGCTGCCGCTCATGCGCCGGGTCGTGCAGCTGCGCGCCGGGCCGTGGTGGCACCCCGCCGTGTGGGCGCTCGGCGTCGTCGGCATGAACACGACGTTCTGGCTCGCCATCGACCGCGCGCCGCTCGCGATCGTGGTGGCCGTCTCGTTCACGGGGCCGATCGGCGTGGCCGCCTGGCACAGCCGCACGCGGCGCCACGCGTTCGGCGTCGCCCTCGTCGCGCTCGGCGTGCTCGCGCTCGTCCATCCGGGCTTCGACGCCGTCGATCCCGTCGGCCTCGCGCTCGCGTTCGGCAACGCGTTCACGTGGGTGCTCTACATCTCCGCCGTGCGCCGGCTCACGGGCGCCTGGTCGCCGCTCGCGGCGCTCGTGGCAGGGACGATCGTCGGCTCCGTGCTGCTCGTCCCCGGAGCGGCCGCGACGGGCGGGCTGCCGCTCGATCACGGCCGCGAGCTCGCGCTGCTCGCCGCCGCGGGCGCGTTCAGCGCCGGCCTGCCGTACCTCGTCGAGCTGTTCGTGATGCAGCGCCTGACGACGCGCGCGTTCAGCGTGCTGCAGGCGCTCTACCCGGCCGCCGGCGTCGTCGTCGGCGTGACCGGCCTGCACCAGCGCCTGCGCCCGATCGAGCTCGCCGGGGTCGCGCTCGTGATGGCGGCGAGCGTCCTCGCGCTCGAGAGCGGCGCTGCGGGCGCTCCCGCCGAGGCCGCGCGCGGCTACGGCCTAGGGCCCCTGCCGCCGCAGGTACATCTGCGACGCGGCGTTCGCGAGCACGACGTAGACCGCGATCACGACGAGCCGGGTCGACCATGCGATCGGCAGGAAGGCCGCGATCAGGATCACGCCGATGACCTCGACGGCCATCGTCAGGAGCAGGATCTGCGTGCGGCCGAGCCGCTGGGCCGGCTCCGGCGGAGTTCCGTTCATGCCGGGGAGGCTAGTCGGTCAGGCATCCGGTCGCGCGCGACCGATCAGCGCGCGCCGCAGCAGCCGCGAGCCGAGCACGATGATGACGATGAAGCAGCCCGACCCGAGGGCGATGGTGACGAGCTTCGGGCCCGGCAGCAGCAGCGGGATGGCGACGCTGACCGCGAGGCCGATGATCGTGACGACGGCGAACGCGATCGTGAACCGGCGGGCTCTCGTCAGCAGATCGGGCGGCGGCGTCCCCACGCGGCGAACGCTAGTACGCCATGAACCCGCCGTCGATCAGCACGTTGGCGCCGGTCATGAAGCGGCACTCGTCGGACGCCATGAAGACCGCCAGCGCGGCGACGTCCTCGGGTGCGCCGAGGCGCGGCCACGGCGTGCGCGCGTGTGCGTAGGCGATGATCTCGGGCACCTGGCCGCCCTCGCGCGGCACGACGATCTTGCCGGGGGCGATCGCGTTGCAGACGATCCCGTGCTGCGCGAAGTCGACCGCGATCTGGCGCGTGATGTTGACGACGCCGCCCTTCATGGCCGAATAGGCGACCGCGCCCGGCGCGCCGACCATGCCGTGCTGCGACGAGATGTTGATGACGCGGCCGCGCACCTCGCCGTACGGCTCCTGCGTGAGCATCTGGCGCACCGCGCTCCGGCAGCACAGGAAGAGGCCGCGCAGGCCGACGCCGAGGACGAGATCCCAGTCCTCCTCGGTCGTCTCGAGGAGGCCTCCGGCGCCCGGCCCGTTCGCCACCGCGTTGTTCACGATCACGTCGAGACGCCCGTCGCCGAGCTCGAGCGCGGCCTCGACCATGCGGTCGATGTCGGCGGCCTTCGAGGCGTCGGCCTCGACGAAGCGCGCGATTCCCCCGGCAGCGGTGATCGCCTGATCGGTCGCGACGCCATCGTCCACGTAGAGCTGATCGCGACGCAGATCGCCGACGACGACGCGTGCGCCCTCCGCAGCGAAGGCAAGGCAGAGGGAGCGCCCGATCCCGGACGCGCCGCCGGTGACGATGATCGAGCGATCCTGGAGTCTCGGCATGCAGCGGACGGTAGCGCTCCCTAGAACGCCATGTAACCGCCGTCGATGAGCACGTTCGCGCCCGTCATGAAGCGGCAGTCGTCGGACGCGAGGAAGACCGCGAGCGCCGCGACGTCCTCGGGCGCGCCGAGCCGCGGCCACGGCGTGCGGGCGAGCGAGAACGGGATCTCGGGATCGTCGCCGCCCTCGCGCGGCGTCACGATCTTGCCGGGCGCGATCGCGTTGCAGACGATCCCGTGCTGCGCGAAGTCGACGGCGATCTGACGCGTCAGATTGACGACGCTGCCCTTCATCGCGCAGTACGCGACGTGCCCGGGCGCGCCGACCAGGCCGTGCTCGGACGACATGTTGATGACGCGGCCGCGGACGTCGCCGCGCGGCTCCTGGGTCAGCATCTGGCGGATCGCGCGCCGGCAGCCGAGGAACGAGCCACGCAGGCCGACGTCGAAGATGACGTCCCAGTCCTCCTCGCTCGTCTCGAGCAGGCCCTTCGAGTGCCGCCCGGCGACCATCGCGTTGTTGACCATCACGTCGAGGCGGCCGTCGCCGAGCTCGAGTGCGGCCTCGACCATGCGGTCGACGCCGGCAGCCTGCGAGACGTCGGCCTGGACGAAGCGCGCGACCCCGCCCGCCTCCGCGATGAGCTCGTCGGTCGGCACGCCGCCGACGTGCAGCGGCTCACGGCGTACGTCGCCGACGACGACGCGCGCGCCCTCGGCGGCGAAGGCCACCGCCATCGCCCGCCCGAGTCCAGAGGCCCCGCCGGTGACGATGATCGCGCGCTCCGCCAGCCTCCCGGCCGCGCTCACGCGGCCTCCCACGCCAGCGCGTGGGCAAGCACCTTCGCCTCGTCGGGGCCGGTGTGCATCGCGCCGTCGGTCGTCACCGCCGACGGCCAGCCGAGCCAGTTGACCGGCCGCGTGTACGCGGTCATGCGGTCGGTGAGCTCGATCGAGGCCGGGACGTCGGCGGGCGGCAGCTCGCCCGGATGGACCGGCGTCACGAGCACGTCCCACGGACACCCGGCCGCGCAGGCGGCTCGCCATGCGTGCAAGGCCCTGACGAGCTGCGCACGCTCGTCGAGCGACACCTCGAGGCCGACGGCCATCTTGGCGTGCAGGTCGTCGTCGTAGGCGTCGCGGTGCGCGGCGTAGGTCTCGCGGTGCACCTCCGCGACCTCGGCCAGATGGAGGCGCACGAACGCCGGCGCCGCCGGCAGGCCGGCCGCCTCGAGCAGGCCCTCCGTCGTGGGCGCGATGTCCGCGGCCGCGAGGCGCAGCACGCGCAACGCGGCGGGATCGGCAAGCGGGAGCGGCGCGCCGCGCAGGACGCCGAAGGCCAGTGCGCAGTCGTCGAGCGAGCGTGCCATCGGGCCGACGTGGTCGAAGGAGGGCGCGAGCGGCCAGAGGCCGTCGGCCGGCACGCTGCCGAAGGCGGGCTTGAAGCCCGCCACGCCGCAGGCGGCCGCGGGCAGGCGGATCGAGGCGCCCGTGTCCGTTCCCAGGCCGAGTGCGCAGAGGCCCGCGGCGAGCGCGCTCGCATTGCCGCCCGACGAGCCGCCGGGGATGCGATCGGGCCGAGCGCTGTTGACGACCGCGCCGTAGGCCCGGTTGCGCGAGGTCACGCCCCAGGCGAACTCGTGCAGGTTGGCCTTGCCGAGCATGATCGCGCCCGCGTCGACGAGACGCCGCACGCTCGTCGCCGTGCGCACCGGCACGTTGTCGCGGAAGATGCCCGAGCCGTAGGTCGTGCGCACGCCCGCCGTGTCGAAGATGTCCTTGACGAGCAGCGGCACGCCCGCCAGCGGCCCCGCATGCGTTGCACACGCCCGCGCGAGGGCCTGCTCGCGCGTGACCGTGATCACCGCGTGCAGGTGCTCGTGCTCGGCGATGCGGTCGAGGTGGTGCCGCGTGACCTCCTCGGCCGAGACCTCGCCCGCCGCGACCGCGGCCGCGATCCGCCGCGCCGGCCATGTATGCAGCGCTTCCATCTGCGGCGGCACGATACCGGCGCCGATGCGCGCGAGCAGCAGACGGCCGGGGCGACCGGGGCGACCGCCTCCGCCTCGCTGCACGATTGGGGTCTGACCCCAATCGTGCATGGCGCCGTGACCGCGAGGCTCAGCTCGCGGCTGTGCGCTCGCCCTGCGCGCGGGCCTCCGAGAGCGACTGGCGCGGCGTCAGCGCCTCCGGATCGCACACCAGCTCGAGCAGCGCCGGCCCGCCCGCCGCCAGTGCGCGCTCGAGCGCCGGCGGGAAGGAATCCGTGTCCTCGACCCGCTCGCCGAACGCCCCGAAGCTGCGCGCGAACGCCGCGAAGTCGGGGTTCACGAGATCGGTGGCCATCACGCGGCCGGGGTAGTTGCGCTCCTGGTGCATGCGGATCGTCCCGAGCATGCCGTTGTTGACGACGATCACGAGGATCGCGAGGTCGTTGGCGACCATCGTCGCGAGCTCCTGGCCGCACATCAGGAAGCAGCCGTCGCCGGCGAACGCGATGACCGGCCGCTCCGGGTGGACGAGCTTGCCGGCCAGCGCGGCCGGGACGCCGTAGCCCATCGCGCCCGAGAGCGGCGCGAGCTGCGAGCGGTAGCGGGAGAACTGCCAGAAGCGATGCACCCAGACCGTGTAGTTGCCGGCGCCGTTCGCGACGATCGCGTCGGGCAGCCGCCCGCGCAGATGCTCGAGCACGGCCGCCACGTCGACGCCGCTGCCGGGCGCCGGGTCGGAGCGCATCGTCGCCTCGTAGTCCGCGCGCGCGGCCGCGGCCCACTCGGCGTGGCGGCTCGCAGCCAGCGGCTCGAGCGCGCGCGCGGCGGCGGCGAACTCCGGGAGCGACGAGACGATTCCCAGGCTCGGCCGGTACACGCGTCCGAGCTCGGCGGCGTCCTGATGCACGTGGACGAGGGTCTGGGCCGGCTCCGGCGGCGTGAGGTAGGAGTAGCCGCCCGTCTCGGTCTCGGAGAGGCGCGTGCCGACCGCGAGCACGACGTCGGCCTCGCGCACGCGGCGGGCGAGCGCGGGATTGACGCCGAGGCCGAGGTCGCCGCAATAGCTGCGCGAGCGGTTGTCGACGATGTCCTGGCAACGGAACGAGGCCACGGCGGGGATGCCGCTCGCTTCCAGGAAGGCGCCGATGTCGACCGCGCTCTCGGGCGTCCAGCCACTGCCGCCGACGATCGCGAGCGGCCGCTCGGCACCGGCCAGCAGCTCGCGCATGCGCGCGAGATCGGCCGGGCGCGGAGACGCCGCCACGCGCGGCACCGGCGTCGCGTCGGCGGCGCCGGTCATCGCCGCGAGCACGTCCTCGGGCAGCGCGAGCACGACGGGACCGGGCCTGCCCGCCACCGCCGTCGCGAACGCGCGCGCGACGAGCTCGGGGATGCGCTCGGGCCGGTCGATCTCGCAGACCCACTTGGCCATCCGCCCGAACATCGCCTCGTAGTCGATCTCCTGGAACGCCTCGCGCCCGCGATGCCCGCGCGGCACCTGGCCGATCAGCAGCACGAGCGGCGTCGAGTCCTGCATCGCGGTGTGCACGCCGGTCGCGGCGTGCGTCGCTCCGGGGCCGCGCGTGACCATGCACACGCCCGGGCGGCCGGTCAGCTTGCCGTACGCGTCCGCGGCATTCGCGGCCGCGGCCTCGTGGCGGCACGTGACCACGCGCAGCCGCTCGCGGTGCGCGTAGAGCCCGTCGAGCAGCGCGAGGTAGCTCTCGCCCGGCACGCAGAAGGCCAGCTCGACGTCGTGCAGCGCGAGCTGGTCGGCGAGCAGCTGCCCGCCGCTTCTCACAGCGTGACCGGCTCGTCCAGGAAGACCGTGTAGCGCTGCGACTTGGGCCGCTCGCGGTCCTCGTCGCGCACGTAGCGGATGGACGGCGAGCCCTGGAGCGCGCGCGGCAGCACCATGCAGCGCACGAACGCGCTCGGCTCCTCGGCGTGGGTGGCCGCGTAGACCGGGTCGGGCCCCGTCTCGAACCACGGCTCGCCCGGCCCGTACTCGTGGACGGCGCCCTGCGTCTCGATGCGGATGGAGCCGAACAGCAGCACGCGGATGCCCGGGCCCTGGTGGGTGTGCAGGAACGCCTCGCCGCCGGGCGGGAAGTCGACGCGGTCGCAGCGCAGCAGGTACTCGCCGGCCGGCAGCGCGAGCTCGCGGGCCATCAGCGCGCCCGGGGCGGGCTCGTCGACCAGCTCGAAGCTGAGGTGATCGCCCTCGGCGACCAGGTCGAGGCTGAGGTGCGTGCTGTCCGCGACCAGGGCCGATCCGGTGCTGAAGGCCGCGGTGTTGGCCCGCACGTCGTAGAGCGCGCGCGTCGCCGCGGGCAGCTCGGCCACGCCGTGGAGCGAGACGACTTGCAGATACGTGGGCATCAGTTGAAGAACGCTCCCCCGTCGACCACGAGCGACTGGCCCGTGACGAAATCGGCATCCGGCGAACAGAAGAACGCGACCGCGCCGACGATGTCGGACGGGAACTGGTCGCGCTGGATCAGCCGCGCCTTGAGCGAGACCTCCTGCAGCTTCTCGACCTGCACCGGGTTCGCGAGCACGCCGTCCGACATGGTGAAGCCGGGCGCGACCGTGTTGACGAGGATGCCGGCAGGGGAGACCTCCTTGGCCACCGCGCGCGTCATCGCGATCACCGCGCCCTTGCTCGTGACGTAGTGGAGGAGGAACGGGACGCCCTTGTACGGCGTTCCCGACGCGATGTTGACGATCCGCCCGTAGCCCGCGGCGCGCATCGCGGGCACGACCGCGCGGGTGGCCAGGAACATGCCGAGCACGTTGACGTCGTAGACCCTGCGCCACTCGTCGACGTCGATCTCCTCGAACGGCTTCGGCACGAGCGTCGAGTAGATGCCGGCGTTGTTGACGAGCCCGTCGATCCGGCCGTAGCGCTCGAGTGCGGCGGCGGCCATCGCCTCCGTGTCGGCCTGCTGCGAGACGTCGACGCGGATGCCCAGGCCGCCGAGCTCCTCGCCCGCGGCCTCGGCCCCCTGCAGGTCGGCGACGACGATGGTCGCGCCCTCGTCGTGCAGCCGCTGCGCGATCGCGCGGCCGATCCCCTGCGCCCCGCCCGTGACGATGACGACGCGATCGGCGAGCCTCATCGGTCGATGCCTCCCATGGCCAGGTATTTGATCTCGAGCCAGTCCTCGATGCCGTACTTGGAGCCTTCGCGCCCGAGACCCGACTCCTTCATGCCGCCGAACGGCGCGACCTCGGTCGACACGAATCCGGTGTTGACGCCGACGATGCCGTAGTCGAGGCCCTCGCCGACGCGCCACACGCGCCCGACGTCGCGGCTGTAGAAGTACGCCGCGAGCCCGTAGGGCGTGTCGTTGGCGAGGCGGATGCCCTCCTCCTCGTCGCCGAAGCGGCGGATGCCGGCCACCGGCCCGAACGTCTCGTCCTGCGACATCGCCATGCCCTCGCTCACGCCGGTCAGGAGCGTGGGCGCGAAGAACAGCCCGCCGCGCTCGTGCGGGCCGCCGCCCAGCAGCACCTCCGCGCCCTTGGCACGCGCGTCCTCGACGTGGGCGACGACCTTCTCGAGCCCCTGCTGGTCGATCAGCGGGCCGACGTTGACGCCCGGCTCGGTGCCGGCGCCCACGCGCAGCGCCGAGATCGCCTCGGCGTAGCGCTCGACGAAGGCGTCGTGGATGCCGTCCTGCACGAGCAGGCGGTTGGCCGCGATGCAGACCTGCCCCGAGTTGCGGAACTTGCACAGGATCGCCCCGGCCACGGCGGCGTCGAGGTCGGCGTCGTCGAAGACCAGGAAGGGCGCGTTGCCGCCGAGCTCGAGCGAGAGCTTCTTGACCTGGCCCGCGCACTGCGCCATCAGGAGCTTGCCGACCGCGGTCGAGCCGGTGAAGCCGATCTTGCGCACGATCGGATTGCCCGTCAGCTCGCCGCCGATCACGGGCGCGTCCTCGGCGTCGCCCGTGACGACCTGGAACACGCCGGCGGGCACGCCCGCGCGGTCGGCGAGCTCGGCCAGCGCGAGCGCCGAGAGCGGCGTCTGCTCGGCCGGCTTGCACACGATCGTGTTGCCGGCCGCGAGCGCCGGCGCGACCTTGCGCGTGATCATGGCCGAGGGGAAGTTCCACGGCGAGATGCCGCCGCACACGCCGACGGGCTGCTTGAGCACGAGGATCCGCGTGCCCGTCTGCTGGGCCGGGATCGTGTCGCCGTAGACGCGCTTGCCCTCCTCGCCGAACCACTCGAGGAAGGCCGCCGCGTAGCCGATCTCGGCATCCGACTCGGCCAGGGGCTTGCCCTGCTCGCGCGTCAGGATCATCGCGAGGTCGCGCCGGTGGCGCAGCATGAGATCGGAGAACCCGCGCAGGATGGCGGCGCGCTCGCGGGCGGGGCGCGCCCGCCACGCCGGCAGCGCGGCGGCCGCGGCGTCGATCGCGCGCCGCGTCTCGCCCACGCCCATGCGCGGCACCTCGGCGAGCACCTCGCCCGTCGCCGGATCGTGCACGGGGAACGTCGCGCCCGAGTCGGCGGAGGTCCATGCGCCGTCGATGTAGCCGCGGTCGCGCAGCAGCTCGGTGTCGTCGATCAGCAACATGCCCGGATGATGGCAGCCGGCCTAGGGCGTTGCGGCCGACTCGACGCCGAGGAAGCGCCGCTGGGCGTCGGGGTCGTCGCGCAGCGCCTCGGCCGTCGTCTCGGCCGCGATCTGGCCGCTCACCATCACGAGCTGACGCTCGGCGACCGAGGTCGCGACGCCGAGGTTCTGCTCGACCAGCAGGATGCCCATGCCCTCGCCGACGAGCGTGTGGCAGGTCTCGATGACGTTCTCGACGATCGTGGGTGCGAGGCCCTCGGAGGGCTCGTCCATCACGAGCAGATGCGGGTTGAGCAGCAGCGCGCGCCCGATCGCGAGCATCTGCTGCTCGCCGCCCGAGAGCTGCGTGGCGCTGATCTTCTTGCGCTCGGCCAGGCGCGGGAAGAGCCCGTAGACGGCGGCCGGCGTCCAGCGCCCCTTGCTCGTCGTGCGGATCATGCGCAGGTGCTCGTCGACCGAGAGCGAGGGGAAGAGGCGACGCCCCTGCGGGACGTAGCCGACGCCCTCGGCGGCGATCACGAACGGCAGGCGGCCGCGCACTTCCTTGCCGGCGACCTTGATCGAGCCCTTCGTCTCGCGGCAGAGGCCCATGATCGTGTTGCAGAGCGTCGACTTGCCCATGCCGTTGCGGCCGATCACGGCGATCGCCTCGACGCCCATCGAGAGCGACACGCCCTCGAGGATGTGCGCGGAGCCGTAGAACGCGTGCACGTCGTCGAGCTCGAGCAGCGGCGTGTCACTCATGCGTGAACCTGCTGCCGAGATAGATGTCGTGCACCATCTGGTTGGCCCGGATCTCGTCCGGGGTGCCCTCGACGACCTTCTGGCCGTCGTGCATCATCGTCACGTAGGCGGCGACGCGCAGCGCGATGTCCATGTCGTGCTCGATCAGGATCAGCGTCACCTCGGGCGGGAGCGAGAGCAGCAGCTCGGTGAGCCGCTCGCGCTCGCCGCGCGAGAGCCCGGACGCGGGCTCGTCGAGCATCATCAGCTTGGGATCGGTGGCGCTCGCCATGCCGACCTCGAGCTGCCGCTGCTGGCCGTGCGAGAGCGCGCCGACGGGCGTGTGCAGCGACTCGCCCAGCCACACGCGCTCGGCGGCGGCGCGCGCGCGCTCGCGTTGTTCCTTCTCGCGCGCGCGCGACTTGAATACCTTGAGGTGCCCGCCGTCGTGGCCGACGATCGCGAGGTAGAGGTTGTCCTCGACGGTCAGGCCCGGGAAGAGCCGCGACTTCTGGTACGTGCGCGAGACGCCCAGCCCCGGCCGCTTGCGCGCCGGGAGGTTGGTCACGTCCTCGCCCATCAGGTCGATCGTGCCGGAGGTGGGCGCGAAGTCGCCCGCGATCAGGTTGAACAGGGTCGTCTTGCCCGCGCCGTTCGGGCCCAGGATGGCGCGGCGCTCGCCGTGCGCGACGTCGAGATCGACGTCGCGCACGGCCTGCACCCCGCCGAAGCGCCGGCCGACCCCCCGCAAGCGGAGGATCGTGCCGGCGCCATCGGCAGCGACGGTGGCCGTCGCTTCGGTCAACGCTTGTCCTTCACGCGCCGACTAGACCTTCGTGACCTTCCAGGGCACGGCGCGCTTCACGCACGCCGGAACCGTCTCGCTCGGAGGCGGCAACGCGTTCCCGAACGCGCCGCCGAAGCTCTGGGGCACACCGACGACCTTGTACACGGTCTTGATGCCGAGCGTGCCGTTGTTGTCGAAGAGCTGCTGCACGAACGTGCCGCCGACGCCCTGCCGGTTGGCATCGAGCTTGATGACGGTGCCGTTCGGATCGGTGACGCTCGTCTTCGCGAGCGCCTTCTGGAGGGCCTTCTGGCCGCCCGAGATGTCGCCCTTGACAGCCTTGAGCCCCTTGATCAGGCCCGTGGCGTTGACGTAGTAGTTGACGAAGAACAGGTTGCCGACGCCCGTGGCGGTCGCCGGCCCCTTGAGCGGAGGCAGCGCGCTCCACGTCTTACCCGTGAGCGCCTTGAACTTCGTCAGCGCTGCGGAGGGGACGTCGGCCGCCGTGCCGCCGCCGCCCGCGTACGAGCCGGCGATGCGCAGGCCGAGATCGGTGAACGTGCCCGGCGTGCCGAAGAACAGGTTGCCCATGTGCTGCTTGGAGTTCATCTGGCCGTACTTCTGCTCGAACGCCTTGAGCGCAGCGATCGTGCCCGTGCCGCCGACCGCCCAGAAGTAGCCGTCGATCGCGTTGGGCGCGTCGAGCTGGGCCACGTACGTCGAGTAGTCGGTCGTGTTGAGCGGCGGGAACACGCGCTTGGTGACCTCGCCGCCAAGGGCGCAGAACTCGGCGATGAACCCGGCGGCCGACGTCCAGCCGAACGAGTAGTCGTCCATCATCACGTCGACCTTGCGCCAGCCGAGCACGTTGTAGGCGACCCAGCCCGTGCCGGCATCCCACTGTGCGCCGTCGCCGTTCCAGCGGAAGAAGTTCGGCGCACGGACCTTCATCGTGGTGTCGAGCGCGCCGGACGTGCCGTTGACGAACGTCTTCGTCGGGTGCGCCTTGGCGTACTTGGCGATCGCCACGCCCTCGTCACCGGAGAGCGGCCCGATCATGATGTCGGCACCGAGCTTCTCCATCAGGCGCTTCGTCTCGCTGATCGCCAGGTCGGCGGAGTCGTTCGAGCAGCCGATGCCGACGAGCTTGATGGGATGGCCGCCGATGGTGCCGCCGGTCATGCCCTTGATCGGATTGCTCCGGTCCTTCACCTTGGCACCCGTCTGCTCGACGAAGGCCTGGATCGCACCGCCGACGTCTGCGCCGTAGAAGGCGGCGAATGCGCCCTTGCAGTCCGACATGATCGCGATCTTGATCGGCGTCCCGGCCGCCGACGCCGTGGGCTTCGCGGTCGTCGCGCTGGCCGTGCAGGCCATCACGAACGCCGCGAGCGGAAGCGCGTACCTGAGCTTCCGCAAGCGCGAGAGGTTCACTCGGGGTTCTCCTTTGTGTCGTTGGGCACGATGCCTGGCAGGTTTGACGGCAAGGGGGGAATCGAGTTAGTCGCCTGCGGCGACGGCCGGGGCGGGACGGCGCCGCAGATAGCCGGTCCCACGCTCCCAGAGACCGAGCAGGCCATCGGGGGAGAGCAGCACGATGACGAGGAAGATCAGCCCGATCAACGAGTTGAACGTGCCGAGCTGGAAGCCGGCGACCGAGAAGTCGGTCTCGGCCAGCCGGTCGTTGATGACCACGAACGCGAGGGCTCCCACGAATGCGCCCTCGATGCGCCGCAGCCCGCCGATCACCGCGATGATGAGCACGTTGAGCGTCGCACCGAGACCGATCGTCTGCGGATCGACGTGCCCGTTCCACCACACGAACAGGACGCCTGCGATCGACGCCATGAACGCGCCGAACGTGAACGCGAGCGTCCGGTGGAGCGCCACGCTGTAGCCGAGCGAGCTCATGCGCACCGGCTCGTCGCGCACGCCTTGCAGCGAGATCCCGAACGGCGTGCGTATGAGGTAGCGGACGAGCAGGTAGAGCAGCGCCGCGATCACGAGCGTGAGGTAGTAGAGCCGGTGCGGATGCTGGTCGGTCGTGCCGATGATCGAGGGCGGCACGATCCCGCTGATGCCGCCGAAGCCCGAGATGCGCTCGATCTGCCCGAACGAGAGGTTCGCGATCACGCTGTAGGTGAGCGTGATCATGAGGAAGTAGATCCCCGTCGAGCGGGCTGCGATGCCGCCGTAGACGAGACCGATCGCCGTCGCGATCAGGATCGCCGGGACGATCCCCGCCCACGGGCTGTAGCCCAGGGTCAGGCCCTTCGTGTCGACCGTCGTCATGTTGCCGAAGACGAAGCCGGCGATGCCGAAGAGCGCGGTCTGCGCGAGCGAGACCATCCCGCCGTACGACGCGAGGAAGATCAGGCTCATCGCGACGATGCCGAAGATCAGCACCTGCGTCAGCAGCTGGTCGACCGTGTACGTCGAGAACAGGAGCGGAGCGAAGACGGCGAGCGCGATCGCAACGCCTCCGATCGCCCGCTCGACCAGGCGGAAATCCATCACGCGGGCCGCCCGAAGATGCCGTACGGGCGCACTGCGAGCACGATCGCGAGCAGCACGAACGTGAAGATGACGGCGTACTGCGTGTTGCCGGCCGGAAGGTAGGCCGCCGAGAACGTGCCGATCAGGCCGTACAGCATCGAGCCCACGGCGGCGCCCGCGAGCGACCCCATGCCGCCGATGATCACGACCACGAGCGAGTTGAGCAGCCAGATGCCGTCGGTGCCGTTCGAGACGGCCGTCTGCGACGTGCCGATCACCGCGCCCATGCCCGCCAGCGCGGAGCCGACGAAGAACGCGAGCATGAAGACGCGCTGGATGTTGACGCCGAGCGCGGCGACCATCGCGCGGTCGTCCACGCCCGCGCGGATGACCATGCCCGTGCGGGTGCGCTTCAGCCACAGCCACAGGGCGAGGCCGACGACGAGCGCGAGCCCGAGGATGAACAGCCGCGCGCCCGCGTACGAGAAGCCGCGGATGTGGAGGTCGACGAACTGGTTGACGCGGCCCGGGAACGACATGTCCTCGGCGACCCCGCCGCCCGTGTGGACGACGACCTGGTCGGCCACGATCACCGAGAGCGCGATCGTGATCAAGGCCTGACGCAGGTCCTGGCCCTGGTTCCAGCGCAGGAAGAGCTGCTGCATCGCGAGCCCGAGCAGCCCCGCGACCACGGCCGCCACGAGCAGTACGAAGAACCAGTTGAGCATGCTGACCTGCGTCGACGACACCGGGGTGTCGGGACTGCCCGTGATGATCCGGCGCTGCACGTTGATCGCGACGTAGGCCGCCACGAGGTAGAGCGAGCCGTGCGCCATGTTGACGACGCGCATCAGTCCGAACACGAGCGTGAACCCGCTGGCGACGACGAAGTAGAGGGCGCCCTGGGTGATCGCGTCGAGCAGCGTCGAGAAGAACGTCGTGGGATCGCTGTGCGCGGGGCGATCGGCGAAGAGGAAGACGTAGACGATCCCGAACGCGAGCGCCGCGAGCGTCACGCCCCATCCGAGATGTCGTCGATAGGCGAGTGCTACCGGCATCGGCCGGCAGACGCTACAGCAAATCGGACCCGGCTCCAAACGCGTTCCTGAGGGCGGAACAGGCCGCTGGACGCCGTGCGGGCGGAGACGACATACTCCCCGGCGTGCCCGCCGCGCGCATCCTGCGTCTCGACGCCGTCGCCCCGTTCCTGCTGGCCGAAGGCGTGCATGCGCGAGCGCTCTTCGGCGATGCGGCGATGCTCAATCTGGTCGAGCTGGAGCCCGGGGCGATCGTCCCCGAGCACTCCCATCCGCACGAGCAGCTCGGCATCGGCCTGAGCGGCCTGATCGTGATGATCTTCGACGGCGAGGAGCATCCGCTGGGGCCCATGGATGCGATGCACATCCCCTCGGGCGTCGTGCACGGGGCGTACGCCGGCCCCGAGGGCGCCGTCGTGCTCGACGTCTTCGTGCCGATCCGCGAGGACTTCCGCGCGCTGGCCGCCTCCGCCGAGTAGATTCCCGCCCACGAACGCCGTAACAACTGGAGGGACGCATGCCCATCATCCACCTGAAGATCTACGAGAAGCGCCTCACCGACGAGACCGAGCCCAAGCTCATCGAGGACTTCACGCAGGTGCTCGTCGACAACTTCGGCGAGGGCATCCGCGAGCACACCACCGTGATCCTCGAAGGGGTCAAGCCGAGCCGGTGGGGCGTCGCCGGCAAGGCCCTCTAGCAACCCCCCGTCCCAGGAGGAAGCACGTACATGAGCGTCGTCGAAGTCAACGCGCCCGGAATGCTCGACCTGGTCGAGGCGGACGCCGAGCTCGAGTGCATCGGCTCGGGCTTCACCTTCACCGAGGGCCCCGTGTGGACGAACCGCGACGGCGGTTCGCTCACGTTCTCGGACATGCCGGGCGACACGCGCCGGCGCTGGACGCAGGCGGGCGGCGTCGAGGTGCTCGCGCACCCCTCGAACAAGGGCAACGGCCTGAGCTACGACCTCGAGGGGCGCCTGCTGATCTGCGAGCACTCGACGAGCAGCCTCATCCGCCTCGAGCCGGACGGCTCGCGCACGGTGCTGGCCTCGCACTGGCAGGGCAAGGAGCTCAACAGCCCCAACGACCTCGTCGTGGCCGCGGACGGCTCGATCGTGTTCACCGACCCGCCCTACGGCCGCTGGCCCGGCTTCGGCGTCGAGCGCGAGCAGGAGCTCGACTTCTGCGGCGTCTACCGCGTCACGCCCGACGGCGAGCTGCAGCTGCTGGCCGACGACTTCCAGAAGCCCAACGGCCTCTGCTTCTCGCCCGACGAGAAGACGCTCTGGATCAACGACACCGACGGCGGGCACGTGCGCCGCTTCTCGGTCGCCTCCGACGGCTCGCTGACCGGCGGCGAGGTCATCTACCAGCAGGAGGGCTTCAGCCTCGAGACGGGCATCCCGGATGGCCAGAAGCTCGACGCCAACGGCAACCTCTGGCTCTCGGGCCCCGGCGGCCTGCACGTGATCACGGGCGAGGGACAGCTGCTCGGGCGCATCCTCACGCCCGAGAACGTCGGCAACCAGGCCTGGGGCGGCGAGGACTGGAAGACGCTCTTCATCTGCACCTCCTCGACGGTGCACACGCTGCGCACGAAGGTCGCCGCGCACCGCACGCCCACCATGAACTGAGGAGTGAGCAATGGCTGACCTCGAAGCAATCGACCCCAAGCGCACCGCGTTCATGGTGCTCGACATGCACCGTGACGTCGTCGCCGACGACGGCGCCTCGAAGGACTCCGGCGCGCCCGAGCACGCGGCCGCCCAGAACGTCGTCGAGAACATCAAGACGCTGCTGGCCGCGGCACGCAAGAGCGGGACCCAGGTCGTGCACATCCATCACCGCAAGGCCAAGGGCGCCCGGCCGGACGGGAACATGAGCCGCATGTTCCGCGGTCTGCTCGGCGGCGAGGGCTTCGACGCCGGCACGCGCGGCATGGAGGTCATGCCCGGGCTCGAGCCGCAGAGCGGCGAGATCGTGATCGAGAAGGAGCGCGCGAGCGCGTTCGCCGGCACCGAGCTCGACATCGTGCTGCGCGCGATGGCGATCGACACGCTGATCCTGACGGGCGCGTGGACGAACTTCTCGGTCGAGAGCACCGCGCGCTACGCGACCGACATCGGCTACCGCGTGATCGTCGCCAGCGACGGCACGTCCTCGATCGGCGACGAGTGGCACAACGCGGCGATCGGCTACGCGCTGACGTGGCTGTGCGAGATCGCGCCGTCGGCCGAGATCGCAGCCGCGCTCTGACGCCGGCGGCAGGAGGGACGATGCGGGTGCGCGCGGCGCTCTTCGAGGCGCCGGGCGCACCGCTCGTCGTCCGCACGATCGACCTCGAGGGCCCGGGGCCGCGCGACGCCCTCGTGCGCATCGACGCGGTCGGCATCTGCGGCTCCGACCTGCACGTCGTCAAGGGCGAGTGGGTGCGGCCGCGGCCGATGGTGCTCGGGCACGAGGGCGCCGGCGTGGTCGAGGCCGTCGGCGACGACGTGCACGGCCTCGCCGCCGGCGACCGCGTGATCCTGTCGTGGGCGCCCGCCTGCGGCGAGTGCGGGCCGTGCAGGGCGGGCCGGACGACGGCCTGCCTGCCGCTGCGCGCCGGCATCGGCGCCGGAACGCTGCCGGACGGCACCACGCGACTCTCGGACGGCGGCAAGACGATCTACCGCATGACGGCGGTCGGCGCGCTCGCCGAGCGCGTCGTGATGCCGGCGAGCGGCGTGCTCAAGCTCACGCACGAGCTGCCCGCAGCCCAAGCCGCCCTGCTCGGCTGCGCCGCGCTGACCGGCATCGGCGCCGCGCGCGAGGTAGCCCCAGACGATGTAGTGATCGTGATCGGCGCCGGCGGCGTGGGGCAGTTCTGCGTCCAGGGCGCCCGCCTGCGCGGCGCGTCGGCGATCGTCGCGGTCGACCCGCTGCCGGCGCGCCGTTCGCTCGCGCGCGCCGTGGGCGCCACGCACGACTGCGACCCGGGCGACCTCCTCGCGCTGCTCGCGGCGCTCGCGCCCGACGGCGCCGACTGCGCCCTCGAGGCGGTGGGCTCCCCGGCGACGGCGGCGCTCGCGCTCGCGAGCGTCCGCCCGGGAGGCCGCGCCACGCTCGTCGGCATGCCGCCGGCGGGCGCGCGCCTCGACCTCGACCCGGCCGAGTTCACGAACCGCGAGAAGGTGCTCACGGGCACCGTCTACGGCTCGGGCGACCCCGCCGAGGCCCTTCCCTCCCTGCTCGCCGACGTCGCCGCCGGCCGCGTGCTGCTGGCGCCGCTCGTCGGCCCGTCATTCCCGCTCGAGCGCGCCGACGAGGCCATCCAGGCCGCGCTGGCGGGCGTGCCCGGACGCGTCATCGTGGAGATGGCTTGAGCAAACCATCTCCCACCCCCTGAGAGGAGTTCCATGCGCCGCGAGATCACCGCACCCGGCGTGGCCGCGCCCATCAGCCACTACTGCGACGCCGTCGAGGCCAACGGCTTCCTGTTCGTCTCGGGCTGCCCCGCCCTCGACGCGAACGGCGACCTCGTCGGCGGCGACGACACGGTCGCGCAGTGCGAGCAGGTGCTCAAGAACCTCGGCGCGATCCTCCAGGCCGCGGGCTGCGCACCGGCCGACGTGGTCAAGGTCAACGTCTACCTGACCGACGTCGACGACCGCCCGCTCATCAACCCGCTGCGCCAGGCGTTCTTCGGCGAGTCGCGCCCGGCGAGCACGCTCGTGGGGGTCAAGGAGCTGCCGGTGCCGGGGATGAAGGTCGAGATCGAGGCGGTGGCGGTGCTGCCCGACCGGTTCCACCGGGCGTAGGGGACCGCAAGATCGGGGTCTGACCCCGATCTTGCGGTCCGGCGCTGCGCGCGTCCGTGCGTGAAGCTGCTCGTCACGCGCGACCGGAAGGACGGCGCGCCCACACCTGGTGGGTGCGTGGGTCGCCGATCACGGTCTGCGGATCGTCCGTGAACGCCGCGAGGCTCGCCAGCGCGTCGTTCACCTCCTCCTCGGAGGCCAGACCCTCGCTGACGATCCCCTCCGCGGTCGCCTCGAGCGTCGTGAGCGTGAGCGTCTTCGCCTCGCCGGAGGCGTCGGCGGTCTGCACGAGCCGCTGGTCGGGCTCGGGGATGCCCGCTTCCCGGAAGTAGCGGTAGAGCTTGCGGCCGGCGTACGCATCGCCGCCGTGGCGCTCGAGCACGCGCGGGTAGACGTCCTTGAAGAAGTCGAAGCCCGGATTCGGCGGCTCGCAGAACATCGCCTCGAAGTCGGCGTCCTCGACGACGATCGCCCCGCCCGGCGCGACCGCGCCCCACATGCGCCGGAGCAGGTCGACGGGACGCGTCAGGTGCTGGAGCAGGAAGCGCGCGTACACGACGTCGTAGGTCGCGTCCGCCCGCCACTCGCTCACGTTCGCCGCCCCGAACTCGACGTTGGCGAGCCCGTGCCGGGTCGCCGCGTCGCGCGCGGCGGCGAGCTTGACCTCGTCCATGTCGATCCCCGTCACGCGACCGCCCGGGCCGACCAGGCGCGCGATCTCGAACGTGACCTCGCCGCCGCCGCAGCCGAGATCGAGGCAGCGCATGTTCCGGCCGATCCCGACGCGTTCGAAGAGCGCACACGTGCCCGGCCACTTCGCACGCGCGAGGATCAGCAGCCGCTCGTACCCCTCGCGGCCGCCGCGGATGACGTACCGCTCCACGGCGGCGATCCTACGCCGCGCGCACCGGGTTGGCGAGGACGCCGATCCCCTCCACCTCGACCTCGACGCGATAGCCCGGCGCGAGCGCGACCTCGTCGGGCGGCACGATTCCGGTGCCCGTGAGCAGCACCGTCCCGTCGGGGACGGGGTTCTCGCGCACGCACCAGCCGGCCAGCTCCTCGAGCGTGCGATGCAGCTTCGCCGTGCTCGTGCCGTCCTCGTTGACGAGCGTGCCGGTCGCGTCCCAGATGCGCACCGAGATCTCGAGCGGCGCGCCGGGCTCGTCGGGGACGAGCACCGCCGGGCCGATCGCACAGCACGCTGCGAAGAGCTTGGCCTGCGGGATGTAGAGCGGGTTGGCGGCCTCGATGTCGCGAGCCGTCAGGTCGTTGCCGGCGATCAGCCCGAGGATCGAGCCGTCCGCCGCGAGCACGAGGCCGAGCTCGGCCTCCGGCACCGTCCAGGTCGATTCGCTGCGCACGGCGACCGGCTCGCCGGGGCCGACGGTGCGACGGCAGGCTGCGTCCTTGAGGAAGATCTCGGGACGCTCGGCGTCGTAGACGCGATCGTAGACGTCGGCCGCCGACTCGCTCTCCTCGACGCGCGCGGAGCGGCTGCGCTCGTAGGTCACGCCCGCCGCCCAGATCTCGTCGGGCGCGAGCGGTGTCAGCAGCGACAGCGGCGCGAGCGTGGCCGGGTCGTCCGCGACGTGCTCGCCGACGGCCTCGGCGGCGCACTGCGCGAGGCCGCGGCGGAGGGCGGCGAGCGGGTCGCGCTCGCGCAGCTCGCGCACCACGGCGGGCGCTGCGGGGTCGATCGCGCCGAGGCGCGGCCCGGCGTCGCCGGCGAGCCGCACGAGGCGCCAGCCGCGGGGAACGAAGGCGCCCATCAGTACGTCAGCCTTCCGCCCGAGAGGTCGAACGCGGCGCCCGTCGAGAACGTCATCCGGTCGCTGCCGAGGAACGCGATCAGCTCGGCGACCTCCTCGGCCTTCGCGAGGCGGCCCATCGGCACGCGCGAGAGCATGTAGTCGAGGTGATCCTGGCTCAGGCCCACGATCATCGGCGTCTCGACGGGCGAGGGCGTGATGCAGTTGACGAGCACCCCGGTCGTCGCGACGTCCTTGCCGACGGACTTCGTGAGGCCGATCACGGCAGCCTTCGCGGCCGAGTAGGCGGCGGCCATCGGATTGCCCTCCTTGCCTGCCACCGAGGCGAGGTTGACGATGCGCCCGTAGCCCCGCGCGATCATGCCGGGCAGCGCGGCGCGGTTGGCGTAGAAGACGCCGTTGGCGTTGACGGCGAGCACGCGCTCCCACTCCGCGTCGTCGACGTCGGTCGTGCGCAGCGACGCGCCCGCGATGCCCGCCGAGCACACGAGCACGTCGAGGCCGCCGAGCTCGCTCTCGACCTGCGCCACCGCCGCGTTGAGATCGGGGGAGCAGGTGACGTCGCCCGCGATGCCGATCGCCCCGCCGCCGAGCTCGCCCGCGGCGGCCTGCACGCGGTCCGCGTCGAGGTCGAAGATCGCCACGCGACCCCCGCCGGCCTGGATCCGCCGGGCGCTCGCCGCACCGATCCCGCTCGCCCCGCCCGTGATGAGGGCGATGCGCCCCTCGAAGTCCGTGTCTGTCATTGCTGGCGTGTATAGCAGCCACCCGATGGGAGCGCGCTGTTGCCCGCCGCGCCTGCCGCGGATAGCCTCAGGCCATGGAGCGCATCCTGATGCTGGCCGGCGATGCGGCCGAGGAGCTCGAGGTCTACTACATCCTCTACCGCCTGCGCGAGGCGGGCTACGCGGTCGACGTCGCGGCGCCGCGCAAGGGCCTCCTGCGCCTCGTCGTGCACGACTTCGAGGAGGGCTGGGACACCTACGTCGAGCGGCCCGGCCGCAACCTCCGATCCGACCTCGCGTTCGCGGACGTCGATCCCTCCGCCTACGCGGGCGTCGTCATCCCGGGCGGCCGCGCGCCCGAGGTCATCCGCTGCGACCCCGACGTCGCGCGCATCCTCCGCCACTTCGACGAGCACGACCTGCCGATCGGCACGCTCTGCCACGGCCCGCAGGTCACGGCGGCGCTCGGGCTGCTGCGCGGCCGGCGCTCGACCGCCTTCCCCCCGCTCGCCTCCGAGATCGAGCAGGCCGGCGGCACGTTCGAGGACGCGGCCTGCGTCGTCGACCGCAACATGGTCTCGAGCCGCGGCTGGGGCGACCTCGCCGAGTTCGGCGAGGGCTTCCTGGGCGTGCTCGCCGGCGTCGCCGCGCGATGAACGCCTGGGACCCGCTGCGCGACTACCCGCTCGGCGAGCGGCGGCCCGAGCTCGTCACGACGCCGGGCGGCACGGCGCTCGCCGGCGTCACGCTGGAGGCCCTGCGCACCGGCCGCGTTGCACCCGACGAGCTGCGCGCGACGCCCGAGACGCTCGTGCGGCAGGCGGCGGTCGCCCGCGCCGCCGGCCGCGAGCAGCTCGCCGAGAACCTCGAGCGCGCCGCCGAGCTGGCGTCGCTGCCGGACGACGAGGTGCTGGCCGTCTACACCGCGCTGCGGCCGCGCCGCGCGACGGCGGCCGAGCTCGAGACGATCGCGCAGCACCTGGCCGACGTCGCCGCGCCCCGCTGTGCCGCGTTCGTGCTCGAGGCGGCCGTCGTGATGGCCGAGCGCGGCCTCCTGCGGACACCGGGATGAGCGAGGAACCGCGCAGCGAGCGCTTCCGGGTGCGCGCGGGCACGCCGCTGCGGCGCGAGACGCTGATCCGGCCCGATCCCGCGCTCGGGCTCGTCGCGATGAACGGCCCGGGCGACGCCGAGCCGTCGCTCGTGATCCGCGACGGCGTCGTCTGCGAGCTCGACGGCAAGCGGCGCGAGCAGTTCGACACGCTCGACCGCTTCATCGCCGCGCACGGCATCGATCTGGCCGTCGCGCCCGAGGCGATGGCGCTCGCGGACGTCGCGCTGGCGCACCTGCTCGTCGACGTCGACGTTCCCCGGGCCGAGCTCGTGCGCCTCGCCCGCGGCCTCACGCCCGCCAAGCTGGCGCGCGTGGCCGGCCTGCTCGACCCCGTCGAGATGATGTTCGCGCTCAAGCGCCTGCGCTCGCGGCGCGCGCCGGCCAACCAGGCGCACGTCACGAACCTCAAGGAGAACCCGGCGCTGCTCGCGGCCGACGCGGCCGAGGCGGCGCTCCGCGGCTTCGCCGAGTGCGAGACGACGGTCGGCGTGTCCCGCTACGCGCCGCTCAACGCGATCGCCCTGCTCGTGGGCTCGCAGACCGGGCGCTCGGGCGTGATGACGCAGTGCGCCGTCGAGGAGCGCCTCAATCTCCGCCTCGCGATCCAGGGCCTCGTCACGTACGCCGAGACGCTCTCGGTCTACGGCACCGACAAGGCGTTCGAGGACGGCGACGACACGCCCTGGTCGAAGGCGTTCCTGGCCTCGGCGTACGCCAGCCGCGGCGTCAAGGTGCGCTTCACCTCCGGCACCGGATCCGAGGCGCTGATGGGCCACAGCGAGGGCTCCTCGATGCTCGCGCTCGAGGCGCGCTGCCTCAGTCTCGTGCGCGCGTGCGGCTCCCAGGGAGTGCAGAACGGCGCCATCTCCTGCGTCGCGCTGACGCTCAGCCTGCCCGGCGGCACGCGCGCGATCCTCGCCGAGAACCTGATCGCCGCCTGGCTCGACCTCGAGGTCGCCTCGGGGAACGATGCGATCGCCTCGCACTCGCCCACGCGCCGCACCGCCAAGCTCATGGGGCAGTTCCTGCCGGGCACCGACTTCGTGACGTCGGGCTACAGCGTGATGCCGCGCCACGACAACACGTTCGGCGGCGGCAACTACGACGCCGACGACCTCGACGAGTGGATGACGCTGCAGCGCGACTGGCAGGTCGACGCCGGCATCGAGCCGGCCACCGAGGAGGCCGTGCTGGCCGTGCGCGAGCGCGCGGCGCGCGCGATCCAGGCCGTCTTCGACGAGCTCGGCTTCCCGCCCGTGAGCGACGAGGAGATCGCCGCTGCGACGACCGCTCATTCGAGCCACGACGTCCCCGACCGCGACCGCGCCGAGGACGTGCTGGCGGCCGACCGCGTGCTGGCCGAGCGCATCACGGGCGCCGACATCGCCCTGGCGCTCGATCGCCGCGGCTTCGGCGAGGTCGCCGAGCGCGTCGTCGGCATGCAGCGCCAGCGCGTGTCGGCCGACTACCTCCAGACGGCGTCGGTGATCGACGAGCACGGCGCGGTGCACTCGGCCGTGAACGACCCGAACGACTACCGCGGCCCGGGCACCGGCTACGCCCTCGAGGGCGAGCGCTGGGCGCTGCTGCAGGGTCTGCCGCACGAGGTCGACCCGGCCACGGTGGGCCTTGTCGACGTCGCCGCCGGACCCGGGCTGCTGCGCGAGCTCGGCGCCTCGGCCCGCGGCTCCGCGCCCGACGAGGTCGTCGTCGCCGTCGGGCCGGCGTTCGGCGACGAGCTGCGCGAGACGATCGGCGGCATCCCGCACGAGGAGGTGCTCCGCCAGGTCTGCGCGGGCATCGAGGAGGAGGGCGTGCGCTATCGCGTCGTGCGCATCTGCCGCACCTCCGACGTCGCGTTCATCGGCCACGACGGCGCGCAGCTGGCCGGCTCGGGCATCGCCATCGGCCTGCAGTCGAAGGGCACGGCGGTGATCCACCGCGCCGACCTGCAGCCGCTCGACAACCTCGAGCTGTTCGGCATGGCACCGCTCCTGCGGCCCGAGTCGTACCGCCAGATCGGGCGCAACGCCGCGCGCTACGCGAGCGGCGGGCGGGCGAGCCCGGTGCCGCTCGTGCTCGACAACTTCGCGCGCGCCAAGCTGATCGTGCGCACGGCGCTGCTGCACCGCCGAGAGACGGAGGCGGTCGAGCCGGGCGGGGCGGCGGTGGACGTCACACCGGCATAGCGGGTGAGCCGGCCCCACTCCCGAGGCGGCGCCGGCTCAGCCCTCGAAGCCCTCGGGCCGCAGAGGCAGGTCGCGCAGTGCGTGCCGGAGCTCGCGGATGAACGGAAGATCCGGGTACGCCGCGGAGAGCAGCGCGACGGTACCGCGGTAGTGGGCGAGCTTCGCGGGCTCGATCGGCAACCCCGTCCGAAGCCGCGCGAGCTTGTCGGCGAGGAAGATCAGCGCCGCGGTCTCGCCGGCGCTCGCAACCTGTGCGCGCAGGTGCGCCTTGCGGTCGGCGTAGTCCGCGATGCTCTCGTCCTCGGTCAGCCGCGCGACGAGGCCTGCGACGCGCGCGCCGAACGCGTCGTCCAGTTCGCCACGCGCGACCGTGGTGTCCTCGAGCACGTCGTGCAAGAGCGCGGCGGCGATGACCTCCTCGTCGTCGGCGTGCGCGTGCACGAGCGTCGCAACCGCGACCGGATGCTCGAGGCCGGCGCCGCGGCGGCGCGTGCGTCCTGCGTACGCGGCGCTCGCAAACGCATACGCGCGTGCAGGCAACGCGGAGCCCGTCAGGAAATCCGGCGCGCCGTGCGGGGATCTACTGCCACTCAAGCGGGCTGCCCGGCGTGCCTACGCGAGGCCGCCGCCGACGAATCCGGCGGTGTGACCGCGGCGGAAGCGCCAGGAAGCGAGATGCATCTCCCCCCGATCGCCTCGGCGGTGTCCCGTCGGCGCATGCGGCCACTCTCACCGCCGGCCACGGATCGTGGGTGAACATCCGGTCAACAACCGGTGACGTCGTGGACGCGCCGTGGGCGCGCTCGCCGAGCCATGCCACGCTCAGTCCGTGAGACTTCCGAGCCCGCGCCCCGGCGAGGCGCTCGGGTTGGGAAGAGAGACGGGGGTCTCCCACGAGTGATGCCTCGTCCGGGGCGGGGTTAAGCACCGTCAGAGGCCCCTCCCCACGTGGGTCGCCGACGTCATTCCAGCAAACCACGGATTGTCGCGTCTGACCAGTCAAGAGGCCCCGCGCTCGCGTGGAACCATGCTCGATGCGCCCAGAGAGCCACCCAGGCAGGCGAACCGGTCGCCGGGGCGAACGATCACGCGAGTGATCGTGCGAAAGCGCACTTCCCCTCGCGAGTCGCCGGGGGCGACACGTCGATCCTGCCGGTCTGAGCCGAGCGGCCCGTACGCCGCCGACCCGGTCGACTCGTGGATCGCTCCTCCCTGATGTCTTCCCCTGTCACATGACCGAAGACGAAGATCATCCGCGGTTGGCGCTGCGCGCGGCCCTGTGGGCCAAGAGCAGCGGCGTGATCCCGCCACGGATCATGCGGACGCTCATGGCTGTGCGGCGCGGCCAGCGGCGCCGAGCACGCCGCCGACGCGAGCTCCGAGGCGACACGCTGAGCTCTCGCCCGGCGGTGCACGGAATCGATGGCAAGCTCGATGATCTCTTCGGCGGCCGGCCCGGGTTCTTCGTCGAGGCGGGAGCCAACGATGGATACCAGCAGAGCAACACGTACTTCCTCGAGCACTTCCGCGGCTGGAGCGGAGTGCTGGTGGAAGCCGTACCCGATCTTGCGGCGGCCGCTCGTCGCGAGCGCCCGAGCAGCCAGGTCTTCTGTTGCGCACTTGTCGCGCCCGAGCAGGCCGGACAGCGAATCCCGATGTTCTACGGCGACCTCATGTCGGTGGCGGGCGGCGCTCGCGGTGACGCTGCCTCCGACCGTGAGTGGGTGGGACACGCGCTCGCAGGCTCGCCCGAGAGCACCTATTCCTTCGCGGCAACCGGACGGACACTTTCGTCCGTGCTCGACGAGGCGCGTGCGCCCGAGATCGACCTGCTCTCGCTGGACATCGAGGGCCACGAAGCTGCCGCATTGCGCGGCCTCGAGCCTGAGCGCCACGCACCCCGCTACGTGCTCGTGGAGATCCTCGATGCAGCGGCCACGCGCGATGACGTCGAGTCCGCGCTCGGAGATCTCTACATCCCGATCAGGTGGCTTTCGCCGCGTGACCTCCTGTTCGTGCGAAGCGATCTGCGCGACGGACGCCCCGAGGTCGGGCCCGGCGGCCCCGGCGACGACGCCGGTGACTGCAGGACCTAGGCCAATACGCCCATCCGGCGTAGCCCCATTCAGCGCAGGCCCGTGCCGATGCTCACCGCCCCCGCCGCCGCGACCGCGAGCAGGAGCAGCTGGTCGTAGCGGTGCGCGGGCATGCGCCGGAAGGCCCAGCTTCCCGCCAGGTGCCCGGCGATCACGACCGGCACGAGCGCCGGGAGCCAGACGGCCTCGGCGAGCGCCCGGTGCGGGCCGACGACGGCGAGCACGACGACGAGCCCCACGACGTCGAGCATCAGGAACGCCGCCGAGACGGTGTCGCGCACGACGGCGGGCGCAAGCCCGCGCCCGCCGAGCCAGAGCGCGAGCGGCGGCCCGTTCGTCGTGGTCGACGTCGTGAGGATGCCGGCCGACAGCCCGGCGACCGCAGCGGTCGCCCGCCCCGCCGCAGGCCGTGCCACGGGCGACCGCCGCCACAGCCGGTGCGCCACGAGCGCGCACACGATCACCCCGATCGCGATCCGCAGCGCATCGGCCGGCAGCACGCGCACGAGCAGCGCCCCGATCGGCAGCCCCGGCAGCGCCGCGAGCATCGCCGGCCGGAGCCCGGCCCAGTCGACCGCCAGCCGCCGCCGCTCGCCGCCGAGCACGAGCACGTTCACGCACAGGCCGAGGATCAGCAGCAGCGCCACGGCCTTCGTCGGCGCCATCACCGAGTACAGCGACGGCCCGGCGAGCAGCGCGAAGCCGAAGCCCGTCGCCGCCTGGAGCGCGACCGCGAGCAGCAGCGCCGCCACGACGACTGCGATCCAGCCCGACACGTCAGAGCGGGAGGACGCGTGGGAGCGCCCCGGACGGCCAGGGCGCTCCCACGGCCTTCCGGCGACTACCTGTCGACGTGCGCCGCGCCGTTCTCCGGGCCCAGCACGAGGTCGCGCCGGCGGTCCGGGATGTGGTCGAGCGGCACGGGCGCGAGCGCCTCGAGGAACGTCACGCCGGGCTCCGAGATGAGCGAGTGCTCGACGCCGCGGTTGACCACGACGACATCGCCGACCGTGAGCGTCTTGGTCTCGCCGGCGATCGTCATCGTGACCTCGCCGTCGAGGATCACCATGACCTGCTCGGTGTGCTCGTGCGAGTGCAACGGCACCTGCTTGCCGGGCTCGTAGGTCGCGCGGCAGAGACAGACCTGCTCGCCGCCGATCGCGTGGATGAACACGCCCGGATGGAACTCCGTCGAGGGGACGTCGTTCCAGGTGCGGAAGGGACTGTTGCTCATCAGATGCCGATGACCTCGCGCAACTTGGAGCCGGCGCCGGCCTGCGTCATGACGCTGATGTCCTCGTCGAAGATCACGGTCTTGCCGTCCCGCCGGGGCGCGTCGGCGCCCGCGGCCTTGGCCTGCAGGGCCCGCAGCACGCGCTCGGGCGTCGCCGGCTGCTGCGGCACCCACACGCCGACGGCGTCGTAGATCGCCGAGCAGATCGCCGGGCCCTGCGCGTTGTTGGCCATCTCGCCGATCGCCTTGGCGCCGAACGGGCCGTCGCTCGACGGGTTCTCGACGATCACGGAGGTGATCTGCGGGAAGTCGGGCAGGCCGGGCATGAGGTAGGCGCCGAACTCGCCGCCGCGGCCCTCCGGGCTCGGGTAGTGCGGGTACGACTGCTCGAGCAGCCCGAGCCCGAGGCCCATCATCGCGCCGCCCTCGATCTGGCCCTCGACGAGCGTCGGGTTGATCGCGTGGCCGACGTCGTAGGCCTGCACGAGGCTGAGGACGGTCACGACGCCCGTCTCGTCGTCGACCTCGACGTCCGCCACGCAGGCGGCGTAGGAGATCGCGTGATCGGGGTCGCACTCGCCGGTGTCGGAATCGGGCATCGAATACGCCTTGAGATGCGCGCCGGTGCCGGTGATCAGCTCGCCGAAGCCCCAGGTGGCGGCCGCGGAGACCTCGCCGACCGTCATCCGCTTGTCGGGCGAGCCCTTCACGAAGACGACGCCGTCCTCGACCTCGAGGTCGGCCGGCGCGATCTCCATCGCCTGGCCGGCGATCTCGAGCAGCTTCTCCTTGGCCTTCTTGGCCGCCTTGAGCACGGCGTTGCCGCCGATGAAGGTGCCGCGCGAGGCGAACGTGCCCGTGCAGAGCGGCGAGGAGTCGGTGTTCGAGACGTCCATGTTGACCGTCTCGTACGGCACGCCGAGCGTGTCGGCCACGATCTGCGTGTGCACCGTCTTCGAGCCCTGGCCGAGATCGACCGTGCCCGCGAAGACGTCGATGCGCCCGTCGGGCTTGATCTTGACCCAGGCCTGCGACGGGTCGCCGCCCTGGTTCATGCCGGTGGGGTACTCGATCGCGGCCAGCCCGCGTCCACGATGCTTCATCGCGCTGCCCCCTGGGGATCGCCGAGCTTTGCGGTGGCTGCCTGGTCGCGCAGGTGCTCGGGCAGCCACTCGCCCGTGCGCTCCGCGTTCGTGAGCTCGCTGTAGGTCGCCGACAGCGGGTGCCCGACGGCCTTGGCGCAGGCCTGGATGGTGTCGATCGTGGAGGGGTCCTCGAGCACCTTGCGCGTGGGCATGAGGTCGCCCTTGCGGTTGGCGTTCTTGAGCCGGAACTCCCACGGATCGAGGCCGAGCACATCCGCGTTGCGCGTCATCTGCAGCTCGACCGCGAACGAGGCCGACGTGACGCCGAAGCCGCGCATGGCGGTCGTCGGGACGTGATTCGACCAGACGACGTAGGCCTGCGTGCGGAGCGCCGGCACGGTGTAGGCGCCGGCCAGATGGAACGAGTGCTTGGTCGCGCCGTAGCTCGAGAAGCGCGTGTAGGCGCCGGCGTCGTGCAGCGTCAGCACCTTGCGCCCGAGGATCCAGCCGTCCTTCGTGAGCGCGTCGGCGAGCTCGACGTGCCAGGAGGCGCGCACGCTCCCGCACAGCATCTCCTCGACGCGCGTGAAGATCCAGCGCACCGGCTTGCGGGTCTTGAGCGCCAGCAGCGCGGCCAGGGGCTCGGTGGCGGAGTCGACCTTGCCGCCGAAGCCTCCGCCGACCGTGCCGCCGATCAGCTTGAGGCTGCCCGGGGAGCGCTGGAGGTGCTCGGCGACCACGCCCATCGTGAAGTACATCGCCTGCGTGCACGTGTAGACGGTCAGGCGGCCGTCGCTCTCGGGCACGACGAGGCAGCCCTGGGGCTCGATCGGGGCCTGCTCGATGGCGCTCGGGCGGTAGGAGCCCTTCACGATCACGTCGGCCTTCTCGAACGCCGCGTCGACGTCGCCCTTCGTCACCTTGCGGTGGTCGTAGGGGTCGTAGAAGAAGACGTTGCCCTTGTCGGTCATCTGCGGCTGGCCGGGATCGAAGGCCTTGCGGATGTCGAGGAACGGCTCGCGCTCCTCGTACACGACGTCGATCAGGTCGAGCGCCTCCATGGCCGTGGCCTCGTCGACCGCCGCGAGGCCCGCGACGAGCTGGCCCTTGTAGCGCACCTCGTGCTCGGCCAGGTACGGCTCGTCGGCCGGAACGCCGAGCGCCTCGAGATGGCCGACCGTGTTCTTCGGCATGTCCTTGTGCGTCACGACGGCGAGCACGCCCGGGTGCTTCTCGGCGCGCGAGGTGTCGATGCTGACGATGCGCGCGCTGTGGAACGGCGAGCGCAGGCCCTTGCAGGCGAGCATGCCCGGGGCCGACCAGTCGGCCACGTACTGCGTGCGCCCCGTGACGTGCGCGATGCCGTCGTAGCGCGGGAGCCGTGCGCCGACCGCCTTCATCGGGAACCTCCGTTCGCGACCGACTCGACGGCGTCGAGGATCTTGACATAGCCCGTGCAGCGGCAGATGTGGCCTTCGAGGGCCTCCATGATCTGCTCGCGAGAGGCGTTCGGCGTGGCCTTCAGGAGCGCCGTCGAGGCCATCATCATGCCGGGCGAGCAGAACCCGCACTGCGAGGCGTAGAGGTCGTAGAACGCCTGCTGGATCGGCGCCAGGTCGACGCCGTCGGAGAGGCCCTCGACCGTGGTCACCTCGGCGCCGTCGGCCGCTGCGAGCGGCATCAGGCACGAGCGGCGTGGCTCGCCGTCGACCAGCACGGTGCAGGCGCCGCAGCCGCCCTGCTCGCAGCCGGCCTTCGGCGAGGTGATGTGCAGCTCCTCGCGCAGCACGCGCAGGAGCGGAGTGAGGGCGTCGGAGCGGATCTCATGCTCGACGCCGTTGACTACGAGGTGCATCAGCGTCTCTCCCTCAACCCAGCTGTCCAAGTGCGCGCTGCACGAGCAGCGGCAGCATCTGCTCGCGATACCACGCCGACGCCAGCGCGTCGGTCGGGAGATCGAGACCCTCGGCCGCGTGCGACGCCGCATCGGCCGCCGACGCGCCTCCGGCCACTGCCGCCTCCACGCCGCTCAGGCGCTGTGACCGCGGCCCGACGCCGGACGCCGCGACGCGCACGCCCTCGGCGCCCTTGACCGCCGTCACCGCGAGCATCGTGAAGTGATGCGTGTGCGGGCGGTCGAGACGGGCGTACCCGAACGGCTGGCCGCTCGGCACCTCGAACGAGAGCACGAGCCGGCCCGTGGCGTGGTCCAGGAACGCTGCGAAGTCCTCCGTCGTCTCGCCCCCGGCGCCGACCGAGGTGACGCGCGCGCCGAGCGCGAGCAGCGGAGCCTGGAGATCGCCTCGCGGAGCCGAATGGCCGGCGGACGCGCAGACGTTGCCGCCGATCGTGCCGACCGCGCGGATCTCGCCGTCCGCGACGTGCCTGGCCGCGGTCACGAGGGGCTCGGGCGCACCCGCGAGCGCGCCGACGGGCGTGGCGGCTCCGATGCGGACGACGCCGTTCGCGCTCTCGACACCGCTCATGCCCGCGCGGCCGACCATCAGCACGCGCGTGGGCCGAAGCTCGCCGTAGGTCAGCTCGGGCATCAGGATCGTGCCTCCGCCCATGACCGTCACGCCCGCGCCGTCGCCGAAGGCGGCCACGGCCTCGGCAGGGGAGGTGGGCGTCAGCAGTTCCGGTGGTGCGGGCATCGGACCTCCAGGAGGGGTTTCACTAGTAGAGCCGGGCGCCGGCGGTCTCGGGGCCCTGGGGGAAGAGCTCTGCGATCGGCTTGAGCTCGGGGATGTCGTCGGTCGTGTAGTCCCCGACCTGCCCGTTGATCTCGATCAGGTTCCCGCCGGGGTCGCGCAGGTAGAACTGCACGTTGCCGTCGGCGAGCACGCGGACGTGGTCGGTGAAGACCGGGTCGATCACGCCGAGCTCCTTCGCGCGGCGGTAGACCGGCAAGATGTCGTCGACCGTGATCCCGAGGTGGTGGCGCTTCGGCGCCTTGTCGTCCTCCGGGAAGATGTGCAGCTGCGTGTCCCCCACCTTGAACCAGTCGACCCGGAAGCCGAAGTTCGGGGAGGGGATGCGCTCGACTCCGAAGAGCTCCTCGTAGAAGCGCGCGGAAGCGTCCTGGTCGGGCGAGGACACGCTCACGTGGTTGATCCGCAAGGCAGGCATCGGCACGGATGCTAGAGCGTTCCGAGCGAGAATGCACCCGCGGATGGAGCGCGTTCCGGAGGACGGAACGGCGATGACCTGCAGGGCGGCACTCTAGGATCCCGCGGACGTGGACGAGACCTTCGCAGACCCCGAGCGCGCCGCGCGCGTGCGCGCGCTCGCGCCCGCCATCGATGCGCTCTTCGCCGACGCGCTGGGGGAGCTCGGAGCGCCCGGGATCGCCTACGGCATCGCCCTCGACGGCGAGCTCGTGCACGCCGGCGGCTGCGGCGCGCGCGATCTCGCGTCCGGCGCCGCGCCCGATGCCGACACGGCCTTTCGCATCTGCTCCATGACGAAGAGCTTCATGGCGATGGCGGTGCTCTCGCTGCGCGACGAGGGCCGGCTCGACATCGACGCGCCGCTCGGCGAGGTGACGCCCGACCTGCGCGCGCTCGCGGAGGCCGGCCCCGACGCCCCGCCGGTCACGGTCCGCCACCTGCTCACGATGGACGCGGGCCTGCCGCAGGACGACCCCTGGGCCGACCGCCTCATGGCCGAGGACGGCGCCTGGGTGAAGGAGGCGCTGTACGCGCGCGGCGCGACGCGCTCGCGCGCCCCCGGCACGCATTTCGAGTACTCGAACTACAGCTGGGCGGCGCTCGGCCGGGTCGTGACCGCGGTCACCGGGCAGCGCCACCAGGACGTCGTGAGAGCTCGGGTGCTCGAGCCGCTCGGCCTGGCCTCGACCGTCTGGAGCGCCGGCGACCTGCCGCCGGAGCGGATCGCGACGGGCTACCGGCCCGCCGGCGACGGCTTCGCGGCGGAGGTCCCGCTGGCCGACGGCGGCGACTTCTCGGCGCTCGGCGGCCTCTACTCGAGCGTGCGCGACCTCGCGCGCTGGAGCGGCGTGTTCCTCTCGGCCGAGCCCCCGCGCGACGCCCCCGAGACGGCGCCGGTGAGCCGCGCGACGCTGCGCGAGATGCAGCGCGCACGCAGCGCGTTCGCGCCCGGCGTGGAGTGGCCGTCGCTGGCCGAGCCCCCCGGCGTGATCGCGGGCGGGTACGGCTACGGCCTCATGATCTGGCACGAGCGCGACGGGCAGAGGCACGTCGGCCACCCCGGGGGGCTGCCGGGCTACGGCACGCTGATGCGCTGGGTGCCCGAGCTCGGCCTGAGCGCGATCCTGCTCGCGAACGTGACGTACGCGAAGTGCGAGGCGCCGCTCCGGCGCGCGCTCGCGCTCGTCGCGCGGGAAGCCGCGCTGCCGCGCCGGCCGATCCGAGCCGACCCGGGCCTGCTGGCGGCACGCGCTGCGGTCGACGGTCTCGTCGAGCGCTGGGACGACGGCGCCGCCGCCCGGCTGTTCACGCCCAACGTCGACCTCGACCAGCCGCTCACGGAGCGGCGCGCCGCGCTCGCGGAGCTGCGCGAGCGCCACGGGGCGCTCACGCCCGACGGCGACTTCGAGCCCGAGGACGCCCTGCGCGGGCGCTGGCGCCTGCGCGGCGAGCGCGGCCACGTCGACCTCGACATCACGATGGCGCCGACCGTGCCGCCGCTCGTGCAGACGCTCGGATTCGAGTCGGTGCTGCCCCCCGCGGGCCTGCTCGCGACGCTGGCGACCGCGGCCGCGGGCCTCGCGAGCGAGCCGCGGCGCGACGCGCTCGAGGCGCTGCTGACCCCGGGCGCCGACGTCGGCGAGGCGCTGCGCGGGCTGCAGGTCGCCGCCGCGCTCTACGGCCCGTTCGGCCCGCCCGAGCCCGTCGCGGGCGATGGCGAGCAGGCGACCACGCTGCGCCTGCCCGGCGAGCGCGGCGACGTCGATGCTCGAGCTCGCGCTCGACGCCGGGAGCGGACGCCTGGCGCGCCTCGTCCTGCGGCCGGCCTAGTCGTGCGCCCGCGCGCACGCGGCGGAGGGTGTTGGCCTCCTCGAGCGCCGTCGCGATGCGCTCGTTGGCCTCGGCGTTGCGGCGCAGGGAGCCGAGCACCGCGCTTACGATCCATACGAGGACGAGCAGCGGCAGCAGTCCGAGGAGAATCGCACCCGGCGCGTTCACGGCGCGATCCTACGCCGGCGCACGCCGCGCGCGAGCCGCGCGGGCGAGCACGCCGCGCCGCAGAAGAGGCTGATGACGGCCGCCACTGCGATCGCCCAGAGCCCGGCCTCGAACGAGCCGGTGCCGTCGCGCAGCGCACCGAGCGCGAGCGGTGCGAGTGCGCCGATGCAGTAGCCGATCCCGAGCATCATTCCGACCACGCCCGCGACCTGCTCGGGCCGGTCGGCCGCATCGAGCGGCAGGGTCAACATCAGGGGGAAGATGGCGCCGTTGCCGCAACCGGTGCACGCAGGCCCAGACGAGCGCGTGCGACGGATCGATGGCGATCCCGAGCGTGCCTGCGGCGTAGAACACGCACGGGGGGATCAGGAGCGCGCGCCGCGACCAGTGGAAGCGGTCGCCCACGAGCGTCACGGAGATCGAGGTTGACGATCGCGAAGATGTTGATCGCGACGACGAGCTGACCGGCGTGGCTCTCGGACCAGCCGTGCTCGGTAAATGCATCAGGCAACCACGCCGCATAGCCGTAGTACACGAAGGCGGTGGATGCGAAGAGCGCCACGAAGAGCCAGGCGACCGGCTTGCGGAGCGGGAAGTGCGCGCGCTTGCCGACGGGACGCGGCCCGCCGCCGTGCGTCGCCGCCAGCCACCAGATCAGCGAGGCGGCGGCTGCCAGGGAGAAGACGAGCATGGGTGCCCGCCAGGAGCCGCCGACATCGGCGAGCGGCACCGAGAGCCCCGCGGCGACCGCCGCGCCGACCTGGATCCCACTGGCGTAGACGCCCGTGACGAGCACGGGGTGATCGGCGAAGCGCTCCTTGACGGCGACGATCATGAGCGCGTTGCCGAGCCCCATGCCGATGCCGATCGGCACCGTCAGCGCGATCACGGCGAAGGCCCCGGGCAAGACCGATCGCCCGATACCGCCGATCGCGATCAGCGCCAGGGCGACGGTGACCGCGCGAATGGCGCCCACGCGCGCGGCCAGCGGTGCGGCCGCCGGTGCGAAGATGCCCATCCCGATCACGGGAATGGCCCCGAGCAGCGCCGCCACGGAGTGGCTGACGCCGAGCGCGTCCTGTGCGCGCGACAGCACCGGGCCGAGGCCGACGAGCTGCGGGCGCAGTGTCAGCGCTGCGAGGGCGACCGCGACCAGCAGCCCGATGCGGCCCCGCAGCGCGCTCCGATCGCTCACCGGTCCTCGTACCGCGGCTTCCGCTTCTCGACGAACGCCGCGACGCCCTCGGCGAAGTCGTGGGTGCCGCGCAGGAGGCCGTAGGCGAGGCCCTCGGTCTCCATCGCGACCGAGAGCGGCGCGTCCTGGGCCGTCCCGATCACGCGTTTGGCGGTGCGCAGGGCGAGCGCCGGGCGGGCGGCCAGCTCGTCGGCCAGGCTCGCGACCGCCGCACCGAGTCCGTCGCGCGGCACGACCTCGCACACGAGCCCCCAGGCGTGGGCCTCGGCGGCGGAGATGCGCCGCCCGCGCATGACGATGTCCTTGGTGCGCGCGACGCCGATCATCTTGACGAGCCGCGAGGCTCCACCCGAGCCGGGGATCATGCCGAGCGTCAGCTCGGGCAGCGCGAGCTGGGCATCGTCGCTCGCGATGCGGAAGTCGCAGGCCAGCGCGAGCTCGAGCCCGACGCCGAAGCAGTAGCCGTGCAGCTGCGCGATCACCGGCTTCGGGCAGCGCTCGGGCGCTGCCACGTTGACGTGCAGGTGCGAGAGCTTCTCGGCGTCGCACTCCATGAACATGCCGACGTCGCCGCCCGCCGTGAAGGCCGCATCGCCGGCGCCGCGCAGCACCACCACGCGCACGGCCTCGTCGCCGCCGAGCTCGCCGAACACCTGGGCGAGCTCGTCGCGCGCGCCCATGCTCACGCGGTTGAACTTGTCGGGAACGTCGAGCGTGATCGTGGCCACGCCCCTGTCGGTCTCGCGCGCGACGCGGAAGCCGTCGTAGTCGGTCATCTGGTTCCCTCGGTGGTGCGCAACACGCGGCGCAGGAGCTTGCCCGACGCGCTCTTGGGGAGCGCGTCGACGAAACGGTAGTCGCGCGGGCGCTTGAAGCGCGCGAGCGTCGGCGAGGCCAGGCAGTGCGCGTCGAGCGCCTCGGGCGTGACGCCCGCAGCGCACACGACGTAGGCCACGACGCGCTGACCGAGGCGCTCGTCGTCCTCGCCCACGACCGCCACCTCGTCCACGCCCGGGTGGCGCACGAGCCATTCCTCGATCTCGAGCGGGTGCACGTTCTCGCCGCCCGAGACGATCATGTCGTCGATGCGCCCGACGAGGTAGAGGTCGCCGTCGGCGTCGAGCTGGCCGAGGTCGCCCGGGAAGTACCAGCCGTCGCGGATCTGGCGGGCATCCGCGTCGGGTCGGTTCCAGTAGCCCGCGAACGCCTCGTCGCTCGAGAGCGCGCACGCGACCTGGCCGACCTCGCCCGCAGCCACGAGCGCGGCGGGCGATGCACCGGCCACCGGCTCGACGAGGCGGATGCGCGCGTTGAGCGCCGCACGACCCGCGCAGCCGGGCTTGGCGCGCTGGTCGGAGTGGATCGTGAACGTGTAGATCTCGGTCGAGCCGTAGTGGTTCACGAACGCCTCGGGGGCGAACGCCTCGACGCAGCGCTCGACGAGCACGCCCGTCATGGGCGCGCCCGCGTAGGCGAGCGCGCGCACGCTCGAGACGTCGCGCGGCCGCTCGCGCTGAGCGGCGACGATGTCGTGGAAGAGCGTCGGCGCGAGGTAGAGCGAGGTCAGGCGCTCGCGCTCGATCGCATCCAGCGCGGCGTCGGCGCGGAACTCGGGCTGGCTGCAGAAGAGCCCGCCGCACGCGCTCGCGGCGACGAGCGAGCGCATCCCCATCGTGTGGTAGAGCGGCATGACGCCGAGCGTGCGGTCGCCCGGGCGGAGCTGGAGCTGCACGAGCTGCGCGAGCGCCGCCGAGCGCTCGGCGCGGTGCGAGCGCGGCACGCCCTTCGGCCGCCCGGTCGTGCCCGACGTGTAGAGCATGAGCGCGGCCTCGCGCTCGTCGGCGCGCGAGGGCTCGGCCGGCCCGTCGCAGCGGGCGAGCGGCTCGCCCACCGGGGCGTCGGCGACCGCGATCAGCGGCGTGCCCGGAACCGCCTCCGCGGCCGCGGCGGAGGCGCCCTCGACGGCGAGGGCGCGCGCACCGCAATCGCTCACGCAGTACGTCAGCTCGTCGGGCCGCAAGCGCCAGTTGAGCGGCACGAAGACGGCCCCGAGCCACTGCGCCGCCCAGTACAGCACCGCCGTCTCGAGGCGGTTCTTGAGCGCCGCCGCCACGCGATCGCCGGGGCCGACGCCCAGTGCGGCGAGCCCGCCCGCGGCCGTGCGCGCCTGGGCGAGCAGCTCCGCGTACGTCACGCGAACGTCCCCGTCGCCGATCGCGACCGCCTCGGGAGCGCGCTCGGCGCAGGCCAGCAGATGCTCGCCGAGGTTCACGCCTCGCTCCCCGCGACCTCGGCGATGGCGTCCACGATCGTCTCGTAGCCGGTGCAGCGGCAGAGGTGTCCCGAGAGCAGCTCCTCGATCTCGCGGCGCGTCGGCGTCCCCTCGCTCGCGAGCAGCTCGGCCGCGCTCATGAGGATGCCGGGCGTGCAGAAGCCGCACTGCAGCGCGTGGTGGCGCCGGAACGCGTCCTGCAGCGCCGAGAGCGGCCCCTCCGGCTCGGCCAGAGCCTCGACGGTCGCGACCTCGCAGCCCTCGGCCTGGGCCGCGAGCATCAGGCACGAGCGCACCGCGCGGCCGTCGAGCTGCACCGTGCAGGCTCCGCACACGCCGTGCTCGCAGCCGACGTGCGTGCCCCGCAGCGCGAGCGTGTGGCGCAGGAAGTCGGACAGCAGCAGGCGGTCGTCGACCAGCTCCTCGACCCGGCGGCCGTTGACGGTGAGCGCGATCTCGATCATGTCGCCACGGCCATCGCGTAGGCGCGCCGCGCGCTGCGCCCTGCGAGCACGCCGGTCAGGTGCCGGCGGTACTCGGCCGAGGCGTGCATGCCGTCGCTCGGGTCGACCGCGCGCCGGGCCTCGTCGGCGGCGGCCGCGAGCGCCTCGGGCTCGCAGCGCGAGCCGACGAGCGCGCGCTCGGCGGCGGGCAGCCGCAGCGGGCGGTCCGCGACCGCGCCGGCGCCGAGCCGCGCCTCGGCGACGACCCCGTCTGCGACCCGCAACGCGCACGCGACGGCGCAGACCGCGTAGTCGCCGTGGCGCGGCGCGACCTCGGCGAAGCCCGCGCCCCAGCCGGGCCCCGTGACCGGGAAACGCACCTCGGTGACGATCTCGTCGGGCTCGAGGCAGCTCGTCAGGTGCGAGACGAAGAACGCCTCCGCCGGCACGAGACGCGGGCCCGACCGCCCGGTCACCTCGACCTCGCCCGCCAGCGTCTGCAGCAGCAGCGGCAGCTCCGCCGCCGCGTCCGCGTGTGCGATCGAGCCGCCGACCGTGCCGCGGTTGCGCGTCGCCACATGCCCGACGTAGGGAAGCGCCAGGGCGAGCAGCGGACAGGCGGCCAGCGCGCCGGCGTGACGCTCGAGATCGCGCTGCGTGCAGAGTGCGCCGATGCGCACCGCGTCGCCCACCTCGATCCCGGCGAGCCAGGCGAGCCGGTTCAGGTCGACGAGCATGACGGGCGCCGCGAGCCGGAAGTTGAGCATCGGCACGAGGCTCTGACCGCCGGCCAGCACCTTGGCGTCGTCGCCGTGCTCGGCCAGCAGCGCGAGCGCCTCGTCGAGCGAGGCGGGCCGCTGGAGCCGGAGCGGCGGCGGCTTCACAGGAGCTCCCAGATGCGCTGGGGCGTCGCGGGCAGCTCGATCGCGTCGATGTCGAGCGCATCGGCGACGGCGTTCGCGATCGCCGCCGGCGCGCTCATCGTGTTGCCCTCGCCAAGCCCCTTCGCGCCGAGCAGGGTGAGCGGCGAGGGCGACTCGAGGTGCGCCGTGACGACGCGCGGCAGCTCCGTGGCCGTGGGCGGCAGGTAGTCGAGGAACGTCGCGGTCATGAGGTTGCCGTCGTCGTCGTAGCGGTGCTCCTCGAGCAGCGCAGCGCCGAGCCCGTGCGCGAGGCCGCCGCGGACCTGGCCGTCGGCCAGGAGCGGGTTGAGCAGGCGGCCGGCGTCGTGCACCGTGACGTACGCGCGCACCGCGAGCTCGGCCGTCTCGGGGTCGATCTCGACGACGCAGACATCGGCGATGAAGCCGTAGCACGCCGACGAGTTGACGCGGTCGTCGTCACCGGGCGGCGCGATCGGCAGCGTGTACGTGACCGTCAGCGCCAGCCCCTCGGCAGCCTCGCCCGTGAGATCGCTCGGGTGCCAGTGCGCTGCACCGGCGAGGCGCCGGATCGGCACGCTGCGGGCCTCGTCGCCGCGCACGCGCGCGGCTCCCGCGCGCAGCTCGACCTCGTCCGCCGCACACCCGAGCATCGGGCCGGCGAGCGCGCGCAGCCGATCGGCGAGCCGGGTCGCGGCGAGCTGCACGGCCGAGGCCCCCAGCGCGGCGAAGCGGCTGGAGTAGTTGCCGGACGAGACCGTCCACGGGTTGGCGGCGGTGTCGGCGTCCGTGCGCACGTCGATCTGATCGGGCTCGAGGCCGAGGGCGTCGGCCGCCACCTGCGCCGCCACGGTGCGGTGCCCCTGGCCCTGGGGCGTCGTCGTGATGCGCAGCGTGACGCCGCCGTGCGGGCCCATCGCGATCGTCACGCCCTCGGCGCTGCCGCTCTTGGGCAGGCCCGCGGCGCGCTCCTCGGCGCTCTGGGCGAGCGTGATGTAGCCCATGTTGGAGACGCTCGGCTCGACCACGCAGGCGAGGCCGATGCCGAGCAGCCGGCCCTCGGCGCGCGCTCGCGCCTGCTCGGCGCGCAGCTCGTCGTAGCCCGCGAGCTCGAGCGCGCGCTCGAGGCACGCGCCGTAGTCGCCGGAGTCGTAGACGGCACCCGCGGCGGCGCGATACGGCATCTGCCCGGGGCGCACGAGGTTGCGGCGGGCGAGCTCGGCGGGGTCGATGCCGAGGCGCCGCGCCGCGATGTGCATGGTGCGCTCGAGCGCGCTGTAGAGCTGCGGGCCGCCGAAGCCGCGGTTGAGCCCCGAGGGCGCGCGGTTCGTGACGACGACGCGGCTGCGCACCGCGAGATCCTGGACGTCGTAGGCGCCGGTCAGGCACCCGTGCATGCGGTAGAGCGTGGCCGGCTCGGGTGCGCGCACGTAGGCGCCGACCTCGTCGATGAGGTCGAGGCGCAGTCCGAGCAGGCGGCCGTCGGCGGCGAATGCCGCCTCGACCTCGCTCGTGCGCTCGGTCGCCATCGAAGCCGCCAGCAGGTGCTCGCCGCGATCCTCCGTCCAGCGCACGGGGACGCCGAGGCAGCGCGACGCGATCGCCATCAGCACGACCGAGTGCAGGACGGCGGCCTTGGTGCCGAACGAGCCGCCGCTCTCGGCGGGCGTGATCAGCCGCAGCTTCGCCCCCGGGATGCCGAGCGCCGCCGCCGCCACGCCGTGGAGCGTGAACGGCCCCTGGAAGTTCGCCCACGCGGTCACGCCTCCCGCCTGCCAGTGGGCGATCACGCCGTAGCACTCGACCGGCGTGGCCGAGGAGCGCGGATGGCGGAAGCGCTCGCGCACGACGTGCGCGGCCTGCGCGAACGCCGCGTCGGGATCGCCGTAGGCGAACGAGCGGTCGCCGGCCACGTTCGAGCCGAGGCCCGCGTGCAGCACCGGCGCCCCGTCCGCGAGCGCCGCCTCGACGCTCGCCGCGACCGGCAGCGGCTCGTAGTCGACCAGCACGCGCTCGGCCGCGTCCTCCGCGACGTAGCGGTCGCGCGCGACCACCACGCAGACGGGCTCGCCGGCGTAGCGCGCGACGCCGACCGCGGCGGCGTGATGCACGATCGCCGGGCCGAGCGCGGAGGCGAACGGCCGCGAGTGCCGCGCCACGTCCTCCCCCGTGATCACGCCGATCACGCCGGGCAGCGCGAGCGCCCCCGACGTGTCGATCGCGCCGATGCGGGCGTGCGCGAAGGGCGAGCGCACGATCGCGGCGACGCCCGTCCCCGGCAGCGGATCGAGGTCGTCGATGAACCACCCCTGGCCGCGCAGCAGGGCGTCGTCCTCGACGCGCAGCGCCGGACGCCCGACGTGGCCCGGCGCCTGCTCGCGCGAACGTGTCGTGGTCGCCACGTTCCGGGATGATAAACAGGTGCCGCCCGCCGGAACGCGCTATCCTCGCGGCCGTGGCGACTGCTGAGGGAACCGCTCTTTCGTCGGTCGATCGCGCCCTGCGCCTGCTCGAGGAGCTGGCCCGCCACGGGCCGCTCGGCGCGACCGAGCTCGCGAACCGCACGGGCTGCGCCAAGGCGACGGCGTTCCGGCTGGCGCGCACGCTGCAGGCGCGCGGGTTCGTCGTCCAGAACCAGGACGCGAGCTACCGCCTCGGCCCGCGCTGCCTGCTGCTGGCGGCCGGCGTGCACACGAGCTTCGACGTCCGCCGCGAGGCGCTGCCCGCCATGGAGGCGCTGCGCGACGCGACCGGCGAGACCGTGCAGCTGACGGTGCTCGAGGGCTCCGACGTGGTCTACGTCGAGCAGGTCGCCTCCTCGAAGCCGGTGCGATCGGTGGGCACCGTGGGCCAGCGCGCTCCCGCCCACACCGTCTCCGGCGGCCTCTCGCAGCTCGCGCTGCTGCCGCTCGAGGACGTGCGCAAGCTGCTGCCGAACCCGCTGCCGCGGCCGACGGCGGCGTCGATCCCGAGCTTCGAGCGGCTCGCGGCCGAGCTGGAGCGCGTGCGCGCCCGCGGCTTCTCGGTCAATCGCGGCGGCTTCCGCCACGACGTCGGCGGCGTGGGCGCGTGCATCTTCGACGCCCACGGGCGCGCCGTCGCATCGATCAACGTCTGCGTGCCGCTGTACCGGCTCGAGGAGCTCGGCGTCGACCGCCTGGGAGCGCTCGTCAAGCGCTCTGCGGAGGAGGTCTCGCAGGGCTCGTCGCTGGCCGCGGGTGCGGGGGTCGTCGGCACGTGAGCTTCGCCGACCTCGGCTTCGCGAAGGTCGATCTGGGGCGCGACGCCCGCCAGGGGGCGCCCGAGGCCGTGCTTGCGGAAGGCAAGACGCCCGCCGAGATCGAGGCCATCGTGCGCGCGCTGCGCGACGGCGGCGCCAGCTCGGTGCTCGTGACGCGCGCCGACGAGTCCGCGCGCGCCGCGGTACGGCGCGTCGACCCCGATGCGGTCGTGCACGAGCGCGCGCGCTGCGCCTGGATCCCGGTCGCGCCGCTCGCGCCCGCCGGGCGGGTCGCGATCGTCTCGGCCGGCACCTCGGACGCACCCGCGGCGCACGAGGCCCGCATCCGCGCCGAGCTGTGCGGGACGTACGTCGAGCTGCACGAGGACTGCGGCGTCGCCGGCCTCGACCGCCTGCTCTCGGTCGCCCCGGCGCTGTGCGAAGCCGATTGCGTGATCGTCGTCGCGGGCATGGACGCCGCGCTCGCGAGCGTGGTGGGCGGGCTCGTGCCGTCGCCCGTCATAGCGGTGCCGACGAGCACCGGCTACGGCGCGTCGCTCGAGGGCGTGACGGCGCTGCTCGCGATGCTCTCGTCGTGCGCGGCCGGGGTCGCGTGCGTGAACATCGACGACGGCTTCGGCGCGGGGACGATCGCCGCGCGCATCGCGCGGCGCGCGGCGGGCGCCTCGTGACGCGCGTCGCCTACGTCGACTGCGTCTCCGGCGCGGCGGGCGACATGCTCATGGCCGCGCTCATCGACGCGGGCGCGGGTGCCGAGCGGATGGCCGAGCACGTGCGCTCGCTGGGCGTCGACGGCCTCGACCTGCGCGTCGGGCGCGCGACGCGCCACGGCATCGTCGCCCGCCACGTCGAGGTCGTGATGCCGCACTCCGAGCACGTCCACCGCCACCTCGCCGACATGCGCGCGCTGATCGACGCCGCCGGCATGCCCGAGCGCGCGGCCGGCCGGGCGCACAAGACGTTCCGGCTGCTGGCCGAGGCCGAGGCGCGCATGCACGACAGCGAGCCCGAGCTCGTGCACTTCCACGAGGTCGGCGGCCTCGACGCGCTCGCCGACGTCTGCGGCGTCGCGCTCGCGCTCGAGGAGCTCGGCATCGACCGCGTCGAGTGCTCGCCGATCCCGTGCTCGCGCGGCTTCGTCGACGCCTCGCACGGCCGCCTCCCCCTGCCGGCGCCCGCAACGCTCGAGCTCCTGCGCGGCGCGCCGCTCGTACCGCTCGAGCTGGGCGTCGAGCTCGTCACGCCGACGGGCGCGGCGCTGCTCGCGGCGACGGTCGAGCGCTTCGGCGCCATCCCGGCGATGACGCTCGAGGGCGTCGGCTACGGCGCCGGCACCCGCGACATGCCACAGGTGCCGAACATCGTGCGCGTGCTCGTCGGCGAGCTCGACGAGCGGACACCGGCCGGGAGCGATGTCATCGTGATCGAGACGAACCTCGACGACACGCCGGGCGAGCTCGTCCCCGATGCCGCCGCCCGGGCCTTCGCCGCAGGCGCGCTCGACGTGTGGACGACGCCCGTGCTGATGAAGAAGGGCCGGCCCGGCGTCGTGCTCGCCGCGCTCGCGCGACCGGCCGACGCGCGTGCGGTGGCCGAGGCGATCGTGCGCGAGACGACGGCGCTCGGCGTGCGCATGTCGCGGCACGAGCGGCTCGAGCTCGAGCGGCGCTTCCGCGACGTCACCGTCGACGGCCACAGCGTGCGCGTCAAGCTCGGCCTGCTCGACGGCGAGGTCGTCAACCTCGCGCCCGAGCACGACGACTGCGCGCGCGCCGCCGAGGCGCTCGGGCGCCCCGTCAAGAGCGTCTGGGCCGCCGCGCTCGCCGCGGCCGAGGCAGGCGCGTGAACGCCCAGGAGCGCGTCGAGGGGCGTCTGCGCGAGCTCGGCAGCGTCGTCGTGGCGCTCTCGGGCGGCGTCGACTCCTCGCTCGTGGCCGCGCTCGCGCAGCGGGCGCTCGGCGACCGCGCGCTGGCCGTCACGGCCGTCTCCCCCGCGCTCGCCGCCGGCGAGCTGTCCGGCGCACGCTCGGTCGCGGAGGCCGTCGGCATCGCGCACGAGGTCATCACGACCGACGAGCTCGCGCGCCCCGGCTACCGCGCGAACGGCCGCGACCGCTGCTACCACTGCAAGAGCGAGCTCTACGACGCGCTCGCGGCGCTCGCGCAGGAGCGCGGCTTCGCGGCGCTCGCCTCGGGCGCCAACGCCGACGACGAGGGCGACTGGCGGCCCGGCCTGATCGCGGCCGGCGAGCACGGCGTCGTGCACCCGCTGCTCGAGGCCGGCCTCGGCAAGGCCGAGGTGCGCGCGCTCGCGCACGCGCTCGGCGTCCCCAGCGCGGCCAAGGCGGCGAGCCCGTGCCTGGCCTCGCGCGTGCCCTACGGCACAGCGGTCGATCCCGCCGTGCTTGCGCGCATCGACGCCGCCGAGCAGGCGGTGCGCGCGCTCGGATTCGACGTGCTGCGCGTGCGTCACCACGGCGAGCTCGGCAAGCTCGAGCTGCCCGAGCCCGAGCTCTCGCGCGCGCTCGCCGACCCCGCGCTGCGCCAGGCGATCGGCGAGGCGATCCGCAGCGCCGGCTACGCGCACTCGGCGATCGACACGGATCCGTTCAAATCGGGCAACCTCAACGTTTCGTTCGTTCGTCGCCTGACGGTCACCAAGACGGGCTGAATCCGCCGATCCCCCGCCTAGAGTGGGTCCTGTGACCGATATCTGGATCGGCCTGGTGAACGCCGTTCCGACCGATCCCGCGGGCAGCGAGATGGGCGGCGCGTACGTGCACGTCCTCGCGCCCGCCGACGATCGCCTCGACCTGCTGGCCGCGGCCGAGGAGGCGCTCGCGCTGCACGACCTCCGCGTCGCCGATCTCGACGACGCCGAGCCGGTGCGCGAGGTGCTGCGCCGCCCGCTCGACCCCGAGCTGCTCGAGCTCGCGCTCGACGCCGCACTCGAGCGCGAGACGCATCTCGGCCCCTTCCACTGGTATCCGGCGGAGCGCGACACCGACCCCACGGCGCTGACCGAGCGCTCGGCCGACGACCCGCGGGCGACGCTCAGCACCGCGCTCGAGCAGCGCACGCTGATGAAGGTGCGCAGCCGCTACGAGAGCGAGGGCGCCACCGGCTACGTCGTCGGCGTGGGCACGCGCTGGGCGCTCCTGCAGGTCGTCAACGACGACGTCACCGAGGACGGCTTCCTCGCCACGAGCCTCGAGATGGTCGCCGAGATCGAGCCCGTCGATCCCGAGCAGTCGTTCTTCCCGCGCGTGATGGCGCTGCGCCCGCCGACGATGCGACCGCCCGACGTCGACCTCGACGACACGCGCGCGCTGCTGCAGAGCGCCCAGCGATCGTTCCCGCTGCTCACGATCCAGACCGAGGAGCACCACCCGGGCGCCTGCTACATCGGCCGCGTCGCCGAGCTCGACGACGACGCGGCGCTCTTCCACCTCGTGTCGCCCGCGGGCGCGTGGGACGACGAGGACGAGTACGCCTACGAGACGATCACGCGCATCGGCTTCGGCGGGCGCTACGAGGAGGCGCTGGCGCTGGCGGCCGGCCCCGACCCGGCGGGATGAGCGAGGGCGGCTCCGAGCTCTGAGTCGGGCTCGCGGACGCGGTTCCCGTCGACCCGGCCGCGCGGCGCGTGCCGTTCAGCGGCTCATCCAGCCGCCGTCGACCGTGAGCGCCTGGCCGGTCATGTACGCGCTCGCCGGCGAGCACAGGAACACGAACGCGCCGGCCAGATCGCCGGGCGTTCCCCAGCGGCCGGCCGGGATGCGGCCGAGCATCTCCTGGTAGCGCGCGGGGTCGGCTCGCAGGGTCTCGTTCAGGTCGGTCGCGATGTAGCCGGGCACGATCGCGTTGACGCGAACGCCGTGCGGCGCCCACTCGTTCGCGAGCGCCTGCGTCGCGCCGAGCACGCCGTGCTTGGCGATCGCGTACGACGACACGAGGATGCCGCCCTGGAACGACAGCAGCGACGCCACGTTCACGATCGCGCCGCTCCGCTGCTCGACGAAGATGCGACCCGCCGCGCGCGCGAGCGCCAGCACGCACGCGAGGTTGACGTGGAGCACGCGCTGCACCTCCTCGTCGCCGACGTCGAGCGCGGGCCCGCGGGCGATCACGCCCGCCGAGTTGACGAGGATGTCGAGGCGCCCGAACGCCGCGTGCGCGGCCTCGATCGCGCGCTCGCACGCCGCCGCGTCCGCCGCGGCGAGGTCGAGCTCGACCCGCGCGCTGCGGCGGCCGAGCTGCTCCACCTCGGCGCGCGTGCCGGCCGGGTCGCTGCGATCGACGTGGACGATGTCGCAGCCCGCCTCGGCCAGCGCGATCGCCGCCGCACGGCCGATGCCGCGCGTCGTGCCGGTGACGCAGGCGACGCGGCCGTCGAGGCGGAAGCTGTCGAGGACTCCGGGCACCGGGCGAGGCTACCATCGGTGCGTGGCCCTGCTCTCCCTCGAGCCCGTGACGTGGCGCGTGCGCATCCTCGCCGCCGGCGGGCGGACGGTCGCCGACTCCGAGGGCGCGCTGCTCGTGCTGTCGGACGACGCGCCGCCCGAGTACGCGTTCCCCGACGCCGACATCGAGCGGGAGGCCGTCGCCGGCGAGGCCTGGCTGCCCGTCGAGGGCACGCCGGGCTATGCGCGGCTCGCCGCCCCGCACGTCGAGGCGATCCTCGAGGAGGACGAGCCCGTCGTCGGGCACCCGCGCAGCCTCTACCACCGCGTCGACGCGCTCGCGAGCTCGCGCCACGTGCGCGTGGCGCTCGCGGGCGAGACGCTCGCCGAGTCGGCCCGCCCCGTCGCGCTCTTCGAGACCGACGAGCCGACGCGCTTCTACTTCGCCCAGCAGGACGTGCGCCGCGAGCTGCTCGAGCCCAGCGACACGGTCACGGCATCGCCCTACCTGGGTCGCGCCGTGTGGTACTCGGCGCGGATCGCGGGCGAGCTCCACCGCGACGTGGCCTGGACGTACCGCTTCCCGATCCCGCAGCTGCCGCGCATCGCGGGGCTGCTGGCGTTCCGGGACGATCTCGTGAGCGAGGTCTGAATGGCGGCTGACCGCAGCGGCGCCATGTCGTTCGCGACGCCGAGCGACCTCGAGGTCGTGGTCATGCGCTTCGTGGAGGCGCCGGCCGAGCACGTCTTCGACGCCTGGACGGTGCCCGAGCAGGTGACGCGCTGGATGCTCGGGCCGCCCGGCTACTCGATGCCCGTGTGCGAGATCGACCTGCGCGCCGGCGGCGCGTGGCACTTCGTCTGGCGCGGTCCCGGCGGACGCGAGCTCGAGATGGACGGCGAGTACCGCGAGATCGTGCGGCCCGAGCGCATCGTCTCGATCGAACGCTGGGGCGACCCGTGGCCCGAGACGCTCAACGTCTTCGAATTCGACGAGGACGACGACGGGACGACGATCACCTGCACCGTGGTCTACCCCACCAAGGGCGCGCGCGACGCGGCGATCGAGACCGGCATGAAGGACGGCATGGCCGACAGCTTCGCGCGCCTGGCCGAGCACCTGGGATGAGGTACATGCTGCTCATGCACGTCGGCTCGCAGGCCTGGGACGGGCTCGGCGGGTGGTCGCAGGACGACGTCAAGGCGATGATCGCGTACATGCGCGAGCTCGACGCCGATCTGCGCGCGTCGGGGGAGCTCGTGGATCAGAACGGACTCGCCGGGCCGCGCGCGGCCAAGACCGTGCGTGCGCGGCCGGATCGGCGACGCGCTCGTGAGCGACGGCCTGCGCGGCGAGGGGAAGGACTCGCTGATCGGCTACTGGGTCGTCGACGTCGCATCGCCCGAGCGAGCGATCGAGATCGCCACGCGCATCTCGGCGACACCCGGCCCGGGAGGCGTCGCGCTCGACCAGCCGGTCGAGGTGCACCCGATCGGCGAGCCGCCCGAGGTCTAGTAGCGCCACCGCCGGCGCCCGCCGGCGCGTTCCCGCGCCATGTCCATGACGCCGTCCGGCGGCCCTTCCGCACGGTTGTTCGGACGGGCGCGATCGCGCTGCAAGGCACCCGCCGCGACGCCGCGCATGCTCGCCGGCGCCGGCATCACGTGGCGCGCGCGCCACGCGGGCAGCGCCTCCACGCCGTCGCCGCCGGGCGTGCCGAGCGGGCGCGGCAGCACCTCGCCGTCGACGCGCAGCACCGTGTCCGCGCGCTCCTGCCAGAAGCAGAGGTGCCCGGCCACCGCGCCGACGTCGGGCAGCGGCTGCGCGTAGCACCAGGCCGCGTCCGCGCACAGGCCGCCGTCGGCCCCGCGCACCGACCAGTAGTCGCAGCGCCCCTTGTAGGGGCACTCCGTGAACGTCTCGCTCGGCTCGAGCAGCTCGCTCCGGACGTCCGCGAGCGGCACGTAGTAGCGCGTGATCAGGCCCGTCTCGTCGAGCAGCACCGGCCGCCGGGTGTCCGCGACCACGGCGCCGCCGACCTCCGCGACGACGTGGCGCGAGCTGCGGCGCGCATCCGCCCGCAGGTACGGGTCGCGCGCGTGCACGAAGATACGCTCCTCCTCCTCGTACCAGGCGTCCATCGAGTGGAAGTCGAACGAGCAGAAGCCGCGCGTGTCGGGCGACCCCGGCCGGGGATCGCGGTAGGTCCAGACGGCGCTCTCGGCGACGCGGTCGCCGACGCGCAGGTGCCAGTAGCTCGCCGTGCCGCGATAGGGCGACTCGGTCGTCCAGTCGCTCGGCTCGAGCAGGTCCCGGCGCACGTCGGCGAGCGGCAGGTAGAAGACCGGCAGGAACCCGTGCTGGCGCAGCAGCCGTGCCGAGCGTGTGTCGGCGACCGTCTCGCCGCCGAAGCGCACCCGCAGCCGCCGGGGCCACGGCACCCACTCGCGGTGCCACGGCAGCGCGCTCAGCGAAAGCCTCCCGCGCGCGGCACCTTGACGCCCGCCGCGGCCACGTGCTCGTCGCTGAGCTCGCCGCGCTCGAGCGCGCGGAACGCCTCGAGCACGGCGCGCGGCGGGTTGCGGTGCCGCACGGCCGCCATCGTGAGCGGCTCGCGCAGCGCGCCGCCGCAGTGCGCGCATGGCCAGTAGAGCCTGCGCATGAGCTCCGCCGCCTCGCCCTCGGGAAAGCTGCGGAGGATCTCGACGATCGTGGTGGAGCCGCGGATCACGCCCCCGCGACGGCGCCCACCGGCGGCGTCTCGTCGGCCGACATGCGGATCAGGTTGCGTGGCAGCTGATAGCGCGCGAACGGCAGCACGATGACCTTCGCGTCGGGGCCCTTGCGCTCCATCGCCGCGGCGAACGCGCCCTCGAGCGAGGTCGTCGCGTCCATGCCGATGTCGGCCGCCATCGCGAGGTTCTCCTCGAGCGTCACCATCGTCAGCCGCTTGCGCGTCATGACCTCGTAGATCGGCACCCAGATGCAGCCGGCCCACATCTGGATCGTGCGCGTGTGGATGTCGCGCAGCACGCGCTGGTAGTTCTCGGGCGTCGGCGGCATGTAGGGCTTCATGAGGTCCATGAGCGCGAGCCCCGGGAAGTCGCCGATCGCCGTGTGCACGCCGGGCGACGGGCTGCAGTAGATGATCTCGCCGCCGTCCTTGAGCACGAAGTCGGCCGACATGCAGCCCCAGCCCGTGTGGAAGAAGAGGTGGTCGGTCGGCGCGAACACGCCGCAGATCGCGATGTCGGCCTGCTCGCCCGGATGCTCGTAGGCGTAGATCGAGTTGAACTTCTCGATCGCGGCGCGATGCGCGTCGGGGTGCTTGCCGAAGATGATGTCGATCACGCGCCCGCGCGTGTCGAGCAGCGCGTTCATCGTGCACTGCAGGCCGCACATCGTCGCGACCTCGTCGATGTCGGAGCGCATCGGCCCGCGGTAGGCGCCGTAGTGCGTCTGCGGCGAGGGCACGAACGCGCAGTGGTTGGACTCGACCGTCTCGTCCGAGGTCACGCCGGGCAGGATCAGCTTGCCGCCGCCGCCCGCGCCCCAGTGGTTCGACTGCGCCTGGCCGATCGTGATCTTGAGGTCGCGCTTGGCGACCTCCTTGTGGAGCCACACCGGGGTGCCGCGGGACGACACGCCGATGAACGTGTACATCTCCTCGTTCTGCGGGTCGTTCTGGAAGAACGCGATGCCCATGCGCTCCATGCGCGCGAGGTTGTCCTTGCCGATCTTCTGCTCGGTGTCCGACTCCGACATCGGGAAGACCTTGCCGTTCGCGCACACGACGACGGCATCCTTGATGCCCGAAGCCTCGAGCGCGTCGAAGACGGCCGGCAGGATGCGCGACTGCGGCGTCGGCCGGAACTGGTTGTCGATCACGATCGCGACGCTGCTCGCGCCGCTCAGCAGCTCGCTGAAGCGCGGCCCGGAGTGCGGATGCTCGAGCGCGTGCGCGGCGGCCGCGGTCGCGTCGCCGACGGCCTCGGGCTCGTCCGGCCGGATCTCGGCCAGGAGGTTGGCCTGCGGGATGTCGAGCTCGAGCGTGTCCCGGTAGACGAGCTCGTCGTTGTCGGCCGCGCCGATCGTGAGCGGGTCGATCGACTCGTACGGAATCACGGCGCGGTGCATCTGCGACATCCCAGGGGCTCCTCGTCTCTCGACTGACCGGCACCCGCAGGCTACGCACGCCTGAGCCGGCGGTCAAACGGGCCGCTCAGGTCGTCAGGACGAGCTTGCCGAAATGCTCGTTGGCCGCCATCCGGCGCAACGCGTCCGGCGCCTGCGCCAGCGGGCGAGCGGAGTCGACGAGCGGCGTCCAGCTCTGCGCCTCGCAGGCGCGCAGCATGGCGCGGAAGTCGAGCGGGCTGCCCATCATGGTGCCCACGAGCTCGACCTGCCTGAAGTAGAAGCCGCGCACGTCGAGCTCGGCGCTCTGGCTCACGGTGCCGCCGAAGACGACCACGCGGCCGCCCGCGCGCACGCACGACAGGCTCGCCTGCCACGTTCCCGCCGAATCGATCACGAGGTCGACGCCGCCGCCGCTGCGCTCGACGACGGCCTGCTCCCAGCCGCTCTCGCGGTAGTCGAAGCCGGCCTCGGCGCCCAGCTCGAGCGAGCGCGCGATCTTCTCGGGCGAGCCGGAGGTGACGAGCACGCGCGCGCCCGCCGCGTGCGCGAACTGCACGCCGAACGTCGAGGTGCCCGCGCCGGCGCCGAGGATCAGCACGGTCTGCCCGGAGCGCAGCCCGCCGCGCGTGAAGAGCGCGCGCCAGGCGGTCAGGCCGGCCAGCGGCAGCGCCGCGGCCTGCTGCCAGTCGAGGCGCTTCGGCTTGGCGAAGACGTTGGCGGCGGGGACGCGCACCTGCTCGGCGAACGTGCCGTCGTCGGGACCGCCGAGGATCTTGAAGGCGGGGCCGAGGATGCGCGGGTCGTCGCCCCAGTCGACGCCCGGCTGGATGATCACCTCGTCGCCTTCGGCGAGGCCCGAGACGCCGGTGCCGAGGGCGCGCACGACGCCCGCGCCGTCCGAGCCGGGCACGAGCGGGGCCGAGACGCCCGGCCAGCCGCCGGCGACGACCCGCAGGTCGCGCCGGTTGAGCGCGGCGGCGCGCAGATCGACCACGACCTCGCCCGGCGCCGGGACGAGCTCCGGCACGTCCGCCACCACGAGCGCCTCCGGCCCTCCGAACTCGCGCACCACCAATGCCTGCGGCACTCCCGACCCTCCCGTTGGACGACGGCCGCAGACTAGAAGGAACTGCACGATTGGGGTCAGACCCCAAGCGTGCAGCGCGCAACGTCGGGTCAGACCCCAACCTTGCAGGGCCGCTATGCGTCGAGGCCGCGCAGGGCCGCGCCGATCGCGCCCGCCCGCACGCCGAGCGCCGCCGAGACGATCTGCACGCGCGCGGGATCGGTCAGGTGCACGTGCGCCGCGAGGCGCTCGCGCAGCGGCGCGACGATGCGGCCCGAGGCGGCCGCGACGCCGCCGCCGAGCACGATGCGATCGGGCGTGAGCACCGTCACGAGGTTCGCGAGGCCGATGGCGAGGTAGTCGATCCACGCCTCCACGGCGGCGTGCGCGCGCGGCTCGCCGCGCTCGTCGGCCGCGAACGCGTCGGCCGCCGTCGCGGTGCCGGCCGCCTCCGCGAGGCGCGGCGCGCCGACGAAGGCCTCGAGGCAGCCGGTGTTCCCGCAGCCGCACCTCGGGGCCTCGGGCCGGATGTCGATGACCTGGTGGCCGATCTCGCCGGCGGTGCCGTCGTGTCCGAGCACGAGCTTGCCGTCGACGATGATGCCGCCGCCCACGCCGGTGCCGAGCGTGACGCCGATCAGCGAGCTGCAGCCCTTGCCGGCACCCGCTCGCGACTCGGCCAGCGTGAACGCCCGCGCGTCGTTGATGAGCCGCACGGGCACGCCCAGGGCCTCGGAGAGCGGGGCCGCGAACGGGTGCCCCTTCCACGGCCCGGGGAGGTTCGTGAGGAAGCGGATGCTGCCGTGGCGCTCGTCGTAGATCCCGGGCACGCCCACGCCCGCGGTGTCGATCGGCCCCGCCGCGGCGATCGCCGCCTTTCCGGCCAGCGCGAGCCGCTCGAGCACGTGCTCCGGCCCGCCCTCCCGCTCGGTCGGCAGGCTGCCGTCGGCGACAGGCGAGTCGTCGTGGTCGAGCACGACCCACTTGATGTTCGTCCCGCCGAGATCGAGTCCGAGATGCGCAGTCACAGCGGCCCATCCTACGGTTGCCGCTAGGCTCGCGCGCAGTGGTCGACCCATGGAGGCGAAGGCATGAAGCTCGGATTGTTGACGGCGGCGTTCCCGGATCTCTCGCTCGAGGAAGTCGCGAGCTGGGCCGGGGCGAATGGATTCGAGACCCTCGAGATCGCCTGCTGGCCTGCCTCGGGCGGTGAGAAGCGCCGCTACGCGGGCGTCTCGCACATCGACGCCGAGAACCTCGACGCGGCCGGGGCGGCCGCGGTCCGCGAGCTCATGAAGGCGCACGGCCTCGAGATCTCGTCGCTCGCGTACTACCCGAACCACCTGCACCCCGACCTCGCGCAGCGCGCACAGGTCAACGCGCACCTCGACCATGTCGTCGATGCCGCGGTCCTGCTCGGCGTCGAGGTCGTCGGCACGTTCGTCGGTGCCGACCCCGCGCGCTCGCTGACCGAGAACCTCCGCACCTTCGCCGAGGTGTGGCCGCCGATGGCCGACCGCGCGCGCGCCAAGGGCGTCAAGATCGCGATCGAGAACTGCCCGATGCTGTTCTCGGGCGACGAGTGGCCGTTCGGCACCAATCTCGCGCGCACGCCCGCGATCTGGCGCGAGCTGTTCAACGTCATCCCCGACACGGGCTTCGGGCTCAACCTCGACCCGTCGCACCTCGTGTGGCAGATGATCGACTACGAGCGCGTCGTCTACGACTTCGCCGATCGCATCCTCCACGTGCACGCCAAGGACATGGAGATCGACCGCAACGGCCTCTACGAGCACGGCGTGCTGTCGGCCGGCATGAACTGGCAGGTGCCGCGCCTGCCCGGCCTCGGCGAGGTGCGCTGGGATCGCTTCTGCTCGGCGCTCTACGCCGTCGGCTACGACCGCTGGATCTCGATCGAGCACGAGGATCGCGCGTTCGAGGGCGACGTCGAGCTCGTCAAGCGCGGGTTCCTGATCGCGCGCGACGCGTTGCGGACATACGTGCGCTGAGCCTGCGGGAAAGCCCGCGGCGCAGATGGGCGCACACGCCGATGGCTGCCGGCGAGATGCCCCGTAGCGTTCGCCACATGACGACCGGCTACGACACCTGGCTCGGCCGGGCGTGCTGATACCGCGCGACGCTGCGGGAATCCCGCTCGTGCAATCGGTGAGCGCACCGATGCCCGGCGGCGAGCCGGCGCGTAGCGTCGGGTGTGGTGAATGGCATGAACGGCTGGCTGGAGATGGCGGCGCTTGCGATCATCTCGATCGCGATCGTCGGCCTCGTCCTGTGGGCGACTACGACGCACCGTCCCGGCACCCCGCACCTGCATGACGCCTCGGCTCCGAAGCTGCTCGACGAGCGGCTGAAGCTCGGCGAGACGCGCGATGCGCGCCTACCGCGAGCACATCGAGAGCGAGCGCCGCGACCAGGCTAGCGCTCGGTCGCCACGCGCAGGCCGAGACCGATCAGCACCGCGCCCGTGACGCGCGCGAGCGCAGCCTTGACGCGCGGCCGCGCGATCACCGCGTGCATGCGCGCCACGAACCACGCATAGAACGTCAGCCACACGAAGCCGATGGCGATGTGGATCGCCGCGAGCAGAGCCACCTGGAGCGCGACCGAGCCGCTGCGGTCGATGAACTGGGGCACGTAGCTGAGGAAGAACAACGCCGGCTTGGGGTTGAGCACGGTGCTGATCAGGCCCTGGGCGTAGGCGTTGTGCCCGAGCCCCCGGGCGCGGACGGGACGCGCGGCCTGCTCATCCGCGTCCCTCGTACGCGCACCCCGGATCGACTGGACGCCGAGGTACACGAGGTAGGCCGCGCCGGCCAGCTTGACGGCCGTGTACGCCGTCGCCGAGGCGACCAGCAGCGCCGAGAGGCCGACGGCGAGCGCCAGCGCGTGCACCACGAGACCCGAGAGGTTCCCGAAGATCGTCGCCTGCGCCGTCCGGCGGCCGCGCATCACGACCTGGCGCGTGACGAGCGCCATGTCGGCGCCCGGGATGATGGTGACGAGGATCGATCCGGCCAGGAAGAGCAGGAAGTGGTGTGGCACGGCGAGAGCCTACCGGCGGCCCGGCGGGTCGTCGAGCGCCTGCTCGCGGCGCAGCCGCGCATGCACCGACTCGGCGCTCAGCCACCAGCCGATCGGCCGCTCGGAGGGCGGCGCGAGCGGCGCCTCGGCGAGCAGGCGCCGCGGCGCGCCGAGCTTCCAGCCGGCGGGCGTCAGCACCGTCTCGCACAGCAGCTCGGCGAGCTCGAGGGACGGATCGCCGGCCACGCCCGAGCCATGCACGCGCTCCGGCCCGACGCCGGCGTTGAGCACCGCGCGCGCCTCGAGCAGGCGCGCGAGCGGGAGCCGGGCGAGCTCGGAGGCGTGCGCCGCGAGCGCGTGCTGCAGCTCGTCGAGCCGCGCCCGGCCGAACGGGACGATCAGCGTCGGGAACGGCAGATCGGCCCACACGCCCCACAGCCAGAGCGGCGGCGCGGCGCCCGGAAGCGCCTCGAGCGCGCGCCGCGCCGCGCGTCCGACGAGCTCGTGCGCGTGGTGGCCGTCGTGCGGCGACGGCGCGCACACGATGGCGGGCGCGAGCTCGGCGAGCACACCGGCGAGCACCGCCACGAGCGCGTCCTCGGCGGCGGCGAGGTCGTCGCCGAGCGACAGCGCGAGCGGCGGCTCGCAGGGCCGCAACTCGAAGCGCGCACGGCGGCAGGCCTCCTCGACCTCGCGGCGGCGGCGCTCGGCCTGCTCGGGCCGGCCGAGGCCGCAGGCCAGGTTGACGATGCGCCAGCCGGCGTCGCGCAGCGCCATCAGGGTCGCGCCGGCGCCGGCGATCTCGTCGTCCGGGTGGGGCGAGAGGTGCAGGAGCACGGGCGCCATCAGTGCGTCCGCGTCACCTTGGTGAGGCCGGGCGGGCGATCGGGGTCGCGCCCGCGCAGGACGGCCACGCGCTCCGCCACCAGCTGCGCGGGGACGACGAGCGCGATCGGAGCGATCTCCTCGCACAGGCCCTCCGCTGCCGGGAGCGCCCGGCCCGGGCCGATCGCGACGACGCGCGAGCCGGTGGCCGCAAGCTCCTGCTCGAGCGCGTCGACGTCGCCGGCGAGTGGGCCGCCGGCGTGCAGGACGACCGCCGGCAGGCCGGAGGCGGCGGTGCGTGGCCCGTGGCGGAGGTCGGCGGCGCTGAAGCCCTCGGCCCACATGCCCGTGACTTCCTTCAGCTTGAGCGCAGCCTCGAGCGCCGCCGCGTAGGCGTGCCCGCGCGCGATGCAGACCGCCGCGTCGGCCGCCAGCAGCGTGCGCGCGGCCGACTCCACGAGGGCCTCCGGTAGCGACGCTGCCGCCTCGAGCGCGGACGGCAGCGCCGCCAGCGGCGCCGCCAGGTCGGCGGCGCCGAGCGCCCGCGCGAGCTCGGCGATCGCGGCCAGCGCCGTCGTGAACGTCTTCGTGGCCGCGACCGAGCGCTCCTCGCCCGCTGCCGTGACGAGTGCGTGCGCGGCCGCGCGTGCGAGCGGCGAGCCCTCCGCGTTCGTGAGCGCGGCCGTGAGCGCGCCGCGGCTTGCCGCGAACTCGAGCGCGGAGACGATCTCGGGCGTCTCGCCCGACTGGGACACGCCGAGCACGAGCGTGCGGGAGAGGTCGACCGGCGGGCGGTACGTGGTGTAGATCGAGAGCGCGGCGAGGCTCGCGGAGAGCGCGCAGCGGATCTCGAGCACGTAGCGGGCGTAGATCGCAACGTGGTCCGAGGTGCCGCGCGCGACCAGGACGACGCGATCGAGGCAGCGTGCGCGCACGGCCTCGGCAAGTGCCGCGGCCGGCTCCGCGACCGCGCCGAGCGTGGCCGCGACGGCAGCCGGCTGCTCGGCGATCTCCCTGCGCATGTGCGACGTCACGCGCCCGCCTCCACGAGGTCGAGTGCAAGCCGCGCGGCGCCGATCACCGGGCGCTCGGCCAGCCGCACGATCCGGGCCGCGGGCGCGCCGTCGGCGACGCGCGAGACGAAGGCGTCGTCGAGGGCCGCCGAGCCTGCGAGGTGCACGCTGCCGGCGATCACGAGCTCGAATGCCGTGTCGAGCATCCCGAGCCGGCGCCCGACGCCGAGCACCTCGTCGGCGAGTGACCGGCCCTGCTCCTGCAGCAGCGCGATCGCGACGGCATCGCCGCTCGCGGCGACCTCGATCACGAGCCGCGCGAGCGCGGCGTCGGGCACGAGCCCGTGCCGCCGGATCGCCTCGAAGAGCGCGTCGAGGTCGCGCATCCCGAGCGCGCTGCAGAGCGCCTCCGCGAGCGCCGTCTCGGGCCCCGAGGCCTCGCGCATCCGGGCACACGCCCAGAGCGCGCGCTCGACGATGTCGCCCGCCCCGCCGAGCTCGCCGAACCCCTCCGCCATCGTCCGCGCCGTCTCGCCGGCCTCGTTGCGCCCGGCGGCCACCGAGCCCGTGCCGGCGCAGGAGACGCAACCGGCACGCCCCGAGATGCCGGCGCGCAGCGCGGCGAAGGAGTCGTTCGTGATCATGCGGCGGCCGCCCAGCCGCATCACCGCGAGCGCGCGCTCGAAGCGCTCCTCGTCGCTCGGCCAGTCGACGCCGGCCAGAGCGAAGGCCGACGCCGCGACCTCGCGGCGCGCGCACCCCGCCTCCGCGAGCGCCTCGCCGATCGCCTGCCCGATCGCCTTCACCGCGCCGACGAGGCCGGCGCTCTCCCAGTTCGAGCCGCCTGCCCGTGCGCTGCCGAGCACGCGGCCGTCTGCGGCCATGACGACCGCGTCGGTCTTCGTGGCGCCTCCGTCGACCCCGACGACGGGGCCGCGGGCGTCAGCCATCGAGCGCCCCGAAGAGCCCGGCGTTGTCGCGGCGCAGCCGCTCCCAGACGCGCGGTGCGAGCGAGGCGTCGGGCCCGAGCGGATTCGTGACGAGCGCGAGCGCAGCGAGCGATTGGTCGCCCGAGAGCGCGGCCTCGATCGTCAGCAGCTCGTAGTCCTTGGCCGCGCGCACGAGCGCGTCGAGGTCGGCGCGCAGCGGCCCGGTCGGGATGGCCGTTGCGCCGTTGCGCCCGATCCGCGCGGGCATCTCGACCACGACGTCGTCGGGGAGACCCGGGATGGCGCCGTCGTTGCGGACGTTGACGACCTGCACGGTCCCGGCGTCGGCGTGCACGTCGGCCATGAGCGCCGCCGCCGACTCGGAGTAGTACGCGCCGCCGCGCTGCATCAGCTCCTCGGGCTTCTCGCGCAGCGACTCGTCGGCGTAGCGCTCGAGCAGGCGCGCCTCGATCGCCATCACCTGCGACGCCCGCGTCGGCACCTGCTCCTGGTGGCGCAGCATGGCCGCGGTCTCGTAGTAGTAGAGGTCGTAGTAGTTCGGCACGGCGCCGAGCATCGCGATCGTCTCGGGCGCGAAGCCCGGCTCGCCGTCGGCCGCCGCCTGGTTGACGAGCAGCTCGCGGTAGCGCCCGAGCACCTCGGCCGTGCGGTCCTCTCCCGCGACGCGGAAGCCGCGCGCCCAGGACAGGTGGTTGAGCCCGACGTAGTCGATGGCGATGTCGGCGAACTCGCAGCCGAGCGCCTCGGCGACCTCGATCTGCATGTTCCAGGGGACGTTGCAGAGCCCCACGACGCGCAGCGCCGTGCGACGGCGCAGCAGCTCGGTGATCAGCCCGGCGGGGTTCGTGAAGTTGACGAGCGTCGCATCCGGAGCGCTGCGCTCGATCTCGCGCGCGATGCCGAGCATCACCGGAATCGTCCGCAGCGCCTTGGCGAACCCGCCGATGCCGGTCGTCTCCTGCCCGATCAGCCCGAACTCGCGCCCCGTCAGCTCGTCGCGGTGGCGCGCCTCCTGCCCGCCGACGCGCAGCTGCGTGACGACGAACTCCGACCCCGCGATCGCACCCGCGGCATCGGCCGTCCAGCGCACGGCGAGATTGGACCCGGCCGCCTCGCACATACGGCGCGCGAAGCGCCCGACGATCTCGAGCCGCTCCTCGTTCGGATCGAGCAGCACGAGCTCGCTCACCGGCAGTCGCTCACGCCGCCGCAGGATCCCGTCGACGAGCTCCGGGGTGTACGTCGAGCCGCCGCCTACGACGCAGATCTTCACGGGGCGGGAGCGTACGCGGCCAAGTGGCACCCGCGGCGAGTGCCACTTGGAAGACCTCGGCTCGCTGACACGAGGAATCTCTTGCGAGGTCAGGAGCGGGACATCCTCAGCCTGCCGCGGCGACGCCATCGCAGGCACGCAGGCCGCGTGGACGCGCGGCCTCAGCGCGTCAGCGCCACCGCCGCCGCGATCGCCACTCCCGCAGCGCGCGCTCGGCACGCTTGCCGAGGATGAACCACCACTTGACAGCGCGCGCTGCGATCTTCACGAGACGTTCGCTCATCGGCCGTGGCGGATGTCCACCGTACAGCCGCCAGGGTGTCCGCTCTGCGCGCTTCTTGAGGGTGAGCCACCACTCGATGGCCGCCCAGACGAGCTGGAGGATGAGGTCGGGCACGGGCGCTACCGCACGTGGGCCGGGTAGAAGCAGGTCATCGTGTCGTTCGCCTGCGTGCACGTCGCGTCGGACGGCAGCGTCACGGCGGACGGCGGCTGACTGCCAGGATCGCCGGAGGCCGATGCGCCCGTCGCTCCTCCCACCGCGATCACGACCAGGAAGGTCGGGATCAGCCCGCGCACGGTGGTCTCCTTTCAGCTGCTGTAGGCGGACTGCGCGCTGCTTCGGGTGTCCGCCGGCGGAAGCGAACAGGCCTGAGCCTGCGAGCGTATTCGACCGCGCGGCGTGCTGTCCACGGCCGCGATCCACCCGGGCGAGGGGCGCCTACCATCGGCGGGTGCCCCTGCCCCGTCAGATCGTCGTCTCCACGCACTTCGACGACGCTGCGCTCTCGCTCGCGCACGTGCTGCAGCGGGCGGGATCGCAGGCCACGGTCGTGACGATCTGCGGCGGTGCACCACCGCGCGACGTGGCGGCGAGCGTGTGGGATGCGCGCGCGGGCTTCGCGAGCGGCTGGGAGGCGGCCGGGGTGCGCACCGGCGAGGATCGCGCCGCGTGCGCGGTCACGGGGGCTCGCCCGCATCCGCTGCCGCATCCCGACAGCCCCTATGGGCCGTTGCCGGAGGGCTCCGTCCTGCGGGGCGAGATCGCGCCGTTGCTCGAGGACGGGTGCTCGCTCTGGCTGCCGGCCGGGATCGGCAACGAGGATCACGCGCACGTGCGCGATGCGCTCCTTCCGCTGGCGTCCACCCTTCCCTCCGGCCGGGTGCGGCTGTTCGCCGATCTGCCGTACGCCGGCGGAGGCGACACGCCGCTCGCCGAGGAATGGGATATCACGGACGCGGTGTTCGCGCGCAAGCTCGAGGCCGTGCGCTGCCACGCGTCCCAGCTCCCCCTGCTGCAGGCGACCTGGCCCGATCTGCTCGCGCGCGCCGGGCCGCTCGCGCGCGAGGGATGCTTGGAAGATCCGGCCGCAGCCGTCATCCTGTAGGCGTGACCGCGAACGACGCACTGGCGGACGGCGAGGCGGTGCTCTGGCGCGAGCGGCGCTCGCCCCCGTTCATGGAGGCCGCGTGTGCGGTGGCCGCGATGCTCGCGCTCACGGGCGTCGCCATCGCCAACGTGGTGATCACGCCGCTCCTGCTCGTGCTCGCCGCCGCCGCCGTCGTGCTCGGGCGTCGCTTCGTCGCGGGCCACTACCTCGAGGATCAGCTCCTGACCGATCGCCGCGCGCTCGTCGTGCCGCGCGTCGGCCCTGCCTACGGGTTCTCGCTGGACGAGATCGAGAGCGTCGAGATGAAGGGCACGCGAGCCATCTTCACGGGGGACGGCCGCGAGTTCCGGTTCGCGTTCGTGCGCAGGCACCGCGCGCTCCGGCGGGCGCTCGAACGCGGCGCCCCGCACGTCGCGCTCGACCGCGTGTGGGATCCGAACTGCGCCGGGTGAGGCCTGCGCTGGTAGCCGCGCCGTGCGCGCGGATGGCGATAGCGGCGCTCACGGCGTTCTGTGCGCTGCCCGCCGTCGTCTCCGCCGCCGACCTGCGTCCGTGCGGGCAGGCCCGCTGCGGGTCGGTCGCCGTGCCGCTGGTCGCGGGCGATCCCTCCGCCGGCACGGTGCGCGTCGGCTTCGAGGTGTACGCGCACCGTCACGGCGCGCGGCCGCGCGACACCGTGATCGTGAGTGCCGGGAGCGACGGCGTGCCGACGACGGCCGGGCGCGCGGCGCTGCTGGCGCTGCTCGAGCCGCTGCGCGACCGCCGCGACATCGTCCTCGTCGACGCCCGCGGCACGGGGCTCTCGGGTCGCGTGGGCGACCGGCGCGACGCCTACGGGGCCGGCGCCGCCGCCGGCGACCTCGACGCGGTGCGGAGCGAGCTCGGCGCCGCGCACATCGAGCTGTACGGCGCGGGCGACGGCGCGCGCATCGCGCTCGCGTACGCCGCGCGCCACGGCGAGCGCCTGCGCGCGCTCGTGCTCGACGGCGGGCCGCGCGCCGCCCTCTTCGCCGGCGACGGGCATGCCGAGGCGCGCGCGCTCGCCAAGGCGCTCGGCCCGGGCGGGCGCGTGGTGGCGCGACTCGCGGCGCGGCTGCGCACGCATCCCCTCCACGCACACGGCCGGATCGACGACGACGTGCTCGCGCGTGTCGCCGTGAGCGCAGACGCCGGGACGCTGGCCGAGCTGCCCGGCGCCGCGCAGGCCGCGCTCGCGGGCGACCCGCTGCCGCTCGCGCGCCTCGTCGCCGGGTCGCAGGCCCCCGCCAGCCGTCAGGGCGCGCAGGCCCGCGCGAGCGATTGCCACGACGACGTGCCGCCGGCGGCCGCAGCGGTGGTCGACGGCGGGCCCTTCACGGGGCCGACGTGGCTGCGCGCGCTCGGCCTCGCCGCCTGCAAGGGCTGGCCCCAGCCGGTCACGCCCGATCCCGTGCTGCCCGACGGGGCGCCGCTCGCCCCGGCGCCGGCGCTGGTGCTCGCGGGCGAGCACGCCGTCCAGGCGCCGAGCGCGACGCTGCGCAAGGTCGCCGCGCTGCTGCCGTCCGGCCGCTACGTGCGCGTGCGCGGAGCAGCCGCGCTGCCGGCGCTGAGCGATCCCGGCGGTTGCGCCGGTGCACTCGTGCGGGCGTTCCTGAAGACCCGCGGGAAGGTCAGCCCCGGGTGCGCGACCCGTCCCGCGCGACCGCGCGCGGTGACCGCATTCCCGCTCACGCTGCAGGCCGCGCCCGCAGCGCTGCGCGACGCGAGGGCGCATGGACGCGACCGCTCGACGCTCGCCGACCGCCGCGCCGCGACCGTCGCCGCGCTCACGGTGGCCGATGCGCTCGCGAGCGCGCAGTCGGGCGACGAGCCCGCGGGCGTGCCAGGCCTGCGCGGCGGCTCCGCCGCCGTGACGCGGCGGGACACGACGCTCACGCTGACGCTGCGCGGCCTGCGCTTCGTGCGCGATGCGGCCGCCGACGGCGTCGTCACGTACGACGCGAAGACCGGCAGCCTCTACGCCGCGCTCTCCCTGCGCGCCGCCGACGGCAGCACGCGGGCATTCGTGCTGACCTGGAACACGAACCAGGTGAAGGGCTACGCCGCGGCCCGCGGCAGCGCCGACGGGCGGCCGCTGCTGCTCGTCCTGCGCGCTCCCTGAGCGTCTAGATCAGGCCGAGCCCGCGCACGGCGTCGCGCTCCTCGGCCAGCTCGGCCGTGCTCGCGTCGATGCGCGCGCGCGAGAAGTCGTCGATGTCGAGCCCCTGCACGATCTCCCAGCGGCCGCCCGAGCAGCGTGCCGGGAAGGACGACATCAGGCCTTCGGGCACGCCGTAGGAGCCGTCGGAGATGACCGCCATGCTGACCCAGTCGCCGTCGGCGGTGCCGAGCGCCCAGTCGCGCATGTGGCCGATGGCGGCATTCGCGGCCGAGGCGGCCGACGACGAGCCGCGCGCGGCGATGACGGCCGCCCCGCGCTTCGCGACGGTCGGGATGTACGTCTCCTCGACCCAGGCGTGGTCGCCGACGAGCTCGTAGGCGTTCTGCCCGTCGACCTGGCAGTGGAAGAGGTCGGGGTACTGCGTCGTCGAGTGGTTGCCCCACACGGTCATGCGCCGCACGCTCGTGACGGGCACCCCGACGCGCTGGGCGAGCTGGCTGACCGCGCGGTTGTGGTCGAGCCGCATCATCGCCGTGATCTGGCGCGGATCGATGTCGGGCGCGTTGTTGAGCGTGATCAGTGCGTTCGTGTTGGCCGGGTTGCCGACGACGAGCACCTTGACGCCGCGGCTCGCGCTGCGCGAGAGCGCGGCGCCCTGGGCCGTGAAGATCGCGCCGTTGGCCGACAGGAGGTCGCTCCGCTCCATGCCCTGCTTGCGCGGCATGGCGCCGACGAGCAGCGCGTAATCGGCATCGCCGAAGGCGACGTCGGGATCGTCGGTGCGCACCACTCCGGCGAGCAGCGGGAAGGCGCAATCGTCCAACTCCATGCCGACCCCCTCGAGCGCGCCCAGCGCCGGCGTGACCTCGAGGAGCTGCAGGATCACCGGCTGGTCGGGCCCGAGCAGCTGGCCGCTGGCGATGCGTGGGAGGAGGCTGTAGCCGATCTGGCCGGCCGCGCCCGTGACGGTGACACGAACTGGGGTAGGCATGCCATGGAGCGTAGCCGGGACCGCGTCCTCGCTGCGGACGTCCCGGACGATGACATTTGGCGGATTTTCCGCATTAGGGTGAGACTCGATGACGGGCTCCGGCGAGACCGAGACACGGCTTCGGGCATTGGCCCGCAAGTTGGAGGCGCTGTCGGCGGTGGGTGCGCCGACGTCGGAGCGTGCCCGCGTACGCAGCGAGCACGCACGCGTGCTGCGCGCAGTCGACGCGGAGCAGGCGCTCGCGAATGCCCTGCTCGCGCTCTCCGAGGCTCACTCGATCGAATCCGAGGAGCCCGAGGAGACGCGCGCGCGCACCGTCGCGGCCTGCGAGGCGACGGTCTCCATCTGCCACCAGACGGTCGGCGACGACGCCAGCGCGCTCGAGCATGCGCTCTCGGGCCTCGAGGCGCTCGGCGACCTCGAGGACGACCTCACGCGCTTCCGCCTGCACAACGCGCAGGCGGTCGTCTACAACAACTTCGGTCAGGCCGACCGCGCGCTCGCGTCCTACGCCGAGGCGCGGGAGGCCGCGGCGCACCTCCAGGACGCGACGCCGCTCTCGGTGCTCAACACCAACATCGCCTGCGTCTACCTCGAGATCCTCGACCAGCCCGACCGCGCGATCCCGCACCTCGACCGCGCACTCGCGATCGAGGGCGCCGAGCCGATCGCTCGCGTGTGGGCCCTGCAGGCGCTCGGACGGGCGCAGAACCGCCTCGGGGAGCACGAGCTCGCGCTCGGGTTCGCGCGCGACGCCGAGGGCATCGCGGAGCGCCACGGGCTGCTCGGCAGCGTCAGCGCCAGCCTGCTCGTCGCCGGCGACGCCCTGCTCGCCATGCACCGCGGCGACGAGGCGCGCGAGGCGCTGCAGCGCTCGGTCGAGGTCGCCCGTCGCGCGGGGGCGCTCGACATGCTCGCCGACGCGCTCACGGCGCTCGGCGAGTGCCAGGCCGCATCGGGGAACACCGACGCGGCCCGCACGGCGCTCGAGGAGGCCAGCGAGCTCACCGCCGACCGCAACCCGGCGCGCCACCCGCTCTCGGCTCTCGCGAGCCTGGCGGCCGCGACCGGCGATCACGCGAGCGCGTACGCCTACCTCATGCGCTTCCACGAGATCGTGCAGCGCTCGGCGGACGAGCGCTCGCGCATGGCCTCGAGCGCACTCGAGGTCGAGCACCAGGTCGCCACCGTGCGCCAGGAGGCCGAGCTGGCCCGGCGCGAGCAGCAGCTGCTGCGCGAGCATGCCGACGTGCTCGAGCAGCGCGTGCGCGAGCGCACCGCGGAGCTCGAAGACGCCCAGCACGAGCTGATCGAGCGCCTCGCCGTCGCCGCCGAGCACCGCCACCACGAGACCGGCGAGCACACGCTGCGCGTGGGCACGCTCGCAGGCGGCATCGCGCGCCTGCTGGGCCTCGACGAGGGCTTCGTCGACGACATCGCCGTGGCCGCGCGCCTGCACGACATCGGCAAGATCGCCGTGCGCGACGCCATCCTGCTCAAGCCCGGCCCGCTGACGTCGGCCGAGTTCGACGAGATGAAGTCGCACACGCTGCTCGGCGCCGAGATCCTGAGCGACGGCCGCACGCGCGTCATGCGCCTCGCCGAGGAGATCGCGCGCAGCCACCACGAGCGCTGGGACGGCGCCGGCTACCCGTACGGCATCGCAGCGGCGAGCATCCCGCTGAGCGGCCGCATCGTCGCGACCTGCGACGCGTTCGACGCGATGCTCTCGACGCGCGTCTACAAGGCGGCCATGCCGCTGCCCGAGGCGATGGCCGAGATCCACCGCGGCGCGGGCGCGCAGTTCGATCCGCGCGTCGCGCACGCGCTCGTGACGCTCGTCGCGTCGGCGCCCGACCTGATCGCGCGCCTCTACGGCGCGGGGCCGGGCATCGCCGAAGCCGCCTGACGGAGCCCTACGCCCGCTCGAGCCGCGCGAGGCGCTCGCACAGGAACGTCACGAACGCGTCGCGGTCGACGCCGACGGCGACCCGGGCGTTGGCCTCCTGTCCGTCCCAGCGGTGGCGGTCGACGAGCGTCATGCCGCGCGCCGGGCCGGTCGTGGTGTCGACCGTGACGAGCGCCTCGACGGTCGTCACGAGCTCGGGCCGCAGCAGCGTCGCGACCGCGAGCGCGTCGTGCACCGACACGCCGCGGTAGCCGTAGAGCTTGACCTGCCAGTCGAGGTAGTGGTCGAGCATCGCCGCCGCGACCGCGCCGATCGGACCGGCGCCGCGGATGACGTCGACGTCGGGGTCGAACAGCATCGCCGCGCGCGTCGCGTTGAGGCCGACCATCGTGATGTCGAGCCCGGAGTCGAACGTGCGAGCGGCCGACTCGGGGTCGAACCAGATGTTGAACTCGGCCGCCGGCGTGACGTTGCCCATGCCCTCGCCGCCGCCCATCACCGCGACCCGGCCGAGGCTCGGGAGCAGCTCCGGGCGCAGCGCGGCCAGCAGCGCGATGTTCGTGAGCGGACCGACCGGCGCGAGCAGCACCGGCTCGTCGCTGCGCTCGAGGATCTCGGACAGCAGGTCGACCGCGTGCATGGGGACGACGGCCGCGCTCGACTCCGGGGCAGGCGCGCCGCCGAGGCCGTCGGTGCCGTGCACGAGGGCCGCGTCGCGATCGCGGCGCACGACGAGCGGCCGCGATGCGCCCGCGGCGACCGGCACGTCCTCGCGCCCGGCGAGCGCGAGCACCCGCAGGGCGTTGCGCGTCGTCGTCTCGAGCGGCAGGTTGCCCGCGACCGTCGTGAGGGCGAGGAGCTCGACCTCCGGGCTCGCGAGCGCCAGCAGGATCGCGATCGCGTCGTCGACGCCAGGATCGCAGTCGATGACGAGCGGCGCGGCCACGGACGGCCAGTCTACTAGTCCCCAGGCGGCTTCCAAAGTCGCTGCATTTCGGCACAAACTTGGCACACTTCGACGGCTCGCCGCTGGTACGATACGAACATATGTTCGCCACATCGGATGGGACGATCGATCAGGTGCTGGAGCGTCGCCGCGAGGCGCGCCGGAACCGGTTGCGGTCGCTCCGCGAGCAGCAAGCGCGCATCCAGCAGGAGATCACGCAGATCGTGCGCGAGGCCGACGACGACGGTGACTGGCAAGCGGCGGGCTGCTCGTCGAGCGCGCAGTGGCTGGCGCAGATCGCCGGCAGCGACCACCGCAGCGCCGCGCTCATCACGCGCACGAGCAGCGCGCTGCGCACCCTCCCCGCACTCGACCACGCCATGAGCACCGGCGCGCTCACGCTCGACCAGGTCGCCGCCGCCGCCGAGTTCGCCACCCCGGCCAGCGACGCCGAACTGGCGCGCATCGCGGTCGGCAAGGCGCCCAGCGCCATCTCACTCGCCGCGCGCGCGATCGCGCCGCCCATGGTGACGGATGACGATGTCCTCTACGAGCGTCGCGCTCTGAGCATGACCTGGACGCGCGGGCGGCGCGAGCTCGTGCTCAGCGGCCGTCTGCCGCTCGAACAGGGCGCCGCGTTCGAACAGGCGATCTGGAGCATCGCCAAGACCCAGCGCGCGATCGACAAGCAGGCCGGCACCATCCTCGGCTGGCAGCAGTCGGCCGCCGACGCGCTCATCACACTCGCCCGGCAGCACGGCATCGGCGACAGCCGCGGCGCGAGGCGCAGCCCCACCACCCTGATCGTGCACATCAGCGACGACGCGCCGCCGCTGCTCGAGGGCGCAGGGCCGCTCAGTCCCGAAACGGCGGAGCGGCTCGCCTGCGACGCGCGCCGGCTCGCGATCAAACCCAGCGGCCGCGACCTCGTGCACTCACGCGTCGGGCGCTGCGCCTCCTACGCGCAGCAGCGCGCGCTGCACAAGCGCTCATCCCACTGCCAGTACCCCGGTTGCACCGCCGCGCGCGAGCTCGAAGCACACCACCTCACCCCGGTCCAGCACGGCGGCACGACCGAGCTCGACAACCTCATCCTGCTCTGCCCCCGCCACCACAAGCTCCTCCACGACCGCCACATCCGCACGAGCGGCAACGCCGACCACCCGACCTTCACGGACGAAGCCAGCCGCGCGATCACCGCCAACCGGCCACACGCACCACCCAGCTGACCGCCGGCCGCGGCCCGCCGGCCTCCGCCACAGCCCCCGAGTCCGCTCGGCGATTGCCGAGCCCACGATGACCTCGCCGAGGGTCGTCGCCGCAGACGGATCGAGGCCGGCCAGCTCGGCGCAGCCGACCGGCGGAGGCTCGAACGCGCACGGCCGTCGAGCGCGGCCCGCACGTCCTCCTCGGACAGCACCAGCACGTCGAGGCGTCCCTTGCGGACGCGCGCGGCGCCGGGCGGCTGGGAGTGCTCGCTCACGGCGGGCCGGGCGCTACTGGCGTGCGTACGGCAGGCCGTCGGCGGCCGGCGCGCGGGAGCGGCCGATCACGCCGACGAGCGCGATCAGCGTGAAGACGTACGGCAGGTTGAAGACGAGGAACGCGTTGACGTGCTCGATCGTCTGCAGCGCGTCGCCGAGCGCCTGCGAGAACCCGAACAGCAGTGCCGCGAAGAGCAGCCCGAACGGCCGCCAGTTGCCGAAGATCAGCGCGGCCAGCGCGATGAAGCCGCGCCCGGCCGTCATGTTCTCGCTGAACTGCGAGCCGAGGCCGAAGGCGAGGTACGCGCCGCCCATGCCCGCGAGCACGCCCGAGAGCGTGACCGCCGCGTAGCGGACGGCGAAGACGGGAACGCCGACGGTGTCGGCTGCGCGCGGATGCTCGCCGACGGCCCGCAGCCGCAGTCCCCAGGCGGTGCGGAAGAGGAAGAACCAGCTCACGAACACGAGCGCGAGCGCCACGTAGATCATGAGGTTGAGGCCGCCGATGACGTCGCCGACCAGCGGCACGTTGGTCAGGAAGTGCATGACCGACGGGATGCGCGGGACGTCGCCGGAGCCGCCCGAGCCGAAGATCGCGTTCGTGCCGTAGCTCGTGATGCCGAGCCCGAGGATGTTGACCGCGGTGCCCGAGATGACCTGATTGGCGCGCAGGTGGATCGAGAGCACCGCGTGCGTCAGGCCGAGAAGCCCGCCCGCGGCCATCGCGCCGAGCAGCCCGATCTCCCACGAGCCGGTCTCCTGGGACACGACGACGCCCCAGAAGCACCCCATCAGCATCATGCCCTCGAGGCCGATGTTGACGACGCCCGAGCGCTCCGAGAAGAGGCCGCCGAGCGCGCCGAACGTGAGCGGCGTGGCGTACTGGAAGGCGCCGACGAAGAGGCCCGTCGAGACGATCGCGGCGACCGAGTGGCTCTGCGTGCGCCACACCTCGACGAGCACCGCGAAGACCGCGAACGCGGCCAGGATGATCTTCCCCCGGCGCGTCATACCGCCGAGACCCCCGGAGGAGGAGCGCCCGCGGCCGGCGGCGACGGCCCGCCCGCGAGGGGCTGGGCCACCGCGCGTTCCCGCTTGGCGCGCGCGACCAGCCAGCGCACGATCAGCTCGCCGCCGACGAGCAGGATGATCGTGCCCTGGATGATGCCCGACACGCCGCTCGCGAGCTCGGGGCTGAACGAGCCCGAGAGCTGGCGCCCGCCGCTCTGCAGCGAGGCGAACAGCAGTGCCGCGAACACGACGCCGACGGCGGTGTTGCGGCCGAGCAGGGCGACCGCGATGCCCGTGAAGCCGATGTCGAGCACGGGCACGTCCGAGGAAGCGATCGAGTAGTTCACGCCGAGCACCTGGATCGCGCCCGCGATGCCTGCGAACGCGCCGCAGATCGCCATCGACGCGATCATCGAGCGCTTGACCGAGATGCCGCCGTAGCGCGCCGCCTCCGCGTTGTGGCCGACCGCGCGCACCTCGTAGCCGAGCGTCGTGCGGTTGAGGACGACGTAGTAGGCGACGGCGCACGCGAGCGCCACGAAGATGCCGATGTGGATCTGCTGGACGACGCCCCACATGCCGGGGTACTGCGCCGAGGTCTTGATGGTCTTGGAGACGCCGTTCCCCACCGAGTTGTCCGTGAGCGGCCCGCCGACGGCGAAGAAGTACTGCGTCGTGTAGATCGCGATCCAGTTGAGCATGATCGTCGTGATCACCTCGTGCGCCCCGCGGTAGGCCTTGAGCCCGCCGGCGATGCCGGCCCAGACGGCACCGGCGAGGCCGGCCGCGACGGTCGCCGCGAGCATGCCCGTCGGGCCGCCGACGCGCTGGGCCACGAGCAGCGCGCACACCGATCCGACCCAGAACTGACCCGTGCCGCCGATGTTGAAGAGACCGCAGCGGAACGCGAACGCGACCGCGAGGCCCGTGAGGACGAGCGGCGTGAACTGCACGAGCGTCGAGACGAGGTTGTTCTCGGCCAGCAGCGGCTCGACGCCGAGCGGATTGCCGGGGATCAGGTGGAACGGCCAGTCGAAGCCGGCCCCGACGATCAGATCCTTGTAGACCCCGAGCGGGTTGGCGCCCGTGAACGCCATCGCGAGCCCGCCGACCAGCAGCGCGAGGAAGACGGTCAGCAGCGAGAACCCGAACTCGCTGAGCGACGGCGACAGCCAGAGCCGCTTGATCACGCCGGCACCTTGCCGCCGGTCATGGCGACGCCGAGCTCGCGCTCGTCCGTCTGCCCGCTCGCGCGCTCGAGGACGATCTGACCGCCGTACATGACGAGGATGCGGTCGGCGAGGTCGAGCACCTCGTCGAGCTCGAACGAGACGAGCAGCACCGCGCACCCCGCGTCGCGCTGCTCGACGAGGCGGCGGTGCACGTACTCGATCGCCCCGACGTCGAGGCCGCGCGTGGGCTGCGCCGCGATCAGCACGCGCGGGTTCGACTGAACCTCGCGCGCGATCACGACCTTCTGCTGATTGCCGCCCGAGAGCGCGCTCGCAAGCGTCGGGGGCCCGCCGCCGCGCACGTCGAAGAGCTGGATCCACTCGGCTGCGCGCGAGGCCATCTTCTCGCGATCGAGCCAGTGCCTGTGCGAGATCGGCTCCTCGTCGTAGTCGTGCAGGGCGAGGTTCTCGGCCAGCGTGAAGTCGAGCACCAGCCCGTGGCGCTGGCGATCCTCGGGAATGTGCGCGACGCCCGCGTGCGCGCTCTCGCGCGGAGTCGCGCGCGTGACGTCGATGCCCTGCAGGTCGATGCGCCCCGCAGACGGCGTCCGCATGCCCGCCAGGGCCTGCGTCAGCTCGCTCTGCCCGTTCCCGTCGACGCCGGCGATGCCCACGATCTCACCCGCGCAGACCTCCAGCGACAGGCCGCGCACCGCGTCCAGGCCGCGATCGTCCCGGACCCACAGATCGTGCACCGCGAGCATCTTCTCGCCGGGATGCGCCTCGCCGCGCGTGACGTCGAGCAGCACCTTGCGCCCGACCATCATCTCGGCGAGGCCGCCCTCGCTGGCGCCCTCGCGCTCGATCGTGGCGACCTTCTTGCCGCGCCTCAGCACCGAGATGCGGTCCGCGACCTCGAGCACCTCGTGCAGCTTGTGCGTGATCAGGATGATGGAGGTGCCCTGCGCGACGAGCGTGCGCAGCACGGCGAAGAGCTCGTCCACCTCCTGCGGCGTCAGCACCGCGGTGGGCTCGTCGAGGATCAGCACGCGCGCGTGGCGATAGAGCGCCTTGAGGATCTCGACGCGCTGCTGCTGCCCGACGCCGATCTCCTCGATGATGGCGTCCGGATCCACCGCGAGCCCGAACTGGGCGGACAGCTCCCGCACGCGCTCGCGCGCCGTGTCCAGGTCGAGCTGCCCACGCCGCTGGGGCTCCGCACCGAGCACGATGTTCTCGACGACCGACATGACCGGGATCAGCATGAAGTGCTGGTGCACCATGCCGATGCCGAGGTGGATCGCATCGGCCGAGCTCGTGATCGAGGCATGCCGGCCCTCGACGACGATCTCCCCTTCGTCCGGCCGGTAGAGACCGTAGAGCACGTTCATGAGCGTCGACTTGCCCGCGCCGTTCTCCCCCAGGAGCGCGTGCACCTCGCCGCGCCGCAGGTCGAGGTCGATCGCGTCGTTGGCGACGAACGTGCCAAACCGCTTTGTGATCCCGCGGAGCTCGAGCGCCAGATCGGCGCTCGAGCCCGCGGAACCGGATCGTGCAGGCGGTTCCTCCGCCACGACTACTTGAGCTTCATCGGCTTGGTCGGGATCTTCACCTTCCCGGCCTTCATCTTGACGATCAGCGCGTTGACCTTCGCCTTGATGGCGGCCGGGACGGCGCCGTTGATGCCCTGGATGCCGGCGCCCTGCTGGGAGATGCCGAGCACGAGGTCGGTGCCGCCCTTGAAGTTGCCGCCGACGAGCTGGCCGACGACGTCGACGACCGACACGTCCACACCCTTGACCGCCGAGGCGAGCAGCTGCTTGGAGCCGATCTGCAGCGCCTGGTTGGTGTCGACGCCGATCCCCCAGTAGCCCTTGTCACGCGCCGCGTTGATGGCGCCGAGGCCGCACTGGCCCGCGACCTGGAAGATGATGTCGGAGCCCTGGGCGATCTGCTGCTGGGCGAGGCCCTGGCACTTGTCCTGCGCGACGAAGTCGCCGGAGTAGCCGTTGAGCAGCTTGATGCTCGGGTTGGCCGCCTTCGCGCCGTACTGGAAGCCGGCGATGTAGCGGTCGACCGGCGGGATCGCGATGCCGCCGACGCTCGAGATGACGTTCTTCGAGTTCAGGCCCTTGGCCTTGCTCTTCTCGAACAGGCCGGCGAGGTAGCCGACGAGGTAGCCGGCCTCCTGCTCCTTGTACTGGATGCCCTGGACGTTCTTGAGCCCCTTGAGGGCCTTCGTCGTCACGCTGTCGTCGATGATCGCGAACTTGACCTTCGGGAACTTCTTCGCGACCTGCCCGACGGCCTGCTCCTCGAGGAAGCCGACGGCGATGACGAGGTCGTACCCCTTGAGGGCGTACTTCGTGATGTTCGGCACGTAGTCGTTGTTCGACTTGGAGACCGTCACGTCGCCCTGGATGCCGTACTTCTTCTCGGCCGCGTTGAGACCCTTGCCGGCGAGGTAGTTGAACGACTTGTCGCCGAGGCCGGCGATGTCGGTCACGAGCCCCACCTTCATGCCTGCGAGCGGCTTGGCCGGCTTGGCGGTGGCTGTCGTGGTGGCGATGGCGATCATCGCCACCACGGCGAGCAGCATCGCCGCGAGACGCTTGTTGGTATTCAGTGGAACTCCTCCTCAACGTGGACGGGGCCATGCTACGGGACGTACGTATGCCGCGCATAGTTAGCGGCGCCCCGCCGTGGACGGCGCTCCGGGCCGCGTGCAAGAATCGCCCACCACGTTGCGGCCACCGCCTGGAGGAGACCCCGAATGAGACGTCCGCTGCTCGTCACGCTCGCCCTCGCGTGCACGCTCACCGCGCTGACGACGGGCGTGGCTCCGGCCGCCGCCGCCGACCACAAGCCGGTCACGATCACGTTCTGGAGCGCGTACACGAGCCGCGAGCTCAAGGACTACCAGCAGGCGTTCGTCGGCTTCCACAAGAAGTACCCGTGGATCACCGTCAAGGGCACGGGCAACATCCAGGACGACAAGATCATCGCCGCCATCAACGGCGGAAACGCGCCGGACGCACTGCTCTCGTTCTCGCCCAACAACACGGGCAAGTTCTGCTCGTCCGGGGCCTGGACGAACCTCAACGACCGCATCAAGGCCGACAAGCTCGACCTCTCGATCTTCCCGAAGGTCGCGCTCTCGTACTCGGGCTACAAGGGCGTGCAGTGCTCGCTGCCGGCGCTCGCCGACTCCTACGGGCTGTACATGAACACGGCGCTGCTCAAGGCCGCCGGCTACACCAAGCCGCCGAAGACGCTGTCGGAGCTGACCGCGATGGCCAAGAAGCTGACCGTGCGCAACGCCGACGGGTCGCTCAAGCGCATCGGCATCAATCCGCTGTTCGGCCACTACGAGGTCTTCTCGGACGCGTTGCGCCAGGCCTACGACGCGCCGTGGTTCGACGCGAGCGGCAAGCCGCAGCTCTCGAAGGATCCGCGCTGGGCCGCGCTCCTCAAGTGGCAGAAGGCGCTCGTCGACTGGTATGGCTACGACAAGCTGCGCAAGTTCACGGCGGCCTCGGCGGACGAGTTCGGCGCCTCCAACGACTTCGAGATCGGCCGCGTCGCCATGCAGTACGACGGCGAGTGGCGCAACGCGTTCGTCAAGGACGAGCACCCCGAGCTCAAGTACACGACCGCACCGTTCCCCGCGGCCGACTCGCAGCCCGGCCAGTACGGCTCCGGCACCGTCGGCGGCGACATCGTCGCCGTCCCGCGCGGCTCGAAGCACCCCGACGAGGCGTGGCTGCTGGTCAAGTACCTCGCGACCGACACCGACGCGCTCGTCGGGCTCTCGAACCGGCTCAAGAACCTCCCCACCACGAAGGCCGCCAACACGTCGCCGAAGCTCGCGAACGACCCGAACTTCGCGCCGTTCTTCAAGATCTTCACGAACCCGAAGAGTCAGTTCAATCCGTTGACGCCGATCGGCCAGCAATACGGCGACACGTTCACCGCATTCGCCAACAAGTGGCAGGCCGGTCAGGTGAAGGACCTCGCGAAGGGACTGAAGGGCCTCGACAAGCAGATCTCCGATCAGCTTGCCCAGGCCCAGGCCGGCAACGCGCCGTAACGGTGGCGGCTGCGGCAACGCCGGCGGCGGTGGCGCACCGCCGCCGGCGCAAGCGGATGCGCACCTACGGCCTGGCGGCGCTGTTCCTGTCGCCGTGGATCGTCGGGTTCGTCCTCTTCCTGCTCTACCCGATGGTGGCGAGCCTCTACTTCTCGTTCACGCACTACGACCTGCTCAACTCGCCGCGCTGGATCGGGCTCGCGAACTACCGGTACATGCTCCACAACGACCCGTTCTTCTGGCAGGCCGTGCGCAACACGGCCTGGATGGTCGTCATCGGCCTGCCCCTGCGCCTCTTCTGGGCGCTCTTCACCGCCACGCTGCTGACCCAGCGCGTGAGCGGTCAGCGCTTCTACCGCACGCTCTACTACCTGCCGACGATGGTGCCGCCCGTCGCGGCCGCGCTCGCCTTCACGTACCTGCTCAATCCCGACCTCGGGCCCGTCAACGGGGCGCTCGCGCACATCGGCATCGGCGGGCCGCTGTGGTTCTTCGACCCGAGCTGGTCGAAGCCCGCGCTCGTGCTGCTCTCCCTGTGGGGCGCCGGCGACGCGATGATCGTCTACCTCGCCGGGCTGCTCGACGTGCCCCGGACGCAGATCGAGGCGGCCACGATCGACGGCGCGAGCGCGCTGCGCCGCTACTGGCACGTGACGCTGCCCTCGATCTCGCCGGTCATCTTCTTCACGCTCGTGACCGGCCTCATCTGGACGTTCCAGACGTTCACCGAGGCCTACGTCGCCGGCAACACGACGTCGGGCCAGAAGGAGACGCTCGGGGAGCCCCAGGGCTCGCTGCTGTTCTACGCGATCTGGCTCTACCAGCAGGGCTTCCGCTACTTCAACATGGGCTACGCGTCGGCCATGGCCTGGGTGCTGTTCGGCGCCACGATGCTGTGCACGCTCGTGCTCATCAAGAGCTCGGAGCGCTGGGTGCACGTCGAGGGCGGCCAGTGAGCGCGCTCGCGGCCCGTCAGCGCGCGCGCCGGCAGAAGCTGCTCGAGGGCGTCGCCCGGCACGCCGTCCTGATCGGCGTCGGCGTCGTCTTCGTCTCGCCGTTCGTGTTCGTGATCTTCACGGCGTTGATGACGCGCGACCAGGCGCTCACGCGCGCGATCTGGCCGCACCCGTTCCGCTTCCACAACTTCTACGACGTGCTCAGCGAGCAGCCGCTCCTGCGCTGGACGTGGAACACGTTCCTGATCTCGTTCCTCTCGTCGGCCGGGGTCGTGCTCAGCTGCGCTCCGCCCGCCTACGCGCTCGCGCGCATGCGCTTCCGCGGCCGCAACGCCGTCTTCCTGCTCGTGCTCTCCACCATGATGCTGCCCGTCCAGGTCACGATCATCCCGCTCTACGTGCTCTTCTCGCACCTCGGCTGGATCGGCTCGCTCAAGCCGCTGATCATCCCGGGGTTCTTCGGCGACGCGTTCTCGATCTTCCTGCTGCGGCAGTTCTTCATGACCATCCCGGGCGCGCTCACGGATGCCGCGCGCGTCGACGGGGCGAGCGAGCTGCGGCTGCTGCTGCGCGTGGTCGTGCCGCTCGCCAAGCCGGCGCTCGTCGCGGTCTTCCTCTTCAACTTCCTCTACTGCTGGAACGACCTCTTCGCGCCGCTCCTCTACCTCGGCGCGAATCCCGACTCCTACACCGTCTCGCTCGGCCTCTCGGAGTTCCGCTCGTCGCGCCATGTCGACTACGAGCTGATGATGGCCGCCTGCGTGCTCTTCACGCTGCCGGTCACGGTGCTGTTCTTCCTCGCCCAGCGCGCATTCGTGGAGGGCGTGACCGTCACCGGCGTCAAGGGCTGACTCCTATGCTGGCGGCGTGTTCGTCAACACCATGCCGCGCTACGAGGTGCTGTCGGAGGGGTCGATGGCCGTCCTCGAGGAGGGCTGGCAGACGATCGTCCGCGACATCGGGATCGAGTTCCAGTGGGAGCCCGCGCTCGATCTCTTCCGCAAGGCGGGGCAGAAGGTCGAGGGCGACCTCGTCAAGCTCGACCCCGCCTTCGTGCTCGAGCAGGTCGCGAAGGCGCCGCGCGAGTTCCCGCTCACGGCGCGCAACCCGGCGCGGAGCCGGCGCTTCGGCGGCGACAACATGGTCTTCGTGAGCGTCCAGAGCGCGCCGTTCGTGCGCGAGGGCGCGCGCCGCGGCGACGGCACGTTCGACGACTACCGCCGCCTCGTGCGCCTGACGCACATGATCGACGAGCTCGACACACCGGGCTATCCGATCTGCGAGGCGGGCGACCTGCCGATCGACTCGCGCCACCTGCAGATGCTGCTCTGCCTCTACACCGACACGGACAAGCCGCTCGGCACGGCGCAGTTCAACCCGGTCGGCGCCGGCGACTCGATCGCCATGGCCGAGATCGCGTTCGGGCGCGAGGCGCTGGAGCGCGAGCCGCACATGTTCGGCATCGCCAACGCGAACTCGCCGCTGCGCTTCGACGAGCGCATGATCGGCTCGCTGATGCTGCTGGCGGCGGCCAACCAGATCGTCGTCGTGACGCCGTTCATCCTCATGGGCGCGATGGGGCCCGTCTCGATCCCCGCCGCGCTCTCGCAGCAGATCGCCGAGCAGCTCGCCGGCATCTGCCTCGCCCAGCTCGTGCGCCCGGGCGCGCCGGTCATCATGGGCTCGTTCATCTCGCACACCGACATGCAGTCGGGCTCGCCCGGCTTCGGCGGCCCCGAGGCCGCGATCGGCCTCTTCGCCTCGGGCCAGATCGCGCGCCGCTTCGGCCTCCCCTGGCGCGCCGGCGGCGGCGCGCTCACCTCGAGCCAGTCGGTCGACGCGCAGGCCGCGTTCGAGGGCCTCAACACGATGCTGCCGGCCTTCCTGGCGGGCGCGAACCTGCTGCTGCACACGTGCGGCTGGCTCGAGTCGGGCCTCGTCGCCTCGTACGAGAAGTTCGTCCTCGACATCGAGATCGTGCGCATCCTCCAGGCCGAGTTCAGCCCGCTCGAGTTCCGGCGCGAGCAGCTCGTGCCCGACGCGTTCGCCGAGGCCGGCCACGGCGGCCACTTCTTCGGCACGACGCACACGCTCGAGAACTTCCGCAACTGCTTCTACCGCCCGTTGCTGTTCTCGACCGAGAACTTCGACCGCTGGTCGTCGCGCGGCGGCAAGGACGCCGCCGAGCGCGCCGCGGATCGCCTGGCCGAGCTCGAGGCGAGCTACGAGCCGCCCGCGCCGCTCGACGACGACGTCCACGGGCGCCTCGCCGAGTACGTCGCCAAGCGCCAGGCCGAGCTCGGCGACTGAGCGCGCGGCCCGTCAGGGCTTCGCGGCTACGCGGCCGGCTCGAAGACGATCGCGAACGACTCGGTCGGATCGCTGCCGCCCCCGGGCGACATCGAATAGCTCGTGAGGAAGGCCCCTGCGAGCTTGAACACAACGGCGCCGGAGATGGCGATGTCGCCCGCCACGGGAGTGCCGGCGGCAACCGCCTGGGCGAGCTTCACCGAGTGCTCGCCGACGCGCGAGGAGAACGTCGCGGTCTGGGTCTTCGTATCCCGATCGCCGCTCGCGCCGCCGCCCGACGGCCCGGCGGGTCTCCGCTCCGGGCCGAGACTCACCGAGAGGACGGGAATCGCGCCGATCCCGGTCAGCGTGACGACGCCGATCCCGCTGTCGGCCTTGCGCGTATCCGCTGGAGTCGCGTCGTCCGGCTCGCGGGCCAGGAGCGCGCTCACGGCGCGATTGCCCGCGCTGCGCTGGAGCGCGTGAACCCGCCTGGACGGCTGCGGCCGCGCGGGCGCATCGGCGCTCCGGGTGGCTTCGGGCTCCTCCTGATGCGTCCTGTCCCGTGCGTCCATGGCCGGCCGAGGTTACACGCCCGGCGGCGGGCTACTGGGCCCGGCTCGCCCAGGCGTCGAGCTCGACACGCAGCCGCGGCGACGCGAGTCCGGCCACGAAGAGCAGCGTCGTGCACGGATGGTTGGCGCCGAGCCGCGAGGCGAGCAACTGCCGGCGGGCGTCCGCGTCCCACTCGCCGACGAGGTAGATCGTCAGCTTGACGAGGTCGCCGAAGTCCATGCCGGCCGCCTCGAGATTGCGCTCGACGTTGTCGATCGCCACGCCGAGCTGCGCCAGCGGATCGTCCGCGAGCGTCCCGTCGGCCGCCATGCCGACCTGGCCCGAGATCACGAGCACCCGCTCGGGGCCGCTGATCTCGATCTGGTGGGCGTAGGCCGCGAGCGGCGTGTGCAGCGTGTCCGGATTGCGGGAGATCTTCATCGGGCTCCACCGTAGCGAGATCGCGGCGCGCCGGTAGCCCTCGTCGCCAGGCGAGGACGGACCCCCAAGGGCCGCGCTAGACTCGCGCGGTGTCCGGGCGACTCGCCGAGTGGCTGAGAGCCGGCTACCGGCTCGAGTACGCGTGGCTCCTCTTCGCCGCCGCGAACCTCGCGGCCATGGCGCTCCTCATCAGCGGCAACGAGGCGCCGGGCTGGGAGACGGTGCCGTTCCACTTCATCTATGTGAGCTTCACCATCCTGTACGGGTTTCGCGTCTGGCGGACCTCGCGCACCGTGCTCGGCATCGTGTTCGTCAGCGTGACGACCGGCGGCATGACCCTCATCGCGATCCTGGCCGGACGCGAGGGCTGGCCGGAGGAAACCGAGGTGCCGCTGATGTCGCTCATGTTCCTCGCGATGGTGTTCCACGCGCAGCGGCGCGTACAGGCCGTCGCCGTCGCCGAGACGCTGGCCCGGGAAAACGCCGCGGCGCTCGAGCGTCAGAAGGTCTTCCTCTCGGACATCTCGCACGAGATGCTCACCCCGATCACGATCGCGCGCGGCAGCCTCGACGTGCTACGGCGAACGGGAACGTGGACGCGCGAGGACACCGAGGAGTCGCACGAGGTGGTGGCCGGAGAGCTCGCGCGCATGACCCGCCTGCTGCAGCGCCTGCTCCTGCTCGAGCGCGCCGCCACCCCCGACCTCGTGGCGCCGCTTGCGACCGATGTCGCCTCGCTGCTGGAAGAGGTGCATGCGCGCTGGGAGCACGTCATCGACGCCGACCTGATCCTCTCGCCCGCTGCCGCCGGCAGCGCGCTGCTCGACCGCGACCAGATCGTGCTGGCCCTCGACGCCCTGCTCGAGAACGCCTCGCAGCACACGGGGAGCGGCGATCGAATCGAGCTCCGGGCGAGCGCACGCGACGGCACCATCCTCTTCGAGGTCGCCGACACGGGAGTCGGCATCGCACCGGAGAAGCTGCCGCACGTGTTCGAGCGCTTCTACCGCGTCGACCGCTCGCGGAACCGGCGCGAGGGCGGGGCGGGTCTAGGGCTGGCGATCGTCCAGGCCATCGCCCAGGCCCACGGGGGCAGCGCCTGGATCCGCAGCACTCCCGGCGCCGGTACCACCGTCTCCCTCGCCATCCCGCAGGCGGTCGGTTCCGAGCCGAATGCGATAGCCCCCGCCGCGCACGGCGTCGATCTCGAGAATGCCGGCGAGCTTACGCCGTAGGCGTCCCACGGCGACGTCGACGACGTTCGAGCGGGGATCGAACTGGTACTTCCAGACCGCGTTGAGCAGCCGCTCGCGCGAGACGACCGCATCCGGAGTGCGCAGCAGATACGCCAGTACCGCGTATTCGCGCGCCGACAGCATGACGCGGCGACCGTCGTCGAGCACGACCTCGCGGGTCGCGTCGTCGAGCCGGAGCGACGGAATACGCGCTGCCGCACGCGGGCGCACGGGCCCCTCGCGCGTCTGGGCGCGAACGCGCGCGAGCAGTTCGTCGAACGAGAACGGCTTGGCGAGGAAGTCGGAAGCTCCGCCGTCGAGCGCGGCGACACGCGTCTCGACCTCCTGACGCGCCGAGAGCACGAGGACGCGCGGCGGGCACGGCCGCTCTGCCACAGCCGCAAGCACGTCGAACCCGTCGAGGCCCGGCAGCAGCAGGTCGAGCACGACGAGGTCCCAGTCGTGCGCCGCGATCTGCTCGAGCGCGTCGGCGCCGTCACCGGCGATCGACGTGTCATAGCCGGCCGCGTGCAACCCACGGGCGATGAAGCGGGCGAGCAGCGGCTCGTCTTCGGTGATCAGGATGTGCATCGGCGGGAGCGACGGTGCGACCGTAGCACCTGCGCACGGGCGCCAACATGACCGTCCGATGACAACTTGCTGACCGTCCGATGACAAGTTGCGCGCGACGGTGTACGGAGCGCCGCCCGCCCTCTAAGGTCGCAGCCGTGAACGACGGGAACCGCCGGCAGGCCGCGCCGTGAGCGCGACGCGAAAGCTCTGGGCAGCGGGCGCGCTCGTCGTGCTGGCGGTGGTGCTGATCGCCGTGTACATCACGCAATGGCTGACGGTCAGCCCGCCCGCCGTCGCGTCCGCGGCGCCCCGGGCGGGCGAGACGCAGCTCACGCTGCAGACGGTTGCCTCGCTGGGCACGGCTCCGCATCCCGAGTGGGTGTCCTATCTCGTCAAGGATCCGCACGGCCACTGGGTGCATTCGACGCTGCTGCACGCGCCGGCGCATTCGACCGTGCGGGTCACGGTCTACCAGTACGACACCGCCACCGGCCTGCGCAACCCGTTCTGGGCGCTGCCACAGGGCGTCGTCGGGAAGACGATCACGCTCGACGGCAAGACGATCCCCGCTCTCGACCCGGCCCTCGCCTCGCACACGTTCGCGATCCCCGACCTCGGCGTCACGGTTCCGCTCGCGGGCGTCGCCGACGACGCGAAGAACCAGTGCTCGATCGCGCCCTGCACGCTCGCGCAGGCCCACCACACCATCACGTTCACGTTCCGCACCGGCGCGCCCGGGCGCTACCGCTGGCAGTGCTTCGTGCCGTGCGGCGCAGGCTTCCTGTTCGGCTTCGGCGGCCCGATGCAGACCGTCGGCTACATGGACGGGTTCCTGATCGTCAGCTAGATGCGCGAGCCCTCCACTCACCTCCGCAGGGCCGCCGTCGCGTGGGCCGTGCTCAGCGTCCTCGGCGTGCTCGGCGTGGTCCTCCTGCTGGGGCCGCACATGCCGCCCGGGCGCGGATCCGTCGAGTCCTCCGAGCAGACGACGGCGAACATCCTCATCTCCTCGATCATGTTGCCCATCGCGATCGCGCTGTGGCTCTTCTTCGCCGTCGCGCTCGCGGCGTTCCGCCAGCGCGGAGATCGGATCGAGGACGGCCCGCCCCTGGTCGGCGACTCACGCGTCCAGGCCGGCTGGATCGCCGGCACCACGCTGATCGTGTTGTTCCTCGCCGCCTTCGGCACCTACACGCTGATCGACCCGGCGAAGGGCGCGAGCGGCGGCGGCCAGGGGCCCGATCCGCTCGTCACACCCGACGGCAAGGCGCTGCAGATACAGGTCATCGGCCAGCAGTGGGCCTGGACGTTCCGGTACCCCGCCTACGGCGGATTCGAGACGACGCACCTCGTGATGCCGGTCGGCCGACTCGTCGAGTTCCACGTGACCTCGCTGGACGTCGTGCATTCGTTCTGGGCCTACGAGCTCGGCGTCAAGGCCGACGCGGTGCCCGGCTCCGACAACGTCGCGTTCGTCACGCCGAACAAGCGCGAGACCTTCTCGATCCGCTGTGCCGAGGTGTGCGGGCTCTGGCACGGCTACATGAGCACGCACGGCGAGGTCGTCGACGTGTCCACGTTCGCCGCGTGGGCGCAGAGCGAGAAGGCGGCGACGGCTCTCGCGACGCGCGGGCTCCCGGGCTTCTCGGACACGTACTACCCCGATCCGCCGCGACGTGCCGGATGAGCGCAGGAGGCAATCCATGACCGAGCAGGCCCCCGCTCCGCCAGGCGGCGTCCAGCCGCCGGCACCCGCCCACCGCAACCGGTGGACGGGGCTGCTCGGCTTCAACCTGCTCTCGGCGATCGTGCTCGCCTTCATCGGCTATGCGATCGGCGAGTGGATCGGCCAGCGCATCGGCACGCATGTCGACTTCGTCGCGGCCACCGACCAGAACGACGTCGCGCTCCTGCTCGGCTACGTCTTCGCCGTCATCGGCTGGCTCGTCGGCCTTGGCTTCCTCAACTACCCGGTCGGCCGCATGCTGGGCCGGTCGATCGACCTTCCCGTGCGCGAGGCGACCGGGATCGGCCGCTACTTCCGTCTCACGACCGACCACAAGGTGGTCGGGCTGCAGTACTTCGTCGGCATCGGATTCTTCTTCTTCCTCGGCGGGCTGAACGCGATGCTCATCCGCGCCGAGTTGCTGAGCCCCGACTCGAAGCTCTTTCCGCCCGGCCAGTACCTCACGATCGTCTCGCTGCACGGAACGATGATGATCATGATGATGTCGTCGGTGATCCTCGGGCCGTTCGGCAACTACCTGGTGCCGCTCATGATCGGTGCCAAGGGCATGGCCTTCCCCCGCATCGAGGCGCTGACGTTCTGGCTGCTGCCCATGGCCGGGGTGATCCTCTTCTCGGCGGTGTGGGTGGGCGGCATCTCCACGGGCTGGACCGGCTATCCGACCCTCGCCGACCAGGCCCAGCGCGGCATGGACTCCTACATCGTCGCGTTCGCCCTGATCGCGATCTCGCTGATTCTCGTCGGCATCAACATGATTGCCACGATCGTCAACATGCGTGCGCCGGGCCTGACCTGGCAGCGCCTGCCGATCTTCGTCTGGAGCGTGCTCGCGACCTCGGCCCTCATGGTCATGGGAGCGCCGGTGCTCATCAGCGGGCTCTTCATGGTCGCCCTCGACCGCACCGCGAGCACGTCGTTCTTCCTGCCGTCGGGCGGCGGGACGCCGTTCCTGTACGAGAACATCTTCTGGTTCTTCGGGCACCCCGAGGTGTACATCCTGGCGCTGCCGGGATTCGGCGTCGTACTCGAGATCCTGCCCGTCTTCGCCCGCAAGCCGCTCTGGGGATACCGCTTCGCGATCGCCGGCATGCTCGGCGTGTGCCTGCTCAGCTTCATGGTGTGGCAGCACCACCTGTTCGTGAGCGGCATCAACGGGGACCTGCGCCCGTTCTACATGTTCACCACCGAGCTGATCTCGGTGCCCACGGGATTCATCTTCCTGGTCGCCATGGGGACGATCTGGCGCGCGCGCATCCGCTACACGGTGCCGATGCTGTTCTCATTGGCGTTCTTCTTCAACTTCCTGATCGGCGGCCTGTCGGGGGTCTTCCTGTCCGACGTGCCGAGCGACGTGAGCCTGCACGGGAGCTACTTCGTCATGGCCCACTTCCACTACACGATCATGGGCGGCCTTGTCTTCGCGTTCTTCGCGGCCACCTACTACTGGCTGCCGAAGATGACCGGGCGCCAGTTCGACGAGAGGCTCGCGAAGATCCACTTCTGGGGCATGTTCGTCGCCTTCAACTCGACGTTCCTGCCACTCTTCGCGGTGGGCATGATGGGCATGCCGCGGCGTGTCGTCACGTACGCACCGCATCTGCAGTGGCTGAACGACTGGGTCTCGGTCTCGGCCTTCTGTCTCGGGGCGTTCATGCTGGTCTTCCTCGCGAACCTCGTCTGGTCGCAGATCGTGCGGCCGGTCGCCGCTCCCGCGAACCTGTGGTCGTCGCTCGGCCTCGAATGGCAGGTGCCGACGCCGGTCCCGGCGCACAACTTCGCCCAGGTGCCGACGATCCTCACGGATCCGTACCAGTACGGGGTGCCCAACGCCCTCCCGGTCGCCGAGCTGGGCCCGACCGCGCTCCCGGTGGTGTCCTGACATGGCGACCGACCCCGTCCTCTCGGATCCGCTGCTGGCAAGCGCCGGATCGCACGTCGCGCCCGGCGACCGCTCGAGCAACCTGCGCCTCGGCGCGCGCCTGTTCGTGGCGGCGGACGCGTTCGTGTTCCTGGCGTTCCTGTTCGCGTATCTCTACCTGCGCTCGCTCAACCAGCACGGCCTGTGGCGACCGCCCCACACCTCGCCGTCGCTCGCGCTCGGGATCGTCACGCTCGTCGCGATGGTCGCGAGCTCCGCGGTGTTCGTCACGGCCCTCCGAGCTCTGCGTGCAGGGCATCCGCGCAACTGGCGCACGGGCGCCGGGCTCAGCCTGCTGCTCCTGCTCGTGGCCGTGGTGGCCCAGGGCTGGCAGTTGTTCGACCCCGGCTTCTCGCCGTACCACGCCGGCGCGTTCGGGAGCGTCTTCGTCGGCTTCACCGCCACGCTCTTCGCGCACCTCCTCGGGGCGACGTACTGGCTCGAGACGATCGTCGCGTCCTCCGGCGCGTTCCAGCGGGAGCGCGAGGGTGTGGCGCAGCCCTCGCTCCTGTACGAGCCCGCCGCGAGCGCGTACGGAACATTTGCGCTCTTCCTCGCCGGCGTCGAGGTCGTGGCGTTCGTGCTGATCTACATCGCCTAATGGTGTTGCCGGGGCTCCTGGCGGTGCTCGCGGGAGCGCTCTACGCGCTCGGCCTGCGACGCCCGCCGCAAGGCTCGGCCGGCGCTCGCGACGAGCGCATCGCGCTGCTGCGCGCGACCTCGTTCGTCGCCAGCCTCGCGATCGTCGTCGTGGCGCTCTCGAGCCCGTTCGACGATGCTGCCGATCGGCTGCTCTGGGCCCACATGGCGCAGCACGTGCTGCTCGTCGCCGTCGCGCCGCCGCTCTTCGTCCTCGGCGCGCCCTGGATGCCGCTCTGGCTGGGCTTTCCCCTGCGCCTGCGCCGGCCGCTGGCGCGCGCACTCGTGCGCTCGCGACCCGCGCGCCCGCTGCGCGCAGTGGTTTCCGCCGTCGCCACGCCGCTCGGCGCGTTCCTCGCCTTCAACGTCGACCTGCTCGTCTGGCACCTCCCGGCGCTCTACGACCTCACGCTGCGGAACCAGGCCGTCCACGACGCCGAGCACGCGCTCTTCCTCGCCACGGGCATCCTCTTCTGGGCTCAGATCCTGCCGTCGTGGCCCCTCCACCGCAGGCTCGCCTTCGGTGCGCGCCTCGCGTGCATCCTCGCGACGGCGTTCGCCGGGTGGCTGCTCGCGGTCGTGTTTGCGTTCGCTCCCACCCCGCTGTATTCGCCCTATGCCGATCTGTCGAGTCGCCCGGGCGGTATCTCGGCGCTCGGCGACCAGCATCTCGCAGCCGGCGTCATGTGGGTGCCGGGCTCGATCCCGTTCGCCCTTGCGATCATCTTCGACGTCTACCGCCTTCTGGGGTGGTCGGGAGCGGCTCGCCGCCGCCTTGCACCGCAGCGGGCCGAGGCTGGAGGTACGTGATGGTTCTCGCCAACGTCACGGCCGGCGTGCTCACGCTGGTCGTCCCTCTCGCGATGCTTCTCGTCGTACTGGCGGCTGCGTGGTACATCGTCCATCGCAACGCGTGATCCTCGTGGTCGCCGCCGTCTGCGGACTCGCGGCGCTCGGCACCGCGACCGCGCTCCCGCGGGGGTCCGGCGCACGGGCCGAGCAGCCGGCTGCGACGGGCCTGCGCGGCGACATCACCTGGCCGGCCGCGACACGCAGCACGCCGGCAATCGACCTCGCCGACGAGCGCGGCCGCGGCTTCGCGCTTGCGAGCGAGCGCGGACATGTCGTCCTGCTCACCTTCCTCGACTCCCGCTGTCGCGCCCTCTGCCCCCTCGAGAGCCGAATGCTCGCCAAGGTCGTGCGATCGCTGCGCGCCGCCGACCGGCCCGACATCGTCGTCGTGAGCGTCGACCCGGCCGGCGACACGCCCGCGAGCGTCCGCCACGCCAAGAGCGTCCTGCGAGGGGCGCGCCGCGTCACCTGGCTGGTCGGCGCGCAGGCTCGACTCGCGCGCGTCTGGCACGCCTACGGCGTGCAGGTGAAGCCCGTGCCGGGCGACATCGAGCACACGAGCGTCGCGTACCTCATCGATCGCCGAGGCGACGAGCGGGTCGGCATGCTGTTCCCGTTCTCGCTGCCCTCTCTCTCGTACGACCTGCGCAGGCTCGCCGCGGAGCGCGGCGCATGAGCGGCGAGCCGCTCGCCGGCGCCGTTCCCGGCCCGTGGCTGCGCGCGACCGCGCTCGCCGGTGCCGTCGCCACCGCGCTCGCGGTGGCCACCGGCGAGATCCACTCCGGCCTCGCACATCGGGTCGCGGCGGCAGTCGCGCTGCCGCTGCTGGCAGCGGTCGTCGCCGCGGCGTTCGTCGCCCATCGCAACCTGCTTCCCCTCGCAACCGCCGCGCTCGCACTTGCGTGCGCCGGCGCGGCGCTCGGCGCAGCCGTGCGCTCGGGTGCCGCATGGGCCTCGCCGCTGCACCTGGTGGTCGGCACGCTCGCCGCGGGCGCCGCGCTCGGGGCGGCCGCCGCAAGCGTGCGCTCCCGGCCCCTGCCGGCCGGGGGCTGGCGCGACTACGTCACGCTGACCAAGCCGCGCATCATGAGCCTGCTGCTGCTCACGGGAGGCGCGGCGATGGTCGTGGGCGCCGCAGGCCTGCCATCGCTGGTCCGGGCCGCCGAGACGATCGTCGGCCTGGGACTTGCCTGCGGCGGGGCGAGCGCGCTGAACCACGTGATCGACCGCGACATCGACCGTCTCATGGGCTCCCGCACGAGCTCGCGCCCGGTGGCCTCGGGCCGCGTGCCTGCAGCCCAGGCGCTCGAATTCGGCCTGGCGCTCTCCGCCGCGTCGTTCGCGCTGCTCGCCGGCACCGTCAACCTGCTCGCCGCCTGCCTCGCCCTGGCCGGCAACCTGTTCTACGTATTCGTCTACACATGCTGGCTCAAGCGCTCCACGCGCCACAACATCGTGATCGGCGGCGCCGCCGGCGCGATGCCTCCACTCGTCGGATACGCGGCGGCGACCGGCCGTCTCGACCTCGTCGCACTGCTCCTCTTCCTGCTCGTGTTCGTATGGACGCCGCCGCACTTCTGGGCGCTCGCGCTGCTCCTGCGGCGGCAGTACGAGCAGGCCGGCATCCCCATGCTCCCGGTCGTCGCCGGCGAGCGCGAGACGACGCGCCAGATCGTCGTCTACACCGGCCTCCTGGTGGGCGTGAGCGTGATCCCGTTCGCGCTCGCCGGCTTCGGAGCGCTCTACCTCGCGGCGGCCCTCGCGCTGGGCGCCGTCTTCCTCGCACTGGCCGTGCGGCTGCGGGTGCGCGCGAGCCCGGGACGCGCCGGAGCGCTCTTCCACTTCTCGCTCGCCTACCTCGCGCTCCTGTTCGTCGCAGCGGCCGCCGCGCCGCCCGTGTGAAGGCCTGCGCGCGGTTCTCGGCTACGCAGTCTGGCGCTCGCCCGCGCGCTGGGTGCGCCAGGCGGCCGTCGTTCGCTCGGCACGCTCGATGCGGGTGCGGAAGGGCACGCGGCACACGAGCGCAAGCGCTGCGGCCGCGACGGCGTCGAGCGCGACGATGACGATGATGGCGGTGCTGACCGACATGGGTGCTCCTGGTGCGTAGGTGGTTCGCGATGGCGGCGGCGTTCTCACCACAGGACACACGCGGAGCGTAAGAGCCCTCGAAGGACGACCCCAGAACGGGCTAAGACTGTCGGGGAAGCCCGCATCCCCCACGCCGCCGAGGTAGAGTCGCGCGGTGTTCCGCCTCGACGGGAAGACCGCGGTCGTCACCGGGGCAGCGTCCGGGATCGGTGCTGCCACGGCGACGCTGTTCGCCCGCGCCGGCGCCGATGTCGTGCTCGGCTGGTTTCCCGGCGATCCGCACGATGTCGAGCCCGTCGAGCAGGCGATCACCGCCGCGGGCGGCAACGCGCTCGCGGTGCCCGTCGACGTCCGCAGCACGGCGGACGTCGAGAACCTCCTCGGCACGGCGAGCGAGCGCTTCGGCGGCGTCGACATCGTGCTCGCGAACGCCGCGATCGCGCGGCTCGTGCCGAGCGCGGAGCTCGACGACGAGCGCTGGAGCGCGCTCCTCGACGTCGACCTGGCCGGTGTGTTCCGCTGCTTCCGCGGGGCGATCCCCCACCTCAGGGCGCGCGGCGGCGGGCGGCTGCTCGCGACGAGCTCGGTCGCGGGAGCGACCGTCGGCTGGGCCGAGCACACGCACTACGCGACCGCCAAGGCAGGCATCAAGGGCATGGTCCGGAGCCTCGCGCTCGAGCTCGGGCCCGACCGGATCACCGTCAACGCCGTCGCGCCGGGCGTGATCGCCACGCCCCAGGCGCTCGACCCCGTCAACTCGCTCGGCCCCGAGGGCGTCGCCGCGTTCGGCGCGAACGTCCCGCTCGGGCGCAGCGGCGCGCCCGAGGACATCGCCGCCGCGTATCTGTTCCTCGCGAGCGACGAGGCGGGCTACGTGACCGGACAGACGCTCGTCGTCGACGGCGGCGTCACGCTCCAGCTGATCTAGAAGCTGCGGTTCGGCGCCATCGGCGCGAGCCAGTCGGGCACGCTGCGCGAGGTCACCATGTCCGCGACCGCGACGCCCGTGGCGGGGGCGAGCGTGACGCCGAGCATGCCGTGCCCCGCCGCGACGTAGAGGCCGTCCTGGCCCGGGATCGGGCCGAGCAGCGGGAGGCTGTCGGGGGTCGCCGGCCGGAAGCCGGCCCAGCCCTGCTTCTCGGCCTCGCCCGGCGCGGGCTTCCAGCCGCGGATGAACGGCAGCGTGTCGTCGAGGATGTAGCCGACGCGCTTGCGGTCGACGTCGAGGTTGCGGCCGGGCAGCTCGAACGTGCCGGCGATGCGGACGCCGCCGTCGTAGCCGGAGACGCCGATCTTGGGCTCGCACAGGTAGAGCGCGGTGCGCGGAGCCACGCCCTCGCCCTGCAGCGTGAGCGAGTAGCCCTTCGCGGCCACGATCGGCACGCGCAACCCGAACGGCCGCAGCAGCGGCGGGGTCGCCGCGCCGGCGGTCACGACGACAGCCTCGGCCTCGACGGCGCCACCGCTCGTCTCAACCGTCCAGCCCGCGCCGCTGCGGCGCAGGGCGGTGACATCGACCTGCTCGCGCAACTCGACGCCGCCGCCGCGCAGCTTCGCGGCGAGGCCCGCCATGAGCGACTCGGGGCGCACGTAGCGGTCGACGCTCGTGCGGATGACGAAGCGCGCGTCGTCGCCGAGCGAGGGCTCGATCTCGCGTGCGGCCTCGAGCGTGAGCTTCTCGATCGTGCCCTCGAAGCCGAGCGCCTGGAGATCCTCGAAGACCGGCGCGAACCACGCGATGCCGTACTCGCTGCGCGCCAGGCAGAGGATGCCGCCGCCGTGCATCTCGAACTCGACCCCGTCTGCCGCGTACGCGTCGAGCTCGCTGAACGTGCGCGCGTTGAGGTCGAGCAGCGCCTTCACGCCGCGCCGGTAGCGCGGCCGCGCGCTGGCCGCGCGGAACGCCCACAGCCAGCGCAGCCAGGCGGTGTCGAGCCCCGGCCGGATCACGAGCGCGCCGCGCGGGTCGAACGCCGAGCGCAGCCCGCTGCGCAGCACGCCCGGGGCCGCGAGCGGCGTCGAGATCGTCGGGGAGATCCAGCCGGTGTTGCCCTCGGACGCCCCGCGTCCGAGCGCGCCGCGCTCGAGCAGCACCACCTCGGCGCCCGCGCGCGTGAGCGCGTAGGCCGAGCACAGCCCGACGACGCCCCCTCCGACGATTGCGACCTTCACGGCGGATGAGGCTAGCGGACGACGTCCGCGCCGCCCGCCAGCACGCGCGCCAGCTCGGCGCGCGTCGGCAGGCCCGTCGCGTCGCCGACCGAGGCGACGGCGATGGCGCCGCAGGCATTCGCGCGCCGCAGCGCCTCGGCGAGGCCGGCTCCGTCGAGCACCGCGTCGAGGTACCCGGCGGTGAACGCGTCGCCGGCGCCGACCACGTCGACGGGTGCCACGGCGATCCCCCCGGCTTCGGCGACCACGCCGTCGCGCCAGCCCGCGGCTCCGTGCGCGCCGCGCTTGACGACCGCCTCGACGCCGAAGCGCTCGGCCAGGGCGGACGGATCGGTCGAGCCGCACAGCAGGAACGCCTCTTCCTCGCCGGCGATCACGAGATCGCAGAACTCGGCGAGGTCGGCCAGCACCGGCGCCGCCTCGCGGTCGCTCCACAGGCGCCGCCGCAGGTTGACGTCGAGCGAGACGCGCACCGAGCCCGCGCGCGCGAACTGCAGCGCGCTGCGCACGGCGGCGCGGCAGGTCGGAGAGAGCGCCGGCGTGATGCCGGTCAGGTGCAGCCAGCGCGCGCCCGCGATCGTCTCCCCGGCCGCCTCGACGTCGGCCGGCTCGAGGCGCGACGCGGCCGAGCCGCGGCGCAGGTAGACGACCTCGCAGGGCGGCAGCGAGCGCCGGTCGCGCGCCAGCGCGCCCGTGGGCGCCTCCGCATCCTCGCTCAGCCAGCGCACGTCCACGCCCTCGCCGCGCAGCCCGTTGCGGACCATCTGGCCGAGGCCGTCCGCGCCGACGCGGCCGATGAACGACACCGAGCGGCCGAGGCGGGCGAGGCCCATCGCGACGTTGGCCTCGGCCCCGGCGACGAACGGCGTGAACGAGCCGGGCGAGACGAGCGGCCGGCCCTCGTCGGCGACGAGCGCGACGAGCGCCTCGCCGAGCGTGACGACCTCGGCGCTCACGCGTGCACGAGCGCGAGTCCGCGGGCGCCGAGCTCGGACGTCTCGCAGCCCGCCCACTCGCGCGCGAGCAGCTCCATGCCGAGCCGCGCGCGGCGCACGCGCTCACGCGTCAGGGCCACGGTCGTGCCCTCGAGGTGCGTGCCGGCCGGGTACACGTCCGGCGCGTTGCGCAGGCCGAACTTGAGGTACACGGGCGCGGCGACGCGGACGATCTCGGGGATCTCGTGCAGGCGCACGAAGCCCCCGACGTTGTCCGGCACCTCGACGTAGATGTCGAGCGGAACGTCGACGACGGCGCGGATCGCGGCGATCTGCGCGAGCGAGAGGTCGGTCGTCAGGTTGAGCGTGTCCGCGCCGAGGGCCACGAGCGCGCGCGCCGTCGCCGGGTTGGAGACCGGGAGCATCACCGAGACCTTGGCCTGCATGTCGGCGGGCAGGAAATCGCGCCGGCGCGCCTCGGCGAACACGTCCAGCAGCCCGACGTCCGCGATCAGGACGCTGCGCACGCCGGCGGCGGCCGCGCGGCGTGCGTCGGCCAGTCCCTGCACGATCTGCTCCTGGCCGCGCGAGGCCGCGGCGACGGCTCCGCCCGCCGGGCTGCGCGCCATGCCCGAGGTGTCCCAGGCGGCGTTCGGGCGCGCGAAGAGGCTGATCTCGACGGTTGCACCGCGGGCCATCGCCGCCATCTCGGCCAGCTCGGCGTCGGTCAGCATGAACACGCCCGAGCCCTGCGACGCGCGGTGCACGCGCACGTCGAGCGCCGCCGCGGCGTCGAGCAGCGCCTCGAGGCAGCGCGGCCCCTCGCAGCTCGGGATCTCGACGCGGTAGCGCGCGCCGTCGGCGAAGCGCTTCGGCGATTCGGGCAGGGCGTGCAGGTCGCCCGGCGGCAGATCGATCGATTGCAGGAAGCTGCGCGACGCTCGCATCCGGGCGATGCTACCCGGGCACGAGCTCGACGAGCACGCCGTGGACCGCCGAGCTCTCCCCCATGTCCGTCTTCGCACCGGGGTTGAGCGTGTTGACGTTCGCGCCCGCCGGCTCGTGCGAGGGCCAGCGGCACTTCGGCGCGTACGCGACGCCGGGCGGCACCGCGTCGCTGATCTCGACCTGGAGCCGCAGTGCGCCGGTGGCGTTGCGCAGCGTGACGGGGTCGCCCTTGCGCAGGCCGCGGCCCGCCGCCTCGCGCGGGTGCAGGGCGACGCTCGCCGGGCCGATCCGCTTGCGCAGCTTGCGGTCGTTGCCGAACGTCGAGTTCATGAGCCAGGGCGAGGACGGCGACAGCAGCCGCAGCCGGCCCGGCGGCGGCGGATCGTCGACCGCCGGCTCGGGCAGGCGCGGGTGGCCGTCGGCCTCGGCGGCCGCCGACGCGATCTCGATGCGGCCGCTCGGCGTGGGGAAGCCGTCGCGGAACTGCACGCGCGGCTCGCGGTAGAGGCGCACCGTGCCCGCGCGCGCGAGCTCGTCCCAGCTCACGCCGGAGCGCGCCAGCAGGTGCTCGACGAGCGCGGCATCGCCCTCCTGCAGCTCGGGCTCGTCGAAGCCCATGCCGGCCGCCAGCCGCCGGAAGATCTCGGAGTTGCGCAGCGCCCGGCCGGGCGGGTCGACCGCCTTGACCTGCGCCGAGAGCGTGTGGTGGAAGTACGACGGCAGGATGTCGTCGCACTCCAGGAAGCCCGCCGCCGGGAGCACGTAGTCGGCGAACGCCGCGGTGTCGGTCAGGAAGAGGTCGCACACGACCGTCAGCAGGTCCTCGCGGGCGAGCGCTGCGCGCAGCGCCGACTGCTCGGGGCTCGACGCGACCGGGTTGATGTTCCAGCACACGAGCGCGCGGCTGCGGCCCGGATCTGCCAGGACGGCGGCGAGATCCATCTGGCTGATCGCGGGGCGTCCCGCCGGCCCGGCGAGGTCGGCGCCCGTGAGCCAGTCGAAGTCGATCCCGCGCGACCCGCCGCCGTTGAGGTAGAGGAAGCCCGACCCCGGGCGCCGGACGTTCCCGGTCAGCGCCGGCAGCATCCCGATGGCGCGCATGACGTTGCCGCCGCGCGGCTGGCGCTGCAGGCCCTGGCCCATCCAGAGCAGGGAGGGGCCGCGACCGTAGACCCGCGCGACGTGCTCGATGAGGCGTGCCGGAACGCCCGTGCGCTCCTCGGCCCAGGCGGGCGTGCAGGCCTCGAGCAACGGCTCCAGCTCGTCGTAGCCGAGCACGCACTCGCGCACGAAGGCCTCGTCGACCAGGCCCTCCCGGCGCACGACGTGCGCGAGCGCGAATGCGAGCGCCGCATCGCTGCCGGGACGCAGCTGCAGGTACGTGTCGGCCGCGTCGGCGGTCGGCGTGCGAATCGGGTCGATCACGATCACCTCGCCCGGCGCCTCGCGCAACCAGTGGTCGTGGGCGTGCGGCGCGCTCGCCGAGGGGTTCGCGCCCCAGACGACGATGCAGGCGGCCTCCGCTGCCGCCTCGGGATCGAAGCCCTCCTCGCTCGAGCCGTAGACGTAGGTGAGCGCGACGTGGCCCGCGTTGTTGCAGACCGTGTCGGGCTCCACCTCGGTCGCGCCGAGGCGGTTGAAGAAGCGCTGCGGGAACGCCGTGTCGATGAGCGCGCAGGTGCCGGTGTAGTGCGCGTTGAGGATGCTCGCAGCGCCGTGCTCGCTGGCGATCGCGCCGAGGCGGCCGGCGATCGCCGCGATCGCCTCGGGCCAGCCGACGGGCTCGAACAGGCGCTCGCCCTTGGGCCCGGCGCGCCGCAGCGGCGTCGTCAGGCGCAGCTCCGGGTCGAGATACGCGCCGTTGTAGCCGATCGAGCACTTGCGGCAGAGCTTGCCGCGGGCCACGTGGTGGCCGGGGTCGCCGCGCACGTGCTTGACCCGCCCGTCCTCGACCGCGACGAGCACGCCGCAGGCGTCGTAGCAGTCGCGCGGGCACGTCGTGCGCACCGTCTCCATCGAACCGGATGCTACGCGGGGATCGCGGCCGCGAGCACCGCACGCGCGAAACGGTCGGCGATGCGCGTCGCCAGGCGGATCTGCTCCGTGCGCTGCTCGGCCGAGCCGAGGATCGCCTCGGCTCCGAGCCCGAGCGCGGTGAGCTCGGCCGCCGCGGTCTCGGCCCATTCCTCGAGCACCGGCCGCGTCACCTCGACGTGGAACTGCAGGCCCCAGGTCGTCGTGCCGACGCGGAAGGCCTGCACGCAGGCGGCGCTGCGCGCGAGGATCGCGGAGCCGGCCGGCGGCGTGCACGAGTAGTTGTGCCACTCGAGGACGTCGAGCGCGGCCGGCGTGCCGGCCAGCAGCGCGTCGTCCTGCGCGGCGGGGTCGAACTCGCTGCGCACCCAGCCGACCTCGCCCGCGGGCATGCGCTCGGCGCTGCCGTCGAGCGCCTGCGCGATGAGCTGCGCGCCGAGGCAGGTGCCGAGCACCGGCAGGCCGCGTGCGTGCGCGTCGGCGATGACCTCGCGCTCGCGCTCGAGGGGCGCGTCGCCGTCGGTGCCGTCGGGGTTGACGACGCCGCCGAGCACGATCAGGCCGTCGAACGCCCCGGCCGGCGGCTCGGGCTGCGAGAGCGCGTACCACGTGACCGTGCGCACGCCGAGCGCGGCGAGCGGCGGCTCGAGCGCGGCGAGCGGCGTGTCGAGATCGTGCTGGACGACGAGGACGGTCGGATTGCTGCGCACGCGCTCATTTTCGCCCATCGGCGCCTGCGCGGCGCCGAGTAGCGATCCTGCGGCGATGCGGGCGAGCGTCTTGCTGGCGATGGGCCTGCTGTATTTCGTGTGGGGGTCGACCTATCTCGCGATCCGCGTCAGCCTCGAGACGATGCCGGCACTCGTCTCGGCCGGGGTGCGCTTCCTGGTCGCCGGCGTGCTCGTGCTCGCGGTGCTCGCTGCGCTCGGGCGCCTCGGCGCGAGGCCGTCCTGGACCCAGATCCGCGGGGCCGCGCTGGCCGGGCCGTGGATCATCTGCGGCGGCGTCGGCGTCGTCACGATCACCGAGACGCACGCGCCGTCCAACCTCACCGCCGTGCTCGCCTCGACGACGTCGCTGTGGGTCGTCGGCTACCGCGCGCTCGCCGGCGAGCGCATCGGGCGGGGAGCGATCGCGGGAGCCGTGATCGGCGTCGCCGGCGTGGTCGTGCTGCTCTCGCCGGGCGGCTCCGGCGCGGACAACCCGTGGCTCGTGCTCGCGATCGTCGCCGCGCTGTTCTGGAGCACCGGGTCGTTCTACGGCCGCCGGCTCACGCAGCCCGCCGATCCGTTCGTCGGCGCCGTCGTCCAGATGCTCGTCGCCGGCGCGCTGATGCTCGTCGCCGGCGTGGCGATCGACGGCGTCGGCGCGCTCGACCCGACGGTTCCCTCGGCGCGCTCGTGGCTCGCCCTCGCGTACCTCGCGGTCGCCGGCGCGGCCGCGTTCTCCGCCTACATCTGGGCGCTCAAGCACCTGCCGATCTCGACCGTCGTCAGCCACCAGTACGTCAATCCGGCGGTCGCCGTGCTGCTGGGCGCGGTCGTCCTCGACGAGAGCCTCGGCGTCTCGGCGGTGATCGGCGCGGCGCTCGTGATCGCGGCGGTCTTCGCGACCGTGCGCAGCGAGTCGTCGCCGTCGCCGGTCTGCGAGGAGCTCGTGCCCGATTAGGAGGTACGCGACGGCGCCCGTGTGCTCAGCCGTGGACGCGAATCACGATCACGCGGCTGAACGACAATCCGTCGACCTGCAGGGCGTAGCACCCGGGGGAACGCACGAGGAGCAGGCTCGGCCAGACCCGCCAGCCGTTCGGCTGGACGCTCTGGCCCCTGCGCTGATAGAGCGCCCGCACGTGCTCTCCGAAGCCGCGGGCGAAGCGCACGGCGCCGGGCGCGTCGATACGGGCGCCCCGGATCAGGATCGGGCCGCCGTAGCGCGGGGCCGCGATCCACGGCGCCTTTTGACCACGCCACCCCTGCGAGTCCGGTCGCGCGCCGCCGATCGAGACCGACCCGGCCCGCTCGCCCCCGACGCTCATGACGTACACCGGCCCCGGGCCCGCGACCGGCATCCGTGCGAGCCCACGGCCGAGCGTGCTCGCGAGCGCGCCCGGCGAGGCCGGGCATCCGGCGCCGGCAGCGACGCGCGGCAGATGCAGCGGGCGACCCAGCGACGCGCGCTCGCCACTCGCGCCGCCTGCGAGCGCGGGCAACGCCAGGATGGCGAGGGCGGTCGCGAGGAGATACGGGCCGGGGCGCGTCACCTCTTCGCACTACCCCCGCCGGCAGGACGAGGTTCCCGACACGAGCAAGTGCAAATGCGCGCGTGCGCCGCAACGGCACGCTCGTTGCCCCTCATCCCCTGACCGCGGTCAGAGGCGCTCGGTCACCATGCCGGCCGGATCGTCGCTCGGCAGGCTCGGCGCCGGCGCGCTGTCGCGCACGAACTCGGCGAGCCGCAGGGCATCGGCCTCGTCGAGCGACACGACGGCCTCGGCGACGCCGGTCTCGTTCCAGACCGAGAAGCGCACGTGGCCCTCCTCGCCGCCGTCCGGGAAGTAGCGCGAGACGCGCAGCGCCTTGCCGATCTCGCCGGGGAACGGCCGCGCGGGGAAGAACTCGACGAGCTTCAGGCGCACCGGCGCAGCGCACCAGGGGCAATAGCGGAACCGCCCCTCGATCTCGCCCGCGCACGAACCGCACACCGGCATTGGCCTGCCCTTCCTCGCTGTGCCGAGCTTACGCCCTGCGGCGACTCGCCGCCAGCCCGACGCGGCGTCACGCGAGCAGCGGCCGCACGATGCGCCGCCCGATCACGAGGCTGACCATGGCGGCAGCCACACCGAGGCCGCCGGCGATCAGGAACGCGGGCTCGTACGATCCGAGCCACGAGCGGCTGAAGCCCGCGCCCCAGGCGGCGAACGCCGCGCCGAGCTGGTGCGAGCAGAAGACCCACGCGAAGACCACGCCCACGCGCTCGGGGCCGGCGATCTTGCGGCAGAGCGCGATCGTCGGCGGCACGGTGGCGACCCAGTCGAGGCCGTCGAAGACCACGAACGCGGCCAGGCCCACACCGGCCGAGTTGAGCGCCGCGTTGAGCCCGAGCAGCGAGATGCCGCGCAGGCCGTAGTACCAGAACAGGAGCCAGCGCGGGTCGTAGCGATCGGTCAGCCAGCCCGACGTGATCGTGCCGACGATGTCGAAGACCCCGATCGCCGCGAGCAGTCCCGCGCCCTCGACCTGCGAGTAGCCGTGGTCGGCGCAGGCCGCGATCAGGTGCGTCCCGATGAGGCCGTTCGTCGTCGCGCCGCACACGAAGAAGGCGAACACGAGCAACTGGAAGTCGCGCCGGGAGGCGAACTCGCGCAACGTGTCGATCGTGTAGCGGAACGGGTTGGGGCGCGGGGGCGCAGGCGGCGCCGGTTCGGTCGCCCCGAACGGCATCACGCCGATCTCGGCCGGCGAGTGACGCAGGAAGATGATCGCCAGCGGGACGACGATGACGAGTGCCGCGATCACCACGGTGCCGGCCGTCCAGCGCCAGCCGTGCGTGCTCGAGATCCAGGCGAGCAGCGGCAGGAACACGAGCTGCCCGCTCGCGTTCGAGGCCGTCAGGAGCCCGCTCACGAGCCCGCGCCGCGTCGCGAACCAGCGGTTCGCGATGATCGCCGCGAGCGGAACCGCGAGCGCGCCCGTGGCCGAGCCGACGACGACGCCCCACAACAGGTAGAGCTGCCAGGGCTGGGTCATGAGGGTCGAGAGCCCCGCGCCGATCGCCACCTGGCAGAGCGCGAACGTCGTCACCTTGCGCACGCCGAAGCGCTCGACGATCGCCGCGGCGAAGGGCGCGCCGAGGCCGTAGACGACGAGATTGACCGACACCGCGCCGCCGATCAGCGCGTGCGACCAGCCGAACTCCCTGCCGAGCGGCACGATCAGGACGCCCGGAACCGAGCGGAACCCCGCCGCCATCATCAGCACGACGAACGTCACCGCCGCGACGACGAAGGCGTAGTGAACGCGACGCTGCTGCAACACCGCAGCCATGGCGGCATGTAAGCACGCGCAGCGCCGCCTCCGGTACGGCAGCTTGACCGCTCGCGGAGGCGGATCCATACTGCACCGGCCTGTGAAATTTCAGCCGCAAGCCGGCTCGGCGAGCGCGCGCACGCCGCGCCCGACGTCGGCGCGCGCCGCCCGCCAGCGGCGGCGCAGCGCCCCGGAGTCGCTCGGCGATCTCGCCTACGCGGGCATCCGGCAGCGCATCACCTCGCTCGCACTCGCACCCGGGTCGCCCATCAACGAGGTCGCGCTGGCCGCCGAGCTCGGCGTCGGGCTCGCGCCCGTGCGCAGCGCGCTGCGGCGCCTGGCGTGGGAGAACCTCGTGGTCATCCTGCCCCGCCGCGGCACGCTCGTGGCCGAGCTCGACGTGGCCGACCTCGCGGAGATCTTCGAGCTGCGCCTCGAGCTCGAGGGCCTGAGCGCGCGCCTCGCCGGCGAGCGCGCCACGGACGAGGGCCGGAGGGCGCTGCAGGCGCTGATCGAGCGCACGCGCGCGCCGCTCGCCTCGGGCGATCAGGACGCCCTGATCGAGCTCGACCGGGAGTTGCACGCCGCGATCGCCGAGGTCGCCGGCAACACGCTCCTGGCCGCGCAGTGCGAATGGCTGTACGGCCACGTGCTGCGCCTGTGGAGCGCCTCGCTCGACCGCATGAGCGCGCTGCGGTCGGCGGTGGCCGAGCACGAGGCGATCGTGGACGCGATCGTCCAGGGCGACGGGGCGCAGGCACACGCCCGCATGCAGGCCCACATGCGCCGCTTCCAGGCGGCGTTCCTCGAACGCGATCGGAGCGAGTGATGGGACAGAAGGTCGACGCGGTGATCATCGGCGCCGGCGTGATCGGCACGGCCACGGCATTCGAGCTCTGCAAGCGCGGGTACAAGACGCTCAACATCGACAAGCTGCCGTCGGCCGGCTACGGGCCCACGTCGAACTCCTGCGCCATCGTGCGCGCCCACTACTCGTCGTTCGACGGCGTGGCGATGGCGTACGAGGGCTTCTTCTACTGGAAGGGCTGGGCCGAGTACCTCGAGACGCCCGACGAGGCGGGCCTCGCCCGCTACATGCAGTCGGGCACGATCCTGCTCGAGAGCGCAACCGGCCACCACGACAAGGTGCTGCCGCACTACGACCGCCTCGGCGTCCCCTACGAGCAGTGGGACACCGCCACGCTCGAGCAGAAGGTGCCCATCTTCGACGCGCACGAGTTCTGGCCGCCGTCGCGCCCGTCCGACGACGACTTCATGGCGCCCCGCACGAAGAAGCTCCCGGGGGCGATCTACACGCCCGACTCGGGCTACGTCAACGACCCCGCGCTCGCCTCGCACAACCTGCAGCGCGCCGCGGAGGCGCGCGGCGGGCAGTTCCTCTATCGCCGCACGGTCACCGCGATCCGCCAGGCCGGCGGCCGCGTGAGCGGCGTGACGCTCGACGACGGCAGCGAGATCGACGCGGGGATCGTCGTCAACGTCGCGGGCCCGCACTCGTTCGTGATCAACCGCATGGCGGGCGTCGAGCACGGCATGAAGATCAAGACGAAGGCGCTGCGCCACGAGGTCCACCACGTGCCGTCGCCCCCCGGCTTCGACTACGAGCACGACGGCTGGCACGTCTCCGACGGCGACAACGCCATCTACTTCCGGCCCGAGACGGGGAACCACATCCTGGTCGGCTCCGAGGATCCGGATTGCGACGCCCAGGTGTGGGTCGAGAACCCCGACGACTTCAACCGCCAGATCACGCGCGAGCAGTGGGAGGCGCAGGTCTACCGCCTGGCCCGGCGCATCCCGGCGCTGCCCGTGCCCGAGGAGATGAAAGGCGTCGTCGACCTCTACGACTGCTCGGACGACTGGATCCCGATCTACGACCGCTCCGACCTCGGCGGCTTCTACATGGCGGTCGGGACGAGCGGCAACCAGTTCAAGAACGGCCCGGTCGTCGGGCACTGCATGGCCGAGCTGATCGACGCGGTCGAGAAGGGCCAGGACCACGACGCGGATCCCGTCAAGGTCACGACGCGCTACCTCGGCGCCGAGCTCGACATGTCGTTCTACTCGCGGCTGCGCGAGGTCAACGAGAACAGCTCGTTCTCGGTCAACGGCTGAGGATCGGCGTCGCGCGGTCTACGGCGCGAGCCGGAACGGCGGGTACTCGTCCGTCGTGAGGATGATCGCGTAGGCCGTCACGCGGGTTCCCCAGCGGGCGACGCCGACGATGTAGTCGAAGAGGCCGCGCGGGTAGCGGCCGGTGAAGAGGATCGCGAACCACGCGATGATCGCGCACACGATCACGCCGATCCAGAGGAAGAAGAGCACGATGAAGTGCGGAATCGCGAGCAGCCACTTGACCAGCGGCAGCCAGCGGTTGAGGTCGTTCGCCGCATCGGGATACGGCACCGCGAGATGCACGGACTGCTCCTCGTCGGTGGCCGGATACACGTCGGTGAGCAGGAGGGCGTAGGCCAGCACGCGGTTCGTGAAGCGCATGAGGTTGAGGTTCCAGTCGTACCACCAGCGCGGGTACTTCTGCCGGAACAGGATCATCAAGAGCGGCGCCAGCAAGAGCAGGCCGGCGTTGCTGCCGCTCAGTGCACAGAGCACGATGGCGACCGGGATCACCGTGAAGATGCGGAATGCGCTCGTCAGGCGGTCGAGAGGGCGATCGGGATAGTCGACCTCCAGCTGCACGGGATAGCTGCTCGTGGCCATTGCTCCTCCTCGGACTGCCGGATAGGAAACGCGCGCCTATCCTACGCCGCTACTCGTCGCCGGGCACGCCGTAGCTCGGAGCCTGCGTCGGGTCGAGCGCGCGCGCGACGTAGTCGGCGAGCTGCGGCTTCCACACGCGCCAGAGACCGGCGAGCTCGTGGATCGGCTCGCCGTGCCAGTCCACGCGCAGGTCGGCGACCGGCCAGGCGACGGCATCTGCGATCAGGAGGCCGGCCGAGCGCACCTCGCCCTCCTCGCCGCCGGCGGCGAGTCCGCCGACGAGCGCCGACAGCAGGCGGTCGCCGAGGTCGTCGCCGTCCTCGGCGTCCTCGAACGCATCGACCATCGCCTCGGGCACGCCCTCGTCGGCCAGCAGGTTGCCCGCGGCCACGCACGCCACGCCCTCGGCGGTCGCGTGCCGGCCGAGCGTGCGCTCGCCCGAATACGACGCAACGCGACCCGCGGCGTCGACGCACGTGAGCTGGCGAAACTCCACGTGGTTCGCGTTCGCCACGAGCTGGCTCATCGCCTCCGGCGCCGGCAGGCCGCTCGCGAGCAGGTCGAGCAGGGCACCGCCGAGCGAGGGGTCGGTGATGTTCTGCGACGCCGCGGCGCCGACACGGGCGCGCACGTGCGCGCAGCGCGCCGCGACGGCCGGGCTCGACGACGAGACGACGACGCCGAAGCGGCCGCTCGCGCTGCAGCGGGCGGCCAGCGAGAACGTCATGGCAGCACCGCCGTGACGTCGACCTCGACGACCCATTCCGGCCGCGCGAGTGCCACGACCACGAGCCCCGTGAAGGCCGGGAAGACGCCGCGCAGGCGCTCGCCCAGCACGCGGTACACGGGCTCGCGGTAGCGGATGTCGGTCAGGTAGATGGTGCACTTGCAGATGTCGGCGAGCGTTGCGCCGCACTCGCCGAGCAGCAGCTCCACATTGTCCATCGCGCGCGCGGCCTGACCGGCCGGGTCGCCGATGGCAATGCTCTCGCGCGTCTCGAGATCCTGCGCGACCTGGCCGCGCAGGTAGATGGTCTTGCCTGCGACCACGGCCTGGCAGAGGTCGTTGTCGAGACGCTGCTCGGGGTAGGTGTCCTTCGTGTTGAAGGGGCGGATGCGGGTGTGGGTCGGCATGGCATTCCTTAGTCGAGCACGCGCTCCGACAATCCGGCGGCGCGCTGCACGTGGCGCAGCGGGCCCGACCAGTCGAAGCTCCGGTACACGGCGGCCAGGTTCGCGAACGGCGGCGACTGCGCGAAGAGCTGGAACGTGAGCCGGTGGCCGGCGTAGTCCGAGTTGAGGAGGTCGCGCGCGTAGGCCAGCAGCCGGCGACGGTCCTCGGCCGTCCAGCGCTCGTTGATGGAGTAGAACTTCTCCATCCACGGGCCCGTCTCTGCCCCCGCGAACGTCGCCGCGTCGGGGGTCACGCAGATCTGGCCACCGCACAGCTCGCGCGCGATGTGCATCGCCTGTGGCATCTGCGACGTCGCCAGCACACGGCCCGTATAGAGCAGCGACTGGTTGGGCATGAGCAGTCCGCCCGGGCTCTCCTCGGCCAGCGCGATCGCCGCCGTGAGGTGGGCGTGGATGCCCTCGCGGTAGCAGGCAAGCTGCGCGAGCTTCTCCTGCACGGCCTGCTGCTTCTCGAGCCCGGTCTGGCGCACGTTGTGCAATGCGGCGCCGATCATGAGGTCGGCCAGGCGCACGTTGCGCTGCACGTACGCGAACGCGCTGTAGCGATGCAGCGTCGCGCGGATGTAGGTGGCGGCTCGGGTGTGGCGGTAGAAGAGGACGTTCTCCCACGGGATCTCGACGTCGTCGAAGACGACCAGCGTGTCGACCTCGTCGAAGCGGCTCGCGATCGGATAGTCGGCCGCGGGCACGCGGCCGGCGAAGCCGGTGCGGCAGATGTGCTTCATGCCGCGCGTGCCCATGTCGACGATGAACCCGACCGCGTAGTCGGACAGCTCGGAGTCGCCCCAGTTGGCAATCGTGGGCTTCGCGAACGCCTGGTTGGAGTAGGCCGCAGCCGTCTCGTACTTGGCGCCGCGCACGACGATCCCGTTGTCGGTCTCGCGCACGACGTGCAACAGCATGTCGGGATCCTGATCCTGCGGCCGCTTGGAGCGGTCGCCCTTGGGATCGGTGTTGGCCGAGACGTGGAAGGGATCCTCGCGCTGCGCGCGCAGGATGTGGCGCTCGATGTTCCCCGACCACTGCGGATCCACCTCGTCGAGCACGGCCTTGCCGTCGAACAGCGACCACATCTCGCCCACCGTCTCGTCGCCCACGCGCGTCACGACACCGCCGAGGTCGTCGAACACGGCATCGACCATGCGCTGCTTGGCGGCCCAGTCCTCGCGCGTGCGCGGCAGTTGCGTCGAGATCGCATTGCGCTCGCCGTCGGCTGCGAGGTACGAGACGATCTCGCGCGTCGCATCCTCGTGCGCCATGTCGTAGATGCGCGCCCGCGCGTCGACGATCGGCTTGAACGCGGGGTGGACCGTGACGTCGGCGACGCGCTCGCCGCTCAGCCACACCTCACGGCCGTCGCGCAGCGACTCGCGGTACTCGTCGCCGGTGCGGATCATGTGCGCGTCCTCCTCACGGCGCGAGCGCCAGTCCGGTGGGCAACTGCTGGGTGATGCAGCCGATGCCGCCGCCGCCATAGGCGAGCAGGTCGCTCGCGACGCCCACCACCTCGCGCTCGGGGAACAGCTCGCGCAGCAGCGCGAGCCCGATCTCGTCGTCCGGCTGGCCGAGCAACGGGGCGATGATGCCGCCGTTGACGGGGTAGTAGTTGGTGTACGGCACCACGAACCGCTCGCCCGCGACCTCCGCGTACGGCAGCACCGGCATCTCGACGATCTCGAGCTTGCGTCCTCTCGCGTCGGTCGCGGCGGCCAGCCGCGCGCGATTGTCGTTGAGGACGTCCCAGTTGGGGTTCGAGCGGTCGGGTGCCATCTGCGTCAGCACCACACCCGGCTTCACGAACTGCACGACGTTGTCGGAGTGACCGTCGGTGTCGCGATCCTCGACGAGGCCGCCGCCCAGCCAGATCACCCGCTCGACTCCGAGGTAGGCGCCCAGCAGCTCCTCCACCCGCTCGCGCGTCATGCCGGGATTGCGGTTGGGATTGAGGAGCACGGTGTCGGTGGTGATCACGGTGCCCTCGCCGTCGAACGTGAGCCCCCCGCCCTCGGCCACGAGCGGCGCCTCGTAGACGCGCATCGCGAGCGCCCGGGCGAGCCGCCCCGGCAGCCTGGCGTCGTCCGCGAACGGTGCGTACTTGCCGCCCCAGGCGTTGAAGCCGAACTGCACGGCCGCGACGCCGCCGTGGCCGTCGACGACGAAGATCGGGCCGTTGTCGCGCACCCAGGAGTCGTCGATCGGGATCTCCCGGACGTCGACGGGATGCGCCGTGTCCGCCGCCAGCCGCGGCCGCGTGCCGGGCGGCGCGATCACGGTCACCGGCTCGAAGCGCGCGATCGCCTCGACGACGGCCGCGTACTCCGCCTGCGCCTCGGCCAGGTGCTCGCCCCACAGGTCCGCGCGGCACGGCCACGAGACGAAGGTGCGTGCATGCTCGACGGTTCTGCTGGGGACGAACAACGCGTCGTCCCGCGGACTCGGCACCATGGCCTCCCAGGCATCCGGACGGGTCGCGCGGACCGTAGCAGCGGCGAGCGGCGATACTCCCGCTCCATGGACGAGCACGCAGACGTCGTCGTGATCGGCGGCGGCCTCTTCGGGACCGCGATCGCCTACAACCTCTGCCGGCGCGGCGCCGGGCGCGTCGTCCTGCTCGAGCGTGACACGCTCGGCAGCGGCGACTCCGGCCGCACGTTCGGCATGGTGCGGCGCCACTACTCCAACGCCGTGACCGCGCTGCTCGCGATGCGCGGCTCGCACACGATCATCAACTGGGCCGAGGAGATCGGCATCGGCGATGCGGGGTACGTCGAGACGGGCTACCTCCTGCCGGTCCCGGAGGCGCTCGTCGGCGCCTGCCGCGACAACGTCGCTCGCCTCGCCGCGCTCGGGCTCGAGACCTCCTTCGTCGGGCCTGCGGAGATCGCCGAGATCGAGCCGCTGCTGGCGCTCGACGGCATCGCGGGCGCCGCCTACGAGCCCACCGGCGGCTTTGCCGATGCCCACAAGATGATCCTCGGCTGGTTCGCCGGCGCCGTCGCGAACGGCCTCGTGCCGAGGCTCGGCTGCGCGGCGACGGAACTTCTCGTCGAGGGCGGGCGCGTGCGCGGCGTGCGCACCCCGCAGGGCGACATCGCCTGCGATCGCGTCGTGCTCGCGACCGGAGCCTGGGCGCGCGACCTGCTCGCGCCCGTGGGCGTGGACGTCCCGATCGCGCTCAAGCGCATCCAGGTCGCCGTGTTGCGCCAGCCGGCGGGCGCGCCGCGCCCGAGCGTCGTCTGCTCGGACGCCGTCACGAACGTCGTCGTGCGCCCCGACCGCGGCGCGCTGTTCTGCGCGGTGACCTACTTCGGCGACGAGCCGCTCGACGCCGCCGACGACTGCGACCACGACGCGTCGCCCGGCTACGAGGAGGCCATCCGGCGCGCGCTCGCGGAGCGCTATCCGGCGCTCGCCGGTGCGTCGTGGCAGCGCGCGTGGGCCGGCCCCTACGACTACTCGCCCGACTGGAACCCGATCATCGGCGAGGCGCCGGGCGTCGACGGGCTGTACCTCGCCCTGGCCTGGAGCGGGCACGGGTTCAAGCTCTCGCCCGCGGTCGGAGAGGTCGTGGCGGCCGAGGTGCTCGGCAGCGAGCCGCGCATCGACGTGACGGCGCTGCGGCCGTCGCGCTTCGCCGAGGGCGAGCTCCTGCGGCTCGCCTACGGCCCCGGCGCGCGCGCCTGAACCAGAAAAACAGCGTTTGCAGCATGTTCTGACGCCTGCCCCGCGAGTTGGTGGCAGAGTTGGGCGCATGGTCGCAGCGACGCGCGAGGGGCTCGACCGCATGAGCGCCGCGCGGCGCGCGCGCTGGCTGCGGCAGCGACGGCGGCGGCGCGTGTTCTGGCTCGTGGTCACGGCGTTCGCGCTGGCCGCCGCCGGCGCCGTGGCACTGTGGCCCGGGGGCGGGGCTCCCCGGCTCATGCGCCAGTCGACGCCCACGCGGCGCATGCCGGTGCGCCCGCTCCCGGCGCCGCCCGCCTCGCTCGGCAACCTGCGCGCGGCGTTGCCCCTGGGGGCCGGCGTGGCCCACGGCAGCCCGGCGCAGCGCATGGTCGCGCTGACGTTCGACGACGGGCCGTCCGGGCGCACGCCCGCGATCCTGCGCGTGCTGGCGCACCATCACGCCCACGCCACCTTCTTCGTCGTGGGCCGGACGACGCGCGGCATGGAGCCGGTGCTGCGGCACATCGCGGCGAGCGGCAGCGAGATCGCCGACCACACCTACAGCCACGCCGACCTGCTGCGGCTGCGGACGCCCGGGCAGACCCGCCAGCTGCGCTGGACGCGCGCGCTCGTCGAGCGCGCGACCGGTACGCGGCCGCGCTTCTTCCGGCCGCCGTACGGGGCCACCGGCCCGGCCGTCAACCGGCTCGGGCGCAGCCTCGGGATGATCCCGGTGCTCTGGTCGGTCGACAGCCGCGACTGGCAGCTGCCGGGGACGAAGGCGATCGTGCGCCGTGTGCTCGCCAACGTCGAGCCGGGCTCGATCGTCCTCCTGCACGACGGCGGCGGCGATCGCCGCGAGACGCTGCGGGCGCTGCCCGCCATCCTGCGCGCGCTGGCGCGCCGCCATCTCGAGCCGGTCACGCTCTCGCGCCTGCTCTCGCAGGTGCCGCCCGCGAGCGCGTTCGTGAGCGGATCGTTCGCCGGCGGCGACGCGCGCAGCTGAGAGCCGCTCGCGGTTCTCGTTAGGGTTCGGCGCCATGCACGCCCGACTCGCGGTCGCCCGCAACGAGCTGCCGCGCGCGCTGCGCATCGCGATCGCGGCGGGGCTCGCGTGGTGGATCGCGCGGCTGCTCGGAGCCGACCGCCCCGTCTTCGCCGTGATCGTCCCGATGGTCGCGATCCGTGACGACACCTACGCCGCGCTGTCGCTCTCGCTCGGGCGCATGCTGGGCGTGATGGCGGGCGTCGTGCTCGGCATCGCGGTCGTCGCCGTGGCCGGCGTCTCGACGTCGGGCGTCGTGCTGCTGCTCGTCGTCGGGCTCGCGGTGGGGCTCTTCCTGCGCACCGGGCCGGAGCTCAACACGCAGATCGCGATCTCGGCGCTCCTGGTGCTGATCGTGACCAGGAACGCCGACAGCTACGCGGTCGAGCGCATCTGGGAGACGGGCGTGGGCTCGGTCGTGTCGCTCGCCGTGGCCGCGTTCGTCCTGCCGCCCGATCCGCTCGCAGACAGCGAGCGCCGGCTGGCCGCCTGCGCCGCCGCGCTGGCCGCCGATCTCGCGGCCGCGCAGGGCACGCTCGCCCGCGGCGACCCCTCGGCGCGCGTCCTGCTCACGCGCGTCGACGAGCACGCACGTGCCGCCGGGCGCGCCGTCGAGGATCTGCCGAGGGCGCAGCGCGCGCTGCGCATGAGCCCGCTCCGCCGCGGCACGCGGCCCCGCCTCGAGGTCGTCGACCGGCGCCAGCGGCTCGCGCTGCGGCTCGCGATCCAGGTGCGCCGTCTCGCCCGCGACCTCGCGAGCTTCGCGCACCGCGATGACCTCCGCGAGGAGTGGGAGGCCGCGGGCGAGCGCCTGCCGGCGATCATCGCGGCCGTGGCCGCCGCCGCGGCCAAGGCGCTGGCCGGCGAGGGCTGCTCGCGCGAGGTCGCCGAGGCGCGCGCGTTGATCGCGTCCTACCAGGCGGACGACAGCCGCCCGATCGCGGCCATCCTGCGCCGGCCGCTCGTCCTGCTCGCCGACGAGCTCGCCGGGCCACCGGCGTGAGCTCGCCCGTCCCCGCCGGCGAGGGGGCCGAGCTCGCCGCACTGCGTGTCCTGGCGCGCCGCCTCGGCGTCTCCGACGACGTGCGGCTGCTTTCGCCATGGGCGCCGCTGCCGGCGATCCCGGCGGGCGGCGAGACGTCTCTCTCGGGCGCCGCCGACCTGCTGCTGCGGTACTCGCCGGTGCCGGTGCTCGGCGTCACGGGCAGTGCCGGCAAGACGACCACGGCGCGCCTCGCCGAGGCGATGCTGCGCGCCGGCGCGATCGACGTGCTGACGGCGGCCGACGCGCCGGCCGGCAACGCCTGGCCGACGGCCGGCCTGCTCGCGCGCGTGCTCGCGGCCCGTCCGCCCGCCTGGTGCGTGGCCGAGCTGACCTCGAACCACCTCGCCGTCTGCTCGGCGAGCCCGCGCGTGGCCTGCATCACGAACCTGTGGCCCGATCACGTCGACCAGCACGGGAGCCTCGCGGCCTACCTCGAGGCCAAGCGGCGCATCGTGGCGTTCCAGGAGCGCGATGACTGGACGGTCGTCAACGCCGACGATCCCGGCGCGCTCGAGCTGGCGGCGGCATCCCCGGCGCGCGTCCTGCGCGTCACCGTCCGCGGGCCGGGCGGTGACCCCGGTGCGGGCGTGGAGTCCGGGCGCCTGACGGTGCGGCTGGAGGGCGAGGCGTTCGATCTCGGCCCGGCCGCTGCGCTGCCGCCGGCGCCGGGCTCCGAGGCGGGCCTGCTGGCGGGAGCGAGCGCGCTCCTCGCGGGAGCCGAGCCCGGCGCGATCGCGCAGGCGCTCGCCGGCTGGGGCGGCCTGGCGCTGCGGCGTGAGCACCTGGGCGTGGCCCGCGGCTCACCCGTGATCCGCGACGCCCTGGCGGCGACGCCCGCCAAGGCGGCCGCTGGTCTCGCCCTCCACCCGCCCGCCTCGGTCGTCCTGATCGCCGGCGGCTACGACGACCTCGGCGGCGGCGCGATGCACGCGACGCCCGAGGAGCGCACGCTCTTCGACCGCGCCGCAGCAGTCGCAGCGCGCGCGTGCGCCCACGCGGCGCTCTTCGGCCCGGCCGGCCCGCGTCTCGCAGAGGCGCTGGCCGCCGCGGGTCTCGCAAGCGTCGCCGTCCACGACACCCTCGCCGAAGCCTGCGCCGATGCCCTGACCCAGGCGGGGCCAGACCGCACGATCGTCTTCGCCCCGTTCTTCCCGACGACGCCGGCCGAGCGAGCCGCCGTCCCGGAACTCCTCGAGGTCCGCAACACCGGGGTCAACACCGGGGTCTGACCCGCAACGTGCGGGCCTGACCCCGGCATTGCGGACCTGGCACCGACCATTGCGGCGATCGAAGTTCTTCATGACCTCGACCGCGAACCCGCGTTTGCAGGCGCCCGTCTCGGAGGCGATGCTTAGAGCCAGCGGGCCTGCGCCTGGAGCGGCCCGCATCGGCTCGAGGGAGGCGCCCGTGCTCATCGATTGCGACGTCCACATCAGCCCGGACACGGCGCTCGACCTCGCCGACTACACCGATTCGGCGACACGCGAGCTGCTGCTGCACTCGGGCCACCTCGGGTTCGAGCTGCCGAGCTACCCGTGGTACCACCCGACCGGCTGGGTGCGCAAGGACGCGTACGACCCGCACAGCGACGACCTCAGCCTGCACACGATCGACCTCGCGAAGGTGCGCGCGCAGGTGCTCGACGCCAACGACGTGACGATCGGCATCGCGACGCCCGACCACGTCGCCGGCGCGCTCTGCATCCTCCCCAACCCGATCCTCGCGGCCAAGCTCGCGACGGCCCACAACGACTGGGCGCTCGAGCACTACCTGCTGCCGGAGCCGCGCCTGCGCGGGCTCGTGGCGGTCGCCGCTCAGAATCCCGTGGAGGCGGCCAAGGAGATCCGGCGCGTCGGCGGGCGCGACGAGTTCGTCGGCATCTTCCTGCCCGGTGGCGCGCGCATCCCGTACGGCAACCCGGTCTACGACCCGATCTGGGAGGCCGCCAACGAGCTCGCCCTCCCGGTGGTCGTGCACACGCACTACGAGGGCGCCGGCATCGCCGGGCCCGTGACCGCGGCCGGCTACCCCGACTTCTACGTCGAGTACCACACGCTCTGCGGCGCCGGCATGTACGGACACTTCGTGTCGATCCTGTGCCACGGGATCTTCGAGCGCTTCCCGGACACGAAGGTGATGATGTCCGAGGGCGGGCTCGTCCCGTTCGTCGGCCTGATGTGGCGTCTCGACACGAACTGGAAGGCCTGCAAGAGCGAGATCCCGTGGTGCCGCAAGCTGCCGTCGGAGTACGTCTGGGAGCACGTCAAGTTCTCGAGCCAGCCGCTCGAGACGCCCGAGGATCCGTCGCTGCTCGTGCCGGCCATCCAGGGCCTGCGGCCGTGGGACACGCTCTGCTTCGCGAGCGACTACCCGCACTGGGACTACGACGAGCCGGCCCAGACGCTGCGGATGCTGCCCGCGGAGTGGCGCGAGAACGTGGCCTGGCGCAACGCCGCGGAGTTCTACCGCCTGCCCGTCCCGGCGGTGGTCTGAGTGGCGACGACCGCGCTCCGGGAGGTCCGTCTGCCGCTCGCCGAGGCGCCCGCGGAGGGCGGGCGCCGCGTGATCGAGCTCGGCGGCCGGCCGGTCGGCGTCTTCCGCGTCGAGGGCGCGTTCTATGCGCTCGCCGACCGCTGCCCGCACCGCGGAGCGCCGTTGTGCTCGCGCGGCGAGGTCGTCAACCTCGTCGAGGGCGTCGGCGACGAGGCCCGCGTCACGCGCGAGAGCGCGCTCGTGCGCTGCCCCTGGCACAAGTGGGACTTCGACATCGCCACGGGCGACTGCACGGTCGACGCGCGCCTGCGCGTCCGGCGCTACCCCGCCTGGGTCGACGGCGAGGAACTCGTCGTCAGCCTCGACGCAGCCCCGGCCGCGGACTGACCCACAGGAGATCGCTCGCGCAGACCGCCTGCACGAGCTCGGTGAACGCCACGAGCACCTGCGTGCGCCGGCGCTCGGGGTGCCACGCGAGCGCGAGCACGCGCTCGCCGAAGACGTCGTCGAGCGGGAGCGCGACGAGGCTCCCGCCGGGATCGACGATCAGCCGCGGCACGATCGCCGCGCCGACGCCGGCCCCGACGAGCGAGCGCACCGTGTCGCTGTCGTCGGAGCGCATGATCACGTTGAGCTCGTAGCCGCGTTCGCGCACCGCGTCCTCGACACCGCGCCACGACTTCCACGCGATCAGGGGCAGCTGCGCGATCTCCGCGAGGCTCGGCGCGGACGCGCGCCCGGCGAAGGGCGAGTCGGGCGCGACGAGCAGCACGTAGGGGTCGCGCAGCAGCTCGATCGCGGTCAGCGGCCCCTCGGGCAGCGGCAGCGTCACGAAGGACGCGTCGAGCCGGCCCTCCTCGAGGTCGCGCACGAGCGAGAGGTCCTCGACCGACTCGGTGAGGTGCACGCGCACGAGCGGGAACAGCTGGGCGAACTGCCGCAGCACGTGCGGCAGGATGCTCGTGCTCGCGCTCTGGTACGTCCCGAACCGGAACGTACCGCCGACGCCCTCGGCGAGCCCGTCGAGATCGTCGTAGGCGAGCTTGGCGCGGCCGATCAGCGCGCGGGCGTGGCGCTGGAAGATCTCGCCGGCCTCGGTCAGAGTCGCGGCCTCGGTACCCCGCGGCCGCTCGATCAGCTGCCTGCCGACGAGCCGCTCGAGCGTCGCCATCTGATGGCTGACCGCCGACTGCGTGTAGCCGAGCCGCCGAGCCGCGCGCGTGAACGAACGCTCCTCGGCGACCGCCTCGAAGGCGATCAGGTGGCGCAGCGCGAGCGCACCGAGGCGATCGAATTCGTTCATACCCGAACGGTATGCGACGGGCCAAGTGGCACCCGCCGCGAGTGCCACTTGGCCGCTGCGACACGGGGGTCTGCAACACGGGGGTCTGGCCCGCACGTTGCAGGCCTGACCCCGGCGTTGCGGACCTGGCACCGACCCGTGCACGACGCCTCACCGCCACTAGGCAGCGCGAATCGCGGTGATCCCGCTCCCGGCCGGCGGCCGCGCGATGCGGCGGCCTGCGGACACGGGAGGACAGGGAAAGGGCGTGGTTGAGCGGATGGTCCGGTCGGTGCCAGGTCCGCAACGCCGGGGTCAGACCCGCACGTTGCGGGCCAGACCCCGATCTTGCACAGGTCCGCAACGCCGGGGTCAGACCCGCACGTTGCGGGCCAGACCCCGATCTTGCACCGCCAAGTGGCACCCGCCGCGGGTGCCACTTGGCCACTACGGTGCAGGCGGCGTGCTGCTCGACGATCCCCTCGACCCACGCGTGCGCGAGTACGCCCACCTGCGCGCGGCAACGCTGCGTCTGCGCGCCGAGGGGCCCGACGGCGCGCGCGACGGCGTCTTCATCGCCGAGGGCGAGCTCGTGATCGAGCGCGCGCTGCGCCTCGGCTATCGCATGCGCTCGCTGCTCCTGCTGCAGCAGCGGCTCGAGCGCTTCGGCCGGCTCGCGCCCGCCGGCGTGCCCGTGTACGCGGCGAGCGACGAGCTGATGCGCTCGATCACCGGGTTCGCGGTGCACCGCGGCGTGCTCGCGTCATTCGACCGCAAGCCGCTGCCGGCCGTCGAGGCGCTGCTCCGCAGCGCGCGGCGCGTCGTCGTGCTGCAGGACGTCAACAACCACACGAACGTCGGTGCGATCGTGCGCAGCGCCTCGGCGCTCGGCCTCGACGCCCTCCTGCTCGACCCGGGCTCGTGCGACCCGCTCTACCGCCGCTCGCTGCGCATCTCGATGGGCGAGGCGCTGAGCCTCCCGCATGCGCGCACCGAGGTGCTGCCCGCAGGCCTCGCGCCGCTGCGCGCGGCCGGCTTCGCCCTCGCTGCGCTGACCCCGGACGCGGACGCCACCGACATCGCCGAGCTCGCCGCGGCGCGGCACGACCGCCTCGCACTCCTGCTCGGCAGCGAGGGCCCGGGGCTCTCCCCCGCGGTGCTCGCCGAGGCCGACGTGCGTGTGCGCATCCCGCTCGCGGCCGGCGTCGACTCGCTCAACGTCGCGGCGGCGGCCGCGATTGCGTTCTACGCCCTCCGGCCCTGAACTCACCTACGCTCGCGCCCGTGGAGACGTTCCCCGTCGCGGCGATCGGCTACGTCGCGTCGTCGCGCCGCGAACCCGTCGACGACGACTGGGGCACGGTCGAGGCCACGATCGAGCTCGACCCGGCATTCGAGGCACCGTCCCTGCGCGGCCTCGCGGAGTTCAGTCACGTCGAGGTCGTCTACCTCTTCCACCTCGTCGACCTCGGCGCGATCACGACCGACGCGCGCCGCCCGCGCGACAACCCGTCGTGGCCCGAGGTCGGCATCTTCGCGCAGCGCGGGAAGGGCCGCCCGAACCGCATCGGCGTCTCGACCTGCCGGCTGCTCGGCGTCGAGGGCACGCACGTCCGCGTCCTCGGCCTGGACGCGATCGACGGCACGCCGGTCCTCGACATCAAGCCCTACATGCGCCAGTTCGGCCCCCGCGGCGACATCCGCCAGCCGGCCTGGGTCGACGAGATCATGGCCGACTACTTCTAGACCGCCACCCCGGCGCCCGGCTCCGCGCCGCGGACGACTGCCTTCGGCTCGTGCCGCACCGGGAAGTTCACCGAGGCGGCGATGAAGCAGAGCGCCGCCGCCTCCTCGTGCAGGGCCTGCGCCTGCTCGACCATCCCGGCTTCGGCGACGGTCACGACGGGGCGCAGCACGACATCCTCGAAGTGCCCGCCGCCGTCGGGTGTCTCGACCATCACGCCCTCGGCGACGTCCTCGTACCCCGTCACGACCACGCCGCCGACGGCGCAGCGGTGCAGGTAGGAGAGCATGTGGCACTGGCTGAGCGCGGCCACGAGCAGCAACTCGGGGTTCCAGCGATCCTCGTCGCCGCGGAAGGCCGGATCCGACGAGCCCGGGATCGGCGGCCGCCCGGGCGCGCTCGTGTCGTACGTGCGGTCGTACGTGCGATAGCCGGCGGTGCCTTCCCCGCGGTCGCCCTTCCAGATCGAATGCGTCTCGTACTTGTGTCGGCGAGCCATGCCGTATAATTGTCAGACAATGTCTGTCATGTCAACCACCTACGACCGCCTGCGCTCGCTCGTGGTGTCCGGCGAGATCGGCCCGGGCGCGCGCCTCGCCGAGCTGCCGCTGGCCTCGCGCCTCGGCGTGAGCCGCCCGACGGTGCGCGAGGCGCTGCGGCGGCTCGAGAGCAACGGGCTCGCGGACTCCGACGGGCGCAGCCTGCGCGTGGCCAGCATGGACGCCGGCGAGTTCCGCAACGCGCTCCTGATGCGCTCCGCGCTCGACGGGCTGCACGCCGAGCTGACCGCCGCGCGCGTCGCTCACGGCGAGATCGCGCCGGCGCAACTGCGGCGGCTGACCGAACTCGCCGACGAGACCGAGGAGCTGACGAACCTCGGCGACCACGCAGCGGCGGTGCTCGGCAACCGCGCGTTCCACCAGGCCATCGACGCCCTGGCCGCGAACCCGCTGAGCGCCGCGGCCTCCGACCGCCTGTGGGACCGCATCCTCGTCTCGACCGAGCGCTCGCTGGCCGTGCCCGGGCGCGGCGACATCGTCAATCGCGAGCACCGCGACCTGCTCGCCGCGATCCAGGCAGGAGACAGCCAGCGCGCCGCCGCGCTCGCGGTGAGCCACGTCCGCGCGACGATGGAGACCGCGCACCCGCTTCACCGCGAAGCCTGAGTCGTGGGCGCTGCAATGGTCGGTGCCAGGTCCGCAATGCCGGGGTCAGGCCCGCACGTTGCGGGTCAGACCCCGTTCTTGCGGACCCGTTCTTGTGATCAGCCGCCACGCGCCGCGGACTCGGCGGCGGGCACCGGGCTGCCGTTGTCCCACAGCTCGCCGCTGCCGCCGGCCGCGTCGGCCACTCTGCGCGCGACGCCGGGCTCGGCGATGACGAGCACGCCGCGGCCCGCGAGTGCAGAGGCCACCGCCTCGACCGGCTGCAGGTGCACGCCGCCGAGGCCGATCGCGGGATACGTGTCGGCGACCATCACGAGCGCTCCCGCCCGGCCCTCGTCGAGGCCGACGAGCCCGACGAAGTGGCCGACCGACCAGTCGGCCGGCGGCCCGGCGGCGAGGTCGCCGCGCTCGAGGTAGGCCGCGAGCTGCGCGGCGCTGGGGTGCGAGCCCCAGAACGCGCCCGTCTGCACGTTCGCGACGAGCGCCACCGGCGTGGTGCCCTCGGCCGCGGCGTGCAGCAGCGCGCGCAGCGCCGGGGCGCCCGGGCTGGTGACGGGGAGAGCGGCGAGCCGGCCCCCCGCGAGCTCCTCGACCGCGCGCACGACCCCCTGCGCCGATGTGCCCGACGCGTCGTCGTCCTCGGTGACCGGCAGCGCGACGCGAAAGTCGTTGCGCCCGGGCTGGCCGAACGGGAGCACGTGCTGGTGTCCATGACTCGTGATCGCGCTGCCCGCGAGCAGCGCGACGTCGTCCTGCTCGACAGGCCCCTCGCCGTGCAGGCGCAGCGCGAGCGTCGCCCAGAAGCACCCGCACAGCTCGTCCTTCTGCGGCAGCTCGGCGGCGTGCAGGTCGAGCAGCCGGTCGGCACCGCGCGTCAGCATCGTCATGCCAGCTTCGCTCCCAGTTCGAGTACGACATCTCGCAACACGCGCACATCCTCGGGGCTCGTACGGAAGTTGACGAAGCACGGCCGCAGGCAGGCGGTGCCGTCGATGTCCGCGCCCGAGACGTAGACGCGGCCGTCGGCGCGCAGCGCGGCGGCGATGGCGCGGTTGTGCTCGTCGAGCGGGCGCTCCGTCGCGACGTGGCGGAACGGCACGATCGAGAGCTCGGGCTCCCCCAGCAGCTCGAGCTCGGGACGCTCGCGCACGAGGTCGGCGAACAGCTGCGCATCGGCGAGGTTGCGGCTGATGGCGGCCCGGTAGGCGGCCAGTCCGTGCACGCGCAGCGCCAGCCACAGCTTGAGCGAGCGGAACGGGCGCGAGTACTCGAGCGTGCGGTCGACGGCGTCGCTCTCGCCCGGCTCGTGCGGCACGTAGGTCGCGTCGTGGCTGAACGCGCGCTCGAGCCACTCGGCCTCGCGCACCATCAGCACGCCGCAGGCCTTCGGCACGAACAGCCACTTGTGCGCGTCGACGGTCACCGAATCGGCCCGGGCGAGGCCGGCGAAGAGCCCGGCGTGGCTCTCGACGAGCGCGGCCGGCAGCCCGTAGGCGCCGTCCACGTGCAGCCACACGCCGCGCTTCTCGCAGATGTCGGCGAGTCCGTCGAGCGGGTCGACGGCGCCCGTCAGCGTCGTCCCGGCCGTCGCGACGACCGCGATCGGCGCGACGCCCGCGGCGCGGTCGGCGTCGATCGCCTCGGCGCAGGCATCGACGCGCATGCGCCGCCGCTCGTCGATCGGGATCCCGCGCACCCGGTCGCGTCCGATGCCGAGCAGCTCGGCGGCGCGCTTGACGGACTCGTGCACGTCGGCCGAGGCGTAGAGCGCGCCCGGCCGGCCCGAGAGGCCGGTGTGGCGCGAGCCGGGCAGCGCGCGCTCGCGCGCGGCGGACAGCGCCGTCATGGTCGAGACCGTGCCGCCGCTCGAGAACGTCCCCGTGGCGACGGGGTAGCCGAAGGCCTGGCCGAGCCATTCGAGCGTCTGGCGCTCGACGAGGTCGGCGGCGCCGGCGACGACGGCGAGGTTGACGTCGTGGCACGAGGCGAGCGCATCGCCGAGCACGGCGATCTCGAGGCCGGACGACGGCACGAAGGCGAAGTAGCGGGGGCGCGGCTGTGCGATCGAGTGGTCGAGCACGACGGCCGCCTCGTCCAGCACCTGCAGCGCCGGCGTCGGCGCGAGCGACACCGGCGCCGCGAGCGCTGCGCGCAGCGCCTCGTCGACCGGCGGCTGCTCGGGCCGGGCCTGGTCGAAGCTCTCCCAGGCGCGGGCGATCAGGGCAGTCGCGTGCGCGAGCACTTCGGCGCGCGGCACGTCGAGCCGCAGCGCGGGTTCCGATTCCGCCATGGCGCCCAGAATGCCATCATCAGGCACGTGATCCCCGAATTGACCGATGCCCAGCGCGAGGTGCAGGCGCTCGTCCGCGAGTTCTGCCGGCGCGAGGTCGCGCCCCACACGGCAGGCTGGGACGCTGCCCACCACGTCCCGCTCGACGCGCTGCGCGGGCTCGCCGAGCTCGGCGTGCTCGGCGTCACCGTGCCCGAGGAGCACGGCGGGGCCGGTCTCGACCACACCACGCTCTGCCTCGTGGTCGAGGAGCTCGCGCGCCACGATCCGGGCCTCTCGGTGGCCGTCGCGGTGCACGCGGGGCTCACCGTGGCGCCGATCAAGAGCCACGGCACGCCCGAGCAGCAGGCGCGCCTGCTGCCGCCGCTCGCGAGTGGCGAGCAGCTCGGCTGCTACGCGCTGACCGAGCCCGATGCCGGGTCGGACACGGCCAGCATCCGGCTGCGCGGCGAGCGCGACGGCGACGGCTGGGTGCTGCACGGCACGAAGACCTGGATCACGAACGGCGGCTTCGCCGACGCCGTGATCGTGTTCGCGCGCACGGGTGGAGCCGGCGCCGGCGGCGTCAGCGCGTTCCTCGCCCGCGCGGGCGAGGGGCTGACGGCCTCGAAGGAGATCCCCAAGCTCGGCCTGCACACGTCCTCCACCGCCGAGCTCGTGTTCGACGGCCTGCGCGTCGCCGACGCCGACCGGCTCGGCGAGGAGGGCGCGGGCCTCAAGGTCGCGCTCGCGACGCTCGACGGCGGCCGCATCACGATCGCCGCGCAGGCCTGCGGCATCGCGCGCGCAGCGGTCGACCTGGCCACGAGCTACGCCCAGGAGCGGCAGGCGTTCGGCGGCCCGATCGCGCGCTTCCAGGGCGTGCAGTTCCCGCTCGCCGACGTCGCCGCGAAGCTCGAGGGCGCGCGCCTGCTGATGCTGCGCGCCGCGGCCCTGCGCGATGCCGGCCGCCCGCACGCGCTCGAGGGGGCGATGGCCAAGCTGTGCGCGAGCGCAGTCGCCGTCGAGGCCGCCGACATGGCCGTACAGACGCTCGGCGGCTACGGCTACTCGGCCGAATTCCCGGCCGAGCGCCTCTACCGCGACGCGAAGATCACCGAGATCTACGAGGGCACGAGCCAGATCCAGCGCGTCGTCATCGCCCGTCAGCTGCTCGGCGCGTCCGCACGCGGTCGGTAGGTACTAGCTCATATCGGCAATTTCGCAAAAATCACCTTCCGTGCTGGCGAATTGCCACTATGGTGAGACAGCGAGGTCTCCATCGCGCCGGCCACGCGTCGAGAGGATTCACCGGTGGGATTCATCACCAAGGGCACGAACAGCGGCAAGGCGACGAATCTGCGAGACGCCATCTCGGAGTCCGAGTCGCTGCGCGAGCAGCAGGCCAAGGCGTCGCTGCTTCAGACCGGGGTTCCCGGTGTGGCGCGCGTGACGTCGGTCGTCGACTCCGGTGTCCGGGTGAACTTCGAGCCGGTGCTCGACATCGAGCTCGAGGTCGCGCTCGAGGACGGTCGTCACTACGCCACGCGCGTGCGCGAGCTCGCTCCTCAGATGTACGCGGGACGCGTCGAGCCGGGCGCGAACATCGGCGTGCGCGCCGACGCGCTCGACCCCGAGCGCATCACGCTCGACTGGCTGCGCGAGCTCGACGCCCACGCGTAGGCCTCAGGCCCGTCGCGGTAGACGTCCGGACGCCGCCCGCAGGGCGTCGACGCGCGTCCCGCGTCACCGTGCACGGGGCGATCGTGCGGCTCGACCGGCACGCTCGCGATCAGCTCGTCGTCGAACACCACGGCGAGCACCGGCGCCGTCGTGCGCGTGAGCGCGCGGTCGTACGAGCCGCCGCCCTGGCCGAGCCGGTGGCCGGAGCCGTCCACCGCGAGCGCCGGTGCGAGCACGAGCTTCGCCGCGGCGATGCCGTCGAGGCCGAGCGAGGGGCCGGGCGGATGCAGCACGCCGCGCGCTCCCGCCAGCAGGCGACCGGGATCGCCGTCGTAGTCGGCCCATTCGAGGTCGAGGTCGTCGCGCAGCACCGGGAGGAGGACGCGGACGCCGCGCGCGTGCAGCGCCGCGAGCAGCGGCAGCGTGTGCGGCTCGGTGCGCACCCCGACGAACGCGGCGATGGGGCCGGGGCCGAGCGCGGCGGCGTACCCGGCGAGCGCGTCGCCCAGGCGCGCGCGCTCCTCGTCGCTGCGCGCCGCGCGGCGCTCGCGCAGCGCCCGGCGCAGTTCGGCTTTCACGGTTCGTAGCCTACGCTGGGGCACTGATGCAGGAGTTGCCGCTCGCACTCACGTACGACGACGTGCTGCTCGTCCCCCGGCGCTCGCGCATCGGCTCGCGCGCCGATGTGTCGACGCGCACGCAGCTGACGCGGCGGATCGCCCTCGAGATCCCCGTCGTCTCGGCCAACATGGACACGGTCACGACCGCGCCGATGGCGATCGCGCTCGCGCAGCTCGGCGGCATCGGCGTGCTCCACCGCTTCGTCTCGGTCGAGGAGGAGGTCGCCGAGGTGACGCGGGTCAAGCGCTTCCGCACCCGCGTCATCTCCGATCCGCACACGATCGCGCCGGACGCGAGCCTCGACTACGCGCGCGCGCAGGCCGAGGAGCTCGGCGTCTCGGGGCTGCTCGTGGCCGACGGCGACAACCGGCTGCTCGGAATCCTCACGGCGCGGGACATGCGCGCGGGCGACGGCCGCAGCGCCGTCTCGCAGCACATGACGCCGCGCGAGCGCCTCGTCACCGCGGAGCCCGGCGTCGCACCGGCCGATGCCCTCGCGCTGCTGCACCACAACCGCGTCGAGAAGCTCCCGCTCGCCGACGCCGACGGGCGCGTGGCCGGCATGGTGACGCTGCGCGATCTCGAGCAGGAGTCGCACTACCCCCACGCGACGCGCGACGCCGAGGGCCGGCTGCGCGTCGCGGCCGCGATCGGGGTGCGCGGCGGCTACCTCGAGCGGGCGGAGGCGCTCCTGGCGGCCGAGGCCGACGCGCTCGTGCTCGACATCGCGCACGGGCACGCGGACGCCGCGCTGGACGCCGTGCGCGAGCTGAAGCGCCGCTTCCCGCAGGCCGAGGTGATCGCGGGCAACGTCGCCACGGCCGACGGCGTGCGCGATCTCGCCGCCGCGGGCTCCGATGCGATCAAGGTCGGCATCGGCCCGGGCTTCGCCTGCACGACGCGCCTCGTCGCGGGCGTCGGCGTGCCGCAGTTCTCGGCGGTGCTCGCGTGCGCCGCGGCCGCGCGCGAGACCGGCGTGCCGCTGATCGCCGACGGCGGCATCCGCCGTCCAGGCGACGTCGCCAAGGCGATGGCGGCAGGCGCCAGCAGCGTGATGGTCGGCAGCCTCCTGGCGGGCCGCAGCGAGAGCCCCGGGGACGTCGTCCGCCGGCGCGGGCGCCTCTACAAGGTCTACCGCGGCATGGCCTCGCGCGGCGCGGCGGGCGCGCGCCTCGCGATCGAGGGGCGCGGCGACTCGCTCGACCAGTACGTGCCCGAGGGCGAGGAGATGGAGTTCCCCCTGCGCGGCCCCGTCGACGAGGTCGTCGGCGAGCTCGTGGGCGGTCTCCGCAGCGGCATGAGCTACCTCGACTCGGCGACGATCGAGGAGTTCTGGGACAACGCCCGCTTCGTGCGCCAGACCGAGGCCGGCCAGCGCGAGACGCACCCGGGGTCGCCGGGAGAGTGAGGCGCCGATGATCACCCAGGACGGCGTGTTCACGGTCGACGACGACGAGGCCGGGTGGGAGGGGTGCGTCATGGTGTTCTGTGACGACGTCCCCGCGACGGCCCGCGCGCTTGCTCGCGCAGCGCCGAGGCTGCAGCGCGTGCTCTGGGACGGGCGCGAGCTCAGCGAGCCCGAATGGCTTGCCGCGGGTCAGGCACCGCTCGAGCAGGTCTGCGAGTACGTGAGCGAGCCCACGCTGCACGACGAGGGCGTGAGCATCTTCATGGACACGCAGTCGGAGCTCTCGGCCGCCGCAGCGACGGCGTACTTCAAGATCCTCGCCGAGGAACTCCGGGCCGAGGGCATCGACACGGCGCGCATCGCGGCGCAGGACATCTGAGGGCGTGGACGCCCGCGCCTTCTACGACGACCTCGCGCCCGACTACGACGCGCTCCACGCCGACTGGCGCGAGTCCATCCGCCGCCAGGGCGAGGTGCTCGACGCGCTCATCCGCGGCGAGCTCGGAGACGCGCCGCAACGCGTGCTCGACTGCTCGTGCGGCATCGGCACGCAGGCCATCGGCCTCGCGCTGGGCGGCCATGACGTGCTCGCGACCGACCTCTCGCCCGTCTCCGTCGAGCGCGCCCGCGCGGAGGCCGCGGCGCTCGGTGCGACGCTCGCGACCGGCGTCGCCGACTTCACACGCCTGGCCGAGCAGGTCGAGGGGACGTTCGACTGCGTGCTCTCGTGCGACAACTCGGTCGCCCACCTGCACGGCGACGGCGACCTCGCACGCTTCGCCGCGGGCCTGCTCGCGAAGTTGCGGCCCGGGGGCCTCGCCCTCGTCAGCCTGCGCGACTACGAGGCGCTGCGGGCCGAGCGCGCCTCGGGCCACCCCGTTCGCTTCGGGCCCGGCACGATCTCGTTCCAGGTCTGGGAGTGGGACGACGACGGCCGCAGCTACGAGCTCGCGCAGTTCACGCTGCGCGGCGAGGGCGAACGCTGGCAGACCGCTTGCCGGCGCACGCGCCTGCGGGCACTGCTGCGCGGCGAGCTGTGCGACGCACTCGCCACGGCGGGCCTCGCCGGCGTGCGCTGGCGCACGCCGGACGAGACCGGGTACTACCAGCCGGTCGTGACTGCACGAAGGCCGTGAGGAGTCCGGCTACCGTCTGGAGCATGCGCTTCTCGCCACTTGCCCACCGGCTCGACCGCGACGACACGAACGCCTGGCGCGTGCACCAGCTGGCCTCGCGCCGGCGCGCGAAGGGCGACGACATCATCATGCTCACGATCGGCGATCCCGACTTCGAGACGCCGCCCGTGATCGTCGACGCGGCGGTCGAGAGCATGCGCGGCGGGCGCACGCACTACGCCTTCTCGCAGGGCGACCTGGCGCTGCGCGAGGCGATCGCGGAGCGCGCCTCGGGCTGGGCCGGGCGCGCGGTCGACCCGAGCCGCGTGGTCTTCTTCCCGGGCGCGCAGGCCGCGCTCTTCTCGGTCTGCGCGTGCATCCTCGGCGAGGGCGACGAGGTCATCGTCCCCGAGCCGTACTACGCGACCTATCCGGGCGTGTTCGCGGCTTCCGGCGCGACGCCGGTGCACGTGCCGATGCGCCCCGAGCGGGGCTTCCGGATCGACGTCGCGGAGGTCGAGGCCGCGATCGGCGAGCGCACGCGCGCGATCGTGCTGACGACGCCGCACAACCCGACGGGCGCCTGCATGCCGGCCGAGACGCTCGCGGCGCTCGGCAGGCTGTGCGAGAAGCACGACCTCTGGCTCGCCTCCGACGAGGTCTACGCCTCGCTCACGTTCGGCGGGCGTCCGCACGCGAGCGTGCTCGCGGTCGCGGGCGCCGAGCAGCGCGTCGCCGGCATCTCGAGCCTGTCCAAGTCGCACGCCATGACCGGCTGGCGCTCGGGCTGGGCCGTCGTGCCCGACGAGCTCGTCCGCCGCCTCGTGCTGCTGCTCGACTCGATGCTCTTCGGCTCGCCGCCGTTCATCATGGACGCGGCGCTGACCGCGCTGCGCGAGGCCGACGCCGACACGGCGCGCATGCGCGCCGCCTACGAGAGCCGCGCCGCCGTCGTCGCGCGCCTCGACGGACGCTCGGGCCTGCGCTGCCACATGCCCGAGGGCGGCATGTTCATCATGCTCGACGTCCGCGCCTGCGGCCTGCCGGCGGGCGAGTTCGCCGAGCGCCTGCTCGACGAGGAGGACGTCTCCGTGCTGCCGACCGAGGGCTTCGGCCCGAGCGGCCACGGGCACGTGCGCATCTCGCTGGCGACGCACGAGGAGCGCCTGAGCGAGGGCTGCGAGCGCATCGCGCGCTTCGCCGCGGGCCTGCAGGCCGAGGCGCGCCGGCCTGCCGTGACGACGCCTCGGGCCGACTGACCGGCGATCGCCGGGGCGCACGCCGCGCGTCAGTTGATCCGCGTCGTGCGGTCGCCCCACTCGCGGTCGCGCAGGACGAACTTCTGCACCTTGCCGGTCGAGGTCTTCGGCAGCGGCCCGAACTCGACGGCGTCGGGCGCCTTGAAGCGCGCGATGCGCCCGCGCACGTGCTCGATCAGCTCCTCGGGGGTCGCCTCGGCGCCGTCTCGCAGCGTCACGAACGCCTTCGGCCGCTCGCCCCAGCGCTCGTCGGGGATCGCGACGACGGCACACTCGAGCACCGCCGGATGCGAGGCCAGGGCCTGCTCGACCTCGATCGTCGAGATGTTCTCGCCGCCCGAGATGATCACGTCCTTGGAGCGGTCGCGCAGCTCGATCGTCCCGTCGGGGTGCCACACGGCGAGATCGCCCGAGTGGAACCAGCCGCCGCGGAACGCGTGCGCGGTGCCCTCCGGGTCCTCGTGGTAGCCGAGCATGACGTTGTTGCCGCGCATCACGACCTCGCCCATCGTCGCCCCGTCGCGCGGGACGTCGGCGTCGTCGGCGTCGACCACGCGCACGAGGTCGGCGGTCGGGTAGGCCTGGCCCTGGCGCGCGAGCACCCGCGCGCGCTCGGCGGCGTCCATCTCGTCGAAGCCGTCGGGCTCGGGGCTCACCGTGATCGGCCCGTACGTCTCCGTCAGCCCGTAGACGTGCACGACACGGAAGTTGAGCTCTTCCAGTCGCGCGAGCAGCGTCGGCGACGGCGGCGCGGCGGCCGCGAACACGGTGACTGCGTGCTCCAGCCGGTGCGCGGATGGATGCCCGGCCACGCTGATGTGCACGGTCGGGGCGCCGTTGTAATGCGTCACGCCCTCGTTGTCGATCAGCTCCCACACGCGGCCCGGGTCGACCGAGCGCTCGGTCACGTGGCGCGCGGTCACCGCCGTCACCGCCCACGTGAAGCACCACCCGTTGCAGTGGAACATGGGAACCGTCCAGAGGAACGCGCTGTGCGGCGTGAGGCCGGCGACGATCACCTCGGAGAGCGCGTTGAGATAGGCCCCGCGATGCGTGTAGACGACGCCCTTGGGCCGGCCCGTCGTGCCCGAGGTGTAATTGACGGAGATCGGCTCTTCCTCGTGCTCCAGCCACGACTCGGGCCGCTCGGAGGATCCGGACGCGATCAGCTGCTCGTAGGGGTCGTCGGCGCGACCGTTGTCGTCGACGCGCACGACCTCGATGCCCGCCAGGTCGAGCGGCGCGACGAGCGGGACGAGCGCGTGGTCGACGAGCAGGATGCGCGCGCCGGAGTGGCGCACGATGTACTCGACCTCGGCCGTCGCCAGGCGCGTGTTGATCGCGACCAGGACGCCGCCGGCGAGCGGCACGGCGTAGTGCGCCTCGAGGATCGCGGGCGCGTTCGGCGACAGCACCGCCACACGGTCGCCGTGCTCCAGCCCGTGCGCTCGCAGCGCATTCGCGAGGCGGTTGCAGCGCTCCTCGAGCTCGCCGTAGGTGATGCGCCGCCCGTCCTCGTGGGCCACCGCGACGCGCGCGGGGTGCAGGTACGCGGCCCGCTGCAGGAACGCGACGGGCGTCAGCTCGCTGCGGTGGACGCCGGTCATCCGCGCACGTCGACGCACAGATAGCCGTCGCGCCGGTTGAGGCAGAGCAGCCCTTCGAGGCGGCCTTCCTCGCCGACGACCACGAGCCGGTTCTCGAAGCGCTCGCTCGTGAGCGGCAGCGCCGCCGCGACGCTGTCGTCCGGGCCGATCGTCGGGCAGTCGCGGCGCACGTGCGGCTCGAGCGGCGCCTCGTCCGGCTCGGCCTCGGGGACGTCGTCGCGCAGCACGTGCCCGGCGTAGAGCCCGTCGTCGTCGACGAGCAGGAGCCGGTTCTTGGGGTTTGCGAAGAGGATCCGCGCCTCCCCCACGCTGGCGCCGCGCGGCACCGACTTCGGCCGCGCGATCATGGCCTGGCGCACCCGCAGGTCGCCGGCGTCTTCGATCCGAACGCTGCTGTCTCCCATGCCGAGATCGTACGCTCCGATCGTGGAGCGCTTCGACGTCGTCATCGTGGGCGCGGGCCCGGCGGGCTCGCTGACCGCGAACCTGCTCGCCCGCGAGGGCGCGAGCGTGCTGCTCGCCGACCGCGCGCGCTTCCCGCGCGACAAGCCGTGCGGGGGAGGCGTGACGCTGCGCGGCCTGCGGCTGCTGCCGTTCGCGATCGGCCCCGTGGTCGAGCGGCGGATCACGACGATCGCCTTCCGGCACCCCGATCTCGGCGCGTTCGAGCACGGCGGGCGCGCCCCGGTCGTGCTCATGACGCAGCGCAAGCGCCTCGACGCCTTCCTCGCCGAGCAGGCCGTGCTCGCGGGCGCGACGTTCCGGGACGGCACGCGCGTGCGCACGGTCGAGATCGCCGGCGACGGCCGGCCCGAGCTCACGTTCGAGGACGGCTCGCGCGCGGGCGCGCAGGTGCTGATCGCGGCCGATGGGGCCAACGGCACGACCGGCAAGGCGCTCGGGCTCGGCCAGGACCGCATCTTCGCCCCGGCGCTCGAGGCCAACGTCGCCTACGACGCCGTCGGCGCCGGCGTGGCCGAGGAGACGGCGCTGCTCGAGCTCGGCTACATCCCGGGCGGCTACGGCTGGGTCTTCCCCAAGGGCGACCACGCCAACGTCGGCGTGGGCGGCTGGGACTCGCAGGGCCCGCACCTGCGCGACCATCTGCGCCAGGTCTGCGAGCGCCACGGCATCGCCTGGTCGTCACTCACCGAGATCCGCGGGCACCGCCTCCCGATGCGCGGCGCGGCGACGCGTGTGGCGACGGGCCGCACGCTGGCGGTGGGCGACGCCGCCGGGCTCGTCGACCCGCTCTCGGGCGACGGCATGTACGAGGCGTTCACGAGCGCGCATGTCGCAGCGGCCAGCACGCGCGACGTGCTCGAGGGCCGCGCGCCCGACCTCGCGGCCTACCCCGCGCGGCTCGAGGCCGCCCTCGGGCGTCACACCTCGCTGGCCTGGATCGCCAAGGCCGCGATCGAGCGCGCTCCCGGCGTGGCCCTGCGCGTGGCGCGCTCGCGCGCGATCCGGCGCAGGTTCCTGCTGCGCACCGCGACGAGCCGCGATCCGCTCACGCGCGCAGCCCCGCACCCCGCCTGGAAGCAGGCCGAGCGCGCCGCCCGGCGGCTGCTCGGCCCCGAGGCCAGGGTCTAGGCGAGCGGACGCTCCGCGCAGCGCGCGTAGGACGCGTGCCACGGCCGCAGGCGCTCGAACGCCGCGCTCACCGCGAGCACGTCGGCGTCGGCGTAGCGGCGGCCGATGATCTGGAGGCCGACCGGAAGGCCGTCCGCGAAGCCCGCCGGGATCGAGGCGGCGGGATGGCCCGAGTAGTTGCACACGTAGGTCGGGCACCAGCCGATGAGGCGGTCGATCTCGACGCCGTTGACCTCGGCCGGGCCGAGCGTGTTGCCGTCGGTGCCGTTCCTGACCTGCATCGCGGTGAGCGTCGGCGTGAGGATGACGTCGTAGCTCCCGAGCACGCCCTGGAGCGCGTCGTAGACCTCGGTGCGCATCTCCTGGTCGGCCGCCTGCTGGAGCACGGTCGTGTCCATGCCCTTGTCGACCCAGTAGAGGAACTCCGGCGGGAAGTCGTCGCGATGCTCGCCCAGGAGGTCGAACCCGCCTGCCTTCATGCGCTCGAAGCCCACGCACGAGAGCGGGATGATCAGCCGGCACCAGAGATCGGAGAGCTCGCGCTGGTCGCGCTTCAGCCCGAGCTTCACCTCCTCGACGTGGGCGCCCGCCTCCTTGAACGCGTCGACGGCCTCGCGCACGACGCTCGCGATGCGCGGGTCGACCGGGAACACGTCGAGGTCGGGGCTGTAGGCGATGCGCATGCCGCGGATCGAACGGCGCGTGGCCGGCAGGAAGTCGACGTCCTCGTCGAGGCTGTAGGGGTCGCGCGCGTCGTACCCGGAGAGCGCGTTCAGCACGAGCGCCGCATCCTCGACCGTGCGCGTGAGCGGACCCTCGTAGATGAACGGGTTCGTGCCGGCGAAGGCGTCGGGCCGCATCACCATCGGCACGCGGCCGAACGAGGGCTTGTAGCCGTAGACGCCGCACCAGGCCGCCGGGATGCGGATGGAGCCCCCGCCGTCGCTGCCCTCGGCGAACGGCACGAGCCCGTCGGCCACGGCGGCGGCGCTGCCCCCGGAGGAGCCGCCGGGATTGAACGCGGTGTCGAACGGGTTCGACGTCGGGCCGAAGAGGTAGTTGTCGCAGACACCGCGGAAGCCCATGATCGGGCTGTTGGTCTTGCCGATCAGGATCGCGCCCGCCTTCTCGACGCGCTCGGCGAAGACGCAGTAGGCGTCGATCACGAGGTCCTTGAGCGCGCGCACGCCCCCGAACGTCGCCGGCCAGCCGGGCTTGAAGTCGAACAGGTCCTTCATCGCCGTCGGCACGCCGTGCAGCGGCCCGAGCTCCTCGCCCGAGGCGACCGCGCGCTCCGCGTGCTCGGCGCGCTGCCGGGCGTCGTCGTAGCCCTTGAAGATGAAGGCGTTGAGGCTCGGATTGCGCTCCTCGATGCGTTCGATGACCGCGTCGACGACCTCGACGGGCGAGAGTTGGCGGCGCCGGATGAGCGCAGCCATCTCGGTCGCCGTCATGTACGCGAGCTCGTCTGCGAGCGCCATCGTCGTCAGCTCCCTCTGGGGTCGGCGTGTGCCTGCCGATCATCGGGGCACGCCGCGGCCGGCGTCAAGCGGCCACTGCTCCCGCGTGGCGGTTGCCTCCCCTAGCGGCCACGAGCAGGCGGTAGCCGAAGTCGGCCTCGTCCTGCGCGAGCAGCTCGGCGTTGCGCGCGGCCCAGGTGCCGTCGGCGACGTCGCGCTCGAGGCGCCCCAGCGCCTCGGCGACCGCCTCGGGCGGCAGCAGCGAGAAGGGCGAGATGTTGGCGCGCACGGTCTCGTCGAGGTACGCGAGCGGGCGCTTCCACCACGCGCACAGGAAGCCGTCCGTGCAGTCGTGCGCGATCGGGACGGGCACGATGCTCGCCCCGCCGAGCGCCTCGGCCACGGTCGCGAGCGGCGGGAAGCGCGCCTCGTCGAGGACGGCGATCCCCGGCAGGTAGTCGCGCACCAGCCAGTAGGCGGCGATGTACGCGGGATCGAACGTGAGCATCACGATGCGCTGCCGCGCCACCCGCCGCAGCTCGGCGATGCCGGCGCGCCAGTCCGACCAGTGGTGCATCGTCAGCACCGCGAGCGCGGCGTCGAACGAGTCGTCGCCGAACGGCAGGGACTCCGCCGTGCCCTGCACGGCCGGCGCCGCGGACGGCGGGCGCTGCGCGATCATCACGGCGGAGGGCTCGACCGCCACGACGTCGCGGTCGCTCGGCTCGTAGGAGCCCACGCCGGCACCCACGTTGACGACGCTCCGGGCGTCGCCGAGCGCGTCGGCGATCTGGCGGGCGATGCGCGGGTCGGGACGGCGCGTCGCCGAGTACGTGCCGCCGATGCGGTCGTAGTGGCTCACGCGCGCAACTGGCGGCCGAGGCGCGCGACCGCCTCGGGCAGGTTGCGCCGGCCGAAGCCGAGGCGGAAGCGCCCGCCGCCGTAGCCGTAGACGCGGCCGGGCAGGAGCAGCACGCCCTGCTCGGCGACCAGGCGCTCGTTGAAGGCGTCGATGCCGCCGGCGCCGAGGTAGCGCGGGAAGCCGATCGAGCCCGCGACCGGGCGCACCCAGTCGATCTGGTCGGCGTGCTCGGCCATCAGCTCGTCGACGAGCGGCAGGTTGGCGGCGATGATGCCGCGGCTGCGCTCGAGCAGCGCGGGCGCGGCGCGCAGGGCGATGACGCCGAGCACCTCCGACGGCGCCGGGCTGCAGAGCGAGGTGTAGTCGCGCACCTCGGCAGCGGCCTGCGAGCAGGGCGCGGTCGCGCGTCGCCAGCCAGCCGACGCGGAGACCCGCGAGCGCATACGACTTCGAGAGCACGCCGACGCTGACGGCCCGGGGTGAGAGGTCGGCCGCCGCCGGCAGCCGGGCGGCGGGATCCGGCTCGAGCCCGCGATAGACCTCGTCGCAGACGAGCGTCGCGCCGTGGCGGTCGACGAGCTCGACGAGCTCGTCGAACTCGCGCGCGCTCACGTGCATGCCCGTCGGGTTGTGCGGGAGGTTGACGACGACCGCGCGCGTGTCGGGCCGCAGCGCCGCCGCGATGCGGTCGAGGTCGAGCGCCCAGCCGTCCTCGGGCCGCAGCTCGACGAGCTCGACCTCGGCGCCCTGCGAGCGCGCCAGGTCGTAGAGCGACTGGTAGGCCGGCCACAGCGCGACGACGTGGTCGCCGGGTCGCACGAGCGCCGAGAAGAGGATGAAGAGCGCCTCGCTCGCACCGACGACCGCGATCGTGTCGTCGGCCTCGAGCGTCTCGTAGAGGCCCGCGATCTCGCGCCGCAGGAGCGGCGCGCCGAGCGTCTCGGTGTACCCGAGCACGAGCCCGTCCCAGGCCTCGCGCATCTCGTCGTCCGCGTGCGCGAGCAGCTCCCGCAGCGAGAGCGGCTCCACGTCGGAGGCGCACAGCAGGTACGGCACGGCGAACTCGTGCACGGCGAAGTAGCGCTCGATCGCGAACGGCGGCAGCGCGGTCATGCGCGCTCGCGCAGCTCGCTGCGGCGGATCTTGCCGGAGATCGTCTTCGGGAGCGCGGTGACGAACTCGACCTCGCGCGGGTACTTGTAGGGCGCGGTCACCGACTTGACGTGCTCCTGCAGCTCGCGCGCAAGCGCGTCGGTGGCCTCGTACCCGGGCGCGAGGACGACGAAGGCCTTGACGATGCTCGTGCGCTCGGGGTCGGGCTTGCCCACGACGGCGGACTCGACCACCGCGGGATGCTCGACGAGCGCGGACTCGACCTCGAACGGGCCGATGCGGTACGAGGCCGAGATGATCACGTCGTCGGCGCGGCTGACGAACCAGAAGTAGCCGTCCTCGTCCTTGACGGCGCGATCGCCCGTGAAGTACCAGCCGTCGTGGAAGACCTCGGCGTTCGCGTCGGCGTCGCGCCAGTAGCCCTGCATCAGCCCGACCGGCCGCTCCGGCTCGGTCGCGAGCGCGATGTTGCCCTCCTCGCCCGGGCCGAGCCGCACGCCGTCGTCGCTGACGACGTCCACGTCGTTGCCCGGCGTGGGCTTGCCCATGGAGCCAGGCCGCACCTCGAGGCACGGGTAGTTGGCGACGAGGTTGACCGTCTCGGTCTGGCCGTAGCCGTCGTAGATCGTCGTCCCGGTGGCCTCGCGCCAGGCGCGGATGACCTCGGGGTTGAGCGGCTCGCCCGCCGAGACCGTGTGCCGCACGCGCGCGAGGTCGAGCGCGGCGAGGTCGAGCTGCACGAACGCGCGGAACAGCGTCGGCGGGGCGCAGAACGTGGTCGCGCCCGAGCGCTCGAGCACGTGCAGGCACAGCTCCGGGTCGAGCTTGCCGCGCTGATCCCAGAGGAAGACGGCCGCGCCCATGCGCCACTGGCCGAAGAGCTTGCCCCACGCCGCCTTGGCCCAGCCGGTGTCCGAGAACGTCCAGTGCAGGTCGGCGGGTGTCAGGTCCTGCCAGAAGCGCGCCGTGATCTCGTGGCCGGCGCCCATCGAGGCGTGCGTGTGCAGCACCATCTTCGGCGCGGCCACGGTGCCCGAGGTGAAGTAGATGAGCAGCGGGTCGTCGGCGTTCGTGAAGCGCTGCGCGGGCTCCGCGTCGCTCGCGCGCGCCATCAGGTCGTCGTAGCGCTCGCTCTCGGCGTCCACCGGAGCGCCGACGACGATGACGTGGCGCAGCGACGTGCAGCGGTCGCGCACCTCCGCCAGCTTCGCCGCGGCCTCCTCGTCCACGACGGCGACCGTGGCCTGCGCGCGCTCGATGCGCTGCGCGATGTCGCGCGCGGTGCACAGCGTCGTCGCCGGCATCGGCACGACGCCGTGCCGGAACATGCCCAGCAGCAGCTCGTACCACTCGGGGATGCGCGGGAGCATCACGAACGCGCGCTCGCCGGCCGTGACGCCGAGCGCCTCGAGCGCGTTGGCGACGCGCCGCGACGCACGCGCGAGGTCGCCGAAGCTGATCTCGCGCCGGTGCTCGCCGCGCTCGTCGACGGCCACGAGCGCGAGCTTGCCCGGGTGCTGGGCCGCCCAGTGCTCGACGACGTCGCGCGTGAACTCGTAGTCGTCCGGGACCTGCAGCCGGAACGTCCGGCGGGCGGTCTCGTAGTCGGTCATGTTCATAGGGCGCCGATGCTATCGACCGGCCGGTAGGCGGCAAGCTCGCCACCGTGCGCGCGCAGCCAGGGGCGCGAGTCCTCGCCCGGCCGGTGTGCTGCGAAGAGCGTCCAGAACGCCTTGGAGTGGTTCGCCACGCGCAGGTGGCAGAGCTCGTGGCAGACGACGTCGTCGAGCACCCAGGCCGGCGCGAGCAGCAGCCGCCACGAGAACGAGAGCGTGCCGCGCGACGAGCACGAGCCCCAGCGCGTGCGCTGGTCGCGCACCGCGAGTGCCTTCGGCGCGACGCCCAGCGCGGGGGCCTGGCGGTCGATCGACGCCGCCAGCGCCTCGCGCGCCGAGCTGCGGTACCAGCGCTCGAGCGCCGTCGCGGCGGCGGCGGGATCGGGCGCGCGCAGCTCGAGCGCACCCGCGTGCCAGCCGGCGCTCGGCCGGCTCGCCGCGACCGTGCGCAGGGCGACCTCCTCGCCGCCGTGCCAGGCCACCCCCGCCTGCGCCAGGCCGAGCGCTCCGGGCTGCTGGCGCGCGAGCGCGCGCTCGAGCCAGGGCGCGAGCGTCGCGAGCGCCCCGTCGATCGCCTGCGCGCCGGCGCGCTGCGGGACGACGAGCTCGGGCCCCACGCCGGGGACGAGCACGAGCCGCACGCGGCGCGCACGCGCCGATCGCCGCACCCGCACGTTCACCGCTCCGCTGCGCAGGAGCACGCTGCGCTCGCCGTCCACGCCAGGCAGACTATGCGCCGTGCGTGCCGAGCAGATGACCGAACCGCTTGCGCTCCACGGCGAGGGCCCGTGCTGGCTCGCGCACTCGGGTGAGGTCGCCTGGGTCGACATGCTCGCGGGCCGGGTCCTCGCGACCGCGCTTGCGAGCGGCACGACGCGCGCCATCGACGTGCCGGGGCCGGTGGCGGCGATCGTCCGCCCGCGCGCCGCCGGGGGCCTCGTGGTCGCGACCGAGACGGGCGTCGCCCTGCTCGACGAGCACGACGCGCCGACCCTCCTGTGCGAGATCGTCGGCGAGCCGGGCGTGCGCATGAACGACGGCGGATGCGATCCGCAGGGCCGCTTCTGGTGCGGGACGATGGCCTACGACATGCACGACGGCGGCGGCGCGCTGTACCGCGTCGAGCGCGACGGCAGCCACAGCCTGCAGCTGCCCGGCTGCACGATCTCGAACGGCCTCGGCTGGACGCCCGACGGCGAGACCGCGTACTACGTGGATTCGATGCGCGGGGTCGACGTGTTCGCGTTCGACGCTGCGACCGGCACGCTCTCGGAGCGGCGCCGCTTCGCCACGATCGACGGCGACGCGCTTCCGGACGGCCTCGCGGTCGACGCGGAGGGCGGCGTCTGGGTCGCGCTCTGGGACGGCGGGGCGGTGCGCCGCTATGCGCCCGACGGCATGCTCGACGCGGTCATCACGCTGCCGTGCGCCCGGGTGACCGCCTGCGCCTTCGGCGGGGACGGGCTCGACGAGCTCTTCATCACGACGTCGCGCCTCGAGCTGGCCGACGGCGTCGATCCGGCGGGCGGATCGCTCTTCCGCTGCCGGCCCGGCGTGCGCGGCCAGGCTGTCCTGCCCTTCGCGGGCTAGCGCGGTGGCGATCGAGACGCTGACCGCGCGGCAGCTCAACCGCGCGACGCTGGCGCGCCAGCTCCTGCTCGCGCGCGAGCCGCTCGGCGCCGCCGAGGCGGTCGCGCGGCTGGGCGGCCTGCAGGCACAGGAGGCAAAGCCGCCGTACACCGGTCTCTGGTCGCGGCTCGCCGGCTTCCGGCGCGAGCACCTCGAGGCCGCGCTGCGGGATCGCGAGGTCGTGCGCGCGACGCTCATGCGCGCGACGCTCCACCTCGCCGGCGCCGGCGACTATGCGGCCTGGCGCCCGGCCCTGAGCCCGGTCCTCGACCGCGCCATGCGCGCGCTCGGCGAGCGCGCCGACGGCCTCGACCCCGCGCTCGTGCTGCCGGCGGCTCAAGCGCTGCTGCGCGAGCGGCCGCGCGGATTCGACGAGCTCCGCCGCTCGTTGCAGGAGCAGTTCCCCGAGGTCAACGACCGCGCGCTCGGCTACACGGTGCGCATGCAGATCCCGCTCGTGATGGTGCCGACCGACGCGCGCTGGGGCTTCCCCTCGGTGGCCGACTTCACGCTCGCCGACGACTGGCTCGGGCAGCCGCTCGCGGCTGCGGCCACGCCGGAGCAGCTCGTGCTGCGCTACCTGGCGGCCTTCGGCCCTGCCAGCGCCGCCGACGCGCAGACCTGGTCCGGGCTGCAGGGCCTGGCGCCCGTGCTCGACGGCCTGCGCCCGCAGCTGCGGGTCTTCCGGCCCGAGACCGGCCGGCGCGAGCTGTTCGACCTGCCGGACGCGCCGCGTCCCGCCGACGACGTCCCCGCACCTCCGCGCTTCCTGCCCGAGTTCGACAACCTCGTCCTCGCCCACGCCGACCGCACCCGCCTGCTCGCCGACGAGCACCGTGCCCGCGTCGTCACCAAGAACCTGCGCGTGCGCGCCACGTTCCTGTGGGACGGCGTGGTCGCCGGCACGTGGGAGGTGACGCGCAAGCGCGGCGCCGCAACGCTGCGCATGACGCCGTTCGAGGCGCTTCCGAAGCGTGCGGTCGGGGAGCTGACAGCGGAGGCCGAGGCGCTGCTGCGCTTCGCCGAGGAGGACGCGAAGGACGTCGCGGTCGAGGTCGCCTGACGCCGGGGGTGATGACGGCGAGGAACTCAACGCCACTTCAACGTCGCGAGCGCGACATCCGGGACGTCGGTGATCAGCCCGTCGACGCCCAGCCGCGCGAGGCGCTCCAGCTCGTCGGCCTCGTTCACCGTCCACGCATGCAGTGCCAGGCCGAGCGCGCGGGCCTGCCGGACGAGCGAGCGGTCGACGAGCCCGTGCTGGGGATGCAGCGCGCGATGCCGCGACGCGGCGGCCTCGCGCAGCGCGACGCCGATGTCGCCGTCGTGCCCGACCACGAGCGCCGTGGGGATGTCGGGCCGCAGCGCGCGCACCGTGCGCAGGGCGACCGGATCGAACGAGGACGCGAGCACGCGGTCGCGCGGGCCGCGCCGGTGCAGGAAGGCGCACAGCGCGGCGGCCACGCCGCCGGCGACATCGCCGTCCGTCTTCAGCTCGACGTTGACGATGCCGCCGGCGCTCGCATCGAGGGCGACCCCGAGGCCCGTCACGGGGGGCTCGGCCAGCCGCCGCACCGGCATCCCCGCGATCTCCGGGTCGTGGAAGACGACCAGCTCGCCGCGGGCCGAGCGACGCGTGTCGAGCTCGACTCCGTCCGCGCCCAGCGTGAGCGCGAGCCGAAAGGCCTCGGGCGTGTTCTCGGCAGCCGCGCGCGACGCGCCGCGGTGCGCCAGCACAAGCGGGCGTTGCACAGCCTCAGGCTAGTCGCGCGGCCGGATTCCGAGGGGCACCATGTGGTGAACCTGTCAGGTGTAGAGGAGCGAGCCCGGGGTCGTCAGCAGCTCGCCCGTCTCGAGCCAGGTCTTGAGGCCCGAGAGGATCATCGGCCAGCCGCCGAAGATCTGGTCGTTGGCGCCCTCGCGCATCTGGTCGTGCGTGACGGTCAGCCGGCAGGAATCGTCGCCGATCGGCTCGATCTCCCAGGTGATCCGGGTCGTGCCCTCGGCCTTCACGTCGTCGCTCCAGAGCGCGACCATGCTCTGGACGAGCCGGCGCGGAGGATCGACCTCGAGGATCTCGCCCTCGCCGAGCGGCCCGGGCGCACCCGGTGCGCTCATCTCGAAGTGCACGCCCGGCGCCCATTCGGGCACGACGATGCGCGCGCCGAAGTTGTACTTGCTGCGGATGTCGGGATCGGTGATCGCCTCCCAGAGGCGCTCCGGGGACGTGCGGATGTAGATCTCGAACACCTTCTCCATCGGGGTCTCCAGTCTCTGCTTGAGGTCGCTGAGCCCTGCCGCCCAGGGCTCGGCGAACTTGCTCACCCAGCGGTCGTGGACGAGCCTGATCGGGATGGGGTTCAGGAAGTGCAGCTTCTCGCGGCCCTGCCGCTTCGTCACGACGAGCCCGGCCTCCTCGAGCAGCCTGAGGTGCTTCATGACGCCGAAACGCGTCATTGCGAAGCCCTTCTCGAGCGCACCGAGGGTCTGCCCGTCCTCACGGAAGAGCTCGTCGAGCAGCGCCCGCCGGGTCGGGTCGGCGAGCGCGCTGAACACCGCATCCATGCCCCGGACATTATGTGACTAAATGGTCACATGTCAAACCTGCGGGCCCTCAGCCGGTGACGATGCCGAGCGCATCGGCCAGCAGCGGCGTGATGGGCAGCAGGTCGGTCAGCGGGATGCGGGCGCCGCGGAGCGCCTCGATGCCGCGAATGCCCTGCAGCTCGCAGCGCTGCAGCTCGCAGAGCTCGAACGTGGCCTCGGAGAGATGCGCGCTCGTGAGATCGCAGCTCTCGAAGAGCACCGACTCGAGCTCCGCGGCGTAGAGATCGGCTTCGACCAGAGAGCACTCGCGGAACTCGCAGCGCGCGAGCTTGCCCATCCGCAGCGACGCGAGGTCGAGCAGGCAGTTGCTGACCACGACGTCGCGAAACGCGCCGCCGAGCGCCGTTCCGACAAGCCGGCTCTCGCGCAGCGACGAGCACGTGACCTCGAGCCCGTCGAGCTGTGCGTTCGCGAGATCGAGAGACGCCGCGGTGCAGTCGACGAGGCGCAGCGCGAGCCGCTCACCGGCGAGCGAGAGGCCGGCGAGGTCGCAGTCGAAGAAGGCGAGGCTGCGAACGCCGGCGACCTCGCGCGGCGTGCCCTCGATGCGCACGCCCTCCCACTTCGCGACGCCGGCGACGATGTCGGGCGGCCCGGCGAGCGGCAAGGGGCCACGCCGTACGGGCACGGCCCGGGGCGCACGCCTCGCGGGCGGCTGGGTGGGCGGCACGCGCGCTCAGCCGTCCGGCGCGGGCGTCGCCTGGTGGAACCAGATGCGCCAGCCGTCGTCGTGGAGCCGCCAGAGCGAGCTCCGGTGCGCGCGGCGCCCGCCCGCGTCCGTCGTGAACGTGAGGTGCACGATCCCCGGCGCCAGCAGAACGCCGGACATGTCGCTCACCTCGATCGGCGCCGTCGACCCCGCGGCCCGCGTGAGAGCCTCGATGAGGGACGCGCGGTCCCAGAGCCTGCCCGAGGCCCCGATCTCGGCGAACTCGGGATCGAGCAGCGCCTCGAGCCTCTCGGCGGAGGCTCGGACGTCCGGCTCCAGGAGGTGAACCTCACCAGCGATGGCGGCCCGCACGGACTCCGTCGCATCGGTCACGCCAACTCCCTCCGCGCCCCGCTAGCTCGCATCCGCTGCGCGCCGCCGGCGCGAGACCGCACTCGAACTGGCCAGGAGCATCGCCGCCGATGATACGTGCGGGTCGCCAGTCGGAGCCGCCGCCGGGCACCGCGCCCGACCGCGCCGGCAGGTCGACCGGTGCACGATTGGGGTCTGACCCCAATCGTGCACCGGACGCGGGGTCAGCCCGCGCCGTTCCCGCCGGCCTCGGCGAGCAACCGCGCGGCCAGCTCCTTCTTCTGCTCGGGCGTGAACTTCTTCAGCTCGTTGTCGACCGCGCGCTGGTTGATGACCTGGTTCCAGTAGTCCAGCGACTGCATGCCGAGCAGCGCCGTCTTGCCGACGAACTGGCGCAGCACCTCGTTGGTCGGCCCCATGACCCAGCCGGCCTTGCCGTCGCGCAGGAAGCGCTCGAGCTGCAGTGGCTGCTTCTTGTAGCCGGTGCCGCCGCAGCAGTGCAGCATCTTGTCCACGACCTTGGCGACGTTCTTGGCCGCCTCGAACTTGATCTGCCACTGCCAGTGCAGGTAGTTGCCGCGCGCGAGCTCGCCGACCGCCGGGTTCTTCTGCGCGCCGTCGGTGACGTTGTCGCAGGCCTGCGCCACCGAGAGGCACATCAGGCGCCGCGCGTTCGTGTCCATGATCGCCTCGCCCACGGCGTCCTGAATCGTCGGGTAGTCGGCCACGCGCAGGCCGACGTCCTTGTGCGTCTTGCGCGTCGTGTGGCGCACGGCGATGTCGATCGCGCCCAGCGCGATGCCGTTCCAGACGCCCGAGGAGCCGATCAGGAAGTACGGGTCGACGGCCTCGTCGTTGGAGTTGGCGCCGTCGCCGATCGGGCCGACGAGCTGGTCGTCCGGGACGAAGCCCCAGTCGCACAGCAGCGAGCCCGACTGGTTGCCGCGCAGCCCGAGCGCGTCCCACTCCTGTACCTCGGCGACGATCTGGTCCTTGCCGATCACGAACACCGAGAGGTTCGAGTAGTCGCCGTTGTAGTCGGGCGACGTGGTCTGGCAGACGTAGAAGTCGGCGAAGCCCGCGGACGTCGTCCACGAGGCCTTCTTGAGCACCTCGTAGCCGCCGTCGACCTTGCGCGCGCCGGACGCGATCGGGTACCAGAAGTGCGAGCCCGTCTCGGGGTCCGAGTACGAGAGCGTGCCGATGAAGCCGTCCTTGACCTTCTTGAGGTAGTTCTCGATCAGATACGGCGTCGCGCGCAGCTTGAGCGCCTCGACGGCGCCGATGTGCATGACGTAACACATGGCGCAGGAGGCGTCGCCGTAGCGCGCGAGCGTCTCGGTGACGACGTTGTACATCACGTGGTTCTGGCCGAGGCCGCCCCACTCCTTCGGCAGCAACAGCCCGAGGAAGCCGTCGGGCGCGAGCGCCTCGAGCGAGATCCGCGGGAACGTGAGGTTGGCGTCGTTCTCGGCAGCGCGCGGCCGGATCTCCTTCTCGCAGATCTCGATCAGGCGCTCGCGCAGCGCCTTCTGCTCGTCGGTCAGGAACCAGTCGGGCTCGAAGAGCTCACGATCCAGGCCGTTCATGTGCGACTCGGTCACTGCTGCCATGTGGTTCGCCCTCGCCTCCTCGCGCTGCGATCTCGGAATGCCGTCATCTGGGGGTGCTCGCAGGAGGATAGACCTCCTCGAGCCGTTGGAGCTTGAGCGCCACCTCGAGCAGGAGCCAGTCGGCGTCGCGGGCGTCGAGGCCCGTGAGCTCCTCGATGCGCCGCAGTCGCTGACGCAGCGTGTTGGGGTGGACGTAGAGCGCCTGCGCGGTCGCGCCGACGTGGCCGCGCTGGCGCAGGAACTCCTCGAGCGTGTGCAGGAGCTGCGCGTTGCGGCGCCGGTCGTGCTCGGCGAGGACGCGCAGCGCGTCGGCGTGCTTGTCGCGCACGCGCTCGCCCGGCGGCACGCGCAGGAGGTACTTGTAGACGCCGAGTGCGTCGTAGCGGAGGTGGCGCTCGCGCGGCCGCAGGACGGGCAGCGCGCGGGCGGCCTGCTGGGCCTCCGCGAAGCCCGCCGCGCACGCGTCGGGCCCGCTGCACACGTTCGAGATGCCGACGGCGAGCGAGCCGGGCAGGGCGGTCGCGATGGCCTCGATGCGCTCGAGCACGGCCTCCCCGGCGAGCGCCGGCGCGAGCAGGCGCAGGGCGTCCTCGGTACGGTCGACGAGTGCGCCCGGGATGTCGCGCAGCGCGGCCGCCTCGAACGCCTCGGCCGCCGTCAGGAAGTCGGCGCTGGCCTCGGCGCCCGGCGCCGCGGGCAGTCCCCAGGCGACCACGACCGGGCCCTGCGCGTCGATGCCGAGCCGGCGGGCCTGCGCGGCGATCGCGGCGGTGCTGCGCCCGGCCGCGAGCGCGTCGAGGAGATCCTTGATGTGGTTGCGCTCGGCCAGCCGCTCGACGAGCTGCAGGCGCTTGAGCCCGAGCGCGCTCTGCGACGCGATCGAGTTGGCGAGGTCGCGCGCGTGCTCGCTGGCGCGGCGGTCGTCGGCCAGGCGGGCGACCAGGAAGCCCAGCACCTCGTCGCCGGCGACGAGCGGCGCGACGAGCGCCGAGCGCATCGTCGCCGCACCCCAGAGCGTGCCCGCGAGCACCGACGTGAGCGTGCCCCCGCTCGCCTGCGTGCGCTGCAGCTCGCCGCTCAGCTCGGGCAGGGAGACGATGTCGGGGCCGTCCGGCGCCCCCGGCGAGGCCGCGCGCATGCGCAGGCGGTCGCCGCTCGGCTCGAGCAGGTACACGCGCAGCGACTCGGCGCCGAGCAGCCCGAGCGCCTGGTCGACGGTCACCGAGAGCAGGTCGTCGACCGACTCCGCGCGCGCGATGTGCGCGCCGAGCGCGGACAGCTGCTCGAGCTCGCGCAGCGAGCGCCGCGTGCGCTCGTAGAGACGCGCGTTCTCGATCGCATACGCCACGAGCGATGCGACGTGCAGCAGGAAGGCCGCGTCCTGCGGGCTGAACACGCGAGGCGCCTCGGCGTGCAGCGCGATCACGCCGATCACGCGCTGGCCCTTGGCGATCAGCGGCACCGACACGAGCGACTGGTACTTCTCCTCCTCGAGCTCGGGGAAGTACTTGATGCGCGGGTCGGCGAGCGCCTTCTCCGGGATGAAGACCGGCTGCGCGTTCTGCAGCACCCAGCCGGCGATGCCCTCGCCGGCCGCCATCGAGACACGCCCGCTGAGATGCGCGTAGTGCTCGGAGGCCGCGCGCAGCACGATCCGCCGCCCGCGGTCCTCGCTCAGGAAGATGTAGGTGGCGTGCGCGACGATCGCGTCGTTGACGAGCCGCACGATCCCGCCCAGCACCTGCTCGAGGTCGAGCGTGGAGTTGACCGTGTGGATGATCTCGTAGAGCACACGCAGTTCGTGCTCCTGCGCGGCAGAACCGCCATCGGCTGCAGGTACGGCTGTGCCCAGCGCGGCCATCAGTGGACTCTAGCGCGCGTGTATGGGCCGGAGTACGTGCACCTTGCACACCATCCGGCCTTACCTGGTGGGTGTATCGTCCCATCCTCGCGCAGGGTGTGCACGTCGGCCACACCTCGCGAGTACGGTGGCGATCCGCGCGCCGGCGCGGGACGAGCGAGATCAGGAGGACGTTGGTGGCGACCGACCTCGAACGGTTCGTAAGTGCCCCGGGGCGCGATGACCTCGTCAAGGACGTGCGGCAGCAGATCGACGCCGCGGGCGTGACGTACATCTACTACCAGTTCATCTCGGTCACCGGCCGGATCATGGGCAAGGGCGTGCCCGCCGCGCACTGGGAGTCGATGGCGCGCAAGGGCTTCCAGCTCGTCTACGGCGCGACGGCGAACCTCTTCGTCGACCGGCACGGCGAGTACATCGGCTACGGGCCCGAGGCCGCAGAGCTCGTCGGCCTGCCCGAGCCGGAGACGTTCCAGATCCTGCCGTGGGACACCAAGGTGGCCCGCGTCTGGTGCACCTGCTTCCGCGGGCGCGAGGACATCGAGGACGGCGGCTCCTACCTCACGGCCGACTGCCGCAACAACCTCAAGCTGATCCAGGCCGCGTTCACCGAGAAGACGGGAATGCACCTGCGTGCCGGGCTCGAGCCCGAGATGATGTGGCTCAAGGCCGACGCGAACGGCAAGCCCTTGCCGAGCTTCGAGGGCATGTCCGAGCCCTACTGCTACCACATCGACCAGTTCAGCCAGTTCCAGCCGATCATCCACAAGGTGATCGAGTACGCGAACGCGATGGGCCTCGACATGATCCAGGGCGACCACGAGGACGCGCCCGGTCAGCTCGAGCTGAACTTCAACTTCGACATCGCCGAGAGGACCGCCGACAACCTCTCGACCTACCGCCAGGTGTGCAAGCAGGTCGGCCGCGAGATGGCCGCCTTCCCGTGCTTCATGCCCAAGCCGTTCATGGGCGTGTCGGCCAACGGCTGCCACCACAACATCTCGTTGTGGGAAGGCGACACCAACAAGTTCATGCCCAAGCCCGACGAGGACCAGCGCATGCCGGGCCAGATCGGCAAGTGGGCGATCGGCGGCATCCTCGAGCACCTCGGCGCGCTCACGGCGATCAGCGCCTCGACGGTCAACTCGTACCGCCGCCTCTGGGACACGGGCTTCTGGGCGCCGGTCTTCGCCGACTGGGGCTTCCAGAACCGCACCACCGCGCTGCGCGTCTCGGCCCCGGGCCGCTTCGAGTACCGCTCGGTCGACTCGGCGGTCAACCCGTACCTCTCGCTCGCCGCGCTGATCAAGGCGATGGAGGACGGCATCGATCGCCAGCTCGATCCGGGCCCGCCCGAGGAGCGCAACATCTACCAGGCGATGGAGGCCGGCAAGATCGTCAAGAAGATCCCGATGACGTTCGGCGACGCCCTCGACGAGCTCGACGCGGACGAGGTCGTCAAGAGCGCCCTGCCGGGCGAGATGTACAAGGTCTTCAAGCCACTACAAGCGCGACGAATGGGAGCGCTACTGCGCGACCGTGAGCGACTGGGACCGCGAGGAATACCTCGACGTCCTCCCCTAACGAGCGACCGAGGAGCCAGCACTTCTGTGTGCGGAATCGCAGGAATCATCTATCGCAACGGAGCGAGCGACATCGGCAGCGACATGACGCGCATGCTCCAGTCGATGAAGCATCGCGGGCCTGACTCGACCGGCTACGCGTTGTACGGCCCGACCGGCACCGGCGTGCTCGTGCGCTACAAGCTGGCCGACTCCAACAGCCCGCGCGACTTCGACTATCTCGACCGCCTCAGCCGCCACCAGGCCGAGGTGCAGTCGCGCATGGAATCGCTGGGCGCCAAGGTGCTCTCGAGCCATGCCGAGACCGACTACGCCTACCGCGTCACGCTCGAGTACGACGGCGACCTCAAGAAGCTCGTCGACTACGTCGAGGACGTGCCCGAGGCCGAGGTGCTCTCGATCGGCCACTCGCTCGAGATCGTCAAGGATCTCGGCGACGCCGAGACCGTCTCGAAGCAGTACAACCTGGGCTACTTCACGGGCACCCACGCGATCGGCCACGTGCGCATGGCGACCGAGTCCGACGTCGACATCTCGGGCGCGCACCCCTACTGGGCGTACCCGTTCTCCGACGTCGCCGTCGTGCACAACGGCCAGCTCACGAACTACTTCTACTGGCGCCGCCGCCTCGAGCGCAGCGGGCACCGCTTCCAGTCGGAGTGCGACTCCGAGATCATCGCCGTCTACCTCGCCGAGCGCATGGCCGAGGGCCTCACGCTCGAGGAGGCGATGCGCTCGAGCCTCGAGGAGCTCGACGGCGTCTTCACGTACATGTGCGTGACGGCGGACGCGCTCGGCGTCTGCAAGGACGAGATGGCCGCGAAGCCCCTGGTGCTCTACGAGGGCGACGACATGGTCGCGATGGCCTCCGAGGAGATCGCCATCCGCGCCGTGCTCGATCGCGAGATCGAGACGTACGACCCCTACGAGTCGGAGGTGCTGGTATGGACGCGCTAGTCGGCGAGCGAGGGATCGTCTACGACGCCCGCGGGCTGGTCGAGCCGGACGACAGCGTCCCCGGCGTGTCGCTGATCAACGGCGACAAGGCCGTGTTCGACGCGAAGGACATGACGACGCGCAAGATCAACCTCGAGCTGCGCAACCTCCTCTACGAGCGCGGCATCACGGACGTGACGGTGCAGAACCCGGGCGCCAAGCACTCGATCGGCGTCGGGATCCTGCAGCGCTGCAAGATCACGTTCGAGGGCAGCCTCGGCTACTTCGGCTGCGGCCTCATCGACGGCCCCGAGATCCACATCACGGGGCGCGTGGGCTGGGCGGCGTGCGAGAACATGATGTCGGGCACCGTCGTGATCGAGGGCAACGCCGGCTCGCTGACCGGCGCCGCGCTGCGCGGCGGCGACGTCGTCATCAAGGGCCGCGCGGGCGCGCGCTCCGGGATCGACCAGAAGGGCGGGCTGATCCTGACCATGGGCTCGGTCGGCTCGATGACCGGGTTCATGATGCAGCGCGGCCGCCAGATCATCTGCGGCGATGCGGGCCCCGGCCTGGGCGACTCCATGTACGACGGCACGATCTACGTGGCCGGCAAGGTCAAGGCGCTCGGCATCGACTGCGTGCCCGGCGAGTGGACGGACGCAGACACCGAGTACATCGAGCGCAAGTTCCGCATCTACGGCCTCGGCACCCCACCGAGCTTCGACAAGTTCGTGTGCGGCAAGAAGCTCTACAACTACGACAGCCTCGAGCCGTCCGAGCGCAAGCTCGTGCTCTAGGGAGGGGGTCAAGCCATGGCAGACGAGACCACGAACAGCAAGGCCAACATCCTCGGCCACAGCCAGATCTTCTCGCCGGAAGTCATCAACGACATCCACGTGAAGTCCGAGCTCGGCCGCTACCGCATGCGCGGGTTCTCGATGTTCAAGCCGATCCCGCACTGGGATCAGCTCATGTTCATGCCCGGCACGCTGACGCGCTTCGTGATCGAGGGCTACCGCGAGAAGTGCGAGACGAAGACGATCCTCGGCGCGCGCTTCGCGAAGAAGCCGATCGAGCTCGACATCCCGATCTACATCACGGGCATGAGCTTCGGTGCGCTCTCGATCGAGGCCAAGATGGCGCTCGCCAAGGGCGCCTCGATGGCGGGCTCGGCGACCTGCTCGGGCGAGGGCGGGATGATCCCGCCCGAGCGCGACCTGTCGACCAAGTGGTACTACCAGTGCATCCAGAGCCGGTACGGGTTCAACCCGCACCACCTGATGCTCGCCGACGCCTGCGAGTTCTTCATCGGCCAGGGCTGCAAGGTCGGCCTCGGCGGCCACCTCATGGGCCAGAAGGTGACCGAGCAGGTCGCCGAGATGCGCTCCCTGCCGGCCGGCATCGACCAGCGCTCGCCGGCGCGGCACCCCGACTGGCTCGGCCCCGACGACCTCTCGCTCAAGATCCAGGAGATCCGCGAGGCCACGAACTACCAGATCCCGATCCAGCTCAAGCTGGGAGCCGCGCGCGTCTACGACGACGTGCGCATGGCGGCCAAGTGCGGCCCGGACATCATCTACCTGGACGGCGCCGAGGGCGGCACGGGCGCAGGCCCGCACATCGCGACCGAGGAGACCGGCATCCCGCTGATGGCGGCGATCCCGGAGGCGCGGCGCGCGCTCGAGGACGTCGGCCTGGCCGACGAGATCGACCTCGTCGTCGCCGGCGGCATCCGCAACGGCGGCGACGTCGCGAAGGCGCTCTCGCTGGGCGCGAAGGCGATCGCGATCGGGCATTCGGCGCTGATGGCGCTGAACTGCAACAAGGAGATCCCGGGCGTCACCGACTACGAGGGCACGATCGGCGTGCCGGCGGGCAGCTGCTACCACTGCCACACCGGCCGCTGCCCCGTGGGCGTGGCGACGCAGGACGTCGAGCTGCGCAAGCGCCTCCACGTCGACGAGGCCGCCGAGCGCGTCTACAACTTCCTGCACACGCTCACGCTCGAGGTGCAGATGCTCGCGCGCGCGTGCGGCAAGACGAACATCCACTCGCTCGAGCCCGAGGACCTCTGCGCCCTGACGGTCGAGGCCGCGGCGATGGCGAAGGTGCCGCTCGCGGGCACCAACTACATCCCGGGCGTCACCGAGCAGCGCACGCTGGACGAGATCAAGTCGCTGCTCGAGCGCCAGCAGGACATGCTCTTCCACCAGCAGGTGCCGCAGGGCATCAACGTGCCGACGGCGGGGGACTGACGATGTCGAAGTACAGCCATCCCGGCGGCGGCGTCGCGATCGACGCCGAGTCGCTCGCCGGCAAGCGCTTCCCCTATCAGGAGGATCGCAGCCTCGTCGAGGACATCGACCTCCTCGCCGCCACGCCGGGCGACGACATCAACTGGCTCGAGGACATCCACCTGCTCGTCGAGGACGGCGTCCCGGCCGTCTTCGACCGCTACACCAACGCGTTCATCAAGATCTACTTCGACATCCCGGCCGGGCGCGAGGACGAGCTCGCGCGCAAGGTGCTGATCAAGCACCTGCAGTCGGGCAACTCGTACGGCATCCAGCTCAAGCGCGAGCACTGCAAGTTCCCGCAGCCGTTCCTCGGCTCGTGGGTGACCGGCTCCGAGACCGTCGGCCAGAACTGGAAGCCGTCGGTGCTCGAGGGCTGGGAGCCGCCGGACCACTAGCGCACGTGGCGGACCGCAAAGTTGGGGTCTGACCCCAACTTTGCGGTCCGCTCGCTGGCCACCAGGTCGAGCTCGAGCCCGGTCAGGCTGCGGAGCTGATGAGGTTCCTGACGGACAACGATTAGGCTGAGCCCATGCCGGTCGACCTGCTGGCGATCCTCGCCGTCGTCCTGATCGCGCTCGCCATCGGGCTCTGGCGGACGCGCGGCGAGCGCGCCGCGGCACGGCTGGAGCGCGAGCGATGATCTCGCTGCAGCCCGGATCGCTCGCGCGCTTCTGGCTCTGGGCCAGCGTCGGCGTCGTCGCCATGTTCGGCACGTTCTCGACGGCCGGCGCGCTCGTCTGGCCGTTGGCGGGCGCCGGCATCGGGATGCTCGCGGCGCACTCGGTCAGCCGGCGGGGCGCGCTCCTGGCGGTCGCCGCGGGTCTCGCCGGCCCCGCGCTCGCCTTCGCGCTCGGGAGTCCCTGGCCGCTCGTGGCCGCGCTCCCGATCGCGCTCGGCCTGGCACTCGTGCGCACGCGGCGCGAGGCCCTGGTGCTGTGCTCCGCCCTCGTCGTCGCGCTCGCGCTCGTGCTCGCGCTGCGCTTCGGGGCGGTCGTGCTCGCGCTCGCGCTGGCGCCGGCGCTGCTCGTGCTCGCGGCGCTCGCCGCCGGGCGCCCGCAACGCGAGGCCGCAGGCGCCATCACGGGCGCCGGCCTGGCGCTCTTCGCCGTCGGCGCGCCGCAGGCGGGCGTCCCGCTCACGCTCGCCGGCGCCGTCCTGATGCTCGCGCTCGGCCTGCGGCGCCGCCGCCTCGCGGTCACGGGCGCATGACCGAGGCCGAGTTGCTCGCACTCGCGCCCGCCCCGCTGGACGCTGCGCTCGGGCTCGCGCTGCACGGCTTCGAGGACGGCGCCGCGGTGCTGCGGCTCGAGCCGCCCGAGCTCGCGGTCGCCGGCGAGGAGCCCGAGTACCTGCACGGCGGCGCGCTCGCCACCTGCGTCGACACCGCCGCGTGGTACGCCGTCGTGCACGAGCGCGAGGGCGACTGGGTCATGGTCGACCTCCGCTGCGACTTCCTGCGCATGGCCGCGCGCGAGCCCCACCGCGTCGAGGCTCGCTGCCTGCGCGCCGGCCGCGCGCTGGCGCTCGCCGACGTCCGCATCGCACCCTGGAACCAGCCCGACCGGGCCGTCGCGGTGGGTCGCGCACAGCTCGCCCGCATCGATCGCTGATGTTCCGGCGCAGCCGCTTCGGCGACCTCATCGGCCGCCAGCTCGACCTCTTCGGCGAGGAGAACCGCGATCTCCTGCTCGAGATCGCGGAGTACCGCGAGCGCTGGCGGCGCGCGTCCCGTGACACGGCGGAGGAGGCCTACGGCGACGAGCAGGATCGCGTCGACTGGGCGGCCGAGGCGCTGTCCGCGTTGTGCGATCGCTATGCGGCGACCCTCGACGAGGCGACCGAGGCCGAGTACCGCCGCGCGTTCACGAAGGCGGTGCGGAGGCGGCTGCCGGCGCTGGCCGACGAGTTCGAGGCGCAGACCGACACCGGCAGGTAGCGTGGCACGGATGCGGAGCCGGCCGGAGACTCACCTCAGCCACCGATCGAACTGGCTGAGAGCGGCGGTGCTGGGCGCCAACGACGGGATCGTGTCGACCGCGAGCCTCGTGCTGGGAGTGGCCGCTTCGGGTGCCTCGGGCACGGCCATCATCACCGCCGGCATCGCCGGGCTGATGGCGGGTGCGCTCTCGATGGCGGCGGGCGAGTACGTGTCGGTGAGCTCGCAGCGCGACTCGGAGGGAGCCGACCTGCTGCTCGAGGAGCGGGAGCTCCGTGACGACCCCGAGGGGGAGCAGCGCGAGCTTGCGCTGATCTACGAGCGCCGCGGACTGCCGCCCGAGCTCGCGTCGCAGGTGGCCGCGGCGCTCTCGAGCGGTGACGTGCTGGGAGCGCACGCGCGCGACGAGCTCGGCCTCGACGAGGGGCGGCGCGCCCGCCCGCTGCAAGCCGCCTGGGCATCGGCCGTCGCGTTCTCGACCGGGGCGATACTGCCGCTCGCCGCGATCGGCTTCAGCCCGCGCTCCGTGCGCATCGTCGTGTGCGTCGCGGTGACCCTGGTGGCACTTGCGGTGCTGGGTGACACCGGAGCCCGCCTCGGGGGCGCCCGCCGCTTGCGGGCGACCTCGCGCGTCCTGATCTGGGGCGCCGTCGCGATGGCCGTGACGGCGGGCATCGGAGCGCTCGTGGGTACGGCGACGGGCTGAGAAGCGCCGAAGCGCCGCTACCGGCCGGCCCGGCCCGGGACGCGCGCGGCCGCGAACTCGATCTCGCGCTCCACGCGCAGCCCCCGCGCGGCGAGCCGGAGCGCCCGGACGCGGAGGAGGGGGCGCGGCGGGCGCGCGGCGCGCAGGAGGCGCTCGCGCTCGGCCTCGGCGATCAGCTCGCTGATTCGCAGCTCGGCGAGCCGCGCTCTCATGTCGGTGTCGGTAAGCACGGATCGAGTGTTGCACTCATATCGTGATATAGTCAAATAACTATGCCATTTGATGACCCGCTCGATCTCCCGCCGACCGCCCGCATCGAGCCGTCGGCCGCGATCGAGCTCTCGTGGCTCGTGATCGCGTGCAACAAGAACAAGGCCCTGCACGTGATCTCCCCCGAGCTCGAACAGGAGGCCGACGCGTTCTGGGGCGACGGTCAGCGGATGCTGACCGAGCTGCTCGTGATCGCCCAGCAGCTCGGCTGCCTGACCGGGTGGGACATCGAGCCGCTGCTCTCGCTCTCGCGGGCGAGGCTGGACCCGGCAGCCGACATGAACCTCTCGACCGAGCCCGAGGGCGAGCGCCTGCTCGTGCACGAGCGCATCGCGCGCCTGGCGCGCGACGCGAAGCTGCGCCGGCGCTACGAGCAGCTCCTGCGCACGCTCTGGACGGAGGGAGCGGAGCCGGCGCTGCGCGAGCTCGGGCGGGCCACCGTCGAGCGCGCGATCCAGCGCGCACGCGCGTCGATGGAGCACGGCCAGTCGCCGCTCGAGATCATCGGCGACGACCACATCGCCCTGCGCGAGAAGTTCGGCGCGCTGACCGAGAGCGCGCTGCACGACGGCTCGCTCCTGCTCACCCCGAGCTACATCGCCGGCGGGCACGGACACATCGTCGCGCTGCCCGGGCTGCTGTCGGTCGCGATCGGCACCGGCGTGACGAGCGACATGGCCCGCCACCGCGCGACCGCCGAGGGCGTGGCCCGCGATCTGAAGCTCCTGAGCGACCCGACGCGCGTGCTGATCCTGACCGAGCTCGACCGCACCCCGGCGACGGTCGGCCAGATCGCCCGCCGTGTGGGCATCGCCCAGCCGACGGCCTCGGTGCACGTACGCCAGCTGCGCGAGGCCGGACTGCTGACGGCGACCCGCGAGGGCGCCAGCTCGAGCTACCGCGTCGAGCGCTCGCGGCTGCGCGCCGCGCTGCAGGGCGCGCACGACGCGCTGCTGCCCGCTACCACGGAAAGCTGACGAGCTTGCCGACGGTGAGCGCGCGGATCGTCTCGCGCACGCCCTCCTTGACGCCCAGGCCGGAGTCGCCGATGCCGCCGAACGGCGTCAGCTCGGTGCGATACCCGGGCACCTCGTCGATGTTGACGCTGCCGCAGCGCAGCTCGCGGGCACAGCGCAGCGCCAGCTCGAGGTCGCTGGTGACGACGCCCGCCGAGAGGCCGTAGGGCGTCGCGTTGGCGAGCGCGATCGCCTCGCCGGCGTCGCGCACGCGCAGGATCGGAGCGACCGGGCCGAACGTCTCCTGGGCCACGACCGTCATCTCGCGGCGCACGTCGTCGAGCACGCACGGCTCGATCTGCGCGCCGAGGCGCCCACCCCCGGTGAGCAGGCGGGCGCCCGCGGCGATCGCGGCCTCGATCCGCAGCTCGACGGCGGTGGCCGCCTCCTCGTCGATCAGCGTCCCGACATCGGTGCGCTCGTCGAGCGGATCGCCCACCACGAGCGCGGCCGCACGCTCGGCGATCGCCTGCGCGAGGTCGCTCGCGAGCGACTCGAGGGCGATGATGCGCTTGACCGCGGTGCAGCGCTGGCCGCTGTTGGCGAAGGCGCCGGAGACGGCGAGCTCGGCCGCGCGCTCGATGCGCGCGCCGTCGAGCACGAGCAGCGGGTCGTTGCCGCCGAGCTCGAGCACGGCCCGGCGGTAGCCGAGGCGCGCGGCGATCTGCTTGCCGATCCGCACGCTGCCGGTGAAGAGCACGACCTCGACCCCGGGATGCTCGAGCATCGCGTCGCCGATCTCGGCCGGGTCGCCCGTGACCATCTGCACGGCGTCGTGCGGGAGCCCGCACTCGGCCAGCGCGTCGAGCAGCCAGAGTGCCGCGAGCGGCGTGCGCTCCGACGGCTTGAGCACGATCGGCGTGCCCGCGGCGATGGCCGGCGCGACCTTGTGCGCGACCTGGTTGAGCGGGTGGTTGAAGGGCGTGATGGCCGCCGCGAGGCCGACCGGCTCACGGTGCGTGACCGCCCGGCGCGGCCGCCCGAGCGCCGTGACGTCGCACGCGAACACCTCCCCGTCGTCGCGCAGCGCCTCCATCGCGGCGAAGCGGAAGACGTCGCGGGCGCGCTCGACCTCGTGTCGCGTATCGCGCAGGGACAGGCCCGACTCGGACGAGATCAGCGCGGCGACGCGCTCGCCGTCGCGGGCGATGCGCTCGGCGACGGCGAACAGCAGCGTCGAGCGCGCGTGGCGGTCGAGCTCGTAGCGGAACGCCGCGCCCGCCGAGAGGGCGGCGTCCACGGCGTCGCGCGCCATGACCGGCACGTCCCCGACGAGCCGGCCGCTGAACGGGTCGGTGACGGCGATGCGCTGCTGGATCACGCGTTCAGGAGGAGGTCGTGGACATCGGCGTTGGTTCGCCCGCGGCCGCTGCGCCGCAGCGGCACGGACAGCAGCAGCGGCACGGCCTGCTCGTGCCGGCCGCCGTGCGAGCGCAGCCGGCCGACGAGCGCCGAGAGGTCGTGCTCGCCCTCGCGCCCGCCGAGCACGGTCGAGCGGTCGGCGAGCACGACGAGGTCGCCGATGCGATCCGCCGGGAGCGCCAGCAGGCGCGCCGCCTGCTCGCGCTCGAGGACGTCCTCCACACCTGGGAGCGCCGCCATGACCTCGCGGGCGCGGTCGCGCTCGGGCCCCGGCAGGTAGACCCAGGCGCACGATCCGAGCGCAGCGTGGTGGACGACGTGCGGATCGGTGATCGGCAGCACGACGTGCGCGCCGCGGACCTCGCCGTCGAGCTCGTCGGCGAGATAGCGCACGTTGGGCGAGCCGTCTCCGCCCGCCTTGTCGTTCATGCCGTGGTCGGCCACCAGCGCGACGTCGAAGCCGGCGTCGAGGTAGGCGCCCACGAGCTGGTCGAGGTAGCCGAGGTAGGCGTCGCTGACCGGCGACCCCGGCGCGTGCGCGTGCTGCACGTAGTCGGTCAGCGAGACGTACGTGAGCATGCTCCCGAGCCGCTGCGCGAGCACGAGCGCGAGCTCGAGGGCATACGGCGAGCAGTCCCACTCGTAGACGCCGGGAACCGGTCGCTCGACCAGCTCGGGCAGCGTCAGGCCGGCCGGGATGTCGCGCAGCTCGGCCTTCTCGACCGACGCGCACGGCACGCCCGGCCCGGCCAGGAGGCGCCGCAGCTTGTCCTTCACGGTGACCACGAGCACGGGGACGCCGGCGGCGTGGAAGGCGTTCGGGATCGTCTCGGCGCGCAGGTCGGCGGGATCGGTCAGCTGATGCTCGGCGCCGTCGTCACCGAGCACGTGATTGCCCGAGATGCCGTGCACGGCCGGCGCCACGCCCGTCACGATCGAGACGTTGTTGGGGTTCGTGAAGCTCGGCATCTGCGAGCGCGCCTCGACGAGCGCGCCCTGCTGCACGAGCTCGGCGATGCGCGGCACGAGCGAGCGCGCGAACGCGTCCTCGAGGTAGGCGGGGTCGCAGCCGTCGATGCAGACCACGACGCTCGGGCGGCTCGGGCGCCGGTAGGTGCGCCCGTTGACCGTGACGAGGCCCTGGCCGCCGTTCGCTCCGTTGCGCCCGTTAGAGATCGATGGCATCGAGCGTCTCCAGTGCGAGGTGCTGGGATCCGGTCACGCCCATGCCGCCCGTGCCCGCGACGGCCACGACGCCCGGCCGCACCTCCTCGCGCCAGACCCAGTCGCGGCCGTCGCAGCGCCGCAGGTAGGCGCCCTCCCAGCGGCGGGCGATCGGCGGTGGCGGGCCTCCGAATGCCGACGCCGCCTCGCGTTCGAGGTAGGCGTGGGCCTCGTCGTCCGAGCCGAACGCGCCCGGCGCGTCGAACGCGTGCGTATCGCCGATCGTGATCGCACCGTCGCGGCGCGGCGCCAGCAGCAGCTGGGCCTCGAAGCGCTCGACGGCGGGATCGGGCGGCGGCAGGTGGTCGCGGGCAGGCAAGGCGAACCCCGGGTAGTAGCGCATCGAGTCGGCGTTGGCCACGGCGGTCGCGAGCGGCGTCGCGGCCGGCGCGGTCTCGGCCATCTGCAGGCGGATCGTGCGCAGCTGCGCGGCGGCCACGCGATCGGCGCCGTAGAGCTCGAGCCAGGCACCGGTGCAGACGATCACGAGATCGCCCGCGTGCACGTCGCCGAGGTGGTCGCGCACCGACGCCCCGTCGCTGCCGACGACCGTGCGCCCGGCGAGAAACCGGTACGGCCCCGAGGCGGCAGCCAGTCCGCGCAGCGCCGGCAGGATCCGGCGCGGCTCGACGACGGCGTCGAGCTCGCAGTGGAGCGCGCAGGCGAAGCTGCCGCCGAGCGCCGGGTTGAGGCGCCGCGCCTCCTCCGCGCTCACGAGCGAGAGCCCGCGCGTGCGGGCATCGGGTTGCGCGCCGGCCTCCTCGAGCAGTGCAGCCTCCTCGGGCGTGCGGGCGAGCAGCAGCGACCCGCACGTGCGCAGCCCGATCTCGGGCGAGCGCCGCGCCAGCTCGAGCCAGCGCAGGCGGCTGGCGAGCGCCACCTCGAGCTCGCGGCCCGGCGCGCGGCCCGAGATCCACAGCAGCCCGAAGCTCCTGACGGTCGCGCCGCGCGGCTCGGCGTCGCGCTCGAGGTGCACGACCTCGTGCCCCCGCTCGACCGCGGCCACCGCAAGCGCGGTGCCGACGATGCCGGCACCGACGATGACGAGCTTCGCCACCTACCCCTCGACCCGCAAGCAGAGCGGCCGCACCGGGGTGGCGCGCGGCCGGGCAGGGTGTCCCCCCAGACTCCCCTGCCCGGCTGTGCGCAGACCGCCGCTCCCGGCACGAGCGACCGCGGGCGGGTCAGCGGCGGCGGTGGATGCCTTCGGCGCTGTGACGCCGGCGGGCTCCAGTGGGAGATTCGGAAATTGCACGGTCAGACGTCCAGCACGCGCGCGCTCTCGGACGGAAAGCGCACGACGACGCGCTGGCGTACCGAGAACGCCTGCGCGCCGGTGCTCGGGACGTTCGCGATGAGCTCGCTGCCGTTCTCGGCGGCGATCTTCAGGCGCGTGACGGGACCGAGGAAGCTCTGCGCGGTCACCTCCCCGGTGAGGCCGCCCGGGGCGGGCGGCCTGCCGTTGAGCTGCTCGAGCGTGATCGACTCGGGGCGCAGCAGCAACAGCACGGACTGTCCCGCCGGCCGGCCGCGCACGGCGTCGACCGGGACGATGTGCCCGTTGATGTCGACTGCGCCCGCATCGCCGTCGTGCACGCGGCTCTCGAGCCGGTTCATGGTGCCGATGAACTCGGCCACGAAGCGCGTCGCGGGCGCGCCGTAGATCTCGGCCGGAGAGCCGAGCTGCTCGATGCCGCCGCCGTAGACGACCGCGACGCGGTCGGAGACCGAGAGCGCCTCCTCCTGGTCGTGCGTGACGTACACGGTCGTGATGCCGAGCTGCGTCTGCACGCGCCGGATCTCCTCGCGCAGCTGCACCCGGACGAGCGCGTCGAGCGCCGAGAGCGGCTCGTCGAGCAGCAGCACGCGCGGCTCGATCGCGAGCGCGCGCGCCAGCGCGACGCGCTGCTGCATGCCGCCCGAGAGCTGGTGCGGGTAGCGGTTCACGGCATGTGCGAGACCGACGATCTCGAGCAGCTCGCTCACGCGCGCGTCGCGCTTCGCGCTCGGCCACTTGCGCACCTTGAGCCCGAACGCCACGTTCTGCGCGGCGGTCATGTTCGGGAACAGGCTGTAGGCCTGGAAGACCATGCCGATGTCGCGCCGGTTGGGCGCGCGCGTCGTCACGTCCTCGCCCGCGATCACGACGCGGCCGGAGTCGGGCTGGAGGAAGCCGGCGATGATGCGCAGCGCCGTCGTCTTGCCGCAGCCGCTCGGGCCGAGCAGCGACAGGAACTCACCCTCCTCGAGCGCGATGGAGACGCCCCCGAGCGCCGTGTGCGCGCCGAAGTCCTTGCGGAGGTCATGCAGCTCCAGATACGCCATCTCAGGCACCCCCGGGGTTCGATGGCGCCGCGACCGCGACACCGGACATCGCCGTTCCGAGCACCGGATCGCTGCTCCGGCGGGCACCCAGGCGCCCGAGCACGAGGAAGACGGCGGCCGCGACGAACGTGAGACCGACCGCGATCACCGTGAGCGCCGCGGCCGGGTACGCCTGAGCCTGCCCGATCGTCGTGATGTAGACCGGGAACGTCTGGTAGAGCGCGATGCTCGCGATCGTGAACTCGCCGAGCACGATCACGAACGTGAGCAGGCAGGCGGCGAGCACGGCCTCGCGCAGGTTCGGCAGGATGACCCGGAAGAGCGTGCGCGTGCGGCTCGCGCCGAGGCTCTCCGCCGCCTCGGTCAGCGTGTGGATGTCCACCGCCCGGATGCCGGCGTCGAGCGCGCGGTACACGAACGGCAGCGCCAGGATCACGTACGCGGCCACGAGGAACTTGGACGAGAAGACGAAGTTCTGCAGCAGCCAGTCCGGCGAGAACGACTTGAAGAAGTCGAACAGGCCCACCACGAGCACGATCGGCGGGATCACGAAGGGCAGGATCGTGACGGCCTCGACCGCCGGCCGTATCTTCGGCAGCCGCAGGTGCACCCAGTAGACGGTCGGCACCATGAGGGCCATCGTCACGACCGTCGTCTCCAGAGCCAGCTGCACGGAGAACCAGAGCGTGTGACGGAACACCGGGTCGTGGAGGATCTGGCTGTAGGCCCCGAAGCCGAAGCCCTGATGACCCTGCACGAGGCTGAACTTGACCGTCGCAGCGATCGGGACGATGAAATACAGCGCGCCGATGACGAGGACGACGATGCCCGTACGTGGCATGCGCGCCTTCATTTCATCCACCGCGCCGCGCGGCGCTGCAGCGGCAGGTAGATCAGCACGGCCACGGTGATGACCACGATCATGCCGAGCGCGAGCGCCTGCCCGAAGTGCGGATCCGACACGACGTTGCCGTTGAGCACGTTCGTGATCTCGAGCGGCACGATGTTGTACCCGCCCGAGGTCAGCGCGTAGGCCGTGGCCTGGGCGGCGAACGCATTGCCGAAGAGCAGCACCAGCGCGCCGAGGAACGACGGCGCGAGCACGGGGATCCCGACGCTGCGCCAGTAGGTGAGACTGTCCCCGCCCAGGCTCTCGGACGCCTCGCGCCACTCGGGCTTCAGCCCGTCGACCGCAGGTGCGATCACGAGCAACATCAGCGGTATCTGAAAATAGACGTAGGCGAAGAAGACGCCCCAGTATCCGAACACGGTGATGTTGTGGGCATACAGGTCGAAGCCGAGATAGTCCTTGAAGAACTGTGTCACGACGCCGACCGTGCCGATGCTCGAGATGAAGAAGAACGCGAGTGGCACGCCCCCGAACTGCGAGGCCACCGCCGAGAACGCCGTCACGACCGTGCGTACCCAGCGCGGCCCCGCCGGGTGCAGTGCGGCGTAGCACATGAGTGCGCCGAGCAGACCGCCGACGACCGCGGTGTAGACGCTGATGCGGATCGAGTTCTCGAACGCATGCAGATACTCGGAGTGGAAGAGATCGCGGACGTTGGACGTCGTCCACCCGCCCTGGTCCGTGCGAAACGCCCCGATCAGGACGTCGCCGGCCGGGAACAGCAGGAACAGCGCCGCGTACAGGAAGAACGGCACGGCCCCGAGCCACGCGAGCGGCGAACCGGCGCCGTGCCGGGGCCACGGGCCCCGGCACGGAGCGGTCTCGACGCGCTCTACGACGGTCGCGGACAGTTCTACTGCCCCAGGACCTTCGGGCCCCACTGCGCGCGAGGACGTCGCTCGCCTTCGTGATCTGGGCGACGCTCGCGAACTTGACCGTCTTGTAGTCCTGCGCCGGCGGCAGCTTGGCGAGCAGGCTCTGCGGGACGATGCCGCGCTTGCTCATGTCGGCGAACCGCGCCGGGTGCGTGTAGCCCTTGAGGAACAGGATCTGGCCGGCGTCGGAGTACAGGAACTCCTGCCAGAGGCGCGCCGCGAAGGGATGCGGCGCGTGCTTGTTGATGGCCTGGCAGTAGTAGCCGCCGTAGACGCCGTTGGACGGCACGGCGACCGTGATGTTGACCTTGCCCTTCTGGACGTCGCGATCGGCGAGCTGGAGGTAGTCCCAGCCGCACACCACCGGCGTCTGGCCGCTCGCCTTCGTGGCCGACGTGGCCTGCGTCGTGATGTAGTTGCCGGCCGTCTTGAGGTCGGCGAAGAACTGGATGCCCGGCGTGATGTCGTCGAGCGTGCCGCCGTTGGCGAGCGACGCGGCGAAGACCGCGGCGAACGCCTCGCCGGCCTGGCGCGGGTCGCCGCCGAGCGCGACCATGTTCTTGTAGGCGGGATCCTTGAGGTCGGCCCACGACTTCGGCACGGTCTTGGCGACGTCGGTGTTGACGCCGAACGAGATGACGCCCCAGTAGTCGCCGACCCACGCGCCGCTCGCGTGCTTCAGGTTGGCCGGGATCGTCGACCAGGTCGACACCTTGTAGGGGGCGTAGAGGCCCTGCTTGCGCCCGATCTCGGCGAAGGACGGGCCGACGTCGAGCACGTCGGGCGCGCGCTTCGAGCCCTTCTGCGAGACGACCGCCTGGTTCTCCTGCGCCGAGGTGCCATCGGGGATGGCGTCGGTCAGCTTCATCTTGAACTTGCTCTGGTACTTCTTCATGATCTCGCCGTAGTTGGCCCACGTGGGCGGCAGCGTGATCGTGTTGATCGTGCCTTCCTTCTGGGCCTTGGCGATCAGGTCGGCGAGCGAGATCGCCTTGCCGCTCGCGGGAGCCGTGTCGGCAGCGAACGCCTGCGCCCCGCCGAGCAGGGCCGGGGCGGCGACGGCGCCCATGCCCAGCAGCCCCGCGCGCCGGAGCAGGCTCTGGCGCGACACGCGCTCCTCGAGAAAGCCGTTCCAGGCCTCCTCGATGTCAGTGTCACGTACGGACATATCGGTTTCTCTCCTCTTCAGCGGTCAGCCGTCAGCTCCGGCCCGGCTGGCACGCTAGGAAGAGACAGATGGCACCGTCAATGCGAAATGGCCCCGGTTTTCATGACCGCCACCACATCGTCACCACCTCGCCACGTTTGCTGTGGTGAGGTGACTGGATTGCCATTTCGCACGTGCGTGCGCTCACGCGCCCTCGCAGCAGGCCGCACGTTCGGCGCACCGATCGCGTAGCATCGGCGGCCCGTGCGCTCGCCCCGCTTCGACGCCGTCTACGCGCGCAGCATCGACGACCCGGAGGGCTTCTGGGGGGAGGCCGCGCGCGCCATCGACTGGCACGTCCCGCCGCAGCGCATCCTCGACCGCGAGGCGCATCCGCTCGCGCGCTGGTTCTGCGGCGGCGAGCTCAACACGTGTCACAACGCGCTCGACCGCCACGTCGCCGCCGGCCGCGGCGGTCAGCCCGCGCTGATCTACGACAGCCCGGTCGCGGGCGTGCAGCGCACCTACACCTACGCCGAGCTGCGCGACGAGGTCGCGCGCCTGGCCGGGGCGCTGCGCGCGCTCGGGGTCGAGCGCGGCGACCGCGTCATCCTCTACCTCCCGATGGTGCCCGAGGCCGTCATGGCCATGCTCGCGTGCGCGCGCCTCGGCGCCATCCACTCGGTCGTGTTCGGCGGCTTCGCCGCGCACGAGCTCGCCGTGCGCATCGACGACGCCCGCCCGCGCGTCGTGCTCTCGGCCTCATGCGGGATCGAGGGCGCCCGCACCCTCGCCTACAAGCCGCTGCTCGACGCGGCGCTCGCCGAGGCGGCGCACGCGCCCGAGCACTGCGTGATCCTGCAGCGCCCGCAGCTCGAGGCCGAGCTCACGCCCGGCCGCGATCTCGACTGGGCCGGGCTCGTGGCGACCGCCGCGCCCGCTCCATGCGTGCCGGTGCGCGCGACGGACCCGCTCTACATCCTCTACACGTCCGGCACGACCGGCCGCCCGAAGGGCGTGGTACGCGACAACGGCGGGCACGCGGTCGCGCTCGCCTGGAGCATGCCCAACATCTACGACGTGCACCCCGGCGAGGTCTTCTGGGCCGCCTCGGACGTGGGCTGGGTCGTCGGGCACTCCTACATCGTCTACGCGCCGCTCCTGTGCGGCATGACGACCGTGCTCTACGAGGGCAAGCCCGTCGGCACGCCCGACGCGGGCGCGTTCTGGCGCGTGATCGACGAGCATGGCGTGGCGGCGCTGTTCACCGCGCCGACCGCGATCCGGGCGATCCGCAAGGAGGATCCCGAGGCGGCGCTGCTCGCAGGGCGCGCCCTCGACGGCGCTGCGCACGCTGTTCCTGGCGGGCGAGCGCACCGATCCCGACACCTACGAGTGGGCCTGCCGCATCCTCGGCCGGCCGGTCATCGACCACTGGTGGCAGACCGAGACGGGCTGGGCGATCGCTGCGAGCTGTCGCGGCCTCGAGCCGCCGCCGGTCAAGCCGGGCTCGCCGAGCCTGCCCGTGCCCGGCTACCGCGTCGACATCCTCGACGCCGAGGGCGACGTGCTCCCGCGCGATCGGCAGGGCGCCATCGCCGTGCGCCTGCCGCTGCCGCCCGGCGCGCTGCCCACGCTCTGGAACGACGACGACCGCTGCGTCGCGTCGTACCTCGCGCGCTACCCGGGCTGGTACCTGACGGGCGACGGCGGGCACCTCGACGAGGACGGCTACCTGTACGTGATGGGACGCATCGACGACGTCATCAACGTGGCGGGCCACCGTCTCTCGACGGGCGCGATGGAAGAGGTCGTGGCGACGCACCCGGACGTCGCCGAGTGCGCAGTGTTCGGCGTGCCGGACGAGCTTCGCGGCGAGGTGCCGCTCGGGCTCGTGGTGCTCAAGGCCGGCTGCGAGCGCGATCCGGCGGAGCTGCGCGAGGAGCTCGTGGCGCTCGTGCGCGAGCGCATCGGCGCCGTGGCCTGCTTCCGCGACGCGCGTGTCGTGGCACGCCTGCCGAAGACGCGCTCGGGCAAGATCCTGCGCGCCACGATGCGCGACATCGCGGCCGGCCGCGACTACGCGCTGCCCGCCACGATCGACGACCCGGCGATCATCGGCGAGATCGCCGACGTCCTCGCCGCCCCGGACTAGCCGTCCCGCCCGCGAGCGAGTACGGCGGGGGCCTCCGGGCGAGGGAGACCGGGCCCTTGCGGCGAAGGAGGACGCGTGACCGCTCTGCGCCTGACCCGCCGGGCCGGCCGCCTCGCACGCGGGGTCGGCCGCCAGGGGCGCGAGCTCGGCGTCCTCCCCGGCTTCCCCGTGCCGGAGCGCCACGTCCGCCTGCCCGGCTGGCCGGGCACGGCAGAGAGCGGCGGAGCGACGGTCACCCGGCTCGGCGAGATCGCCCCGCAACCGCTCGCGCGCGCCCGCACGGTGCACCCGGTGCGCAGCCCGGACTTCGACGCGCGCCAGGCGGAAGGGATCCCGGGGCGCCCGCTGCTGGTCGTGACTGCGCCCGGCGCCAGCCTCGCGACCGACGGGGGCGCCGTCATCACGGCCGAGGGCGAGCTCGTCTACGACACGCTGTGGGACGACCCGCACTACGAGCGCTCCGAGTTCAGCTCGCGCCGGCGGCTGGCCCCGCCCACCGTGCTCGACGGCACCTGCGCGTCGCTCATCTCGCTCTGGCACAGCAACTACCACCACTGGCTCTTCGAGGCGCTGCCCCGGCTCGCCGTGCTCGAACGGGCCGGGCTCTCGCACCTGCCCCTGATCGTGCCCGAGCGTCCCGCGCCGTTCCACCGCGACACGCTCGCGGCGCTCGGCCACCCGCCCGCGCGCTGGCGGCCGTTCGCGCACGAGCACGTGCGCCCGGACGTGCTGGTGTGGGCCTCGCCGGCGTCCACCGTCGGCGTCCCGTCGCGCTACGCCGTCGACTGGCTGCGGAAGGGCTTCCTGCGCGGCCGCGCACCCGCGCCCACCCCGCGCCGGCGGATCTACCTGAGCCGCCGCCTCGCCTACGCGCGGCGGGTCGCCAACGAGCAGGAGGTCGCCGAGACGCTGGCGCGCCACGGCTTCGAGACGGTCGACGCGGAGCGCCTCACGTTCGGGCAGCAGGTCGAGCTCTTCGCAGCGGCCGAGGCGGTCGTGGCGCCGCACGGCGCAGGCCTCAGCAACATCGTCTTCGGGAACCGCCTGGCCGTGCTCGAGATCTTCCAGCCGCGCTACCTGCACCTCTGCTACTACGCCCTCGCCGGGGCCTGCGACCACGCGTACTGGTACCTGCTGGCCGAGCCCTCCGACGACCGTCAGAAGGACGCCGACCTGATCGTCCCGATCCCCGAGCTGATCGCGTCCGTCGAGCAGATGCTCGCCTCGCTGCCGGGCTGAGCGCCGCGCCCCCGCCGCTTCTTGCGCGTTCCGCCTCAAGCTTTGGCGGCGGGCGTCGATACACCGTGAGGTGGTCGCGACGCCGGGAGAACTTCGCACGAGACCGCAGCCGAGGGTTCTCGCGCGTGGATGACCGTCTGCTGCATCCGTCGCGCATCCTCGTCGTCGACGACGACGACGCGAACGCCATGCTCGTACAGGCGATCCTGACCCGTGCCGGGTATACGGCGGTCGAACTCCTGTCGGAGCCCGAGGCCGCCGTCCGTCGCTGTCTCGAGCAGCCGCTCGACCTCCTGTTGCTCGACTGGCACATGCCCGGCCGTACCGGCGCCGCGGTGCTCGAGGAGATCGCCACCCTCACGGACGAGCCGGACTGGATGCCGGTGCTCGTGCTCACGGGGGACACGACCCCCGAGACGAAGCGGCGCGCGCTGTCGCTCGGGGCGCGCGATTTCATCACGAAGCCGATCGACGTGGCCGAGGTCCTGCTGCGCGTGCGCAACCTGCTCCAGACGCGCTACCTGCGCACCGAGCTGCAGCGCACCAACGAGCATCTGCACGAGCGCGTGTCCCAGCGCACGCGCGAGCTCGAGGAGGCGAAGCTCGAGATGCTCGACCGGCTCGCGCTGGCCTCCGAGTACCGCGACGACGCCACGGGGCAGCACGCGCGCCGCATCGGGCGAACGAGCGAGATGCTCGCGCTCGAGCTCGGCCTGGCGCCGGCCGAGGCGCTGCTCGTCGGCCATGCGGCCCGCCTGCACGACATCGGCAAGATCGGGATCGCCGACGAGCTGCTGCTCAAGCCCGGGAAGTACACCCCGGAGGAGTTCGCAGCGATGCAGATGCACCCGACGATCGGCGCGCGCATCCTCTCCGGCAGCGGCAACGAGCTGCTCAAGATGGCCGAGGCCGTGGCGCTCACCCATCACGAGCGCTGGGACGGACGCGGCTACCCGTCCGGGCTGGCGGGGGAGGCGATCCCGCTGGCCGGCCGCATCGTCGCGGTCGCGGACGTCTTCGACGCACTCACGCATCACCGGCCGTACAAGCGGCCGTGGCCGGTGGCCGCGGCGGTGCGCGAGATCCTGGCGGAGGCCGGCAAGCAGTTCGACCCGCGCGTGACCCAGGCCTTCTCGCACCTCGACCACCGGCGACTGCTGCAACCGCATGCGCTACGCGCCGCAGTCCAGGCTGCGCCGCAACCGCACGACGTGAGCTCGGACGCGGCGGTCGCCTGAGCGCAGACCGCGGGCGTTCGGTCAGCGCGCGCGCGCGAGGAACGCGCGCAGCGCCGCCAGCGCGGCCTCCGGCTGCTCCTGCAGCAGCATGTGCGCGGCGCCCGGGATGACCACCTCGTCGGCGTCGCGCAGGAGCACCGCCAGCCGGTGCGCGGAAGCCGCGGGCGTCGTGCGGTCGCGCTCGCCCGAGAGCACGAGCACCGGGATCTCGAGCTCGGCCAGGCGCGCGCGGTTGTCGACGAGCCCGTACTCGCCTCCCGTCGCGAAGTGGCGCATGACAGCGGGGCTGTAGACGACCTCGCCGATCGTCTCCTGCAGTGCGCGCACGACCGCGCCCTCCGGCTCGGCGGCGTGGAAGGGCAGCTGGTCGCGCATCAGCTGCGCGGCCTCCTCGGCCGTCTGCACCGTCGTCTCGCCCGCCCACGAGCGCGCGACCTGATCGCGCAGGTGCTCCGGCTCGAACGCCGCGAGGCGCTCGTCGATGCCCAGCAGCTCGTCGACCGAGTCGACCGTGCCCATGAGCACGTAGCCGGCGGCCGTGGCGTGCGCCGCCATGTGCTGCTGCGCGACGAACGACCCGAACGAGTGCCCCATCACGACCGGCCGCTCGAGGCCGAGCACGCGGATCACCGCCTCGACGTCGTCGGCCATCTGGGGCACGGTCCAGCGCGCGTGGTCGCCGTGGTCGGAGCGGCCGTTGCCGCGATGGTCGATCGCGAGCAGGCGCACTCGGTCGCGCGCGAGCGCGGCGATCTCGGGGAAGAAGACCGAGCCGTCGAGCCCGGGACCGCCGTGCAGCAGCACGAGCGGGCGCCCCGCGCCCTCCTCGCGCACGTGCAGCTCGATGTCGCCGACGTTCACTCGCACGCCGGCGACGCTACCGCAACTACGATCGGGGCGTGAGCGAGGCGAGCGTCCCGCAGCTCCTGCAGCTGCTCGAGCAGTCGTCTGCCGGCCTCGGCGACGTGGAGGTCACCCGCGCGCACGGCTGCGAGGCCATCGCCGCCGCGGGCCGCCCCTACGCGCTGGTCGCGCCCGGCGGGCGCATCGGCGTGCGCCTGCCCGACTGGGATCTGTTCGCCGCCGCCTACGAGCTGCCCGGCAGCGACGTCCTCTTCGAGAACGACCAGCGAGTCGGCCACTGGGTGGTGCTGCCGGCCGAGGTCAACGACGACGGCGACGCCCTGCGCGAGTGGCTGCGCCAGGCCCACGCGCTCACGGCGGGGCGCGTATGAGCGAGGAGCGCGCGCTCTCGTTCGGCTCGGTCGCCGAGGACTACGAGGCGACGCGGCCCGGCTGGCCGCTCGAGCCGTTCACCCGGGTGCTCGAGCACTTCGCCGTGCGCGAGCGCCCCGACGTCGTCGACATCGCAGCCGGCACCGGCAAGCTCACGCGCACGCTCGCGCGCATCGCGGGCACGCTCGTCGCGGTCGAGCCCGACCCCGGCCTGCGCGCGGTGATCGAGCGCGTGCTGCCGGACGTCCGCGTCCTCGACGGTACCGCCGAGGCGCTCCCGCTCGCGAGCGCGAGCGCCGACGTCGCCTGCGCCGGACAGGCCTTCCACTGGTTCGACCTGGACCGCGCGCTCGCCGAGATCGCGCGCGTGCTCCGGCCCGGGGGCATCCTCGTGGCCGGCTGGAACCTGCCGGCCGGTGACGGCGACTGGTACGACGTGGTCGTCGAGTACCTCCATGCCGCCAACCCCCACCACCATCCGGCGTCGGCCCGCGACTGGGCGCCCGAGTTCGCTGCGAGCACGGCCTACCGCGGGCTCTTCGAGACCGAGTCGCGCCACGAGCAGGAGCTCGACTACGCGGGGTTCGCGCGCCTGCTCGGCACGCACAGCGCAATCAACGTCCTCCCGGCCGAGCGCAGGGCCGCACTGATCGAGGAGGCGCGCGCGGTGGCCGTCGAGCAGGGCGCGTTCGACCCCGACGGGCGCTGCGCCATCCCGCTCCGCTGCCGCCTCTACGCGCTCGAGCGCCGCCCCTAGATCGCCGGGCGCAGGGCTACGCTTGCCGCAGGCCCTGGCGCTCTGCGCGACGCCGGGCTACACTGTGCCTGTCACGGAAACAGCGTTGCCCATAAGGCAATAAGGAGCTCATGGTGCTGCCCGCACGCACGAAGTACCTGATCGTCGGAGCCGGCCTGCACGGCCTTTCGACTGCGTACCACCTCGGCAAGGACCTGGCCGCGAGCGGCCGGGGCTCCGGCGCCGACATCGTGATCCTCGAGAAGTCGCAGCCGGGCGCCGGCGCGTCGGGCATCGCCTGCGGGGTCGTCCGCAACAACTACTTCCAGCCTGCCATGCAGGAGCTCATGCAGGCCTGCGTCGAGGTCTGGGAGTCCGATCCGGCCGCCTACTCCTACAACCCCGTCGGCTACATGGCGCTCGGGCCCCGAGCGCAGGAGTCCGACCTCACGGCGGTCTACGAGCGCCAGCAGAAGATCGGCTACGAATCGACCTTCGTGACCGGCGAGGCCGCCTGCGACACGTACATGAAGCAGCTCTTCCCCGACTGGCGGGCGAAGGGCGTGACCGCCGTGCTGCACGAGCACAAGGGCGGGTTCGCGCACAACCTCGATTCCGTCGCGGGCATGCAGGCCAAGGCCGAATCGACCGGCGCGCAGCTGATCACGGGCGTCGAGGTGACGGGCTTCGAGCTCGCCGGCGACGGCTCCGTGACCGCGGCCGAGACGAGCCAGGGCCGCATCGAGTGCGACGAGCTGATCGTCGCGCCCGGGCCGTGGGCCAAGCACCTCTGGAGCATGCTCGAGCTGCCGCCCACGATCGACGTGCACCAGCCGAACGGCGACGTCGCGCGCGATCAGCCGATGTGGACGTACTGGAACCTGCAGGAGGGCGAGATCTCGGTCGACCCCAAGCTGTTCTCGCTCGAGGACGGCTCGATGCCGCCGGTCGTCCACCTCGACACCGACGCCCCGCTCTACACGGACGACGGCAAGCTCGTGACCGACGAGCTGTGGGGCATCTACTACAAGCAGGACCGCCACGGCATCCAGGGCGGCGCCTCGCCGCTGACCGTCGGCCCCGAGGCCCCGGTCGACCCGTACCCGAACACGACCGACGTCGATCCCGACTTCCCCGACATGTGGTGCGCGGCGCTCTCGCACGCGATGAGCCGCTTCGAGGGCAAGCGCCCGCTCTACAAGCAGGCGCGCTCCGGCGGCATGGGCGCGTTCACGGTCGACAACTTCCCGGTCTTCGACTACGTGCGGCCGAACGTCTACGGCATCTTCGACTCCAACCACGGCTACAAGATGCTCGGCGTCGGGCGCGAGGTGGCGAAGGCGATCGCGGGCACCGGGTCGCCGCTGCTGAAGCCGTTCCGGCTCTCGCGCTTCGAGACGGGCGACCTGCACCCGGTCTCGCACTCGCCCTACCCCTGGTCGTAGTCAGCGCCGCAGGCCCGCGGTCGCGGCGAGCAACGCCGCGGCCCGGGCCAGCGGTCGCGCGGCGGCGCGTCGGGCCTCCGCGTCGAAGCGCTCGGGCCCCTGCAGGCCGAGCACGGCCACGAGGCGCCCGTCCTCGGCGAGCACCGGCGCGGCGATCGCGTTGAGCCCGGGCTCGCGCTCGCCGGCCGCCTCGGCGACGCCCGCCGCCCGCACCGCCGCGACGGCGTGCTCGATCTCGGCGAGCGTCGTGAGCGTGCGCGGCGTGTAGCGCTCGAGCGGCTCGGCGAGCGCCGCGAGCGCGCCCGGGGTGTGCGCGAGCACGACCTTGCCGACCGAGGTCGCGTGCGCGACCGATGCCCGCCCGATCTCGGCCCGGCTCGAGACGCTGTGCGGGCTCGGCGCGAAGTCGACGGTGACGCCCTCGCCCTGGGCCGGCAGCGAGAGCGTGGCGGTCTCGCCGGTCTCGCGCACGAGCTGCTCGAGCAGCGGCCGCGCGAGGTCGCGGAGGTCGAGGCGCGCGAGCGCGGCGTTGCCGAGATGCACGAGCCGGAGCCCGAGCTGCCAGCGCTGGGCGCCCGGCTCGCGCTCGACGAAGCCCGCGCCGAGCAGCGTCGCGAGCACGCGCGAGACCGTGCTGGCGTTGATCTGCGTCCGCCGCGCCAGCTCGTTCGTCCCGAGCGGCCCGCCGGCCGCGGCGAGCTCCTCGAGCAGGGCAACGGCGCGCTCGACCGAGCCGAGCTGACGGCTCACGGCGATCTGCCCGGCGGCAGGTCGACGTTGTCGACGCCCCCGTCGATCACCACCGTCGTGCCCGTCACGAAATCGCCCGCGGGCGAGGCCAGGAACGCGATCATCTGCGCGACCTCCTCGACCGTGCCGAGGCGGCCGACGGGGATCGTGGCCGCGACCTCCTCGACGGTGTCGCCGTAGCCGCGCCAGCCCTCGGTGTCGATCGTCCCCGGCGCCACGCACGTCAGACGCACCCCGCGCCCGCCCCACTCCGTGGCGAGCGTGCGCGTCATCGACTCCACCGCGGCGCGCGCGGCCGAGGAGTGGAACATGCCAGGGATCCCGCGCCGCGGCGAGAGCACGACGCTGATGACCTTGCCGTAGCCGTTCGGGAGCATGCTCTCGACCGCGGCCAGACGCGTCAGCTCCCACACGGCGTCGAGGTTGAGGCGCATGACTGCGCGGAAGCCGTTCAGGCTGATCTCCTCGGCGGGCTTGACGAACTGGCCGCCGGCGTTGTTGACGAGCACGTCGAGCGAGCCGTACGCAGCGATCACGGCGCCGACGAGCTCCCTGGCCGCCTCGGGCTCGCGCACGTCGCACACGACCGGCAGGCAGTCGCCGCCGCTCGCGCGGATGGCCGCCGCCGTCGCCTCGAGCAGCTCGCCGCGCCGCCCCGCGACCGCGACCCGCGCCCCGAGCGCGGCCAGCAGCTCGGCGGTCGCGCGCCCGATGCCGGTGCCGCCGCCGGTCACGAGCGCCGAGCGGCCCGCCAGGCTGCCTTCGCGGAGGACGGTGTCCACCCGCTCGATGATAGGGCCAGGCTTCTCAGGTGGTCAGCGGAAGCGCGTGCTTGTCGCGCCCGCCCTGCACGTGCTTCGAGCGCGGGACGGGCGTGACGACCGGCGTGGTCGCCGCCGGCGTCGTCTCCACAGGCGTGGTCTCGACCGGTGTCGTCGTGGGCGTCGTCGTGCCCGGTGTCGTCGCGGGCGTCGTGCCCGGGGTCGTCGCCGGGACCGTCGTCGGGTTGCCGCCGCCCTGCGCGACCTTGCCCCCGCCTCCGCCGCCGTTGATCAGGTGGCTGCCGGCGAGCGGCGCCGCGATCGCGACGCCCGCCGCCAGCACGACGTAGAGCGCGTGGCGCCGGAACTTCGAGCTCACGGCCTTGGGAGCGGTCGTGTCCATGCCGAGCGCGAAGCTCGCGGAGCGGCACGACTCGCACCAGCCGAGGTGGTAGAGCGTCTCGTAGTCCCAGTCGTCCAAGACGAGCGCGCGCAGGCATGGCTCACAGCCCGGGCGCCGGGCCAGCTCGAGACCCGCCAGCACCTCGAGGCGCTCGCGGTGGCGCGGATTGTCGAGCAGGTCGAACACCCAGTCGCGCGTGTCCGCGGCTGCTGCCGCGAGCGGCTCCTTGCCTGCTTCGTACGTCCTCATGCGTCGTCCCCGAGCCAGATGCGGCCGGCCGCGCTTCTTGCAATCCGGTTCACTCGTTCCATTTCCCGCCATCATCCCCCCGCTCTCGCAACCTGGCAACCCTCCGCTCTCGCCGGGACGCGCAAGAATGCCCGCGAGAGGCGCAACACCACCGAAGGAGAAGGCATGCCGTACTCCGTTCCGCCGCTGCCCTACGACTACGCGGCGCTCGAGCCGCACATCGACGAGCAGACGATGCGGATCCATCACGACAAGCACCACCAGGCCTACGTCGACCGCGTCAACGGCGCGCTCGAGGGGACGGAGTGGGCCGACAAGCCGATCGAGGACGTCATCCGCGACCTGCAGAAGGTCCCCGAGGACAAGCGCGGGGTCGTGCGCAATCACGGCGGCGGCCATCTCAACCACACGCTCTTCTGGAACTTCATGAGCCCGTCCGGCGGCGGTGCTCCGAGCGGCGACCTGGCGGCCGCCATCGACGCCAAGTTCGGCTCGTTCGATCAGTTCAAGGCCGACTTCAAGGCCGCGGGCATCAACCAGTTCGGCTCGGGCTGGGCCTGGCTCGTCAAGGACGCCGACGGCCTCAAGGTCGTGTCGACGGCCAACCAGGACAACCCCGTGACCAACGGCATGGCGCCGCTGCTCGGCGTGGACGTGTGGGAGCACGCCTACTACCTCAAGTACCAGAACCGCCGTCCCGACTACCTGGACGCGTGGTGGAACGTCGTCGACTGGGCCGGCGTGGCCCAGCGCTTCGGCGCCTGACAGCCTGACGCGACGTGAGGCCCGCCGGCGCTGCCGGCGGGCCTCACGGGAGTCCTGTCAGTCGCCCGCCGGGGCGGTCGCGTGCACCGCGTGCGACTCGATGTTCACCTCGACGCTCTGTGCGCGCACCGGCGCGGCGAGCATGTAGCCGATCGCGGAGAGCACGCCGATCAGCACGAGGATGCCGATCGAGATGACCTCGTAGCGCGCGAACGAGACGCCCCAGGTCTCCTTGTAGTCGTAGGAGAACCCGAACAGGCGCTCGAGCGTGCCGGGCACGAACGCGACCCACGAGCCGAGCACCATCCAGGCGGTGCAGATCGCGACGCAGAAGCCCATCATCGGCGCGCGGTACGACCGCGGGACGTGCCCGTGGCGGCGGCGCAGCAGCCAGCCGGTCGGGAAGATCATCACGTACGAGATCAGCGTCGTCGACGTGGTCAGTGCGAGCACGACCGCGAACGAGTTCGCGTTCGAGCCTGCCAGCAGGTTGAGCGCGAACAGCAGGAAGGCGGTCGAGAGCACGCCGGACATCACGTTGACGCGCACCGGCGTGCCGAGCTTGGCATTGAACACGCCGAACCACGGCGCCCAGGCGCCGTCGTAGGACGCCACCGCGAGCACGCGGTCGGAGCCGATCATCCAGACGGCGCCCGACGTCATGAGCGAGACGATGAACGCGACGACCATGATGTCGACGAGCGTGTGCGCGGCGCCGCCGTAGACGTCGCCGAAGACCGTGCTGACCGCGCCCACGAAGCCGTCGATGCCCTTGATCTTGCTGGACGGGAGCACCACGAGGATGCCGAAGATCGGCAGCGAGTACAGCACGACGGTCGCGATCGCGCTGCGGATGACCGACTTGGGCACGTCCTTCTGCGGGTCGACCATCTCCTCGGCCGCTCCGTTGGCGAGCTCGAAGCCGACGTAGTTGAAGAGCAGGAGCGGCACGACCCCGAGGAAGATCAGGGTGCCGGACTGCGAGGTCTTGCCGGGGATGAAGTCGGCGAACCCGAAGCCGTGGATGCCGTGCTTGAAGGCATAGATCAGCACGGTGAACGAGAAGAACAGCAGCACGACGCCGCGGCAGACCGCACCGAAGTTGGGGATCCACTTGCCCCGGTCGAGCGCGGCGATGGCGACGCCGATGCTGAACCAGATGAACGCGAGCTTGAAGATGAGGTCGAAGATCGGCGTGTCGCCGAGGAAGCCGATCTTCGGGCCTCCCAGGTGGATGAAGAACTGCGAGAACGCGGAGCTCGCGAGGAAGCACAGCGTGCCGCCGACCCACAGCGGGTTCGTGATCCAGTAGAGCACCGCGCCGAAGCCCGCCGTCGCGCGGCCGTACGCGAGCTTCATCCACTCGTACGGGCCGCCCTCCTGCGTGAACGTCGAGCCGAGCTCGCTCATCACGAAGGCGTAGGGAAGGAGGAAGAAGACCGAGAGGACTGCGACCCAGAAGAAGGTCTGCGCGCCGAAGCCCGAGACCTGACCGAGCGTGTCCACGCCGACCATGGCGCAGACGGTGAAGAGGAGGGTGTCCACCCGGCGCAGGCTCTTCTTGAGCTTGCCCTTCTCCTCCAGGGCGAGCGCGGTGGTTTCCTCGTAGACGTCGTCAGGGATGACGGCCAAGGGGCGACTCCTTTCGTGGGCACGGGGGACCCCGTTTGTACCACGGGACGCAAGCCCTGGCGAGGTCCGCGGCCGCGCCGCAGAGGAGTCAGGCGTCGATCGAGGCGCGGATGCGCTGGATCGCGATGCGCAGGTGCTGCTCGGGGATCGCGCGGTTGTAGAGCGGGCTGCGCGTGGTCGAGCCGAGCAGGCGATCGAGCAAGGCGAGGCTCGCGGGGTGCACCTTGACGCCGTCGGACGCGATCAGGAAGGCGAGGCCGAGCAGGTCGTCGGCGTGCACGAGGACGCGCTCGGGGATGGCGTCGAGCCCGATCGTGGTCGGCTCGATGCCGTCGGCGACGAAGACCATGCGGGTCAGCGCGCGGGCGAGCTCGCAGCGATGCGCCATGCTCGAGATGCGCTCCGCCGCGCGCACGACCTCGGGGATCTGGTACGCGGAGCGCTGCCCGACGAGGCGGGCGACGAGGGCGCCGCGCTCACCGCGGGCGACGGCGGCGACGAAGAATCCGGTCAGGCCGGCTGCGCCGGCGGGCAGTGCGATCTCGGAGTGCCCGAGGAGCGCGAGCCCGAGGCCGAGCACGAGCGCCATGACGGCCGCCACGGCGGCGTCGCGCGCGCGCTGGGCGAGGCGCGCCAGGACGGCGGCGGCGGCGTGCGGGTCGACTGCGTGATCGTCGACGACGGAAGGAAACGGCTCGGCCACGGCGCATGCATCGGCAGATTCCGGGAGGATCGCGAGTCCCTCGATGGAGGGACTCACCCATTACGGGGACGCCGCGCGCGGAGGCGCGGGAGCAGCGCGACGCCGGCGAGGGCGAGCAGCGATGCCAGCGAGATCGCGGCGCCGAGCCGCACGCCCGGCGGCGTGAACGTCCACGTGACCCGCCGGGCGCCCGCCGGCACGTCGACGGCGCGCAGGTCGCCGTCGCTGCGCGCGGTCGCGGCACGCCCGTCGATGCGCACCGTCCAGCCCGGGTAGACGAGGTCGGCGACCACCAGCCGCCCCGGCCCGGGCGGCGCGATCACGATGCGATCGGGCTCGCGCGAGACGACGCGCGCGGCCTGCGGCGCGCGGCCGGCGCGCACGAGGCGCGCGAACGGCAGCGCCGCGTCGTCGCGCGTGACCACGCTCAGCCGATCGCGGTAGACGACGGGCAGACCCGGCGGCTGCTCCCCCGGCGGCGACACGTAGTAGCGCACGGCCAGCGAGCGCAGCTGCGGCGTCGCCGGGCGCAGCGCCAGCTCGAAGTGCCGGTCGACGGCGCGCCCGCCGTTGGAGGCGAGCATGAGGCGGTGGTAGCGCTTGAGGTGCACCGGGTTGTAGCCGGCGACATCCTCGAGCCCGAGGCGCAGCGCCTCCTGGTCGAGCAGCAGCGCGCGCGCCGAGCGCGAGCGGTGCGCTCCGAGCTGGTGCACGAGCACGGGCTCCGGCGCGGCGGTGGCGATGCGGAAGGGGCCCTCGGCGCGCTGCCGCGCAAGCAGGAAGGCCGCGCTGCCCGACGGCTCGGGCGCGACCTGCGAGCCCCGCAGCCAGCGCAGCGGCTGATCCTGATGCGTCGCCTGCCAGGCGAGGTCGGCCCCCAGCACGGCGAGCAGCGCGAGGGGCGCGAACGGGAAGCGGCGCAGCGCGAGCACGGCGCACACCGCCGCCAGCGGGATCAGGTACGCGAGCGCGAAGCCGTCGCTGCCGCCGGCGAGCACGCCCACGAGGAGACCGAGCGCGGCCACGCGCACGGCGCCGGGCCAGCGCCTGACCTCCGGCAGAGCGAGCGCGGCGAGGATGCTCGCGCACAGCAGCGCCAGCACGATGCCGCGCACCGGCTCGTGCCCGGCCACGGTGCGCACGAGCGGCAGGGGATCCATCAGCCACCCGACGAGACCGGCCGCCCACGCGATCGAGAACGCGATCAGCCACCCGAGCAGCCGCACCGGCCCTCCGCCCCCGCGGCGCAGGCCGATCAGCGCCAGCGCGGGCGTGGCCGCGCCGAGGTAGAGCGTGGCGATCTCGGAGTGCGACACGCCGAAGCGCCCGACGAGCCCCCGGCGGTCGCCGAACAGCAGCGAGCCGATGCCGTCGGGGTCGACGTAGCCGGACGCCGTGGCGTAGCGCAGCAGCTCGAGCCGCGGCAGCAGCGCGACGGCGGCCAGGCCGAGTGCGAGCGCGATGCAGGCGGCAGCGCACCTCGCTCCCCGCGCGCCCGCGCGCGCGACGAGCCAGATCACGCACGTCGCCAGGGAGAGCGCGGCCAGCTGCTGGGACCCGCTCGCGAGGTGCAGCGCGAGCACGAGCGACAGGCCCGCCATGGCGGGCCCGCGCCGCGAGGGCCGCGCGTTGGCGGTGGCCTCCGCGAGCGCGAGCGCCGGCGCGAGCCAGGCCGCGCCGCCGAGCAGGCCGAGCGCGGCCGAGCGCGCGACGAGATGCCCGGAGGCCGCGAAGGCGATCGCGCCGAACGCCGACCCGGTGCGGCTGGCGCGCAACTGCCGCGCGAGCGCATAGGTGCCGAGCGCGGCGATCAGGTAGTGGAACGTGGCCACGGCCCGCAGGGCGTCGATCGGGTCGAGCAGCCAGGAGGCGAGCAGCATCGGCGGGTAGGTCACGCCCGACTGCGCGTCGGCCAGGAACGGCTGGCCCGAGAACGCGCCGGGCGCCCAGTACGGGAGGTCGCCCGCCGCCAGGCGGGTGTGGAGGAAGCTCGCGAACGGCGCGTAGAACGCGTCGAGGTCGGCCGACGAGGCGAGCCGCCCGGCCAGCGTGAGTGGCGCCAGCACGCCCGCAACCGCGACGATCACGGCAGCCACCGCCACCGCCTCGCGGCGCACCGCCGCTCTCACGGCAGCGTCATTTCGCGCGCGCGAGAATGGGAGCGTCGTGCTCGATCCAGGCCGGCTTGAGCGGCGACACCGGGTAGCCGACGCGGATGCGGCCGCGCGCGTCGATGCCGTAGATGAGCGCGACGTGCTCGATGATCTCGGGCGTCTGCGGCACCGACTTGGCGAGGATGTTGTACGCCGTCCAGACCGGCTTCAGCTCGGCCCGCGTACCGAGCAGCCAGCGCACCTTCCCGGTCAGCAGGCGCTGCGCGAGGAACGTCTTGACCGCCTTCGGCGTGTCGCCCTTCGGGTCGACCGACACGGCGATGATCTGCATGCTCCCGGGGTCCTTGAGCCCGCGCTTCGCAGCGCCCAGCGCCTGCAGCAGCAGTGGGCAGACGTCCGGGCAGTGCGCGTAGACGAACGTGATGAAGACGGCCTTGCCGCGCAGCGACGAGAGCTTGAAGAGCTTGCCGTTCTGGTCGTGCAGCGTGATCTCGGGCGCGGTCTGCGGCGGCGTGACGCCGATCGGCCCGGCCAGCACGCCCGGCTTCATGGGCGGCTCGGGCGGCGCCGACGACGAGACGACGGCCGCCGGCGTGGTCGTGCCGTTGCCCGCGCCCTTGTCGCCCGCCGAGCTGCCGCCGCAGGCAGCGAGGACGAGCGCGAGCAGGACGAGCGCCGTGCCTCCGCTTCGCCTGCCTCGGATCACGGCGTCAGGGTAGTTGAGATGGCCCGCGACCTGCGCGAATGCACGGTTGGGGTCTGACCCCAACCGTTGCGGTCCCGCGATGTTGGATACAGTATCCGCCGATGCCGCTCGCCGCCCTGGACGATCAGGACCAGCTCACCGATCGCGTGCTCGCCGCGCTGCGCGAGGCGATCACGAGCGGGCGCCTGCCGGCCGACGCGCGCATCAAGCAGGAGCAGATCGCGGCCGAGCTCGGCGTGTCGCGCACGCCCGTGCGCGAGGCGCTGCACCTGCTCGAGCAGGAGGGTCTCGTGCGGCTCGTGCCGCGGCGCGGAGCGCTCGTGCAGGGCTTCACCGCGGCCGACGTGCGCGAGCTGTACGAGCTGCGCGAGCTGCTCGAGCCGGCCGCGGCCGCGCTCGCGACCGCCCGCGCGAGCGGCGAGGAGCGCGCGGCCGTGGCGCGCCTCGCGCCGCTCACGGAGCGCCGCCGCGGCGCCTTCGAGGCCAACCGCGACTTCCACCGCGCGCTCTGCGCGCCGTGCGGCAACGGCCTCGTCATGCGCACGCTGGACGCCGCGTGGACGCATCGCGCGGCCCACGGGCTCTTCACCTACCAGGCGCGCCCGGCCGGCGCGGTCGAGCGCATGGCCGCCGAGCACGCCGAGATCGCCCGCGCGTTCGCGGCGGCCGACGCCGCGCGCGTGCGCGCGCTCGTTCATGATCACGTCCGCGGCGCGGGCGAGGACGCGCTCGGGCGCTTGCCCGGGCACGGAGACCACAAGGCCGAGGAGATCAGCTGAATGTGCGGGATCTGCGGCATCAAGCTTCCGACGAGCGGACCCATCGGCCGCAACCTGGTCGACATGTGCCAGGCCATGCGCCATCGCGGCTACGACTCGACCGGCTTCGCGCTCTACGGCGAGCCCGTCGAGGGCCAGCTGATCCTGCGCCTGCGCATCGTGGACGCCGAGCACACGCACGCGGCGCTCGACGCGCTCGAAGGATCGCTGCGCGAGCGCGGCGTCACGATCGCGGGCGAGCACGAGAGCGACCACGCGACCGACGCGACCGACCGCTTCGTGCGCGCGACCGTGAGCGCGGGCACCGATCAGGTGCGCGACATCGTGCGCGCGATCGACGACACCGGCCACGGCATCGAGGTGCAGTCGATCGGCCGCTCGCTCGAGATCATCAAGGACCTGGGCGACGCCGAGACGGTCAACGCGCGGCACCACATCGACCGCTTCGAAGGCTCGCACGGCCTCGGGCACGTGCGCCTGACGACCGAGTCGATCGTCGACGTCGCCTACGGCCACCCGTTCTGGGCCGAGCCGTTCCCCGACATCTCGATCGTGCACAACGGGCAGCTCACGAACTACTACCGCTTCCGGCGCCTGCTCACGCAGGAGGGCTACCGCTTCCACACGACCAACGACTCCGAGCTCATCGCCGTCTACCTGGCCGACCGCATGCTCCACGGCGAGACGCTCTGGGACGCGCTCAAGACGAGCGTCGACGAGCTCGACGGCTGCTTCGCGTACCTCTTCGCGACCGAGGACGAGATGGGCTCCGCCAAGGATCCGCTCGCCATCAAGTCGCTCGTCGCCACGAACGTCGGCGGCGTCATGGCGATCGCGACCGAGGAGCAGGCGCTGCGCCAGGTCTTCGCCCAGGAGCTCGACATCGACCTCCCGGAGCCGCGCTCGATCTACGTCTGGGACCGCGACGGCGGCGTCACCACGGAGATCGTCTGATGGCGGCCGGGGTGGACATCCAGGGTGCCACGGCCGTCATCGACGCCGACGCCTGGCCCAAGGGCCTCAACCGCGAGCTGCGCCGCCTCGCCGAGGAGGAGGGCGTCAAGGAGTTCGTGGTCGAGAACCCGCGCTCCCGCCACAACCTCGGCGTCGGGCAGACGGCGGACGTCACGATCCGCTTCCGCGGCTCGGTGGGCAACTACTGCGGCGGCCTCAACTCGGGCGCGGCGATCTACGTCGAGCGCAACGCCGGCTGGGCTGCGGGCGAGGCGATGGCGAAGGGCAAGGTCGTCGTCGAGGGCAACGCCAACATGGCGACCGGCGCCTCGATGCGCGGCGGGACGATCCACATCAAGGGCTCGGCCGCGGCCCGCTGCGGCGTCTCGCTCAAGGGCGGCACGCTGATCGTCGAGGGCGACGTCGGCTACCTCTCGGCCTTCATGACGCACGCCGGCGACCTGATCGTGTGCGGCTCGACGGGCGCCGCCTTCGCCGACTCGCTGTGGCGGGGCAACGTCTGGGTGGCCGGGGAGATCCGCTCGCTCGGCACCGACGCCAAGGTGGTCGAGGCGAGCGACGCCGACCAGGAGCGCGTGCACGGCCTGCTGCGCGAGAACGGCGTGGACGGGACGTTCGCGTTCCGCAAGGTCGTCTCGGAGCAGAAGCTCTGGTACTTCAACAACCGCAACCCCGACGCCTGGCTGAAGATCTGATGGACGAGACCGCGCACCCCACCCCCGGCTACGGCCAGGGCCGATCGCACATCTGGACGGCCGAGACGATCCGGGCGATCCACGCCAAGGCCGAGCTCGGCCGCTACCAGATCCGCGGCTTCTCGACGTTCCAGAAGCTGCCGACGCTCGACGACCTCGTGTTCCTGCCGGGCGTCATGACGCGCCTCCCGCTCGAGGGCTACCGCGAGTACTGCGAGACGAAGACGCTGATCGGCGGCGGGCGCCCCGACCTCGTGTCGGAGCCGCTCGAGCTCGCCTTCCCCGTCTACCTCACGTCGATGAGCTTCGGCGCCCTCGGCACGAACGCCAAGCGCGCGCTGGGCATGGGCTTCTCGCGCGCGGGGCTCGCGACCTGCACCGGCGAGGGCGGCATGCTGCCCGAGGAGCGCGAGGCCTCCGACCGGCTGATCTACCAGATGACGCCGTCGCGCTACGGGCTCGACCTCGAGCACCTGCGCATGGCCGACGCGATCGAGATCGTCGTCGGGCAGGGCGCCAAGCCCGGCACGGGCGGGATGCTGCTCGGCATGAAGATCAGCGAGAAGGTGGCGGCCATGCGCACGCTGCCGGTCGGCGTCGACCAGCGCTCGGCCGCCCGGCACCCCGACTTCCTCGGCGGCGACGACCTCGCCGTCAAGATCGAGGAGCTGCGCGAGGCCACCGACTACCGCGTGCCGATCATCCTCAAGCTGGCCGCCTGCCGCGTCGAGCAGGACGTCAAGATCGCCGCCAAGACCGGCTGCGACGCGATCGTGATCGACGGCACGGAGGGCTCGACGGCCGCCTCGCCGGAGTTCCAGCTCGACCACACCGGCGTGCCGACGCTGACGGCGATCCCGGCCGCGCGCCGCGCGCTCGAGGACATCGGCATGTACGGCAAGATCACGCTCATCGCCTCGGGCGGCATCCGCAGCGGCGTCGACGCCGCGAAGGCGCTCGCGCTCGGGGCCGACTGCGTCGCGATCGGCACCGCGGCGCTGATGGCGGTGGGCTGCAACAGCCCGGTCTCGGTCGGCGGCGTGGATGCGAGCGAGGGCTACGCCGCGCTCGGCACGACCGCCGGCGCCTGCCACCACTGCCACACGGGCCGCTGTCCGGTCGGCGTGACGACGCAGGATCCCGAGCTCGAGGCGCGGCTCGATCCCGAGCTCGGCGCCCAGCGCGTGCACAACTTCCTGAGCTCGATGTACTACGAGATGACGATCCTCGCCAAGTCGTGCGGCAAGGGCAACGTGCACAACCTCGAGCCCGAGGACCTGCGCGCGCTCTCGCTCGAGGCCTCGGCCTTCACCGGCGTCCCCCTCGCCGGCGTCGACTGGGTCGTCGGGCCCGGAACCTTCGGCGGCTGACCGCCGCACTCTGAGATCATCCCCCGGATATGACCAAATTCCCCCAGCTGCTCGCGCGCGCCGAGTCCATCATCGCCGAGAACGACGTCGACACCGTCGAGGTCGCGTTCGCCGATACGCAGGGGCATCTGCGCGGTAAGCGCATCCCCGCGCAGCACTTCATCAACAAGGTCGCCGAGAAGGGCTACGCGAACGCGGATGCGGCGTTCTACTGGAGCTGGCACTGCGAGCTGCCCGAGCTCCCGCACTACAACCCGGGTGCGGACATCGTCGACATGATCGTGGTGCCCGACCTGGCGACGCTGCGCCCGACGCCCTGGCGGGCGCGCGCCGCGCTCTGCATGAGCAACTGCGTCTCCGAGCACGGCCACGAGCCGATCCCGATGGACCCGCGCTACCACCTGCGGCATCAGGTCGAACGCTGCCAGGCGCGCGGCTACGACCCCGTGCTGGCGACCGAGATCGAGTTCTACCTCACCACCGAGGACGGCAAGCCGGTCTACGACGGCATCCAGTGCTACTCACTGCAGAAGGGCGCCGAGATCGAGCACGTCGTCGGCGAGATCCGGCGGGTGATCCAGGCCTTCGGTATCGTCGTGGAGGCCTCCAACACCGAATACGGTCCGGCGCAGGTCGAAATCAACTTCGGCCACGGTCCGGCTGTCGAGGCCGTCGACGGCACCGTCGTCTTCAAATCGGTGGTGCGTGAGATCGCGCGCCGCCACGGCCTGCGGGCCACGTTCATGGCCAAGCCGTTCCCCGACGTCTCCGGCAACGGGCTGCACCTGCACCACAGCCTCGTCAAGGACGGCGTCAACATCTTCGCCGAGGGCGGCGATGACGGGCCGCTCGGCAACGCCGCCATGCGCCACTGGGTCGCCGGCCTCGCGACGCATGCCTCGCAGCTCTCGCTGCTCGCGAACCCCACGGTCAATGCCTACAAGCGCATCCAGGACTACTCGTTCGCGCCCACGCGCGTGAGCTGGGGGCTCGACAACCGCAACGTCGCGGTGCGCTGCATCCCGCAAGCGGGCGCCGCCTCGCGTGTCGAGTACCGGGCCGGCGCCGCCGATGCCAACCCCTACCTGCTGGCGGCCGGTGTGCTGGCGGCGGGCATGGACGGGATCGAGCGCGAGCTGGCGCTGCCGCCGGCCGCCGAGCACGACGCCTATGCCGACGAGCGACTGGCGTTGCTGCCGCGCTCGCTGGGGGCGGCGATCGATGCCTGGGAGGCGACCACCTTCCCGAAGGAGACGTTCGGCGAGCGCTTCGCCGACGACTACGCAGGTCTCGCCCGCTACGACTTGACGCTGTACGAGGCTGCCATCACCGACTGGGAGACGCAGCGCTACCGGGAGTTCGCATAGCCTCGTGGCAACGCGCGCTCGAACGACTGACAACGACTGTTGACGACCGGAGGGACACGTGTCTACGCGAGGCTCTAGCGGCATGACGATGATCGCGCTCGGGATGATCGAGACGCGCGGGCTGGTCGGCGCCGTCGAGGCGGCCGATGCCATGGTCAAGGCGGCCAACGTGACGCTGATCGGCAAGGAGCAGATCGGCGGCGGGTACGTGACGGTGCTCGTGCGCGGCGACGTCGGGGCCACGCAGGCCGCCGTCGACGCAGGCGCCGAGGCGGCCGCGCGCGTCGGCGAGCTCGTCTCGTCGCACGTGATCCCGCGCCCCCATCCCGACGTCGAGAAGATCCTGCCCGGCGGCGACGCCTGAGACCCCGCTAGCGCAGGGCTCCGACCGTGCCCGAGCAGGACTCGATCACCGAAGCACATGAGCTCGCCGTGCGCGCGCACATCGCCGCGCGCGCGTTCGCGTCCGCCACGCAGGAGGACGTCGACCGCATCACGGCGGCCATGGCGCGCGCGGGCACCGAGGCGGCGGAGCGGCTGGGCCGGCTGGCGGCCGAGGAGACGGGCTACGGCCGCGCGGCGCACAAGACGTTCAAGAACGTCTTCAACACCCAGTACGTCTACGAGGGCTTCAAGCACCAGCGCACCGTGGGCGTGATCGAGAACGACCCCGAGCGGCGCGTGATCACGATCGCCGAGCCGGTGGGCGTGATCGCGGGACTCGTGCCGGTCACGAATCCGACCTCGACGGTGCTCTTCAAGTCGCTGATCTCGGCCAAGACGCGCAACGCGATCGTGCTGGCGCCGCATCCCCGCGCCGTGCGCTCGAGCGGCGAGGCCGCGCGCGTGATGCAGGAGGCGGCCCAGGCGGCGGGCGCGCCCGCCGACCTCATCCAGTCGATGGCGCGCGTCTCGGTCGCCGGCACCGACGCGCTCATGCGCCATCACCGCACCGATCTCGTGCTCGCCACGGGATCGCGCGCCATGGTGCTCGCGGCGTACTCCTCGGGCAAGCCGACGTACGCCGTCGGCCCGGGCAACGTCCCCGCCTACATCCACGCCTCGGTGCGCGACATCGACTTCGCGGCCCGCTGCATCATGGCCGCCAAGATCTTCGACTGGGGCACGGCCTGCGCCTCCGAGCAGTCGGCGATCGTCGACCGCTCCGTGGCCGCCTCGCTGCAGGCCTCGATGGAGCGCCAGGGCGCGCTGTTCCTGTCGGACGACCAGCAGAACGCGCTCACGCACCTGCTGTTCCCGCAGGGCGGCCGCGGCCCCTCGAACGTCGAGGCGGTGTCGCAGTCGCCGGCGACGCTCGCGCATCTGGCCGGGTTCTCGATCCCCGAGGGCACGCAGCTGCTCGTCGTGCGCCCGGGCGGCATCGGCTACGACTTCCCGCTCTCGCGCGAGATCCTCGGCCCCGTCTTCAAGTTCATCGAGGTCGACGGCCCCGACGAGGGCATCGCGACCGCGGTCGCGCAGCTGCGCTTCGGCGGCGACGGCCACACCTCGGCGGTGCACGCGAGCGACGAGGCCGTGATCTCGCGCTTCGCCGAGGCGGCCCCGGCCTACCGCGTGCTCGTGAACACGCCCTCGCTGTTCGGCGCCATGGGCTACTCGACCGGCGTCGACCGCACGTTCATGATCGGCACCGGCACGATCGGCGGCTCGATCTCGTCCGACAACATCGGCGTGCGGCACCTCCTCAACCGCAAGCGCGTCGCCGCGCAGATCCACGACTGGGAGATGCCGACGAGCGGCCCCGACGACCTCCGCGTCGCGCCGTGGGCGCTCAACCGCGAGCCCGTCGCCGGGCCGGGCGCCGCACGGCCGGCGGCCGCGCCCGCGAGCGCTCCGGCGCCGACCGCGCCTACGCCCGCGGCGGCGGCTCCGCCACCGCCGGGTGCGAGCCTCGAAGAGCTCGTGCGCCAGGCGATCGCGGCGGTGATGCGCGATGCGTGACGGCGGGCAGGCGCTCGGGATGGTCGAGACGCGCGGCTACGTCGCCGCCGTCGAGGCCGCCGATGCGATGGTCAAGGCCGCGGATGTCGAGCTCGTGGGCATCCAGCGCGTCGATCCGGCGATGTGCACGGTCGTCGTGCGCGGCGACGTCGGAGCGGTGCGCGCGGCCTGCGACGCCGGCGCCGAGCGCGCCGCGCGCGTCGGCGAGCTTCTCTCCGCGCATGTCATCGCCCGGCCCACGAGCGGCGCAGCCGAGGCGGCCACCGTGCCGCTCGCGGGCGCCAAGAAGACGACGGTGGCGAAATGAGCAAGTCGAAGGGCGACGGCAAGACGCACAACTTCTCCCTGCGCTCCTGGGTCTACATCGACCGCATGCAGCCGCAGTACGCCGCCTACGCGGGCTCCGTCATTCAGGGCGACGTGCCCATCGCCGGCATGGCCGAGCTGTTCGTCGAGGTCGCGCCGTCCAACGAGATCTACCGTGTCGCCGACGTCGCCCTCAAGGGCGCCGACGTCAAGCCCGCGACGCAGTTCATCGAGCGCGAGTTCGGCCTGCTCGAGGTGCACTCGTTCGAGCAGTCGGCCGTCCAGGCGGCCGGCCGCGCCGTGCTCGAGTACACCGAGCTGACGCTCGCCGACGTGATGCGCCCGCAGGTCGAGTCGTTCCAGGTGATCACGAACGTCGACCCCTACCAGGCGCAGCTGATCAACCGCATGAGCCGCGGCGCCCTGCTCGTGCCGGGCCGCACGCTGCTCGTGCTCGAGGTCGCGCCCGCGGCCTACGTGACGCTCGCCGTGAACGAGGCCGAGAAGGCCGCGAACATCGAGCTCATCCACCTCTCCAACGTCGGCCGCTTCGGGCGGGCGCTGCTGTCGGGCTCCGAGAGCGAGATCCTCGCGGCGCGCGACGCGGCCATCGACGCGATCGAGAACTTCCAGCCGCAGAAGGTCTGAGCGTGGCCGGCGCCGACCCGCTCGACCGCCCGAAGATCGACCGGCTGCGCCGCGAGTCGCAGGTGCGCACGCTCGCGCGCCAGCTGCTCTACCGCGAGTACCCGCGCCGCGCGACGCCGCAGCTCGTCGAGCAGGTCGTGCGCCACGTGATGGCCCAGCTGGAGCGTCAGGGGTGACGCGCGTCGCGGTCGTCGGCGCCGGCATGGTCGGCGCCACCACCGCGGCGAGGCTCGCCGAGGCGCGCGTCTGCGACCACGTTGCGCTGATCGACGTCGCGGGCGACCTGGCGCGCGCGATGGCCCTCGACATCGGCTCCTCGCTGCCGCTGCTCGGCTCGGACACGACGCTCTCGGGCGGCGAGGGCTACGACCAGGCGCGCGGCGCCGACGTCGTCGTGATCACCGCGGGCCGCCCCCGCCAGCCCGGGCAGAGCCGCGCCGACCTGCTCGAGGGCAACGGCCGCATCGTCGCGGACGTCTGCCGCGAGCTGCGCTCAGCGGCACCCGACGCCGTGGTCATCGTGGTCACGAACCCCCTCGACGAGATGACGACGCTCGCCCAGGACGCCCTCGGCTTCGCGCCCGAGCGCGTCGTCGGCATGGCGGGCCTGCTCGACACCGCGCGCTTCCGCCACTTCCTGGCCGAGCGCGCCGGCGCCGCGGCGAGCACCGTGCACGCACTCACGCTCGGCTCCCACGGCGACACGATGGTGCCGCTCTCGCGCACCGCGACGATCGGCGGACGCCCCGCGGCCGAGGTGCTCGGCGACACGGCCCTCGGCGAGGTCGTCCAGCGCACCCGCGACGGCGGCGCCGAGGTCGTCCGCCTGCTGCAGCGCGGCTCGGCCTACTGGGCGCCGAGCGCCGCGGTCATGCTGATGGTGCGCGCGATCCTGCGCGACGAACAGGTCGTGCTGCCCATCGCAGCGCGGCTCGCGGGCCAGTTCGGCATCGACGGCGTCTACGTCGGCGTGCCCGCCCGCCTCGGGCGCAGCGGCGTCTCGGAGATCGTCACGGCCGGGCTCGACGAGGCCGAGGTCGCGGCGCTGCGCGCCGCAGCCGAGGAGGTGCGGAGCCGCGTGGCCGACCTGCACGGGCTCGGGTTGATGCGCTCGGCTTCTACCGCACCCGCTCCGGAAACCGCGGCTCCGCCCGCGTCGCTCGTCGAAGCTGTTCGCAGCACGCTGTTGTGAGACCGGACGCGGATTCAGCCTCCGCCGCCTCGGGCACCCTTCGCGAACGACACGGCGGCAGCGAGAGCTCGATAGGCAAAGGCCGCCATCTGGCCGTGATAGCGGCGGTAGTAGGACGTCCGGCCCGAAATCATCCGGGCGGATTTCGCGGCGCTCGTCGGGCTGCTGCGGCCACCGATGTGAACGAGTTCGGTCTCGGGCACGTACCGAAGGCGACGGCCCTGCGTGCGCAGCCGTCGGCAGACGTCCAGATCCTCGTCATAGAGAGGGAACGCCGGATCGAAGATGCGACCATCCGGAAAGTCTGCGCGCCGGACGAGCCAGCAAGTGGCCCAGAGAAAGTCGGCATCATGCGCGTACCTTCGCTCCAACTCCGTCTCGCGACGGTGGTCGCGTAGGACGCGCTCGGCGTCGAAGATCCGGCGGAGGGCGACATGCAACTTCGTTCCGCGAATCTGTCGCGCGAATTCGAACGCGAGTGTCGGGAAGCGCTCGCTCGACATCTGAACGTCCCCGCCTGGGTAGATCAAGCGTGGGGCGGTGATTGCGATCGCCGGATCCGCTTCAAGCGCTGCGAGCAGCGGGGCGACGATCTCTTCGATGAGGACAGTGTCCGAATTCAGGAGCAGTAGGTGGGTCGCCGTGCTTGTCGCAGCCAGCCGGTTGTTCCCCGCACCGAACCCGAGATTCTCATCCAACGCGACTAGCCGGACCTGCGGAAACTGGGATTCGACCATCTGCGCGCTTCCATCGTTCGACGCGTTGTCGAGCACACTGATCCGTAGGACGAGACCTGCGTCCGTTGGCGCGAACGTGCTCAGCGACATGAGGCAATCTCGCAACGATTCGCGCGTGTTGAAGGACACGATGAGCACTTCGACAGTTGCCGCAGCGCGTCGTTCATTCAAGATCGGCAACCACCAGGTAGCGATAGAAGGGGCCTCGGCTCCAGCGGCGCGCGAGCATGGCGAATGGCGTCCAGGCCAGATGATGGATGCGGTGAAACCCACGCGGCTCCGGAAAATCTCCCAGGAGCGCCCGGTGCATGATCTTCCAGAGGCGGAGGTTGAACACGCCGCGAACGGACACGACGCGCGTGCGGTCGCCTGACAAGCCCTCGACGAGCTCTTCGATGGTCGGGAGTCCGAGTTCCAAATGCTCAGTGAGCCAGACAACCGGGCCTTCGTTGCCGCCGTCGCGTCGATAGCGCGCGAGCATCTCGGCATCGCCGCCAGCCGCCGCAGGACCGGTGGGCCCCATGATGATCACCCGCCCGCCCGGCGCTGTGACCCGGATCATCTCGGCGAGCACCGCGGGGCGTTCGTGGCTCGGGATGTGCTCCATCGTGTCGACGGCGACCGCGGCCGCGACCGAGTGGTCAGCGAGTGGGATGTGCGCGCCGTCGCCCGGCACTCGCCGGAGATTGGGCGGAGCTGCGGTCGCCAGACCCGCGTGGCGGTCGTCAGCGCCGGGATCGACTCCGATGATGTCGCGCGGCGTCCATACGGCCATCCCCTGCGGCCCGCTTCCGACCTCGCAGATCGGCAACGCCGAGCGTGGCAAGGCTTGTACCACCGGTGCGTAACGCAACTCCGAATCGAGGTCCCAGACCTTCCACGGTCGCCGCATGTCAGGGCGCCGCGCCGTACGCCCGGACGCCAGGAACGAGAGCGTGTCGCGACCCCGAGTCACGACGACGCCTCTCGTCTCGACACCCATAGGGGCAAGCGCTCCGTGAATTCGTCCGGCCAGGCGTGCGTCAGCGTCACGATCGCCGCGAATACGACCGCGCTGGCGACGAGCGCCGAGGCCCGAGGCCCGGGAATGACGAGTCCGACCCCGCCAGCCACGCCCATCGCGAAGACCGGCCATCCGCTGACGCCAAGAGCCCGTCGGAAGTCCACCCGCCGGACCATGACGAGGAGGGCGCCCACGCACACGAGCACTTCGGTCGCAGCGGTCAGCCATGCCGACGCGATGACTCCGACGCGCGGGAGCAACAGCACGTTGCCACCGAAATTCAGAGTGAGCGCCAGCGCATTCTGGATGAACAACGTTCTCGTGTTGTTCGTCGCAACCATGAGCGTCCCGAGGAAGTTGCTCAACACGCTGACGATGCCGGCGAGCGAGAGAACCCGCAGCAGCGTCACTGCTCCGCCGTACTGGGATCCGAGTGCGACATGGACGACCAGCGGGGCAAAGACGCCCAGGCCCACGAAGACGGGCAGGGCACTGACGACGAGCCAGTGCCACACCCGAGTGACGATCGTCTCGAGCGCCTTCGGATTCGTGCTCGTGGACGAGAACGCGGGCAATGCCGCCGCCGTGATCAAGCCTGCGACGCCCGTGAAGATCATCAGGATCTTCGACGCTGCCGCGTAATCACCGACCGATCCGCCGGTCACGTACCAGCCGATGATGGCGAGATCGAGGATCAGGTACGCCTGTGTCATCAACGACAACAGCCCGAGTGGCGCGGCAAGGCGCATGAAGCGCCGACGGCCGTACGGAGTCCCGCGCGGCTCGCCACGCAGACGTGCGCGTGCGAGGAGCCAGACCGCGAGCAGGTTGACGACGGTTGTCGCACTCACGACCGCGGCGACCGCGGGCGCTCCGAGCCCGGCTGCTGCAACCGCGATCACGAGCGCCGACTGCACGACCGCAACGACGATGTCGACGCGCACGACCGCGCGATTGTCGTAGAGCACCGTGAAGAGCGCGCGTGCCGGTGTCAGCCCGAATGCCACGAGACTCGGCGCGAGAAACAGCATCGCCTGGCCGCGATGGCTCGAAATGCCTGCTCCGACAGCCAACCCCGCAAGCACGAGCGCAAGCGGGACCGTCCACATGAGACCGACCTGGTACGCCGCACGCATGGTCTCGCGATAGGCGGATGGCGTCCGGGCGAGGTCTCGTCCGATGACGAGACTGAAGCCGAAGTCCGCGGCCGAGGTGAGAATCGTCCACGTGGCGATCGCCGAGCCGTATTCGCCGTAGTTCACAGGACCGAGCATCCGGGTGACCGCCGCTGCCGTCACCGCTGCGATCACCATCAGCACCAGGCGCCGGACCGCGAGCCGTGCAGCGGCGCCCGCGACCCGCTGTGGGAGCGTCCGGGGCACCGGGGCTCCACTGACGAACGGGTCGCCGTCAGGCGCGGCGGCGTGCGTCGCCGTCATCCCGCGCCGTTCCGGCGCACGCGCAGCTTGGTGGTGACGCCTCCCCGGCAGCGAATGCAGATTCCGTGCATCACGGTTTCACCGTTCACGGGCCGTCGTCAACTTCCTTGCGACCGTCAGGTCGCGCGACCACTCCGGAGTAGGCGGTCGTAGCAGTCGAGCGTTCGTGAGACCATCCTCTCGGCGGCGAACTCTCGTCGCGCGCGGGCGTGCGCGGCAACGCCCATGCGCCGGCGCAGAGATCGATCGACTGCCAGAGCGTCCAGCGCCTCGGCCAGCGCATCGGGATCGTCGGGTGCGACGAGGCGTCCGGTGACGCCATGCTCGACGATCTCCGACAGCCCGTCGATCGACGATGCGACGACCGCACGTCCGCACGCCATCGCCTCGAGCGCGACGTACGGCAAGGACTCCACACGCGAGGGCACGCACACGACGTCGCATCCCACGGGTGCGTCGGCGGCATCCGCGCGCCAGCCGGTGAAGCGGACATGGCGATCCTGGATGCGAGCGGCCGCTCGCTCGAGGGCAGGCCTCGCAGCGCCCTCTCCGATGAACGTCACATTCCAGCGCTCAACGGCTCGTGCAGCCGCCTCGAGGAGGACGTCCTGGCCCTTGCGGTGGATGAGCATGCCCACCGTGAGTACCTCCATCGGCTCGGCGTCGGGCGGTGGAGCCGGTTCCGCGGGAACCGGAATGCCGTTGTGAATCGCCTCGACGGTGCCCGGCTTCAGGCGATACCTGCGTCCGATGAACTCGGCTGATGCTGCGGCCGGAGTGATCACGGCATCGCTGAGCGTGTACTCGAGACGCTTGAATGCCGTCTTCGCGTGATACGCGCCTGGCCTGGCGCGGCGCTGCAAGACGCCTGGATCGACGGGCAGCGACGGATCAGTGCGGAACGTCCGCGGCAGGTGCTCCGTGAGGACGCGAACGCCCCGCGTCGCACGCCGTCGCGCGAGCAGGCGCAATGGCAAGGTCTCCAGCGAGTTGTTGAGGTGGAGATGCCACACATCGGCCGGCGTGCGAGCGGACTCCCCCAGCTCGATCCAGGGCAGATCCCGTGCGTCCGCAGCGTCGCGTACGGCAGCGGCATCGATCGGGCCCCCGATCACGACCTCGTGCCCTCGGTTGCGAATGCCCGCGGCGAGGTCGAGCACCGCACGAAGGACTCCGCCCACCTCACGAGCCGGTGTCGCCAGGACGACTCTCACACCGGCGCCGCCGGTTCTCGCAAAGCGCCGGTCACGACTCCAGACCTTACGCGACGCTCTGCGCGCCTCCGCCGATGACGTGAGGCAGGTGAAGGACGGCCACACGAAGAAGAGCCGTTGCGTGCGATCGGACTCGCCTAGACCTCTTCGCGACCAAGCGCCCCCGCGCACGAGGCGGCGATTGCTCGTGATCAGCCCGGACTACCCTCCGCAGCCCGGGGGCATAGCTGCCCTGACGACGGGCCTCGTGCGGAACCTCGATGCGTACGAGGTGCGCGTCGTGAGCCTGGCGTGGCCGGGTAGCGAAGCGGCCCAGGACATGGTCCCCGTCCGACGCGCACGCAACGTTCCCGCTCACGGCCGAAAGGCGCTCGCGCGGATCGCAATGCTGGCGCTGCGCGAGGGTATGGCGTTCCACCCCGACGCGATCCTCTCGATGCACGTGCGTTCGCACAGCGCCGCCGCTGCGATGCAGCGATTGCTGGGCGTACCGAACGTCCTCTACCTGCATGCAAAGGAACTGGCGGACCACCCGCTCCAGTCGAAGATCGCGCTCCGGAATGCCGACGCGATCATCGCCGTCAGCACCTACACGGCAGGGCTCGCGAGAGAGCTCTACCCGCATGCCGACGTCCGCGTCATCCACCCTGGCGTGGACGTGCCGCCGGAGACTCACCGAGCCGAGGCGGAGCCATCGGCACTCGTCACCGTCTCGCGCCTCGACAACGACTACAAGGGCCACGACGTCGTACTGCGCGCGCTGACCGAGGTGCTGGCCGCGATACCCGAGGCTCGCTGGACCGTCATCGGCGACGGCCCGAAGCGCCGGTCGCTGGAGCGCCTGGCAGAGAGACTCGGCCTCGCGCACGCGGTGACGTTCCTCGGCGCAGTCGACGATGCCGGCCGCAATGCCGCGTTGTCCGGAAGTCGCATCTTCGTCATGCCGAGCCGCGTCCCCCCGGATCGGTGCGGCGGGGAGGGATTCGGCATCGTCTACCTCGAGGCGTCCGCGCACGGTCTCGCAGTGGTCGCGGGCGACCGGGGCGGGTCAGTCGACGCCGTGCGTCACGGAGAGACGGGAGTCCTCGTGAATGCGGAGGATCCAGCCGCCGTCGCGCGCGCGCTCATCGCGCTGATCCGCAACCCACGCCGCTGCCGCGAACTCGGAGAGCAGGGCCGCCGCTGGGCAGCAGATCACTCTTGGCCGATCGTCGCCGACCGGGTCAGCGAGGTGATCGACAGCGTGATGCGGCCGAGCGCCATGGGCTGGTCAGTCAGGCCGGAGAAGCACGCGGATCCGGGAGCGCGAATCGGCGCCACGGCTTGATGATGCGGGCTCAGCCCCCCGCCAGAGAGAGCGCACGCGCGTGGTCGAATGTCGCCTGGAGGATCGGCGGCAGCTCGTCACCCAGGCCGCGATAGTAGTTGTTGATGCTCGCAGACAGCACGCTGCGATACGTGCGGTCGACGAACGCGAGCTGCGCGTCCGCGTAGCGAGCCAGGTCGCGACGACCGCCCTGCCAGGCAAGCACGGTCAGTGCCGCGGAGGTGAACGGGACCTTGCGTCCCATTTCCGGGTGGCGCGAGCCGCCACTCGTATCGAGGAGCCAGGTCTTGCGGTCGACGCGTGCAAGGACGGTATTGGCGAGCTCGTTGGCGAGCCGTAGCGTCTGCCGGTCATGCACGAGCAGATACAAACGTGCAGCGATGTCGAGTTGCGCCTCGGTGTATTCGACATCGAAACCAGGCACCGCATCGGGCCCGCCCTCGCTGAGGTACCCGGCGCCGTCGGCGCCGTCGGCGCGCAGAGGCGTCTTCGTCAGGTGGAGGCCGAAGCCCGGCCAGCGTCCCTGCGGGGGTGAGATCGCGAACGTGATCGCCGTCGTGTAGGCATCGCGGAAACGCGTGTCTCTGGTAACGCGGTAGGCGAGTGCCATCACCTCGGCGTTCCCAAGGACGATATTGCCGTTCGTGTACCAGGCGAGGTTGCCGTTGGTGATCAGGAAGTCGGCTGCCCGACGGAGCGAGGCACTCCAGCGCAGGCGCTTGCTCGGCGGCAGTGCGGCTCCGAGCGCAATGTATGCACGCCCGAGCTGGCTGGCGAAGATCATGGTCGCGATGTCGAGGCCCGGCGTGCCGCCATAGGCGCCGTTCGGCTGCTGATACGCAGCGATCGCCCGGTCGATAGTCGCCATCGACAGCTTGGCGAGCCGGCGATCGTGGTTCACGCGGTAGAGCACGGCTGCAGCAGTTGCGGGACCCGTTTGCGCCGGCCAGTAGGTAGCGTCTCCGCTGTGCCAGCGGCCATGTGCGTAGTACTGCTTGTCGCGCGGCGAGCTTCGATCGTGATAGGCGCGCAACGAGTCCGCGATCAGTGCTTCGACGGACGGCCGTGCAGCCGCCTTGCCGAGCGGCTGAGCGGAGGCACCCGGAGCGACGGTGCACCCGACGAGCACCGCAACGAGCGCGCCGATGAGACGCCTGGTCATCACACCCTGAACATCGGCACGATGCGCGACTGGCATAAGCGGTGCGTCGTGCGCCGAGTCCGGCGGCCTGAACCCGTTCGTAGCAGGGCTCGAAGCAGCGTCAGGGACATCCCGGCGGCGTTCGAGTAGCTCACGGGACGAAAGGGAGGAGTTCGCGCCGGAGCGGCGCATTGCTGTACGGCGAGGCTTGTGCCCGCGCTCGCCGTATGAACATCCTGCCGCTTCACCTCACGCATCGCGGGTCCCTTTTCCGGACCTCGTCGTACACGCGCGTGGCTCGCAGGCCGGTACGCAATCTCATCGCCCTCGATGTCGCGGTGGCGCTGGCAAGCCCGTTCGCGGCGCGCGCGGTGCTCTCGACGCAGAACACGGACGGCACGCGCCTGGAGGCCGTCGCGCTCGCGCTCATCACGCTCCTGACGCTCGGCGCGGCGGGCGAGTACGACCATTTCCCACGGCCGCGCGACGGGGGGCTCCGGCGCGCCGGGCGGATCGTCCTCTTCAGCGGGTTCGCGGTCTGGATCATGGCGCTCGTCGCGTTCCGGTTCGAGAGCAACTTCGGGGCCGCGCCGATGTACACCACCTGGCTGCTGCTCGCCGTGGGCTGTGTCTGGACGCGCATGCTCCTCGGGCACTTCGACCACGCCGGCGTCGAGCGCGCAGTCGTCCTGGGCTCCGGGCGCGTGGCGAGCCACGTCGCGACGCTCGCCGCCCGGCATCCCGGTCGCAAGATCCAGGTCGCCGGCTACCTCGACGACGACCCGGCACCCACCGAACCGGAGCCGGGGCCCTTCTTGGGCGCGATCGACGATCTGCCCTACATCGTCGGGACGGAGCGGATCGACCTGGTCGTCGTCGCGTTCTCCCGCCGTAGCGACGAGTCGCTCGTCGCCGCGTTGCGCGAGTGCGATCGCCTCGGCGTTGACGTCGTGGTCGTGCCGCGCCTGTTCGAGGTCCTGCCTCCGCACGCCCGCACATACGATCTCGGCGGGCTTGCGCTCTTTGACGCCTCGGCGCGGGCCGCCGGCGTCGCGCAGGCCATGATGAAGCGCGCGGTCGACATCGTCGGCGCCGCGATCGCGCTGATGCTGCTCTCCCCGGTGATCGCCATGGCAACCCTTGCGATCCTCCTCGACGACGGTGGCCCGGTCATCTTCCGCCAGCGCCGCGTGGGCCGCGACGGCCTGTCATTCACGATCTTCAAGTTCCGGACGCTCGCCAAGGGCGACGACAAGTTTCGCCCTGCCGACGTCGCGGCGCTGAAGATGGACGAGACGATCGAGCTGATCAAGCTCGCCGGAGCGTCGCGGTCGACGCGGGTCGGAACGTTCCTGCGGCGTACGAGCATCGACGAGCTGCCGCAACTCTGGAACGTCCTCTTCGGGGACATGAGCCTGGTCGGACCGCGCCCGCTGCGCACGTTCGAGGTCGAATCGCTGGACGACTGGCAGCGCGTGCGCCACGACATGCGCCCCGGCATCACCGGCCTCTGGCAGGTCATGGGTCGCAGCGAGGTCCGCTGGGAGGAGCGCCTGCAGCTCGACTGCGCCTACGTCCGCAACTGGTCGCTCGTGTCGGACATCGGCATCCTGCTGCGCACGCTGCCCGCCGTGTTCCTCGGCCGCGGCGCGCTATGACGGACACCGGCCGGCCCCACGTCCTCCAGGTGTTCGAGCGGCCAACGGGCGGCGTCCCGGTCTACGTGGCCGGCCTTTGCGAGGGACTGACGGCACGTGGCTGGCGCGTGAGCGTGTCGTGCCCGGTGGAGACGAGCATCGACGCGCGGCTCGCAGACAGCGGTGTCGAGAGGCTCGCAATCCGCTCCCCGCTCGAGCTGGCGCGGCACGTGCGTGGCAACGGCGTCTCGCTCCTGCACGCTCACTCGACGCGCGCGGGGCCGAGGGCCGCGCTCGTCGCGCAGCTCTCGCGCCGACCGCTCGTCTACACCCCTCACGGGTGGTCGTTCGAGATGCGCGTCGGCCGGGCGCGGAGAACGGCCTACGCCGCGACCGAGCTCGTGCTCACGCGAGCGCTCAAGCGCCGGGTCATAGCCGTTGCAGGAGTCAGCGAACCGCCGCCGAACGCTGGCATGTGGCCCCGAACGATCGCATCGCCGTGGTGCCAACCGGACTTCCTGCGCCCGAGCGCGCCTACGAGCGGGCAATCGCGCGATCCGTGCTCGGACTCAGGGACTCGCGGATGGTCGCCGCGTGGGTCGGCCGAGCAGCCGAGCAGAAGCGCCCGCAAGACCTGCCTGCGATCGCCGCCGCCGTCGCCGCGCACGGCGTGCAGATCGTGGCGCTGGGCACCGGACTGCGCGCGAGCGCCGCCGGCCGTGCGCTCGAAGCGGCCGGAGGACGACTGCTGGCGGAGGACACAGATCCGCACGCGCTGTACGCCGCAGCAGACATTCTGGTGCAGACCTCCGCGTGGGAGGGCATGCCACTCGCGCTGCTCGAGGCAATGGCCGCAGGCCTTCCCGTCGTCGCCTACGACGCGGGCGGCGTGAGCGAGCTCGTGCTGCATGGTGAAACGGGCTACTGCGTCGACGTCGGCGACGTCGACGCGATCGCCGCGTGCCTTCGCACGCTGGCGGCAGATCATGCGCTGCGCCGCCGCCTGGCGGAGAGCGCACGGGCGCACGTCGCCGAGCATCACTCGTTCGACGGCTTTCTCGACGGCATCGAGCACGAGTACCTGAGCTGCATGACCGTCGGGAGCGCGCACGGGAAAGGTGGATGAGCATGGCGAGCGACGCGAACCGCGGACGGCCCGACGGGTACACGGTCGAGTACCGGCAAGGAGGCGGGTTTCGCCGGCTTGTCGCAGAACTCCTCGGCGAGCCCCCGCGCGCCATCTGGTCGCCCCCGGCATACCCGCCGCCGGGTCCCGCCGTCCAGGGCCCCGAACAGCCTCCGGCGCCGCCGGCCGCGCCACCGGTCATGACCCCGCCGCGAGCGGCGATCACGGTCGATCGGCTCGGCCTTGCATGGCGTGGGCGCTTCTGGATCCTGCTCGCGTCGATCATCGGGGGAATCGGCGCCTACGCCGGCTGCTCGCTGCTACCGCCGACCTACGAATCGTCGGCGACGTTGCGCGTCGTCGTGCACTCGAGCAGCGGCGTCACGCAAGATGCCGTGCTGGCTTCGAATGACCTCGCTGTCCAATACGCGCCGCTGATGCGCAGCAGCGCAGTCGTCGACCCGGCCGCCGCTCGGCTCGGAATCTCGGGTGGCACGCTCTCGAGTTCGCTCTCGACCGCCACGGTGGGTGATCAGAATCTGATGTCAATCTCGGCCCAGGCCGACTCGCAGCGCCGGAGCGCAGCGACGGGCGAACGCGGTCGCGCGACAGTTCGTGACGTACATCCGAGCGACGAACCGCCAGCAGGTCGCAGCGTTCACCAAGGGCATCGGGACCACGCTTTCGCCGATTCAGGCCGAGATCAGCCGGCTCGAGGATCAACTCGGGCGCGGTAGCGACTCGAACGTCCCATCCGGCACGGCGACCGCCGTGAGCGCGGCGCAAGCGACTCTCGCCAATCTCCTCACCGCTCGCCAGCACGCTGCCGCCGAACTCGCGGGAGGCGTCGCCTCGTCGCAGCCACAGGTCGACCTCATCAGCCAGGCCGGCGCTGGCGCGCAGGTCCAGCCGAAGCCGATGCTCTACGCGATCGTGACCGCGCTGGCTGCGTTCCTGCTGACGCTCCAACTCGTCGTCGTACTAGGGGCGCGGCGGATGGTCGCCGCCGCGGGGTGAGCACTCGCGCGAGCGCCGGCCCGGTCGACGGACTGCGGATCGCGGCTCTCGGCCTCGGCCTCCTGGCCGTCGGCATCGCGGGCACGGGTGCCGCCCAGTTCGCCCTGTTCGCACAGCAGAGCAACCTGAAGTATGCCGTCACGGTCTTCGTGCCGCTGCTCGCGGTGTCGGTCGTGGCCGCGCGCGAGCCGGTCAAGACGACAGCCGTCGTCATGCTGGTGCTCGCGCCGTTCGGCGGCTATACGACCACGTTCGGCGGGATACAGGTACCGCTCATCGCCCCGCTCTGCCTCGGCGCCGTCATCGTGGCGTTGCTCGCCCGCGGCGAGCTCTCACGCACTACACGGAACCCGGTGCCCACGGCTCTCGCGATGGTCCTGATCGCGGTGCCGCTGCTCACGGGCTCGTCTCCTGCGCACTTCGCGGGCCTGCTTGCGACGATCGGAGCTGCAGCGTTCGTGACTGCGCGCGCCTGCGCCCGCCCCGGCGGCATGAAGGTCGTGCTCGCTGGACTTGTCACCACTGCATTCGTACAGGCTTCACTCGAGCTCTGGCAGCTCCATAGCGGCACGGCGCTCAACCTCTACGGAGGGGCTCAGCCGAGCGCACCCGGCCAATCCGCCTTCTACCAGTTCGAGAACGTCGCTCGGCCGAGCGGTGCTCTCTACGACCCGATCTCGCTCGGCAATCTCCTCGCGATCGCACTTCCGGTCGCCGTGGCGCTGAGCCTCCGAGCGCGTTCGGGGGGCGAGCGGATCATCTGGGCGGCCGCTGGATTCTGGATCGCTCTTGCGCTCATGCTCACGCTCTCGCGCATGAGCTGGATCGGAGGCATCCTCGGCGTGTGCCTCGTCGTCATCCTGCAGGAGCGCGGGCGCATCGCCGCCGTGCTCACGATCGCGGGCGCGGCAGCGGCGATCCTCGCGGTCGGCACGGTCGTCGACGGAGCGAGCCTCGGAAAGCGCCTCGAATCCGTGATCGCTCCGACGAGCCAGTCGACCGCGAACCACATCGAGGATCAGACGCGGACGAAGATCTGGGCGGCGACGCGGACGACGATCGCCGACCACCCGATCGCCGGCGTCGGCTTCGGCGAACTGCAGCGGAAGATCGCCGGCAGCTACCCCGGAGGCCGACTCGGCGGGCACGCCCACTCCACGTACTGCAGGTGCTCGGCGAGGGCGGCGCCGTCGGCGGGCTCGCGCTCGCGATGATACTCGTGGGCTCGTTGCTGACGGTCGCCCGGGGCGTGCGACGGCGCACTCCACACGCGATCGCGCTGGCTGGAAGCCTCGTCGCAACGCTCACCTGCTGGACGACCGACTACACCGTGCGCTACCTCGCGGTGGCTACGACGTTCGCGGTCGTCTTCGGCGCAATCTCCGCACTCGAGACGGTTCCTGGCGGACGTGACCCAGCCACCGCCTGAAACCGCGCTCGGAATCGCGCGCCGCGTCGCCGACTCGGCGATCACGCTGGTCGGACGGCGCATCGCGCTGACCGCCCTCACGTCGCTGACGACCGCGGTCGTCGCGCGCAAGCTCGGGCCCGCCGAGTTCGGCACGTTCGCCTCCGCGTTCGGCGCGTACTACCTCGCGCTCGCCATCGTGGATCTCGGCTTCGGGCTCGTGCTCGGACGCGATCTGTCGCGTCACCCCGACGCGCGCCCGCGCCTCTTCGCCACGGCACTGCGCGTCCAGGGAGCCTGGGGGGCGTGCATGGCGATCGTCTCGTGGTGCTCGGCGTGCTCGCCGGAGTCGACACGACGCGCGGCGGCGTGCTTCTCGCGCTGGCTCCGGGTGTCGCGGCCGCCGGACTCGGGGCAGGCCGCCAGGTGTTTCTCGTGCTCTTCCGGACAGGCCGGGTGGCCGCGATCGACCTCGTGACGACCGCAGCGGCATCGGGGCGGCCATCGCGCTCGCAGTCGGCGGTGCGGGGGCCGTGGGCGTCGCCGCCGCGCTCTCGGCCGGAACCGTGGCCAACTCCACGCTGGTCGCCCTGGCCGCGCACCGGATCGTCCCGCTCGAGCGACCGGAGCCGGGCGACGCGAGGCGCCTCGTCAAGGTCGCCGTGCCTCTCGGCATCGCGTCGCTGCTCTCGAGCGTCTACTTCACGATCGACCTCGTGCTGCTGGGCTGGCTCGTCGGCCCGGCGGCGCTCGGCGCCTACGGCGCGGCAACCAAGATCCTGACGCTGCTGGTCATGCTGCCCTCGCTCGTCCTGGGTGCGGCGCTCCCGGGGTTCGCCCGGCTCGACGCCGACCGTGGCGAAGTCGGCGTGCTCGCCGGCCGCGTGCTGCACTGGCTGACGAGCCTCGGCCTTCCCTGGTGCGTGGGCGCATTCGTGTTCGCCGGGCCCCTCGTGCGCATCGCGTTCGGGAGCGGCTACGGAGCGGCCGTCCCGCTCGTTCGGGTGCTCGCGATCGCGGGCGCGATCGCGCTCCTCGCCAACATCCTCGGCACGCTGCAAGTCGCGCGGGGTGACGTGCGGCCGATGCTCAGGCAGAACGCGCTTGCGCTGATCCTCAACGTGGCGGGCAATCTGCTGCTCGCTCCCCGCTTCGGGGTCATCGCCTCGGCCTGGCTCACCGTCGTCACCGAGGTGTTCGTCGCCGGCTGCGCATTCGCGGTCGTGCGCGCCCAGTTCGGCTCGATCCTGGGAATGCGCCACCTGATCGGCCCCCTCGCAGCCAACGCGGCATTCGCGCTCGTCGGGCTTGCGCTGCTCGCGCGGCCGCTGCTCGCCATTCCTGCGGCGATCGTGGCGCTCGTCGTCGCCACCCATGTCCTGCATGCCTGGCCGAACGATCTGCGCGGCCTGCGCTCGAGGCCCTCGGGAGCCTGATGCGGGTCCGGCTGCTGACAACGACGAGCGTGACCGGAGGCGTGAGCCGGCACATCGGCGAGCTCGCGGACGGGCTGCGAGCGCGCGGGTGGGACGTCTCGTCGTCGCCGGGCAGCGCAGACGTCGTGCACATCCACCTCCACGACACCTACGACCGGCGCGCGTTCGCGCTTGCGTTGCGCGCACGCGCGACCGGTGCCGCAGTGGTCATGACCGAGCACCTCCCGCGCACGAACGCCTCCGATCCGTCGCTCCTGCCCGGACCGCGGCGGCGCGGCGCGGCAACCGCCAAGGGAGCGTTCAAGCGCGCGGAGGCCCGGCTCGCACGCCGGATCGTCACGGTCTGCGACCGCTCGCGCAGCTTTCTCGACGATCGCTACGGCATCCGCGGCGAGCGCGTGCGCACGATCCTCAACGGCGTGCGCCTTCCCGCCGGCGTCGAGCCGCCGAGCCCCGGCCGAACGCTCCGCGTCATGGCCATCGGGACGCTCGGCATGCAGAAGGGCCACGACGTGCTGCTCGCCGCGGCATCCCGAGCGCGCGGAGACTGGACGGCGACGATCATCGGCGAGGGCTCGCGCGGGCCCGTTCTGCAGCGGATGGCCGATGCGCTCGACGACGGGCGCGTGTCGCTTGCGGGCTGGCGCGACGACGCCGTCAACGCCCCGCTCGCAGCCGACGTCCTCTGCCTGCCGTCGCGCTGGGAGGCCTGCCCCTACGTCGTGCTCGACGCCATGGCGCGCGCTCGCTGTGTGGTCGCGAGCAATGTGGACGGCCTGCCGGAGATGATCGAGCACGGTGTCAGCGGCCTCCTGCTCGCGCCCGACGACCCGGCCGCTCTCGCCGCAGCGCTCGACGACCTCGCCGGGCGTCCCGACGATGTCCGGCGCATGGGTCTGGCCGCGCGGGCGCGCGCGGAGAGCCGGTTCGGGATCGACGACATGGTCACGGCGACGCACGATCTGTACCTCGAGGCGCTGCGTGGCTGAGGTCGTCCACGTCTCGCCGCTCCAGTTCGGCGAAACCGGCCTCTTCGGCGGCGCGGAGCGCTACGCGCTCGAACTCGCACGAGCGATGTCGCGGCACGTCCCGACCCGCCTCGTGACATTCGGCCCCGCGCGGCGGCGCACCCGCGAGGATGCGCTCGAGATCGACGTGTTGCCCGTGCGCGGAAGGTACGCCGGACACGAGGTCAATCCGCTCTCCGAGGCCTTGCCGCTCCGTCTTGCACGCGCCGGAATCGTCCACGCCCACCAGTACGAGAGCGTGCTCACGAACTTCTGCATCCTCTTCGGCCGTGCCATGGGCAAGCCCGTGTTCGTCACCGACCACGGAGGTCGCGGGCGCAACTATGCGCGCCGGCTCCGGCTCGATCGCGGTGTGACCGGGTTCCTCCCGGTCAGTCGCTTCGCGGGCGGTCTTCATCCGCTTCTGCAGCCGCGGCAGAGCGTCGTCTACGGAGGCGTCGACGCCGAGCACTTCTCGCCCAACGGGGACGCGCGCAATGGCGTCGTCTTCGTGGGCCGGCTGCTGCACTTCAAGGGCATCGACGTGCTGGTGCGCGCGCTCGGCCCGACGACGTCGCTTCGCATCGTGGGACCGGCGTACGACGATGCCTACCACGCCGTCCTCCAGCGACTGGCCGCCGGGAAGAACGTCACGTTCGTTCCACCGCTCCCGGGCGATCAGGTCGTCCACGAGTACCGGCACGCCCGGGTGGCGGTACTGCCGGCCGTCACCCACGGCGAGCACGGCGCACCGACTCCGGGCGACCTCTTCCCGCTCTCCGTGCTCGAGGCACTGGCTTCGGGGACGCCCGTCGTCGCGAGCGACGTCGGCGGCCTCTCCGAGATGATCGCCGACGGCGTGAACGGGTTCCTCGTGCCGGCGGGCGACCCCGAGGCGCTCCGCGAGCGCATCGACCAGCTACTCCGGGACGCCGCTCTGTGGCGGCGAATGTCGCTCGCCGCGCGCGAGTCCGTGCTCGAGCGATTCACATGGGAGCGGGTCGCCGAGAGGTGCCTCGACGCCTATGCACGCGCCTGACGACGCTCGCAGCATCCTCTACGTCGGGCCCGCACGGGGCGGCGTCGCACACGTCGTGGAGGGGGCCGCCGCCGCGCTCTCGGCGCGTGGATGGGACGTCCGCCACATCGCCCTCGGGAACGGCCGATCGCCTCGGCGGGAGGCGCGCCGCGCGTTCCGCCGCGAGCGCGGCGAACTGCTCGCGCGCACTGTCGTGCACGTCGAGCACGGCTCCAACGACGTCGCCGCCTTCTGGTTCGCGTTGCTGGCGAGCCGCGTGCGGGCCGACATCGTGACCGTCGTGCACGATCCGCCGCGCGTCGTCCACGCCCCGGGTGCCGGCGCGATCGCGAGCGGGACGCGCTGGCGCGACATCGTCGCCTACCGGCTGCTCGCACCGCTCATGGACGAGCGCCTGCGGCGTGCGTATGCCCGCCGGATCGCGGTTGCGGTCGTCACGAGCGAGCGGGCGCGGGCCGGCTGGATCACGGGCTCGCCCGCGCGCACGCTCTGCCTGCCGCTCGCATACGACACCCCGCCCGCGGCGCGCACTCCCTCGCGCGGGAGCCACGTCCTGTTCGCCGGCTACATCACGCCTCACAAGGGGCTCGACACGCTGCTCGACGCCTGGGCGCTCGTCGGCGATTCGGCGGGGCTCCCGCTCGCGATCGCGGGCGATTCGGGGCGCCCCGACTACCTGCATGCGCTCGAGCGGCGCGCGGCGCAATCCGCGGGGCCGCCCGTCAGGTGGCTCGGGGCCCTCGGCGACGAGGACTTCGGCCGCGCGATCGCGGATGCCGCCGTCGTCGTCGTTCCCTACCGCAGCTCCAACCCGGCGAGCGGCGTCGTGCTCATGGCGATGGCCGCGGGTCGCGCGATCCTCGGGACCGACGTCCCGGCGCTGTCCGACTTTCTCGCGCGCGACCGGGAGGCCGTAATCGTCCCGGTCGGCGATGTCGACGCGCTCGCACGCGCGCTCGCGACCCTGCTCGCCGACCCCGATCTGCGCGATCGGCTGGGTGCTGCCGCGGCCGCGCGGTCGGCACGCGATCACTCATGGGCCGCGCACTGCGAGGCGCTCGAGGGGGCGTATGCCCTTGCGGGCTCCGTGCACGCGCGGGCGGGAGTCGCATGAGGGTCCTCGTCGTCCACAACCTGGCGCGCGGCGGCGCGCGGCGGCGTCTCGGCGAGCAGGTCGCGCGCCTCGACGCCGAGGTGATCGAGCTGGCGCTGGAGACGGCGACCCCGGTGACCGACTCGCCGGTGCTCGTGCCCTTCGCACCGCATGCTCCCGCGGTCCACCGCGGGCTGCGCCCGCCGCTGCGCTACACCGACGCGCTTCGCCTCACGCACGCCTGGCGACGGCTCTCCAACAAGGCGCAGAGCCTCGGCGCCGACGTCGTCTTCGCGAATCCCTGCCAGTTCCTGCAGGCGCCGCCGATGCTGCTCTCGAGCAGGCTCCCCACCGTCTACTTCTGCGACGAGACGCGTCGCGTCGACCACGAGCCGCTGGCCGCGGCGACGCGGAACGCTCGCACCCGGGCGCTGTACGCGCCGCTCTACGGCTACGAGCGCCGGCTCGACACCGCCTCTGCGCGGAGCGCGACGACCGTCGCCGCGAACTCGCACTACAGCGCGCGCTGCCTGCAGAGCGCCTACGGCGTCGAGGCGACCGTCGTGCCCCTCGGCGTCGCCGAGGTCTTCCGTCACGGCCCGCTCGACGGCGCGCGTGAGGACGTCGTGCTCTCCGTCGGGATGCTCACGGTCTTCAAGGGGCACGACCTGGTCATCCGCGCGGCGGCGCGCAGCCGGCGTCTGCGGCACGTCGTGATCGTCTCGCCGCGCTCGGACCCGCCGCAGGAGGACGGGCTCCGCCGCCTCGCGGGCGAGCTCGGGGTCAGCCTCGACGTCCGCATCGGGATCAGCGACGAGGAGCTGCGCCACGAGTACGCGCGAGCCCGCGTGACCGCCTACCTCGCACGGGCCGAGCCGTTCGGGCTCGCCGCGCTCGAGGCGCAGGCCTGCGGGTGCGCGGTCGTGACGTCCGCGGAGGGCGGCCTGTGCGAGGCGATCGTCGACGGCGTCACGGGCTTTGCGGTGCCGCGCGATCCCGCCGCCGCGGCCGTGGCCTTCGACGCGCTGTGCGACCCCGAGACGGCCGCTCGTATCGCATCCGCGGCCGCGTCGCACGGCCGCAGCTGGTCGTGGGAGGTGTCGGCCGCCCGCGTGCAGGGTCTGCTCGAAGAGGCGATCGAGGTCCGGTGACGCGGCTCGTCATCTGTTCCAAGAGCACATGGCACCCGGCCATCCGGCGCGAGCACGAGCTCGCGCGGATCGCGGCGGACGCCGGTCACGACGTCGCCTTCGTCGAGCGGCCGCGGGACGTGCGCGCGCTCGCCGGCCGCGATCGCGGCCGCTGGCTCTCGGGCCTCGCGCGCCCGCTCGTCCGGCGGGAGGGCGACATCGAGGTGACCGCGCGCAGCACGCTCGTTCCCGGGCACCGCGGCGCGCTCTCCGCTCGCACGGACAGCTTCCTGCTGGCCCGCAGCCTCCCCGAGGTCGCGGACGCGGTCGTCGTGGGGATGGTTCCCTGGGAATGGCCGGCGATCTCGCGGCGCGCCGGGCGGCGCGTCTTCGATTGCGCCGACGACTGGTCGCGCGTACTGCCCGAGCGCCGCGATCGGATGCTCGCGCTGTACCGGCGGATCGCCGACGAGGCCGACGCGATCGTCTGCGCCACGGAGAATCACATCCGGCTGTTCGCGCCGCGCGAGGTCGCGGTCGTTCGCAACGGCACCCCCGCCGTGCTGCTGGCGACCGAGCCGTCCGCGCGCCCGATGACCTCGACGATGGTCTACGCCGGGACGCTCAGCGAGCGCTTCGACGCGCCGCTGGTCGACGCCGTGCTGCGGGAGCTGCCGGACTGGCGGCTCGACCTCTACGGCCCCTGCCAGTACGCGGGACGCGGCGGCGAGCCCGACTCCGAGCTGGCGAGCCTGCTCGCTGCGTGGCCGGGGCGCGCGACGTGGCATGGCCCGGTCGAGCGTGAGCGTCTCGCAGCCCTGCTCGACAGCGGCGACGTGCTCGTCGTTCCGCATCGGCGGACCGGCGCGGTCGGCGGCGATGCCATGAAGTTCTACGACTACGCCGCCCGCGGCCGCCCCGTTGCGACGACTCCGTGGGCCGATGCCATCGAGGCGATCGCCCCACCCCACACGCACGTCGCGGCGACGCCCGCTGCGTTCTCGGCGGCGCTGCTCGACGCACGCGACGAGCCGTCCGGATTCGCACTGCAGCGGCGCCGCTGGGCGGAGGCCAACAGCTGGCAGGCACGCTGGCAGGCGTGGTCGGCGGCGGTGCTCGGCTGATGCAGGTCCTCCTGCTCACGAACGCGATCACGCCCGACAAGCTCGGCGGCTCGTACCGCTACGCGCGGGAGCTCGCGGACGAGCTCGCACGCCAGGACGTCGACGTCGTCGTGCACACCAAGCGGCTTTCGCGCGATCACCCTGCGAGCGAGCGCACCGAAGCGGGAGCGCTGATCTCGCGCTTCGACATCCCGGCGAAGTCGAGCCGCGCGTACGCGGCCAGCTACCCCATCGCGGTCGCCCGCGCGGTCCGGCGGGCGCTGCGCACCTTTCCCGCCGCGGTCGTCCACACGCACTACGCCGTGCCGGCGCTCCCCGTGGCGCTCGGGCGGCGCGCGTTCCTCGCCACGTTTCAGGCGCCGCTCCACCAGGAGCTCCTGAGCGAGCGGCAGGGCAGCTACGCGCTCCCGGCGATCGCCGAACAGCCCGCGGTCGCGGCGGTGCGCGTGGCCGAGAAGCTGATCGTCAAACGCGCCCGGCGCTGCGTCGTCCTGAGCGAGTTCACGCGCTCCGAGCTGACGCGGCTCGACCGTCGCGCCGGCGCCGAGGCGGCGCTCGTGCCGGGTGGGATCGACCTCGCCCATTTCACGCCCGGTACACGCAAGGCCGACGCCTGGCCCACCCTGTTCACGGCGCGGCGCCTCGTCCCGCGCACCGGCGTGCGCGAGCTGATCGCTGCGATGCCGGCGATCGTCGCGGCGTTTCCGGCTACAACGCTTGCCATCGCGGGCTCGGGCGAGCTCGAAGCTGCGCTGCGCGCGCAGATCGACGCGCTCGGGCTGTCCGGTGCGATCACGCTACTCGGGCGCATCCCCGAGACCGAGCTCGTGCAGCGCTACCAGGAGGCGCACCTCGTCATCCTGCCCACGCAGGAGCTCGAGGGCTTCGGGCTCACGACGGCGGAGGCACTGGCGTGCGGCACGCCCGTGCTCGGGACGCCGGCGGGTGCGACGCCCGAGATCCTCGCCCCCATCGATCCGGCGCTCGTCGCCGCAGGGACCGCGCCCGATCAGATCGCGGACGCCGCCATCGCGCTGCTCGGCGACCGCGCGCGCCTCGAGCGCCTGGCCGCCGTCAGCCGCGAGCGCGTGGAGCCGGGGATGGGCTGGCCGGCGGTCGCAGCGCGCTACGTCGAGCTGTACCGCGAGGTCGCCGACGGGCTCGGCCCCGCCAGCACGCGGTAGGCGACGGAGAACGCGATCGCGAAGACGACCGTCCCGGCGGCCGCGAGCGCCACGCGTCCGGGCTCGGACGGCACGGCGCGCAGCGCGTGCACGAACGCGTGCGGATCCTCGACGACCGTCCAGCTGTTCCAGCGCTTGACGCGCCCGAGGTAGATGCCGAAGGCCGTGAGCACGGCGATCACGTGGACGGCGCGCCAGCCGGCCGCGACGCCCCAGAGCCGCTCGACCGTGCGCTGCACCAGCTGCACGCACTTGACGCCGATCAGCAGGCCGGTGATCGCGAAGAGCACCAGGACGACGACGTTCGGCCAGTTCACGCCTTCGTCGAGGTGCACGAGATCGGTCACGAGATACGGCGCGTTCGGCAGGAAGATGATCCACGCCAGCGCCAGCACCGGCACTGCCGGCCACGTGAGCTCGCGGCGCGCCGCGAACGACAGCGCATACGCGAGCACGAGCGGGACGAGCGCGAGGAAGAGGTTCCAGCGCAGGAAGCCGTAGCCCGGCTCGATCTGGGCGTAGCGCCGGAGGTCGGCCGCGACGAGGCAGAGGGCGCTCATGAAGGCGATGCCGAGCGGCGAGAGCATCACGATGCGCGTCGCCTGCAGCCGGCGGGCGACGGTCCCGGCCTCGCCTGGGGAACGCTGCGCCATGCCACCATGCTAAACCCTGGCGCGAGAGCGGATGCCCGTTCCGTAATCGATTCTTCACGTGCGCGCGGCCGGCCCGCGCGCGGGTGTCACATCACCGGGGCGAGCGCCGCGAGGCACAGCCGTGCGGTCGCCACGTTCGTCGCGAGCGGAACCCTCTGCACGTCGCACACCTTCATCAGCGCCTGGATGTCGGGGTCGTGCGGGTGGGCCGTGAGCGGGTCGCGCAGGAAGACCACGAGCTTGACGAAGCCGCCGGCGACCATCGAGCCGATCTGGAGGTCGCCGCCGAGCGGGCCCGAGAGCACGCAGCGGACGTCGAGCTCGAGCTCGTGCCGCAGGACGCCGCCCGTGGTCGCGGTCGCCACCACGGTCGCGTCCTCGAGCTGGTCCTTGAACTCCTCGGCGAGCGCGACCATCTCGTCCTTGGTGCCGTCGTGCGCAATCAGCGCGATCATCCCGTCCATGCCGCCAGCGTCCGCGAGCGCCGGCCTGCGCGGGGTGACGCGGCGGTGACGATGTGGTGACGGTGCGGAGAGGCGCCCCCGGGCCTACCCGACCGCGCCGGCCGCACGCAGCGCGCGCTCGATCGCGTCGACGTCGTACACGCAACCGCCCCAGGTGCCGCCCGAGAGCGACTGCAGGAGCGCCCACAGGCGGGTGTCGTCGGAGAGCGCGGGGTCGGGCGCGAGGTCGGGATGCGGCGCGCGGGCGGCGAGCACCTCGGCGCCGCGCGCGGGCGCGAAGCGCTCGCCGTCGCAGCCGACGAAGTCGACCGTCCCGTGCAGGTTGACGCGGTCGATCTCGATCGCGATCAGGTCGCCGTCGCGCAGCTTGCCGAGCGGGCCGCCCGCGAGCGCCTCGGGGCCGACGTGGCCGATGCAGGCGCCGGTCGAGACGCCCGAGAAGCGGGCGTCGGTGAGCAGCGGCACGCGCCCGCCGAAGTCGAGGTACTTGAGCGCGGAGGTGAGCTGGTAGGTCTCTTCCATGCCGCTGCCGAGCGGGCCGCGCCCGATCACGCAGAGCACGTCGCCGGCGGCGATGCGGCCCTCCTTGATCGCGGCGATCGCCGCGCGCTCGCTCGCGAAGACGCGGGCGGGGCCGGTATGGCGGAAGACGCCGTCCGCGTCGATGAGCTCGGCCGCGATGGCCGTGCTCTTCACGACCGAGCCCTCGGGGGCGAGGTTCCCGATCGGGAAGCAGACCGTGCTCGTCATTCCCATGGCGGTCGCGCGCTCGGGGGTCAGGATGACCTCGTCGGGGTCGACGCCGTCGCGCTCGAGCAGCAGCTCGCGCACGCGCGTGCGCCGATCGCTGCGCTCCCACTCGTCGAGGACGTCGCCGAGCGGCCGGCGGTGCACCGTCAGCGCGTCCAGCCGCAGCAGGCCGAGGTCGCGCAGCCGCAGCATCACCTCGGGCACGCCGCCGGCCAGGAAGACGCGCACGGTGGGATGGTCGACGGGGCCGTTCGGCAGCACGCTGACGAGGCGCGGCACGGTGCGGTTGACGCGTGCCCAGTCCTCGACCTCGGGCCGCCGCAGCCCCGCCGCGTAGGCGATCGCGGGCACGTGCAGCAGGAGGTTCGTCGATCCGCCGAACGCCGCGTGCACGACCATCGCGTTGTGGATCGCGTCGTCGGTCACGATCGCGTTCGCCCCCACCCCCGCGGCCGCCAGATCCTGCAGGGCGCGCGCCGAGCGGCGGGCGAGCTCGAGCCACACCGGCTGGCCGGAGGGCGCGAGCGCGGAGTGGCAGAGCGAGAGCCCGAGCGCCTCGGCGACGACCTGGCTCGTGGCCGCCGTGCCGAGGAACTGGCAGCCGCCACCGGGCGTCGCGCAGGCCGCGCAGCCGAGCTCGGCGGCCTCGCGCAGCGTGAGCTTGCCGTGCGTGAAGCGGACGCCGATCGTCTGGACGGCTCCGGCGTGCTCGCCGACCGTCGGCGGCAATGTCACGCCGCCGGGGACGATGATCACGGGAAGATCGCCCTGCGCGGCCAGCGCGAGCATCATCGCCGGCAGGCCCTTGTCGCACGTCGCCACGCCCATCACGCCGCGCCGCGTCGGCAGCGAGCGGATCAGGCGGCGGAAGACGATCGCGGCGTCGTTGCGATAGGCGAGGCTCTCCATCATCCCGAGCGTGCCCTGCGAGCGCCCGTCGCACGGGTCGCTCACGAAGCCGGCGAACGGCGTGGCGCCGCCGTGGTCGAACGCCACCGCCGCCTCCTGCATGAGCAGGCCGATCTCCCAGTGCCCGGTGTGGTAGCCGAGCGCGATCGGGCGCCCGTCCGGCGCGCGGATGCCGCCCTGGGTGCCGAGGATGAGGAACTCCGGGCTGCGCAGGCGCCGCGGCTCCCAGCCCATGCCGGCGTTCTGGGTGAGGCCGAAGAGGTCGCCGCTCGGCGAGTCGCGCAGCATCTCGGCGTCGAGCGGCAGCGCGCCGGCGGGGCCCGCGACGTGCGTCAGGATCGCGTCGAGATCCGCGTCGGGCGCATCGACCGGCGTCGGCTGGCTCTCGGCGGGGACGGCGCTGGACACCGGCCGCATGCTATGGCCTCGTTCAGCCGCTGAGGGCCGGTTGCGCGCGCGTCGAGCGTGCGAACAGCAAGAGGCCGATGATCCCCACGCCGAGCACGGCGAAGGCCGTCTCGTTCGCGCGCGGGAGGTCGACGAGCTTCGCGCCGCTCGCCGCGAGCGTGACTGCGAGCGCCAGCTGGAGCACGCGGTCGGGCATCCGCACGCTGATGTGGCTGCCGATCAGCACCCCGGGCAGCGACCCGACCAGGAGCCACGCGACGGAGCCGAGGTCGACGTTGCCGGCCACGAGGTGGCCCGCGCCGGCCACCCACAGCAGCGCGGCGGCGTGGAAGATGTCGGTGCCGACGACCTTCGACGAGCGCAGCGGGAAGAGGACGAGGAGCGAGAGCCCGAAGAAGACGCCCGAGCCGACCGAGGTCAGGCCGACCATGAAGCCGCCGCCGAGCCCGATCAGGACGGCGGCGATGCGATCACGGCGGGTGAGGATGAAGGCGGTGTCCGGCGCCTCGCGGAAGCGCAGGAGGTTCTTGGCGACGAGCCCCGAGGCGCCGATCAGGAGCGCGACGCCGAGCACCCGCCCCTGCAGCGACTGCGCACCGTCGCCGTAGGTGTCGCGCATCCACTGGCTGACCCACACGCCCACGAGCGACATCGGCGCGCTGCCCAGGAACATCCAGCCCGAGAGGCGCGCCTGTACCGTCCCGAGCGCGCGGTGCCGGATCGCCCCGACCGACTTGAAGAGCGCGCCGTGCACGAGGTCGGTGCCGACCGCCACCGCGGGCTGGAAGCCGAACACGATCACGAGCAGCGGCGTCATCAGCGAACCGCCGCCCATGCCGGTCATTCCGACGAGCGTGCCGATCAGCAGGCCGCTGAGCGCGAGCTGCCAGGTCATGCGACCGCGGCCGGCGCGAGGGGGGTGCGGGCGCGATCCACAGGGGGATCGTGCCACGGCACCCGGTCTCGCACCCGCGCGTGCCCCACCGGCTCAGCCCAGGCCGTGCAGGCGGATCGTGATGTCGGAGATGTCGAACGTCGTCACCGCGTTGCCCTGGCACTTGAGCGTCACGTCGCCGCCATGGGTCGCGGAGACGGCACCGACGACGCTGACGACGGCCGTCGTGCCCGCGGTCACGCTGGCACCGCCGCCGCCGAATGCACCGTTGTCGTCGAACAGGCCGCAGTTGAGGTTGTCGTCGCTCGCACCCGTGTTGTGCACCGTCACGCGCCCGAACATCACGTAGTCGCCGGCACCCGGAATCGTCGCGACGGCGAGCGTGTCGAGATCGTGGTAGCCGACCACGTCGGCACCGGTGGTCGTCGTCACGGTGACGCCCTGGCCCGCGGGGCCCTGCGGCCCGGCCGGGCCGGCGGGGCCCGCGGGTCCGGTCTCGCCCGTCGCGCCGCGCAGATTGGCCCGGGCGGCGCTGCTGAAGACGTTCGAGCCGAGCGAGCCCATGCGGATGTCGGCTCCGGTCAGCGAGTCGTTCTGGATGTCCGCGCCCGTGAGCGACTCGTCCTTGACGCTCTTGCCCGTGAGCAGGGCCTGCGCTCCCACCGCGGTCGTCCCGCCGATCGCGAGGAACAGCGCGAGCGTGGCGACCACGCTCGAATAACTGAGGCGCTTCTTCATGGCAGCTCCTTGTCGACGGCAGACCCTCCCTCGGGCCATGCCCGCGCATCGGCAGCGGCTACCGCGAAATCCTCCCCGGACGGGTCACGCGCGCATACGTCGCCTGCTGTACGGATTCCGCGACCCGATCGCCGGAAATCCGGGAGTTCCCGGCACGAAAGGGGTACGTCGGGGCGATCACCAGAGCGCGACACTCGCCGTAAAGCCGTGCACGAACGTGCGGCCGCCGACCGGCCCCAGCTCGCCCTGGCAGAAGCAGCCGGCCACGGCGTCGCTGCCAAGCCGGCGCGCCACCGCGCCGGCGTCGTGGTCGGCCTCGGCGAAGAGGTTGCGCCCGCGGCCGTTGCACGCGAACAGGAGCGCGGCCGTCGCCGGCTCGGCCTCGTGCCGTGCGAGCATCGCGCCGAGCTCGCGCGAGGCCGACTCGGCATCGCGCACGTGCAGGCGCACGGTCTGCCCGACGCGCGGGATGTCGCCGATCCCGAGCGCGCCGGTGGTCGAGTCGGCGCCGAGCACGACGCGCACGAGGAAGTCGCCGAGACCGTGCTCGGGCCGGTTCTCGTCGATCACGAGCCCGATCAGCAGCCCGTTCTCGAGCAGGAGCCGATCGGTCAGCGGCAGCTCCGCGACGACCTGCTGGACGCGCTCGAGCGCGGGGCGGCCCGCGAGCTCCAGCACGAGGTTGCGCTCGGCCGCCGTGACGACGAGCTCCGGGCCGATCGGGCGGGCGCCCTGGGAGACGATCGGGCGCACGGGGAGGCCGTCGAGCACCACGCCGACGGCGCCCTCCTCGACGCAGCCGCCGTTCGTGAAGAGCCGCGCCGCACCGTGACCGCCGAGACCGGCGAAGCCGCCCAGCACCGGGGCCCCGCCGAGGCCCGCGACGAGATCGCCGACCGGCGTCGAGTGGGGATCGGCGAGCGTGACGACGAGCGCGTCCCGCGGGGGCGCAGGCAGCCCGACGAGCTCGGGTCCGTCGTGTCCCTCGCCGACCTGGGCGTGGAACGGCGTGACGCGCGCACCCGGCGGCAACGTGACCGCGAGCAGCGCCAGCGCGGGGCCGCCCTGCTGCTCGCGCCCCGCGCCGATGACGCCGTCGGCCGCGCACGCCCCGAGCACCGCCGCGCCGGGTGCCAGCTCGCACAGCGCGTCGGCCAGGTCGTGCGCCGCCTCGGCGTGCTCGCCCGAGCAGAAGAGGGCCACGAGGTCGGGCCCGCGCTCGAGCGATGCGCCGCTCTGCGCCCAGGCCTGCGCGAGCGCAAGCGGCGCATCGGCGAGCTGCGAGAACGCCGCGCGCGCGCTCATCCGGCGCGGATCGCCGGCCGGTGCGCAGCCTTGGCCGCGATCACGACGCGGCTCCCCGCGATCAGCACGAGGCGGATCCGGCCCGCATGCAGCGCGCGCGCGAGCGGGATCGTCACGAAGCCGTGGCCGGCGATCGCCGAGCCGAGCTGCGTGCGTGGCGACGACGACCCCGGAACGCCGCGGAAGACCGTGATGCGCCCGCGGCCGCTGCTGACGTAGAGCCGCAGCCTCGGCTTCGCGAGCGTGCCGACGACGCGCACGTCGACGAGCAGCCGCTGACGCGGCCGGAGCGAGTAGCGCGCCGCGCCCTTCCCGCCGCCCGCCATGCGCAGCGAGACGACGTTCGCGCTGACCGCCGGCTTGCGGATCGTGCGGATGATCGGAGCCGACGAGGTCGCGAGCCGCGCGTCGTCGAGCGCGACGACCCTCCAGGCGTGGACCACGCCGGGCTTGTAGCGCGTGTCCCTGAACTGGCGCACCGCGGCCGTCATCGTCCCCTGCGACGCGTCGTCGCGCAGCACCTCGTAGGCGACCACGCCGACGTTGTCGGTGGCCGGCGGCCAGCGCAGCACGACCGTCGTGCCCTCGAGGGAGAACGTCGGGAGCGGCGCGCTCGGCGGCGTCCAGTCGGGCGTCACGAGCGGCGCCGGGGCCGAATCGTTCGTGTTGCCGTTCGTGTCGACCGCCCGCACGGAGTAGCTCAGCTGCGCGTGCTGCGGCGGCACCGGATCCGTGAACGTCGTCGCGTCGGTGACGCCGAGCGGCACGCCGTCGCGCAGGACGACGTAGTGGTCGACCTGGATGTTGTCGCTGCTCGCGACCCACGCGAGCGCCACCGTGTGCGTGGCCGGATTGAAGCTCGGGCTCGCGAGGAGCGGCATGCTCGGCGGCGTCGTGTCGTTGAGGCGGACGAGGCGCACGGAGCTCGTCGTCCGGCCGCACGCGTCGACGGCTTCGAGCGTGAACTCGTAGGTGGCATCGTCCTGGAGGTTCTGCCTGGTCACGGGGCTCGTCACGGCGATCGGCCCGGAAACGCCTTGCGGGCCCTTGGTGCGCAGGCGGTACGACACGGGCGCCCCGTCGTTCAAGACGTCCGCCCAGGTCAGGTTCGCCTGGTGCTGTGCGGGGTCGGTGTCGACCTCGAGGCTGACCGCGCCGGGCCCGGTGGGGTCCTCAACACGCTGCCCTGAGACAATCACCGTGGTTTGATTCCCGGCCGCGTCGGTCGCGATCACGCTCGGGCCGGGGTTCAGTTCCTCGTACGGAGCCCCGGGCGGCGAGTACGGCAGCGGAAGTGGCGCGGGAGTCGCGGCAACGGCGAACGTGACCGGCGAGATGTCGGTTGCCGACGCTCCGGTCAGCGTGAACGGGACGCATCCGCTACCTCCAGTCTGCGTGACGACGACGTTGGTCAGGCGCCGTGTGGTCGTAGTAGAGCGTCACGGGCGCCGAATTCGCGATCGGCGGAAGGGGATAGTCGCCTTCGACGTAGTAGCAGTACGCGCCCTCACCGGACGGCGGCGAGTCGGGGAAGGTAGGTCGTTGGCGGTGAGGATCAAGCCGCTGACATCGGCACTACGACCAGCGGCGCGAAGGGTTCGTCGGCACACGCGGCAGTCGGCGCGCCAGACGTGGTAGCCGAGCGCAGTGGCGTCGTCGTCACTCCACGTCGACGGTGATCGGGAGGGCTTGGGTGCCGACCGGCACGGTCGTGATCGTCGGCGTCGCGAACGCGGCGGACGGCGTGAGCAGTACGGCGGCGAGCACTGCGACGGAGGCGAGAGAGCGTCGCATGCCACAATGCTACGCCGTTCGCCGCATCGATTCGGGCTCGGAGGTCGGAGCGGGGCTCCGCGAGACGAGAACGCGGCCCCTGGGACCCACCGCACGCCCGTTCCGTACAATGGCCGGCATGCCGCCTCCGGCAGCAACGCGGGCGTCAGGGCGATGAGCGCGGGCGTCGCCGGGCGGCAGCGCTCTGCCGCGGCCGGCTCGTGACGGCTGTCGCCGTCGCCTGCTCGGCCGATCCGCGGGACGTGACGAAGTTCTCCGGGACCCCGGCGGCACTGCTGCAGGCCCTGACCGCACTCGGGCACGAGGCCGGGCGCCGATCGCCGCGACCATTGCCCCCCTCCGTCCAGCGGCGCGTGCAGTACGGCCTGGCGCTCGCCGACGCGATCGGTTCGCCAGGGCGCCTGGCGCGGGCCCGTACGCCCGCCGCGCTGCGCCAGGTCTTGCGCGAGAGCCAGTCGCGCCTCATCGCCGACCCCGTGCTCGCACGGCTGCGCACGGTGGCCGCGGGCCGGGCCGTGGCCCGCGCAGGCGCGCTCGACGGTTGCCTGCAGTTCGGCACCGACTTCCGGCTGCCGCGGGCGCTGCCGTACGTCACGTACGACGACCAGACGATCGCCCAGGCCGCACGCGCATACGACTACAGCTGGACGCGCGTTCTCAGCGAGCGCGCGCTGCGCCGCCTGATCGAGCGCCAGCGAATGGTCTTCGCCTCGGCCCGCGCGTGCTGCACCGCGAGCCACTGGGCCGCAGAGAGCGTCGTCGAGGACTACGGCATCCCGCGGGAGCGCGTGCTCGTGGCCGGCATGGGCCACGACCCGATGCGCCGGCGACACGGCGGAGCGCTCGTGGGCGTCGCCGCGCTTCCTGTTCGTCGGCAAGGACTGGGAGCGCAAGAACGGGCCGCGCATACTCACCGCGTTCGCGTCCGTGCAACGGCGAGCATCCGCAGGCGACGCTCGATCTCGTGGGCGGGCATCCGGCGGTGCAGCAGGCGGGTATCACGGGGCACGGCCTGCTCGATCCCGCGGACTCCGCTTCGCCGGCGCGGCTCCGCGAGCTCTACCGCGGCGCCACGTGCTTCGTGATGCCGTCGCTGCACGAGCCGGCGGGCATCGCGTTCATCGAGGCCGCATCGGTGGGGATCGGGTCGATCGCCCCCACGTCCGGCGGCGCGGCGACGGTCGTCGGAGCCGGCGGCATCATGGTCGACCCGTGCGATTCCGCCGCCATCACCGCGGCAATGCTGCGGTTCTGCGACCCCGCCGAGGCGCAGCGCCTCGGGGCGCTGGCCCGCGAGCGCGCGAAGGAGCTGACCTGGGAGCGCGTGACGGCGCGGCTGGTCGCGGCGCTGACGGGGAGCGGCGCCGAGACGTTCCTCTGACCCGCTAGAGGACGCTCTCCGCGAACACGAGCAGCGCACCGTTCGCGACCAGGGCGACGCCGATTCCGTCGGGCCCCGAGCGCGCGGCGCCGAAGGCGCCGTTGAACGGGCTGCTCGCGCTGTAGCGCGCCGCGCGGGCGATCAGCGCGGTCTGGTAGCGGTGCTTCCCCGGCACGGCGACGAAGGCTCCGCGGCGATCGCGGAACGCGACGATCGGCGCGCCGCGGGAGAAGCCGGTGATCACGGCCGAGCTGACCGACCGGCCCATCGCCGGGAACGTGCGGGTCGCGCCGCCGAGGCGTCCCGTCGCGACCCACAGCCGCGAGTCCTCGCCCGCCAGGCCGGCGCAGACCACGCCGACCTCGCCGTTCGCGCCGAAGGCGATCGTCGCCCGGGCCGCGCTGTCGGGCACGGTGCCGAAGCGCTGCGGGTGGGCGTCCTCGCCCACGATCCGCACCGAATGGCTGCCGGCGTCCACGTAGGCAACCTTGAGCGCCAGGTAGCGGTCGAGCGCGAGGCCGACGCTCGAGGCGTTGGCCTCGCTCGGCGCCTGCCGGAACGTCGTGCGCGCGAGCGTCTCGACGTGCCAGGCGCCGTCGTAGTAGTGCGCGAGCCGCACCTCGGCCACGTTCGTCGTGTCGATGCGCGCGAGGTAGGCGATCGCCGGCCGGCCCTGGCCGTCGAACGCCGGCGTCGCGCCGAAGCCGTTCGCGTCGATGCGATCGGTGATCCAGTTCACGCCGTCGGGCGAGCGCGCCGCGTACAGCGTGCCGTTGCCGGCCTGGCCGTCGTCGAGGTCGAGATCGGTGCGGAACACGACGAGGCGCAGGCCGTGGCGCGAGATCGCGAGCGTCGGCTCGCGGCCCACCGCGCGCCCCTCGATGGTCTGCGCGACGACCCGCACGTTCCAGCGGCCGTCGCGGCGCTCGGCGTAGCGGAGCGCGCTCTGCGACAGGCGATCGTCGTAGACGGCGGCGTAGGCATCGCCCTTGCCGGGCACCCGGGCCAGATCGGCGCCGGACGGGCGCACCGTGAGATCGACGATCTGCGGTGCGGCGGCGCCCCCCGCGGCGAGCGCCGAGGGGACGATCGCGCACATGAGCACGCAGGCAGCGAGGACGGCGAGTGGGCGCTTCACGTGAGATTGACGTCGGCAGTCAGAGGTTCGGCTGGGTGCTCAACTCGGGGGTGCCGCAGGCGGGAACGCGCATCCCGAGCGCGCGCCTCCGACGACATTGAGCATGCTGTGAGCGTTGACGTCAATACGCAGACGGAGAGGCCCGGGGTCGACGACGCGCAATTGTGTCATGCCGTGCGGACCCGGCTCGACACACGCGGCCGTCGCGTCGTCGACGCGCCAGTAGGGCGAATAGTGGATCCGCAGGAGGTAGGTGCCCGCGACGGGCAGCGAGAGCCAGAACTGCTCGCGCGTCTCGCGCAGCACGCGCGCGTCGCCCGCCATGGAGACCGCGCCGGGGCGCGCGCTGCCGAGCGTGAGCAGCGGCGTGGCGTCGGGCAGCTCGAAGGCGCGGAAGTCCTTCGAGATCGAGATCTCGCGCAGCCCGCTGTGTCCGCTGCGCAGGAGCGCCGCCTCGGCGCGTGCCGAGGGATCGAGGGCGGCGTCCGGCAGGAACACGTAGCGCACGCCCATCAGCCGCAGCCAGCGCTGGTAGGCGCCGGCGCTGAGCGTGCGGTCGTAGAGCACCCCGTTGGAGGGGAAGTCGTTCTGCCGGTACCAGCCGCGCGGGATCGCCTCGCCCTCGCCACGCGTGAGGTAGTAGGACTCGTAGTGGCGGGCGGTGGAGACGACCTCGACGCGGAAGTTGGCGGGGTCGTGACGGCCGGGCTGGTGCAGGAACGCGATCACCGGCTGCCAGTACGACGCGGCCTGCGCCTGCTCGCCGAACGAGTTGGCGACGTTCTGGACGAACGGCGCCGCCTGCCACACGATCGCGACCGAGAGCGCGAGGGCGCCGAGGGCTCTCGTCTGCCCGCCGCGCACCGCGATCACGAGCGCGAGCAGCGGCGCCGCGGCGTAGTCGAGCACGCGCGTCGCGTTGCCGCCGAGCGGCGAGGGGAAGAGCTTCGCCCACCAGGCGATCGCGAGGTAGGCCAGGAAGAGCCCGCCCAGGGGACGCGTGTGCAGCGAGCCGCGCGCGAGCAGCAGGCCGCACAGGGAGAACGCCGTGATGCCGATCAGGTCGGCGGCCGGGTAGGGGAAGGGCCCGCCGCCCGGGAACGCCTGGTAGATCGCGATCTCGCCCGCGAGCATGAGCAGGATCGCGCACAGCGGCAGCGCCACGCGCATGCTGCGCAGCGCGCTCGTCCGGCCGCCGCCGAGCAGCAGGCCGCCGAGCGTCACGACCAGGAACGCGAACGCGAGCGGGCTCGAGAGCGCCGTCGCGAGCGCCGCGGCCACGAGCAGCCACGGGCGGCCGCGCTGCGCCGCGAGCAGCGCGAGCAGGCTGAACGCGGTGCCGAGCGCGAACGGGTACTGGCCCGCCGCCAGCAGCGCGGGAGCGGAGAGCGCGAAGAGCAGCGCCGACCAGCGCGCCGGACGGCCCCACTGGCGCATGACGATGACCGCGAAGAGCCCCGACGACGGCCGTGACCGCGAGCACCGCCACCGTGACGACGCCGAGCACGGCCGCCAGCGGGTAGAAGAGCATGCTGTAGTTGACGACGCCGTAGCGGCCGGCGTACCAGTAGTTGTCCCAGGCCGTCCAGCCGTCGACGCTGAACACGCTCGCCTGGTAGCGGTGGGCGGCGTCGTCCACCCCGCCGAGGCCCGCCAGGCCGATCGCGAGGCCGAGCAGCCCGGCCAGCGCGAGCGAGCCGAGCACCGTGCGGTCGATCCGCGGCAGCCTCGCCCGACCGAGCGCGAGAGGGGCGGAGGAAACGGGCGGGGCGGATGTCGACATTTGCGGCAGGCCGGCGCGCACGAGACAGGCGCTTCCGACCTGAGGACACTACCAGGGGACGGGCGCCCGCAAACCGCGCGTCAATCGCCGGGCAATGCGAATGTGCGCACGTACGGCGCCTGCGGATCGAGCGCCAGCGCGACATTGCCCTCAACGAGCTCGCGGAGCTCGTCGCCGACGAGCTCGCGGCGCCAGCCGGAGAGCAGGCCGTGGTCCTCGCCACCGCTCGCGATCGCCTCGACGAAGCTCTCGAGATCGGCGCGCGTGGCGACCAGCTCCGGCGCGATGTGCGCGCCCTCGCAGCGCGCGCGGACGAGCACCGCGCCGAGCGACGAGGCCGCCGCGACGCGGCGGGCGAGGCCGGGCGAGAGCTCGCGCGCGGCCTTCGGCGGCTCGGCGTCGGCCGCGCGCGCGAGCGCGTCGAGCAGGCGCTGCGCCGCCGAGGCCGAGAGGTTGCCGAGACCGCGCAGGCGCGCGAGCGCGGCGGCATCCGCCGGGTTGCGGCGGGCGACCTCGACGACGCTCGGATCCTTGAGCACCCAGCCGGGCGGGAGGTCGCGCGAGCGCGCCTCCTCCTCGCGCCAGGCCGCCACGGCGCGTAGAGCCGAGAGCTGGCGGCCGCTCAGGCGCCCGCGCCGGGCGACCTTGAGGTACGCGCGCTGCGGATCGGGCTCGATCGTCGCGTCCGGCCCGTAGCGGCGGGCGATCTCGTCCTCGGCCCAGGAGCGACGGCCCATCTCGCCGAGCTGCCCGACGAGGGCGTCGGCGAGCGCGAAGAGGTAGCGCACGTCGTCGGCCGCATAGGCGATCTGCGCCTCGGTCAGCGGGCGGCGCGACCAGTCGCTGAACGTCTCGTTGTGCTTGAGCGTGACGTTGAGCGCGCGCTCGACGAGGCGGTCGTAGGCCATCGAGATGCCGTAGCCCACGAAGCCGGCCGCGAGCTGCGTGTCGAAGACGTTCGTGGCGCGCACGCCGTAGCGCGTGGCGAACAGCAGGAGGTCGCCGGCGGGGGCGTGCATCACGAGCTGCACGGCCGGGTCGGCGACGAGCTCGGAGATCGGGCCGACGTCGACCTCCTCGAGCGGGTCGAGGACGGCGAGGCGCTCCGCGGTCGCGAGCTGCAGCAGGCACGGGACGGGGCTGTACGTCCGCTCCCACACGAACTCGGTGTCGAGCGCGAGGCGGCCCTCGGCGCGGGCGTCGGCGGCAAACGCGCGCACGGCGGCGGGATCCGTCAGGTGCTCGATGCCGGTCACGTCCAGCCTTCTACCAGACGCGCGCGCGGGAACCCACCGCAGCCGAACCGGGTCGTACCTCCGCGACGTATACCCAGGAGGGGGAAACACCACCTACGTTGAGAGGAAGGTACGGACGCCGGATGCGCGAACGTGCCTGTAATCCGACGGCACATCGAACGACTACGAAACCGGAACTCGTCCCTAACCGAACGCTCATAGATGAACGTCAGGATGACACCATGCTCCCGTTGATTCGGTGCCGAGAATGCGACTCCAGGCTCTTGCAGCTCGAGCGCATCTGGCTGCTGGCCGACGGGCGCCGCGTTGCGCACCGGCGCTGCCCCGAGTGCGGCACGCGGGACAGCGTGACGGTGGGCGCGTTCGCCATGAAGCTGTGGCTGGCACGCGAGGAGCGGCTCCGCAGCGAGCTGTCCGAGACCGCGGCCGAACTGGCCGGCGGCGCCGAAGTCCCGGCCACCCTCACGTAGCCCCGATCACGGGCGACAGCGACGCCGTCTCGGCGTGCGCGGGCAGCGGCCGGGTCACCCTGCCGCGCCGCAGCAGCCAGTAGGCCCCCTCGATGCACGGGCCGAGCCCGAGCGCGAACAGGACCGTCCCGACCCCGACCGGGCCGCCGAAGGCGAAGCCGATCGAGAGCGCGGCGATCTGGATCGCCCAGCTCGCGACGGAGATGCGCGGCCCGCGGCGCACGATCGCGAGCATCAGGCTGTCGCGCGGCCCCGCCCCGTAGCTGGCGCCGATGTAGAGCGCGCTCGCGAGGCCGATGACGGCGATGCCCGCGACGTCGAGGGCCACGCCGCTGACGCCGCCGTGCAGGTGCGGCGCGAGGTTGAGCCGGTCGTAGACGTCGAACGACGCGCCGACGATGAACGCGTTCAGGAGCGTCGCGATCCCCGGCCGCTCGCCGAGCGCGGCGGCGAGCACGAGCACCGTGAACGAGACGGCCACCGTCGCGACGCCGAAGCGCCATCCCGTGTGGTTCGCGAGCGCCCGGTGGAGGACGTCCCACGGGCCGAGGCCGACATCGGCCCGCACCGTCAGCAACTCGCCCCAGCCGTAGAGGAGCAGCGCGGCGATCAGCGAGGCCATGCGCACCCCGGGGCCGCCGCGCAGGATCGGGTGCGGGCGCGTCACGCCACCATCATGGCGGTGCGGCGCGGGGCTATGCTGAGCACGCAGGCCAGGCAGCCGCGCGGCCCTCGTGGTCGCGAGGAAAGTCCGGACACCGAAGGGCAGGGTGCTGGGTAACGCCCAGGCGGGGAAACCCGACGGAAAGTGCAACAGAAAGAACACCGCCCAAGCGACCGCTCGCGGTCGCCGGCAAGGGTGAAAAGGTGCGGTAAGAGCGCACCAGCGGCGCGGTGACGCGCCGGCTCGGCAAACCCCACCCGGTGCAACGCCAGACAGGGACGATGACGCGGCCCGCCGAGTCCCGGGTAGGCGGCTCGAGCCCGGCGGCAACGCCGGGCCCAGATGGATGGCTGCCCACGACAGAATCCGGCTTATCGGCCTGCTACGGGAAAGCCCCGCTCCGGCGGGGCTTTCCTATGCGTAGATAAACTTCAACCCGTTAAACTTTAGCTTGTTGAAGTTTGATGGTACGCTGTCGCCATGAGCACATTCGTCGGGCGCGCCCCGGATCTTGCGCGCTTGGCCGGTCACCTCGAGCGCGTTCGAGCAACCGGCCAGGGCGCGTTCCTCGCCGTGCGTGGTCGCCGCCAGGTCGGCAAATCCAGGCTGCTCGAGGAATTCATTGCCCGCAGCCAGGCGCGCGCCGTGTTCTACGTCGCCTCGAGACAGCCGGCCGAAGACGAACTCGAAGCGTTCCGGCAGGCAATCTCCGCGTCGCCTCTGGACGCGGCCGAGATTGCCCAGGCAGGGCCGCTGGGCAGCTGGGAAGCGGCGCTGACCCTGCTCGGCAACGAAGCCACGAAGGATGCGCCGATCATCATCGTGATCGACGAGCTGCCGTACCTGGTCGATGCGTACGAGCCGATCGAAGCGGTGCTGCAAAAGGTTTGGGACCGCACGCTCGAGCGCAAGCCGGTTCTCCTCGTCGCGATCGGATCCGATCTCGCGATGATGGAGATGCTGACAAGTTACGGACGGCCTCTGCATGGAAGACTCACGGAGCAGGTGATCGAACCCCTGAGCCCGGCTGACACGGGAGAGATGCTGGGCCTGGATGCCGCCGAAGCACTCGACGCCTATCTGGTCATCGGCGGGTTCCCGCGGCTTGCTGCACGCTGGCGACGCGGCGAGACGCTCCAGGCGTTCCTCGCGCAGGAGCTCGCGGATGCGGAGTCGCCTCTGGTCGTTCTTGGCGAACGTGTTCTGAACGCGGAGTTCCCTGCCGCATTGAACGCGCTCGCCGTTGCGAAAGCCATCGGCCACGGCGAGCGCACGTTTACCGCCATCGCGCGCAGGACCGGGCTGTCGGAAGGGACCCTCAGCAGCGCGCTCCAGACGCTCGAAGGCTCGAAGCGCCTGATCCGCCGCTCGCTCCCGTACTCCGTGAAGCACAGCCCGAAGCTGGCGCGCTACACGATTGCCGACCCGTACCTGCGCTTCTGGCTCTCCTGCATCGATCGGCAGATCACGACGCTGCAGCGCGGTCGCGGCGACGTGGCCCTGGAGCGCTTCAATGCAGGCTGGAGCAGCTACCGAGGCAAGGCGATCGAGCCGGTGGTCCGCGCCGCGATCGAGCGGATGCTGCCCGACCCGCGTTTCGGCGATGCGCGCTTCGTCGGCGGCTTCTGGAACAGGGACAACAGCATCGAGGTGGATCTCGTCGGAGGAACGGACGAGGCATCCACCTCGAACGTCGAATTCAGCGGCTCGATCAAGTGGATCCGAAGCGCGTTCGGCCGCTCCGACCTTGCGAAGCTCGTCATGCATCGCGGCCAGGTGCCAGGCGCCTCCTCCGCCACGGCGCTCGTCGGGGTGTCCCTGAGCGGATTCGACGTCGACGGACTCGATGTCCAGCTCGGGCCCGAAGACATCGTCGCCGCCTTCGGCCTGCAGTTCGCGAACCCGGATGCGGCGGCCCCGCCGCAACCGCGCCGCGAAGACAGGCGTGCCGGTGCGCGCGCCTGCCCGCTGCGCGTCGGCGAAGAGCTGCCGCCCCTCGCGGGTGTCGGCCATCGCGCCGGACAGTAGACTCGACCGGTGACGGGTGGCGACGGAGCCGCTCCGGCGGGCGGCGGGGCTCGAGGAAGACCCTGAACCCATGCCAGCGACGCCCAAGACATCCGTCCTCACCGACCAGGGCCGCTACGACCCCGGCCCGTTCTTCGACGAGATGTTCGAGGCGCCGGGACAGCCGCGTCCCCACTACCGCGTGCTCGCCGAGGGGCTCGCGGCGCTCAGCGTCGACGAGTTCGAGGCGCGGCGCCACGCCGTCGACGCCTCCTTCCTCAATCAGGGCATCGGCTTCACGGTCTACGGCGAGGAGGAGGGGCTCGAGCGGATCTTCCCGTTCGACCTCATCCCGCGCGTGATCCCGCGCGCCGAGTGGGATCACATCGAGCGCGGGCTGATCCAGCGCGTCAACGCGCTCAACCTCTTCATCGCCGACGTCTACCACGGGCAGCGGATCCTGCGCGACGGGAAGGTGCCGGCCGAGCTCGTCTTCGGCGCGCGCCACTTCCGGCGCGAGATGATCGGCGTCGACCCGCCCGGCGGCGTCTACGCCCATGTCGCCGGCGTCGACATCGTGCGCGACGAGCATGGCGAGTACCTCGTGCTCGAGGACAACCTGCGCTCGCCCTCGGGCACGAGCTACATGCTCGAGAACCGCTCGGCGATGAAGCGCGAGTTCGCGCCGCTCTTCGAGCGCTACGGCGTGCTCGGCATCGACCAGTACCCGCAGGAGCTGCTCGCGTCGCTGCGCAACGTCGCCCCGCCCGCGGCGGCCACGCCGACCGTCGTCCTGCTGACGCCGGGCGTGCACAACTCGGCCTACTTCGAGCACTCGTTCCTGGCCCGCCACATGGGCATCGAGCTCGTCGAGGGCGGCGACCTCCTGTGCCACGACGACGTCGTCTACATGCGCACGACGCAGGGCCTGCAGCGCGTCGACGTGATCTACCGGCGGGTCGACGACGAGTTCCTCGACCCGCTGATCTTCCGCCAGGACTCGATGCTCGGGGCGCCCGGCCTGCTCAACGCCTACCGCGCCGGCAACGTCACGCTCGCGAACGCGCCCGGCACCGGCGTCGCCGACGACAAGGCGGTCTACCGCTACGTGCCGGAGATGATCCGCTACTACCTCGCCGAGGAGCCGATCCTCGCCAACGTCCCGACCTACCTCGGCGTGCACGAGGACGACCGCCGCTACATGCTCGAGCACCTCGACGAGCTCGTCGTCAAGACCGTCGACGGCAGCGGCGGCTACGGGATGCTGATCGGGCCGGTCGCGAGCGCCGAGGAGCGCGAGCGCTTCCGCCGCCAGATCGAGGCCGACCCGCGCGAGTTCATCGCGCAGCCGACGATCGGGCTGAGCCGCATGCCGATCTACCTCGACCGGCTGCGTCCCGCGCACGTCGACCTGCGGCCGTTCGTGCTCTCGAGCCGCATCACGAGCGTCGTGCCGGGCGGGCTCACCCGGGCTGCGCTGCGCGAGGGCTCGCTCGTCGTCAACTCCTCGCAGGGCGGCGGCAGCAAGGACACCTGGGTGCTGCGTTCCTGATGCTGAGCCGGGTCGCAGAGGCGCTCTACTGGACGGGCCGCTACATCGAGCGGGCCGAGGACACGAGCCGGCTCCTGCACGTCAACTTCCACGGCCTGCTCGACGCCGACCTGCCCGATCGCGGCCGCGCCTGGCGCGAGCTGATCCTGATGCTCGGCCACGACGACGTCTTCCGCGAGCACTTCGACGACTACACCGCCCAGGCCGTGACCGAGTTCATGCTCTGGCACCCGGCCAACCCGGACGCCGTGACCGCGTGCGTGGCGCGTGCGCGCGAGAACGCGCGCAGCGTGCGCGAGCAGATCTCGAGCGAGATGTGGGAGCTCCTGAACCGGCTGCACCTGCTCGTCTCGCGCACACGGCCCTCGGCCGTGCTGGCCTCGCCGCACGCGTTCTTCGTGCGCATCCGCGAGGGCTCGCACGCGTTCCAGGGGGTCATGAAGGCGACGCTGCCGCGCGGCGAGGCCTACGAGTTCCTCGAGCTCGGCGCCCATCTCGAGCGCGCCGACACGGCCACGCGCCTGCTCTCGGTCAAGCTGCCCGGCCTGCGCGCGGTGCAGCCGGCCTCGGCGGCGACCGCCTCGCTCTCGAGCCTGCTGCGCTCGTGCGGGGCGTTCGAGGCGTTCCGCAAGCAGGGCAGCGACGAGCTGGGAGCGGCGCGCGTCGTCGCCTTCCTGCTGCTCGAGCGCAGCCTGCCGCGCGCGGTCTGCTTCTGCCTCGAGCAGAGCCTCGGCTCGATCCGCGCGATCTCGGGCGAGGCGCTGCGCCCCGAGCGCGCGATCGGCCGGACCTTCGCCGAGCTCTCGTTCACCGACCTGCACGAGCTCGACGAGTCGACCGAGCGGCTGCTCGAGCGCGTCGGGCGCGGCATCGCCGACGCGGCCGACGAGATCGCCGGCAGCTACTTCACGACGCGCGTGATCCCGCCCGGCCCCTACGCCCAGCAGCAACAGCAGTAGCGATGTTCCTCCGCGTCGAGCACACCACGGAGTTCGCCTACGACGCCCCGATCGCCGAGGCCTACACGGAGCTGCGCCTGCGCCCGCTCGAGGGCGGCGGCCAGCACTGCTCGTCGTTCCGCCTCGCCACCGAGCCGTTCGGCCTGCGCGTGCGCGAGTACCGCGACCACTTCGGCAACGACGTCCACCACTTCGACGTGCTCGAGTCGCACGACCGCCTGGCCGTGACGGCGGTGAGCACGGTGATGACACCCGAGCTGTTCATGAGCGGCCGTGACCCGCTCTCGCCGCTCGAGCTGCACGACTACCTCACGCCCACCGGCTATGCGCCCTTCGCCGCCGGCGTCTGGGACTTCGCCGCCGCCCACGCACGCAGCGCGAGCCGGCCGGCGCGCGCGTTCGAGCTGATGGAGGCGGTCGGCCGCGAGCTCGTCTACGACCCCGGCGCGACCGACGTGCAGACGCGTGCCGACGAGGTGCTGGGGCTCGGCCGCGGCGTCTGCCAGGACTTCGCGCACGTCCTGCTCGCCACCTGCCGCTGCTCGGGCATCCCCGCCCGCTACGTCAGCGGCTACCTCTACGACCCGAAGCTCCAGGGCGACAACGCGGCCTCGCACGCCTGGGTCGACGTCTGGGACGAGAGCACCGGCTGGTCGGCGCTCGATCCGACCCACGCGCGGGCGCAGACCGACGCCTACGTGCGCGTCGCGGTCGGCCGCGACTACGCCGACGTGCCGCCGACGCGCGGCGTCTACACCGGCAAGGCCCGCGAGACGCTGTCGGTGCGGGTCGGCCTGCAGGCGCTGTAACACTGCGCGGATGGCCCGCTACACCACGGCGATCCCATCGTCGCTCCCGCCCGCCGAGGCGTTCGCGTACATGGCCGACTTCTCGCACGCCCTCGAGTGGGATCCGAGCGTCAGCGAGGCCGCGCGCGAAGGCGATGCGCCCGTCGGCCTCGGCTCGCGCTTCGCGCTCGTGGCGCGCTTCGCCGGCCGCGCCGTGCCGTTGACGTACGAGATCGTCGCCTACGAGCCGCCCGCGCGCGTCGTCCTCGAGGCGCGCCGCGGCTTCGTCTCGCGCGACACGATCACGGTCGAGGCCGCCGCCGGCGGCGGCTCGCTCGTGCACTACGAGGCGGTGCTCGCGTTCTCGGGGGTCGGCCGCCTCTTCGATCCGCTCATGCAGATCGTCTTCAACCGCGTGGGCGCGAAGGCCCGCGCGGGCCTGGAGGCCGCGCTGCGCCCGTGAGGTGCGCGTGAGGCCCGGCCGGGGCGCCGGTCCGGGCCTCACCTGGGAGGAGCGCACCTACATCGGCGGGATCAGCACCTTGTTGATCACGTGGATGACGCCGTTCGAGGCCATGACGTTGGGCGTCACGACCTGAGCGCCGCCGACGAAGACCTTGCCGCCGGTGACCTTGATCGTCACCGACTCGCCCCCGAGCGTCTTGGCGGAGGAGAGCTTGACGACCTGCGCCGCCGTGACCTTGCCCTTGACGACGTGGTAGAGCAGGACGGCCTTGAGCTTCGCCTTGTCCTTGCCGAGCGCCGCAAGCGTCGCCTTCGGCACCTTCGCGAAGGCCGCGTCGGTCGGTGCGAAGACCGTCAGCGGGCCCTTGCCCGAGAGCGCGCCGGCGAGGCCGGCCTTCTTGACGAGCGCCACGAGCGTCTTGAACTGCCCCGCGCCGACCGCCGTCTGCACGATGTTCGACTTCGCCTTCGCATGGCTCGACGGCGCCGCCGTTGCACTGGCGGTGAGCGACGCGACGAGCACCAGGCCCGCGATCGCGGTGACGAATGCCTTCTTCATGCCGACCTCCTTGTAGAGAGTTTGTCCAGGTATCGTACAAATATTTCTCCCGTTGTCAAGTATCTGTCGAGAGTCTGTAGATTGTGTGGGTGCACGAGGACATCGAGAGCACCGGCCGGCTGCGCATCGGCGAGCTGAGCCGGCGCGTGGGCGTGAGCGCCGAGCTCCTGCGCGCGTGGGAGCGGCGCTATGGCCTGCTCGCGCCGACGCGCACGACGGGTGGCTTCCGGCTCTACGGCGACGCCGACGAGCGGCGCGTGCGGCGCATGCTCGCCCACCTCGACTCGGGCGTCTCGGCGGCCGAGGGTGCGCGCCTCGCGCTGCTCGAGCGCGACGAGCCGCCGACGGCAGCTCCCGCCGAAGCGCAGGGGCCCGGCGCGATGAGCGATCGCCTGCGGGCGGCGCTCGACAGCTTCGACGAGCCGGGGGCCCACGCCGCGCTCGACCGGCTGCTCGCGGCATTCACGCTCGAGGCCGTCCTGCGCGATGCCGTGCTGCCCTATCTGCGCGAGCTCGGCGAGCGCTGGCAGCGGGGCGACGCATCGATCGCGCAGGAGCACTTCGCGAGCGCCCTCCTGCGCGGCCGCCTGCTCGGCCTCGCCCGCGGCTGGGGCAGCGGCGGGGCGCCGAAGGCCCTGCTCGCCTGCCTGCCCGGCGACCAGCACGACCTCGGCCTCATCTGCTTCGGGCTCGCGCTGCGCAACCGCGGCTGGCAGATCGCGTTCCTCGGGCCCGACACGCCGCTCGCCTCGATCACCGAGACGGCGCGCCTGCTCGGGCCTGCGCTGGTCGTGCTGACCGCGACCACCGCCGAGCAGGCCGGCGCCGCGCGCGAGGGCCTGCGTCGAGGTGGCCCGCTCGACGCCGCTCGCGCTCGCCGGGCGCGGGGCGAGCCCGGCGCTCGCCGAGGCCGTCGGCGCGCAGTACCTCGCCGACGACCCGGTCACGGCGGCCGGGCGCCTCGCGGACGAGGCGGCCTGATGGCGCGGCCCGCGCTCACCGGCTGGAGCTCGAGCGAGCGCATCTCGCCTGCGGGCGCCGTCGAGTTCGAGCAGCGCGTCGAGGCGACGCGCCCGCTCGTCGAGCTCTCGGCCGCGGGCGCGCTCGAGCTCGGCGCGCGCTACTGGAAGGAGGTCGAGGCCGCCACCCACCGGCTCGTGCGCGTGCGTGCCCGCGGCGGCGAGATCGAGCTCCGCGGACTCGGCCTGCTCACGCTGCTGCGCTTCGGGCAGCCCGAGACCGTCGTCGACGGATCCGGCGCGCTCAGCCGCTTCCCGATCGTGGGCGGGCTGCTCGCGCGCACCCCGGCCGGCGCCATCAGCTTCTCGCAGACGAACGGCCCGCCGGTCGAGCTGCGCGCGACGATCGACGGCTTCTTTCCCCGGCTCGCGGGAAGGCCGGGCGGGCCGGTGTGGACGGGAGCGCTCTACCGTCACGTGCAGCGCCGCCTGCACACGAGCATCAGCCATCGCTACTTCAGGCGCATGATCGGCGAGGAGCCGCAATGAGAGTCGTCGTCTTCGGCGCCACCGGGACGATCGGCAAGGCGCTCGTGCCCGTGCTCGCGCGCGACCACGAGGTCGTCGCGGTGTCCCGCCACGCGCGGCCGGACGAGGGCACGGTCACGTGGGTCCAGGCCGATGCGACCGACGCGGCAGCGGTGGGCGCCGCGCTCGCGGGCGCGGACGTCGCCTACTACCTCGTGCACTCGCTCGGCGCCTCCGATTTCGAGCAGCGCGATCGCGAGGCCGCCGAGACCGTGGCGCGCGCGGCGGCGTCGGCCGGCCTGCGTCAGCTGATCTACCTGGGCGGCCTCGGCGACGACTCGCCCGACCTGTCCCCCCACCTGCGCAGCCGCACCGAGACCGGGCAGGCGCTGGCGTCGGGCAGCGTGCCCGTGACGACGCTGCGCGCCGCGATGGTCGTGGGCGCCGGCAGTGCCGCCTTCGAGACGATCCTCGCGCTCGTCGACCGCCTGCCCGCGATGATCTGCCCGCGCTGGGTCTCGACGCCCACCCAGCCGATCGCGATCGACGACGTCGTCGCCTACCTGGCCGCGGTCTGCGGGCGGGAGGACGTCTACGGGATGAGCCTCGACGTCGGCGGCCCCGACGTCATGACCTACCGCGAGATGATCGAGCAGATCGGGCAGGTGCGCGGGAAGCGGCCCTGGATCGTCGAGGTGCCCGTGCTCACGCCACGCCTCTCGTCGTACTGGCTGCACCTCGTCACGCCCGTCGGCGCCAAGGTCGCCCGGCCGCTGATCGAGGGGCTCCGCAACGCGACGGTCGTCCGCGACGACCGCATCCGGCAGCTCGTCCCGATCGAGCTCACGCCGTTCGCGAGCGCGGTGCGCGCGGCGCTGTCAGCCCGCTGAGGCGCGCAGGTACGCGAGCACGGCGAGCACCCGCCGGTGGCCGTCGTCCTGATGCGAGAGGCCGAGCTTGCCGAGAATCGAGCTGACGTGCGTCTCGACGGTCTTCTCCGTCAGCCAGAGCTGCTTCGCGATGCCGGCGTTCGTGCGGCCCTCGGCCACGAGCCCGAGCACCTCGCGCTCGCGCGGCGACAGCAGGCCGAGCGCGTCGTCCCGCTTGGGCGGCGAGAGCAGGTGCCGGACGACCTCGGGATCCAGCGCGGAGCCGCCGCTGCTGACGCGCTCGACCGCGTCGAAGAACGCGTCCACGTCGAGCACCCGGTCCTTCAGCAGGTAGCCGAAGCCGCCGCCCGAGCCGACGAGGTCGACGGCGTGGCGGCTCTCGATGTGCTGCGAGAGCACGAGCACGGCGGTGGCCGGGTGCGAGCGCCGGATCTCGGCTGCGGCCTTCATGCCCTCGTCCTCGTACGTCGGCGGCATGCGCACGTCGACGATCGCGAGCTCCGGCTCGTGCTCGGCAACCACCGCGAGCAGCGCCTCCGCGTCGCCCACGCGCGCGACGACGTCGTAGCCCGCGTCCTCGAGCAGGCCCGCGAGTCCCTCGCGCAGGAGCACCGTGTCCTCCGCGATCACGAGTCGCATGGGATGGCGACGTCGATGCGCGTGCCGCCGCCGCGCGGGCTCGCGATCACGAGCGTACCGCCGTGCGCCGAGATGCGGTCGCCGAGGCCGGCGAGACCCGAGCCGCGGCGGGCGCGCGCCCCGCCCACGCCGTCGTCGGCGACGCTCAGCTTGAGCGTGCCGTTCTCACGCGTCGCCCGCAACGCCACCTGCGAGGCGGAGGCGTGCTTGACGGCGTTCGTGAGCGCCTCGCACACGACGAAGTACGCGGCCGCCTCGACGCTCGCGGCGACGCGACCGATCGTCGCCTCGACCTCGACGGGGATCGGCGCGGTGCGCGCCAGGTCGTGCAACGCCGCGGCCAGCCCGTCGTCGAGCCGCGCCGGCCGCACGCCCGCGGCGATCTGGCGCAGGTCGGCGATCGCCGAGCCGACCTCGCCGACGATCTGATCGAGCGCGGGCGCGAGCACGCTCGCCTCGCGCGGCAGCGAGCGCTGCATGCGCCGGATCTGCAGGCCGAGCGAGACGAGCCGTTGCTGCGCACCGTCGTGCAGGTCGCGCTCGAGGCGGCGCCGCTCCTCGTAGCCGGCCTCGACGATGCGCACGCGCGAGGCCTGCACCTCCTGCAGCTGCAGGCGCACCTCGACGCGCAGGCGGGCGATCTCGGCCGAGAGCGCACCGGCGGCGAGGATATCGCGCAGCGAGGCACGGCGATCGAGCAGCGCCGGGTCGTGCAGCAGCACCGCCGTGCGCGCGCCCTCGCGCGTGATCTCGGTGTGCGCGCGGCCGTCGTCGGGGAGCTCGGCCACGAGCTCCCCGGAGGACGTCGCGTACGTCTCGCTCTCGGGCAGCCAGAACACGAGGTCGGCGAGCGGGTCGCGCAGCGCCTCCGCGAGCACGCTGCCGATCTCCTCGGGTGCGCGCTGGCCTTCCCGCACCTCGCTCTCGAACGCCTGCACCTTGCGCAGCCCGTCGGAGCGCGCGCGGTCGAAGCGGCGATCGACGAGCGACTGCACGCGGGCGCGCAGCGGCCGGAAGGAGAGCGCGACCACCAGCGTCCCCGCCGCGGTCACCCAATCGGAGCCGCGGCCGACGGCGACGCCTGCAGCGAGTGTGATCCCGATGTACGCGGCCGCGAGCAGCAGGGTCAGCGTGCCGTAGACGACGGTGCGGTTGACGAGGCGCTCGATGTCGTACAGCCGGTAGCGGATGACCGCGATGCCGACAGCCGCGGAGACCATGATCGGCATGAGCAGCAGGACGGGCCCGAGCACGAAGTCCGCATAGGGCACGCCGACGCCCCAGCCGGCGAAGCACGTCAGCAGGCCGAGCGGGATCAGGCCGGCCGCCCACGCGACCCAGAGCGTCTGGAGCCGCTCGACCCCGGTCGAGCGGCGCAGCCGCAGCCGGATCGCGATCGCTCCGGCGACGAGGCTGCAGAAGATGCCGATCCAGAACGGAACCCAGATCCATGCGATCCAGTCAGGGATGTGGACGCCGGCAAGCGGGCTCGGCACTGCCTGATCGGGCGGGTCGAACGGCCCCGGATCCGAGAGCGCGATGGCGAGGAAGCCGGCGAAGCTCGCGGCTCCGGCAAGCGCGACCCTCCGCCAGCGGCGCGTCAGCAGGTGGCCGTTCGGAAAGACGAACGCGACCGCGATCGGCCAGGCGTACAGCAGGGGCCAGATCGCGCGGGCGACCTGCATGGCCCACCCCTTGTCGGGGATGTAGACGTAGAACGGCGCCGACGACAACGCGCCCACCAGCATGATCCACGCGATCACGTTGCGCGGCTGCCGGATCGCGATCAGCAATCCGACGATGGCCGGCGCCAGGGCGACGGTGGCCATGGCGTAGGCCCACGCGAGGTCGCCCGAATGATGGGGCGCCAGATCGGAGCACGAGGCCCAGGAAGATCGAGCACGTCGTCAGCGCCACGAGCCATGCCGTGATCCGGAGCATCCGCATGAGGACATCTTTCGCCTTTTCGCGCAGCTTCGCAATCGGTGCCAGCACCGAATCGACATTCCAGGGCAGCGCCGATGTGCGCGGCACCGTGTCGCCCTAGCGTCGGCACCAGAAATTCCCTCAGCCCGAGGGGATCGACCAAAGGAGCGTCCCGTGTCCACTGCAAGCGTGCCGCTGTCCAGAGCAAGCGAGACCCGGCAGGGCCTGGCGGCCCGGCTGCTCCCGCTGAGCGGGGTGGCGTTCGTGGTCACGATCCTGGTCTCGGTCGTCGGCGTCGGCGGGAACACGCCCGACGCCGACGCCTCCGCCGCGAAGGTCATGTCGTTCTACACGGCCCATCAGGACCGGCAGATCGTCGCGGCGTTCGTGCTCGCGGTCGCGATGCCGTTCGTTGCGATCTTCGCGATCAACCTCGCACTCAGCCTCTGGCCCGGAGACACGGGCCGCACGCCCGTGTGGCAGGTCGTGCTCGCCGGGGGCGGCTTCCTCGCAGGCAGCGCCTTCGCAGCCGCCGGCTTCATCCACTTCGCCCTCGCCGACGGCGCCAACAACCTCTCTGCGAGCGCCCTGCAGACGCTGAACGTCCTCGACGCGGACACCTGGCTCGTGTTCAACAGCAGCCTCGGCGTGATGATGCTCGGCGCGGCCGGCTCGCTGCTCCCGCGTCAGCGGGCGTTCGGGTGGACGGCCCTCGTGCTGGGCGTCGCGCTCTTCATCCCGTTCGCAGACTTCTTCGCGCTCCTGCTCTCCGGGATCTGGATCATCGCGATGAGCGTGCTGCAGTACCGGCGCGCAGCCGTCGCCGCGTAGCGTCAGTCGCCGCTCGACCACTCCTGCGGCGCGTAGGCCTGCCCGGGGGCGCCGCCGACGATCAGGAGGCGCGCGCCCTCGGGGCCGGTCTTGAAGAGCCGGCGCGCCTCGGGAGCCACGCGCGCGACGACATCGGGCACCAGCTCGACGCGCTCCTCCTCGCCGGGGAGTCCGACGAGCATCGTGGCCGAGCCGCGCAGCACGAGATACAGCTCCTCCTGCCCGGACCCGGACTCGGTGTGGTCGCTGGTCGTGTAGTCGGGTCCGATGTCGAGCACGTTGACGCCGAACGCCGTCAGACCGAGGCCGACGCGCACGAGTTTGCACATGCCGTCCCAGAGCGACGGCAGGTCGTCGATCCGGCTGCTGCTGTAGGCGTCAGGCATCGCTGATCCGCTCCTCGTCGTGTGCGCAGCGCGCCACCCGTGCGCGCCTCCGCGGCGACGCTAGTCCCTCACCTGAGGCATGTCAATTGTCAAGCCTTGACTGATCGGCGGCGAGGGAGATACTGGCGCCACGCGGTGGTCACCGCGTCTCATCCAACTCTCGAATCGACTCCGACAGGAGGTCCGGACGTGCCGCCCACAGCCCTATCCGTCACACGGTGCATCCAGGTCGTAGCCGACTACGAGCACCGCGGCTATCGCTACGTGCGCGACACCGAGATCGGGGTCGTGCTGCGCCATCCCAACGGGGGCGTCGTGACCGTGCTCGCCAACGGCGAGACGCGCGGCGGCGACAAGGCGGGCCCCGCCGCGAACGTGGCAACCGCGTGGTGGAGCGAGCCGAACTACACCGCCCCCGAGTAACAGCCCACAAGCGGCGCGATCAGCGCCGCCGCGCGAGCAGCTCCGTCGCCCGGCACCGGCAGGTAGCTGGAGGTGCGACCGAGTTCGTGCGCAATCGCCTCGGCGACGCCATGCGGCGTCGCCGAGGCGATATCCATCTTGCGGCCGGCGCCGTGCCGCGCCAGCCGGTGCGTGACGTGGAGCTGCTGCTCGAAGTGGCGCTCGAGCGGGAAGTAGAGGAACGGCCGGCGGGCCGCCACGAGCTCCATCGTCGTCGTGAGCCCGCCCTGCACGACGCCGATGTCGCAGGCGGCGAGCCAGCGGTGGAGATCGACGACGTACCCGTGCAGCTCGACGCCGGATGCGGCGATCGCCGAGGGTGCGATGCGCGGGCCGCAGACGGCGACCATGCGCAGGCCGGGAACGAGCCGCCGGGCGGCCGGCTCGGCGGCGAGCAGCGTGGCGAGCAGGTGCGACCCGACGCCTGACCCGCCGGCCGCGACGAGGCAGATCGTCTCGTTGTCCTCCCAGCCGAGCTCGCGCCGCAGCGCCGCGCGCTCGCCGTCTCGCGGTGGGTCGAAGCCGGTGATGTGGCCGCTGAAGGCGAAGTGCGCCTCGACCCACGGCCGGATCTCCGGCAGACCGGGCCCGAAGTCGCCGGCGACGACATCGCCGGGATCACCCGCGAAGATGGAGCGGTCGCGCACGCGGGGAAAGCGCGCGATCTGCTCGATCATCTCGGCGTTGTAGTCGGCGGTCAGGAACGCCTCGCGCTCCCCGCCCGCGGGCAGCGGCAGGTAGCCGACGAAATCGGTGATCCAGGCATAGGGCGCGCGCTTCCGCTCCGGGTTCTCGTGCAGGAAGTAGTCGACCTCCCACGCCTCGTCGCCGACCCAGAGGTCGTAGCAGCCATCCTCGGCGACCTCGTGGAAGAGCATGAAGTTCGCGACCAGGATCTCGTCCATGCGCCGCATCGCGTCGAACACGGGCAGGCAGTGCCCGTGCGCTTCCGCTTCGATGTGGGCGCATTCGCCGGCGAGCGCGGCGCTCGCGGGATGTACCCGCTCGCCCTTGGCCTCGAGCATCGCCGTCGTCGGCGGCTGCGCCAGCCACTCGATCTCGAGCCCGGCCGCACGCGCCGCAGCTCGCGCGCGATCGCGATGTCGCGCCGCGCATGCCCGAGGCCGATGGGCGACGAGACGAAGAGCGCGCGCGGCGCGCGGCCACGAGCGCGCCGCCAGGTCGGCGGCGGCGCCGGCGGCAGCAGGAACTCGCGCAGCAGCAGGTTGACGCGCACCGGGTCGCGGGCGTTGGGCGAGTGACCGGAGTCCTGCAGCGTGACGAGGCGGCCGCCCGTCTCGCGCGCGAGCTCGGCGCCGAGCGGCGTGTGGGCAGATCGCATCGGCCGCGCCGTGGATCACGAGCACCGGGCAGCGCGCGCGGCGTGCGAGCGCACGCGTCGCGGCCTCGTCGAGGTGCGGCGCGTCGAAGGTCTTGGCGAGCAGCTCGCCCGTGGTGCCGCTCGCCCACTCGAGACCGTTCTCGATCTGCCGCGTCGAATGCGGCTCCGGGAAGATCACGCCGAAGAAGAACTCGCAGAAGCGCGGGAAATCGCGCTGCCATGCGTGCCTGTTGTACGCTCCCAACCCTCGTACTCGGGCAGGACGAGCGTCGAAGTCGTCGGTCGCTTCGGGACTCGGACCCAGCGGCACGGCCGGCCCCATGATCGCCATCGCCGACACGCGCTCGGGATGTTCCGCGGCCAGGATCAGCGACGGGAGGGCCCCACCCGAGAGCGAGACGAGCGCCGCCCGCTGCGATGCCGAGCACATCGAGCACGGCGAGGGCGTCCTTGCGACCTCGGCGTCGGCGTAGGCGGCCGGCGCCTCGGGCCGGTCCGAGCCGCCGTTGCCGCGGGGATCGAACGTCACCACGCGGCAGTGCCGGGCGAAGTACGGCGACCTGCGCCTTCCACTGGCGCTGATTGATGATCGTCCAGCTCGGCAGGAAGAGCAGCGTCTGCTCTCCCTCGCCGAACGACTCGTACGCGACGCGCACGCCGCCCTGTACGACGCGCCCCGCGTCGTCGGGCTCGCGTGCACGGGTGGCGGGCCTCCGCGTGTCCATGGCGGCGATGCTACGGCGCGTCGTCGGCCTTCACATCAGGTGCCCACCTGGACCGCGCGGGGAGCGGGCCTTGGGGCATACTCGGGCGATGCTGCTCGGTCGCGATGCGGAGCGCGCAGCGGTCGAGCGGCTGCTTGCCGACGCGCGCGTCGGCACGAGCGGGGTGCTCGTCGTGAGCGGCGAGCCGGGCATCGGCAAGAGCGCGCTCCTCGCCCACGCCGCTTCCGCCGCGGGCGGGATGCGGGTGCTCGCGGCGCGCGGCGTCGAGCGCGAGGCCTCGATTCCGTTCGCCGGGCTGCTCGAGCTGCTGCGGCCCGTGCTCGAGCATGTCGACCGTCTGCCGGCGCCGCAGGCCGCGGCGCTGCGCGCCGCGCTCGCACTCGGTCCCGGCGTGGCCGGCGAGCGACTCGTGATCGGGGCCGCGACCCTCGGCGTGCTCGCGTCCGCTGCCGAGGAGCGACCTCTCTGCGTCCTCGTCGACGACGCCCACTGGCTCGACGATGCCTCTGCCGAGGCGATCGCGTTCGCCGCGCGCCGGCTGCTCGCCGATCCGGTCGCGATCGTCGCCGCGCTGCGCAGCGACGAGCCCTCGCCGCTCGCGGACGCCCGCCTCCCGTCGCTGACGCTGACCGGTCTCGATCTCGGTGCAGCCGAGGCGTTGCTGGCCGGCCGGCGCGACACGCCGCTGCCCGAGGGCAGCGCGGAGCGGCTGTTCCGCGCCACCGGCGGCAATCCGCTCGCGCTGATCGAGCTCGCCGGCGAGGCCGAGGGCATCGCCGCGAGCCTCGTCGAATGGCCGCTCTCGATCGCGACCACGGTGGAGCGGGCATTCGCCGAGCGTGTCTCGCGGCTGCCGGCCATGACCCGGCGTTCGCTGCTCGTCGTCGCCGCGGCCTCGCGGCCCGAGCTCGGCCCGATCGCGGAGGCGGCCGGACTCCTGGGCATCGACCTCGCGGCACTCCACGAGGCCGAGGCGGCGGGACTCGTGCAGGCGGTCGACGGCGGGGCCGAGTTCCGTCACCCGCTCGTGCGTTCGGCCGTGTACAGCGCTGCGGCGCCCGCCGAGCGGCGCGCGGTGCACGCCGCGCTCGCCCGGTCGCTGCGCGGCGAGCGCTCCGCCGACGAGCGCGCGTGGCACCTGGGCGCCGCTGCGTTCGGGCCCGACGACGAGGCCGCCGACGCGCTCGCAGACGCCGCGGCGCGTGCCCGCGACCGCGGGGCGTACGCGGCCGCCTCGCTCACGGCCGAGCGCGCGGCGCGGCTCACCGCAGACCCCGAGGCGCGTGGGCGCCGTCTGCTCGACGCCGCATCGAATGCGTGGATCGCAGGCCGCGCGCCGCGCGCGGTCGACCTCCTCGACGAGGCAGCGCCGCTCGCCGGCGACGGCGACGTCGCGGTCGACATCGCGCAGATCCGCGGGCACGTCATGCTCGGCCGGGGTGACGCCATGCACGCGCGGGAGACGTTCAAGGGGGCAGCACAGGCAGCGGCGCACGACCCGCGGCGCGCGGCGCTGCTGTGGGCCGAGGCCGCCCACTCGGCGTTCTATGCCGGCCAGATGCAGCCGATGCTCGACGACGCGCGCGCCGCGTGCGATGCATTGCCGCCGGGCGACGACGGCATCGAGGCGTGCGCGGCCCGGCTCGCCCTCGGCATGGCGCTCGTGTTCTGCGGAGCCGATCGCGAGGGACCGGAGACGCTGCGGACCGCGGTCGCGATGCCCGGGTACGCGCTCCTGCTCGAGGGCCCGCCGCTGATCTGGCGCTGGGCGCTCGGGGCGCCGCTCTTCCTGCGCGAGTCGCGCACGGCACGCGAGTCGTTCGAGCGCGCGATCGCCGCGGCGCGCGAGCGCGGCGTCGCCGGGGCGCTGCCGCCACTGCTCATCCTGCTCGCCCGCGACGCCGCGACGACGGAGCGCTGGCAGGCGGCGCGCGCGCGCTACCACGAGTGCATCGACCTCGCGGTGGACACGGGCCAGCCCGGCCAGGAGTGCGCCGCCCTCGCCGGACTGGCCTGGCTCGAGGCGCGCGAGGGCCGCGAGGCGGACTGCCGCGCCCACGCCGCACGCGCGCTCGAGCTGGCCGAGGTGTACAGCCGCGGGTTCTACGCGTGCTGGGCGCTCGCGGCCCTCGGCGATCTCGAGCTCGCGCTCGGGCGGCCGGCGGAGGCGGTCGAGCGCCTCACCGACATGAGCGCTGCGCTCGAGCGGCTCGGGATCGCCGATGTCGACCTCTCGCCCGCGCCCGAGCTCGTGGAGGCGCTCGTGCAGTGCGGGCGCGAGGAGGAGGCGCGTGCCGTGGCGACCGCATACCGCCGACGCGCGGCGGCCAAGGGGCAGCCGTGGGCGCTCGCCCGGGCTGCGCGCGCCGAGGGACTGGTCGCCGCCGACGAGGCGTTCCCCGTGCTCTTCGACGAGGCGCTGCGCCGGCACGACGCCACGCCCGACACGTTCGAGCGGGCGCGCAGCGAGCTGGCCTACGGCGAGCGCCTGCGCCGTGCGCGCAGGCGCGGCGATGCCCGTGCGCACCTGCGCGCCGCGTTCGCATCCTTCCATCAGCTCGGCGCCGAGCCGTGGGCCGAGCGTGCGCGGCTCGAGCTCGCGGCCACCGGCGAGACGGCGCGCAAGCGCGACCCGAGCACGCTCGACCAGCTGACGCCGCGCGAGCTGCAGATCGCGCTCGATCTCGCGTCCGGACTGACGACGCGGGAGGCCGCGGCGAAGCTCTATCTCAGCCCCAAGACGATCGAGTATCACCTGCGCAGCGTCTACCGCAAGCTCGGCATCGCGTCGCGCGCCGAGCTGGCCGAGGCGTTCGCCCGCGAAACCCTCGATTGATCTCGCATCATCTGCTACATATGGATCATGGGCGTGAAGGGACACGTCATGCTCGACGGTGAGGTCTACGCCGTGCTGCCGTGCCCCCGCCGCGAGATCGTCCGCGCCTGGCGCGAGGTCGGCGGTGGGGTGACGGCTCTCGTCGATGCGCTTGCCCATCCGGGTGAGCGCCTCGTGTACGTCGGCGACGAGCCGCCCGACGGCGCGACGCGCGAGCCACGGAGGCCACGGCCGCCGCTGCCAGGCTCCCCGGTCGCCCTCGAGCCTCCGGAGGCCTGATGGCCGGCGATGCGTCGGCCGCTCTCGGAGCGCCCGAGCTGGCGGGCACCCTGGTCAACCCGAAGGGTCTGACCAAGAAGATGACCGCGGCAGCAGCGGGATCGGTCGCCGGCGGTGCGATCGGCAACTTCGCGGCCAGGCGCATGACGGGTGACGCGAATGCGGGCGCACCCGATGTCCCCAACTTCGGCCGCGTCGGCTACCTCGCCGTGACCGACGGGGAGATCGCCCTCGTCAAGACCACCACCGGCGCGTTCAAGATGAAGATCGGCGACGAGGTGCTCGCACGCGTGCCGCGTTCCGAGATCGCCGCGGTGGACTGGGATGGCGGCCTCATGCTGTCCCACCTCAAGATCGCGTTCGCAAACGGCGTGCTGTGGGAGTTCGACATCCCGCGGCAGGCGAAGAAGACCGCCGAGGCCTTCGTGCGCGTGCTCGCTCCGAGTCAGGCCTGACGCAGCGCCGGGGCGCCGGCGAGCGCCGCCACGAGACGATCCGCGAAGGCCGCGAGCGTCGAGCCGTCCTCGGCGCCGTGGTCGGGGTTCAGCTCCGTGATCGTGAGCGCGCTCACGCGCGAATCGAGCAGGACGGCTGCAAGCGCCGCGAAGGCCGCATCCTGCGCGAGGCCGATGTTGCGCCCGGTGTTCTCGGACAGCGGGGCGTCGGTGAAGTCGATGCAGTCGACGTCGAAGTGGATGGCGAGGCGGTCACAGGAGGCCAGCGCAGCGAGCGCCTCGCCCGCGGCCGCTGCCGGATCGGCGGCGACGGAGGCCAGCGGGACCGTCATCAGCCCGCGGCGCTCGATCGCCTCCAGCTCGCGTGCCGTGCTCTGATCGCGGCGCAGGCCGAGGAGCACGATCTGGTCGTTGCCGAGCAGCGGCGTGCACGGCCCGAGATCGCGCAACTCCTGGGCCGCATCGTCGTCGCCGAGCATGTGCGCGACGCCCATCCAGTCGAGAGCGCCGTCGGGCACGCTGCCGGGCACGTTGAGATCGCCGTGCATGTCGAGGTACACGACACCGAGCCGCCCCTCGCCGGCGACGTGCCCGGCAACCGTGCCGAGACCGACGGTGCAGTCGCCGCCCAGCACGAGGACGAACTCGCCCGCTGAGAGCGCCGCACGCACGCGCTCGGCGGTCTCGGCTGCGCATGCCACCACCGCGGCGAGGTTCTGCGCGCGGGGGCGCACGCGGTCGGGACGCCAGCGCCGGACCTCGGAGTCACCGTGGTCGATCACGGCTATGCCCGCGGCTCTGAGCCCGGCGAGCAAGCCGGCGTCGCGCAGAGCCCGTGGCGCCTTCTCCTGGCCGGGCGCATAGGCACCGGCGCTCGACGGAACGCCGATCACCGCCAGCGCGCGCGCCATGCGCGCCTAGTGCTCCGTCGTGACGAGGCGCAGCCGCGTCGGCAGCGGCGCCTCGAGCACGCTCTCGCACTCCATGCAGGTGGCGCTGCGCACGCCGGCATGGGCCGCGATGCGCGTCAGGCCGCCGCACACGAGGCAGCGACCGCCGAGCGCGCCATCGCGCACCTGCGCCGCCCTCGCCGGCGCCAGGGCATCGGCGATCGCGGTCGCAAGTGTCTCGTGAGGGTGCGGGAGAGCCAGGGCGGGCATGTGTTCCCTACGGGATCCTCCGGAAAACACCGACGATGCGACCGAGCACCACGACGTCGTCGGCGTAGATCGGGGCCATCGAGGCGTTCGCGGGCTGGAGGCGGATGCGGCCGTCCTCGCGGTAGATCCGCTTGACGGTCGCCTCGCCGCCGTCGACGAGCGCGGCGATGATCTCGCCGTTCTCGGCCGTCTCCTGCCGGCGGACGACGACGTAGTCGCCGTCGTGGATGCCGTCGTCGATCATCGACTCGCCGCGTACGCGCAGCAGGAAGTTCTCGCCCGAGGCCGTCAGCAGCTCGGGCACGGGCAGGAGCTCCTCGACATGACCCTCCGCGAGCAGCGGCGCGCCCGCGGCGATCTGCCCGAGCAGCGGCAGCATGCGGATGCCCGCCGTCTCCTGCGCGGGCGGCGCCTTGGTCGAGCGCCCGACGAGATTGAGCGCCCGCGGCTTGGCGGGATCGCGGCGCAGCAGCCCGAGACGCTCCAGGTTCGCGAGGTGCGCGTGCACCGTCGAGGACGAGGTGAGTCCGACGGCGGTGCCGATCTCACGCACGGTCGGCGGGTAGCCGTGTTGTGCGGAGTGGTCGTTGACGAACGCGAGAATCTCGCGCTGGCGCGTCGTGAGTTGCGCGGCGGGGGCTTCGGGAATCGAACGCATGTTCGTACTGTAGACCCCGGGGCGGACGGGGTCAAGGGTGGCATGGCCGCGAGGTCTCGGCTAGCATGGCCCCCGGTCACGCGCTGGTGGCGGAATTGGTAGACGCGCTAGGTTGAGGGCCTAGTGGCCTTTGGGTCGTGGAGGTTCAAGTCCTCTCCAGCGCATAGGGTCGATCCCTGTAGGGGCGAGAGTCCGGGCGGGCAGCCAGGGGCCGCCTCGCAGCACGTACACTCGGCGCCATGCGGACCACCGTGCGCGGCGCCTGCCCACTGGACTGCCCGGACACCTGCTCGTGGCTCGTCGACGTCGAGGACGGCCGCGCCGTCGGCCTGCGCGGCGACCGCGCGCATCCGTTCACGCACGGCGCGCTCTGCCCCAAGGTCAACCGCTACCTCGACGCCGTCAACGGCCCCGGCCGGCTGACCCACCCGCTGCGCCGCACGGGCGCGAAGGGCGAGGGCGCGTTCGAGCAGATCAGCTGGGACGAGGCGCTCGACGCGACCGCCGCGGGCCTGCGCGCCGCGATCGAGCGGCACGGGCCCGAGTCCGTGCTGCCGTACTACTTCGCCGGTACCGAGGGCATGGTGCAGGGCTGGATCATGGGCCCGCGCCTGTTCGCGGCGCTCGGCGCCTCGCGCCTCAAGACGACGATCTGCACGGCCGCGGCGGGCGCCGCGCTGCGCTCGACCTACGGCGGGTCCGTCGGCATGGACCCCGAGGACTTCGAGCACGCCCGGCTCGTGATCCTGTGGGGCGCGAACCTGCTCTCGACGAACCTCCACCAGTGGCGCTTCGTGCTCGCGGCGCAGCGGCGCGGCGCGCACGTGGTCGCCATCGACCCGCTGCGCACCGACACCGCGCAGCGCTGCGACGAGCACCTCGCGCCGCGCCCGGGCACCGACGCCGCGCTCGCGCTCGGGCTGATGCGGGTCGTGCTCGACGAGGGCGCGGAGGACCGCGACTGGCTGGCGCGCTGCTGCGAGGGCTGGCCCGAGCTCGAGGCGCGCCTGGCCGAGTGGCCGGTCGAGCGCGCGGCCGAGACGTGCGGCCTCCCGGCCGAGCGCGTGCTCGCGCTGGGGCGCCGCTTCGCACACACGCGGCCGACCGCCATCCGGCTCGGCCTCGGCCTGCAACGCCACGGCGGCGCCGGCGCGGCGATGCGCGCGATCCTGGCACTGCCCGCGCTGACGGGCGACTTCCGCCACGTCGGCGGCGGGCTCCTGTGCATGAGCGGCGCGCATTTCGGCGGCATCGACGCCGGCCGCGTCGACGTGCCGGCCGACCTCCCCGCGCCGCCGGCCCGGACGATCAACATGTCGCGCCTCGGCGAGGCGCTCACGCAGACCGACGACCCGCCGGTGGCCGCGCTCGTCGTCTTCGACGCCAACCCCGCCGCGAGCAACCCCGACCACACGCGCGTGCACGCCGGCCTCGCGCGCGAGGACCTCTTCACCGTCGTCCTCGAGCAGCGCCTGACCGACACCGCGCTCTATGCCGACATCGTCCTCCCGGCGACGATGCAGCCCGAGCACCTCGACCTCCACAACTCCTACGGGCACCACTACGTGACGCTCAACCTGCCGGCGTCGCGCCCGCCGGGCGAGGCGCTCCCGAACAGCGAGATCTTCCGCCGCCTCGCGCGCCGGCTCGGCCTCGACCACCCGCGCCTGCAGGAGTCCGACGAGGACGTGGCGCGCGACGTGCTCGACTGCGACGCCGCGCGGGAGGCCGGCATCACGTTCGAGCGGCTGCGCGACGAGGGCGCGCTGCGCGTGACGGTCCCCGGCCTCGCGCGCTTCGCCGACGGCGGCTTCCCGACGCCGAGCGGCAAGCTGCGGTTCCTCGCGCCGGAGCTCGCCGAGCAGGGCGCGGATCCGCTCGTCGGCTACGTGCCGCCGCACGAGCTCGAGGACGCGGAGCTCGCGCAGCGCTACCCGCTCGCGCTGCTCTCCCCCGCCTCGCGCCACGTGCTCAACTCGACGTTCGCCTCGCTGCCGTGGCATCGCGGCCGCCTCGGCCCGCCGCGCGTGCACCTGCACCCGCGCGACGCGGACGACCGCGGCATCGCGAGCGGCGCGCGCGTGCGCGTGCGCAACGACCGCGGCGCCTTCAGCGCCGAGGCGGTCGTCGACGACGCCGCGCAGCCCGGCGTCGCGTTCACCTACAAGCAGCAGTGGCCGCAGCTGCTCGGGCCCGGTGAGCACGTCAACGTGACGATCCCCGAGCGCGACGCCGATCTCGGTGGCAGCCCGACGTTCCACGACAACCGCGTCGAGATCGAGCTCGCGTAGATCTCATCTCACGCAATCGCCGGCCGGCGCGTCTAGCTGAGGTGAGCGTGCGCAGCCAGCACCTGCCGCCGTTCGAGCGGGTCATCGAGGAGCACGGGCACGCCGTCTTCCGTTTCTGCATGGCGCAGGCGGGCAGCGAGCGCGGCGAGGACTGCTTCCAGGAGACGATGCTGGCGGCGCTGCGCGCCTACGACCAGGTGCGCGACGCGGCGGCCATCCGCTCGTGGCTGTTCTCGATCGCGGCCCGCAAGGCGGTCGACGAGCAGCGGGCGCGCGTGCGCGCGCCGGAGCCCGTGGCCGACCTCGAGCAGCTCGCCGGCGGCGGCGACGCCCCCGCGCGGGACGACGGCATCTGGCGGCTCGTGCGCTCACTTCCTGCAAAGCAGCGCACGGCCGTCGCGCTTCGCTACCTCGGAGACCTGTCGCACGGCGAGATCGCCGAGGTCATGGGGACGAGCGAGGCGGCGGCCCGGCGCAACGTGTTCGAGGGTCTCGGGCGCCTGCGCGCCCACCTCGGGCCGGCAACCGAAGGGACGACATGAGCACGCAGATCGAGACCCCGCCGGGCACGGCGCTGGCGGCGCGCGTCGACGCGCTCGACTGGGACAGGCTGACGGCGCAACTCGACGGGCGCGGATTCGCGGTGAGCGAGCCCGTCCTGAGCGAGGCCGAGTGCCGCGTGCTCGCCGATCTGTTCGACGAGGGCCGCTTCCGCTCGACCATCGAGATGGCGCGCTACCGCTTCGGCGACGGCCGCTACCGCTACTTCGACCACCCGCTGCCCGATGCGATCGGCGAGCTGCGGACGTCGTTCTACGGCCACCTCGCACCGATCGCCAACGCGTGGTCGGCGCTCCTCGGCGGCGCCGCGGACGCGTTCCCGCTCGCACACGACGAGCTGATCGAGCGCTGCCGCGCGGCCGGGCAGGAGCGCCCCACGCCGCTCATCCTGCGCTACGGCGAGGGCGATTGGAACGCACTCCACCAGGATCTCTACGGCGACGTCTTCTTCCCGTTCCAGGTCCTGACCGTGCTCTCCGAGCCCCTCGTCGACTACGAGGGCGGCGAGTTCGTGCTGCTCGAGCAGCGCCCGCGCGCGCAGAGCCGCGCCCACGTCGTGGCCGCCCCGCGCGGCGCGTTCGTGATCTTCCCGACCCACCACCGCCCGCAGCAGGGCGCGCGCGGCTACTACAAGGTCGGCCTGCGCCATGGCGTGAGCACGATCGCGCGCGGGTCGCGCACGGCGCTCGGGATCATCTTCCACGATGCGCGCTGACCTCACGAATCGCCCTTCCGGATGCGTCCACACAGCATGAGCAACGAGAACACGAACCTGGAAGCCGCCCTGCGCGATGCGCAGGCACCGGCCCCCGCGACCTGGCAGCGGCTCCGCCGCGAACTCGCGGGCGAGGCCGAGCGCTCGGGGCTGATCGACGTGGCCTTCGAGCACCACGAGACGCCGCTCGGCACGATCATCGTCGGCGCCACCCGCGAAGGTCTCGTTCGCATCGGCCTGCCGTCCGAGGACGAGGCGGGCGTGCTCCAGCAGCTCGCCGAGCGCATCTCGCCGCGCGTGCTGCACGCCTCGCGCGAGGCGCTCGTGCAGACGCGCCGCCAGCTCGACGAGTACTTCGGGCACGACCGGCGCAGCTTCGACATCCCGCTCGACTGGCGCCTGGCGACCGGCTTCCGGCGCGAGGTGCTGCGCGCGACGGAGGCGATCCCCTACGGCCAGACGGCGTCGTACCGCGACGTCGCCACCCGCGCCGGCAGCCCCGGCGCGGTGCGCGCCGCGGGCTCGGCGCTCGCGACCAACCCGCTCCCGATCGTCGTTCCCTGCCACCGCGTGCTGCGCACCGGCGGCGGGCTCGGCCAGTACCGCGGCGGCCAGGCGGCGAAGGCGCAGCTGCTGCACCTCGAGGGCGTGGCATGAGCGACGTCTGGGACGTCTACGAGAGCCCGCTCGGCGACCTCACGCTGACCATGGGCGAGGGCGGTCTGACCGGCCTCGCATTCCCGGCGGACGCGCCGGCGCTCGCCGCGCGCGACCGCGACCCGGAGGCGCTCGCCGGGGTCGTCGAGCAGCTCGACCAGTACTTCGCCGGCGAGCGGCGGAGCTTCGAGCTCGCGCTGGACTTCGCGGGGAGCGCATTCCAGGAGCGCGTCTGGGGGCAGCTGCTCGAGATCCCGTACGGGACGACGGTGACCTACGGCGAGCTCGCCCGCGCGGTCGGCAGGCCCGACATCGTGCGCGGGGTCGCCGCGGCCGTCGGCCGTACGCCGATTCCCATCGTCATCCCGTGCCATCGCGTGCTGGGAGCCGGTGGCGCACTCACGGGCTACGGCGGAGGCCTCCACCGCAAGCGCGCGCTGCTCGGGCTCGAGCGGCGAGGCCCGGCCGCGCTCGGCGTCATGGCCGAGTGCGGCGATCGCCAGCTCACGCTGCTCTAGGGGCCCGTCTCGGTAGGAGCGCCTGCGTCAGGCGGCGGCGACGACCCGCCGCTCGAGGTTGTCGAGGCAGCCGGCCCAGCCGCGCTCGTGCGATGCGCGCTCGTCGGCATCGCGGAAGCCGCGCTCCTCGAGCACGACCCGCGTCGCCGCTCCCTCGGCGATGAAGTCGACGCTGACGACCGAGAAGTCCGGGCCTCCTGCGTCGTCCGCACGCGGCTGCCGCCGCCAGGTGTACACGAGCCGGCGGGGCGGGTCGACCTCGAGGTACTCGCCGGTCATCGTGTGCAGCGCACCGCCTGAGTCCTGCATGGCCAGGCGGTAGCCGCCGCCGACGCGCACGTCGGTCTCGGCCACGGGCGTCGTCCAGTCGGGCTCGGCCGCCCACCAGCGCCGCAGCACCTCCGGGTCCGTCCAGGCGGCGAAGATGCGCGCGGGCGGCGCGTCGAGCACGCGCTCGACGCGCACGACGAGCGACTCGTCCATCATCGCCTGCGCTCCTCGTCGAGCATCGCCTCGATCGTATCCAGCTTCGCCTCCCACATCCGGCGCTGCTCCTCGAGCCAGCCGGCCGGCGCCCGGAGACGCGGCTCGACGAGCCGGAGGCGATGCGTGCGGCCCTCGACCGCCCGCGCGATCAGGCCCGCGTCCTCGAGCACGCGCACGTGCTTGGTGATCGCGGCCTTCGAGAGGCCGAGGCCGTGCGAGGCCTCGCCGATCGACGCCGAGCCGCGCGCAAGCACCTCGACGAGCCGTCGCCGGGCGGGATGCGCGAGGGCGCCGAAGCTCAGATCGAGCGCGCTTGGACTGTACGCCATATGGTGTACTATACCGCCTCGACCGGCTACCTTGGAGGCGCTCCGATGTCCGTCGCACAGGCACCGCTGCACGATCTGCACTTCCCCGGCGAATCCGGCGAGTACCGCCAGGCCCGCAACGACCTGCTGGCCGCCGAGCGCGAGCTGCGCCGGCAGATCGAGTCGGTCGCCGCGCAGCGGCGCGCGCTCCCGCCGGGCGGCATCGTCACCGACTACGCGTTCGAGGAGTGGGATTCGGCCGCGGGGCAGCCGCGCAGGGTGCGCCTGTCGCAGCTCTTCGACGAAGGCAGCGACACGCTCTTCCTCTACAGCTTCATGCTCGCGCCGGGCCGGCGCGCGTGCCCGAGCTGCACGTCGATCATCGACGCCGTCGACGGCGAGGTTCCCCACGTCACCCGGCGCATCAGCTTCGCCGCCTGCTCGAAGGCTCCGATCGAGGAGTTCCGGGCGCACGCCGAAGACCGCGGCTGGCGGCACGCGCGACTCGTCTCGTCCGCGCTCAACTCCTACAACAACGACTACCACACGGAGTCGCCGGAGGGCCATCAGCTCCCCATCGCGACGGTCTTCACCCGCCGCGACGGTGAGATTCGCCACTTCTGGACGAGCGAGCTCGCCTACATCCCGATGGAACCCGGCCAGCACCCGCGCCACGTCGACTTCATGTGGCCGCTGTGGGCGATCTTCGACGTCACGCCCGAGGGCCGCGGCACCGACTGGGGCCCGGCCCTGAGCTACGACTGAGGGTCTGTGCGCCGCATTTGCGGCGCATCTACGACCGCCGGGTCGGCCAGCCGGCGGGTACTTACCCGCATCGAGGCCAAGGGCGTTCGCCGATGGACGCGGCGTGCGCGTCTGGCTCTATTCATGGATACCCAGCGGTCACGTCGCGCGACCCAGGTAGCGCGCGCAGTCCACTGGAGCCCGAGCGCCGCGAAAGGATGTCCTCCGGTGAGAGTCCTCGTTGTCTACGCGCACCCCTACTCCGGCTCGTTCTGCCACGCGGTGCTCGAACGAGTCATCAGTGGTCTTCATGACGCGGGCCACTCCCACGAGGTCATCGACCTTCATCGGAGCCGCTTCGACCCGGTCTTCCGAAGCCGCGACTACAACCAGTTCATGCACGAGTCGCTGCCCGACGACCTGATCGCGCAGGCCGATCTCAAGCACGCGTTGCCCGCACGGGCGGGCGGCCCGGTGCGGCGTGCCGTCGCGAGGCGCTGGATGGCCCGAAAGACCGATCGCGAGATCGTCCGGGCGCTCGGACGACGAACACCGCGAGACGTTCGCAAGCATCAGGAGAAGGTCGCGCGTGCCGACGGCTTGATCTTCATCGCACCCGTCTACTGGATGGGCCTCCCGGCCATCCTCAAAGGATGGTTCGAGCGGGTCTTCGCCTATGGCTTCGCCTACACCCTCGATCGCGACGGCTGGAACGGACAGCTCTCGGGGCGGGTTCCGCTGCTCACCCAGCAGAAGGGCCTGGTCATCACACCGACGTTCTTCACCGAGGACGAGTACGCGAACGGGTGGCAGCAGGCGATGGACACCATCACCTGCGACTGGGGCCTCAAGATGGCCGGCGTGCGAGAGGCGGAGCACGTGTACTTCTACGCCGTCAGCGCCGTCGATCAGGCAACGCGGCTCGAATACCTCGAGCGTGCCTACCGCCTCGGCACGGACTTCGCCCTCGCGCCCGCACCAGCGGCATCGGCCGCCGGGCCCGAGGCACCCGCCATGGATGTCTCCGGGGCCTGACGGTCTCGTACTCGGCTCCACTCGAGGAACGCTCGCCTGCTCTCCCGCCCACGCAACGTTGGGGTCTGACCCCAACTTTGCGTCCCACGCAACGTCGGGGTCTGACCCCGACGTTGCGTCAGACCGCCACTGCCTCCCAGGCGGCCGTGTGGCGCTCGCCCTGGTCGGTGTGCACCATCGCGCAGGTCGCGAGGTGGGTCACGAGCGCCGGGCGGACGGCCAGGGCCGTCGCCAGCGCGTCGGCCTCGCCTGCGTCGCTCGCGATCACGACGGCGCTCGCCGGCTCCGACGGTGCGCCGGTTGCGGGGTCGATCAGGTGGTGGGCGGCCACGCCGTCGTCGTTCGACCAGATGAGGGCGCTCCACGACGAGCTCGCAAGGGCGTGGCCGTCGCGCAACACGACCGCGCGGCCGGTGTCGTCGGCGTCGCCTCCGGTGACCGCCACGAGGTGGTCGCCGCGCACCGCCACCATGTCGTCGCCCACCTCGAGCAGGATCGCGGGATCGTCAGAGAGCGTCCGCACGATCGCGGCGGCGCGCTCGGCGCTCCACATGCGCGCGACGCCGCCCAGGTCGAGCGCCGTGCCCTCGGGCACGCAGGCCAGGCGCCGCACGGCGTCGACCACGACGAGCGCCTCCGGGATCGGCTCGGGGCGCGGGGTGATGGCGGTGCGCGGCGAGCGCACCCGGTGGCTCTCGCGGTAGCCGTAGCCGATCAGCGCGCCGCCGACCAGGACCGAGAATGCCCCGTCGGTCTGCTCGTGCCAGTGATCGCACGCGAGCAGCAGATCGAGCGTCTCGGTCGAGACCTGCAGCGGCACGCCGGGAGCGCGGTTGAGGCGTGAGACCTCGCTGCGCGCGAGGAACCGCGACCAGCGCCGCTCATCGGTCGCGATGGCGTCCGCAAGCGCACCGACGACCTCGATCTCGACCTTCCCCGTGTGACGCAGGCGCCAGGTGGCGCCCATCGCGCGCCACTCCCAGGCCGGGCGCGTCTCGAGGGCCGCTTCGCTCATGGCGCACTATCTGCCCAGCGACACCCGGGGCGCATCCTCCATATGTGGGATCTGGAAGCGGACGCGGATCCGTCACTCCTCGTCGTGGATCGTGGAATAGAACGTGCGCTCGCGCGCCGAGAGGCGCGGGATCGCGTCGCCGAAGCCGAGCTCCTTGAAGTGCGGCGAGTCGACGTGCGCCTGGTAGGCGGCCTCGTCGACGTACTGCTCGTAGATGAAGAAGACCGTCGGATCCTCGGGATCGCGGTGCGGCTGGTACTGGATCATCCCGGGCTCCGCGCGCGAGAGCGGCGTGATCGCGGCCACGCAGCGCGCGACCTCGTCGACCTCTTCGGGCTTGGCGATCCACTTCGCGACGACGACGTATGCCATGTGCTGCTCCTTCTGGGGTTGTTGCTCAGGCCGGCCTCGCGCCGACGCGGTTGCGGAGGACGCCGATGCCGGGGACATCCAGTTCGATGACGTCGCCCTCGCCGAGAAAGCGCCTGCTCTCGATGCCGGCGCCGCCCGGGGCGGTCCCGGAGCCGATCACCTCGCCGGGCCGCAGCGTGGTGTCCTGCGACGCGTACGCGATGAGATCGGCGAACGAGTGGTGCATGGCCGACGAGCGCGCGCGCGTGCGCTCCTCGCCGTTGACGCGCAGGATCATCTCGGCGTCGAAGCCGTCGAAGTCGTCGGCGGTCGCGATGCAGGGGCCGAGGATGTTCGAGCCGTCCCAGTCCTTGGCCTTCGCGGGGCCCATGCCGAGCGGCAGCTCACGCGCCTGCGTATCGCGCGCCGACATGTCGTTCCAGATCGTCCAGCCGAAGATGTGCCGGCGCGCATCGGCCTTCGCGATGTCCTTGCCCGCGGGCCCGATCACGCAGGCGATCTCGAGCTCGTAGTCGAGGCGGCTCGAATAGCGCGGCCACGGGATCTCGTCCTCGGGCCCGATCACCGTGTCGGGCAGGCCCTTGTAGTACGCGGGCACCTCGTACCACAGCTCGGGCAGGTCGCCGCCGCGCCCGAGCGCGTGCATCGCTGCGCGGCTGTGGCCCTCGAACGTGAGGAAGTCGCGCAGCGTGCGCGGCCGCAGCGGCGCGCGCAGGCGCGCGCCCGCGACGGGACCGCCCGAGGCGAGCGCTCCGCGCGCGCTCGCGAGATCGCCCTGTGCGATCAGCGCCGTCATGTCGCCGTCGAAGCCGGCGTCGATCACGTCGTCGCCGCGCAGCACGCCGACGCGCTCGGGCGTGCCCGGCCCCTCGTCGTAGGTCACGAGCCGCACCCGTTCACCTCTTCGAGATAGCTGCCGATCGCCTGCTCGATGCGCCGGTAGGAGCCGCAGCGGCAGAGGTTGCCGTTCATCCAGTGCCGCACGTCCTCGGGCCCTGCCGCGGGATCGCCCGCGGCCAGCGCCTTCGCCGAGAGCACCATGCCCGGCGTGCAGAAGCCGCACTGGAACGCCCCGCTCTCGTCGAACGCGCGCAGCACCGGGTCGTCCTCGGCGAGACCCTCGACGGTCGTCACCTCGCGCCCTTCGGCCAGGCCGGCGTGCAGCAGGCAGCTCGAGATCGGCTGACCGTCGAGGAGGACGGTGCACGCGCCGCACAGGCCGATGCCGCAGCTCAGGCGCACGCTCGCGAGGCCGGCGTCGCGGAGGACGTCGAGCAGCGGCTCGTCGCCCTCGATCGCGAACGAGCGGGCCTCCCCGTTGAGCATCAGCCGGAGGTTCACGGCGCTCCCCCGGCGTCCAGCGCCGCGAGGATCGCCTCGGGCCGCACGGGCATCCGCGACTGCGCGGCGCCGAGCGATCGCAGCGCGTTGCCGAGCGCGGCCGGGACGAGCGGCAGCGCCGTCTCGCCGAGGCCGTGCACCTCCGCGTCCTCGCCGCCCTCGACGATCTCGGCCGTGAACGGCGGCACGTCGGAGAACGCGGGCACCTGGTAGTCGGAGAACGTCGTCGTCAGCATCTGCCCGTCCGCGTACTCGGTCGCCTCGAAGAGCGCGCTGCCGACGCCCATCACGATCGACCCGTCGTTCTGCAGGGCGGCGCCCGAGGCGTCGACGACGCGGCCGGCGTAGACCGCGACCTCGAGCTCGGCGATCTCGGCCACGCCCGTCTCGGGATCGACGCGCGCGCGCAGCGCGGCCGCGCCCTGGTGCCAGTGGCCGGAGGCGACGCCCTGCCCCGTCTCGGGCTCGAGGCCCCCGTCGATCACCCACTCGCCGCTGCCCTCGAGCGAGCCGAACGACGCGAGCGGGCGGCGCGTCCCGGGCGAGCCGACGATCTCGACGGCGTCTCCGACGAAGAGCACGTCGGCCGGGTTGGCCTCGAGCTCGTCGGCCAGGCGCCGGCGCAGGTCGAGCGCGGCGTTCGCGATCGCCCCCGACATCATGTGCGCCGAGCGGCTCGACGTGGTGCGCGAGTCGAACGGCGAGTGATCCGTGTCGACCGCTCCGGTGTCGACGATCGACGCGTCGCAGCCGAGCGAGCAGGCGGCCAGCTGGCGGAGCGTGCGGTCGCGGCCCTGGCCGATGTCGGTCGTCGCGCTCTCGACCGTGAAGCGGCCCCCGGCGAGCGCGATGCGGGCCTCCGAGCGGCTCGGCGTCTGCATGCCCTTCATGGCGGCGCAGAGGCCGACGCCGCGCCGTCCGGAGCTCCAGCCGATGCGCTCGGCGACGCGTTCGAGGCACTCCGCGACGTGGAAGTCGTGCAGGGTCTCGCCCGTCGCGAAGCGGTCGCCGTCGCGCAGCACGTTGCGCAGGCGCAGCTCGAGCGGATCGGCGCCGAGCTTCTCGGCGAGCAGGTCGACGCACTGCTCCGAGGCCCACACGGCCTGCGTCGCGGCGTAGCCGCGGAAGGCCCCGGCGGACGGGGAGTTCGTGTAGATGCAGCGCGAGTGCACCTCGACGTGATCGAAGCGGTACGGGCCGACCGCCGCCCAGCCGCCCTTCATGGCGACGTTCGGGCCCGTGTCCGCGTATGCGCCGGTGTCCCAGTCGGCCCACACGCGCCGGGCGACGAACGTCCCGTCACGGCGCGCGCCGAGGCGCACGCGGAAGCGCGCCGGGTGGCGCACGAGCGTCACGAAGACCTCGGAGCGGGGCAGGACGAGACGCACCGGTCTGCCCGCCTTGCGGGCGAGCGCGGCCGTGATCGCCTCGATGCGCGTGAACGTCTTCGCGCCGAAGCTGCCACCCATCGGCGGCGAGACGATGCGGACGTCGTCCTCGGCGAGCCCGAACGCCCAGGCGAGCTCGCGGCGGACGTTGAACGGCGTCTGCGTGCCGGTCCACACCGCCAGGCGCCCGCCGCTCCACTCGGCCAGCGCCGCGTGCGGCTCGAGCGGGGCGTGCGCGGCGCCCGCGCACTCCCACTCGCCCTCGACGACGACCTCCGCCTCGTCGAACCCCGCCTCGCCGCGGCCGTGCAGGAGCCGGAACGTGTGCAGGAGGTTGCCGCCGCCGGGCCGGAGCCCGCTCCAGGTGCCCTCGGCGCGCTGCAGCTCGCCGACGTCGTGCAGATGCGGCGCGCCGGCGGCGAGGGCGGCGTCCATGGTGGTCGCCTCGGGCAGCGGCTCGTAGTCGGCCTCGAGGCACGCGAGCGCGCGGGCGGCCGCGCGCTCGCTGGGCGCGGCCACGGCCGCCACGGGGTCGCCGACGAAGCGCGCGACGCCGCGCGCGAGCACCGGCGTGTCCGGCACGAGGCAGCCGTAGAGGCGGGTGTCGGCGACGTCTTCGGGCAGGAGCGCGACGCAGCCGTCGGGCAGCGGCGCCACGACGCGCACCGCCCCGATGCGCGCGTGCGGGTAGGGCGAGCGCAGCACGCGCCCGTGCAGCATCCCCGGGAGCACGGCATCCTGGCTGTAGGCGAGCCGCGCGCTGACGCGATCATCCATCGAGGAGCTCCAGCGCGCGGCGCGCGTGCACGTCGACCATGCGCCGGCGGTAGCCGGCGCTGCCGCGCAGGTCGCTGATGATCTCGGCGTCCGCCACGTCGCCGAGCAGCAGCGGGCGGTCGCTCACGGCGCCGACGGCGACGCGCTCCTCGCCGCTCGCGAGCCGCGCCGCGGCCACGGCGACGCACGGCCGGTCCTCGCTCGAGCGCGAGCGGAACTTCACGTATGCGGCCGCGCGCGGCCGCGGGATGCGCACCCGGACGACCAGCTCGCCGGGCTCGATCGCCGTCTCGTAGTGGCCGAGGATGAGCTCGTCCACGGTCAGCTCGCGCACGCCTCCGGGGCCTGCGATCTCGACGCGCGCGTCGAGCGCGAGCAGCATCGACGGCGGGTCGCTCGCATAGTCGGCGTCGGCGAGCACGCCGCCGATCGTCGCCGCGTTGCGCACGCGCACGTTCGCGACCTCGCCGAAGCACTGCGCGAGCGCGCCCCAGCCGTCGGCCACGACGGCGCTCCGCTCGATCGCGGAGTGCGTCGTCATCGCCCCGATCGCGAGCGTGTCGCCGTCGCGCTCGATGCCGGCGAGGCCCGCGACGCGGCCGAGCGCGATGACGTTCTCGGGCAGCTCGATGAAGCCGGTCTGGGCGAGCACGCCGACGAACGTCCCGCCGGCGATCGGCAGCGCGTCGTCGCCGAGCGAGACGCGCAGCCCGATCGCCTCCGCGAGCGTCTCCGGCCACAGCCAGCGCGTCACGCCCAGTCCTCGCGCGCGGCCTCGTAGAGCGCACGGCCGCGCTCGCGCGCGGCGGGGACGCGGATCCGGTCCCACATGAAGTCGAGCTTCGCAAGCGCGTTCTCGGGCGTCGAGCGCCCGCTCTCGACCCAGCGGTGCAGAAGCGGCGTGAGCGTCTCGATGAACGAGAGCGAGTCGGCCGCCTGCAGCAGGTCGGCCTCGGGCCAGCCGCCGCGCTCGTGCACCGCGACCAGCGCGACGCACCCCGCGATCTCGCCGGGCGCGGCGCCGCGCTCGGCCATCCAGCGCGCGAGGTGCCCGGCCGAGCGCCCCTGGTGGTAGTCGACGTAGGCGTCGCGCGACCAGTCGCGCGCCGAGTCGAAGCCCGAAGCCGGGTCGGGCGCGGCGCGCTCGATGTCGTGCAGCAACGCGGCCAGGAGCAGCACCCCGCGGGCCTCCGGAGCGAGCTCGCGCGCCCAGTACAGCGTCCGCTCGAGGTGCTCGGCATGGGGGTGCTCGGCGCGCACCCACGCGACGCCCTCGTCGAGCAGGTCCGCGGCGCTCGTCACAGGGTCGTCACCGGACGCGACTGCAGCACGTACAGCGCGCCGGCGGAGATGGCCCACTCGATGTCCTGCGGCGCGCCGTTGCGCTCCTCGAGCGCCCGCCCGAGCTCGGCGAGCCGCGCGAGGTCGCCCTCCGTGAGCGTCTCGCGCGCGCCGTCCTCGGGCGAGAGGTCGACGTGCTCGCCGCCGATCAGCGCCCACGGCTGCGTGACGATGCGGCGCCGCTTCACGCTGCCGTCGCGCTTCATCGTGTAGTTGTCGGGCGTGAGCTCGCCGGAGACCGCCGGCTCGCCGAGCCCGAAGACCGCCTCGACGACCATCTGATCGCGGCGCCGCGCCACGGGGTCGATCGTGAAGAGCACGCCCGAGACGTCGGCGGCCACCATCTGCTGGATCACGACCGCCATGCGGAGGTCGTCGAGCGAGCCCTTGCGAGAGCGGTAGAAGAGCGCGCGCTCGCTGAAGAACGAGGCCCAGCAGTCGACGACGCGCTCCGCCGCGGTGACCGCGTCCGGCACCCCCAGGTACGTCTCCTGCTGGCCCGCGAAGCTGGCCGCATCCGAGTCCTCGGCGACCGCGCTCGAGCGCACCGCGACGCGCGTGGCGCCGAGCGCCGCGAAGGCCTCGCCGAGATCGGGCCGCGCGAGCTCGCCCACGAGCGCCACGGCCCCTTCGTGATCGTGCGCGCGCGCGAATGCGCGCAGCTCGTCCGCGCGCGCTCCGACCGCCTGCTCGAACGCGCTCGAGCAGACGACCCAGCCCGGCGGCACCGGAAGGCCCTGCGCCGTCGCCGCCGCCAGGCTCGCGCCCTTGCCGCCCGCCACCCCGACGTCCTGGCAGGCAGGGTCGGTGAAGGGGAGGATCACCGGCGGTCAGTCCTCGACGATCGCGACGGCGCGCACCGGCGCGGCGGTCGTGGCGCACCATTTGACCGGCAGGACGCTCAGCGTGAAGCCGTGCTGCCGGCCGATCGCGCCGAGGTTCATCATGTTCTCGAGGTGCCAGTACTCCTCGTCCCACATCACGCGGTGGGCCTCCCAGAAGAGCTTCTTCTCGAACATCGCCCAGACCGGCGGGTCGAACGTGATCGCGTCGCAGCCCATCATGCGCACGCCCTGTGCGATCAGCCAGCGGGTGGCCGCCGCGGACATGCCCGGGTGGTCGGTGCGGTAGCGCTCCTCCGTGTTGTAGTCGCCGGCGCCCGTCCAGTTGATGACGATGTCGCGCGGCTTGAGCTCGTAGTCCATGCGCTTGAGCTCGGCCTTGACGTCGTCCTCGGTGATCACGTAGCCGCTCGCGCACTCGCGGAAGTCGAGCAGCACGCCGTCGCCGTAGCACCACTCGAGCGGGATCGTCTCGGGGCCGCCGGCCGTCGGGACGATGTGCTTGCGCGCGTCCATGTGCGTGCCGACGTGGTCGTTCTGCACCACCAGGTAGCTGCCCGTCAGCGACGTCACGCCGTAGGCGGCCGCGCCGATGCGCGTCGCGAAGTCCTCGTGCGACTCGTACACGCAGAGCGCGGGCGGCGGCACGCGCGGGAAGGTCAGCATGTCCGGGTGCACCGGCATGGAGAGGTCGACGAGGCGTCGCGTCACAGGATCTCCCTCACTTCTCGATGTCGACGACGCCGGTCGCGCCGTTCACGCGGACGCGGTCGCCGGTCTTGATGCGCTGGGTCGCGTCCGAGGTGCCGACGACGGCCGGGAGGCCGAACTCGCGCGCCACGACGGCCGGGTGCGCCGCCATGCCCCCGGCGTCGGTCACGAGACCCGCGATGCGCGTGAAGAGCACGACCCACGCGGGGTTCGTCATGCTGCAGACGAGGATCTCGCCGTCCTCGACCTCGTTGAACTGGTCGAGCGACGAGACGACGCGCGCGAGCCCCTCGGCCACGCCGGGCGAGGCGGCCAGCCCGATGACCTGACCGGCCGAGCTCGAGCGCTCGCGGCTGAACTTCTCGGGGAAGCCCCACAGCGTGAGGTAGGGGAACGCGAGCTGATCGGCGGTGGCGGTGCCGATCCAGTCGGGCGGCCGCAGCTCGAACGCGTCCTCGCGCTCGTCGCGGCGCTGCGAGACCAGGTCGCCGGCGCCCTCGAGGCCGCCCCCGATGAGCATGCGCAGCTCGTTGTAGCGCAGGAAGAACACGTCCTCGGCGTCGTGCAGCGCGCCCTGCGCGGCGAGCTTGCGCCCGATCGCGACGAGCACGAGCCGCAGGCGCGCGTTCGTGCCCTGGTCGATGAAGAAGTGGTGGTCCGGCGTCAGCGGGTTGAGCGCGACCGAGGCGTCGAGCGCGGCCTGCAGGCGGTCGCGGCCCTCGCCGTGCGGCAGGCCGTCCATGAGCTCCGCGCACGCGGCATCGAGGTCGTGCTTGACGCGCTCGACCTCGGCCGGGTAGTCGTAGTCGGACTCGAGGTAGCCGCGCACGGCCTGCAGGATCGGCGCCGGCTGCTCGTACCACGTCGGGTAGATGAACTCGTGCGACCAGATCGACTTGCGCCCGAACTCGGCGCGGTAGGGGTCGATGCGCTGCTCGGTGAAGCGGCGTCCGGCCTCGGAGCCGGCGAGCGCGCTCGCGATCGCGGCGGCCGTGTCGTGCTCGAACGCGGTACGCAGCTCCGCGCTGGCCTTGACCTCCTCCTTCATCTGCCAGAGCGCCTCGATCGAGTCCCAGTTGCGGTTCACGGCCGAGGACTGGAGGCGGCCGGGCAGGCCGGGGTCGACCTCGCCCTTGACGTCGCCGATCGTCGCGCCGAGCGCGAGCGTGGCCGAGAACTGGGCGAAGTTGATCATCCAGTGGATCTTCCAGTGGCGATCGTGGATGTCGATCGCATCCTCGAGCAGCACGGCCAGCGGGACGAGCTCGAGCGCGTCCATGTCGATGCCGTCGAGGTAGGCGAAGTTGCGCTCGATCTCGGGCCGCAGGCGCTCGCGCCACCAGCTCGCGAACTCCGAGCCGTAGTGCGGCAGCACGGCCCCGAGATAGCCGCCGATGCCGGCGGCGTAGCCCTCGAGGCGCGGGACGCGCGGCACGTAGCGCGCGTTGTACTCGGTGCCTTCGACCGCGACGTCCTCGGCGGGGATCGCCGCCGTGTAGAGATAGCCGTTGACGTTCTTGGCGATCCAGTCGGACGCGAACGGCGTGCCGAAGCGCCGGAACATGTGGTCGCAGGTCAGCCACCAGCCCCCGATGTCGAAGAACATCGGCGACAGCGGGTTGGGGCAGTGGAGGTCGTCGAAGACCCAGAACCGCTCGCGCTCACCCGCATCCCACGTGACCGGGAACGCGTCGTCCCCGTGGAAGGACCCAGAACTCCGTCGTCCGACATGCGTCCTCCTCGTTGCCGGAATGCATGATCGATTATCGATAATCACCTGTCAACCGCCGCGCGCCAGAATCCCCCCGGCTTCGAGCAGATGCGTCCGCATCGCCTCGGATGCGGCCCGCGGGTCGCGTGCGTGGAGCGCCGCGAGGATCGGCCGGTGCCGCTCGGCGAGGTCGCGGCGGTCGACGTGCGACTTCGCGATCGTCAGGTACGTGCGCGCGAACGGCTCGAGCAGCGTCCACTGGCGCTGCAGCGTGCGGTTGCGCGCGGCCTGGACGATGCAGCCGTGGAACGCCATGTTGGCGCGCGCCTGGTCGTGGTCGTTCTCGCGCTCGGCGCCGTCGCACATCTGGGCGAAGAGCGCGTCGAGCTCGGCGAGCTCCTCCTCGCTGATGCGCGTGGCGGCCTGCTCGGCCGCGAGCGCCTCGAGCACGGCGCGCACCGGATAGGCCTCGAGCAGCTCCTCCTCGGAGAACGCGCGCACCGAGCAGCCGCGGTTGGGCTCGTAGTGCACGCACCCGAGCTGCTCGAGATCGCGCAGCGCCTCCCGCACCGGCGCCTGGCTGCACTCCAGCTCGCGCGCGATCTGCGTCTCCACCAGCCGCTCGCCCGGGGCGTACTCCCCGGTCACGATGCGCTCGAGGATGTGATCCTTGATCTGGTCGCGCAGGAGCGCCTTGTTGAGCGCGCTCGCGCGCAGCCCGCCGCCGCTCGCGAGCGCCTCGAGCACGGCGCGCACCGGATACGCCTTGGCGAGGTCGGCCTCGGAGAACGCGCGCACCGAGCAGCCGCGGTTGGGCTCGTAGTGCACGCACCCGAGCTGCTCGAGATCGCGCAGCGCCTCCCGCACGGGCGCCTGGCTGCACTCCAGCTCGCGCGCGATCTGCGTCTCCACCAGCCGCTGGCCCGGCGGGTAGGTGCCGGTCAGGATGCGCTCGAGGATGAACTCCTTGACCTGATCCCTGAGAACGACCCGCTTGAGCGTGCTCACGCGGGCCACGGTACCAGCGGGCGGGGAGAGGGTGGCGATCAGCCGGCCGCTGCGCGTTCCGTCGCGGTGCTCGGCAGGAGCAGCGACAGCAGCCCGGCCGCCAGCACGAACGCGCTCGACGCCCACAGGCACGCCTCGAGGCCGCGCCACTGGTAGAGCAGGCCCGAGAGCACGGTGCCGGCGAGACGGCCACCGGCGTTCGCCATGTAGTAGAAGCCGACGTTCATCGCCACGCGCGCCCGGTCGGCGTAGGCCAGTATGAGGTACGAGTGCACGGTCGAGTTGAAGGCGAAGATCACGCCGAACGCGGCCAGGCCCAGCGGAGACCGCGAGCGCGCGGTCGAGGCCTCCGGCGAGCGCAAGGGCGATCGCCGCCGGAAGCGCCGCGAGCGCGAACGCGAGTGCCGTCGCCACGCGCCCGTCGGGGGCGGAGCCCGCCTCGACGGCGCGACGGCCGACGAGGCCGGGCGTGATCGCCTGCACGGCGCCGTACCCGATCACCCAGACCGCCAGGAACGCACCGGCCTGCCAGAAGCTCCATCCGAGCTCCGTGCGGAGGAACACGGGCAGGGCGACGACGAACCAGACGTCGCGCGCAGCGAACAGGAACAGGCGCGCCGCGGCCAGGATGTTGACGCCGCGGTTGTTGGAGAACATGTGCGCGAACTTCGCACCGCGGTCGGAGCGACCGAGCTCTCCGCGCATCAGGACGATGACCATGATCTGCGCCGCGAGCACGAGCGCCACCAGGGCGAGCACGGCGGGCCGGAAGCCTGCGACGGTGAGCAGGACGCCGCCGAGGAAGAAGCCGAACCCCTTGAGCGCGTTCTTCGACCCGGTGAGGACGGCGACCCAGCGGAAGAGCGCGTCCGGCGCACCGGCAGGGGCGACGAGCCGGACGGCGCTCTTGGAGCTCATCTTCGTGAGGTCCTTGGCGATCCCGGAGAGCGCCTGCGCGGCCATCACGTACGGCACGACGAGCCAGGCCGACGGCACGACCGCGAGCATCGCGAGCGCGGCGAGCTGCGTCGTCAGACCCATCTGGAGCGTGGCCTTGAGCCCGAGCCGGGCGGCGAGCCAGCCGCCCACGAGATTCGTGACGATGCCGAAGAACTCGTAGAACAGGAACAGCGAGGCGACCTCGAGCGGGCTGTAGCCGCGCTCGTAGAAATAGAAGAGGACGAGCACGCGGATCGCGCCGTCCGTGATCGTGTCGGCCCAGTAGGCGCCGGTGACGAGCGCGTAGTTGCGCAGGTCGCCCGCGCGGCCGGATGGACTCGCGCTCACGGCCGCCACGGCCTCACCGCCCGAGGCCGGCGGCGACGGTGCGGGCGAGCTCGGCCATGCGGTTCGCGTAGCCCCACTCGTTGTCGTACCAGGCGAGGATCTTCACCTGGGTCCCGTCGGTGACCATCGTCGAGAGCGCGTCCACGATCGCCGAGCGCGGGTCGTCCTTGTAGTCGACGGACACGAGCGGCCGGCGCTCGAAGCCGAGAATGCCCGCGAGCGGGCCGGCGGCCGCGGCCTCGAGCAGGCCGTTCACCTCCTCGACGGTCGTCGCGCGAGCGACCTCGAAGACGCAGTCGGTCAGCGAGGCGTTGAGCAGCGGCACGCGCACCGCGAGGCCGTCGAGGCGCCCCTCGAGCTCGGGGAAGATCAGGCCGATGGCCGTGGCCGAGCCCGTCGTGGTCGGGATCAGGGAGAGGCTGGCGGCGCGCGCGCGCCGCAGATCCTTGTGCGGGGCGTCGACGATGGTCTGGGTGTTGGTCATGTCGTGGAGCGTCGTGATCGAGCCGCGCCGGATGCCGATGCCCTCGTGGATCACCTTGACGACCGGCGCCAGGCAGTTGGTCGTGCACGACGCCGCGGTCACGACATCGTGTCGCGCCGGGTCGTAGAGGTGGTCGTTGACCCCGACCACGACGTTGAGCGCATCCGCCTTGACGGGCGCCGCGACGACGACCGTGCGCACGCCACGGCGGAAGTACCCCGCGAGCGCCTCGCGCGTGCGGAACCGCCCGCTGCACTCGAGCACGATCTCGACCCCGAGCTCGTCCCAGGGCACGCCCCCGGGCTCGCCGCTGCGGCTGTAGCCGACCGCCGTCCCGTCGATCGTCAGCGTCTCGGCAGCGCCGTGCACGTCGTGCCCGAAGCGCCCGTGGACGGAGTCGAAGGCGAGCAGGTGCGCCGAGGTGGCAGCATCGCCGTGCAACTCGTTGACATGGGCGAATGCGAGCTCCGGCCACGCCCAGGCAGCGCGCAGCACGAGGCGACCGACGCGGCCGAAGCCGTTGATGCCGATGCGCGCGCCGGCCATGCGCGGAGCATAGCGATTACATCGACAGTCGTCGGTTGAATCGACGCTTGTCGCTACGTCGTGGTACGGTGCGCATCGATGAGCATCGATCTGGAACTCGCGCCCAAGCAGAAGCGCGCCGCCGGCGAGCCGTGCTGCCGGCCGGTCGTCTACCCCGACGTCGAGCGCGAGCAGGCGCTGCGGCTGGCCGAGATCGCGAAGGCGCTCGGCGACCCCATCCGCCTGCAGCTCGTCGACGTGCTGCGCAAGCACGCGGGCAAGGTCTGCGTGTGCGAGCTCGTGCCGCTCTTCGACATCGGCCAGCCGACGCTCTCGCACCATCTCAAGAAGCTGCGCGACGCGGGCATCGTCGACTCCGAGCGCCGCGGCCTCTGGGCGTTCTACTACGTCCGGCCCGAGGCGCTCGGGCCGCTCTCCGCATGGCTCGCGAGCTGACGATCCGGCACGCCGCGCGCGCCGACGCCGACGCGATCTGCGCGATCTACAACGCCGGCATCGTGGAACGCCAGGCGACGTTCGAGACCCGGCCGCGCACGACCGCCGACGTGCTCGCCTGGTACGACGGCGGCCTGCCGTTCCTGGTCGCCGTCGACGCCCGCGGGCGCGTCGTCGGCTGGGCGCGCGTGAGCCCCTACAGCGACCGCTGCGTCTACGAGGGCGTCGGCGAGCACGGCGTCTACGTGCATCCCGAGGCGCGCGGGCAGGGCATCGGGCGGCAGCTGCTCGAAGCGCTCGCCGCGGCCGCCGAGGATGCGGGCTTCTACAAGCTCACGAGCCGCGTCTTCACCACCAACGAGACGAGTCTCGCGGTCCACCGGGCCGCCGGCTTCTACGAGGTCGGCATCCAGCCGCGCCACGGCCGCCTCGACGGCGAGTGGAAGGACTGCGTGCTCGTCGAGCGCCTGCTCGGGCCTGCGCGGACTGCGCCCCACACCGATCATGGAGACACCCGTGCCTGAGAACCTGAAGGATCGAGACGACATCCGCGAAGTCGTGCGCGAGCGCTACGCCGCCGCGGCGCGCGTGGCAGCGGCCGCACCCGCGCAGGCGGGCTGCGGCTGCGGGCCCGCGACGGGCAGCAGCTGCTGCGGCTCCGATGCGCCGGGCGCGGACACGGCGGTCTTCGGCTCGGCGCTCTACGGCGCCGGCGAGGCCGCCGGGGCGCCCGAGGCCGCGCTCGGCGCCTCGCTCGGCTGCGGGGTGCCCACGGCCGTCGCCGACCTGCACGAGGGCGAGACCGTGCTCGACCTCGGCTCGGGCGCCGGTGCCGACGTGCTCATCAGCGCCCGCCGCGTCGGCCCGAGCGGCAGGGCGATCGGCCTCGACATGACCGACGAGATGCTCGAGCTCGCCCGCGGCAACGCCGCGGCGGCGGGCGTCGCGAACGCCGAGTTCGTCAAGGGCTACATCGAGAGCATGCCGCTGCCGGACGCCTCGGTCGACGTGGTCATCTCCAACTGCGTCATCAACCTCTCGGCCGACAAGCGCGCCGTGCTGCGCGAGGCCGCGCGCGTCCTGCGCCCGGGCGGCCGCTTCGCCGTCTCGGACGTGCTCGCGGACGACGACATGGACGACGGCGACGCGCGCCGACATGGCGCAGTGGACGGGCTGCATCGCGGGCGCGCTCACCGCCGGCGAGTTCCGGCAGGCGCTCGCCGAGGCCGGCCTGCGCAGACGTCGAGATCACCGAGACCCACCGCGTGCACGCGCACGCGGCCTCGGCCATCATCCGCGCGCGCAAGCCCTGAGGGCTACGCGGCCTCGCCCTCGTGCGGATCGGTGTGCGAGGCGTCGTTGAACTCGCGCAGATCCCCCGTGACCACGTAGAAGACCTGCTCGCCGATGTCGACCACGTTGTCGGCGATGCGCTCGATCCCGCGCGCGACGAGCACCATGCGCAGCCCCCACTCGCGGCGCGTGTGGTCGCCGCCGAGCTCGAGCACCTGCGCGATGACGGTGCGGTTGAGCTCGTCGACGAGGTTGTCGAGGTCGTCGAGGCCCCGTGCGCGATCGGCGTCACGGCGAGCGAGCGAGTCGGTCGCGACCTCGAGCATGCGCTCGGCCCGCTGGCCCATCTGCTGGAGCAGCTCGCGCACTTCCTCCGATCCCGGCTCGTCGTTGCCGCCCGCCTGCACGAGCTTGGCGATCGTCACGCACTGGTCGGCCATGCGCTCGAGGTTGCGCCCGATGCGCATCGCCGCCAGCAAGAGCGCGATGTCGCGCCCCGCGACCGCCTTGCCGACGAGCAGGATCTCGGCATCGCTGTCGAGCGCCAGGCAGCGCCGGTCGATCTCGTCGTCGGCGTCGATGACACGCTGCGCGATCTCCGCGTCGCCCGTCTCGAGCGCGCTCAGCGCGTCGCGCAGGAGGTGTCGGACGAGAGCGGAGATCTCGACGAGCCGCCCTTCCAGGAACCCCGGATCGACGTGGGCCATGGCGCTAGCCGAACCGGCCGGAGACGTACGCGCCCGTGACCTCGTTCGTCGGCTGGTCGAAGATCTCGCTCGTGGGGCCGGTCTCGACGAGCGAGCCCGGCTGGCCGGCCTCGAGGATCGTCATGAACGCGGTCGTCGTCGAGACGCGCGCGGCCTGCTGCATGTTGTGCGTCACGATCACGATCGTATAGCGCTCGCGCAGGTGGTGGATGGTCTCCTCGATCTTCGCGGTCGAGATCGGATCGAGCGCCGAGCACGGCTCGTCCATGAGCAGGATCTCGGGCTCGACCGCGAGCGCGCGGGCGATGCACAGACGCTGCTGCTGACCGCCCGAGAGCGCGCCGCCCATGGCGCGCAGGCGATCCTTGACCTCGTTCCAGAGGTCGGCCTGGCGCAGCGCGCGCTCCACGGTCTCGTCGTGGTGGTGGCGCCCGGAGCGCTTGCCGGAGGTCAGTCGCAGACCGGCGGCGACGTTGTCGTAGATCGACATCGTCGGGAAGGGATTGGGCCGCTGGAAGACCATGCCGACGCGACGGCGCACGAGCACCGGGTCGACGCCGCGCGCGTTGATGTCGACGCCGTCGAGCAGGATCTCGCCGGTCGCCCACGCGTCCTTGGCCGTGCGGTGCATCGCGTTGAGGCAGCGCAGGAGCGTCGACTTGCCGCAGCCCGACGGGCCGATCAGCGCCGTCACCGCGTTCGGCTCGACCGCCAGGTTGATGTCGGAGATGATCGTCTTCGCCGCCGAAGCCCGGCGGTCAGGTCGACGACGTCCATGCGGCGTGCCGGGCCGGCGCCGGCGGCACCGCCGTGCTCGCAGATGCGCCGTTCGCGGCGCTCGCGCTCTCGCTCGGGGCGTCGATCACGTCGGGCCTTTCCGGAGTGGTCTATCGGCGCACCGCCGAGTTGCGGGCGACGAGCCTGGCGATGATGGTCAGGAGCAGGACGATGGCGATCAGCGTGAGGGCGCCCGCCCAGGCACGCTGCTGCGCGTTGACGAACCCGCCCGTGGCGCTGCCGAAGATCTGCAGCGAGAGCGTCGACATGCGGTGGCCCGGATTCGTCTCGACGAAGAGGTCGTTGCCGAGCGTCGTCAGGAGCAGCGGCGCCGTCTCGCCCATCGCGCGTGCGACCGCGAGCATGACGCCGGTGATGATTCCCGCGCGCGCGCGTCGGAAGGAGGACCGAGACGATCGTGCGCGACTGCGTGACGCCGAGGGCCAGGCTCGCCTCGCGGATGTCGCGTGGCACGAGCCGCAGCATCTCCTCCGTCGCGCGCACGATCAGCGGCACCATCACGAGGGCCAGCGCGAGCGCGCCGGCGAAGCCGGAGAACCCGAACTCGACGACCCAGAGCGCGTACACGAACGCGCCGGTGACGATCGTCGGGATGCCCAGCATGACGTCGGTCACGAGACGGAGCACGCCCGCGACGCGGCCCGTGCGCGTACTGGTTGAGGTAGATCGCGCAGCCGATGCCCGAGCGGCAGCGGCGATCAGCGTCGGCGATGCCGACGATCTCGAAGCTGCCGATGATGCCGTTGTAGAACCCGCCGCCTGCGTCCGACGGGTTGCCCGGCGGCGTGTCCGTGAGAAAGCCCCAGTCGAGCGCCTTGACGCCCTTGCAGGGCGACGTAGACGAGGATCCAGACGAGCAGCGCGCCGATGCCGATCATGAGCGCCGTGAGCAACCACGTCATGACGCGGTCGCGGCGGTGGCGGCGCCGGAGCATCGGCGCGAGCGAGTGCCGGCGCCGTGCGAGCGATTCGGTCGTGGTCGCCATGGCTACGCGATCGTCTCGCTGACGCGGGACACGACGAGCTTGCCGAGCACGTTGACGATCAGCGTGATGATCAGCAGGAGCGTGCCGACGACGAACAGCGAATCGAGGTGGAAGGGCTCCGTGGCCTCGGTGAACTCGTTCGCGATCACGCTCGGCATCGTCGCGCCCTGGCCGAAGATGCTGGTCGTGATCGCCGAGCACGCTGTTGCCGATCAGCATCGTGACCGCGATCGTCTCGCCGAACGCGCGGCCGAGGCCGAGCAGGCTGGCGCCGAAGATGCCGGCGGTCGAGCGCTTGAGCACCGACATGCGCAGCATCTCCCAGCGCGTCGCGCCGAGCGCGAGCGCGGCCTCCTTCTCCGCCGCCGGCGCGACCGCGAACACCTCGCGGCAGATCGCCGTGACGATCGGCAGCACCATGATCGCGAGCACGATGCCCGCGGCGAAGTAGGACGGGCCCGAAGAACGGGCCGGCGAACGACGCCGCCGACCACGGGGATGTCGCTGAGCCAGCTCGAGAGGTGGTCGGCGATCGGGTGCATGCGCCGGCAGCAGGGCGAAGATGCCCCAGAAGCCGTAGACGACGCTCGGAACCGCCGCGAACAGGTCGACGACGTACGCGAGCGGCTTGCGCAGCCGCACGGGCGCGACGTCCGTGATGTAGAGCGCGAGGCCGACGGCGACCGGGCACGGCGAGCAGCATCGCGATGACGGACGTGAGCACCGTGCCGTAGACGAACTGCAGGACGCCGTACGGATTCGGGTGCGTGGCGGTCGGGACCGCCTCGGACGGCGCCCAGCGCGACGAGCTCGAGGAAGCTCAGCGATGCCGTAGTGGCTGAGCGACGGCCAGGCCTCGCGGACGAGGAAGAACGCCGTCGCGACGAACGCGAGCAGGATCGACGCGCGGCAGTGCCGGCGACGAGCACGCGGAACGCCGGTATCGGCCGAGGCGCAGGCGCTGCTGATGCAGCGCCTGCGCCTCGCGCACGCCCGCGCCTGTGAGAGGCGGCGCTCACTACTTGTAGGAGATCGGGATCTTGACGAGGGGCTTGCCGCCGAGCGTGATCTTGTTGATCTGCGCCAGCGCGCGCTGCTGCAGGATCTTGCCCATCGGGTGCGTAGTTGATCGTGGCCGGGAAGTTCTGGCCCGTGGTCAGCGCCCAGGAGAGGAAGTTCACGAGCGCCTTGGCCTTGGCCGGATCCGTCTGGTTCTGGTAGACGAGCGCGAACGTCGGTGCCCGTGATCGGGTAGGCGATCGGCGAGCCGCCGCGCCACGTCAGGCTCGTGCGCATGTCGGGCGGGAACGAGGTCTTGAGGGCGGCTGCGCTCGTCGTCGCGACGCAGGGCTTGATGAACGTGCCGCGCTTGTTCTTGACGTTGCCGTAGGTCAGCTTGCTCGAGATCGCGTACTGCAGCTCGGGGTAGCCGATGGCGCCCTCGGTCTGAGCGACCAGCGCCGACACGCCGTCGTTGCCCTTGGCGCCGATGCCGACCGGCCAGGCGACCGTCTTGCCGAACGACTTGTCGGCGCCGCCCAGCTTCGCGACCCAGTCCGGGCTCGTCTTCGTGAGGAAGTCGGTGAACACGGCCGTGGTGCCCGAGCCGTCCGAGCGGTGGACGACCGCGATCGACTCGTCGGGCAGGTTCGCCTTCGGATTCAGCGCCTTGATCGCCGGGTCGTTCCACTTCGTGATCTGCGCCGGTGTAGATCTTCCCGATCGTCGGGCCGTCGAAGTTGAGGCCCGGTGCCGACGCCCTTGACGTGGTAGGAGATCGTGACCGCGCCGAGCACGAGCGGGATGTGCAGGATCGGCCCGCCCTTGGCGGCCGCCAGCTCGGTGTCGAGCATCGGCGTGTCGCTCGCGCCGAAGTCGACCGTCTGCGCATTGATCTGCGAGACGCCGCCGCCGGAGCCGATGCCCTGGTAGGCGACGTTGGTGCCCTTCTTGGAGTAGGCCTGCGGCCCACATCGACATGATCGGCGCCACGAAGGTCGAGCCCGCGCCGCTCAGCGACGAGGCGGCGCCGGCGAGCGGCTTGACGGGATCGGGATAGTGCGGCCGCAGCGTGTTCAGCTTCGTGCTGCACTGCACAGGTGCGGCCGCGCCGTTCGCGGCGGAAGCGGTCGGCCGAGCCGATCCGACACTCGCCGAGGCCAGTAGCGCGACGAGCGCACCGGCCGCCAGTACGGTCTTCCTGAGAATCATCCATTCCTCCGAGAGGCTGTGCTGCGCTCGCAAGCCTGCGCGCGCGCCCGGCGGATTGCCGGGCACGGCCAACCTACCGAGGGCCGTCGGGCCTGGGGGAGACGATGTGGTGAGGACCCGGTGAAGATCTGGTGAACCGCAGAAAGACGGTTCAGGTGCGCGAGTGCGAGGCGTCCGTGAACTCGCGGAACTCGCCCGTCACCAGGTAGGCGGTCTGCTCGCCGATGTCGACCGCGTGATCGCCGATGCGCTCGAGGCAGCGCGAGACGATGATCATGCGCAGTCCCCACTCGCGCAGCGCCTCGTCGCCGCCGAGCTTGAGCACGTGCGAGACGACGCGGCGGTTGGCGCGGTCGATCAGCTCGTCGAGATCGACCAGCATCTCCGCGCGCGCGACGTCGCGGGACGCGAACGACGCGAGGGCCACGCGGATCATCTCCTCGGCGCGCACGGCGACGTCCTCGAACCCCGCCATGAGCGAGTCGTCCGAGGTGAGCGACTGCGAGAGCTTCGTGAGCTTGGCGATCGTGACGCAGTGATCGCCCATGCGCTCGAGGTGGAGGTTGACGTGCAGCATCGCGAGCACGAGGCGCAGGTCGACGGCGACGGGCGTCTGCAGCGCGAGCAGGCCCTCGATGCCCTGCTGCAACGCGTGGTAGCGGTGGTCGATCTCGTCGTCGAAGGCGATGACCTCGTCGGCGAGATCGCCATCGCGGCGGTAGAGCGCGTTGACCGACGAGCGCAGCGCGCGGAGCACGAGCAGACCCTGCTCCTGGAGCGCCGCCTCGAGCCGCGCGAGTTGATCCTGGAAGACGTCGCGCGGCATTCGCGCATGCTATCGGTGCTGCCCTGGATTCCCGCCGTGGACGCCGCGGCCCGGTTTAGAGGATGCGGCCGCTGCGCGGCGCCGGCAGCGCGAAGCGGAAGCGCATGCCCTCGCCGAGTGCGCCCTCCGCGTCGACGGTGCCGTCCGCGGCGACGACGATGTGCTTCACGATCGCAAGCCCGAGGCCCGTCCCGCGGGTCGTGCGCGAGCGATCGGAGCGGAAGAAGCGCTCGAAGAGGCGCGGCACGTCCTCGGCGTCGACGCCGGCGCCGTCGTCGGAGACCTCGACCCGGACGGTGTCGCCTTCCTGGCGGGCCTCGATGCGGAACGTCGCGCCGCGGCCGGCGTAGCGCAGGGCGTTGTCGAGCAGGTTGCCGAGCACGACGAGCAGCATGCGCGGGCGCAGCGGCACGACCAGGCCCTCCGGCACGTCGCTCTCGAGCGCGAGCTCCGCGCGCAGCGCGCGCTCGCGCGACTCCGAGAAGAGCTCGGCGACATAGGGCGCGAGCTCCGTGAAGCCGAGCGCGACGACCTCGCGTCCCTGCTCGAGCTCGGACAGGAAGAGGATGTCGTCGACGAGCTGCGTCATCTCGACGACCTCGGCGCAGGCCTCCTCGATCAGGGCCGCGACATCGGCCCCCGGCAGCTTGGCGGTGTCGAGCAGCGAGAGCAGGCGCGCGAGCGGGGTGCGCAGCTCGTGCGAGACGGCCGCGGTGAACCCGACCCGCAGCCCCTCGTAGCCGCTCGGGAGATCCTGCGGGGTCACGCCGTCACCCGAAGCGGCCGGTGACGTAGGCCTCGGTGCGCGGGTCGCTCGGGCTCGTGAAGATGCGCAGCGTGTCACCGACCTCGATCAGCACGCCGTGCGGGTTCTGATCCTTCTGCTCGGAGGGCTCGACGCTGAAGAAGGCGGTGCGGTCGGCGACGCGCGCCGCCTGCTGCATGTTGTGCGTGACGATCACGATGGCGTACTCGCGCTTGAGCTCGTGCAGGAGGTCCTCGATGCGGCCGCTCGAGATGGGGTCGAGCGCCGAGGCCGGCTCGTCCATGAGCAGCACCTCGGGCTCGACGGCGAGGCAGCGCGCGATGCAGAGGCGCTGCTGCTGGCCGCCCGAGAGCCGCCAGGCGTTGCGGCCGAGGCGGTCCTTGACCTCGTCCCAGAGCGCGGCCTGGCGCAGCGCGCGCTCGATGCGCTCGTCCATGTTCCCCTTGAGCCCGATCGAGCGCGGCCCGAAGGCGACGTTGTCGCGGATCGAGCGCGGGAAGGGGTTGGGACGCTGGAACACCATCCCGATGCGCCTGCGCACCTCGACCGCGTCGACGCCCGGGGCGTAGAGATCGGCGCCGTGGAAGAGCACGGAGCCCTCGACCCTGGCGCCGGGCACGAGGTCGTTCATGCGGTTGAGCGTGCGCAGGATCGTCGTCTTGCCGCAGCCCGACGGGCCGATGAACGCCGTCACCTCGCGCTCGCGCACGTCGAACGAGACGTCGCGCACCGCGGGGTGGCCGTCGTAGCGCACCGTCAGCCCCCGCACCTCGAACACGGCGGCGCGCGGCGCCTCGGCGCCCTCGTGCTCGGACTGCACCTGGAGGGTGCGCAGGGGAACGTCGCTCACCGCGGCAGTATCGCAACGGGACGCGGCCCGCGCCGCGCGGATCCAATCGTGACCGAACGGTGAACAACCGGTGATCATGCGCCCGCCGGCGGTTCGTGCCGACGGCGGCGGGGTCTATGCTGGGAAGGTGGCAATCATCCTCGTCCGACATGCGGAGGCCGAGGATCGCGCGCTCGGCACGCCCGATCCCGAGCGTCGCCTCGTGGCCGCAGGGCGCCGAGCCGCGCGCGCGACCGGGCGGGCGCTCGCGGCGCTCAAGGTCGATCCCGAGTGCGTCGTCTCGAGCCCGTACCCGCGCGCCTTCGAGACCGCCGAGATCATCGCGGAGGAGCTCGGCGCGCCGCTCGCGGGCGACCCCGCGCTGCTCGGCCTCGAGGCCGCCGACCTGGCCGGCCTGACGCAGCGCCACGGCGACGATCTCGTGCTGGTGGGCCACGAGCCCGACTTCTCGGAGCTCGTGCACGCGATCACGGGTGCGCGCATCACCTTTCCCAAGGCGGGGGCGGCGGCCATCGAGCCGATCGCGGGCGAGCGCGGCGAGCTGCGCTGGTTCCTGCGGCCGCGCGCGCTCGCGATGATCGCCGGAGGCGTCTAGTAGTGGCGGTTCGCCGTGGCAAGAAGGGCACCGAGCAGTCGCGGCTCTTCGACCGCGAGCTGTCCTGGCTCGAGTGGGATGCGCGGGTGCTCGCGCTCGTCGGCGACGAGCGCATCCCGCTGCTCGAGCGCCTGCGCTTCACCGCGATCTTCTCGTCGAACCTCGACGAGTTCTGCATGGTGCGCGTCGCCGAGCTGCTCGAGGCCGTACGCGACTCGCCCCACCGCCCGCGCACCGCCGGCGACCTGCTGCCCTCCGAGGTGCTCGACCGCGTGGGCGCGCGCATGCGCGAGCTCGTCGAGCGCCAGACCAGCCTGACCGCCGACCTGCTCGGGGCGCTCGCGAAGGAGGGCGTCGCGGTCGTGCCGGTCTCGGCCGTCGAAGCGTCCGATCGCGGCGAGCTCGCCGCCATGTTCCACGGCACCATCTTCCCCGTCCTCACGCCGCTCGCGGTCGGGCCGGGCCGGCCGTTCCCCTACATCTCGAACCTCTCGCTCTCGCTCGGCGTGATGCTGCGCGACCCCGAGACGGGGCAGCGGCGGCTCGCGCGCGTCAAGGTGCCCGAGGTGCTGCCGCGCTTCCTCGCGGTCGGCGACGACGGCGGTCGCTTCGTGGCGCTCGAGGATCTCATCGCGGCGCATCTCGACTCGCTCTTCCCGGGCATGGAGATCGAGGAGCACGCGGCCTTCCGCGTCACGCGCGACGCCGACTTCGAGATCGAGGAGGCCGCCGACGACCTCCTCTCCGCGGTCGAGCGCGAGCTGCGGCGCCGGCGTTTCGGCGAGGTCGTGCGCGTCGAGCTCGCAAGCTCGATGTCGGCCTCCATGCGCCACCAGCTGCTCGCCCACCTGCACGCCGACGACGCCTACGTCTACGCCGTCGACGGGCTGCTCGACCTCGCCGACCTCGTCGAGCTGGCCGGCCTCGAGCGGCCCGACCTGCGCTACCCGGAGTGGCAGGGCGTGACCCGGCCGCGCCTGCGCGGCGACGGCGACGCGCCGGCCGACATCTTCGCCGCCATCCGCGAGGGCGACATCTTCGTCAACCACCCCTACGACCGCTTCTCGACCTCGGTCGAGCAGCTGATCGAGCAGGCGGTCGACGACCCCGACGTGCTCGCGATCAAGCACACGATCTACCGCACCTCGGGCGACTCGCCGATGGTGCCGGCGCTCATCCGCGCGGCCGAGCAGGGCAAGCAGGCGGTGGTGCTCGTCGAGCTCAAGGCGCGCTTCGACGAGGCCCGCAACATCGGCTGGGCGCGCGCGCTCGAGCGTGCCGGCGTGCACGTGGTGCACGGCTTCCCGGCGCTCAAGACGCACGCCAAGTGCGCGCTCGTGGTGCGGCGCGAGCACGGCGGGATCCGCCGCTACGTGCACATCGGCACCGGCAACTACCACCCGCGCACCGCGCGCCTCTACACCGACGCGGGCCTCTTCACGTGCCGTCCCGACATCGCGGCCGACGTCTCCGACCTCTTCAACTACCTGACCGGATTCGGGCGCCCGCAGCGCTATCGCAAGCTGCTCGTCGCCCCGACCGACCTGCGCGAGCGCATCGTCGACGAGGTGCGCCGCGTCTCGGCCGACGCCGCGGCCGGGGGCCCGGCTCGTATCGTGCTGAAGATGAACGGCCTGGTCGACCGGCCCGTGATCGAGTCGCTGTACGAGGCCTCACAGGCGGGCGTCCAGGTCGACCTCGTGGTGCGCGGCATCTGCTGCCTGCGCCCCGGCGTGCCGGGCCTGTCCGAGAACATCGGCGTCACGAGCGTGCTCGGGCGCTTCCTCGAGCACGAGCGGCTGTTCGCGTTCCACGGGACGGAGTCGAGCTACTTCCTCGGCTCGGCCGACATGATGCCCCGCAACCTCGACTCGCGCGTCGAGGTGCTCGTGCCCGTCGAGGACGCGGCCCTGCGGTCCGAGATCGACCTCCTGCTCGAGACGTCGCTCGCGGATACGCGCAGCTCGTTCCAGCTCCAGTCCGACGGCACGTGGGAGCGCCGCCGCGCCGCCGACGGGGAGCCCGAGCGCTCCGCGCAGGAGGAGCTCATGGTGCGCGCCTCCGAGGCCGCGCGCGTGGCCGACGAGGAGGCCGACCGCGAGGAGGCGGCCGAGCGCGTCGTGCGCGCGGCCAAGCGGCGCGGCGAGGATCTCAAGTGAGGGCGGCCGCGTGAGCCGGCGCTTCGCCGTGATCGACGTCGGCACGAACACCGTGCGCCTGCTCGTGGCCGAGCAGGTCGACGGCCGGCTCGTGCCCGTGCACACCGACAAGGAGCTCGTGCGGCTCGGCCGCGACCTCGCGGTCGACAGCCGCATCAGCGACCAGAGCCTGCTGCACGCCGGCGATGCGCTGCGCCGCTTCGCCGGCGTCGCACGCAAGCTCGGCGCCGCCGATCTGCGCATCATCGCGACGTCCGCGGCGCGCGAGGCCGAGAACGGGAGCGAGCTCGCCACGCGCGTCCTCGCCGACACCGGGCACGAGCTCGAGATCATCGACGAGGACGAGGAGGCGCGCCTGGCCTGGGTCGGCGCGCTCAACGCGCTCGACGAGCCCTGGGAGGGCGAGGTCGGCGTCGTCGACGTCGGCGGCGGCTCGACCGAGATCGTGGTCGGCTCGATCGGCAACGGCATCCACTTCTCGCACTCCTACAAGCTCGGCTCGGGGCGGCTCACCGACCTCTGCATCGAGCACGACCCCCCGCGCCCGTTCGAGCTCGAGCGCGTGCGCCGGATCATCGACGAGACGCTGCCGGCGATGGGCGAGATCCCCCAGCCGCAGCACGCCTCGGCCGTCGCGGGATCGGCCTCGAACCTGCGCCGCATGGTCGGCCCGCTGCTCGACGTCGAGGCGCTCGAGCGCGCCGTCCGCATCCTCTGCGAGCACCCGTCCCGGCGCATCGCGCGGCGCTTCGAGCTCGAGCAGGAGCGCGTGCGCATCATGCCGGCGGGCGCGCTGATCCTGCACGCGTGCGCCGTCCGGCTGGGCGTGCCGCTGTGGTTCTGCAAGGGCGGCATCCGCGAGGGGGCCGTGCTCGACATGGTCGCCTCGCATCTCGGCAAGTCGTCCTGAGGGAATCCGGATGGCGCCCGCAAGCAGCGTGGAGCTCGATCCCGGCGAACCGTTGCGGATCGCCGCGCGGCGCGTGGTCGCGGCGCGCGCCGGCGACCTCGCGGGCATCGCTCCCGACGCCGTCGGCGCCAGCGACCCCGAGGCGCTGCACGACGTGCGGGTGGCCGTCCGGCGCCTCACGAGCGCGCTCGACGTGTTCGCCGACGGCCTCGACGAGGAGCCGCGCCGGCGCGCCCGGCGCATGCTGCGCAGCGACGCCGAGCCGCTCGGCCGCGCGCGCGACCTCGACGTGCAGATCGCGCTCGTGCGGCGCTTCCTGAAGAGCGCGCGCACGAGCGAGCAGGCGGGCATCGCGCACGTGCTCGAGCAGCTCGCGGGGGAGCGGGCCGCGGTCGAGGCCGACGTGGCCCCCGCGATCGCAGCGCTCTCCGACCCCGGCCTGCAGGCGGCGCTCGCCGAGGTCGCGGCGCCGTGAAGGCCGGCCGCGTCAAGGGCCTGCGTCCCGGAACGAGGCTCGGGAACGCGGCGCACCGCATCGCGGCGCAGCGGGTCGCCGACATGCTCCAGTTCGACGCGGCCGTGCGCGACCCGGCCAACATCCGCGAGCTCCACGACCTGCGCATCGCCTCCAAGCGGCTGCGCTACACGCTCGAGGTGCTGGGCAGCACGCTCGGGCCGGCGGGCGAGGCGGCCGAGGGCGAGGCGCGAGCGCTGCAGGACCTGCTCGGCGAGATCCACGACTGCGACGTCCTCGCACCGCGACTGCACGCCGAGCTCGGGCGGCTCGCCGCCGTCGACGCCGAGGCGGTGGCCGCGCTCTGCGACGGCGATCCCGATGCAGCGCCGCGCGCGTTGCGCGAAGCCCCGGGCCGGGCCGTCCGCCACGGCGTGCAGGCCCTGGCGGTCGGAGTCGCAGCCCGCCGCGAGGTGCTCTACGCCCGCTTCCTCGAACGCTGGAACGAGCTCCTCGCGGGCCCCCTCCTGACCGACCTCGTGACCCCGCCCGAATAGCCGCCGTGCACGAATGGGGTCAGACCCCATTCGTGCGGTCCGCAAGATCGGGGTCTGACCCGATCTTGCGGACCCTGATGGTGCGTTCAGCGGCCGGCGACCAGGGCTACCAGGGCGGCGCATTCGGCGAGCTCGATCGTCGCGCCCAGGATGTCGCCGGTCACGCCGCCGATGCGGCGCGCCGCGAGGCGGCCGATCACGAGGGCGACGAGCGCGGCGGCGGCGATGGCGAGCAGACCGCGCAGGCGGGCGCAGGCGAGCGCGGCCACGATCGCCGTGGCCAGCGCGATCGCCAGGCGCTCGGCGCGCTGGCCGCCCGTGACGAGGGCGGCGGCGGTCCCATCCTCCCGCGCGTACGGCAGCGTCGCGCTCAGGGCCGACGCGGCTGCGCGCGCCACCGCCGGGATCGCCAGCAGCCAGAGGTGATGGCCCCGCGCCAGCACGGCGGCCACGAGCGCGACCTTGAGCACGACCACGAGCACGAGCGCGAGCACGCCGAACGATCCGACGCGCGGGTCGCGCATGATCGCGAGGCGGCGCTCGCGATCCCCCGCTCCCAGCGCGTCGGCCGAGTCGGCGAGGCCGTCGAGGTGGATGGCACCCGTGGCGAGCGCCCAGGCGGCGACGATCAGAACGGCAGCCGGGTAGTCGTCGAGCCGCCCTTCGAGCGCGCGGCCCGCGAGCGCGACCGCGCCGCCGAGGCCGACGCCGACGAGCGGCAGCCACGCCAGCGAGCGGGCGATGTCGGCCTCGTCGATCGCCACGCGCACGCCGAGCGGCAGGCGGGTGAGGAGCGTGACCGCGGCGGCCAGTGCGCGCACCTCGTTCCGCACGGCCGGCGGCGTCATCAGCGACCGCTGTCGTCCACGCCGGCCGAGGCGAACGTCGCCATCTCGTCGAGGATCGCGAGGGCGGCGCCGAGCAGCGGCAGCGCGAGCGCCGCGCCGCTGCCCTCGCCGAGGCGCAGCTCGAGATCGAGCAGCGGATGCAGGCCGAGCTGCGCGAGCGCGATCACATGCCCCGGCTCGGCCGAGCGGTGCGAGGCGATCAGCGAGCCGGTCAGCGCCGGGGCCAGCGCAGCCGCGACGAGCACGGCGGCCGACGCGGGGTAGCCGTCGACGAGCACCGGGATGTGCCGCGAGGCGGCGCCGAGCGCCACGCCCGCGAGGACGCCCAGCTCGAATCCGCCCACGGCCGCCAGCGCGCCGATCGGATCGCCCGCACTGGGCCGGTGGAGCGCGAGTGCGTGCGTCACGACATCGCGCTTGTGCGCGAGACCCTCGTCGTCGAGCCCGGTGCCGCGGCCGCACGCCTGCTCGGGCGTCGCCCCGGCGAGGGCGCAGCAGAGCGCCGCCGCAGCGGTGGAGTTGCCGATGCCCATCTCCCCGAGCGCAACGCAGCCGGCATCGCCGAGCACGTCGGCTGCGAGACCGACACCGGTCTCGAGCGCGGCGATGGCGCGCTCGCGCGTCATGGCGGGCCCGCGCAGCATGCTCGCGGTGCCGGCGCCCAGCCGGCGATCGAGCACGCCCGGCACCGACAGGCGCTCGGCCACGCCGCAGTCGACGAGCACGAGATGCGCGCCCGCGCGCCGCGCCAGCACGCACACGGCCGCCCCGCCCGCCGCGTAGTTCGCGACCATCTGCGCGGTCACCGACGAGGGGAAGGCGCTCACGCCCTCGGCCGCGACGCCGTGGTCGGCGGCGCACACGATCACGACGGGCGTGCCGAGCGAGGGCGTCGCCGTGCGCTGGATGCTCGCGATCTGCACCGCCAGCCGCTCGAGCCCGCCGAGCGAGCCGCGCGGCTTCGTCTTCAGGTCGAGCCGCTCCTGCACGGCGCGGCCGGCCGCGGCGTCGGGCTCGGCGATCGCCGCGATCGTCCTGCTCGAGCAGGGAGCTCATGCCCGCTCCAGGCGCAGCACGCGCCCCGAGACGGCGAACAGCGCCTCGCCGGCCGCATCGGCCCAGATCGCATTGACGCGGCCGAGCACGTCGCGGTACGAGCGCGCGAGTGCGTTCGACGGAACGATTCCCATGCCCACCTCATTCGACACCGCGACACATCCCCCCGCATGGCCCGCCGCGAGCGCAGCGGCCTCGCCCGCGAGCTCCTCGATCGCCGCGGGGGCGGAGCGCTCGAGCAGGTTCGAGACCCACAGCGAGAGGCAGTCGACGATCGCGAACTCCGCGGCCGCGAGTCCGCGCAGCGCCCCGGCGAGGTCGAGCGGCTCCTCGATCGTCCGCCAGGAGGCCGGGCGCTCGCACCGGTGCGCCGCGATGCGCTCGCGCATCTCGTCGTCGCGCGCCTCCGCGGTCGCGATCACGGCGACGGGCGACGCGGACGCCTCGGCCAGGTGCAGCGCGAGGCGCGACTTACCGCTGCGCGCACCGCCGGTGATGAAGGTCAGCCCGTTCACGATCAGCCCTTCCTGCGAGGACTCGAATCGGCGGTGCGGTGCAGGCGACCTGGCTCATCCCCTTCGCAGGGCATCGCAGTTGCGGGACAGCGCCGGGTTCGCACCGGCTTCGCTGCTTGCCGTACCGCCCGGCCGGTCGGCCGGGCAGCGCGATCATAGTCAAGCGGGGACGATGCGCTCGCGCAGCGTCGGCAGATGGACGGCCGGATCGGGGCTGTCGATCTCGCGCGCCAGCCGGTGGCCGTCGAAGACGGTGTCGACGAGCCAGCGCGGCGCGACGCAGTCGCCGGTGCGGTACACGGCCTCGATCCCGCTCGCCGCGAGCGCCTCGCTGTCGCCGGCCAGCTCGAGGTAGAGCGCCTCGTTGGAGAGTCGCTGCGTCACGAGCACGACCGCATCCGTCTTGACCTCGAACGGCGCGCCCCCGTAGGCGTGCCGAAGGCGCACGGCGCCGGGCGCGATCTCCTCGGCCATGACCTCGCTCAGCATCACGACGCCGGCGGCGTGCAGCTGCTCGCGCAGCCGGGGGCCCTCGAGCGTCCAGTTGCACCATGCGGCGACGGTCTCGGAGGGCGTCGCGATCGTGACCTCGTGGCCCTGTCCGGCCAGGCGCAGGGCCAGGCTGGCGCCGAGGTGGTAGGCCTCGATGTCGACGACGACCACGCGCGATCCGCTCACGGGCTTGCCGCCGAGCATGATCTGCTCGGGCGTGAAGATGTGCTCGCGGGTGGCGTCGGCACCGGGGATCGGCCCCTTGCCGACCCCGTTGAAGCCGTCGAGCGACCAGTGCGCGCCGGTCGCCACGACGACGAGGTCGGCGCCGCTCGCCCGCACGTCGGCGGCATGCAGGCGGGTGCCCGTGACGAGCTCGAGGTTCGCGAGCCGCCCGATCTCGCGGCGGCGCCACTCGACGAAGCGGCTCCAGGCCTCGAGCCCGGGCAGGTGCGGGATCCAGCGCATGCAGCCGCCGATCTCGTCCGCGGCGTCGACCAGCCGCACGCGCGCGAAGCCGCGCTTGGCGAGCACCGTCGCGCATTCGAGGCCCGACGGCCCCGCGCCGATCACGAGCACGTCGCGCTCGGCGCCCGCAGCGGGCTCGAAGCGCTCGGGGTGCCAGCCGCGGCGGTGCTCCTCGCCGGCGGTCGCGTTCTGCGTGCAGCCGAGGTGCCGCCCGCGGTTGGCGAGCGCGTAGCAGGCGTTGCAGCCGATGCAGGCGCGGATCTCGTCGTAGCGCCCCTGCTCGATCTTGAGCGGCAGGAACGGGTCGGCGATCGACGGCCGCGCGGCGCCGATCAGGTCCCACACGCCGCTCTCGATGACGTCGGCCATGACGTCGGGATCGACCATCAGCCCCGTGCCGACGATCGGCTTCGCGGTCGCCTCGCGGAAGCGCGCCGTCCACTCCAGCTGGTACCCCGTGCCGAAGAAGCGCGACGCGCCCGCATCGAGCCGCGCCGCGCCGGCGAGGCCGCCGACGACGCAGTCGAAGAGGTCGACGAGCGGCTCGGCCGCGCGGATGAACGCGAGGCCCTCCTCGGGCTCGATGCCGGCGCCCTCGAGCGTGTCGGCGGCGATCCGGATCGCGATCGCGCAGTCGTCGCCGACCGCGGCGCGCACCTGCTCGAGCGTCTCGAGCCAGAAGCGCGCGCGGTTCTCGAACGAGCCGCCGTACGCGTCCGTGCGGTGGTTGTAGCGCGGCGAGAGGAACTGCGTCGGCAGGTAGGTGTGCGAGCCGTACACGTAGACGATGTCGAACCCGGCCTCGCGCGCGCGCAGCGCCGCGGCGACCCAGTCGTCCTGCGTGCGCCGGATGTCGCGGAGCTCCATCGCCTTGGGCACGACGAGCGGCTCGAACTCGCTCGCGATCTGGCTCGGCGCGAGCGGCACCGTGCGCGACTCGCGCGCCTCGACGTGGATTCCGCCGTGCCAGAGCTCGACCGCCGCGAGCGCGCCGTGCTCGTGCGCGCCCTCGGTCATCAGCCGCAGCGCGCGCACGTCGCCGTCGTCCCAGAGGCGGGCGGAGACGAACGGGTACTCGTCGCTCTCGGGGTTGATCGCGCAGTACTCGGTGCAGACCGACGCCCAGCCGCCCTCGGCCTTGAGCGCGCGGTGGCGCGCCTGCGTCCAGGGCTTCTCGACGCCGAAGCCGGTGCAGTGCGGCACCTGGTAGAAGCGGTTGCGCAGCGTCTTCGGGCCGATCTGCACCGGCTCGAAGAGGACGTCGTGGCGCGGGTCGCGGCGGCTCATTCGTCGAGCTCCCGCTTGCGCCGGGCGATGTACTCGCCGAGCTCGGCGTCGATGCCGTCGTCGAGGCCCGGATCCTCCCAGCTCGCGAGCAGCTTCTTCCACTCGCCCGTCGCGACCTCGGGCGTCTCGGCCGCGCCCTGCTTGAGCCACGTGGGATGGGCCTGCGAGCGGAAGAGCGGGCTCATGAAGACCCATTCGCGGAAGTGCTCGAGCGTGTGCGGGGCCGCGAGGAAGATGCCGCCCGGCCCCTCCTCGCGGATCGTCTCGAGCGCGAGCTCCTCGCTGCCGACGTCGAGCCCGGCGCGCAGGCTCTCGAACATGCGCAGCACCTCGAGGTCGAGCGCGAGCTTCTCGAACGAGCACGTCAGCCCGCCCTCGAGCCAGCCCGCCGCGTGCAGCACGAGATCGCAGCCCGAGAGGTACGTCCCCCACAGCGACATCGCCGACTCGGTCGCCGCCTGCGCGTCGAGCGCATTGGCCGACGTCAGCCCTCCGCCGCCGCGGAACGGCAGGCCGTAGCGGCGCGCGAGCTGACCGCCCGCGAGCGACCCGAGCACCGACTCCGGCATCCCCAGCGACGGCCCTCCGCTGCGCATGTCGACGCCCGAGAAGAAGGAGCCGAAGAAGCAGCCGACGCCCGGCCGGATCGCCTGCGCGATCGCGACGCCGGAGAGCGCCTCGGCGACCTGCAGCGTGAGCCCGGCCGCGGCCGAGACGGGCGCGGTCGCGCCGGCCAGCAGGAACGGCGTCATCGCGATCGGCTGGTTGGCCTCGGCCCAGGCCCACATGGCGTCGACCATGAGGAAGTCCCAGACGAGCGGGCTGTTGGGATTGACGACGCCGATGATCGCCGGCTCGGCCTCGATCGCCGCGCGCCCGCCGTGCGCGATCGCGGCCAGCTCGACGCCGTCGCGTGCCCGCGGGCCGGACGTGCCGTAGGCGACGTACGGCTTGTCGGAGTAGCGGATCCACGAGTAGTCGAGGTCGAGGTGCCGGCTCGTCTCGGGCACGTCGCCGGCCTCGCAGGCTCCGCTCTGCCCGGCGCGCAGGAGCGGCGTCGCCTGGGTCATCTTCACGACCTCGACGTGATCGCCGTAGAGCCCGTCGCGCCGCCCGCGCTCGCGGTCGGCGACGAACGGGGAGCCGCCGGGCGGGAGCATGCAGAGCGTGCCGCCGCCGAACGTGACGGCGCGCTCCGGGTTGCGGCCCCGCACCGTGACGTGCGCCGGGGCGAGCTGCACCTGCGCCATCACGAACTCGCGGTCGAAGCGGACGCGCGTGCCGTCGACCTTCTGCCCGAGCCGGGCGAGCAGCTCGCGCGCGGGCTCGTGCACGACCTCCGTCCCGATCTCCTCGAGGATCGTCATCGCCTGGGCGTGGATCGCGTCGAGCGCGTCCTCGGACAGGATCGTGAGCGGGGCTTCGAACACGCGGCGGATTGTCCCTGACTGGGCAGTCAGGCGGCGCCGGGCATCACGAGTCGAAGCCGAGCCCGAGGCGGTCGAGCGCGCGCAGGTAGAGGCTGCGGCGGCCCTCGTTGCGGTCGGCGCGCGCGAGCTCGCGACGGGTCAGCGCGACGGCGGCCGAGCGCAGCGGCTCGGGCGGGAACGGGAGCGGCCGGCTGCGCACGAGCGGCAGGCGCACGAGCGGCGAGTCGCGGCCGTCGACCAGGTCGAGTGCGACCTCGGCGCCGAAGCGCGAGGCGCCGACGCCGAGCCCGGTGTACCCCACGGCGTACGCGGCGCGCCCGCCGAGCGCGCTGCCGAAGAACGCACAGAAGCGGCTGCACGTGTCGATCGCCCCGCCCCAGCGGTGCGTGAAGCGGATCCCCTCGAGCTGCGGGAACGTCTCGAGCAGGTGCTCGGCGAGCATGCCGAACGTCTCGTGGCGCTCGTCGAGATGCGCGCCGACGCCGTTGCGCCAGTGGTAGATGGCGTCGTAGCCGCCGTAGAGGATGCGGTCGTCCGCGGTCAGGCGGAAGTAGTGGAACTGGTTGCCGCCGTCGGTCAGGCCCTGGCGGCGACCCCAGCCGATCGCCGCGCGCTGGGCGGCCGAGAGCGGCTCGGTCATGAGCACGTAGTCGTAGACCGGCAAGATGCGCCGCCTCACCGAGCGCAGGAGCGGCGGATACGCGCTCGTGGCGAGCACGACCCGCCGGGCGCGCACGCGTCCGCCGGGGCATGCGAGCGCGATGCGCCCGCCCTCCGCGGCGAGGCGCGCGACCGGCGAGCGCTCGCAGATGCGCACGCCCAGGCCCAGCACCGCGCGGCGCAGCCCATGGGCGAGCGCGACCGGATCGAGCACGCCGCCTGCGTCGCGGTGCCAGACGCCGCCGAGCGCGCCCGGCACGTCGACCTCGCGCCGGAGCGCGGCGGCATCGAGCGCGACCGCGTCGCCGCCGAAGCGCCGGATCAGATCGGCCTCGTCGTCGATCTCCGCGGCCTGGTAGCGCTCGGTCGCGATCCAGAGCACCCCGTTGGCCTCGTAGCGGGCGTCGATCCCGTGGCGGGCGAGCGACGCGTGGAGCTCCGCGAAGCTCGCGGCCCCGACGCGCTCGAGCTCGTGCAGCTCGTCCTCGCAGAAGCGGCTCAGCCCGTTGGCCAGCCCGTGCGTGAGCGAGTGCTCCGCGAAGCCGCCGTTGCGGCCGGTCGCGCCGAAGGCCACGTGCTCGGCCTCGACGAGGAGGACGTCGCGGCCGGGCTCGCGCTCCTTGGCGATCAGCGCCGCCCAGAGGCCCGTGAAGCCGCCGCCCACGATGGCGAGGTCGCATTCCAGATCGCCGGCCACGGGCGCGCACGGCGCGGGCGCCACGTGCGCGTCCAGCCAGTACGGCCGCGGCACCGCGTCGGCGAAGAGGTGATCGAAGCGGCCCGTCCTCATCGCGGCCCCAGCGTATGTCGCCGGCTGCCGCTACGGAACGGTGAGCGTGAGGCTACTCGGCAGGCCTGCCGTCATGGCGACCCACTGGTCGCCCTGGCCGACGTACAGCCGCAGTCGTAGCTCGTGCCCGGCGAGCAGCGTGTGGTTCACCGTTCCGACCGAGATGTCGTGCTGCCCCCACGCCAGGAACCCGTTCCAGGAGTCGTCGGAGACGCTTCCGAAGCCGATCTGCGCACAGCTCGCACCGCCCGGCGTGCAATCGAAGAGGTACGCGTACGCGGTGCCTTTCCCGTTGCGGTAGCTCGAGAGGTGCAGCGTCACGGGGCCGTCGAGCACGAGCGCGCTCGCAAGCGGCCAGCGCCAGGTCTGCGACTTCGCCGCCTCGCCCTTGTCCTTGCCGTCGCTCGACTTGATCGTCAGGCCCTGCGCCAGATCGCCGTCATAGTCGGGCACGAACAGCAGCGCCGGCGGAGGTGACGACGTGCTCATGTTCCAGACCTCGCTCGTCGGCCCGCTCGGCGTGAGATAGAGCAGCGAGGTCGAGAACGTCGCCGACACCGTGATCGTGGCGATCGCGGTCGCGGTGAGCCCGCTGCCGGCGCTCGTGACGCGGTAGGTGAAGGAGTCGCTGCCGGTGAACCCGGGCGCCGGCGTGTAGGTGAACGAGCCGTCCGCGGCCAGACTGAGGGCCCCGCTGGCCGGCCCGGCGACCGGCGTCGTGTCGACGACGAGCGCGCCGCCTCCGGCATCGCTGTCGTTCGCGAGCACGCCGGGAGCCGCCTGTACGAGTGCGACGTCCTGCGGCGTGACGTAGGCGTCGTCGGCGGTGGCCGGCGGGTCCGGCACGGCGGTGACCGTGATCGTCACCGTGGCCGTGGAGGTGCCTCCGTTGCCATCCGAGGCGGTGTACGAGAACGAATCGGTGCCGGCGAAGTGCGCCGCCGGGACGTACGTGAAGCTGCCGCCGCCGTTCGCCGTCAGGCTGCCGTTCGCGATCGTCGAGTCGTCGTAGGAGTTCACCGCGAGCACGTCGGCCTCGGGGTCGGTGTCGTTCGCGAGCACGTCGAACGTGACGCCGCCCGCGTCGTTCTCGAGCACGCTCGGGGCATCGGCGTTCGCGGTCGGCGCCTGGTTGACGACCGTGAGCGTGAACGTCTGGGGTGCGCTCGTATCGACGCCGGCGTTCGCGGTGCCGCCGTCGTCGACCGCGCGCACGGTCACCGTCGCGGCTCCGTGCGCACCCGTCGCGGGCGTGAACGTGAGCGTCCCGTCCGCGGCCACCGCGGGGCGTCCGCCGAGCGTGAAGAGCGCGTTGTCGCTGTTCGTCACGGTGAAGGAGACCGCCTGGCCCGCCTCGTCGGCCGGGCCGCGGGTGATCGCGGTCGCCCAGCCGGGCACGCTCTGGGCGCCGCTGTTCTCGAAGACCGTCTGATCCGCGCCGGCGGCGAAGCCCGGCGCGTCGTTCACCGGTGCGATGGCGATCTGGAACGTCTGCGCGGCGCTCGTGTCGGAGCCGCCGCCGGCCGTGCCGCCGTCGTCGACGGCGCGCACGGTCACCGTCGCGATGCCGGAGGCGTCGGCCGCGGGTGTGTAGGTGAGCGTCCCGTCGGGTGCGACCACGGGCTGCCCGCCCGCCGTGAACAGCGCCGGCTGGTCGTTTGAGACCGCGAACGAGACCGTCTGTCCCGCCTCGCCGGGGGGACCGGGCGCGATCGCGTGGGCCCACGGCGCGACGCTCTGCGGGCCCGAGTCCTCGATCCCGGCCTGATCGCCGCCGGCGGCGAAGCTCGGCGCGACGTTGACGGGCGGTGGCGCCGGCGGAGCGAGGGGCGGGACCACGGGCGGCGCGGCGGGCGGAGGTGCGGCAGGCGGCGGCGCGGGCGGAGTGAGCCGGCGGCGCCGGCGGAGGGACCGGCGGCGCCGGCGGAGCGACGGGCGGCGCCGCGGGCGCGGTCGCGTCCGGGGCCGGCGGTGGCGGCGTCGCGGGGGCCGCGGCGGCGACGGCCGTCGCTGCCGGCATCAGCTGCGCCGCCGGCACCGGCGCGATCGCCGTGAGCGGCGTGAACGCGCCCGCGGCCCCGCCGCGCGCCGCGAGGCCGCGCGGCGCGGCTGGGGGCACGCTGCGATGAGCTGCGATCTGCGCCGCTGCCGGCGAGGCGGAGGCCGCCTGTGCCGCAGTCGCGAAGGGCGTCGGCACGCTCTGCCCGCCGACGAGCCCCGCGGCCAGCGATCCGACGACCGCCACGGCCGAGCTCGCCACGGTCGCGATGCCCGGCGTGAGCGGCAGGCGCCCGAGCACCGGCGCCTGCGCGAGCCACGACAGCGGCCCCATCGCGAGCCGCAGCCGACCGAGCGAGATGCTCAGGAACGCCCGCACGACGCGCGGATCGAATTGCGAGCCCGAGCAGTTCGCGATCTCACCCCGCGCAGCCCCGGGGTCGCCCTGGTCCTTGTAGGAGCGGGCGGATGTGATCACGTCGAAGACATCTGCAACGGCCACGATGCGGCCGGCGAGCGAGATCTCGTCGCCCTCCCGGCCGCTCGGGTAGCCCGTGCCGTCCCAGCGCTCGTGGTGGTCGGCGATGGCGTCGGTCCACTCCCCGAGCCATACCCGCAGCGGCTCTGCGAGCCGCGCGCCGAGGTCGGGGTGGCTGCGGATCGCCTGCCACTCCTCATCACTCGGGCTCCCCGCCTTGTTGAGGATCTCGGCGGGCACCTCGAGCTTGCCGATGTCGTGCAGCAGGGCCGCCCAGTTGAGGCGGTCGACCTCGGCGCGCCCGAGGTGCATCTCCTTCGCGATCATCTGCGCATACGCCCGCACGCGCTCGGAGTGGCCGCGCGTGATGCGGTCGTGCGCATTGAGAGCCGCGACGAACCCGAGCAGGCGCTCCGCGGCCTCGACCGGCGTGTCCGTCTCGGCGCCCTCGCGGGCAGCGGCGAGGCGTCGCTCGAGATCGTCGGTCGTGCCCGCGCCGAGCGCCGTGCGGAAGCGCGACGGCGCCTCGTCCGGGAACACGAGCGCGAGCTTGAGCAGCGCGGCGAGCGGGAGGAGGCGCCGCGTCAGGCGATCGATGCCGATCAGGACGACCGTCGCACACGCGCTCAGGCCGATCCACCAGGCGGCGCGCAGCAACAGCGAGCCGCCCGGCGGCGAGATCATGCGGCTCGCGTAGTGCACGAATGCGACCGAGCACGCGATCGGGCCGATCAGGACGAACGCACGCAGCAGCGCTGCGACCACCGGTCGCGGCTGCCATCGCGTCGTATCGTCACTCGTCGTTTCCATGGTCGGCGGCGAAACCGGATTGGGCATCGACATGGACGCCGAGCAGCTTGAGCCCGAAATCGGGTGAAGCGGACCCGTATGCTCCACGCGTGTCGATCGAGTCGCACGCGGATCTCGAGGGCCTCACGCGCGCCGGGCGCGTGGTGGCGCTCACCCTGGCCGAGACGCGCCGTTGCGTCGAGCCCGGCGTGACCACGGCCGAGCTCGACGCCGTCGCGGCCGAGGTGCTCGAGCGCCACGGAGCCCGCTCGGCGCCGAATCTCGTCTACGGCTTCCCGGGTGCGATCTGCATCAGCGTGGGCGACGAGGCCGTGCACGGCATCCCCGGGCCGCGCCGGCTCGCGCGCGGCGACGTCGTCAAGCTCGACGTGACCGCCGAGCTCGGCGGCTACATGGCGGACGCGGCCGTCACGGTCGTCGTCCCGCCGGCGGCGCCGCTGGCCGAGCGGCTCGCGGGCGCGGCGGATGCGGCGCTCGCGCAGGGGATCGCCGCGGCGCGCGCCGGCCGGCCCGTCAGCGCGATCGGCCGGGCGGTCGGCCGCTCGGTCGGCCGCGCCGGCTTCACCGTCCTGCGCCCGCTCTCGGGGCACGGCATCGGGCGTACGATCCACGAGCCGCCGACCGTGCCGAACTACGACGAGCCGCGCCTGCGCGATCGGCTCACCGCGGGCCTCGTGATCACGATCGAGCCGACGATCAGCGCCGGCGGCGGTTGTCTCAGCCAGGACGCGGACGGCTGGACCGTGCGCACCTGCGACGGCTCGCTGACCGCCCACAGCGAGCACACGGTCGTGGTGCTGCGCAGCGGGGCGCCTCTCGTACTCACTTCCGCAGCCTGAGCAGCGCCAACACCCACCGGCCGGCGGCGTCCTAGTGGACCGAATGAACGAACACCTGACGCGGCGCGAGGCGCTCGTCGCGGCGCTGGCCGCGACGGTGCTCGGCGGCGGGGCTCTCGCGCGCCCCGCGGCTGCGCGTGCCGTCGCCACGGCGAACATCGGGGTCGTCCTCCCGCTCTCGCGGCCGGGCGATCAGGTCGCAGGCGCCAACATCCTCAAGGCGGCCCAGCTGTGGGTCTCCTGGATCAACGGCCGCGGGGGGGTCGGCGGGCAGCCCGTGACGCTCAAGGTCTACGACGACAAGAACTCCCGCGAGCGCGGCGCGGCGGCCGTCGTGCGCGCGATCACGAAGGATCACTGCTCCGCGGTCTTCGCCGGCTGGGACTCGAAGGTCGCGCAGGCGGAGATCGTCGAGGCGCACCGGCTCGCGACGCCGTTCTTCGTGAGCTACGCCTGGTCGACCGAGATCACGCAGGCGGGCTACCCCGAGGTGGTCCGCATCGGACCGAACAACGACATGCTGGCGAGCGCGTTCGCGCCCTTCATGGTCATGCGCAAGTACTCCAGGGTCGCCGTCATCGAGGAGGACACCGACTTCGGCCGGGGTCTCGGCGGGGCGATCCGCGCCGGCGCCACCTCCGCCGGCATCGAGGTCTTCGCAGACCAGTTCAAGCGCGACGCACGCGACCTGCGGCCGAACCTGCGGCGGCTCCTCACGCACAAGCCCGATGCGCTCGTGATCGCCGCCGCCGTCATGCCGGCGCCCCTGGTCGCGATCACGCAGGCGCGCTCGCTGAAGTTCAAGGGCGACATCGTGCTCGGCTGGGACTACGTCGACGAGACCTTCTGGAAGGCCACCGGCAAGCAGGGCGTGGGCACCATCTGGCCCACCTTCTCGGCTCCGGCGCTGCACCTGACCGCGACCGGCCTGACGTTCAAGCACGCCTACAGCAAGCGCTACAAGCACCAGCCGCTGATCTACCAGGCGCTCGTGTGGGATCAGCTCAACGCCTGGAAGTGGGCGGTCGACACGGTGGGGTCGGTGACGCCCGCGGACGTCGTGCCCGTGCTCCCGCGCATCGACATGCAGGGCACGCTCGGCCGCATCACGCTGTCGAACCAGCCGAAGACGGTGCACTTCAACCAGTGGGAGGGCATGCCGGTCTACTTCGACCAGGCGACCAAGCAGGGCACGACGGACGCCAACGCGAAGGTGGTGGCGACGATCAGGAATTCCCAGCCGTAGACTCCGGCCCCATGCCGCATCGCTCGCTCTGGCTCGACGAGGCGCTCGCGCCCGGCGAGGCCGCCGCGCCACCGCTCGAGGGCGCCGCACGCGCCGACGTCGCGATCATGGGCGGCGGCTACGCCGGGCTCTGGACGGCCATCGGCATCAAGCAGCGCGAGCCGTCGTGCGACGTCGTCGTGCTCGAGCAGGACATCTGCGGCGGCGGCGCGAGCGGTCGCAACGGCGGTTTCGTGCTCTCCTGGTGGGCCAAGCTCGGCACGCTCGTCCAGTTGTGCGGTCCCGACGGCGCGCTGGCGATCGCGCGCGCCGCGGAGGGCGCGGTCGACGAGATCGGGAGCTTCTGCCGGGAGCACGGGATCGACGCGCACTACCACCGCGGCGGCCACCTCTGGACGGTCACGACGCCGGCGCACATCGGCGCCTGGGACGGCGTCATGGCGACCTGCCGCGAGCTCGGCGTGATGCCGTTCGAGGAGTGGTCGCCCGAGGAGACGGCGCGGCGCAGCGGCACCGACCGCCACATCGCGGGCATGTTCGAGCCCTCCGCCGCGATCGTGCAGCCGGCGAAGCTCGCGCGCGGCCTGCGCCGGGTCGCGCTCGAGCTCGGCGTGCGCATCCACGAGGGCACGCGCGTCACGCGCCTCGACCGGCGCGCCCCCGCGGTGCTGCACACGCCCCGCGGCGTCGTCACCGCCGACCGCGTCGTGATCGCCACGAACGCCTGGGCGGTCGGGATGCGGGAGCTCCACACCCGCCTCGCGATCATCTCCAGCGACATCGTGGCCACCGCGCCGATGCCCGAGCGGCTGCGCGAGATCGGCTGGACGCAGCACGAGTGCATCAGCGACTCCCGCCTGCAGATCTCGTACTACCGCACGACCGACGACGGGCGCATCGTCTTCGGCAAGGGCGGCTGGGGCATCGCGCTGAACGACCGCATCGGGCCGCGCTTCGACCGCGACGAGAAGCGCGCGCGCGACGTCGCCCGCAGCCTGCACGAGGTCTACCCGATGCTCGCCGACGTGCCGATCGCGGCCGACTGGTGCGGGCCGATCGACCGCACGCGCTCGGGCATCCCGATCTTCGGCCACCTCGGCGGGCGCGAGCACATCGTCTACGGCGTCGGCTTCTCGGGCAACGGCGTCGGCCCCTGCGTCGTCGGCGGGCGCATCCTGACCTCGCTCGCGCTCGGCAGCAGCGACGAATGGAGCGGCTGCGGCCTGGTCGACGGCATCCAGGGGCGCTTCCCGCCCGACCCCGTGCGCTTCATCGGCGCGCACGTCGTGCGCGAGGGCGTGGCGCGCAAGGAGGCGGCCGAGATGGAGGGCCGCGAGCCGGGCCGCGTGGCGACCGCGCTCGCCCGCCTCGCGCCCGCGGGGATGATCCCGAAGAAGGGCGAGTAGCGCGAGCGGCCCGCGAGCGCGGCGAGCCGCGCGAGGCGCTCGTCCCAGCGCCCGCCCACGCTCGCCATCCAGTCGATCGCGTCGCTGAGCGGCTCGCTGCGCGCGTGGAAGCGCGTCTCGCGCCCCACGCGCTCGCTCTCGACGAGACCTGCGGACGCGAGCAGCGAGAGGTGCTTCGCGACGGCCTGGCGCGTGACCGGCAGGTCGCGGGCGAGCTCGCTCGCGGTCGCCTGGCCGCTCGCCGCGACGCGCACGAAGACGGTGCGGCGGGTGTCGTCCGCGAGCGCGCCGAAGACGACGCCGGGGTCGATCATGCGGTCGCGAGCGCCCGGGGGCGGGCGGAGTCGGCCGGAGCGCCCTCCGTCTCGGTGACGCGGACGCGCGTGCCCTCGGGGTCGTCGCGGAGCTCGAACTCGACCGTCGTGGCCGCGTCCTCGTCCTCGACCGGCCACCAGCGGATGCGCAGCAGCTCGTTCTCGTCGAGGCGCTCGACGACGCCGGTGCGCGGATCGGGCTCGCCGGCGGTCTCCACCGCCCCGCCCTCCCAGGGCTCGAGCTCGACCTCGGGGGCGAGCCAGCGCGAGAGCTCGCTCGGGTCGGTCAGCCAGCGCCAGGTCTCGTCCCGCTCGGCCGGGAGCACGATCTCCCGCGTCACGCTCGCCATGCAGCCACCTCCACACGCAATCGTCTGGTTGCACTAATCTGCAACCACGAGGTTGCAGTCTAGTCATGGAGGCGCCGCATGTCCCCGCTCATCCCGATGGTCGTCGAGAACACGAGTCGCGGCGAGCGCTCGTTCGACATCTACTCGCGCCTGCTCAACGACCGCATCGTCTTCCTCGGCACGCCGGTCACGTCCGAGATCGCGAACCTGATCGTGGCGCAGATGGTGCACCTCGAGTCCGACGACCCCGAGAAGGACATCTCGCTCTACATCAACTCGCCCGGCGGCGACGTCTACGCCGGGATGGCGATCTACGACACGATGCAGTTCATCAAGCCCGACGTCGCCACGATCTGCTTCGGCATGGCGATGTCGATGGGCGCGATCCTCCTGGCCGGCGGCGCGGCCGGCAAGCGCTCGTCGCTGCCGAACGCGAAGATCATGATCCACCAGGGCTCGACACCGGGCTTCGAGGGCCAGGCCACGGACATCGAGATCCGCGCACGCGAGATCCTCGCCCTCCAGCGGCGCATGGAGGAGATCCTCTCCCACCACACCGGGCAGACGGTCGAGCGCGTCCACGCCGATGTCGAGCGCGACAACTTCATGAGCCCCGCGGAGGCCCGGGACTACGGCCTGATCGACCAGATCATCGCGACGCGCGAAGACGCGCCCGCGCGCCCCGTCGGCCTGCGCGCACCGCTGCAGGGACCGAACGGGCCGGAGGCGACCGCCTCCTAGAGCGCCCGCCCTACGGGCGCGGCGCGGCGGCGCGGCCTCCGGATCAGGACAGGTCGCGCCCGACGACGCACCAGATCGCATGCACCGGCTCGTCGCCGACGTTCGCCAGGCGATGCGGCGTCGTCGAGGCGAACGAGATCGAGTCGCCCGCCTCGAGCACGTGCTCCTCGAACACGAGCGTGACGCCGAGCCGCCCGCTCAGGACGAGGCCGTACTCACGGCCGGCGTGGCGCGTCAGCGACTCGGCGGCGCTCGAGGCCCCGCCGACGTCGTAGACGACGTCGAGGAACTCCACGTCGTCGTCGTGCTGGGTCGTAAGCCGCTCCCAGCGCACGCCCGAGTCGAGCGAGATCGCGCGGCGGTTGTGCGAGCGCTGCACGGGCCCGGCCGAGGACGCCCCGAGCTCGTCGCGCGCTCCGGAGCTGCCCGGCCGGCGCTCGGGCCGGCTGTCGTCGCCGTCGAAGAGCAGATCGTCGACGGACACCTCGAGCTCGGTCGCGATCGCATAGAGCGTGCCGACCGACGGCTGCGAGCGTCCGGTCTCGATCTGCGAGATCAGGCTGGGCGAGACGCCGACACGGCGCGCGAGCTCGCGCAGCGTGAGGTGGCGCATCGTCCGGTTGGCGCGCAGACGCGACCCGATCGCAGAGCGGCGCTCCGGCGTTCGGGCGTTTTCGCTCGCGCTCTTCTCCTGCATGGCGGCAGATGCTATCCGAGTCGGCCGCGCGCAACACGTTCAGCCGTCCTGAACACCGTCGCCGCGCAGCTCCGTGTGCAGCCGGGCGGCCGGAAACGCGGTCAATGCAGCAATCGCGGCGGGTTGACGACGGAGTGAGTCAGGATGTACTTTTCGACCCTGGTGTGCGTTTCTAGTGAACAGCGGCGGGTGACCGGGCGATGATCGCCGCGGTCTACCACGCCCCGGGAGACGTGCGCGTCGAGGACATGCCCGAGCCCGGCGAGCCGGCCGGCGCCGACGTCGTCCTCGAGGTCGCGCGCGCCGCGATCTGCGGCACCGATGCGTCCGAGTACGCGCACGCGCCGAAGTTCTTCCCCATCGCCGCGCCCCACCCGTTCAGCGGGCACCAGGGGCCGACGATCATGGGCCACGAGTTCACCGGGCGCGTGGCCGCGCTCGGCCCGCAGGCCGAGGGGCTGGCCGTCGGCGATCGCGTCGTGTGCGGCGCCGGCGTCTCGTGCGGCACCTGCGAGTGGTGCCTGCGCGGCCGCACGAACCTGTGCGCGCGCTACTACACGCTCGGCCTCCACACCCACGGCGGCCTGGCGCCGTACGTGGCCACGCCGGCCGCGCTCTGCCGGCGCGTGCCCGCCACCTGCTCCGACGACGCCGCCGCGATGGCGCAGCCGCTGGCCGTGGCGCTGCACGCGCTGCGCCGCAGCGGCGCGCAGCCCGGCCAGTCGATCGCCGTGATCGGCGCCGGCGGGATCGGCTCGTTCCTGGTCGGCGCGGCCGCGGCGTCGGGCGCCGGCAGCGTGATCGCGGTCGACATCGACGACGGGCGGCTCGAGGCCGCGCGCGCGCTCGGCGCCTCGCACACGGTGAACGCGCGCGCCGAGGACGTCGCCGAGGCGATCCGCGGCATCACCGGCGCGGGCGCCGACGTGGTGCTCGAGGCCTCCGGCGCACCGGGCTCGCCCGCCGTCGCGATCGCCACGGCCAAGCGCGGCGGCACCGTGCTGATCGTCGGGCTGCAGGCCGCGCCGGTCGCGCTCGACCTGTTCTCGGCCGCGATCCGGGAGGTCGACATCAAGACGACGCTCGCGCACGTGTGCGACGAGGACCTCGCCGCCGCAGTCGAGATGCTGGACGCCACGGAGTTCGCGCACGTCGTCTTCGGCGGGCTCATCCCCCTCGGCGAGATCGTGCCGCGCGGCCTGGTACCGCTCGCCGACGGCTCCGCAAGTGGCAAGCTCGTGGTGGACGTGAACGCATGAAGGTCGCATTCCTCGGGCTCGGGCGCATGGGCGTCGCGATGGCGCAGAACCTCGCCGGCGCGGGCCTGCTCGCGGCCGTCTGGAACCGCAGCGACGGCAAGACCGGCTGGTGCGGCGACGCCGGGGTGCGCGTCGCGTCGTCGCCGGCGGACGCCGCCGCCGGCGCGGACGTCGTCATCTTGATGCTTGCCGACGGCACGGTCGCGAAGGCCGTCGGAGGCGAGGCGCTCGCCGTCATGGACGCGGGCTCGGTGCTCGTCGACATGGGAACGAGCGGGCCGGATGCGGCGCGCGAGCTCGCGGCGGCCTGCGCAGGGCGCGGCGTCGGCTTCGTCGACTCGCCCGTCTCGGGCAGCATCGCGCTGGCGACCGCGGGCACGCTCACGGCGCTCGTCGGCGGCTCCGCGGACGACGTCGAGAAGGCACGGCCCGCGCTTGCGGCCATGACCCGCGCCCAGCACCACCTCGGCGACGTCGGCAGCGGAGCGACCGTCAAGCTCGCGATCAACACGATGATCGCCGTCACGAACGAGAGCATCTCGGAGCTGCTCGTGCTCTGCGAGCGCGCCGGCCTCGAACGCGCGACGGTCTACGGCGCCCTCGCCGACTCCGCGCTGGCCTCGCCCTTCGTGCAGTACAAGCAGGCCGCGTTCCTGGCCCCCGACGAGGCGGCGGTCTCCTTCACGCCGCGCCTCATGCTCAAGGACCTGGCGCTCGCCCAGGCGCTCGCGGACGCCGTCGGCGCCGAGCTCCCGGCGGTGGCGGCAGCCCGCTCCGTGCTCGAGCGCACCGTCACGTCCGGGAACGGCGACGGCGATCTGGTGCGCGTCGCCGACACGCTGCGGGCGGACGGGCCGTGAGCGCGGTCGAGATCGTCATGCCCCGCCTCTCCGACGCGATGGAGGAGGGGACGATCGTGCGCTGGCTCAAGGTCGTCGGCGACCAGGTCGAGGTCGGCGACGAGCTCGTCGAGGTCGAGACCGACAAGGCCACCGTCATCTACGAGGCCGAGGTCGCCGGGCAGCTGTCCGAGATCCTCGTCCCGGCCGGCGAGGCCCAGCAGCTCGGCGGCCCCATCGCGCGCCTCGGCGGCGCACCCGCCGCAGTCGCGCCCAACGGAGCCGGCCGGCCGCTCGCGACGCCCGTCGCACGCCGGCGTGCGCGCGAGCTCGGCGTCGATCTCGCCGCACTCCGCGGCACGGGTCCGCGCGGGCGCATCCGCCTGGCGGACGTCGAGGGCGCCGCGCCGCAGCAGCGCTCGCCGGCGCCGGCCGCTCCGCCTGCCGAGGCTGCGCGCACGGCGCCCGCCGCTGCCGGCGGGCGCGGAGCGGCCGAGCGCCTGCCGCTGACCTCGACCCAGCGCGTGATCGCCCAGCGCATGGCCGAGACGATCGCGACGGTCCCCCACTTCCGGCTCTCGGCCGACGTCGACTTCGGCGAGATCCTGCGCCTGCGCGGCCGCCTGCGGACGATTGCCGGGGACGCGGCGCCGACGGTCAACGACATCGTCGTCGCGCTCACGGCGCGCGCGCTGCGCGAGCACCCCGGGGTCAACTGCGCCTTCACCGGCGATGCCGTCGAGCGCTACGAGCGGGTCAACGTCGGGATCGCCGTGGCGCGCCCGGGCGCGCTGCTCGTGCCCGTCGTGCGCGACGCCGACCGCCGCTCGCTCGGCGAGATCGCGCGCGAGACGGCCGCGCTCGTCGAGCGCGTGCGCACGTCCACGACCACTCCGGCCGACCTCCAGGACGGGACGTTCACCGTCTCCAACCTCGGCATGTACGGCATCAGCTCGTTCGATTCCATCGTCAACGCGCCCGAGGCTGCGATCCTCTCGGTCGGCGCGGCGCAGCCGCGCGCGCTCGTCGGCGACGATGGGGTCGTCACGTCGCGACCGTTCGCGACGCTGACGCTCGCGTGCGATCACCGCGCGGTCTACGGTGCGGATGGTGCCGCCTTCCTCGCGCGCCTGCGGGCGCTCCTCGAATCTCCGGAGGTCCTCGTTCTGTGAGCACGATCAGCGATCCAACCGCGGTCGAGTTCCGCGCGGCCGTGCGCGACGCACTCGACGAGGAGCTGGCACGCGACGAGCGCGTGATCCTCTTCGGCGAGGACATCGCCGCCGCGGGAGGCGTGTTCGTGACGACGCCCGGGCTGTCGGAGAAGTACGGCGAGGAGCGCGTCTTCGACACCCCGATCTCGGAGCTCGCGCTGATCGGCGCGGCCTACGGCAGCGCGGTCTGCGGCAAGCGCCCGGTCATCGAGATCATGTTCGGCGACTTCCTGCCGCTCGTCATGGACGGCGTCATCAACCAGGCCACGAAGTACTGGTACCTCTCGAACGAGCAGGGCAGCGTCCCGCTCGTGATCCTCTCGGTGGTCGGCGCCGGCGGGCGCTTCGGCGCGATCCACTCGCAGACCCCGGTCGGCTGGTTCCACTCCGTGCCCGGCCTCAAGATCGCCTGCCCGGCGACGCCGAGCGACGCGAAGACGCTGCTCAAGGACGCGATCCGCGACGACAACCCGGTGCTCTTCCTCGAGCACAAGCGGCTGCTCGGCCTCAAGGGCGAGATCGACGAGGAGCCCCTGCCCTTCGGCAAGGCGCGCGTCGCGCGCGCAGGCTCCGATCTCACGATCGTCTCGGCCATGAAGGGCGTGCACGACTCGCTCGCCGCAGCAGACGCGCTCGCGCGCGACGGCATCGACTGCGAGGTGATCGACCTGCGCACGATCAAGCCGCTCGACATCGAGACGGTGATCGCGTCGGTCGAGCGCACGACGCGCCTGCTCGTCGTCGAGGAAGGCCCGCTCACGGGCGGCTGGGCCGGCGAGGTCATGGCGCTCGTGACCGAGCAGGCGCTCGGCTCGCTCGACGACGCCTGGCGCCTCGCGACGGCCGACACGCCGATTCCGTACAGCCCGCCGCTCGAGGACGCGTTCCTGCCGGGCCCCGAGGCGATCATCCAGTCCGTGAAGGAGAGAAGCGCATGAACATCGCATCCCGCGGCGCCACGATGGCGGTCGACTGGGAGCAGCGCATCGACTTCGCGCGCCTCCGCACGGAACGGCTCGCGAAGGCGCAGGCGGCGCTGCGCGCATCCGACGTCGGCGCCCTGCTGCTGTTCGACCAGAACAACATCCGCTACGTCTCGAGCACCCACATCGGCGAGTGGGCGCGCGACAAGAGCGCGCGCTGCGTGCTGCTGCCGCGCGACGGCGACCCCGTGCTGTGGGACTTCGGCTCGGCCGCGAAGCACCACCAGCTCTATGCGCCCTGGCTGCCTCAGTCGAGCTGGCGCGCCGGCGTCACCTCGATGCGCGGCGCCATGCCGCGATCGACCGGCGTGCCCGACACGATGGCCGGGAAGATCTACGACACGCTCGCCGAGCGCGGCCTCGAGAAGGAGACGCTCGGGATCGACCTGACCGACATGGAGACGCTGTTCTCGCTGCAGCGGCTCGGGCTCGAGATCGTCGACTCGCAGCCGATCATGCTCTCGGCGCGCGCCCACAAGACGCCCGACGAGATCGCGCTGCTCGAGCACGCCGCCGCGATCGTCGACGCGGTCTACCAGGACATCTACGAGATGCTGCGGCCGGGCGTGCGCGAGCACGAGGTCGTGGCCATGGCGATGCAGCGGCTGTTCGAGCTCGGCTCCGAGCAGGTCGAGGCCATCAACGCCGTCTCCGGCGACCGCTGCAACCCGCATCCGCACGTCTTCAGCGACCGCCTGCTGCGCCCTGGCGACCAGGCGTTCTTCGACGTCATCCACTCCTTCATGGGCTACCGCACGTGCTACTACCGCACGTTCAACGTGGGCGGCGTGACGCAGTCGCAGCTCGACGCCTACAAGCAGTGCCGCGAGTGGCTCGACATGTCGATCGACCTCGTCAAGCCCGGCGTCACGACCGACCGCATCGCGGCCGTGTGGCCGACCGCCGAGGAGCTCGGCTTCCCGGACGAGCAGGCCTGCTTCGGCCTCCAGTTCGGTCACGGCCTGGGCGTCAGCCTCTACGAGGCGCCGATGATCAGCCGCGTGCACTCGCTCGACCACCCGATCACGATCGAGCCGGGCATGGTCTTCGCGCTCGAGACGTACTGTGCGGCGAGCGACGGCCACTCGGCGGCGCGCATCGAGGAGGAGGTCGTCGTGACCGAGGACGGCAACCGCATCATCACCAAGTTCCCGGCCGAGGAGTTGCTCGTGTGCGGCAAGACCTACGTGCGCGGAGCCGACCTCGTCCGCGAGAATGGGGTGGTCGTCTGATGGAAGCCGCCACCGCAGCCGCCGCCGCTCCCACCGCGGCCGACAGCGAGCTGATGCTCTCGCTCTACCGCCGCATGCGCCTGATCCGGCGCTTCGAGGAGGCCGTGCACTCGCTCTTCCTCAAGGGCGAGGTCCACGGCACGACGCACCTCTACAACGGCGAGGAGGCCTCCGCCACGGGCGTCGGCTCGACGCTCGGCAAGGACGACCGCGTGGCCGGCACCTACCGCGGCCACGGGCACGCGCTCGCCATCGGCACCTCGCCGCAGGGCCTGCTCGACGAGCTGCTCGGCCGCGCCAGCGGCGTCTGCGGCGGCCGCGCGGGCTCGATGAACGTGATCGACCTCGAGCACGGGCTGATCGGCTGCTACGGCATCGTCGGCGGCTCGATCTCGGCGGCGCTCGGCGCCTCGCTCGCGCTCAAGGGCACCGGCAACGTCGCCGTGGCCTACTTCGGCGACGGCGCGACCAACCAGGCCTACTTCCACGAGTGCCTCAACTTCGCCCGCGTCTTCTCGCTGCCGGCCGTGTTCGTGTGCGAGAACAACCTCTACGGCGAGTTCACGCCCATGGAGCAGGTCACGGCGGGCGAGATCCGCGCGCGCGTCGAGGGCCTCGACGTCGCCTACGAGCAGGTCGACGGGATGGACGTCTGGGAGACGCGCGCGGCCGCGCTGCGCGCGACCGAGCGGGCCCGCGCGGGCCGCGGCCCGGCCTTCCTCGAGATGATGGTCTACCGCTTCGTCGGCCACTCGCGCAGCGACCCGGGCCGCTACCGCAAGCCGGGCGAGCTCGAGCGCTGGCAGGAGCGCGATCCGCTGCTCGTCTGCCGGCAGCGCCTGATCGAGGACTGCGGCCAGAGCGCCGACGCCGTGGATGCGATCGACAACGAGATCGAGCAGCAGATGACCGAGGTCGTCGAGCGCGGCCTGGCGGCGCCGTATCCCGACCCCGGCGCGCCCGCCTCCGCGTACAAGTAGCGGGTCCCGGCCCGCAGGGGTGCTAGACAGCCCCCGGTGATCCGCCTCTCCGACGCCATGCAGCGGGCGCGCTACGCGGTGGCCGCGGCGTGGCTCGTCGCCGCCCTGCTCTCGCTGGCCGCGGTCACCGGCGCGTTCGGAACGAAGCTCAACGACCTGCTCTCGAATCGCTTCGATCTCCCGGGCACCGAGAGCGAGCACGCGCGCGCGCTGCTCGCCGACCACTTCGGCCAGCGGCCCGACTCTGGCTACACGATCGTGTTCTCGGGGGCGATCGCCCCGGCCGCGCAGGCGGCGGCGCTCGCGCGCGCCGCGCGCGCCGTCGGCGACGCGCGCGTCGGGCCGCTGCAGCCCGCCGGACCCGGCGTCTCGTTCGCGCAGATCGACACGCGGCTCGAGCCGCAGCCCGCCGCCCTGCGCGTCGAGCGGATGCGCGCGGCCGTCGGGCACGTCGCCGGCGGGCGCGTCTACGTCAGCGGGCAGGTTGCGATCAACCACGACCTCCAGCCCGTCTTCGACGCCGACCTCCAGCGCGGCGAGGAGATCGCGATCCCGATCGCCGTGCTCGTGCTGCTGATCGTCTTCGGCACGGCGACGGCGACGCTCGTGCCGTTGCTGATGGCGGCCGGCACGGTGCCCGTGACGCTCGGCCTCCTGTGGGTCGTGGCACACGAGATGAACATGGCGATCTACGTCACCAACCTCGTGACGCTGATCGGCATCGCGATCGCGATCGACTACTCGCTGCTCGTCGTCTACCGCTTCCGCGAGGAGCTGCTGGGCGGCGCGGACGTGACCGGCGCGCTGCGCACGACGATGCGAACGGCGGGCCACGCCGTGCTCTTCTCGGGCGCGACGGTCGCGATCGGCCTGGCGTGCCTCGTGCTGATCCCGCTGCCGTTCATCCGCTCGATGGGCATCGGCGGCCTGCTCATCCCGCTCGTCTCGATCTTCGCCGCGCTGACGCTGCTGCCGGCGCTGCTCGCGATCTTCGGCGCCGGCCTGCTGCGCTGGCGCGTCCCGCTGATCGGCCTGCGGCCGGAGGGCGAGGGCGGCGCCTGGGCGCGCATCGCCGAGACCATCATGCGGCGGCCCGCGCTCGTCGCCGGCATCACCTCGGGCTTCCTCCTGCTCTGTGCCCTGCCCGCGCCGCTGCTCTCGCTCACGCCCGGATCCAGCAAGGGACTGCCCTCGCAGTCGGAGGCGGTGCAGGGCCTCGAGCTGCTCGAGCGCACCCTCGGACCCGGCACGATCACGCCGCTGATCGCCGTCGTCGACAGCGGCCGCGCGGGCGGCATCGCCTCCGCCGAGCCGGCGATCGCGCGGCTCGTCGCGGAGGTGCGCAGCGATCCGGAGGTCACGATCGTGCAGGCGCCGAGCGAGCGCGGGCGGCCGACCTACCTGCCGCCCGACGCGAGCGGACGCTACGCGCGCATCGTCGTGTCGACGCGCCACGACTACGGCACCGACCAGGCCAAGAAGCTCGCGCTGCGCTTCCGTCACCATTACGTCCCGGAGGCGCGCTTCGGCACGGCGCGCGTGTACGCGGGCGGCGGGCCGCCGGCGGGCGTCGACTTCATCAACCGGGCCTACGGCGTCTTCCCGTGGCTCGTGCTCGGCGTGCTCGCGGTCACCTACATCGTGCTCATGCGCGCGTTCCGGTCGCTGCTCCTGCCGCTCAAGGCGGTGATCCTCAACCTGCTCTCGGTCGGCGCGACGTACGGGCTCCTCGTCGTCGCGTTCCGCTGGGGCGTCGGCGGGCTCATCGGGCTGCCGCAGGCCAACCAGATCGAGGCCTGGATCCCGATGTTCCTGTTCGCGATGCTGTTCGGCCTCTCCATGGACTACGAGGTCTTCCTGCTCTCGCGCATGCGCGAGCTGTACGACGAGACGGGCGACACCGAGCGCGCGGTGGCCCTCGGCCTGATGCGGACGGGCCGCATCGTCACGGCCGCTGCGGCGATCATGGTCGCCGCGTTCTCGGGCTTCATGCTCGGGAGCCTGATCGGCCTCGTGCAGTTCGGCTTCGGCCTCGCCGTCGCGATCGCGATCGACGCCACGATCATCCGCGCGCTGCTCGTCCCCGCGCTCATGAAGCTGATGGGCGAGTGGAACTGGTACCTGCCGCGCCGGCTCGCGCGCATCCTGCGCGTCGAGGAGGGAACGCGCAGCGTCCCGGAGGTGTAGAAGGGGCGAGTGGACGGCGGGGAGCAGGTGCCGGATGACCGCCCCGTGCGTGCGCGGCGAGGTGACGCGCGCGCCTACGAATCCCTCGTCGAGGAGCACCAGGCGATCGCTTTCCGCACCGCATATCTGATCACGGGCTCGGCCGCGGATGCCGAGGAAGCCGCGCAGGACGGATTCGTGCGTGCCTGGCTCGCACTCCGGCGCTTCCGCCGCGGCGCCGACTTTCGCCCGTGGCTGCTCGCGATCGTCGCCAACGAGGCCCGCAACCGCGTGCGCAACCGCAGGCGCCGCGAGGGCCTCGCCGAGCGCGCCGCGCGCGAGCTGAGCTGGCAGCCGCCCGGCGGAGAGCTGCCGCCGGACGGCGACGACCGCCTGCGGGCGGCGCTCGCCGGTCTGCCCGAGCGCGACCGCAGCGTGATCGCGTGCCGCTACGTGCTCGATCTCGGCGAGGCGGAGACCGCCGCGGTGCTCGGCATCGCTCGCGGGACGGTCAAGTCGCGCACGGCGCGCGCGCTCGAGCGCCTGCGCAGCGCGATGGAGGTCGGGGCATGACGCTCGAGCGCGATCTCCGTGCCCTCGCGGACGGCTTCCCGGCGGCCCCCGACCTCGCGCCGCGCGTGCTCGCCGCCGCCCGCGGCGCGAGCGCGCGGCGGCGCCGGCGGCGCCGCATCGCCGCACTGGCGCTGGCGCTCGTCCTGCTCGTGCCGGCGACCGCCCTGGCCGTCTCGGGCGACCTGCGCGACCGCCTGCTCGAGACCTTCGGCCTGCGCGACGTCCGGATCACGGCCGTCGAGCGACTCCCGCCGCTCGGCCCCGTGCCGCGCAGCCTGCAACTCGGCCCGCGGATCTCCCTGGAGCGGGCGCGCAGGGACCTCGGGCTCGCCGTGCGCGCGCCGGGCGTCCTCGGCGCGCCCGACGGGATCTTCGAGGATCGCCTCGCCTCGGGCGTGGACGTGACCTTCCTCTATCAGCCGCGCACGGTCGCCGAGCGCGCCGGGGTACGGCAGCGGATCCTCGTCAGCGTCGTGCGCGGGACGATCGAGAAGACCGTCCTCGGCAAGACGATCGTGCGCGCGACCAAGACGACGTTCTTCGAGATCGACGGCCGCCCCGCCCTGCTGCTGACCGGGCACCCGCACCTGCTCGTGATCTTCCGCGGGGTCGGCGGCGGCCTCGATCAGGTCTACACGCGGCTCGCGGGGACGACGCTCCTGTGGCAGCGCCGCGCGCTCCTGATCCGCGTCGAGGGCAACCTGCCGCGGGCGCGCCTCGTCGCGATCGCGCGCTCCGTCGGCACCGGCTGACCGCCCGCGCCGGGACCGCAACATTGGGGTCTGACCCCAATGTTGCGGTCCGAGCGCGGGGGCCCGTTTGCGCAGGCAAGCGGTACACTGGATGGAATGGTTACCTCCCAGAGCCATAACGACATTTCGGCCATCGACTGGGACGAGGTGCTGACCCCGCCGCAGGAGCTTGCGGCGGCCACGCGCGAGCTCGTCCCGGGCTCGTCCACGCTCTCGGCGGCCCAGCTCGAGCAGGTCGCGATCGCCATCCGCGACCGCCCGGAGCTGTGGGAGCCGCTGCTCGTCATCGACGCGCACCGGCGCCGCTACCGGCTGCTCTACGAGGACGAGCGCACGGACATCTGGGTGCTCTGCTGGATGCCCGGCCAGTCGACCGGGTTCCACGACCACGACATCTCCGACGTCGGCATCGCGATCGCGCGCGGCATGATCGTCGAGCGCCAGCTGCGGCTGCCGACCGGCGCGACCGCGCTCGAGCTGCGGCCGGGCGACACGCGCCAGGGGCCCGCCGGGTACATCCACTCGGTCGCCCACGGCGAGGGCGCCCCCGCCGTCTCCATCCACTGCTACTCGCCGCCGCTCATGAAGGTCGGCCAGTACCGGGTGGACACCGAGGGCGTCCTGCGGCGCGACGCCGAGCACGGCCGCCGCGAGCTGGTCGACGAGACGATCGCGCGCGTGGCGCCCGAGCTCGTCTGAGCCGCAGGACATACTGACGGGATGACGCGGCTCGAGACGTTCGCGCCCGAGCTGATCGTCGTCGGCGGCGGCATGGGCGGCATCTCGTGCGCGATGCGTGCGCAGCGCCTGGGCGCCCGCGTCGCGGTGATCGAGCCCGAGGCGCTCGGCGGCACCTGAATCAACGTCGGGTGCATCCCGACGAAGGCCCTGGTCAGGGCTGCGGAGATCGCGCACGGCGCCCGGAGGGGACACGAGTTCGGCGTGCGGGCGAGCGTCGAGATCGACGGGCCGGCGGTCATGGCCCGGCTGCACCGCGTGATCGACGACGGCCGCCGCTTCTACGAGCGCCTGCTGGAGCAGAACGGCGTGCTCTGGGTGCGCGGTCAGGCGCGCTTCCGCGCCGGCGCGCTGGCCGTCGGCGACGAGGACGGCGAGACCGAGCTGCGCGGCGTCCCGACCGTGCTGGCCGTCGGGGCGCGTCCCTGGATCGCGCCGGTGGCCGGCATCGAGAACGTCCGCTATCTCACGAGCGACGATCTGCTGCACCTCGGCGACCTGCCCTCGTCGCTCGTGATCGGAGGCGCCGGGCCGATCGCGTGCGAGTTCGCGCAGGCGCTCAACCGCCTCGGCGTCGAGGTGACGATGGTGCTGCGCAGCGAGAGCCCGCTGCGGGGCGAGGAGCCCGAAACCCGCGAGACGCTGCTGCGCGTGTTGCGCAACGAGGGCGTGCGGGTCGTCACCGAGGCGCGCAAGATCGGCGCGCGCGACGCGCCCGGCGGCACGGAGCTCCACTGGATCGGCGGCAGCGCGACGGCCGAGGCCCTGCTCATCGCGACGGGCCGCGAGCCGCGTGTCGACGAGGCCGATCCCGCCGAGGCCGGCATCGCGCTGCTCGACGGCGGCGCGCGCGTCGACGCCCATCTCGAGACCACGGCGCGCGGCATCTGGGCGCTCGGCGACGCGATCGGCGGCGACCACCGCCGCTACCAGTTCACGCACGTCGCCACGCACGAGGGGCCGCAGGTGGCCGAGAACGCGCTGCGCGGCGCCCACCACGAGCCCGCCTACGCGGCGATGCCGCGCGTGACGTTCACCGATCCCGAGGTCGCCTCCGTCGGGCTCACCGAGGCCGAGGCGCGCGACCGCGGCATCGACGTGCACGCGCACGTCAAGCTCGTGCGCGAGCTCGGCAAGGCCCGCGCCGTCGGCGAGAGCGAGGGCTTCGTGAAGGTCGTGATCGACCGCGCGACGGGCAAGCTCGTCGGGGCGACGATCATGGCGGCGCACGCGGGCGACATGCTGGCCGCGCTGACGATCCCGCTGCACACGCGCAACGGCGATCTCGGCCCGCTGCTCGCGACGACGTTCGCGCACCCCACGCTGAGCGAGGCGGTCAAGGTCGCCGTGCGCGACGCCGTGGCGGCCGCGCCGACGCCCGAGGAGGAGATGACGACCTGACCATTCCGGGGCCGGGCACGCACGTCGCGTGCCCGGCCCCGGAGTGCGCGGGTCTAGCGCGAGAGCAGCGAGCCGAGCGCCCCGCCGGTCGGCGAGCTGTTGCTGAGCGTGAGCGTGCTCTCGAGCCACTTCGTGAGCGACTGCGGCGAGCGCGTCTGGCCGTAGACCCTCCCCGGGCCCGTGAACTCGAAGACCCAGCCCTCGCCGCTCTTCATCGACTGGATCGAGCGCCCCTCGACGGCGCGCCGGAGCTTGTACTGCACCGACTCGTCGTAGGCGACCATGTGGTTGGTGTCGAGCACGAACGTCTCGCCGTCCGCGAGATCCCAGACGTCGAGCGCGCCGAAGCACGCGAGCACGATCGTGCCGGTGCCCGAGGCGCGCACGATGAAGCCGCCCTCGCCGCCCATCAGGTTCTTCAAGCCGCCCCACTTGGCGTCGATGTCGATCTGCGTGCTCGAGGCCACCCAGCCGCCGCGCGAGATCAGCAGGTGGTGCCCGTCGCTCACGTCGAGCGAGAAGGAATCGCCCAGCAGATACGTCGCGACGTCGACCCAGCCGCCCTCGGGGGGCGCGGTGTAGGTCGTGATGAAGAAGGACTCGCCGCCGAGCGCCTTGCGCTTGAGGCCCTTCATGATGCCGCCGTCGACGCCGGCCGAGAGGACCACGCCCGGCGAGTGCGCGACCATCGCGTCGGGCTGGACCTTGATCTCCTCACCGCCTGCGAGCGTGCAGCGGGCGATGGCGTTGCTTGGACTGTGGCGGATCGTGACCTGCATCGGGCGGCCTCCTGGGAGTCAGACGAACTCGGGGACAAGTATGGCCGCGACGGCGGGCAGGATGTCTTCGGCCGAGCGCAAGAGCCGGATGTCGGCCTCCTCCCAGAGCGCCGTGGCCTCGCGCGCCACGATCGCGAGCGGGCGGCCCCGGTGCACGAACGCCTCGGCGAGCCCGGCGGCCGGGTAGACCTGCAGCGAGGTGCCGACGCAGAGGCAGCCGCGCGAGCCATCGACGAGCGCGGACGCGCGGCCCCAGGCCTTGCCGGGCAGCGGCTCGCCGAAGAGCACGACCTGCGGCCGCAGCGTTCCGCCGCACTCGTTGCATTCGGGCGCGCGCCGGGTCTCGGCGTAGCGGGCGAGCGCGGTCGCCATCTCCTCCTCGGCGCCGCAGCGGACGCAGCGCGCCGTGCGCAGGTGGCCGTGCACCTCGACCGCGTCGCTCCCGGCGGCGTGGTGCAGGCCGTCGATGTTCTGCGTGACGATGCCCGAGAGGAAGTCGCGGGCCTCGAGCGCCGAGAGCGCGGCGTGCGCCGGGTTGTGCGCGATGTTCGCGCCGACGAGCGGCTCGGCCCAGCACTGCCAGACGCGCGCCGGGTCGCGGGAGAGCATGTCGACGTGGCCGTCGACCATCGGATCGAGCCGCTCCCAGAGGCCGCCGGGCGAGCGGAAGTCGGGCAGGCCGCTGGCGGTCGAGACGCCCGCGCCGGTGAAGGCGAGCACGGGCGCGTTGCGCTCGAGGAAACCCGCCAGGGCGACGGCATCGGGGTCTGCGCTCACACCTGTACGGTAGCCGCGGATGACGGTCGCCCTCAGCCTCTTCTCGGCCTTCGCGTGGACCGCCATGAACTACTGGCTCGTGCCGCTCAGCCGCGCCGTCGACAAGTACGCGACCTCGCTCCTGATCCTGCTGGGCAGCGGCATCTGCACGCTCCCGGTGGCGCTGGCGCTCGACGGCGTCCCCGGCCGCGGCGACCTGCGGCCGCTCGGCTTCGCGCTGCTCGCGGGCATCCTCGAGGTTGCGGGATTCGTCTTCTTCTTCCACGCGCTGGCGCGCGGCGACCTCGCGGTCGTCGCCCCGATCATCGGCATCCAGGGCGGCATCGCGGCGCTGCTCGTGTTCGCGTTCGGCGAGCGCGTCAGCCTGCTCGTCGGCATCGGGCTCGCCGTCTCGCTCGGCGGCGGCTGCCTGGCCGCCGCCCAGGGCCGGCGCCGCACGGCCGCGGGGGCACTGCCCGCATTCGCGGGCGCCGTCTGCCTCGGCCTCATGTTCGCGCTCTACGCGGCGGCCGAGGACCTCGGGCCGGTCTCCGTCGTCGCGGGCGGGCGCATCAGCGCGGTCGCGCTCCTGGTCGCGATCGTCCTCCGCCGCGGCGGGCCGCGGCCGCACCGGCGGCACACCTCGCTCCTGCTCGCGTTCGGCGCGCTCGACTCCGTCGCCTTCGTCGCCTACGCCTACGCCGCGGCGCGCGGGCCCGTGAGCGTCGCGGCCGTCGTCGTCGGGCAGTTCTCGACGCTCAGCGCGATCGTCGGGATCGTGTTCCTGCGCGAGCGCCTCTCGCCGCATCAGTACGCGGGCATCGCCCTGGCCGGCGCGGGCACGACGCTGCTCGCGCTGGCGCAGTGACGAGGCGCTGCCGGCTCAGAGGTGCGCCGTGGCGAACGACTCCTGCCAGATCTGCCCGAGCGGGGCGCGCAGCCGGCACCAGACGAGCGGCCGTCCGCGCTCCTCGTTGCCGACATGCCAGCGGTTGTCGGCCACGCCGAGCACCGTCGCCCGGGTGCAGTGCGCGAGCGCGTCCTCGCGGTCGAAGCCGACGAGCAGGACGCTGCGCTGCGGCATCCGCGCCGGGTGCCAGTACTGGAACGTGAGGTGTCCCGAGACGGGCTGCGGCAGGCCCGCCGCGGGCCCGTACAGCGAAAGCGCTCCGGCGACGCCGTAGTCGCCCGCGACGATCGCTCCCGCTGCGCGCTCGGCCGGCGTGCGCGAGCGCCAGGCGCGCGCGGTCTGCGCCGTCAGCTCGCGCCAGCCGAGCTCGTCCTTCCAGAACGACCGGTCCCCGTAGACGAGCGGCGGGGAGTCGGAGGCGGTGCGCGCACGCTGACTCGATGCGAAGTCGAGCGAGACCCAGTCGTGCCCGACCTGCCAGACGGCATTCGGGACGAGCAGTCCGGCCGTGATCAGGACGCCGGCGCCGGCTTCGCGCCGCCGCAGCAGGTCGCGGCGCCAGAGCGCGCAACCGGCCAGGAACGCGGCCAGCGGCACGACGATCGTGTACTTCGCCTCCAGCCCGATGCCGCCCCAGAGGCCGAGGACGAGCCACTGGCGCGGATCGCCCCGGACGACGAGCCGCGTGGCCGCGAGCGCGGCCATCGCCGTCGTCGCGAAATCGAGGAACGTCGGGTGGAAGAGCACGCCGCCGCTCAGCCCGAAGGGCGTCGCGAGCCACGCGGCCGTCGCGAGCACCTGGACGCGCGGCGTTGCGCCGAGCTCGCGTGCAATCGCGCCCGTGGCGACCGCCGCGACGGCGGCGAGCAGCGCGGACACGAGCCGCAGCACGATCAGCGACGGCCCGAAGACGCCGTCGACGAGCCTTGCCGCGACCGCCGTGAGCGGCGGGAAGTCGACGTAGCCGAGTGCGAGGTGGCGCCCGGCCGCGAGGAAGTAGAGCTCGTCGCGATGCCAGCCGTAGCGCCGCAGGATCGGCAGCTCGAGCGCCACCTTCGCGAGCGCGAGCAGGATGCACAGCCGCCCGGCGCTCGTCGCTGCGAACGGGACGGGACGCGCGGTCATGCCGTGGCGATGTCCCAGCGCAGGCCCGGCTCGACCAGCGCGAACGTCACGCGCATGCCCGGCAGCAGCTGCGCGATGATCGGCAGGTCGTCCGGATGCACCACCGCCGGCTTGGAGTAGCCGGCCGTGCGGTAGCGGTCGACGAGCAGCACGAACGGCTCACCGCTCGGCGTGATCTGGACCGCGCCGAGCGGCGGGGGCTCGCTCACCGACTCGCCGCCCGGGATCTCGGCGCCCTCGAGCCGGACGCCCGTGCGGTCGCCGGCGGCCGTGCGCAGCTCGACCCCGTCGAGGCGCTCGAGCGCGGCCCGCGAGGCCTGCGGGCCGGGCAGGATGCGCACCGTCGCGCCGTCGACGGGCCAGTCGACGCGCGCGCTCAGACGCCGCTCCGCGACGACCTCGCGCGCCGTCCCGAGCACGTCCCCCGCGGCCAGCGGCAGCCCGACGAGCCCGCGCACGTCGGTGCTCGCACTGCCCATGAAGCGCTCGCTCTCGATCCCGCCCGCGAGCGCGAGGTACGAGCGCGCGCCCTGTCCCGTGTGGGGCAGGGAGACGCGGTCGCCGGTCGCGAGGTCGAGCGTGGCGAGCGCCTCGGCCGGCTGACCTCCGATCCACGGCAGCACGGCCGGCCCCGTGACCGCGATGCGACACGGCCGCAGGGCCGTGAGCGACGGTCCCCGCACGGTCAGCTCCAGCAGCGGCTCGTAGGGCTCGTTGCCGACGAGTCCGTTCGCGAGGCGAGCCGCGCGCGCGTCGGCGGGCCCCGACTGCGCCATGCCGAAGCGGCCGCCCATGTCGCGGCCGCCGTCGACGACCAGGTCGAGCAGCCCGGGCTCGTCGACGCGCAGCGCCGGGCGCGCGGGCGCGACCGGCAGCAGCGGCCGCGCCACGGGATCCGGCGGCACCTCCCCGTCCTCCGGCTCGAGGCGCACCGTGTCGCCCGGCGCGCACAGGAACGGCTGCGCGCGCCACGGGTCGTAGACCGCGCGCAGGGCGTGGCCGAGCAACTGCCAGCCGCCCGGCCCGGCAACCGGGTAGATGCCCGTCTGGAGGCCGGTCATGGCGACGCTGTGCGCGGGCACGCGGGCGCGCGGCGTCGGCTGGCGCGGCATGCGCAGGCGCTCGTCGAGCACGCCGAGGAACGGGAAGCCCGGCGAGGCGCCGACCGCGAAGACCCGGTAGTCGCGTCCGCTGTGGAGATCGATCAGCTCGTGCCGGCCGAGACCGGTCGCCTCGCACACCGCCGCGAGGTCCTCGCCGTCGTAGCGCACGGGCACGCGCACGAACTCGCCGCCGGCGTCGGCGCCGCCCGCGCGCGTCGCCTCCAGGTGCCCCGCCATCCAGCGCTCGATGGCGGCGCGCTCGGCGCGGCGCGCGTCGTATTCGACATACAGCGTCGTGTACGAGGGCTGGACGTCGGTGACGCCCTCCGGGAGATCGTCGAGCAGGCGCCGTCCGAGGCGCTGGATCTGCTCGTTGACCGCGAGATCGATGTGCTCGCCGAGGCGGGCGTAGACGACCGAGCCGCCGCACGGCTCAGAACGCCGCCAGATCGACCCCGGCGGCCTCCAGCGCAGCGCGCACCGCGGCCGCGATCTGCGCCGCGTGCGGGTTGTCGCCGTGGATGCAGAGCGTGCGCGGCCGGAACGAGACGATCGAGCCGTCGATCGCCTCGACCTCGCCGTCGACCGCCATGCGCACCGCGCGGCGAGCCGCCTCGGCGACGTCGGTGACGATCGCACCGGGCGTGCCGCGGCGGGCGAGCAGGCCGTCGGGTGCGTAGCCGCGCTCGGGGAAGCCCTCGAGTACGTGCGGCTGGCCGATCGCGTCCCGCGGCGCGCGCCAGCTGCGAGCCGGGCAGGACGACGATCGGCAGCGGCGGGGTCGATGTCGTGCACGGCCCGCAGCACGCCGTCGGCCACGGCCGGATCCTCGCTCACGTGCGTCGAGAACGCGCCGTGCAGCTTGACGTGGTGCAGCCGCGCGCCGAGGACGCCGAGCACGCCCGCGAGCGCACCGACCTGGTAGACGACGTCGGCGTACGCCTGCTCGGGCGTGACCTGGAGCGCGCGCCGCCGAAGCCGACCAGGTCGGGCAGCCCGGGTGTGCACCGATCGCGAGCGAATGCTCGAGCGCGAGCCGGGCCGCCGCGAACATCGAGGCCGGATCGCCGGCGTGGAAGCCGCACGCGAGGTTGACGGAGGTCGCGTGCGGGAACGTGCCGGCGTCGTCGCCCATGCGCCACGCGCCGTACGATTCGCCCGCGTCGATGTTGATGTCGATGGCGGTCATGACCCCTGCGATCCTACGTGGTGGCGGTATGCAGGGAATACGCTGCTATCCTGAGTCCCAAGAGCGGATCGTTCCGCTCCGTGAGGTTGCTCGTCGTTCCTCCTGATCAGTTCGGGGCGCGCGTCGGTTCCTCAGCCCCCGAACGGGCCGCATCGACGGCCAGGAGTTGAACATTGAGTACGAAGTCCTTCCGCGCCCTTGGCGCGTCCGAGCACGTGTGCGCTGCGCTCGCGCAGCGCGGCATCTCGGAGCCCTTCCCCATCCAGGAGCTCGTCCTGCCCGACGCGATGGCGGGACGCGACGTCCTCGCCAAGTCGCCCACGGGCAGCGGCAAGACGCTCGCCTTCGCGATCCCGCTGGCCGAGCGCATCAGCCGCGACGCGCGCACGCCCGCCGGCCTCGTGCTGGTGCCGACGCGCGAGCTCGCCATGCAGGTCGCCGACGAGACCGCGCCGCTGGCGCGTGCCCGCGGCCTGCGCGTCGCCACCGCCTTCGGCGGCGTCGGCATCCACGGCCAGGCCCAGCGCGCCGCGCGCGCGCACATCCTGGTCGCCACGCCCGGCCGCCTCGAGGACCTGCTGCAGCGGCGCCTCGTGCGCCTCGACGGCGTCTCGTTCCTCGTCCTCGACGAGGCCGACCGCATGCTCGACCTGGGCTTCCGCCCGGCCGTCGACCGCATCGTCGGCGCCGTCAAGCAGGAGCGCCAGACGCTCTTCTTCTCGGCCACGCTCGACGGCGAGGTCAACCGCATCGCCACGAAGTACACGACCGACGCGGTACGCGTCGAGCACCACACGCCCGAGGCCGAGATCGGCCACATCGAGCACCGCTTCCTGACGACGCGCCACGACGAGAAGCTCGACCGCCTCGTCGACGTGCTCGCCGGCGAGCGCGAGCTCGCGCTCGTGTTCGTGCGCACCAAGCGCGGCGCGAGCAGGCTCGCCACCCGCCTCGAGCACCGCGGCGTGCGCGTCGCCGCGCTGCACGGCGACATGACGCAGCCGCAGCGCACGCGCTCGCTCGAGCGCTTCTCGCGCGGCCACGCCGACACGCTCGTCGCGACCGACGTCGCCGCGCGCGGACTCGACATCGACGCCATCACCCACGTCGTCAACTTCGATCCGCCGGACGACGATCCGAGCTACGTGCACCGCAGCGGCCGCACCGGCCGCGCGGGCCGCAGCGGCACGAGCATCACGCTCGTGCTCGACGACCAGCGCGAGGCCGTCAGCAAGATGGCCATGCTCGCCGGCGTCGACGAGCCGCGCTGCGAGCGCACGGACACGCCGCTGATGGTGCCCGGCCTGCGCAACCAGGGCAACAGCCCGGCGCGCCGCAAGCAGCAGCAGATGGCCCAGCTCGGCCGCACCGGCGCGCCGCGGCCCGAGTGGCGCCGCGACCGCCAGCGCAGCCGCGCCCGCTAGCACCAGGTCGTCAGACGTCGAGCGGGACGATCGCGAACCGCTCGACGTCGACCAGGCCGCGGTCGGTGATCTTGAGCTCGGGGATCACCGAGAGCGCGAGGAAGCTGAGCGTCATGAACGGCGCCGCGAGCGTCGAGCCGAGCTCGTGCACGACCGCGTGCAGGTGATCGAGCCGCTCGACCACCATTGCGGCCGGCTCCTCCGACATGAGCCCCGCGACGGGCAGCGCGAGCTCGGCGCGCACGACACCGTCCTCGGCGATCACGATGCCGCCGCCGATCTCGGCGAGCCGCTCGACGCAGCAGGTCAGGTCGGCGTCCGTCATGCCGACGGCGACGATGTTGTGCGCGTCGTGCGCGACGGTCGTCGCGACGGCGCCGCGGCGGAGGCCGAAGCCGCGCACGAGCCCGAGGCCGATGCGGCCCGTCGCATGGTGGCGCTCGACCACGGCGATCTTCGCGAGATCGCGCTCGGCGTCGGCCACGACCTCGCCGTCGCTCACGCTCGGAGCGAGCACGAGGTGCTCCGTCCAGATCTGATCGCGCACGAGGCCGACGGCGCGCACGCGCTCGCCGCCCTGCACCAGACGGAAGGCGGCGGGCGGCAGCGGCGCGATGCGCACGCTGTCGCGCACCCAGCCGGGCGCCGGCACGGACGCGAAGGGCATCGCGACCCCGTCCTCGGCGACGACGCGCCCGTTCTTCAGCACGAGCGACGCGCGGAACGACCCCAGATCGTCGAGCAGGACGCAGTCGGCGCGGTAGCCGGGGGCGATCGCCCCCACCTGTGACAGGCCGTGGCAGAGCGCCGGGTGCAGCGTGGCGAGCAAGAGTGCATCCTCGGGCGCGATGCCCTCGGCGACGGCGACGCGGCACATCTGGTCGACGTGGCCCTCCCGCAGCAGCAGGTCGGGTTCGCGATCGTCGGTGCAGAACGCGCAGCGCTCGGGCCCGTAGTCGCGCACGAGCGGCAGCAGGTCGCGCAGGTTGCGCGCGTTCGATGCCTCGCGCAGCATCACCCACGCACCCTTGCGGCGCTTCTCGAGCGCTTCGGCGAGCGTCGTCGCCTCGTGGTCGGTGGCGATGCCGGTGGCGAGGTAGGCGTCGAGCTGCGCGCCGCGCACGCCCGGCGCATGGCCGTCGATGCGCTTGCCGGCCGCGAGCGCGATCTTCGCGAGCTCGCCCGGCGCCCCGGCGATGACGGCCGGGAAGTTCATCATCTCGGCCAGCCCCAGCACGCGCTCGTGCGCCAGGACCCCGGCCAGATCGGCGAGCGTGAACGCCGCGCGCGGCGACTCGAACGGGCTCGCCGGCACGCACGCCGGCGCGAGCGCGAGCACGTCCATCGGCAGGCCCTCGCAGGCGTCGAGGAACCAGCGCACCCCCTCGGGGCCGAGCACGTTCGCGAGCTCGTGCGGGTCGCACACGATCGTGGTCGTCCCGCGCGCGACGAGCAGGCGCGCGAGCTCGCCGACCATGAGCTTCGACGACTCGACGTGCATGTGGGCGTCGATGAAGCCCGCGCACAGCCACCGCCCGCGCCCGTCGACGCGCGTGCCGCCCTCGTAGCTGCCGACGCCGGCGAAGCGCCCGTCCGCGATCGCAACGTCGCCCGCGAGCCACTCGCGCGTGAACGCGCCGAACACCCGCGCGCCCTCGATCACGACGTCCGGCTCCGCCTCCCCACGTGCCACGGCCAGAAGGCGAGCGGTGGGCAAGGCGTCGAGCATGCCCGGACCGTAGCGTGCACGATTGGGGTCAGACCCCAATCGTGCAGTCGCTCGTTTACGCGTGGCGCAACGCCGGGGTCTGACCCCGACGTTGCGCGCGGCTACTTCGGGTCGGTCTCGCTCGCTGCCGTCTCGGGAGCCTCCGGAGAGTCCTCCGCGAGGATGCGGTAGAGCTTGCGGCGGGCGTCCCTGAGGACATCCTTGGCCTGCGCGATCTGCGCGGGCTCGCCGGCGTGCAGCACCTGGCGGGCGGCCGCGACGACCTGGCCGACCAGGTCGCGCAGCTCGAGCGCGCTGGTGTCGCCCTCGGCGCCGACCTCGTCCCAGGGGGCGGGGCCGCCGGCGGCGGCCGCCTGGGCCTCGCGCCCGGCGTCGGTCAGCGCGAAGACGCGCCGGCCGCCGTCGCCGGTCTCGGGGCGGACGAGCTCCTCGTCCTCGAGCTGCTGCAGCGTCGGGTAGATGGAGCCGGGGCTGGGGCGCCAGACGCCCCCGCTGCGCTCGCCGAGCTCGCGCATGATCTGGTAGCCGTGCATCGGCTGCTCGGCGAGCAGCGCGAGGATCGCGGCGCGGACGTCGCCGCGTCCCGCCCTCGGCCCGCGGCCGAGGAAGCCGGGGAAGCCGCCCTCGCGGCTCTGGAAGTAGCGGCGCCCGCGGCGCCCGTGGCCACCCGGTCCGTGGCCGCCGGGGCCGTGGCCCTCCGGCCCACCGGGGCCCGCTGCCATGAACAGGATGTCGAACTGCTGTCGTCTGTGTGACTTGGTCATCGTAGAGAGTGCTCCTCGATAGTTAACGATTCGTCACGATATATCGCGACTGAGAAGATGTCAAGGAACTTGCCCACGCATTCGGGGCCTGGCCCCGAATGCACGGCTATTCGACCTTCTGGATCCAGGTCGCGAACGCGTCGAGCACCGCGATGAGCTGCGCGCGCGTCTCGGCGTCGGTGAGGTTGCCGTCTTCGTCGAAGTGCTCGCGCGCTCCGGCGATCGTCATCAGCGGAGCCGGCATGACGCGGCAGGACGGGAACATCAGCACCTGCTTGAGCGCCAACTGGCTGCGCACCGTGCCCCAGCGCCCGGGCGTCGCCCCCACGATCGCGACGGCCTTGTCCTGGAGCGCCCGCTCGGGCGCCCGCGAGGCCCAGTCGAGCGCATTCTTGAGCGCACCCGGGACCGAGTAGTTGTACTCGGGGGTCGCGATGAAGATGCCGTCGGCGGCGAGAATGGCGGCCTTGAACGCGCGCACGACCTCCGGGCCGCCCTCGAGATCGAGGTCGGCGTCGTAGTGCGGCAGGTCGCGGATCTCCAGTGGGTCGATCGTCATCCCGACCGGCGCAAGCTCGATGGCTGCGCGCAGCAGGCCGCGGTTGAACGAGGCGCGCCGCAGGCTGCCGGCGATGCCCGCGACGCGGAGCGGGCGGTCAGCCGTCATGGCCGGAGGGGACGCGCGCGGCGGCGTAGGCCTGCTCGCAGATGCGCAGCGCCGCGAGGCCGTGTACGGGCGACGGCGTGCCGGGCCGCCAGGCGGCGACCCGCGCCATCGAATCGCGCATCTGCGCGACGAAGAGGCTGAGCTCGCAGTGCACGTAGCCGGGCGGCTGCTCGCGCGACCAGATGCGCCGGTAGCCCGAGCTCCCGTAGACCTCGGTATCGGCCTCGTAGCCGCCGAGGTGCGGCTGCCACCAGCCGGACTCCACGACCGAGCGCGCGCCGCCCTCCCACTCGATCAGGACGATGCCGTCGTCGTCGACGGCGTAGTCGCCGTAGGCCGTCGCGATCGACGCCGCGACGCGGCGCGCGATCGGCTCGCCGAGCAGGAAGCGCGCCGTGTCGATGGCGTGGATGCCCATGTCGACGAGCGCGCCGCCGCCCGCCAGGGCCGGATCCGTGAACCAGCCGCTCGGGCCCCAGTCGGCGTGCACGCCGTAGCCGTGCGTGCGCACGACGCGCCCGAGGTCGCCGGCCGCGATCGCATCGCGCAGCGCGATCACCGCCGGGTGATGCCGCCACGGATGCAGGACGAGCAGCAGCCGGTCGTGCTCGGCCGCAGCCGCGAGCATCGCCTCGGCGTCGGCCGTGGTCGTCGCCATGGGCTTCTCGCAGAGGACGTGCTTGCCGGCCGCGAGCGCGGCGATCGCCTGCTCGGCGTGCAGCGCGTTGGGCGTGCAGACGACCACGGCGTCGACGTCGTCCGCGCTCGCGAGCGCGCGCCAGTCGGTCGTGACGCGCTCGATCGCGTGCTCGCGCGCGAAGCGCTCGGCCGACTCGAGGCGGTGGTTGGCGACGCCCACGACCGCGTGTCCGCACGCTGCGGCGGCGCGCGCGTGCATGTCGGCCACCCAGCCGCAGCCGAGCAGCGCGAGGCGCGGCGTCACGCGCCGGCGCCGATCGGCATCTTCTCCATGATCGCGGCCGCGTGCTCGCGGATGCGAGCGGCGGCTTCGGCGACGCGCAGCACGCGGTCGCGATCGGCGAGCAGGATGCGGTGCTCGAGCCAGGCCGTCGAGGCCGCCGCGTGCTCGGCGACGGGCAGCAGCAGGTGCTCGTAGTCCGCAGCCGGCGCCAGGCTGCGCCGCGTGGGCGCGAAGTTGGCCGTGCGGAAGAGCTCGAGATCGGAGAGCGACGGATAGCTGACGCCGAGTGGGATGCCCTCGGCCTCGAGCGCCTCCTCGAAGCGGCGCAGCGGCATGTTCGCGAACTCGCGGTGGTCGAAGTGGAAGACGAAGCAGTAGTTGCCCTGGCTGTCCATGCGCTCGTCGCGCTTCTGGGCGCGCAGGCCCGGGATCTCCGCCAGCGCCTCGCCGAGCGCGATCGCATTGGCGTTGCGCGTCGCGTGCTGCTCGGGGAAGCGCTCGAGCTGACCGAGCAGGACCGCGCCCTGCCACTCCGTCATGCGGAAGTTGGAGCCGATCGTGGCGTGGTGGTAGAACCAGCGCCCGCGCTCGCGGCCGCAGTCGGCGTAGTTCCACGCGGCCTCGAGCAGGGCCTTGTCGTTCCCGATCAGCGCTCCGCCCTCGCCCGCGGTCATGAGCTTGCCCTGCTGCATCGAGAAGCTGCCGAACGAGCCGTAGCTGCCGGCGCCGCGGCCGCGCCACTGCGAGCCGTGCGCGTGTGCGCAGTCCTCGATCAGGTGCAGCCCGCGGCCCTCGCAGAGCGGAACGAGCAGGTCGAGGTCGCTCATGGCGCCGGCGACGTGCACCGCGATGACGGCGCGCGTCCTCGGCGTGATCGCCGCCTCGGCGGCGGCGACGTCGATGCAGAGCGTGTCGGGGTCGACGTCGACGATCACGGGCGTGGCGTTGACCGCGAGCACGGCCGTCGCGCTCGCGACGAACGTCATGCCCGGCACGATCACCTCGTCGCCCTCGCCGACGCCGCACGCCACGAGCGCCGCCTCGAGCGTGTGTGTCCCGTTCGTGAACGGCAGGCCGCCCGTCGCCCCCTGGAAGCGCGCGAACTCGCCCGCGAAGCGGAATGCGCGGTCGCCGTCCCCGGTCCACCAGGCGCCCGAGTCGAGCGTGGCGAGCAGCTCCTCGCGCTCGCGCTCGCCCCACTGCGGCCAGGACGGATACGTATCTGCTCCGGCGACGGGATCGCCGCCGAGCAGTGCGGGCAGGCTCATGCTTCCTCGCTCCTCATACAGGGTGGTGCGAAACGTACCGCTCCGGCGCCGGTAGAGTCGTCCGCATGGCAACCGGCTGGCTCTGGGAAGAGCGCTACGCGTGGTACGACGCGGGCATCTGGAACGACATCGGCACGACGACGCCGAAGGCGTACGCGCAGCCCGAGCGCGCGTTCGAGAACCCCGAGACGAAGCGCCGCTTCCGCAATCTGCTCGACATCACAGGCGTGCTCGATCAGCTCGTGCAGCTGCGCGCCCGCCACGCCACGGACGAGGAGATCCTGCGCGTGCACACGCCTGCGCACCTGGCGCACGTGCGGGCGCTCGGCGCGACCGGCGGCGATGCGGGCTCCGGCACGGGCATGGGCCGCTTCGGCGACGAGATCGCGCTGCTCGCCGCAGGCGGCACGATCGTCGCTGCCGACGCCATCCTCGACAACGTCGTCGCAAACGCCTACGCGCTCGTGCGCCCGCCCGGCCACCACGCCGAGCCGGAGCTCGCGATGGGCTTCTGCGTGTTCTCGAACATCGGCGTCGCGGTGCGCCACGCCCAGCAGGTGCGCGGCGTCGGCCGCGTCGCGGTCGTCGACTGGGACGTCCACCACGGCAACGGCACCGAAACGGTGTTCCTCTCCGATCCGAGCGTGCTCGCGATCTCGCTGCACCAGGACGAGCACTACCCGCCCGGCCGCGGCCGCGTCGACGTCGTCGGCGAGGGCGACGCGCGCGGCACGAACCTCAACATCCCGCTGCCGCCCGGCGGCGGCATCTCCGCGTACGCGTACGCCTTCGAGCGCGTCGTCGTCCCCGCGCTGCGCGCGTTCCGGCCCGAGCTCATCGTGGTCGCGAGCGGCTTCGACGCGAGCGCGTACGACCCGCTCGGCCGCATGAACCTCAACGCCGACGACTACCGCGCGCTGACGGCGACGCTGATGGAGGTCGCCGGCGAGGTCTCGGGCGGGCGCTTGCTGATGAGCCACGAGGGCGGCTACTCGTCGTTCTACGTGCCGTACTGCGGCCTCGCCGTGATCGAGCAGATGAGCGGCCACGCGAGCGACGTCGACTTCAGCCAGGTGGCGCCGGACGGCCACGCCGCCGGCCCGCGCCCGCTCGAAGAGCACGAGCGCGCGGCCGTGGAGCGGGCGGCCGCGAACGTGGCGCTGGTGCCGCCGGCGTAGAGCGACGACGGACGGGGTGTCCTGATGGCGACGTTCGACATCAGGGGGGCGCGACCGGACGACGCGCCCGCCCTGGCGCAGCTGTTCGCCGCTGTCGCCGCCGAGCGTGACCGGATCGGCACCGAGCCGCCCATCGACATCGAGGCGCGCACCGAGCTGTTCGCGCGCAGCGCGGACGCAGCGCTCGTGGCCGACGCCGGCGGGCGGATCGTCGGCCATGTCCACGTCGAGGTCAGCCGCTTCGGGAACGGCGAGATCGGAATGCTCGTCGCCGCCGACTGGCGGGGACGCGGCGTCGGCTCCGCGCTCCTGCCCGCCGCGATCGAGTGGGCGCGCGCCAAGGGGCTGCACAAGCTCTGTCTCGAGGTCTTTCCGACGAACGCGCCGGCGATTGCGCTCTACCGCAAATGCGGCTTCGTGGAGGAGGGCCTGCGCGTGAAGCAGTACCGCCGCGCGAGCGGCGAGCTCTGGGACTCGATCATGATGGGGCTCCTGCTCTGAGCGAAGCGCCCGAGCGGCGTTCGACCATCCGGCGAGTGCTCCTGCGAAGACCTCGCCCCGCGGACTCCGAGGGACATCTTGCGATGCGAAGAGCGGCGGCGTCCTCCTGCTCCCGGGAGGTTCCAGGCCAGCCGGCCCTTGGCCGGGTGCGTCCAAGTGGCACTCGCCGCGGGTGCCACTTGGCATCCGCGGCGTGCGCGCGATCGGACGCCGGCCGAGCCGCGGCCTCGAGACCGGCGCCGTTCCTGACCTCGCAAGAGGTTCCTCGCAGTCAGCGTGTCGAGGACTTCCAAATGACACCCACCGCGAGTGCCACTTGGAAGCTGACACCAACCCGTGATGAGGCGGCACAGACACGTACCGCAGCGCCTGCCACGCTCACGGCGTCGCCTACCTCCCGCGCTCGACCACGCCCGCGGCTGCCGCTCGAAGCGCCGCGTTCGAGCAGGCCATCTGGAGCATCGCCAAGACCCAGCGCGCCGCCGACAAGCAGCCGGCTCCACCGACCACATCGGCGCCGACGCGCCGTCACACTCGGCGCAGTACGGCGGCACCGACGGCTGCGCGAGGCGCAGCCCCACGACCCTGATCGTGCACATCAGCAAGGATGCGCCGCCGCTGCTCGAGACCGCGACCGCTCAGCCCCGAGACCGCCGAGCGACTCGCCTGCGACGCACGCCGCCTCACAATCAAGCCAAGCGGCCGCGACCTGCTGCACTCACGCGTAGGACGCTGCGCCTCCTACGCACAACAACGCGCGCTGCACAACGCTCATCCCACTGCCAATACCCCGGCTGCACGGCGGCCCGCGAGCTCGAAGCACACCACGTCGTACCGGTCGCGCTTGGTGGCAAGACCGGCTCGACACCTCATCCTGCTCGCCCCCCATCACAAGCACCTGCACGACCACCATCCACGCACGCGGCCACGGCGAGCACCCCACCTTCGCAGACGAATCCGACGCGCCATCACCGCCAACCAGCCACACGGACCCTCGCTGACCGCAGACCTGCGCTGCCGGCCGCGCTCGATCGCTGGCGAGCTACAGCACCGCGACGCGCTCGACCAGCTCGCGGCAGAGCGACCCGACCTGGTCGATGTCGTCCGTGAACATCGACGGCTTGAAGCAGATCGACGTATAGCCCTGCGCGAGCTGCCCCGGGATCGCCTCCGCCGCGCGGCCGAGGTCGGCGACGCTCGTCTCGTCCGCGAACGTCCCGCGGATGCCGCCGACCATCTCCAGATCGGCGACGTCCCGGCCGGCCTCGGCCATCGCGGCCCGCAGTTGCTCGAGTTCCGCAGCCGTCGGCGAGCCGAACGGGTGGAAGCCGTGGCCGTAGCGCACGAGGCGCCGCAGCAGCGCGGGATGCAGCGACTGGCCGCCGAACCACATGCGCGGCCCCTCCGGCCGGAACGGCTTGGGCTCGAGGTAGACGTCGGCGAAGCGGAAATGCGCGCCCGCGAAGGCCGCCGGCGTGTCGCGCCAGGCCGCCGCCATGGCCTCGAGCTGCTCGTCGAGGATCGCCCCGCGCTGATGGAACGGCACCCCGAGCGCCTCGTACTCCTGCTCGTGCCAGCTCACCGTGGGCTGCACGACGAGACGGCCCTCGCTCAGCAGGTCGAGCGTCGCGAGCTGCTTGGCGAGCAGCAGCGGGTGCCGCAGAGGCGCGATCACGGCCGCCAGCGCGACGCGCAGGCGCGTCGTCGCCGCGACGATCGCCGACGCGAGCACGATCGAGTCCGGCCACGGCGTCGCCGGATCCTGGTTGCCCGGCGCCGCGTAATCGCGCGGGTTGCCCATGATGCCGGCCGCGCCCGAGGCCGGACCGAGCACCACGTGCTCGCTGAGCATGACCGCGTCGACGCCCGCCGCCTCCGCCTCGACGGCGATGCGGACGAGCGAGCGCAGGTCACGCGGTGACGTCAGCGTCCAGTTCTCGCTGAGGACGAGGATCAGCCGCGGCGGTGCCACTCAGGCGTCGAGATTCGTCATCACGTGCTTGATGCGCGTGTAGTCCTCGAAGCCGTACATCGAGAGGTCCTTGCCGTAGCCGGAGTGCTTGAAGCCGCCGTGCGGCATCTCGGCGACGAGCGGGATGTGCGTGTTGATCCAGACGCAGCCGAAGTCGAGACGGCGGGCGACGCGCATCGCGCGACCGTGGTTCGTCGTCCAGACCGACGACGCGAGGCCGTACTGCACGCCGTTGGCCCACTTCACCGCCTCGTCCTCGTCGCTGAACGGCTGCACCGTGATGACGGGCCCGAAGATCTCGTTCTGGATCATGTCGTCGTCCTGCCGCAGGTCCGAGATCACCGTGGGCTCGTAGAAGAACCCGGGGCCGGCGATGCGATGGCCGCCCGCGGCGAGATGCGCGTGCCCCGGCGCGGCGTCGACCATGGCCGCGACGCGCTCGTACTGATTCGCGTTGTTGAGCGGCCCGAAGAGCACGTCCTCGTCGTCCGGCATGCCCGTCTTGGTGCCCTTGGCCTGCTCGGCCAGCGCGTCGACGATGTCGGCGTAGACCTTGGGCGACGCGATCACGCGCGTCGCCGCCGTGCAGTCCTGGCCGGCGTTGAAGTAGCCGCCGACCGCGATCGTCTCGGCCGCCAGAGCGATGTCGGCGTCGTCGAAGACGATCACCGGCGCCTTGCCGCCGAGCTCGAGGTGCACGCGCTTGAGGTCGGAGGACGCGGCGGACGCGACCTCCATGCCCGCGCGCACGGAGCCCGTGATCGCCACGAGCTGCGGGGTCGGGTGCGACACGAGCGCGCGGCCGGTGTCGCGATCGCCGCAGATGACGTTGAAGACGCCGGGCGGGAAGAACTCCGCCGCGACCTCGGCCATCAGCAGCGTCGAGGCGGGCGTCGTGTCGCTCGGCTTGAGCACGATCGTGTTGCCCGCGGCGAGCGCCGGGCCGATCTTCCACGTCGCCATCAGCAGCGGGTAGTTCCAGGGCGTGACCTGCCCGACGACGCCGATCGGCTCGCGGCGGACGAACGAGGTCATGCCGCGCATGTACTCGCCCGCCGAGCGCCCGTCGAGCACGCGCGCCGCGCCGGCGAAGAAGCGGATCTGGTCGACCATCGGCGGGATCTCGTCCGAGGCCGTGAGCGCGCGCGGCTTGCCCGTGTTCTCGACCTCGGCCGCGACGAACTCGTCCGCGCGGGCCTCGATGGCGTCGGCGAAGCGCAGGAGCGCGAGCTGGCGCTCCGCCGGAGTCGAGTCGCGCCACTCCTCGAACGCCGCGGACGCGGCGCCGTAGGCGGCGTCGACATCGCTCTCGCCCGAGATGGGGGCCTGCGCGTAGGTCTCGCCCGTGGCGGGATTGACGACGTCGGAGTAGCGGCCGGACTGCGGCTCGACGTACTCGCCGTTGACGAAGTTCTTGAGCGTGCGGGTCGCGGTGGCGGCCATGGTTGCCTCCTGGGACGGCTTGCCGGCGCGTGCTCCGGGCCGGGCCGCCATGAGCCTAACGAATGTCTAGGAGCAGATCGCGGCGATCGCGGCGCGCGAGAGATCGGCCTTGTGCACGAAGCCGGCGGCGCCGCACCCGAGCACGCGGTCCTCGCCCAGGTCGCAGAGGTCGCGGCTCGACAGCAGCACGATCCGCGCACGCGGGGAGCGCGCGCGGATGGCGGTGGCGACCTGGAAGCCGTCGATGCCCGGCAGGCCGACGTCGAGCAGCACGAGGTCGGGCGCGGCCTCGACGACGAGGTCGAGCGCGCGCTCGCCGCTCGCCGCCTCGGCGACGACCTCGTAGCCCTCGGTCTCGAGCAGCCAGCGCGCGCTGGCGCGGAACGAGGCGTGGTCGTCGATCAGCATGACCCGGGTCGGGCGGCTGGCGGTCGAGGTGGCGGTGGCGGTGGAGCGGAGGTCATGGGAGGGGAGGAGTGCGGCGACGAGCCGTCTCGTTCATAGTCCCGCCGCGCGCTGTCTGTCCGTCTACGGACGCCTGGCGTTACGCGGCGCGGCAACCGGCATTGCCGGGTGCGGGCATCCGCACCCGGCGATCGGTGGATCCCCCCACGGACGGTGCCTAAACGGCCTCGCCCTCGCGGATGCGCATGCGCAGCGAGCGGCGGTCGCGGTCGCTGATGGCGCCGGCGCGCACCGCCTCCTCGAGCAGCGGGTCGGCGGCCGCGAGCGCGACCGAGCGCACGCGCGTGACGCTCACGTTCTGACGCGCGGCCAGACTGGCCATCGTCGTGCCGGCGGCCTGGCTGCGCGCGAGCGCGCTCTGTGGCATGCCGAGCGCGGCCGCGGTCGCGGCGAGAACCACCAGGCGGACGCCCCAGAGCCGCCGCTGCCGCGCCGGGCCCGCCGCCGGTGGCGGCTCGTTCCCCGGAGCGGGCGTCTCTGCCATGCCTGCACCATGACCGATCTTCCTAAGAGCCGGCACAGAATCTTCTGAGAGGCAGCTGTGAACCGCCCGCACCCGAAAACGAAGACGGGGCGCTGCTTGAGGGCGCCCCGTCTCGGAGGGATGTGATTGGTGGTGCCGGTTCACGCCATACGCAACCTCAGTTGACGACGGCGGCCGTTGCGGCGGCGCTTGTCGGGCGGCTTGCCGGCCGACTGCGCTGCACGACGGAGACCCTCGGCGACGCGCTCGCGGTGGATGGCGAGGGCGAGCTCGGGGCGCATCGGATTGAACATGGCGGGCTCCTTGTCCGGGAGGGCCGGTCGCCCTCGTTGCGAGAACGATCGCGCCCCGCGGAGGCCCGCTCGCTCGGGGCCGCCCGTCTCTTGCCTGCGGCCGTCCGCACCGCCAGGGGTGCGGCTATCCGTACCCGTCCTGCTACCGTCGGCCCGATGACCACGCTGCGAGTGGCGATCGCCGACGATTCGGCACTCATGCGCGAGGGGGTCGCGCGCGTGCTCGCGGATGCGGGCTTCGAGGTCGTGGCGCAGGCCGAGAACGCCGTCGACCTCATGCACGCGATCGGCACGCTCAAGCCCCACGTCGCCGTGATCGACATCCGGATGCCCCCGACGCACACGGACGAGGGCGTGCGCGCCGCGCGGCGCATCCGCGAGGCGCACCCCGGCGTCGGCGTCGTCGTGCTCTCCCAGCACGCCGAGCCGGAGTACGCGATGGAGCTCCTCTCGGAGGGCACCGAGGGCGTCGGCTACCTGCTCAAGGACCGCATCGCCGACATCGACGACTTCGCCGAGTCGGTGCGGCGCGTCGCGCAGGGCGGATCGGCCCTCGACCCGTCGATCGTCGGCCTCCTGGTTGCGCGCAAGCGCCGCTCGAGCCCGCTCGAGGTGCTCAGCGCGCGCGAGCGCGAGGTGCTCGGCCTGATGGCCGAGGGCCGCTCGAACCAGGCGATCGCGGACGCGCTCGTGGTCACGCCGCGCGCGATCGAGAAGCACATCACGAACATCTTCGAGAAGCTCGGGCTCGGCAGCGCGGTCGAGGATCACCGCCGCGTGCTCGCCGTTCTCACGTTCCTGCGCGCGAGCTGACCCCACGCTCCGGCCTAGGGTTTTCCGCACTCGCGGACACCTGAGGCCCGCCCGCACCGACCCGTCCGCACGGGCGACGCTCTGCCTGTCACCACGATTCCTCTTCCTCTCAAGGAGACAGGCAATGTCCGCCAGCAATGGCATCACCGGGAAGGCAGGGCGCTGGAGTGCCCGCCACCCATGGACGGCGATCACCCTGTGGATCGCATTCGTCGCAGCCGCCGTGATCATCGGCGGCGCGGTCGGCACGAAGCAGCTCACGGAGGCCGAGTCGGCGAGCGGCGAGAGCGGCGTGGCCGCGCGCACGCTCGACAAGGCCGGCTTCAAGCTGCAGCCCAGCGAGCAGGTGCTCGTGCAGTCGAAGACGCTGAAGGCGTCCGACCCGGCCTTCCGCGCCGTCGTCGGCGACGTCGTCAAGCGCCTCGAGGGCACGCCGAACGTCGTCAAGCTGCGCTCGCCCTACGCCCAGAACACGATCTCGAAGGACGGCCACTCCGCGCTCGTCTCGTTCGAGATCCCGGGCACGTACAAGACCTCGGGTAGCAAGGTCGGCATCGTCCAGGACGCCACGGCCGCCGCGCAGGCGGCGCATCCGGGCTTCGTCATCGCCGAGGCCGGCGACGGCAGCTTCTCGAAGGCCTACGACGACACGCAGGGCAAGGACTTCCAGAAGGCCGAGCAGCTCTCGCTGCCGATCACGCTCCTGATCCTCGTGATCGCCTTCGGCGGCCTCCTGCTCGCCGGCATCCCGGTCGCGCTCGCGATGAGCGCCGTGTTCGCGGCGCTCGGGCTGACCGCGGTCGCGAGCCAGCTCCTGCCGGTGACCGACGTCACGCAGTCGGTGATCCTCCTGATCGGCCTCGCCGTCGGCGTCGACTACTCGATCTTCTACATCGCCCGCGAGCGCCAGGAGCGCGCGCGCGGCACCGGCAGGGTCGATGCGATCGAGATCGCCGCCGCCACCTCCGGCCGCGCCGTGCTCGTCTCGGGCCTGACCGTCATGGCCGCGATGAGCGGCATGTTCCTGGCCGGCAACAGCGTGTTCTCGGGCATCGCCCTGGCCACGATCCTCGTCGTCGCGACGGCGATCATCGGCTCGCTGACGGTGCTGCCGGCGCTGCTCGCCCCCAAGTCGGCGGGCTTCCTCGCCCGCGTCCCGGGACATCGCGCGATGGGTCGCGGCTTCCGCTTCGCCGGCCGCGGCATCGCCGCCGCCTGGGCGTTCGTGACCTGGCCGTTCCGCGCCGTGCAGAGCCTTCTGCGCCGCGGCCGCGGCGAGCGCACGATCTGGAACCGCGTGCTCACGCCGGTGCTGCGCCACCCGGTCATCTCGGTCGTGGCCTCGGCCTCGATCCTGGTCGCGCTCGCCATCCCGGCCGCCGACCTGAAGCTCGGGATGGCACCCGCCGACTACGGCATGTCGAAGACCCTGCCCGTGATGAAGGCCAAGGCCGCGATCGAGAAGGCCTTCCCCGGCTCGCCCTCGCCCGCCGTCGTCGTGATCGAGGCCTCGGACGTCACCTCGCCCACGGTCACCCGGGCGATCGCGAACTTCGAGCAGCAGGCGATCGCGAGCGGTCACGCGTCCAAGCCGTTCACCCTCAGCATCTCGCGGGACCACTCGGTCGCGCGGCTGTACGTGCCGATCAAGGGCGACGGCCACAACGCCGAGGCCGTGGCCTCGATGAAGGCGCTGCGCAACTCCGTCGTGCCCCAGACGCTCAACTCCGGCTCCGGCATCTCGGCGCAGGTCGCCGGCGAGGCGGCGGGCACGGAGGACTTCAACCAGGTGATGCGCGATCGCGCACCGATCGTGATCGGCTTCGTGCTCCTGCTGAGCTTCGTGCTCCTGCTCGTCACGTTCCGCTCCCTGATCGTCCCGATCAAGGCGATCGTGCTCAACCTGCTGAGCGTGGGCGCCGCCTACGGCATCCTCGTCGCGGTCTTCCAGCACAGCTGGGCACAGGACCTGCTCGGGTTCAAGAGCGACGGCGCGATCGAGTCGTGGCTCCCGATCTTCCTCTTCGTCGTGCTCTTCGGCCTCTCGATGGACTACCACGTGTTCATCCTCAGCCGGGTGCGCGAGCTGTGGGAGAAGGGCGTCCCGAGCGACCAGGCCGTCGAGCAGGGCATCACCGAGACGGCCGGCGTCGTCACCAGCGCCGCCATCGTCATGGTCGCCGTGTTCGCGATCTTCGCGACGCTCTCGGGGCTCGACATGAAGCAGCTCGGCGTCGGGCTCGCGACCGCGATCCTGCTGGACGCGACGCTCGTGCGGGCGGTGCTCCTGCCCGCCACGATGAAGCTCCTCGGCGACCGCAACTGGTACCTGCCGAAGAAGCTCAACTGGCTGCCGCGCGTGAGCCACGGCACCCCGGCGCTGAGCCGCTGAGCGACCGCCGACGAGCCGGCCGCGCCGTGCACGATTGGGGTCTGACCCCAATCGTGCACGGCGCGGCGGCTCGTGCACGATTGGGGTCAGACCCCGATCGTGCACGGCGCTCGCTGAAGGTGGCCCCTCCCGTGAGGGGCCACCGGCATGTTCAGACGCGTTCGAACGTGGTCGAATAGTGGAAGGACCTTCGACGTTGACACGAGACATGACGATGCGAGAGAGCTCATGCAGCTGCGCGACCCACTGACCGGGCGGCTGCGTTCGGTGCGGACGCACCCGTTCGCATTCCTCGCCATGGGCGCGACGATCGCCCTCATCCCGTGGACGCTGATCTACATCAGCCAGCTTCCCGACCATCACACGGCCAAGCACTGGAACGTGGCGTGGTTCGGCTTCGACGCGCTCCTGTGCTGCTCGCTCGGCCTCACGGCGTGGGCCGCGCTGCGCGAGCGCGCGCTCCTCATCGTCGGGCTGATCGCGTCCTCGACGCTGCTCGTGTGCGACGCCTGGTTCGACGTCGCAACCTCGCTCGGCACCGACGACCAGGTCGTGACCCTCGCCACCGCCTTCGGGATCGAGCTGCCGCTCGCGCTCTACTTCGCGGTGCTGACGCGGCGCGTGCTGATCACGGCCGTGCGCATCAGCCGGCCGGAGTACGCGGGCGTCGCGCTCCACAGCGTGCCGCTGGCGAGCGACCGCCCGAAGGCCACCTTCACGCAGTGAGCGCCGCGACCTCGGCGAACGCCGCGAGCGCGCGGTCGACGTCGTCGTCGGAGAGCGCCGCCGAGAGCTGGGTGCGGATGCGCGCCTGGCCCATCGGCACGACCGGGTAGGAGAACGCGACGGCGTAGACGCCGTGCTCGAGCAGGCGCTGAGCGGCCGCCGCGGCGCGGTGTGCATCGCCGAACATGACCGGCACGATCGGGTGCTCCCCCGGCACGACGTCGAGGCCGAGCGCAACGAGCTCGCGGCGGAAGCGCTCGGTGTGCCGGAAGAGCCGCGCGCGCAGCTCCGGGCCCTCGTCGGCGAGCAGGTCGAACACCGCGAGGCTGGCGGCGACGATCGGCGGGGCCAGGCTGTTGGAGAAGAGGTACGGGCGCGAGCGCTGCCGCAGCACCTCGATGGCCTCGCGCCGCCCGCTCGTGTAGCCGCCGCTCGCGCCCCCGAGCGCCTTGCCGAGCGTGCCGGTGGTCACGTCGACGCGCGCGACGACGTCGTGCAGCGCCGGCGTCCCGCGCCCGTCCGGGCCCATGAAGCCGACCGCGTGCGAATCGTCCACCATCACCATCGCGCCGTACTGCTCGGCGAGCTCGCAGATGCGCGGCAGCGGGGCGATATGCCCGTCCATCGAGAAGACGCCGTCGGTCGCGATCAGGCGCCGGCGCGCGTCCGAGGCCTCGCGCAGGCGCTGCTCGAGCTCGTCGGTGTCGCCGTTCGCGTAGCGCAGCCGGCGCGCCTTGCAGAGCCGCACGCCGTCGATGATCGAGGCGTGGTTGAGCGCATCCGAGATGACCGCGTCCTGCTCGCCGAGCAGCGTCTCGAAGAGCCCGGCGTTGGCGTCGAAGCACGATGCGTAGAGGATCGTGTCCTCCGTGCCGAGGAACGCGCTGATGCGCTCCTCGAGCTCGCGGTGGATGTCCTGCGTGCCGCAGATGAAGCGCACGGAGGCCATCCCGTAGCCCCGCTCGGCCAGGGCCGCGCTCGCGGCGGCGAGCATGGCCGGATGGTTGGCGAGCCCGAGGTAGTTGTTGGCACACAGGTTGAGCAGCTCGCGCCCGTCCGCGAGCGTGACGTGCGCGCCCTGGGCGGAGGCGATCACGCGCTCGTGCTTGGCCAGCCCGGCGGCGTCGATCTCGTCGAGCTCGGCCTGGAACTGATCGCGCACTCCCTCGAACATCAGTGCTCCCAGTCGAGGACGATCTTGCCGCTGTCGCCGCTCGCGGCGACAGCGAAGGCCTCCTCGAAGTCGCGGTAGGAGAAGCGGTGCGTGATCACGGGCGAGATGTCGAGGCCCGACTGCAGCATCACCGTCATCTCGTACCAGGTCTCGTACATCTCGCGGCCGTAGATGCCGCGGATCGTGAGCATGTTGAAGATCACGCGGTTCCAGTCGATCGCGATCTCCTCGGACGGGATGCCGAGCATTGCGATGCGGCCACCGTGTGCCATGTTGGCGAGCATGTCGTGGAGCGCCGCCGGGCTCCCCGACATCTCGAGCCCCACGTCGAAGCCCTCGGTCATGCCGAGCTCGCGCTGGGCGTCGGCCACCGTGCCCGAGCGCACGTCGAGCGCGTGGGTGACGCCGATGCTGCGCGCGAGCTCGAGCCGGTAGGGGTTCATGTCGGTCACGACCACGTGCCGGGCCCCGGCGTGGCGCACGACCGCCGCCGCCATGATCCCGATCGGGCCGGCACCGGTGATCAGCACGTCCTCGCCGAGCACCGGGAACTTGAGCGCGGTGTGCACCGCGTTGCCGTAGGGGTCGAAGATCGCCGCGACGTCGAGGTCGATGCCCGCGGCGTGCTTCCAGACATTCGTCATCGGCAGTGCGATCCGCTCGGCGAACGCGCCCGTACGGTCGACGCCGACGCCCTGGGTGTGGGCGCAGAGGTGGCGGCGCCCGGCCATGCAGTTGCGGCAGCGACCGCACACGAGGTGGCCCTCGCCGCTGACGATGTCGCCGGGCGCGAAGTCGTTCACGTTCGAGCCGACCCCGACGACCTCGCCCACGAACTCGTGACCGACGACCATCGGCACCGGGATCGTGCGCTGCGCCCAGGCATCCCAGGCGTGGATGTGCAGATCGGTGCCGCAGATGCCCGTGCGCAGCACGCGGATCAGCACGTCGTTGATGCCGACCTCGGGCTCGGGAGCGTCGACGAGCCAGATGCCGGGCCGCGCCTCCGACTTCGCGAGCGCCTTCACGCGTCGCTCACCACACGAGCCCCCTGTCGCCGATCGCTACGCTCGGGGGCATGATGGCACCGGCCGATGCGGCGCGGCGCGGCCAGCTCCTGGTCGGTGCGGCAGCGATCGCCTGGTCGACGGCGGGGCCCGTGCAGCGGGCCGTCGACGCGACCCCGGCGACGCAGGTCGCGATCCGGGCCGGCGTGGCGGCCATCGCCCTGTTCGCGTACCTCGCGTGGCGACGCGGAGGAGACGCGTTCGCCGCGGTCCGCACCATCGGCCCCATCGGCCTGGTCGTCGCGTGCGACCTCGCGCTCGTCTCGACCGTCTTCATCCTCGCGCTCGACCGCACGAGCGTCGCGCACGTGCTGCTGTTCCAGGCGATCTCGCCGTTCCTCGCGGCGCTGCTCGCGTGGCTCGTCTCGGGCGAGCTGGTCTCGCGCGGCACCTGGGCGGCGATGGCGGCGGCGCTCGCCGGCGTCGCGATCATGGTCGGCGGCTCGCTCGGCTCGGGCGACATCAGCGGCGACGCGCTCTGCGTGCTCATGTCGACGGGCTTCGCAGGAATCCTCGTGATCACGCGCCGCCACCACGAGATCTCGATGACGCCCGCGACGGCGGTCGGCATGGTGATCGCGTTCGCGGTGATGGCGCCGTTCTCCGACTTCGGCGTCGTCTCGGCGCGGGACTTCACGCTCCTGGCGTCGCTCGGCGTGGCCCAGATGGCCCTCGGGCTGATCCTCTTCACCGCGGGCGCCCGCCTCATCCCGGCGGCGCAGGCCGGCCTCATCACGCTGCTCGAGATCGTGCTCGGGCCGCTCTGGGTCTGGCTGCTCTACCAGGAGGACCCGGGGATCCCGACGCTGCTGGGCGGCGCGGTGATCCTCGCCACGGTGCTGCTGCACGCGCTCTCCGAGCTGCGCCCGGGCCGCCTCACGGTACGGTCGGGGGCGGCGTGAGGAGCACGCTCGAGAGCGTCGCGCGCGTCCCGGCGCGTGACTCGCGCCTCAGGCGAGCACGCGCTGGAGCCAGTTTCCCGAGAGCTGCCCGGCCTCGCTCGCGGGGTCGAGGAACTCCATGTGCCCGCAGCCCACGAGCTCGACGTAGACCGCGTGCCCGCCCGCCGCGTAGCGGCGGCTGAGCTCGGCCGGCACGTGCTCGTCGGCGTCGCCGTGCACGAGCAGCATCTCGACGTCCGGCGGATCGTCGATCGGCGACGGGGCGCCCTGCGCAAGCAGGCGCTCGACCGCACCGGCGCAGGCGCCGAGCTCGGCGGCGAGCCGCAGGTCGCTGACCGGCGCCTGCGCGAGCACGCCGCGCGTGCGCACGCTGCCGGCGGCCAGCATCGCGAGGTGGCCGCCCGCGCTGTGGCCGGCGAGCGCGACGCGGCCGCGGTCGATTGCGGCGGGCAGCGCAGCGACGGCCGCGATCACGTCGTCGAGCGGCGCGGGCCAGTCGCCGCCGCAGTCGAGGCGGCGGTACTCGACGTTCCAGACCGCGAGGCCGCGCACGACCAGGTCGGCCGCGACGCGCCATTCGAGATCGCGTCCGTACTGCGCGCGCCAGCAGCCGCCGTGCACGAGCACGACGCAGGCGTGCGGGCCGTCGCCGGCCGGCAGCCAGAGATCGGCCACCTGCTCGGGATGCGCGCCGTAGCCGACGGTCGAGGCCGGATGCGACTGCATCAGCGCGCGGGGAGCAGTGCGCGCAGCGCCGTCGCCGCCCGCCAGCAGTCGTGGTAGCTCGAGTACAGCGGAGCCGGCGCGAGGCGGATGACGTCGGGCTCGCGGACGTCGCAGATGACGCCGTGCTCGGCGCGCAGGCGCGCCGAGAGCGTGCGCGCCTCGGGAACGGAGAGCGAGAGCTGGCAGCCGCGGCGGGACGGCTCGCGCGGGGTGATCAGGTGCGCGCGCCGCTCGGCGACGACGACGTCGAGCAGGGATTCGAGGTAGCCCGTGAGCCGCACCGAGCGCTCGCGCAGGGCGCGCGATGCCGGCCTCGTCGAAGAGCGCGAGCGATGCGCGCAACGGCGCGAACGCGAGCACCGGCGGCGTCGAGACCTGCCAGCCGACGGCCCCCGGGCGCGGCACGAACCCCGGCTCCATGCGGAAGCGCGTGGCGGGGTCGTTCCCCCACCAGCCGGCCAGGCGCGGCAGCGACGCGTCCCGGCAGTGGCGCGCGTGCACGAACGCGCCGGCCGGTCCGCCCGGGCCGGCGTTGACGTACTTGTAGTGACACCACGCTGCCCAGTCCACGTCCCAGGCGCCGAGCTCGAGCGGGATGTTGCCGACGGCGTGCGCGAGATCCCAGCCGGCGACCGCGCCGATGTCGTGCGCCGCCGCGGTCACGGCGGGGATGTCGACGAGCTCGCCGGTGAGGTAGTTGACGCCGCCGAGCAGCACGAGCGCGACGCTGCCGCGCAGGCGCTCGAGCTCGGCCGTGATGTCTTCGGTGCGCAGCGCCGCCTCGCCCTCGCGTGGCCGCAGCCGCACGACGGCATCGGCGGGATCGAAGCCTCGCAGGCGCGCCTGCGAGGCGACCGCGTGCGAGTCCGACGGGAACGCGGCGTCCTCGATCACGATCCGGCGGCGCTCGGCCGTCGGCTGGTAGAAGGTCGCCATCAGCAGGTGGAGGTTCACCGTGAGCGTGTTCATGGCGACCACCTCGCCGGCCTCGGCGCCCACGAGGCGCGCGAGCGCGGGCCGCAGGTCGTCGGCCGATGTCAGCCACGGCCGCTCGCCCTCGAACCAGCCCTCGACCGCGAGCTCGGCCCAGGCGCCGAGCTCCTCCTCCACGGCCGCGGCGGCGGCGCGCGGCTGCAGCCCCAGCGAGTTGCCGGCGAAGTAGGCCCACTCGGCGCCGGCGGCACCGGGCCACGGCGGCACGCGGAAGTCGGCCCGGCGCGACGGGTCGGCGGCCTCGCGCTCGCGCGCGCCGCTCTCGGCGAAGACGTCGGCCGCCACGGCGGCCACGATACCCCGTGGCGCTACCCTTGCGCCCGATGCCGGCCGAAACGCATTCGCTCTTCCGCCTCGACGGGCGCGTCGCCGTCGTGACCGGCGCCTCGCGCGGCCTCGGCGAGCGCTTCGTGCACGTCCTGCGGGCTGCCGGCGCGCAGGTCGTGGCGGCGGGACGCGATGCCGAGCGGCTCGCGCGCCTCGCCGACGCGACCGGCGCGAGCGTCGAGGTCGGCGACGTCCGCGACGACGCCCACCTCGACCGGCTCGTCCAGCACGCGCTGGCCCGCCACGGGCGCCTCGACATCGCCGTCCCGAACGCCGGCATCGCCGATGTCGTGCCGTTCGAGCAGCAGGATCTCGCGCAGCTGCGCGACCTGATCGAGATCAACCTCGTCTCCGTGATGGTGCTCGCCCAGCTGGCCGGCCAGGCGATGCTCGCCGGCGGCAACGGCTCGATCGTCAACGTGGCCTCGATCCTCGGGCTGGTGGCGCCGGGTGACACCGCGATGGCGGGCTACACGGCCGCCAAGGCCGGCGTGATCGGGATGACGCGCAACCTCGCGGCCGAATGGGGACGCCGCGGCGTGCGCGTCAACGCGCTCGCCCCCGGCTACTTCCCGACCGACATGACGGAGGGGCTGGAGCACCCCGGGGCGATCAAGCGCATCGAGCGCCGCACCCTGCTCGGCCGCGTGCCGCGCCTCGACGAGCTCGACGGGGCGCTGCTGTTCCTCGCCTCCGACGCGTCCAGCTACGTGACCGGGCAGACGCTCGTGGTCGACGGCGGCTGGACCGCGTGGTAGATACACGACATGTCAACGACATGTCAATGATAGAGTGCGCGGATGGCCAGCACCCAGACATCCGCACTCTCGACCGTCCTCCAGCTCGCATATGCCCGCACCGTCGTCGTCCGTGACGTGGACGCATCGCTCGCGGGGCACCACGGGCTCGGGCTCAACGACCTCGCGCTCCTGCTCGAGCTCGACGCCGCCCCGGACGGGCGGCTGCGCCGGCTCGACCTCGCCGAGCGCCTCGGCATCACGCCCTCCGGCGTGGCACGCCAGCTCGCGCCGCTCGAGCGCAGGGGCCTCGTCGGGCGCGAATCGCACCCCCACGACGCCCGCCTCGCGATCGTCGTGCTGACCGAGGCCGGCAAGCGCGTCGTCGGCGACGTGCTGCCGACCGCCAGCGAGGCCGCGACGCGCGTGCTCGCCAAGCTCTGGAGCGAGGAAGAGCAGGAGCGCGCCGCCGCGCTGCTGCAGCGCGCGCGCGGCTGACCCCGCTGCGGCGGGTCCCGCCGTCGTGCACACTCGGGCCATGCGGATCGCACTGCTTGGAACCGGCACGATGGGCGCGCCCATGGCGCGGCACCTGCTGCGCGCCGGCCATGAGGTGCGCGTCTGGAACCGCACACGGGCGCGCGCCGAGGCCACCGGGGCGGCGGTTGCCGAGACGCCGGCGGCCGCCGTCGCGGACGCCGAGGCGGTGATCACGATGCTCACCGACGGGCCGAGCGTGGCCGATGTCATGGACGGGGTCTTCGCCGCCCTCCCCGAGGGCGCGGTCTGGGTGCAGATGAGCACGGTGGGCGTCGAATGGGCCGACCGGCTGTCGGTGCTCGCCGCCGAGCACGGCGTCGACCTCGTCGACGCGCCGGTCATGGGCACGCGCCCACAGGCCGAGGAGGGCGTGCTCGTGCCGCTCGCATCGGGGCCCGTGGCGGCGTGTGAGCGCATCGCACCGCTGCTCGACGCGTTCTCGCGCACGGTCCTGTGGCTCGGCGATCAGCCGGGCCTCGGCTCGCGCCTCAAGCTCGTCGCCAATCACTGGATCCTCAACAGCGTCGAGAACCTCGCCCAGACGCTCGCGTTCGCCGACGCGCTCGGGCTCGACCCCCGTCGCTTCCTCGAGCTCATCTCGGGCGCGCCGTTCGACATGCAGTACGCGCACTGGAAGGCGGCGCTCATGCTCGAGGGCGAATTCCCGGTCGCGTTCGCGCTCAAGCTCGCGCACAAGGACATGCAGCTCGCGCTCGAGGCCGCCGCGGACGCAGGGATCGCCCTGCCGATCGCCGAGGCGACGAGCCGGCGGCAGGGCGAGGCGATCGACCTCGGCTACGGCGACGACGACAGCGCGGCGACCTACGAGGTCGCCCGCCGCCCGCGCTGAGCGTGTTCTGGTGCGAGACGCGCGGCCTGCGCACGGGAGGGGCCAACGCGCCTCGCACCGGCTCGCGGTCGGGTCCGAGGATGAGGAGGCGGCGCGTGATCTGGTGCGCGCTCGCGAGGACGCTCGCGGGGATCTGATGCGCGCACGGCACCGCCTCTCGAAGCTGCTGCTCCGGCACGGACTGCTCTACGACGGCACTGCTTGGACACAGAATCACGAGCGCTGGCTGGCTCAGATCCGCTTCCAGCGCCGGGGCGTGCAGCTGGCTTTCGACGAGGCCCAGGCCACGGTGCTCGGCGTCCAAGCGCGCCGGGAGCGACTCGACCGAGCGATCGCCGAGATGGCTGCTGAGCCGGCCTGGCGCGACTGCGTGGGCCGGCTCTGCTGCCTGCGCGGCGTCGGCGTGCTGACCGCGTTTGCGCTCACGGTCGAGATCGGCGACTGGCAGCGCTTCAACGGCTCCACGATCGGCTCCTATCTCGGACTGGTGCCGAGCGAGGACTCCTCGGGGCAGCGCCGCAGCCAGGGTGCGATCACCAAGACCGGCAACATGCACGCGCGCCGATTGCTGGTCGAGACTAGCGGTAGGTGATCGGCTCGTCGCGCACGACCGTGGTCGTGCTCGCGTTGCGTGCACCGAAACCGCCCCAGCTCGACCAGAAGATGAGCGAGAGCACGAGGCCGACGGCCCCGACGATCATGAGGACGACGCCGACCGTGTGCAGGTCGACGCCGGATACGGTGGCCGACACGGCCCACTTCAGGATCGCGCCGGCGGCGATGAGGACGAGACTGGTGCTGATGCCCATGGGGCCCTCCGTTTCGTTGGCGCGAGGTCGTTCCCGGCTCGCGACGTCCGAAACGCGCCAGTGTCCTACCCGCCGGCGGCGTCGACGACCGCCTGCGGGATGCGGCCGCCCGGCTCTTCGGCGATGCGGTTGCAGACGTAGAGGAACCACTCCTCGCCGAAGACGACGTACACGCGCGTCGCGAAGCCGGCATCGCGCAGCGCATCCAGCCCGGCGTCGCCGAGGCCCTGCAGCGTCTCGAACTCGACCGTCCCGGCGGCAGGCGGCGCTTCCGCGCGTTGCAGCGCCGCGACGGCACGTTGCTGCAGGTCCGCGTCGTGCGTGGCGATCGAGCAGCGATGGCCGCTCGCGACGAGCGCCTCGGCGTAGCCCGCGAAGACGCCGGCGAGCGCCGGGCTCTCGCGCGGGATCGCGACCGCCTCGGCCTCGTGATAGGCGCCCTTGACGAGGCAGATGCGGCCCGGCCGGCCGAGCAGCAGCTCGAGATCGCGCTCGCTGCGACGGAGGCGCGCCTGGAGGCGGATGCCCACGTTGTCGTGGCGCTCGCACAGGCGCCCATGGCAGTCGAGGATCGCGTCCGTGCGATCGGAGCCCTCCGCCGAGATGATCAGCTCGCTGCCGTACGCGGCCGCCGCCTGCGCGATCGCGGAGGCCGAGCGCAGACACAGCTCCGGGTCGACGAGCAGTCCCAGATGCGAGAGATCGAGCGAGATCGAGCAGTCGAGGCCCTGCGCGGCGAGGCGCGCCGCGGTCTCGCCGAACACGCTCGCCGCGTGCGCCGCGACGGCCGTGTCACGGCACGACTCGCCCATGTAGTCGACCGACGCCGCATGTCCGCGGTCGTTGGCGGCTGCGATCGCCGCCAGCGCGTCGGCCAGCGTCTCGCCGGCGATGTAGCGGGCGGCGATGCGGCGGGCGATCGCGCGCAGGCGCGGATCGGCGAGCACGGCGGCCTTCGCGCTCTCGTCGAGCGCGAGCCTGCGCAGGGCGTCGGCGGCGCCGTCAGCCGGAGGCCCGGGCACGCCGCGCGAGGACGCCGAGCTTCTCGAAGCGCGCGGGATGGGCCTCGACCCATGCCCGCGGCGACTCCGCCGGCCTGCCCGTCACGCGCCGCACGACGTCGGACGTGATGTCGAACTCGCCCCCGAGCAACGCGTCGTAGCAGCCGACGCCGCTGTTCGCGTCCCACGCCGCGACGCCCGCCGCGAGACGGCTCTCGAGCCAGGCCTCACGCGTGCCCGGCTGATAGCGCAGCGGCCGGTCGAGCACGTCGCTGCAGAGCGCCGCGAGCTCGCCGAGCGTGTGCGACTCCTCGCCCGTGATGTCGAGCGCCTCGTTCTCGTAGCCGGGCCCGACGATCACCCGGGCCGAGACCGCAGCCGTGTCCTCGCGTGAGATCAGCGCAACGCGGCCGTCGCCGCCCGGGCCGCGGCAGACGCCGTCCGGGTCGAACCAGAGCGGCAGGTCGTCGAGGAAGAGGTTCATGCGCAGGAACGCGTAGGGCAGGCCGCTGGCGAGGATCATCTGCTCGGTCGCGTAGTGCGAGCGGCCGTGGTGGAACGCCGCCGTCGGCGACGGTTTGACGATCGAGAGGTAGGCGAGCAGCCCGACGCCGACGTCCGCAGCAGCGGCGATGAACGACCGGTGTGCCGCGATGCGCGTCTCGACGTCCTCGTGCACGCTGACCATGAAGATCCGGTCGCCGGGGCGCAGGGCCGTGCGTACGGCCGCTCCGTCGGTGAAGTCGGCCACGACCACCTCGGCGCCCGGCAGAGCGGGGGCGCGCGCGGCGTTGCGGACGAGCAGCGTTTGCGGGACGCCCTCGCGCGCGAGCCGGTCGGCGATCATGCCGCCGACCTTGCCGCTCGCGCCGGTCACGACGATACGGGGCTGATGCGAGCTCGGCATCGGCGTTACGGTACCGGCTCGGGGACTGCGAGCGAGGCCAGCCGCGCGAACGCGACGAGCGCGGCGACGCCGGCGCACGGTGCCGCGAGCGCGATCGCGCCGGTCAGGCCGAGATGCCCCACGGCCGCTCCGCCGACCGACGTGCCGAGAGCGAGCCCCGTCACGATGGCCGTCGTCAGCCAGGCGAACGCCTCGGTCGTCGTGCCGGGAGGCGCGAGCTCGCCCACAAGGCCGTACGAGGCGGCGAACGCGGGCGCGATGGGCATGCCGGCGAGCAGCATCAGGGCACACATCACGGGCAGCGACGGGGCCGCGAGCGGCGGCAGGAGCAACACGCCGAGCAGGCCCAGCGAGAGGGCGAAGCGGACGCCGAGGCGGCGCGCGGGCGGGCGCGTGCCGATCCAGAGGCCGCCCACGAGCGATCCGCCCGCGAAGCACGCGAGCGCGAACCCGCCGAGCGCGCGCGAGGCGTGCGCCTCGCCGAACGCCGGCATCGTCACCTCGACGACGCCGAACGCGCACCCCAGCGCGGCGCACGAGATCATCACCGTGCGCACGGCCGCCGATCCGAGCGCGCCCGCCCGCGAGGGCGCGCGCCCCGATCCCCCGGCGGCGCGCACGGGCGGCGCCAGCGCGAACCAGGTGGTACCCGCGCACGCGAACGCGGCGGCGGCCATCACGGCCGCCCACGCCGGGGCGACGCCGGCGACCGCGGCCACGATCAGCGGGCCGACGATGAAGAACAGCTCCTGGAGCCAGGCCTCGAGCGCGTAGGCCGTGTCGCGCAGGCTCTGCTCGGCGAGGAGGCTCGGCCAGAGCGCGCGCATGGATGCGCCGACCGGCGGCAGGGTCGCGCCGGCGAGCGCCGCGAACCCCGCCATGACGACGGCGGGCGCTCCGTGCGTGGCCGAGAGCGCCAGCCCGGCGAGGGCGGCGGGATAGCAGAACGCGAGAGGCAGCAGCACGCGCGTCTGGCCGATGCTGTCGATCAGCCTGCCCCACAGCGGCCAGCCGATCGCGCTCGCCACGGAGGCCGCGGCGATGACGACGCCCGCGACGCCGTACGAGCGGCCCTCGCCGCGCACGAGCAGCACGGTCGCGAGCGGAGCCATGCCGCTCGGCAGGCGCGCGAGCAGCGCCGCCGCCGCGATGCGCGGAATGCCCGGCGCGCGCAGGACGTCGCCGTAGCGGCGCAGGCCCGCGGACTGACCGCTCACGGCCCGGCCCAGCGGCGGGCGCCCGGCGCCAGTCGCCAGAACCCGCGCTGGGTCGTGCCGAGCAGGAACGACGTCCCGCCGGCCGCGAGCGGCGAGGCGTACACCGCGGGCGACTTCGACCCGAGCGGCAGCGACGGCGCGACGCTCCAGTGCACCCCGCCGTCGAGCGAGGCGAACGTCGCGCTCTGCCGCCCGCCGATGCGCACGAGCGCCAGGCAGCGCCCGTCGCTCGCAAACGCGAACTGGTCGACGACGGCGCCGCGCAGCGTGCCGGCGGGACGCACGCGCTTCCACGAGAGCCCGGCGTCGGCCGAGCGGTAGAGCGCGCCGAGCGCGCTGCCGTTGGCGCCGATCATGAGCGCGGTCGAAGGCTGCGCGGGATCGAACGCGACCGTGTGCCCGTTGTAGTCGAGTTGCGGATAGCGCGGCGCCCGGAGGCGGTGCCACGTCGCGCCGCCGTCGACGCTGCGCAGGAGCCTGCCGGGCACGCGCTTGGGGTTCTTCGCCCTGGCCTGCACGACGAGGATCAGCGTGTGCTGCCTGCCGGGCGCGATCGCGAGCGCCGCGCAGTGCCACGGCCGCTCGAGGCGCGGGCTCGCCACGGCCCAGCTGCGGCCGGCGTCGTGCGTGACGTAGAGGTTGCCCTGGCAGAACCACGCACTGCGCGGATCGACCGGGTCGGCTGTCACGGGCGCCTCGCCGACGAAGCCGGGGGCGCTCCCGAAGTCGTAGTGCGCATCGGCGCCGCGCAGCGTCCCGGGCTGCCACGTCGCGCCGCCGTCGGCCGACCAGCGCGGCGGCGTGAACTGCTGCGCCGACCACACCGCGGGCATCGCGAGCAGCGTCCTGCCGTCGGCCAGGAGCGTCGCCTGGGCGACCTGGGCGCGCCGGAACGCGCTCGTCGCGAGCGGCTGCCGGAAGCTCCGCCCGGCGTCGTCGCTGAGGAAGCCGCCCGCGGCCGTCTCGACCCACACGCGCGCGGGATCGCCCGCGGCCACGCTGACCCAGTTGACGGGCCGCGCCGCGCTGAAGCTGCGCGCGGGCGGCGCGGCCGCGGCCTCCGGCAGCAGCGCGCTCGCCAGGACGCCGGCGAGCGCGAGCGTTCTCCCCCATCGCATTCCGGCATTGAACCCGAAGTCGCCGCGCTATTCGCCGAGCACGGCCTCCAGCAGACCCGGGAAGCGCGCGTCGACGTCGTCACGGCGCAGCGTGTTGAGCTTGCGGTTGCCCTCTTCGCGCTGCTCGATCAGCCCGGCCTCGCGCAGCACGCGGAAGTGGTACGTCCGCGTCGATTTCGTGACGGCGATGCCGAATCCGCCACACGGCACCTCGCCCTCGCGCGCGAGGCGCGCGACGATGCTGCGGCGCACGGGGTCGGAGAGCGCCTGGAGCACGGCGGAGAGGTCGAGCTCCGCCGCTTCCGGCTGCGTCTGCGTCTCCACGGCCCCTCCCAAGTTGTTTGACAAACGTCGTACAACATGTACGATGAACGTCGAACTTAAGTACGATGGTCATCGTACATGACGGAGGACTTCGTGACGACCCGCGCCACCCACATCTGGGCCGTCGCCCTGACCGGCGCCGCGCTCTTCATGATCACGCTGGACAACCTGATCGTGCTCGCGACGATGCCGGCGATGCAGCGCGACCTCGGAGTCTCGATCGACCGCCTGCAATGGGTCGTCGACGCGTACATCCTCGCGTTCGCCGTGCTCATCCTGACGGGGGCCGCGCTCGGCGACCGCTACGGGCGGCGGCGCATGCTCGTGGCCGGGCTGCTCGTGTTCACGGCCTCCTCGGCGGCCGGGGCGCTCTCGCACAGCCTCACGCAGCTCGTGCTCGCGCGCGCCGTCCAGGGCCTCGGGGCGGCCCTGCTCATGCCGCTCACGCTGACGCTGCTGTCGGCCGCGTTCCCGCTCGAGCGGCGCACCGCGGCGCTCGGCCTGTGGTCGTCGATCGCCGGCGTCGGCGTGGCGCTCGGCCCGCTGCTCGGCGGCGTCATCGTGGAGACGCTCGACTGGCACTGGATCTTCTGGCTCAACGTCCCCGTCGGGCTGGTCGCAGCCGTGCTCGCCCCGCGGCGCCTGAGCGAGAGCCGCGGCGCGCAGGTGCCACTCGACCTGCCCGGGCTCGCGCTCGCGAGCGGCGGGCTGCTCGGCATCGTGTGGGCGACCACGCGCGGCAACGCCGACGGCTGGACGGCCGCCTCCACGCTCGCCGCGTACGCCGCCGGCGCCGTGCTCCTGGCCGCATTCGTGCTGCAGGAGCGCCGCTCGGCCGCGCCGATGCTGCCGCTCGCGCTCTTCCGGCGGCCGGGCTTCACGGCCGCGAACGGCGCCGGCTTCGGGCTCCACTTCGCGATGTTCGCGTCGTTCTTCCTGATCATCCAGTACCTCACGCGCGTCCATGGCGACTCGGCCGTCGCGGCCGGCGTCGAGACGCTCCCCTGGACGCTCATGCCGCTCGCGCTGTCGCCCTTCACGGGCGCGCTCGGCGGCCGCATCGGCAGCCGCCCCCTCGTCGTCGCAGGCCTGCTGCTGCTCGCGGCTGGGACGCTCGGCGCGGCCTTCGCGATGCACGTCGGCGCGAGCTACGCCGAGCTCGTCGGGCCGCTCGTCGCGATCGGCGTCGGCGTCGCGCTGGTACTGCCCAACGTCGCCTCTGCGGCACTCGGCTCGGCGCTGCCCGAGCACCTCGGCAAGGCCTCCGGCGCCAACAGCACGTTCCGCCAGCTGGGCGGCGTCTTCGGCATCGCCGTCGCCGTGCTGGTGTTCGACCGCGCCGGCTCCTACGCCTCGCCCGAGGGCGTCGTCGACGGCGCCCGCGCCGCGCTCTCCGTCGCAGCCGTCGTGGCCGTGCTCGCTGCGATCGCCGCGCTCGGGATCCCGGCCCGCGCACGCACGCGCCCGGCGGTCGCGCGGCCGGCACTGCACGGCTCGCACTGAGAGACTTCCGAGCCGCGCTTGACACCCGGGGCGCCCGCTCCTAGCGTCCTCGCGATGACGAGCGCCTACTGGCACCCATTCGCGGACATGGCGTCGGTCGCGGGTCACGAGCTCGTGATCACGCGCGGCGAGGGGGTCTACCTGTGGGATCGGGAGGGCCGGCGCTACCTCGACGGCTCGGCCAGCCTGTGGCACGCCCACATCGGGCACGGCCGCGAGGAGATGGCCGAGGCGATCGCGAAGCAGCTGCGCACGCTCGAGGCCTTCCACACGTTCGGCGACGTCGCCAACCCGCCGGCGCTCGAGCTCACCGAACGGCTCGTCGAGCTCTCGCCGATGACCGATCCGCGCCTCTTCCTGACCCTCGGGGGCGGGGACGCGATCGACACCGCCGCCAAGCTCGCGCGCCAGTACTGGGCGGCCGTCGGACAGCCCGACCGCATCCATCTGATCAGCCGTTCGTTCGCCTACCACGGCACCCACGGCTTCGGGACGAGCCTCGTCGGCATGGCATCGATGCAGCAGGGCTACGGTCCGCTGCTCGAGTCGGTGTCGCACGTCGACTACCAGTCGCCCGAGGCGCTCGAGGCCGAGATCGAGCGCGTCGGACCCGGCCGGGTCGCCGCGTTCTTCTGCGAGCCCGTGATCGGGGCCGGCGGCGTGCGCCCGGCGCCTCCCGGCTACCTCGAGGCGGTCGGAGCGATCTGCAAGCGCCACGGCGTCCTGCTCGTGATCGACAGCGTGATCTGTGCGTTCGGACGGGTCGGCACGTGGTTCGGGTACGAGCGCTGGGACATCGAGCCCGACATGGTCGTGCTCGCCAAGGGCATCACGAGCGGCTACCTGCCGCTCGGCGGCGTCCTCATAGCCGGCGCGGTCGCAGAGCCGTTCTGGTCGACGCCCGGCGGCCCCATATTCCGCCATGGCGCGACCTACGCAGGCCATCCGACGTGTTGCGCGGCGGCGCTCGCCAACCTCGCGATCCTCGAGCGCGAGGGCCTGATCGCGCGCGGGCGGGAGCTCGAGGGCGAGCTCGCCGCCCTGCTCGCCCCGCTCGCCGATCACCCGGCCTGCGGCGAGGTCCGCGGCGGCGTCGGCCTCGCCGCGGCCGTCGACCTCACGCCCGAGCTGCTGAAGAGCGTCCCGGGCGCGATCGGCCGCTACGCGAGCGCGATCCGCGAGGCCGGGGTGCTCCTGCGCCAGCAGGCCACCGGCGTTGCGATCGGCCCTCCGCTGATCGTCGGGCGGGAGCACCTGGAAGCGATCGCGGCCGCCGTGCGCGCCGGGCTCGACGCCGTCGCCGCCGCAGCCTGAGAGAGCTTCTATGGTCAGGGCTCGCCCCTTCTCCGCCGGAGCCCGCCATGGACGCCGTCCCGCCGACGATGCCCCGCCGCAAGCAGCTCGCGCTGATCGCGCATGACAACCGCAAGGCCGACATGCTCGAGTGGGCGCGCTACAACCGCGGCACGCTCTCGCAGCACGAGCTGCACGCGACGGGCACCACGGGCGCCCTGCTCGCGAGCGAGCTCGGCCTCGACGTGCACCGCTTCCTGAGCGGTCCGCTGGGCGGCGACCAGCAGGTCGGCGCCGCCATCGCCGAGGGCCGCATCGACTTCGTCATCTTCTTCTGGGATCCCCTCGAGCCGCACCCCCACGACGTCGACGTCAAGGCGCTCCTGCGCATCGCCGTCGTCTACAACGTGCCGATCGCGTGCAACCGCGCGACCGCCGACTTCGTGCTCTCGAGCCCGCTCATGGGCCAGGAGTACCACCGCGCCGCCACGGCGTGAGCACCCCCGCGTAACATCGCGGCGATTCCCGAGACAGGCGGCGCATGCGCGAATTCGACGTGGTGGTCATCGGTGCCGGCGCGGCCGGCGAAGTGGCGGCGGGACGCCTGGGCGAGCACGGCCTGTCCGTGGCGATCGTCGAGAAGGCACTCGTCGGCGGCGACTGCTCGTACTACGCCTGCATGCCGTCGAAGGCGCTGCTGCGACCGGTCGAGCTCGCCAACGAGGTGCGGCGCGTGCCGGGCCTCGAGGCGGGCCCGATCGACAGCGCAGCCGTCCTGCGCCGCCGCGACGAGGTGATCCACGACCGCGAGGACAGCGCCCAGCTGCCCTGGCTCGAGGAACGCGGCGTCACGCTCGTGCGCGGCCGCGCGCGCATCGCCGGGAAGCTCGAGGTCGCCGTCGAGGGCCAGGAGTCGCTCGCCGCGCGCAAGGCGGTCATCGTCGCGACCGGCTCGACGGCGCTCGTCCCGGACATCCCGGGACTGCGCGCCGCGAAGCCGTGGACGAACAAGGAGGCCACGACGGCCGGACAGGTGCCCGGGCGTCTCGCGATCCTCGGCGGTGGCGTCGTCGGCGTCGAGATGGCGCAGGCGTGGGGCGCCCTCGGCTCGCACGTGACGCTGATCCATCGCGGTGCGCGCCTGATCGAGCGCGAGGAGCCCTTTGCGAGCGACCAGGTGCTCGGCTCGCTGCGCGACCAGGGCGTGGACGTGCGCCTCGGCGTCTCGGCCACGCGCGTCTCGCGCGCAGGCGCGTTCGCACTCGAGCTCGACGACGGCCGCACGCTCGAGGCCGACGAGCTGCTCGTCGCGTTCGGTCGCCGGCCGGGCACCGAGGGCATCGGCCTCGAGACGCTCGGCATCCCGGCGGAAGGGCCGCTCCACGTCGGCTACGACCTGCGCGTTCCCGGGCACGACTGGCTGTACGCCGTCGGCGACGTCAACGGCCGCGTCCTGCTGACCCACATGGGCAAGTACCAGGGGCGACTCGCCGCCGACTCGATCCTCGGCCGCAAGGTCGCACTGCGCTCCGACGGCGCGCGCTCGCCGCGCGTGATCTTCACCGATCCCCAGGTCGGCGCCGTCGGGCTCACGCTCGCGGCCGCCGTCCAGGCGGGCGTGCGGGTTCGCCACGTGGATGTCGAGACGAGCGGCAATGCCGGCGGATCCTTCATCGGGCGCGGCGCGGCAGGCACGTCCCGGCTCGTCGTCGACGAGGACCGTCGCGTCGTCGTCGGCGCGACGATCACCGGCGCGGAGATCGCCGAGGCGCTGCACGCCGCCACGATCGCCGTCGTGGCCGAGGTTCCGCTCGACGACCTCTGGCACGCCGTGCCGTCGTTTCCGACGCGCAGCGAGCTGTGGCTGCGCCTGCTCGAGGCCTACGGCCTCTAGCGCTGCCGCCGCGCGCAAGGATGGGGTCTGACCCCAACGTTGCGCGAGGCCGATCCAGCCGCTCCACACGGCACACGCATTCTGTGATGCGTCCTCAGTCGTCGAACTCGGCGGCGAGGCTCCGGATGCCGTCGCTGCGCGTCCCGTGCGTCGGAATGACTTCGGCGATGCCCATCAGCTCGGCCACGCGCGCGACATGCCCCTGCGAGCCGGTGTCGATCACGAGCTCGAGGCGCGCGTCGTTCTCGGCCAGCGCGCGCTGCGTCTGCAGCAGCAGCTTGATGATCGTGGAGTCGATGAACGTGCACTCGCTGAGATCGACGAGCAGGTCGCGGCCGGTGGCCGCCACGCCGAACGCGTCGGCGATCGCCCCGCGGCTGGCGACGTCGTGATCGCCGCCGAGCGTGACCACGGCCGCGCGGGCCGAGACGACCTCGATCGTCACCGGGCCGGGTGGAGGCCCGCTGCCGTCGAGGAGATCTCCTGCGTGGTCCGGGCGATCCGTGGCGTCCTCCTGCTCTCATGCCGTCGCGCTTCGGGGGAAGCTCGTCAGCGGCCGCTCACGCGCCACCGCTCTTCTGCATTATCTCCCGACCCGGGCCAATTCAACCTCCCGGGCCGAAAACGCCTCCGAATGATCAGAAGCAGGTGTACGCGAGCGTGTGGGTACGAGACTCCGACCTGGACGATCGTCCAACCCCCAATAACGAGGGTTTAGTCTCCGGGCCATGCAACGGGCATTCGCACAGGTCGACGTCTTCACAACCACGCCGTACGCGGGGAACCCGGTCGCCGTCGTGCTCGACGGCACGGGCCTGAGCGACGAGCAGATGCAGCGGTTCGCGAACTGGACGAACCTCTCCGAGACGACGTTCGTGCTCCCGCCGTCGGCCGCCGAGGCCGACTATCGCGTGCGCATCTTCACGCCCGTGCTCGAGCTGCCGTTCGCGGGCCATCCGACGCTCGGCACGTGCCACGCCTGGCTCGAGATCGCCGGCGGGCAACCGAAGCGCGGCGACGTGATCGTGCAGGAGTGCGCCGCCGGGCTCATCTCGGTGCGCCGCACCGACAACGGGCTCGCGTTCGCCGCACCGCCGATGCTCCGCTCAGGCCCGGCCGAGGAGGCGCTGGTCGAGCGCATCGCGACGATCCTCGGCATCCCGCGCAGCGAGATCCTGGCGGCGGAGTGGGCCGACAACGGGCCGGGCTGGGTCGTCGTCATGCTCGCGAGCGCCGAAGCGGCGCTCGCCGTCAAGCCCGCGCCCAGCGAGCTCGACCTCGGCATCGTCGGGCCGTATCCCGAGGGGTCGCCCGCGGCCTACGAGGTGCGCGGCTTCTTCCCGAAGGACGGCGTGTCGGTCGAGGATCCCGTCACCGGCAGCCTCAACGCCTCGCTCGCCCAATGGCTGCTCGCCAGCGGCCGGGCGACTGCGCCGTACGTCGCGAGCCAGGGCACGGCGCTCGGGCGCACCGGGCGCGTGCACATCTCGGCCGACGCCGACGGGGCGGTCTGGGTCGGCGGCGGCACGCTCACGTGCGTCGCGGGCACCGTCGACCTGTAGGTGCGAACCGCTCGACCCCTGCGCACGAAGAGCGTGCAACCGCACGTCCACAGCGTAGGAGGAGCACGGAAGATGGCAGTGGCATTCGAGTTGCGCTTCGCCGGTGCGACACTCGAGCAGTACGACGGCATCGTGAGGCGCATGGGCTTCACGGAGGGGGGCAAAGGAGCCGAAGGCGGGCTGTTCCACTGGGTCGCGAAGACCGAAGACGGCATCCGCGTCGTCGACGTGTGGCAGTCGGCCGAGCACTTCGAGCGCTTCGCAAAGGAGACGATGCGCCCGCTCGTGCAGGAGGCCGGCATCACCACGGAGCCCGAGATCAGCTCCTTCCCGGTGCACAACTACCTCACCGCGGGGTAGCCGGGAACACGGCGGCCCGCCGCAGCCCAGACTGCGGCGGCCGCCATTAGTCTGCTCGGCGTGAGAATCGAGCCGCTCGACGCGACCGGGCTGCAGCGCCTCCGGCCGCTCTGGCTGGAGCTGCACGCGCACCACCAGGCGGTGGCTCCCGAGCTCGCGCCGTTCGTGAGCGACGAGGAGTCGTGGCCCGCGCGCCTCGCGCTCTACGAGCACGTGCTCGCCGCCGGCGGGTTCGCGCTGGTCGCGTGCGACGGTGAAGCCGACATCGGCTACGCGCTCGCCGGAGTCGAGCCCGCGCACTGGCCGGCGACGTTCGCCACGGCGCCCGAGAACGCCGAGCTGCTGACGCTCGCAGTACGGCCCGGGCTGCGCGGCCGCGGTGTCGGATCGGCGCTGCTGGACGCGGTCGACGCGCGCCTCGACGAGCACGGGCGCCACGATCGCATGATCGGCGTCGTGCCGGCGAACGTGCGCGCCGCGGCGCTCTACGCGCGGCGCGGCTACCTGCCCACGTGGCTCACGCTCACGCGCTTCGGCCGTCCGCCCGCTGCACCCGCGGGTGCGGCGCGGGTCGCCGTCGAGCCGGTCGCGCCGGACGACGTCGACTCGCTCGCCGCGCTCTGGCACGCGCTGCACGGCCACCACCAGGACGTCGCGCCCGGCCTCGGGCCGTTCGTTGCGCACGAGGCCTCGTGGGAGGTCATGCGCGAACTGCTCGCCGCCACCGCCGCGGACGGCCTCCTGCTCCGCGCCGGGCCTGCGGCGCAGCCGCTCGCCATGGCCTGCGTCGCGGTGACGCGCGACGATCCGCTCTGGGCCGACACCTGGGTGACGGGCCGCGACGTCGCCGAGATCAAGCTGCTCGTCGTCGACGCCGGCGCGCGCGGCCAGGGGCTCGGCTCCGCGCTGCTCGACGCTGTCGACCGCCGGCTCGGCGAAGCCGGCGTGAGCGATCAGGTGATCGGGGCGATCGAGCCCAACCTCGCGGCGATCCGGCTCTACGAACGACGTGGCTTCCGTCCCGCCTGGCTGCAGATGACGCGCTTCGAGCGCAGGCCGGGCTAAAGCAGGAGCGCCGTGAGGCTCTCGGCGAGCCACGCGGCGTAGCGCTCGCGACTCCAGCCTCGGGTGCCGGTCAGGAGCTGAGACAGCTCGGGACTGGCGAGTGCCCACACCGTGTCGAGCGCCGCGTCCGCATCGACCCGCAGCGGTCCGTTCGCAGCGAGCGCGCCGACGAAGAACCGCAGGTTCTCGAGCCGGTTCGCGTGGATCGCGGCCAGCATCTCGGCCAGCTCGGGATCGCTGCGCGCTGCCATCGCCAGCACCCCGAGCAGAGGGCCGACCCGCTCGAGACGCCGGCTGATGTCGGCCGCGAAAATGCGCACCTGCTCCTGCTGATCGCGCGTTGCCGCCACTGCGGCCGGGCCGGTCTGCTCGAGCAGCGGAGCCTGCTCGCCGCCCCGCACGGCCATGCCGATGAGCTCGCCGAGCAGCGTGCGCTTGTTGCGAAAGACCGCGTAGATGGTCTCCGGGGCGACACCGGCCTCCTCGGCGATCCCGGTCACCGTCGCGCTCTCGTACCCGCGCTCGGCGAAGAGCTTGGCCGCAGCGGCGAGTACGCGCTCGCGCGTCTCGGCGGCCTGCTCGCGGCGGCGCTCCGAGCGGTACGCGCGGCGCGGCTTGACATCGTCGGGGATATTTGTCACGGTTCTACTGTATCCAATACGGTGTTACCGTACTCAATTAGGAGGCACCCATGCCGGCAACTCCCGAGACCGTCGTACGGCGGCTGATCGAGGAAGGCTTCAACCAGGGCAATCTAGAGGTCGTCGACGACCTCACCTCTCCCGCGCTCACCGAGCACCAGAAGTTCGGGCCGGATCACGCGCCCGGCGCCGAGGGCGTGCGCGCAGTCGTCGAGTCGCTGCGCCGGGCGTTTCCCGACTTCCGCCTGACGATCGAGGACCTCGCCGTGAACGGCGGCACGGTCTGGCTGCGCATGGTCGCGACCGGCACCAACCTCGGCTCGTTCATGGGCCACGCCCCGACGGGCCGGCCGATGCGCATCGACGTCTTCGACGTCATCCGCGTCGAGGACGGCCGCATGGTCGAGCACTGGGGCGTGCCTGACCGCCTGGGCGCCCTGTTCCAGCTCGGGCTGATGACGCCACCGGCGGCGGCCGCAGCCTAGCGTCGTCAGAGCTTGCGGCCCTCGCTCGGCGCCCCGGCCTCGCCGTCGGCGCCTCGGCGAGGTCGGGCACGGCTCGGTGTCGGGCTCGAGCACCACTTCGAGCTCGTCCCGGCCGCGACCCGGCGCCTATGCACCTCGCTCCTCGCGAGGTGCATAGGCTGCTGCGGTGATCACGAGCGCTGACCGCCGGAACGCCCGGAACTCGTCGGCGGCGCCGTGAGCCCGCGTCTCGGCCGGCGCGTCGCGCGCTTCAATCGCACTGTCACGAACCGCGTGACGGCCCCGATCGCGCCGTGGCTCCCGGGCTTCGGCCTCGTCGTCCACACGGGCCGCAGGTCGGGTCGCACCTATCGCACCCCCGTCAACGTCTTCCGCCGCGACGGTCGCTACGTCGTCGCGCTCACGTACGGGACGCACTCCGACTGGGTCAGGAACGTGCAGGCGGCGGGAGGCTGCGAGCTGGTCACGCGCGGGCGGCATCACCACCTGACGTCGCCCGAGCTCGTCCACGACGGGCGCAGGCGTCTCGTCCCCGCACCGGTGCGCCTTGCGCTGAGCCTGCTGGACGTTGCCGACTTCCTGGTGCTGGAGGACGCGTAGCCGCTACGGCTCCGTGATCCGCTCGATCGTGCGCATGCCGACCCGCTCGTAGAGCCGGATGGCGGGCGCGTTCTGCGCCTGCACCTTCAGCTCGACGGACGCCGCGCCACGCGCCTGGAACGTGCGGAAGGCGAGCCGGAGCAGCGCCTCGCCGAGACCGTGGCGGCGCCACGTCTCGTGGACGACGATGTCCTTGACGAACGCGCTCGTCCAGCAGATCGCAGCCGCGGCGAGGTCGTCCCCGACCTCGACCAGGAAGCAGAGCTCGGGATCGAACTCGCTGTCTCCCGTGAGCGCCGGCAACCATGCGTCGTACGGCTCGACGCTGCCGCCGCCGTTGCGGTACCCGTGCTCGAGCAGCGCGTGCAGGCGCGGCGCGTCGGACACGTGGAAGGGCCGCACTCCGCTGCCGTCGGGCCAGGCCGGCGGTGGGAACTCGCCGCGCAGATCGACGCGCATGCGCAGGGTCTCGTGCGTCTGGCCGAGGAATTCCGACATGAGCGCAATCATGACGCGCGTGCCCGCCGCACGGGCGGCCCGTCACCGGCCGGTGCCGGCGACGGGCCGCGCAGGGGCATCAGCTGGACTGCACCATGCGGATCTGGTTCCCGGAGGTGTCGCGAAATCCCGCATCGAGACCGTATGGACGCTCGGTCGGCTCCTGCGAGAACTCGACGCCGCGGGCCTTGAGCTCCTCGTAGGTGCCCTGCACGTCGTCGCTGGCGAAGAAGAGGCCGCCGGCGGCGCCCTTGGCCACGAGCGACCTCAGCTGCTCGGAGGTCTCCGCGTCGAGCACGGGCGGCCCCGGCACGGTGATCAGCGCGAGCGCGACGTCGGGCTGCCCGACGGGGCCGACGGTGAGCCACCGGAAGCCGCCCATCTCGGGCAGCGTGATGTCGTCGCGGAGCTCCATTCCGAGCTTCTGGGTGTAGAACGCGAGCGCCTCGTCCTGGTCGTGGACCCACACGTTGACGTGGGTGAGCTTCAGCATCTCCGACCTCCTCTGGAGTCGTAGGGACGGCCGTCACGCTAGCCCTGGGCCGGGCGCCTGTCTTCTCGAAACGTGCTGAGTTACCGCCGGTGCGCTACGCCGCCGTGCGTGCTCCGAACCAGGTGGTCAGCGCGTCTGTCAGTCCGACGTCGGTTCGCTCTCCGACCCAGGCGACGTATCCGTCGGGCCGAATCAGCACGGCGGCGGGAGCAGGGACCGCGCCGAGTGCCGGGAGCTCCCATGCACCGGCGTACGTGGCGTCGATCAGGCGGACCCGATCTGCCCATGGAGCGATGTCGAAGCCGCCGGGCTGACCGAGGTCGAGCAGCACCGGCCGGGCACCGTGCAGCAGGGTGAAGACCCGCAGCGGGCCGTCGGCAGTGGCCAGGTCGAGATCGGGCATGCGGCGCCCGAGCAGCGGGTGCCCCTCGCCGAGGTCGTAGTGGATGTCCAGGCCGGACATGCATCGCGGCGTACCGCTTGCGCGGCTCGTCCATGCTCAGCAGATCGGACACGGTGTCGCGCAACGCACCGGTGCGCTCGTCGGTGCCCCTGAGCGCGACCTGCGCCATGGTGTTGTGCAGCACGCGGGCCGCGACCGGGTGCCGCTCGGCGTGGTAGCTGTCCAGGAGGCCGTCCGGCGATGTCCCGTCGACCACCTGCGCCAGCTTCCATCCGAGGTTCACGGCATCCTGCACACCGGTGTTGAGGCCCTGTCCGCCCTGCGGGGGATGCACGTGTGCGGCGTCGCCCGCGAGCAGTACACGTCCCTTGCGGTAGGACGCCGCCTGCCGGGTCATGTCGGTGAAACGGGAGATCCAGGTAGGGCTGTGCACCCCGTAGTCCGTCCCGTCGACGTCGACGAGTGCCTCGCTGAGATTCTCCAGGGTGGGCTCGCCGGTGTGTTCGAGGTTCGGTTCGGTCAGCACGACCCGCACTCGCCCTCCGTCCGCCCGGCCGATGCCACCACCCTCGCGCATGCCGATCTCCGGCTCCTCGTCCATCTCGACCTCGGCGATCAGCCAGCTGGTCGTCGGATCCCACCCGGGAAACTCGATGCCGGCCGCCTTGCGAATCACACTGCGCCCTCCGTCGCACCCGACCAGGTAGTCCGCCCGTAGCGACTGGCCGTCGGACAGCTCGACGTCGACGCCGGTGTCGTCCTGCGCGAAGCCCGTCACCTCGCGTTCGCGAGCGATCGGCACCCCCAGCTCGCCGACCCAGGCGGCCAGTATGCGCTCGAAGTGGCTCTGCCACAGCGCGAGCCCGTAGTTGTGGCGGGTGGGGAAGTCGCTGATGTCCAACGGGATCCCGGCGAACGCCTGGACCTGCATCGCCTGCCCCTCCGCGAGGAACCGCTCGGCGACGCCGCGCTGATCGAGCACCTCGATGGTGCGCGAGTGCAGACCGCCGGAGCGCGAGCCGTCGAGCTCCTGGCTCGCGCGCCGCTCGACGATTGCCACATCGATCCCCGCAAGCGCCAGCTCAGCCGCCAGCATCAGGCCCGTCGGCCCTCCTCCGGCGATCACCACGGCATGCTCGGTCATTGCCACACTCCCGTCGGATACGTCGACGACGACACACGCGTCTCGCGACTCCGAATGCCATCGGTTCTGCTCTCGGCCGGCAGTTGTAGGGCACGATCCACGGCCTCATGAAGGCCCCGTGCCTGGTATACATTGGAAATGGAGAGCGGGGCGTAGCCGCCTCGGCGACAGCGCTCCGCCTTACATTCGCTCTTCTCGAAAAGTGCCGGATTGGGGCCGGGCCCACGCACGCAGGACGCACGTCGGCACGCGCGCCCGGTCGGCAGCGGGCGGGTACGACGCCCGGTAGGCGGTCGGCGACTTCCCGTAGGCGCGGCGGAAGCTCGTCGTGAACGACCCGACGCTGTGCAGCCCGACGGTGAAGCAGATGTCGGCGACCGAGCGGTCGGTCGAGCGCAGCAGCGCGGCCGCGCGCTCGAGCCGGCGCGTGAGCAGGTACTGGTGCGGCGATTCGCCGAACGTGCGCCGGAACTCGCGGCTGAAGTGCGCAGGCGAGAGGCGCGCCGCGCGCGCGAGCGCCGCGACGTCGAGCGGCTCCGCGTAGCGCGCGTCGGCGAGGTCCTTGGCCCGCAGGAGCTGCCGCGCCGGCGCGGGGAACGTCATGCGCCGAGTATTACCGCAGCGCCCGCAGCCGCGCCACCGCCTCGCCGTGGTCGACGATCGGTTTCGGATACCCGCGCGGCGGGCGCGCGAGCTTCCATGGCTCGTGCACGGCGGGGCCGGCGATGCCGGCGAGCTCGGGGACGTAGCGCCGCACGTAGTCGCCGCCCGGATCGAAGCGCTTCGCCTGCGCGATCGGGTTGAAGACGCGGTTCGGGCGCGTGTCGACGCCGGTCCCCGCGACCCACTGCCAGTTGCCGGAGTTGCTCGCCACGTCGCCGTCGACGAGCAGAGCGGCGAAGTGCGCGGCGCCGAGCCGCCAGTCGAGGTACAGGTCCTTCGTCAGGAACGAGGCCGTGAGCAGCCGGGCGCGATTGTGCATGAAGCCCTCGCGCGCGAGCTGGCGCATGCCGGCGTCGATGACCGGATAGCCGGTGCGACCCTCCCGCCACGCCGCCAGCGCTGCGCGGTCGCTGCGCCAGCGGTGGCCGCGCGGGCGGAAGTCGTCGTGCGCGATCTCGGGCCGCGCCGCCAGCAGCTGGGCGTAGAAGTCACGCCAGCAGAGCTGGCGCTGGAACGGCTCGGCACCCTCGCGGCCGTGCGCGCGCTCGACCACCTCGAGCGGCGAGAGGCAGCCGAAGTGCAGGTGCGCGCCGAGGCGCGAGGTGCCGTCGGCGGCGAGGTCGTCGTGCAGCCGGTCGTAGTCCGCGAGCCCGCGGGCGAGCCAGCCCGTGAGGCGGCGGCGGGCCTCCGTCTCGCCTCCGGGCGGCAGCTCCGGCGACGGCGTGCCGCGGACGAGGCGCGCCGCCGCCGGACGGCGTCCGCGCGCGAGCCGTCCCGGGACCTCGATCCGCCTCGGCGTCGCCGCCTGCGCGCGGCGCGCCGCCAGGTGCCAGCGCCGCCAGTACGGCGTGAACACGCGGTAGCAGTCGGCGCCCTCGGGAGCGAGGTCGCCGGGCGGGATCGCGGTCACGCCGGGTAGCACGTGCAGCGCCAGGCGCTCGGCGGCGCAGGCTGCGCGCAGCCGCCGCTCACGGGCCTGCGCGTACGCGCTCACGTCCTCGCTCATGAAGAGCGCCTCGGCGCCGCTCTCACGCGCGACGCGCAGCGCCTCCTCGACGACGGCGCCCTCGCGCAGGAAGAGCGCGCCGCCGCGGGCGCGCAGCGAAGCGTCCAGATCGGCCAGCGCGTCGAGCAGGAAGGCCACCCGGTTGGGGGCACCGAAGCGCGCGAGGACGGCGGCGTCGAGGACGAAGAGCGGCACGACGCGCTCGGCCGCCGCGACGGCCGCGGCGAGGGCCGGCTGGTCGTGCACGCGCAGGTCGCGCGTGAAGAGGACGACGGCGGTGCGCACTAGAGGCCGGTCCCGGCGAGCACGAGCGAGGTGGACGCCGGGAGGCCGAGGAAGGCGCGGTAGCGCTGCGCCTCGGCGCGCACCTGCGTCGCGAGCGTCGCGGCGCTTCCCGTGAACGGCTCCAGCGCGATCGTCAGCTCGCCGCGGCGCGCGCTCCGCGCCCACGTGCCCACGACCTGTCCGCCCGAGACGACGAGCGGCTTGAAGACGCCGTTGGCGCCGGGCACGACACGGTCGGAGTGCTCGGGCGCCAGCTGCGCGTCGCGGTTCCCGTACCCGAGGACGAACTCGTCGAACCCGGCCAGGAGATAGGTCCGGTCGCGTCCGGCGCGCGCGATCGGCGCGCGCTCCTGCCCGGCGGCGAACCAGTACTCGGCGCCGTCGAGCGTGCGCGTGGCGAGCGCCGGCGCCGACGCGCTGCGCAGGCCGCGGCGTGCGTCGGCGAGCGGGATTCCCGCCCAGCGCGCGAGGTCGCGGTCGGTCACGGGGCCGCGGCTCGCGGCGAAGCGGGCCGCGACGTCGGCCAGCGCCTGCTCGCCCGTGAGCTCGCGGGAGCCGCTGCGCGGCGCCCAGTCGTCGAGCAGGACGAAGGTCGGCTGCCTGCCCTGCATCGGCCCGATGCAGATGAGCGCGTCCCGGGCGAGCCTCGCGAGGATGTGGTAGCCGCGCTGGCCGGTCGTCGCGACGCCGGCGCCCTCGAGCGCCGCCATCACCTCGGGACGGCTGAGCCGGCGATCGCCCGAGAGCTCTGCCCGCAGCGTCTCCGCGCTGCGCTCGAGATCGGCCGCCGTGAGCCCGAGCTGCGCCGCGCGCCGGGCCTCCGCGGTGGCGAGGCGGGGAGCGCACAGCGCGAGCAGGAAGCGCACGTCCTCCGGCGCGGCGAAATGGATCGTGCCGCGCAGGAGCCAGGTGCGCACGATCTCGCGCTGCTCGATCGCGCGCTCGACCTTCTGCGCGCTGCCGCTGCGCATGCGCGCGCCGATCGCCCACAGCGACTGGTGGTAGTCCTGCGCCTGAACGGCTCCCAGCCAGCGCACGACGTCGGCGGGCCGGGGCAGGCGGCGCGTTGCGATCCGCTGGCTCGCCAGCCGCCGGAGCCCTATCTCGGAGGCGGCCATCACGGCAGGATGACGACGTGCGATGAGTTCTGCGGCGCCGCTCGGTCTATGCCCCGAGACCGTCAACGCGACCCAAGGAGCAGGCCATGTCGACCACGACCGAGAACGCCGTCGCCACGCAGACCTACACGGTCTACATCAAGGCCTCTCCGGCCGCCGTCTGGGATGCGATCACGAATCCCGACCAGACGGACCGCTACGGCTACAAGGGCCGCGTCGAGTACGAGCTCCGTCCCGGCGGCGCGTTCGTGGCCCACCCGGGCGAGGCCATGGCGGGCGCGCCCGACCCGCTGATCGAGGGCGAGGTGCTCGAGGCCGAGGCGCCGCACACGCTCGCGCAGACGTGGAACCCGCTCTTCGGGACGCCGATCACGGAGGAGGCGCCGACGCGGCTCCGGTGGGAGATCGCCGAGGAGAACGGCATCGCCAAGGTCACGCTGACCCACGAGCTCGGCGGCGCCCCGCTCACGGCAGGCCTCGTCGGCGGCTCCGTGCCCGAGATGGGCGGCGGCTGGCCGTACGTGCTCAGCGACCTGAAGACGTTCCTCGAGACCGGCGCCACGCTCGCCGGCTAGGCCCCCGACGAATCCGAGAGGAAGACGACATGTACGAGCGCCTCGCGAGCGCCTCGCGGGCCTGTGAGCGGGACCGTCATTGTGCGGAGCCTGGACGAGCCCGTAGCATGAGCGCCGTGCAGGAATCGTCCTCCACGGCGAAGCCCGCGGCCGACGAGCTGGAGGGCCGCCTCGAGGGGCATCGCTCCGAGCTGACCGCGTACTGCTACCGCATGCTCGCGTCGCCGTTCGAGGCCGAGGACGCGGTCCAGGAGACGTTCATCCGCGCGTGGCGCAGCTACGACCGCTTCGAAGGCCGGGCTGCGCTGCGCTCGTGGCTCTACCGCATCGCCACGAACGTGTGCCTCGACATGCTCGGCAGCCGCGAGCGGCGCGCCACGCCGATGGATCTCGGCCCCTCGCGGGCTCCCGAGGCCGCGAATCTCAACATCCTTCCCGAGACGACGTGGATCCAGCCGATCCCCGACGGCCTCGTCGCGCCGGACGGCGACCCGGCCGACGTGGCGGTCGGCCGCGAGACGATCCGCCTCGCCTTCGTGGCCGCGCTCCAGCACCTGCCGCCGCGGCAGCGCGCGGTGCTGATCCTGTGCGAGGTGCTGCGCTGGAAGGCGAGCGAGGTCGCCGAGCTGCTCGACACGAGCGTCGCGTCGGTCAACAGCGCGCTGCAGCGGGCGCGCGCGACGCTCGAGGCCGGCAGGGTCAGCGCGACCGATCCCGCGCCGGCGCTCGACGAGGCCGATCGCGAGCTGCTGGCCCGCTATGTCGCGGCGTTCGAGCGCTACGACATGGACGCCCTCACGGCGCTGATCCGCGAGGACGCGACCCAGTCGATGCCGCCGTACGACCTCTGGCTCACCGGCCGCGCGGACATCCTCACCTGGTGGTTCGGCCCGGGCATCGAGTGCGCCGGGTCGCGCGTCATCCCCGCCATGGCGGCCAACGGGTCGCCGGCCTTCGGGCAGTACAAGCCGAGCCGCACGGGCGCCGGCTACGAGCCGTGGGCGCTGCAGGTGCTCGAGATCTCAGACGGCCGGATCGTCGAGATGACGTTCTTCCTCGACACCGAGACGCTCTTCCCGCTCTTCGGCCTTCCGCCCCGCCTCGACGCCTAGGACGCCCGCCAGTCCGATGAACGCGAGCAGATCCTGGAGCTCGCGCGAGACGCCGTGCAGGCGCAGGTCGAGACCCTCTCGCCGGGCGCTCAGCTGCAGGCGCGCGAGGATGTCGACCGAGCCGACATCCGGCGCGAGCACGGCGGCGTCGCAGATGATCTCCCTCGGACGTTGCCCCGTCATCTACGCATAAGACGGGCGATCGCAGCGAAACTCATCGGGAATCCCGTCGGCCACCGATGAGTTCTCCCAAGGGAGCCGGTCAAACCTGCGAACCGCGCTCACGAAAGGAACCGCCCGAATGACGTTGGACAGTCGCACACGCTGGTACGCGCTGATCGTTCTCTGTCTCGGCACGCTCATGATCGTTCTCGACTCGACGATCGTCAACGTCGCGCTGCCTTCGATCCGCAGCGATCTCGGCTTCTCCGAGACGTCCCTGGCGTGGGTCGTCAATGCGTACCTGCTGACGTTCGGCGGCTTCCTGCTGCTGGGCGGTCGCCTCGGCGACCTCTACGGGCATCGCCGCCTGTTCCTGGGCGGCATCGCGTTCTTCACGCTCGCGTCGCTGGCCTGCGGGCTCTCGACCTCGCAGGAATCGCTGATCACGGCGCGCGCCGTGCAGGGCCTCGGCGGTGCGGTCGCATCGGCCGTGTCGCTGTCGCTGACGATGAACCTCTTCACCGAGCCCGCCGAGCGCGCCAAGGCGATGGGCATCTTCGGCTTCGTCGCCTCGGGCGGCGGGTCGATCGGCGTGCTGCTCGGCGGGGTGCTCACCGACGTGCTCGACTGGCACTGGATCTTCCTCGTCAACATCCCGATCGGCTTCATCGTCGTCGCGCTGTCGCTGCGGCTGCTGCCCGCGGGCCACGGACAGAAGTCGGAGGCGAAGCTCGACGTCGCGGGCGCGGTCACGGTGACCGCGGCCCTGATGCTCGCCGTCTACGCGATCGTCAACGGCAACCAGGAGGGCTGGCTGTCCGGCCGGACGCTCGGCCTGCTCGCCGTCGCCGTCCTGCTGCTGGGCGCCTTCCTCACGATCGAGGCGCGCGTACGCTCGCCGCTCATGCCGCTCGGCCTGATCCGCAAGCGCAACGTCGCGATCGCGAACACCGTCGCCGTGCTGTGGGCCGCAGCGATGTTCGCCTGGTTCTTCCTCTCGGCGCTCTACCTGCAGCTCGTGCTCGGCTACAGCCCGCTCAAGGTCGGGCTCGCCTTCCTGGCGGGCAACATCGTCATGGGCGTCCTGTCGGTGAGCGTCTCCGCGAAGCTCGTGATGCGCTTCGGCATCAAGCCGCCGCTCGCGGCCGGCCTGCTCGTGGCCGCGATCGGGCTGCTCTGGCTCGCGCGCGCTCCCGTCCACGGCCACTACGTCATGGACGTGCTGCCGAGCATGATCCTGCTCGGCTTCGGCGCCGGCATCGCGTTCAACCCGGTGCTGCTCGCGGCCATGAGCGACGTCGAGCCCGAGGAGTCGGGACTCGCCTCGGGCATCGTCAACACCGCGTTCATGATGGGCGGCGCGCTCGGCCTGGCAGTGCTCGCGAGCCTCGCGGCGTCGCGCAGCGACACGCTGACCTCCGAGGGCGAGCGCCACCTCGCCGCGCTGACCGGCGGCTACCACCTGGCCTTCCTCGTCGGCGCATTGTTCGCGCTCGGGGCCGCCGTCATCGGCGCCCTGCTGCTGCGCACGTCGCACGCGCCCGTGAGCGCGCACGAGACCATGGCCGCAGACGCGCGCGAGCCCGCGGGCGTCGCGTGATGCGGGCGATCGGAGCGACGGATCTCAGGGTCTCGCCGCTCTGCCTCGGCACCAACATCTTCGGGTGGACGATCAACGAGGAGGAGTCGTTCGCGGTGCTCGACGCCTTCGCGGCCGCCGGCGGCAACTTCCTCGACACGGCAGACAGCTACTCCTCGTGGGTGCCCGGCAACCGGGGCGGAGAGTCGGAGACGATCATCGGCGACTGGATGGCCGCGCGCGGCAACCGCGACGACATGGTGATCGCGACGAAGGTCGGCCAGGCACCCGGTGCCGAGGGACTCTCGCCGGCGACGATCCGCCGCGCCGCGGAGGCATCGCTCGCTCGCCTGGGCACCGATCGCATCGACCTCTACTACGCGCACATCGACGACGACCGGACGCCGCTCGCGCACACGCTCGCTGCCTTCGGCGAGCTCATCCGCGAGGGCAAGGTGCGGCACATCGGCGCGTCCAACCACAGCGCGCCACGCCTGGCGGAGGCGCTCGCGCTGGCGCGCGACAGCGAGCTGCCGGCCTACGCCGCCGTCCAGCCCCACTACAACCTCATGCACCGCAACGGCTACGAGGGCGCGCTCGCCGATCTGTGCCTGCGCGAGGGCCTCGGCTGCCTGCCGTACTTCGCTCTCGCGAGCGGCTTCCTCACGGGCAAGTACCGCATCGGCGGCCCGGACACGGGCTCGCCCAGGGCGGGCGCCGCGCGCGGCTATCTCGACGAGCGCGGGCTCGCCGTCCTCGACGTCCTCGACACGCTCGCCGCCGACCACGGGACGACGGTCTCCGCGGTCGCGCTCGCCTGGCTGGCGGCGCAGCCCACCGTGGTTGCGCCGATCGCCAGCGCGCGCACGCCCGAGCAGCTCGCCGAGCTGCTGCCGATGGCCGATCTCGCGCTCGGCCGTGACGAGCTGGAGCGCCTCACGATGGCCTCCTCGACGTAGCCGTCACCCGGCCGGGAGCGCGCGCAGCTCGATCTCGAGGCGCATCTCGGGGCCGGGCAGCACGGTCACATCGAGAGCGCGGATGCGGTCGTCGGCGGGACTCACCTGCACCCGCTCGCCGACGAGCCGGAAGCAGTCGCAGGGCCCGAGCAGCGCGCCGCGCGGCGACGCCGCCAGCGAGCTCATCGCCTCGGCGTCCTCGCCGAGCTCGCGCGCGAGGCGCTGCGCGACCTCGCCGAGGTTCGCGCCGGCGTAGACGTGAAGCGACGCGCAGGCGCCGTCGAGCAGCTTCTTGATCAGGTCGACGCTGCCGCGCAGGCGGCCCGGGCCGGTCGTGAGGCGGACGCGCAGGCCGATGGCGCCGGGTGGCGCGGCCGGACCTTCCGGGAGCGCGGCGACCACGGCCCGGCGCGCGGCGAGCCACACCTCGCGCGCCGTCTCGAGCTCGTGACCGTCGCCGAGGGCGACGGTGACGGCGGCGAGTGGCTGCTCGCCGTCGTCGCTCCCGGCGACGGCGACCGGCAGGCGCCGGTAATGCTGGCTGACGCCGCCGCCCGCGCCCGGCTTGCGCCGCAGCCGCACCCCGGCGTGCACCTGGGATTCCGGCACGCCGACGGTGGAGAGGAGGATGTCCGCGAGATCGGCGCCAAGCGGCGGGTCGTCCGTCAGCGTCGCCTCGAGGATCGTGCCGTCGCCGATCTCGAGCCGCCGCAGCTCGTCGCGCAGGGCGGATGCGCACCTCCCCATCCACTCGGGCGGGCTCTCGCTCGCGTAGCGCAGCGGCTCCGGGCACGTGACGATGACGGCGTCGCCGTCTCGCTCGACGCTCCAGGACAGCAGCTCGGCCATGCGCCGAGCTTACGGCAGGGCCGCCGCCTGCTTCGCGACGACGGCCTCGGTCACGACCCGGCTCGCCTCGGCGGGCCCGAACGTGGGCGGCAACGGGATCGCCGCGGCCGAGCCGAGCCGCACGACGACGGTCCTCGAGCCCGGGTCGATCTGGATGAGCTGGTTGCCGAGACCGAGCGCCCAGTACATCGACGGCGGCGCCCCGGGCACCATCCGGCCCCGCTCGACGTCGCCCTGCTGCACGGCGCCGATGCTGGTCGCCGCGGTGACGCTCGCGATCACGCCCTCGCGGTTGAGCCACCAGAGATAGCCGTAGGCGGCGTTGAGCGGTGACGACGGGCGCCCGGTGGCCGCGTCGACGAAGCTCCGCGACACGATCTGCCGGCCGCCCCAGCGCCCGTGGTTCAGCATCAGCACCCCGAACCGCGCCATGTCCCGGCAGGTCGAGTGGATGCCCTCGAAGAGCTGCGCGTTGCCCGCCCCGTCGGTCGCCATCGCCGTGTGCGTCATGCCGAGCGGCGCGAAGATGTGCCGGTCTGCGAACTCCGCGACGTCCGTGCGGGTCGCATTCGCAAGCACGCGGTCGAGCGTCTGCACCGCCGAGTTGTTGTAGGCCCAGACCGTCCCGGGCGCCGCCGCCTGGCCGAGGCCGATCGCGAACGAGGTGCGGTCGCGCGCGCCGAGCAGCCGCAGGTAGTCGGTGACGACGTCCCAGGCACGGCCCGAGTCCATGCTCAGCAGCTGCCGCAGCGTGACCGCCTCGGACTTCGTGCCCTTCCACTGCGGGATCCAGCGCGAGGCGCGGTCGGAGATGCGGAGGTCGCCCTCGTCCTGGGCGATGCCGACGAGCGTGCTCGCGAACGACTTCGTCGCCGAGAACACGTCCTGCGCCGTCGTGGGCCCGGTGCCGTGGAAGTACCACTCGCCCGCGAGCTTGCCGTCGCGCACGACGACCAGGCAGTTCGACCGGCCCCTCCGGGCCTGCGCGGCGATCTGCCCGAGCTTCACCGGGTCGAGGCCCACGCTTGCCGGGGAGACCTTCTGCCAGGTCGCGCCGGGGTTCGCGGGCGCGGCCTGCGAGGAGCTCGCGGCGACGACTGTCAACACCGCTGCGCACAGGATCGCCCTCCGCCGCACCGATCGCGCGCTCACCTTCACCTCCGGCCTCGCAGAGCGTCCCGGCAGCCTAGTGCTCCGTCCCGGAGATCACGTGACCTCCGGGACGGAGCACGAGCCGTGCGGCGGGCCGCCGAGGCCTCAGAGACTCGCGACGGCGCGCTCGATGCGTTCGCGCGCCTCGAGCGCGAGCGGCTCGAGAGCCGGGTTGGATGCGATCGCCATTGCGGCGACCGGCTCCATCGCAGCGATCGCAATCTGCTCGCCAGTCTGGCGGACGACGACGTTGCACGGCAGGAGCACCCCGAGATCGGGCTCGATCGCCAGTCCGCGCCGGGCGAGCTCGGGATTGCAGGCGCCGAGGATGACGTGCGGCTCGATCACGACGCCGAGCTTCTTCTGCATGGTCGCCTGGACGTCGATCGTCGACACGATCCCGAAGCCCTCCTGTGCGAGGGCGGCCGTCACGCGCTCGACGGCCTCGTCGAACGGCGCGTCGAGCGAGCACGTGATGGCGTAGGCAGACGTCTCCATGTCAGGCACCGGCGGGCGCGACGAGGAGATCGAGCCCGAGCGTCCGCACGAGGGCGTCGCGGGGCATGGCACCCATCGTCGCTGCGACGACCTTGCGGCCGTGCACGACGACGATCGTCGGGATCGACTGGACGTTGAAGGCCTGCGCGATGCTCGGCACCTCGTCGATGTTGACCTTCGCGACCGTGAGGCGGCCGTCGTACTCGGCGGCAATCTGATCGAGCACGGGCGCGACCGCACGACACGGGGCGCACCACGGGGCCCAGAAGTCGATGAGGACCGGGATCTCCGAGTCGAGGACGTCCGGCTCGAAGCGGTCGGCGGTGATGGTGACGGGCTGCATCTCGGAGCTCCTGGTGTAGTTGGCAAGACAAACTATACAACTACGTGCTTTTATAGTATATTCCATGGCAGAGGTCCTGATGCCGATGCCCCAGACACCGCCCACAGCGCTCGTCGACCTCGTCGCAGAGCGCTTTCGCCTCATCGGAGAGCCGATGCGCATCCGCCTGCTCGACCGGCTGCGCGCCGGCGACGCCAGTGTCGGCGAGCTCGCCGAGGCGCTCGAGGCGTCGCAGCAGAACATCTCCAAGCACCTCGCCGCACTCCACCGGGCAGGCGTGGTGGGTCGCCGCAAGAGCGGCAACAGCGTCGTCTACTCGATCGCCGACGACTCGATCTTCCTGCTCTGCGACATCGTCTGCGGCGACCTCCAGGGCCAGTTCGCCGAGCTCGGCCAGATCCTCGCGGCGCCCTCCGGGCTCAGCGCGGCTCCTGCCGCTTCGGGAGACCGCAATGGCACCTGACCGCGACTACGTAGTTCCGTGCAGCCACGAACCGTGCTGCCGCCGATGCCCTCGGCGCCCTCTCCCGCGATGCTCGGCAGGCACTGGCCTTGCGGGCGTCCGCGGGCTGCGCGCGGGCGCGAGCTTCCGTTACCCACCAGCCCCTACTCGATCGGAGATCCCACAATGAGCGCCCATACGACAGCGCGCCCCGCACGGCAGCCCGCCGCGACGGCCTGGCCGCTCGAGCGCGTCCTCTTCGCCATGGCCGGCACGATGATCCTCGTCTCGGTCGTGCTCGCCGCGGCCGTCAGCCCCTGGTGGCTGCTCCTGAGCGCGTTCGTGGGCGTGAACCAGCTCGCGTTCGTCGCGTTCGGCGACTGCGTCGCGTCGCTCGTCCTGCGCAGGCTGTTCCACCTCGAGAGCGGGAGCGCGCGATGAGCGCCGAGAGCATTCAGCTGGGCCCCATCGGGCGGCTCGGCCGCTATTCCGCATCGCACGCGCGCGCCGTCGCGATCGCGTGGATCGTCGTCGCGGTGGGCCTCGGCTTCCTCGCGCCCCGCGTCGAGACGGCGCTCTCGGGCGCCGGCTGGGAGGCGACGGGCTCGGATTCCGTCGCCGCCCGCTCGCTCATCCAGAAGCAGTTCGCAGGCAACGCGTCGACCGGCCTCATGATCGTCCTGCACTCGTCCTCGCTGCGCTCCGGCGACCCGGCCTTCGCCGCCGTCGCCGCGAAGGCCGCCGCGCTCGTCAAGGCCGATCCGGCGGTCGCGAGCGTCACGCCGCCGTCGCCCGGCGTCTCGATCAGCCGGGACGGGCATACCGCGATCGTCACGGCGGGCGCCGCGCGCAGCCCGAAGCAGATGGTGCTCGCGGCCGACCGGCTGAAGGGGCCGCTGCGCGATCTCGGCACGGCGAACGTCTCGGTCAACCTCACCGGCGCGTCCGGCATGTGGTCCGACTTCAACGCCGCGAACCGCTCGGCGATGATGAAGTCGGAGCTGTTCTCCTGGCCCGTGACCCTCGCGATCCTCCTGATCGCGTTCGGCTCGCTCGTCGCGGCCAGCCTCCCGCTGATGCTCACGATCATCGGGCTGATCGCCTCGGCCGGCGTGCTCTACCTCGGCACGCTCGCAGCCGACATCTCGATCTGGTCGATGAACTTCGCGCTCATGTTCGCGCTCGCTCTCGGCATCGACTACGCGCTCTTCATCGTCGTGCGCTATCGAGCGAGCATGTTCGCGCGCGGGATGCCTCCGGCCGAAGCCGCGGGCCTCGCGATGGACACCGCCGGCAAGGCCGTGCTCTTCTCGGGGGTGACGGTACTGATCTCGCTCTCGGCCGTGATGCTCGTGCCGAGCCCGGCCTTCCGCTCGATGGCACTCGGCATCATGGTGGCGGTCGCGTTCATCCTCGCCGCGACGCTCACGCTGCTGCCGGCGGTGCTCGGCGCACTGGGGCCGAAGGTCGACAATCTGGCCCTGCCGTGGGCGCACTCGGGCGAGCACCGCTCGCCGTTCTTCGCGCGCTGGGCCGAGCGCATCTGGGCGCGGCCGCTGCGCTACGGCGTGCCCGCGCTCATCCTGCTGCTCGCGCTCGCCGCACCCGTCGCGGGCCTCAAGACCGGCATGCCGTCGATCAAGGTCGTCCCCGCAGGCGACAGCTCGCGCATCGGCTACACCCAGGTGCAGGCCGCGTTCGGAGCCGGCGCTCCCGGTGCGCTCCAGCTCGTGGCGCCCAGCGCGGACGCGGCGTCGCTGAGCGCGGTCGCGAAGGCCGATCCGGGCATCGCCGCCGTCATGCCGGCGCAGACGTCGGCCAACGGGCGGTTCGCGCTCGTGCAGGCGATTCCGCGGCAGAACCCGTCGGACCCCGCGGTCGGCCGCACGATCGACCGCCTGCGCACGACGCTTCCCGCGGACGCACTCGTCGGCGGCGCCGCCGCCGAGAACCACGACCTCGAGACGCAACTGGCGAACGCGACCCCGCTCGTGATCGGCGTCGTGCTCGCACTCGGCTTCCTGCTGCTTCTCGTCGCGCTCCAGGCTCCCGTGATCGCGCTCGTCGGCGTGCTCACCAACCTGCTCGCGACCGGCGCGGCCTTCGGAGTGGCCCGGCTCATCTTCCAGGACGGCCACCTGACCTCGCTGCTCGGCTTCGAGTCGCAGGGCTTCCTCGACGCCTGGGGTCCGGTGTTCTTCTTCGCGATGATCTTCGCGATCTCGATGGACTACACCGTCTTCCTGCTGGCCTCCGCCAAGGAGCACCTCGAGCACTCGGGCGGCGACGCGCGCGACGCGATGATCGGCGGAGTCGCGCACTCCGGCCGGGTGATCCTGGCCGCCGCGGTCGTGATGGTCGCGGTCTTCTTCACGTTCGCGATCTCGGGGCCGCTGCCGCCCAAGGAGATGGGCATCATCCTCGGCGTCGCCGTCGCGCTCGACGCGCTGCTCGTACGCCTGGTGCTGATCCCGGTCGCGCTGCGGCTGCTCGGCCCCTGGGCCTGGTGGCTGCCGCGGCCGCTCGGCCGGCTGCTGCCCGCCATCTCCTTCGGGCACGGGCACGCCTGAACCGCGAGGACTACCCCGGGCTGATCCGCCCATCGCGGACGACGGCGATGTGGTCGATCAGCTCGGGGGCGATCGGGCGGTGGGTGATGAGGAGGACGCCGAGGCCGGCCAGCCGGGCGGCGCCGAGCAGATCGCGGACGAGCGCCTCGGCCGTATCGTCGTCGAGGTGGGCGTCGAGCTCGTCGACGACGAGCAGGCGGACATCGGCGAGCAGCGCGCGCGCCAGCGCGAGACGCTGACGCTCGCCGCCCGAGACGCGGGCGCCCTCCTCGCCGACCTCCGTGTCGAGACCCTCGGGGAGCGAGGAGACCCAGCTCCAGGCACGCGCGCGCTGCAGGGCGTCGATGAGCTCGGCATCGCCGGCCGCCGGACGCGCGATACGCAGGTTCTCGCGGATCGACGTCGGGAAGAGGTGCGCCTCCTGGCCGGCGAGCCCGACCACGCGGCGCACGTCGGCCTGCGCGTACTCGCGCAGGTCGTGCCCGTCGAGGAGGACTGCCCCCTCGTCGGGATCGCGGAAGCGCACGAGCAGGCTTGCGATCGTCGTCTTGCCCGCGCCGCTCGGGCCCACCAGCGCGACGATCGCTCCCGCCGGAATGTCCAGGTCGGCGCCGTCGAGCACCCGCGGCGCGCCCGGCGAATAGCGCATCGCAACGCCGCGGAGCTCGAGATGGCCGGGACCGGCGAGCGGGCGGGGGCGGGCGGGATCCTGCACCGGTGCGTCGCGGTCGGTGAGCTCGAGAATGCGCCGCGACACGCTGGCTCCCGCGATCAGCTGCTCGGCCGCGGCCGGCAGCGGCCGCACGGCCTCGAACGCGGCGAGCGACGAGCAGGGCGAGCATGCCGAGCTCGACGCCCGCGAGAGCGCCCGAGTGGACGGCCGGCGCCGCGACCACGAGAACGGCGACGGCGGCGAGCATGGCGAGCGCGGTCACGGTGGCCTCGCTGACAGCGGCGACGAGCGCCGTGCGCCGGCGGGCGCGGGCCGAGCGACCGATCGGCCGCCTCCAGGCGCGCGGCAGCGTCGCCGGCCGCGCCGTAGGCGACGAGCTCGGGCGCGGCCGCGAGCGCATCCAGGAGCTCGGCGGTGAGCTCGGCGCGGGCCGGCGCCTCGCGGCGTACGGCCGCGTGGGTGACGGCGACGCCCGCGAGCGGGACCGCCACGCCTGCGAGCAGCAGGAAGCCTGCCAGCACGAGGCCGGCCGCGGGAAGCGCGATGGCGGCCACGGTGACCGCGATCGAGCCGGCGAGCAGCGCAACCGCCGCCGGCGCGATGGCCCGCAGGTAGAGACCCTGGAGCGCGTCGACGTCGGCGACGAAGCGACCGAGGAGGTCGCCTGTGCGCAGACCCGGCAGACCGCCGGGCACGAGCGGCTCGAGCCGCGCGAAGAGGCGCGCGCGCACCGTCGCGAGCGCGCGCAGCGCCGCATCGTGCGACGCCAGACGCTCGAGATAGCGCAGGACGCCGCGCGAGACGCCGAAGAAGCGCACGCCGACGATCGCGACGCCGAGCTCGAGGATGGGAGGGCGCTGCGCGGCGCGCGAGATGAGGTATCCCGAAGTCGCCATCAGGCCGATGCCGGCCGCGATGGCGAGCGAGCCGAGGGCGATGCCGAGCGCGAGGCGGCCCGCATGCTGCTGGGCGAGCCGCGACACGCGCACGAGCGGATGACGGTCTGCGATCACACGCGCGCCTCCGCGCCCGTGACGATCCTGCCACCGGAAATGCGGACGATGCGGTCGCCGACGCGCCGCGCGAGGGCCTCGTCGTGCGTGATCAGGAGCATCGACGCCGTGCGCGGCAGCTGTTCGAGCGACCGCGCCACGACCTCCGCGCTCTCCGGATCGAGGTTCGTCGTCGGCTCGTCGAGCAGCAGCAGCGAGGCGTCCCGCAGCAGTGCGCGCGCGAGCGCGATGCGGCGGATCTGGCCGGCCGAGAGGCCGTCGCCGCCATCGCCGACGCACGTGGCGTAGCCGTCGGGCAGGGCCGCGATGAAGGCCTCGGCGCCCGCGCGCCGCGCGGCATCGGCCACGGCCGCGATGGGCGCAGCGGGGGCGCCGAGGCGGATCGCGTCACCGATCGTGCCTGCAGCCAGGTGCGGCCGCTGCGGCATCCATGCGAGGCGGCGCCGCCAGGCGTCGGGATCCGCGTCGCAGAGGTCGGTGCCACCGGCGAGCAGGCGCCCCGCGGCGGGCTCGTCGAAGCGCAGCAGCAGGCGCGCGATCGTGCTCTTGCCCGCGCCGCTCGGGCCCACGAGCGCGACACGTTCCCCGGGCGCAATGGCGAGCGATGCGTCGTCGAGAACGCGACCTTCGCGCCCCGGATAGGCGAACGACACGCGCTCGAGCCGCACGGGGACGTCGCGTGGATCGAGCGGCGCGCCACTCCCCGCCGGCGCGAGCGCTGCCGAGCGCTCGAGCGGGTCGAGGATGTGCGCAGCCGCGGCGATGCCGTCGGCGCTGGCGTGGAACTGCGCGGCGGCGCTCCGCAGAGGCGCGTACAGCTCCGGGGCGAGCACGAGGATCGTCAGCGCGGGCGCGAGTCCGATGCCGCCGTGATCGAGGCGGATGCCGATCTCGACGGCCACGATCGCCGTGCCGAGCGTGGCGGCGAGCTCGAGCACGAGCGCCGAGAGGAACGCGATCCGGAGCGTGCCCATCGTCTCGCGGCGGTAGCGCTCACCGCTCTCCGCGAGCCGCTCGGCCTGGAGCGCGCTGCGGTTGAACGCGCGCAGCGTCGTCAGGCCGCGCACGACGTCGAGGAAATGGCTCGAGAGACGCGCGAGTGCGGCATAGCGGGCGCGGGCCCGATCCTCGGTCGCCCGCCCGACGAGGATCCCGAAGACCGGGATCAGCGGCACCGTCGCGGCCATGACGACCGCGGACAGGAGGTCGAGCGTCCCGACGCGCACGAGGATGACGATCGGCACGACGCCGCCGAGCACGAGCTGGGGCAGATAGCGCGAGAAGTAGGGGTCGAGCGCGTCGATGCCGCCGACGGCGGCGGTCGCGACGTCGCCGCTCGCCGTCGCGGGATCGCCGGGGCGATCGACGAGCACGTGGCGCACGAGCCGCCGGCGCAACGCACGGCGCCGTCGCGCTCGCGGTCAGGTGGCCGGCCGCCTCGAACGCCCACGCGAGCAGGCCGCGGGCGACCGCGAGCGCCGCAAGCAGCGCGAGCGCAGGGGTGACGGCGGCGAGGTCGCGGTGCCCGAGGAACAGGTCGTCGACGATCCGCCCGAGCAGCGTCGCCTGGGCCACGATCGCGATCGCGGTCGCGACACCCAGCGGGACGCACGCGACGCAGGAATCGCCGCGCCGCGGGCGAGGCGCGCAGCAGTCGCCGGTCGACGGGCCGCATCGCCGCGGGTCAGTCGCCGGCCGTCGGGTGCGGCTGCTTGCCGTGGCCGGCGAGCAGGTCGATCGGGCTCTTGAGCGGCGCGAGGTCGTCGCGGCCGATGCGGTGGCGGAAGACGTAGTACGTCCAGCCCTGGTACAGGAGCACGACTGGCGTCAGCGCAAGCGCCACGATCGTCATCACGACGAGCGTGTAGTGCGTCGAGCTCGTCGACCAGATCGTGAGGCTGTAGGCCTTGTCGGTCGACGACACGAGCACGCGCGGGTAGAGGTTCAGGAAGATCGTCAGCGTCACGAGCGCAATCGAGAACGCCGTCGCGGTGAACGCGAGCCCATCGCGCCCGGCGCGCACGAGGAACGGCACCGCGATCATGAGTCCGAGCGCCGACAGCGGGATGCCGCCCGGGACGATTCCGCTCTCGTTGGCGTCGACCGCGTTCAGGTACGTCCAGAGCAGGAACCCGAAGACGAGCACCGCGGTGACGAGCGAGAGCCGGCGCGCCACGGCCTGGGCGCGGGCGAGCACGTCGCCCTTCGTCTTGAGCGAGAGGTAGATGGAGCCGTGCAGCGTGAAGACGGCGAGCGAGGTGAGGCCGCCGACGAGCGCATAGGGATTGAGCAGCGTCAGGAGCGTGCCGGTGAACTCGCCCTTCTTGTCGATCGGGACGCCCTGGATGAAATTGGCGAACGCGACGCCCCAGAGCAGGGCGGGCAGAGCCGAGCCGGCGAAGATCGCGCGGTCCCACCATGCGCGCCAGCGCGGCGAGTCGTGCTTGCCGCGGTACTCGAAGGCGACGCCTCGCACGATCAGCGCGACGAGGATGAGGAAGAGCGCGAGATAGAAGCCCGAGAACAGCGTCGCGTACCAGCCGGGGAAGGCGGCGAACGTGGCGCCGCCGGCGGTCAGGAGCCAGACCTCGTTGCCGTCCCAGACCGGGCCGATCGTGTTGATCATGACCCGCTTGTCGGCATCGTCCCTGGCCAGGAACGGCAACAGGATCCCGACGCCGAAGTCGAAGCCCTCGAGCACGAAGTAGCCGATCCAGAGGATCGCGATCAGCGCGAACCAGAGGACCTCGAGATGCCAGTAGCCGGTGTGCATTCTCCGGGCTCCTCAGTACGCCATCGAGAGTTCGCGGGCAGGGTCGGGCGCATCGGGATCGGGCGCATCGGCGGGGGCGCTCCGCGCGTAGCGGAACATGAGCCAGCCGTCGACGGCCGCGAGCACGCCGTAGAGCAGCGTGAAGCCGGCGAGTGTGAGGCCGACCTCCCACGCCGATACGCTCGGCGAGACGGCGTCCGATGTCTTCAGCAGGCCCTGCACGACCCAAGGCTGGCGTCCCATCTCGGTGAAGATCCAGCCGGCGGCGTTCGCCAGGATGGGCAGGGCGATCGCGAGCGTGAGGATGCGCAGGTACCGGCGCGACGCCTCGAGCCGGCGCCGCCAGAGCAGCCACAGCCCGAACCCGGAGATCGCCGCGGCGAGGAAGCCGATACCGGTCATGATCCGGAACGTCCAGTAGGTGACGCCGACGACGGGGGCGTACTCGCCCGGTCCGTACTTCGCCCGGTAGTCGCGATTGAGGTCGTTGATCCCCTCCACGTTGCCGTTCCACGAGTTGCTCGAGAGGATCGAGAGTCCGTGCGGGATCGTGATGTCGAACGTCGAGCGCGTGGGATTGTGCTCGAACGGCGCCACGGCGAAGAGCGAGAAGGGCGCGCCCTTCTGCGTCGTGTAGAGCGCCTCGGCGGCAGCCATCTTCATCGGCTGCTGCTCGGTCATGAGCTGCGCCTGGGCGTGGCCGATGAGCGTCGTCGCGATCGCGGCGACGAACACGACCGGGAGCGCGAGACGCAGCGCAGGCGCGAACATCTCGACGTGCGAGCCGCGTGCGACGTGCCACGCCGCGATGCCCGCGACGATCATCCCGGCCGTCATGAGGGCGGCGCCGATCGTGTGCGGGAAGGCGTAGAGCAGCGTCGAATTGGTGAGGACGCGGCCGATCGACGTCATCTCGGCCCGGCCCGTGGCCGCATTGATCGTGTAGCCGACCGGGTGCTGCATCCAGGAGTTCGCGGCGAGGATGAAGAACGCGCTGAGCGTCGATCCGAACGCGACCGCGTAGATGATCACGAGGTGGAGGCGCGCGGACAGCCGGCCCCAGCCGAAGATCCACAGCCCCAGGAACGTCGACTCGAGGAAGAACGCGGCGAGCGCCTCCATCGCGAGCGGTGCGCCGAAGATGTCGCCGACGTAGCGCGAGTAGGTGCTCCAGTTCATGCCGAACTGGAACTCCTGCACGATCCCCGTGACCACGCCGATCGCGAAGTTGATGAGCATCAGCTTGCCGAAGAAGCGCGTCAGCCGCAGGTGATGCTCGTCGCGGCGCCGGTACCAGAGCGTCTCGAACACGGCCACGAACCACGTGATGCCGATCGTGATCGGGACGAACAGGAAGTGGTAGACCGTCGTGACGCCGAACTGCCAGCGCGCGAGGTCGAGGTTGCTCACGCGCGCCCGCGCTCGGCGCCGGTGGTTGCGGGGACCGCGGCCACGCGGCGCTTCCCGTCGAGCACGACCCGCTCCTCGAACACGATCCCGCTCTCGATCGCGCGCCGCACCGGGCAGCCCTCGGCGACCTTGGTGAGGCGCTCGGCGCGTTCGCGCGTGAGCGACCGGTCGAGGTGCAGGACGATCGCGAAGCGACGCGGCGTCGAGCGGTGGTCGTAGTCGACGTCGACGCGCACGTCCCCGATGTCCCAGCTGCGCGCGCGTGCGTACATCTGAACCGTGGTGGCCACACACGAGGCGAGCGCCGCCGGGAAGAGCTCGTGCGGCGCCGGGCCGGTGTCCTCCCCGCCGAGATGCTCGGGCTCGTCCGTGAAGAGCGTGTGCCGGCCGCCGTCGATGACGACCTCCTGACGGAGCGACCCGCCGAGCGAGCGGGCACTGGCCCGCAACCCGCCATCGTGTGCGCTGCTGGTACTCATGTTCCGAGCGTCGCGCACCCCCGTGGAGTTCGCAACGGCGTCCGCACGCAACGCCCCTACGGAAAACCCGTAGAGATCGGACGGCTCACTCCCGATGGCGGCGGCGCGGCGGCGCGGCACGATCAGGGCATGGCTCACCGCATCGTCATCCTCGGGGGCGGCACCGGCGGCACGATCATGGCCAATCGCCTGCGCCGGGCCTACTCGCCGGACGAGGCCGAGATCACGGTCATCGACCGCGACGACGACCACGTCTACCAGCCGGGGCTCCTGTTCGTGCCGTTCGGGCTCGCCGACGCCGAGCATCTCGTGCGCTCACGGCAGCGGCAGTACCACCGCGACGTGCACGCGATCGAGGCCGACGTCGAGGGCGTCGACCCCGCGTGCAGCGAGGTGCATCTCGGCCACGGCATCGTCGTCGGCTACGACGTCCTGATCGTGGCCACGGGCGCGCGGCTCGTCCCCGAGGAGACCGAGGGCCTGACGGGCGACGGCTGGCTCGAGACGGTCTTCCCGTTCTACACGGCCGAGGGGGCGACGGCGCTCGCCGCCGCTCTCGAGCGCTTCGCCGGCGGGCGCCTCGTCGTGAACCCCGTCGACATGCCGATCAAGTGCCCGGTCGCGCCCCTCGAGTTCGCGTTCCTCGCCGACTGGTACCTGACCGAGCGCGGGATCCGCGACCGCAGCGAGATCGTCTACGTCACGCCGCTCGACGGCGCCTTCACCAAGCCGGCCGCCTCGGACATGCTCTCCGGCCTGCTCGCCGCGAAGCACATCGAGCTCGTGACCGAGTTCAACACCGGCTCGGTCGACGGCGGGTCGGGCGTGCTCCGCAGCTACGACGAGCGCGAGGAGCGCTTCGACCTGCTCGTGACCGTTCCGCTGCACGCCGGCGCCGCCTACGTCGATCGCTCGCCCGGCCTCGGCGACGACACGGGGTTCGTGCGGGCCGATCCGCACACGCTCCAGACGCAGGCCGCGGCGAACATCTTCGCGATCGGCGATGCCGCCAACCTCCCGACGTCGAAGGCCGGCTCGGTCACGCACTTCGAGGCCGACACGCTCACGGCCAACATCCGGCGCTTCCTCGCCAAGCAGCCGCTCGAGGGCTCGTTCGACGGCCACGCCAACTGCTTCGTCGAGACGGGCTTCGGCAAGGCCCTCCTGATCGACTTCAACTACGAGGTCGAGCCGCTGCCCGGGCGCTACCCGCTCGAGCACCTCGGCCCGCTGCCGCTCATGCGCGAGTCGCGCGCGAACCACCTCGGCAAGCTGCTCTTCCAGTCGCTCTACTGGCACGCGCTGCTCCCCGGCCGCGACATCCCGGGCATCGGCGCGCAGCTCCGCCATCACGAGAAGGAGCACGCATGACCACCGCCACCATCGCCGGTGCCGCCGTCGACGTCGACGGCGAGGGATTCCTCACCGACGCGACCCAGTGGAACGAGGAGATCGCGGCGGAGATCGCCCGCGACAACGGCATCGCCGAGCTGTCCGACCGGCACTGGCAGGTCGTGCGGTTCATGCGCGACGCGTATCTGCGCGACGGCCAGGCGCCCAGCATCCGCAGCCTCGGCAAGAGCTCGGGCGTCGCGATCAAGGAGCTCTACCAGCTCTTCCCCAAGGGCCCGGCCAAGCTCGCCGCCAAGATCGGCGGCATCCCCAAGCCCCACGGCTGCATCTAGGAGGCGTGATGAGCGACCAGATCGAGAAGGTCTCGATCATCATCTCGAAGGGCTCGCTGGAGGGTGTCTACCCCGGCCTCATCATGGCCAACGGCGCGCGCATGGAGGGGATCGAGGCCAACCTCTTCTTCACGTTCTTCGGCATGGACGCGATCAGCCGCAAGCGCCACGACCACATCAAGGCGGCCACGGTCGGCAACCCCGGCCTGCACCTGGCGACCTGGCTCGGCGGCCTCCCCGGGATGAGCGCGATCGTCACGCACCAGCTCGAGAAGGCGATGGAGGGGCTCGACATCCCGCCGATCCCGGAGTTCATCGAGATGATCTCCGACTCCGGCGCCGGCCTCTATGCCTGCAAGGCGTCGGTCGACATGTTCAAGCTGACGCGCGAGGACTTCATCGACCAGGTCGACGACATCATCACCGTCGGCGAGTTCTACGCACAGGCCGGCGGAGGGCAGATCATCTTCACGTAGCCCGCCCGTCAGGCGGCGAGCGCCACCGCGAGGAAGCGCTCGACATCGCGGGCGTCGAGCGGGCGCGCGAGCAGGAATCCCTGGCCGAGATCGCAGTGCTCGTCCTGCAGGCGCCGAAGCTGTTCGTGGTCCTCGATCCCCTCGCCGAGCGTCTGCAGTCCGAGCGACTTGCCGAGTTGCACGAGCGTGTGGATGAGCGCAACCGATTCGGTCGAGCCGGCGTTGCCGGAGATGAAGGAGCGATCGATCTTGAGCGCATCGACGGGGAACTGGCGCAGGTACGCGAGCGAGCTGTAGCCGGTGCCGAAGTCGTCGATCGCGAGGCGGAGGCCCAGGTCCTTCAGCCGCTGGAGGCGCGCGGCGGTGTCGGGTGCCCGCATGAGCGTCGTCTCGGTGATCTCGAGCGTGAGCATCGCGGCGTCGAGTCCGGTCTCGGCGAGCGCTTCGCGCACGTCGTCGATGAAGTCGTCGCGCTCCAGCTGGCGCGGGGAGACGTTGACGGCGATGCCGACCGCGTGTCCGGCCCGGTGCCACGACGCCGCCTGCCGGCAGGCCTCGCGCAGCACCCAGTGGCCGATCGGGACGATCAGCCCTGTCTGCTCGGCGATCGGGATGAACTCGTCGGGGGCGACGACGCCGCGGCGCGGGTGACGCCAGCGGATCAACGCCTCCACGCCGAAGATCGCGCGGCTCTGGAGGTCGAACGTCGGCTGATACTGCAGGAACAGCTCGTCGCGCTCCAACGCCTCGCGCAGGTCCATCTCGAGCAGAAGGCGATCCTGCGCGACCGTCTGCATGGCGGACTCGAAGAGCACGTAGCGGTCCTTGCCGGTGGCCTTCGCCTCGTAGAGCGCCAGGTCGGCGTCCCGCAGGAGCTGGTCGGCGCTCGCGCGCTGACCCATTGCGAGCCCGATGCTGGCGGTCACGACGAGCGAGCGCTCGCCCAGCTGGCTGACGGCGACGGGCTGGCGCAAGACCTCGAGGATGCGCTCGAGGACGAGCTCGGGGCCGGCGTCGAGCGTCGGCGAGTCGAGCACGACGACGAACTCGTCGCCGCCGATCCGGCCCACCGTATCGCCGTCGCGCACCACGCCCTTGAGACGTGCCGCGACGGCCTTCAGCAGCTCGTCGCCCGCGGCATGGCCGAAGCTGTCGTTGACGTGCTTGAAGCCGTCGATGTCGATGTAGAGCGCGGCCACCGGGGTGCTCTGGCGCCGCGCGCGTGCCAGCACCTGCTCGGCGCGGTCGAGCACGAGCGTGCGATTGGGCAACCCGGTCAGGGCATCGTGCAGCGCCTGGTGGCGGAGCATGCCCTGGGCGCCGAGGAGATCGCGCTGGGCGAAGAACTGTCGCGCCGCGACCAGCGCCGCGAGGACGATGGCGATGAGGATCAGGGTGAGGTCGGGGAAGAACGCGTGATCTCGCTGCGACACCAGCAGGACGGCGAACCCCACCGCGACGGCCGTGTACGGCAGCCAGCCGATCTGCTCGCGGGTCGGGCCCTGCGCCAGCCGCTGCGGCCGGGCGACCGGTTCCTGCGCCGTGGCCGCGACGGCGACGAAGCCGAGCGCGGCCATGTAGAGCAGGTCGACGCGGTCGCCGCTCTGGTAGCCGGAGTGCAGCGTCATGTAGCCATAGACGAGATCGCCGGCGACGTACAGGAGGAGCCCACCGGCCATGAAGGCCAGCGCGCGGCGGGCGGACGGGATCGATTGCCGCAGGAGCACCCACGCCAACCCGATGAGGAGCACCATGTCGCCGACGGGATACGCGATCGAAAAGGCCGTCTGCAACGCGCTCGAGCCGCCCGCAACGGCATTCGGACCGAGCACGACATAGACCACGACCGCCGATGCGCCGATCACGACGACGGCGAGATCGAGCGCCAGCCGAACGTGGTCGCCGCCCCGCCGGGCCACGGGGAACGAGAGCAGACCCCACAGCATCAGCGGGTAGAACGCGAGGTAGAAGGCGTCGGCGAGCGACGGATAGGGACTGGCGCCCGCCAGCTCGTAGCCGCTCCAGGTGACATCGCCGGCGAAGTACACGAGCGATGCGAGCGAGAGCACGCGCCAGGCGGTCTGCAGCCGGTGCATGCCGGTGCAGCGCTGCGATGCGCGCCACGCGGTGACCACCGCTGCGATCTCGATCGGGTAGAAGAAGGCGTCGGCGAGGAATCCGCGGGACCCCGCAGGTCCCCAGCGGAAGAGCTGCCACGAGGCGTAGACGGCCACGAAGGCGCCGATCGCCGCGAGCGCCCACAGGTGCGATGGCCGCCGCGTTCCCCGGCCGGGCGTCCGGGCGGGGGCGGGTGCGTCGGGCAGAGCCGGGCGCCTGTGCGCGCCGGGGCGGCCCGTGGCCAGCGACCCGGGGACGCGCGAGTAGACGATCAGATTCGTCAGCCGAATCACTGGGGGACCCTCCTTCTCCTGCAGCTGCCCGCGCGGACACGCGCGACGCGCGCAATGCGCTGCTGCGTCCATGCATCGGATCGAACGCCTGCGAGCGTGAGTCCCAATCGACGCAATGCCCGCGCCGAGGGAAGCGCTAGGGACGCCGAGCGCGCACGGAGGCGAGCCGGTATGCGCCCATGATCTCGCCGCGCTCCGCCTCGGGAAGGTGCTTGACCGCCTCGCGCACGGTCACGCCCGAGGCCCGCCCCGCGCGCGGCCGCAGCCACGCGGAGACGAGCTCGGGCCGCTTCCTCGAGGTGTCGCGCAGCACCCACCCGATCGCCTTGCGCACGAAGAACTCCTTCTCCTCCAGCATCGCGTCCGCATAGCGGCCGAAGCGCTCGAAGTCGCCACGGCCCTGGCGGAGCGGCAGCAGCAGCGCGAGCAGCGCCGAGCGCCGCACCCAGAAGTCGTCGTCCGCCGCCCAGCGGTCGAGTACCGCCCCGAGCTCGGGGCAGCGCTCGACCAGCGGCCCGGTCACGCTCGCCGCCAGCCCGTCGACGAGCGCCCACGTGCGCGACTCGCGGATCAGCCGCTCGAGGAGCCCGATGTCGCCCGGCCCGAGCAGCTCGCCGCGGAGGTCGAGCAGCTCGACGGCAGCGGCGCGGCACTCGTGCACGGGGCGCGCCCAGAGCGCCTCGGCGATCCCGACGACGTCCGCGTGCGCGAGGCCCGGGTGGCGGGCGAGCGCCGTCTTGACGACCCGGCGGGTCGCGGGGACGCCCGTCCCGTAGTGCTCGAGCGCGCTCTTGAGATAGCGCTTCTCGCCCTCGGCGCGCTCGGGATCGCCGGCGGCCCGGAGCTCGGCGTCGATGCCCTGCGCGATCCTCGCGGCGGTCACTCGTCGTAGTCTGATGGCGTATGAGCGGCAAGCGCGCAGTGGTGCTCCTGAGCGGCGGTCTCGATTCGTCGACGGTGCTGGCGATCGCGCGCAGCGAGGGGTTCGTGCCGTACGCGCTGAGCTTCCGCTACGGGCAGCGGCACGTGATCGAGCTGGAGGCGGCGCGGCGTATCGCTGCGGCGGCGGGTGCCGAGCACGTGGTCGCGGAGATCGACCTGCGCGTCTTCGGGGGGTCGGCGCTGACGGCCGACATCGCGGTGCCGAAGGGCCGCTCGGACGAGGAGATGGGCGCCGGGATCCCGATCACGTACGTGCCCGCGCGCAACACGATCTTCCTGTCGTTCGCGCTGGCGTGGGCCGAGACGCTGGCGGCGAGCGACATCTTCGTGGGCGTCAACGCGCTCGACTACAGCGGCTATCCGGACTGCCGGCCGGAGTACATCGAGGCGTTCGAGCGGATGGCGAACCTGGCCACGAAGGCCGGTGTCGAGGGCACGCAGCGGCTGACGATCCACGCGCCGCTGATGCAGCTCACGAAGGAGGGCATCATCCGCCGCGGGCTCGAGCTGGGGGTCGACTACGCGGTCACGCAGAGCTGCTACGACCCCGACGCCGAGGGCCGCGCGTGCGGCGCCTGCGATGCCTGCCGGCTGCGGCTGCGGGGGTTCGCGGCGGTCGGCGTGCCCGATCCGGGCGCGTACGCGCCCGGCGCCGGGGTGACGCCGATGACGTACGCGGTCAAGGAGATCTTCTACACCCTGCAGGGCGAGGGCGCGAACGCCGGGCGGCCCGCGGTGTTCTGCCGCTTCGCCGGCTGCAACCTCTGGAGCGGGCGCGAGAAGGACCGCGCGAGCGCCGTGTGCACGTTCTGCGACACCGACTTCGTCGGCACCGACGGCACCTTCGGCGGCAAGTTCCGCACCGCCGCCGAGCTCGCGAGCGCCGTCGCCGAGCGCTGGCCGCCGTGTCAACGGGCGCAGCCGTCCGCTCGTCGTGTGCACCGGCGGCGAGCCGCTCCTGCAGCTGGACGCGGCGCTCGTCGCTGCGCTGCACGGCGCCGGCTTCGCAATCGCCGTCGAGACGAACGGCACGCTCGAGCCCCCGCCCGGGATCGACTGGATCTGCGTCAGCCCCAAGGCGGGATCGGCGACGGTGCTCCTGCGCGGCGACGAGCTCAAGCTCGTCTACCCGCAGGCGCTCGCGCCGCCCGAGCGCTTCGCCGACGCCGACTTCGAGCACTTCTTCCTGCAGCCCATGGACGGCCCCGAGCTCGACGCCAACATCGCCGCGGCGATCGCCTACTGCCTCGCCCACCCGCAGTGGCGCCTCAGCCTGCAGACCCACAAGATCACCGGCATCCGCTAGTGGAGATCTTCAAGGAGTTCACGTTCGAGGCCGCCCACCGCCTCCCCATGGTGCCGCCCGAGCACAAGTGCGCGCGCCTGCACGGCCACTCCTTCCGCGTCGCGATCCACGCACGCGGCACCGTCGACGAGCAGCTCGGCTGGTTCATGGACTTCGCCGCGCTGGAGGCGGCGTTCAAGCCCCTCCACGCGCAGCTCGACCACCACTACCTGAACGAGATCGAGGGCCTCGAGAACCCCACCAGCGAGAACCTCGCGCGCTGGATCTGGCAGCGTCTCGCACCCGCCCTGCCCGGCCTCTGCCGGATCGTCGTGCGCGAGACCTGCAGCTCGGGCTGCGTCTACGAGGGGCCGGCGGCGTGAGGCGGGCGCTCAGGCTCGCGTGAAGAAGCGGCGCGGATTGCCGGTCAGCATCTCGTCGACCTGCGCCTGCGTCACACCCGCGGCGAGCAGCGCCGGGACGATCTTCGCCGAGATGTGGAGGTAGTCGGGCCGCTCGTCGGCGAAGGGCGGGTTGCGGAACATGAAGTCGTAGAAGCACGCCGCGTCGTGCCCGAGATGGACGCTCCGCGTGTAGCCCTCCGCGACGAGCGCCGCAAGCGTCGCGACGCGCTTGTCGTCGGGGTTGAAGTGCGGGATGTTGAAGCGATCGCAGCCGAGGCTCGCCCCGGTGTCCGCGATCGCGCGCAGGTAGCCGAGGTCGTTGCTGTCGCCCGCGTGCGCGATCACGATCCGCGCCGGGTCGACGCCGGCGCCCGTCAGCGCATCGAGTGCGAGCAGCCCGGTCTGCGCCACCGCGTTCGTGTGCACCATCACCGGCACGCCCGTCTCGATCGCCGCCGCGGCGACGACGGCGAGGATGCGCGGCACGTCCCCGATCAGGCCGTGCTGCTCGACCGCGCACTTGAGGAACGCCGCCTTGACGCCGGTGTCGTCGATGCCCTCGCGGATCTCGCGCACGAAGAGCTCGGCGATCACGTCGTCGGAGCGGTACGCGAGGAAGCTCGGCAGCTCGAGGAACTGGTAGACGCCCGTCGCGACGACGATGTTGAGGTCGACCTCGGCGTTGATGCGCTGGATCAGCGGGATGTGGCGCCCGAGGCCCGGCACGCTCGGATCGACGATCGTCGCGATGCCGCCCGCCCGCAGCCGCTGCAGCTTCCGGATCGCATCGGCGATGCGCTCCTCCTCGTCCCACCAGCTCTCTCCCCAGGCGTGCGCGTAGTTGGCGAGCGCCGAGGGGTCGAGCACGAAGATGTGCTCGTGCATCAGCGTGGCGCCGAGGCTCGCGACGGCGACCGGCCCGCGCACGGTCTCGACGGTGCTCACGAGACGCGACCTGCGTCGGAATAGCGCTTGTTGCCGCCGTGCGCGCTCTGCCCGCCGTCGACGGCGATCTCCGCGCCGCTGATGTACGACGACTCGTCCGCGATCAGGAAGACGACGAGCGGCGCGACGTCCTCGGTCGTCCCCGTGCGCCCGAGCGGCGTGTCCTCGATGTTGAGCGAGCGGAACCACGCCGGCGCCGTGGCCGTCATCGGCGTCTCGATGTACCCCGGCAGGATCGTGTTGACGCGAATGCCCTGGGCGCCGAGCTCGAGGCTCGCGACGCGCGAGAGCCCGCGCAACCCCCACTTGCTGACGGTGTAGGCCACCCCGTGGTAGCCGGTGAGCCCGGCGATCGAGCCGACGTTGACGATCGATCCGCCGCGCGGCATCAGCGGCGCGAGCGCCTGGATCCCGAGCAGCGCGCCCGTGAGGTTGATGCCGAGCACACGCTCCCAGTCGGCGAGTGCGATGTCCCCGAGCCGCTCGCGGAAGGGAACGGCGGCGTTGTTGACGAGGCCGTCCACGCGTCCGTGCGCCTCGGCCAGCCAGGTGGCCAGCGCACGCCAGTCGTCCTGCCGCGAGACGTCGAGGCGCCGGTAGGCGATCCCGCCCCCGAGCCGCGGATCGCCGGGCTCGATGTCGGTCGCGATCACGACCGCGCCCTCGCGCGCGAGCGCCTGCGCCTCGCCGGCGCCCTGACCGCCCGCGGCGCCGGTGACGACGACGACCTTGCCCTCGACTCGACCCATCGCACGCGATCTTAGAAGCGACCTCCCCCGAACGGGTCAGGGAGAGCGCCGGAACCGCATGATTTCGCGCGGTGTGCAGAAAGCCACCCGAGAAATACGGTAATGAGGTGTCTCGCCTCACCATCCGGCACGGCCCGCGCGCGCTGCCGGTCTGGATGGGCCCGCTCGGGGATCCCCCGCCCGCGGGCGCGCACGGCCCGCACCACGCGACGATGCCGCGCGCGCTCGAGCCGCTCGAACGCATAGGGCTCGACGAGCAGCTGTGGGCCCAGCTCGCGCCGGTGCTCGACGGCATCCTCGCCGGCCTGCGCGAGCCCGAGACCGTGGGCGGTCTGTCGACCACGCTCATCGGCGGCGTCGCGCACGCCGCCCGCGCGGCCGGCGTGCGCTCCTACGCGACGAGCCTGCGCGCGGCCCTCGACTACGTGCTCGCCTGCCCGGACAGCGCGTCGGCCGGCACCGTCGAGCTCTGGAGCGTGCGGGACGGCCGCCGCGCGAGCGTCTGGCGCGTGCGCGTCGGCGAGCGGGTGTTCGCGCTGAACGTCGCACGCGACGACATCGCGGCCGCCGAGCTCGTGGCGATGGGACGCGAGCTGCGCGCACTGCACGTCCTCGACCCCCTGGGCGTGGTCGACGTCCTCGACATCGCGCCGGACCTGCTCGCCTGCACCTGGATCGAGGGCATGCAGCTGCACGTCGTCGATCGCGGCGACGGCCGCGGGCTCTTCATCGCGGTCGAGGAGTTCGTGGCCGCGGCCACCGGCCGGCGGCTGATGCTGACCGGGCGGGAGGGCGTGCCGGCCTCGGACGCGATCTGGGCGAGCTGGCTCGCAGCGCTCGTGCGGCAGACGACCGCGGACGAGGAGGGGCTGCTCTCGCGCCCGCGCGTCGAGGCCTGCGACGGCGATCTCATGCTGGTCAACGAGCAGCCGGTGCTCGTCTCGCTGAGCCCCGGTCCCGTCGTGCGCGATCGCAGCGGGTGGGAGCGCGACCTCATCGACCTGCGCGCCGGCGAGCGCGGGCGGGCGCTGCGCTGGGGCGATCGCGCCGCCGCGCGGCGGGCGCTCACGCGGGCGCTCGCGATGCACGGCGACCCGGTCGATCAGCCGCTGCGCCGCTAGTGTCCTGACACCAGACCGCAGCGCCGTCGTGCACGCGAAGTGGCTGCCGGGTCTTGCAGCGGTTCGCAATCTGCACTACAAGTGCTCGCATGACGCCACCGACGCAGGTTCGCTGCTTCCGCATCGGCACGGTGGCCGCGCGTCTGGGCGTCACGACGCGCACGATCCGCTACTACGAGGAGCTCGGGCTGCTCGGCGGCGGCGCGCAGCGCAGCAAGGGCGCGCACCGCCTCTACGGCGAGGCGGACATCGCGCGTCTGCAGGAGGTTCTGCGCCTGCGCGACCTGCTCGGCCTGTCCCTCGAGGCGATCGTCGATCTCGCCGAGGCGGAGGAGGCGCGCGCGGCGCTGCGCGACGAGTGGGACGACGACCCGAGCCACGCCGATCGCATTCGCATCATCGAGACCGCGACGCCGATCATCGAGCGGCAGCTCGAGCTCGTGCGGGCGCGGCAGAAGACGCTCGCCCAGTTCGCCGGCGAGCTGAAGGACCGGCTCAGGCTGATCGAGGAGATCCGCGAGGAGCTCGAGACGAAGGCCGAGGCGCACGTCAGCCAGAGCTGACGCGCGACCGCAGCCAGGCGCGCACCGCCGCCGACTGCGCCGCGACGTCCGTGCGCAGGCTGTGGTCGCCCTGCACGACCGCCACCTCGCGCAGCGGGCCGGCCGGCGGCATTCCGAACGGGTCGCGCGCACCCTGCACGACCAGCACCGGCACCGTGACCAGGTCGAGCTCGTGCAGGCGGCTCGCGGCCGGCGGCCCGGTGCGGCGGGGAGGCACGAGCGGGAACGCGAGGCAGAGCACGCCGGCGGCGCCCGTCGCCCCCGCGGTGCGACATGCGACCCGCGCGCCCGAGGAGCGCCCGCCGACGAGCAGCGGCAGGCGCCGCAGCTCGTTCGCGCGCAGGGCCTCGACGACCGCGAGGAAGGATGCGTCGAGCTGCAGGGCGGGTGCCGGCGAGCGGCGCCCGGCGACGCGATAGGGCTGCTCGACGAGCACGACGGTGATCCCCTCCGCCAGTGCGACGCCGGCGGCCGCGACGAGGTCGGGCGCGTTGACGCCGCCGCCGGCCCCGTGACCGAGGATCAGCGCGGCGCGCGGCGGAGTGTCGGCCCGGCGCACGTGCGCGCGCGCCACTCCGTGCGGTGTCTCGATTGCGACCGTCTGCACGCAGGGATCGTGCCAGCCGCCGGCGGAGCGCTCAATCCGGCAGCAGCGGCATCGCCACGCCCTGGTCGCGGCCGAGCAGCACGCCGCGCGTGATCGCGCCGCTGCCGAAGCGGTCGCGCACGCCGTCGAGCGCGACGTCGAGCGCCCGTGCGCCGTCGTCGTCGAACGGCAGCGTCAGCTGGACGGCCCGCTCGTCGTCGAGGTTCGCGACCGAGATGCCGACGAGCGTCAGGCCCTGGCGCTCGATCAGCGGCAGCGACGCGGCGAGCAGCGCACGGGCCGTCGCCAGGATCGGCTGGGTCTGCGCGGTCGCGCGCGCGAGCGTGTGCGAGCGCGTCGCGCGCGAGAAGTCGTCGAAGCGCAGGCGCAGGACGACGGTGCGGCCGACGCGATGCGCGGCGCGCATGCGCCGGGTCACGCGGTCGACGAGCGCCACGAGCGAGGCGTCGATGGCCTCGGGCGACTTCGGCGAGCGGCCGAGCGCGCGCTGCGAGCCGATCGAGCGCCGCCGGCGGCCGGTGACGACCGGCCGGGGATCCCGGTTGCTCGCGAGCGCGTGGAGATGGCGTCCCGACCCGCGCCCGAGCATCGCGACGAGCACCTCCTCCCCGAGCAGCGCGACCTCGCCGACCGTCGTGATGCCGCGCGCATGCAGCTTCCCCGCGGTCACGGCGCCGACGCCCCAGAGGCGCTCGACCGGCAGCGGGTGGAGGAACGCAAGCTCGCCCTCGGGCGGCACCACGAGCAGCCCGTCGGGCTTGGCGACGCCGCTCGCGACCTTGGCGAGGAACTTCGTGCGCGCGACGCCGACCGTGATCGCGAGGCCGACCCGCTCCCGCACCTCGCGCCGCAGGCGCGCGGCGATGGCTGCGGGCGAGCCCGCGATCCGCTCCATCCCGCGCACGTCCAGGAACGCCTCGTCGATGGACAGCCCCTCGACGACCGGCGTGGTGTCCTCGAAGACCCGGTACATCGCCCGGCTCGCCTCGCTGTAGGCGGCGAAGCGCGGCTCGACCACGATCGCCTGCGGGCACAGCCGGCGAGCGCGCGAGCCGCTCATGGCCGTCTTGACGCCGTAGGCCTTGGCCTCGTAGCTGGCCGCGAGCACGACCCACGAGCCGACGATCACGGGACGCCCGCGCAGGGCCGGATCGTCCCGCTGCTCGACCGACGCGAAGAAGGAGTCCGCGTCGGCGTGGAGGATGCTCGCCTCGCGCGACACGAACACATGTTCGCATCGCGCGAGGCGAAACGGAAGCGCTACGGCGCGGTTGTCGTGGTGCCGCTCGTGGTCGTCGGGACCGTGGTCGTCGTGGTGGTGGTTGCGGTCGTCGCCGCCGGCGGCCCCTCCGAGACGCTGAGGCGCACGGTCGAACCCTTGCGGGCCTTGCCGGCCGACGGGCTCTGGGCCACGACGGTGTCGAGCGGCTGATCCGAGGCGACGCGCGCGACCGCCGACTTGAAGCCCTGCGCCGTGAGGTCGGACTGCGCCTGGTCGACGGTGCTCCCGATCTCGCTCGGCACGTCGACCTCGCCGCTGCCCTTCGAGACGTTCAGGCGCACCTTCGCCCCCGGCGAGACGCGCTCGCCGGCGGCGGGATCCTGGGCGACGACGGTTCCCGCGGGCTGATCGGAGAACACCTGCGCGGTCGTGACCGCGAAGCCGGCCGCCACGAGCTTGCCGCGCGCATCGCTCTGCGGGAGGCCGACGGCGTTCAGCACCGTCGAGCTGCTCGGGCCGCGCGAGACGAGCAGCCGGACGGTCGAGCCGGAGTCCGCCTTGCTGCCGGTGGCCGGGTTCTGGCCGAAGACCGTGCCCGCCTGCCTGGCGTTCGCCTGGCGCACGATCTGCGCCTTGAAGCCATCGCCCTGGAGGCGCGTGACGGCATCGTCGATGCGCAGGCCGACGACCGCGGGAACCGCCTTCGTCGACGCGCGCGTGAAGTACCAGACCGCCGCGCCCGCGATCAGGATCGCCGCCAGGAGCGCGATCAGGATCCAGGGCAGCCGCGCGCGCGTGCTCGCGCGCTGCTCGACGCGCACGCCGTCGCGGACCACCGTGCCGTCCGGGAGCACGCGTGTGCGCTCCTCCTGATGGACGACGTCCACGTCGGCGTCGGAGCCGGGCGGCGGGGGCGGCGTGCGCAACTCGTGCACGTGCGTCTCATCGGCCGGCAGGATCACCGGCCCGGCCGGGTCTACGGGTACGCGCCCACGGCGCGTGCGGTCGTCGCTCATGGGGGAAGGGCCTCTCGTTTCGTCGCGCGGCGCCCGGAACCGAGCGAATGCAGGTCATACCCCCGCCCGTGAGCGGCGAAACGGCGCGCAGCTGCGAGAATCGCGCGCAATGGGACTGCATCTCACCGCGTTCCTGGGCGTCGCCGCGCTCGTCATCGTCACGCCCGGACCCGACACCGCGCTCGTGACGAAGAACGCGCTGCTGTACGGGCGGCGTCCCGCGATCGCGACGGCGTGCGGCGTCGTCAGCGGCCTGCTCGTCTGGACGCTCGCCGCCGCGCTGGGCGTCGCGGCGGTCGTCCATGCCTCCGCCACGGCGTTCACCGTGATGAAGCTCGCCGGCGGCGCGTATCTGATCTGGCTCGGCATCCAGGCCCTGCGCGCCGCCGGGCACCGCAGCGCGGCGCTCGAGGATGCAGCCGGCGCCACGCGCCGCCTCGACGTCCTGCGCGGGTTCCGCCAGGGCATCGTCAACGACCTCGCCAACCCGAAGATCGCCGCGTTCTTCACGAGCCTCCTGCCGCAATTCATCGCCTCGGGCCACTCGGTGCTCGCGCCGTTCCTGCTGCTCGGTGCGCTCTTCGCCGCGATCACGCTGGCCTGGCTCGTCGGCTTCGCGCTGATGGCCTCGAAGGCCGGCGGCATGCTCACGCGCCCGCGCGTCAAGGCCGCGCTCGACCGCCTCACGGGCGTCGTCCTGATCGGGCTCGGACTGCGCCTGGCGACCGAGCGGCGCTAGGCTCAGGCCGCAGGCGGCGCGGCGGCGCCCAGGACCGACTCGAGCAGCCCCGGGAAGCGCTCGTCGAGCTCGTCGCGTCGAAGCGAGATGTACTTGCACACGCCCTGCTGGCGCTCGGCGGTGATGCCGGCGCGGTGCAGCGTCTTGAGGTGATGGCTGCCGGTCGACTTGCTCACCGTCATCTCGAGCTGCCCGCACATGAGCCCGTCCCCGTCGCCGCACCCCGCGAGCCGGCGCACGATCGCCAGCCGCACGGGATCGGAGAGCGCCTGGAGGACGGCGAGCACGTCGATCGACGCGAGCTCGGGCGCGTGGTCGTCCCCGGTCTGCAGTGCGATGTCGCTCACATCACATCCAATTGTTTGACGTAGATCGAACTAATATGTACGATCCCGATCGAACAATAGCCGAGTGAGCGCCTTTTCACCAGCTGGACACCTGCCACGAGGAGATTCATGTCCGCGACCACCCCACAACTCTCGCACTCGTTCGATGACGGCACCGGAGGGCTCAGCAAGCGCGCCTGGGGCGCCCTGCTCGTGCTCTGCGGCGCCCTCTTCCTGGACGCCCTCGACGTCTCGATGGTCGGCGTCGCCCTGCCGTCGATCCGCAGCGACCTCGGCCTCTCGACCGGCTCGCTGCAGTGGGTCGTGAGCGCGTACGTGCTCGGCTACGGCGGCTTCCTGCTGCTCGGCGGCCGTGCTGCAGACCTGCTCGGGCGCCGCCGCGTCTTCTTGATTTCCCTTGGCGTGTTCGTGGTTGCGTCGGTGCTCGGCGGGTTCGCGCACGACGGCACGCTGCTCATCGCGACGCGCTTCATCAAGGGGATGAGCGCCGCGTTCACGGCGCCCGCCGGCCTCTCGATCATCACCACCACGTTCGCGGAGGGGCGGGCGCGCAACAAGGCGCTCTCGGTCTACACCGCGACCGGGGCCACCGGCTTCTCGCTCGGGCTCGTGATCGGCGGTCTGCTGACGGAGGCCGGCTGGCGCTGGGTCTTCTTCCTGCCGGCGCCCGTCGCGCTGATCGCCCTGATCGCCGGCCTTCGGCTCGTGCCCGACAGCGGCCGCACCTCGCGCGCCGGCCGCGGCTTCGACGTCGCCGGCGCGGTGACGATCACCGCGGCGATGCTGCTGCTCGTGTTCACGCTCGTCGAGGCGCCCACGGCCGGCTGGGTCTCGGCGCGCACGCTCGCCTCGTTCGCGGGCGCGGCCGTCCTGCTCGCGGCCTTCGTCGCGCGCGAGCAGAGCACGGAGACCCCGCTCGTCCGTCTCGGCATCCTGCGCTCGGCCCCGCTCGTGCGCGCGAACCTCGGTGCGATGGCGCTCTTCGGCGGCTGGGTCGGATTCCAGTTCATCGCGACGCTCTACATGCAGCAGCTGCGCGGCTGGTCCGCGCTCGAGACCGGGCTCGCGATCTTCCCGGCGGGCGTGCTCGTCGCCGTGATCTCGACGAGGATCGCACCGCTCGTGATGCGCTTCGGCGTCACGCGGCTGATCGTGGCGGGCATGACCTCCATCCTCGCCGGCTACCTGCTCTTCCTGCCCATCGGCCTGCACTCGGGCTACGCGGCGGCGATGCTGCCGACGTTCCTGCTCACGGGCCTCGGCTTCGCGCTCGCCTTCGGACCGCTCAACATCGCGGCGACCACGGGCGTCGAGCCCGGCGAGCAAGGCCTCGCCGGCGGCCTCCTCAACACGTCCTTCCAGTTCGGCGGCGCACTCGCGCTCGCCGTCGTCGCGGCCGTCGTGAGCGCCAACACCGGCGCGAGCCATACGCCGCAGGCACTGCTCGACGGGTTCCACCCGGCGCTCTTCGTGCCCGTGATCGTCGGCCTGCTCGGCATCGCCGCGATGTCGACAGGCCTCGGCCGGCGCGCGGCGCCGGCCGCCGAGCCCGTGCACGAGCACGAGCCCCAGCTCGAGCTCGAGTACGAGGCCGCGTAGAAGCCAGAGCCGCTCAGCGCACGACCTGGAAGCGGAGATGGGTGACGCCGGGCGAGGCGATCACCCGCTCCGCTTCCAGGGCGATCGAATCCGGGATGCCGTCGAAGAGGCGCCGGCCGCCGCCGAGGAAGACCGGCGCCACGTGCACCTGGATCGGGGACAAGACGCCGCAGAGCGCGGGAAATCATCGCCACGAGGCGATCACCACATGGTCACCTCGCATCCGCAACCATGTCGGCGCACTCTTCGATCGCCCACCACGGGAGAAGCATGGCCACTGACACCACATCCGCGGGCGAGACCGAGCAGGTCGAGCGCGCGAACGCGTCGGGCAAGACGCCCGTCGTCTTCATCCACGGGCTCTGGCTCCTGCCGAGCAGCTGGGATCGCTGGGCCGCCGTCTTCGAGGAGGCCGGCTACAGCGCGCTCACGCCCGCCTGGCCGGACGATCCCGAGACCGTCGCCGAGGCCAAGGAGCATCCGGAGGTCTTCGCGCACAAGACCGTCGGCCAGGTCGCCGACCACTACGCCGAGGTCATCGGAGGGCTCACGAAGAAGCCGGTCGTGATCGGGCACTCGTTCGGCGGCCTGCTCGCCCAGATCGTCGCCGGCCGCGGCCTCGCAGCCGCTTCGGTGGCGATCGACCCGGCGCCGTTCCGCGGCGTGCTGCCCCTGCCCATCTCGGCGCTGCGCTCGGCCGCGCCCGTGCTCGGCAACCCGGCCAACCGCAATCGCGCCGTGCCGCTCACGTACGAGCAGTTCCGCTACGGCTTCGCGAACGCCGTCGGCGAGGACGAGGCGAAGGAGCTGTACGAGACCTACGCGGTGCCGGCAGCGGGTGCGCCGCTCTTCCAGGCGGCGACGGCCAACCTCAACCCGTGGACCGAGGCCAAGGTCGACAGCAAGAATCCCGAGCGCGGACCGCTCCTGATCATCTCGGGCGAGAAGGACCACACGGTGCCCTGGGCGATCGCGAACGCGTCCTACAAGAAGCAGAAGCGCAACGACGCCGTGACCGAGATCGTCGAGATGCCGGGGCGCGGACACGCGCTCACGATCGACAGCGGCTGGCGTGAGGTCGCCGACACCGCGCTCGCGTTCGTCCAGCGCTTCGTCAAGTAACCGCGAGGGCGCGCGCTTCATGTCCGCCCAAAGCGCCTGCATTCACGGCGGATAGCGCGAATTTGCGATAAGCCGTACGAAATCCCTAGATTTCTTGAGATTCGGGATCTCGGTGGCTTCCGTAAGACTTCGGCGGAAATGGTACTTCCGGCGGTCCAGAACATCCGCCGGAGCGACGATGGTGGGGGAATGGCACGCAGCCCTCAGCGCGCGATTCTCATCGTCCTCGCCCTTCTCCTCGTTCCCGCCGCGGCCTCGGCCAGACAGGCGCGACCCTACGCACCCAGCGAGCAGAAGAGCTTCGACGTTGTCCTGACCGACTGGACGGCGGTCACGAAGACGCCCGGCGGCCCGCGCGTCTTCGAGCTGCAGCCGCAGACGTTCTATCGCCAGAAGGCCCAGCGGCTGCTCGTGCTCGAGGGACGTGACGTGGACGGCAAGCGCTGGCTCCGGGTGCGTCTGCCGGCCTGGTTCTCCCACGGCCTGACGAGCGGCTGGATCCGCGCCGACCATGCCGACCTGCGCGTCAACCGCTGGCGCGTCGAGATCTCGCGCGCGGCCGGCACGCTCAAGCTCGTCCACGACGGCCGGGTCGTGCGCACCGCGCACGTCGGCACCGGCACGGACTCGACCCCCACCCCGCGTGGGCTGCACGCGACCTACGACCACTGGCGCTCCACGCAGTCCGTGCTCGGCGACTGGACCGTCAGCCTGACGACGCACAGCCCGCAGGTGCCGGTCTTCGACGGCATGCAGGCCGTCGTCGCCATTCACGGCTGGCACGCGAGCGGCGGGAGCAGCGGCTCGGTGAGCCACGGCTGCGTGCGCGTCGCCGACGACTCGCTCATGCGCATGGTCGCGCTCGAGCTGCCGATCGGCACGCCCGTTCAGGTCACCTGAGCCCACTCGGCCCGCGTCAGGGCGTACTCGACGTCGCCGTGCTCGTCGCCGTCGATCGCGTCGGGCCACTCCTGGTGGAACGTGCGCACGTAGCGCAGGCCGGCCTTCTCCATGACGCGCCGTGAGGCCGTGTTGACCGCCATCGTCTCGGCCGTGACGCGCTCGGCGCCGAGCTCGGCGAACGCGCGGTCGACGAGCGCACGGCTGCCCTCGGTCGCATATCCCCTGCCCCACGACGCGGCGCGCAGGCGGTAGCCGAGCTCGGGCTCGTGCGGCCGGCCGGCCGCACGCGGCCGTAGGTGGAACCAGCCGACGAACGCGCCGCTCGCGCGCTCGACCGCGGCCCAGTAGCCGTAGCCCGTCGCCTGCTCGTAGTAGGCGAGCCAGGCCGGCAGGATCTCGCGCTCGATCTCCTCCCGCGGCGTCGCGCGGCCTCCGGTGATGAAACGCATGACCGCCGGATCCGAATCGAGCTCGGCGAGCAGCGCGCCGTCGCCGGCGGTGAAGCGGCGCAACCACAGGCGGCGGGTCTCGAGATCGACGTCCATCGCGCTCGCGGAGTATGCGTCAGAACAGCCGGTTTCGCCCGCGCGCTCGCGGAACCTGTTCCGGGAAACCGCTTGATGCCGACGCCCTCGCACTCGCCCGTCGCCGGATGCCGGGCGAAGCGCGGCAGGCACTGCCTGAGGTAGCCGCGGCCGATGCCCGGCCCCCGCTCCGCGTTCGCCGTCATCGCCACGACCAGATCGGCGCACTGCAGGCCGATCGAGTGGTGGCTCGGCCCGAGGAACAGCCCCTCGACGATCCGCGGCAGCTGCATGAACGGCGTGCCGTCCTTGGTCAGCTCGGCGAAGAACCGCCGCAGGCGCGCGTCGTCCTCGCGAAAGCGGCTGTCGACGACGATCACGCCGAAGTCGTCCTCGGCTTCGAGCAAGCGGTGGAAGCGCTCGGCCAGGAACATGAGGCCGGTCGAGTACGTGTCCTCGGGGGTGGCGAAGTGCTCGGGATGCGTCGCACGCCCGGCCCGCTGATCGAGCAGCGTCACGTACGCGGTGACGGGCGCGGACGCGAGCATCGCGAAGAGCGCGTCGCCGAGCGCCGGGGGCACGCCGCCGTTCCGGATGAGGTGCCACTTGACCTCGCGCTCGAGCGGCCACGCATGCGCGGCGAGCGTCTCGTGCCATCCCCGCCGCAACTCCGGCCAGTCGCGGTCGCGCACGGCGATGCCGCCGAGCGCGAAGAGCCCGCCCTGGTCGATCTGGCCACTCTCGTCGACGAAGAGCAGGTGCATCTCAGTCCCGCTTCGCCGAGGGGCGCGCGTCCTCCATGGTCACGTCATAGGCGACCGCGCGCCCGCCGCTAGCCTCTGCGCCATGAAGCAGCTCCCGTTGCGCGAGGTCGTCGATCTCGACCGCTACCCGATCGACCGGCTCGGTGAACCCGCGGGGATCGCCCTCGTCGCCCGCGCGCGCGAGGCGCTGCAGGGCGTCGGCGCCTGCGACCTGCCGGGGTTCCTGCTGCCCGGCGCCGTCGCCGCCGCGGTCGAGAGCGCGCTCTCGGTGCGCGGCAAGGCCTACCGCACCGAGCAGGCGCACGACATCGAGTTCTCGGGCCTGCCGCTCGAATCGCTCGCCGCCGACGACCCCCGCCGCACGCGGATCCGCTCGGGCAAGGAGGGAACCGCGCTCGACGACATCCCGGCGGCCTCCCCGGTGCGGGCGCTGTACGAGTCCGAGGAGATGCTCCGCTTCGTCGGCGCAGCGCTCGAGATCGAGCCGATCTTCCGCTCGGAGGATCCACTGGGCGCGCTCAACTACATGTACTACGCGCCCGGGGACGAGCTCGGCTGGCACTTCGACGGCGCCGACTTCGTCGTCACGCTGCTGCTCCAGGCGCCCGAGGCCGGCGGCGATCTTCGAGTTCGCGCCGATGCTGCGCAGCGCCGGCGACCGCAACGACGCCGGCGTGCGCGCGCTGCTCGGCGGCGAGCGCTCTGCGATCCGCACGATGTCGGGCGAGCCGGGGACGCTCGCGCTCTTCCGCGGGCACTGGAGCCCGCACCGGGTGACGCCCGTCGAGGGCTCGCGCGTGCGCGTCAACGCGGTGCTCTCCTACGCCCGCGCGCCCGGTCACCGGCTCGGCGAGGAGACCTACCGCCTCTTCTACGGGCGCACGCCCGCCTGATGCAGCCCGGCGCGCCGGCCTTAGGTCCGTCTCGAGGCGCTTCTCCATCCAGTAGGTCGCCCAGGTGTTGCCGTTGTAGTCGGGGATCTCGACGTAGCCCGCCGAGCGGAAGAGCGCGAGCGCCTCGGGCTGCCGGTCGCCCGTGTCGAGCCGCAGGTACGCATAGCCGAGCACGCGCGCGTGCCGTTCGAGCTCCTCCAGCAGGCGGCGGCCGACCCCGCGCCCGCGCGCCGCCGGGCCCAGGTAGATCCGCTTGAGCTCGGCGGCCTCGTCGTCGAGCCGCTTGATGCCGCCGCAGCCGACGGGCCGCCCGCCGAGATACGCGACGACCCAGGCCCCGACCGGCGGTGCCACCTCCGCCGGGTCGGCGCTCGGGATGAGATCGGGGCTCCAGCCGGGATAGCGCCCGGCGATGTCGGCGAAGTAGGCGCGCTGAAGCTCCGCGGACACGGCGCTGTCGGACGCCTCGAGCACGAACGCGGGCGCTTCCATTCCGGCCAGGCGGTCGCGCAGCTCTGCGATGTGCGCGGGGCCGACCTCGCAGCACCCGCCGACGATCGTCGCGCCGGCGGCGACCCAGCCCAGCGCGAAGTCGGCGTAGGCCGCCGGGGAGAGATCCTCGCGGGCGGCGAGCACGTCGACCGTCCCGCCGTGCTCGAGCGCATCGACAGCGGTGAAGGCGTTGGCGTAGGCGCCGGCGGTGCCGCCGAGGGCGACGAGCTCGGGGAGCGCCGCCGTGACCGCCTCCGGCCGCGAGCAGTTGACGAGGCGCGCGGCGACCGGGATGCCGTCGAGCGCCCGGGCGGCGGTCGCGAGCGTCTCGCCGCTGCGCAGCCGCGGCGGCCCCTCGTCCGCGAGCGTCCACGAGACCCATACCGGCTTGCCGCTCTCGGCGGCGGCCGTCGCCGCCGCGCGGCCCTCCTCGGCCGACGCCATGGTCTCGCAGAGCATCACGTCGACCCGGTCGGCCTGCTGCGCGACGATCCGCCGGTAGATCGCCAGGGTCTCGTCGTACGGGATCGTCAGCCTCGGGTGATAGCTCCCGAAGAGCGGCGGCAGGCAGCCCGTGATGAGCACGCCGTCGCCCGCGCGCGCCTGCTCCCGGGCCGTTTCGGCAAGCTCGATGGCGCGCCGCTGGAGCGGCTCGAAGAGCTCGCGCTCGCCCTCCCGCGCGAGCCGCTCGGGCGTCGCGCCGTACGCGTTGATCGTGATCACGCGCGCCCCGGCGTCGATGAACTCGACATGCAGGTCGCGCACGAGCCCCGGCTCGTCGATCAGGACGCGGGCCGACCAGAGCGGCGTCGGGGCGGCGTGCGAGCGGCGCAGCAGCTCCTGGCCCATGCCGCCGTCGGTGAGGATGATCCCGGACATGCCGTACATGCTGAATGATGCGGCGCGTGTCCCTGCTTCACACCCCCATCGGCTTCCGGGACGTCGAGTTCCGCAATCGCGCCTGGGTCTCCCCCATGTGCCAGTACTCCTCGCACGACGGCGTGCCCGGCGACTGGCACCTCGTGCATCTCGGCGCACGGGCCACGGGCGGCGCCGGCGCCGTGATCGTCGAGGCCAGCGCCGTCTCGCCGGAGGGCCGGATCAGCCCCGACGACTCGGGTATCTGGTCGCAGGCCCAGGTCGAGGCGTTCCGGCGCATCACGGCCTTCCTGAGCGAGCATGGCGCCGTTCCGGGCATCCAGATCGCGCACGCCGGTCGCAAGGCGTCGGTCGATGCGCCCTGGCGCGGCGGGCGCCCGCTCGGGCCGGACGAGCGTGGCTGGCAGCCGGTCGGGCCGAGCGCGCTCGCCTACGACGACGGCTGGCACGTGCCGACCGAGCTCGCCGCGGGCGAGATCGCAGCCGTGGTCGAGGCGTTCGCCGCCGCGGCGCGCCGCGCCCATGCGGCGGGCTTCCGGCTCCTCGAGGTGCACGCAGCCCACGGCTACCTGCTGCACGAGTTCCTCTCGCCGCTCTCGAACCGGCGCGGCGACGGTTACGGCGGCGACTTCGCGGGGCGCACGCGGCTGCTGCTCGAGGTCGTGGAGGCCGTCCGCGCGGCCTGGCCGGCCGCGCTGCCCCTGGCCGTGCGCATCTCGGCGAGCGACTGGGTCGAGGGGGGCTGGGCGCTGGAGGATTCGATCGCGCTCGCTGCGCTGCTCGGCCCGCTCGGCGTCGACCTCGTCGACTGCTCGTCGGGCGGGAACTCGCCCGCGCAGCAGATCCCGCTCACGCCGGGCTACCAGGTGCCCTTCGCCGCGGCGATCCGCCGCGGCGCCGGGATCGCGACGGCCGCCGTCGGCCTGATCACGGAGCCGCGCCAGGCCGAGGACATCCTCCAGGCCGGCGATGCCGACGTCGTCCTGCTCGGTCGCGAGTCGCTGCGCGACGCGTCGTGGCCGCTGCGCGCCGCGGCCGAGCTCGGCGTCGAGAGCGATGCGTGGCCCGCGCAATACCTGCGCGCGCGACCGCGCCTCGCCGCCCGCGCGCGCTGAACGGCGCCACTCGGGTATACCTCGCCCGTGAACGAGACGCCCGAGCGCGACCTCAAGCTGACGGTCGACGACGGCTTCGAGCTGCCGCCGCTGCCGATCGCGATCCAACCGCGGCGCCTGCGGGCGACCTACCACGACACGCCCGACCTCCGGCTCGCGCGCTACGGCGTGGCGCTCCGGCGGCGATCCGAGGATGGGCGCGACCGCTGGCAGCTGCAGCTGCCGGCGGCCGGCGGCGGCCTCCGGCTCGAATGGGAGGCCGACGACTCCGCGCTGCCCGCGGAGATCGCGGCGCTCGTGCGGGCCTATGCGCGAGACCGCCCCTTGCGGCCGGTCGCCGAGCTGCACATCCTGCGCCGCTCCGTGCGCGTGACCTCGGGTGGCGTGCCCGCGGCGGAGGTCGTCCACGACAGCGTCGACGTCCTGGAGGGGAGCCGCGTCGTGCACTCCTTCGCCGAGGTCGGGGTCGCGCCGCTCGGGGCGGGCGGCGCGGGCCTCGTCGCGCGGCTCGAGCGGCAGCTGCGCGCGGCCGGAGCGCGCCGTGGCGACGGCCGCCCGAAGGTCGGACAGGCGCTCGACCTCCCCGCCGTGAAGCGCGCGCGGCCCAAGCGGGGAGCACCCGCGGTCGAGCACCTCCGCGCGTACCTGGGCGATCAGGTCGAGTCGCTGCTGCACAACGATCCCCCGACCCGCTGCGGCGCGGCCGAGGGCGTGCACCGGATGCGCGTCGCGACGCGGCGGATGCGCAGCGTGCTCGCGGACGCGCGCCGGCTGCTCGATCCGGACTGGGTGCGCGCGACGCGCGCCGAGCTCGCGTGGCTCGGCGGGGTGCTCGGCGAGGTGCGCGACGCGGACGTCTTCGCCGCCTACGCCGAGCGCGAGCTCGGCAGCGGCGCGGGCGAGCTCGTCGCGCTCATCCGCGAGCAGTCGCAGCCGGCGCGCACGCGGCTCGCCGAGGCGCTCGACTCGGCCCGCTACCTGGCGCTGCTCGACCGGCTGGAGGCGATTGCCGAGAGCCTGCCCGTGCGCCCCGGGAACGAGTCGCTCGAGCGCATCCTCGGCCGCGCCACCCGCAGGGTCCGCCGCGGGCTGCGCCGGTTCTCCGCCGCGTCGCCGGACGCCGAGCTGCACGAGCTGCGGATCGCGGGCAAGCACGCCCGCTACGCCGCGGAGCTGGCCGAGCGCGCCGCGGGCGGGCCCGCACGCCGCCTCGCCGCGCGCGCCGCGAAGCTCCAGGCGATCCTCGGCGAGCACCAGGACGCCGTCGTGGCCGAGCAGCGGCTGACGCAGCTCGCGGGCCTCGCGACGCCGGCGGCGGCGTTCGCCGCGGGGCGCCTGGCGGAACGGCAGCACGCGCGCCGCCGCGCGGCGCGCGCCCGGCTGCCGAAGGCGGCGAAGCGGCTGCGCCGCGCCGCCCGCGGCATCTGATCCGGCGGAGTCGTGCGACGGTCTCGGGCTAGACTCGGTGCCATGGTCGAGACGGCAACGGTCCGGGTTCGCAGCAGTTCCCGTTGACGGCGCCGTTGCGGATCAGCGTGCTCGACCAGTCCCCGATCGCCGAGGGAGGGACGGGCGCCGCCGCGCTCCGCAACAGCGTCGATCTCGCGCGCCTCGCCGATCGGCTCGGCTACGCGCGCTACTGGGTCGCCGAGCATCACGGGATGGCGATGCTCGCGAGCGCCGCGCCCGAGATCCTGATCGCCGAGATCGCGGCTGCGACCGAGCGCATGCGCGTCGGCAGCGGCGGCGTGATGCTGCCGCACTACAGCCCGCTCAAGGTCGCCGAGACCTTCAGCATCCTCGGCGGGCTCCACGGCGACCGCATCGACCTCGGCGTCGGGCGCGCCCCCGGCTCGGATCGCGAGACGATGTTCGCGCTCCAGCGCGACCGGCGGCAGATGTCGCCCGACGACTTCCCCGAGCAGCTGGCCGAGCTGCTCGCCTACTTCGAGGACGACTTCCCCGCGAACCACCTCTTCGCGCGCCTGGCGGCCCTGCCGGGCGCGCCCGGCGCCCCCGACGTCTGGTTGCTGGGCTCGTCGCCTCAGAGCGCGATCTGGGCGGGCGAGCTCGGGCTGCCGTACTCGATCGCCGACTTCATCAATCCGGGCGGCGCCGAGAACGCGCGCCTCTACCGCGAGCGCTTCGCGCCCTCGCGCCGTCGCGAGCGGCCCGAGATCTCGGTCTGCGTGTCGGCGATCTGCGCCGAGAGCGACGAGCAGGCGCGGCGGCTCGCCGCGAGCCAGCGCATGGCGATCACGCTGCTGCGCCGCGGCGAGGTCATCGCCGTCCCTCCCGTCGAGAAGGCGGTCGCGTTCCTCGAGGAGGCGGGCGTCGGCGATGCGGGCGGCCGGCGCGTCGTCGTCGGCACCCCGGGTGCCGTGCGCGCCGGCATCGAAGCGATCGCGACCGAGTACGGTGCAGGCGAAGTGCTGATCGTCACGATCGTGCACGACCACGCGGCGCGCCGGCGCTCCTACGAGCTGATTGCCGAGGCGTTCGGACTCGCAGGCCAATGAGGACAGCCGCTCGATGAGCACGGCGAGGACACATCGACCACCGAGCTGGGCGCTCGACGACGCCGCCCGCGTCGAGACCGACGTCGACGGCGTCGTGGTCGCGTGGAATCGGGCCGCCGAAGAGCTCTACGGCTACGCCGCTCACGAGGCGATCGGCGAGCCCATCATGCGCCTGATCGTGCCCGTGCGCGCCCGGCAGCAGGCCCGCGAGATCCTGCAGGCGCTGGCGCTCGGCCGGACGTGGGAGGGGGAGTTCGACGTGCGCCGCCGCGACGGCCGCCTGATCCGCGTGCTCGTTCACGACGCGCCGCGCCACGGCGCCGACGGCACCGTCGCAGGCGTCGTCGGCCACGCGGTGCCGGCGGCCGCGCAGCCGCCGCCGATCGCCGCCGGCGGGCGATCGGCGTGGACGCGCGCGCTCCGGGGGGCGATGTTCGACCCGGCCGCCGGCGTCGGCCTGCACATCCGCACCTGGCTCGTCCTGGCCGGCGCCGGGTTCGAGCTCGGGTGGGCGCTGATCGCGCGCTGGGCCGGCCGCAACGAATCCGTGGGCGCGGCCGGGGCGATCGCGATCATGGGCGTGCTCGCGATCGCGGTGGCGGACGTGTGGGCGGGCGTGGCCGTGGCGCTCGCCGGGGGCGTCGCCTTCGTCGTCATCGTCGGCTACGCGGAGCCGCCTGCGCCCTGGGGCTACGGAAGCCTTCTCGTCGCCGTGTGGGTCCTGGGCTCGCTCGCTGCCGGCTTCGCGGCCCTGCGCCTGCGCCGGCATGCGCAGCGCGGCGTCGCCGAAGCGGTGGCACTCCATCGCGAGCTCGTCGGCTCGCTCGTCCCCGCGCCGCGGCTGCGCCGTGTCGACGTCTCGATCGCATCGCTCTACCGGCCCGGCGAGCAGCGGCTCGAGCTCGGCGGCGACTTCTACGCCGCGACGGAGCGGGCCGACAACAGCATCGCGCTGCTCGTCGGCGACGTCTCGGGCCACGGCCCGGAGGCCGCCGCGATGGCGGCGATGCTGCGCGCCGGATGGGAGGCCCTGATCGAGGCGGACGTGCCGCCGCAGGCCCGGCTCGCGAGCCTCAACCAGCTCCTGCTCGCGCATGCGCGCTACGAGGAGTTCTTCGCCACCGTCTGCTCGGTCGTGATCGACCCGGGGTTCAAGGAGGCCACCGTCACGCTCGCCGGCCACCCGCCGCCGTTCCTGATCTGCGACGGCGCGCAGGTCCCGCTCGGCGCGACCACCGGCGTGCCGCTCGGCGTCAGCGACGTCGCCACCTGGACGCCCGCGCGCCTCGCCTTGCCCGCGGCGTTCTCGCTGCTGCTCTACACCGACGGCGTGATCGAGGGACGCGCAGCGCCCCTCGCGAGCGAGCGCTTCGGGGAGGATCGGCTCTGCTCCCTGCTCACGGGCGCGACGACCGGCGGCCGCGAGTTGCTCGAGGAGATCATGCGGGCCGCCTCCGAGGCCAACGGCGGATCGCTCCCGGACGACGCCGCGCTCCTGCTGCTCGAGCGCCGCTCCCGCGCTGCGACGCCTTAGCGCGCGCGCATGCGGTTGTTGCGCGGCTGGTGCTCGACCTCGGCCAGTCCCAGCGCCTCGAGCACCGGCGGGACGTAGACGCCGAAACGCCCGCGCAGCCCCTTCCTGAGGCCGTAGAAGCCGCCCACGGGGTTGCCGGCCGATCGCCCCCACGCCTCGACCGTGCCGTCGGCCGCCTGTTTCTGCTCGTCGCTCCCGCCGAGCGCCATCCAGTCGCCGTGTCCGCGCAGCATGGCGTGCAGGTCGTCGATGCAGCGCGCGTCGTAGCGGAGCTGCGTCTTGCCGACCTGCACGACGAGCGCCGGGGGATCGAGCGAAGGATCGCGCCAGGCCGTGTACTGCGACGTCCCGGGCGGGGTGCTCAGCTGCCAGGGGTCGTCCTTCGTGCCCGAGCCGGTGGTGACGTCGCTCATGTGGTGATGCTCCTCTCGGATGCCTCGACGAAGTGCGGCAGGAGCCCGTCCCAGCCGCTGCGGTTGCGATCGCGCAAGCCCGGCGCCCGCTCGCCCAGGCGCTCCCAGCCGCCGTGCACGATCCGCACGGCCGTGCCGCCGCCGGCCGCGGCGGCGAACGTGATCTCGACGTCGGTCGCGTCGGCGGGATCCTGGCGGAGGTGCCAGCGATAGGCGAGGCGCCGTGGCGGCTCCCAGCCCGTGATCTCGCCCCAGACGTGCTCGTCGCCGGCGCCCGTGCGCTCGACGATCCGCCCACCCGCGTGCGGCTCGAAGACCACCTCGAGCGCGGGATCGCCGCTGACCGAGTGGCCCTTCGGCCACCACAGCGAGGTACGCCGCGTCCACACGTCGAACGCGTGCTCGGGCGCGCAGGCGACTGCGAAGCTCACCTCGATCGGCTGCATCAGCGAGCCCCGGGCGTGCCGGGGGACGTGTTCTCCGCGGCCAGCCGGAAGCGCGCCGCTGCCTCGCCCCAGACGCCCTCGAGATACTCGCGCAGCGCCGCGATGCCCTCGTCGTCGAGCTGGTAGATGCGGCGCGTGCCGTCGGCGCGCCCGCGGACGAGGCCCGCCTGCTCGAGCAGCCGCAGGTGGCGCGAGACCGCGGGCCGGCTGATCGGCAGCGCTTCGGCGAGCTCGCCGACCGAGCGGGCGCGCTCGCGCACGAGCTCGACGATCGCACGCCGGTTGGGATCGCCGAGTGCGTCGAACGGATCGCCGGAGAGCGCGTCGAGCCCCATGGGCACGAGCGTAACAAAAAGGTTACGCTAGCGGCCCGGCCGCGCCAGGCGGCGCCGGCAGCCCGGCGAAGCGCAGCACGAGGAGCGCGACGTCGTCGTCGGCCGCGGTGACCTCGGCGACCTCGCGGATCAGCCGGTCGGCCAGCGCAGCGGCCGTCTCGCCCGCAGGCGACGTGCCGAGCGACGCCGCCAGGCGCGCGATTCCATCGTCGATCGACTGGTCGCGCCGCTCGATCATGCCGTCGGTGTAGGCCACGAGCGTGGCGCGCCGCGGGAGCGCGAGCCGCGCCTCGCGCACGAGCGCCGGGTCGGTCGCGCCGAGCGGGGGCGCCTGGGCGCCGTCCAGCTGCACGATGCTCGCCGGACTCCTCGTCGCGCAGGAGTGCGGGCGGATGCCCTGCAGACGCGTACGCAAGCTCGCCCGCGCCCGGATCGATCGCGATGCAGACCGCCGTCGCCATGTCGTCGTCGCCCATGTGGCGCAGCATCCGCCTGAGGATCTCCCCCGGTGACGCGTGCTCGTAGGCGTAGGCGCGGAACGCGTTGCGCAGCTGCCCCATGAGCGCCGCCGCGGCCACGCCCTGGCCCGCCACGTCGCCGACGGTGATCTGGACGATGCCGTCGGGACGCCGCAGGACGTCGTACCAGTCGCCGCCGACCTCGAGCCCGGTGCTCCCCGCCTGGTAGCGCGCGGCGGAGTCGACGGACTCGATCACCGGCACCGCGGCGAGCAGGCTGCGCTGCAGCGTGACGGCGACCTTGTGCTCCTGCTCGTAGCGAAGCCGGCGCTGCAGCGCGCGCTCGTGTGCGGTGCGCGCCTCGGCGCGGGCCCGCGCGAAGATCCAGGCCAGGAGCGCTATGTCCAGCAGTGCGACTCCGCCGAGCAGCCCGGACTCGAGGAAGAGCGTGCGCCGCGCCGCGGCGAAGACCTCGGAGCGCGGGCGGTCGAGGATCACCGTCCACCCGGGGACAGTGGCGTGCGCGAACGCGAGCACGTGGTTGCTCCCGCCGCCCAGCCCGTCCGTGTCCGAGATGACGCCGTCCTTGGCCGCGAAGCGCGCCGGCTCGAGCAGCCGGTCGGGCCGCAGGAAGCCCGCCACGACGGCCTGGTTGCGGCGATCGACGATGGCGAGGCCCGCAAGGCCCAGATTGACCGTCGACCGGCTCGCGCGATTCGGCTTGACCGGCAGCGTCGCGGTCAGCACGCCGTTGATCGCGCCGCTCGCGTCCCTCGTCGGCACCGACGAGACGAAGACCTGCTCGTGGGTCAGCCGCGCGGTCAGCCCCTCGCTGACGAACGGCTTCCCTGTCTCGATCGCCGCCTTGAAGTACGAGCGGTCGGAGACCTCGGCGATGCGGCCGGGCTTCGGCCTGAGCGTGCTGACGCGCACGATGCCGTTTCGGTTGACCCACGAGAGCCCGCCCGGGAACAGCTTGCCGCCCGACGGCTGGACGCGCTCGAAGTACGCGAGCATGGCCGGCTCGTCCGCCCGCATGACCGCGGGCGCGCTCGCGATCGACGAGAGCGTGCCGAGCTGGCCGCCGAAGTAGACGTCGAAGATCGCCGCAGTCAGCACCGCCCGGGCCCGCGCGTCGTTGAGCGCGGTGTGCTGGGCATCGCGGTACTGCCGCCAGCCGAGCGCCCCGGCGGCCCCGGCGAAGAGCAGCACGGCCGCCAGCGCGACGAACGCGATCGACCGTCGCGACACCGGGATGACGGCATCGTGGCCCGGGTCGAGGTCAGCGCCTCCGGTGGATCGGCGGGGGCCGGCGTTCGCCATCTGGCGCCGACATTACTGCACGTCGGGGGCGGGATCAGCCGGCGCGGTAGGCCGCGAGTTAGGGCGTCCCGATCCTCGCGGGCGGCCAGTACGTGAGCACGACCGGCCCGATCAGATCCGACCGCGGCACCGCGCCCCACGTGCGCGAGTCGCACGAGTCGCCTCGGCTGTCGCCGAGCATGAAGTAGCTCCCGGCCGGGACGTGCCAGCTGCGGCCCCGGAAGCCGGCGTCGGCGGCTCGCGCCGACGCCGTCACGTAGGGCTCGGCGAGCAGCGCTCCGTCGACCCGGATGCGGGACTCGCGGTCCTCGCTGATCGTGTCGCCGGGCAGGCCGATCAGGCGCTTCACGTAGGTGCCGCCCTCGCCGCACGCGCGCGCGGCCGCGGGCGGTGCCGTGAAGACGACGATCTGCCTGCGCTCGGGCGATCCGAGCGTGAAGCAGAGACGGCAGGCGATGACCCTGTCCGAGAAGTACGCGCGGCAGTCCGCGGCGGGTCTCGCGCAGTGCAGGGTCGGCTCCATCGACGCCGAGGGGATCCGGTACGACTGCGCGACCTCGGCCTCGAACACGAGCATGCAGGCGATCGCGAGCGCGATCGTCACGACCCACTCGAGCGCGACACGCCACGGTCGCGGGAGGCGGTGCGTCCAGGGCATGGCCGCAGCCTAGGCGAGCGCCATGGCATCCGGCATCCTGGGCGAACGACCGCCGCTGTCCCGCGCTCGCCACCGGAGGCCCCCGCCCATGACCATCGCCCTCAACGCCGACGACGGCCAGGCGCTGTCCGATCGCGCCGAGCGAACGGTGCGCGCGCTCTCCGAGCACCCGCTCATCGATGCGACCTGGTCGCGCTACGAGCCGGGCGAGAAGGGTCCCGACCCCCACGTCCACCGCGAGCACGTCGACGCCTTCTACGTCGTGGAGGGCGAGCTCGAGTTCGGCATCGGCCCCGCCGTCGAGCGCGTGCTCGCGACGGCAGGCACGTTCGTGCTCGTCCCGCCGGACGTGATCCACACGTTCGCCAACCGCAGCGGCACGAGCGTGCGCTGGCTCAACTTCCACGCGCCCAGCACCGGCTTCATCGCCTCGATGCGCGGCGAGCAGGACGGCTTCGACAGCTACGACGCGCCCGAGGACGGCGGACGTGCCGCCGGCGACGCGATCGTCAGCTCGGCGCACGCGGCCGAGCGGGTCGTGCGCGACGGCATCGGCGAAGCGCCCCTCGGCAGCGAGCGCCGGCTCGCCGCCAGCGAGCTCGAGCTCGCGCCGGGCGCCGCGCGCGCGCCCGAGCAGCATCCCGGGGCGGCCTCGTCGTTCTTCGTCCTCGAGGGCGAGGTCGAGCTCGCGATCGGCGGCGAGCGTGTCCGCGCCGGCAGTCGCACGTGGGTGGCGGCCCCGCCCGGCGCACCGTGCGGATTCTCGAATCCGGGGGACGCGCCGGCTCGCGTGCTGCACGTCTGCGCGCCCGCCCTCGACACCTCGACTGTCACTGCCGAGTGAGGGGCAGGCCGAGCCCGTAGCCGTGTGCCGGGCCGCCTATCGGGACGGGCCTTCGTCCTCGTCGAAGAGCCCGGTCTGGTACGCGAGCACGACCGCCTGCACGCGGTCGCGCAGGTTGAGCTTCGACAGGATGTGCGTGACGTGGGTCTTCACGGTCGTCTCGCTGATGAAGAGCTCCCGCCCGATCTCGGCATTGGAGAGGCCGCGGGCGATCGAGCGCAGGATCTCGCGCTCGCGTGCGGTGAGCTCGTCGACCTCCTTGGGGGGCGCCGGGCGCGGACTGCGCGTGAACTGCTCGATCACGCGCTTCGTGACGGTCGGCGAGAGCAGTGCGTCGCCGGCGGCGACGGTGCGCACGGCGGCGATCAGCTGCTCGGGGGGGTCGTCCTTGAGGACGAAGCCGCTGGCACCCGCGCTGAGCGCCTCGTAGATGTACTGGTCGAGGTCGAAGGTGGTGAGGATCAGGATGCGCGCGGCGCCGTCGGCGGCGAGGATGCGCCGGGTGGCCTCGAGCCCGTCGAGCTCGGGCATGCGGATGTCCATCAGGATGACCGTCGGATGGAACCGCGCCGCCTTGGCCACCGCCTCGAGGCCGTTGCTCGCCTCGGCCACGACCTCGATGCCCTCCTCGCCCGAGAGCAGCATGCGGAAGCCCGCACGAACCATCGACTGGTCGTCCGCCACGAGGACCCGGATGCTCACCGGACGTGGCCCGCGAGCGGAAGGCGCGTGCTCAGCAGGAAGCCGCCGCCGGCTGCGGTGCCTGCGCTCATCTCGCCGCCGTAGAGCTTGACCCGCTCGCGGACGCCGATGAGGCCGTGGCCGAGCCCGTCGCCGGCCAGGGCGCCGTTGCCGTCGTCGCGGACGTCGATCTGCAGCTCGCCGGGCGCGTAGCGGACGACGACGTCGGCCTGGCTCGCATGCGCATGCTTGAGCGCGTTGGTCAGGCCCTCCTGCACGATCCGGTAGGCCGAGAGGTCGACCGCGGGGGGCAGCGCAAAGCGCTCGCCCTCGATCTGCAGCCGCACGGGCAGGCCGGCGTGGCCGATCTCCTCGATCAGCGAGTCGAGGCGGTCGAGACCCTGCGCGGGCGATCGCTCGACGTCTTCGCCGTCGCTGCGCATGGCGCCGAGGAGGTGGCGCATCTCGCCGAGCGCGGCGCGACCGGTCTGCTCGACGCCCTTCAGCGCGTCGCTGTCCTGCGCGAGCGCCTCGGGGAGCCTGTGCCGGACGGCGCCCACCTGCAGCACCATCACGCTGACGGCGTGGGCGACGATGTCGTGGAGCTCGCGGGCGATCCGCGCGCGCTCCTCGGCGACGGCGACGCGCGCGATCGCCTCTCGCTCGCGCTCGGCCTGGGCCGCACGAAGCTCGGCCGCCTCGGCCCGCTGAGCCCGCTCGCGCAGCGCGAAGCCCGCAAGCCAGGCGATCCCGAACAGCATCGGCGTGAAGACGAGCTGGCCGAGCGCGTGCAAGGGGTCGTCGTAGATGATGATCGCCGCCCCGCCGAGCACGACCGCGAGGCCGATGCGCCCCTGCGTCTCGTCGCGGAGGTTGCCGAGCAGGAACGCGGCGGCCATGCCCGCGATGAACGGGAGCGGGGTGAACACGACCAGCCGCCCGTCGACGAGCGAGAGCGCCGCCCCCAGGAACCAGGTCGACGCCGGCGCGGCGAAGGGCAGGCGGCGCCGTGCGAGCAGCGGCAGCACGATGAGCGCGACAGCCGGCACGGCGAACCAGCGCGTCGTGCTCGGCCCGTGCGCGGCGTCGTGCCGGAAGGCGACCTCGAGGGCGCTCTCGAGCGCGGCGACCGGGATCAGGGCGTCGAACGCGTAGCGACGGCAAAGCGCTGCGAGCTTGCTCACACGAGGAACGTACTCCAGGGGATCGCCGGGCGCCTCCTACCCAGGTAGGAGGCGGAATCGTCGCCGGGTACGAGCGCGAACGCGGCCTCCGGACGACGTCCTTTGGCCGGCCCGGCCGTAGCGTCGAGTCATCGATCCCGACCCGCGAAAGGAAGCGTCATGGAAGCCAGGAAGACCAAATCCCTCGGGCCCGCGCGGATCGTCGCGCTCGCTCTCGTGACAGTCGCGATCGCGACGCTCGCCTACCTCCGGTTCGCGCCTGATACCGGCCCGGTCTCGGTGCCCTCAGGCGCACGTGCCGGCGACCTGATCCTCGAGCCGTGCACCTACGGCACCGAGCGCGGCAGCTACCGCGCCGACTGCGGCACGCTGGTCGTGCCCGAGAACCGGAGCGACCCGCGCTCGCGGCTGATCGCGCTGCCGGTGACGCGCATCCGCGCGCTCTCGGCGCACCCGGGCACGGCGATCTTCCGGCTCGAGGGCGGCCCGGGCCGCACGAACATGCAGTTCTCGAAGGCGAGCCGGTTCGCCGGCACGCACGACGTCGTCCTCGTCGGCTACCGCGGCGTCGACGGGTCGTCGCGGCTCGACTGCCCGGAGGTCGTGTCGGCGCTGAAGCACTCCGTCGACCTGCTCTCGGCGCAGGCCTTCCGTGCCAAGCAGGACGCCTTCCGGTCGTGCGCGAACCGCCTCCGCGCCGACGGCGTCGATCTCGCCGGCTACACGCTGCCGCAGCGCGTCGACGATCTCGAGGCCGCCCGCCGCGCTCTCGGCTACCGCCGCATCGACCTGATCAGCGAGAGCGCGGGCACGCGCACCGCGATGATCTACTCCTGGCGCCACCCGGAGAGCCTGCGGCGGTCGGTCATGATCGGCGTCAACCCGCCCGGTCACTTCCTCTGGAACCCCCAGACGACGGACGCGCAGATCCGGCAGTACGCCGCGCTGTGCGCCAGGGACAGCGGTTGCCGCGGTCGCACCGACGACCTCGCGGCGGCCATGCGGAAGACGGCGGCCCACATCCCCGACCACTGGCTGTTCCTGCCGATCAAACGGGGCAACGTGCGCGTGGCCTCCTTCTTCGGTCTCATGGACTCGACGTCGGAGGCCGCGCCGATCAACTCCCCGATGACGATCGACTCGTGGCTCTCGGCCGCGAACGGCGACGCGAGCGGCTTCTGGTTCATGTCGCTGATGGCCGACCTCGCCTTCCCACAGGCCGAGGTCTGGGGCGACGTCGGAGCGGCCTCGAGGGCCGATGCCGCCGCCGCGCAGCGCCATTTCTCGGCGCGCGGGCACGACCGGTCGATCCTCGGCGACCCCGGCACCGAGTTCCTCTGGGCAGGAGGCCGCCTGGTCGACGGCTGGCCGTCCAACGCGAGCGACAACCAGTACAGTCGCGTGCAGGACTCGAACGTGGAGACGCTCGTGATCGGCGGGGCGCTCGACTTCGCGACGCCGCCCGTGGACGCGACCCGCGAGCTCATGCCGCACCTGCCGAACGGCCATCAGGTCGTGCTGCCGGCGTTCGGGCACACGACCGACTTCTGGACGTACGAGCCCAAGGCGAGCACGCGACTCGTCGACACGTTCTTCGACAGCGGCAAGGTCGACGACTCCCTCTACACGCACCGGACGGTCGACTTCACGCCGGATGTGCGGCAGACGGCGCTCGCCAAGGGCGTCGCCGGCAGCATGGTGGGCCTCGCGATCATCGCGCTGCTCTCGCTGCTGGGGATGTCGCGTCGCGTCCGCAGGCGTGGCGGCTTCGGGCGCAAGGCCGGCGCGGCGCTCCGCTCGCTGTACCCGCTCGTGCTCGGCCTCGGCGGCTGGTTCGCCGGCGCGCTCGTCGTCCTGACGACGATGCGCACCGTCCCGCTCGACAACGAGGTGCTGGCCGGTCTCTCGGTGGGCGCCCCGATCGGCCTCGGCATCTACTGGGCGTGGGTCCGGCGCGACTGGTCGGCCACGACCAGGGCCGTGGGATTCGCGGCGGCCGTCGGCGGGGCGCTCGTCGGCGCGTGGCTGGGCTTCAACGCGACGACCGGAATGCTCGCGCTCCTCACGACCATCGCCGGGGCGGCAGCCGGTGGCAACCTCACCGTCCTGGCGCTCGACATCGCGTGGGACCGGTCGGCTCACGACCGTTTCGCCGAGACCACCGCCCAGCCGTCCTTCGCGAGTCCGGGGGTTCAGATGAAGACCCCCTAGGACTCCCCCACCGGCGCGCGTCCGGGCGCTCGCACCTGCGTCCTCAAAGGCCCCGCTCTGCGGGGCCTTGCACGTCTCAGAGCTCGTCGAGCGGCTCGACCGGCAGCACCCGCTGCTCGTCGCTCGCCGCCGGCAGCACGTGGTCGATGTAGTCGCGCACGGCGAGATCCGTACCCACGTCGCGGCCGGCGCGCTCGGACAGGTACCAGCGATGGTCGAGGATCTCGTGGAACACCTCGGCCGGCTCGCGCTTGCCGCGCAGCCGGGCCGGGACGGCCTCGGTCGCCGGGACGAACACCTCGTGCAGCCAGCGGTACGCGGCGACCGACTCCGGGACGGGCGCGCCGGCCACCCGCTCGAGGTGCAGCCGGTAGCCGGCGATGTCGTTCAGCAGCCGCCGGGCCTGGTTCTCCTGCACGTCGAGGGCCGTCATCATCTGCAGGCGGCGGCGGTGGTGTCCCGGCTCGACGACCTGCGGGTTCAGGCGCAGGCGGCGCTGGTCGCCCTCGCCCACGAGCTCGATCTCCTCGACGTCGAACCCGAGCTCGTTGAGCAGCCGCAGGCGCTCCTCGATGCGGTAGGACTCCGAGAGCACGAACACCTCCTCGTGCGTCACGGCCGAGTAGAGCGCCTCGTAGCGGCGCCGGATCTCGGCAGCCGTCTCGATCGGGTCGAGGTTCGCGGGCAGGTCGACGTCGGCCGCCGCGAGATCCATCAGCTCTCCGGCGACGTGCAGCTCCGCCAGATCGAGATCCAGCTGCCGCTGGCCGTCCGAGAGCTGCGCGTGCCGCTCACCGGTCTCCGCATCGACGAGGTATGCCGCGAGCGCCCCGGCGTCCCGCCGGAAGAGCGTGTTGGAGAGCGAGCAGTCCCCCCAGAAGAAGCCGGCCAGGTGCAGGCGCACGAGCAGGCCGGCGAGGGCGTCGAGCAGGTGCTCGCGCAGCTCGGGCGTCCCGCGCCCGGCGAACAGCGCCCGGTAGGGGAGCGAGAAGTCGAGGTAGCGCGTGATCAGCACGGCCCCCAGCTCCTCCTCCCGGGAATGCCGCGTGACGACGCCGACGGCCTGCACGACGGACACGGACTGATCTGCCAGCTCGCGCAGCAGGCCGTACTCCCGCCGCGCGAGCCGCTCGGGCAGCTCCTTGAGCGCGTACAGCGCGCCGTCGTAGTTGACGAAGCGCACCACGTGGCGGTGGAGTCCCCGCGCGACCTCGACCATCCGCTCCGACTCCCACTCCTCGAGCGGCAGGTGCCAGGGGAGATCGCCGAAGTCGGGCTGGCCCGTGCGCGCGATGAGCTGGAAGGTGACGGGTTGCGGCGGTCGCTGCATGACGGGGTCTTACCCCGCAGCGCCCCGCGCGCACCACCGCCGCCGGGGCGCGGTCACCCATTGCCCCGTGCAGCGCGGGAGACTAGCCTGCGCAGGATGACCGACGACAACGGAATCGGGCTGTTCCTGACCGCGCTGCCGGCCCGCATGGCGATCGATCTCTCGACCCGCGCGGAGGACGCCGGCTTTCGCAGCTGCTGGTTCCCCGAGATCACGTTCGGCGATTCCTTCGGGCCCGCAACGGCAGCCGCTCTGCAAACGACGCGCGTGCAGATCGCCACCGGGGTCGTCGGGGTGTGGTCGCGATCGGCGGTGACGATGGCGCTGCAGGCGGCGACGCTGCACCAGCTGTCGGGAGGGCGGCTGGTGCTCGGCCTGGGCGTCCAGGCCCGCGGCTACGTCGAGGGCTGGCACGGGCAGGTGTACCGCCGGCCGATCGCGGCGATGCGCGACTTCATAACCATCCTCCGCGCCGCGTTCGCCGGCGAGCTGGTCTCCTACGAGGGCGAGGTCTTCTCCGTCCGCAACTTCCACCTCGACATGGAGCTGCCGCAACCGCCGCCGAAGATCTCCATCGCCGCCAACGGCCCGCGGATGATGGAGCTGGCCGGCGAGATCGCCGACGGCATGGTCGGCTGGTTCCAATCGCTCGAGTACGTCCGCGACGTGACGATGCCGGCCCTCCGCCGGGGCGCCGAGCGCGCGGGGCGCTCGCTCGACGGCTTCGACGCCACGGTCGGCTTCCCCGCGGTCGTGACGCGGGACGACAGCGGAATCGAGCTTGCGAAGGGACAGGTGATGATGTTCGCGAGCGCGCTCGGCTCCGCTCCGGCCTATCTCGAGAGCGCGCGAGCCGCCGGGTTCTCGGCAGAGGCCGACGCGATCGGCGAGCGTGTCCGCAAGGGCGACCTCCACGGCGCGGTCGCGCAGGTGTCGGACGAGATGGCCGCCGCCATGGTCATGGCCGGCAGCGTCGAGCGCGTCCGCGCGAAGATCGACGGCTACCGCGCAGCCGGTCTCGCCGGTGTCCACCTCCTCCCGGCCCCGCCAGGGGGCTTCTATCCGCTCTACGAAGACCACTTCCCGCTCGAGTCGCTCTCCCAGCTGCCCGAGTTCGACTTCCCGGGACTCGTCGGCAGCTTCGAGAGCACCATCGAGCTGCTGGGGCAGTAGGCCGGCAGGCCGCTCGGCGGTGCGCTTCCGCTGACCAGCCGGTCGAACATGTGCGGGGAAGTACCGATGCGGCGCCCGCGCATCGCGGCTAGGGTGATTCCAGCGCGTTGGCTCTAGCGTTGAAGCCGTAGAGGCTTTGCCTCTTCTTCGACTGTCACACCTGGCCTGAGCGCAGCGGGGAGGTTGTCGTACTCCCCTGACCGAAGGAGCATCACATGTATGCGACCATTCGCAGCTACCACGGCGTGGACCAGAATCGTGCGGTCGAGCTGACGACCAAGGTCAACGAGGTCCTCCTCCCGAAGCTGAGCGAGATGCCCGGCTTCGCCGGCTACTACCTCGTCGATGCCGGCAACGGCATCTTCACCTCGCTCGGTCTCTTCGAGACACGCGAGCAGGGCGAAGAGTCGACGAAGCTCGTCACCAGGTGGATCCGCGACGAGAAGCTCGAGACGCTGATGCCCAACGAGCCCAAGATCACGAGCGGCAAGGTCGTCGCTCGCAGCAGCGAGCACGCCTTGATCGCGTAGCTCCAACCGCACCGCGGTCGACGAGAGGGCCCGGCTTGCCGGGCCCTCTCTGCGGACCGGCGAGGTTCCTGCAAGCCCCTTCGTGCGCCGCGATGGAGCCACGAGGGAGGCCTTACAGCGAGAGGATCGAAGCCGCGTCCCGCGCGAGATCGTTGGCCGACCAGACGGCGACGACGAGGAGGGCGGTCGGCACCGCGACCCTCCCGAAGGTGTGAACGGAGGCCGCCAGCGACGGCCGCCGCCGGACGAGCACCATGGCGCCGGCGAGTACGCCGAGCACCGGTGCCACGGGGATCAGCGGGATCACGCCGCAGACGAGCAGCGCGGCCAGCCCTCGGTGTCCGAACGGGTCGAGCGGCAAGAGGCGCTCGATCACCACCGGAATCGCGACCGCGCCCAGCAAGGGCAGAAGCACGAAGGCGGCGACGGCGAAGGGCTTCGGGTCGAGCGCGACGAAGTCGAACTCCCCGGGGTTCAGGAGGTCGGCGCCCGTATACAGGCCGACGGCGGCGGCCCAGATCGCGAGGCCGCCGCGCCGGCGAAGGGTGCCGCGGACGACGAGGTAGCTCGCGCCGACGGCGCCGCCGAGGCCCGCGGTGACGGTCAGCAGGAAGACCGTGGAGGTGGTGAAGCGACCGATCTCGAAGCCATCGTCCGTCTGGACGCCCACGAGCTCGGGGCGCGAGCCGAGGCGCAGGGCGAGCATCGCCAGGCGGCCGCCGATACCGCCGATCACGGCGCCGGCAATGCTCCCGGCGCCGACTGCGACGAGCAGGTGCCAGGCCACCAGGCGCAGGTCGTCGGAACGGCCGGGCGGAGGCGTCGTCGCCATTAATGGGAAGATATAGTCGAATTCCCTCTGAGGTGCAATCCTGTCGTGATGCGCCGGCGCAAGGACAGCCTGATCCCGATCGAGCTCGCGATCCTCGAGGTCGCGGCTGCACGGCACGACCCGCTGCACGGGTTCGCGTTCGCGAAGCTCCTCGCCGGTGACGGCGGCGGTCGTCGTCTGACCGCGCACGGCACCCTCTACAAGGCGCTTGGCCGGCTCGCCGAGCGGGGGCTCCTGGTCGCGGAGTGGGAGGACCCCGACATCGCTCTGCGCGACGGACGGCCGCGGCGGCGCCTGTACGCGATCACGAGCGAGGGGGCGAGCCGCGTGCTGGCCGAGCGCCGCGCGACCGCCGGAGCGCCGGCACGGATGCCGGCATGAACGTCGGGGGCCTCGTCGAGCGCTGGGTCGGGCTGTATACGCGTGGACTGCCCGCCGTCGTGCGGCGTGAACGGCGGGCGGAGCTGGCGAGCGATCTCTGGGAGCACCGCGCCGCGTTCGGCGACGGCGCCGGTGCGCAGCTGGCGCTCGCGTGGCGCTGCCTGCGCGGCATGCCGGCCGATCTGCACTGGCGGCGCGAGCGCCGGCAAGGTCGCCGACTCCGCGCCTTCCGGGCACTGGGACGCGGCTTGGGCTGGGCGGTGGCGGGAGCGTCGTACGTGTTCCTGCTCGTGAATCATGGCTTCGCAGCCACGCCCGTGGTCGGTCTCGATCTCTACGGCGCCGACTTGGATCCGGACGGCCTGCGGACGTTCTCCCGGATCTGCGCGGCGCTGCTCGCCCTCCTGGTGGCGGGAGCCGTCCTCCTGATCCGCCGGCCGCGGCTCGGGGCCGCGCTGGTCAGCGTCGGAGCCCTCGGATCGCCGCTGGCGTTCCTCTGGGGCGCGTTCGCATTCGCGCCGGCGGCGGCCTCGGTCACCACGGCCGCGATCGTCCTCGCGCGCCGGCGGGGCACACGCAGACCATCGCCGCCGTCCGCGCCGCGGCGCGAGCGTTCTCCCGCGACCCGGTCGCGGTAGCCGCCGTACCGCCGGGACACGAGTACCTCGGGACTTCGCCGAGTCCCGCCCGAGCGTCGGCTGACGGGCACGCAGGCGCCGGTCACAGCACGCGGGGTCGTTGCTTCAGAACGCGCCGGCGTACGCGTTCAGCGCAGGCTGGCCGCCGAGATGTGCGTAGAGGACATTCGAGCCGGGCTCGATCCTGCCGTCACGGACGAGGTCGATCATCGCCGCCATCGACTTTCCCTCGTACACCGGGTCGGTGAGCATTCCCTCGAGCCGCGCGCAGAGGCGGATGGCGTCGATCGTCTTCCGGTCGGGTATCCCGTAGGTGCCCGCATGCCATTCGTCGAGGAGCGTGATTTCGTCGTCGGCGAGCGCGCGTCCCAAGCCGATCGAGTCGGCCGTCCGGCGTGCGATACGCGCCACCTGCTCCCACGTCTGCCGCACCGTCGCCGACCCGTCGATCCCGAGAACGCGCCGCGGCCGCTCCTGTCCGGCGAAGCCGGCGATCATGCCCGCCTGCGTGGATCCGGTCACCGAGCAGACGACGATCGTGTCGAAGAAGACCCCCAGCTCGGACTCCTGCGCGGCTACCTCGTCGGCCCAGCGGGCGAACCCGTGGCCGCCCAGCGGGTGATCGGAGGCGCCTGCGGGGATCGAGTAGGGCTTGCCGCCGGACGCCTCGACCGACGCGAGCGCCTCCTCCCAGCTCGGCCTGAAGCCGATGTCGAAGCCCGCGTCCGAGAGCCGGACGTCCGCGCCCATGATCCTCGAGAGCAGGATGTTCCCGACGCGCTCGTAGCCGGGGTCGTCCCACTCGACCCAGTGCTCCTGGACAAGGACGCAAGCGAGGCCGAGCCGAGCGGCCACCGCTGCGACCTGTCGCGTGTGATTCGACTGGACACCGCCGATCGAGACCAGCGTGTCGCAGCCCTGCGCCAGGGCGTCCGCAGCGAGGTATTCGAGCTTCCGCGTCTTGTTGCCGCCGTACGCGAGCCCGGAGTTGCAGTCGTCGCGCTTGGCCCACAGGTGGACGCGACCGCCGAGGTGCTCGGTCAGGCGCTCCAGCCGGTGCACGGGCGAGGGCCCGAAGAGGAGCTCGACCCGCGGATAGTCGGCGAGCGACGGCATCGCGGGCAGACTACCCCGCGGCTGTCTCTGTCGAACGAACGCCATGACGCAGCCGTCCCGCCCGCCATCGGACAAGAAGCGCGCCACGATGAGAATGTCCGCGTGCGATCGCGGGGGGTCTATTCGGTCAAATCGACCGACTCCTCTGCTCGGGGCGCGCCGGGGCGATGATCGTCGCGGCCGGGCGCGACGCGTCGGGCTGATCGCCGAGCACCTGACAGCGTTCGGTGCCCCATCGCCACCAGAGCGCAGCAGTCCAGGAACTCAGGACGGCGTCGAGCAGATCCTCTCGGTGCTTGTAGGCACCGTCGGAGATCGGAGAAGGCTCATGGAGAAGCTGCCTCGTCGTCGGGTGGGAGGTGATGTCGATCGGCGGGTCGGCATCGCGGAGCGACGCGACTCGCCCGATCAACTCGTCACACGTCAGAGCACGTTGGGGGCGGAACGCAGTCAGCGTGACCGAGCGAGGCTTCCGCTTGTAGGCCGGTCGCTCGAGCACGTAGCCCAGCTCGTGTGCGCCCACGAGCGTCGTGTACGGGTAGCACTCACTGACGACGCGCCCGCCGACCGGAGGGCCGTCGAGTCCGTCGTCGTACCGAAAGCCGAGTCGTTCGAGGCTCACGCGGAGGTCGACACCTGCAAGCCTTTCGGGCTTTCCGAGGTTGGTCGAGTTCGCTCCCGCCTTCCATCGCCCGTAGCGCTTGCTGGCGTGGTTCTCGCACAGTCGTTGCGTTCCCGCGGGGTTGGTCACGATCAGCGGGGCATCCACGAAGATGAGCGTGTCTGCGCCCGCCCTCGCCGTGATCCACGAGAGCGTCTCCGCCGTCCCCACCGCCCACCCCGCGTCCGAGATCGATCCGTCACGTTCGAGCGCGATCAGGCCCGACTCATTGCTCTGTGTCCATGCGAGATCGATGCCGAGGAACTTCATGGGGGCATCCTCCCACGCGCCACATCGGAAACGGACGGATCCGGCAACCGGGAGGGAACCGGGCGGAAGCCGACGGCGTCGGAGCCTCGAGATGCCGAAGACCCTCGCCCGCGTCGTCGTCGTGCTCGCGCTTGCGCTCGCGCCGACGGTCGCCCCGGCCGGCGTTCCGAAGGTGACGTCGATCCGCCTCGTCAGCGACGGCGGCTTCGCCGCCCATCACAGCGTGACCGTCGTCGACAGACGCAATCGCGCTGCGCTCGCGCGCACGGCTTCACACGTGCCGGCGAAGCTGCCTCGGCTACCGGCCCTCGCGGGCGGGTGCATGGACTGCATCCTCAACACGCTCACGATCGTGCGCGGCGGCCGTCGCTTCGAGCTCCGCTGGTACAACGGGACGCCTGCCTCGTTGCGTCCCCTGCTCGCCGCGCTGGCGAAGAACGGGCGGCACTCGGGCGATCGCGCTTGAGCGCTCGAGCGCTGGCCCCATCGGCGCCTCCCCTGGCACGATTCACAGCGGGCTCCGAGGATCCGTTAACGCCATCCCTACATCGCCGCGGAAGACTCCGTAGCGACAGCGCGAACAGGCATCGACCCGGAGAGCGCAAGATGCGACAGGACATGGATGGACGAATTCGGACTGCGCTCCGCGCCCGCGCCGCTCGCGTCCGGAGACTGCGGCGGACGCTGACCGCGGCCGTGGCTGCGCTGGTCGCGATCGCCGCCGCAACCGGCAGCGCAGTCGCGCAGACGGCCTCGCCGGCGGAGGGCACAGGCGTCGTCGTGATCAAGACCACGCTCGCGTATCAACAAGCGTCCGCCGCCGGAACCGGCATGGTGCTGACCTCGTCCGGTGAGATCCTCACGAACAACCACGTGATCCGCGGTGCGACGGCGATCAAGATCGTCGTCCCGGCAACGGGCCGGAGCTACACCGCGAAGGTGGTCGGATACAGCCTCGCCGACGACGTGGCCGTGCTGCAGACGGTCGGGGCGTCGAACCTGGCGACGGTGGCGACCGCTCGCTCGTCCAAGGTCTCGGTCGGCGAGGCGGTGACGGCAGTCGGGAACGCCGGCGGAACCGGCACGCTGTCGTCTGCCACGGGCTCGGTCGCGGGCCTGCACCAGTCGATCGTCGTGGGGGACGACCAAGGCGCTACGGCGCGCCTCACGGGCATGATCGGTGTGAATGCGGACGTCGTGCCCGGCGATTCCGGGGGGCCGCTCCTGAACAGCGCCGGCGAGGTGATCGGCATGGACACCGCCGGCTCGACCGGCTACGCCGACCGCTCGAGCTCGCAGGCGTACGCGATCCCGATCGCGAAGGCGCTCTCGATCGCGAAGCAGATCGAGGCCGGACGGTCATCGTCCCGCGTCCACGTCGGCGCGACGCCGTTCCTCGGAGTCCAGGTCGCCGGCGACATCCGGCGGGGAGGCTTCTCGCCCGTCGGCGCCGTGGTATCGGGCGTCGTGTCCGGCAGCCCGGCCGCGTCGGCCGGCCTCTCCCCGGGCGACGTCATCACCGCGATCAACGGGCGCGCGATCTCGGGATCGAGCGTGATCTCCTCCGTCATCCTCACGAAGAAGCCCGGCGCCAGGGTGACGATCATCCACATCGACCAGCTCGGCCGGCGCCATTCGACGACGGTCAGGCTGGCGAGCGGGCCGGCCCAGTAGCTCCTACTCGCGCTCGGCGAGATCGCAGACGCGTTCTTCGTCAGCTTCCCCGCCGGCCCGGCCGTCTACGCCGCGCTGCTGCTCGCCGTAGCGCTCTGGACAAGGCGCGGCGGCCTCGCTGGAGCGATTCTCCTGATGCCTCCCGCGGAATCCTCCGCGCGTCGGCGGCGGGAATACGATCAGCCGATCGGGGTCCTCTGAGGTGTGATGACCTCCTGGTCGGTTCCGGTGGACTCGCCGCCGGCTTACGGCGGCTCACTTTCCGCGCGAGCAAGGGCGGCGTGGTGGTGCTACGACGGGGATCGCCGTGCGCTGTGGGTGTCGGCCGCCCGGCCGGCGCGACGCAGCACCGACGCCCACGTCGCGGGGCTATCTTTCGTGGTGCCGTGCCGATGAGACACCGAGGTGACGACGAAGTCGCCCGCGAGGAGATGGCCGAGTTGGCGGCGCTCGCGGACGGATCGCTGGCGCCGGAGCGCCGCGCAGCGCTCACTGCGCGTGTGGCGGCTTCTTCAGATCTCGCTGACCGGCTTGCCGAGCAAGAGCGAGCAATTGCGCTCATGCGCGGCGCCGCTGCCGAGGTCGAGGCTCCGGCGGGTCTACGGAGACGCATCGATCTGCATCGTGCGCGTCGTGAGCGGCCGCGGCGACGCGTGGTCGCCGCCGGGTCCGCCGTTGCGGTCGTGCTGGCCGTCGTTGTCGCGCTGGCGGTCCTCCGCACGGGCACCCAGAGCGAGAGATTCCGCGCGGCGCTCGCTCCCACTGCCCTCGCGCCGGGCGCCGGCGGCGAGGCGACACTCGCCAAGACCTCCTCGGGCTGGCGTATCGAACTCGCTGCCACGGGACTCCCCCGTCGCGATGGCGGGCTCTTCTACGAGGCGTGGCTGCGCAGTCCCGCGGGCGTGCTCGTTCCGATTGGGACGTTCAACGAGGGCCGGAAGGTCACGCTGTGGGCGGGCGTGTCGCCCAAGGACTTTCCGAGCCTGACCGTCACCCGCGAACCGGCCGATGGGAATCAGGCCTCGTCCGGCGAAAAGGTCCTCGTCGGAACGGTCGATTCTGGGGGATAGCACCCACGGCGGCGCGGAGTCCGGCACCTGTTGGGTCTCTCGCGCATCGGGTCAACCGCCGTCGACGCGGCGCACGATCTCCTGGCGGGCGCGGTACAGGCGACTCATCACCGTGCCTTCGGGGATCCGCAGGGCTCGGGCTGCCTCCTTGTAGGAGAGGCCGGTGATGTCGACGGCGACGAGGACGTCGCGGAAATCGCCGGGCAGCGCGGCGATGGCGGCGTAGATCTCGCCGACCTCCACGGCGGCTTGAGGCTCCCGCGCCTGCGGGTCGGCGACGAGGTCGAGCTGGTCGGGCAGCGGGCCGGGACGCAGCCGCCGCCCCTCGCTTCGTTTCCCGGTCAGAAACGTGTTGCGCAGCGTACGCAGGAGGTAGCCGAGATCGTCCTCGTTGCGCAGGAGGCGAGGCCGCCCAAGCACGCGCGCGTAGGTCTCCTGAACGAGATCCTCCGCGTCTTCGCGGGAACCGCATAGCGCCCAGGCGGCTCGGTAGAGCCGGTCGAGGTGGTCTCCGATCCGGGCGGGGTCGAGTGGATGTTCCATCGGCGCGGTGGCCTTCTGCAGCCAATTCGTCCCATGAGCATAGGGCCGGGAATAAGCCGCAGCGATCGGCGTCCTTGGCGGTGATACGTCCACCCGAAGACGCACGAGGAGAGATCCACACATGAAGAATCCCGTTCGATCCAACGACACGCGCGGAGCGCGGCCGACCCGGCTGGCGGGCATTGCGGTAGCCCTGGCAGCGGCCGTCGCCGGCAGTGGGATCGCCGCCGGACCGGCCGGCGCCGCGCCGTCTCACACGACCGGCAACGCCTCGTACCGCCACCGCCAGGCCAACCTCGTGCACGCAAAGCTCGAGCACGGCCTGCTGACGGTGACGGGCACGCGCGCGAGCGACAAGATCGCTCTCCGCCTCAAGGCCGGCCGGCCCGACATCCTCCAGATCGACGTCGGTGACGACGGCTCGGCCGACTTCAGCGTCAAGCGCAGGTTCATCTCGAGGCTCGCGGTCGACGCTCGCGCCGGCGACGACTCCGTCCGCATCGACGAGAGCAACGGTGTCTTCACCGACACCATCCCGACGACTCTCGACGGCGGCGCCGGAGACGACACCCTCGCGGGAGGCGCCGGCGCGGAGAAGCTGCTCGGCGGCTACGGCAACGACACGATCGATGGGAACGGAGGCAGCGATCTGGCGCTCCTGGGTGCCGGCGACGACACCTTCGTCTGGGATCCGGGCGACGGCAGCGACACCATCGAAGGTCAGGCCGGCAGCGACACGATGGTCTTCAACGGCGCAGCCGGCGCCGAGCACATCGACCTGTCCGCCAACGGAAACCGGCTCCGGTTCTTCCGCGACGCCGGCAACATCACGATGGACACCAACGACCTCGAGACCGTCGACTTCAACGCGCTCGGCGGCGCCGACACGATCACCGTCAACGACCTCAGCGGCACCGACGTCCGCAACGTGAACACCGACCTCGCCGGCACCCCCGGCAGCAGCGCCGGCGACGGCGCGATCGACAGCGTCATCGTCAACGGCACCAACCGCAACGACGCCATCGCCGTCGGCGGAGACGCCTCCGGCGTCACTGTGTCCGGCCTGCCCGCTGTGGTGGCGATTCAGCACCAGGAGCCGACCGACCAGCTCGCGGTGAACGGCCTCGACGGCAACGACGCGATCTCGGCCACCGCTCTCGCCGCGCAGGCGATGGCCGTGACGATCGACGGCGGCGCCGGAGACGACACCCTCGCGGGAGGCGCCGGCGCGGAGAAGCTGCTCGGCGGCTACGGCAACGACACGATCGATGGGAACGGAGGCAGCGATCTGGCGCTCCTGGGTGCCGGCGACGACACCTTCGTCTGGGATCCGGGCGACGGCAGCGACACCATCGAAGGTCAGGCCGGCAGCGACACGATGGTCTTCAACGGCGCAGCCGGCGCCGAGCACATCGACCTCTCCGCCAACGGAAACCGGCTCCGGTTCTTCCGCGACGCCGGCAACATCACGATGGACACCAACGACCTCGAGACCGTCGACTTCAACGCGCTCGGCGGCGCCGACACGATCACCGTCAACGACCTCAGCGGCACCGACGTCCGCAACGTGAACACCGACCTCGCCGGCACCCCCGGCAGCAGCGCCGGCGACGGCGCGATCGACAGCGTCATCGTCAACGGCACCAACCGCAACGACGCCATCGCGGCAGCCGGGAGCAACGGCGCGATCAGCGTCACCGGCTTGGCAGCAACCGTGCGCGTCGTCCACGCCGAAGCCGCCAATGACACGCTCGCCATCAACGCGCTCGACGGCGACGACGCCGTCGACGCGTCCGCAGTCCACGCGAGCACGATCAACCTCGCCATCGACGGCGGCGCGGGAGCCGACAGGCTGACCGGCAGCGCCGGGAACGACAGCCTGTTCGGCCGCGACGGCGACGACGTGCTGATCGGAGGCCCCGGTCTGGATCTCCTCGACGGCGGCCCAGGCACCAACGTCCTGATTCAGGACTGACCACCGACGCGCTTCACCCGGGGACCCCGAATGCGTCCCCGGGTGGGCGCGCTGGGCCGTCGTCGCTGCCTCGGCGCCACTCCACGCGATGGGCGGCCATTCCACCGCACAACAGAGCGCGGCTGCCTCAGGCTCGAGCTCGCGCCTGAGGCTTCAACGGCGGCAAGCCGTTCGCCGGCGGTCACCGCTGGAGTACGCAATCCTTTGGCCCGTGTCCATCCTCCGGGCCAGGCTCGCGCCACGGTGATCGCCGCGGCCGTTGCCGCCGTCGCGCTGACCCGCGGCCCCGTGGCCGAGAGCGTGACGCAGCGCAGCGCCATCATCTCGTTCCGCACGGCGGCCCGGGACCACTCCTTCGTGATCCTGCAGAACCGCGGCCGCATCGACGCCGGCACCGGCGTCGACCACGTCGCCAGGCTGACCCGCCTGACGCCGGGGAGGCACTACACCTACACGGTCAGAGGGGACTCCGGCGTGGTCGCCGAGGGCACGTTCCGGGCCGCGCCGGTTCGCGCCGCAAGGTTCACCTTCGCGGTCGTGGGCGACTTCGGCAGCGGGACCAGGAACGAGGCGGCGGTCGCCGCGATGATCGAGTCCTGGCGCCCGGACTTCGTTCTCACGGTGGGCGACAACGCCTACCCGCTGGGCTCGCCGGGGCTGCTCGATCGCAATATCTTCGACCCATACGCAGCGGTCATGCGCGAGTCGGCCTGGTTCCCTGCGCTCGGCAACCACGACGTCAGGGCGAACGGCGGGAAGCCCGAGCTCGAGGCGTTCCACTCGCTCGGCAACGAGCGCTGGTACCGCTTCACGTGGGGGAACGCCGCCGTGGTGGTGCTGGACTCCGACGTCTCCGTCGCCCCGGGCTCGCCGCAGCTGCGCTTCGCCCGCAGCTCCCTGGCGCCGGCCTCCTGCTTCCGCTTCGCCGCCTGGCACCACCCGCCCTGGGAGCCCCCGAACAACCGCATCTCGCCCGGCCTTCGCCGCAACATCGTCCCGCTCGTGGAGAAGGACGGCGTGCAGGTGGTGTTCGACGGCCACCTGCACGCCTACGCCCGAAGCCGCCCGCGCCATGGGGTGCTGTACGTGACCGTGGGCACCGGGGGAGCCGAGCTGGAATACGACGCCGCCGACCTGACGATCCCGTCGGCACGCGTCGTCCAAGGCCGCTTTGGAGCCCTGCGGGTGGACGTCGCAGGTCGCACGGCGCGCTTCCGCTACCAGACGGTCGACGGCAGGGTGCGCGACGACTTCCGCCTGCGCTGCTCCTAGGGTCGCGGCGGGTTCCCGAGGAGAAAGCCCGATCTACGGGACTGTTGCGAAGCCCTCTAACGGACTCGAACCGTTGACCCCCTCCTTACCATGGAGACCAGGGCGTCCTAGCCAGTCGTCACGAGTCCTCGATTGTCCTGCAATTCCGTTGATTCCGGATTGATGCTGTGCCGTCCAAGAGACCCCGATTCCCAGGATCGTGTCAGTCAAAGGTCAGTTTTCTTTTTTCTCCGGGGCACGGTCGGCCACTTCGCGAGCACGGATGCAAGCGTTCTGAAGAATCTTGCGCGCCGGCAACCAGCGAAGCCCGCCACTCAAGACCTAGCGAACGACGAGACTGGTCGCCGCGCTTCGATCATCATCCGGCCTCGCGCGCGGTGGCCTGCGCGGGGGCGGTCTTCTCGGATCGGCGCTCGTTCAACGTATCGTTTGCGGCATGAGTCAGCGTGGCGGTCGGGGACGGGTACCCAGACGTAATCCGCTCTTCGACGCTTACGAGGCTGAACGCGCGCAGCGTGAGGAACTCGCGGAGGAGTCTCGCGCCTACGCCGCCGAGCGTGCTGCTCAGTACGACGAAGCCGCGACGACGTGTGCGCCGCCGAGACCGTACTTCGCGTTCAGCGCCTTGCTGCGCAGGACGAGAGCCCGGTACTCCTGCCAGCCCATCGCGGCCGGCTTGTGTGTCCCGGAGCCGAGTCCGTACTGCCGGTTCAGCGCCTCGCTGCGGAGCATCAGCGCCCGGTACTCAGCCGTCGTCATGCCGGCCGGGCGCGAGTTGGCGGCCTGCACCGACCCGGCGAAGAACGCGAGGGCGGCAACCGCCGTCAGCAGAGCCGCGAGCCGGTGAATGTGCTTCCCTCCGTACATCTCTTCCTCCTTGTCCGCGGCCGCCCAACGCGGCCCTTGCACAGGAGACGACACGCGGCTAAAACCAGGCTTTCCGGGTCCTAAAGCGCCGCTAAAGGAAGGAGGCCATGGAGTTTCGGATCCTCGGCCCGCTGCAAGTTCTCGACGAGGGCCGCGAGCTTCCCCTCGGAGGCGCCAAACAACGCGCATTGCTCGCGCTGCTGCTGCTCGATCCCAACCGCGTGGTCTCACGAAACCGCTTGATCGACGAGCTCTGGGGTGGCTCACCTCCAGACACCGGCCCGACGGCGCTCCAGGTGTACGTCTCCCACCTGCGCAAGGCACTCGGCCGGGATCTGATCCTGACGCAGACGCCCGGCTACCTCATCCGGGTCAGCGACAGTGAGCTCGACCTCCATCGCTTCGAGCGGCTGGTGGCGAAGGCGCGCGCGGAGGAGCCCGCCGAGGCCGCCGGGCTGCTCCGGGAAGGGCTGGCCCTGTGGCGTGGAGCGCCCCTGGCCGAGCTGGGCGACTCCTTCGCCCGCGCCGAGCGAGCACGGCTGGAAGCGCAGCGGCTGGCGGCGCTCGAGCAGCGGATCGAGGCCGAGCTCGCGCTGGGGCGCGACGCGGAGCTGGTTCCCGAGCTCGAGGGGCTCGTGCGCGAGCAGCCACTGCGGGAACGTCTGCGCGGCCAGCTGATGCTGGCCCTCTATCGCTGCGGCCGCCAGGCAGATGCGCTCGAGGTCTACCGCTCGGGCCGGCGGCTGCTGGACGAGGAGCTCGGGCTCAAGCCGGACGATGTGCTCCAACGCCTCGAGAGAGCCATCCTCAACCACGATCCTTCGCTCGAGTCGCCGGTAGTCGCCGGGGTCGAACGACCCTCTGTCGCACAGCGTCGCCGAGCGTCGTCACATACCGAGGCGCAGGTTCCTCCCGACTCGGTCGCTGTGATCGACCCGCAGCGCTCCCGGGTCGTGGGCCACGTGGTCGTGGGCCGAAGGCCTGTCGCGCTCGCGATCGGGCACGGCTCGGTCTGGGTCGCCAACGCAGACGATGGAACGGTCTCTCGCATCGATCCGGATCGCCGCGAAGTCATCAGGACGATCGGAATCGGCGCACCGGCGATAGACCTCGCTGTCGCCACCGATGCGGTCTGGGTGGCGAACGGGAGCGACGGCACGGTCTCGCGCATCGATCCCAGCGCCGACGCCGTCGTCGAGACGATCGACCTGAGGGGCTCGAGCGAACTCGTCTGGAACCCGACCTACGCGGTCGACGCCGATGACGATTCCGTCTGGATCGCCGCGGGTACTCACTATGTGGTCCGCATCGACCCGGCGACGAACGAGCCCTCCGCGATCATCGACGTCGGCCATGTACCGGTAGGCGTGGCACTCGGCGAGGAGGCACTCTGGGTGGTGACGACCGCCGAGCGGGCCCTGCGCATCGAGCCGCACACGAACACCGCCACGACCGAGGTGCCCATCGGGTACCCCGTCGCGTTGACGGCCGGGAAGCGGGCCGTCTGGGTCTCTGACTCGCGAGGGCAGGTCTGGCGCATCAACCCGGAAACGGGAACGGTGACTCAGACGACCCCGGTTGGCAGAGGGCTGGTGGGCCTGTGCGCGACGGATGGAGCGGTGTTCGCAGCCAACAACGCCGACGGCACCGTCGTCCAGATCGATCCGCAGGACGGTCGGGTTGTGGGCCGCGTTCCGGTTGGCCACGCACCGACCGACGTGGCGTCCTGGGACGGGACCGTCTGGGTTTCGATACAGAGCGAGAGCGCACAGAGCGAGAGCGCTATGTGACCGAGCTCGCGATCGGGATCTTCCCGGCGACGATCTCGGCCCTGACGTCCTCGATCTCGGCCTTGAGCGAGCGGGGCACCCCCGCGCTGATCGTGCCGAGGCCGACACCGCCGTTCCGGAGGGAGAAGCGGGAGGTGCGACCGGTCTCGAGCGTCCCGCGCGCGAGCTCCTCGATCGTGTCGAATACGGCGACGTCCATCCTCTTCACCGCGCTCGTCAGGATGTGCCGGCCGAGGTGGGATTGGTCGACATCGACTCCGATCCCCCAGATTCCACGCTCGCTTGCAGCCTCCAGCGCCCCGAGGCCGCAGGCGCTGGCGACCTGGAACACGACTCGCGATCCCCTCGCGATCTGGCTCAGGGCGACCGACCTACCTTTCACGGGGTCGAGGAAGGAGTCGGTATAGCTGTTCAACGTCGTGACGCGAGGATTGGCTCCTCGCGCGCCTGCCTGGTAGCCGGCAATGAACCGCTCGACCGACGGCACCCGCTGGCCGCCGACCGAGCTGATCACCTCCTCCCCGGGAGAGAGCGTCAGCACGAGCGCCGCCAGGTGCCCGGCCAGATAACCGGCTTGCTCTTCCCTGAACAAGAGGCCCACGACGTTCCTCGGGCGATGCGCCAGATCGTCGTGGGCGAAGTCGATGATGGCGAACCTCGTTTCGGGAAACGCGGTCGCGACTCTGTCGATCGCAGCGGCGGCAAAGAAGGTTCCGATGGCGAGGTCGTACTTCTGTCGCGCGAGAAGTGAGAGGCTCGGGGCGTAGCCTTCCTTCGCGGCCGGTGTCAGCACTCGCCCTCTGATCCCCAGCTCGCGGACGGCCCGCTCGAGCCCGAGGTAGGCCCCGCGGTTATACGGGTTGTCGATGCCTGTCGGCTCGATGACGAGTCCGACTCTGAGCCGCCTTTCGCTCACCAAACCAGTCTCATCTTGTCCGATGCGTATGGTCTGACTCGATCCTCAGATGGCCGTCCTTCGTGCCCGTCCAGTCCGTGCGACCATACCCGTTCTTGGATTGGGGGAGGCCAGCGCCGACCAGCCGCGCGGCGGTGTGGCGGCGGATGATGTCGTCTGGCGGGGGGCGAGGACTCACAAAAGTCCTGTAAATCCCGCGAAGCCCTCTAACGGACTCGAACCGTTGACCCCCTCCTTACCATGGAGGTGCTCTACCAACTGAGCTAAGAGGGCGGGCGCCCGGCCCGTGGCTCAGCTTAGCTAACCACGCCGGGCCGGACGCCGCGCCGGATCAGATGGCGGCGGTCGCCGAGCAGCGCTCGCCGGCGCGCGTCGCGACGGCGACGACCTTGCCGTGCGCGCCCGAGAGCACGCGGTTGGCCGAGAAGGAGCCGCTCGGGGCGCGCGTGATCGCGGTCTTCGAGGCGACGAGCGCCCCGTTGCGCTTGAACGTGACCTTCCACGGCACGCCGTTGCGGTTCTGGTCGACCTCGAACTCGACCTCCATGCGGCCGTTGTCGGCCTTCAGCTTCAGCTTGGCCGTCGACTGCTGGCTGCAGACGCCGCCGACGCGCACTCCAGGGCCGCTCTTGGCGAGCGCCATCGGCGTCGCGCCGGCCGCGGCGGTGCCGAGAGCGAGGGTCACGGCGAGGGGGATCATGCGCAGGCTGGACATGGAGCACCTTTCTTCGGGGACGCTCCCAGCCTCGCAACGCGCCGGTCCGGGCCGCAATGCGACATTGGTCCCGGTGGGCCCCCGGCGGGCCGCGGAGCGGCCATGATGGAGCCGATGCACCCGCTTCGCCTGCCACGCGGCCGCCGTTCGGCGCAGGGCCCGCCGACCGCGCGCTCCGTCGTCCTGCGCTTCGCGCTCGGCAGCGCGGCGGCGATCGCGGTGGCGATCGTCGGAGGCTACTTCGCGCTCCGCTCGGTCGCGACCGACGAGGCCAAGAGCGCCACGCGGACGAAGGTCCAGGAGTCGGGCCAGCTCGTCGAGGCGACGCTCGGCAACGGTCTGCTCACGGGCAAGCCGGCCGCGCTGGCGGCGGTCGACGACGTCGTCGTCGCCCGCGTCCTGAGCAGCTCGATCGTGCGCGTGAAGATCTGGTCGGCCCAGGGGCGCGTGCTCTACTCGGACGATCCGGCCCAGATCGGCGGTCGCTACGCACTCGATGCCGGCCAGCTCGAGCTCCTGCGCGACGGCGGCGCCGAGGTCGAGGTCAGCGACCTCAGCCGCCCGGAGAACAAGCTCGACCGCGGCCTCGGCGACCTCATCGAGGCGTACACGCGGATCCGCACGCCGTCGGGGACGCCGATGCTGTTCGAGGTCTACCAGCGCACGGGATCGATCACCTCGAGCGCGCGGCACCTGCTGCGCGCGCTCGCACCGCCGATCCTCGCGGCCATCGCGCTGATCGTGCTGATCCAGGCTCCGCTCATCTGGTCGCTCACGCGCCGGCTGCAGCGCGGCCACGAGGAGCGCGAGGCGCTGCTCGGCAACGCGATCGCCGCCTCGGCGCGGGAACGGCGGCGCGTCGCCGCGTACCTGCATGATGGGCCCGTGCAGGAGATCGCCGGCCTCGCCTTCTCGCTCGCACCGCTCGCCGACAGCGCGGCCGCACGGGGCGCCGGCGGCGAGGCCGATCAGCTCCGCACGACCATCGATCACCTGCGCCGCACCGTGCGCGACCTGCGCTCGCTGCTCGTCGAGCTCCACCCGCCGCACCTCGCCGCAGCCGGGCTCGAGGCCGCGATCACCGACCTCGTCAGCCCGCTGCAGGCACGCGGCGCCGCCGTGTCGATCGCCATCGACGGCACGGAGCACCTCGATCGCGAGCAGGAGGCGCTCATCTACCGCGTCGCGCAGGAGGCGGTGCGGAACGTCATCGCCTACGCCGGCGCCACGGCCGTGGGCGTCGAGCTGCACGTGCGCGACGGCGTCGCACGCCTCGTCGTCTCCGACGACGGCCGCGGCTTCGATCCCGCCGTGCGCGAGCAGCGGCTGGCCGAGGGCCACCTCGGCCTCTCGCTCGTCGAGGAGCTGGCGCGGCAGTCCGGCGGCTCGCTCGCGATCACCTCGAGCGAGGGCGCGGGCACCAGGATCGAGCTCGAGGTGCCGGCGCGATGATCCGCGTGGCCATCGCCGACGACCACGGCGTCCTGCGCGACGGGCTGGCGGGCGTGATCGCCGCGCAGGCCGACCTGGAGCTCGTGGGCACGGCCGCGAACGGCGCCGAGGCGGTCGAGATCTGCCGGGCCGAGACGCCGGACGTCGTGCTCATGGACATCGAGATGCCGGTCATGGACGGCATCGAGGCGACGAAGGCGATCCTCGCCGAGGCTCCCGGGACGACGGTCCTGATCCTCACCTCGTTCTCGGACCGGCAGCGGATCATGGGCGCCCTCGACGCGGGCGCGGTCGGCTACCTGCTCAAGGACGCCTCGGCCGACGAGGTGGTGCGCGGCATCCGCACCGCCGCCGGCGGCGGGTCGCCGCTCGATCCGCGTGCGGCGCGCTCGCTGCTCGAGGCCAAGAGCGCCCCCGATCCGCTCGCCGGCATCTCGCCGCGCGAGCGCATGGTGCTCTCGCTGCTGCTCGACGGCATGCCGAACAAGCTGATCGCGCGGCGGCTCGAGATCAGCGAGAAGACCGTCAAGTCGCACCTCACGAGCATCTTCCGCCAGATCGGCGTGACCGACCGCGTCCAGGCGATTCTCTGGGTCGAGCGCCACGGGCTCCGCAGCGAGCTCGAGAGCTGACGCCGCTGCACTGGGACCAAAGTCCCGTTGCGGCCGCTGCCGCGACGTCGCACACTGAGGGCGTGGCCCGTCTCGCCCCCCGCATTCACCTCGACCCGCGCCTGTTCGTCGCCCTGCTCGGCGTCGTCGTCCTGGCACTGCTCGCCGCCCGTCCGGTCGCGGCCCTCGCCAAGGACGGGGGCGATGTCCGCGTCGCCGCCGTCTGCAGCAAGGGCGCGAGCTCGGAGCTCCGGCTCAAGAGCGGCGACGGCGGCATCGAGGTGCGCTTCCGGCTGCGGCGCGGCCGCGTCAGCACCTGGCGCGTCGTCCTCGTGCAGGAGCGTCGCGTCGCCTTCAAGGGCACGCAGAAGACGGCCGGCTCGAGCGGATCGTTCGAGCTGCGGCGCACGCTGCCCGACCTGACCGGCGCCGACGCGATCACGGCGACCGCGTGGGGGCCGCAGGGTCTCGTCTGCCGGGCGACCGCCACCCTGCCCGGAACCTGACGCCCCGGGCTACGCCACGATCACGGGCATGTGCAGCGTGGCGTAGGCGTAGACGCGCTGCGCCTCGCTCGACGGCATCCGCACGCAGCCGTGCGAGGCCGGGTAGCCGGGCACGATCGGGTACTCGTGCAGCGCGTACCCGCCGGTGAAGTACGACGCGAACGGCAGCCAGGTCTTGAACGGCTTCGACCAGCTCATCGTCGCCTTCGAGTAGACGTTGTAGTCGCCCGCCGGCGTCTTGCCGCCGGCGCCGCTCGAGATGTGGATCGCCCGCGCGACGACGCCGCCCTTGCGCACGAGCATGAGCACCTGCTGGCCGAGGCTCACCTCGACGTGCGCGGGGCCGCCGTGCTGCGGCTTCGGCCGGTCGCCGCCGGCTGCGAGCGCGCGCACCGCCGGGCCGGCGATGCCGTCGCGGACGCCGCCGTGGTTGAGGTCGTTGTAGCCCTCGAGCGCCATCACGGCCTGCTCCGTGCCGTAGTCGTACGTGCCGGTGACCTCGTCGGCCGCCAGGTAGCCGCGGTCGACGAGATCCTGCTGGAGCACGCGCACGTCGTGGCCCTGATCGCCGCTCGCGAGCACGCCGCGGAGGCCCCGGGGCGCGCGCAGCGGGTGATCGACGGCATAGGTCAGCGCGAGGAAGCGCGACGCGTACGTGGCGCCGAAGCGCGAGAGGCCCGAGCCGTGGCGCGCACGCATGGCCTCGGGGCCGTAGCGCGTCCAGGCCGCGGCGATGGCGCCGTCGCCTCCGCGGTTGATCGTCCAGTTGGCGACGTAGGCGGTGAAGTCGTCGCTCCAGCCCGGCGTGTCGACGCGTCCGCTCGGCGCGACGCGCCCGAGGTCGTCGGCGATGATCGCGAACTTGCGCGTGCGCGGGCCCGCGAAGAGCTTGCCGAGGCGCTTGCGGTTGGCGACCGTCAGCTTCGTGCGCGGCCCGCCGTGGAAGTGCACGCCGTAGACGATGCCCTTGTCGGTCAGGTGGTAGTGCGCCAGGAGGCGGAGGTCGCCGGAGCGGCGCGGCGTCGAGAGCAGGATCGGCGAGTGCATGCCCGCGCCGCGGATCGCGTGCACGAGCGCGCGCTGCTCGGCCCGCCACGCCGACCACGAGATACAGCGGTTGCGGTCGGCCTCGGCGCCGTCGCAGGACGGGTCGAAGGCGGGCTGCAGCCACACGGAGCGATCCTTGTGGAACTTGGCCGCGAGGTAGCTCACGAACGTGAGCGCCTGCTCGGCCGTGCCGCCGTGCACCGAGAGGATGACCACGAGGTTGGCGGAGCGGGCAGCGGCGACGGCGTGCTTGATCGCGGCCAGGCGCTCGTCGGAGTTCGCGACCGCCGAGACGTCGAGGCGCACCGTGTTGACGCCCATCGAGGCGAGCACGTGCGCGTCGTGCTTGACGCCGGCCAGCGCCTTCGCGTCGAGCGCGCCCTGCGGATTGGTCAGCGCGTTCGGCGCGATCACGGCCCCGCGCACGATGAAGCGCTTGCCGGTCGGATCCTGGATGTTGGCGCCGCGCACCGTGAACGGGCTGTGGGGACCGGGCGAGAGCACGGCCGCGTACGCGGCCACGGGCAGCGACACCAGGACCGCCGCAACGACGAGCGAGAGCTTCCTCCTCATGCCTCGTACGTTAGTCATCGTCCGAGGCAAATACCGCACGGCCCCTGGGGATCCTTCTTCCCCCACCCGTAAGCTTGCCGGCGTGCGCATCGTCTCCCTCGTCCCGAGCGCCACCGAGATCGTCGCGGCGCTCGGCCTGGCCGATTCGCTCGTCGGGCGCTCGCACGAGTGCACCTACCCGCCCGAGGTGCAGGCGGTGCCGGTGGTCTCGGCCTCGCGCATCGACACGACCGCGATCGCGAGCGCGGCCATCGACCGCGCGGTGCACGACGCGCTCGCCGACGGGAAGCCGCTCTACGCGATCGACGCCGACCTGCTCGAGCAGTTGGCTCCCGACGTCATCCTGACGCAGGATCTGTGCGAGGTGTGCGCCGTCCCGAGCGGCGACGTCCGGCGCGTCGTACACGCCGGCGTCGAGACGATCGCGCTCGATCCCCGCGATCTCGGCGGCATCGAGGAGTCGATCCGGACGATCGCGCGGCACCTCGGCGTCGCCGCGGCCGGCGAGCGGCTCGCGCAGGCCATGGCCCACCGCATCGAGGGTGTTCGCCAGGCGGTGCGCGGCGCGGGCCGCCCGCGCGTGTTCGTGGCCGAATGGCTCGACCCTCCGTTTGCCGCCGGGCACTGGGTGCCCGAGATGGTCGAGCTCGCCGGCGGCGAGGAGGTGCTCGGGCGCGCGCGCGAGCGCTCGTTCGCGACCACCTGGGAGGCGGTCGCCGCCGCCGCGCCCCACCTGATCGTCCTCGCGCCGTGCGGCTTCGACCTCGAGCGCACCGTGAGCGAGGCGGCGGCCGTGCCCGCTCTCGGCGCGCGCGTCGTCGCGGTCGACGGCGACGCCGCCTACTCCCGCCCGGGCCCGCGCGTCGCCGAGGGCGTGGCGCAGCTCGCGCACCTCCTGCATCCGCATGTCGTCGACGCACCCGCGCTGCCGGCGCGCCAGCTGAGTCCCACGTAGCGCATATCTGCGATGCTCGCACGGTGACGGTCCTCGTGGCACCGGTCAGCCAGCCGCCGGCGCCGGCGGCCCCCACCCTCACGGGCCACTCCGTGCGCGGCCGGCCGATCACGGCGCGCCGGCTCGGCCAGGCCGGGCATGGCCCGACGGTGCTCGTGGTGGGCTCGATCCACGGCAACGAGCGCGCGGGCATCGCGATCGTGCGGCGCCTCGAGCACGAGCACGGAGCGGGCGGCGTGCGCCTCTGGGTCGTGCCCGATCTGAACCCCGACGGCGCCGCCGCGAACACCCGCGGCAACGCGCACGGCGTCGACCTCAACCGCAACTTCGCCTGGCGCTGGCGCCCGCGCACGGCGCCCGGGACGACGTTCTACGCGGGCCCGAAGCCGCTCTCGGAGCCCGAGAGCCGCTTCGCGCGCCTCCTCGTCACGCGGCTCCGGCCCGACATCACGATCTGGTTCCACCAGTCCGAGACGGCGGTCGACGACTCGAGCGGAAGCGCGGCGATCGAGGCGCGCTTCGCCCGCCGCGTCGCCCTGCCGCTGCGCCGGCTGATCCGCTATCCGGGCAGCGCGACGACGTGGCAGGCCCACCGCTTCCCGAAGTCGACGGCATTCGTCGTCGAGCTGCCGCCGGGCACGCTGAGCGCACGCGCGGCGCGCGCATACGCTCGTGCCGTGCTCCAAGTCGCGCGGGGCTGATACAATGCTTGCCAGCAAGCAAGTATTGGGGACAGATGCCCGGAACGCGGACACAGGTGGAGCGAGAGACGGTCGAGCGGCTGCGCATGGCGCTCGGCATCACCTCCCGCTACCTGCGCGCGACTGAAGCGGGCGAAGGCCTCACCCCCACCGAGCTCTCGCTCCTCGCAACGATCTCCCGCCGCGGATCGCTGCGCCTGACCGAGCTCGCGGAGATCGAGCGCGTCAATCCGACGATGCTCTCCCGCATGACCGCCCGCCTCGTCGAGGCCGGCCTGATCAGCCGCGAGACCGACGAGCACGACCGGCGAGCCGCGCGCGTCGAGGCCACCGCCTCGGGCGTGGCGCTGCACGACCGCATCCGCGCCGAGCGCAGCGCGAGCCTCGCGGCGCACCTCGACGAGCTCTCCGCGGCCGACGTCGAGGCGCTGCTCGCGGCGCTGCCGGCGCTCGAGGCGCTGGCCGAGGGCCTGCGCGGCGACGCGCCCGGCCCGTCCGCAGGTCCGCGCACGTGAGCCCCGCAGCGATCGGGCGCCGCACGTTCGCGGCGCTCGCCAACCCGAACTACCGGCGCTGGTACGCCGGCCAGGGCATCTCGCTGATCGGCACCTGGATGCAGACGATTGCGCAGGGCTGGCTCGTGTACACGCTGAGCGGCTCGGGCACCGAGCTCGGCCTCGTCGTCGCACTGCAGATGGTGCCGGTGCTGATCCTCGCGCCGTACGCGGGCGTGGTGGCCGATCGCGTGGACAAGCGCCGCCTGATCATCGCGGTGCAGGCCTTCATGGCCGTGCTCGCGCTGATCCTCGGCATCCTCACCGTCACGGGCGTCGTGCGGCTGTGGGAGGTCTTCGCCCTGGCCGCCGCGCTCGGCGTCGCCACCGCCTTCGACAACCCGGCGCGGCAGTCGTTCGTGATGGAGCTCGTCGGGCCGGATCACGTGCGCAATGCCGTGACGCTCAACTCCGTGCTCGTGAACGCCGCGCGCGCGCTCGGCCCCGCCGTCGCGGGCATCCTGATCGCGACGGTCGGCGTCTCGGTCTGCTTCCTCGTCAACGCCGGCAGCTACGTCGCGGTCATCGCCTCGCTGCTCCTGCTCGACACGTCGACCCTGCGGTCGAGCACGCCTGCGCCCCGCAGCCGCGGGCAGCTGCGCGAAGGCCTGCGCTACGTCGCCGCCACCCCGGCGCTGGCCGTGCCGCTCGCGATGATGGGCGTGATCGGCGCTCTCGCCTACGAGTTCCAGGTCGTGCTCCCGATCGTCGCGCGCGAGACCTTCGGCGGCGGCGCCGAGGTCTACGGCTTCCTGACCGCGGCGATGGGCGCGGGCGCCGTGATCGGCGGGCTCGTCGTCGCCGGCAGCGGGCGCACGGGCACGCGGGCCGTGATCACCGCGAGCTTCGGCTTCGGCATCTCGATGCTGCTCGCCGCCGCCGCGCCGACGCTGCCGCTCGAGCTGGTCGCCATGACCGTCGTCGGCGCCGCGAGCGTGACCGTGCTCTCCGTGGGCAACAGCACGCTGCAGCTCGCGGCGCGGCCCGACATGCGCGGGCGCGTCATGAGCCTCTGGGCCGTGGCGTTCCTCGGCACGACGCCGATCGGCGGCCCCATCGCAGGCTGGGTCTCGGAGACGGCCGGGGGCCGCGCGGGCCTGATCATGGGCGGCGTCACCTGCATCGTCGCCGCGGCCGGCGCGATGGCCTTCCTGTCGCAGCGCGGGCGCACGGCGCTCGGCCGCCCGGGCCTGCGGCAGACGTAGCGTCACAAACGCGCGCCGCGCGGTCATCTCCTGACGTCACCGACGAACGGAGAGACCATGCCGACTGACAAGCTGCGCGAATGAGAAGCGACGCCGAGCTGCTCGTGGCGGCCCGCTCCGACGCGGGAGCCTTCCGCGAGCTGTACGAGCGCCATGCGGCGCGCATCTACGGCTACCACCTGCGGCGCAGCCAGGATCCGCACGCCGCGCACGACCTCACCGCCGAGACGTTCGCGCAGGCCTGGCTCTCGCGCGCGCGCTTCCGCGACGAGGCGCGCGGCTCCGCCGGCCCGTGGCTGTTCGGGATCGCCCGCCACGTGCTGCTCGTGAGCGTGCGGCAGCGACGGCTCGAGCGCGGCGCGAGCGAGCGGCTGGGCGTGCTCGACGCGGCCGGTCGCGAGCCGTTGCCCGAGCCCGGCGAGGCCTGGCTCGACGGCCTCGACGAGGCCCTCGCCCACCTGCCCGAGGCCCAGCAGGACGCGATCCGGCTGCGGATCGTCGACGACCTCGGCTACGACGAGGCCGCCGCGCGGCTGGAGACGACGCCCCAGGCCGTGCGCGCACGCGTCTCGCGCGGTCTGAGCACGTTGCGCAAGCACCTCTCGAATTCCATGGAGATGACCCGATGACCGAGCTCGACCCGCAGCTCCACGCACTCGGCGACCGCCTCGAGCAGGCCGCCGCCGCCGATCTCGCGGCGTCCCCGCGGGCCGCCTCGGCGCCGCCGCGACGCATCTCACGCCGGTTCGCCATCGCGATCGCGACGCTCGTCATCGCGGTGCCCGGCGCAGCGGTCGCCGCCGACCAGCTGATCGGCAGCAATGAGGTGGCCGCGAGCCTGCCCGCCGGCACGCTGGCACTCGCCGGCACCGAGCCGACGTGCACGGTCGTGCAGAAGGACGTCGAGTTCCACTGCGTCCTCGCCAAGGCGCCCGCGATCGAGGTCACCGATGCGCAGGGCAACCCGAAGTGGAAGGGCACCGTCGAGCCGAGCGTCGACGCGACCAAGCACGTCAACGGCGGCTGCCGCGGGCTCGCCGACGACGGGCGCGAGTGGGAGTGCTACATCGGCCAGGCCGCCGTCGATCAGAAGATCATCGGCCAGGGGTTCCTCGGCGAGAAGGTGCCGGGGCCCGGCGTGGGCTGACCCCGTGCCGAGCGGCCGCCGGCGCGAGCCGGCGGCCGCTGCTCGCTCGCCTGCCCTCAGGAGCGCGCGCGCAGCACCGCGAGCGAGGCGATGTACGCCACGCCGGCGATCGCGCCGAGCTGAACGAACGGGGACCCGTCGCGCCCGTGGGCCCACTCCCACGCGCAGGCCGCGATGATCGCCGTGATCACGGCGAGCCCCGAGAGCGCCGTGGCCGCCAGGTCGATGCGGGCCCAGCGCTCGTCGCGGCCGTCGCCGCGCAAGGCGCGGATCGTCTCGCTGCGCCCGCCGAGGACGAAGACCGCGGCGATCGCGACGAAGAGCGCGAGCGAGGTCAGCCCCGTCTGCAGATCTCCGCCCTTCCACTGCGCGCCGCCGAGCGCAAGGCCGAGGAAGATCGTGAACGCCGGCATGAACCAGCGGTTGGAACCGATGCGCCTACAGGCTGCCATTGGCATGGAAGACCTCCTCTACGGGTCGTTCGAAGAAGCGGGCGAGGGCGATCGCGAGCGGGAGCGACGGGGTGTAGCGCCCGGTCTCGACCGCGTTGATCGTCTGCCGCGAGACCTGCATCTCGTGGGCCAGATCACCCTGCGAGAGCCCACGTGCGGCTCGCAGCTCGCGAACGTCGTTGTCCATCTGATGGAAAGCTAACTTGACACGTGAGAGATGTCAAGCTCGCTTTCCACCTGCGTCACTCAGTAGTGTCGCCGCATGCACCTCTATCACCAGCCCCGCTCCCGCTCGACGCGGGTCCTCTGGCTCATCGAGGAGATCGGCGCGCCCGTCGAGGTCACGGTCATGGCGCGCGAGTACAAGCACACCGCGGCGTACAAGAAGCTCCACCCCCTGGGGCGCTCGCCCGTGTACGTCGAAGCCGGAGGGCCGATCTTCGAATCGGCTGCGATCTGCCTGCACATCGCCGAGCGCTACCCGGAGGCGGGCCTGATCGCGCGCGCGGGCACGCACGAGCGCGCGCTGCAATACCAGTGGTGCTTCTTCGCGATGACCGAGCTCGAGGCGCCGCTGATCGACGCCGCGCGCGAGTTGTGGAACGAATCGGCTCCGCCGGACGAGGCCCGCCTGGAGGCGGCGCGACATCGCTTCGCGACCGCGGCCGGGGCGCTCGAGGCGGCGCTCGACGGCCGCGACCATCTCGTCGGCGACGGCTTCTCCGTGGCCGACGTGGTCGTCGGCGGCGTGCTCAGCTTCGCGCGCATGGCCGAGATCACGGAGATCCCGCCCGGCCTCGTCGGCTATCTCGACGGCCTCGAGGCGCGGCCCGCGCGGCAGCGGGCCTACACGCGCACGGAGTAGATCGCTACGATCTTCGGCGTACCGCACTGGTGGCGGCCTTCATGACGACCGGCGCAGTCGCGCCCCACGCAAGGAGGTCTCGCCATGTCGGCAGCCGTGATCAGGCCGTTCCAGCGGAGCGACCGCGAGCAGGTCACGAGACTCGTCAACGCACACGTCGAGGCGGTGATGCCCGGCGTGTCCGTCTCCGTGAATGCGGTCATGAGCCAGCTCGAGCGCGAGCCCGGCGAGGCGATCGTGGATCCGTGGGTGCTCGAGCGCAGCACGCTCGTCGCGCTCGAGCGCGAGCGCGTGGTCGCCGCTGCGCTCCTGCTGCGCTACGCGGCCGGCGAGCGCGTCGGCGAGAGCTACCGCAACTTCGGCGAGATCCGCTGGCTCGTCTTCGGCCCCGGCAGCGAGCGCGCAGCCGACGAGCTCATGGCCGCCTGCGGGGCACAGTTCGCGCGCTGGGGGGTCGCCCGCTCGGGCGCGGACATGTCGTTGCCCTGCCCCTGCTGCTACGGCGTGCCGGACGCCTGGCCGCACCTGCGCGAGCTGCTCGTCCGCCACGGGTTTCGCCACGAAGGGCACACCGAGACCATCCTCGTCGCCGCTGTCGCCGCGCTTCCGAGCGCGCTGCCCGCGCCGCTCGACGGGCTGACGGTGCAGCGCGAGCTGGGCGGCCCGGCCGTGGCGGGCCCCCGGCTCGGCGCCCGGCTCGCGGGCGAGCTCATCGGCTTCGTCGACCTCTCGAGCGACCTCACGGGCGGGGGAGCGCTCTCGCGGCTCGCCGGCTGGGCAGAGATCGACTCGCTCTGGGTCGACGAGCCCTACCGGCGGCAGCACGTCGGGACGTGGCTGATGGCCCAGGCGGCGGAGTGGCTCCGGCTGGGACACGCCGACCGCCTGGTCGCGTATTGCGCGGCCGGGCAACACGACGTTCGCGCGTTCGCGTCCCGCGTCGGCTTCGGCGTGCTCGCGCACACCGAGCGCGGCTGGTACGCGCCGTGACGTCAGGCCGGGGCGTCGGCGCGCAGGCGATCGCTGCGAAGCCGACGATCGCGGCGCTCACCGGGCCGCCGACGCGATCAGCGTCACGCCGGGGATCTCGACGCCGTGCGGCGTCGCATAGGGCGCGACCGCCTCGCGCAGGCGAGCCTCCAGAGCGCTCAGCACCGCCTCGGGCAGGGCTGCCAGGATCTGTGCGAGCGGGCCCGCGAGCGCGGACGTCCGCGTCCACCACTCCTCGAACGAGCCCGCGCGCAGGGGCGTCGGCAGCTCGGCGACCTCGACGCCGCGGAAGCCCGCGCCGGCGAGCAGCGACTCGAGCTGCCCGGGAGCGCCGAGCGAGAACGCCGTCGGGACGCCCGGAGGCGGCACGGGCCGGCCGAGCTGCGCCGAGACCGCCTCGAACACGAGGCCGAGCCAGGGGTTGCGCTCGCGCGGGCCCCAGACCGCGATCGCGGCCCGCCCGCCGGGCCGCAGCACGCGCAGGATCTCGCGCGCCGCCTGGGCGCTGTCGGTCGCGAACATGAGGCCCTCGCGGCAGAGCACGACGTCGTAGGAGCCTTCGGGCTGGGCGATGTCCTCGAGATCCAGGTCGAGCGCGCGCACATTGGCGAGCCCGAGCGCGGCGGCGCGCGCGGCGGCGATGGCCGTCATCTCCGGCGCGACGTCGGACACGACGACCTCGCCTCCCGGCGCGACGCGCGGCGCAGCCGCCAGGCCCGCGCCCCCGGGTCCGCATGCCAGCTCGAGCACCCGCTCGCCCGGCCGCGGCAGGGTACGCGCGAGCATGGCCTCGGTGACCCCCGACGCGCGCTCGTCGACGTAGGCCGCGTGCGCACTCCACGACGGGGCCACGCCGGCCCACAGGCCGTGCAGGTGCGTGCGCAGGCGGTCGCGCTCGCCGTTCTCCTGCGGGCGCCCATCCGGCCGCTCGACAATGCTTCCTGCTTCCACGATGCACCTCCTGGAGCGGATCGCTCCTAATTGAACTCTCTCTGAGAGTATTGAAGTTATCTGGACTATACTCAAATGGTCGAGCCCGTCAACCCCAAGCGCTCCTACGACTCGCCGCGCCGGCGCGAGCAGGCGGCCGCCACGCGCCGCGAGATCCTCGAGGCGGCGCAGCGCCTGTTCGAGGAGCGCGGCTACGCGGCCACGACCATGGCCGCGGTCGCCGCCGAGGCGGGCGTGGCCCTGAAGACCGTGTATGCCGCGTTCGAGACGAAGAGCGGCCTGCTGCGGGCGCTCTGGAATCTGCTCCTGCGCGGCGACGAGGCCGACGTTCCCGTGATGGAGCGGGCCTGGTACCGCGATGTGCTCGAAGAGCCCGACCCGGTGCGCCAGCTGCAGCTCAACGCCCGCAATGCGCGGGTCGTGAAGACGCGCATCGCGGGCGTGCTCGACGTGATCCGGCACGCCGCGCAACTGGATGCCGACAGCCAGGAGCTGTGGGCCCGCATCCAGTCCGACTTCCACGACAACCAGCGCGCGATCGTGCAGTCGCTGCACGACCGGGGCGCGCTCCGCGCCGGACTCGACGTCACGCAGGCGGCCGACATCCTCTGGACGCTCAACCACCCCGACGTGTGGCAGCTGCTCGTGACGCAGCGCGGCTGGGGGCCCGAGCGGTGGGAGGCCTGGTTCGCGGACAGCGCGTGCGCCCAGCTGCTGCCCCGGGCAAGCGGTTCCTGAAATCGCTTACATGACGTCCGCCGGAGCGCTACCCTGACGCCCGTGAGCATTCCCGGCGCCAGACGCAGGCCGACGATCTACGACGTCGCGCGCCTCGCCGGGGTGTCCACCGCGACCGTCTCGCGCGCGCTCAACGGCACGGGGCAGGTGGCCGAGCCGAAGCGGGTGGCGATCGACGCGGCCGTCGAGCAGCTGGGCTACCGGCCCAACACGATCGCGCGCAGCCTCGTCACCCGCTCGACGCAGACGATCGCGCTGCTCCTGCCCGACATCACGAACCCCTTCTATGCCGAGCTCGTGAAGGGCATCCAGGCACTGACGCTCGAGCGCGGCTACACGATGCTCCTGTGCACGACCGGCTTCGACCCCGAGCTGGAGGATCGCTACCTCCGCCTGCTGCGCGCCAAGCACGTCGACGGGGCGCTCGTCGACGGCCTCGTGCTGCCGCCCGACCGGATCGCGCGCTTCGTCGAGGACGGCTTCCCGGTCGTATGCCTCGACCGCAACGTCGACTCGCGCGCGGTACCGCTGGTGCAGGTCGACAACCGCCTGGGAGCGCGCCTTGCGACCGAGCACCTGCTCGCGCTCGGGCACACGCGCATCGCGCACATCATGGGTGCGCCGGCGCGCGTCAGCGAGGAGCGGCTGCTCGGCTACCAGGGTGCGCTGAGCCGGGCGGGAGTGGCGCCCGACTCGTCGCTCGTGGGCCTCGGGGGCTTCACCGAGAACGGCGGGCACGACGCGATGGAGGCGCTGCTGGCCGCGGACACCGGCCTGACTGCGGTCTTCGCCGCCAACGATCTGTCGGCGATCGGGGCGCTCAACGCGATCGCCGCGAGCGGTCGCAGCGTACCTGGCGACATCTCCGTCGTCGGCTTCGACGACCTGCGGCTGGCGCGCTACACCTCGCCGCCGCTGACGACGCTGCGCCAGCCGGCGGACGTGATCGCCCGCCACGCGACCGAGCTCCTGCTCGGCATGATCGCCGGCCGCAAGCCGGGCAAGCTCCGCCATCTCTTCGCGCCCGAGCTGGTCGTCCGCAGCTCGACCGCGCACCGCATCTGAGGGCAGATCCCGCGTCGCCTTGACTCGGGCTCCTGTAAGCGCTTACTGTAAGCGCTTACTGATGGATTCCGGAGCGCGAACCCACGGGTCGTCCTCGCTTCGCATCGGCCTCATCGGAGCCGGCCGGATCGGAGCCTTCCACGCGCGCACGCTGGCAGCGCTCGACGGCGTGGCATCCGTGACAGTCTGCGACGCCGACGGCGCGCGCGCACGGACGCTCGCGCACGAGCTGGGCGCCGCCGCCGCCGCGACGCCCGCCGAGCTCGTCGCCGCCGGCGTCGACGCGCTCGTGATCGCGACGCCGACCCCGACGCACGTCCCGATGCTGCAACTCGCGGCGAGCGCCGGCGTGCCCGCGTTCTGCGAGAAGCCCGTGGCGCTCGAGCTCGCCGCCCTCGACGCCGCGATCGACGACGTGGAGAGCGCGGGCATCCTCGTCCAGATCGGCTTCCAGCGGCGCTTCGACGCCGGCTACCGCGCGGCCCGGGCGGCAGTGGTCGACGGCACGCTCGGCGAGCTGCTGGTGGCGCGCCTGGCGACGCACGACCCCGCCCCGCCGCCACCGGCCTACATCGCGGCCTCGGGCGGCATCTTCCGCGATCTCCACATCCACGACTTCGACGCGCTGCGCTTCGTCACGGGCGAGGAGATCGTCGAGGTCTATGCCGACGGTGCCGTGCGCGAGAGCGCGTGGTTCGCCGACCACGGCGACGTCGACGTCGCCGTCGGAGTGCTCAGGCTGAGCGGCGGCGCGCTCGCGATCCTCTCGGGCGCCCGGCACGATCCGCTCGGCTACGACGTCCGTCTGGAGGCGTTCGGCACGCGCGACAGCGTCACGCTCGGAGTCGACGCGCGCAGCCCCATCCGCTCGCTCGAGGCCGGCGTGGCGCCTCCGCGTCCGCCGCTCTACGCAAACTTCATGCAGCGCTTCGAGCCGGCCTACCGCGACGAGCTGGCCGCGTTCGTCGCGACGGTGCGCGATGGCGGCCCCAGCGCCTGCACCCTGCACGAGGCGCGCGCAGCGCTGCTCGTCGCGCTCGCCGCCGACCGCTCGAGAATCGAACGGCGACCCGTCGCAGTCGGCGAGGTCGCCAGCACACCGGTCACCACGGGCTGACCCAGCCCGATCAGACCCGATACGGAGGGAACACATGGGCATGCAAGAGGAATTCGCAGCGTCGGCTCTGGGCGACGGGTCGGGCGAGGTCTCGCGCCGCGGGCTCTTCGTCGCCGGCGGCGTGCTCGCAGGCGGCCTCGGTCTGCTCGGCTCGCGCGAGACGGCTTCCGCCGCCTCGCTCGCGACGACGAAGATCGCCGTCGTCACGCACGGCGACACCGGGTCGTTCTGGTCGGTCTTCAAGCACGGCGTGGACCAGGCGGCGAAGGACATGAAGGGACACGGCGTCAACGTCACGCAGGTCTACGCGAACAACGACGTCTCCAAGCAGGTGTCGGGCATCAACGCCGCGATCGCCTCGAAGGTCAACGTGATCGCGACGTCGGTGCCGGATGCGAGCGCGCTCAAGGATCCGCTCACGAAGGCAGCCGGGCGAGGCATCGAGATCATCACCGTCAACTCGGGCGAGGGCGCCTTCGACAGCCTCAAGACCTACGAGGTGCACGTCGGGCAGAGCGAGGAGATCGCCGGCGAGGGCGCGGGCAAACAGTTCAACGACGCCGGCGCGAAGTCGGTCGTCGTCGTCATCCACGAGGCCAGCAACTCCGGCCTGACCGACCGCGCCAAGGGCGTCAAGAAGACGTTCAAGGGCACGACGAAGACCCTCTTGATCCCGAACGCCAAGGCCGACATCCCGGGCACGCAGGCGAAGATCAAGGCCTACTTCGCCGCCAACAAGGGCACCGACGCGCTGCTCGGGCTCGACCCCGACGTGACCGTGCCGGCGCAGGCAGTCGCGCCGAGCGGCACCAAGGTCGGCACGTTCGACGTCAATCCCGCCGTCATCACCGGCATCAAGGCCGGCAAGATCCTCTTCGCGATCGACCAGCAGCAGTACCTCCAGGGCTACCTGCCGGTCGTCTTCGCGGTGCTGTTCGTGAACAACCTGAACACGGTCGGCGGCGGCAAGCCGGTGCTGACCGGCCCGGGCATCATCAACAAGGCGAACGCGGCCAAGGTCGCCGCGCTCGCCGCCAAGGGCACGCGCTAGCAGCACAGCCGGGGCGGGTGGCATAGTTGCCACCCGCCCCGACGTCCATGTCCGAGACCACAGCCCCCACCGCACCCGACGAGCGCATCGCCGGCGTCAACATCGTCGCGCGCCTCGTCGCACGACCCGACATCGGCGCCGTCTCGGGCGCCTTGGCGGTGTTCTTGCTGTTCGCGTACACGGCGCGCAACGTCAGCTGGCTCTCCGACCTCGCCATCTGGAGCCAGTGGCTGGATCAGTCGGCGCAATACGGGATCGTCGCCGTGCCGGTCGCGCTGCTCATGATCGGCGGCGAGTTCGATCTCTCCGCCGGCGTGATGATCGGCAGCTCCGGCCTCCTGCTCGGGCTGCTCACGACCCAGGCCGGCTGGAACGTGTGGCCGTCGATCGCGGTCGTGCTCGTGTTCGGCATGGCCATCGGCTTCATCAACGGCTACACCGTCGTGAAGACCCGGCTGCCGAGCTTCATCGTCACGCTCGGGACGTTCTTCATCCTGCAGGGCGTCAACGCCGGTGGCACGCTCAAGATCACGGGCACCGTCGCGATCAGCGGCATCGACTCGGCGTCCGGCTTCGACTCCGCCCGGCCCTTGTTCGCGTCGAGCGTGTGGTCGCCCTACGACTTCAAGGTCAAGATCATCTGGTGGCTCGCCCTCACCGTGCTGGGCGCATGGCTGCTCGCCCGCACGCGCTTCGGCAACTGGATCTTCGCGGCGGGCGGCGATCCGGTGGCTGCGCGCAACGTCGGAGTCCCCGTCGCGCGCACCAAGATCGCGCTCTTCATGATGACCTCGACCACCTCGGCCCTGCTCGGCATCATCACGGCGATCGGGCTGCGCGGGATCCAGGCCAACGAGGGCGTTGGGCGCGAGTTCATCTTCATCATCGCCGCGGTCGTCGGCGGCTGCCTGCTGACCGGCGGCTACGGTTCCGTCGTGGGCGCGGCGTTCGGCGCCGCGATCCTCGGCATGGCGAGCATCGGAATCATCCTCTCGCAGTGGGACAGCAACTGGGTCTACGCCTTCCAGGGCGCGATCCTCGTACTCGCGGTCATGCTCAATGCGGCCATCCGGGCGCGCGCGGCAGGGGCGCGGGCGAGATGAGCGCGCCGCAGACGCACCTGCTCGAGGCGCGCGGCCTGTCCAAGTTCTACGGCAACGCCGTGGCGCTCAAGGACTTCTCGACACATGTCGACGCGGGCGAGGTCACCTGCATTCTCGGCGACAACGGCGCGGGCAAGTCGACCTTCATCAAGATCCTCTCGGGCGCGATCCAGCCCGACGAGGGCGAGGTGCTCGTCGAAGGCAAAGCGGTGCGCTTCCATTCGCCGCGCGATGCTCGCGCGGCCGGCATCGCGACGGTCTACCAGGACCTCGCGATGGTCCCGCTGATGTCGATCTGGCGCAACTTCTTCCTCGGGGCCGAGCCGACCACCGGGCGCTGGCCGCTGCGCATGTTCGACGTCAAGCACGCCAGGCACACCGTGCGCGAGGAGTTGCGCGACATGGGCATCGACATCCGCGACCCCGACCAGCCGGTCGGGACGCTCTCGGGCGGCGAACGACAGTCGGTCGCGATCGCGCGCGCGATCTACTTCGGCGCACGGGTGCTGATTCTCGACGAGCCCACCTCCGCGCTCGGCGTCAAGCAGGCCGGCGTCGTGCTGCGTTACATCCTGCAGGCGCGCGAGCGCGGCGTGGCGGTGATCTTCATCACGCACAACCCGCATCACGCGTTCCCGGTCGGCGACCGCTTCGTGTGCCTCAACCGCGGGCAGATGCTGGGCTCGTTCGCGAAGGGCGAGATCGACCAGCCCGAGCTCGTGCGCCTCATGGCGGGCGGCGACGAGCTGGTCGAGCTGGAGGACGAGCTGGCCGCGCACAGGGCCGAGGTCGCGAAAGGCGCCGGCTGAGCGCTGCACGATCGGGGTCTGACCCCGATCGTGCAGCGCGGCCTGCTACGGCAGCCAGCCCTCGCGGTAGGCGACCGGCCCGCGGGGCGAGAAGCGCGCGTAGGCCTGCGCCGGCTCCGTCGTCGCCCGCTCCACGCCCGCCGCATGGCGGAGCGCGGCCTCGTCGACGCCGTAGCCGCCCCACTCCGGCCCCGTCGAGCGGTCGCGCGCGCCGACGGCGAGCACGAGGCAGGGCGTCTGGCCGGCGCCGACGATCGTGTGCTCGGCACCGGCCGGGCAGTGGACGAAGTCCCACTGCCGCAGCGGGCGCTCGACACCCTCGACGATCAGCACCGCCTCGCCGGCGAGCACGAGGAAGTCCTCCTGGTCGGCCTCCCAGTGGTACATCGCCATCGGCTGGCCGGGCGCGAGCACGTTGAGGTTGATGCCGAGCTGCGGGAACTCCCGCTCGCCCTCGAAGTCGCAGATCGGCGCACGCGCGGGCTCCGAGGGCGAGGCGCGCCAGTGCGCCTCGCGCGCGTTGAGCACGAACCAGCCGTCGCCGGTGGGCCCGCGGCCGTGCTCGGTCGTCTCCATCGGCGCTTCGGGCACGTTCATCGGTTCCTCCTGGCTCAGGCGGACGCGACCTGGGCGATCGCGGACGCCACCGTCCGGGCGTAGGCGCGGATCGCGAGCGCGAGGTGCTCGACCGGGGTGTCCTCTTCCTTGGCGTGGCTGATGCCGTTCGTCGAGGACGAGAAGAGCATCACGGTGGGCACGTGGCGCGCCATCTCGGCGGCGTCGTGCAGCGGGCCCGAGGGCAGCGCGTGGTCGCTGCCCGCGACGTCGCGGCACGCCTGCCGCGCCGCGGCGATCAGGGCGCGCGTCGAACGGGATCGGCTCGATCCGCCAGAGCGGCTCCCACTCGACCGTGCACTTCTCGGCCGCGGCGGCCTCGTCGGCCAGCGTGCGCGACTCGGCCAGCAGCGCCGCCAGGACGGCGGCGTCGAGATGCCGCTGGTCGAGCAGCAGCGCGGTCTCCCCGGCGATCGCGGTCACGACGCCCGGCTTCGAGTCGGCACCGCCGGTCGTCGAGACGCCGCCGTGGCGGATCGCGGCGTCGCGGACGGCCAGCGCGAAGCGAGCCGCGGCCAGGAAGGAGTCGCGCCGGTGCGTCATCGGCGTCGAGCCGGCGTGTGCGGCCTGACCGCGGAAGACGACGCGGTTGCGCTCGACGCCGACGGTGCCGAGCACCGTCCCGACCGGCAGCCCGAGGCCCTCGAGCACGGGGCCCTGCTCGATGTGCAGCTCGAGATACGCGCGCACGTCGCGCAGGCGGCTGCCCGCGGCCGAGGCGCGGTCGAGCTCGACGCCGTGCTCGGCGACGACGTCCTCGAGGCGCATCCCGTTCGCGTCCCGCAGGTCGCGCACGGCATCGGGGTCGAGCGTGCCGCAGACCGCCGAGGAGCCGAACAGGCTGCGGCCGAAGCGCGCGCCCTCCTCGTCGGCCCAGTCGACGAGCGTGACCGTGCAGGGCGGCGTTCCCGCCTCGGCCAGCGCGCGCAGCGTCTCGAGCGCCCCCATGACGCCGAGCGCGCCGTCGAGCCAGCCGCCGTTCGGGACGGAGTCGATGTGCGAGCCGATCACGACCGTCTCCGGGCGAGCCCCGGCGAGGCGCGCCCAGACGTTGCCGGCCTCGTCGGTCTCGACCTCGACGGGCAGCTCGGCGAGGCGCTCGCGCACGAGGCCGCGCGCCTTCACCCACTCGTCCGTCCAGCACAGCCGCCGGGCCCCTCCCGGGCCGCCCGTGAGATCGGCGAGCGCACGCAGATCGGCGATCGCGCGCTCGGGCTGACAGGCGATCTCCACGCCGCTCAGCCCGCGAAGAGGGGAATGACGGACTCGCCGTAGGCGCGGAGGTGCTCCTCCTGCGCTCCGGTCATCGAGTACTGGTTGAACTGCGTGACGCCGTGCGCCTCGAGCTCGCGCAGCTTCGCGATGTGATCCTCGACCGTGCCGAGGATGCAGAAGCGGTCGCACGTCTCGTCGTCGACGAACTCGCCGTGCTTGGCGCCCGTGCGGCTGTGCTCGGAGTAGTCGTAGAACTCGCGCCGCTCGAGGTAGGCCGTGAGGCTCGGTGGCAGGAGCGAGTGGTCGTAGCGCTGCAGCAGGTCGACGACGTGGTTCGAGACCATCGCGGGGAACCAGCGCGAGGCCTCGCGCGCCGCGGCGATGTCGTCGCTGATGACCGCGGGCGCGCACACGATCGGCTGGAGCGCGTCCGGGTCGCGCCCGGCCTCCTCGGCCGCCGCGCGCGCCTGGCCCATGATCCAGTCGATGATGTCGGGATCGGCGAGCTGGATCACGACGCCGTCGCCCTGGCGCCCGGCCACGCCCAGCGCGCGCGGCCCGTACCCGGCCACCCAGACCGGGATCTCGGGCAGGCCCTTGGCCCACTCGAGCGTGATCTCCTTGCCGTTCCACTCGGCCGTGCGGCCGTTCGCGAGCTCGCGGATCAGCTCGGTGGCGGCCTCGAACTCGCGCACCTTGACGGGCTCGAGCCCGATCGTGCGGCGCGCGGAGTCGCCGCGGCCGATCATCACGGCCACGCGCCCGGGCGCCATCGAGTTGAGCGTCGCGTGGAAGCTCGCCGTGACCGTCGGCTCGCGCGTCCCCGGGTTGGTGACGCAGAAGCCGAGACCGATGCGCTCGGTGGCCGGCGCGGCGGCTGCGAGGAACGCGCTGCCGTCCTGCCAGAGGATGTGCGAGTCGTAGGTGTAGGCCCAGTGGAAGCCGCTCGCCTCGGCCATCTGCACGAGCTCGACGAAGCGCGAGCAGGGCGGGTCGGGAAGGATCGTGACGCCGAATTGCATGCGCCCGAGCATAGAGACACGGGCTACTCGACGCGCGCGAACTGCAGCATCGCGACGCCGAGCAGCGCGAGGCCGATGCCTGCCACGAGCGCCGCCGAGAGCGCGCCCGGGACTGCCCAGCCGCCCCAGGTGATCGGCGGGTCGAGCGCGGCGCGGGCCGCCGGGGAGGCGTCGATGTTCGCGAACACGATCGTGCGCGAGAGATGCACGGCGTACGTGATCGGGTTGCAGCGCACGATCAGCGACATCCAGGCCGGCAGCTGCCCGATCGGATAGAGCGAGCCCGACAGGAACGCGAGCGGGAAGAGCAGCACCTGCATCATGCCCATGACCGTCTGGATGTTCTGGATGCGCGCCGCGACGACGAGGCCGAACGCGGTCAGCGCGAACGCGAGGAGGAACATCACGAGGACCAGCTCGAGCAGCATGAGCGGGTGGTAGGGCACGTCGACGAGCGGCGCCAGGGCGAGCACGAGCAGGCCCTGCAGCGTCGCCACCGTCGCGCCGCCGAGACACTTGCCGACGAGGATCGAGCCGCGCCGCACGGGTGCGACGAGCATCTCGCGCAGGAAGCCGAACTCGCGATCCCACACGATCGAGATGGCCGAGAACATGGCGGTGAAGAGCACGCTCGTCGCGAGCACGCCCGGGAACATGAACGTGCGCAGCGACGTGCCGCCGGTCGAGGCGTTCGTGAGCGACGACAGGCCGGTGCCGAGCACGAACAGGAACAGCACCGGCTGGACGAGCGCAGCGACGATGCGGATCCTGTCCTGCCCGAAACGGATCAGCTCGCGCTGCCACACGACGCGCACGGCGCGCACGTCGCTGCGCAGACCCGGCGGCGCGACGCGCACCGACGCGACGGGGAGGCTCGAGGAGGCGCTCATCCGCGCCCCCGCGCGAACACGCGCACCGCGTCGGCAGCGGATGCCTCGGCGTCGCGGATGGTCGTGCCCGTGTAGGCCAGGAAGACGTCGTCGAGCGACGGCCGCGAAACGCTGACGGAGCGGATCGGCACCGGCAGCTCGGCGAACAGGCGCGGCACGAAGTGCTCGCCGTCGGGCACGTGGAACGTCACCTGCCCGTCGCGGCGCTCGCCGTCGATCGCGAACACCTGCGCCAGCGACGCAATCGCCGCCTCGTCGTCGGCCGTCGTGATCTGCACGCGATCGGTGCCGACGCTGGCCTTGAGCGCAGCGGGCGTGTCGAGCGCGATGATGCGGCCCTCGTTGACGATCGCGATGCGATCGCAGTTCTCGGCCTCGTCCATGTAGTGCGTCGTCAGGAAGATCGTGATCGCCTCGCGGCTGCGCAGCTCGCGCAGGTAGTTCCAGATCGACAGGCGCGTCTGCGGATCGAGGCCGACCGTCGGCTCGTCGAGGAACAGCACGCTGGGGGAGTGCAGGAGGCCGCGGGCGATCTCGAGACGCCGCTTCATGCCACCCGAGAACGTGGACACGCGCGCTGCGCGCCGCTCCCACAGCCCGACCATCTCGAGCACGAGCCGCGAGCGCTCGGCGATGACCGCGCGCGGCACCCCGTAGAGCTCGCCGTGGAAGCGCAGGTTGCGCTCGGCCGAGAGGTAGGTGTCGAGCGTCGGGTCCTGGAAGACGAGGCCGATGTTGCGCCGCACCGCCGCGCGCTCGTGCACGACGTCGAAGCCGGCGACGCGCGCCTCGCCCTCCGTCGGGTTCGCGAGCGTGCAGAGGATCTTGATCGTGGTCGACTTGCCCGCGCCGTTCGGGCCGAGGAACCCGAACGTCTCACCGCGGTGCACGGACAGGTCGAGGCCGCGCACCGCCTCGATGTCGCCATACCGCTTGACCAGCCCACGGGCTTCGATGACCGTTGGATTATCCAACGATATGAGTTGTAGCAGACGGGTATGATCGCGGTATGGCCGAGGCCGACGAGGGGCGCATCCTGAGCGCGCTGGCGCGGCTCGCCGGCGCCACTCGCCGCGAGTTCTCGGCGCGCATGCGCGACCAGGTGTGGGCGCACGAGGCCGGGCTGCGGCCAGGGGTCTACGGAACGCTGCAGGTCGTGCGCGCGCGCCAGCCGATCTCGCAGCGGGCGCTCTCGGACGTGATCGGCATGGACCCTGGCGACGTCGTCGCGCTGATCGACATCCTCGAGAGTGCGGGCTACGTCACCCGCGCGCGCGACGAGGACGACGGGCGGCGGCGCAACCTCTCGCTCACGCCGGCCGGAGCCGCGGCGACCGCGCGGCTCGACGAGATCGCGAAGGAGGCGGTGGACGTCGTCCTGGCGCCGCTCGGCCGGCGCGAGCGCGCCGTCCTCGACCGGCTGCTCTCCAAGGCCGCGTTCGGGCCGAGGCGCTAGCCCGCGATGGCGTTGACGATGCGGCCGATCGCGAAGCCCAGACCCGCGCTGAGGGAGCCGATGATCATCACCTGCAGCCCCGACGTGGCGATCGCCATGCGCGCGAGACGACCCTTGACGACGCCGAGCGCGAACAGCGCGGCGAGCGTGCAGATGAGGCTCGCGACGAGCGCTGCCGTGAGCGGGAACAGCAGGTAGGGCCAGAGCGGCACGAAGGCGGCGCCGAGGTACGTCCCGCCGACCACCAGCGCATCGCCGAGCGCCGCGCCGCCCGCGTCGGGCGAGAGGCCGAGCTCCTTCTGCACCTTCGTGCGCAGGAACACGTTCGGGTTCGCGGCGAGACCCAGCGCGACCTGCTCGGCCTGCGGCCGCGGAAGGCCCTCCTGCTCGAGGATGAGCGCGAGCTCGGCGGCCTCCCGCTCGGGGTGGTCGGTGATCTCCTTGCCCTCGTCGCGGATCTCGGCCTCGTAGAGCTTCTCCTCGGCCTCGCTCGCGAGGTAGGAGCCCGATCCCATCGCGACCGCGCCGGCGACCGCCTCGGCGAGGCCCGCGACGACGATCAGCGTGCGGCCGGGATGCGCCGCCGCCATGCCCGTGACGACGCCGAGCGGCACGAGCAGGCCGTCCTGGGCGCCGAGCACGAACTCGCGCACGCGCGAGAGGCGCCCGATCCGGGCGGCCTCGCCGAGCGCGTGGTCGAGGATGTGCTGTTCGGCCTCGCTGCGCTTCTCGTCGGTGACGGGGGAGTCGAGCGGCATCCACTGCGAACGATGCCAGGTTGGCGCGAAGACCCGGACCGCAGCGATGCGGGCCGATGCAAAATTGGGGTCTGACCCCAACTTTGCGCGATGCGGCCGGTGCAACATCGGGGTCTGACCCCAACTTTGCACGCGCATCCTGGAGGTGGCTCAGTCGGGCTTGCCGACCATCACGCTCGTGGCCTTGACCAGGGCCACGGCGTCGTCGCCGGCCTGCAGGCCGAGCTCCTCGGCGGATTCGCGCGTGACCGCCGCGACGACGCGCTGGCCGCCGACGTCGAGCTCGATCGTCGCCATGACGGCGCCGAGCGTGACCGCGACGACCTTGCCGCTGAGCTGATTGCGCGTCGAGACCCTCATGCTTCCTCCGTGGTGGGCTCTGCGAAGCGCGCGTCGGCGCGCACGCGGTGGACGTCCTCGGCGCGCTCCTCGAACCAGCCGTAGCGTGCGCCCGGCCGGTCGTCGAAGGGCGGCACGTAGGGCTTGATGTCGAGCAGCGGCGTGCCGTCGAGGAGGTCGACCTCCTCGATGTGCAGCACCGGGCCCTCGACGGCGACGAGCCGCACGAGCGACAGGCCGATCGCGTTCGGCCGCCGCGGCGAGCGCGTGGCGAACACGCCGCGCTCGCGCGTGTCGAGATAGGGCGTGACCCGCAGCGAGGGCGCCCCGGTGCGATGCAGGTACGTGATCAGGTGCAGGTGCGTGAAGGCGGCGAGGTCGGCGAGCCCGGGCTCGTAGGCTGGATCGAGCTCGACCGTGCCGCTCACGCCCCGCGCCGCGACGGTCTGGATCGGCATGCCGGCGTGGTCGGCGAACGGCGTCCGCACGACGCCGATCGGCGTGAACGTCACCGCGCCGGGCACTAGTGCTCCGTCCCGGAGGTCACGTGAGTGTGAGTGTGCTGGCTGGGCGTTCTGGGGACGGCCCGGCGTCGCCGCTCATGCGGTTCAGCATTTGCAAGACGCCGGGTCGTTCCCAGGGCGTCCAGACGGCGCAATCCCACCATGAGACTTCCGGGACGGAGCACTAGTCCTCCCGCTCGACGATCACCGTCGTGGCCTTGACCACGGCGGCGGCCGCGTCGCCCGGCCGCAGGCCGAGGTCGTCCAGCGAGTCGGTGCTGAGCAGGGAGACGACCCGGAACGGCCCGCACGCGAGCTCGATCTGGCTCATCACGCGCCCGCGCTTGATCGCGACGACCGTGCCCTCGAGGCGGTTGCGGGCGCTCGAGGTGCGCGCGCGCGTGGGGCGGTCGCGCAGCAGGCGCTCGACCTCCTCGGACGAGATCACGCGCTGGTTGCCGACGCGCTCGAAGCGGATGCGGCCCTCCTTCTCCCAGCGCCGGAGCGTGTCGACGCTGACGCCCAGGCTCGCCGCCGCCGCGCCGATGCGGAGGCGCGTCGGCGCCACGTCGAGCGAGCGTTCCTGGTCGGGAGGAGAGGCCATCGACAGGCCTAGCGTAGCCGTCGCGCGCGTTCGCGACGGGCTGCTATCGTCGCCGATCCCTAGGTTCTGCCTAGTTGCAGAGGTTTTCCGTTGTCGAGCGACCCTCAATGAGGCACCTGCGCGGTGCCGCGTTCACCGCCGTGACGTTCGTCGCGACGCTCGCCGTGCTCGGCTTCCTCGCCCTGCCGATCGTCGCGATCTTCGCGCGCGTGCCGCTGCACCTGCTCGTCGATCAGCTCGACGACCCGATCGTGCGCGACGCCCTCGTGCTCACGGCGACGACGAACGGGATCGCACTCGCGGTCATCCTGCTGATCGGCACGCCCGCGGCGTACTTCCTCGGTACGCGCCGCTTTCGCGGCCGCACGCTCGTGATCACGCTCGTCGAACTGCCGCTCGTCCTGCCGCCGACGGTCGCCGGGATCGGCCTGCTGGCGGCGTTCTCGGGGCGCGTCGGCCTGCTCTCCGACATCCTGCAGCGGCTGCGGGTGGACGTCGTCTTCACCACGACCGCGGTCGTGCTCGCCATCTGCTTCGTGGCAGGCCCGTTCTACCTGCGCCAGGCGATCGCGTCGTTCGAGACGCTCGACCGCGACGTCCTCGACGCGGCGCGCGTCGACGGCGCCGGCCCGCTGCGGCTGCTGCTGAGCGTCAGCATCCCGCTCGCCTCGACGGGGCTCGCGGCCGGCGCGGCGCTCGCGTTCGCGCGCGGCGTCGGCGAGTTCGGCGCCACGATCATGTTCGCCGGGAACCTGCGCGGAACCACGCAGACGCTGCCGCTCCTGATCTACCAGGACTTCGAGCTGAGCTTCGACGTCGCCCTCGCCATCGGCGCGCTGCTCGTGGTGGTGAGCGCCGCCGTGCTCGTCACGGTCAAGCTGATCGTGCGCCTGCCCGGGCGCGCCCGCGGTGGCGACGCGGGCTTCATCGCGGCCGCCGTCAGGCCCGGCGGCTGACCTGCGGCGCCTCGGCTCCGGCTGATGATATCGTCGTCCTATTCTTATGTTCTTCCTAGGTTAAGGCGGCAGATGGATCAGGTGAGTCGGCGCGCACTGCTCGCGCGCGCGGGTATCGGAACCGGAGCGGGCGTCGTCGCTCTGCTCGGCGGGGCAGCCGCCCCGGCTCTGGCCGCCCCGGGCGAGGGCGACCTCGCCAACGCACGGCTGATCTGCTCCAGCAAGCGCCTGACGATCAACTGGTACACGCGCTGGCTGAACACGCCGAAGGCGATCGGGCCGGAAGCGACGCGCGAGCTGGTGCTCGACATCCGCCGGCACGAGCAGGTGCACTACGGACTGCTCGCGCCGCTGCTCGGAACGACGGCGCCGGTCGACGACGACTTCACCTTCGACCTGCCGGCCGGTGCGCTGCGCAACCCGGCCGCGGCGGCCAAGTTCGCGCTGGCGCTCGAGCACCTGATGATCGGCATCGGCATCGGAGCCGCGTCGACCACCCAGGACAGCGGGGTTGCGGAGTCGATCGCCCGCGTCGTCGGCGGTGACGGCCAGCACGTGGGCGCGCTCTCGGCGCTGACCGGCGAGTCGCCCGTGCCCACCGACCTGCCGCGCGCCATCGGCGTCGTGGACGCCTCCGCCCAGCTTTCCCAGTTCCTCTCCAACTAGGTGACGCCCATGACCCGCCTGACTGCACTGCGGCGCTCCGGTGCCGCCCTCATGCTCGCACTCGCGGTGCTCGCGGCCACGACCACGGGCGCCACCGCCAAGCAGAGCCGCCACGCGGCGCAGATGACCGTGTTCGCGGCCGCATCGCTGACCGAGGCGTTCCCGAAGTTCGACGGCGGCCAGAAGTACAACTTCGCCGGCAGCGACGCCCTCGCGGCGCAGATCCGGCTCGGTGCGCCCGCCGACATCTTCGCCGCCGCCAGCCCCGACGCGTCGCAGGCGCTCTACCGGGCCGGACTCGTCGAGCAGCCGGTCACGTTCGCGACCAACAAGCTCGTGCTCGCCGTGCCGACCGCCAACCCGGCGGGCATCACGAGCATCTACGACCTCGAGCGCCCCGGCATCAAGCTCCTGATCGGGACGCCCACCGTGCCGATCGGCGTCTACACGCGCCAGGTGCTCGGCTACCTCGGCATCACGGCCGCCGTGATGCCGAACGTCGTGAGCCAGGAGAAGGACGTCAAGGCGATCTCGTCCAAGGTCGCGCTCGGCACCGCCGACGCCGGCTTCATGTACGTGACCGACGCGCGGGCGGTCTCCGGCAAGGTCAAGCTGATCCCCGTGCCCGTGTGGGCGCAGCCGCCGGTCCGCTACCAGATCGCGATCGTCAAGAGCACGCAGAACCACGCCGACGCGGTCGCATTCATCAAGCGCCTCACGAGCAAGGCCGGCCGCAAGCTGCTGGTCGACAACGGCTTCGGCGTCCCCAAGCTGCCGCCGGTCAAGAAGCCGGCCAAGAAGAAGAAGTAGGCCGCCCGCGCCGGTTGGTGACATCATCCGCCCGATGCCGGGCGGCGCGACGACGGACAGGTGGGAGGGCGCCGGCGACTACGAGTCGTACGTCGGCCGCTGGAGCCGCCTCGTCGCGCCGGCATTCGTCGCCTGGGTCGGCGCGCCTGCGGGATCGGCATGGCTCGATGCCGGGTGCGGCACCGGAGCGCTGACCGCCGCGATCGCCATCGTCGAGCCCGCGTCCGTCGTCGCGGTCGATGCGTCGCCGAGCTTCGCCGGGCACGCCGGCGAAGCGCTCGGGGACCGCCGGTTCACCTTCCTCGTCGGCGACGCCATGGCGCTCCCGCTCACGTCCGGGCGCATCGACGTCGCCGTGTCCGGGCTGCTCCTGAACTTCCTCCCCGACCCGGCCGCGGCCGTGCGCGAGTGGCTGCGCGTCACGCGGCCGGGCGGAACGGTCGCCGCCTACGTGTGGGACTACGCCGAAGGCATGGGGCCGATCCGCGCGTTCTGGGACGCGGCGGTCGAGCTCGAGCCGGCCGCGCGCACCGCCGACGAGGCCGAGCGCTTCCCGCTCTGCCACCCCGACCGCCTGCACGACGTCTTCGCGGGTTGCGGCCTGCACGACGTCGCCACCGACGCGATCGACGTGAGCGCGACGTACGCGGGCTTCGACGACTACTGGGCGCCGTTCCTGACCGGCGTCGGCCCGGCGCCGGGCTACTGCGCGGCACTGCCGCCGGAGCGGCGCGAGGCGCTGCGCGCGCGCCTGCTGGCGCAGCTCGCGCCGTCCGGCGGCCCGATCGTCATGCAGGCGCGCGCCTTCGCCGTCCGCGGCATCGCGCCCGGCTGAGGCGATCAGCGCCTGCCGCCCCGCGTCATCCCAGGCGCTGCGGGCTCCACGTGAACGGGTCGTCGCCGTTGCCGAGCGGCGGCTCGGCCGACGCCGGCACCTCGACGAGCTCGACGGCGTCGCCCTCGGCGATGCGCCCGGGCTCGATCACCCAGCAGTCGAGGGCGACCTCGCCGCCGAACGTGCGGTAGATGCGCTGCAGGACGCCCAGATCCTGCGCGATCGTGTCGGGGTCGAACGTCGTCATCACGCAGCGCGCCCGGCGGTTGCGGACGCCGATCAGCACGCCACCGGCGCGCAGGCCGTAGCCGGGCCAGTCGACCTCGGCGAGGCCCTCGGCGCCGGTGACGACGATGTTCGGGCGGAAGCGCCGGCGATCGACGCCGACCGCCTCGGCCATGCCCTCGGTGAGCACCGTGAGCGGCAGGACGTCGTGGCGCTGGCCGTGGTCGGGGCCCGTGAAGCGGATGATCTCGACCGAGGGGCCGGCGGCCGCCCGGACGAGCTCGCGCGCCTCTGCCGACGACCAGGGATGGCCGTCGACCGTCGGCTCGCCGTCGGCGTCGAGCGAGCCCTGGAGGCCGAGCAGCTTGGGGCGGTAGCGCGACGTGACGACGCGCCCCGAGAGCTGGCGCACGTGCGCGAGGCGGTCGCCGACGACGCCGTCGGCGGCGACCTCGAGGGCCGGCAGGCGCTCGCCGCGCAGGGACTTGACGGGGTAGCGCCAGAGCTCGGCGACGCGCATCTCCATGGCGCGAGGGTAGCGCTGCAGGGAACTCCCGCGCCGCTTCGGACATCGTTGGGGTGTGGACCGCCGGACGGACGCCGAGCTGTGGTCGCGCGGATGCGCGGGCGACCAGGCCGCGGTCGGCGAGCTGTTCCGGCGCCACGCGCCCGCCATCTTCGTGTTCCTCGTGCGCCGCACCGGCGACCGCGAGCTCGCGGAGGACCTCACCTCGACCGTCTTCCTCGAGGCTTGGCGCAAGCGCGCCGACGTCCAGCTGAGCGGCGACAGCGCCCTGCCCTGGCTCTACGGCGTCGCGCTCAACTGCGCGCGCAACGCCCGGAGAGCGCTGCGCCGGCACCGGGCCGCCCTGGCGCGCCTCGCGCTCGAGCGTCCCGCGCCGCCCGAAGCGAGTGAGGCGCGCGAGCTCGGCGACGTCCTCGCACTGCTGCGGCGGCTGCCCGAGAGCCAGCGCGACGTGATCCTGGCGTGCTCGTGGACCGGCCTCTCCTACGAGGACGCCGCGCTCGCGCTCGGCATCCCGGTCGGCACGGTCCGCTCGCGCCTCTCGCGGGCGCGCGCCCAGCTCGGGGAACTCGAGACGGCCGGCGGACATCCAGTGGACGCAACGTCGCTCGCCCCAGCCTGTGAGGACCCCGCATGAGCTCGCCCCTGTCGCCGCCCGATGTCGCCCCGCTCGACGATGCTCGTCTGGCCGCCCGCCAGGCGAACCTCGAGCGCGAGCTCGCGCGGTCGCCGGGGCCGGCGCGGCGCCGGCTCCTGCGCGCGGGCGCCGTCGCCCTCGCGGGAATCGCCGCGGGCGGCGTGCTCCTGACAGGGCGCGGGGGGCAGCGCGACGCCGTCGCGCGCGCGCTCGCCGCGGTCTCCGGCGGCCCGTACCTCGGGATCGTGGTGCGCTTCGACCACGCCGGCCACTCGACCATCGTCCACCTCGACACGCACGCGGCCGAACTCGTCCGGCCTCGCAGCGAGCTGTGGTTCGACACCCGCAAGCACGGCAGGGCGGCGAACGTCGGCGGCTGCACCCGGCTCGTCGGGCCGCGTACGCGCACCGGGTGCGTCGGAGCGTTCGGCACGGGCCTTCCCGCGCTGTTCACCGGCGCGATCGACCACTACCGGGCGGCGCTCGCTTCGGGGCAGGTGAAACGGACGTCGAGCGGGGTCGTGCGCGGGCGGCGCGTGTGGTGGCTGCGCGTCACCTCCGGAGCGTTCCCGCCATACGCACGTGGGATCCGGGTGCTCGTCGCGGTCGATCAGAAGACGGGGAATCCACTTCGCATCGAGACGCGGCGGGGCGCGCGGGTCACCGACGGCGAGGATGTCGACGTCGTCGCGGAGACCGCCAGGCTCCCGGCCTACGTGCGCGCCGCTGCGCGCTTCCCGCGCGTGCCTCCGCTGCTCGGACAGCGGCGTCACCATGCGGCGGTCGTCGTCACGCTCGCCGAGGCCGCGCGCGCCGTTCCCGGAGCGCTGTGGCCCGGCCGCTCGGCTGCGGGCCAGCCGCTCCGCCTGGCCCGCGTGATCACGCTCGCGGACGGGCTGAAGCAGCTCGAGCTGCTCTACGGCGGCGGGTGCCCCGCCCACTGCGTGCTCGTCAAGCAGAGCGTCGGGCGCGCGGGCTGGGCGCCGGGCAGCCGTCTCTACTGCGGCGTTGCCCGACGAACGGTCGTCGTCAACGGCGGCCGCTACGGCGACGGCCGCGCCGGCACCATCGCGATCCGGCTCGAGGGCACCGACAAGGCCGCGATCCTGGCGACCGCGCGCAGCCTGCGGCCGCTCTCGCCCTAGCCCTCGCTCCGCCGGATCGCCTGCTCGGGGCACGAGTCGACGGCGAGCGCGACGCTCTCCTCGTGCTCCGGCGCGACCGTGCCGTCGCCGATCACGAACGCATAGCCGAGCTCGTCGCTGCCGAACACCTCGGGGCAGATGGCCGTGCACTGCGCGTGCCCGACGCACATGCTGCGATCGACCTCGACCTTCATCGCGCACCTCCCGGGACATCCCACACGACGTTCAGCCGGGTGGCGTCGTACCAGCCCGGGTCCGGCCCCGGCGCGAGCCGGTAGTCGGGGATCAGCCGCAGCAGCTCCTCCACGGCCACGCGCATCTCGAGGCGCGCGAGGTTGGAGCCCACGCAGCGGTGCGGCCCGATCCCGAAGGCGACGTGGCGGCCGTCGCGGCGATCGAGATGGAACGTGTCGGCGTCCGGGAACACCGCGGGATCGCGGTTGGCCGAGCCGAACAGGAGCAGCACGCGCTCGCCCGCCGCGATCGCCTGCCCGGCGACCTCGGTGTCGCGCGTGGCCGTGCGGCAGAGGGCGGTGACCGGCGTGTAGAGGCGCAGCGACTGCTCGACGAGGTTGTGGACGAGCGCCGGGTCGGCGAGCACGGCGGCGCGATCCGCCGGCTCGACCGCGAGGTGGCGGAGCGTCGCGCGGATGCCGAAGGCCGTGTTCTCGAGGCCCGCGATGAGCAGGAAGAAGCAGTTGTCGAGGATCTCGTCCTCGCGGTAGGGCCGGCCCTCGACCGAGCCCTGCAGCATCAGCGAGATGAGGTCGTCGCGGCCCGGCACGGCGCGGCGATCGGCGACCTGCGCGGCCAGGAAGCCGTAGAGCGAGTCGGCGGCCGCGCGGATCTCCTCGGGGCTCGTGCCGTCGACGCGGCCGTAGATCAGCGTGTCCGTCCAGGCCCAGAACGACGGGTCGCGCTCGATCCCGAGCAGCCGCGTGATCAGCAGCATCGGCAGGGGCTTGCAGAGCGTCTCGTAGAGATCGGCCTCGCCGCGGCCGGCGATGCCCTCGACGAGCCCGCGCGCGAGGTCGCGCACGTCCTGCTCCATGCCGGCGACGGCGGCCGGTGCGAAGCGCGGCAGCATCAGCCGCTTGTACTCGGGGTGCTCCGGGGGGTCGGAGTCCATCGGCAGGAGCGGGCGGCCGTGGCCCACGGGCGGCAGCATCACTCCCGGGCCCGAGGCGAAGCGCTCGACGTCGCGGCCGACCTCGTAGACGTCCTCGTAGCGGCTCGCGACCCAGAAGCCGCCCCAGGCCTCCGAGTGGAACACGGGGCAGTGCTCGCGCAGCTCGGCGTAGGCCTCGGCACAGCGCGCCCGCATCGCATGGTCGTTGTGGTCGAACGCCGCTGCGCTCTCGTCGATCGCCGCCACCGGGGCGCCTCCTGTTCGGTGCTGCGCGCGAATGTAGCGCACGGCGAGCGCCCCGGATCGTGACACAGTTCGCGGCGATGAACGCGGAAGCGCAGCCGCCCGCGAAGGGCGGCGCCAAACGGATCCTGGTGCTCGACGCCCGCGACTCGGTCGCGGTCGCGCTGGAGCCCCTCGAACCGGGCGACGGGATCGCTGCGGTCGTCGTCGTCGCAGCCGGTCCCGTTCGGTCACAAGGTCGCGCTCACCGCGATCGCCGAGGGCGAAGCCGTGCGCAAGTACGGCGAGGTCATCGGCATCGCCACCGCCGCGATCGAGCCCGGGGCGCACGTGCACGTGCACAACCTCGTGTCCGCGCGGCTCGACACCCGGCCGGAGGGCGCGTGCTGACCGGGTTCTCGCGGGCGGACGGGCGCGCGGGCAGCCGCAATCACGTGCTCGTGCTGCCGTCCGTCATCTGCGCGACCCGCATCGCCGGCGAGGTCGCCGACCGCATCGGAGGGGTGTCGCTGCTCCATCAGCACGGCTGCAGCCTCGTGCGCGACGACGCGGCGCGCAACGCCCAGGCCTTCGAGGGCGTCGCCTGCAGCCCGAACGTCGGCGCCGTGCTCGTCGTCAGCCTCGGCTGCGAGACCGTGCAGGGAGGCGCGGTGGCGCACGCGATCGAGCTTCGCGGACAGCGGCTCGAGTTCGTCGGAATCCAGCAGGCGGGCGGGTCGGACGCGGCGGTCGCGGCAGGCGAGGCGATCGGCCGGTCGCTGCAGGAGGAGATCGGAGCGCAGGCGCGGGGCGACGTCGAGGCCGAGCGGATCGTGCTCGGCATCGAGGCGAGCCGCGCCGACCCGCGCATCCCCGAACTGGTGGCGCACGCACGCGGCGCGGGCGCGCAGGTCGTCCTCGGCCACGCGCTCGCGGGCGTGCCCGCGGACGGTGCGCGCGACGCGTTCGCCCCCGGGCCCGCGCCCGCGGGCGTCGTGGCCCTCCGCGACGCGGGCGAGGGATCGCAGCAGCACGTCGCGCTGGTCGCGGCCGGCAGCCAGGTGATCGTCGCCTTTCCGGCGCTCGACCAGGTCGCGACCGGCTTTCCGACCTGTCCCGTCGTGGCCGTCGCCGGCGAGTCGCCGCTGCAGCGCGCGCTCGCAGCCGACTTCGACGTGCAGGCGGACGCGACGGCGCCCGAGATCTGGAGCGCCGTGTGCGCGGCGTTCGCGGGCGCGCCCTGCGCCGCCGAGCGACAGGGCCGCTCGGCGTTCGCGCTTCCCCGTCTCGCGATGACGCTGTGAGCGGACTCGTCGGATTCCGCCGCCCGGACGGGCGCTTCGGCTTTCGCAACCACGTGCTCGTCCTGCCGCTGCACGTCGCCGCCTGCGGCGCCGCGCGGCGCATCGCGGACTCGGTGCCCGGAGCCGTCACCGTGGCGCACGACTGGAACGGGACGGGCTCGCAGGCCGACCGCGAGCGCGTCCAGCGCGTGCTGCGCGGGTTCGCGACCCACCCGAACGTCGCGGCGACGCTGCTCGCTCGGGCTCGACGGCGACGACGGACTCGCCGCCGAGGCGCGCGACCGGGGAATCCCCGTCGAGTCGCTGACGCTCGCCGAGCTCGGGGGCACGGAAGCGGTCGTCGCCGCGGGACGTCTCGCCGGCGCCCGGCTCGCCGAGCGGGCCGCCGCGCACCGGGCCGAGCCCGCGCCGCTCTCCGCGGTCTGCCTCGGGCTCGAGTGCGGGGGCTCCGACGCGCTCTCCGGCATCACGGCCAATCCTGCCCTCGGCGTTGCGAGCGACCTCCTCGTGGCCGCGGGCGGCACGTCGATCCTCGCGGAGACCTCGGAGCTGATCGGCGCCGAGCACCTGCTCGCCGCGCGCGCCGTGACGCCCGAGGTCGGGCGCGAGGTGATCGCGATGATCGACCGCTTCGAGCGCGACGTGCGCCTGCTCGGCGTCGACCTGCGCGACGGGCAGCCCGTGCCCGGGAACATGGCGGGCGGTCTCACGACGATCGAGGAGAAATCGCTCGGCGCGGCCAAGAAGGGCGGCTCCGCCCCCGTTTCCGGGACGCTCGCGTTCGCCGAGCCCGCGCGCACCTCGGGCCTGAACGTGATGGACACGCCGGGCAACGACATCGAGCAGATGGTCGGGATGGTCGCCGCGGGGGCGCACATCGTCGCCTTCACGACCGGCCGCGGCACGCCGACGGGCTCGCCGGTCGCCCCGTGCCTCAAGATCTCCTCCAACAGCGCGCTGTTCGAGCGCCTGGCCGGCGACATCGACCTCGACGCGGGCACCGTCGCCGACGGGCGCGAATCGCTCGAGGAGGTCGGGCAGCGGATCTACGGCGCGATCCTCGCGTGCCTCTCCGGACGCCGGTCGGCGGCCGAGGCACACGGGAATCGCGAGTTTGCGATCAGCCGCGTGCACCCGCTCGAGGCGACGGCGCGAACCTGACCGCAGGCCGCGCCGAGGCCGGTGGTGCTGCTCATCCGGCCGCTCCCCCAAGCGGCCGGATGAGCTAGCGGCGCGGATCGACCAGCGCCCAGATCGCGAAAGCTGGGCGGGCGATCGCGGACGCGCCATGGCGGCGCTGTGCGCGGCGCAGCTCCCGGGTGCGCGCGCGTTCGGCGGCGATCTCCTGTCGATGGATCCGCCGGAGGACGTCGAGCTCGCTCTCGGGCCCACGCCGCCGCTCGAGCGCGTGGACTGCCGTCACGAACGCGGGGTCGTGGATGTTCATGCCGGCTCCCCGGCCTCGAGCACGACCTCGCGCAGCTCGTCGGCCAGCGCCCAGGCGGCGAAGCGCGCCCGGTTGGGGTAGTCCCCGAAGGCCGGCGACTCGGGATGGGTGGCGAGCGCGAGAATGCGCGGCAGGGCCTCGTCGGGGATCGCGACCGCGGGATTGCGGAGCAGCATCACGATCTCCTCCATCGCCTCGGCCATGGCCACGCGGTTGGCCCACGGGATGTGCGGCCAGTGCAGCAGGCCGCGGCGCAGCGCGAGCTTCGGATCGAGCGAGATCTCGAGCGTGCCCGCAAGCCGCTTGCGCCCGCGCGAGACGTCGGGGTCGGTGCGTGTCCGGAGGAACCGGCGTGGAATGTGCTGACTCGATGCGGCCCAGGCGGCCATCGGGAACTCCTGTGTGTCGGACAGACGATGCGGTGCTTCCTTGCCCGTCCAAGGTACGAAGGCCCGAGCCCCGGCGCAGTGTGCGCGCGCACGGTACGAACGTGATTCTCATCACACTCGCGTGTAGAGTCGCGACATGGCCGTCGACGTCTTCGCAGACGTGCCCGACAGCGAGCTCCGCGGCGCGGGGCGCCGCCGGGCGTTCAGCCGCGGCGAGGTGGTGTTCCACGAGGGCGACCCCGGCGACAGTCTCCACCGTGTCACGCGCGGCCGCTTCGCCGCCCGCATCACGACCCCGCTCGGCGACATCGCGACGTTCGCGGTGCACGGCCCCGGCGAGGTGTTCGGCCTGCTCGCCGTGCTCCACCCGGACGCGCGTCGCACCGCGACGGTCGTCGCGCTCGAGCCGGCCGAGACGTTCGCGATACCGGCGAGCGCGTTCGCCCGCATCCGGGCCGCGCATCCGGAGGTCGGCGGCGCGATCGAGCGGCTGCTCGTCGAGATGCTGACGACGTCGAGCGACCGCCTCGTCGAGGCCCTCTACACGCCGGTGCACCTGCGCGTGCGCGCGCGCCTGCGCGACCTCGCGCAGATCTACGGGAAGGGCGGCGCCGAGCCGGTCACGATCCCGCTCAGCCAGGACGACCTGGCCGGCCTCGCCGGGACCACGCGCGAGACGGTCAACCGCGTCCTGCAAGCCGAGCAGGAACGCGGCACCGTCACGCTCGCCCGCCGCCGCATCACGATCGCGCCGACCCCGCCGTGAGCGGCGGGGTCGATCAGGCCACGAGACTCGCCTTGCGGGACTCCTCGAGGCGTCGCTTCGCCTCGGCGACCCGCTGCTTCGCCTCGGCGACCCGCTGCTCGCGCTCGGGTGTCGCCTTGGTCCGCAGCGCCGCGAGCGCCGCATGCAACTCGGCCTCGGCCGCACCCAGCACGACTCCGTGGGTGTCGACGAGGCGTGCCGCGCGCTCGTGCAATGCGGCCGCCTCGGCCGCCTCGGCCGCTTCCTGCTTCCGCGCTTTTCTGTTACCGAACAGACCCATGAAATCACCTCCGCTCCACACCTATAGCGGCAGATCGCGCGACTTTCCACACCCTCAGAGCGCGACCGCCGTGAGCTGCGCCGCGGGCTGGTGAGCGGCGAGCAGCCCGCGCAGATCGCGCGCCGCGGCCTCGCTGTCCCGGCGTGCCGCTTCATGCTGGCCCTCCACCACGAAAAGCGCCTCGGCCGTGGACGGCCGCGTCGCGCTCTGCGCGCTCTGCCGCCAGCACCAGCGGCGGGCGCTGACGACGCCGGCGGCGTCGGTGAAGACGACCTCGCCCGGCTCGGGATGCACCGGCTCGTCGGCGCCGAGGTCGGTGAAGACCTCCTCGCCCGTCGCGAAGCGCACGGTCAGGGAGCCGGCGACGCTCGCGAGGTCGAAGACCGCGACGGGCAGCGCGTAGCGGATCGAGACGAGGTTGCCGATATCGACGAGGCAGCCGATCGACGGGATGTCGCCCTGCTTGTCGAGCCGCCGCAGCAGCGCCTCCGCCGCGTTGCGGTACTGCGTCGGCTTGGCGCCGAAGCGCGTGAAGGCGCGCCGCCAGGCCGCGATCGACGGGATGTCGGCGATCGGGGTCGCGCGCAGCCGCTCACCCGCGGCCCGCTGCTCGGCGAGGTACTCGTCGAGCAGCGCCTGCGGACTCGGCCCGTTGACGAGCCCGGTGGCGTGGATGACCGCGGCGCAGACGTCGGGGTACTGCTCGCGGACGGCGGGGTCGTAGGCGAAGGGCACGCGCCGAGGATAGCGGTGGCCCGGATACGCGAAGGGCCCGCCGGAGCGGGCCCTTGCAGAGCGCACGTCGTCGCAGGTTCAGCCGGGCAGCGGCGCGCCGTTCTCGGTGAACGCCGGGGCGCTGTAGGCCTGGCCGGGCGTCCCGCCGATGGCGAGCAGCTGCACCGGCTGGTCGCCGGTCGTGATGCGACGCGTCACGCCGGGGCCGACACGCGCGAACGTCCCGGGGACGAGCTCGTGCCGCTCGCCTCCGGCGTGGAGCGTCGCGGCGCCGGAGAGGGCCGTGTAGACCTCCTCCTGGCCGTCGGCGGTGTGGTCGTGCTCGGGGAAGTGCTCGAAGTTCGGCGGGAAGTTCTCGACCTGCATCCCGAACGCGCTCACGCCCAGTCCCGCGCGCGCACGGCAGAATCCGCCGCCGTTCGGCGAGTCGAACTGCTCGACGCTCTTGACCGTGATGTCGGACATCTCCGTTCCTCCTGTCTCAGCCTCAGGGCGGGTACGGAGAGATGACGAACGGCGCCGCGCGGAATCGACAGGCTAGACCGGCTCGCGCCGGGTGCCGAGGCCGCAGAGGATCCCGTCGCGGTCGACCGCCGGCACCGACGTCATGAACAGCACGATTCCGTCCTCGGGCGCCTCGACCACCACACGCTCGTCGCCGAAGAGGCTCTCGATGGCCCCCAGCCGCTGGCCGGCCTCGACCTCGTCGCCCGGCTCGATCTCGGCCTTCCACCATCCGGCCTCGGGCGCGTACAGCCACGCGAAGCGCCGCGAGAGCGCGCGGACGGGCGACGGCGACGGATCGCCGGCGAGCATGCCGAGCTCGCGCAGCACGCTGACGACGCCGTTGCGGAGCAGATCGACGGCGGGCTGCTCGAGCAGTCCGCGCCCGCCCGCCTCCGCGACGATCGCGGGGATGCCGGCGTCGCCGGCGGCGGCGATCGTCGTCCCCTCGATGCGCTCGGCGCGCGGAACCTGCACGAGGTTCTCGAAGCCGAACGCGATCGCCATGCGCCGCGCGGTCGCCTCGACCTCCGACTCGTCGAGGAGCACGAACGGGTGCAGCGCCTCGACCATGTCGCCGCCGTGGAGGTCGACGAGGTAGTCGCTCGGCTCGATCAGCTCGCGGAAGACGTGATGGGCGAGCGCCTCGGTGAAGGTGCCGTCGCGGTCGCCCGGAAACGAGCGGTTCGGGTTCTTGCCGTCCTGCGGCGACACGAACGGCGTGCGCTGCAGGAACGACGCCGGGTTCACGAACGGCAGCGCGAGGATCCTGCCCGAGAGGTCGGCGTGATCGAGCTCGCGCACGAGCGAGCGCACCGCCTGGATCGAGGAGTACTCGCAGCCGTGCACGCCCGCGAGCAGGCAGAGCGTCGGCCCGTCGCTCGCTCCCCGCACTTCGACGACCGGGAACTCCATGCCGGCGAGGGCGAGATTGTCGAAGCGCTGAAGCCGTCGTTCGATCATTGCGTGCCTCGCTTGCGTCGCAGGGAGACGTCCAGACGGAGCCATGATGATGGTCGTCGCGGTGGTCAGGGCCGCCTCATACGATGCCGCGATGACGAATCGCTTCGAGAACACCTGCGTGCTGATCACCGGTGCCGGCTCCGGCATCGGGCGCGCGACCGCGGAGCGCTTCGCCCGCGAGGGTGCGCGCGTCGGCGTCAACGACGTCTCCGCAGAGCTTGCGGACGAAACCGTGGCGCGGATCGCGGCGGTGGGCGGCACGGCAGCCGCGCTGCCCGGCGACGTTGGCGACGCGGGAGACGTCGCGCGGTTCACAGGCGCGCTCGTCGAGCGGTTCGGCCCCGTCGACGTGCTCGTCAACAACGCAAGCCTGACGGACTTCGACGTGATCTGCCGCCACTTCCTCGAGGGCGATCTCGACTGGTGGGAGCGCGTCCTGCGCGTGAATCTCACCGGCACGTTCCTGTGCTCGAAGGCCGTGGCGCTCAGCATGGCGCGCCGCCGTCGGGGAGCGATCATCCATGTCTCGAGCGGCGGCGCGAGCCACGCGCACCGGGCGCTGGCTTCCTACGACGCCTCGAAGGGCGGCATCGAGGCGCTCACGCGCTCGATGGCGCTCGATCTCGCCCCGTACAACGTGCGCGTCAATTGCGTCGTCCCGGGTCTGATCCGCACGTACGAGATCTCGGACGAGCTCGCGGCCGAGCGTGGCGCCGTCGTGCCGCTCGGCCACCTCGGCGATGCCGATGACCTTGCCGGCCCGATTGCCTTCCTCGCCTCCGAGGACGCGCGCTACATGACGGGGAGCGTCGTGCGGGTCGATGGCGGCGTCCTCTCCCAGCAGCGATCGGCGAACGTCGACGTCGTCCTGCCGTCGAGCTTCCCGGAGATTCCCGTCGCGGATGCCTGACGACGACGGCGCGGTGGGGCGCCGCCCGCTCGGCGCATGTCAAGACGCAGAGGAGTCCCGCGGTAGCGGGCTCCTCCTTCCAGCGGAAGCGGCTGGATTCGACCCAACGTAGGCGTGCGCCAACAGGATCACGGTCAGCTCATTCTCAGTTTCGAATGGCTCCCAAAGTCGCTGCATTTCGGCACAATCTCGGCACACTTCGGCGGCTCGCGCTGGTATGATACGAACGTATGTTCGCCACGCTGGATGGGACGGTCGATCAGGTGCGGGAGCGGCGGCGCGAGGCGCGCCGGCGCGAGCTACGCGAGCTGTGCGCACAGGAGGCGCGCATCAAGCAGCGCGTCACGGAGATCGTGCGCGAGGCCGACGACGACGGCGACTGGCAGGCCGCGGGCTGCTCCTCGAGCGCGCAGTGGCTCGCGCAGCTCGCAAGCAGCGACTACCGCAGCGCCGCGCGCATCACGCGCACGAGCAGCGCGCTGCGCTGCCTGCCCGCGCTCGACCACGCCCTCAGCACCGGCGCGCTGACACTCGACCAGGTCGCAGCCGCCGCCGCAGTACGCAACCCCGGCCAGCGACGCCCAACTGGCGCGCATCGCGGTCGGCAAGCCGCCCAGCGAGATCGCGCTCGCCGCCCGCACGCTCGCCCCGCCGACAGTGACCGACGACGACGGAGCTCTACGAGCGGCGCGCGCTGAGCATGACCTGGACGCGCGGGCGGCGCGAGCTCGCCTTCAGCGGCCGCCTGCCACTCGAGCAGGGCGCCGCCTTCGAACAGGCCATCTGGAGCATCGCCAAGACACCAGCGCGCCGCCGACAAGCAGGCCGGGACGGTGCTCGACGTGGCAACAGTCCGCCGCCGACGCGCTCGTCACACTCGCCCGCTGCGGCGGCGGCGACGAGCGGCGCGTCAAGCGCAGCCCCACGACCGTGATCGTGCACATCAGCGACGGACGGGCCCGCGCTGCTCGAAGGCGCAGGGCCGCTCAGCCCCGAGACCGCCGAGCGGCTCGCCTGCGACGCGCGCCGCCTCGCGATCAAGCCAAACGGCCGCGACCTCATGCACTCGCGCGTCGGGCGCTGCGCCTCCTACGCGCAACAGCGCGCACTGCACAAGCGCTCGCCCCACTGCCAGTACCCCGGCTGCACCGCCACCCGCGAACTCGAAGCCCACCACCTCACCCCCGTCGAGCACGGCGGCACGACCGAGCTCGACAACCTCATCCTGCTCTGCCCCCGCCACCACAAGCTCCTGCACGACCACCACATCCGCACGATGGCAACGGCGAGCACCCTGTCTTCACCGACGCAGCCGGACGCGCGATCACCACCAACCAACCACACGCACCACCCCGCTAACCGGCCGTGACGGCCTACCGCCACCGGCCCAGACCACAAGCACGCGAGCCCTCGTCCGAACCGCGAGGCTCACGTAGATGGAAAGAACGACTTCCCGGATGACGACCGGACGCCCGCTCGAACTCGCGCCACGCTGGATCATCGACGACGACAGCGATGCCCAGGTTCTGTTCCACCGTGCACAGGCGAAGCTCGCGGCACTCACGGGCGACCCCGCGCGGGCCGAGGCGCACGCGCGTCGGGCCGTCGAACGCGCGGCCGAGGGTGACGGTCTCAACGAACACGCGAACGCGCTCGTCGACCTCGCAGAGGCGCTCGAGCTCAATGGGCGAGAAGAGGAGTCGACTGCGGCGATGCGAGATGCCGCCCGGTTGTACGAGCGCAAAGCCAACCTCGTGTCGGCTGAGCGAGTGCGAAAACACATCGGGTCGCGCAGCGACCCGCGAACGGGCACCTGACCTCCGAGGCCGGCGGCCTGAAGCCGGGCCTCGCCCTCGACGCGGTCGGGTCACGTGGCGACGTCTCCGCAAGACGCAGAAAAGCCCGCCGGAGCGGGCCTTTCCGTACAGTGGGAGCGGTTGGATTCGAACCAACGTAGGCATACGCCAACGGGTTTACAGCCCGTTGGCGTTTGAGTTATTCAGACGGTTTGAATCCATTGCGCGGCATTTTGAGCGGCATTCTGATACCTTCGCTCGTCCAGAGCCCGTGCCGTGATCGACCGGCCGGCGCAGCCCCGGCACGCGAGGTGAAAATTCCTGTCCAAAGTACGCGACGCACGAAGCTCCCAGCCGGCATCCGCGAGCGTCACGCGAGAGGTTGCGCCTCGGCAGAGGGCAAGCGCTGCTCCTGCACGCCGAGCTACGAAGCGCTGGTGGCTCTTGGCAAGCTGGGCGAGCGCAAACGCAAGACGTTCGCGACGCTCGACGAGGCCAAGGCGTGGCGGGTGCGGATGCAAGCGGCGAAGACGCGGCAGCGTCTCCGCTCACCCGCCCGGGTCACGCTTCGCGAGGCCGCGGAGACGTTCATGGAAGGCATCCGCTCCGGCGCGATCGCGAACCGATCCGGCGAGACGTACAAGCCGAGCGCGGTGCGCAGCTACGAGCAGGCCCTCAGCTCACACGTACTACCCGACCTCGGCGGAATGCGATTGGGCGACGTGACCGCTGCTGACCTCCAGGCGCTTGTCGAACGCCTGCGAGGCAAGGGCCTCAGCGCGAGCACGATCACCAACGCTCTCAACCCGGTGCAGGCGCTCTATCGCCGTGCGACGCAGCTGGGCCACGTGATGCACAACCCCTGTCGCGACGTCAGCCTGCCGACCATCCGCAGCCGGCGAGAGCACGCGGCCGATCCCGGCGATGCCGGGCGGATGATCCGCGTTCTGCCCGAACAGGATCAGTGCGCATGGGCACTCGCGTTCTACGGCGGGCTCCGGCTCGGCGAGCTGAGGGCGCTGCGCTGGCAGGACATCGACGAGGCGGCCGGGCTCATCCACGTCCAGCGGTCATGGGACGCGCGCGAGGGCGAGATCGAACCGAAGAGCTTCGCCGGGCGGCGCGACGTGCCGATCATCGCCGTACTTCGGCCGTTCCTCACTGCACAGCGAGCGCGTTGCCCATGGCAGCCGACAGGGCTCGTGCTCGGATCCTCGAAGTCGATGCCGTTCTCTTACAACGGGCTCTACAGGCGTTCAGCGAAGGCGTGGGAGGCGACGGGCTTTCCGCGCGTAACGCCGCATCAGGCTCGTCACAGCTTTGCGTCGTACCTGATCGCGGCCGGCGCCGACGTGAAGGCCGTGACCGAGATCATGGGCCACGCGAGCGTGCGCCAGTCTTTCGATCGGTACGGTCATCTGCTGCGCGATTCGCACGCGAACACCGTGACGAAGCTTGACGCGCTTCTCCTGGCCTACGACACTCATGGCCGCGTGGCGCAAATCGAGGATCTGAACGACGATCCAAGTTCCACGCGGCGATCGCAGCAGGTTTCGTCGTGAGACCCCTTGGTGCGTCTGCAATGCTGCGGCACCGGGCTTCGGAGCTCGCAGGATGCCCGACAGACCTCGCCGTCGCCCGCAGCGGGCAACGCGTGTTCGCCGAAGTCGTCGAGCGACGGTGTCCGATTCCGGAAACGTCGGTTCGATCGCTGTCCGATTTGAAGTCCGATTCCCTCCGCAGGCGCCCAACGGGTGTCATGCGCTGAGCCAACGAACGCCACCGGCCCACCGCATGCACTCGCGAACCCGAGCCGACAGCAACGCTGGATGGCATCTCAACGTACGTGCATGAGGCCCTCGCATCAAAGCCCCCAGCGGCCACCGGCGCGCGGTAGTCGGGCACCCCGCGCGCCGGATTCGCCGTGGCGTTGCTTCGCCGCCGACCCTCGTGTCCCCGCCACCGCCTTCTTCGCCGACACCCTCTGCCCGACGATCCAGCTTCCTCGATCGACCCAGACCGTCCCCGATCCCGCCCGAGGCTCCACCGTCGCGCTGCGCAGCACCGTGTCCGATTCCCCCGAACTCGACTGCGCTCCCCACGTCTTCTAGATCGACGCACACAGTGGCACCACCGGGTGCGTGTCCGATTTCCGCGCACGCGCACGGCCTGTTGCGAGCGCGCAGCAATCGGCGTAAGGTCACCGCAGGGCGTGGGAGTCGCTTTCCCGAAGAGCGGAGTCATCGGCTGAGATCTCCGTCGCGCGGTGGAGCATCGCTCGCGAGTCGTTGCCGGCCTTGCGCTCCCCCGCCCTCTAGGCTCCGACGATTCGGCCCACGCGCCCGAATCTCGGACGCGCCGCAGCATGCCGAACTCCAATTCAGGAGCGCGTCGCGAAGACGCGCTAGGGTCGGCGAGCGGGCCCGCCGCCTCAAACCGCACGCCGTCTCCGTTGGAATCCGCTCCGCGTCGCCGTGAGCGTCCGCGCATGGCCGTGACGACGGAATCTGCGAGGTGGACGTATGAACGTGACCAAGGGCGTGACCGCTGGGGCGCTTGGTCACGCGAGCCGGCGGAAGAGAGGGACGTCCCGATCTTGTCAGTCATGAATGCGCACGACCACAGCTCCCCGACGCCCGCCCGCCCGCAATCTTGGCGGGCGCCGCCTCAGCGCGATGCATCCAGGGCGCGGGCGAATCCAACCTCTGCTGCGTGCGCGACGACCCTGAGCTGGTCACCCAAGCTGGCACACCGACGGCTGCCAAGAGCCGGGCGGAGAGTCTCCCCTCACCGAGAACGCACTACGGCCCGCCAGGCTGGGGCTGGCGGGCCGTAGAGTCGAGCGGGGTCGAGCGAGTCTCTTGCGCGTCTTAGATGTCTCCGGTGACCTTGTCGAGCGCGCCGCCGATCGCACCGGACAGGAATCCGAGGGCGACGAAGATTCCGATGGCGATGACCGCCAGCACGACCGCGTACTCGGCCATCGTCTGACCGTCTTCCTGTGCAAGCCGCGCCTGCACCTTGGCGTAGACCCCCAGCATCCTCGTCTCTCCTTGATGAGCTTTGCGATGAATCACACGAGAGATCGGCGAGCGGGAGGGATCACCGGATCACCCGGGCAGGTGGTCCGGGCACGCCGTGGCGGAATTCCCGGCGCGACAACTCGTGAAAGAGACGACGGACATTGCCGAACGCGGGGACTCGGGAACCGCGCGATGTGCCGACAAAACGGATTGCGCGACGCTCGTGCTCTCATGTTGAGCGTGGCGAGCGAATGCAAACAGCGAAGTCCTATCCGATGCTTCTCCGTCACGTTCTGGCGTCGTCACGCCGCGTGCCGGGAGCGAGGGGCTAGGGCCCGCGTCCTTACCGCTCGGCCAGGATTGCTGCACGACGATGCGCGGGTCGTTTTGCACATCTGCCACCGCCCCGACACGTAACCGGCGGCCGTCGCAGCGGCGCGATGGAGGCGCGTGGTCAGGCTGCTTCGCGGTCGCATTCCGCCCAGGTCGCGTCGGCGACTTGGGCGCGCAGGCGCAGTGGCAGCGGTAGTGGCGCGGGTCGGGCGAAGAAGTAGCCCTGGCCGTAGCGGACGCCGAGTTCCATGAGCATCTCCACCTCGGGTGCGCGCTCGATGCCCTCGGCGATGATGGTCGCGTCGATCTTGTGCGCGAACGAGATCAAGCCTGCCGCGAGCGCCTGGAGCGAGCTGTTGGCTTCGATGCCGTTGATCAGCGTGCGATCGAGCTTGATGAACTCGGGTGCAAGGCGGAGGATGTGTCGGAGGCTGGCGAAGCCGGCGCCGGCGTCGTCGATGGCGATGCGGGCGCCGCTTGCGCGCAGCGCGGCGAGCGATTCGTTCAGGCTCTCGTAGTCGTCGATGCGGGCGTGCTCGGTGATCTCGACGACGACGCGTGCGCCGTCGGTCTGCTCGAGCAGGTGCCGCAGGGCGGTGCTTGCGAGCGTGGATGGTGAGGCGTTGACGGTGAGGTAGAGAGGCTTCGGAAGCGATGGCAACGCGGCCAGGGCCGCACGCACTGCCGCGATCTCCAGCTCGAGTTCGAGGCCTGCTTCGGCGGCCTCGGCGAACCAGCGCTCCGGGCCCTGGCGTGGCTCGCAGTCGAAGCGCGACAGAGCCTCGGCTCCGACAGTCTCCCCCGCAAGCGTGCAAATCGGCTGGAAGACCGTGCGCAGAACGCCCTCCTCGAGGGCGTGGCGTACCCGCTCCTCACGGCTACGCGCGCGTTCCTCGCTGAGCCAGCGGGTACGCATCTGCTCGGTGAGTTCCTGGATCACGTCGCCGGTCACTTCGGCGGAGAGGCTGCCGTGCCCGGAGGCTGCGCGCGCGATCGCGGCGACGATCGCATCCACGGAGTCGCCCTTCACGAGGTAGCCGTCGGCGCCCGCGCCGAGCATCTCCAGCACGATCGCTCGATCCCGCGAAGCCGACAGCGCGAGCACGCGCGTCGTCGGCGAGCAGCGTTTGATGCCGCGCACGGCCATCGCGCCGCCACCTGGCATGCGCACATCCAGGAGCGCCACCGCCGGATGCTGTCGCGCTGCGGCCGCGACGGCCTGCGCGGCGTCGGCAACGGCCTCGGTGAGCTCCAGCGACGGTTCGGATGCGACCAGCGCGGCGAGTGCCGCGCGGACTTCCGCGTCGTCCTCGGCGATCAGAACGCGGACGGGCCCCGAGATGCTCATGCGCGTCGGTTCGCCGCCGGCAGTGACAGCCACGTCTGCACAACGTGCACAGGGGGCGCTGCGGTCTCGGCCATGACGTTCCCATCGGCACAAGCCACCGAAACGTTGATAGCCCGATCCGGCGCGCAAGGCCGCGCACGGCACACCGACGGGGCCGGCGCATCGTGCCACGCCAGCCGCGATGCGCGAAACGACGCGCCCGTGACTAGTGTGAGGAGAGTCCGCTACGACCGGGTCAGAGATGGAATCTTGAAAGACGAGGCGGCGCCAAGTGGTATGCGCACAGAGCCGATCCGCGTCCTCATCGCCGACGATGAGCCGGTGCTGTGTGACGCGATCGCTCGCCTTGTCGCGGGCGTGACCGGGCTCGAGTTCGCTGGTGCCGCGGCTGATGCCACCCAAGCGGTTGCGCTCGCCGCAACGACCAAGCCCGATGTCGTGCTCGTCGACGTGAAGATGCCCGGAGGGGGCCCAGCGGCCGTGCGCGGCATCAAGGAGTGCTCGCCGACGACGCGTGCGCTCGCGTTCTCCGCCTACGACGAGCGCGCGGCGGTGGTCGAGATGCTGCGCGCGGGGGCGGTCGGCTACCTCGTCAAGGGCGTCGCACCCGGAGAGATCGTGGACGCCATCAGGCGTGCTGTTCGAGGCCAGTCGAGCCTGTCGGCCGAGACGACCGCACGCGTGATCAACGACCCGATCCGCGACGCCGGCGCGACGGTCGAAATGCCAGACGGCCCGACCGGCTCTGCGCGCATTCGCGGCAGCACCGAGCGCAGACACGCACCGGATGCTCGCCCGGAGCGCGACGATCGCTACGCCGCCCTGCTCGAATCCGCGCCCGACGCGGTCGTCGTTGTCGACCCGGAGGGCCAGATCGTCCTCGTGAACCGACAGACGGAGGCGCTCTTCGGCTACGGGCGCGAGGAACTGGTCGGAGAGAGCATCGAGCTGCTGCTGCCCGAACGCTTCCGCGCATCACACGAGAGGCAACGACGCGGCTTCGTCTCCGCTACGAGTGCGCGCGCGATGGGTACCTCCCTTGAGCTCGTCGGCCTGCGCAAGGACGGTAGAGAGTTCCCTGTCGACATCTCGCTCACGACGACTGAAACCAACCAGGGACGGCTCGCCACCGCGTTCATCCGCGATATCAGCGAGCGCAGACTCCAGGAGCAGCTCGAGCGGGACACCGCCACGCGGCGTGAACTGCTCGCGCACCTCGCCTGGACAGAGGAAGAACGCCGCCGGATCGCAGCAGACGTCCACGACGACTCGATCCAGGCAATCACCGCCGCCGGGATGCGACTGCAGATCCTCCGGCGCTCGCTGAGCGACCCCCACCAGCTCGGCCTGCTCACCGAACTCGAGCGCACCATCCAACGGTCGATCTCCCGCCTCCGCCACCTCGTCTTCGAGCTCGTCCCGCCCACGCTGGAAAGCGATGGACTCGCCGCCGCACTGCGGATGTACCTGAACGAGGTCGAGCAGAGGACCGGCCTGTGCTACCGACTCGAGGACGAACTCACCTCTCAACCCTCCACCGAGACGCGACTCGTCCTCTACCGCATAGCCCAGGAAGCGCTCACGAACATCAGCAAGCATGCGCGAGCGACGAGCGCCGAGATCCGACTCGACGAGGTCGAGGGCGGCTACCGCATTCGCGTGACCGACGACGGAATCGGATTCGCCCCTGAGCAGACCATCCCCGCCCCCGGACACCTCGGACTCGCGGGCATGCGCGAGCGCGTCGGACTCGCAGGCGGATGGCTGCAGATCGACGGCAGCCTCGGCAACGGAACGACCGTCGAATTCTGGGTCCCCGCCTCACCGCCCCCTCCGCCGGCGCCCGCGCTCGCCGCCTAGCAGGCGAGCACGAGGGGCCGCTCCGGGAAGCTGTCGTTCCTCCCCCGCGGCGCCAGACTGCGTCGCGGCTGGGAGGTGGATCGCTGCGCACGAGTCAGCGTCGGGTTAGGCTGCATCGTGTGGTCAACCCGCTGGGTCTTGGCGCTGAGGAGCTTGGCGCGCTGCGTCGCCTGCAGCTGGGCCGGATACGGCTGGCACCCACGGATCCGACGTGGCGGCGGCTCGAGCGGTTGGGCTTCGTCGAGCTCCGAGCAACGCGCGCGAGCTGGGTACTGACGCCACTGGGTCGGAGGTATCCAACGGAGAAGCGCCGGGGCACTGCGGCTCGCTAGGCCAGTACCCAAGCCTTGTCGCGCACCGGGCGCGCCGAAGACCCCGAACGCACATCGCGGTATGGAACGATTTGCTCGAGAAGCGCGTCGAGCACCACCAGCTCCGCGAGCGCGGCGAGTCCGAAGATCGTGATCGACCACTCCGGCTCGCCACGAGCAGCATCGCCGCGCCGCGCGATCACCTGACCATTCGGACGTAACCGCGAGAGCTCCTCGAAGCCCCGGTCGTAGCGCCGCGTCGACTGGCGCCGGCGAAGCGCCGCGCGCGCGGAGGCGCTCATCGACTCGAGGTAGAAGAGCACGCTCTCAGCATTCGTCGCGGCGGCCAAACAACCCTCCCCGAAATGCGGTAATCGCCACAAATGACACACGACTCGGACTAGCGTGAAACGCAGAGCGTCCCGGTCGCCAGGGCGGCAGGTCGGAGGCGTCAGGGGGCAAGGCCCGCGGTCACTTCTCTCCGTCGCGTGACGGCGGGCTCAATCCCGATTCGAGCTCTTCAACAGGCACTGAAAACGGCGCGCGCCCTGCATCTCACGAGACCCGCGGCGTGGCCACCTGGTGGCGACGGGCCAGATTGCCTGGCCCGTCACCACCAGGGCACACGCCGACGACAACGGTGACGCTGCGTTCGCGCTGCGCCTGGCCGTCTTGCGCGCGATCGCGCTCGTCCTCGTTCTTGTACGCGATGCACTGCTCGTGTCAGGAGATGCGAGCGAGACGACCTGAATCGGTAGGGGCTAGCTCGCTTCGCGGAGCGCCGGGCTTCCCGCGTGCCGCGCGTGGTTCGAGCGTTTCGCGGCGTAGAGGCGCATATCGGCATGGCGCATGAGCGCGTCCATGTCGGCGCCATCGGCGTCGCTGACGGCTGATCCGACGCTGACGCCCGCTGGCCAGCGGGCCGCGCGGGCGTGAGCGCTGATCGCGTGCTCCAATCGGCGCACCGCCTCGGATACATGGCCGGCGCCAGAATCGGGAAGCAGCAGCGCGAATTCGTCGCCCCCGATCCGTGCGGCTGTGTCGGTGTCGCGTATCTGCGCGCGCACGATCGACGAGATCTCTTGCAGGGCCTGGTCGCCTGCCTTGTGACCGAGCTGGTCGTTGAGTTGCTTGAAGCGATCGAGGTCGAAGACGATGAGCGCAAACGGATGCCCGGTGCGCGCGGCTCGCGCAGCTTCGCGGGCGAATGCGGCTTCGAGGCCGCGGCGGTTTGCCAGCCCGGTCAGCGGGTCTGTGAGCGCCGCCATGCGCAGTTCGCTGACGAGGCGCTCTCCGCGTTCGCTCAGCATCCGCACGACGAGCGCCGCGCCGATGCACAGACCGCTCACCGAGATCCAGCGGGTCGTTCCATCGGTTCCTGGGTGGATGAGAGCGAGCGTGACGGCATAGGCACCGAGCGCGATCGCGACTTGTACCGCGAGCACCGTGCGCGTGAAGTGGTAGGCCGCCCAGAGCACGACCCAGAGGTAGTACACCTCGTCGGATCCGACAGGGCCGCCGTGTCGCTCGCCGTTGAAGAACAGCCCGAGGGACACCAGAACGGTGCCGAGCACCGCGAGGGGCGGATAGGCGGAGGCGGGCACACGCTCGCGCCACCAGGCCACCGCGAGCGCGGCGACTCCGGCGACCACGACGACGACCAGCAGACCACCGACGTCGATCTGGCGCGCATGCGGGAGAACGAGCTGCGCCGCGGTGATCAACGACGCCGCGCCGAACAGCAAGGCCGTCGAACGAGCCATGTCATGGCCGGGCGCGTCACCGTCGCTGGTCACCGCCTGATCATCGGTAGGAATCGGCCGACGCTTAACCGATAAGTCGACCGACGGCGAACTGCGTGGAATCGACGAGCAAGCCGCGAGGCGGCGCACGCCGGTAGGCTCGCGCTTGCGGGTCACCCAGGCGCACATCCCGCGAGGCCGATCTCCTGCGGCCGTCCTCGAGGCCTCGCCCCCAAAGAACCCCGGCGGGGCCTCGAGCGTCAACCTAGCGGCTCGCGAGTCTCACGGCTTCACGATCGGGTCGAATCTGCCTCCGTGCTGGCTTCGCCGGGATCGACTCGCCAGCGTGACCACCTACCGGAGGTTCGTGAGCGCGTGACGCGTGCGTGGCACTTCTCGCAGATGCCGATCTGGTCGGTGCGCTCGGCGTCGGATTCCTCGCGCGGATTCTCGGTGGGCGTGCCGGAGCGGATCGTCACCGTTACGTCCACGTCGCTATGCCAACACTCGGGCGTGCTCACCTAGCGAGGCACCTGGCCCCGTGCCGGCTTGTTGGTGGTTGGGCGCCAGGAAGCCGCCAACCTGTCGGCATCGGGGCTGGTGAGCAGCGATCGCACGTGTTTCCCACGGAGGGGCAGGACAAGGACTTGCGTGCCGACGGTCATCTCGTGCACCACGATCGCGCTCGCGCCGCAGCGGGCGCCCTTACGCGGCGCCCACGGCGGCATGGTGTCCCCGATCCGCGCGCAGCACGCACTCGAACGCGGAGGCTCGTCGGCTGCCATCAGCTGGGCGCCGGCGGCGCGAGCGCAGTCCAGCACGTCGACCCGAGCTCGCGCCAGACGTAGCGCTCGCACTCGCGACACCAAGCGCATTCATGCTCGGCCCCATCGTTCGGCAGGCTCACGCCCGTCCCCCAGCCGTCCGGGACCTTCGACATCAGCCCAAGCAGCTGCGCATACCCGTGCAGGCATTCGGCGGGCGTGCTGTGCATCTGGGCTCCCGGCGGCGGTGGGAATCGCAGCGTTCGCGTGCGCTGCTCTGCAACCCTAGTCGAACAAGAGTCATTCAGCACATGCGCGCGAGAGATGTGCGGGTTTCCCGCAATACCGATGAGGGAGCACGCCGATGACGCTGCGCAGCGAGCGGCTCACCGTCGGCGGATGCCGCTCGCCCCAGACGACGGCAACGGGTGCGGGCACGCTTCGATCGAGCTATGGGTCGACCCGCTCGAGGCCGAACGGACGCCGGATACGCATCCCGGTCGCTGCATCGACCGTCGCGCACGCCTCAGCCGCGAGCGGGGCGGCAACGCCCGGACTCCGTAGAACCGGCCCGTGGACCACGCGTATGGCCTGAACGACGTCGAGTACGCCGCCATGCGCGCGCTGCAGGAGTCGTCGCCGGCGCCGAGTGCGCTAGATCCGGTGTGGGAGTTCCTGCTGTGGTCGGGCCTGGTGTTCATCGACCGGGCCAGGGGCCTGCCCGTCGTGCGTCTGACGACGGCCGGGCGGAACTACCCAGCGGACGAGGGATCCGCGGCGGGGCCCCGGGGCTAGGCTGCGATGCGTGGCGAACCCGCTTGAGCTACGCGAGACCGCCCTGCACGCGCTGCGCGGTCTGCAGAAGGGCGCGTACCCCGTCGACGCGGGCGATCCCATCTGGGCCTGGCTCGAAGATCTCGGCCTGGTCGTGCGACGCCAGGTCAGAGGCGCCGATGGGTCGCTCACCGTCACCGCGACGCTGACCTCGCGCGGCCAGAGCTACCCGACCGGCTAAGCGCACTTCGGATATGCGGATTTTCGCAGTCTGCCGTGCGCGGTCACCCTGATGAATCAGCGCGCCTAGTAGACGACGCTCGTCGGATGACGCCGCCAGGCCAGCATGCCAATTGCGACCACGAGCCGATCGAGATCTGGTCCATCGACGCCCCCCACGCGGGCGAGTATGCGCTCGGGCGGCCGCTGCGGCTTGTACGGCAGCGTGGTCGCTGCGGCGGGTGCGGCGTCGTGATCGAACGACTACGCGATGACGCCTGGGGGGCCTGGCAAGCCGTGCAGCCGGTTTAGAGGCCGCTCTGGGCGAGCCCGCCGGCGACCCCATCGAGCACGAGCAGCTCCGCAAGCAGAGCCAGTCCGAAGACCGTGATCGACCACGCGGGCTCACCATGTGCGACGTCTCCACGGCACGCCACCGCGTGCCCGTCGATCCGATCAATCCCATGCGGCGGACTCTTTGGAGACGCGGGACGCAGTATTCGTTACCAATCCGCGGCCTACGAATTGCTGCCAGGGTCGACTATGCCGCGCTTGCAGATTGGAGGTTCTCGTGACCGAGCACGCCGATCCAACGATCGAGATGCTGGAAGCTCGGGATAGGGAGTGATTTGGCGGCGAGCGTGCGCCGGACGATTTGCGACGCTTCACGCGCGTCGCGGAGCTGCTCGTGGACCTGTTCCACCCGCATCTGGGAGGTGCGGCGCTCGCGTAGCTTGGCGACCTCGTCATGCCGAACCCACAGGTAGTGTGAGCCTCTCCGCTGGAGGAGATCCTCGAAGCCGGCAGTCGCGCAACACCCCAGCGCACATGCGAAGTGGCTGCGGATGTTTCGGTCGGTCATAATTGCCTCGACTGCGCGCGCTGGGAGCGTCGTTTTCAGAGCCTCGACGTAGACGCGCTTGCCCGCGCCGCCCGTTCGACCCGCGAGCCGGCGCTCGCGCTCGGAGTCCGTAAGCGGCCGGTTGAGGGTGGCCAGGTCGAACGCTTCGGCTTGGTTGAGGCCCGAGTCGAAGCTGGGGATGCCGAGCGCTTGCAAGAGCAACCCGAAAGCGCCGACTCGGCCCGCAATGACCGGAAGTCCCGAGCGCTGCAAGGCGAGAAGCATCTGGACGTACTGAGCGAGCTTCTCCACGCCATCGCTTATCGGGTTGAGACGCGGAGGCTGAACATAGATGCCGGCGATCGGGTAATCCATGAGGCGCTTGATGACGCCTGCCGGATCCGCGAGAAGTCGACGTCCAGGCATCAGCTGCGCGATCAGCGGACGACGCTCCACGTCACCGACACCGTTCGCGGCGCACGACAGCTCAAGGAGCTCAAGATTGCGCTCGATCCACCACTCGGACCGCGCATCCCCACACGGGAGCGCCGCCGAGACGTAGCAGGTCGCGTCACTCGCTTGCTGAAAGCGCATCACGCCGATGGCGAGCCGCGCGAAATTGGTTTCGCCGCCGGGCTCGATGACCGCCGCGGGCGCATACGGCAGACCGCGTAGTTGTTCGACCTCGAGGAATCGCGCGCCCACAAAGCGTGCCGTCTGCGGATCGATCAGTCGCGGGATACCCGACTCGACGAGCCTTCGAAGCAGCGGGGGCTGCTCGAGTGCGTACGTGGCCTCGACGACGGCGCCTTCGAGTTCGACACCGCGATCGAAGAGCGTCGGACCCGCGAGCGCCTGTTCGATCGCGCGACCGTCGTGCTTCGACACGCGAGGCAAGAACGTCGGAAGATCGAGGAACGCCGGACGATCAGGTAGCGTTGGAGACATCAAGCTGCCAAGATACACGACGTACCGGACGACAAAGGAGCGACATCGGTGGTAGACCTCGCGGAACGCCTGGAACGAGCGACCTCGCGGCTCGAGCTCGAACCGACCGAAATCGCACGCCTGCTCGAAGCGAATCCCCGTACGGTCACCCGCTGGCTCCAACGCGCCGCCACTCCGCGACCCGACGCCCGGGAGCGTCTGCTCGAATTCATTGCCGTACTCGAGCACCTGTCGGCCGTTCTGCGGCCGGAGCCAGCACACGACTGGCTCTTCACGCCCAACGGGCTACTCGACCACCACAAGCCGGTCGATCTGCTTCGACGCGGCGAATATCGAAAAGTCCTGGGCGCGATCGACGCCCTCGGCGAGGGCGTCTTCGCTTAGCACGTGCTGATCCCTGAAATCGTCGCCGCCATCGACGCGACCGAAGCCGCGCCGTATGAAGGCGAAGCCTTCAGGCATATCGCCGTCGGCTACAAGCCGTTGTCTGGCGCGGGCGCACGCGCCCATGGCGGCCGGTGGAACCCGCCGCAGAGCTTCGCAACTCTCTACCTCGGGAGTGACCTGGCAACCGTCACGGCCGAGTTTGAACGCATGGCTGCACGTGCAGGCCTGGCTCCGAGCGACTTCCTACCGCGCCACGTCTACAGATACGAGATCGTGCTCCACTCGACACTCGACCTGCGTTCCGAAGATGCGCGCCAACTGGTCGGAATCAACCTGGATGCGATCCACGCCGACGACCTGAGCGCCTGCCAATCGATCGGATTCGCAGCGCATCACGCGGGACGCGAGGGAGTCATCGCTCCATCGGCCGCCGGCACGGGGACCGTGCTCGCGGTCTTCCTGGATCGTCTTCACGCGGAATCGACCGTACGCGATGTCGACTTTGAACTCTGGAGCGACGAAGCCTGACCGTAGCCGCGTACGTCAGACGAACCTCGGCAGACCGGCCGCGTATACCAATTTCACCGCCAGTGCCACGGTGTGGGTGATCGGATGAGGCGTTTTTCGGTGAGGGATTCTGGCGGGGCTGGCAGAGCGGACGGGCGTCAGATCTGAGGGATTCGGAATCGAGACGGTGCCGGTCGTGGCCGGGCGTTGTGCTGACGGGCGCAGGTAAGGCGCGGTGGATGGAGTGCCGGAGCCAGATTGCCGATGCAGCGGACCGGCGCGACACGCATAGAACGTCGAGCCGGCTCCGCGGCGCGAGCCGCGCCAACGGGTTACCAGGTGCGCGGCTTTTTGCGCGGCTTTTTCGTGCGTTCGCCTGCGCCTCCATGCGCCTTCCGCCGTTCGAACGCGATCCGCCGCAAACGCAGAAAGGCCCGCAGATGCGGGCCTTTCCGGTCGATGGGAGCGGTTGGATTCGAACCAACGTAGGCATACGCCAACGGGTTTACAGCCCGTCCCCTTTAGCCTCTCGGGCACACTCCCGACACGCGCGGCCACCTTGGCGGCCGCCCGTTGATCTTAGCGAAAAGCGCTGCTGGATCAGCCCATCGTGCCGCGCAGGCTCTGGGCCTCCGGCAGCGTCTCGAGCTTCTTCAGCGTGTTGTTCTCGATCTGGCGGATGCGCTCGCGCGTGACGCCGAAGGCGCGCCCGACCTCCTCGAGGGTGCGCGGGCGGTCGCCCGTGAGGCCGTAGCGGAGCTCGATGACCTTGCGCTCGCGCTCGGGCAGCGATTCCAGCGCGCGCTCGATGTCCTCGCGGCGCAGGTTGAGCGTCGCGGTGTCGAACGGCGTGGCCTCGGTCTCGTCGCGGACGAAGTCGCCCAGCTCGGACTCCTCGTCCTCGCCGATCGGCTTCTCGAGCGAGATCGGGGCCTGCGCCATGCGCAGGATCTCGCGCACCTCGTCGGCGCTCATGCCGAGCTCGCGCGCGATCTCGGCAGGCAGCGGCTCGCGGCCGAGCTTCTGCACGAGCTGGCGCTCGACGTGCACGGCCTTGTTGAGCTTCTCGACCATGTGCACCGGGATGCGGATCGTGCGCGACTTGTCGGCGATCGCGCGCGTCACGGCCTGGCGGATCCACCAGGTCGCGTACGTCGAGAACTTGTAGCCCTTGCGGTAGTCGAACTTCTCGACGGCGCGGATGAGGCCGAGCGAGCCTTCCTGGATGAGGTCGAGGAACGAGAGGCCGCGGCCCAGATAGCCCTTGGCGATCGAGACGACGAGGCGCAGGTTGGCCTCGATCATGGCCTGCTTCGCGCGCATGTCGCCGCGCTCGATGCGCTTGGCGAGCATGACCTCCTGCTCGGCCGTGAGCAGGGAGACGCGGCCGATGGCGCGCAGGTACAGGCGCAGGGAGTCGAGCGAGGGCTCGACGGTGAGGTCGAGCTCGGGCCCCTTCTCGGCGGCCGGGACGTCGGGCGTGGGATCGCCGGCGCTCTCGAGGACGTCGATGCCGTGGTCGATCAGGTACGAGTGCAGATCCTCGACCTGCTCCTTGGAGATCTCCACCTCTTCGAGCACGGCGGCGATCTCGACGTACGTTAAGAAGCCCTTCTCCTGTCCTACCTCGACGAGGCGCGCAAGCTCCTCGATATCCGGCAGCGAGTACTCGACCGTCAGCATTCCCTGGCCCCCATACCGCACCTCCCGGTTCGTATGGCACTCCGCCCGTAGAGCGCGGAGCGACCCACCTGCACTGCCCCGAAGATCCAGCCGCGGATCCGAGGTGGCGGGCAGCATAGGTGACGGGAACGCAGTCGCAAATTGCGGGATTCGGAACCTACCGAAAAGCGCTGGCAGTTCTGGACCAACAGCGGGAATACGGGCGTGAGCGGGGGGTTTCGCGACGGGCTATAGCAGCATTGGCTATAGCACGAGTGTGCTCGACCAGCCGCCGACGGGGTTCCCGTCGCCGTCGCCGATCGCACGGTCGCGCCAGGGGTCGAAGGCCCCGCCCATCGGGCCCGCGACTGCCTCGAGCAGCCAGAGCGCGGCGATCTCCATCGCCTCGAACGAGCCGTCCTCGACCTTGAGCGCGCCGCCGCGCCCGCTCTGCGCGCTCGCGCAGCAGAACACGCCCATCGCGCCGCGCTTGGCGACGACGCCGGGCAGCGCGTTCACGAGCGAGTCGAACGATCCCGGCCCCGCGACCATCTCGGGCGCCTCGCCCATGGCGCCGGCCACCGCGCGGGCGGCGTCGGCATACGGCTCGGGCATGCCGTGGCCCGCGAGCCGCAGGTAGGCCAGCGCGGCATTGCGCAGCGGCACCGAGTAGGCGCGCATGCCGCAGCGGTCGCCCGCGACCACGGGCGTGCAGTCGCACGCCAGCGCGACCGCCTCGGTCGCATCGGCCTGCGCCGGCCCGCCGGCATCGAGGTAGGCGGCGGGATCGCGCCCGAGCATGCACTCGCGCAGCAGCATGAGCGCGTGGTTGCCGGAGCAGTTGTGCTCGAGCACGGTCGGCACCCGGCCGGCGAGCGCGAGTGCGCGCGCGGCGCCTGCGGCGAGCGGCGGGTGCACGCCGCGCGGGCGCAGCGCGGCCAGCGGAAGGCCCGCGCGCGCGACGAGCTCGGCCACCGCGGCGGCGTGCGCGGGCGTGCCCTCGTGCGAGCCGCAGGCGACCGCGACGTGGCGTGCGGCCAGGTCGTAGCGGGGGATCACGCCGTCGCGCACGGCGGGCAGGGCCTGCAGCGGCTTGGCCGCGCTGCGCAACATGCACGGGAACGCGGGGTCGCCCGCGGACGCGAGCACGGCGCCCGCGGCGTCCACGACGACGGCGTGCACGCGGTGACGCGCCTCGACGACGCCCCCGCGCACCTCCTCGACGACGCCAGTCTCCACGGCCCGCGTACGATACCGGCATGCCCGAGCTGCCCGAGCTCGAGGCGCTCGTCGAAGCGCTCGATCCGCTGGTGTCGCGCGCGCCGGTGCGCGACGTGCCGGTCGCGCACTTCGCCGTGGTCAAGACCGCGACGCCCCCGATCGACTGGCTCGGCGGCCACGCGCTCGCCGGCGCCCGGCGCCGCGGCAAGCACCTGCTGTTCGCGACGGACGACGAGCTCGTCCTCACGATCCACCTCATGACCGCGGGCAAGATGGCCTACGTCGAGCCCGGCCAGAAGCGCCCGCCCGGAGCCGTGCTGGCGCGTGCACTTCGAGGACGACGGCGAGCTCGTCGTGAGCGAGCGCGTGACGCGCAAGCAGGTGCGCGTGCGGCTGCTGAAGTCGGCCGAGCTCGACGAGGAGTTCACCCGCCTCGGCCCCGAGCCGCTCGAGCCGTCCTTCGACGACGCCGCGCTCGCGACGGCACTCGCGCGCGGCGGGCAGCTGCACACGCTGCTGCGCGACCAGCGCGCGATCCTCGGCATCGGGCGCGCCTACGCCAACGAGATCCTGCACGCCGCGCAGCTCGCGCCGTTCGCGCCGGCCGACCGCCTGTCGCCGGAAGAGCGCACGCGCCTGCTCGCGGCCATCCGCAGCACGCTGACCGAGGGCATCGAGCGCTTCCGGCCGCGCGGCCCGCGCATGGTCGCCAAGAAGCACAACCCCGAGGTCTACGACATCCACGGCCATGCCGGCGAGGCCTGCCCGCGCTGCGGGTCGACGCTCATGAACGTCGACTTCGCCGACCACCAGGTCGTCTACTGCCCGTCGTGCCAGACGGGCGGGCAGGTCTATGCCGATCGCCGGCGCTCGCGCCTGCTCAAGTGACGAGCGGGAAGCGCACGCGCACGCGCTCGCCGTCGATCGCCACCTCCGCAGCGAGCAGCGAGAGCACGCGCCGCCCCGCGTAGGCGCGCAGGTCGCGCTCGAACAGCTCGGCGTCGAGCCCGGCCAGCGGCCCGAACGTGACCGTGTCCGCGCCGGCGATGCTCCACACGCGCTCACGGCCCGACGGCGCGGCCTCCACGAACGGCGCCGCCAGCCACACGAGCGAGGTGACCGCGCGCGCCGGATCGGTCTCGATCATGCCGGCGACGACCGGGCTCTCGAGTGCGTGCCCGCTGCCCTCCGACGCCTCGAGGACGAGCTCGCCGAGATCGACGGGCTGCGGGCGCAGCCGCAACGTGCCGCGCTCGCCGTGCGCGACCGCGGAGAGCGCGGCGATCAGCTGCTCGAGCTCCTGCGTCGCCTCGATCACCTGCTGCAGGTACATGGCGTTGTCGCCCGTGACGCCGCCCATGCGCTCGATCGTGCGCGCGAAGCCGAAGGCCGCCGCGAGCGGCGTCCGGAGGTCGTGACAGGCGTCGACGACGAGGTTCGGGAGATCGCTGGGTTCTCCGCGCACGGCCGGGCCAGGGTAATGGATGCGGGAGGGCTCCGCGAGCGCGGAGCGCGATGCCCCCTACGGCGCGGCGGCGCCGAGGTACGCCGCGCACTGTGCGAGAACGCGCGCGAGGCGATCGTCGCCGAACCCGCAGGCCTCGTCGTAGTCGCCGTCGCCGTCCTCGAGACAGGACATCAGCTCGCGCACGGTCGCGACCTCGGCCGGGCCGTGCGGGCGGGCCGCGAGGTGGCCGAGCAGCGACTCCACGGCCGGCCCCGCGTGCTCGTAGGCGGCGAGCAGGAACGGCGGGTTCCCGCGCCAGACGAGGGCGTCCACGACCTCGCGCGCGCCCGCGAGCAGCTCGTCGTCGATCTCGGGGCGTGCCAGCAGCTGGTCGAGCCGGCACCCGCGCGCGAGCGCGAGCGCGTTGCCCTCGCCCGGCCCGCCCCGGACGAGCCGCTCGCGCACCGCCTCCGGCTGGGGGTCGCGCAGGATGAGCCCGGCGAGCTCGCTGCGCCCCCAGCCCGAGACGTGCTCGAGCAGGCCCAGCCACTCGCCGACGGGATCGTCGCTGACCGTCGCGAGCGCGACGGCGGCGTAGAGCGTGAACTCCTCGTGGCGGCCGAGCACCCGGAAGAGGTCGGCGTCCTCGCGGCGGCCGAAGCCGCTCACGAGCGCCATCGCGTACTTGACCTCGTCGCGGTGGCCCGAGGTCAGCAGGATCTCGCGCAGCTCGGGATACAGGCGCTCGGCGTGCGGCGGGGACTCGGCGGTCAGCCGGTCGCGCAGCCCGTCGATCCGGACCCGCACGTCGCCCTCGCGGAAGAGCCGGCGCACCCTGCCCCGCGTGACCGCGTTCTGCTTGGCGGCGAGCGCCGTGAGCGCGTCGTAGAGCGCGTCGACCGCCTGCTCGTCGCGCGGGCCGGGACCGAAGAGGCCCTCGCCGTCGCCGGGCGTGCGCGTCTGCTCGTCGGGCAGCACGTCCCCGCCCTCGGCGAGCCCGCGGACGCCCGGCCGGACGTGCGCGTCGACATGCTCGAAGATCGAGCCCGGTTCCCGCCAGTTCCGGAGAAAGCGCTGGAGCATGGACGCCGCCGTAGCTGTAGTTGATCCCACGCCAACGCGCGTACGATCCGGGGCGTGACCTCCGCGAGCGACGACGTCGCCCTGCGCCACGACGTGCAGGCATCCGCCCCGCGCGTGCGCGTGTCGCTCACGCGCGCCGGCGTGACGGGGATCCAGAGCGTCATCCGCATCGCCCACGGCGGCAAGGAGCGCCTCTACGCCGCCCAGCTCGAGTGCACGGTCGATCTCGACCCGGCGCACAAGGGCGTGCACATGTCGCGCTTCCCCGAGCAGATCGGCGAGTCGATCGAACGGCTCGTGATCGGCGAGTCGCTGCACGTCGAGGAGCTCGCGAGCGCGATCGCGCGCGAGACGCTCGGCCGCCAGGGCGCGCTGCGATCGCAGGTGCGCATCGAGGCGATCCAGTCGACGACGCGCACGGCGCCGCGCAGCGGGCTCCCGAGCCAGGAGATCTCGACCCTGATCGGCGTCGCCACGGCGAGCGCGCAGGGAACGCGCCGGGCGGTCGGCGTGCGCATCCGTGGCATCACCGCCTGCCCGTGCGCGCAGGGGCTCGTGCGCGACCACGCCGACGAGCGCCTGGCCGCGCTCGGCTACGGCGAGGAGGAGCGCGAGCGCATCCTCGACACCGTCCCGATCGCCACGCACAACCAGCGCGGCGAGGCCACGCTGCTGCTCGGCACGCGCGAGCACGTGCCGGCCGAGCGCCTCGCGGCGATCGCCGAGCGCTCGATGTCGGCGCCGATCCTGACGCTGCTCAAGCGCTCCGACGAGCTGCACGTCGTCGAGCAGGCGCACGCGAACCCGCGCTTCGTCGAGGACGTCGTGCGCGAGATGATCGCCGGCGTCGTCGACGAGTTTCCCGAGCTCGAGGACGACGCCTTCGTCCAGGCCCACCAGCGCAACTTCGAGACGATCCACGCGCACGACGTGATCGCCGAGCGCACGGGGCTGCTGGGCGAGCTGCGCCGCGAGATCGCGGGCGGCGACGGCGGTGCGCATGCGTCGCTCGACGACTGGCTGCGCAGCTAGCGGTCATGCGGTGTAGCCGGCGAGTGACCTTCACTGGCAGGGCGTGCTCGACGTCGCCGAGACAGCTACCACGCTCAGGCGCCCGATGAGCGCAACGCCGCGCCCGAGATAGCCTGGGGCTCGGGCGCGACGTGCTCCGCAGCGTGCGCGAGGCCCAAGCGTCGCAGCACATCTGTAAGCTCGCCCAGCCCATGCGCAGAATCGCCACAATCGTCGGACTGGCGTGCTTCGGACTCGCGTGCCTGGTCGTCGCTGCACCGGCGTCGAGCGGAAGCGCCAGGGTCTCGATCGCCGTCTCTGCGGCGGGTCCGAAACCCGTGCTCGCGAAGGCGCAAGTTGCCCAGCCGGTGACTTGGACGAACGCCACCGGCGTCCGCCACCGCGTCGTCTGGAGCGGCGGCCGGTTTCCGAGCTTTACCCTGTCGCCGCACGGGCGGCATACGCTTCACTTCGCGGCGGCCGGCCGCTACTCGTACAAGGTCGACGGTCGCAAGCATGGGGCCGTCCTCGTGAGCGCCGGCGGGGCAGCGACCGGCGGCCCAGGCAATCCGCTGCTACCTACGACATGGTCGGGCACCATCGAGAGCGACAGTCAGCGCGTGTATGTCTATAGCGACGGTGGCGGGGCGCAGTGCAACGATCACTGGCACAGCGACTTCTCGTTCACTGTCCAGCCCGGCGGTACGATCACGGCGGGTACGGGGAAGGCGACGCTCACAAGCGGACCGAATTGCTCCGGCAAGTTCGATACGGCCGGATTCGCCACGTTCCCCCCGGCGAAGACGATCGCCTTCTCCGTCAGCGGCAGCAAGCAAGCGAACGGTTTCACGCTCACACTCGGCTCCCTGAGCTCTGATGGGGTGAGTTACGCCGGCATGAGCTCGCTCTTCGCCACTTCCCTGACCGCGACGGCCACGGGCCCGTCACTCACGATCCCGAGCACGGGAGCCTGCGCAGCCGGCGCAACCGTGCCGACGAGCTTCACCGTCATTTCCGACACTCTCAGCTCGAGCAACGTGTTCGCACTAACGTGCAAGACCAGCTAGATGATTGGAGCTGATTCCGCGACCGGCGTCAGACGCCCTTTCGTCAACCCCAACACGGCCCACACCAGCCGTGGAATCAATCATCCAGCGGTCGCTACTCGGCGTTGAGGCGCTCGGCGAGCGCGACGACCGAGTTGAGCACGTAGACGACCTCGGGGCCGACGAGGTGCGCCGTCGCCAGGCGCCCGCAGGCGCAGAGATGCGAGCCCGACTCGCTGAACGAGCAGATGCCGTAGAAGCCGCCGGCGATCGAGCCCCCGTTGGAGCCGAGGAGGTCGCGGAACAGCTCGGTGTGGTCGTCGTCGGAGTCGAGCGGCATGATCGGCGCGTAGACGTCGAGCACGCGCTCGCCGGCGTAGTGCTGCAGGTAGACGGCGCAGCCGTCGCTCTCGATCAGCCAGCGGCCGCGGTCGAGCGTCTGGTAGGCGATGCCGAGGCGGCGCAGGACGCCCTCGACGTAGAGGTTGGCCTGATCGGACTCCTCGTCGCCGACCGGCCCGCCGAGATCGAGCGCCTCGGTGAGCTTGACGCCGTAGCGCCGCTCGAAGATCGCGGTCTCGACGATGCGCCGCGCGCTGTCGGGGTGGCGGCGCGCTTCCTCGAGCCCGATCGCCTCCTGCCGTGCGCGCGCGTCGAAGTGCAGCCGCGCCAGGTGCTCGAGCAGGCTGTCCTTCGTGGGGAAGCGCTCGAGGTCGGACTCGACCGTCGCCACGATGCGTTCGAGCTCGCGCGGCGGGAGTCGCCGCATCCAGGCCTGACGGCGGCGCGCCTGCTTGAGTGCGCGCCGGACGTCGCTGGCCTCACCCTTGCGCCACGGTCCGAGCACACCCTCAGTGTGGCCGAAGTTCCGCGACTATCCAAGCACCCCGTGTCACGAACGCGACTCGGATGACGCGCGGCGCAGACGCGCGCGCGGCTCCGTTCCCGCGCGCAGGCGGGAGATGTTGGCACGGTGGCGGTACGCCACGAATCCGAACGCGAGCGCCCCGAACGCGATCACGGGCCAGTCGCGGCCGAGCGCGACCGCGGCCACCAGGAACACGGCGGCCGAGGTCAGCGACGCGAGCGACGCGTAGCGCAGCGAGAGGAAGACGATCGCCCAGGCCAGCGCCGCCAGCCCGACGCCGGCGGGGAAGAGCGCGAGCGCCGCGCCGGCGCCGGTCGCGACGCCCTTGCCGCCGCCGAAGCCGAGCAGCACCGGGTAGCCGTGCCCGAGCATCGCGGCGATGCCCGCGATCGACGCCGTCAGCGATCCCGACCAGTGCAGCGCCGCGAGCGCGGGGAGCGCGCCCTTGACGACGTCGAGCAGGAGCGTCGAGACCCCGAAGCGCCAGCCGAAGTTGCGCCACACGTTCGTGGCGCCCGTGTTGTGCGAGCCGAGCGTGCGGATGTCGGCGCCGCGGAAGATGCGCACGAGCCAGTAGCCGAACGGCAGCGAGCCCGCGAGGTAGGCGGCGGTGATCAGTGCGACTTCGGTCATTGCGGAGCCCCTCGCACGAGGAAGTGGTGACGGCCGCGCCAGAAGTAGTCGGCGAACGACCCGATCGTGAGCACGAGCGCGATCGCGACGACGATTGAGGTCCAGCCCGCATCGCGCGCGGCGAGCAGGAGGCAGACGACCATCACGTTCTGCGAGAACGCCTTGAGCTTGCCGAGCTGCGACGCGCCGATCACGCTGGAGCCGCCGGCCGCCACCAGCCGGAGGCCGGTCACGGCGAACTCGCGCGCCACGATGACGAGCACGACCCATGCGCTCACGCGCGCCTGCTCCACGAGCGCGATCAGGGCGCCCATGACGAGCAGCTTGTCGGCCAGCGGATCGAGGAAGACGCCGCCGACGCTCGTCCAGCCGCGCCGCCGCGCGAGGTAGCCGTCGAGCGAATCGGTCGACGCGGCGATGCCGTAGGCGACCGCGGCCCAGCGCTCGTGGTTCGCGAAGTCGGCCAGGATCAACCAGACGACGACGGGGACGACGAGCATCCGCGCGAGCGTGATGGCGTTGGGAGGGGTCATTCTCGGCGGGCGCTCGGCGCCCGCTGACTCTATTCGATCCGCATGCAGGAGCCCGGCCCGGCGCGTCGAACGGCCCCGCAGGTGGCCACTCCGCAGATCATGCCGCTCGACCTCGTCGCCTGGGCCCTGTTCCGGCGCGGCCGCAGCACGGCCGAGGTCGCGGCGCAGACCGGGCTCGACCTCGAGCAGGCCGTCGAGGCGATCATCCGCGGCTTCCGGCTCACCCTCGAGGACGGCTGATCCCGTGCACATCGCGGGCGCCCGCGTGCTCGTGACGGGGGGCGCGCGCCGCCTCGGCCGCGCGCTCGCGCTGGGTCTGGCCGAACGCGGTGCGCAGGTGGCGTTCACCTACCACCGCTCGGTCCGCGACGCCGAGGCGACGGCGACGGCGCTCGCGGCGGCCGGCGCGGGCGGGCACGCGATCGCCGCCGACCTCGCCGACGGCGCGCTCGCCCGGCGCGCGGTCGAGCAGGCCGCCGTGGCGCTCGGCGGGCTGGACGTGCTCGTGCACGCGGCCTCGGGTGGATTCGTTCCGACCGATCCGATGGAGGTCGATCCCGCGCTCTTCGCGCAGGCGATCGGCGCGACGCTCACGGGCGGGTTCTTCTGCGCCCAGGCGGCGCGCGCGGCGATGGGCGACGCCGGCGTGATCGTCTACATCACGGATGTCGCCGCGCTCGAGGCCTGGCCGCTGTTCGCGCCGCACGCCGCCGCCAAGGCGGCGCTCGCGCAGCTCACGCGCTCGCTCGCGCGCGCGTTCGCGCCCGACGTGCGGGTCTGCGCGGTCGCCCCCGGGCCCGTGCTGCTGCCCGACGGCAGCGACGCGGCGATGCACGAGCGCCACGCCGGGCGCACCGCGCTCGGGCGCCTCGGCACGCCCGAGGACGTCGTCGGCGCCGTCGCATATCTGATCGAAGCGGGCTACGTCACGGGCGAGCAGCTCGTCGTCGACGGCGGCCACGCCCTCTAGGCGAACCGGTCGCAGGCTTCGTACGTATCACGTGCGTGTCCGCCTCCGCTTGCGGCCAGCACCTTGCCGTAGCGCGCGAGAATCGGCAGAGTGCGGCCATCATGGTCATGACGACCACGTCTGCCGAACGGCTGCTCGCCCGCGTTGCGGGCGGCGATCGCGTCGCGTTCTCGGAGCTCTACGACCGCTACGCGAGCGCGGTCTACGGCGCCTGCCTGCGCGTTCTGCGCGAGACGCACGCGGCCGAGGACGCCGCCCAGGAGGCGTTCACCGCGATCTGGCGGCACGCCGGGGCGTTCGACGCGAATCGCGGGGCCGCGGGCGCGTGGATCGGCCGTGTCGCGCGCAATGCGGCACTCGACGCCAACCGCCGGCGCGCGCTGCGCGTGACGGCTCCCGAGGTGGATCCGGTCGACGACGGCCGCACGCCCGAGGAGCTCGCGGTCGCCGCCGACGAGGCCTTCCGCCTGCGCCTCGCGCTCGAGACGCTGCCCGAGCGCGAGCGCGCCGTTCTGGGGCTTGCGTACAACAGCGGACTGACGCAGAGTGAGATTGCGGAACACCTCGGCCTGCCGCTCGGCACGGTCAAGACGCGGACGCGGAGCGGGCTCGCCCGCCTCGCCGACCACCTGGAGCGGGCGCAGTGAGCGATCAGCTCGAACCCGAACTCGAGCGCGTCGCCCAGATGCTGGCCCAGGCCGGCCCGCTCCCCGACGCTCCGGCGACGCTGCGCGAGCGCGCGCTCGCCATCCCGGACGGGGGCCCGCTGCCCGTGGCCGATCTCGCCGCGGCGGCGGCCGCGCGCTCGCGGCGGCGGTGGCGCCGGCCGCGCCCGCTCGTGCTGGCCGGGATCGCGGCCGTCGCGGCGGCGATCGTGATCGTGCCCACCGTCATCGTCACGGGCGGCGACGGCGGCAGCAACCAGACCATCGCGCTCGCATCGCGCTCGTTCGCGCCGAACGGCGGCGGGAACGCGAGCATCGTGACGCACGGCGACGGCAGCGCGACGATCCGGCTGCGCGTCTGGAAGATGCCGCAGCAGGACGCCTCGAAGGCGTACGAGGCCTGGCTCGGGCGCGAGGGCGACCGCAAGGCGCTGGGGACGTTCGGCACCGACGAGACCGGCGCGGCGACCGTGAGCTTCACCGTGCCGCGCGCAGAGCTGCGCCAGTACGAGTGGCTGTGGGTGACGAGCGAGCCGGCCGGCGGGAGCCAGTCGCCGAGCGAGCAGACGGCGCTGTGGGGCGCGATCACCTAGCGGCCCCGTGCACGATTGGGGTCTGACCCCAATCGTGCATTTGCGCGGAATGCAAAGTTGGGGTCTGACCCCATCTTTGCGCGCTGTCGCAGCCCGACCTCCTAGGCTTGTGGCAATGTCCGCGCCGAACGATTCGATCGCCGTCCTCGACCACGGCTTCGTGCGCCTCGACGGCGTGCTCGCCGACGACCTCTCGGTCGTGAACGCCGCGCGCGTGTCGTTCGGAGCGCGCGTCGAGGAGATGGACGAGCGCAACGCCGGGCTCGTGCGGTTCCTCATGCGCGAGCGCCACGGAACCCCGTTCGAGCACAACTTCTTCCGCTTCCACATCAAGGCGCCGCTGTTCGTCACGCGCGAGTGGCAGCGGCATCGCGTCGGCTCGTTCAACGAGCGCTCGGGCCGCTACTCGGAGCTCCCGGACGAGTTCTACGTGCCGGCCGCGGGCGATGTGCGCACGCAGGTCGGCAAGCCCGGCGCCTACACCTTCGAGCCGCTCGCCGAGGACGCGGCCGCAGAGGTGCGCGAGGGCATCGCGACGAGCTATGCGGAGTCGTACGCCCGCTACCAGGAGCTGCTCGCGGCGGGCGTCGCCAAGGAGGTCGCGCGCAGCGTGCTGCCGGTCGGCCTCTACACGGAGTTCTACTGGTCGGTCAACGCGCGCTCGCTCATGAACTTCCTGTCGCTGCGCAACGCGCCCATGGCGCAGCTCGAGATCCGCGTCTACGCGGAGGCCGCCGAGCAGCACTTCGCGCATGCGATGCCCGTCACGCACGCGGCGTTCGTCGCGCAGGGACGGACGGCTCCCTGAGCGTCCGGCCGCGGCGCGGGCTCGAGGTCGAGGAGCTCGGCGGTGGCGTCCACCGCGTCACGCAGCCCCTGCCGTGGGCGCTCGACCACGTCCACTGCTACGCGGTCGACGACGCCGACGGCTGGACGCTGATCGACTGCGGCCTCGGCACGCCCGGCACGGGCCGGCGCTGGGGCGAGGCGCTCGCGCTGCTCGGCCGCCCCCGCGTGCGCCGCATGGTGATCACGCACTACCACCCCGACCACATCGGGGCGAGCACCCGCCTGGCCGAGCTCACGGGCGCGGAGGAGATCGTGCAGGGCCGCCTCGATCGCGACCTGACGGTGCGCACGTGGCTCGATCCCGGCTCGGGTGAGCGCTTCGGGCGCTACCTGCTGCGCCACGGGATGCCGCGCGAGGACGCCGAGCGCTCCGCCGGCGAGGAGGACGAGCTGCCGATCGCCCCGGTCGAGCCGACGCACCTCGTCGACGAGGGCGACACCCTCGACCTCGCGGGCGAGCCGTTCGAGGTGCTCGTCCTCCCCGGCCACGCGGACGGCCACATCGCCCTGCTCGGACGCCACAGCGGCCGCCTCTTCGGCGGCGACGTGCTGCTCGACGAGATCACGCCCAACGTCGGGCGCTGGGACGACAACGAGCCGGACCCGCTCGGCCGCTACCTCGAGACGCTCGGCCGCATCGAGGAGCTCGCGCCCGCCGTCGTGTACCCCGGCCACCGCAACGTGATCGAGCGCCCCGCGGCGCGTGCGCAGGAGATCGCCGTGCACCATGCGGTGCGGCTCGACGAGCACGAGCGCGCGCTGCAGACGGGAGCGCGCAGCGCGTACGAGGTCGCCCAGCACGTCTGGGGCGGCCGGCTGGGCTTCCACGAGCAGCGCTTCGCGCTGGCCGAGGCGCTGGCGCACATCGAGCGCCTCGAGGTGATGGGGCGCGCCGTCCAGGACGAGCCCGACCGCTGGCGTCCTACAGGCTGACCGAGAGCAGGACCTCGGCCAGCTCGCCCGGGCGCCCCAGGAACGGCGAGTGGTCGCCCGGCAGCTCGACCGTCGTGGCCCCGAGCCGCTCGTGCGCCGCGCCACGCGACCAGTCCGGGCTGATGGCGGCGTCGCCGCTCGCGTACAGCGACACCGATTCGACCGCGGGCCACGCGCTGAGCGGACACGGCTCGACGCTCGGCAGCCGCGCCTGCGGTCGCAGGTGGGCGACCGCCCACGAAGCCAGCTGGCGCGGGCAGTCGCCGTAGAGGTCGTCGGTGGCGGCGTCCTCGTCGCGCCAGTAGGAGCGGCCCTGCTCGTCGCGCGCGATGCCCTCGCCGAAGCCCGCGACGAAGATCCCGGGCTCGCGCTCCAGCTGGTCGACGAGGCTGAGGCCGGGCTGCGGCAGGAGCGCGCACAGGAACACGAGCTTGCGCACCCGCCGCGCGGCGGCGACGAGCGGGATCGTCAGCCCTCCCAGGGAGTGCCCGACGAGCACGACGTCGTCGCCGGCGCCCGCCGTCTGCGCGAGCACGTGCTCGGCGTAGGCGGCGTTCCCCGCCGTCACGTCGTCGCAGGGCAGGTCGACGGCGATCGTCTGCTGGCCGTGCGCCGCGAGCTCGGGGATGAGGCGCTCCCAGCACCAGGCTCCGTGCCACGCGCCGTGCACGAGCGCGAACGTCGCCATGGGCGGTCAGCCCCCGAGGTCGTAGAGCTCGCCGTACTTGGCGCGCAGGTAGCGCATCAACGCGGCATGGCCGGGCGCCTCGCCGGTCGCGTCGCGGGCGATCTGCTCGGGCGCGACGAGCGCCCCGCGGCTGTGCACGTGCTCGCGCATCCAGGCGAGCAGGCGGTCGTACTCCCCGGCGCGGATGATCGCGTCCACCGGCCCCAGCTCGCGCTCGATGGCCGCCAGGAACTGCGCCGAGTAGAGCGTGCCGAGCGTGTAGGTCGGGAAGTAGCCGACGAGACCGGCCGACCAGTGCACGTCCTGCAGCACGCCGACGCCGTCGTCCGGCACCTCGATGCCGACGAGATTGCGCATGCGCTCGTTCCAGGCCGCGGGCAGGTCGTCGACCGAGAGGTCGCCGCGGAAGACCGCGAGCTCGAGCTCGAAGCGCAGGAAGACGTGCAGGTGGTAGGTGACCTCGTCGGCCTCGACGCGGATCAGCGACGGCTCGACGAGGTTGGCCGCGCGCACGAACTGCTCGAGCGAGACGTCCTTCAGCTGCTCGGGGAACGCGTCCTTGACCTCGCCCAGGTGCCGCTCCCAGAACGCGTGCGAGCGCCCGACGATGTTCTCCCAGAAGCGCGACTGGGACTCGTGCAGGCCGAGCGACGTCGCGCTGCCGCAGAACGTGCCCTCTATGGCGCCCGTGAGCCCCTGCTCGTAGAGCCCGTGGCCGGCCTCGTGCAGCACCGCGAACAACCCCGAGAAGAGGTCGTCTTCGTGCTCGCGCGTGGTCAGGCGCACGTCGCCGGGGGCGAAGCCCGAGGCGAACGGATGCGCGGCCTCGTCGAGCCGGCCGGCAGCGAAGTCGAAGCCGATGGCGGTGGCCAGGCGGGCGCCCACGGCGCGCTGGGCCTGAGCGGGGAAGCCACGGTGCACGAACGCGTCGTCGGGCCGCGGCTTCGCCGCGATCTCCCGGACGAACGGCACGAGCTCGTCGCGCAACCCGCGCAGCAGCGGCTCGAGCCGCGCGACGCGCATGTCGGGCTCGTACTGGTCGAGCAGCGCGTCGTAGCGCTCGCCGCCCTCGTAGCCGACGGCGTCGGCCTCGTCGCGCCGCAGCGAGAGGATGCGCTCGAGCGGGTCGCGGAAGAGCGCGAAGTCGGCGGCCGCGCGCGCCGCCTGCCAGGCCTCGAAGCCGGCCGACTCGGCCTGGGCGAGCTCGCGCACGAGCGTCGCCGGGACGCGCACCGCGCGGTCGCGCTCGCGGCGCGCCTCGCGCACCCGCGCGCGCTCGAAGTCGCCGAGGCCCGCGTCGCCGCCGAGCTCGGCGAGCGCCTCGCCGAAGCGCTCGTCGCAGATGCGCTCGTGCAGCACCCCGGCGAGCGTCGCCTTGGCCTCGCCGCGCGCAGACGCGCCGCGCGGGGGCATGTTGACCTGCTCGTCCCAGTTGAGCAGCCCGCCGACGCGGCTGAGCTGGCAGACGTCGCGCTCGAACTGCTCGAAGACGTCCCAGGCCGCGGCCCGCTCGACGACGGCCATCAGGGGCTGAGCGGCTGGTGGCCCGTCACGCCGAGCATCATGCCGATCAGCCAGCCGAGCGCGGCGATCGCGAAGCCCCACGCGAAGCGGCTCTGCGTGCCGCGCTCGCGCGCGAAGACGAGACTGAGGCCGGCCAGCCCGATCCCCGTGGCGCCGAGGAACAGCGGCCACCAGATCAGGGCGAGGATGCCGAATCCGGCGCCCAGCCCGTTGAGAATGCCGCCGAGCGCGTCCAGCGGTCGCTCGCGCTGGGGGAGCATGCGCTCGTAGAACCCGAGTTGCTGTGGTGCGTCCGCCACGTCTCTCCTCGCCGCTTGGTCGGCGCTGATGGTACCGGATCGCGGTCGCCGCGCACGGCCTGCGAGCGACGCGGTGGGGCAGGTTGGGGGGTGGTGCTCGACAGGGGGCAACCTACCCAACCCATACCAACGACCAGCGGACCCTCGGACCATCCGGGGTGTGTGCCGAGCACAGACCGGGGTTGGATGGAGAGGCGGCGCACCCTCTGTGGACGCGCTCGGCCCTGTCAAACGCGGCTCCAGGAGCGATGCGTGTCCCATTCGATGTACCGACGGCGAAGGTGGCGCGCGTTCGCGACCGCCCTGGCCCTGACGCTCGGCAGCCTCGCCGTCCCGGCGGCTGCGCTCGCCGACGGGCAGCTCGACACGACCTTCAACGCTCCACTCGGCTACCACCTCGGCACCGTGGCCGAGGGCACCGTGTTCAACAATGTGGACACGCGCATCCCGATGATCGTCCAGGCCAACGGCAGCGTCGTCATCGGCGGCTCGCGCGGCGGCTTCATGACGCTCGCCCGCTACACGGCCGCCGGCGCGCTCGACACGACGTTCGGCGTCGGCGGCTTCGCCACCGCGCAGTTCGCAGGCACGCCGAACAGCGCTCCCGGCAACAGCGGCGCCACCGCAATGACGACGGACGCCGGCGGCAACATCATCGTCGGCGGCTTCGGCGCATCGCAGTCGGAGGTCGCCGCGCGCTTCACCGCCAACGGCGTCTTCAGTGCCGCTGTCGTCTGCTACGCACCGCACCTCATCGATTACAGCGCCCGCGCGGTGGCCGTCCGGCCCGGCGACGGTGCCGTCGTGCTCGTGGGCTATGCCCGCGACCGCTGGCCCACCATCGCCGTTCCGGCCGGACCCGCGGTCATGTACGGCCAGCGCGCCGTGGTCACGCTCCCGGCGACCGGCGTCAGCACGACGGCCTGCGGCGCCTACTCGGACAACGGCGGGCAGTCGCTCGGCTCGGCGAACGTCGCGATCGACGGGCTTGGCCATGACGGAACGCCCGCGCTCGACCTCGTCTCGCAGGCGGGCCGCTACTACGACGGCGTCGCGACGAGGGCGGGGGACAACCGCTACGTGGTGGCTTCCACCATCGGCCCCGACGGCGCATCGTGGATCCAGCGATTCACGGCCGCCGGCACCGGCGTGCTCGACACCGCGGCATACAACCCGCTGGGAGCGTTCCCGGGCCGCGTCGCCGTGGCGAACGTCAACTACCACGCGATCAAGCTCCTGCCCGCGGACGGGTCGGCCTACGTCGCAGGCGAGGCCGTCGACGGGGCGGTCGCAGGCAACCGACAGATGCTCGTGACGCACGTCGGCGTCGACGGCGCCCTCGGCTTCACCGCGCGCGCCAAGGTCGCGGGCGGCAACAACACGGGCCAGGCCCTGACCTTCCAGGGCGCCAATGTGATCGTCGCCGGCGCTGCCAACCTCGGCGGAAAGACGGCGTTCGGAATGGTGCGCTTCAACGCCGCGACGGGCGCTCGCGACAACACGTTCGGTGCGAATGGCCAGGTCGCGACGCCGTTCGGCACGCCGGCGATCAACGGCTACATCACGGGCGTGGGCATCACCGGGACCTTCGTGGTCGTCTCCGGTCGCCTGACCGATCCCGCGGGTCTGGCGACGGTGGCCGCGCGCTACTGGGCCACGGGCCAGCCGGCACCCCCGCTGCCGCCCCCGGCGGCCTCCACGCAGGGCGTCGACCAGGTGACCACGAGCTCGGCCCGTCTGACGGGTACGGTCAACACCAACGGCACCGCCAGCAATTGGTGGATCGACTACGGCACGACCACCGCGTACGGCTCGCAGACTGCGGCGCAGCCGCTCGCCGCTTCGACCGATGACGTCGACGTCCAGGCAGCGATGAGCGGCCTGGCGCAGGGCACGCTGTACCACGCCCGGATCGTGATCTCGAACACGCAGGGCACCGTCGGGGGTGACGACGTCGCCTTCACGACGCTCGGCACCGCCACCGGCGGCGGCACGACCGGCGGTACGACCGGCGGTACGACCGGCGGCACGACCGCCGGCACGCCCACCGCGACGGGCGGCACGAAGCCGACCACGACCGTCAAGAAGACGGCGAAGAAGAAGCTCCGGTGCATCGTCCCGAAGGTGACCGGCAAGAAGCTCAACGTCGGTCGCCACACCGTGCTCGCGCGCGGCTGCAAGGTGGCGCTCAAGTACGTCGCCTCCAAGAAGGCCAAGGGCACGATCCTCTCGCAGTCCCGCAAGCCCGGCAAGAAGCTCGGCTACCGCGCGGTCGTGCGGCTGATCATCGCCGAGAAGGCGAGCGCCCTCAAGGCCTGAGCACCCCGCACGCAGGAACGGCGAAGGGCCCGGCCGCCGATGCGCGGCCGGGCCCTTCGCATGCCCGCCTAGAATCGCGGTGCGGGGGCCGGTAGCTCAGCTGGTAGAGCAGGGGACTTTTAATCCCAAGGTCGCAGGTTCGAGCCCTGCTCGGCCCACTCGAACGGCGCGATCGCCTCACCCGCGCTCGGGGCCCGTCTCGGTAGGGCGTGTGGGTCTGGCGAGGGTCGTCTGGGGCGCGAGCGGCCCGCGGCCCGATCAGGACGATCTTTGCAGGGTCGATCGCGTTCCAGACGGCGCTCGACGCCGCCAGGCACCACGTCCTACCCGAGCGCCCGGCGCACCCGCGCCAGCAGCGCCGGCGCCGTGAACGGCTTCTCGATCAGGTCGGCGTCCTCCACGTGCATGGAGCGGTCGAGGAACGGCTCCGCAAAGCCGGACATGTAGAGGACGCGCAACGACGGGCGCAGCAACAGCAGGTTGGCGGCCAGCCGGTGGCCCAGCATCTCGGGCATGACGACGTCGGTGAGCAGGAGGTCGATCGGGTCGGGGTGCGCCTTCGCCAGCTCCAGCGCCTCACGGCCGTTCGCGGCCGTGAGCACGGTGTAGCCGGCGCCGGCGAGGATGCGCTTGGCCGCCGCGCGCAGGGCATCCTCGTCCTCAACGAGGAGCACCGTCTCGGTGCCCGTGGAGTCGGCGATCGGAGGCATCGGCTTGACCGGCACGGGCGCCGTGTCGGTCGCGGGCAAGAGCGCGCTGAACGTCGTGCCGAGGTCGGGCTCGGAGTAGAGCTGGGCACGGCCGCCCATGCGCGTGACGATGCCGTACACGCTGGCCAGCCCGAGACCGGTGCCGAGCCCGACGGGCTTGGTCGTGAAGAACGGGTCGAATGCCCGCGCGACGACCTCGGGGGTCATGCCCTCGCCGTTGTCGACGACGCGCAGCCGCACGTAGGGCCCCGGTACGAGCTCCGGCCGCAACGACGCGTACGCCGCGTCGACCTCCACGTTCGCGGTGTCGATGTTCAGCGTGCCGCCGCTCGGCATCGCGTCGCGGCTGTTGACGACCACGTCCAGGAGCACCTGCTGCAGCTGGGCGGGATCGGCGAGGATCGGATGCAGATCGGGCGCCAGCGTCGTCGTCAGCTCGACATGCTCGCCCACGGTGCGCCGCAGCAGCTCCTCGAGGCCGCCGATCGTCTCGTTGAGGTCGAGTGCGACCGGCCGCACGCCCTCCTGGCGCGAGAACGCGAGCAGCTGGCGCGTGAGCCGCGCCGCGCGGTCGGCGGCGAGCTCGATCTCGGCGATGTCACCGCGCATCGACGTCCAGCGCGGATCGCCGCTGGCGCTCTCGAGCTCGCTCAGCTCGCGGGAGACGAACGCCGCGTAGTTGATGATCACGCCGAGCATGTTGTTGAAGTCGTGCGCGATCCCCCCGGCGAGCTGGCCGACGCTCTCGAGGCGCTGGGTGCGGTCGAGCTTCTCCGAGAGCGACGCGTGATCGACCCGGGCGCTCTCGCTCTCCTCCGCGCGCGCGGCCGCGACCTCGAGCCGGGCGCTGACGTCGCGATCGATCGCGAGGATGCCCGCGAACTCGCCGGCGTCGTCGAGGCGCGCGACCCAGCGGGTCTCGACCGTGAGATCGAGATCGCCCTTCGTGCGATGCACGACCGTCCCCGCCCAGCTGCCGGTGTCGCGGACCGCATCCTCGATCTCGGCGGGCGGTATCGGGAAGCGCGTCCTCAGCAGCTGCGCCGGGCGCTTGCCGAGCGCCTCGGCCGGGGTGAAGCCGTAGGTCGCCTCGGCGGCGAAGTTCCAGAGCACGATGCGATGGTTGGCATCGCAGGCGACGATCGGGTCGCGCACCACGTCGAGCAGGACGAGTCCGTCGGCGGAAGCGAGAGCCTTGTCCCCTTCCGGGGATTCACGCTCGGGCTGGCGCACTTGGTGTCCTCTCGGCGTGCGGTGGGCGGCCGTCCTGGGGCCCCGGCGGCAGTGGCGGACGAGCTCGCCACCCCGAGCTCGTTACATTTCATACTACTCGGGTAGCCTACACGCCCAGGGGGACGGAGCATTCCCCGCAGCGGGCGCAGCGCCGGAAATCCACCGAGGCGAGCGCTCGTTCACCCCCGTGCGAGCGCGTAGGCGCGCACGGGGTCGCCGCCGGCCGCGAGCTCGGCGATCGCGGCCCGCACCGCCGCCGGGTGGTCGACGCGGACGGCCCGTTCGGCGAGAACGTCGCGCAGCGTTCCGGCGACGGCGGCCGCCGGAGCGCCCGCGCCCACGAGTGCGCCCGCGACGTCCAGCAGGACCGCGTCGGGGAGGCGCACGCGCCGGCCGGTGGCGCGGCGCTCGGCGATCTCGAGCGCGAACGCCGGGTCGCCCGCCACGAGCATGCGCTCGAGCGCATGCGCGCCGTCGCGCGCCTTCCCCGGGAACCGCTCCCGTAGATCGTCGAGCGCCGTCGCCTTGCGGAACACGCCGCGTCCATCCTCGACGGAGAAGACGACGTCGTCGCCGGGAACCAGGCCGAGGAGGTAGCGGACCGCCACGGGCACCGTCACCTGGCCCTTCGACGTGAGGCGCGGCATGACAAAAGTATTACTCCGATTTCGTGAGTAAGGATCTGGTGGAGGTCCGGCCGGGGCCCCGCTGCGTCTACCTCTCGTTCGTCGATCGCCGGCCACCACCCCTCCGAGAGGCTTCCCCTGATGCGCAAACCGGCCCTACTCCTCGTCTCCGCCGCCGCGGCCATCGCGGCGCTTGCCCTCCCCGGCGGCGCCGCCGCCGCGACCTCGACGCGCGGCGTCGTCGTACAGCGCGATGCCCGGGCGGGCGTCCTGGTGCTCGCCACGAGCAACGGCACGCTCAAGCGCGTCGCGCTCGCCAAGCCCAAGCGCTTCAAGATGGGCAGCCTCGTGCAGGTGCGCGGCGCCAAGGTCAAGCTCGTCGGTCATGCGCGCAAGGCCAAGCTGCACGGCGTCGTCGTGCGCCGCGGCCACGGCTCGTTCGCGCTCGCCGGCAACGGCTCGGTGCTCGCCGTCGCGAGCACGACGCCGCCGCCGGCCGGCCAGCAGATCACGACGACGGTGGCCGTGGGCGCCAACACGCTCTCCGACGACGACGGCGAGATGCAGGTCGAGGACGCGCACGCGCCGGGCGCCGAGGTGCGCGGCACGGTCCTCTCGCAGGACGCCTCCAGCCTCGTGCTGACGGTCGAGGGCTTCCCGGCCGGTCTCACGATCGCGCTCGGGACGCAGACGATTCCGGTGCTTCCCGTCGGCACGCCCGTCGAGGCGCACGTCATGCTCGCTCCCGATCCGGCCAACCCGAGCGGGATCATCCTCACGCTCGTGTCGCTGCGCGTCGAGACCGGCGACCACGGCGATCACAACGGCGGCTCGTTCGTGAAGGCCGAGGGCCAGGTCACGGCGCTCACCGAGGCCGGCGACGCGGGCGGCGCAGCCGGCTCCATCACCATCTCGGGCGAGCACGGCGACGTCACGTTCGTGATTCCGGCGGGCTTCGGCCCGACGGGCGCCGTCGTCGGCGCCACGGTCGAGGCCAAGGGCGCGCCCGGCGCGACCGCCACCGACCCGCCCACGCTCGTCCGCCTCGAGGTCTCCGGCGACAGCAGCCAGGGCGACCAGGGCGGCGACAATGGCTCCGAAGGGGATGGCGGCTCCGGCGGCCACGACTAGAGTCAGGTCCATGGCTCACGCCATACGGAGTGCGGCACCTGCCCCGTCCCCGGTCGATCCGGGGGCGGGGCGTGCCACGTACGGGGAGCACGCGGAAACCGGCCGGCTTCCGTCCGACCCGGGCCGCGCCACGGAGCAGCTCTACCGTCTCCACGGCGGCACGGTGCTGCGCTACGCATGGCACCTGCTCGGCCGGCGGGAAGATGCGGAGGACGCGACGCAGGCCACGTTCCTGGCCGTGCACGGAGCGCTCGCGCGCGGCACCGCGGTGCTCCAGCCGGGGGCGTGGGTACTCAGCATCGCGCGCAACGAGTGCATGGGCCGGCTGCGCCAGACGGCCCGCGGCCCCGCCGTCGACCTGCTCGACGGCGACTCCGAGATCGCCGCCGCCGGTGGCGTCGAGCAGACGGCCGAGCTGCACGACGAGATGCGCACCGCACGGCACGCGCTCGGCCTGCTGCCCCGGCCGGAGCGTGACGCCTTCCTGCTGCGCGAGTGGCTCGGCCTGCCGACGGGCGAGGTTGCCGTCGCCATCGGCGTGACGGCGCTCGAGGTCGAGACGCTCGCGGTGCGGGCGCGCCGCAGCCTCATGCTCGCCGTGGGCGGGCTCGAGCCGGCCGCCGGCTGTGCCGGTACGCGCGCCGCGCTCGAGGCGGGCACGCTCGGTCGCGCCGGCAAGGTGCACCTGCTCCGCTGCCCGGTCTGCCGCGGCGTCCGGCGAGCGCTCCGGGGCCCGGACGCCTCCAAGCGCTCGCTCCTCCCCGACGCGGGCGTGGCCGGGCGCCTGGCCGCCGTGCTCCCCGGCTTCGGCATGGGCGGAGGCGGCGTCCTCGCCGCGCTCACCGCCAAGACGGCCGCCGCACCGCTCGTGACCAAGGCGGCGTGGGTGGTCGCCGCCGCGCTCATGACGGGCGGCGTCGTCGGCGAGACGATCCGCAGCTCGCTGCCCGCGCATCACCGCGCGCACGGCGGGCAGGCCCGGGCGCTGCCGGTGGCGGCCGTAGCCGTCCGGCACTCCTCGCGCGCGTCGGTCGCGCTGGTCGCGACCCGGCGCACGCACGCACCCGTCGCGACACGCGGAGGTCTCGCCCTGGTCTCCGGCCACGCGGCGAGCCGCGGTGGCCGCAGCGCCGGCTCCCGCCACGGCGACGGCCAGGGCTCGAGCGGACACGGCGACGGCGGCCGGGCGACGAGCGGCGACGGCGAGCGCGCGGACGGCGGCGCGACGGCGGGCGGACACGACTCGCACTCCGACTCCGGCAAGGTCCGCGCGACGCCTCGACGAGCGGCGACGGCGGCGATTCGGGCAGCCGCTCCGGCGACGGAGGCAGCGACTCCGGCTCGGGCGATTCGCAGCAGCTCGTCGCGACGACCGTGCCGGTGACGACGACTCCCGTGGCACCCGCCTCGTCGTCGGACGGCGGCGGCTCGAGTGGCTCGGGCGACGGCTCGGGTGGCGATCACTCGGGGTCGGGCGGCGGCGGGGATTCGGCGCCCGTCACCCCAGGCGCCGACTGACACCGGCTACGACGCCGGGCACTTCCCCTGCTTGTAGGCGGCGTACTCGGACGCGGGGAGGATCCAGCGCCAGGTGCCTGCGATCGAGACCGCGTGCATCGTCGCCGTGGTCAGCCCGTCATCCGAGGTCACCTGAACCGAGACCGCCGTGGACGGCGTGGCCTTGCCGGCGATGTCGATCGTGTCGGCGTACGTCTCGAGCACCTTGAACTTCTGGAGCTGGAACCCCTCGTTGCTCTGGCAGGCCGTGTAGCGCGCGCGGCTGACGACCGCCTGGTCGGCGGGCACGAGCGTGTCCCAGAGCCGGCCCGACTGGCCGCGCGAGAACTGCGTCGTGACGGTGCGGATGAAGTCGGCTGCGCCCTTCGCGCTGCTGCCCCCGGTGGTCCCGCTCCCGCTTCCGCTGCCGCAGGCGGTCGCGACGACGACGACGAGCGCGACGGCCAGCAGCCGTGGCGCGTGGGTGCGCGCGCGTGCGCGCGGGGTCTTGGCGGTCATGCTGTCCGTCCTGACTGCAAGGTGACGACGACGCGCACCGGAGCGCGCTCGCGCACGAGCGGGAGGGGGCCGAGCGCGATGGGCTCGCCCGTCTGCGGAATGAGCAGTGCTGCGAGATCGGGCCGCGCTGCGAGCGTGGTGCGCGCTGCCTCGCCGCCGCAGATCGCGAGTGCCGTGGCAAAGGCCTCGGCTTCCGTCGCGCTCGGCGCCACGACCGTCACCGCGAACGGCCCCGCGGTGGCCGGGAGGCCGGTCTCGGGATCGATCAGGTGATGCAGCGCGCGACCGGGGCCGAAGCGACGGGTGTCGCGGCCCGATGTGGCGACCCCGCCGGCCGTGAGCTCGAGCGTGCCGGCGAGGCGCCCCGGCGTGCGCGGGTCGGCGATGTCGATGCGCCATGCCCCGCCCTCGGGCGGAACGCCCCACACCGCGATGTCGCCGCCGAGATCGGCGAGGGCGCCGGTCGCGCCCGGCCAGACCGCGCGCATGGCGCCGAGCGCCCGGGCGGCCGCGAAGCCCTTGCCGATGCCGCCGAGATCGACCGACGCGCCGTGCTCGACGCGCGCGCGGCCGGGCTCGACATCGACGCGGGCACCCGCGCGCCAGCCGTCGGCCGGCCGCGGCTCGCGCTCGGCGAGAAGCTCGTAGGAGCGGTCGTAGCCGGCGGCGACGAGCGCCGGGAGGATCGTGGCGTCGAAGCCGCCCGCCGTCTCGCGCCGGGCCTGCTCGGCCGCGGCGAGGGCCTCGACCAGGCGCGTGTCGACCGCGACCCACTCGCCCGCCATGCGGTTGAGGAGCGCGAGATCGCTCTCGGGGTCGAAGCGCGAGAGCGCGCGCTCGCACGCGTCGACCTCGCGCCGCCCGGCGGCGAGCGCTCGCTGGGCGACGCCTGCCTCAGCGGGCGCGGCGCTGACGGCGAGGGCGCAGGCGGTGCCCATCGCACGGAACGCCGCGCGCTGCAGCTCGCGCGTCACGTCGCCGCCGTGACGCGCGCTGCGGACGGATCGTCGACCGGCGGCCGAGCGGCCGCCGGCGCGGGCCGCGCGGCCGCGCTCCGGGGCTTCGCGCGCGGCATCAGGATGCGCGCGTAGGCGAGCCACAGCACGGGCGCCGCGGTGACGCCGACGAAGATCAGCCCGCGCGCGCCGGTGAGATCGCTGCCGACGTTGAGGGCGTGGTAGAGGCCGAGCGCGAAGGCGACCGACGACGCGTAGTGCAGGAGCCGCCAGCGCCGCTGCCCGATCTGGCGGCGCACGTGGAACGAGGAGGCGAGCGCCAGCATCAGCCACAACGTCACGATGCCCGCGGCGACCGGCAGCGGTCGCCACGGCGCCGCGCCCGGAACGAGCACGGCGACGAAGCCGAAGCGCAGGACCGGATCGAGCATGAGCGCGCCGACGTGCAGCACGACCATGCCGAGGCCGGTCCACATGAGCGTCTGGTGCCAGCCGAGCAGCAGCTTGCCGCGGCGGTTGCCGAGCAGCTTCGTGCTCAGCGCCAGGCCGAGCGTGACGGAAATCGTGAGCAGCCCGAACGCGACGAGGCCGGCCGCGCGCGCGACGAGCCACGCCACGGGCACGCCCGTTGCCGCCGCGACGATCACCCGGCGCCGACCGGCGACGTGCGCGTCGTGGCGTGCGAGGCGGATGCCGGCGCCTTCACCACGACGATGCTGCTCTTGCCGTTGGCGCCCTTCACGACCACGGCCTGCGGAATCGTCTGCTGCGTCGTGGGCGGCAGCGGTCGTGTCCAGGCGAGCACGGCGAGCACCGCGAAGAGCGCCCAGGTCGCGAGGATCGTGGCCCAGATCGTGCGCATCTCAGTCTCCCGGCTCGACGCGGCGCGGCGCGGTGATCGCGGGCGTCGCGGGCGTGATGGTCTGGCCGACCCGGGGCACCGAGGGGGCCGCGGGCGCCGTGCGCGTGAGGCCGGCGATCGCGGCGGCTCCGGTCAGCGCGGTCGCGGCGAGAACGGCTGCCAGTGCGAACAGCTCGCGCCGGCTGGGCGTGCTCTGGCGATCGCTTGCGGCCGCTGCCACGGGATCCTCCCGGATCGGGTGCGGGCGTCGCACGTAACCCTTCACGCGGCGACCCCGGTGTCTGTCATCCAATCGTCTCCAGGCGAGGCCGCAGGGGCATCGGGAGCGGCCCGCGTCGTCGCTGCGGGTTTCCCGTCGCCGCGGGCGTGAAGACGCGGATGCGGGCGGGCCCGCGGGCCGCTTAGATGTGCCCATGAAGGTCGTGATCGTCGGCAACGGCGTCTCCGGGTTTGCGTGCGCCGCCCGCCTCGCCGAGCGAGGCGTGCGCGTGACGATGATCGGCCCGGGCCTGCCGCACGACCGCCCGCCGCTCTCCAAGCGCGCGCTCACGACCGGGCGCGTGCCGATCCTGGCCGACGCGGCGAAGCTCGCCGAGCGCGGGATCGAGCACCTCGACGGCGTCGTCACGGAGTGCGACCTCGACCGCCGGCGCCTGGTCGTCACCCCCTCGTCCGGCGGCCCTCCCGGCGAGCTCGAGGCGCCGGTGCTCGTGTGGGCCACCGGTCTGCGCTATCCGAAGCCGCCCGTGCCCGGATTCGAGCGGGCCGAGGAGAACACCACCGCCGCCGGCCTCGAGTCGCTCGTCCGGCGCCTCGTCACGCCCGGCAGGCGCGTCGTCGTCGTGGGCGCCGGGCTGATCGGGACCGAGACGGCTGCGACGCTCGCCGGCGCGCACGACGTCACGCTGCTCGACATGCTCGACCGCCCGCTCGCGCGCTTCCTCCCGCGCGTCTCGGAGGCCGGCAGGGCGGCGCTCGACGCGCTCGGCGTGCGCTTCGCCGGCTCGTGCGCGATCGACCGCGTCGACTACGGCGACTCCGGCGCCGTCGTGCGGACCTCGACCCACGGCGACATCGAGTGCGACGTCGTCGTCTCGGCCGCGGGCTTCCGCACGAGCCTGCCGCCCGAGCTGGCGGGTGCCGACGCGCGCGCGCTCACGATGCCCGCCGACGAGCAGTTGCGCGTGATCGGCCGCGAGCGCCTGTGGGCATGCGGCGACTGCGTGTCGTTCCCGCATCCGCGCTTCGGGCGCATCGGCATCCCGCACTGGGACCACGCGCTCTGGAGCGGCCGGCACGTCGCCGAGTCGATCCTGGGCTCGTCCGCCCCGTACACGCGCGACCCCTACTACTTCAGCGACATCGGGCCGCTGCGCATCCAGCAGGTCGGCCTCGTCGACGCGGCCGTCGCCTGGCGCGACCAGGACGGCCTCTCCGTCGGCTGCGACGAGGACGGCGCTCCCGCGTGCGTCCTCTTCCTGAACGCACCGGCCCGCCTCACCGAGGCCCGCGAGCTGCTCGCCTCGGGCATGACGACCGTGTGACCACTCGAGCGAAGGAAGCGACGACCATGAACGTCCAAGTGATCGTGGATGAGGACACCTGCATCGGCTCCGGCGAGTGCATCGCGCTCGACCCCGAGGCGATCGAGCTCGACGAGCACGGCACGGCCCGCATGCTCCTCGCAGAGCTCGACGAGGGGCGCGCGAAGCGGCTCTGCGCCACCTGCCCCGTCGGCGCGCTCTCCATCGCCGACCGGTAGTCCGCGGGTGGGCGGCGCCGCGCTCGATCACATATCGGGCGCTCGCGTTCTGGCGCGACGCCCTCGGGCTCGCCGAGACCGGCCGCGGCGTCGCGGGCCGGCTCGCGGTCTACGCCGCCGATCCGGACGGGACTCTTCCAGCGGCCCGCCTGAGGCCTCATCCGCCGCGCACGGGCGCGAATGTGAGCCGCGGTCGCAGCCACAGCGCGACGTAGACGAGCCCCACGAGCACGGGCACCTCGATCAGCGGCCCGACGACGCCGGCCAGGGCCTGTCCCGAGGTCGCGCCGAAGACGCCCACCGCGACCGCGATCGCCAGCTCGAAGTTGTTGGACGCGGCCGTGAACGCGAGCGTCGCGGTGCGCGGATAGGAGAGCCCGATCAGCTTCCCGCCGTAGAAGCTCACGCCGAACATGAGCGCGAAGTACGCGAGCAGCGGCAGCGCGATGCGGGCGACGTCGAACGGCTTGGACGTGATCGCATCGCCCTGGATCGCGAACAGCAGCACGATCGTGAAGAGCAGGCCGTAGAGCGCGACCGGCCCGATGCGCGGCAGGAACGTCTCCTCGTACCAGGCCCGCCCGCGGCGGCGGATGCCGACGCGGCGGGTGACGTAGCCGGCCGCGAGCGGGATGCCGAGGAAGATCAGCACCGTGCGCGCGACCTCCCAGATGCCGACCTCGAAGCCCTGCGTGTCGAGGCCCAGCCAGCCCGGCAGCAGCGTCAGGTAGAACCAGCCGAGCAGCGAGTAGGCCGCGATCTGGAAGAGCGAGTTGAGCGCGACCAGGAGCGCCGTGGCCTCGGCGTCCGCGCACGCGAGGTCGCTCCAGATCAGCACCATCGCGATGCAGCGCGCGAGCCCGACGATGATGAGCCCGGTGCGGTACTCGGGCTGGTCGGGCAGGAGCAGCCAGGCCAGCGCGAACATGAGGGCCGGCCCGATGATCCAGTTGAGCACGAGCGAGGCGCCGAACAGGCGCCACTCGCGGCCGAGGCCGCCGAGCTCCTCGTAGCGCACGCGCGCGAGCACCGGGTACATCATCACGAGCAGCCCGAGCGCGATCGGCAGGCTCACGGTGCCGACGCGCAGCGTGTCGAGCGCGTCGTTGAGGCCCGGGATGAGCGCGCCCAGGCCGAGCCCTGCCGCCATCGCCACCGCGATCCAGAGCGGCAGGAACCGGTCGAGCGTCGAGAGCCGTCGGATGACCGCTGTCTCGTCTGCGCGCGCGGCGGCTGCGCCCATCTCAGCGGCGCTTCGGCGGCGGCGCCGGCGGGGGCGGCTCGGGCCGCAGCGCCGTCACCTCGGCGAGGCGTCCGTCGTCGGGCGCATCGCGCAAGGTGCTCGCGAATTCCTCGAGACGCGCGCGCACCGCCTCGTCGATCTGCTCGATCGGCAGGCCGAGCGCGATCTCGAGTGCCTCGTCGACGTGGCGCACCGCGAAGACGCGGAAGTTCCCCGCCTCGACGTCGGCCACGAGCTCGCGCTCGAGCATGAGGTCTGCGGCGTTCGCGGCCGGGAGCAGCACGGCGTGGCCGTCCTGCTCGCGTGCGCGGCAGAGCGCGTACCAGCCGCGGATCTTCTCGTTGACGCCGCCCACGGCCTGCACCTCGCCGTGCTGGTTGATCGACCCGGTGATCGCGAGCCCGTTCTCGACCGGGAAGCCCGAGAGCTCCGAGACGAGCGCGACGACCTCCGCGATCGACGCGGAGTCGCCGTCGACGCCGGCGTACGACTGCTCGAACGTCAGGCTCGCCGTCAGCGGCAGCGGCCCGGAGCCCGCATGGCGCCGGCGCAGGAAGCCGCTGATGATCATCACGCCCTTGTCGTAGATCCCGCCCGAGAGCCGCGCCTCGCGCTCGACGTTCACGATCCCGCCGCGCCCGGGCGAGGCCGATGCCGTGATACGCGTCGGCTTGCCGAACGACGTGTACCCGAGGTCGTAGACCGAGAGCGCGTTGACCTGGCCGACGGACGCGCCGCTCGTGTCGATCAGCAGCGTGCCGTCCAGCAGCAGCTCCTGGATGCGCTCCTCGATCCCGCCGTCGCGCCGGTGCCGGCGCTGAAGCGCCTCCTCGATGTCGGCGCGCTGGATCTGCGGCGCGCCGCGGCGCTCGGCCCAGAACGCGGCCTCGCGCAGGATGCCGACGATCTCGGAGAAGCGCGCGGTCAGCCGGCCGCCGTGGCCGGCGAGGGCCGCGCCCTCCTCGACGAGGGCGGCGACAGCCTCGGAGTCGGCCGCGGGCAGGTGCTCGCGCTCGCAGGCGGCGGCCACGACGGCCGCGTACGAGCGCTGCGCGTCGGCCGTGCGCGGAACGTCGGAGGCGAACTCGGCGCGGACGCCGAAGAGCTTGCGGAAGTCGGAGTCGAACGCGTACAGCAGGTCGTGCAGCTGCCGGTCGCCCACGAGCACGAGCTTGACGTCGAGCGGCACGGGATCCGGCTCGAGCGAGCGCGGCAGGCCGAGCATCGTCGTCGACGCGGAACCGAGCTCCAGCACACCCGACAGCGCCACCCGCTTGAGCGCCGCCCAGGCGCCGGGCTCGGTCAGCACGTCGGCGGCGCGCAGCACGAGGAAGCCGCCGTCGGCGCGCACGAGGCTGCCGGCGCGGATCGTGGTCGCGTCGGCGCTCCACGCGAACGGGCCGCCGCCGGAGACGCGCTCGACCGTGCCCACGAGGTTGTGATGCGTCGGGTAGTCCTCGACCAGGATCGGAGCCCCCGCGAGCTCGGACCGATCGGCCACCACGTTGACGCGGTAGCGCTCGAGGCGGAGCGCGAGCAACTCGGGCGTGGGCGTCTCGCCGAGTGCGACCGCGGTCGCCACGGCGTCGGCTGCGATCTCCGAGAGGAAGGCCGCGACGTCCCCTTCGGGGAACGCCGCCCGTACCTCGCGCAACTCGTCCGCGACGAGCGCCTGCGCGGCGTCGGCGACGAGCGCCCGCACCTCGTGCGCGAAGGCGCGCTGGCGCTCGCGCACCTCGCGCACGTGCTCACGCACGTCGTGCTGGGCCTCCTCGAGCCGCCGCCGGAAGGCCGCGCGCCCGCGGGCCGGAAGCGTCGCCTCGATCTCCTCGGGCGGCACCGGCTCGGTCCCGCGCAAGGGCGCGACGTCGGGCACGATCAGGCCCGGGCCGATCGCGACCTGGACGAGGCCCATGCCGCCCTTTGCGAGGCGCGCACGCAGCTTGGAGAGGCTGTCGTCGTTCTCGCGCGCGTAGCGCTGCGACACGGCCTCGCGCCGGTGCTCCAGCTCGCGGTTCTCGAGCAGGGCGGGGATGCGCGTGCGCAATTGCTCGCGCACCTCGTCGACGGCGGCCGCGAGCTTGCGCCCCTGCCCGGCCGGGAGGGTCAGCAGATGCGGGCGCTCGGCGTCGTCGAAGCGGTGGACGTAGACCTGGTCCGGCGGCACGGGCAGCGCCGGCGCGATCTCCGCGAGCGCGGCCGCCACGGCGCTCGAACGGCCGGTGCCCTCGGCGCCCGAGACGAACACGTGGTAGCCGGGCCGCCGCAGCGAGAGACCGAGCTCCAGCGCCTCGAGCGCACGCTCCTGGCCCACCATGCCCGCGGCCCCGGCGACATCGGCCGTGGACGCGAAGTCGAAGGCGTCGGCCGAGCAGGCGCGGCGCAGCTGCCCGGGCGCGAGCACCAGGTCCGGCCGGCGCTCCGCCAGCGGCACTCGCGGCGCGGCGCTCACTGCGACGCGGCTCGCGTCAGCGCGAACTCCATCGCGAGCGCGTCGGCGCTCGCTTCGAGCGAGACCGCGAGCCGCTCCTCGCGCAGCAGCCACAGCTCGACGGCGAGCTCCTCGGCGACGACGACGTCGCTGCATTCGCAGTCCGGGCAATAGCACGAGACCACGGACAGCCCGTCGATCGGCCCGGCGACTCCGAGCGGCTGGAGCAGCGGGCTCGCGCACACGCGGCAGTGCACGATGGGAGAGGACACGGGCGTCGCAGCCATTCCCGCATCCTGCCGCCGGTCGCGGAGGCCGACATCCGCGAACCCGCGCGTCCGGCCTGCGGCTTTCCCGTGGCTTCCGTCCCGGCCGTAGGATCGGCGCGGCGCCCGTGCGCGACCGATGAGTTTCCGGTTGTCCGAACGGTCTATGCGGTGTCGCCCGGTCACCCGGTGAGCGATCGAGCAGCAACCGACACGCACAGGAGCATCGTAATGGGCCGCATCGTGGTAACGGAGTTCATCTCGCTCGACGGCGTCATGGAGGCGCCCGGCGGAGGCGAGGAATTCGCTCGCGGAGGCTGGGTCTTCGAGATCGGCCAGGGCGACGAGGGCATGCAGTTCAAGCTCGACGAGACGATGGGCGCCGAGGCGCTGCTGCTCGGCCGCAGGACGTACGAGGGCTTCGCGGCGGCCTGGCCCGAGCGCGACGGCGAGTTCGCCGACAAGTTCAACAGCATGCCCAAGTACGTCGTCTCGTCGACGCTCACCGCGCCGGAGTGGAACAACACGACGGTGCTGAGCGGCGACCTCGTCGACGAGGTCGCGAGGCTGCGAGCCGCGCCGGGCGGCGACGTCGTCGTGCACGGCAGCGCCCAGCTCGTGCAGGCGCTGATCGAGAACGACCTCGTCGACGAGCTGCGCCTGATGGTCTTCCCGCTCGTGATCGGCGCGGGCAAGCGCCTCTTCGGCGAGACGAGCGGCAAGCGCCGGATGCAGCTGAGCGAGGCGAAGACGGTCGGCGACGGCGTCGTGATCCACGTCTACCGGCCGATGGAGTCGCTGAACGGGGTCTGACCCCGACGTTGCGCCACTCAGTCCTCGGGCTTCTCGCCGGCATCCGCCATGCGCACGATGCGCGGGCTGAAGCGCGCGACGACGTCGACGAGGTCGCTCTGGGCGGCGATCACCTCGTTGATGTCCTTGTAGACGAGCGGGTTCTCGTCGATGCCGGCCGAGAGCAGCGTCACCCCCGCCGCCTCGAGCAGGGGTCGCACCTCCTTCCACGTGAAACGCTTGCGCGCGGCCGTGCGGCTCATGACGCGACCGGCGCCGTGGCTCGCCGAGTCGAGGCCCGCGGCCGAGCCGCGGCCGCGCACGACGAAGCCCGGCGTGGCCATCGAGCCGGGGATCACGCCGAGCACGCCCGCGCCCGCCGGCGTCGCGCCCTTGCGGTGCACGACGACGTCGCGACCGTCATGGCGCTCGATCCACGCGAAGTTGTGGTGGTTCTCGATGTCGGCCAGGACGCCCGTGCGGAGGGCGCGCGCGATGCGCGCGTGGATGACCTCGTGGCTCGCGGCCGCGAACGCTCCCATCAGGTTCATGGCGCTCCAGTACTCCTGGCCGGCCTCCGAGTCGAGGTCGAGCCAGGCCAGGTACGAGAGCTCCTTCGGCAGCTCCGGGTGCAGCGCGCGCGCGATCCGCGTGTAGTGGCCCGCGATCTGGGCGCCGGGCCCGCGCGAGCCCGAGTGCGAGAGGAGCGCGAGGTACGAGCCGGCCGCGAGCCCGAGGTCGTCCGCCGCGAGGTCGAGCCGGCCGAACTCCACGAAGTGGTTGCCGGAGCCGCTCGTGCCGAGCTGCCCGGCCGCCTTCTCGCGCAGGCCGCGCACGAGCGGCGTCAGCTCCCAGCGGCCGGCGTCGAGGACGTCGTGGTCGGCGCGCTCCGGCAGCGTCTTGCCGGTGCCGAACTGCGTCTCGCGCAGGAGCGCGCGCTCGAGCACGCCCGGCTGCTCGTCGAGCAGCGCGCAGGGCAGGTCGAGCACCGTCAGCTTCATGCGGCACGCGATGTCGACGCCCACGCCGTAGGGGATGACCGTGCCCTCGGTCGCGAGCACGCCCCCGATCGGGAGGCCGTAGCCCTGGTGGGCGTCGGGCATCAGCGCGCCGCGCACGGCCGAGGGCAGCCGCAGGGCGTTGTGCATCTGGCTGAGCGCCCCCGGCTCGGCGTCGGCGCACCACGACGCGAAGGGCGCCGGCTCGTCGCGCTCGGCGAAGGCGTTCGCGCGACCGGCGACCAGCTTCTCGGCGACCTTGCCGAAGTAGGCGTGGCCCGTGTGCTCGCCAGGCGCGGCCACGACGGCCTGCAGCTCGCTGAGCGCGCGTTCGCGCCCGAGCCGCTTCACCGCTCGCGGCATGGCGTTGAGCGCGACGCCGAAGGCCGGGCCCTGCTCCAGGCCGAGCGCGATCAGGTCGTCTCCGCGCACGCGCGTCATGCGCGCGCCACGGCGAGCTGCGCGCGCCGGTCGAGCGCCCGGGCCAGATCCTCGCTGAGGCCCGGGACGCCGATGATGACGTGGTTCGACACGATCTGCCCGACAGCGTAAGGGCCCGTTCTGCCGCCTTCCCGGCGCGCCGCCGCCCGGCGTGATCAAATATCGCACGCACGATCTCTCATCGGCGATCCGGACGGAGGCGGCACCATGCTCACGCGACGCGATGCTCTCAAGGCGGCGGCGATCGGCGCCGCGGCGCTGGCGACCGATGCACCCGCGGCGTTCGCGCACGATCACGCCGTCCCCGGCGTCCTCGGCATGGACCACGTCGGCATCACGGTGCCCGACATCGCAGAGGCGCGGGCGTGGTTCGAGGACGTCATCGGCTGCCAGACGCCGCTCAGGTTCGGGCCGTTCAGCGACCCGACCGGCACGTTCATGCAGGACCTGCTCGAGGTCGACCCGCGCGCGACGATCCCCGAGATCGACATGCTGCGCTGCGGGACGGGCTCGAACATCGAGCTGTTCGAGTACACGTCGCCCAACCAGGACACGCGGCTGGCGCGGAACTCCGACTTCAGCGGCCACCATCTCGCGTTCTACGTCGAGGACATCGACGTCGCCGTGGCCTACATGGAGTCGAAGGGCGTGCGCAAGCTGCTCGGGCCCTTCCCCGTGACGGGCGGGCCGGCCGCCGGCCAGTCGATCAACTACTTCCAGGCGCCGTTCGGCACCTACGTCGAGCTCATCTCGTACCCCGACGGCATGGCCTACGAGGCCACCGCCAAGCGCAAGCTCTGGAGCGCGCACGACATCGGCGCGAAGGCGATCAACCGCGGCATCCCGGGGCTGCTCGGCCTCGACCACGTCGGCATCACCGTCCCCGACATCAAGCTCGCCCGCAGGTGGCTCGAGAAGAACCTCGGTGGCGAGGCGCCACTGCGCTTCGGCCCGATCTCCGATCCGACCGGCACGCTCATGAGCGATCTCGTGGACGTGAACCCGCGCGCCGTGATCGAGGAGATCAACGTCGTGCGCGTGCGCAACGGCTCGAACATCGAGCTCTTCCAGTACTCGGCGCCCGATCAGGACACGCGCTTCGCGGCCAACTCGAGCTACGCGGGACACCACCTCGCGTTCTACGTCGACGACATCGCGAAGGCCGCCGACAAGCTCGGCCACCGCCGCGGCGCCCGGCGCCTCCTGGGCCCGCTCCCCGTGACCGACGGCCCGGCCGCGGGCCAGTCGATCAACTACTTCGGCACGCCCTTCGGCACGTACGTCGAGCTGATCTCCTACCCGCACGGGATGGCCTACGAGAAGACGGCCGACGTCAAGCTCTGGAGCCCGAAGGACGTGCGCCGGCACAAGCGCCACTAGCAGGCGTTTGCCCACGGCGCGGACGGGGATAGACGGGCGCTCGACGACCCCACCCACGGAGGCCCCATGGGCATCATCGCGTTCCTGATCCTCGGCCTGCTGGCAGGCGCAATCGCCAAGGCCATCTCCCCCGGAAAGGATCCCGGCGGAATCATCGTCACCACGCTGATCGGCGTGGCGGGCGCGCTCGTCGGCGGATTCCTGGCGGCGGCGCTGTTCGGCGCCCACCCGCTCGACGAGTTCTTCGACGTCTCGACGTGGGTCACCGCGATCGTGGGCTCGCTGATCCTGCTCACCGCCTATCGCGTGCTCGCGCGTGAGCACCACCACAACCATCGAGGAGTCCTGCGATGAAGCTGCTGCTCATCATCGGCACGGCCGGCCTGGCCACGTTCTTCGTCCTCAAGCGCCGCCGGCCCGATCTGGCGGATCGCGTCGAATCCGCCGTCAAGGACGCGGCCGAGCACGTGCGCGAGGACGCGCCGGGCGAGATCGCCGAGCGCCTGCGCGACAAGGCCAAGGGCGTCGTCCCGGGCTGAGACCGCGGTCGACGCAACGTTGGGGTCTGACCCCAACGTTGCGCGCGGGGTCCTCGCATGCGGTCATCTGCAACGCCCGCCGTCGCGAGGAGCCATAGGCTGCACGGAAGGCCCGGCGACCGGGCCGTCACCGCGCCGCGCCGCGCCGCCCCTATGCGACCGCTCCCACTCATCGCCGCACTCGCACTGCTCGCGCTCCTCGCAGTGCGCCGGCGGACGCTCGGCCGCGGCACGCGGATCGCCGGCGTCGCGGCCGCCGCGCTGCTCGCGGGCTACGGCTTCGAGCTCTACACGCTGCCGAGCCTCGACGACGCGCTCACGCGGCTTGCGCCGGCGCTCGGCAACTGGACGTACGCGCTCGTCTCCGTGCTCGCCTACCTGGAGGCGGCCGCGTTCGTCGGGCTGCTCGTCCCCGGCGAGCTCACGGTGGTGCTCGGCGGCGCCGTGGCGCGCGCCGGCCACATCGCCGTCGCGCCGCTGTTCTTCCTCGTCTGGTTCGCCGCGGCCGCCGGCGACACGACCGGGTATCTCTTCGGCCGCCGTCTCGGGCGGGAGTTCCTGATGCGGCACGGCCCGCGCTTCCGCATCACGCCGAAGACCGTCGCGCGCGTCGAGGCGATCTTCAACGCCCACGGCGGCAAGGCGATCATCCTCGGCCGCTTCGTGGGCGTGGCCCGCGCGATCACGCCGTTCCTGGCCGGGACGTCGCACATCCCCCTGCGGCGGTTCCTGGCCTTCGACATCCCGGGTGCGGGTGCCTGGGCCGCCTGCTTCCTGGGCGTCGGCTACCTGGTGGCCGAGAGCGCGCACCGCGCCGCGGCGCTGTCGCACACGATCGGCCTCGCGATCGGGGCCGCCGCGGTCGCAGGAGCGCTCGTCGCGGGCGCCGTCCACCTGCACCGCAGCGCGCCGCGCGGCGAGCGGCTGCGTCTCGCGGGACGCCGGCTGCGTGCTGCGCTGATGCCCGGCAGCGACCCCGAGCGCCCGTAGCCGCGGCACGGGCTGCGGCGCGGGCGGAGCACGGGCGCTATCGTCTTAGAATCTTCGTATCTTAGATTCATAGGAGTAATAGGTTGCCGCATCGGGCCGGCTCCCTCGCGACCGCCAAGGCCGAGTTCTTCCGCACGCTCGGGCACCCCGCCCGCGTGCGGATCCTGCTGCTCCTGCGCGGGGGCGAGCGTTCCGTGGGCGCGCTCCAGGCCGAGCTCGGGCTCGACTCGGGCGGCACGTCGCAGCAGCTCGCGGCGCTGCGGCGGATCGGGCTCGTCGAGGGACGTCGCGACGGCACGAGCGTCTACTACCGGGTCACGGACGACGAGATCTTCGCGCTCCTCGAGCTTGCCCGGGGGATCATCGGTCGCGCGCTCGAGGCGCGCCAGGCGCTGCTGGAAGAGCCGGCGAGCGAGTGAGCGGCGCGCTCTGCCTGGCCGGGGCGGTGCTGCTGCTCGCCGGCGCCGCGCTGGCCGCCGCGACGCGCGCGGTGCGTGCCGGCATGCTCGCCCAGGCGGCGGGCGCGACGCTGATCGGCATCGCCGGCGGGGCCGTGCTCTGGAGCGGCGACGCCGTGGGCTCGCGCTTCGGCGGCGGCATCCACCCGGCGCTCGGCATCGACCGGCTGAGCGGGGTCTTCCTGCTCATGCTCGGCATCGCGGGCGGCCCGGCCCTGGTCTTCGCCGCGGGGTATCTCGACGGCTCGGCGCGCGGGCGCGCCGTCGGGGCGCTGACCGGCGCGTTCGTGGCGCGTGCTCGCGCTCGTCCTGTGCGCCCGCGACCTGCTCACGTTCCTCGCCGCCTGGGAGCTGATGACGCTCGTTCCCGCCGCAATCATCCTGATCTGGCGCGACGAGGAGCGCGCGCGCCGCGGCGTCTTCGTCTACGTCGGCGTGACGCACCTCGCCGGCGCCGGGGCGTGGGTGGCGCTGCTCGTGCTGGCCCGGCACGGAGCGCTCGGCGGTCCGGCGCTCGACGCCTCCTCGTCCAGCGGCGCGCTCGTGGCGGTGGCGGCGCTGATCGGCTTCGGCGCCAAGGCCGGCGTGATGCCGCTGCACGTGTGGCTGCCGCGCGCCCACCCGCTCGCGCCCGCGCACGTCTCGGCGCTCATGAGCGGGGTGATGATCAAGGTCGCCCTCTACGGCCTCATGCGCGTGCTGATCGAATGGCTCGACCGGCCGCCGCTCTGGCTCGGCGTCGCCGTCATCGCGCTCGGCGCCGATCTCGGCGCTCGGCGGGTCATCGGTACGCGCTCTTCCAGCACGAGCTCAAACGGCTGCTCGCGATGTCGTCGATCGAGAACATGGGCCTGATCCTGCTCGGGCTCGGCGCCGCGCTGGTGCTGCGCGAGCAGGGGCATCCGGACTGGGCCGGCGTCGCGCTCGCCGCGTCGCTGCTGCACAGCCTCAACCACGCCGTCTTCAAGTCGCTCCTGTTCCTCGGCGCGGGCGCCTTCGAGCGCGCCGTCGCACGACCTCCGCCTGAATGGCCTCGGCGGCCTGCTGCGGCGGATGCCGTGGACGGGCGGAGCGTTCCTGATCGCGGCCGCCGCGATCGCGGGCGTCGTCCCGCTCAACGGCTTCGTCTCCGAATGGCTCACGCTGCAGGCGCTCTTCCACGTCGTCGAGGCCGGCGGCGTGGGCGCCGGGATCACGGGCGCGGTGGCGCTCGGCGCCCTCGGGCTGACGGCCGCGCTCGCGGTCTACTGCTTCGTCAAGGTCGCCGGGCTGGTGCTGCTCGGGCCGCCCCGGCGGGCCGCCTGCGCCGATGCCACGGAGGTGCCGTGGGCGCTGCGCGCCGGGCTCGTGGTGCTGGCCGCCTGGTGCGTCGTGCTCGGCGTGGTGCCCGGCCCGCTGATCGCCCGCTTCGCAGCGATCCTCCCGGGCACGGCCCCCGTCTCGCAGGGAATCCGCCTGCAGCCGCCCGGCACCGGCGGCCTGCCGACGCTCGCGCTCGCCGCCGCGCTCGTGTGCCTGGTCGCCGTGCTGCGGCTCGCACGCGGGCGGCGCACGGCCGCGCCCGCGCCGACCTGGGCCTCCGGGCAGCGCATCGAGCCCGCGCTCAACTGGACGAGCGCCGGCTTCACGAAACCGATGCGCCTGGTGCTCGACTCGCTGCTGCGGCCCGAGCGCGACGATCACGGTGCACGCCGCCGGGGGCATCGTGCGCGCGGTCTCCTACACCGGGCGCGTGCCGCTCCTGATCGAGGAGCGCGTCTACGCGCCGCTCGCCGCCGTCGCACTGCGCGGGGCCGACTGGGCGCGGGCGCTGCAGTCCGGGCGCCTCGGCACCTACTCGCTCTACTTCGCGGGCCTGCTCGTCACCCTGCTCGCGCTGGCCCGTCTGGGGCTGCTCGGATGAGCGGCCGCGACGCCGTCGCCGGTGCCGTCCAGGTCGCCGGGATCGTGCTGCTGGCGCCGCTCCTGCCGGGCCTGACGCAGTGGGTCAAGGCACGCCTCCAGGGACGGCGCGGCGCCTCGCCGCTGCAGCCGTACCGCGAGCTCGCGCGGCTGTGGCGCAAGTCGGTCGTCGAGCCCGAGGGCACCGGGCCGGTCTACCGCGCGGCGCCGGCCGTCATGGCCGCGACGATCGCGCTGGCCGGCCTGCTGGTCCCGGTCGCGGGCCACGCCCCCGGCTGGCCGGTCGGGCACGACGCGCTCGTGGTGCTCGGCCTGCTCGCGCTCGGGCGCTTCGCGATCGTCGCCGCCACCTGGGACACGGGCAACGGCTTCGGCCTGCAGGGCGCGAGCCGCGACCTCGCGATCAGCGTGGCCGTCGAAGCCGCGCTGGTGCTCGCGCTGGCCTGCGCCGCGCTCGCGGCGGGTGAGCACCGACCTGCGCGCCATGGCCGCTGCGAGCGCGGGCTTCCACGTCTGGAGCAATCCCGCGCAGGCGCTCTCGCTGCTCGCGTTCCTGCTCGTGGTCGTGGCCGAGACCGGGCGGCAGCCCGTCGACAACCCCGACACGCATCTCGAGCTGACGATGATCCACGAAGGCCCCCTGCTCGAGTATGCGGGCCGCGATCTCGCGCTCCTGCAGTGGTCGACGGCCGCGCGGCACTGGCTCGTGCTGGCGCTCGCGGCGGCGATCTTCCTGCCGCACCCCGGCGAGTTCGCCGCCGGCCTGGCGCTGCTGCCCCTCCTGCTCGCGGCCGTCGCGGTCGGGCTCGCAGTGCTGGAGACGCTCGTCGCGAAGCTGCGCATCCTGCTCGTGCCGCGCCTGCTCGGCGCGGGCGCGGCCGTGGCCCTGCTCGCCGTCATCAGCCGCCTGATCGAGTCGTCGCGGTGAGCAGCGGGGTCGCCTGGATCGTCGTCGCGCTGGGCCTCGGCGTGCCGACCCTGCGCAGGCGCAGCGTCGCGATCGCGCTCGTGACGGCGCAGGGGCTGCTGCTCGCCGTCACCGCGGCGCTGCAGGCCGGCACGCTCGAGGAGTTCGCGGCCGCGGCCTCGCTCGTCTGCCGCGCCGTGCTGCTGTGCGGCCTCCTGCTCGTCGTCGTGCGGCGCACACGCGAGTCGCGGCCGGTGCGGGCCGACGCCGGCCCGCTCGTGCGCGGAGGCGCCGCGGTCGGCCTCGCCGTGCTGCTCGCCGCGCTCGTGCCGTCGCTCGGGATCGGCGACCGCGACGCCGAGCGCGCGCTGCTCGCGCTCGTCGCGTTCGCGCTCGTCACGATCGCGACCCGCAAGCCGACCGTCTTCCACATCGCCGCGCTCGTGCAGATCGACAATGCGCTCGCGGTCGCGGCGCTCGCGGCCGTCGGCGGGCTGCCGGGCCTGATCGAGCTCGGCGTGGCTGCCGACCTGATCGTCGTCGTGCTCGTGGCCGCGCTCCTGCACGCGCGCATCTACGCCGAGTTCGGCAGCGGCGACACGACCCGGCTCGGAGCCCTCCGTGACTGACCGCACGCTGCTCGCGGCGGCGGTGCCCGCGCTGCCGCTGCTCGCCTGCCTGGCCGTCGCGGCGCTTCCGAGCCAGCGTGCGGGCGAGCGCCTGGCGCTCCTCTGCGCACTGCCGACGGCGGTGCTCGCGGCGATCACGGCCGTCTGGGCCCTGGTCGCCTCCGGCGATCCGGTGCTCGGCCGCTGGCTGTGCATCGACGCGGCCGGCGGCGTGCTCGTCGGCGTCATCGGCCTGGTCGGCGCCGCGAGCGTGGCGATGTCGCCGGCCTATCTCGCGACCGCCGCGCGCAGCCTCTTCGGCGAGCGGCGCCCGCGCGCCCACTACTACACGGCGCTGCTCGCGTTCTGGGCCGCCCTCCTGGCGGTACCGCTGGCCGCGAACCTCGGCGCCGCCTGGCTGCTCGTCGAGGCGACGACCGCGGCCTCGGCGCTGCTGGTCGCGTTCTCGGGCCGGCCGCGCGCGCTCGAGGCCGCCTGGAAGTACCTCGTCCTGACCTCGCTCGGGCTCGGCGTGGCCCTGATCGGCCTGCTCGTCCTGCAGCTTGCCCAGCAACGCGCGGGCGGGCCGGTGGGCCTCGCCTACACGAGCATCCACACCGCCGCGCCCGCCCTCGACCACCAGCTCGCGCTGCTCGCCTACCTGCTCCTGCTCGTCGGGCTGGCCGCCAAGATCGGCTGGGCGCCCGTGCACAACTGGCTGCCGGACGCCCACTCCGAGGCCCCTGCTCCGGTCTCCGCAATGCTCTCGGCGGCCGCGCTGCCGACCGTTCTGCTCGTCGCCTGGCGCGTCGAGCAGGCGCTCGCGGTGGCCGTGGGCCCGGCAACCGCGCGCCACGTCTTCCTCTTCTTCGGCCTCGCGTCGCTGGCCGTCGCCGTGCCCTTCCTGTGGCGGCCGCAGGCGTGGAAGCGCCTGCTCGCGTACTCGAGCCTCGAGCACATGGGCGTGATCGCGCTCGGGATCGGCTTCGGCCACCCGCTCGCCCTGGCCGGCGCGATCGTGCACGTCGCCGGCCACGCCCTCGTCAAGTCGCTCGGGTTCTACGTCGCGCTGCCGCTCGCCGGCGTGCAGCCGGCGACGGCCTCGCATCCGGCCACGGGCGTCGTGCGCGCGGACGTGCGCACGGGCGCCATCGCGGGCGCCTGCCTGGCGGCGCTCTCCGGCCTCCCGCCCTCGCCGCTCTTCGTGTCCGAGCTGATGGTCGTGATCGGCGGCATCGAGGCCGGGGCGACGGGCGTGGCCGTGGTCGCGCTCGTCCTCCTGGCGCTCGGCTTCCTCGGGCTCTGCCACGCGCTCATCGAGGCCGTCGCCGGGCGGCGGCGCAGCCGCCGGACGGCCGGTGCTCCGACCGGTCGCGCACCCGTCATGGCGCTCGCGCTCGGCTGTCTCGTGCTCGCGCCCGCGCTGGCGGGCGCCGCGCTCGCGTTGCCCGGGTCGGCGATCGAGCACGCGCTCGTGCGGGGCCTGTCGTGAGCGGGCGCGCCGTGACGGCGGCCGAGTACCGCGCGCGCGTGGCCGAGGCGCTCGCCGGCGGCGCTCGCGTGGCCGGCCTCTATGCCGCGCACGAGGACGGGGATCCCGTCGTGCGCGCGGTGCTGTGTCTCCCGGGCGGCGCGCTGCGCAGCGAGACCGTCGCCCTGCACGACGGCTGCGCGCCGAGCATCGTCGACCTGGCGCCTGCGGTCGAGTGGGCCGAGCGCGAGGCCCACGACCTGCACGGGATCGGCTTCGACGGCCACGAGCCGCTGCGCCCGCTCGCCGAGCACACGCCCGGGCTCGCGAGCTGGACCGTCCCCGTGGCGGGGAACGACGCCTACCAGGTCGCCGTCGGGCCGATCCACGCGGGCGTGATCGAGTCCGGCCATTTCCGCTTCCACGTCGTCGGCGACCGCATCCTCCACCTCGACGTCCGCCTCTTCTACAAGCACCGCGGTCTCGAGCGCGCCGCCGCCGGGGTGCCGATCGCCGACGGCATCGCCCACGCCACGCGCGCCTGCGGCGCCTGCGCCGTGACCAACGGCGTCGCCTACGCCCAGGCCGCCGAGCGCCTGCAGGGGCTGCGCACCGTCGCCCGAGGTGGCGCGGGCGCGCACGCTGCTGCTCGAGCTCGAGCGCCTCTGGAACCACCTCAACGACATCGCCGCGGTCTGCGCGGGGGTCAGCCTGGCCGCGGGCAACCAGCGCTTCGCGGCACTGTGCGAGGAGGCGCGCCGGCTCAACGCCACGCTCACCGGCCACCGCCTGCTGTTCGGCGGCGTGCAGGTCGGCGGCAGCCGCCTCGCGATCGGCGACGAGGAGCGGCGAGCCGCGCGCGAGGCGCTCGACCGCATGCGCAGCGCGACCGCGAGAGCCTGGCGCGAGCTCGTGTTCAACACGTCGTTCCAGGATCGCCTGCTCGACGTCGGCACCCTCGCGCGTGCCGACGCGCTCGCGTGGGGTGCGGTCGGCCCCGCGGCGCGCGCATCCGGGGTCGCCGAGGACGCGCGCACCGACGCCGAGGAGCTTCTCGCCTACGACGGCTTCGAGGTCGCGCTGGGCGACCGGCCGCAGGGCGATGTGCGCGCCCGGCTCGAGCAGCGCGAGGTCGAGCTCGCACAGACGTTCGCGCTGCTCGGCGGATTGCTCGAGCGGCCACTCGAGCCGGCCGCGTGCGTGGGCGGCGGCGCCCCGCTGGAGACGGCGCTGGCACGGGTCGAGAGCCCGCGGGGAGCGACGCTGTGCGCACTCGAGCGCGCCGGCGATCGCGTCGGGCGGCTGCACCTGCACACGGGCTCCTACGCGAACTGGCCGGTGCTCGCGCACGTCGTCCCGGACAACCTCCTGCCCGACTTCCCGCTCATCAACAAGAGCTTCGAGCTCTGCTACGCCTGCGCGGATCGCTGAGATGTTCACCCTGCTCCGCGATCTCCGCCGCCTGCGCCTGCAGATCGCCCTGCCCGCGCCGCGGCGCGGCGGCTCGCTCGCAATCCGCCACGTCGACGCCGGCTCGTGCAACGGGTGCGAGCACGAGCTCACGCTCGCGGCGAGCCCGCACTACGACCTCGCGCGCTACGGCCTCGGCGTCGTCGCCTCGCCACGCCATGCCGACCTGCTGCTTGTCACCGGGATGGTGACGACGCGCATGCAGGCGGCGCTGCTCACGGCCTACGACGCCATGCCGGAGCCGCGGCGCGTGGCCGCGCTCGGGGACTGCGCGCTCGGCTGCGGCATCCTCGGCCTGCCCGAGATGCTCGTCGGCCGCGTCGAGGACGTCCTGCCGGTCGACCTGCGCATACCGGGCTGCCCGCCCGACCCCGGGCGGATCGCCGAGGGGCTCCTGAGCCTGCTCGACGGCGCCGTCAGTCGATGAGCGACTCGCGCAGCGCGACGGCCACGGCCTGCGTGCGGGTCTCGCACTTGAGCTTCGCCATGGCGTGCTGCACGTGCGTGCGGACGGTCAGCGGCGAGATCGAGAGCGTGCGCCCCGCCTGCTCGTCGCGCATGCCCTCGGCGAGCAGGCGCAGGACCTCGCGCTCGCGCTTGGTGAGCGCGAGCATGCGCTTGTCCGCGGCCGGCCCCGCCAGCACGCCCGCCAGCGCGGCGTCGATGTAGCTGCCGCCGCCCGCGACGATGCGCAGCGCGCGCACCAGCTCGTCGAGCGGCGCCTCCTTGAGGATGAACCCGCGGACGCCGGCGTCGAGCGAGGCGAGCAGCAACGCGCGCTCGGGATACGCCGTGTAGAGCACGACGGAGGTGGGCGACCCCGCGTGGTCGAGCTTCGCCGCGATGTCGATCCCCCCGATCCCGGGCATGCGGATGTCGAGCAGCGCGAGCTCCGGCTTCGTCTCCTCGATCACCTGGAGCGCCGACTCGCCGTCGCCGGCGCGGCCGACGAGCTCGAAGCCGCGCTCGAGCTCGAGGAACCGGGTGACGGCGTCCAGGATCGCAGGGTGATCATCCGCGACGATCACCCGGATCGTGCTCATTGCGACCGCTTCGTTGACGCTCATGCTGCTCTACCCATCGGCTCGCGCCCCGGACTGCTCAAGGGCCGTCTTGCGATCCCCCCAGGATCGGCGTCACGCGTCCCCGCCCTCGCCCGGCAGCCAGACTTCGACGACCGAGCCGGCGCCGGGCGCCGAAGCGACCTCCAGATGCCCGCCGCCGAGGTTCGCCCGCGCGCGCATGCTCGCGAAGCCGTACCCCGTCGACCCCGGTGCGGCGAGTGCGGGATCGAACCCGCAGCCGTCGTCGGCGATGCGCACCGCGTGGCCGCCGTCGCGCTCGAGCAGCGTGACCGTGACGTTCGCCGCGCCGGCGTGCTCGCGGACGTTGGCGAGCGCCTCCTGGGCGACGCGGAACAGAATGGCGCTGTCGGAGGCGGCGGGCTGCGACTCGAAGCGATCGTCGAGGCGGTAGTCCGCGCCGGCGGCGCCGTCGGTCGCCTCGAGCGCGATGGCGAGCGCGGCGGCGAGGCCCTCCTGCTCGAGCCCCGGCGGGTGCAGCTCGAACACGATGTGGCGCAGGCGCGCGATCGCCAGCTGCACGACCTGCTCGGCTTCGCCGAGCAGCGCGAGCTGCCCGGGATCGGCGATCGCCCGCCGCAGCATCTGCAGCCGCATTCCCATGGCGGCGATGACCTGGATCGAGTCGTCGTGGATGCTCTCGGCCACGCGCCTGCGCTCGAGCTCGCCGGCCGTCACGAACTCGGCCATCAGCATCCGCCGCTCGGCTGCGTCGAGCGCGGGGGCGTGGTCGCCGGGGGGCGAGCTCAGGGGCATGCCGTCATTCATCGATTGAGGCGGTCGCGAAGCGGACGTCCGCCGCGCGCACTGGACCTCACACTAGTCCGCTGCGGTGCACCAGCCCGGTTCTCAGAGCGCGAGGGCGGGCGGAGCGAACTGCCAGGTGTTCGGCCGGCGCCCGGCGAGGCAGTCGGTCGTCATGCCGTAGACGTCGGCCAGCTGCGCCGCCAGCGCGAGGTCGATCGTGCCGATGAGCTCTGCGCGGCGCAGCACCAGCAGGCTGATCGCAACGCCGCGCTCGTTCAGCATGGCGACGATCTGCTCCTCGCTCAGGCCGGTGCGGGCGCGCGCCCCACGCAGCGCCCGGGCGACCCTCTCGAGCGCCGGGTCGGGCGTGCAGTCGGCGACGGTCACCGTCAGGTGCTCGTCGCCGCCGTCATGGGGGTCTTCCAACATACTCACAGCATCGCCCTCGCGGCTGCGCGCGACAATGCGAGAAAGGCCGCCGCCCGCATCCTCGAAAACGAGGATGCCGCGATCCACTGGTAGCGTTCATTACATGGTGGCACCGCCCGACGACGTCCTCGATCCGGCGGTGGTGAGCGAGCTGCGGGCCCTCACGCTCGCCGGCGATCCCGGGCTGCTGCAGCGCCTGGGCGCGTCGTTCGCGCGCGATGCGCCGCGCCGCGTCGAGGCGCTGCGCGCCGCCGTGGCCGCCGGCGACGGCGAGGCGGTGGCGTTTGCGGCCCATACGCTGCGGGGCAGCGCCGCGACGCTCGGCGCGATCGAGGTCGTGGCGGCGTGCCGCGCGATCGAGAGCGCGCCACTGCCCGCCGCAGCGGGGCAGGTCGAGGCGCTGCTCGCCGAGCTCGAGCGGAGCGCGCTCCGGGCCCACGCGGCGCTCGCCCGGCTGGCGAATGCCTAGCGTCAGGCGGCGACGTCGCGCAGCGCGTGCGCGGCGATTCCGGCCAGCTCGATCGACGCGACGATCTCGCTCACCGGACTGCCCTTCACGAGATAGCCGTCGGCGCCGGCGGCACGCATGGCGCGCACCGTCAGCGCGTCGTCGTGGGCGGAGAAGGCGAGCACGCGCGTGCGCGGCGAGCAGTGCTTGATGCCCTGCGCCGCGGCCTCGCCGCCACCGGGCATCCGCACGTCGACGACCGCCACGTCGGGCAACTCGCGCGCGGCGGCCGCGATCGCCTGCGGTGCATCGACGACGACGCCGGCGAGCGCGAAGGCGCGCTCGCTGCGGATCAGGCTCGCGAGCGTCTCGCGAATGCCTTCGTCGTCCTCGGCGATGAGCACGCGGATGGGGGAATGCGGTTCGGGCACCTACTCCGACGCTAGCAGCATTCAGAGCGATTACTACAATTTGCAAATTACGTCTACGCACGATTGACCCGCAGCAAACGGGACACGGTCGCGCGAGGCGGCGCGCTCAGCCCGTGTGGCGGGAGCGCCGGTCGTGCGCGCGCCTGCAGGCGGTGCAGGTCTCGAGATACGGGCGGTACAGCTGCCCGCAGAGCGAGCAGCGCGCGCGCAGCTCGCCGATCTCGAACAGGTTCGCCTCGATCGCCTCGAGCCGCTCCTCCGAGCTCTCGGGCAGACGCGCGATCACGCGCTCGATGCGGGCGCGGGTCACGGCGGCGGCGATGGGTGGCAGCGGAAAGGGCATCAGGAGGAGAAGTCGGCGGTGGCCATCATGGCACCGGGGTTGCGCTGGAAGCTGCCCGTGGCGACCCCCAGGCCGACCCGGTGCAGACTGGACATGAGGATGATGTGGCGGTGGGGCGCGGAGTGCATCCAGAGGCTGACGATGCCTTCCGGCGTCCCGTAGATGCCCGTGCCCCAGGCGATGTTCTCGCCGACGAGCGGGCTGTCGAGGAAGCGCCGGATGCGCTTGTCGAACGTCTCGTTCGGCCCGTTGTGCTCGAAATAGCCAAGCCGCAGCATCTCGGCGGAGTGCTCGCGCGCGGAGGCGCGCAGCGCGTTGCTGCTCTGCAGCGGCACGAGGCCGTGCGCGTGGCGGACGTCGTTGAGGAGGACGAGCACCTGGCGCTCGCTCGAGGCGCTGTAGGCGGTCCTGCCGGCCGCCTGGCCGACGGCCGGCGCACAGGCCAGCAACGCCAGCACCAGCACCGAGTTCCGAAGGATCTTCCACATACCCATTGCATCGAACTGCGGGCCGTCTCCGGCAATCCGAGGAACGCAGCCGCCTGCATCCTCGAAAACGAGGATGCAGCAGCGCTCGCGGGCCCCTTATAGCCCCCGCAGCCAGGCGGTCGAGAGGTAGCGATCCCAGCTGTCGGGCAGCAGCGCGACGACCGGGCCCGCGAGCCCTCCGGCGCGTGCGACGCGCACCGCGGCGGCCACGGCGGTGCCGGCCGAGCCGCCCACGAGCAGCCCTTCCTCGCGCAGCAGGCGGCCCACCGTCGCGAAGCTCTCGTCGTCGGGGATGCGCTCCGCGGCGTCGATCACCCCGCGCTCCATCACGGGCGGCGCGGCGCCGGCGCCGATCCCCTCGATCAGATAGCCGGTGTCGGGCCCCGCCACGCCGCGCTCGACCCAGTCGGCGAGGCCCGACCCGAGCGGATCGGCGAGGACGATGCGCGCCCCGGGCGCCGCGCGGCGGAGGTAGCGGCCAACGCCCGTGATCGTGCCGCCGGTGCCCGCGCCGGCGACGAACGCCCCGATCGCCCCGCCGGCCTGCGCCAGGATCTCGGGCCCCGTCGTGCGCTCGTGCACGAGCGGGTTCGCCGGGTTGCAGAACTGATCGGCGAGGAACCAGCCGTGCTCGGCCGCGAGGCGGCGGGCGACCGACTGGAAGTTGTCGGTATGGCCGAGCGGCGCATTCGGCACGATCTCGAGGCGCGCTCCGAGCGCCGCCAGCGAGGTGCGCTTGTCGGCCGACATCTTCTCGGGCATCACGCACACGAGCCCGTAGCCGCGCGCGCCCGCCACCAGGGCGAGGCCGATTCCGGTGTTGCCGGCCGTCGCCTCGACGATGACGTCGCCCGGCCGGAGGACGCCGCGGCGCTCGGCGTCGAGCACGATCGCGAGCGCGATGCGGTCCTTGACGCTCCCGCCCGGGTTGAGGTGCTCGCACTTGACGAGGATCGGAACGCCGAGCCCCGCGGCGATCGGCCCGAGCGCAACGAGCGGCGTGTTGCCGATCTGGCCGAGGACGCCCGCGCTCGCAGCCACGCGGCTCAGGCGCCCGCCGCGTCGTAAGGCTCGAAGTCGAGCTCCTGGAACTCCTCGACCTCCGGGATCCAGCGACGCTGGACGAACCCCACATGGCTCGCATGCTCGTTGTAGCCCGCGTACGCGGCAGCGTCGGCGAACTCCATCGAGAGCGAGAAGCGGTAGCCGCTCTTCTCGCTCGTCTGCCGGAGCACCTCGAAGCGCTCGACGCCGGGGATCGGCGTGAGCTGCTCGCGCGCCGCACGCAGGAACGCCGCCTCCTCGGCGGAGCCGGCCGGATGGCGCAGGCGGAACACGACCGTGTGGCGGATCATGCGGCTCCTCGGGAACGAGACGGGACGGCATAGTATTGACCGCCGGGCGTCCAGCGGGCCGCCCCATCACCTGCGAGAGAACGGGGCGAAGCCGTGCCCGACGGCACGAACGTGATCATCGGCGGCACGTCCGCGGCGGGCCTCCCGGGGAACCCGCGCTGATGCGCGCAGCTGTGACGACCGGGCACGACGCGATGCACGTCGCCGACGTGCCGGAGCCGCAGCGGCCGGGCCCGGGCGAGCTCCTCGTGCGGCCCGAGACGGTCGGCCTGTGCGGCTCCGACTTCCACTACTTCCACGGCCACTTCGAGGGCGTGCACTTCCCGCGCATCCAGGGTCACGAGTTCTCGGCGATCGTCGAGGCCGCCGGCGACGCCTGCGCGCCCGAGCTCGCACCCGGCCGGCGGGTGGCCGTCTGGCCCGTGTCCGCGTGCGGGGAGTGCCAGGCCTGCCGTGCCGGCCGCGAGAACGCATGCGAGCGCATCAGCCTGATCGGCATCCACTCGGACGGCGCGCTGCAGGAGCGGCTGATCGTGCCGGCCGCGCAGGCGTTCGCGGTGGACGGGCTCGACGCCCGCCTCACGGCATTCGTCGAGCCAACGTCGATCGCGGTGCGCGCCGTCGTGCGCGGGCGCGTCGGCGCCGGCGAGCGCGTACTCGTGCTCGGCGCCGGCCCGATCGGCCAGGCCGTCGCGATCGCCGCCCTCGATCGCGCCGCGACGGTGCTGATCGCCGACCGCATCGAGAGCCGGCTCGAGCTCGCGCGCGCCTACGGCTGCGAGGTCGCGCTGATGGGTCCGGACGACGACATCGCGGCGCGCGCCCGCGCGTGGGCGGGCGGTGAGGCGCCCGAGGTCGTGATCGAGGCGACGGGCGCGACGGGGCCGACACAGGCCGCGCTCGCCGCCGTGGCCCAGGCGGGCCGCGTCCTCATCGTCGGCCTGTCGGCGCACGAGATGCCGATCCGCGTCGGCGCGCTCGCCTTCCGCGAGCTCGACGTGCTCGGAGTCAGCTGTTGCAGCGCCGGCGACTTCGCCGCCGCGGTCGGCGTCGTCCGGCGCTGGGAGCACGCCGTCACCCCGCTCCTGACGCACGATTTCCCGCTCGAGGACGCGCCCGAGGCGATCGCCTACGCCAGCGGGAATCCAACGGAGGTCATGAAAGCCATGGTGCATCTCGCATGAGCGCGACCCCGGCCGCCCGGCTGTTCGACGTGACCGGCGCTCGCGCCCTCGTCACGGGTGCCGCGAGCGGGCTCGGCCAGGCGTTCGCCGAGGTCCTCGCCGACAGCGGCGCACGCGTGACGCTGGCGGACATCGATCCCGAGCGGCTGACGCAGGTGACGTCCGAGCTCGCGGGCCGCGGGGGCGACGTGCGCTCCGCCGTCGTCGACGTCACGGACCCGGAGGCGGTCCGCACGGCGTTCGCCGGCGCGGTCGAGGCGCACGGGGGACTCGACGTCGTGTTCGCGAATGCCGGCGTCGCGGCCGTCCCCGGCTTCGGCGCGGAGGGCGGCCAGGAGCTGCACACCGTCGCCGACGACGTCTGGCAGCGCGTGCTCGCGATCAACCAGCACGGCGTGCTCTACACCCTGCGCGCCGCCGCGGGCGTGATGAAGCCCCAGCGCTCGGGGCGCATCGTCGTGACCTCGTCGACCGCGGGCCTGATCTCGGAGCCGCTCGTCTGCTACGGCTATGCCGCCAGCAAGGCGGCGGTGATCGGCATCGCCCGCCACGCCGCGCTCGAGCTGGCGCCGTACGGCGTGCACGTCAACGTGATCGCCCCGGGGCCGTTCAAGACGCGCATCGCGGGCGGCGTCACGCCCGAGGTCGAGCGCATGTGGTCCGCGCTCGTGCCCCTCGGGCGCATGGGCGACCCCGAGGAGATGAAGGGGCTCGCGCTCCTGCTCGCCTCGCCCGCCGCGAGCTTCATCACCGGCGCCGTGATCCCCATCGACGGCGGCCAGCTGCTCGGGCGGCCGGGCAGCTGGTAGCCGTCAGGCGGCGACCCCCATGAAGGCGCCCACGGCGGCGACCGCCTCGGCCTTCTCGTCGAAGAGCAGGTGCCCCGCCCCCGGGATGATGCGCACCTCCGCGCCGGGGATGTGCCCGGCCCAGACGGCGGCCTGCGCGGCCGGGGTCAGGCGATCGGCCTCGCCGCTCACGACGAGCGTCGGCACGGCGATGCGGTGCAGCCACTTCTGCAGCTTGAGGTCGTAGGGCCGCATCGACAGCACGCGCGCGAGCGAGGTCGACTCGCGCAGGCGATCGGCCAGGAACTCCGGCGGCGGCGCCGGCATGCCCTCGTACGGCGTGAGGTCGTGGACGAGGTAGCCGAGGATCTGCTCGTCCGGGACGCTGAAGATGTCCACGGTCGGGTGCTCGGGGATGCGCAGCCCCCAGGGCGCCGCGAGCGCGAGCCGTCGCACGCGGCCCGGCTGCTGGATCGTGAACCACGCGGCCAGGGCGCCGCCCATCGAGTGGCCGGCGAGCGAGATCTCCTGAAGGCCCATGCGCTCGAAGAGGTCGAGGTAGTGCAGGTGGTAGTCCTGCAGGCTGTCGATGCCCGGGTCGTCGGCGGACGCTCCGAAGCCCGGATGGTTGGGCACGATCAGCCGTGCGCTCTCGGCCCAGGGCAGCAGGGCGTCGAAGCCCGTCATCGTGCCGCCGCCGTGGAGGAACACGAGCGGGGCGCCCTCGCCGGCCGTGAAGACGGCCGTGTCGATGCCGTTGATCTCGTGGCGCTCTTCGGTGAAGGCGGCCATCAGCCGGCGCCGGGCCGGCTGCGCGGCACGACCTCGTCGGCGAAGACGTACGGCTCGTTCACGGAGCTCAACCTCGTCGCACCTCCTCGTGCCCGGGCTGTCGGCGCGAGGCCGGTCGTGGTGGTGCGCGCCTTCCGCGCGGCGTCGCGCGTGTGCGGGAGCTTACGAACGCGTGCAGCCGGGTGTCAACCGACTCTGTCGCGTCTGTCGAGCGTGACTGGACGGACTGCGCGGACTCCCTGCAAAACGCGGGGAGGCCCGCGTTTACTGCCACGACGCCGGCGCCCGGGCGTGCGGTACGCTGCTTGCAGCGCACATTCGTGCGCTGACGAACGGAAACCGGGAGTTCAGCGATCTCCACTTCGTGTCACCGAGGTATCGGTGTGAACGCAGAGGCGCAGCCGGTGGTCGGATCCTGAGCTCGCCGTTCTCCACCATCGACCGGGCGCTGGATGACATCCGCGCCGGGCGCTTCGTGATCGTCGTCGACGACGAGGACCGCGAGAACGAGGGCGACCTCACGATCGCGGCCGAGTTCTGCACGCCCGAGGCCGTCAACTTCATGGCCACGCACGGACGCGGGCTGATCTGCGCCTGTCTCACCGGCGAGCGTTGCGACCAGCTCGGGCTGCGCATGATGACCGAGCACAACGAAACGGCCATCGGCACGGCCTTCACGGTCTCGATCGAGGCGCGCACGGGCATCACGACGGGCATCTCGGCGCACGACCGCTCGCACACGATCAAGGTCGCGATCGATCCGGCCAGCACGGCTGCCGACATCGTGCAGCCCGGCCATGTCTTCCCGCTGCGTGCGCGACCGGGCGGCGTCCTCCAGCGCTCGGGCCACACCGAGGCGGCCGTCGACCTCGCGCGGCTGGCCGGGCTCACGCCGGCCGGCGTCGTGTGCGAGATCATGCGCGAGGACGGCTACATGGCGCGCGTGCCCGACCTGATCGAGATGTGCCGGCGCCACGACTTCGCGCTCGTCTCGGTGGCCGACCTGATCGAGTACCGGCGCCGCCACGAGCAGCTCGTCGAGCGCGCCGCCACCGTGCGGCTCCCGACCGCGTACGGCGAGTTCACCGCGATCTGCTTCAGGGAGCTCCAGAGCAGCAAGCTGCACCTCGCACTCGTGCGCGGCGACGTCGCCGGCGCCGAGGACGTGCTCGTGCGCGTGCACTCGGAATGCCTGACGGGCGACGTCTTCCACTCGATGCTGTGCGACTGCGGCGATCAGCTCGAGCTCGCCCTCCGCCGCCTCGGCAACGAGGAGCGCGGCGTCCTGCTGTACCTCGCGCAGGAGGGGCGCGGCATCGGGCTGATCGCCAAGCTCGCCGCCTACGAGCTGCAGGAGCAGGGGCTCGACACGGTCGACGCCAACCTCGCGCTGGGGTATCCGGAAGATGCCCGCGAGTACGGCATCGGCTCGCAGATCCTCGCGCAGCTCGGGCTGACGACGATCCGCCTCCTCACGAACAACCCGCGCAAGATCACGGGGCTCCAGGGCTTCGGCCTGAGCGTCGTGGCGCACGAGCCGCTCGAGGCGCCGCCGAACGCCGACGACCTGCGCGTCAAGCGCGAGCGCATGGGTCACACCCTGCGGCTCCACCATCAGGGCGTCCGCTTCGAGGACGGGTCGGACGACCGCGAGATCGCCGACCGGCCGCTGATCGGGTGAGCGCCGGGCCGCCCCGGCGCCCCGTGCCGCGTCAGGCGCGAGCCAGGATCTGCCGCAGGACGCCCGTCAGGACAGCGCGTCCGTCGCCGGGCCCCGAGCGGGCGCGCCAGGCGACGAAGCCATCCGGGCGCAGCAGGATCGCGCCCTCGGCGCCGGTGCCGTAGAGCTCGGCGAAGCCGGGCGCGTCCGTCATGCGGCGGCTCTCGATCGCGAGGCCGAGCTCGTCGCCGGCGGCATCGGCCGCATCGCACCACGCCTGCCCCGCCGCTCCGGCGAGCAGCACGAACCCGCGGCGCACGAGGTCGAGCGCCGAGCTCGCACCGCCCGGCAGATTCGCGAGCGGGAGGTGGGGCGCGCGCGATCCGGGCCGCGCCGTCGGCTCGTGGGGGTTCTCCCAGAGCGCGCCGTCCTCGTCCGCCTCTGCGACGACGGCGCCGGAGTGGTAGCGGTATCCGAGCTCGACCGTGGCCTCGTCGACGATGGGCATCAGGTCGTCCTTGCCGAGGGCCGGATCGAGCCGCAGCACGTAGCGCGTGTAGGCCTGCTCGACCGTGAGCTCCGCGACCGGGCGGCGCTCTGCGTCGTAGGTCGCGAGCAGCCCTGCCCCGGCCTCGCCGCGCAGCACCGCCGCCAGCTTCCAGGCCAGGTTGTCGGCGTCGTGCACGCCGGCGTTGCCGCCGAAGCCGCCGGTCGGGGGCATCACGTGCGCCGAGTCTCCGGCCAGGAAGACGCGGCCTTCCGCGAGGCGCTCCGCCCACTCGGCCATCGAGCTCCAGCGCTGCACGCTCTCGATCTCGACGTGGATGCCGGGATCGCCGAGCGCGCGCCGCACGTACTCGATGCAGCGTTCCTCGCTCGTGTCCTCGCCCGGGGTGGTGCTGCGGACGCCCTGCTCGTCGACCGTGGAGTTGACGACCAGGAAGCCGGCATCCCCCGCCAGCGAGAAGCGGAAGAAGCCCGTGAGACGCGGATGGAAGACGTAGACGACGCTCAGGTTGCGATCGCCGAGGAGTGCGTTCACGTCGGCGCGGAAGTAGATGGTGATGCTGTCGGAGAACGTCCCGTGCCCGCGCGTGCCGATGCCGAGGCGCTCGCGCGACGGGCTGCGGGCGCCGTCGGCGGCGACGACGTAGCGGGTGCGCACCGTGCGCTCGCCGCCGCCGTCGCGACCCCGCAGGTGGACGGTCACGCCGTCGTCGTCCTGCTCGAGCGCGACCGCCTCGGTCTCGTACTCGAGCCGCGCACCCGCCGCCTCGGCGTGCCGGCGCAGGATCGGCTCGAGGCCGATCTGGGTGACGAACAGGCGCGGTGCCGGGCTGAGGTCCTCGACGCCCTCGTTGATGGAGCGGAAGTACCACGCGAGCTCCTTGCCGCCGAGCGACTCGACCGAGATGATCGCGCCGTTCTGGACGAACTCGGCCGCTGCGGCCGCCTCGATCTCGGGCTGGAGGCCGAGCGCGCGGAAGAGCTCGACCGTGCGCTGGCTCACGAGTGCCGCTCGCGGATGGATCGCCGTGCCGGGGTGCCGCTCGACGACGAGCGAGGGCACGCCCTGCGCGCCGAGGAAGACCGCGGCCGAGAGGCCGACCAGGCTCCCGCCGACGATGACGACGGGAACATCGATCTCCGGCATGCGACACCACCTCGCGCTTCGGGCGCACGTCCGTGCGCCGTGAGAACCTACCGCCGTGGCCGCCGGGGCGGCGGGAACGGCGAGTGCTGCTCTATTCCGGAGGCGGGGGCCTCCGGCGTCCAGCGACCGGCGCAGCGGTGCGCGGTCGATCGCGCGCTTCAGGATCTTGCCGCTCGGCGAGGTTGTTCACGGCGCGGAGCCGTCAGAACGACGGCTTGGCGACCATGTCGAGCACGATCAGGACGAGCAGCGCGGTGTCGAAGCGGAAGATCATGAAGAGCCGCTGCACCCGGCGGCCCACCTCGGCCGACTGCGGCCCGAACTTCTGCGCCGCCTCGTCGATCCGCCCCAGCTCGGGGCCGACGAAGCCGACGCCGACGCACGCCGCGACGAACCAGCCGGCGAGCGCGAAGTCGATCCAGAAGACGCCCCACCAGTCGTAGTTGCCCTTCTCCATGAGGGCGACGCCGAACGCGAACACGGCGAACAGCGCGGGCGTGTAGATGCGCGTCCCGATCCAGGTGCCCATCTTGCCGAGGGCCGCGAGCGTCGGCCCGTCGTTGCGCCGCTCGAACACGATGCCGAGCGTGGTGAGCGTGATGTCGCCGCCGACCCAGATCACGATCGCGATCACGTGCAGGGCCTTGTAGACCTGGTAGGAGTTGGGCGCGTACCACAGGAAGAGGATCGAGCCGACGAGCAGCACGAGCCCCGTGAGGAGCGTCGTGTTGCTCAGCTTGCCGACAGCCGGGACCTCAGCAGCCTGCGCAGATTCCATGCAATTCACCCGTGCTCGTCGAGGGCCGGCTCATGTGTGGGCAGAGTGAACAGCAGGCACCGGACGGAGTCAAGCGCCACTACATGCCCCCGGCGCTTACGCGTTGAAGGCCTCTTAGAGCCCGGAGAGCTGGCGCGCCATGCGCTCCAGCAGCTTGACCGTGACGCTCGGCTGCTCGCGCACGAGCGGGCGGAAGTTCCAGGCCGGCATGCCCCAGCAGACGACGTCCGTCTCGGCGCTCACCGTGGCCGTGCGCTGGGCGCCCGAGAGCAGCGCGATCTCGCCGAAGTGGTCGCCGGGGCCGAGCGTCGCGCGGCGCGCGCCGTCGAGGCTGACCGCGAGCGTGCCCGACTCGACGAAGAAGAAGCCCACGCCGCCCTCGCCCTCCGAGACGATGTGCTCGCCGGGCGCGAACGTGCGCCGCTTCATCGACGTCGCGATCACGCGCAGGTCCTTGTCGGAGACGTCGGAGAAGAGATCGACTCCGCGCAGGAAGTCGTAGGGCTCGTCAGGCATCCGAGGAGCGTACGCGACCGCCCCGGGGCGGGCAAGCCCGCCCCGGACCTCAGGGTGCCGGGCTGGCGCTCCGGCGAACGCGAGCGCGTAGCCGCCGTCCGCCGGCACCGTCAGAGCACGCCGTAGGTGCGGAACGCCTCGGCGACGGGCATCCCCTGCGCCAGGCGCTCGCGCACCAGGTTCTCGCTCGCGACCTTCTCCTCCGCCAGGAGGACGACCTCCTCGGCGACGCCGTGCGGGATGATCGCAACGCCGTCGTCGTCGCCGAGCACGAGGTCGCCGGGGTGCACCGTGACGCCTGCGCACTCGATCGGCACGCCGACCGCCTCGACGTCGATGCGCCCGAGCGAGTCGTAGGCCAGCGAGCCCGCGACGAACGTCGGCGAGCGCATGGCGATCAGCGCGGCGGTGTCGCGCGTGTAGCAGTCGCCCACGAGGCCGCGCGCGCCGCGGAAGCGCGAGGCGGTGGCGAGCAGCTCGCCCCAGAACGAGCCCTCGCACGACGACACGACGAGCACGTCGCCCGGCTGCTGCGAGTCGACGGCGGCGAGCTCGCCCGCATACCAGCGCTCGCGCTCCCGCGGGATCGCGTCGACCTGGACGGCGTGGACCGTGAGCGCGTAGCCGGCGACGACGGCTCCCGGGTAGAGCGAGCGGACACGGGGCGCGAGCAGGTTGCTCCGCACCTCGACCGCGTCGAGGCAGTCGGAGACGACCGCCACGTAGAGCTTCTCGAGCCGCTCCAGCAGCGCCAGATCCCAGGCGCTGCGCGCCCCGTGTTCGGCCATCTCCGCTCCCTCTCGAGGTGCTTCCTGGGCGCCGACTCTAGCGGGCAGGAGAAGCCGGCAGGGACGCCGCTACTTGACCGTGAACGTGCCCTTCATGCCGGCCGCGGCATGCGGATCGCACTGGAACGTGTACTTGCCGGCCTTGAGCGTCACGGTGACCTTCTTGGTGCCGACGAACGGAACGGTCGTGACGACCTTCTGGACGCCCGGACCGAAGATGTGGAAGTCGTGCGAGCTCGAGTTGTCCTTGACGGTGATCGTGTACGAGCCCGGCTTCAGGGTCTTGACGGCCTTGCCGCTCTTCGTGAGCTTGATCGTGAAGCCCGGGCCGACGCTGCCGGCGAGCGGGGTCGAGGCGGTCTGGGCCGCGAGGGCCGGGGCGGCGAACGCGAGGCTCGCGGTGATCGCGGCGGTGGTGAGCAGGCTGGTGCGGTTCATCTTGGGGTATCCCAACGGTCGTAGATGGCCGCCCGCGGGTGCGGGCGGGGCGTACCACTGGTCTACGGACGGGTCGGCGCCGCGGTTTGGGCGCTACCGGCTGAGGTAGAACACGGCCGCGACGATCGCGGGCGTCACGAACCAGGCGACGGCCGTCAGGGCGATCCCGATCGCCGCGAACGTCATCGAGTCGTCGCGCGGCGGCTCGCCGCACGCGCCGATCGTCTCCCAGAGCGCAGCGAGCGGCTCGTGCAGCATGAGCCGCGAGCGGCGATGGGCGACGGCCGCGCCCTGCACGATGATCCACGCGACGATCGCGAAGACGAGCGCCGCGCCGAATCCGAGCCCGAACCAGACGACGACGCCGCCGCTCGAGAGCCCGTGGACCTGGCGGGCGGCCGAGACCAGACCCGAGAGCACGGCGCCTCCGAGCAGGAAGCGGGGAAGGCCGCCCCCGCCGCCGCCGAAGTCGGGCGCCAGTCGCGTCATCGCGATGCGCGCGCGGGCCAGCAGGCGCCGCTCGGGCTGGTCGTACGCGCACTGCGCCTCGCGGCGCTCGTAGAGCCGGCGCATCGAGTTGGCCACGGTGCGGGCGTACGACCGCACGATCACGTGCGTCACCTGCTCGACGCCGACCTGCGCGAGCGGGCGCAGCGGGCCGAGCCGGCGCGGGAGCTTCGGCCCCCGCCAGCCATGGCGGTCGAACACCTCGAGCGCCTTGACCACGAGATGGTGCGCGTCCTCGAAGCGGTCGGGATGCGCGAGGATCTGCCGGTCGGCGAGCTCCTTCGTGGCCTCGCGCTCGCGCGGCGAGGCGGGCGTCAGCCCTGCGAGCACGCGCTCGGCATCGGCGTCCGAGCCTCCCGGCAGGAGGCGGAAGCGGTTGAGCTGCGCCGCCAGGTCGTCGAGCAGCAGTCCCGCGCGCGGGCGGGCGGGATCGGCCGGCGAGGCGGGCGTCTCGTCAGTCCGCCGGCGGGACAGCTGCGCGGCTCCTGATCGGGGCTTCTTGACACATGATCAACCGGGTACGATGGGCGGTGGTGGGAGCCAGCCTGGATATGCGGTCGGGCATCGCGACACTAGCCGATGCCGCGACGGCCGAGTTGCGCGAGCGCATCCTCTCGGGCGAGCTCGAGTCGGGCGCGCCGCTGCGCCTCGAGGAGCTCGCGCGCTCGCTCGGCACGAGCATCTCGCCCGTGCGCGAGGCGGTGCGCAAGCTCGAGTCGCTCGGGCTCGCCGTGCACGTCGCCCACCGCGGCTCCCGCGTCAAGGAGCTCGACGTCGGCGACCTGCGCGACACCTACGAGGCGCGCCTCGCGCTCGAGCCCCTGGCCGTCGCACGCGCGTCGACGCGGATCACACCGGCGGACGTCGAGCGCGCGCAGGCGGCGCTCGAGAGCTACACGCTGTGCCGCGAGCGCGGCGACCGGCCCGCCGCGCGCGCCGCGCACGACGCATTCCACTTCACGCTCTACAACGCCTCGGGCTCCGACTGGCTCGTGCGCCTGATCCGCCCGGCCTGGGACAACAGCGAGCGCTACCGCGAGCTCTCCGTGCAGAGCCCCGGCATCGTGCGCGAGCGCCAGCGCGAGCACGAGCGCATCCTCGCGGCCTGCGCCGCCGGCGACGGCGCCGCCGCCGGCGAGGAGCTCCGCCGCCATCTCACGACCACGGCCAACCTCGTGGCCGCCCAGCTCGGCTCGCCGGCGATCTTCCCGGCCGAGTAGGCCGTGCACGATTGGGGTCAGACCCCAATCGTGCATGAAGTTCGGCGCCGGCACGATTGGGGTCTGACCCCAATCGTGCACGGCCTACTTGAGGAAGATCTGCATCGGCAGGGTCGCGAGGGGCTCGCCGCCGCTCGCGGTCACGAGCCACGTGTCCTGCATGTAGAGGCAGTCGCCGCTGTCGGCGATCGCGTGCGGGTGCAGCGAGAAGACCATGTCCTCCGCGAGCTCGGTCTCGACGCCCTCGCCGATCTTCGGGAACTCGATCATCGTCATGCCGATCGAGTGCCCCGTGACGTGCCCGAGCTGGTACCCGCGCGCCGAGAATCCGGCGGAGACCGCGCGGTGCACGTCGTGGCAGCTCGCGCCGGGCCGCAGCGCGCCCTTGGCCGCCTCGTAGTACTCCGAGTAGGCCTCCATCTGGCGCTTCGTGTGATCGGTCAGCACCGCCGCCGCAGATCCGACCGCGCGCGAGACCTCGACCCAGTGCATGCCCGGCCCGGCGACCTCGAGCGAGGGCAGGAGGAAGTCGCCGAGGATCTCCTCCTTGCGCGCGATCTTGAACTCCGGCAGGGCCATGCCGCTCCGCCCGGGAGCGGTCAGCACCATGTTCATCGTCAGCCGGCCGCAGCCCTCGCTCACGAAGTAGCCCTCGGCCGCGCCCATCACCTCGGCCGCGCTGCGGCCGGGCTCGTAGGCGTCGAAGAAGACCTCGAAGCCGCGCTGGTTGATGCGCACCGAGTCGCGCACCGACTCCAGCTCGGCCTTGCTCTTGACCGCGCGCGCGAGGTCGAACTCGACCTCGAACGGGACGAGCTCGAGCGCGTCCATGGCCGAGCGGTCGCGCACGTTCATGATGTAGTCGAGCCCGAACACGCCGATGCGCTTCCAGCCCGCGGCCGTCGCCCGCGCGGCGATCTCGGCGCCCGGGCGGTCGGCGAAGATCTGCTCGAGCGGGGTCGTGCCGTGCTCGCCGACGTAGCGCGCCTCGGTCGGGAAGACGATGACCGGCTCGCCGTCGGCCGGGACGACGACGTAGGCGTAGCGGTGCACGATCTGGAAGCCCGAGAGGTACGTCACGGCGCCCTCGAAGCCGCTGTACTCGCTGCCCGAGACGATCAGCGCGTCGAGGCCGCGCAGGGCCATGGCGGCGCGCACGTTCGCGTAGCGGCGCTCGAGCTCGCTCTTGAGATCCATCAGGTGACCCCCTGCGTCCACGACGCCTCGATGCCGCGGATCAGCGCAGCGATGGTTTCGTTGAGCGGCGTCGGCACCCCGAGGCGCGCGCCGAAGCTGACGATGCCGCCGTTCAGGTAGTCGATCTCGGTGCGTCGCCGCGCCTCGACGTCCTGGAGCATGCTGGCCTTGTGGTTGTAGCCCACCTCGGGCTTGGCGGCGTGATCGATCAGCGCCTCGGGGTCGGAGTCGAGCACGATGCCCTGGGCTCCGGCGACCGCCTTGCCCTCGTCGATCAGGCCGCTCACCAGCGCCCGCAGATCGGGCCGCTCGCAGACGCGCCCGTGCGTGAGGCCCGTGAGCGCGCCGAGCGGATTCGAGGCCGCGTTGAAGATGACCTTGCGCCACTGCGCCGGCCGGGCGTCGGCGACCGCGTGCGCCGGCATGCCCGCCCGGGTGCACGCGTCGGCCAGCCGCTCGACCTCGCCGGCCGTGGCCGGCTGCGGCTCGAACGGCCCGAACGTCGTGTCGCCCTTCACGTCCCACTGGACGACGCCCGGTTCCAGGACCTTGCCGGCCGGGAAGGTCGTGCCGCGGATCACGCGCCCGACGTGGCGCGCCAGCGCCTCCTCGTTGCCGACGCCGTTCATGACGGAGGCGACGGCGCCGCCGGCGAACGCGTGCGCGGTCGCGGCGATCGCCGGCTCGGCGTGCATCGCCTTCGTGGCGACGATGCCGAGCTCGCAGGCCGGCAGCTCGGCCGGATCGCTCGTGGCGCGCAGGCGGGCGTGCACCGAGCCTGCGCCGGTGAGCCGCAGGCCGGCCGCGTTGATCGCGTCCACGTGCGGCTGCGAGAGGTCGAAGGCCCACACCTCGACGTCGTCGAGGGTCGCGAGGTTGGCCGCGAAGAGCGAGCCGACCGCGCCGCAGCCGACGATGCAGATCCTCATGGGGCGGTGCCTTCCGGGGTGGGCCGCCGGCGTCCCGGCAGGGACGGCGCTCGGGGCAGGGAGAACTCGCGGCCGCCCGTGATGCCCGACGGCCGCAGGATCAGCATCGTAGCCATCACGAGGCCGAGGATGACGAGCCGCGTCCCCTGCGGCAGGTCGAACGTGAAGCCGATGTTGACGCCGCTCTCGGCCTGGCTCAGGAACGAGTCGAGCGCGCTCACCACGAGCGCGCCGAGCACGGCGCCCCAGAGGCTCGTCGCACCGCCGAAGACGAGCATCGCGAGCGTCAGGAACGTGAGCTCGAGATAGACGGAGTCGGCGGTGATCGAGCCGAGGATGTGCACGTAGAGGCCACCGGCGAAGCCCGCGAGCGCGCCCGAGAGCGTGAACGCCCAGAGCCGCTGGCGGTGGACGTTGACGCCGACCGCCTCGGCGGCGGCCGCGTCCTCGCGCGAGGCGCGCAGCATGCGCCCGAGACGGCTGCGCTGGTAGGCATAGGCCACGGCGATGATCACCAGCACGCCGATCACCGGCTGGAGCGCGCTCGACGACTCGGGGATGAGCGAGAGCGTCGTCGCGCCCGGGCCGATCTTCGTCCACTCCCGCAGCACGTTGTGCGTGATCTCGAGCACGGCGAACGTCGCGATGCCGGCGGCGAGGCCCGACAGGCGCATCAGCGGCAGCCCGAGCACGAGCGCCAGGACGCCGCCGATGAGCGCGGCGAGCACCAGCGAGGGCAGGGTGCCGAGCGTGTGGTCGCGCAGGATCGGGAAGAGGTCGGGCAGCACGCCCGACTTGGACTCGACCGGGATCGTCATGACGCCCGAGGCGAAGCCGCCCACCGCCACGAAGCTGATCTGACCGAACGAGAGCACGCCCGAATTGCCGACGAAGACGTACACGGAGACGACCATCGCGACCGAGATGATCGCGGTCAGGAAGTACTGCTCGTTGGCGGCGGAGACCTGCGTCGAGAGCAGTCCGACGATCACGACGAGCAGCATCGGGCCGAGCACCTCGAGTGCGCCGATCCGCCTGCTCATACGCGGTCGACCACGGAGGAGCGGCCGCGTGCGAAGAGGCCGGCCGGCCGCAGCAGGAGCACGAGGATGACGAGCGCCATCACGACGGAGGGCAGGTAGATCGTGCTGTCGGTCGGCAGGGCGCCGTTGACGATGCCCGACGTCACGCCGATCGCGAAGCCGCCGAGCGTGGCCGTCCAGAGGCGGTCGATGCCGCCGACGACCACGCCCACGAGCACGATGATCGTGTCGTGCAGGGCGAAGTCGGGCGTCACGAAGGGCGTCTGCACCGTCAGCATCACGGCGACCGCCGCGGCGAGCGCACCCGAGAGCACGACCGCCAGGCCGATGACCTGATTGGCCTTCACGCCGAGCATGCGCGCCGTGCGGAAGTCGGCCGCCGCCGCGCGCGTGCGCAGCCCGATCTCGGTGCGGCCGAGCAGCAGCGCGAGCGCGCCGAGCGCGCCGAGGGCGACGAGGACGGAGACGATCGTCAGCTTGCGCACGTCGATGCCCGCGACGTGGATCGACTCGTTGAGATACGTGAGCGAGGCCGCCGGCTGGCCGATCTGGTTGTCGCGGATGTCGATCAGCAGGGCGACGCTCTGGAGCACGAACGAGATCGCGAACGTGGTCACGAGCATGACCGTCGGCGACTGCTCGCGCAGCGGCCGGAAGACCGCGCGCTCCATCGCGAGCGAGAGCGCGATGACGACCGCGAAGCAGGCGACGATGCTCCACAGCAGCGGCCAGTCCGAGGTGTAGGCGAGCGTGTACGCGCCGGCCATGACGAGCTGGCCGTAGGCGAAGTTGACGAGGCGCAGGACGCCGAAGACGAGGCCGATGCCGACCGCCATGAGCGCGTACGTCGCGCCGAGGCCGATCGCGTCGACGACCACCTGGGCGTTGACCGACGCGAGCGGGAGGGCGCCAAGGGCGTTCACGAGAGGTACGCCGCCACCATCGCCTGGGTGTCGCCCGCATCGGCGGGCGTCATCGTCAGGCGGATCTCGCCGTTGGCCATGAGGTAGGTGCGGTCGGCGAACGCCACCGTGCGCTGCGCGCGCTGCTCGACGAGGAGCACCGTGATGCCGCGCCCGCGGATCTCGGAGAGCGCCTCGAAGACGACGTCGACGATCTTGGGCGCGAGCCCGAGCGAGGGCTCGTCGAGCAGCAGGACGTCGGGTCGCGCGACGAGCGCGCGGGCGATCGCGAGCTGCTGCTGCTGGCCGCCCGAGAGCGCGCCGGCGCGGCGGTGCCCGAACTCCTTGACGACCGGGAACTGCGCGTGGACGGCCTCGATGTCCTCGGCGGCCCCCTCGCGCGAACGGCGCCCGGAGAGCCCGAGGCGGAGGTTCTCCTCGACCGTCAGGTCGGCGAAGATGCGCCGGCCCTCGGGCACGAGCGAGACGCCCGAGCGCACGACCTCCTCGGGCGAGCGGCCCCGCAGCGAGACCCCGGCCAGGCGGATGTCGCCCTGGCGCGCGCCGACGAGGCCCATGACGGCGTGCAGCGTCGTCGACTTGCCCGCGCCGTTCGGGCCGATCAGGCCCACGATCTCGCCCTTCCCCACCTCGATCGAGACCTGGCGCACGGCCGCGACGCCGCCGTAGCTGACGTCGAGGGCGTCGATCTCGAGCATCGCGCCGCTCATGCCTCGTCCCCGTGCACGGCGCTCTCGCCGAGGTAGGCGGCGGCGACGTCGAGGTTCGCGCGGATCTCGCCGGGCGCGCCCTCGGCCAGGGTCGAGCCGCGGTCGAGCACGTGGATGCGGTCGCACACGCCCATGATCAGCGCCATGTTGTGGTCGATCAGGAGCACGCCCGCGCCGTGGTCGTCGCGCACGGCGCGCACGACGGCCGCGAACTCGGGCACCTCGGCCTCGGGCAGGCCCGCAGCCGGCTCGTCCATGAGCACGAAGCTCGGCTCCATGGCGAGCGCACGCGCGACGCCGAGGCGCCGCTCGTCGCCGTGTGCGAGCGCGCCGGCGCGCACGTCCGCCTGGGCTGCGAGGCTGAGCAGCGGCAGCAGCTCGTCGGCCCGCCGGCGAGCCTCGCGCGGGCCCGCGCCCACCCCGAGCGCGGCGACCTCGACGTTCTCCCGCACCGTGAGGTCGCGGAACGACTTCGAATGCTGGAACGTGCGCGCCAGGCCGGCACGCCCGCGCCGGTGCGGGCTCCAGCTCGTGATCTCGCGGCCGTCGAGCTCGATCGCGCCCGTGGTCGGGAAGTCGAAGCCCGTCATGAGGTTGACGAGCGTCGACTTGCCGGCCCCGTTCGGGCCGATCAGGCCGACGACCTCGTGCTGCCGCAGCTCGAGCGTGACGCCGTCGAGCGCGTGCACGCCCTCGAACGAGCGCGAGACGGAGCGCGCCCGCAGCGTTCCCTGCGTCTCTCGGCTTTCGGATTGCTCAGGCAGGGTCGCTCGTCTCCGTGCAGGGCCCGCGGTGGCCAGGTCGACCCCGGCACGCATGATTGGGGTCTGACCCCAATCGTGCAGCCACCGCGGATCGTGCCACTCCGATCAGACCTTCGGGAGCACCTTGGCGACGACCGAGCCGACGACCTTCGCCTTGTTGCCCTCGATGCGGATCACGCGGTACTGGCGACCGAAGACGGTGTGCTGGGTCGCCGAGAAGCTGACGAGGCCCGAGAGCGTCGGCACCTTCTTGAACTTCACGAGCTGCGCGGCCAGCGCCGCGCCGTTCGTCGTGTTGCCGGCGCGGGCGTACGCGGTGACGAGCCCGTCGATCGCAGCCGCACCGGTGACGAAGCCCCCGGTGCCGGCCTTGACGGCCTTGGCGAGCTTGTTGACGGCCGGGTTCGGGTCGTCGCCGAACGCGGAGGCGAACGTCACGGCGTAGTAGTTCGTGACGCCGGACTTCGGCACCCAGTAGGTGCCGTCGCCGGCCCACGAGTTGAGCACCGGCGTGTCGTTGCCGAGCGCGCGCAGGCCCGTCACGAACGCCGGGAGCTCACCGAACGAGGTCGACGTCACGTAGACGTCGGCCTTCTTGCCGTTGAGCCGGCTGACGGCCGCCTGGACGTTGTTGGCGCCCGTCGCGTACGTCTCGTGCCCGACGATCTTGCCGCCGAGCTGCTTGAAGCGGGCCTCGAAGGCCTGCACGACGACCTTGAAGTAGGCGAGCAGCGTGTTGGTGCCCGTCCCGGCCGTCTTCCAGCCCTTCTGCCAGGCCCACTGCGCCATGGCCGAGCCCTCGTCCTGCGCCACGTTGCCGAAGCTGAACGCGAGCGCGCCCTTGGCGCCGAAGCGCTTCGGACCCATCTGGTCGGTGCCGATGCACGGTGCGATCGCGAGCACGCCGCGGTTGATCGCCTCCTGCACGACCGGCGTGGCGTAGTCCACGTCGCAGGTCGTGAAGATCACGTTCGCGCCCTGCCCGAGCAGGCTCAGCGCGCACGCCTTGGCCTTGGCGGGATTGTTGTTCTGCGTGTCGCAGGTGATGATCTTGAGCTGCACCCCGCCGCGGGCGTTGACCTGCTTGACGCGCACCGTGGCCGCGGCCAGCGCGGGACCGTCGAAGGGCGACATGTTGCCCTTGCTGTCGTACGCCCAGCCGATCACGATCGAGCCCTTGGTTGCAGCCGAGGCGGACCCGGCCAACGTGACGCCGGTTCCCAGCGCCGCGACCACCGCGAGGAGCGCACAGAGCGCTCCCTTCTTCTTCACCTTCACGACGACCTCCTGTGCGTTTGCGTTCACGAACGGGTCGGAGTCATGCGTACGACTCCTCTTTGGCCTTGATCAGCCGGCAGAGCGCTGTGTGGAGGGGAGCGGCGACGGCGTTCCGCTCGGCCTCGCGAACCAGGGCGCCCGTGATCAGATCGACCTCGGTGCGCCTGCGAGCTTGGACGTCTTCGAGCATCGATGGATAGTGCGCGCTGCCCCGACGGGTCGCGAGCACGTTCATCTCCCACGGGTCGTCGTGCAGCTCGATGCCCGCCGCGGCGGCGACGGCCTTGCCCTCGTCGATCAGGTCGTGGACGAGGTGGCCGAGGTCCATCGGATGCTCGCGCGCCGCGAAATGCCAGTCGTGCGGCAGGTCGGTGAGCGCCGCCACGGCGTTCACGGTCGCGTTGAATATCAGCTTCGACCACTGCGCCGGCAGCAGGTCGGGCAGCGCCTCGACGTGCAGGCCGGCGCTCGCGATCAGCGCGGCCGCCTCCTGCACGAGCGCGAACGGCGTGTCCTCGTAGGGCCCGAGCCAGGTCTCCGTGTCGAGGACGTACTCGACGTGCGTGTCGGAGTGGCGCGTGCCGCTCATGAACGTGACGCCCGAGATGATCGGCCAGTCGCCGGCCGAGCGCACGGCCTCCTCGGCGCCGAGACCGTTGAGGACGGTCATGATCGTCGCGCCGGGAAAGCGCCCGCGCAGCGAGTCGACGGCGCTCTGCAGCCCGCCGGCCTTGGTGGCGACGATGCCGAGGTCGAACGGCGCGATCTGATCGGGATCGGACGACGCGTGCACGGTCGCATGGCGCTCGCTGCGGCCGCTGATGCGCAGCCCCTCGCGGCGGAGGGCCTCGGCGTGATCCTCGCGCCGCGTGAGCACGGAGACGTCGGCGACGGCGGCCAGATGCCCGGCAAAGAGGCTGCCGATGGCACCCGCGCCTATGACGCACACCCGCTCCATCCGTGTCGTTCACCCTCCGGCCGCCGTGATTTGATCAAGTATCGCGACTGCGCGGAGCCGCGTCAACGCGCCCCTGCGCGGCCGCTCTAGTCGGGGCTTGCGGCGATCTCCGTGAGGCGGTTGCGCACCGCCCACAGCTGCGGGAACAGCTCCTTCGTCGTCATGCCGGCGAGCACCGCCACGGGCGTCCCCTGCGTGCCGACCGCGCCGCCGCCGATCACGCGCTGCACCATCTTGACGTGCACCGAGCGCCAGATCGCGATGCGCTCGTCGAACTCCATGAGAGCCTCGGCCAGGTCGTACACGGACGGGTGCCGCCGCTCGTGCACGTAGACGTCGCTGAGCACGAGACCGCGTCGCTCGAGCACTGCGGCGAACGCATTCCAGAGCGGATGGGCGAGGCGCCGCAGCTGCCTCCAGCCGGGCGAGTCGAAGCCGCTGCCGTGCCCGAGCGCCTTGCGCAGCTCGTGGTACTCCCAGGGCGAGAGGCGCTCGAGCACGTGCAGCGCGTCGGTGACGAGGATCACGCAGTGGTTCGCGCGCCCGAGCAGGCGCACGGCCGAAACGAGGTCGTCGGCGCCGATGCGCGCGATCGCCTCCTCGGTCTCGAACACGGCGAGCTTGAGCCAGAGCTCGGACGACTGGTGCACGGTCTGGAAGAGCGCCTCGTCCCGGTGGATCATCTCCTCCGGGGTCTTCTGCAGCACGAGCAGCTCGTCGGTGCGCAGGTAGCGCTCGTAGTCGCTCGCGCCCGGCCCGGGCAGGATCGGCTCGAGGTCGCCGTGGCCGAGCACCTCCTTGGCGGTCGCGTCCTCGACGGTCGGATCACTGGAGTCAGACATTCACGATCCCATCCGGAAAGGGGCTCAGCTTCTCTGGCCCGTCGGCGGTGACGAGGAAATTGTCCTCGACGCGCAGCCCGCCGCCCTCGGGCCAGTAGCAGCCCGGCTCGATCGCGAGCACCATGCCCTCGAGGATCTCGGCCTCGACGGCCTGGTGGGCGTAGGGCGGCTCGTGGGCGCGCGCGCCGATGCCGTGCAGGATCGGGTGCGACGGCTGGCCCGGGAAGCCGAGCGCGTCGATGCCCTCGCGCACGCGCCGGTCGAGCTCGGCGAAGCTGCCGCCCGGCCGCGCGATGTCGACGGCCTCGTTGTAGACGGCGAGCAGGCCCTGCTCGAGCTCGCGGTAGCGCGGCGTGAGCTCGCCGCACACGAGGTTCTTGGTGTGGTCGGCCCAGTAGCCGTCGGCGCACACCCAGATCTCGAAGAGCGTCGGCTCGCCCTCCTGCACGGGCGCGGCGGAGGTCGCCGTGAACGTCTTGATCGAGGGACCCGACCAGACGAGCGAGAACGGCAGCGCGAGCTCGACCTTGCCCTGCCAGCCCGTGCCCTCGCCGTGCACGAAGCCCTGCCAGTCGGCGGCCGCCTGCGCGCAGGTCATGCCCGGCCGCAGCACGCCGCGCACGTGCTCCATCGCGGCCGCGGCGATGTCGTTGGCGAGCTGCATGCGCTCGACCTCCTGCGCGGTCTTGCGCGAGCGCGCCGCGACGAGCAGCTGCGTCGCGTCGGCGGCGTCCGGGAAGGCATCGAACCAGGGCCGCCCGAACGTCGTCGGCTCGCCGACCATGCGGTCGGCGGCCTGCGTGCCGCCGCTCAGCTCGATCGCGACGCGGCCGTACCCGGCCGACACGGCCGCGGCGAGCTCGAGCGCGCGCAGCCCCGGAGGGCGCGGATCGGCTGCGTCGTAGCCCGGGAAGAGCCGTACGTCCTTCGTCCAGGCCGTGCGCGCCGCGTCCTCGGCGGAGGCCTCGAGGCAGATCAGCACCGGCTCGCCCTCGCGCGGGAAGACGCAGGCGTCGTAGCCCTTCATGCCCCAGAAGTTCGTCAGGTAGAGAACGGCGTCGGGAGCGCGCACCACGAGCGCATCGAGCTCGCGCTCGGCCATCAGCGCGCGCACGCGCTCGAGCTTCGCGTCGTCCCTCGGCCAGGTCACCAGCGCACCCGCGGAGGCGCGGGCTCGCCATGGCCCTCCTGCCACGAGATCACGCGGTTGCGCAGCACGCCGATGCCCTCGATCTCGCACTCCATGACGTCGCCCGGCTTGAGGTAGAGCGAGGCGGCGTCGGGCGAGAAGCCGGCGACGCCCGAGACGGTGCCGGTCGAGAGCACGTCCCCCGCCGAGTAGGTCAGCGCCGAGTAGTGGCTGAGGATCTCGGGGATCGTCACCGACATGCGCGAGGAGTGCGACTCCTGGCGCGGCGTGCCGTTGACGCGCAGCTCCATCTTGAGGTCGTGCGGGTCAGCGATCTCGTCCGGCGTCACGATCCACGGCCCGAGCGGGCAGAACGTGTCGATCGCCTTGCAGAACGAGAACACGCCCGAGCGCATCTCGCGGCGCTGGATGTCGCGCGCGGTGATGTCGTTGAAGATCACGTAGCCGCCGATGTAGTCGGCGGCCTCCTCGGGCGAGAACCACTTGCCGGACTTCTTGAGGACGACGGCGAGCTCGAGCTCGTAGTCGAGCTCCTCGGTCATGTGCTCGGGGTAGATGACCGGGTCGTCGTGGGCGACCAGCGCGTCGACGTTCTGGAAGAAGACGATCCAGGGCGCGATCTCGTGATCCCAGTCGACCTGCTTGCTCTCCTCCTCGTGCTCGCGGAAGTTGCCGGCCGTGTGGAAGAACTTCTTGGGCACGATCGGCGGCTTCAGCTTCGCGTCCGCGAACGCGACGCGGCGGCCGGTCTCGTCGGCGCCGCCGCGCTCGAAGTACTCGCGCATCGTCGGCACGCCGAGGACGGCGATCTCGTCGCCCGTCACGTGGCCGACCGCCACCCCCACGTCGGGGTGCTCGAAGGTCACAAGCTTCACGTGCTGTCTCCGTCCTGTCCGCAGATGCGCAGCGCCGCGCGTGCGTAGACCTCGGCGGTCTGCACGAGACCGTCGATCGTCAGGTTCTCGCCCTTGGAGGTGTCCATCAGGCCCGTCGATGTGCCGTAGTTGACCGTCGGCACGCCGTAGCGCGTGAGCGCCGAGGCGTCCGAGAACCAGCGCGTCACGTCGCGCCCCGGCACCGTCCCGAACACCTCCGCGTGGCTCGCGTCGATCGCGGCCACGAGCGGGTGGCCCTCGTCGATCTCGGCGCCCGGCGCGGTCACGTAGACCTCGCCCTCGATCCCGTAGCCGGGGAAGCGGCGGCGCAGGTCGCGCACCATGTCCATGACCTGTCCGCGCGCGACCGCCATGGGCTTCGTCGGGGGCACGCGTACGTCGAGGAAGAGGTCGGTGTGGTGCGGCGTGCGCGACACGCGCCAGCCGAACCCGCCCGAGATCGCACCCACGTTGACGAGCGCCGAGGCGCCGCGGTAGGCGTTCTCGGGGTCGTTCTCCCAGCTCGGGATCCACTCCAGCACGGCCGCCGTGACCTCGTGCATGCGCAGGATCGAGTTGAGGTTGCGCTTGCCTTCGGAGAACGCCGTGTGGATGAAATTGCCCTGCGTGCCGATGCGCAGCCAGAGCGAGCCGAAGTGGCCGAGCACGACCTTGCCCTCGGTCGGCTCGCCCAGGATGCACATGTCGGCGACGCCGCCGTGGCTCACGAGGTAGCGCGAGCCGGCCGCGTAGCCGCGGTACTGCGCGCCCTGCGCGTCGCCGTACTGCGTCTTCTCGATCTCGCCGCAGACGGCCGCGATCATGCAGTCGCCGCGCAGCGTCACGCCGGCGTCGGCGAGCGCGCGCAGCGCCTCGACGTAGCACGCGAGCGCGCCCTTCATGTTCGAGATGCCGAGGCCGTAGAGGCTGCCGTCCTCGACGAACGCCGAGGGCTGGAAGCCGGGCACGCCGGCGAGCCACGGCTCGCGCCCCGAGTACGAGGTGTCCATGTGGCCGTTGAACATCAGGCTCGGCCCGCCGCCGGAGCCCTCGCGGATCCCGAGCACGTTGGCGCGGCCCTCCTCGACCTGCTGCCACTGCACGCTCAGGCCCATCTCGCGGAACGTCTCGCGCATGAGCTCGGCCATCGCCTGCTCGTCGCCGGTGAAGCTCGGCGTGCCGATCGCGCGGCTCGCCCACTCCACGAGCCGGTCGCGGTCGATCGCGACGTTCTCGCTCACGCGCGCACGCGCGGGAGGACATGCTCGCCGAACAGGCGGATCTGCTCGTGCCGGTTCGCCCCCCAGAGCTCGAGCATCACGTGCGTGCAGCCCGCGGCCTTGTACTCCTCGATCGCCGCGACGCAGTCGTCCGGCGTGCCCGCGATCGGCTTGCAGCGGTCGAGGATCGAGTCGGTCACCTTGGCCTTGGCGGCCAGGCGCCCGCCCTCCTCCATCGCGACGGCGACCGGCCGGATCTCCTCGGGGTCGATCTGCGCGAGGTCGAGCAGCGTGTCGGCCGAGCCCTGGATGTTCTGCACCTTGTTGGCGAGGTACATGCCGGCGATCTCGCGCGCACCGTCGCGGCCCGCGTCGCGGTCGGTCGGGTGGATCGAGGCCACGACCGTGCAGCCGACGTCGACCGAGGCAGGGTCGCGGCCCGCCTTCTCGGCGCCGATCTTGACGTTGCCGAGCGTGTAGCGCACGAACGCGGGCGTCGTGATCGAGGGCGTGAGCAGGCCGTCGCCGATCTCGCCGCCGAGCTGCTGCATCAGCGGCGCGGTGCCGGCGACGTAGACGGGCACGTTCCAGCGCGGCACGTGCGCATCGGGCGAGAGCGCGGGGATGTCGGCCGAGAAGACCTTGCCGTCGTACTCGAAGCGCTCGCCGCCGAGGATCCCGCGCAGGATCTCGACCGAGTCGCGCATCGTGGCGAGCGGCTTCGTGACCTTCGGCGGGCCGCCCTGCTTGGTGTTGTTGAGGAAGATCTTCGAGGTGCCGAAGCCGGCGATGAAGCGGCCCGGTCCGGCGGCCTCCTGCACGATGCGCGCGTCCATCGCGACCTGCACCGGGTGCCGCGTGTAGGGCGAGATGATCCCCCAGCCGACGGTGAGGCGCTTGGTCTCGCGGGCGATGATGCCGGCGAGCACGGTCGAGGACTTGGCCTCCATGCCGTGCTTGCGCCACCACGGATACGCCTCGGCGAGCCAGACCGTGTCGAGGCCCGCCTCGTCCATGACGCGCGCCGACTCCAGCATCTCGTCGAGCGGCTCCATCGTCAGCTGCATCACGCCGACGCGGAACGGAACGGTCATGCGGATCCTTCGAGCCGGGTCTCCAGCGCGGTCATGATCCCCTCGACCTGCTGGTTGATGATCGGCTGCAGCACGCGCTGGCCCATCGAGGCGAGCACGCCCGCGAGCTTGACGTCGGCCTCCCACGCCATGTGCGTGTGATCGCCCTCGCCGCTCAGCGTGAAGGACGTCGTCATGTCCATCATCGCGCCCATGCCCTTGCCCTTGCCGCGCATCGAGGCGTACTCGAGCGGGCGCTCCTCGAGCTGCTCGAACTCCATCGTCATCTTGAGCCCGCCGAGGCCCAGCGGGACCTTGACCTTCGCGCGCCAGTGCGTCGCGTCGATGACCTCGAAGCCCTCCATGCCGGGCATCAGGCCGGCCATGCCGGCCGGGTCGCTGATGATCTCCCAGACGCGCTCGCGCGACGCCTCGAACTCGCGGGTTCCCTCCGCCCTCATGTGCTCTCCACCTTCACGTCGGCCCGCGTCGCAGCCGGGTCGCTCAGGATCGAGAAGACGCGGTGGTAGGGGTTGTGGCTGTCGTGGATGATGCCGCCGCCGACCGTGCGCAGCGCGTCCTGCAGCGCCGCGCAGACGGCGTGGATGCCGGCGCCACCGCCCTCGCCCATGCCCTTCGTGCCGAGCGGCGAGAACGGCGAGGGCGACTCGATCGCGCCCGTCTTGAGCGGCGGCATGTCGAGTGCGTGCGGCACGTGGTAGTCGTAGAAGTTCGGCGTCAGCAGGTTGCCGTCCTCGTCGTAGGCGAACGTCTCCCAGGTCGCCGCGCCCAGCGCGTGCGCCGTGGCGCCCATGACCTGGCCCTCGACGATCTGCGGGTTGATGCGGTTGCCGCAGTCGTCGATGACCGCGTAGTCGACCACCTCGTAGACGCCCGTCTCGGGGTCGATCTCGAGCACGCAGGCGTGGATCTGCATCGCGTAGGTGAGCGTCAGGTTGCCGAACTTGCGCTCGAGGTCGAGCGGCTCGAAGTGCGGGCGGTAGACGTGCCGCACGTTCATCGTCGGCTCGAAGTCCTCGGGCAGGCTCGCGTTGTTGACGTTCACGATCGCGCCGAGCGCCATGAACGGCAGCGCGACCTCGTGGTTCGCCCGCAGGCGTGCGAAGCCGCCGGCGAGCTCGATGTCGTCGGGCTCGGCGCCCAGCACGAGCGCCGCGAGCTGCTTCATCTGCGCCGCGAGCCCGTCGGCCGCGCCCTTGACCGCCGAGAGCCCCGAGACCGCGAACTGGCTGGCGTACGTGCCCGAGAAGCCGGCGTGCGAGTTCCAGTACGAGTCGTGCCCGACGCGGACGGTGACGGCGTCGGTCGAGCAGCCGAGGATGTCGGCCACCACCTGCGACGTCGTCGTCTCGTGCCCCTGGCCCTGCGGCGTCGTGCCGAGCGTGACCACGACCTCGCCGAAGATGTCGAGCTTGACGGTCGCGACCTCGCTGTTGCCCGAGAACTGCAGCGCGGGATTGAGGTACGTCGACTGCGCGAAGTTGTTCGTGCCCGAGTCGAGCGTCGAGCCGATGCCGAAGCCGAGCAGCTTGCCGCGCGCCGCAGCGTCGGCGCGACGCGCCTCGAGGCCGTCGTAGCCGATCAGCTCGAGCACGGCGTCGAGCGCGCGCGGGTAGTCGCCCGAGTCGTAGATGCCGCCGCTCGGCGTCTCGTACGGCATCTGCTCCGGCTGCACGTAGTTGAGCTTGCGCACCGCGATCGGATCGAGGTCGAGCTCGTGCGCGACGATGTCGATGATGCGCTCACACAGCCACAGGTGCTGCATGCGCGAGTAGCCGCGGTTCGGCGACACCGGCGCCTTGTTCGTCACGACCTGCGAGTACTCGACGCGGATGTTGCGCCAGCGGTACATGCCCGGGCTGACCTGCACCCAGATCGCGCCGCCGAGCGGCTCGTAGCGCAGGAACGCGCCGGCGTCGTCGAGCGCCTTGCAGCGGAACCCGAGCATCTCGCCGTCGGCCTTGACGGCCACCTCGACGTCCTGGAACCAGCGCTCGTTGCCGTGCGACATCGACTGGTGGAAGTCGGTGCGCGCCTCGGTCCACTGCACGGGCCGGTTGAGCTTGCGCGCGAGCAGGCAGCAGGCGACGAGCTGCGGGTGCGACGTGATCTTGTTGCCGAAGCCGCCGCCGATGTCCTGCGTGACCATGCGCAGCTTGTCGAGGCCGACGCCGAGGGCGGGCCCCATCATGATCACGGCGAAGCCCGGGAACTGGTTGTTGCAGTAGATCGTCCACTGCCCGGTGCCGCGGTTGTACTCCACGAGCGCGGCGTCGAGCTCGAGCGGCGTCGAGTTGAAGCGGTCGAAGTGCAGCTCGCCGATGCGGACGACGTGATCGGCCGCGGCGAACGCGCCGTCGACATCGCCCCAGTCGTAGACGCCGCTCCAGCTCTCGTTGCTGCCGATCTCCTCGTGGATCACGGGCGCGCGCGGATCGCGCGCGGTGCGCGCGTCGACGACCGGGTCGAGCACCTCGTAGTCGACCTCGATCAGCTCGGCGGCGTCGCGCGCCTGCTCGCGCGTGGCGGCGACGACCGCGGCGACCGGATCGCCGACGAAGCGCGCGCGGCCGACCGCGAGCGCGTAGTCCTTGATGTTGCCGCCCGGCGCGGGCGCGATCTGGAAGAACGGCTCGGTCAGGATCGCGACCTCGTCGCCCGTGAGCGTGCCGAACACGCCCGGCGCCTCGAGCGCGGCGCTGACGTCGACCGAGAGGATGCGCGCGTGCGCGTAGGGCGAGCGCACGAAGTGCACGAAGCCCTGGTTGTGGCGCTTGATGTCGTCGACGAAGACGCCCTGCCCCTGCACGAGGCGGCCGTCCTCCTTGCGCGGGATGCTCTGCCCCACGTACGTGCCGGTCGTCGTGACCTCAGGCGCGACGCTGCTCACGAGGCCTCCTTCGCGGCGGCCTGCACGGCCTCGATGATGTTCCAGTACCCGGTGCAGCGGCAGATGTTGCCCTGCAGCGCCGCGCGCACCTCGTGCTCGGAGGGGTGCGGGTTCTCCTCCAGCAGGGCGGTCGCGCTGACGAGCATGCCCGGCGTGCAGTAGCCGCACTGGAGCGCGTGGTGGTCGGTGAACGCGCGCTGCAGCGGGGTCAGCTCGCCGGCGTCGCCCGCCAGGCCCTCGACCGTGCGGATGTGCGCGCCGTCGGCCTGGACGGCGAGCATCATGCAGCTCTTGACGGCCAGCCCGTCGAGCTGGACGGTGCAGGCGCCGCAGTTGCCCGTGTCGCAGCCGATGTGCGTGCCGGTGAGGTCGAGATCGTCGCGCAGGAAGTGCACGAGCAGGCGCCGCGCGGCCACCTCCCGCTCGTAGGTGTGGCCGTTGACCTCGACCGAGATCGTCCGGCTGTCGCTCGGCTCCGTCACTGCATCATCCCTTCGCTCGCGCGGCGGCGGCCAGCACGGCGCGCTCGCAGCACACCTCGGCGAGCCGCCGGCGGTAGTCGGCCGGCGCGTGCACGTCGGCGGGCGGATCGAGCGTGTCGCCGAGGCCGGCGACCGCGGCGTGCACCGTCGCCTGCGTCAGCTCGGCCCCGCGGAGACGCTCCTCGAGGGTCGTGGCGCGCTCGGGCACCGCCGACACGCAGCCGATTGCGACGCGCACCCCGGCGGGAGCGACGGTCGCCGCCGCGCTCACGAGGTAGGTGCCGTGCACGCCGAGCGTGATGCCCTCCATCGCGTCGCCGCAGCCCGCGGCGAGCGCGGGCACCGTCACGCGGGTGAGCAGCTCGCCCTCGCCGACCGCGGTCATGTAGACGCCGACGAAGAACTCGTCGGACGAGACGGTGCGCTCGCCGCCCGGCCCGAGGATCGTGAACGTCGCGCCCATGGCCGCAAACAGCGGCGGCAGGTGGTTGGTCGGATCGTTGACGCAGACGTTGCCGCCGACGGTGCCGCGGTTCTGCACCTGGCGGTCGGCGATCGTGGCGGCGACCTCGGCCAGGACCGGCCGGGCGGCCGCCACCTCGGGCGAGCGCACGAGCTCTGAGTAGGTCACCATCGCGCCCAGCTCGAGCGAGCCGTCGGCCCCGCGGGCGATGCCCCGGAGCTCGCTCAGGTCGGCCAGATCGACGAGCACGTCCGGCGCCGCGGCCCGCGCTTTCATCACGTTGACGAGCGTCTGTCCGCCCGCCAGGGCACGCGCGCCGTCATGCGCTCCGAGGAGGCGAACCGCCTCCTCCACGCTCTCGGGGCGGGCGTACTCGACCTCTCGCAGCAGCATGCGTTTGATCATATACACAAGCACTGGAGGCTGGTATGTTCAGCGCCGTGGCGGGCTTCGACGCGGTCTTCGTGGGCTCCGGCGTCAACTCGCTGACGGGTGCGGCGCTGCTTGCGCGCGGGGGCTGGAAGGTCTGCGTGCTCGAGCGCAACGACGTGCTCGGGGGCGCGCTGCGCACCTCCGGCGACCTCACCGCGCCGGGCTTCACGCACGAGCTGATGGCGTCGTGGCACCCGCTCTTCGCGGGCTCGGCCGCGTACGCCGAGCTGGGCGAGGATCTCACGCGCCACGGGCTCGAGTACCTCAACACCGACCTGCCGACGGCGACGCTCTTCCCCGATGGCGAGGGCGCGTTCCTGACGACGTCGCTCGAGGACAACGTCGCCGAGTTCGAGCGCCACGCGGCCGGCGACGGCGACGCCTGGAAGCGCCAGTTCGACGAGTTCATGAGCTCTGCCGAGCACAGCTTCGGCGTGCTCTCGGCCGAGCTCTGGTCGCGGCAGGGCCTCGGCCTCGCGCGCAAGGCCTACAAGAGCATGGGGCGCCGCGGGCTGCTCGAGTTCGCCGGCCACTCGCTCGTGAGCGCGCGCGACTGGCTCGAGGCGACGTTCGCATCGGAGCGCGCCCACGGCCTGCTCGCGCCGTGGGTGCTGCACACGGGCCTCGGGCCCGAGCAGGCGGTCGCGGGCTTCATGACCCAGGTGATCGCGTGCGCGCTCCAGCTCGGCGGCATGCCGGTGCCGAAGGGCGGCGGCGTGCGTCTCGTCGAGGCGCTGGCGGCGATCGTGCGCGAGCACGGCGGCGAGCTGCGCACCGGTGCCGACGTCGACCGCATCCTGCTCGCCGGCGGCCGCGCCGCCGGCGTGCGCCTGAGCGGCGGCGAGCGCTTCCACGCGAGCCGCGCCGTGATCGCGAGCGTCACGCCGACGCAGCTCTACGGGCGACTGCTGGCGCGCGAGGAGACCCCGCCCGAGGTCTGGGACTCGGCTCAGGGCTTCCGCTACGGGCGCGCGGGCATGCAGATCCACCTCGCGCTGGACGAGCTGCCGCAGTGGGCCTCGCCCGAGGCCGATCGCCTCGGACGGGCGGCGATGGTGCACGTCACACCCGGCCTCGACGGCGTCTCGCGCGCCGTCAACGAGGCCGATCGCGGGCTGCTGCCCGCCGAGGCGACGATCGTCGTGGGCCAGCCCTGCGCGGTCGATCCGAGCCGCGCTCCCGACGGCAAGTGGATCATCTGGATCCAGCTCCAGGAGCTGCCGCAGCGCCCGCGCGGCGATGCCCTCCGCGAGATCGACGTCGGCGACGGCACCTGGACGGAGACGCTGCGCGAGGCCTACGCCGATCGCATCGTCGCCCGCCTCGGAACGCAGATCACGAACCTGCAGCGCGCCACGATCAAGCGCGTCGTGCTCTCGCCCGCCGATCTGGAGGGCCTCAACTGCAATCTCGTCGGCGGCGACATCTACTCGGGCTCGTGCTCGCTCGACCAGAACCTGCTGTGGCGCCCCACCGGGCGCCTGCCCGGTCACAAGACCGCGATCGACGGCCTCTGGCACATCGGCGCCTCGACGCACCCGGGGCCGGGCCTCGGAGCGGGGTCCGGCTACCTCGTCGCCAAGCAGCTGCAGCCACGCGCGCCCGGCCGCTTCGGCAAGACGGTCGACCGGGTGCGCGACATCGGCTCGTGGATCTGATGACGGCGGCCGCCGCGGCGCGTTCGCTGAGCGCGCAATCATGAGCGCGATGGAATACCGCTCCCTCGGCAGCACCGGGCTCAAGGTCTCGCGCATCGCGCTCGGCTGCGGCAACTTCGGGGGCATCGGCTCGGCGCCGGAGTTCTACGGCCAGGGCGAGAGCGACGACGAGGCGTTCGCGATCATGGACGCCGCCTTCGAGCTCGGCATCAACGTCTTCGACACCGCCGACGCCTACGGCGGCGGGCGCAGCGAGACGGCGATCGGCAAGTGGCTCGCGCAGCGCGGCAGCGCCGTGCGCGACCAGGTGCTGCTGAGCACGAAGGCGTTCAACCCCGTCGGCGACGGGCCCAACGACCGCGGGCTCTCGCGTCGTGCGCTCGTGCGGCAGGTCGACGCGAGCCTCGGGCGCCTCGGCGCCGAGCGGCTCGACCTCTTCCTCTGCCACGAGCCCGATCCCACGACGCCGCTCGAGGAGACGCTGGCCGCGCTCGACGACCTGCGCAGCGCGGGCAAGCTGCTCTACGTCGGCGCCAGCAACATCGAGGCCTGGCGCCTCGCGCGCGGGCTCTGGATCAGCGACGTGCGCTCACTCGCGCGCTTCGAGTGGGTGCAGTCGGGCTACAGCCTGCTCGACCGCTCGCCCGAGGCCGAGGTGCTGCCGCTGTGCGCCGATCAGGGCCTCGGCTTCTCGCCGTTCTCGCCGCTCGCCGGCGGCTGGCTGACCGGCAAGTACCGCCGCGGCCAGGCGCCGCCGGCCGGATCGCGCATGACGCTCCGCTCGGAGCCCTACGAGCACCTGCAGCGCGACGAGGTCTTCGACGCGCTCGAGCGCCTCGAGGCGATGGCCGGCGAGCGCGGCGTCGACATGGCCACGCTCGCCCTGGCCTGGCTGCTGGCCCAGCCACTCGTCAACCCGGTCGTCGTCGGGCCGCGCCGGCCCGGGCACCTCGACCCCGCGTTGGCCGCGCTCGAGCTCCGGCTGGGCGACGACGACCTGGCGGAGATCTCGGCGCTCTTCCCGCGATCGATCGGAGCCGGAGCATGACCGTCCGCGTGCTGAGCGGCGACGACGTACGCGCGTCGCTGGCCATGAAGGACTGCATCGAGGCCATGGACGCGGTGTTGCGGCAGCTCGCCGCCGGCGACCTGCACCTGCCGCTGCGCTCCGTCGTGCGGCCGCCGAAGTCGCCCGGCCTGATGGGCCTGATGACGGCGCACCGCGCCGGCGACGCGCCGGCGTTCGGGCTCAAGGCCGTCGCGATCTTCCCCGAGAACCCGCGCCGGGGCCTCGATGCCCACCAGGGCGTCGTCGTCGTGTTCGACGGCGAGACGGGCCAGGTGACCGGGCATCCTCGACGCCTCCTCGATCACGGCGATCCGCACGGCCGCCGTGAGCGCCGTCGCGACGCGCGCGCTCGCGCGCGAGGGCGCCTCGTCGCTGGCCGTGCTCGGGGCCGGCGTGCAGGCCGCGGCGCACATCGAGGCGATGGCGTGCGTGCTGCCGCTCGAGCGCGTGCGCATCTACTCGCGGCGGCCCGAGCCGGCCGCCGAGCTGGCCGCGGCGACCGCGGCGCGCTTCGCCTGGGACGTGAGCGCGGCGGCGTCCGTCGAGGACGCGCTGCGCGACGCCGACGTGGTCGTCACGACGACGACCGCGCGCGAGCCGATCGTCGAGCGCGCCTGGCTCGCGCCCGGGACGCACGTCAACGCGGTCGGCTCCAGCATCCCGACCACGCGCGAGCTCGACGGCGCGACGATGGCGGCCGCGCGCATCGTCGTCGACGCGCGCGAGTCGGCGCTCAACGAGTCGGGCGACGTGCTGCTCGCGATGCGCGAGGGCGCGCTCGCCGAGGACGTGACCCTGGACGAGCTCGGCGAGGTGCTGATCGGGAGCGCGCCGGGGCGCGGCGCCGGCGAGCTGACCGTCTTCGTGTCGCTCGGGCTGGCGGTCGAGGATCTCGCCGCGGCGGAGCTCGCGCTGCGCGTCGCCGCCGAGGCCGGGCGCGGCACGGAGGTCGAGCTGTGATCCCCCTCGCCTCGATCACGCGCGCGCGCGAGACGCTCGCCGGCGTGGCCGTGCGCACGCCGCTCCTGCGCCTGCGCCTCGACGACGCGCCCGCCGAGATCTACCTCAAGCCCGAGTGCCTGCAGCCGATCGGCTCGTTCAAGATCCGCGGCGCGCTCAACGCCATGGCCGAGGCGCCGCCCGGCGCGCTCGCGAAGGGCGTCGTCACCGCGAGCGCGGGCAACATGGCCCAGGGCGTGGCCTGGGGCGCGCGCGAGCGCGGCATCCCCTGCACCGTCGTCGTGCCCGACCACGCGCCGCAGACGAAGCTCGAGGCGATCGAGCGGCTCGGCGGCCGGATCCTGCCGGTGCCGTTCGAGGACTGGTGGCGCGCGATCGAGACCTCGCAGCATCCGGGCGCCGAGGGGTACTTCGTGCACCCGGTGCTCGACGACGGCGTCATGGCCGGCAACGGCACGATCGGCCTCGAGATCCTCGACGACCTGCCGGACGTCGACACCGTGCTCGTCCCCTGGGGCGGCGGCGGCCTCTCGTGCGGCATCGCGAGCGCGCTGCGCCAGGCCAGGCCGGGCACGCGCGTGATCGCCGTCGAGCCCGAGACGGGAGCGCCGCTGACGGCCTCGCTGCCCGCGGGCGAATCGCTCGCGGTCGACTACCGCGCCTCCTTCGTGGACGGCTCGGGCAGCCGAGCGCTGCTGCCGAAGATGTGGGGCCTCGCCCAGGAGGTGATCGACGGGGCCGTCTCCGTCTCCCTCGACGAGACCGCAGCCGCGGTGCGCCTGCTCGCCGAGCGCGCCCGCCTCGTGGCCGAGGGCGCCGGCGCCCTCGCCCTGGCCGCGGCCCGCGCCGGCCACGGCGGCACCGGCAAGGTCGTCTGCATCGTCTCGGGCGGCAACATCGACAGCTCCCGCCTGATCAAGATCCTGTCCGGCGAAACGCCGGACTGACTCTGCAACGTTGGGGTCTGACCCCAACGTTGCGGTCCGCAAGATCGGGGTCAGACCCCAACCTTGCGGACCGCAAGTACGATCGGGGCTCAGGCAGGTTTGATCAAAAGAGGTGGCTCGTGGAGCAGACGGTCAAGGTCGGCGACAGGTTCCCGGTCGGCGAGTTGGTGGCGAGCGACGGGCAGCGGCTCGACCTCGAGGCGCTGCCGGGCCCCGCGGTCGTGTACTTCTATCCCGCCGACGGCACGTCGACGTGCACGCTCGAGGCGGTCGAGTTCAGCCGCGCGGTCGACGACTACGCGGCCGCGAACGTCGCCCTCGTCGGCGTCAGCGTGGACGACGACGAGAGCCATCGCTGCTTCGCGGAGGAGCAGGGGCTGCGCTTCCCGCTCGTGGCCGACGTCGGCGGCGAGCTGACGGGCAAGCTCGGGCTGATCAAGGACTACGGCGAGTACGGCATGCTGGCCGGGCGCGTGACGTTCCTGCTCGACCGCGACGCCGTCGTGCGCGCAACCTGGGCGCCCGAGGAGCAGGACATGCAGGACCACCCCGGCGAGGTGCTCGCCGCCGCGCGCAAGCTCGAGGCGAGCTGATGCCCGGCCACCTCGTGCAGCAGGCCGAGTGCCCGCCGAAGGTCGACGCCGACGGCGTCGAGACGCGCACCACGATCGACCGCTCGTGCGGCTGCCAGGCGCTCGTGCAGAGCGTCGTGACGTTCCCCGTCGGCCGCTCGCAGCGCTCGGCGCTGGCCGGTCACGAGCAGTCGCTGTTCGTGCTCTCGGGCACGGCGACGCTCTACCTCGACGGGCACGGCCATCACGAGCTCGCGCCCGACACCGCGGCCTACATCGCCTCCGGCGAGTCGTACTCGATCGAGAACGACGGGCCGGATCCGCTCGTCGCGCTCGTCGTCGACGCGCCGACCCCGAAGGACGCCGACGCGCCCGCGCTCGGCGAGCGCCGCGTGACCGTCAGCTTCGCGACGCAGCCCGACCTCGAGGCCGGCATCGGCCGCACGTTCCGGTTGCTCGTCGACCCGGATGTCGGCTGCTCGGGCTTCACGCAGTTCATGGGCGAGATCCCCGTCGGCCGCGCGCCCGACCACAGCCACACCTACGACGAGGTCGTGTACGTCGTCGCGGGCGAGGGCTTCCTGCACATGGCGGGCGAGACGCGCCCGATCGAGCGCGGCTCGTGCATCTACCTGCCGCCGCTGCACACCCACTGCCTCGAGAACGCCGGCGACGGCCCCATGCGCGTGCTCGGCGTCTTCCAGCCGGCCGGCAGCCCGGCCGCGCGCTACGGGGAGGGCTAGATGGCCACGGGCACCACCACCGGCCGCGACGCGCTGCCCCACGCGATCCGCCACCGCTTCCCGCTGCTCGAGCACAAGGTCTACCTCAACAGCTGCTCGCAGGGCGTGCTCTCCGACGCCGTGCGCGGGGCCTACGCGGACTACCTGCGCGACTGGGACGAGAAGGGCGCGCCCTGGGAGTACTGGATGGAGCGCACCGAGGCCGCGCGGAGGAGCTTCGCCGGGCTGATCGGCGCCGACGACGACGAGATCGCCGTCACGGCCTCCGTCTCGGCGGGCGTGAACGCGATCGCCAGCGGCCTGCGGCCCGCGGGCGGGCGCAATCGCATCGTCGTCTCCGACTTCGAGTTCCCGACCGTCGGCCAGATCTGGCACGCACAGGAGGAGCGCGGCTACAGCGTCCGCCACGTCCACCAGGGCGACGCGCCGGTCGTGCCGCTCGAGGCGTTCGACGCCGCGATCGACGAGCAGACGGCGCTCGTCGCGATCACGCAGGTCTGCTACCGCAACGGCGCGTGCATCGACGTCGAGGGCGTCGTCAAGCTCGCGCACGAGCGCGGAGCGCTCGTGCTGCTCGACTCCTACCAGGCGGTCGGATCGCTGCCGATCGACGTGCGCGCGCTCGGCGTCGACCTGCTCGTCGCCGGGGCGCTCAAGTACCTGCTCGCCTCCGCCGGCCTCGGCTTCGTCTACTGCCGCCGCGAGCACTTCGAGGACCTGCGTCCCACCGCCACGGGCTGGTTCGCCGACGCCGACGTGTTCGAGATGGACATCACGGACTACTCGCCGGCGCCCGACGCGCGCCGCTTCCAGGCCGGCACGCCGCCGATCCCGAGCATCTACGCAGGGCATCGCCGGCATCGAGCTGATGAAGGAGATCGGCATCGCCGAGACGCGCGCGCACGTCGCCCAGCTGGCCGAGACGCTGTTCGCCGGCGTGGCCGAGCTCGGCGGGAGCATGGCGACCCCGCTCGACCCGGCCTCGCGCGGCGCGCTCTTCGCAATCCGCTCGCGCGACGAGCACGCGCTCGTCGCGGCGCTCGCGGCCGACGGCATCCTGACCTCGTCGCGCGACGGCAATCTGCGCGTGTCGCCGCACTGCTACAACACGCACGAGGACATCGAGCAGCTGCTCGCGGGCCTCGCGCGCCACCGGGCCCTGCTCGCGTAGCGAGCACGCGGCGCCCGCCCATGGCAGACAGTCACTACGGGTCGTACTACCGGGAGTTCGCGGCCGATGTCTACGCGGACATCCGGCGCGAGGAGTTCGGCGAGGATCTCGGCCAGAACAACTGGCAGACGCTGGCGGAGCTCGAGGGCTTCGCGGCGCAGCTCGCGCTCGCGCCCGGCGTGCGCCTGCTCGACGTGGCGTGCGGGGCGGGCGGGCCCGGCCTCCACCTCGCGCGCCTGACGGGCTGCGAGGTCACCGGCGTCGACCGCGAGACGACCGGGCTCGCGAACGGCCGCCGGCTGGCGCGCGAGGCCGGTCTCGAGCTGCAGGTCCGCTTCGTCCAGGCCGACGCGAGCCGGCCGCTGCCGTTCGCCGACGGCTCGTTCGACGCGATCCTCTGCCTCGACGCGCTCAACCACCTGCCCGGCCGGCCGGGCGTGTTCGCCGACTGGGCCCGCCTGCTGGCGCCGGGCGGCCGCCTGCTCGTCACCGACCCCGTCACGATCACGGGGCTCGTGGCGGCCGACGAGCTCGCGATCCGGAGCTCGATCGGCTACTTCGAGTTCGCCCCGCCGGGCGCGGACGAGCGCCTGCTGGCGGCCGCCGGGCTGCGCGTGCTCGCCGCCGACGATCTCACCGAGACGGTGGCCGCCGTGGCGCGCCGGCGCTGCAGCGTGCGCGCGCAGCGCGCGAGTGAGCTCCTGCCGCTCGAGGGCGCCGAGGGGTTCGAGCGCCGGCAGCGCTTCCTCGACATGGTCGCGACCCTGGCCGCCGAGCGGCGGATCTCGCGCTTCGCGTACCTCGCCGAGAAGCCCTGACGCCCTCGGCCGTATCGGATTTCCTATAGTCGCCGCATGGAGATGACGACGCTCGGGCGCACCGGCGTGCAGGTGAGCAGGCTCTGCTTCGGCGCGATGATGCTCGGCCGCTGGGGCACGGCGGACGAGAGCGAGTGCATCCGCATGGTGCACCGGGCGCTCGACGCCGGCATCAACTTCATCGACACCGCCGACGTCTACGGCGCCGGCGACTCCGAGTCGATCCTCGGCAAGGCGCTCGGCGACCGGCGCGATTCGGTCGTGCTCGCGACGAAGCTCAACCACCAGTTCGGGGAGGGCTTCAACCGCAGCGGCAACTCGCGGCGCTGGATCATGCAGCAGGTCGAGGGCAGCCTCCGCCGCCTGAAGACCGACTGGATCGACCTCTACCAGCTGCACCGGCCCGACCCGTCGTGCGACATCGCGGAGAGCCTCGGGGCGCTCACCGACCTCGTGCGCGCGGGCAAGGTGCGCTCGATCGGAACCTCGACGTTCCCGGCCCACGAGATCGTCGAGGCGCAGTGGGCCTCGGAGCGCGGCGGGCTCGAGCGCTTCCGCTGCGAGCAGGCGCCCTACTCGCTGCTCGTGCGCGGCGTCGAAGGCGACGTGCTGCCGGTCGCGCAGCGCTACGGGATGGGCGTGATCGCGTGGAGCCCGCTCTGCGGCGGCTGGCTCACGGGGCGCTACCGCAAGGGCCGTGAGCTGCCGGCCTCGCACCGCGCCGGGCTCGTCCCCGGCCGCTTCGACATGTCGGATCCGGCCAATCGCGCCAAGCTCGACGCCGTCGAGCAGCTCGCCCGGCTCGCCGGGGACGCGGGACTCACCCTGCCGCAGCTCGCGCTCGGCTTCATCGCCGAGCACCCGGGGGTGACCTCGGCGATCATCGGCCCGCGCACGCTCGAGCAGCTCGACGCCTACCTCGCGAGCGACGGCGCCCGCCTCGACGCCGCGACCCTCGACCGCATCGACGAGATCGTCGCGCCGGGAACCGTCTTCACGAGCGCCGACGTCGGCTGGGAGGCGCCCGCGCTCCGCGATCCCCGTGCGCGCCGCGGCGGCGCCGCGCGTCCCCCGACGGCCGTCCTCGGCTAGTGTCCTAGTCCTCGAGGTCGACCGTGAACTCCGCCGCGGTCACGGCCCGGACATCCTCGACCGTCGCGTCCCCGAGCAGCTCCACGAGCACGAGCGCGCCCTGGCGCACGCGGAAGACGCCGAGCTCGGTGATGACGACGTCGACGGCGGCCTTCGCGGTCAGCGGGTAGGTGCACTCGGGCACCACCTTGGGCTCGCCGCGCGAGGACGTCGCCGTCATGGTGACGATCACGCGACCTGCCCCCACGACGAGATCCATGGCGCCGCCGACCCCGAGCACGTCCCGGCCCGGCACCGCCCAGTTGGCGATGTCCCCGCCGGCGCTGACCTGGAGGGCGCCGAGCACGGCCACGTCGATGTGGCCGCCGCGGATCATCGCGAAGCTCTCGGCGCTGTCGAAGTAGGACGCGCCCGGCAGCGCCGTCACCGGGCGCTTGGCCGCGTCGATCATGTCGGTGTCGAGCTCGTTCTCGTCGGGCCGCGGGCCGACGCCGAGCAGCCCGTTCTCGGTGTGCAGGTAGACGCCCGCGTCGTCGTCGAGGAACGCCGGGATCATGTTCGGGATGCCGATGCCGAGGTTGACGACCTCGCCGGGGTGGAGCTCGAGCGCGGCACGGGCCGCGATCGTCGCCTTCGGGTCGCCGCTCACGCCTGCACCACGAGCTCGTCGATGTAGAGATGCGGCGTCATGACGGATTCAGGCTCGATCTCGCCCACCGGGACGACCACGCCGGCCTCGGCGATGGTCACCGTGGCGGCCGTCGCCATGAGCGGGTTGAAGTTGCGCGCCGTGCGGCGGTACCAGAGGTTGCCGAGCGTATCGGCGCGCGCGGCGTAGACGAGCGCCACGTCGGCGCGGATCGCCGCCTCGAGCACGTGCGGCACGCCGTCGAAGTCGCGCTCCTCCTTGCCCGCGGCCAGCAGCGTGCCGGCGCCCACCGGCGTGAAGAACGCCGCGATGCCCGCCCCGCCTGCACGGATCGCCTCCGCGAACGTGCCCTGCGGGAGCAGCGTCGCCTCGATCAGCCCCGCGTTGACCGCGGCCACCGCCTCGGGGTTCGACGTGAAGTACGACGAGATGCCGCGGCGGATGCGGCCCTGGCGGAGGAGCATGCCGAGGCCCTTGCCCGGCTCGCCGATGTTGTTCGAGATGATCGTGAGATCGGTCGCCTCGGAGCGATGCACGAGCGCGTCGAGCAGCGTCATGGGCGCACCCACGAGCCCGAAGCCCCCGACCATGATCGTGTCTCCCGAGCGCACATGACGGATCGCGTCCTCCGCGGCAGAGAGCCGGCTGACCGTCATCGCGTCCCCGATTGTCGCATCTCGGTTCTCGGAGCCCGGCTCAGAACGGGAACGGGTGCGATCCCCGCTGCACCGTCACCCAGCGCAGCTCGGTGAACTCGTCCACCACCGCGCTGCCGCCGAAGCGGCCGAACCCGCTGTCCTTGACGCCGCCGAACGGCATCTGCGGCTCGTCCCCGACCGGCTGGTCGTTGACGTGGACGATCCCGGCGTCGATCCGCTGCGCGAGCGCCAGCCCACGATCGACGTCCTGCGTGATGATCCCCGACGAGAGGCCGTAGGACGAGGCGTTGGCGCGCTCGACGGCCGCATCGGCGCTGTCGACGATCTCGATCGCGGCCACGGGCCCGAACGTCTCCACCTGGGCGAACTCGGAGTCCTCGGGCACATCGGCGAGCAGCGTCGCGCGGTAGCACGACCCGACCGCCTCGCCCCCGGCGAGCACCTTCGCCCCGCTGCGAACCGCGCCGTCGACGCGGCTCTTGATCATCTCGAGCGCGCCCGGGTTGATGACCGGCCCGATGATCGTGTCGTGCTCGTTCGGGTCGCCGGCCTTGAGGCCGTTGGTCTTCTCGACGAGGCGCGCGATGAACTCGTCCGCGATCGGGCGCTCGACGACGATCCGGCGCGCGGACATGCAGATCTGGCCCTGGTGCAGGAACGCGCCGAACGCGGTCGCGTTGACGGCGTAGTCGAGATCGGCGTCGGCGAGCACGATCAGCGGGTTGTAGCCGCCGAGCTCGAGCACGACGCGCTTGAGCTGGCGGCCGGCCGCCGCGGCGAGGGCGCGCCCGGTGCCCGTGGAGCCCGTGAAGTTGAGGCGGCGGACGTGCGGGCTCTCGACGAGCTCGTCGCCGATCGGCGCGGCCTCGCCGGGCGCGTTCGTGACGATGTTGAGCACGCCCGCAGGGAGCCCCGCCTCGGCGAAGATCTCGCCCCAGATCAGGCCACCCGCGATCGGCGACCACTCGGACGGCTTCAGCACGACGGCGTTGCCGAGCACGAGCGGCGCCGCGATCGAGCGCGCCGAGAGGATCAGCGCGGCGTTCCAGGGCGCGATCGCGCCGACCACGCCGACCGGGCGCCGGAGCCCCATCGCGAAGGCGCCGGTGTCGGACGGGATGACCTCGCCGAGCGGCGCGTAGGCGAGCGCCGCCGTCTGGCGGAAGAGGCCGGGGACGAAGTGCATCTGGAACATGCCGAAGCCGAACGTGCACCCGGTCTCGCGTGCGAGCAGCGACACGACCTCGTCCTGGCGGCGCTCGAGCACCTCGGCGGCCTTGAGGAAGATGCCCTGGCGCACGGCCGGCGGGGTCTGCGCCCAGGCGGGCGCGGCGGCGGCCGCGGCCTCGACGGCACGGTGCGCGTCCGCGCGCGAGCCCGCGGCCACGTGTGCGACGACGTCATCGTTGAACGGGTCGCGGTCCTCGAACGTGCGACCGCCTTCCGCGTCCACCCACTCACCGCCGATGAAGAGCCGCCTCGCCGTGTCCGAACTCATGTGATCTCCCTCGGGCTGACGTGTTCGCCGCAGTGTTCCATTCTTCGAAACGATAGTCTAGTATCCGGGACGTGAATTTTCGGGCACAGACGACGGGCGACCGGCGGCCGGTCGATTCGGGCATGTCCCAGTCGCTCGAGCGAGGCCTCGCGGTGCTTGCGCTCTTCAAGTCCGGGCGCCCGCTCATGGGGGTCAGCGAGATCGGCCGCGAGCTCGAGCTGACGCGCAGCACCGCGCATCGCTACGTCGCGACGCTGGCGGCGCTCGGCTACCTGCAGCAGGACCGCGAGAGCAAGCGCTACCGGCTGGGCCCGCGCGTGCTCGACCTCGGCTTCTCGGCCATCAACTCGATGGACGTGCGCGAGATCTCGGCACCGCATCTCCAGCAGCTGAGCGACGAGACGGGTCATACCGTCAACCTCGCGATCCTCGACGAGCACGACATCGTCTACATCGAGCGCTGCCGCGCATCGCGTCCCGGGCAGCGCGAGATCGACCTCAACCTGCACATCGGCGCGCGCCTGCCCGCGTACTGCACGGCGATGGGGAAGGCGATGATGGCGTTCCTGCCGGAGGAGCACCTCGCGACCCTGCTCGGGGGCGTCGTGCTCACCGAGCGCGGCCCCAACACGATCACCGACGAGGCGGCGTTCCGGGCCGAGCTGGCCGGCATCCGCCAGACCGGCATCGCGCTCAACGACGAGGAGCTCGCGTACGGCCTGCGCTCGATCGCGGCGCCGATCAGGGCGCGCTCGGGCGAGGTCGTGGCGGCGCTCAACCTCGCCGCGCACCGCTCGATGGCGTCGACCGACGAGCTCATCGAGCGCTACTCGCCGGCCGTCATCAACACGGCGGCCGCTATCTCTGCCGAGATCGCCTAGCTAACGCCTGCTGAACACGTCCAACTACGTTGAACAGTCTTGCGACATCGGGAACAAGGGAGGCGAGGCTCTTGAGGGGAATTCGAGATGCGACGCCCGCAGCTGCGGCGGAGTCCGTGAGCCTGCGCCCACAGCCCGCTGCTCCCGAGACGCACCCGCCGCAAGGAGGACGCGTTTGACGACGTCGTGATCGCGGGCGCGCGCGCGTCTGGCGTCCACCGCTACGAGGTTCGAGTCCTGAACGAAGCTAGCGAATCGAGGGGTAGAGACCTGATGAGATCGACGAAGATCAAGTTCGGTGTCATGTGCGTGGCCGCCAGCATGCTCGCGCTGTCGGTCGGATGGGCCACGGGGGCCGGAGCTGCGGCTCCGGTCGGCTCGGGCACCGCGTCCGCAACGAAATCGGTCTGCGGCATGGGCACGGGCAAGAAGGCGACCGGCAAGCCGATCAAGATCGGCGGGATCGACATGCTGATCCCCGGCGTCGACTTCACGACGATCGGCAAGTTCGCGAACGCGTACTTCAAGTGCGTGAACGACAACGGCGGCATCAACGGCCGCCCGATCAAGTACATCCTCTACAACGAGCAGCTCAACCCGACGCAGCAGGCCTCGCTCGCCAAGAAGCTGATCGAGAGCGACAAGGTCGTGGGGATCGTGGGCAACACGAGCTTCACCGAGTGCGGCACGAACTGGAAGTACTACAAGTCCAAGGGCTTCACCGTGATCGGCGCAGGCGTGCAGGCGGAGTGCTTCGGCACCCCGACGTTCGTCGAGTCGAACATGGGCCCGCGCTACAGCAACATCGGCGCCGCCCAGGCGCTCGTCCGCCGTGGCGCGAAGTCGCTCATGGTCGCGTCCCCCGACACCATCTCGGCCTACGCCGACGGTGGCGTGCTCAAGGTCGCCGCGGCCGCCGGCATCCCCGGCAAGGCCTTCCCGATCAAGCTCCCGATCACCGACGCGAACTCGACGATCCTGCAGCTCGTACAGGCCGCCGGCGACGGCGGCGGGGTCATCCTCGACTTCACGCCCGACTCGGCGCCGGCCCTCATGAACGCGGCCATCGCCCAGGGCCTGGTCGACAAGGTGCTGTGGGGCTCGTCGACGCCGATCGCCAACGCGTTCATGGCCAAGCAGTTCGGCGCGTTCGACGGCAAGATGCACATCAACCAGGAGTTCGGCAACATCAACGACGGCTCGCCGGACGAGAACCTCTACCTGGCGATCACGAAGAAGTACGCGCCGAGCATCTCGCCCCAGGCCTTCGGGCAGATGGGCTTCATGGATGCCAAGTTCGCGACGGCGGCCCTCCTCAGCATCACCGGGCCCGTCACGGCGGCGTCGTACAACAAGGCCGTGCGGGCGCTCAAGAACGTCAAGACGAGCATGCTCTGCAAGCCGTGGTACGTCGGCAACAACCTCCCCTACCACATCCCGAACAACACGGACATCACCGTGACGTACAAGGCCGGCGAGGTCGTGACCGAGGACAAGTGCATCCCGATCCAGGCCGTCGACCCGCAGCTCACGCAGACGCGCGCGTGGGAGAAGAAGTTCAAGCTCAACACCGGGAAGTAGCAGGAGACGAGTGGAGATCAGGGCGTCCGTGACTGCCAATGGTTAGCCTCGCGCTGACGGTGTTCGGCGTGGACTGGGTGTTCCTCAAGCCGTACATCGTCCTCGGGCTCGCGCTGGGGAGCGTCTACGCGCTCTCCGGCGTCGGAGTGGTGGTGCTGTACCAGGCCACCGGCGTACTGAACCTCGCGTTCGGTGCCATCGGCGCCGCGGGCGCCCTGATCGCCTACTACCTCGTCAACCACACGAGCTGGCCCCACTGGCTCGCCTACCTCGCCTGCGTCCTCTTCGGCGCGGTCGTCAACGTCGTCTACGGGATGGTGCTCGGGCCGGCCTTCGCGGCGCGCGACCCACTCGTCAAGATGATGGGAACGCTCGCGCTCGCGCTGATCCTGCTCGGCGTCATGGCGTGGCGCGCCCCGGCGGGCGGAGCGTTCGTGCGCGTGCTCCAGCTCCCGACCTCGACCGACCGCTACGACGCCTTCGGCGCGGTCATCACCCTGACGCAGATCATCGCGCTCGTCTTCGCCGTCGTGCTCACGGTCGGGACGACGCTGTTCCTGCGCTTCACGAAGATCGGCACCGCCATGCGGGCGCTCGCGAGCGACCGGGAGATCACCGCCACGCTCGGCGTCCCGGTACGCAGGGTCGAGCTGGCCGCCTGGCTCGGCTCGGGCCTCGTGTGCGGCGGCGCCGGCCTCCTGCTGGCCGACCTCTTCACGTCGCTCGACTACACCGCGCTCACATTTCTCGTGATCTCGTCGCTCGCGGCCGCGCTGATCGGCCGGCTGCGCTCGCTCTGGGTCACACTTGCCGGCGGCCTCGCGGTCGGACTGGTGCAGGCGGTCGCCACGCCATACGCATCGATCTCGTCCTACCGGACGTCGGCGCCCTTCGTCCTCGCGATCGTCGCGCTGCTGTATCTCGGGCGCCACCGCACCGTCACGCTCTCGCGGACGGCGGGGTAGCGGGTGCGCCTCGCAGCAGCAGGCTCCGCGCTCGCAGCGCGGGGCATCATCGGGCGGAGCGCGGTGATCACCGCGTTCCTGGGCGGCACCCTCTTCGTCCTCCCCGCGGTCCTCGGCGGGGACTGGATCAAGACCCTCACGGCCGTCGCGATCTACGCGGTCGTCGCCGCCGGCCTCGTGACGCTGTACGGGCGCGTCGGGATGATCTCGCTCGGCCAGATCGCGCTGCTCGCGATCGGCACCTGGACCGCGACGCGCATCTCGTATGCCGCCGGAGGACTGCCGTTCCCGCTCGTGCTGCTCGCGACCGGCGCGATCACGTGCGTCGTGGGCGTGCTGATCGGGCTGCCGGCGCTCCGGCTGAGCGGCCTCTACCTCGCGCTGATCACGCTCATGGCGGCCGGCGCCGTGAACGTCGTGCTGACGACGATCAACTTCCCGAACGGCGGTCACGGCTTCACGGGCCGCACCTCGACCCCCGACCTCTCGGGACTGCAGCCCGTCGGCCGGCCGGGCATCGCCGGGGGCGACACGGCCTATTACCGCTACACGATCGTCGTCTGCGCGCTCATGTTCCTGCTCATCGCCCTGCACTTCGCCTCGAAACCCGGGCGCGCCTGGGCCGCGATCCGCGAGAGCGAGCCGGCTGCGCTCGCGGCGGGCGTGAACATCGTCCGCTACAAGCTCTGGGCCTTCGCGCTGGCGTCGTTCACGACCGGCGTCGCCGGCGGCCTCCTGGCGGCCCAGCTCGGCCAGCCGACCGCCTTCGGGTTCCCGACGCAGGACTCCCTCACGCTGCTCGCGGCGGCGCTGATCGGCGGCATCTACTCGCTCTGGGGCGCCGTCGTCGCAGGCCTCTTCAGCCAGCTCGCGCCGTTCCTGTTCCAGGCCCAGTGGGGCATCGACCCGAACTTCCTGCTGATCATCTTCGGGGTCGGCCTGCTGCAGGTGCTGCTCACGGCACCGCGCGGGATCGTCGTGCAGATGCCGAAGGACATCCAGAACCTGGGACGGCTCGGCCTGATGCTCTACCGCAAGCTCACCGGCTCGCGGGGGGCGTCATGATCGAGGTCGAGGGGCTGACCGTGCGCTTCGCCGGCGTGACCCCGATCGACGGCGTGAGCGTCGTCTTCCCGGGCGGCACGTGCGGCCTGATCGGGCCGAACGGCGCCGGCAAGACGACGTTCTTCAACGTCCTCAGCGGCTTCGTCAAGCCCGCCGAGGGCTCGATCCGGGCGTTCGGCGACGACCTGCTCAAGATGGTCGACTACCGCCGCGCCCGCTGGGGCCTGCGGCGCACGTTCCAGACGGAGATGGCGATCGAGCAGCTGTCGGTGTTCGACAACGTCGCGATGATCCACGAGCACTCGGGCGCCGGGCGCGCGTCGCGCCGGGCCGACGTGCTGAGCGCGATCGAATACGTGGGCCTCGAGGTGCCGCCGCAGTACAAGGTGGGCGGGCTCGGCGCTCGCGACCGGCGCCTGGTCGAGATCGCGCGCGCGGTCGTCGGCGCCCCCAGGGTCATCCTGCTCGACGAACCCGCCGCCGGGCTCCCGGACGAGGAGACCGGGCATCTGAGCGAGGTCATCCAGCGGATCCCCGAGAAGTTCGGCGCACTCGTGATCCTCGTCGACCACGACATGAGCCTCGTCCAGGCGTGCTGCACGACGACGGCCGTGCTCGACTTCGGCAAGCTGATCGCCGCGGGAGCGACCGCCGACGTGCTCCGCGACGAGAACGTCATGCGCGCCTACCTCGGCACCGAGGACGACGTGGGGGCCGACGACCACGGCGAGGCGAGCGGGGTGGCCCCGTGAGCGCGAGCGAGACACCGGCGGCCGGCCGCGAGCTCCGGTTCGAGGAGTTGCGCGTGGTGCGTGGCGGCAGGCGCGTGCTGCACGAGGTGTCGCTCGTGATCCCGCCCGGGGAGATCACGACGCTCCTGGGCCCGAACGGGGCCGGAAAGTCCTCGCTCGTGCTGGCCGTGGGCGGGGTGCTCCGCGTCAGCAGCGGCCGCGTGATGCTGGGAGAGGACGACCTCACGCGCCGCCGGCCCGAGCAGGTCCGCGGCGCCGGCGTCGCGATCGTTCCCGAGGGCAGGCGCCTGCTCCCCGGGCTCACGGTCGAGGACAACCTCCGCGTCGCGACCTATTCGCTCTCCAAGGAGGACGCGAAGAGCGGGGTCGCGCGCGCGCTCGAGCTCTTCCCCGAGCTCGAGAAACGCTGGCGGATCACCTGCCGCCTGCTCTCGGGTGGCGAGCAGCAGATGGTCGTGCTCGCCCAGGCCCTCGTCTCCCACCCCCGCTTCATCCTCGTCGACGAGCTCTCGCTCGGTCTTGCGCCGGTGGTCGTCAAGCGCCTTGCACCCGTGCTCCAGGCCGTCGCCGCGACCGGGACCGGCATCCTCCTGATCGAGCAGTTCGCGCACATCGCGCTCGGGCTCGCGAAGAAGGCGTACGTGCTCGAGGGCGGGCGCATCCGCTACGAGGGCACGGCCAAGGAGCTCACCGCGCAGCCCGAGCTGCTGCGCTCGGCCTACCTCCTGCGCGGCAAGGACGCGGCGCCGGCGCTCGACAGCGTCTCGCTCGACGCACCCGCGCCGCCGCACGCCTGATCGTCGCTCCCGGCCGCTGCGCGAGCGCGCGCCCGCGGCCGGCGCGGCGACGGGACGATCACGGGCGGGACGTCGTAGACCGGGCGCGCCGCACGCGGTTGGTGCAGGAGGCGCGCGAGTTCGCGGTCGCGCCGGCACGTCGTCGTGCGACTCGCCTGACCCCTGCCAGTCGATCCGGGTCGTTTGAGAGTCTTGCGAGCCCACGTTGTGACAGGAAGGCTCGACATCAACATGGCTACGAGGAAGAAGCACACGCCGGAGCAGATCGTGCGCAAGCTGGCGACTGCTGATCGGATGCCGAACGAGGGCAAGGACGTCGCTGACGTCTGCCGTGCGCTGCAGGTCTCCGAGCAGACGTACTACCGGTGGCGCAGCCAGTTCGGCGGGATGAACGCCAACGACCACACGGCTATGTCACGTGCTTCAGTCGGCGTACTGCGGGCGCCCGTTGGGCCGGTAGACCTGGATCGTCACGCCCTTCGAGTCGGCTCGCGAGTCGACGAGGTCGAGCGCGATGTCCGGGCCGGCGTCGGGGAATAGCCGCATGCCCTGGCCGAGGACGACGGGGACGATCAGCAGGTTGATCTCGTCGACGAGGCCGTTTGCGAGCAGCCAGCGGATCAGGGCACCGCTGCCGTGCACCTGCAGCTCACCCCTCGGCGTGGCCTTCAGCTCGCCGATGGCAGCCGCGAGGTCACCCGAGAGGACGGTCGTGTTCGCCCAGCGCGGTTCGCTGAGCGTGCTCGATGCGAGGTACTTGGGCTTCGTGTTCAAGGCAGCTGCGATCGGGTGGTTGCCGGGATCCTCCGCCGCGGCGCGAGCCCGCTCCTCCGCGCCCCAGTAGCCGGCGAAGAGCTCGTAGATCCGCCGGCCGAACAGGAACGCGTCGGCGCGCCGGTAGGTCTCGCTGATGAACGCCATGGTCTCGTCGTCGCCCACCCCCATCGCCCACCCGCCGCGCACGAATCCGTTCCTGCGGTCCTCATCCGAACCAGCGGTAGAACCTGCTGCCTGCACCCACCGATTTGACCGACTCTCACACGAGACGGATCGAATCACGGGGTCCGGTCACGACCTTGTCGGGTCGGGCTCTTTTCGGGGTCCGTGCCCACCCCTCCGGAGCGCCTGTCGAGAAGGCACTTTCTTGCCATGGCGCTCGGCGGGGCAGGCCGGTTCCAGAACGTCGGTGACCGGCTTCGCGGACGAGTCTGAATTTCGAGAAAGTACCTGCATTTCGGCACAATTTCGGCACACTTTCCGTGGGCGTCGCCCGGTTATGCTACGAACATATGTTCGCCACGCTGGATGGGACGGTCGATCAGGTGCGGGAGCGCCGCCGCGAGGCGCGCCGGCGCGAGCTCCGTGAGCTGTGCGCACAGGAGGCGCGCATCAAGCAGCGCGTGACGGAGATCGTGCGCGAGGCCGACGACGAGGGCGACTGGCAGGCCGCGGGCTGCTCGTCGAGCGCGCAGTGGCTGGCGCAGATCTGCGAGCAGCGACTACCGCAGCGCCGCGCGCATCACGCGCACGAGCAGCGCGCTACGTGACCTGCCGGCGCTCGACCACGCCCTCAGCACGGGCACGTTGACGCTCGATCAGGTCACGGCCGCGGCCGCGTACGCGACCCCGGCCAGCGACGCCGAACTGGCGCGCATCGCGATCGGAAAGGCGCCGGGCGAGATCGCACTCGCCGCGCGCACCCTCGCCCCGCCCACAGCGGCCGACGACGCGGCGCTCTACGAGCGCCGCGCGCTGCGCATGACCTGGACGCGCGGGCGACGCGAGCTCGCCTTCAGCGGGCGCCTGCCGCTCGAGCAGGGCGCCGCCTTCGAACAGGCCATCTGGAGCATCGCCAAGACACCAGCGCGCCGCCGACAAGCAGGCCGGGACGGTGCTCGCGTGGCAACAATCCGCCGCCGACGCGCTCGTCACACTCGCCCGCTACGGCGGCGCCGACGGAAGCGGCGCGCGGCGCAGCCCGACCACGCTGATCGTGCACCTCAGCGACGATGAGCCGGCGCTGCTCGAAGGCGCAGGCCCGCTCAGCGCCGAGACCTCCGAGCGGCTCGCCTGCGACGCACGCCGCCTCACGATCAAGCCAAACGGCCGCGACCTCGTGCACTCGCGCGTCGGGCGCTGCGCCTCCTACGCGCAGCAGCGCGCACTGCACAAACGCTCCGCGCACTGCCAATACCCCGGCTGCAACGCCACGCGCGAACTCGAAGCCCACCACGTCATCCCCGTCGAGCACGGCGGCAAGACCGAGCTCGACAACCTCATCCTGCTCTGCCCCCGGCACCACAAGCTGCTGCACGACCACCACATCCGCGCGCACGGCAACGCCGAACGCCCCGCCTTCGCCGACCAGCCGGACGCGCGATCACCACCAACCAGCCACACGCACCACCCGCGTGACCGCGTCGTGGCGCGCCCGGCGAGCGGCGCCGGATCGCCTCGACCTGCGGATCGCCTCGACTTCGAACCGCGCCGCCCTCGTCCGGCCCTTCGGGTCAGGCGCAATCCTGATCAGCCGCGGCCGCGCCGCCCTCGTCCGCGGCGTCGACAGGCACATTGAGGCGGTGATGGGGCTCCCCGCCCCCGCCGGCATCGTCGCGCTGGGGTGTATTCCTCGTCTTGACGGCTCTGTCACCATCACCGCGTAATGCCCCTCTTCGACCTTCCGCTCCCGGAGCTCCGCACGCATCGCTCGGCGTCGGCCGAGCCGGACGATCTCGACGGCTTCTGGGCCGAGGCGCTCTCGAGCGCGCGCTCGCAGGCGGCCGAGCCCACGCTCACACCCCACGATGCCGGGACATACCGGGAGCTGGAGGTCCAAGACGTCAGCTTCAGTGGCGCCGACGGGCATCGCATCCGAGCGTGGTACCTGCGGCCCCGGCAGGCCGGCGCGACGCGGTTGCCGTGCCGCGTGACGTTCGTCGGCTACGGCGGCGGCCGCGACTACCCGACCGCCCACGCGCTGTATCCGGCCTGCGGCTTCGCGACGTTCGTGATGGACTCGCGCTCGCAAGGGGGCACCTGGTCGGCGGGCGACACGCCGGACCCGGGCGCCGGGGCCTCGGGAGCCGAACACCCCGGCGTGATGACCCGCGGTATCGCCACCCCCGACACGTACTACTACCGCCGCCTCTATGTCGACGCCGTGCGGGCCGTCGAAACCGCCGCGGCGCTGCCCGGCGTCGACGGCGAGCGCATCGGCGTCGCCGGCGCGAGCCAGGGCGGTGCACTCGCGCTCGCGGCCGCGGCCCTCAGCCCGGACGTCGTGCGTCTCTGCCACGCCGACGTCCCGTTCCTGTGCGACATCGAGCGGGCGCTCGACATCGCCATCGACCCGCCCTACACCGAGGTCGTCGAATTCCTCGCCCTCCATCCCCAGCTCGACGCCGCCGCGCGCCGCACCCTCCGTCACGTCGACAACGCGCTGCTCGCGACCCGCATCCGCGCCCGGACGCTCGTCTCGGCCGGGCTGCGCGACACGATCTGCCCGCCGTCGACGGTCTTCGCGGCCTTCAACGCGATCACCGCGCCGAAGGACATCGTGGTTCTGCCGTACTCCGGCCACACGGTGCCGACCGCGCTCGCCCAGCGACAGCTGGCCGAGTTCGTCGACGTGCTCGGCTAGCGGGCCGGGTCGGCCCTAACCGGGATCGACGAGCTCCCCGCCCCACTCCTCGGGCGCGACGTCCGCGAGCGTCTGCGAGAACGTCCACTGGTGGCCCGCCGGATCCTCGGCCGCGTACTGCCGCTCGCCGTACTCGAAGTCGGTCGGCTCCATGAGGATCCGCGCGCCGTGGGCGCGCGCGCGCTCGCAGTGGGCATGGGCGTCGTCCACGCGCACCATCACCGAGTGCGTCGACTCGCCCGGACGCGGCGGCCGCCGGTCGTGGCGGACGTCGCCGATGATGACCGCGCCGTCGCCGGCGCGCATCTGCGAGCGGTGGTCCTCGCCTATCCGCACGCGCTCGGCGAACCCGAACGCATCGGTCAGCCAGGCGACCGCCGCCCGCACGTCCGGGTAGATCAGGACCGGGACGACGCCACTCGACGGGATCGAGCGATTCGGCTTCATGGCACGAGCACCGCGCGCCCGGTGATCTCGCCGTCGCGCAGCTTCGCGAGCACGTCGTTGACCGAGTCCAGCGGGTGGGTCTCGGTCTTGAGCACGAGACGGCCGGCCGCGTGGAGCTGCATGACCTCCCAGAGGTCGAGCCAGGTGCCGACGAGATTGCCGGCGATCGTCTGCTCGCCCCCGACCATCGCCGCCGAGGGCACCGAGACCATGCCCCCGAAGCCGACGATCGAATAGGTCCCGCCGCGCGCGAGCATGGCCATGGAGTCGGCGTGCGACTGGTCGGTGCCGACGAAGTCGAAGACGAGGTCGGCCCCGCGGGCGTCCGTCAGCTCGCGCACCGCGTCGACCGAGCCCGCGCCGTCGAGCACGTCGCCGGCCCCGAGCTCCGTCGCCAGCCGGCGGCGCCGGGCGTCCGTGTCGACCGCGATGGTCGCGCTCGCTCCGATCACGCGCAGGAGCTGCAGGGCGATGTGACCGACACCGCCGACCCCGAGCACGACGGCGGTCGTCCCGGGCGTGGCGAGATGCGCGAGGCGCCTCACCGCGTGATACGCGGTGAGGCCGGCGTCGGCGTGCGGAGCCACCGCGGCCGGCTCGACGCCGGCCGGAAGCGGCAGGAGCGAGCGCTCGGGGACGAGCACGTAGTCGGCGAAGCCGCCGTCGACCGTCAGCCCGGTGAACTGGTGGTGGATGCAGAGCATGTCGACGCCGCGCCGGCACGGGACGCAGAGTCCGCAGCTGTGCGGCGGGAAGACGAGCACCGCGTCGCCCTTGGCGACCGTCGTGACGCCGGCGCCGACCTCCTCCACCCAGCCCGCGTTCTCGTGGCCGAGGACGCGCGGGAGCGTGACGCCGGCGGGCTCCATCAGCCCTTCGATCGCGTGCAGATCGGTCGCGCAGACCCCGGCGCCGCCGATGCGCACGACCACGTCGGTCGCGTTCGCGGGCTCCGGCACCGGCCGCTCGACGAACTCGAGGGGCTGGTGGTATTCGCGCATGAGTGCCGCTTTCACGGTTCTCCCCTCGTGGTCGTCGGTGGGCCGAGCGAGCTGACGAGCTCGCGCAGGTAGTCGAGGTGCAGGCGCATCGCGCGCTGGGCGGCGGCCGGCCGGCGCAGGCGGATCGCGCGCTGGATCACGCGGTGCTGCGCGAGGATCGCGTCGCCGTCGATCGCGTCGCCGATCGTGTCGATCAGCGACGGCTGCAGCACGTCGAGCGTCCAGCTCGTGAACGCGCGCAGCAGCTCGTTGCGCGCCGAGCTTGCGATCACGCGGTGGAAGCGCGTGTCGGCCAGGCGGAACTCCTCCGAGGCAGGGTGGTTGCCCTCGGCATCCGCGATCGCCGCCAGCAGATCGGCCGCCGTCGTCTCCGTCGCGTGCTGCGCGGCCAGGCCGGCGAGCGGCACCTCGAGCGAGATGCGCGCCTCGATCAGCTCGTCGAGCGAGACGTCGTCGGTCTCGAGCATCACCGCGATCGACTCGCTGACGTTGCGGCGCATGCCCTCGCTCTGCGTGCTCTCGACGAAGATGCCGCCGCCCGGCCCCTGCGAGGCCCGGATCAGGTGCGAGCTGGCGAGCAGCCGCAGGCCCTCCCGCAGCGTCGGCCGGCTGACGCCGAACTCGGCCGCCAGCTCCTGCTCGGTGCCGAGGCGCTCGCCGGGACGCAGGTCGCGCGCCGAGAGGTAGCGCCGGATCTCGAAGGCGACCTGCTCACTGGCGCCACGCCGCGGCGAGCGGAAGCGCGCGCCCGAGGCCGTCACGGGGCGAACGTCGCGTCGGGGGCGACGGCGATCTCGAGCAGCAGCGGCTCGTCGCGCCCGGCCAGGCCCGGGAGCACCTCGTCGAGCACGGCGAGCAGCTCGTCGTGGCCGCTGATCGTGCGCGACGGGCAGCCGAGCGCGCGCGCGAGCCCGGCCACGTCGACCGCGAAGGAGGGCCACGGGGCCGTGCCCCCGGCCTGCTCGGCGAGCCGGTCCATGATCGCGTAGCCGCCGTTCGCGAGGATCACGAAGAGCGCCCCGGCGCCGTAGTGCGCGGCGCTCCACAGGGCCTGGATCGAGTACAGCGACGAGCCGTCGCCGACGATCGCGACGACCGGCCGGTCGGGCCGCGCCATGCGCAGGCCGATGGCGGCCGGCAGTGCGAACCCGAGGCCGCCCATGGCCGGGCTGAGCGAGCCGAGCGATTCGCGCGCGGGCAGCCGCGCGATCAGCTCGGGCCGGCTCGACGGCGACTCCTCGATCACGATCGCATTGCGCGGGATCCGCTCGGCGATGGCGGCGAAGACGTGGCCGGCGCGCAGCGGCTCGCCCGCGGCCGGCGGCTCCGGCGGGGCCGGCGGAGCGCTCACGGCGGGCGGCGTCCCCGCGCGCGCCGGCACGGCCTGCGCGAGCGCGGCGCAGATCGCCGACGGCGGGGCGAGCACCGCGAGGTCGGCGGTGCTGCGATGCACCTCGGCCGGATCGGCCGAGACCATCGCGACTGCGCGTCCCGGACTCGACGAACGGGCCGGCGACGAACGGGTACTGGCGGAAGACCGGGGCGCCGACCACGAACGCGAGGTCGTAGGGCGCCAGGGTCTCGCGCAGGCGGACGCGGTCGGCCGGCAGGTGGCCCGCGAAGAGCGGGTGATCCTGCGGGAAGCCCGCCCGCGCGCTGAACGACTCCTGCCACACGGGGCACCCGAGCCGCTCGGCGAGCGCGACGAGCGCCCTCCAGGTCTCGGGGTCGTCGGCGCCGGCGCCGACGACGATCGCCGGGCGCGCGGCGGCCGCGATCATCTCCGCGATCTGCCCGACCGCCTCGGCGTCGGCGGCGCGGCTGCGCACGACGCGCCGGGGCGCGGCGCGCACCTCGGCGGGTCCCGCCTCGGCGGCCCAGTCGTCCATGGGCACGATCACGAGCGCCGGGCCACTGGCCGTGACCGCCTCGTGCACGGCACGCGCGATGGCTCCGGGAACGTCCTGCGGGCGCACCGGCTGGTCGACCCGGACCGGGTACTCGCCGGCGAGCCCGCGCAGCTTGCCGGCGAGGAACGGCTCCGACGCGAGGTGGCGGCGGTCCTGCTGGCCGACGACGACCACGAGCGGCGCGCGGTTGACGCGCGCCGTGGCGAGCGCGCCGACGGCGTTGCCGAGGCCGGCGGTCGTGTGCAGGATCGCGAGCGCGGGCTCGCCGCGCCCGATCGCCCAGCCGGTCGCCATGCCCACCACCGAGCTCTCGTGCAGCGCGAGCACGAAGCGGAAGTCGGCGGGAAGGTCGGCGAGCAGCCGGATCTCGGTCGATCCCGGGTTCGCGAAGATCGACGTGAGGCCGTACTCGCGCCAGACGTCGAAGGTCGCCTCGCGGACGGAGCGGCCGGTCATGGGGCGGAGCCTACCGCGTGAGCACCGCTCCAGGCAAATCATTTGATTTTTTCGGCCGCGCCTGTGACCATGACCGCGTGAAGGTGACGATCGTCGGCGGCGCCGGGGGCGTGGGTGCGTCCACGGCCTTCAACCTCGCGCTCATGCGCGGCGGGCACGAGGTCGTGATCCTCGACAGCCGGCCCGAGATGATCACCTCGCACGTGATGGACTACGAGCAGGTGCTCGAGCAGTCGCCCGGCTGCACGCTGCGTGGAGGCGACGCGACGGATATCGGCGACGCCGACGTGGTCGTGCTGCTCTCGGCCACGCCGCTCACGGTGGGGACGTCGCGCCTCGAGTACCTCGGCAAGAACGCCCTCATCGCCGACGGGGTCGCCGCGCAGCTTCCCTCCGGCTGGGGCGGCGTCCTGATCGTCGTCACGAACCCCGTCGATCCGCTCGTGACGCGGGTGCAGCGGCGCACCGGCATCGACCGGCGCCGTGTCCTCGGCTACACCCTCAACGACAGCCTGCGCCTGCGCACCGGCCTTGCCAGGGCGCTCGGCGTCGCTCCCGGCAGCGTCGAGGCGTGGTCGCTCGGCGAGCACGGCGACCTCAGCGTCCCGCTCTACACGCGCGTGCGCGTGCACGGCGAACCCGTCCAGCCGACGGCCGCGCAGCAGGCGATCGCCGAGGAGTACCTGCGCACGTGGTATGTGAAGCACGTCGCGCTCGACTCGGGCCGCTCTTCGACCTGGACGTCGGGCCTCGGCGTCGCGCGCATGGTCTCGGCGCTCGACGGGGACGGCGAGCTCTGGCCCGCATCGCTCGTGCTCGAGGGCGAGTACGGCATCGACGGCGTCGCCGTGACGGTGCCGGTGACGCTCGGCCGCGGCGGCGTCCAGGGCATCTTCGAGTGGCCGCTCGCACCTGCCGAGCTCGCCGCGCTGCACGCGTCGGCCGAGTTCGTCCGCGCCGCGGCTGACCGGCCGGCCCAGAAGGGGTAGTCGGAACGTCGGAAATACCCCATTGCCAAATCGGCCCGGCCTGCCGATGGCTGAAGCATGGGAACCGCGGCCTCTCCGCTCGCGCCCGACCCGGCCGAGCGCCGCCCGCGTCGCCGGCGCCGGAGCCGCTCGCTCACGTTCTGGGCCGTCGCGGCGAGCGCGCTCGTGCTCGCCGGGGTGGCGGCCTCGCTCATCGGGGCGCGCGTCGTCGCCGGCAATCACGCTTCCACGTCGCGCCTCACGTTCCACAACTCCGCGCAGGACGTCGCGGAGGCGCTCCAGCTCGCGATCCAGCGCGAGCAGGATCTCGTCGTGAACGGGGCAGCATTCATGGCCAGGAACCCGCACGCCTCGCAGGCGCAATTCCTCGAGTGGAGCACGTCCATCCGCGCCCTCAGCCGCTATCCCGAGCTCCAGGGCCTCGGGTTCGTGACCATCGTGCCCAGCGATCGGCTGCCGGCCTTCGCCGCGCGCATCGATGCCACGCAGCCGCGCGGCGCTGCCCCGTACACCGTCTCGCCGGCGGGGAAGCGGCCGTTCTACTGCCTCGGCGTCGTCGGGCTGTCTCGCATCGCGATCAGCGCATCGGTCGGGCTCGACTACTGCGCGGCCAATTCGGCGACGTTGAGCGCACGCGACACCGGCCAGGGTTCGTACTACCCCGTCGCGCTCGGCTTCACGACCTGGCTCGGCATCGACACGCCCGTGTATCGCGGAAGCGGCACGCCCTCCACGATCGCGGCCAGGCGCAAGCGGTTCCTCGGCTGGCTCGGCGCGGCCATCGATCCGCAGGTCCTCCTGCGCCGCGCACTCGGGGACCGGGCCGGCACCGCGGTCAAGATGCAGTACGCGAAGGGTGCCTCGACCGTCGTCTTCGCGAGCGGAGACGCCCCGCATCCGGCGGCCACGACGGCGATCGACCTCCGCAATGGCTGGACGGTCTCGGTCACCGGTCCGCTGCCGGCGTCCGGCGTGTTCAGCATCTGGAACGCGTCGCTCCTGGCGATCGGCGGCAGCGCCTTCAGCCTGCTGCTCGGGCTCCTGCTCTTCGTGCTCGCGACCGGACGCGTGCGGGCCCTGCAGCTGGTCGAGGAGAAGACCCGCCTGCTCGGTCATCAGGCACTGCATGACGGGCTGACCGGCTTGCCGAACCGCGCACTCGTGCTCGACCGCGCCGAGCAGCTGCTCGCCGGCAACCGGCGCCATCCCGATCGCGTCGCCGCCGCGCTCTACGTCGACGTCGACGGCTTCAAGACCGTCAACGACACCTACGGCCATGCGTCCGGCGACCGCGTCCTGACGGTGGTCGCGCAGCGGCTTCAGAAGGTCATGCGCGAGCACGACACCGTCGGCAGGCTGGGCGGGGACGAGTTCGTCGTGCTGCTCGAGTCGACGGCCCACGGAGACTCTCCGGCGACGGTCGCGGCCCGCCTGATCGAGGAGCTGCGCGAGCCGATCGCCCTCCCCGAGGGCGAGCGCTCGGTCACGATCTCCGCCAGCATCGGCATCGCCCTCGGCCAGCGCGACACGGCCGACGAGCTCCTGCGCGACGCGGACTTCGCGCTCTACGAGGCCAAGGCGCTCGGCAAGGATCGCTACGCCCTCTTCGAGCAGCGGATGCAGACCGCTGCCGCGGGCAGGGCCGAGCTCGAGGGCGACCTCGGCAAGGCGCTTGCGCAGAACGAGTTCTTCCTCCAGTACCAGCCGATCTTCGACCTCACCACCCGGGACGTGCTCGGCATCGAGGCGCTCATCCGCTGGCGGCATCCGACGCGCGGCATCGTCGAGCCGGATGCCTTCATCCCGATCGCCGAGGAATCGGGGCTCATCGCCGGGATCGGTCGCTGGGTGCTCGGCGAGGCCTGCCGCCAGCTGGCCGTCTGGCAGCAGGGCGCCGACGAGATCGGCGTCTCGGTCAACGTGTCCGCCTACCAGCTCGACCGCGACGGCCTGGCGCAGGACGTGGCGCACGCCATCCGCGAATCGGGGGTCGATCCCGGCTCGCTGACGCTCGAGATCACCGAGAGCGCGCTGATGCACGACGTGCACGCGGCGGCACGGCGGCTCGCCGAGCTCAAGGCGCTCGGCGTGCGGCTTGCGATCGACGATTTCGGAACCGGCTACAGCTCGCTCGCGTATCTGCGCCAGTTCCCGGTCGACGCGCTCAAGATCGACCGCTCGTTCATCTCGAACCTGGCGACCTCGTCGGACGCCACCGCGATCATCCACGCACTCGTGCAGCTCGGCAAGACGCTGAACATCGAGACGCTCGCCGAGGGCATCGAAGACCGCGACCAGCTGCGCCAGCTCCAGCGCGAGCAGTGCGACCAGGGCCAGGGCTTCCTGTTCGCCCGGCCGCTGGACGCAAGCGCTGTCACGGAGTTCCTCGCCGCCACCCGGCGGTCTCCGCGCCTGCTCCCCGAGGAGGGCGCGAGCGTCGCCTCCCCGCCTCCGCTCAGCCGGCCGCGCCCGCGCGCCCGCTGATCAGGTCGGCGGCCTTCTCGGCGATCATGATGACGGCCGCGTTCGTGTTGCCGCGCGTGATCGTCGGCATGACCGACGCGTCGGCGACACGCAGGCCCTCGACGCCGTAGACGCGCAGCTGGGGGTCGACGACCGACCCGATCGCGCACGTCGAGGTCGGGTGATAGACGGTCTGCGCCGCGCGCCGGACGAAGTCCATGATCTCCTCGTCCGAGTCGCCGGCCGGCACGCTGAAGGGCTTGCGCATGACCTTCTTGAGCGGCTCCTGCTCGGCGACCTCGAGCGCCTTGCGCATGCCCGCGAGCATGCACTGGCGGTCCTCCTCGGTGGTGAGGAAGTTGCAGAGCACCAGTGGCTTGGAATCCGCCATCGGCGTGCGCAGCTTCACGCGGCCGCGACTCGACGGCTTGATCACGACCGGGCCGAAGCAGTAGCCGTTGTCATGCGGAGCGGTCAACCCCTCGTCGTAGAACAGCGAACCCGAGTAGTGGAACTGCATGTCGGGCGCAGCCAGTCCCGGGCGCGTGCGGAAGAACGCGGCGGCCTCGGGGTAACCGGACGTGAGCGGCCCGCGGCCCTCGCTCTCGAGCAGCGCGAAGTTCTCCGGCGTGAAGATCCCGAACATCGACTGCAGATCGGTCTCGTAGTTGAGCTGGCACATGCAGTGGTCCTGCAGGTTCTGGCCGACCGGCAGGTTCTCCCGCACCTCGATCCCGAAGGGCGCGATGTCCTCCGCGGGGCCGATGCCCGAGAGCAGGAGCAGCACCGGCGACTGGTAGGAGCCCGCCGACAGGATCACCTCGCGTTGGGCGCGGATCTCCTCGACTCCGCTGCCCCGGGCGACCTCGACGCCCACCGCCCGCGTGCCGTCGAACAGGATGCGCAAGGCCATCGCGTCCGTGATCACATCGAGATTCGGGCGCGCCGCGGCCGGATGCAGGAAGGCGGCCGCGGTCGAGTGGCGGAGCCCGTTGCGCTGCGTGCTCTGAAAGCGCCCGATGCCCTCCTGACGAGCGCCGTTGAAGTCGGGGTTGTAGTCGAGGCCGGCAAGCTCGCTCGCCTCGAGCATCGTGTCGATCAACGGCGTCATGGAGCGGCTGTCGGACACGCCCATCGGCCCGCCGACGCCGTGGAAGGCGTCCTCGCCGCGGTCGTTGTCCTCGGAGCGCTTGAAGTAGGGCAGGACCTCGTCGTAGCTCCAGCCATCGGCGCCGCCGGCCGCCCAGCCGTCGTAGTCGGCACGGTTGCCGCGGAGGTAGATCATCGCGTTGATGGAGCCCGACCCGCCGAGCACCTTGCCGCGCGGCAGGTAGAGCCGCCGGCCGCCGAGCCCCGGCTCCGGCTCGCCGTAGAGATCCCAGTCGACGCTCGACTTGAGCAGAATCGGGAAGGCTGCCGGCACGGCGATCTCCGGCTTGCTGTCCTGCCCGCCGGCCTCGAGCACGGCGACCTTGACGCTCGGGTCCTCGCTCAGGCGCGCCGCGAGCACGCAGCCCGCCGATCCTGCGCCGACGATCACGTAGTCGTACACCGCGCCTCCTCTTGAGTGTCAGGCCGCCTGATACTACGCTCCCGCCCGTGGCGAGATCAACATCGCCCGCACCGCCGCGACGACCTCGTCGGCGCCCGGCAGGTACGCATCCTCGAGCGGCGGGCTCACGGGGATCGGCGCGAAGGGCGCGCCGACGCGCGCGATCGGGGCGTCGAGGAAGTCGAAGGCCGCCGCCCCCACCGCCGCTGCGATCTCGGCGCCGAAGCCGCCGTGCTCGACCGCCTCGTGCGCGATCACGAGCCGGCCCGTGCGCGCGACGGATGCGACGATCGCGTCCAGGTCGAGCGGCACGAGCGTGCGCGGATCGATGACCTCGGCCTCGATGCCGTCCTCGGCCGCCAGGCGACCGGCCGCCGCGAGCGCGTCGTGGACGAGGCGCGAGAGCGCGACGATCGTGACGTCGCGGCCCTCGCGCAGCGTGACGGCTCGGCCGATCGGCACGGGGACGACCGGCTCCGGGACGTCGCCCGTGCGGAAGTAGAGCGTCTTGTTCTCGATGAAGACGACGGGGTTCGGGTCGGCGATCGCGCTCGCGAGCAGCCCTGCGGCGTCGACGGGGCGGCTCGGCATCACGACCTTGAGGCCCGGCACGTGCGTGAGCCAGCTCTCGAGGCTCTGCGAGTGCTGCGCTCCGCCGCGGTAGCCGGCACCCCCCTGCGTACGCAGCACGAGCGGCACCGTCAGCTGCCCGCCCGACATGAAGTGCGCCTTGGCGGCGCCGTTGACGAGCTGGTCGAGCGCGAGCGTGATGAAGTCGATGAACATGATCTCGAGCACCGGGCGCATGCCCGACTGCGCGGCCCCGATCGCAACGCCGGTGATGGCCGCCTCGCTGATCGGCGTGTTGATCACCCGCTCCGTCCCGAACTCCTCGGCAAGCCCCGCGGTGGCGGTGTAGGGGCCGCCCTCGGCGACGTCCTCCCCGAGCACGAACACGCGCGCATCGGCGCGCATCGCGGTGGCGAGCGCGGAGGTGATGGCCTTGATGTAGGTCGTCTCAGCCATCGGCGTAGACCATCGCCGCGATCAGAGCGACCGGCGGGAACGGGCTCGCGCGCCCGAAGCGCACCGCCGCCTCCACCGCCGCGGCGGCCTCGGCCTCGATTGCGGGCAGCGCGTCCTCGGCGAACCAGCCCTGCGCGACCCCGTGGCGCTGCAGCCGCAGGATCGGATCCTTCGCCTGCCAGTCGGCTGCGGCGATGGCCTCGCGGTACTGGCCCGGATCGCCTTCGTAATGGCCGCGCAGGCGCTGGGTCAGGCACTCGAGCAGGAACGGGCCGCGACCCCCGCGCGCCGAGGCGAGGTAGCCCGCGAACGCCTCCCGCACCGCGAGCACGTCGTTGCCGTCCACGGTGGCGCGCTCCACGTCGTAGGGCGCGACCACGTCGCTCACGCGCTCGACGACCGTGTGCGCCGAGCGGGGCGTGAACTCGGCGAAGCCGTTGTTCTCGCACACGAGGATCAGCGGAAGCTGCCACAGCGCCGCCAGGTTCACGGTCTCGTTGAAGTGGCCCGCCTGCACGGCGCCGTCGCCGAAGAAGACGACTGCGACCGAGTCCGCGCCCCGCAGCCGCGCGGCCAGCGCGCTGCCGAGGGCGATGGGGATCGTGCCCCCGACGACCCCGGTCGCGCCCATGAAGCCGTGCTCGGCGTCGACCAGGTGCATCGACCCGCCGAGGCCCCGGCAGAGACCTGTGTCCCGCCCCATCAGCTCCGCCATCGTGCGCTCGAGCGAGGCGCCCTTCGCGATCGCGTGCCCGTGCGCCCGGTGGCCCGAGTAGACGGCGTCGTCGTCGCGCAACTGCGAGCAGACGGCGGCGGCGACGCCCTCCTGCCCCACGCTGAGGTGGATCAGCCCGTGGACCTCGTCGGCCTGCTTGAGCCGGCCGACCCGCTCCTCGAACAGGCGGATCCGCCACATCGTCGCGAGCAGGCGCAGCGCCTCCCCGCCGTCGAGCGGCGGCATCGGCACTACGCCGTGACGGGCGCCAACCCGAGCACGTGCCGTACGGCGGCCTCGACCTTCTCCTCGCTGGGCATGACGAAGGCTTCGAGCGGCTGGCTGTAGGGCACCGTCGCGTCGAGCGCGGTGACGAGCGCGATCGGCGCCTTGAGCGACGAGAACCCGTGCTCGGCGACCTCCGCGGCGATCACGCTCGCGGCGGACGCGTGCCGCGTCGCCTGGTCGACGAGCACGAGGTGGCCGGTCTTCTCGACCGACTCCAGGATCGTCTTGGTGTCGAGCGGCGCGAGCGTGCGCGGGTCGATGACCTCGGCCTGGATGTTGTCGGCGGCCAGGAGCGTGGCGGCGTTGAGTGCGCGGTCGACGCACCAGCCCGTCGCGACGATGGTCACGTCATCGCCCTTGCGCCGGATCGCGGCCTCCCCGAACGGGACGAGGTACTCGCCGTCGGGCACCTCGCCGTGCTCGAGCGTGAGCAGGTAGTTGTGCAGGTACACGACCGGGTTGTCATCGCGGATCGCCGTGGCCATCAGGCCCTTCGCGTCGGCCGCGGTCGACGGCACCACGACCTTGAGGCCCGGGACGCCCATGAAGAGCGAGTTGATCGTGCCGGTGTGCTGCCCCGCCCAGCCGGCCGTGAAGCCGTAGCCGGCCTTGAGCACGATCGGCACCTTGACCTGGCCGCCGCTCATGGCGCGGAAGCGCGGCGCCTCGTTGAGCACCTGATCCATGGCGACGAGCATGAACTCGGCCATGTAGAGCTCGACCACGGGCCGGAAGCCGGACAGCGCCGCGCCGATGGCAATGCCGATCTCGGCCGTCTCGGAGATCGGCGTGACGCGCACGCGGTCCCGGCCGAAGGCGTCGACGAAGGGCTCGTTCTCGGTCGTCGCCATGTTCTGGCCGAAGTACAGGACGCTCTCGTCGCGCTCCATCTCGAGATGGATCGCCTCGCCGATGGCGGCGATGTACGGCAGTTCGTGTGCCATGAATCGACTCCTAGGCGTAGTTGTAGGCGAGGGCTTCGCTCGTGTCCGGGAAGGGGCTCTCGAGGCCGAACGTGACCGCGGCCTGCATCTCCTCGCGCACCTTCTCGCCGATCGTGTCGGCCTGCTCGGCGGTCAGCACGCCGTCGGCGACGAGCCGGCCGCGGAAGGCCGGCACCGGGTCGCCCTTCTTGGCGGCCTCGTACTCCTCGGGCGCGCCGAACTTCTCGACCGCCTCGTGCTCGGGGAAGTGCAGCGGCACGCCGGGCGGGGCGATGATGTTGCCGTGCGCCGAGAGGCGGTACATCTGGGACTCGACGAGCGTCGGGCCCTCGCCGGCGCGCGCTCGTGCGACCGCGGCGCCGACGGTCTCGTAGACCGCGACCGGGTCGCGTCCGTCGATCGTCACGCCCGGCATGCTGAACGCCTTCGCCTTGACCGAGAGGTCCTCGCCGTGGGCGCGGTTGGCGTCCTCCTGCTCGGTGCGCGTGTGGACGTTGTAGCCGTTGTTCTCCATCACGAAGACGATCGGGAGCTTCCACAGCGACGCGATGTTGAGCGTCTCCGCGAACGCGCCCTGCTTGGAGGCGCCGTCGCCGAAGAAGCACAGCACCACCTGGCCCTGCTTGCGGATCTGCGCCGCCCAGGCCGCCCCGGCCGCGTGCGGGATCCCGGCCGCGACGATCCCCGACGTGCCGAGGAAGCCGTTGGAGACGTCGGTGAGGTGCATCGAGCCGCCGATGCCCTTGCAGAGCCCGTCCTTGCGCCCGTAGATCTCGGCCATCATCGCCTTGGGATCGGTTCCGCGCGCGAGCGGATAGCCGTGGCAGCGGTAGGTGGTGAGGAACTGATCCTCGGGGCCGAGCGTTGCGATCGACCCGACGATCGACGCCTCGGCGCCGTCGGCGAGGTGCGTGTGGCCGCGGATCACGCCCGGGTGCTCCAGGAACGTGCGCTTCACCCGCTCCTCGAACTCCCGGATGCGCAGCATCTGCGTGTAGATCCAGACCAGCCGGTCGCTGTCGAGCTTCGCGACTCCCGCAGCACTGCTCACGTGGAGCTCCTCTCGTGTCCGAACTGGGCGGCAGTGGTCTCGTACGCGCGCCGGAAGATCACGTCCAGCGGCTGGTTGCGCAGCTTCTCGGAGAGCACCTCGACACCCCAAGGCCCCGCGTAGCCCTGATCCTCGCAGGCCGCGATGTAGCCGCGCAGGTCGAACTCGCCCTCGCCGGGCAGCTCGCGGTGATTGACGACCTCGTCGATCGGGTCGTCCATGTTCTTCAGCCAGCCGTCGCTCAGCTCGACCCACGACAGGTACTCGAGCGGGATGCGGCGCAGCTCGTCCGGCGCGATCGCGAGCTTGCTCATGTGCCAGGTGTCGATGGCGATGCCGCCGTTGGCAGCCCCCGCGCCGCCGACGACCGCGAGCGCCGTGTCGATGCTCTTGACGTTGGCATCGAAGGGCATGAACTCGTACACGACCTTCGCGTCCGTGTGCTGGGCCGCGCGGGCGCAGAGCTCGCCGAAGCGCTCGGTCAGCTGCGGGATCTCGCACGGGGTGCCGGGGATGTTGCCGACCTTGATGTGATGGGCGCCGAACTCGCCTGCCGCTCGGAAGAGGAGGTCGCGGATCACGTCGGAGGCTTCGCGTCGCTCGTCGCCGGGGTCGAGGAACCAGTCCATGATGAACTCGAGCTCGAGGTGCCGCAGGCCGTTGTCGTCGAAGGCCTTCTTCATCTCCTGCAGGCTGCGCGTCTCGAGCACGTGCTGCAGGTCGGCGTGCCAGATCCCGATGCCGCTGAAGCCGACCTTGCGCGCCTCGGCGCAGCGATCGGCCCAGTCGAACAGGCTCCACTCCCGCCCGACGTGCACCTCCACCGGGCCGGAGAGGGTCCAGTAGAGGCCGACCAGCTCGACGTCCTCGCCGGCCACGTTACTTCGGCCGGTAGGAGGCGCGAACGACCTCGGCGTACGGGACCGGCGATACGGTCGCGCGGATCTCGGTCTGCACGTGACGCTCGACCACCGGCTTGGCCGACCCGCCGTTCTCCTCGCCCCAGATCAGGGTGACCTCGGTGCCCGGCTCGCTCTGCTCCACGTCCACGTAGGCCAGCGAGAGCATCGAGCTCTCGTTGGAGCTGTAGCCGGAGAACGTCGAGACGCCGACCATCTTGCCGTCCTTCATGATCCGGTCGTTCGGCCAGGTCGAGTAGTTGGAGAGCGGGAGGTCGATGTACTTGGCCTTGTCGCCCTTCTGGAACATCGTCCCGATGGCGCGGGCGACATCCTCGCCGTGCCAGGCCAGCGTCACCTTCTGGCGCTTGGGATCGGCCGCCATCTTCTCGACGGCGTCGCGGCCGATGAAGTCGTGATCGAAGCGGACGAAGCCGCCGTAGCCGAGGTCGTACGGCGTCGTGTAGTAGTCCGAGATGTCGTCGGAGTAGTAGCTGCCGCCGAGCGAGCCGGTGCCCTCGTACCAGTTGGCGGGCAGCCACTCGCGGTAGGCCTTCATCTTCTCGCCCGTGAAGATCGCGGGGAGCGGACAGGGGATCCAGCCCGACTCGAGCGTGTTGGTGGCGTACACGCGCGAGCCGACGTGCAGCAGGCCGAACTCCTCGCCGGCTGCGAGGATCGCGGCCTTGACCGCGGCACCCTCGTCCCACGGGCCGAACAGCTCCAGGCCCGGCACGCCGGACATGCCGTGGTGGAGCGCGCGCACCTTGTGGCCGGCGATCGTGATCTCGCCCATGTTGAAGAACTTGATCGCGGGCAGCGAGCCCCCGTTGACCTTCTCGAGCACCTTGAGCGCGTTCGGGCCCTGCACCTGGTAGCGGTAGAGCTTGCGGTTGCCGGGGTTCGCGGCCGCGCGCTCGTCGCGCTCGACCGTGGCGTCGTAGTCGCCCGTCTCGCAGTGGTACTGCACCCAGTTGTGCGCCGAGGGCCGCCCGACGAGGCTGAGCAGATTCTCGTCCAGGTAGAAGAGGATCGCGTCGCCGATCACGTAGCCGTCGTAGTTGCACGCCACGAACTGCTTGGCCTTGTCGACGGCGAAGTTCTCGAAGCTGTTGACGGCCAGGGCGGAGAGCAGCTTGAGCGCGTCCGGCCCTTTGATGTAGAGGTCGGTCATGTGGTACGACTGGTCGAAGAGGCAGCACGTCTCGCGCCACGCGCGCTGCTCGTCGCGCCAGTTCGTGAACTCGCTCGGGACGCTCGGGTACACGTAAGGCCCGATCTGCGAGTTGCGCGCCAGATCGACGGGACTCCGGGTCTGTAGAACGTCTTCCAGGCTTCGCGAGCTCATGGCTGCCAGCAACTCCTCTTGTCGACGAAACCCCACGGGGACGCCTGCCGGTCGCGGCGGCGATCGACCGGACTGTCTCAGGGACTTGCCCGTTTGTCAAGACACCGTTCCGATTGCTGGAACGGGAGGATAGGATGACGCGCATGCCGATGAGCTTGGCCCGAGGCGGCGGTCCCGGTGTCCTCTGGACGCCGCCTGCCGACGTCTGGGAGACGACCGAGATCGGGCGCTACGTCACGTGGCTCGAGCGCGAGCGCGGCCTGGCGTTCGGGAGCTACGACGAGTTGCAGCGCTGGTCCGTCGACGACCTCGCGGGGTTCTGGGCGTCGATCTGGGACTTCGGGGGCGTCAAGGCGCACGCCCCCTACGGCAGCGTGCTGGCCGGCGACGCGATGCCCGGAGCCGTCTGGTTCCCGGGTGCCCGGCTCAACTTCGCCGAGCACCTGATCGGCGACGACGGCGATGCGGTCGCGATCGTCGCCTACTCGCAGACGCGCGAACGCGCCGAGCTCTCCTTCGCCGACCTGCGCGAGCAGATCGCCCGTGCCCGCACCGGCCTCCAGCGCCTCGGCGTCAAGCCCGGGGAGCGCGTCGTCGCCTACCTGCCGAACATCCCCGAGACGCTGATCGCGTTCGCTGCGGCGGCGAGCCTCGGAGCGGTGTGGGCGAGCTGCGCGCCCGAGCTCGGCCCCCGCAGCGTCATCGACCGCCTCGCGCAGCTCGACCCCGCGATCCTGCTGACCGTCGACGGCTACGGCTTCCGCGACCGCGCCATCGACCGCCGCCCCGAGGTGGCGGCGATCCGCGCGGCGCTTCCGAACCTGCGCCACGTCGTGCACGTCCCCTACGGCGAGCACGAGCTTCCGGACGCCCTCCCCTGGAGCGAGCTGCTGGCCGAGCGCGGGCCGCTCGAGTTCCTGCCCGTCGCCTTCGACCACCCCCTGAGCGTGCTCTTCTCGTCGGGGACGACGGGCATCCCGAAGGCCATCGTGCACGGTCACGGCGGCATCCTGCTCGAGTACCTCAAGGCCCACGCGCTGAGCTGGGATCTCAAGCCGGGCGGCCGCCTGCTGTGGTTCACGACGACCACCTGGATGATGTGGCACGCACTCGTCGCCGCGCTGCTCGTGCGCTCGTCGATCGTCATGCTCGACGGCGACCCGGCCTGGCCGGACCCGGGCTGGCAGTGGCGGCTCGCGGAGGAGACGCGCCCGACCTTCATGGGGGTGAGCCCGGCCTTCCTGATGGCCTGCCGCAAGGCGGGCCTGCAGCCCGGGCGCGACTGCGATCTCAGCTCGATCCGGGTGTTCGGCACGGCCGGCTCGCCGCTCCCGCTCGAGGGGTACCGCTACGTCTACGAGCAGCTCGGACCCGACGTGCTGCTCATCAACGGCAGCGGCGGCACCGACGTCTGCAGCGGAATCGTCGGCGGCTCGGCGCTCTTGCCCGTCTACGAGGGCGAGATCTCGGGGCGCCTGCTGGGGGTCGCCGCCGATGCCTTCGACCCGGACGGCAGGCCGCTCGTCGGGGAGCTCGGCGAGCTCGTGATCACGAAGCCGATGCCGTCGATGCCCACCGAGCTGTGGGGGGATGCGGACGGCTCGCTCTACCGCGACTCGTACTTCGGGGTGTTCCCGGGGGTGTGGCGCCAGGGCGACTGGATCCGGTTCTCGGAACGCGGCAGCTGCGTGCTCACGGGCCGCTCCGACGCGACCCTCAACCGCGGCGGCGTCCGCCTCGGCACGGGCGAGTTCTACAGCGTCCTCGAGGAGCTGCCGGAGATCCTCGACAGCCTCGTCGTGCACCTCGAGGACGACGAGGGAGGCGCGGGCGAGCTGCTGCTGTTCGTCGTGCTGGCCGAGGGCGTCGTCCTGGACGACGAGTTGCGCGGCGGCATCGCCCGGCGCCTGCGCTCGCAGCTCTCGCCGCGGCACGTGCCCGATGCGATCCGCGCCGTTCGCGCGATCCCCCGCACGCTGACCGGCAAGAAGCTCGAGATGCCCGTCAAGCGCATCCTGCGCGGCGACGCGGTGGAAGCCGTCGCGAGCCGGGACGCGCTCCTCGACCCGTCCGCGCTCGACGCATTCGTCCTGCTCGCCGCCTCGCCGGAAGGTGCCCATGACTGAGAACGAGCGCCCCTCGCTCGCGGACATCGTCGCCATCGACGTGCACGCGCACGTCGAGATGTCGGAGGCGGGAGGCGACTCCCTCCCCGACCACCTGCGCGACGCCGCCGTGCGCCATTTCCGCGGCGAGTCGGCGCGACCGACGGCGCTGGAGCTCGCGCGCTACTACCGCGAGCGGCGCATGATGGCGGTCGTCTTCACGGTCGACGCGGAGTCGTTCACGGGACAGACGCGCGTGCCGAACGAGGAGATCGCCGAGGTCGCGAGGGCGAACGCCGACGTCCTCATCCCGTTCGCGAGCATCGACCCGCACAAGGGCCGGCGCGGCGTCGACGAGGCCCGACGCCTGATCTCCGAGCACGGCGTGCGCGGCTTCAAGTTCCACCCCAACGTCCAGGGCTTCTTCCCGAACGACCGCATGGCCTACCCGCTCTACGAGGTGATCGAGGAGGCCGGGCTGCCGGCGCTCTTCCACACCGGCCATTCGGGCGTCGGCTCGGGGCTCCCGGGGGGCGGCGGCATCCGCCTCAAGTACTCCAACCCGATGTGCGTCGACGACGTCGCGGTCGACTTCCCCGCGCTCAAGATCGTCCTCGCGCACCCCTCCTTCCCCTGGCAGGACGAGGCGATCTCGATCGCGCTGCACAAGCCGCAGGTGTCCATCGACCTGTCCGGGTGGTCGCCGAAGTACTTCCCACCCCAGCTCGTGCACCACGCCAACACGCTCCTGCGCGACCAGGTGCTGTTCGGCAGCGACTACCCGTTCATCACCCCCGACCGCTGGCTCGCGGACTTCGAGAAGCTCGACATCAAGCCCGAGGTGCGGCCGCTGATCCTCAAGCAGAACGCCATCCGCCTGCTCGGCCTGGACAAGGAGACCCCAGCGTGAGCGACAAGCGCCCCGTCGTCGTCTACGGCGCCGGCGGCTTCTCCGCGCGCCTCATCATCGAGTTCCTGCGCGAGTACAACGTGCCGTTCGTCGCGGCGGGACGCAACCGCGAGAAGATCGAGGAGGTCGTCTCGCACGTGCCGGGCATCGGCACGGCCGACTACGAGGTCGTCCAGGTCGAGCACGACGTCGACGCGCTCGCGTCGCTGCTCGAGGGCGCACGGGTCGTCTGCAACACCGTCGGCCCCTGCATCTACCACGGCTCGACGGTCGCCGAGGCCGCCCTCAAGGCGGGCTGCCACTACATCGACACGGGCGGCGAGGCTCCCTGGGTGCGCCTCGCGCACGAGCGGTGGGGCGCGAAGTTCCTCGCAGCCGGGCTGCTGCTGGCGCCCGCGACGGCGTACATGTCGGCGGTCGCGGAGGGCTGCGCGCGCATCGCGATGGAGCGCATGCCCGGCATCGACTCGCTCGAGATCCTCTCGATGTTCAACGGCTTCCCGACCTACGGCTCCACGCAGACGATCTTCGGCCAGCTGCAGTGGGAGTCGTTCTATCTCGAGCAGAACGAGTACAAGCTGTGGCCGCCCGTGACGACGCTCGAGGTGACGATCCCGAGCGCGATCACGACGCAGCTCGCACTGCCGTGGGGCGGCTTCCCGCATCCGGTCTGGTTCAAGGATCACCCGCAGATCGCGAACGTGCGCGCGTTCGGCGGCCTGCTCGACCGCTCGATCATGGAGAGCATCGTCGCGGGCCAGCGCAGCTACCAGGAGAACATCAAGTCGCTTCCGCCCGAGGAGCAGCGGCGCGTGCTGGCCGAGATCGCCGACTCCGTGCAGCCGGGCTCGCCGCCGCGCGAGAACCGGCGCATGCAGCGCACGGTCGACGTGGTGGTCGGCCGCGGCAGCCTGGAGTCGATCCGCGTCTACGCCCACGGCCAGGGCGCCTACCTGATGACGGGACTGATCCAGGCGTTCGCGGCGCACCACCTCGTCCACCAGCCGCCGCGCAAGGTCGGCTTCGCGTCGCCCGGCGAGGCCTTCGGCCACCGCGAGATCCTCGCCGCGCTCGAGGCCTACGGATTCGTCAAAGTCGAAGTCGGCTGAACGCTGCAGATTGGGGTCTGACCCCAAGTGCGGCTCGCCTGCACGATTGGGGTCTGACCCCAATCGTGCAGGCTCACCGCGTTACGGGCCGTCGCGGAGCTGCGCGAGCCACGCGGCCGCGGCCGAGGCGATGCGCGGCTCGATCCCGAGCTCGGCGACGTAGGCGGCCGCCGCCTCCATCTCGTCGACCCTGCGAGCGGCGTGCGCCCGCGAGCCGGAGAGGAGCCGCTCGAGCAGCGGCTCGCCCAGGACGCCGGCGATGTCGCCGCGCACGCGCGCTTCCACGCCCGCGGCTCTGGCCGCCTCGAGCGCCTCGATGGCGGCGGCCGCGATGCCCTTCATGAAGACGCTGCGCAGGAGCTTCAGCCCGGCGGCGTCGCCCGGGCGCGGCCCGATCACGTCGACCGGCATGCCGAGCGGGCGGAAGAGCTCGGCGAAGCGCTCGGCGCCGGCACCCGAGGCGAGCGCGGGAATCGCGAGGCCGAAGCCCGGGACGGCGCCGATCAGCGCGACGTCCGCGAACGGCACGGGCAGGACGTCCGCGAGCGCGCGCTTGAGCTGCGGCGCGGAGGTGTTGAGATCGGCGTAGAGGGCGCCCGGGGCGAGCTCGGCCGCGACGCGAGACGCCGCGGCGAGCGCGAACGCCGCCGTCGTGAGGCTGAGAACGACATCGGCCCCTCGCACCGCCTCGAGGTCGCTCGCCGCGTTCGGGAGTCCCGCCGGCCGCCGCGCCGGATCCCAGGCCCGCACCGTGCAGCCGGCCGCCACGAGGTCGGCCGCGATCAGGCTCCCGGCCTCGCCGAGGCCCAGCACGGCGACCTCCATCAGCCGCCTTCGACGAGCTTGCGCAGGCCCTGCAGGTCGTAGGAGAGCTCGCCGGCCGCGTAGCGCAGCCGCATCGCGCGCTCCCGCTCCTCGCGCTCGAGCGCCAGCGGGAGCACCTCGGCCACGCGCTCGCTCGCGAGCGCCATCGCTCCGTCGCAGTCCATCACCACGAGATCTCCCGGCCGGATCCCGGCCCCCCCGATCACGACCGGAACGTCGAGCTCGCCCACGGCACCCTTCGTCGCGCCCTGCGCGCGCACGAAGCGCGTCCAGATCGGGAGGCCGATTGCCGCGAGCTCGTCGAGATCGCGCACGGCGCCGTCGACGAGCAGCGCCGCGACGCCGCGCCCCTGCGCCTGCGTGGCGAGCAGCTCGCCGATCAGCGCGACGGGCGCCGGCTCGGTGCTGGTCAGGACGAGGACGTCGCCGGGGTGCGCATGCGCGATGAGCGCGTGCACCATGGTGTTGTCGCCGGGCGCGCAGAGCGCGATCCGCGCCGGGCCGGCGACGCGCGAGCCGGGCACGACCTGCGTCAGCGGGAGGTCGACGACCCCCGTGCGGCCGGCGGCCTCGTGGACCGTCGCGACGCCGAGTCGCGCGAGCGCGGCGTAGTCGGTCACAGCGCCTCGACCACGACGGGGATCTCGCGCTGGAACGCCTCCGCGTAGCGGATCCCGCTGCGGCCGGAGATCCGGCGGGCGTGGTTGGCCCGGTGCTCCGCGCGCTCGCTGTAGTACTGCTTGAGGTAGCCCTGCGCGCCCATCGCCTCCATCGCTGCGAGCTTCTTGCCCCACACGGGCGTGATGTCGAGAAACGTCGTCGGGACGAAGCCGCAGAGCTCGGGCTGGTGCGGCTCGAAGAGCAGCAGCTCGGGCGGCGCGATCGTCGTGAACGCGCTCGCGACGCCCGCGCCGCTCGCGAGCTGGCGCGCCTGCACGGTCGCATCGTGCGCGACCCCGTGGTCGGGGTTGAAGGGGTCGAGCGCGGCGTGGGTGAGGATCAGCTGCGGCTCCAGCTCGACGATCAGCCCCCTCAGCCGGTCGACGGCGGCGGCATCCATGACGAGCGGGTAGTCGCCGAGGTCGAGGCTGCGGAAGTCCGCGCCCAGCGCGGCAGCGGCCGTGAGCGCCTCCCCGTGGCGGATCTCCTTGACCCGCTCCTCGGTCTGCCCGGCCTCCTTCCAGAGCTCGCCCGACTCCCCGCGCTCGCCGTAGGAGAGCGCGACGACGTGCGCGCTGCCGCCGCTCTCGACCACGCCGGCGATTGCACCCGCGGCGCGCCAGACGAAGTCGGCGGAGTGCGCGCTGACCACGAGCACGGTCCTAGGCACCGGCCAGCATCCTCGTGTTGACGACCGCCATCGTGTGCACCTCGGACTCGGAGAAGCCCGCCTCGAGCAGCCGGTCGGCCATCAGCGCGAGCCCGTCCTCGACGGGCGGATTCGCCACCTGGCCGAGGTCGGTCGAGAGGACGTTGTGGCCCGGCCCGGTCGCGCGGATCGCCTCGAAGGTCGCCTCCCACGAGACCTTCCCGGTGTGGATCGGCGCGAAGCAGCGCTCGAGCACCGCGCCCCGCCCGGCGAGCTCGCGCTGCTCCTCGACGGGGACGCCCTGCGTCGGATAGTCCGGGTGCGTCACCACCACCTGCGAGACGCCGGCGGCCAGGGCCGCGCCGACGGCGGTGTGGATCTCGGCGCGGCCGAGGTGCCCCGTCGCGAGCACGAGGTCGTGGCGGGCGACGACCGCGAGCACGCCGGCGAGACCGCCCGGCGTGAGCCGGACGGGCTCGCTCGCGACCCCGGCGGCCGCGAACTCGTCCTGGATCTTGCGCCAGACCGGCTGCTTCGCGGGCTTGGGGCCGTCCTCGCTCGCCTCGTTCTCGGAGTCGACCGTCGGCAGCCACACGATCCGCGCGCCGCCCCGCGCGGCGATCTCGACCGCCTGCGCGTTCAGCCCGCCGACGCCCGCGTTGAGCGCGATCGCGCCCAGCGCAGCCACGCCGGGCACCGCGGCGCGCACCACGGCCGCGCGCTCCGCCGTCGGCACGTAGTGCGACTTGAGCACGAAGCCCGCCAGTCCGAGCTCGGCGAACCGGCGCGCGAGCGAGAGATCGTCGATGCGCCGCCGCGCCAGGTCCGGCTCGACGTGGACGTGCAGGTCGTAGGCCCCGCGCACGAGCTCGCGCGCCCTGGCCGACGGCTCAATGGCCGGCGCTGCGGGCAAGAAGCACGTCCTCCTCGGGCACCGGAGGCGTCCCCTTGATGTGGAAGGACGCGACCGTCTGCATCCCCCACGCCTGCCCCTTCGCGCGCTCCGCCTGCGACCAGACGACCGGCTCGTGGGCCGGGTCGAAGATCAGGAAGCCGCCGGCGCAGACCTCGATGCGGTTCCCGCCCGGCTCGTAGGTGTAGAGGAAGAACGTCTGCTGGATGGCGTGCTTGTGCGGCCCGGACTCCATCACGATCCCGTGCTCGAGGAAGATGTCCGCGGCGCGCAGCACGTCCTCGCGCTGATCGACGAAGAACGCGAGGTGGTGCAGCCGCCCGCGCGTCCCGGTGAGGTCGCGCGTGTACGTGAGGTCGTAGGACTTCTGGTTGGAGGCGAGCCAGACGCCCGCCTCGCTGCCGTCGTCGAGCACGATCTGCTCGGTCAGCCGCAGGCCCAGATAGCGCTCGTGGAAGGCGCGGTTCTCGCCGGGGTCGACGGCCAGGAAGTTGACATGGTCGAGGTGCCGGACGCCGACGCCGCGCCCGGGATAGCGGTCGGGCTGGTTCTTGAGCGCGGGGCGGAGCTCCGGCGGCGCCGTGTAGCGCTCGGATTCGTAGAAGAGCTCGATGCGGTGGCCGTCGGGATCGAGGAAGCTGTACGCGGGGCCGTGACCGAGGTCGCCGTCGAGCCAGGTCCCCGCGATCCCGCCGGCCTCGAGCGCGGCGACCCGGCGCTCCAGCGCCTCGGGGCTGTGCGTGCGGTACGCCAGGTGACCGACGCCCGACTGCGGAGACGCCGTCAGCTTGAGCGAGGAGCGCTCGTAGTCGCCGAAGGCGCGCAGGTGGACCGAGTCCCCCCGCTCGCCGCAGATCTCCATGCCGAGGATCTCGCGGAAGTAGAAGAGGCTCTCCTCGGGCCTGGGCGTGAGGAGCTCGACGTGGGAGAGGTGCGCGAGGTCGCGGATCGCCTCGGTCACGAGAGGTACCCGTGGGGATCGCGGTGGAGGTGGTCGGCGAGGCGGTCGGCGAGCGCCATGATCGTGAGCGACGGGTTCACCGAGAGCGTGTGCGGCACGAGCGAGCCGTCGCCGACGTAGAGCCGCTTGACGTCCCACGACTGCGCGTCCGCGTCGACGACCGAGCGCTCCGGATCGCTGCCCATCCGGCACGTGCCCTGCACGTGGGTCGTCAGGAGCCCGGTCCAGCGGACGCGCGTGGCGCCTGCCTCCTCGAGCACGTTGCGCGAGAAGTCGAGCGCGCCGTCGATGCGCGAGCGCTCGCGCTCGTTGAACTCGGCGGTGAACGCCTCGCTGCCGTCCTCGCCGACCTGCACGCTGCCGTTGTTCTCGTCGTTCGCCATCGCGAGCAGGCCGATCCAGCGGCGGAACCCGCGCAGCGCCTCGACGAGGGGCGCGCCCCAGAGCGGGCCGTTCTCGTCCCCGAGCGTCGTCGCGAACCCGATCGGATCCTGGATCGTCGTCGCCTCGACGACGAAGCCGCCGTCCTCGTCGTGCTGGTGGCCCATCGCGTGCGTCGTGATCGGATACACCATGTGGGCGTCCTGCGGCTCGTCGAAGAGGCCGTAGACGAGGCGCGCCGGGTGGAAGCCGAGGTTGCGGCCGACCAGGCGGCTGCTCGGGCTGTCGGGCAGGCCGGAGCGCATCAGGATCTGCGGCGTGTTGAGCGTGCCGCCGGCCACGACGACCGCGCCCGCGTCGACGCGCGTGCGCGCGCCGTCGCCGTTCGCGTACTCGACGCCCTTCGCCTCGCCGTCCTCGATCACGACGCGCTCGACGTACGCGCCGGCGCGCAGCTCGAGCAGGCCCACGGCCCAGGCATCGTGGATGTAGGTGTTGAGCGTCGACTTGCCGGCGTTCGTCGGGCAGCCCTGCAGGCACGAGCCACAGCGCATGCAGTTGGCGTCGGTGTAGGAGCGGACCGACTCGAGCTCGGCGCCGAGCGCGCGGAAGGCGGGCTCGACGGTGCGCACGCTCTTCGGCCAGTCGTTCCGCTCGCGCACGCCCAGGCGCGCCTCGACCCGGTCGTAGTGCGGGGCGAGGTCGGACGGGCCGAAGGGCGCGCCCCCGGGCCCCGTGAGCCCGCCGGCCGCGTGCCACTTGACCAGGTCCTTGGCGTGCGCGCGCAGCGCCACCTTCGTGTTGACGGTCGTCGAGCCGCCGACGCAGCGGCCGCCCAGCAGCGCGACCGCACCGCCGGCCCCGCCGTCGATCAGCGCGAACCGCATCGGCCAGAAGAGGTCGTGCGTGGCCTTCGCCTCCCAGCGCGTGAAGTCGGCCGCGGTGCGGTGCGGACCGCACTCCAGCAGCAGCACGCGGCGGCCGCGCTGCGCGAGCTCGCCGGCCACGATGCCACCGCCCGCACCGGAGCCGACCACGACCACGTCGAAGCGCTCGTTCATCCGATGCCGAGGTAGGACCAGTCCTTCGCCAGCCGCGTGGCGAGAGGAGTGTTGAAGTCGATCTCCGCCCAGGCGCCGGTGGCGTCGACGCCGGGCGCGACGAAGTCGCTGTAGAACGCCTCGATCGCGAGCGCCCGCACCCAGAGGAAGCCGGGCGTTCCCGCCTGGGCTGCGAGGTCGCCCCCGGCCAGCGACGCGAACGCGGCGATCGCCGCGGCTCGTGTGCCGTCGTCCATGCGCGCGAGCAGGGCATCGACGTAGACGGCCGGGCCCACGCGAGCCGAGCCGGGGACGATCGCGTCGCAGACCCCCTCCACCATGCGGGCCGTCTCGGCGTCGAGCACCTGCAGGTCGCTCATGCGGCGATGATATCGGCGCGCGCACGCGGTCCGCACGAACGGCTTAGGCCTGCCCTCAATATCAGGCTGCCTGATATATTGCCGCGCACGCCAGCCAAGGAGAGCACCGTGTCCTACGCGGATCGATGGACGACCGTGCGAGTCGAGCTCGACGAGGGCATCGCCTGGGTCGAGCTCAACCGGCCCGAGAAGCGCAACGCGATGAACCCGACGCTCAACGCGGAGATGGTCGAGGTGCTCCTCGCGCTCGATGCCGACGACGCCTGCGGCGTGCTCGTGCTCACCGGCGCGGGCGACTCGTGGTCGGCCGGCATGGATCTCAAGGAGTACTTCCGCGAGGTCGACGGAGGCCCCGAGCACGTGCAGCGGAGGGTGCGGCGCGACGCCGCCCTGTGGCAGTGGCGGCTGCTGCGCACGTACGCGAAGCCGACGATCGCGATGGTCAACGGCTGGTGCTTCGGCGGCGCGTTCACGCCGCTCGTCGCCTGCGACCTCGCGATCGCCGCCGACGAGGCGACCTTCGGCCTCTCCGAGATCAACTGGGGGATCCCGCCCGGCAGCGTCGTCAGCAAGGCGCTGGCCGACACCGTCGGCGCACGGGCCGGCCTGCTCCACGTCATGACCGGCCGCACGTTCGACGGCGTCAAGGCGGCGCAGATGGGCCTCGTCAACTCGAGCGTCCCGCGCGCGCAGCTGCGCGGCGAGGTCGAAGCGCTGGCGCGCGAGCTGCTCGCGAAGAACCCGGTCGTCCTGCGCGCCGCGAAGCTCGGCTACAAGCACTGCGGCACGATGAGCTGGGATCAGGCGGAGGACTACCTCTACGCCAAGCTCGAGCAGTCGCAGTTCCTCGACGCCGAGCGCGGACGCGAACAGGGCCTCGAGCAGTTCCTCGACGAGAAGCGCATCAAGCCGGGACTGCAGACCTACGAGCGGCCGGCTGACGCCTGAGCGACCCGTAGCCCGTGGAGCCGCGCCTCAGCTACGTCATAGGCCGCCTCGACCGCGTGCTGCGCCGCCGCCTCTCGGCAGCGGTCGAGCCCGTCGGGCTGACGCTGCCGGCCTACACCGCGCTCTCGGTGCTGCGCGCGCAGGAGGGGCTCTCCAACGCGCGTCTCGCACGCCGCTCGCTCGTCACGCCGCAGTCGATGAGCGAGGTGCTGACGCTGCTCGTCGACCAGGGCTACGTCCGCCGCTCGGCCGAGCCCGGCCACGGCCGCATCATCCGCATCGAGCTGACGGCCGCGGGCAGCCGCGTGCTCAAGCGCTGCGACCGTGCCGTCGACGAGGTCGAGCGGGAGATGCTCGGCGACCTCGACGCCGACGACGTCGCGGGCCTGCGCGAGACGCTCATCCGCTGCGGGCGGGCGCTCGAGAGCGAGCGCGCGGAGCGCGCCGTCCGATGAGCGCTCGCTATCCTCGCCGCCAGAGGCGCGGCAACCTGATTCTGGCGACCATGAAGGGTGGTGCCGCGTGATCGATCCGGCCGAGAAGCTGCAGACCGTCGACGACGACGAGCGTGCAACCCGCGACGCCGACCCGCCGTACCTGTATCCCGACTACGTCGGCACCCGGCTGCGCTCGCCGCGGCGACCGCTGCTGCTGCTGCCGCAGACGCTCTCGGAGCTGTCGGGCCCGGCGTTCGGGCACGACGACGTCGGCGAGGGCGACAGCGACCTCACCCTGCAGCACGCGGGCGCGCCGCTGGGCGAGCGCATCATCGTCAGCGGGCGCGTGCTCGGCGGCGACGGGCGCCCCGTGCGCAACGCGCTGATCGAGATCTGGCAGGCCAACGCGGCCGGCCGCTACAAGCACCAGGTCGACCAGCACCCGGCGCCGCTCGACCCCAACTTCACCGGTGCGGGGCGCTGCCTGACCGACGACGACGGCAACTACCGCTTCGTCTCGATCAAGCCCGGCTCCTACCCGTGGCGCAACCACGACAACGCCTGGCGGCCGGCGCACATCCATCTCTCCGTCTTCGGGCGCGCGTTCACCGAGCGGCTCGTGACGCAGATGTACTTCCCCGGCGATCCCCTCTTCGCCTACGACCCGATCTTCCAGTCCGTGCGCGACCCCCAGGCGCGCGAGCGCCTGATCAGCACGTTCGACCTGGCGACGACGATGCCGGAGTGGGCGCTCGGCTACCGCTTCGACATCGTCCTCGGCGGCAGCGGCGCAACCCCGCTGGAGAACGCATGAGCCTCCCGCGCACCCCCTCCCAGACGGTCGGGCCGTACTTCTCGATCGGCCTCACCGGGCGCGACCTCGCCCAGCTCGTCCCGCCGGGCACGGCAGGCGCCATCGAGCTCGTGGGACGCCTGCTCGACGGCGCCGGAGCGCCGGTGCCCGACGGTCTCGCGGAGATCTGGCAGGCCGGCGCCGACGGGCGCTACGACAGCGGCTCCGGCTGGGGGCGCTCCCCGACCGACGCCGACGGCCGCTTCGCGTTCACGACGGTCAAGCCCGGCGCGGTGCACGAGCCGGACGGGCGCGTGCAGGCGCCGCACGTGAGCATGCTGTGCCTCTCGCGCGGCCTGCTCAAGCCCGTGCACACGCGCGTCTACTTCCCCGACGAGGCCGAGGCCAACGCGGCCGACCCGGTGCTGCGCGCGATCGCGGACGACGGCGAGCGCGCCACGCTGATCGCGCGTGCGGACGGCCCCGGCCGCTACGCCTTCGACGTCGTCCTGCAGGGCGACGGCCAGACGGCGTTCTTCACGACCCCGGCGTCGGGCCTATGACGTTCTCGCGCCTCGACGGCCCGGCCGGTGCGCCGGTCGTCGTGCTCTCGAGCTCGCTCGGCACGACCTGCGAGATGTGGGATCCGCAGGTGCCCGCGCTCTCCGAGCGCTTCGCCGTGCTGCGCTACGACCACCCGGGCCACGGCCACGGCCGGGGCGCGCCGACGGCGCATTCGGTCGGGGAGCTCGCGCGCGGCGTGCTCGCGATCCTCGACGAGCGCGGGCTCGCGCGCGTGTCGTTCTGCGGGCTCTCGCTCGGCGGCGCCGTGGGCACGTGGCTCGCGATCAACGCGCCCGAGCGGATCGAGCGCCTCGTGCTGGCGTGCTCGGCGGCGCGCTACGGCGTGCGCGAGAACTGGCTGGCGCGCGCCGCGACGGTGCGCGCCGAGGGCGTCGAGGCCGTCGCCGACGCCGTGCTGCAGCTGTGGTTCACGGCCGAGACGCATGCGCAGCGGCCGGCGCTCGTGCGCGCGTACCGGGCGATGATGGTCTCGTCGGAGCGCGAGGGCTACGCGGGCTGCTGCGAGGCGCTCGCCGACTGGGAGCCCGGGGACGCGCTGGGAGCGATCGCCGCGCCGACGCTCGTGATCTCCGGCAGCGAGGATCCCGCGACGCCGCCCGCCCAGGGCGAGCTGCTCGAGCAGGGCATCCCCGGTGCGCGGCTGACCGTCCTTCCCGGCGCGGGGCATCTCGCCAACCTCGAGCAGCCCGACGCCTTCAACCGGCTCCTGCTCGAGCACCTCACGGCGCGTGCGGCGGTGGAGTCGGCATGAGCGACGAGGCGGCCTACGAGCGCGGCATGCGGATCCGCCGCGAGGTGCTCGGCGACGCGCACGTCGACGCGGCCGTGGCGCGCACGACGGCGTTCACGGCCGACTTCCAGGAGCTGATCACGACCTCCATCTGGGGCGGCATCTGGGCGCGGCCGGGCATCGACCGGCGCATGCGCAGCGCCGTCACGCTGACGGCGCTCGTGGCGCTCGGCCGCGAGGGCGAGCTCGCGATGCACGTGCGCGCCGCGCTGCGCAACGGCCTCTCGCCCGACGAGATCAAGGAGGTGCTGCTGCAGACCGCGGTCTACTGCGGCGCCCCCGCGGCCAACGGCGCGTTCGCGATCGCGCAGGCCGTGCTCGCCGAGGACGGCGCGGCATGACGAGGGCGGTGCTGCTCGCCGCGGTGCGCACGCCGATCGGCCGCCACGGCGGCGCGCTCGCGCAGGTGCGCCCCGACGACCTCGCGGCGATCGCGATCGCCGCTGCCGTCGAGCGCGCGGGCGTCGACCCGTCCGAGATCGAGGACGTCTACTTCGGCTGCGCCAACCAGGCCGGCGAGGACAACCGCAACGTGGCGCGCATGGGCGCGCTGCTCGCCGGCCTGCCGCAGTCGGTCGCGGGCGTGACCGTCAACCGGCTGTGCGCGTCCGGGCTCTCGGCGATCGTGGCCGCCTGCCACGCCGTGCTGGCGGGCGACGGCGACCTCTTCGTCGCCGGCGGTGTCGAGTCGATGAGCCGCGCGCCGCTCGTGACGGCGAAGCCCGACCGCGCGTTCCCGCGCGGCGACCGCACGCTCTACGACAGCACGCTCGGCTGGCGCTTCCCCAATCCGGCGATGGAGGCCATGTTCCCGCTCGAGAGCATGGGCGAGACCGGCGAGAACGTGGCCGAGCGCTACGCCGTCGACCGCGAGGCGCAGGACGCCTTCGCGCTGCGGTCGCAGTACAACTGGGCGGAGGCGCAGGCGGCCGGGCGCTTCGCCGACGAGCTCGTGCCCGTCGCGGGCGTCGACGTCGACGAGCACCCGCGGCCCGACACCTCGGCGGAGGCGCTCGCCAAGCTGCGGCCGGCGTTCCGCGCGGGCGGCACCGTCACCGCGGGCAACTCGAGCGGCATCAACGACGGCGCCGCGGCCGTCGTGATCGCGAGCGAGGAGCGCGCCCGCGCGCTCGGCGCCGAGCCACTCATGCGCTTCCGGGGCAGCGCGGTCGCGGGCGTCGATCCGCGCGTGATGGGCATCGGCCCGATCCCCGCGGTGCGCAAGCTGCTCGCGCGCACCGGGGTCGCGCCCGGCGACATCGATCTGGTCGAGCTCAACGAGGCGTTCGCCTCGCAGAGCCTCGCCGTCGTGCGCGAGCTCGGGCTCGACGAGACGCGCGTCAACGTCAACGGAGGCGCGATCGCACTCGGCCACCCGCTCGGCATGAGCGGCGCCCGGCTCGTCGTCTCGCTCGCGCACGAGCTGCGCCGCCGCGGCGGCCGCTACGGGCTCGCGACGCTGTGTGTCGGGGTCGGCCAGGGCCAGGCCGCGTTGTTCGAGCGCACGGCCACGAGCTGATGCGGACGCAGGTCGGGATCGTCGGCGCGGGGCCCGCCGGACTCATGCTCGGGCGCCTGCTGCAACTCGCGGGCATCGAGTCCGTCGTGCTCGAGGCGCGCAGCCGCGAGTACTGCGAGCAGCGCATCCGCGCGGGCGTGCTCGAGCAGGGAACGGCCGACCTGCTGCGCGCCGCCGGCGTCGGCGAGCGCATGCAGCGCGAAGGGCTCGTCCACCACGGCATCGAGCTGCAGTTCGACGGCGAGCGCCACCGCATCCCGCTGAGCGATCTGACCGGCGGGCGCAGCATCGTCGTCTACGGCCAGACCGAGGTCGTGAAGGACCTGATCGCGCAGCGGCTCGCCGACGGCGCGCCCCTGCACTTCGAGGTCGACGAGGTGAGCGTCCACGACCTCGAATCGGAGCGCCCGTCGATCCGGTTCGTCCAAGACGGCCGCCAGGAGCTGCTCAGGTGCGACTTCATCGCGGGTTGCGACGGCTTTCACGGCGTCTGCCGGGCGAGCATTCCCGAGCAGGTGCTGCGCACGTACGCGCGCGACTACCCGTTCGGCTGGCTCGGGATCCTGGCGGCGGTCGCGCCCTCGTGCGACGAGCTGATCTACGCCCACCACCCGCGCGGCTTCGCGCTGCACAGCCTGCGCTCGCCCGAGCTCAGCCGGCTCTACGTGCAGTGCCGGCCCGACGAGGACATCGCCGAGTGGCCGGACGCGCGCATCTGGGCGGAGCTGCAGCTGCGGCTCGGGCTCGACGGCTGGACGCTCGCGGAAGGCGAGGTGCTCGAGAAGGGCGTGACCGGAATGCGCAGCTTCGTCGTGGAGCCGATGCGCTACGGGCACCTGTTCCTGACCGGCGACGCCGCCCACATCGTGCCCCCGACCGGCGCGAAGGGGCTCAACCTCGCGATCGCCGACGTGCAGGTGCTCGCCGAGGCGCTCGCGAGCTGGTACGGGACAGGCTCGACGGCGCTGCTCGACGCCTATTCGGCGACCTGCCTGCGCCGCGTCTGGCGTGCCGAGCACTTCTCGTGGTGGATGACCTCGATGCTCCACCGCGCGCCCGTGGGCGACGCGTTCGACCAGAAGCTCCAGCTCTCGCAGCTGCGCAACGTGGTCGCCTCGCACGCCGCGGCGACGGTGCTGGCCGAGAACTACGTCGGGCTCGCGAGCGTGTGACGATGCTCGCGGGCATCTTCACGCCGCAGCCGCTGCTCGACGAGCTCTCCGACCGCGCCTGGCTGCAGGCGATGCTCGACAGCGAGCGCGCGCTGGCCGGCGCGGAGGCGGCGCTCGGGCTGATTCCGGCCCCGGCCGCCGAGGCGATCGCCGCGGCCTGCCGCGCGGAGCTCTACGACCCGGCGCGCATCGCCCATGAGGGCCGCAGCGCCGGCAATCCCGCCGAGCCGCTGGTGCGCGCGCTCCGCGCCCAGGTGGGCGGCGAGGCGGCCGGCCGCGTGCACCACGGCGCGACCAGCCAGGACGTCGTCGACACCGCGATGATGCTCGTCGCCCGGCGCGCGCTCGCCCGGGTGCTGGCCGACGTCGACGCCGTCACGGCGGCCTGCGCCGGGCTCGCCGAGGCGCACCGCTCGACGCCGATGGTCGCGCGCACGCTCATGCAGCAGGCGCTGCCGACGACGTTCGGTCTCAAGGCTGCGGGCTGGCTCGCGGGGGCGCTCGAGGCGCGCCGGCTCGTGCTCGACGCGCGCGAGCGCCTCGCCGTGCAGCTGGGCGGCGCGGCCGGCACGCTGGCGGCGCTCGGCGACCACGGCCCCGCGGTCGCGGCCCGGATGGCGGCCGACCTCGGCCTCGCCGAGCCCGAGCTGCCGTGGCACGCCGCGCGCGTGCGCAGCGCGGCGCTGGGCTCGGCGCTCGCGATCCTGGCGGGCGCGCTCGGCAAGATCGCGCTCGACGTCGTGCTGCTGGCCCAGACCGAGGTCGGCGAGGCGAGCGAGCCGGCGGCGAAGGGCCGCGGCGCCTCCTCGACGATGCCGCACAAGCGCAACCCGGTCGGATCGCTGCTGGCGCTCGCGTGCGCGCGCAAGGCCCAGGCCTGCGCCGGCCTCCTGATCGGCGCCCTGCCGCAGGAGCACGAGCGCGCAGCCGGCGCATGGCAGGCCGAGTGGGAGGCCGTGGAGGGCTCGCTCGCCGCCGCGGGCGGCGCCGCCGCGAGCATGGCCGAGGTGCTCGGCGGCCTCCGCGTCCATCCCGAGCGGATGGCGGCCAACCTCGCCGCGACGCGGGGCCTGATCATGTCGGAGCGCATCGCCTTCACACTCGCCGAGCGCATCGGCCAGGCAGACGCCCGCGCGCTCGTCGACGCCGCGGTCGCGCGCGCGGGCGACAACGGCAGCGAGCTCCGCGCCGAGCTCGAAGCCGTGCCGGACCTGCCGCTCACGTCGGCCGAGCTCGACGCGGCGTTCGTCCCCGGGACGTACGTGGGCGCGGCCGATGCGTTCATCGACCGCGCCCTGGAGCTGTACCGCCGGAGCTAGGCGGGGACGACGCGCAGGTTCACGAGCCGGCGCGCCGACACGCCCGAGATGAGCTTGTCACCGGCCACGCGTGCGCGCACGAACATCACGAGCGAGGCGCCGCGCTGGAGCGGGAGCTTGTGCGTGGGCTGGAGCGTCAGCGTCGCGACGCCGTCGGAGCCGGTCTTGACCTCGGCCGGCGTGGAGGAGCGCCCGAACGGCAGGCCCTGCACGAACACGAGGACGTTGCGCACCGAGTAGCCGCGCGTGTCGGAGACGTGGATCTTCGCCGTGAACGCGGCACGCGAGTGCAGCGGGTTGGGCGAGAACGACACCTTGTCGATCACGAGCAGCGCCGGGAGCTTGACGTCGGTGGCGTCGACCGACTTGCCGCCGCCCGGCAGCGTCACGACGCTGGAGGGTGCGAGCTGCGCGATCTGGGCCGTCGGAGCCGAGGTCTGCGGTCGCGTTCCCGAGACCGTTCTTGGCCGTCACCGAGAGCCGCAGGGTCTTGTCGACATCGGCGGCGACGAGCGCGTACGTCTTGGCGGTCGCGCCCGTGATCGCCGTGCAGGCAGCGCCCGTCGCGTCACAGCGCGACCAGCCGTACGTGAACGTGACCGGCGCGCTGCCGGTCCACGTGCCGTCGACGCCCACGAGCGTCTGACCTTCGGTCGGCGTGCCCGAGACGGTCGGCGGCGCGCTGTTCTGGGCGCGGCGCCGGGGCGATCACTGCCGTCACGGCGGAGGGTGCGAGTCCGGGGTGCCGCCGGCGTCGGTGCGTGACGACGACGCGGACGGTGTTGCCGACATCGGCGGAGGTGAGCGCGTAGGTGTCGGCGGTGGCGCCGCCGATGTCCGCGCAGGCGGTGCCCGTGTCGCTGCAGCGCTGCCAGGCGTAGGCGAAGCTCGTGGTGGGCGGGCTTGTCCAGGTGCCCGGGGTACGCGGTCAGCGTCTCGCCGGCCTTGGCCGTTCCCGCGATCGACGGCGGGGCGTCGCGATCGCCGGCCCCTGCGCCGCTCGCGCTCGTGGTGAATGCAGCCACGGCAACGCATGCGACCGCCAGCAGCGAGTGCGATCGGACGGACACTGACGTCGTGCTTTCATTGCTGAACCTCCGGGGGCTGAGACGAAACCGTTCCAGGCACACCCTTGCGCGCACTTGCAAGCAGAACCCTGACCTGGACGTCAGGTTTCCGTAAGGGGTGATATCCCACCCTCTATCCCCGCTTTGCGGGTGAATCGCACATCTGGTCGATGCGCCAAGCTGACAGGCGTGCGCGAGCGACTCCTGTGGGCGATCTTCTTCGGCGGCGCGGCGGGCGGCCTCGCGCGCGCCGTGCTCGAGCGCGCGTGGCCCGGCGACGGGCACAGCTGGCCGTGGGTGACCTTCGCGGTGAACGTCGCCGGCACGGCGTTGCTCGCGGTCGTGATCGCCCGGCTCGACCACCGGCGCTTCGCCCGCCCGCTCGTCGGCATCGGGCTGTGCGGCGCCCTCACGACGTTCTCGACGCTGCAGCTCGAGGCGCTCGAGCTGGCCGACAACGGTCACGCGCCGCTCGCCGTCGCCTACGTGGCAGTCAGCATCGCCGCCGGGATGCTCATCGCGGTCGCGCTGCTGCGCCTGCCCCGCTGGCGGACCGCGTGAGCGTCGCCGTCTGGGCCGGCGTCGGGCTCCTGAGCGGCCTCGGCGCGTGCCTGCGCTTCGGCCTGCACGCGTGGGTCCAGCGACGCACGCCGAGCGCGTTCCCGAGCGGCACGCTGGCGGTCAACGCCCTCGGATCGCTCGCGCTCGGCCTGCTGCACGGGGCCGGCGTGACGGGCGACGCCCTGCTGCTCGCCGGCACCGCGCTGCTCGGATCCTTCACGACGTTCTCGACCTGGATGCTCGAGTCGGCGAGCCTGAGCGTGAACCGCCAGAGCCGCCTCGCGCTCGCCAACCTCGCCGTCAGCCTCGCCACCGGCCTCGCCGCCGTCGCGCTCGGCTGGGCGCTGGGCTCACTCGTCTGACAGCCAGGCGAGCGGCTCGCCCGCGGCCCACTGCGTCGGGTAGCGCCGCAGGATGTGCGACCACGCGTCGGCCAGGGCCTGCAGCGCCACGGCCTCGCCGGCCCGGCCGCTCGCGCGCGGCGGCGGCGGAATCGCCTCGCCGATCCACATGCACCAGGCGCGGACGTCGAGCGGGAGCACGGCGAACGGCAGCAGCGGCGCTCCCGCCATCCGCGCGAGTGCGGCAGGGCCCGCAGGCAGGAGGATGCGCTCGCCGAGCAGCGTCACCTCGGCCGTGCGCATGCCGGGATGGACGAGCTCGGCCAGCATGACGGCGACCTCGCCGCGCCGCAGCGCCGAGAGCGCGCGCTGCGGCGAGTGCGAGATGGGCACGGTGTCGAGGCCGCCGCGCCTGCGGATGTCGGCCACCGCCCAGGCCAGCCAGTCGTCCTCGACGAGCACCGTGACCGGGATGTCCGGGACGTTCGAGGCGAACGGCACGATGACCTCCCAGCCGCCGACGTGGGGCCCAGCGAGCACGGCGCCCCGACCCCCGGCGAGTGCCGCGCGCAGACGCGCGAGGCCGTCGATCCGCGTCGAGCGCACGGCGCGCTCGGGAAACGCCACGCTCCACAGGAAGTCGCCCGAGCGCCGGGCCTCGTTGACGAATTCCTCGCGCACGGCGGCGCGCACGTCCGCCGGCGTCGCTCCCGGTCCGAGCGCGCGGCCGAGGTTCTCGGTCAGCCAGTGCCGCTTGGCCGGCCGCGCGGCCCATTCGAGCGTGCCGCCCACGACGGCCAGGCGGCGGATCAGGCCGGGCGGGAGACGCCCGCCCGCGAACGCCGACGCGGCGATGACCGAGCGCAGCACGCGTGCGGCCGCCGGGCCCTTGCCGAACGGCACGGGGCGGTCACCGGGCATGGCGGCTCAGCCGAGCGCGCGGTCGAGGTCGTACGCCGCGGAGATCAGCCCGAGGTGGGTGAAGGCCTGCGGGAAGTTGCCGAGCGCCTCGCCGCTCGCGCCGATCTCCTCGGAGTAGAGCCCGAGGTGGTTGGCGTAGCCGAGCATCTTCTCGAACACGAGCCGCGCCTCGTCGAGGCGGCCCGCGCGCGTGAGGCACTCGACGTACCAGAAGCTGCAGAGCGAGAACGACCCCTCGCGCCCGGGCAGCCCGTCGTCGGCCGCCGCGTCCGTGTCGTAGCGGAACACGAAGCTGTCGCTCACGAGGTCCTCGCGGATGGCATCGAGCGTCGAGAGCATGCGCGGGTCGTTGGGCGCGACCATGAGCACGAGCGGGAGGATCAGGACGCTCGCGTCGAGCACGTCGCTGCCGGCGTACTGGTTGAACGACTGGCGCGCCTCCGACCAGCCGTGCGTCATGACCCACTCGTAGGCCGCATCGCGCGTCTCGCGCCAGCGCCGCGTGTCGGCCGGCAGGCCGCGCCTGACCTGGATGCGCATCGCGCGGTCGAACGCGACCCAGGTCATGATGCGCGAGAAGGTGAACGGGCGCGCACCGCCGCGCACCTCCCAGATGCCCTCGTCGGGCTGGTCCCAGTTGTCCGCGAGCCAGTCGAGGATCGCCCGCAGCTTGGCCCACAGCGCGAACGAGATCGGCATGCCACCGCGCTCGGCGAGATAGACGGCGTCGACGACCTCGCCGTAGACGTCCAGCTGGAGCTGGTGCGCGGCGCCGTTGCCGACGCGCACGGGCCCGGAGCCGCGGTAGCCCGTGAGGTGGGGCAGCTCGTGCTCGCTGAGGTCGCTGCGTCCGTCGACGGCGTACATGACCTGCAGCGGCGCGCCGTTCGCGTGCACGCCCCCGCGCTCGTGCAGCCACGTCAGGTAGCTCATCGCCTCGTCGCGGAAGCCGAGCCGCAGGAAGGCGAACATCGTGAAGGCCGAGTCGCGCAGCCAGCAGTAGCGGTAGTCCCAGTTGCGCGGCCCCCCGATGTGCTCGGGCAGGCTCGTGGTGGGCGCCGCCACGACCGCGCCGGTCGGCTGGTAGGTGAGCAGCTTGAGGGTGATCGCCGAGCGGTCGACCATCTCCCGCCAGCGCCCGCGGTAGGTGCTCTGGCCGATCCAGGCGCGCCAGAATGCGACCGTCTCGCCGAACGCGGCGTCGACCGCGGCCTCGTCCCAGGCGCGTCCGGGCGTACCCGCGCAGAGCACGAACGAGGCCCGCTCGCCGCGCCCGAGCGTCACGTGGCCGACGGCGCCGTCGCCGTGCGCCGCCAGCTCGCCGGTGACCGAGCGGAGCTCGCAGACGTCATCGCCGGCCAGGAAGGTGGCGAGGCCGCCGTCCACCGTGAGCCGGTGCGGCGTGCGCGCGTAGTCGAACGCCGGCCGGCACTCGAGGCGAAACGTGAGCGAGCCGCGCACGACCTCGACGCGCCGCACGATCGTGCAGCTGCTCGCGCCGATGGGCATGAAGTCGACGATCTCGCCCACCCCGCCCTCGGTGAAGAAGCGCGTCACCAGCACCGCCGTGCCGGGGAGATACAGCTGCTTGGTCGTGAACTCCTCGCTGGCGGGCCGGATCGCGAAGTGGCCGCCGGAGTCGGCATCGAGGAGCGCGCCGAAGAGGCTGGGCTCGTCGAAGCGCCCCGGGCAGAACCAGTCGATCGTGCCCTCGTTGCCGACGAGCGCGACGGTGTGCAGGTCGCCGATCACGCCGTGGTGCTCGATCGGCAGGTACCCGCTGCCGTCGCGCTGCTGATCGCGCCGGTGCTCGGGCGCGGGCTGCCCCATCTAGACGGCTCCCGCCGAGACGCCGGGCGCGGTCAGGTGCGCCGCCTCGGCGGCGAGCATGGCCGCGCCGACGATGCCGGCGCGGTTCAGCAGTGCGGCCGGCACGCAGCGGACGCGCGCCGGGAGTTCGTGGATGAAGCGGTCGGAGTCCTTGCTGATGCCCCCGCCGATGATCACGAGGTCGGGCCACAGCAGGGCGTCGATCACCTCCAGGTACTCGGCCAGCAGCTTGCCCCACGCGCTCCAGCTCAGGCCCTTGCGCTCCTTGATCGAGGCGGCCGCGCGATGCTCGGCGTCCTTGCCGCGCACCTCGAGGTGCCCGAGCTCGGTGTTCGGCACGAGGATGCCGTCCCGGAACAGCGCCGAGCCGATGCCCGTCCCGAGCGTCAGCATGAGCACGGTGCCGAGCTCGCCGCGGCCCGCGCCGAAGCGCATCTCGGCGAGACCCGCCGCGTCGGCGTCGTTGCCGACGATCAGCGGGCGCCCGAGGGCGTCCGCGAAGAGGCCGTCGGCCTGCGTGCCGATCCACGAGGGATCGACGTTCGCGGCGGTCTTGGCGACGCCGCGGAGGATGACCGCCGGGAACCCGATGCCGGCGGCGAGCTCCCTCGGCAGATCCGCGACCAGCTCGGCGGTGGCCTTGGCGACCGCCTTCGGCGTCGCGGGCTGCGGGGTCTCCACCCGCACGCGCGGCGTCACGAGCTCGCCGCTCGCGGTCTCGACGATGGCGGCTTTGATGCCGCTGCCACCCACGTCGATGCCGATCATCTGCATACCAGGGCCTCCGCCATCGTCGGTCCCGCGATCACCCCGCACGTTACGCGCGCGAGCGGCCGTTCGGGTCGGCGGCCGCGTGCGAGACTGGCGCCATGCAGCTTGCAATGATCGGTCTCGGGCGCATGGGCGCCAACATCGTGCGCCGCCTCATGCGCGACGGCCACGAGTGCGTGGTCTACGACGTGGACGAAGCCTCGATCGCCCGGCTCGAGAGCGAGGGAGCGCGCGGGGCGCGCTCGCTGGAGGAGCTGGCCGGGCTGCTCACGCCCCCGCGGGCGGCCTGGATCATGGTGCCGGCGGCGTTCGCGGGCGGCACGGTGAGCGACCTCGCGGCCCATTTCGAGCGCGGCGACATCATCATCGACGGCGGCAACAGCTACTACCGCGACGACATCGATCGCGCGGCCGAGCTCGAGCCGCTCGGCGTCCACTACGTCGACATCGGCACGAGCGGCGGCGTCTTCGGGCTCGAGCGCGGCTACTGCCTCATGATCGGCGGCGAGGACCGCGTCGTCGCGCACCTCGACCCCATCTTCCGCACGCTCGCGCCGGGGGTCGACATGGCGCCGCGCACGCCGGGGCGGCGCGGGCCCGCGACGGCGGCCGAGCACGGCTACCTGCACTGCGGCGGCCACGGAGCCGGGCATTTCGTGAAGATGATCCACAACGGGATCGAGTACGGGATGATGGGCGCGATCGCCGAGGGCCTCGCGATCCTCAGGAAGGCCGGCGTCGGCCTCGAGGAGCACGCGAAGGACGCCGAGACGGCTCCGCTGCGCGATCCGCGCTACTACCAGTACGGGTTCGACATGCCCGCGATCGCCGAGCTGTGGCGGCGGGGCAGCGTCGTGAGCTCGTGGCTGCTCGACCTCACGGCCACCGCGCTCCAGGAGGATCCCGACGTCTCGGGCTTCTCGGGCCGCGTCTCCGACTCGGGCGAGGGACGCTGGACCGCGCTCGCGGCGATCGAGGAGAGCGTGCCGGCGCACATCCTCACGACCGCTCTCTACGAGCGCTTCAGCTCGCGCGGCGAGGCCGACTACGCCGACAAGATCCTGTCTGCCTTGCGGCGGCAGTTCGGCGGGCACGCCGAGCAGCCGCATGTTGATAGTTGATCACAGCGGACATAGAATCGCCCCCTTGCCCGCGCACGCCGACAATCTCGCCGCGGTTCGCAGTTCCTACGAGGCCTTCTCCCGCGGCGACCTCGACGGCGCGCTCGCCATGATGGACGACGCGATCGTCTGGCATCAGGCCCAGGGACTCGCCCACGGCGGCGTCTACCACGGCCTCGCGGCGGTGCGCGCGGCGGTCTTCGACCCGATCGACGAGCAGTGGTGGGAGGACTTCGACGCGGTCCCCTCCGAGTTGCTCGCCGGCGACGACCACGTCGTGGCGATCGGGCGCTACACCGCCCGCGCGAAGGCCACGGGCAAGCCGCTCGACGTGCCCTTCGCGCACGTCTGGAAATTCGCGAACGGCAAGGCCGTGCGCTTCCACCAGTTCACCGACACCCGCAGCTGGGTCGACGCGCTCGCGCCCACGTGACCCCCGGGACGCGCCGCGGCCAACAAATCCCCGCTCAGGCCGTCCTATGCCCGAGGTTTCAATCCCCCCGAAACACCCGTAGAAGGAGTTCGTACATGAGGAAAACGAAGTCGTTCCCGCTGTTCGCAGCGGTCGCCGCGGCCACCGCGCTCGCGGCGACGGTCAGCGCCGCCCCCGCGGGCGCGTCGACCGAGCGCTCGAGCGCGATCAGCTGCTCGAGCCAGCTCTCGATCGGCATGCTCGCGCCCCTCACGGGTGGTGCAGGCTTCATCGGCCAGGAGCAGCTCTCGTGGGCGAAGCTCGCGATCAACACGCTGCCCAAGACGATGGGCCTGAAGGTCAAGCTCGTGCCCGGTGACGCACCGGTCGAGCAGGGCCCCTCCGCTGCACAGACGGTGGCGCAGAAGTTCATCGCCAACAAGAGCATGGTCGGCGTCATCGGCGGTTCGACGTCCGGCTCGGTGGCTGCGACCAGCAAGTCGTTCAACCAGGCCGGCCTTGCGCAGATCTCCTCCTCGGCGACGCGCACGACGCTGACCAAGGGCGACAACCAGGAGGCGACGAAGTCGTTCTTCCGCGTCGTCCCGGCCGACGACTACCAGGGCCCGACCGACGCGAAGTACATCGTCGACGTGCTCAAGGTCAAGAACGTGGTCGTCTTCGACTTCCAGGAGCCGTACTCGCAGGGTCTCGCGGGCGAGGTCGTGAAGGCGCTCAAGGCCGCCGACGTGACCACTCGACGCAGTCCGTGGCCGAACACCGTCACCGACTTCTCCTCGTACGTCACGAAGGTCCCGAGCGACGCCGACGTCGTGTTCTTCCCCTCGCAGAAGCCGGGCGACGCGCAGTCGTTCGCCCAGCAGCTCGCCGAGCAGGGCAAGAAGGCGAAGGTCTTCGGCGGCGACGGCACGAACGACCCGACCTCCTTCAAGGCGGCTGGCAACTACGTGTCGAACTTCGCGCCCCAGATCACGGCGCATCGCGGCCGACAAGCCGCTGATCGCGGCCTGGAAGAAGGCCAACCCGGGCAAGGCCGTCGGCTCCTTCGGCCCGCCGACCTACGGCGCCGTGCAGATCATGCTGCTGGCGCATCAAGGCCGCCTGCGACAAGGGCCACGGCAAGCTCGCCAAGCGCGGCGCAGTGGTCCAGAACGTGCGCAAGATCAGCGTCAAGAACTGGATTCTCGGCGGCACGTTCACGTGGGCGCAAGCAGTCAACACGAACGACCCGGCCTCCGGCAAGTTCTACATCATGCAGATCCAGTCCGACGGCTCGTACAAGGTCGTCAACTAGGCGTCAGCGCTCGACCTCGGGGGCGGTCCGGCGGTGCCGGGCCGCCCCCGAGCGTTTAGACTCGCCGCGCCTCCATGGACTGGGACACCTTCACGCAGCTCACGCTGAACGGCCTCACGGCGGGCAGCACCTACGCCCTCATCGCACTCGGCTACACGCTCGTCTACGGCGTCCTCAAGCTCCTCAACTTCGCGCACGGCGACGTCTTCATGGTCGGCTCGTTCATCGGCTTCGGCGTCCTCAAGGTGCTCGGCGGCGCGAGCGATCCCGTCGTGCCGGTCTGGCTCCTGCTCACGCTCATGGTGCTCGGCGCGATGGCCGGCTGCGCGATCCTCGGCGTCGCGATCGAGCGCTTCGCCTACCGGCCGCTGCGTGACGCTCCGCGCATCGCCCCGCTGATCAGCGCCCTCGGCGTCTCGTTCCTGCTCGCGAACTCGTTCCAGCTCATGTTCGGCGCGCAGCAGTACGACTACGGCATCTTCAGCCTCGACGGCGGCTCGCTCTACAGTCAAGGGCTTCGACAGTCGGCAACGTGCACGTGCCGCTGATCCGGATCATCACGATCCTCTCGGCGATCGTGCTCATGATCGTGCTCTGGATGCTCGTCACGCGCACGCGCACCGGCAAGGCGATGCGCGCGACGTCGTTCGACCGCGAGGCCGCGGCGATGATGGGAATCGACATCGACCGCGTGATCGTGTTCACGTTCATCATCGGATCGGCGCTCGCGGGCGCCGCCGGCGTGATGTTCGCGCTGCGCGTGCCGACCGCCGCCTCGATCGGCTTCGTGATCGGCCTCAAGGGCTTCACCGCGGCCGTGATCGGCGGCATCGGCTCGATCCCGGGCGCCATGGCCGGCGGCCTCATCCTCGGCTTCGCCGAGGCGTACACGGCCGGCTACTGGACGACGCGCTGGTCCGACCTCGTGATCTTCTCGCTCCTGATCGCGTTCATGCTGTTCCGGCCCACGCGGGCTGCTCGGACAGGCGGGCATCAAGAAGGTATGAGCGAGCCGACCCCGCCTCACGAGCCCGCCTCCGGCCCCGCCATCGGCAAGGACGAGTGGGTCGCGCGCCACGGCGAGCGTCGCTCGCGGCGGAGCGGCTGGATCGGCGAGGTCGAAGAGCGGATCATGCGCGTGCCCTGGTGGGGCTGGCTCGTGTTCTTCCTGGCGGCGTTCGCGCTCCTGCCCGCGGTCGCGCACTCGAGCTACGTCCAGCGCGTCGCGTTCGACACCGTGCTCTACATGCTGCTCGCGCTCGGCCTCAACGTCGTCGTCGGCTGGGGCGGGCTGCTCGACCTCGGCTACGTCGCGTTCTACGGCATCGGCGCCTACGCGTACGCGATGCTCGACTCCGACAAGTTCGGCATCCACCTCCCGACGCTCGTGGCGATCCCCGCCGTCGTCGTGATCGGCGCGATTGCGGGCTTCCTCGTCGGGCTGCCGTCGCGGCGGCTCGTCGGCGACTACCTGGCGATCGTCACGCTCTTCTTCCTGCAGCTCTTCCAGACGGTGGCGACGAACGGCGACCAGCTCTTCGGCCACGACGTCACGGGCGGCGCGAACGGCATCCTCAACATCGATCCGTTCGAGCTCTTCGGCACCGCCCTCGGCGTCGAGCACGGCGGCGCGTTCGCCGTCGGCTACCTCTACGTCGGGCTCGCGATGTTCGCGGTCGTCTACGTCGCCCTGCACTTCGTCAACCACTCGCGCACCGGCCGGGCCTGGCGCTCGCTGCGCGAGGACGCGCTCGCCGCCGAGGCGATGGGCATGCCCGTCAACCTGCTCAAGCTGATGGCGTTCAGCTTCGGCGCAGCCGTCGCGGCCTTCAGCGGCACGCTCTTCGCAGCGCTCAACGCGAGCACCTTCCCGCTCACGTTCTCGTTCCCGCTCCTGATCACCGTCTACACGATGGTCATCCTGGGCGGTCAGGGGAACCTCCCCGGCGTGGTCGTCGGCGCCGTGAGCGTGAGCGTGCTGCTCGAGCTGCTGCGCGACGCGAGCAACGCCCGCCCGCTGCTCTACGGGTTCGTGCTCCTGGCGCTGATCTGGGTGTTCTGGCGCTCGCGCAAGCTCGCCGTCGTGCTCGGCGGCACGCTCGTCTTCGGCTTCGCCGCCCACGCCGTGGCAGGGGCGATCAACGGCCACTGGACGCGCGGCGCCACCGACGGCGGCCTCAGCGCGTGGCTCGCCAACTGGGTCATCGTCCCGGACCACCTCGTCAACTGGATCGGCCCGGTGACGTACATCGGCCTCATCTGCCTGGCGCTCGCGCTCACGCTCGTCCACGGCTGGCTGCGTCACCTCCTGCTCATCCCGACGCTCTACCTGGCCGCGTTCGTGTGGGAGAACGTCCTGCTCGCGCAGCCCGACGCGACGCGCTACATCGTGCTCGGCGCGATGCTCATCGTGCTCATGGTGCTGCGACCCAACGGGCTCTTCGGCGAGCGCCGCGTGGAGATCATCTGATGGCGGAGGAGCCGCTCCTGGCGCTGCGCGGCGTCTCGCTCGCGTTCGGCGGCCTGAAGGTCGTCTCGGGCCTCGACCTCCACGTCGACAAGGGCGAGATCGTGAGCGTGATCGGGCCGAACGGCGCCGGCAAGACGACGCTCTTCAACCTGGTCACGGGCATCTACCAGCCCGACGACGGCGACATCGTCTTCGACGGCCGCAGCCTCCTCGGGCTCGAGCCGCATCAGATCTCGCATCTGGGCGTCGCCCGCACCTTCCAGACGCTGCGGCTGTTCCTCAACATGTCCGTGCGCGAGAACGTCATGGCCGCCGCCTACGGCCGCACCAAGGCCGGCGTCTTCCGCTCCATGCTGCGCACTCCCGGCATGCGCCGCGAGGAGGCCGAGATCCGCGCGCTGGCCGAGGAGCAGCTCTCGTTCTTCGGCGAGCGGCTCAAGGGCTACCGCTGGGATCAGCCGGCCTACAGCCTGTCCTACGCGAACCGCCGGCGGCTCGAGATCGCGCGCGCCATGGCGACCGGGCCGAAGATCCTGCTGCTCGACGAGCCCGCCGCGGGCATGAACCCGGTCGAGACGCACGAGATCACCGAGCTGATCGCGCGCCTCCGCAGCGAGGGCGGCTACACGATCCTCGTGATCGAGCACGACATGCACGTGGTCGAGGGCATCTCGGACCGCGTCGTCGCGCTCGACCACGGCGTCAAGATCGTCGAGGGGACGTTCGAGCAGGTGGCGACGGATCCGCGCGTCGTCGAGGCCTACCTCGGTACGAAGGCGGCGGCGACCAAGTGAGCCTGCTGCGCCTCGAGGGCATCAACACCTTCTACGGGCAGATCCACATCCTCCAGGATCTGAACCTCGAGGTGAACGAGGGCGAGCTCGTGTGCCTGCTCGGCGGCAACGCCTCGGGCAAGTCGACGACGCTCAAGACGATCCTCGGCATCGTGCGCTCGCGCACGGGCAGCATCCAGTTCAACGGCGCCGACGTCACGACGCGCTCGACGAGCCACCGCATCGGCCAGGGCATGGCGATCGTGCCCGAGAACCGCCGGCTGTTCGCGCCCATGACCGTGCAGGAGAACCTCGAGCTCGGGGCCTACCTGCACAACGGCGGCACGAAGGAGGACTACGAGCGGGTCTACTCGCTCTTCCCCCTCGTGTACGAGCGCCGCGGCCAGCTCGCCGGCACGCTCTCGGGCGGCGAGCAGCAGATGGTCGCGATGGCGCGGGCGCTGATGTCGCGGCCGAAGCTGATGCTGATGGACGAGCCGTCGATGGGCCTCGCGCCGATCCTCGTCGAGCGCAGCTTCGAGATCATCAAGCAGGTGCACGACTCGGGCGTAGCCGTGCTCGTCGTCGAGCAGAACGCCAACGTGTCGCTCTCGATCGCCGATCGCGGCTACGTGCTCTCGACCGGCCGCCTCGTGCTCGAGGGCAAGGCCGCCGACCTGCTCGACGACGAGGGCCTCCGCAAGGCCTACCTCGGCCGCTAGGAAGCGGCCCTCCTAGACCGCAGGCCCGAGGAATCGGGTCTTTCCGGCACCTGGGGCCGAGGCTCGAACCTGGATTCCTTACCATCGAGCACATGGCGATCCAACGGATGGAGCACGTCGGCATCGTGGTCGACGACCTCGCGGCGGCAACCGAGTTCTTCGTCGAGCTCGGACTCGAGCTGCAGGGCGAGGGGTCGGTCGAGGGCCGCTGGGTGGACCGCATCGTGGGGCTCGACGGCGTCCGGGTGGAGTATGCGATGGTGCAAACGCCGGATGGCAACGGACGACTCGAGCTGGTGAAGTTCCACTCGCCGTCGACCCAGGGCGGCAACCGGGACGCGCCCGCGAACGCACCGGGCATCCGCCATGTCGCATTCGCCGTCGAGGACATCGACGCTGTCGTCGCCGGCCTGCGAGCCCGCGGCGCCGAGCTCGTCGGCGAGCTGGTGCGCTACGGGGACAGCTACCGGCTCTGCTACGTCCGCGGCCCCGAGGGGATCATCGTCGAGCTGGCAGAGCGGATCGGCTGACGGGTCCGGTCCGCCGCCGACCGCCGACCGACCGGGCGACCCGACTAGCGTTTCCGGAAGCGGATCCGCCCACGGAACGCCCCCCGGACGCGCCTTGAGCGCTCGCCGCGGGTTCCAGATCAGACCGTGCCGAATCGGGAGCCGCGCTGCGAGCCGCACCGTCCCGCTATCCCAGCGTTCAAGTGCAAGCAACAAGATTCCCAAGAACCGCAGGTCGGAGGTTCGAGTCCTCCCGGGGGCATCGCAAGCGTAGCCAGCGAGCGATTCTCGAACTCTCGAACTCTGCGCCCTGCCCGAGGGCAGGGCGCTGGGGTCGGCGCCGACTACTTCTCCCACGCCAACTCCAGCCCCTGAGCCCGTGTGCGGTTGCGCCTTGCATGGCGCATAGTCGCAACCTTGCATGGCGCATGGCCGCGAAGTACTGTTGCGCGGTGCCCTGCCTCCGACGGCCTCTCACGCGCGCGGTCTCCATCGCCACCGCGCTGGTCGTGGCCCTGTTGATCCTGCCGCCGATAGCGGCGGCGGGCGCGCCGACGATCCTCGTCGCCGCCCAGGTTCAGCACCATGCGACCGTGACGTGGGCCCTGCCAGCCGGCACGGTGACGCGTTCGGTGGAGGTCAGCGACTCGCCCACGGTCGCCAGCGATGGCGCCTTCTTCACCGATCACGTCAAGTCGTCGGATTCAGTGAGCGAAGCGCAGACGACGTATACGTCGGCGGGCGCCCTCGACCCGGGTACCTACTACGTCCACGTCGCGGGGTACGTGCCCGGGTGCGATACGTGCCCCACCTCTGAATGGTCCGTGATCGCGCCGCTCATCGTCCCGACTGCCGTACAGGCCGTCGTGGAAGGCAGCGGTCAGGTCACCGGCCCGGGAGGGCTGTCGTGCGCGGGTGCGGTCTGCCCCCTTGCCGACGTCCCGGCGGGCCCCGTCGCGCTCGCCGCCGCGCCCGCGGCAGGCTTTCTGGTGCTGGGTTGGTCGGTCGAGGGAATCGACGCAGCGGACACGTGCGGCATCGCACTTCGAACGTGCACCGTGACGGTGGCTGCAACGCGCATCGCGAAGGTGACGGTGCGCTTTGGGCCCGCACTGCCGACGATCGTCCGCGCAGGCCTCAAGGCGTACCGGTGCGGGCACCGGGTGGAGGTGGTCAACCCCAGAGTGCAACCCAGGATCGACACCGAGCACCCGTACCTCGGGACGCTGACGATCACGCTCAAGTCGCCCAGCGGCAAGACGATCACGCGCAAGTACAAGAACCTCAACGGCTACTTCTCTTCGCCCGATTTCTACAACCTCAAGCCCGCCAAGACCTACATCGCGACGATCACCTACTCCGGTGACGATTGGCGACCGGCCAAGAGCTTCACGAAGTCGGTCAAGCTCGGGCGCTGCTGACCCGCGGCGGCGCTGGTCAGACCGCGCAAGCTTATGGCCTGGCTAGCCGACGGGAGTCGCAAACGCACGGAATCATCGGCCAAGAAGCCGCGCTAGTGGCAGCGGGGGGTTTGAAAGCCGTCCTATTGGGTGCATTGTCGTTCTACCCCATAGCAAGGATCGAGCGAAATCCGCTCACACCGCGGCACGGTCGCTGAAATCTTCGGCCATGCGCCGACATCCGAGCCGGGCTTCCAGAGTCCGGCCATCACCTCGCCGTCCTCGAACAGCGTGTGCGTGAAGCCACCCACCTCCTCGTCCGGCAGGAAGTCGTCACTCTCGACGCGCGATACGTAGATTCCTCCGCCAAGATCCGTCACGGGTACCCTCGCTCTCTTCGTAGTTTGGCGGGGCGTTGAGGTTCTCACAGCGGTGCTCCAGCTTGCCTCGCACATACCGCTCGCTAGCCCAGGAGCCGGGCCAAGGGTTCCCCAGGGTTTGAAAGCCGTCCTATTAGGTGCATTGGCGTTCCAGTCGGGTGACGGGCGGCACGCCGGTGGGATGACCAAGCACAGGAGCGTGCCGTAGTCTCGCATTCGATGGTCTCCTGCACGCATTGCGGTGTTAGCAATCGCGACGGTCGCAAGTTCTGCTCGGCTTGCGGCGGATCGCTCGCGAGCGGGTGCTCCGCCTGCGGCGGGCCGCTCGAGGCCGGTGACCGGTTCTGCGGCGAGTGCGGCGCTGCCGTCACGGCGACCGCGCCGGCAGGGGCAGCGGGGACGGCCGCGCCCGTCGCCGAGCGCCGGCTCGTCAGCGTGCTGTTCGCCGACCTCGTCGGCTTCACGGCAGCCTCTGCCGGGCGCGACGCCGAGGACACCCGCGAGCTCCTCTCGCGCTACTTCGACACGAGCCGGCGCCTGATCGAGCTCTACGGCGGCACCGTCGAGAAGTTCATCGGCGATGCTGTGATGGCGGTCTGGGGTGCGCCGACGGCGACGGAGGACGACGCCGAGCGGGCAGTGCGAGCCGGACTCGACCTCGTCGCCGCCGTGTCCGCGCTCGGCGACGAGCTCGGCGTGCAGGGACTCCGCGCCCGCGCTGGGGTCCTGACCGGCGAGGCGGCGGTGACGATCGGCGCGACCGGCGAGGGGATGGTCGCCGGCGACCTCGTGAACACGGCCTCGCGGGTGCAGTCCGCCGCCGAGCCCGGGGAGGTGTTCGTCGGTGAGACGACGCGGCGCGCCACGGAGCGGACGATCGTGTTCGAGGACGCGGGCTCCCACCCCTTCAAGGGCAAGGATGGGTTGACGCCGCTCTGGCGGGCGCGGCGTGTCGTCGCCGGCCTGGGCGGCGCGCTCAAGTCCCAGGGCCTGGAGGCGCCGTTCGTCGGGCGCGATCGCGAGTTGCGCCAGATAAAGGATCTCTTCCATGGGACGGCGGACGAGCGCCGCTCCCACCTCGTGTCGGTGACTGGCATCGCGGGGATCGGCAAGTCGCGCCTCGCCTGGGAGTTCTACAAGTACTTCGACGGGCTCGCCGCGACCGTGTACTGGCATCGCGGTCGCTGCCTGTCCTACGGTGAGGGCGTCACCTACTGGGCGCTCGCCGACATGGTGCGGATGCGCTGCCGGATCGCCGAGGACGAGCCCGCGGTGGACGCGCTCGTGAAGCTCGGCGGCGCCCTGGACGAGCATGTGCCGGATCCGGAGGAGCGCGCGTTCGTCGAGCCCCGCGTCGCCCAGTTGCTCGGCCTCGCCGATCACGATGTCCGCGACCAACGCGACCTGTTCGCGGCCTGGCGCCTGTTGTTCGAGCGCCTCGCCGACACCTATCCGGTCGTGCTCGCGTTCGAGGATCTCCAGTGGGCCGACGCGAGTCTGCTCGATTTCATCGAGCACCTGCTCGACTGGTCGCGCGACTCGCCGATCTTCGTGATCGCACTCGCCCGCCCGGAACTCGTGTCCCGCCGTCCGGGCTGGGGTGCGGGGCAGCGCAGCTTCACGTCGGTCCACCTCGACCCGCTTCCGGCCGCGGCGATGGAGGCACTGCTCGCCGGCCTTGTCCCCGGCGTGCCGCCGCAGGTGCGCGACGGCATCCTCGCTCGCGCCGAGGGTGTCCCGCTCTACGCGGTCGAGACGGTCCGGATGCTGCTCGATCGCGGCCTCCTCGTGCAGGACGGCGCCTCCTATCGGCTCACCGGGCCGGTCGACGCCCTCGCGGTTCCCGAGACGCTCCACGCTCTCATCGCCTCGCGGCTCGATGGCCTGCCGGTAGACGAACGGCGCCTCGTACAGGACGCCGCCGTGCTCGGCAAGGCGTTCACGACGGCCGCCCTGACGTCACTCGCCGATCCGGGCGTGGACGTCGAGCCTCTGCTCGCGTCGCTGGTGCGCAAGGAGGTGCTGGGGCTGCAGGCTGATTCGCGGTCGCCCGAGTACGGGCAGCACGTCTTCCTGCAGGACCTCGTCCGGCACGTCGCCTACGAAACGCTCGCGCGCCGCGACCGGCGCGTCCGCCACCTCGCGGCGGCGGCGCACTTGACGAGCGCGTTCGACGTCGACGAGGTCGTCGAGGTGATCGCGTCGCACTACCTCGCGGCCCACGAGGCCGGGCCCGACGCCATTGACGCGGCCGAGGTGCGTGAGCACGCGAGGACGATGCTGGAGCGGGCCGGGCACCGCTCCGAGGCGCTCGGCGCTGCGCAGGAGGCGAGCCGCTACTACGCGCGGGCGGCGGAGCTCGCCGAGCGAGCGCCCGAGCGCGCGGCGTTGCTGGACAAGGCAGGCTCGATGGCCGGCCGCTGCGGCGATATCGCCGCAGCCCGCCGGCTGCTCGCTCAGGCGATCGCGCTGTACGAGGAGGCGGGGGACACGCACGTGGCAGCCAGGGTGGTCGGTCGTCTCGGGCGGCTCGAGGCGTTCACCGAGCGCCGCGACGAGGCGCTCGCCGAGATGGTGCGCGCGTGGGACGTGATCGCAGCCGACGAGCCGGACGAGGACCTCGCCCTCCTCGCGGGGTGGCTCGCGCTCAGCTACTGGTACAGCGGCGACCTCGACCGCGCGACCGAGTTCGCCGAACGCGCGCTCGACATCGCCGAGACCAATGCCTACCCGAAGGCGCTTGTCGTGGCGCTCCGCTGCCGGGCGGGCGTCGCGGTGAGCCGTGGCCACCGCGTCGTCGCGGGTGCACTGCTCGAGCGGGCGCTACCGCTCGCGCTCGAGCACGACCAGATCGACGAGGCGCACTCGCTTTACGTCTGGCTCTCCGACCTTTGCTTCCAGCGCGACGACTACGCAGCCGCACTCCGCTACCTCGACGAGGTGCTCACACTCAGCCGCCGGGTCGGCGATCGGCCCCGGGAGTGGGGCGTCGTCGCGGAGCGGACGTACGTGCTGCTGATGACCGGCCACTGGGACGAGGCACTCGGCCCGGGTCGCGAGCTCACGCGCGACCAGATCGACACCGGCGCACTGCTGCTGAGCACCCTCCAGAGCTCGGTAGAGATCAACGTGAACCGCGGCGATCTTCAGGAGGCTCGTGACGTGCTGGGGCTCTTCGAAGGACTGGCGCAGTCGAGTGACGTCCAGGCGCTCTCCGGCTTCCTCGCCGACCGCGCATCTCTTCGGCGCGCGGAAGGGCGGCTCGAGGACGCGCTTGCCGACGGCACGGCGGCGGTCGACGTCGCGCGCACCTTCGGCATTGCCGCGCAGGCGTCGAAGCAGGGTCTGGTCGAGGCGCTCGAGGCGGCCTGCGCACTCGGACGCACTGACACAGTCGAGGATTTGCTCGCTCGGATCGACGCCGTCCCCGCCGGCTCGCGCCCACCGTACCTCGATGCGCAGGCACGACGGTTCCGGGCGCGGCTCGACGGAGATGCCGGAGGCTATCTCGCGGCGGCTGAGGGCTTTCGCACCCTGGGCCTTCCGTTCTGGCTGGCGGTCACTCTCCTCGAGCACGCCGAACTGACCGCCGATCGAGCTTCGCTGGACGAAGCGCGCTCGATCTTCGAGGAACTGAAGGCGACACCCTGGCTTGCACGAGCCGCCGCTGCCGCCGACGCCATGACCGCCCAGCCCGCCGTCTGAGAAAGCCGCTCACGATTGGCTGGAATCAGCGGCCGAGAATCCGTGCCAGGGGTTCAGGAGGGTTTGAAAGCCGTCCTATTAGGTGCATCGCCCGACGGCTGCGGTAGCCGTCGACCTGGTCTCCCTAGGACGCAGGGCGTGACCGAGATCAGAGGTCAAGAAGGTTGGGCCAGGGCTCAGAGAGGTTTGCGAGCCGTCCAAGTTAGGCGCATCGCAAGAATCAAGAAACACCAGGTCTATGTTGTGCGGTGCATCACCGCTGCGACGAGGAGAGCCCGCGTGACTGACCTGTCGAGGGCCGGTCACCCTTGTGAGGCAAAGATTCGCCATTCTTCCGGTACGCCCTTCAGCGATTGCGGCCCGCGGTCATCGAATACGAGCCCCGACCCGGCCACGAGATCCTTCACTGTGCTGGAGACGAGAACTTCACCAGGGCCTGCGAGGGCGGCAATTCGCGCTCCGATGTGCACGGCGATGCCCTGAACGTCGTCATCCGCGAGTTCGATCTCGCCTGTATGGCAACCGGCGCGAACTTCGATGCCGAGGTCGTGTGACGCATTCGCGATGGCACGAGCACAGCGCACGGCCCGCGCAGGTCCGTCGAAAGTGGCCAGCAAGCCATCACCGGTCGTGTGAATATAGCGCCCGCGGTGCCGTTCGATTTCCGCGCGTGCTTGCTGGTCAATTTTGGCGAGCAGAATCCTCCATCGCGAATCACCTAGTTGTGCGGCGATACTCGTCGAGTCGACGATGTCGGTGAATAGGATTGTCGCAAGAACCCGATCGATTTCGATGACCGGCCGTTCGCCGGTGGTGAACTCTTCGATGGCGGCGACGATTGCATCCTGACCAGGTCCGATCGGCCGGTGACCCTCGCCGGGAACCTCGAGCAGGCGTGCGTGAGGGATAGCATCCGCGAGATACCGCGCCGCGGCCATCGGAACGACGGGATCTTTGGACCGATTCATGACGATCGTCGGGACGTTGATGGTTGGCAGCACGTCGCGAATATCCATCTCGGCGTTCATGTGTTCGAGAGCCGCGAGTTGCGTAGGGCTAGCGGCTGCGCGACAGTACTGAAGCATGAATTGCACGGTCGCCTCATCGGAGGGAATGCCACACCCTTCACCGGTGAGGTATTGCTCGGTCACACCGCTCTCGCCCAACTCACGGACGAGGTCTTCGTGCTCGTCGGCCGGCGTCCCCCATGGGTAATCCGCAGTCTGCACCCAGCGGGCCTGAGTGCCCCACAGGATCAAGCCGCGTACCCGCTCGGGGTAGGTCGCGGCGAAGACGCAGGCCATGCATCCTCCGTCTGAGTGACCAGCGATCACCGCGCGCTCACTCTCGGCCGCATCCATGACTGCTCGGATGTCGTCAGTACGCTCCTCGAGCGTCGCGGCATTGATTCCCCTGTCCGAGAGGCCGGTGCCTCGCTTGTCGAAGCGGATCAGCCTCGCGAACGTGCTAAGGCGAGTGAAGAACCATGTCCATTCTGGGCTCGACCAGTCGAGATCGAGGTGGCAGACGATTCCCGGTGCCCAGATCAGATCCACCGCATGTCCCTCGCCGGTCACCTGGTACGCAACCATGACACCGCTACTCTTCGCGTATCGCGTTTCTGGGAGCACGGCGCAATCCTCGGTCAGGGTTCCTTCGGGGAGGACGCTTGACGTCCAATGAGGAGCCACAGCCGGACGAGCGTCCGCCCTGGCGCAGTAAGGAGGATCAGGACCACAAGCAACATCGCGATTGCCAGCGCGAGTGCATTCCAAATCCATTCATGGACGCCCAGCGCATGCGTTAGCTCTGCGGCACCAACGGGGAGCGAAATCACAGCCAGCACTCCGAGCAGTGCCTCTGATCGTTGCGTCGCAGATCTCTCAGCCTTGCTCGAATAGTCACCGAGCTCGTTCGAGATCTGGTCGAGGAGATCAGGAATCCCATGCTGCCTCTGGTATGCGCCTAACAGAGCATTGGCGTGCCACTGCGGTCCGAGATGGCGCCACCAGAAGACGTTGCGGAACTTCGTTAGCTCGTGTTCAAGCCTTATCAGCCGCTGGGGATCGAGGTACGGATCCGAGATATCTGCGAGATTGTCGGCGATCCGGGTCAGGATCAGGCGCTGCAATTGTCCGAGTAACAACGTGTCGAGATAGATCGAGCGGAAATGGAACTCGAGATTCTGAAATAGCCGGTAGGCTGGTCCCATGTCTGGCCCTGATCCTAGAAACGCGACTCCGTCTCGCAGCACCAGAGCTTGCCAACCAGCCGACAGTCGCACAAGCGACTCTGCGAGACCTGCCCGAGCTTCCGGGGCCGGAAGGTACGCATCGGCCGGTGTCGTCGACGCAAGCAGCCAAAGCCACTGAAGGCTGGCCGGCCACGCTCTGTACGCTTGCGAAAGCGGAGACACGAGCTCCGCCGCGGGCGTGACGTAAGTCATCGTCATAGCACGCTTGATGTCCGCGCAAACGGCGCCGCTCCCGTTGAGAGCCTCATCGCACCAGCGTCGTAGCGGTGCTAAGTCGGTGCCGATGAGCGAGAGCCTGTGCAGGTCTTCGACCAATTCGACGCCGCTGGGCGGCATGCGGCCGTGAATGATGACGAAACCGTTGCGGTCCAGATGAGGGCCGGCGGCTCTGATGACTTCAACACCGATCACGTCGAGCGCCGTGCCGAGAAATCCAGGCCCTTCGCCTGTATCTGCCCAGCGGTGAACGCGATCAGACCCATAGAGGGCCTGACCCGACCGATCGTTGAAGTACGCCGTTCGCACATCTGCCGTCGCAACTACTCCACCGTCAGCGAACGGCATCGGGCCCCTCTCCCACGCTGGGATGGCGACCAGATCGACCGGCGTCACGAAGATGACACCGGACGTTCCGAACTGCGTGCTCATGATCTCGTGATGATACGCACGTAGGTCGCCACCGCCTAGAGCCCGAGCTGTCCACGCCGCACCTAGCCAGGCGGTTCCAGCGCGGGCTTCCCTGGATGCCGCTGGAGCCCGCCCCTCGACGGACATCGCCCACGCATCCTGATCCTGACGACCTTCGACGTCGACGAACTCGGCTACGCAGCGTTGCGCGAGCAGGGGCGAACGGTTTTCTGCTCAAAGATGCACCTGCTGATCAGCTGTTGACGGCGATCAGGTCGTCGCCAAGGGCGACGCGCTCCTCGACCCCGCGATCACGCGCCGCGTGATCGCGGACTTCGCGCAGCGGCCACCGCATCGGGATCGGCCCGCCGAGCTCGCGGAGCTGACCGACCGCGAACTCGAAGTACTACGCCTCGTCGCGCGCGGAGATCGGACAGACGCTGTTCGTGGGTGAGGCAACGGTGAAGACCCACGTGAGCCGCATCCTGAGCAAGCTCGACCTACGCGACCGCGTCCAGGCCGTCGTGTTCGCCTACGGATGTGGCCTCGTCGCCGCAGGAAGCAGCTGAAGCCGGCGTCCCCCAACAGTCTTCGAGTCACCTGAAGTCAAGGGCCGAGAATGCGTGTCAGAGGTTCAGGAGGGTTTGAAAGCCGTCCTATCAGGTGCATCGCGCTCGTTGGCGCGCCCGGCGCGCGAGCGGCTGAATTGCACGCTGTCGCTTGCCGGACCCGGCTCGACGGAGATGCCGGAGGCTACCTCGCAGCGGCGGACGGCTTTCGCACCCTGGGCCTTCCGTTCTGGCTGGCGGTCACTCTCCTCGAGCACGCCGAACTGACCGCTGACCGGGCTTCACTGGACGAAGCGCGGTCGATCTTCGAGGAGCTGAAGGCGACGCCCTGGCTTGAACGCGCCGCCGCTGCCGCCGACGCTCGGGCCGCCCAGCCCGCCGTCTGAGAAAGCCGCTCCGATTGCCTGGAATCAGTGGCCGAGCATGCGCGCCAGGGGTTCAGGAGGGTTTGAAAGCCGTCCTCTGTGACGTGACGTCGCTAGGAATCGCCCGCGCCGCGGGCGGCCCAGCCGCGGAACGCCTCGAGCAGCTCGACGCGGACGGCCGGGGGCAGGTCGTCCTCCGCGACTCTGCCGCTGACGGCGATCGTCGTCCGCATCTGCTCGACGTAGAGGGTGCAGTTGTCGCAGTCGGCGAGGTGGCCGTCGAAGCGCGCGCGGTCGGCCGGCGAGAGCGCGCCCTCGAAGTAGTCGGTGATGATCTCGGCCAGCTGCCGGCACGTGAGCTCACCCGGCTTGAAATCGTCTTCGGGCCCGAAGCTCATGCGTAGTACTCCGCGAGCGCCTGCCGCAGCTTGGTGCGCGCCCGGTGCAGCAGCACGCGCTGGTTGCCCTCGGAGAGCTCCAGCAGATCGCACACCTCGTCCGCCCCGAAGCCCTCGACGTCGCGCAGCGTGACCACGCGGCGCTGCACCTCGGGCAGCTCGGCGATCGCCTCGTGCACCTTCGCGATCGCCTCCGCCGAGAGCGCGATCTGCTCGGCGCTCCCGCTCCACGGGCGGATGGGCGAGGCCCAGTGGCCCGCGCCGTACGCCGGCGACTTGACGAACCGCTCGGGATCCACGGCGGGCCCGTCCTCGTCGTCGCGCACGAGCGAGGAGAACGGCGCCGAGCGCGCCTCGCGGACGCCGCGGGTGCGGGCGAGGTTCATCACGATGCGGAAGAGGTAGGTGCGGATCGACGAGCGGCCCTCGAACGTGTCGAGGCCGCGCAGGAAGCCGAGCCAGGCCTCCTGGGCGACGTCCTCGGCGACCTCCTGCGTGGCCACGTACTGGCGGGCGACGCGCACGAGCGATGCGTGGTGGAGATCGACCAGCCGCGCGAACGCGGCCTCGTCGCCTGCGCGCAGAGCGGCGAGCACGGCGGCCTCGCCGGCGCGCTCCGAGCGGTCGAGCGTGCGCTGCTCATGCTCTCCAGTCGCCATCCGGTGCGCAGACGTTACACGCCCGCGGAATGCCTCCGGCTCGGATACGTTGCCCTGCCTATGACTTCTACCGAGACCGCGCGCACCTCCCACGCCCCGGACGAGCAGGCAGACGACGGCTCGTTCCGCCGGAAGGACTCGCTCTTCCGCGACTGGGTCAGGGCCGACGGAAGCTCGGAGTACCGCGCCGAGGCCGGGCGCTACCACCTCTATGTCTCGTCGGCGTGCCCGTGGGCGCACCGCACGATCATCTACCGCTACCTCAAGGGGCTCGAGGACGCGATCTCGATGACGATCGTCGATCCCGAGCGCGACCGGCGCGGGTGGGCGATCACGAACGAGCGGGGCACCACGCCCGATCCCGTCAACGGCTTCGCGTTCCTGAGCGAGGCGTACGTCATCACCGACCCCGCGTTCGACGGCCGTGTGACCGTGCCGGTGCTGTGGGACCGCGAGCTCGGCCGCATCGTCAACAACGAGTCGGCCGACATCATCCGCATGTTCGACCGCGAGTTCGATGCCTTCGCGAAGCACCCGGAACTCCGCTTCTGCCCCGACGAGCTGCGCGACGAGATCGACGAGATCAACGCGGTCGTCTACGAGTACGTCAACGACGGCGTCTACAAGACGGGCTTCGCGACCACGCAGGCGGCCTACGAGCGTGCGTTCGGCAAGCTCTTCGACACCCTCGACGAGCTCGACGCGCGACTCGCGACGCGCCGCTACCTGGTCGGGGGGCGGATCACCGAGGCCGACTGGCGGCTGTTCCCGACGCTCGTGCGCTTCGACGCCGCCTACGTCGGCCACTTCCAGTGCAACCTGCGCCGCATCGTCGACTACCCGGCGCTCTCGGGCTACCTGCGCGAGCTGTACCAGTACCCGGGCATCGCCGCGACCGTCGACATGGATCACGTCAAGCGGCACTACTACCGCACGCACCCGCAGATCAACCCGAACCTCATCGTGCCCGTCGGCCCGGCGCTCGACCTGACCGCGCCGCACGGCCGCGACCACCTGAGCGCTTGACGTAGGAGTCGCCGGCCGGCAACTCCGCCCGGGTGCGCGCGCGTATCCTCGCGCGGTGAGTCGCCTCACGCACCTGGCGCGCGCCGATCAGCGCGCACGGATCCTCAACGCCGGGATCCGGCCGAGCCACAGCAGAGGGACGACGCCGGGCGTCTATGCAATGCCGATCTTGCCGAGCTTCTACGTCTCACATCAGTGGCTGCGCGAGCTCCGGCGCTTTCACGACGCGCCGTTGATCGCTGTCGACTTCGTCATCCCCGACGACGAGGAGGTGCTCGCCGGGCACTACGACCGCCCGCTTCAGACGCTCAGTGCCGCCGCCGCAGCCGCCGTGATCATGGCCGCCGAAGACGCGCGCGGCTACCAGGTGCTGATTCCACGAGCGATCCGGCCCCGCGAGATCAGGCGGACGCGGGCGATTCGGAGCGTCGTGGGCTGGCGGTACTGGCCCGGCTCGCATGGTCACGCTCCGTGCGCCTGCCCGCTGTGTCTTCAGCCGGGCACGTTCGGCGCGGGGAAGATCCGGCGCGCGGACGACCGGCGCTCGACCTGACCGCGCCGCACGGCCGCGACCATCTGAGCTGACGCGGACCTGCGCGGGCGCGGCGCCCGTAGGGCGGGCATGCCCCCGTACGCGCTGCCTCCCGCTCCACCGGGCCGGTGCCTGCGCGACCTCCCGCGCGCCCCCGCCTCCGTGCCGGCCCCCGTCGCGCTGGACGCCGGATGCGCCCTCGTCGTGCTCGAGCCGGGAGGACGCGTGCGCCTGCGTCCGCGGCCGCGCGTCTCCTACCCTCCCGGTGCGCAGGCCGCGCCCGGCGACGGCGTCGTGCTGCGCGGCCGGCACGTCGTGTGGGTGCGGGGCGGTCGCGTGCTCTGGCGCTCGCGCGCGACCTTCACGGCGGGCATGCACGCCGGGACGTTCACGACGATCTCCATGGCGACCAGCAATGGCCGGCGTCTCGCCTACGTCGTCTCGCGCTGGTCGGGGCACCCGCGCAAGGAGCACCGGCTCGTCTTCGTCACCCGCGCGGACGCCGCCGAGCGGCGCGTCGCGACCACGGCGGTGCCGCTCGGCTGGACGCCGAACGGCGTGCTCACAGTGCAGCCGAGCGTGCAGCGCGTCGTGCTGCGCGTCTGGCGCTCCGACGGGCGCCCGGCAGCGCCTGCTCTCACGATCCCGGCGGCGGCATCGACCTGGGACTGGTCGTCCGACCGCCTCTACGCGGTCAGTCACGGCCGGCTCGTGCGCAGCGACGGCATGTCCGTCACAACCATGGCATCGCTCCGCCCGCTCGGATTCCGCCGACCCGCGCGCGCCGAGCTCTCTGCGCTCGGACATGGCCTGATCGAGCTCGCGAGCCCGTCGCACCTCGCCGTGCTCGACCGCGCCGGGCGCGTGCGCTTCGGCGCGTCGCTGCCGGCAGGCTGGCACATCTTCGGGACCGCGACTGCCGCGAGCGACGGCACCGTTGCGTACGAGGCGTTCCGCGTGAGCGCTCGTACAGCCCGGCGGTTCCGGCTGTACGCGGCGCTCCCGGGCGCCCGTCCCCGCCTGCTCGACACCTTCGATCTCCCGCCCAGCTGCGTGGGCCCCTGGCTCGCAGTGCGCGGGTCGGCAGTGCTGCTGTCCGCGTCGGACAGCTTCGCGCGCGTCTACGACATCCGCGCGGCCCGCCCACCGGCCGATCTCACGCCGGCGATGCAGTGGCTCCGGGCGCGGCACCGCTCGGGACAGCCGCGCCTCGTGTAACCGCCGGCGGCGGGTCAGCGCGGGCGCGCGGCCACGGCGGTGACCTCGATCGCGAGATCCGGCACGATCAGCTGCGCGAGCACCGTGACGCGCGCGGGGTACGGATCGGCGAACGTCTGCCTGAAGACCTCGTTGAAGGCGTCGAAGTCGCCGCGATCGGTCAGGTACGTGGTCACGTGCACGACGTCCGCGGCCGAGCAGCCGGCCGCCTCGAGCGTGGTCATGAGGTTCGCGAACGTCCGCCGGGCCTGCGAGGCGAAGTCGTCGGCGATGATCGCGCCACTCGCGTCGCTCGAGATGACCCCGGCGACGTGCACGTAGCCGTCGGAGACCGCGGCCGGGGAGTACGGGATGTCGAGGCCGCCGCCGGCGGGGCTCGCGGGATTCCAGGAGCGCGTCATGGCGCTGGATCGTAGGCGCGCGTACGAGCGGCCGCGCCGAGCGCCAGCGCCGCCACGGCGATCCCGGCGGCGATGCGCCAGTGGGCGCCGAAGTTCTCCTCGTAGGGCGTGATCCAGAAGAGCGCCGGGATCAGCCAGATCGCGCCGAACGTGCGCCGGGCGAGCGCGATCGGCACGAGCAGCAGCACGAAGTAGTGCAGCCACACGATCGGCGACAGCGCGAGCGCGGCGGCCAGCGCCAGCGCCAGCGAGCGCTCGTCGCGGCCGCGCCGCCCCTCGCGCCAGCAGGCCGCGAGCAGGCCGGCGCCGAGCGCCAGCGCCGCGGCCCGCGCCACGGCCGGCGAGAGACCGGCGGCGAGGCCGGCCGAGACGAGCGAGTAGCCGCGCCCCTGCTCGCCGTCGGCGAGCACGCGCAGGAGCTTCGGGTAGTCGGCGAGCCCGGCGAAGCCGATCAGCGCCCAGCCGAGCGCGCTCGCGCCCACGGCGAGCACGGCGCCGCGCAGCGCCACGCGGAGGCGCCCCGTTGCGATGAGCCAGACCGCGAGCGGCCACAGGAACAGCTTCGCGACGACGATCAGCGCGAGCGGGATCGCGGCGCGCGCCTGCGCCCGCCAGCGCCACACGAGCGCCAGGCCGAGCGCGAGCAGCGGCGTGAGCGCGCCGAGGCGGATGTCGTGCAGCACCGCGATCGAGAGGTAGGCGGCGCCGTAGCAGCGCCAGTCGCGCACGCCGAGCACGGCGAGCGTCGCCGCGACGGCCGCGATCAGGACGACCGTGATCAGCGCGGCCGCGAGCGGGAACGGCAGCGCCCCGAGCGGCACGAGCAGGATCGCGACCGGCGGCGGGTAGACGAAGCGGTCGCCGGGGGCGACGCCCGCAGGCGTGGCCGGCGGGTACGGGTTGCGGCCGTCGAGCACGTCCCGCGCCGCCTGCCAGAGCGCGCCGTGGAAGTCGAACGCGTAGCGGTTGCCGATCGCCCCGCCGATCACGGCGAGCGCGAGCAGCGCGGGTGCGAGCGCGAGCAGGCCGAGCTCGCTCACGCGCCGGAGCGCCGCGAACGAGCCTGCCAGCGGGCGGGGATGCGCGACGTGCGCCACGTCTTCCTCATCGGCAGGCGGAGCCCGCCGGATGAGCGCCTCCGCTGCCGTCTACGTGCGCGAGCGCGTGGCGTTCGCGAGCATCGCGGCGAGGTCGCGGCGGAGATCGTCGACGTGCTCGATGCCGACCGAGAGGCGGATGAGGTCGTCGGGCACCTCGAAGCCGGAGCCCGCGAGCGAGGCATGCGTCATCGCCCCGGGGTGCTCGATCAGGCTCTCGACGCCGCCGAGGCTCTCCCCGAGCGTCCACACCCCGGTCTCGCTCAGCGCGGCGTCGACGGCCGCGCGCCCGCCGTGCACGCGGAACGCGATCATGCCGCCGAAGCGGCGCATCTGCCGCTTCGCCACCTCGTGGCCCGGATGCGACTCGAGGCCCGGGTAGAAGACCTCGCTGACCGCCGGCGACTCGGCCAGCCAGCGGGCGATCGCCGTGGCGTTGTCGCAGTGGCGCTCCATGCGCACCGCGAGCGTCTTGGCGCCGCGCAGCGTGAGGAAGCAGTCGAACGGCCCCGGCACGGCGCCCATCGAGTTCTGGATGAAGTGCAGGCGGGAGGCGAGCTCGTCGTCGTTCACGATCACGGCCCCGCCGACCGAGTCGGAGTGCCCGCCGACGTACTTCGTCGTCGAGTGCACGACGATGTCGGCGCCCAGCGCGAGCGGTTGCTGCAGGTACGGGCTCGCGAACGTGTTGTCGACCACGACGAGCGCCCCGGCCGCGTGCGCGCGCTCGGCCACGGCGGCGATGTCGACGATCTTGAGCAGCGGGTTGGACGGCGTCTCCAGCCACACGAGATCGGCCGGTTGCTCGAACGCCTGCCGCACGACGCCCTCGTCGGTCAGGTCGGTGAACTCGTAGGCGTAGCCCTTGGGCTCGTAGAGCTTCGAGAACAGCCGGTAGGTGCCGCCGTAGACGTCGTTGATCGCGACCGTGCGCGAGCCCGGCGCGAACAGCTCCATGATCGCCGTCGTCGCAGCCATGCCCGACGAGAAGCAGACGCCGTGCGAGCCGCCCTCGAGCGCGGCCAGGCATGCCTCGAGCGCGGTACGCGTGGGGTTGATCGTGCGCGCGTAGTCGTGCCCGCCGCGCATCTTGCAGCACGCCGTCCTGCGCGTACGTGCTCGTCTGGTAGATCGGGACGTTGACCGCTCCCGTGAGCGCGTCGGGCTCCTGCCCGGCGTGGATCGCCCGTGTCTCAAACTCCACTCTGGATCTCGCTCCTCTCGAGCCCGAGCACGTAGGCGAGCCGCGCGAGCGCCTCACGCAGTGCGCGGGGCCGCGCCCGCTTCTGCCAGTGCACTGCCAGGGCCCGCAGCGTACCGGCCTTGCGATCGGCCTTGACGTCGATGCGGCCGACGACGGCCGGGCCGTCGATCAGCGGCAGCACGTAGTAGCCGTACGTGCGCGTGTGGGCCGGCTTGTAGATCTCGAGGCGGTGCTCGAAGCCGAAGAGGTGCTCGGCCTCGAAGCGATCCCACAGCAGGTTGTCGAACGGCGAGAGCAGGAAGGCGCCGGTCGGCTTGACGTCGCCCGCGATCGCGCGCTCGGCGTCCTCCGCGGGGACGAGCCAGGCATCGCCGAGCTCGCGCACGCGCAGGCGTGCGAGCACGCCGGCGGCGACGAGCTCCTCGATCGCCGGGGCGAGCGTGCGGCGCTTGCCCTTGACGCGGTAGTAGTCGGAGACCCGCGCCTCGCTCGCGATGCCGCGGGCGCGCACGGCGCGCTCGACCTGCATGCGGCGGGTCGCGGCGAGCGGTGGCGTCGGCGCGCCCAGCACCGCGTCGGGCAGCACGCGCTCGGGCAGTGCGTAGCGCCGCTCCATGCCGACGCGGCCCGCGATCGCGAGGAAGCCGGCCGTCCAGAGCGCGTCGAGGACGCGCTTGGCCGGCGTCCACTCCCAGTAGCCCTTGCCCGCGCCCCCGAAGTCTCTCGACGAGATCTCGTCGCGCTCGCGCGCGAGCGCCATCACCTGGCCGGCGAGGTCCTCGTGCTCCTGCAGGATCGGGCCGTACCAGCGGTGGAACTGCCCGGCCGCCTCCATGTCGCGCCGGAAGTGCGGCTGGTCGGACGACGGCAGCAACGACGCCTCGTGGGCCCAGTACTCGAACACGCGCCCGCTGCGCAGGAGCGCGTCGTGGATGTGCGGCGCCAGGCGGCCGCAGCGGCTGGCGAGCACGAGCCGCTGCGAGCGGTCGACCACGGAGATCGAGTCGATCTGCACGCAGCCGAGGCGCTCGATGCACGCGATGAGGTCGGCCTGGCTCGCCCGGCGGCGACGTGCCGCGAACTGCTGCGTCGCCACCGCGTGCCGGCGCGCGGCCTCGAGCGCGATCTCCCTCACGGCCTCGACTCCGAGCGCTCTCAGGCGTGGGCGAGCCACTCGAGCACGTCGGCGCGCGTCAGCACGCCGATCGGCGTGGCGCCGTCGGCGACGAGCACGGCCGGGCTCGACTGCAGGTCGTGGTAGACGTCGTCGAGGCGGCGCATCGCCTGGATCACCGGCAGCGGGTCGCTCATGAGCTCCGCCGTCGGCGCCTCGAGCGCGCCGCGCCCGTCGCGCATCGCGCGATCGAGCAGCGTGCGCTCGTGCACGCAGCCCAGCACCTCGCCGTCGTCGATCACCGGCAGCTGCGAGACGGCGTAGCGCTGCAGCAGCGCGATCGCGTCGGCCACGGGCTGGCGCGAGCCGACGCTGACGAGCGCCGGCACCTCGCCCGTGCGCGCGGCCACCAGCTCGCCCGCGGTCGGCGGCCGCGCCGTGTCCTCGAACATGCCGTGCACGAGCATCCAGTCGTCGTTGAAGACCTTCGACAGATAGGGGCGCCCGCCGTCCGGCAGGATCACGAGCACGGTCTTGTCGGGCGGCAGCTCGGTCGCGACGCGCAGCGCCGCATGCAGCGCCATGCCGCCCGAGGCGCCGACCAGGATGCCCTCGAGGCGCGCAAGCCGGCGTGTGGTCGAGAACGCCTCGCGATCGGAGACGCGGAACCAGCGATCGACGATGTCGCGATCGAACGTGGTCGGCCAGAAGTCCTCGCCGACGCCCTCGACGAGGTACGACTGCACCTGCTCGCTCGAGTAGATCGAGCCGATCGGATCTGCGCCGACGATCTGCAGGTCGGGCTTGCGCTCCTTGAGGTAGCGCCCCGTCCCGGTCACGGTGCCACCCGTGCCGACGCCCGTGACGAGCACGTCGAGCTCGTCGCCGACCTGCTCCCAGATCTCCGGGCCGGTGCTGTCGTAGTGCGCCTGCGGGTTGCCGGGATTGGCGTACTGATTGGGGTTGTAGGCCCCGGGCGTCTCCTTCGCGATGCGCTCGGAGACCGAGTAGTACGAGCGCGGATCCTCGGGCTCGACCTCGGTCGGGCAGACCACGACCTCGGCGCCGAACGCGCGCAGCAGCGCGATCTTCTCGCGCGACATCTTGTCGGGCATCACGAAGATGCAGCGATAGCCGCGCTGCGCCGCGACCATCGCGAGGCCGACGCCCGTGTTGCCCGAGGTCGCCTCGACGATCGTGCCGCCCGGGCGCAGGCGCCCGTCGCGCTCGGCGTCCCTGATCATCGGCAGCGCGATGCGGTCCTTGATCGAGCCGCCCGGGTTGACGTACTCGAGCTTCGCGAGCACGCGAGCGGCGCCCGCGGGCTGGATCTGCGGCAGCCGGATGACCGGCGTGTGCCCGATCAGGTCGAGGATCGTTGGGAACTCGCGCACGGCGGGGATCGTACCCCCACGAGCTCGGGCGGAAGGTCTCGCTAGTGCGAGAAGTGGCGGCGCCCGGTGAAGACCAGGGTGCCGCCGGCGCGCTCGACGGCCGCGATGACCTCGTCGTCGCGCTTCGAGCCGCCGGGCTCGATGATCACGCGCACGCCCGCGTCGAGCGCGGCCTGCACGCCGTCGGCGAACGGGAAGAAGGCGTCCGAGGCAAGCACGGCGCCGGCCACCGGCGTGAGCGCCTTGCCGAGCGCCAGGTTGGTCGAGTCGACGCGCGACATCTGGCCCGCGCCGATGCCGACGGTGGCGGTGTCGCGCGCGATCACGATCGCGTTCGAGCGCACGTGCTTGACGACGCGCCAGGCGAACAGCAGGTCGCCCCACTCGCGCTCGGTCGGGGCCTCGCCCGCGACGACCTCCATCGTGTCGCGATCCTCCGACTCGGTGTCGCGATCCTGGATCAGGAGGCCGCCGAGCACACGGTGGACGTCGCGCTCGCCCGGCGTGGGCCGGCGCCGCTCGGCCGACTCCAGCAGGCGCAGGTTCTTGAGCCGCTCGCGCAGCAGGTCGACCGCCCCGTCGCCGTAGCCGGGCGCGTGCAGCACCTCGACGAACTGCTCGGCGACGAGCTCGGCGAGCTCGCGCGAGAGCGGGCGGTTGAGCGCCACGACACCGCCGAACGCCGACGTGGGATCGGCCGCGAGCGCCTTGCGGTACGCCTCCTCGGGCGTCGCCGCGAGCGCGCAGCCGCAGGGGTTGCCGTGCTTCACGATCACGCACGCGGGCACCGTGAACTCGCCCACGAGCGTGGTCGCCGCGTCGAGGTCGAGCAGGTTGTTGAAGGAGAGCTGCTTGCCGCCGTGCTGGGTGACCATCGAGAGCAGGTGGCGGCGGGCTCCCGCGTCCATGTAGTACGCGGCGCGCTGATGCGGGTTCTCGCCGTAGGCGAGGTCGGTCACCTTGACGAGCTCGCCGAGGTGGCGCTCGGGGAACGACTCGGTGTCGGAGAACCAGTTCGCGATCGCGATGTCGTAGCCCGCGGTGTGCGCGAACGCCTCGGCCGCCAGCTCGCGGCGCGTGTCGAGGCTGAGGTCGCCCGCCGACTCGCGCAGCTCGTCGAGCACGAAGCCGTAGCGCTCGGGGTCGACGAGCACGGCCACGGCGGCGAAGTTCTTGGCGGCCGCGCGCACCATCGCGGGCCCGCCGATGTCGATCGCCTCGACGATGTCGCCCTCGCTCGACTCGCGCTTCGCGGCCACGTGGCGGAACGGGTAGAGGTTGACGATCACGAGGTCGATCGGCTCGATCCCGTGCTCGGCCAGGGAGGCCTGGTCGCCGGCGTTGTCGCGGCGCGCGAGCAGCGCGCCGTGCACGCTCGGGTGCAGCGTCTTGACGCGCCCGCCGAGCATCTCGGCGACGCCCGTGAGATCCTCGACGCGCGTCGACTGCAGCCCGTGCTCGCCGAGATAGGCGCCCGTGCCGCTGGTGGCGATGAGCTCCACGCCCAGCTCGACGAGGCCCTGCGCGAGCTCGAGCAGACCCGTCTTGTCCGAGACCGAGATGAGCGCTCGCTTGACCGTCACGTGCGGGCCTTCCTGGCGATGTCGTCGAGATCGAGGGAGCCACGGACGACGTCCTCGACGACGGCCGGCAGAAGCCGGTGCTCGAGCGCGTGGATACGCGCCCGCAGACCCTCCGGAGTCTCATGGTAGTTGACCACCAGACGCTCCTGGGCGACGATCGGCCCGCCGTCGAGCACCTCGTCGACGATATGGACGGTCACGCCGGTCTCGCCGGCGCCCGCCGCGAGCGCGTCCTCGATCGCGTGCGCGCCCGGAAACGCGGGCAGGAGCGACGGATGCAGGTTGAGCACGCGCGCCGGGAACCGCTCGAGAAAGCCACTCGTGAGCACGCCCATGAACCCGGCGCAGACGACGAGACCGACAGCGCGCTCGGCCAGCCAGTCGGCCATCGCGCGGTCGCGCAGGCGCGCGTCGCCGCCGTGCGCGGCGAGCGCGAACACGCCGCTTTCGATGCCCGCGCGGCGTGCGCGCTCGAGCGCGAAGGCCTCGCTGTTGCTCGAGCACACGCCGGCGATCGTCGCCGCGCGCCCGTGCACGCGCTCGATCAGCGCCTCCAGGTTCGAGCCGGAGCCCGAGACGAGCACGCCGATGCGCATGCCGGGGCTAGAGCGCATTTCGAATGAGCTCAGAGGTGCTCGAGGTACTCGACGCCCTCACCCGGCACGACCTCGCCGACGAGCCACGCCTCGCAGCCGGCGCCCGCGCAGGCCTCGACCGCCTCGGCGATCTGGCCGGGCGGCACGACGGCGACGTACCCGAGCCCGCCGTTGAAGACGCGGCGCATCTCGTCGGGCTCGACGCCCAGGCCGGCGAGCCACGCGAACACCGCCGGCGCCTGCCAGTAGTGCTCGCCGACACGGGCTCCGAGGCCCGCGGGCAGGACGCGCGGAAGGTTGCCGGGCAGGCCGCCGCCCGTGATGTGCGCCATCGCCCGCACGTCGCAGGCCGCGCGCAGGGCGGCGACCGGACGCGCATAGATGCTCGTCGGCGCAAGCAGGTCGCCAGGCGCGTCGGCCGGCGTGAGCCCGGCGCGCTCGAGCAGGCGGCGCACGAGCGTGAACCCGTTCGCGTGCACGCCGCTCGCGGCGAGCCCGATCAGCGCGTCGCCGGCGCTGACGCGCTCGACGTCGACGATGGAGGCGCGCTCGACGATGCCGAGCGCGAACCCCGCGAGGTCGAGATCGTCGGCGCCGTACATGTCCGGAAGCTCGGCCGTCTCGCCGCCGAGCAGCGCGCAGCCGGCCTGGCGGCAGCCGTCGGCGACGCCTTCGACGACGTCGGCCACGCGCCCGGGGTCGAGCCGGCCGACGGCGATGTAGTCGAGGAACAGCACGGGGTCGGCGCCGCACGTGAGCACGTCGTTGACGCACATCGCGACGAGGTCGACGCCGGAGTCGCGCAGGCGGCCGGCCTCGCGCTGCAGCATCAGCTTCGTGCCCACGCCGTCGGTCCCGGCCACGAGCACCGGGTCGCGGTAGCCGCCGGCCGAGACGAGGCCCGCGAAGCCGCCGAGATCGCCGATCACGCGCGGCGTGCGCGTCGAGACGACCGCGCGCCGCAGGCGCTCGACGACCGCGTCCGCCGCGTCGAGCGAGACGCCCGCCTCGGCATAGGACAGCGGATCGCGCCCGCTGGTCATGCCCGCGCGGGCTCGCGCTCGAAGCGGAGCTTGCCCGCCCCGGCCGCCTCGGGCACCGGCACCGGGTAGATCCCGGTCAGGCAGGCCCGGCAGAAATGGTCGGCGGGGCGCTCGATCGCGATCTGCAGCCCGTCGAGCGAGAGGTAGGCGAGCGAGTCGGCGCCGAGGTGGTCGCGAATCTCGTCGAGGCTGCGCCCGGCCGCGATCAGCTCGTCCTTGGCGGCCATGTCGATGCCGTAGTAGCAGGGCGAGATGATCGGCGGGGCCGAGATGCGCAGGTGCACCTCGCGCGCGCCGGCATCGCGCAGCATCTGCACGATCTGGCGCGTCGTCGAGCCGCGCACGATCGAGTCGTCCACGACCACGAGCCGCCGGCCCGCGATGACGTGCGGCAGCGGGTTGAACTTGAGCCGCACGCCGTGCTCGCGCAGCGCCTGGTCGGGCTGGATGAACGTCCGGCCGACGTAGCGGTTCTTGATCAGCCCGTCCGCGAACTGCAGGCCGGAGGCGCGCGCGTAGCCCTGCGCGGCCGGCGTGCCCGAGTCGGGCACCGGGATCACGACGTCGGCCGCGACGGGCGACTCGACCGCGAGCCGCTCGCCCATGCGCTCGCGCTCGGCGTAGAGGGTCTGCCCGTCCATCTGCGCGTCCGGGCGCGCGAAGTAGATGTGCTCGAACACGCACATCGTCTCGCGGCGGCGCGCGGGGACGGCCTGGATGACGCGGTGGCCCTGCGAGTCGCAGATCAGCAGCTCGCCCGGCTTCAGCTCGCGCACCTCGGTCGCGCCGATGATGTCGAGCGCCGGCGTCTCGGAGGCCACGACCGGCGAGCCGTCGAGGTCGCCGAGCACGAGCGGCCGGATGCCGTCGGGATCGCGGAAGGCGAGCAGCGTGTCCTCGCTCAGGACGACGGCCGAGAACGCGCCGCGGATGCGCTCCATCGCGTGCACGGCGCCCTCCGCCAGCGTGCCCGGGTGGTGTGCGATGAGCGCGCAGATCACCTCGGTGTCCGAGGTCGAGCGAGGCGCACGCCCTGCTCGACGAGCTCCGCGCGCAGCTCGTTCGTGTTCGTGAGGTTGCCGTTGTGGCCGAGCGCGACGGTGCGCCCGGGGCGGTGCGCGACCATCGGCTGCGAGTTCATCCAGTGTGCCGAGCCGGTCGTCGAGTAGCGCGCGTGACCGATCGCGGCGCGCCCCGGGAGCGCCTGCAGCTTGGCCTCGTCGAAGACCTGCGCGACGAGGCCCATGTCGCGCACCGTGAGCACGCGCCGGCCGTCGGAGACGGCGATGCCGGCGCTCTCCTGGCCGCGGTGCTGGAGCGCGTAGAGCGCGAAGTAGGCGAGACGCGCGACGTCGCGCCCCGGTGCGTGGATGCCGAAGACGCCGCACATCAGACGGCTCCCATCGCCCGCGGCAGCGTCGCCTCGTGGGCTTGGCGCAGATCGCCGAGCGCCACGTCGAGCGCGAGCTCCCCGCAGCGCAGGACGAGGTTCGCGCCGCCCAGGGCGCCGATTCTCTCGACAGGCACCCCGGCAGCGTCGCATGCCTGCTCGAGCCGTGCCTCCGCCTCCGCCGCGCAGCTCACGACGACGAGGCCGCAGCACTCGCCGAAGAGCGTCGCCGCGGCCTCCGGGCGCGGCTCGAGCGTCGCCTCGAGCCCGCAGCCGGCGGCCAGCGCGATCTCGGCCAGGGCGACGGCGAGGCCGCCGTCGGAGGCGTCGTGGGCGGAGCCCAGCACGCCGCCCTCGCGCGCCAGCTCGGCCAGCATGTCGCACAGCCAGCGCAGTGCGGGAAGGTCGACCTCGGGGATGCGCCCGGCGGCGGCGCCGGTGAGAAGCGCCTGCCACTCCGAGCCGTCGTAGGCGGGCTCGGGCCCGCCCAGCAGGAAGAGCGATCCCGTGCCGTCCGCCGGCGCCGCGCGCAGGGCCGAGGCGGCGTCGTCGAGCACGCCCACGCAGCCCACGACCGGCGTCGGGTGGATGGGCCGGCCGCCGCTCTCGTTGTAGAGCGAGACGTTGCCCGAGACGACCGGGGTGCCGAGCACCTCGCAGGCCTCCGCCATGCCGGTGATCGCCTCGCGCAGCGCGTAGGCCGTGCCCGGGCGCTCCGGGTTGCCGAAGTTGAGGCAGTTCGTGATCGCCGCGGGCTCGGCGCCGCTGCACGCGACGTTGAGCGCAGCCTGCGCGACCGCCTCGGCGCCGCCGCGGCGCGGATCGAGCGCCACGCGCGCGCCGTCGCCGTCGAGCGCCACCGCGATCGCCCGCTGCGACGGCGTCAGGCGCACGACGCCCGCGTCGCCACCGGGGCGGGACACGGTGCCCGAGCCCACGACCTGGTCGTACTGCTCGTAGACCCAGGTCTTGGCGCAGATGTTCGGGGCCGCCAGCAGGCGCAGCAGCAGGCCGGCGGGATCGTCGACGGCCGGCACGTCCTCCAGCGCGTGGTCGACGAGCCCGGCGGGCCGCTCGACCGCGAGCGGATAGCGCGGCGCGTCCGCGAGCACCTCGGCGGGCATGTCGCCGACGACCTCGCCCTCCCAGCGGCAGCGCAGGCGGCCGTCGTCCGTGACGTGGCCGATCGCGGTGCAGGGCAGCTGCCAGCGCGCGCACACCTCCTCGACCTCCGCGAAGCGCGCGGGCTCGACGATCGCGGCCATGCGCTCCTGCGACTCCGAGATCATGATCTCGAACGGCTGCATGCCCTGCTCGCGCAGCGGCACGCGCTCGAGCTCGAGCTCGATCCCGACGCCGCCGCTCGCCGCCATCTCGGAGGTCGACGAGGCGAGTCCCGCCGCACCGAGGTCCTGCACCGAGACGACGAGCCCGCGCGCGGCCAGCTCGAGCGTGCACTCGATCAGCTTCTTGCCGGTGAACGGGTCGCCGACCTGGACGCTCGGCCGCTTGTCCTCGTCGCTCTCGTCGAGATCCTGCGATGCCAGGACGCTCGCCCCGCCGATGCCGTCGCGGCCGGTCGTCGCGCCGAACAGCACGACGAGGTTGCCAAGGCCCGCCGCGCTCGCGCGCACGAGCTCGTCGGCGCGCAGCAGGCCGATGCAGAGCGCGTTGACGAGCGGGTTCTGGCGGTAGGCGGGGTCGAAGACCGTCTCGCCGGCGACGTTCGGGACGCCGACGCAATTGCCGTAGCCGCCGATACCGCGCACGATGCCGCGGAAGAGCTCGCGCGGGCGCTCCTCGTCGAGCGGCCCGAGCCGCAGCGAGTCGCCGAGCGCGATCGGGCGCGCGCCCATCGCGAAGATGTCGCGCAGGATCCCGCCGACCCCGGTGGCGGCGCCCTGGTAGGGCTCGACCGCGGAGGGGTGGTTGTGGCTCTCGACCTTGAACGCGACCGCGAGGCCGTCGCCGACGTCGATCACGCCCGCGTTCTCACCCGGGCCCTGCAGCACGCGCGCGCTGTTCGTGGGGAGCCGCCGCAGCTCGAGGCGCGAGTGCTTGTAGCCGCAGTGCTCCGACCAGAGCAGCGAGAACACGGCCAGCTCGAAGTCGTTGGGCGACCGCTCGAGCGCTTGTGCGATCTGCGTGTACTCGGCGTCCGTCAGCCCGAGGGCACGATGGAGCGGCTGTTGGGTCGCCTGTGTCACGCGTTCACGTGATGCTATCGAACCCTCCTGCGGCGCCCGCTTCGTTGAGGCGCTTCCGGCACACCGCGACACGGACACGTCACTCCGCGCCTGCCAGTCTGGATCTCCGGCCACGAGGACGAGGAGCGCACATGACGGGCAAGCGGGTACAGCTGCCGTGGGGCAAGGCGACGGTCGAGGAGGAGGCGACGATCCCGGCAGCGTCGGGCGAGCGGCCGGTCGAGCTCGGGGTCGCGCGCCTGAGCGGCGCCGACGGCGAGCAGATGCTGCGCTTCTTCTACCGCGCCGACGGGCGCACGGTGCGCGGGCCGCTCACGCTGCGGCCCGCCGAGCTCGTGGCGCTCGCCGCCGAGCTGCGCAAGCAGCCCGAGCTGCGGAAGCTCGTCGCGGGTCTGGGGAAGTGAGCCGCGTCAGCCGGCGCGCAGGTCGCGCGCGAGCTCGGCGTCGCGTTCGGCGGCGATCGCCGCGAGCTGTTCCGCATCCGCCCACTGCGTGCGCCCGAGGTCGCCCGCGGCATTCGCGTTCGAGAGCACCGGGAACAGCTCCGCCGCGACGCGCTGCCAGGTGTCGAGGCCACCCAGCGCGGCCGCGGCGAACGGGCCGACGTGCGCCCAGCGGCGGGCGTTGCCGTAGCGCACGACCTCGTCCACCGCCTCCGGCGTGGCGACGTCGTTGTCGACGATCCAGAGCGCCTCGCGCAGGAGCGCGTGCTGCAGCCGGTTCCAGATGAAGCCGGGGACGTCGCGCTTCACGAGCACCGGGCGCTTGCCGCAGCTCGCAACGGCCGAGCGAGCCAGCTCGACCGCCTCCGGCCGGGTGCGCGGGCCCGCGATCACCTCGACCAGCGGCATCAGCAGCGGCGGATTCCAGTAGTGGGTGCCGACGGTGCGCTCGGGGGCGCCGCAGGCCTCGCCGATCCCCCCGATCGAGAGCGAGGACGTGTTGCTGGCGATCACGGCATCGGCGAAGCGCGTGGCCAGCGGCCTCAGGACCTCGCCCTTGAGCGGCAGGTCCTCCGGCACGGACTCGACGACGAGGTCGCAGCGCTCGATCGCGTCCAGCGCAGCGACGACGGACAGCCGCGCGCCGGCGGCGTCGATCGTCGCGTCGTCGCGCAGTCCGAGGCGCCGCACCGTCGCGAGGGTCTCGGCGGCACGCGCGCGCGTCGCCTCCGGGTGGCGCGCCAGGCACTGCACGCGGTGGCCGCCGAGGGCGTACTCGGCAGCGATCTGCGAGCCCATCAGTCCGGCACCGACGACGACGACGTCCATCAGCCGCGATCATAGGGCGATGAGAATCGTGATCACGGGCGGGCTCGGCATGCTCGGCACCGAGCTCGCGCGCAGGCTGCGCGCGACGCGCCCGCAGGACGAGCTGCTCCTGCTCGACATGCCGGCCGCTCTTGCCCCGCCCGGCGACCTCGCAGACGTCGCCGTCATGCGCGGGGACATCCGCGACGAGGCGCTGCTCCGCCGGGCGCTCGACAGCCCCGAGGTCGCGATCGTGCATCTCGCGTCGATCGTGAGCGGCGGAGCCGAGCGCGACTTCGACGCGGCGCTCGGCGTCAACCTCGACGGCGGCCGCGCGCTCGTGACGGCCTGCCGCGCGCACGGCGGCGCTCCGCGCCTCGTGTTCACGAGCTCCCTCGCGGTGTTCGGCGGCGAGCTCGCGCTCGGTGCGGTGGGCGACGACACGCGGCTCACGCCCTCGAGCACGTACGGCGCGACCAAGGCGATGCTCGAGCTGCTCTTCGCCGACGCCACGCGCAAGGGCTTCCTCGACGCGCGCTCGGCGCGGCCGCCCACGGTGATCGTGCGCCCCGGCGCCCCCAACGCCGCCGCCTCGAGCTTCGCGAGCGCGGTCGTGCGCGAGCCGCTCGCGGGCCGGGCCGCGACGCTGCCGGTGAGTCTCGACCTGCCCGCCGTCGTGATCGGCGTCGACACCACCGTCGGCTGCCTCGCGCGGCTGCTCGAGATCGACGGCGACGAGCTCGGCCCCGGCCGTGCGCTCAACCTCCCCGGGCTCGTCGCCACCTCGCGCGAGCTCCTCGCCGCGCTGCACGCGCTCGTCGACCCGGCGACGCTCGCCCCGATCACGGTCGAGGTCGATCCCGCCGTCGACGCGCTCGTGCGCACGTGGCCGACCGACTGGAGCTCGGCGCGGGCCGACGCCCTCGGCCTGCCGCGCGACGAGGACGCCGCCACGATCGTGCAGGCCTACCTGACCCGCATCGGCCGGTGAGCGGCGAGGGCACTGCGGCCTGCGCGACCTGCGAGCGCCAGGACGGCGCAGAGCTGACGTATCCGTTCGGACCCGAGACCACCGTCTACAAGGTCGCCGGCAAGATCTTCGCGCTCCTCGGGCTCGAGCGCGACCCGCCCACGATCTCGCTGAAGTGCGATCCCGAGCACGGCGAGGCACTGCGCGCCGAGCACGCGACGATCATCCCGGGCTACCACCTCAACAAGCGCCACTGGATCACGGTGACGCTCGACGGCAGCCTGCCGCAGTCCATGATCGACGAGCTGATCGAGGACTCCTACGACCTCGTCGCCCCGCGCCGGCGCACCTAGAGCGCTAATGGGGCCCGATCAGTCCGGCGGGTTCGTCAGGCTGGTCTAGACGAGGCCGTTGAGCTCGATCAGGATGTCGCGGAGCTCGCTGAAGCGGTCGCGCCCGAGCTGCCGGCTCCAGACGGCCTCGACCTCGCCGACGGCCGCGCGGATCACGGGCACGATGGAGGCCCCGCGCGGCGTGAGGACGATGCGCTTGGAACGCAGGTCGTCGGGATCCTGCTGTCGCTCGACGTAGCCGAGACGCTCGAGCTGACCGAGCTGGTAGTTGAGCGCCTGCTTGCTCATGCGCAGCTGCGCGGCCAGCTCGGAGGGCCTCATGCCGTGGGGTCCGGGGTACTGGAGCACGCTCAGATGCGCCAGCTCGATGTCGTCGAAGCCGGACTCGTGCAGCCGCTCCAGCATGTGCCGCCGCACGACCTCGAGCGGCCGGCGGAGCAGCGCACCGATCAGCGGGGGACCCGCCGGCGAGCCCGGACCGGCAGCTTGAGTAAAGTGATTTGACGAAATCTCGGGATCCATGTATCGTAAAGCTACTTTACATCTCAGTGCGGGAGGAGCACGATGTCGACGAGCACGAGCAACGAGATCCGGGTCGGACAGCTGGCGATCCGTTTCCTGGTCGAGGGAGAGGATTCGGGTGGATCGGTCGCGGTCTTCGAATTCGACGTTCCCGCCGGTGCCAAGGTGCCGGTCGCACACAGCCACGACGGCTACGAGGAGACGATCTACGGGCTCGCCGGAGTGCTGACCTGGACGATCGACGGCAGCACGACCGAGATCGGCCCGTCCGAGGCCCTCTGCATCCCGCGCGGCGTCGTCCATCACTTCGACAACAGGCACGACGTCGACGCGAAGGTGCTCGCGATCGTCACCCCCGGCATCCTCGGCTCCGGCTACTTCCGCGACCTCGCCGCGGTCGTCGCAGCCGCAGCCGGCGGGCCGCCCGACCTCGCCGCGATCGCGCAGGTCATGCGGAGCCACGGCCTCACACCTGCGCCGTAGCAGCCGGCCGGCCGGGCGCTATGCGGTGACGGTGCTCGCGACGCGGTGCCCGGTCGCGAGCGCGACCAGCCCCTCGAGCAGCGGGCGGCCGCCGACCGGGCCGAGCAGCGCATCCATCGCGTGCTCGGGATGGGGCATCAGCCCGCACACGTTGCCGGCGGCGTTCGTGACGCAGGCGACGTCGTTGAGCGCGCCGTTCGGGTTCTCGGCGTAGCGCAGCGCGATCTGGCCGGCGGCCTCGATGCGCTCGTACTCGGCGGGCGGCGCGTACCAGGCGCCGTCGTGGTGCTTGACCGGCACGCGCAGCACGTCGCCCGGCGCGAGCCCTGCGAGCCACGGCGAGCCCGCGTGCTGCACGACGAGGTCGACGTCGCGGCAGACGAAGCGCCCGTGGTGGTTCGGGCGCAGGACGCCGGGCAGCAGCCCGGCCTCGCACAGCACCTGGAACCCGTTGCAGATCCCGAGCACCGGGCCGCCCGCGGCGGCGAAGGCCTCGAGCTCGCGCATGATCGGCGCGAAGCGCGCGATCGCACCGGCGCGCAGGTAGTCGCCGTAGGAGAAGCCGCCCGGCACGATCACCCCGCGGCAGCCCTGGAGATCGTGGTCGGCGTGCCAGAGCGCGACCGCCTCGCCACCGGCGAGCCCGATCGCGCGCAGCGCGTCGCGATCGTCGCAGGTGCCCGGGAACGAGATCACGCCGATGCGCGGCACGCGCGTCATCCGGCCACGACCTCGTCGCTCTCGACCACGACCTCGAAGCCCTCGATGAGGCCGTTCGCGAGCACGCGGTCGGCCGCCTCGCGGCCGATGCGCTCGGCCTCGGCGGCGTCCGCGACGTCGAGTTCGACGTCGAAGAGGCGGCCGGCGCGCACCGAGCTCGCGGGGTAGCCGAGCGTCGTCAGCGCCTGGCGGATGGCCTCGCCCTGCGGGTCGAGGATGCCCTCCTTGGGCCGGACCAGGACGGTCACCTTCACGCGCGCACCCCCATCTCGTCGCAGTAGCTCGCGAACGGCCGGCCCGCGAGTCGCTCGTAGGCCTCGCGGTAGCGCGCGGCGGTACCGTCGCGCACGTCGTCGGGCAGCTCGGGGCCGGGCGGCGTCTTGTCCCACGGCTGCGTCTCGAGCCAGTCGCGCACGAACTGCTTGTCGAAGGACGGCGGCGACGATCCGGGCGCGTAGCTGTCGGCGGGCCAGAAGCGCGAGGAGTCCGGCGTGAGCACCTCGTCTGCCACGACGAGCGAGCCGTCCGCGTCGACGCCGAACTCGAACTTCGTGTCGGCGAGGATGATCCCGCGCTCGAGCGCCGATGCCGCCGCGCGCTCGTAGAGCGCGATCGAGGCGGCCTCGACCTCGCGGTAGCGGGCCTCGCCGACGAGCGCGATGCCCTGCTCCGCCGTGATGTTCTCGTCGTGGCCGCTCGTGGCCTTGGTCGACGGCGTGAAGAGCGTGCGCGGCAGCCGGTCGGCCTCGCGCAGCCCGGCCGGCAGCGCAATGCCGCAGACCGCCCCCGTGCGCCCGTAGTCCTTCCAGCCCGACCCCGCGAGGTAGCCGCGCACGACGCACTCGAGCGGCAGCATCTCGAGCCGGCGCACGAGCAGCGTCCGCCCCGCCAGCTCGCGATCGCGCGCGCCCTCCGGGAAGTCCTCGAGCCGGGCCGAGATCACGTGGTTGCGCACGATGTCGCCCGTGAGCGCGAACCAGTGCAGCGAGAGCGCGGTCAGGACGCGGCCCTTGTCGGGGATCGGCGTCGGCAGGATCACGTCGAACGCCGAGATGCGGTCGGACGCGACCATGAGGAGCCGCCCCTCGCCGGCGTCGTAGAGCTCGCGCACCTTTCCGGAGGCGAGATGGTCGAGCGCGAGCGAGCTAGACATGAGCTGCCTCCAGGCGGTCGAATGCGACGGACGCGTAGCGCAGCGCGGCGTCGAGGTCGAAGATGCGATCGAGCGTAGCGGCGTCGAGCAGCGCGGCGGCCTCGGCGTCGCCCTCGAGCAGCTCGCGCAGCGGCAGCTCCTCGTCGAACGCGCGCAGCGCGTTGCGCTGGACGATGGCATATGCGGCCTCGCGCGTGAGACCCGCCTCGACGAGCGCGAGCAGCACGCTGCCCGAGAACGTGAGCCCGTGCGCCGCGTCGATGTTGCGGCGCATGCGCGCCGGGTAGACCTCGAGGCCCTCGACGATCCACGCGAAGCGGTCGAGCAGATAGTGCGCGAGCGTCGTCGAGTCGGTCAGCACGACGCGCTCGGCCGAGGAGTGCGAGATGTCGCGCTCGTGCCACAGCGGCACGTTCTCGAAGCCCGCGACGGCGTTGCCGCGCAGCACGCGCGCCAGGCCGCTGATGCGCTCGCAGGTGATCGGGTTGCGCTTGTGCGGCATCGCCGAGGAGCCCTTCTGGCCGCGCGCGAACGGCTCCGCGGCCTCGCGCACCTCGCTGCGCTGGAGGTGGCGGATCTCGGTCGCGAAGCGGTCGAGCGAGCTGGCGAGGATCGCGAGGGCGGCGAGCAGCTCGGCGTGGCGGTCGCGCCCGACGACCTGGGTTGCGACATCCTCGCGGCCGAGCTCGAGCGCCGCGAGCGCGAGCTCCTCGACGCGCGGATCGACATTGCCGTACGCGCCGACCGCGCCCGAGAGCTTGCCGACCGCGACCCCCGCGAAGGCGCGCTCGACGCGCTCGCGATTGCGCCGCAGGTCGTACCACCAGCCGAGCAGCTTGAGCCCGAACGTCGTCGGCTCGGCGTGCACGCCGTGGGTGCGGCCCATGCAGGGCGTGTGACGGTGCTCGCGGGCGCGCTCCAGCACCGCAGCGAGCGCGCGGTCGAGGCCGGCGAGGATCTCCGCCCCCGCCGAGCGCAGCTGCAGCGCGAGTCCCGTGTCGACCACGTCGGACGACGTCAGCCCGTAGTGGAACCAGCGCGCCTCCTCGCCGACCTGCTCGGCCACCGCCTCGGTGAACGCGATCACGTCGTGGTGGGTGCGCTCCTCGATCGCCTTCGCGCGGGTCACGAGCGCGGCGTCGGCGTGCGCGCGCTCGCGCACGGCGGCGACGGCGCTCGCGGGCACGACGCCGAGCTCCCGCCACGCCTCCAGCGCGGCGATCTCGACCTCGAGCCACGCCTCCAGGCGCCCCTCGTCGCTCCAGATGGCCTTCAGCCGCGGGAGCGAATAGCGGGCGATCACCCTGGCAGTGTAGGGACGAGTCCGGCTCCGAGCTCCCGGGCCACCTCGGCGAGCAAGAGCACGTCGGCGTCGGTCGTGCGGTGATGGGTCATGCAGGGCCGCAGCGCAAATGCGCCCCGCACGGTCGTGCCCGATGTGAGCACGCGCCCGTCGCGCTGCATCGCGTCGAGCAGCGCGCGGTTGTGGGCGTTGAGCGCGGCGAGATCGTCGAGTCCGGCCGGGTGGTGGCGGTAGACGAGCACGGAGAGCTGCGGCTCGTCGAGCAGGTCGAGGTCGGGGGCCGCGCGCACCGCGTCGGCGAGCAGGCGCGTGAGCCGCAGGTCGTTCTCGATCGCGCCCACGAGCGCGTCGGCGCCGTAGGCCGTGAACGCCATCCAAGGGCCGAGTCCGCGGAACGGGTGCGTCACCTCGATGCCCTGCCAGACCGGCCAGACCGGGCCCGCGTAGGGGCCGTCGCCGACGTTCTCGAGGTAGGCCGCCTCGTCCGCGAACGTCGCGTCGAGCACGCCGCCGTCGCGCAGCAGGACGCAGCCGACCGCCTTCGGCAGGTAGAGCCACTTGTGCGGGTCGATCGCCAGCGAGTCGACGCGCTCGAGCCCGCGGAAGAGCGGAGCGCTCGTCGGCGCGGCGGCGGCGGGTGCGCCATAGGCACCGTCGACGTGCATCCAGACGCCGTGCTCGGCGCAGATGTCGGCGAGCGCGTCGAGTGGATCGACCGCTCCGGTGCTCGTCGTGCCCGCGACGCCGACGACGGCGACCGGCGTGACGCCGGCCGCGATGTCCGTCTCGATCGCGCGCGCGAGCTCGTCGGGCCGGACGCGGAACCTCTCGTCGCAGCGGATCTGGCGCAGGGCGCGCCGACCGAGACCGAGCACGTCGCACGCGCGGGCGATGGAGTTGTGCGCCTGCTCGGACGCGTACACCGCGGCCGATCCGGGCGCGACGCCGTGCTCGCGCGCAGCGGGCAGCGCGCTGGCGCGCGCGCACGCCAGCCCCGTCAGATTGGCGAGCGTCCCGCCGCTCGTGAAGTGGCCGATCCCGGCCGGGAAGCCGATCAGCTCGCCCAGCCAGCGCCAGGCGACGTCCTCGATCTCGGAGGCCAGCCCGGCGCCTCCACCGAGGTTGGCGTCGAGCGCAGCGGCCAGCGTGGCGGCGGCGACGCCCGCCTCGAGCGACGAGCCGTCGATGAACGGGAACGAGCGCGGGTGCGCGTGCGCGAGCGAGCGCGGCAGCACCTCGGCGGCGACGCGCTCGATCGTGGCCTCGAGCCCGGCGCCGGTGCGCGGCAGCGGCGTGCGGATGCGCGCCCGCTCCTCGGGTGCGAGCACGACGGCCGCCGGCAGATCGCCGGCGGCGCGGCGGAACGCCGCGGCGCGCTCGCCCGCCAGCGCGATCGCGCGCGCCGCCTCGTCGAGCGTGCCGAAGGGGTTCATTCCCCTTCCTGGATGGGCGTGCCGCCCTGCGCCAGGATGCGCGCCGCGAAGATCGCCGCGTTGCGCGCCCCGCCGATCGCCATGCAGCCGACGGGAACGCCCGGCGGCATCTGCGAGATCGCGAGCAGCGCGTCCATGCCGCCGAGCCCGCCCGAGGCGATCGGCACGCCGATCACCGGCAGCTCGGTGTAGGCCGCCACGACGCCGGGCAGCGCGGCCGCCATGCCGGCGCCGCAGATCAGCACGCGGATGCCGCGCAGCGCAGCGCCCTCGGCGTAGGCCGCGACCTCCTTGGGGTTGCGGTGCGCCGAGATGACGCGCAGCTCGTACGAGAGCGCGCGCGCCTCGAGCTCGGCGCAGGCCTTCTCCATGATGGGACGGTCCGACTCCGAACCCATCAGGATCCCGACGAGCGGGCCGTCGGACTCCAGGCCGGGATAGAGCTGCTCCATCTCGGCCGGCGTCGGGGTGGGGGGAATCTCAGACACGTGCTTCCTCCTGGGCCGCGCGCAGCGCGATGTCGCTGCGCACGTGCTTGCCTTCGAATGTGATCGCCTGCGCGCCCGCCATGGCGCGCTCGCGCGCGAGGTGGAGCGTCGGCGCCGTCGCCGTCACGCCCAGCACGCGGCCGCCGGCGACGACGAGCCGGCCGTCGCGCAGCGCCGTCCCGGCGTGCTGGACCGTCACGCCCGGCAGCGCCTCCGCGCGCTCGATGCCCTCGATCTCCTGCCCCGTGCGGGTGGCCTCGGGATAGCCGGGCGCGGCCAGCACGAGCGTCACGGCCGCGTCGCTGCTGACCCCGAGGGTGACCTCGTCGGGCGCGCCGTGCGCGATCGCCGCGAGCGCCGCGGCCAGATCGCCGTCGAAGCGCGCCGCGAGCGCCTGGGTCTCGGGGTCGCCGAAGCGCACGTTGTACTCGAGCACCCGCGGCCCGTCGGCCGTGAGCATGAGCCCGGCGTAGAGGCAGCCCGAGAACGGGATGCCGCGATGGGCGAGCTCGGCCAGCAACGGCACGTGCACGAGCCGCGCGGCCTCGTCGGTCGCCGCGTCGCCGAACCACGGCACCGGCGAGTACGCGCCCATGCCGCCCGTGTTGGGCCCGCTGTCGCCGTCGCCGACGCGCTTGAAGTCCTGGGCCGCGGCGAGTGGCCGCGCCGCCTGGCCGTGGCAGAGCGCCAGCAGCGAGACCTCGTCCCCGGTCAGCAGCTCCTCGACGACGACCGTGCTGCCGGCCTCGCCGAACGCCCGGCCGACGAGGCTCGCCTCGATCGCGGCCTGCGCCGTCTCGCGATCGGGGCACACGGTCACGCCCTTGCCCGCTGCGAGCCCGTCGGCCTTGACGACGCAGGCGCCGCCGAGCTCGTCGACCGCACGCAGCGCGGCGCCGAGCTCGGTGCACGTCCACGAGCGCGCCGTGGGCACGCCGGCCGCGAGCATCAGCTTCTTGGAGAACGCCTTCGAGCCCTCGACGAGCGCGGCCCCCGACGACGGCCCGAAGACGGGGATGCGAGCCCGCCGCAGCGCATCGCCGAGACCGAGGACGAGCGGCAGCTCGGGCCCGATCACGACGAGTCCCGCCTCGAGATGGTGCGCGAGCGCGACGAGGCCGCCGAGGTCGTCCACGGCGACGGCGTGGCAGGTCGCCACGCGCGCGATGCCGGGGTTGCCGGGCGCGCAGTGCAATTCGCTGCAGGTGGGGCTCGCGGCGAGCGACTGCGCCAGCGCGTGCTCCCGCCCGCCCGAGCCGACGAGCAGGATCCTCATCACGCCGAGTCTACTGAGACACCGCCCGCGCCGGCGGAGCGATCTCGGCCGGCGGCAGCAGCTCGAGCTCCCCGGCGGTGACGTCGTCGCCGCAGCGGAGGCAGCGCCACGCCGTCGGCGGCACGCGCCCGCCGCAGCCGACGTGGGCGGCGAGGTAGTCGGGCTCCTGCCTGCCGAGGTGGTCGATCCCGAAGCGGCCGAGCGTGATGATCACCGGCGCGAGCGCGCGGCCGCGCTCGGTCAGGGCGTAGCTCGCGCGCAGCGGGCGCTCGCTGTAGCGCTCGCGCGTCACGAGGCCGAGATCCTCGAGCCGGCGCAGCCGCCCGGCGAGCAGGTTCGGGGCGATCGGATCGAGCGAGCGCTCGAGCTCGCCGTAGCGCGTGATCCCGCGCAGGAGGTCGCGCACGATCAGGAGCGTCCAGCGATCGCCGACCGCGTCGAGCGTCGCGGCGACCGGGCAGTCGGCGGGGTAGGTGGACATGCGGTCACTTTACATCGTATAGTCACTAGACTCTGTCTAGTCTCTCTGGGGGTGAGGTTGTGATCGCGTACGTCGATGGGAAGTGGACACCGGCCGAGGATGCCCGGATCCCGGTGCTCGACCATGGCCTGCTCTACGGCGACGGCGTCTTCGAGGGCATCCGCGTGTACGGCGGAAGGCCGTTCCTGCTGGACGAGCACCTCGACCGCCTCGCGGCCTCGGCGCGCGCGCTCGTGCTCGAGCTGCCCGCCGGGCGCGACGAGATCGCCGCGCTCTGCTGCGAGGCCGCCGAGCGCGCCGGGCTCGACGACGGCTACCTGCGCCTCGTGGTCACGCGCGGCGAGGGCGCGCTCGGCGTGTCGCCGCACACGTGTCCGCGCGCGAGCCTGATCGTGATCGCGGCGCCGCTCGCGCTCTATCCGCCGGAGCGCTACCGCGACGGGGTGCGGCTCGTCACGTCGAGCCTGCGCCGCAGCGCGAGCGACGCGCTGCCGCCGCAGGTCAAGAGCCTCAACTACCTGACGAGCGTGCTGGCCTCGATCGAGGCGCGCCGGCAGGGCGCCGACGAAGCGCTGCTGCTCAACGCGCAGGGCCTGATCGCCGAGTGCACCGCCGACAACGTCTTCCTCGTCAGCCGCGGCCGGGTGCTCACGCCCGCGGTCGCGAGCGGCGCGCTCGCGGGCATCACGCGCGCGCTCGTCATGCGGCTGCTCGCCGAGCAGGGGATCGAGGCCGCCGAGGCGGCTCTCACCCCGGCCGACGCATGGACGGCCGACGAGCTGTTCCTGACCGGGACCGGCGCCGAGATCGTGCCCGTGTGCGAGATCGACGGACGAGCGCTGCCGTCGGAGCGGCCCGTCACCGAGACGGTGCGCGCGGCGTTCGCGGCCTACGTCGCCGAGGCGAGCGCGCGCGCCGCCGTCGTGGAGGCGTCGGCCGTCAGCACCTGATCGCGGCGCTGCCCGACGCTGACGAGGCCGACCGGGATGCCGACGCGCTCCTCGACGAACGCCACATAGCGCTGCGCGGCGCGCGGGAGATCCTCGAAGTGCCGGACGCCGTCGATCGGCTCGCCCCAGCCCTCGAGGCTCTGCCAGACCGGCTCGGCGTGGTGGAAATCGGACTGGTGCGCCGGGAAGTGCTCGCTGACGGAGCCGTCGCGCAGGCGGTAGGCGATGCACACCGGAATCTCGGCGGCACCCGAGAGGACGTCGAGCTTCGTCAGCACGAGCTCGGTGAATCCGTTGACGCGCGCGGCATAGCGCAGGCCGACGAGGTCGAGCCAGCCGCAGCGACGCGGTCGCGCCGTCACGGTGCCGAACTCCGCGCCGGCGGCGCGGAGCGCGTCGGCCGCCGCGGGCTCCGCCTCACTCGGAAACGGCCCCTCTCCGACGCGCGTGAGATAGGCCTTGGCGACGCCCGCGACGGCGCCGACGCGCGTCGGGCCGAAGCCGAGGCCGACGCAGGCGCCGCCCGCGATCGGGTTCGACGAGGTCACGAACGGATAGGTGCCGTGGTCGAGGTCGAGCAGCGTCGCCTGCGCGCCCTCGCAGAGCACCGGCTCGCCGGCGTCGAGCGCCTGGTTGACGAGCAGCGAGACGTCGGCGATATAGGGCGCGAGGCGCTCGGCGTGGCGCGCTGCCGAGGCCTGGATCGCCCCGGCGTCGAGCCGCCCGATGCCGTAGAGGAAGCCGAGCTGCTCGTTCTTGAGCTCGAGCGCGGTCGCGATCTTCTCGCGCAGGATCTTGGCGTCGAGCAGGTCCTGGACGCGGATGCCGACGCGCGCCGCCTTGTCCGCGTAGGCCGGACCGATGCCACGCCGCGTCGTGCCGATCTGGAGCGCGCCGAGGTGCAGCTCGGAGGCCTGGTCGAGCACGCGGTGCCAGGGCATGACGAGGTGCGCGTTGCCCGAGATGCGCAGGCCCTCGGCCGAGCGGCCGCGCGCCTCGAGCTCGTCGAGCTCCTCGCACAGCACCTCGGGGTCGATCACGACGCCGTTGCCGAGCACGCAGCGCGTGCCAGGGTGGAGGATGCCGCTCGGCAGCAGCCGGAACTTGAACGTCTCGTCGCCCACCTGCACGGTGTGCCCGGCGTTGCTGCCGCCCTGGTAGCGCGCGACGACCGCGAACGACTCGGCCAGCAGGTCGACGATCTTGCCCTTGCCCTCGTCGCCCCACTGGGCGCCGACGACGACGGTGGCGGTCGCTTGGACGGTGCTCACCGCGGCAGGGTAAACGGACTACGTGCGCGCGGACGCGTAGTCGTCGACGAAGCGGGTGTAGCGCGACTGGAAGCGCAGGTTGACCATGCCCACCGGCCCGTTGCGGTGCTTGGACACGATCAGCTCGGAGAGGTCGTTCGAGGGGTCGTCGGGGCGCACTTCCTCGCCCTCCGACTTGCGGTAGTAGGCGTCGCGGTAGATGAACATGACGACGTCGGCGTCCTGCTCGATCGCGCCCGACTCGCGCAGGTCGGAGAGCACCGGCCGCTTGTCCTGCCGCTGCTCGACGGCGCGCGAGAGCTGCGAGAGCGCCATCACGGGGACGTCGAGGTCGCGCGCGAGCATCTTGAGCGAGCGCGAGATCTGCGAGATCTCCTGGACGCGGTTGTCGGAGGGCGTCGAGGCCTGCATCAGCTGGATGTAGTCGACGACGACCATCGCGAGGCCGCCCTTCTGCTTGGCCGCCAGGCGCCGCGCCTTCGCGCGCATCTCCATCACGGTCATCGCGCCCGAGTCGTCGATGTAGAGCGGCGCCGAGCCGAGCGTCTCCATCGCGCCCGTGACCCGCATCCAGTCGCCGTCCTCGAGCTGGCCGAGGCGCAGCTTGCTCTGGTCGACCTTGCCGACCGAGCACAGCAGGCGCTGGGCGATCTCGGCCTTCGACATCTCGAGCGAGAACAGCGCGACCGGCTTCTGCAGCGTCACCGCCGCGTGCTCGGCGATGTTGAGCGCGAGGCTCGTCTTGCCCATCGAGGGGCGCGCGGCCAGGATCACGAGGTTCGACTTCTGCAGGCCCGAGGTCAGCCGGTCGAGCTCGCCGAAGCCCGTCGGGAGCCCGGTCACGCCGGTGCCGTCGCCGTGCTCGAAGAGCAGCGTGAGGCGGTGGAAGGCCTCGTCGAGCGGCTGCTTGATGAGCGTGAAGTCCTCGGTGGTGCCGTTCTGCGAGATCTCGTAGACCTTCTGCTCGGCCATGTCGAGCAGCTCGCGGGTGTCGCCCGGGCGGTCGTAGCCGAGCTGGGCGACCTCCGTCCCCACGCGGATGAGGCCGCGCAGGAGCGCCATCTCGCGCACGATCTCGGCGTAGCGCCGCGCATTCGTGACGACGGGGACGGCCTCGGCGAGGGCGAACACCGCAGGGCGGCCGCCGACCTGCTGGAGCGTGCCGCGCTGGTCGAGGCGGTCGCACACCGAGACCTGGTCGACGGGCTCGGACGCCGAGTAGAGCTCGGCCATGGCGGCGAAGATCTCGCCGTGCCCGCCGCGGTAGAAGTCCTCGGCCTTGAGCACCTCGGTGGCCTCGGAGACGGCGGTCTCCGAGAGCAGCATGGCGCCGAGCACCGACTGCTCGGCATCCATGTCCTGAGGCGGCAATCGCCCCCCGACGTCGTCCCTCTCGGGTGCGCTGCTGCTCATGTGTGGGCCCTCACCACGAGCAGCGTAGCCGTGCCGTCCGGCGTGCGGCCGCGCGCGGCGTGACGTGATGCCGCTCTTTGCGGGCAGAACGCATCGGGGCTCGCGCAGGACGGAACCTCGGCACGCCACGCCACCGTAGGGACGGGCATGACGCCGAGACGGATCCTGGCCGCCGCCGGACTCGCCGCGCTGCGCTTCCGGGCGATCGCACAGTTCACGGAGGCGCGCACGCTGCGGGCCTCCGCGACCGTGTCGACGGACGGCGGGCGGCTCGGCAGCGCCTGCTACCCGTACTTCCTGCCGGCCGTCGCCCTCTCGCTGCGCTCCTGAGCGGACGTGGCCGTCAGGCGGCTTCGGTCAGCCGTACCTGCGTGATCACGCCGTGCGCCGCGAAGAACAGCGGCGCCAGCGGGTGGCGGCGCTCGCCGAGATCGGCCGTCGGCACGAGCGCGCCCAGCAGCCCGCCGGGGGTCACGGCGACGAACTGCGTCATGCCCTCCTCGGGGAGCTGCGGATCGGCGACCGCCGACAGCTGCGCGAGCTGCGCGCCGCAGACCTTGAGCCAGAGCGCCGTGGCCTTCGCGACGTCGCCGCGGGTGCCGGCGCCGAGCATGCCTCCGCCGTTGCTGAAGTACAGGCTCGTCGTGCCGTCGGCGACGCCGACGAGCGTCGCGACGGCCGCCGGGTAGCCCGTCTCCATCAGCACGGCGAGCACCGGCGCGTCGCCCGCACCGGGCATCCCGAGCGCGCCGGGGGTGAGATCGAGCGCCACCTGCCGGAGCCCGAGGTAGGCCTTGCGGGCAGCGGCGCGCGGATCCTCCGCGTCGCCCGTGCGACCGAACAGCTGCATGCGCCGCACGCTAGGCGCGAAAACCGACGGGCAATCCCTCGTGCGGTAGTCGTCGCGCGAACGGCGGGCGCCGTTCGCGCGCGATCAGTCCTCCGGGACGGGCAGGTCGAACGTCGAGCCCTCCGCGGGCACGACCATCGTCTTGACCGTGGCGACGACCTCGGGGAAGACCTCGATGTCGACCTGGTAGGTGCCCAGGCGCCGGATCGGCTCGTCGAGCTGCACCTTGCGGCGGTCGACGCGGATCTTGCGCGCGCGCCAGATCTCGTCGGCGATGTCGGCCGGAGTCACGGAGCCGTAGAGGCGGTCGCCCGCGCCGGCCAGCACCGGGATCGTGAGGATCGTCGTCGTGAGCGTGCGCGCGATCTCCTGCGCCTGCTCGGTCGTGCGCGCCTGCTGCTTCGCGCGCACCGACTCGGTCTGCTTGATCTCGGCGATGCGGGCCTCGGTCGCCTGCTCCGCGAGCCGCCGCGGGACGAGGTAGTTGCGCAGATAGCCGGACTTGACGCTGACGACGTCGCCGCGCGCGCCGAGGTGATCGACGTCCTGCAGCAGGATCGCTCGGTGTTGCTTGCGCGCCATCGAGTCAGGCTCCCGTGTACGGCAGCAGCGCCATCTCGCGGGCCCGCTTGATCGCCACGGCCACCTGGTTCTGGTGGCGGCGGCACGCGCCCGTGATGCGGCGCGAGCGGATCTTGCCCTTCTCCGAGATGTAGCGCCGGAGGGCGTTGGCGTTCTTGTAATCGACCTCTTCGACCTTGTCCTTGCAGAAGTGGCAGATCTTGCGCTTGCCGCCGGTCTTGTCGCCACCGGGGCCACGGCGCTTCGTGCTCGTCTTGCTTGTGGGTCGGGCTCGGGCCATGTTCGCTCAGTCCTCGATCAGAACGGGATGTCGTCGTCGTCGGCGATCGGCGCCGACGTCGGCATGGGGGCGCCGCCGGTGGGGGCGAAGTCGCCGGAGCGCTCGCTGCCCCCGCCGCCTCCGCCGCCGCCGCCTTCGCGGCCGCCCATGAACTGCGTGTTCTCGGCGATGATCTCGACCGCCTGGCGCTTGGTGCCGTCCTGGGCATCCCACTCGCGCCATTCGAGCCGGCCGTCCACGAGCAGGCCCGAGCCGCGCGAGAGGTACTTCGCCACGCTCTCGCCCTGGCCGCCCCAGACGGTCACATCGAAGTAGTTGGGCTTGTCGGTCCACTGGCCGCTGTCGCGGTCCTTGACGCGCGTGTTCACGGCCATCCGCAGCTTGCACACCGAGTTGCCGCTCGGCAACTGGCGCAGCTCCGGGTCCTTGGTCAGGTTGCCGGAGATCACGACGCGGTTGATATTCGCCATCGTCTCGCCCTTCTCAGCTCGTCATCGAACGTGTGTTCGCAAGTGTACGAGCGCGGTCCGCGCGGCGCCAGGCCGGAGCCGGCTCTGGTGCACACGCGTGACGGACCGCGACGTTCACGACACAGGGGCCTGATCCTCGGCCTGCTTGCCGTGCGAGCGGCCCGTGCGGCGGACGACCATGTGGCGCATCACGTCGTCCGTGATGCGCAGCACGCGCGTCACCTCGTCGAGCGTCTCGGTCGAGCTCGTGAAGTTGACGATGTGGTAGAAGGCCTCGCCCTTGTGGTCGATCTCGTAGGCCAGCTTGAGACGGCCCCACGCGTCGACGGTCTCGAACGTGCCGCCGCCCTGCTCGACGATCTGTTGCATGCGGGCGATGACCTCGTTCTGCCGCGCCTCGTCGGCGTCGGCATCGAGCATCAGCATCACCTCGTACGGGTGCAAAAGCTCCTGTCTCCCCTCTCCGGACTCAGACGGCTGCGGCGTGCGGTGGATGTACCGCCACCACCCCCGGCCAGGAGACAGGGGCGACGGCGCAGCAGAAGGCGTTGTTGTCGCCGGGCAGGATAGCCGAATACGACCGTGAACGGCCCCGCCGGCATCGACTACCCTGAGAACGATACGACGGAGGAGAGCTGGACGATGGCGAAGCGTTGGGTCATAGGCGGACTGGCCGTCGGAGTCGGGGCCCTCGTGCTGGCGCCCGAGGCGCGCACCTGGCTGCGCCGGCGCCTCGGTCTCGAGCCCGAGGACCGGCGCTGGTTCGAGGAGGAGGGCGTCGAGGTCGCCGAGCACGAGGGCGACGAGCCGCTCGACACGCGCGAGGCGCGCTACTCGCTGCGCGCGCGCCTGGCCGAGGAGGGGCACGCCGAGCCGGTCGCTCCGGAGCCCGCGCCCGAGCCGTCTGCATTCGCGGCCTTCCCGCCCGCGGCCGCGCCCTCGTTCCCGGCCTTCGAGCAGCCGGCCGTCGCGCCGGAGCCCGCGGCCGAGGAGCCCCTCGCCGAGGAGCCGGTCGCCGAGGAGCCCGCGGCCGAGGAGCCGGTCGCCGAGGAACCGGTGGTCGAGGAGCCGGTCGCCGAGGAGCCGGTCGCCGAAGAGCATGCGACTTGGAAGCCGTGGAAGCCGGCCGTCGCAGAGCCCGCGGTCGAAGAGCCCGCGGCCTGGGAGCCGGCAGCCGAAGAGCCGGCGTCCGAGCCCGAGCCCGCCGCGCCGCCCGCGGCCTGGACCCCCGCGCCCTCCGCCTGGGCCCCCGAGCGCGCGCCCGAGCCGGCGCCCGCGTTCGAGCCGCCGCTCCCCGAGCCCGATCCCGGTTACGTCTCCTACGAGGCGCTGCCCGCGATCACGCCCGAGGCGGACGTCCCGGCGGCACCCGGCGAGGACACGAACGAGATCGAGCCGCTGGAGCCGGTGAGCGAGCACGAGGAGCCCGCCGCCGACGAGGAAGAGGACGCCCCGCCGCCGCCGCCGACGCTGCTGCGGCCGCCGGCCGCACCCCCTGCACACCGGCCATTCGGCGAGAGCGCGAGCTTCCGCTCCGCCATCGATGCCGCGCGCGAGCGCGTGCACGGCGCGGCGCGCGAGGCGACGCCCGAGGAGGGCGAGGGCTCCGAGCCCGGCGACGACCGCTAACCGCGGGCACCTGGCGAGCGTACTAGTAGGGCGATACCGAGCGACGCCGCGCGCGCGGGGCGCCCGCTCTGGCTAGATTCTGCGCGTACCGTTCGCCGTCTCGGAGGTTCCACGTGAAGAAGCTCGTCACCGCGCTCGCCGCGGTCGCCCTCGCCGTCGGGCTCACCGCCGGCTCCGCCGGCGCCAGGGGCAAGGCCGACCCGCCCGGACTCAAGACCCCGGGTCAGCTCACCGTGGGCCTCAGCATGCCCTCGCCGGGATTCCAGAACGTCACCCCGCTGCCGTCCGGCAACAACGTGCTGCCCGCATCGCCCGCGCCGAAGGGCATGGAGATCGACATGGCGAAGGCGATCGCAAAGGAGCTCGGGCTCACGAAGATCGTCTACGTCCAGAACAACTTCCAGAACATGTACCTGCCCGGCCCCAAGAAGTGGGACTTCGGCCTCGCCGAGATGACCATCACGGCCGAGCGCAAGAAGAACATCGACTTCTCGGTCTCGTACCTCAACGCCAACCAGGGCGTGATGGTGCGCAAGGGCCTGTCGCCGCTGCCGAAGTCGATCGCCGACCTCAAGAACATCGTCCTGTGCGCGCAGATCGGCACCACGGGCGCCGCCTACATCAAGGATCGCGTCAAGCCCAACAAGAAGGCGCTGTACCCGCAGACGACGACGATCATGTACCAGCAGCTCAAGACGAAGCGCTGCGACGCCGCGCTCTACGACGCCCCGATCCTGGGCGCGCAGAAGTTCCAGGAGCCGAAGGCGTACGGCCCGATCGTCGGCCAGATCATCACGAACGAGCAGTACGGCGCCGCGTTCCAGAAGGGCGACCCGATCCGGGCGCCCGTCAACAAGGCGATCAAGAAGCTGCTCGCCAACGGCACGATCGGCAAGCTCTCGACGAAGTGGCTCACGTTCGACGCCTCGAAGCTGCCCGTCTTCAAGTAGTCCACCCAGCACGCCCGCGGCCCGCGGAGCCGGCCATACGGCCAGGCTCTGCGGGCCGCAGTATGCTTGCGCCCCCGTGACGTTCAGGCAGGGGTAGGGACGCTCTGAACAATCCGTTCTTCAAGATCTTCTTCAGCCCGTTCGACATCCGGCGCGCGATGCCGGACATCTGGGACGGCTTCGGCACGAACGTCAAGCTCATGCTCTATGCCGAGGTGCTGATCCTGATCTTCGCGCTCGTGCTCGCCGTCGTCCGCGGCCTGCCGGGACCGCGTGCCGCGCCGCTGCGCTGGCTCGTGATCGCCTACTGCGACTTCTTCCGCGGCACGCCGCTCGTGCTGATCGCGTTCGTGACCACGCTCGGCCTGCCGGCGCTCGCTCAGGACTCCAACAGCGGCATCTCGCACTGGATCGGGAGCCAGAGCCTGATCGTCTACGGCGTCCTGGCGCTCGTGATCGTCTACTCCGCCTACGTCGCCGAGGTCTACCGCGCGGGCATCGAGTCCGTCCATCCGAGCCAGCGCATGGCGGCGCGCTCGCTGGGCCTCGGCTACGGGCAGATGATGCGCCACGTGATCCTGCCGCAGGCGATCCGGCGCGTCATCCCGCCGCTCCTGAACGACTTCATCGGCCTGCAGAAGGACACCGCGATCATCGGCGTCGTCGGCGTGACCGAGGCCGTCCAGCAAGCGCAGACGTACTCGACGACGTTCGGCAACTTCAGCGGCTACATGATCGCCGCCGTCCTCTTCGTGTACATCACGATCCCGCTCGCCCGCTACACCGACGGGCTGATCGGACGCCGCGAGAAGCTCGAGCGGGCGCAGGCATGAGCGACGCCGACTTCGTCAAGGTCGAGAACGTCACGAAGCGCTTCGACGAGAACACCGTGCTCGACGAGGTCAGCCTGACCGTCGCGGAGCACGAGGTCATCTGCCTGATCGGGGCGTCGGGCTCGGGCAAGTCGACGCTCCTGCGCTGCCTCAACCTGCTCGAGCGCGTGCAGGCGGGGAAGATCATGATCGACGGCCAGACGATCACGGAGGGCAAGGTCGACGTCAACGCGCTGCGGCGCAAGATCGGCATCGTGTTCCAGGCCTACAACCTCTTCCCGCACATGACGGTGCTGCAGAACGTGACGCTCGCGCCGCGGCAGATCCGCAAGCTCTCCAAGCACCAGGCCAACGAGCGGGCATACGAGCTGCTCGAGCGCATCGGCCTGCGCGACAAGGCGGACTCGTTCCCCGACCGGCTCTCGGGCGGCCAGCAGCAGCGCGTCGCGATCGTGCGCGCGCTGGCCATGGATCCCAAGCTGATGCTGCTCGACGAGATCACGAGCGCGCTCGACCCGCAGCTCGTGAGCGAGGTGCTGCACCTCGTACGCGGCCTCCGCGAGGTCGGCATGACGATGATCATCGCCACGCACGAGATGAGCTTCGCGCGCGAGGTGGCGAGCAAGATCTGCTTCCTCGACGCCGGCCGGATCCTCGAGGAGGGCCCGCCCGCGCAGATCTTCGGCGAGCCGCGCGAGGCGCGCACGCGCGAGTTCCTCGCGCGCGTGCTCGAGGCCGGGCGGATGTGATGGGCAACCCCTTCGCGCGCAACAAGCTGCCGTTCCTGCTCTCGATCCTCTACGCCGTGCCGCTGCTGATGATCTCGATCCTGTGCGCGTCGCTCGCGCTCGACAGGCCGCAGGTCGCCGTGTGGCGCACGCACACGCACTACCCGGGCGTCACGATCATCAAGAAGGCCGCCGAGCAGGGCGTCTACATCGCGACCCAGTACACGAGCACCTCGAACGCGACCGAGTGGCGCATCTGGGGCTGGGCGATCGTCCCGCCGCTCGTGCTCATCGGCATCGGCATCCTCGCCTCGTTCGTGCGGCGCGGCGGCTACATCGTCACGGTGGCCGTGATCGTGGTCACGTTCGGCGTCACGCACCGGCTCGGCACCTGGGTGCACCACCACACGCAGCGCTACCCGTTCGGCTACGACAACATCCCGGACAACACGAACAAGCCCGGCCTCCAGAGCACGTACGACACCGGGCAGTGGGAGCATTCCGCGCGCCACACGGTGGTGAGCATCCGTGAGTGGCTGCTCGTCGGCGCCGTCGCCGCGCTCGTCCTGATGGTCGTGGGCGAGGTGCGGCGGTACCGGGGCAGCGCCGGGGTGCGGCTCGACGCGGTGCCGGCCGGCGTCGACCCGAGCCTCGCCCCGCCCGGGCCCGCGCTGCCGCCCGGCCGCCGCGGCGTGCCGTCGCCGTGAGCGAGGAGCGCTCGCCCGAGCACCAGGTGCAGAGCCTCTTCCCGGCGAGCCCCGAGCCGCCGTTCCACGAGGCCGCCGCGCTGATCCGCGACTGGGACGCCGACTGGGGCTGCGACGACGACGTCAGCCCGCTGCGCACGCTGCTCGTGCGGCGGCCGGGCGACGAGTGGAAGGCGGTGCGGGACGACTGCTGGGACGAGGGCTCGCGCTCGCTCGTCGACCCCGGGCGCACCTGGTTCTGGGAGTCGCGCACGCTGCCCGACATCGCGCGCATGCAGGCCGAGCACGACGGACTCGTGGCCGCCTTGCGGGACGAGGGCGTCGAGGTGGTCGACGGCGGGCCGATGCCGGCGCACCTCATGAACGCCGTCTACGTGCGCGACCCGATGTGCGTCGTGCGCGGCGGCGCCGTGATCGGGCGCATGGGGCCGCTCATGCGCCGCGGCGAGGAGCGCTACGCGACGCAGGCGGTCGCGGCGCTCGGCATGCCCGTCCTGCGCACGATCCACGGCAGCGGGACGCTCGAGGGCGGCACGGTCGTCAAGCTCACGCCGAGGATCTACGCGTTCGGCGCGTCGATGCGCTGCAACCCGGAAGGCGCCCGTCAGCTCGCCGAGGTGCTCGCGCCGCTCGGCGTCGAGCTGATCGTCGTCCCGCTCACCGGCTGGTCGATCCACCTCGACGGGCACCTCTCGATGGTCGACCGCGACAAGGCGCTGTGCGACGTGCGCCGGCTGCCGTACTGGTTCGCGGATCGCCTGCGCGAGCTCGGCATCGACCTGATCGAGAAGCACGAAGACGAGGGCTGGGCGATCAACGGCCTCGTCGTCCGCCCCGGCCGGCTCGTGCTCAGCGAGGGCCATCCGCGCACCGTCGAGCGGCTCGGCGCGCGCGGCGTCGACGTGATCGAGATCCCGTACGGCGAGATCCAGCGCGGCGGCGGCGGCATCCACTGCACCACGATGGAGCTGCGGCGCGACCGCGCCGAGTGAGAGGGTCCGAAGGAGGAGCCATGCACACCGTCGACCTCACCGCCGTGCCCGTCGGCGCGACCGAGTTCGGGCACTGGGCCGCGCTCAACGAGCCGCTCGGGCTCGCCGCATTCGGCGTCAACGTCATCGAGGGCGGGCCGGACGACCAGCTCGCGTTCGCGCACGACGAGACCGAGTCGGGCCAGCAGGAGCTCTTCGTCGTCATCTCCGGGCGCGCCCGCTTCACCGTCGGCGACGAATCGATCGAGGCCGGCCCGGGCACGGCGGTCGGCGTCGCCGACCCCGCGGCGCAGCGCAGCTACCAGGTGCTCGAGCCGGGCACGCGGGTGCTCTGCATCGGCGCGCAGGCGCCCGAGGAGCAGCCGCGCTGGGGCTACTGGATCAGCGGCGGCGAGCCGTGAGCCGCCGTTGATCGCTGCCGGGGCGCGCCGCCGCGGCTAGTCGATGCGGCAGCGCCGGTCGCTGCCGAGCAGCTGGTGCTGCGCGGCATTGGCGGCGCCGTCGCTCGCGGTCTCGTACGGACCGGGCGGCGCGAAGTGCGTCTGCACGAGCGGCGTGACGCCCGGGCCGATCGCGGTGGCTCGGTAGGCGTCGCCGGTGCCCTGCCCGTTCCAGGCCGCCGAGGCGGCGGGGCTGTGGTTCGCGAACGTGTAGCAGAAGCCCGCGGTCGGCGGATGCGTGAGGAAGCTGTTGACGCGGTGCCATTGCGGGCCCTTGAGGAAGTCGACGTAGATGTTGCGGCCCTGCTTGTCGCGCGGCACGCCGAGGCGCGTCCAGCTCGTCCCGAAGACGGGCTTGCCGTGGAACGAGAACTTGCCCCACAGGTGCTGATGCTTGCCGTGGTAGCTGTAGTCCGTCGCGATCAGGAGCTTGCCGACGTCGCCGCGCCAGTGCGAGACGTAGAGCTCGTTGGGCGCCCGGTCGCCACCGTAGTTCCTCCACAGGCGCTGCCACTGCTGCAGCGCCCAGTGCGAGCCGTCGGGCGCGTCGCAGGCGGCGATCATGAAGGCCAGCTGCGGCCCCGTGTAGGGCTTGCAGCTGTTGCCGAAGGTCTTGTAGTCGGCGATCTTGCTCTTCCAGCCGCCGGAGTAGTCGCGCTTGAAGCTCGCGGCCCAGTTGACGGCGCCCCAGTAGAGGACGTGACGCGGCGCGCCCTTGACCGTGTAGGTCACGAGCGCCACGTTCTTGCCGTTGACGCGCAGGGCCGGCGAGCCCACGTTGCGATCGACGATCTCGGCCGCTCCGGCAAACGCCGGCAGGGCGAGGACGGCAAGGCCAACGACAAGGAAGAGAAGCATGCGGATACGACCGTTCATGCTTCAGACATCGGCGCGCGAACGCATTTCCGATATCACCCCCGCGGGCTACTAGGGATCGACCAGCCGGCCGGAACGCCCTCAGCGGCTACCCTGCGCGGCTGTGAGCGAGCAGATCATCCTGACCCTGCGCCGCCTGGTGAAGCGCTATCCACCCGACCGCACGGTGCTCGACGGCATCACGCTGGCGTTCCTGCACGGCGCGAAGATCGGCGTCCTGGGAGCAAACGGCTCGGGCAAGAGCTCGCTGCTGCGGATCATGGCCGGCATCGACACGCACGTGGGCGGCGACGTGCTGCTGGCGCCCGGCGCGACGGTCGGCATGCTCGAGCAGGAGCCCCACCTCGACGAGACCCGCACGGTCTACGAGAACGTCGAGGACGGGATGCGCGCGACGCGCGACCTGCTCGACCGCTTCAACGCGATCTCGGCGCAGCTCGCCGAGCCGCTCGACGCCGACGAGATGGAGCGCGCGCTCGCCGAGATGGGCGAGGTGCAGGAGCGCATCGACGCCGTCGACGGCTGGAACCTCGAGCGCACGCTCGCAACCGCCATGGACGCACTGCGCGTCCCGCCGGGCGAGGCCGAGGTGAGCACGCTCTCGGGCGGCGAGCGCCGCCGCGTGGCGCTCTGCCGGCTGCTCCTGCAGGCCCCCGACCTGCTGCTGCTCGACGAGCCCACGAACCACCTCGACGCCGAGTCCGTCGCCTGGCTCGAGCAGCACCTGGCCGAGTACCGCGGCACGGTCGTCGCCGTCACCCACGACCGCTACTTCCTCGACAACGTGGCCGGCTGGATCCTCGAGCTCGACCGCGGCAAGGGCATCCCGTACCAGGGCAACTACTCGGGCTGGCTCGAGCAGAAGCAGGCCCGGCTCGAGCACGAGGAGAAGAGCGAGTCGGCGCACCGCCGCGCGCTCGCGCGCGAGATGGAGTGGGCCGGCATGTCGCCGAAGGCGCGGCAGGCCAAGGGCAAGGCGCGCCTGCAGCGCTACGAGTCGCTGCTGGCCGAGGAGGCGAACGCGCAGATCGACCGCCTCGAGATCCACATCCCCGCGGGCGGCCGCCTCGGCGACGTCGTCGTCGAGGCCTCGGCGCTCTGCAAGGGCTTCGGCGACCGCCTCCTGATCGAGGATCTCGACTTCTCGCTGCCGCCGGGCGGCATCGTCGGCGTGGTCGGCCCGAACGGCGCCGGCAAGACGACGCTGTTCCGCATGATCGCCGGGCAGGAGCAGCCCGACAGCGGCAGCCTGCGCCTCGGCGACACGGTCGAGCTCGCGTACGTCGACCAGTCGCGCGCGGCGCTCGACGGCGAGAAGTCGGTGTGGGAGGAGATCACCGGCGGCGTCGACCGCATGCGCCTCGGCACGCGCGAGGTCTCCTCGCGCGCGTACGTCTCGAGCTTCAACTTCCGCGGCGGCGACCAGCAGAAGCGCGTCAAGGACCTCTCCGGCGGCGAGCGCAACCGCCTGCACCTCGCCAAGCTGCTGCGCAGCGGCGCGAACCTGCTGCTGCTCGACGAGCCCACGAACGACCTCGACGTCGACACGCTGCGCGCGCTCGAGGACGCGCTCGAGCGCTTCGCGGGCTGCGCCGTCGTGATCAGCCATGACCGCTGGTTCCTCGACCGCGTCGCCACGCATCTGCTCGTGTTCGAGGGCGACTCGCACGTGCGCTGGTTCGAGGGCACGTTCGAGGAGTACGAGCGCTGGCGCCGCGAGACGCTGGGCGACGACGCGGGGCCGCACCGCCTGCGCTACAAGCCGCTCGTGCGCAATTAGGTCGAGCCTCCGCTCACTCCGAGGCCGGGAGGCCTGGGGGGCCGAGGATCTCGATGCCGTACGCGGCCGCGGCGGCGACGAGCGGCGCGAGATCGGACGGCGGCGCCGCGGGCGGCGGGATCGTCGGGGTCGCGGCGGGCTGCCCCATGGCGCGCATGAAGCTCTCGAAGCCGGCGGGCTCGGTGACGAGCAGGAAGCGCGCCTCGCGCGACGTGACGAGGAACGTGTGCGGCACGTCGCGGGGTCCGTACACGAACGACCCGGCCGTCGCCTCGATCAGCTTGCCGCCGACCCAGAACGTCAGCTCGCCCTCGGTGACGTAGAACCATTCGTCCTCGCGGTGGTGGACATGCAGCGGCGAGCCGGCGCCCTGCGGGGCCCGGTGCTCGATCACGGCGACGCGGCCTCCGGTCGTCTCGGCCGAGGCCTTGATCGTGGCGAGGACGCCGAACGCCCAGAGGGCCTCGCCCTCACCCGCGTGCAGAGCGATCGGGCCGACCGCGGCGGTGGTGCTCATCGCGACTCCTCCTAATTTGGCGGAACACTGTGTTCCGCTATTGCGGCGCAGCCTACACCTGCCGCTCGATCGCTGTCAAATTTGGAGACACATCCTGTACCATCATCGCAGCGTGACGCGCCCGTACAACCTCAAGCGCCGCGCCGAGCGGCAGGACGAAACCCGGCAGCGGATCGTCGACGCGACGATCGAGCTGCACCAGACGCTCGGCCCGGCCGCAACGACCATCAGCCAGATCGCCGAGCGGGCCGGCGTCGGCCGGGTCACCGTCTACCGCCACTTCCCCGACGAGCTGACGCTCGCCGGCGCCTGCAGCGGCCAGTACTTCGCGCGCAACCCGGCGCCCGACCCCGATGGCTGGCGGGCCATCGCCGATCCCGGGGAGCGCCTGAAGCGAGGCCTCCGTGACACCTACGCCTACCACCGCTCGACCGAGCGGATGATCTCGCACGTGCTCGCGGACGCGCGCGACCACCCGGTCGTCGCGCCGTACCACGAGCTCTGGCGCCACGCGACCGACGTCCTCCTCGAGCCCTGGCGGGTACGCGGACGGCGGCGGGCGCTCCTGCGCGCGGGCATCGCGCTCGCTCTCAGCTTCGACACCTGGCGCACGCTCGCGCGGGAGCAGGGTCTCGCGGACGACCAGGCCGTCGAGCTGATGCTCCGGCTGACTCGCCCCGCGTGAAGCCCGCGCGCGCTGGGGAAGGGCCCACTCCCGCGCGTTCGCACCGCCTTCCGGCGAGGCCGTGACGGCCGACCGCAGGGCTAGGCTGCGACACCCATGCTGCGGATCGTCCACACGGCGGATTGCCATCTCGACGCCCCTTGCGCGAGCCTCGACGCGGGTGTCCGGAGCCAGGTCCGGGCCGCGGAGCGCGAGGCCTTCGCGCGCGTCTGCACGCTCGCCGTCGAGCGCGGCGCGCACGCCCTCGTGATCGCCGGCGACGTGTTCGAGCGCAGCGAGGTCGGCCCGGCCGCGCTGCATCACGCGCTGGCCCAGCTCGCACGCGTGACGGAGGCCGGGATCGCCGTCGTCGTGGCGAGCGGGAACCACGACCCCGGGCGCGCGCTCGCGCCGCTCGCGCAGGCCGGCTGCACGCTCGCACTCGACCACGAACCTGTGGTCGTCGCGATCGCCGGCGCCGGCGGCGAGACGCTCGGCCACATCGTGGCCGTCGGGCACGCGGGCGCGGCCGAGGGCGCCAACCTCGCACAGCTGCTGCCGCAGGCCCCGAGCGCCGCCTCGGTCGCCGTCGTGCACGCGCAGGTCGACGGCGCGACGGGCGCGCGCGAGCGCTACGCGCCGTGCGCGCCGGAGGATCTCGACCGCGGCTACGCGTACTGGGCACTCGGCCACGTGCACCTCCGCCAGCAGCTCCGCAGCGGGCCGCCGGCCTGGTACCCCGGGTGCCTCACGCCGCACGACGTGGGCGAGCCCGGCGCGAAGGGCGCGCTCGTCGTCGAGATCGACGCGGCCGGCCGCGCGGAGGTCGAGTTCGTGCCGCTCGCGCCGGTGCGCTTCGAGCGCCTGCGGCTCGACGACGTCGCGGCCTCGGGGCTCGCGGGCCTCGCCGGCGAGGCGATGGTGGCGCTCGAGGCGACCCAGCCGGGCGCGCCCGGCGAGGAGCTCGTCGTCCGCCTCGACCTGCGCGGGCGCTCCCCGCTGGCGCTCGCGCTGCGCGACCCCGAGGAGCGCAGCCGCTCCGCCGAGGAGCTCGCGCTCGCCCTGGGCGCGCTCAGCGCCGAGCTGCGCTGCGAGCACCTGCGCGCCCCGATCGAGCTCGACCTGCACCGCGGCCAGCCGCACCTGCTCGGCGCCGCGCTCGACCTGGCCCGCCGCGCCGCCGACGACGAGAGCCTGCTGGACGAGCTCGCGCCGCCCGTGCTGGCGGGCGAGGACTCGAACGACCCGGCTGCGCGCCGGGCCTACGTCGCGGGCCTGCTCGCCGAGCTCGACGAGACGCTCGCCGAGGCGCTCCTGACCGAGGCCGCGCCATGAAGATCGACCGCATACGCGTCGGCGCCTATGGGCCGCTGGCCGGCCTCGACCTCGAGCATCTCGCCGAGAGCGATCTCGTCGTCGTCTACGGCCCGAACGAGGCCGGCAAGTCGACCCTGCGCTCGTTCGTGACCTCCATGCTCTACGGCTTCTCGCCCGCCGCGCGCGAGGATCACCCGGCGACGCCGCCCGACGGACACGCGCACGGCGAGCTCGAGCTGATCGCTCCGGACGGGAGCCACGTGCGCGTCGAGCGCCATCTGCGCGCGCGGCCGACCGCACGCGCCTGGCGCGGCGAGGCGCAGGAAGAGCTCGCGAACCGCCCGCTCGCCGAGGTCGCCTGGCTCGAGCGCGGTACCTATCTGGCCCTGCACGCCATCGACGCCGACGAGCTCGGCGGGCTCGACGCGGCGACCTGGCGCGAGATCGAGCAGCGCCTTCTGGGCGGTGCCTCGCCCGCCTTCCTGCGGCCCGCCGCCCTCGCCGCGCACGACCTGTCGACGGCGGCCGACGCGCTCTGGCGGGCCGACCGCCGCGGCAAGCCGCGCTCCGCCGAGCTCACGGCACAGCTCGCCGGGTTGCGCGAGGCGCGGCGCGAGGCGATGGGGCGGGCCCACGCGCACGACGAGGTGGCCGCCGAGCTGGCGCGCGTGCGCAGCGAGCTCGCGGGCGCGCGCCGCGGCGAGGCGCAGCTCGAGGGCCGGCGCGACCTGCACGATCGCCACGCGCCCGCGCTGCGCGCCTGGCAGGAGCTCGAGCGGTTGCGCACGGAGGCCGAGCAGCTCGTGCCCGACGCGCTGGCCGCGCGTATCGGCGCACAGCCCGGCGAGCGCCTCGAGGCGCTGCGGCGCGAGGCCGAGGAGCGCGAGCGCGAGCGCATCGACCTGCAGGGGGAGGTCGAAGCGGCGCGCCAGGCAGCGCAGGTGGGCGAGCGCGAGCAGCTGCTGATCGCCCACGCCGAGATGATCCGCGAGGCCGCGCTGGCGCGTGCGCGCGACGAGGGCGAGCGCGACCAGCTGAGCATCGAGCGGGCGCGCGCCGGCAGTCAGGCCTCGCGCAGCGACGACCTTGCGGCGCGCGTGCTCGGCCACCCTCTCGGCGAGGCCGACGGCGCCGCGCTCGAGACCGTGCAGCTGGCCGACCTGCAGGCGGCCACGACCCGCTGCGAGCGCGCGATGCCCGCCGCGAGCGCATCCGTGGCGCACGTCTCGGCGACCGCGGTCGGGGCCGCGCTGCTGCTCTGCGCCGGCCTCGCCGCGCTCGCGATCGCGTTCGCGGGCGCTCGCGCACCGCTCGCGGCCGCCGCCGTCCTCGCCGGGCTCGCCGCGCTGGTGCTGCGGCGCGCGCGCCGGGGCGCGCGCACGATGCGGGCCGCGCTCGCCGAGCGCACCGCGGGCTGGAGCGACCTCGTGGCGGCCCTCGGCGAGCTGCGCGTCGCCGAGTCGCGCATCGCGCACCCCGACCAGACGCTCGTGAGCGACATCGAGCAGCTGCGCGCGCTGACGCGCGAGCGCGCGATCGCGGCCCGCCGGCTGGCACAGCTCGAGGAGGGCGAGCTGCGCGCCGCCGAGCGCGGTGCGACGCTCGCGGCGGTGCTCGGAACCGACGACGCCGAGCGCCTCTCGCACGAGCTCGAGGCCGCGCAGCGGCGCGATGCGCAGGCCACGGCCGCACGCGAGCGCCAGGCCGAGCTCGAGCCACGCGCTGTTGCCGCCGCCGAGCGCGCCCAGGTCGTGGCCGCGCGCCTCGTCGACCTCGTGGCCCTCGTCTGCAGCGCATCGCCCGGCGGCGAGGAGGCCGATGCGCTCGATCGCCTGCATGCCGCCGCCCAGCGGCGGGTGGCGGCCGACCAGCGCGAGCGCAGCCTGGTCGAGAGCGAGCCGCAGCTCGACGCGCTGCTCGCGACGGCGCGCGAGCGCGAGGCGAGCGGCGCGCGCCTGCTGCTGTCCGACGAGGAGCATGCCGCGCTCGTGGCCGAGCTGCGCGAGACGCGCGCGCGCGCCGAGGCGCTGATGCTGCGCGAGCAGGAGCTGAACGCCGAGCTCGACCGTCTCGGTGCGGCGCGCACGGTCGGCGACGTCGAGGGCGAGCTGCGTGCCGTCGAGGACGAGCTCGCCGGCGTCAAGCGCGAGCGCGACCGGCTCGTACTCGCGGCGGCGCTCGTGCGCCGTGCCGAGCGCGAGGTCCGCGAGCGCTACGCACCGGCGTGGCTGCAGGCCGCCGGCCGCTACCTCGACGCCATCACGCACGGCCGCTACACGGACGTCGCGATCGTCGAGACGCCGGGCGGCGAGCCGGTGCTCGAGGTCACGCGCGCCGGCGAGGCGATGCCCGTGCGCGTCGGCCCCCCGCTCTCGCGCGGCACGCTCGAGCAGATCTACGTCGCCGTGCGCCTCGCGCTCGTCGATGCGATCGACGCCGAGGCGCGGCTGCCGATGTTCCTCGACGAGCTCTTCGCCCATTGGGATGCCCAGCGCCTCGACGCACTCGTGCGCCTGCTCGGTGCGGTCGAGGGGCGGCAGGTCGTGGTGTCGACCTGTCACGCCGCGCTGGCCGACCGCCTCGAGCGCTCGTGCGGCGCCCGCGTGATCGAGCTGGCAGGCCCCGGCGGCGTGCTCACGCGGCCGGCCCGGCGCCTGGCGGTGGCCACAGCGGCGCCCGAGCAGGAGGGCCCCACCCTGCTCGACCTGCTCGAGGGCTAGGAGCCGGCAGCCGCGACCAGGCGGCACATGAGCTCGGCCGCCTCGTCATCGTCCAGCCCCTGCTCGATCGCGAGCGATCGCCAGGTGGTGAAGGCGACCGCATGGCCGATCGCGGCGCCGACGCGCTTGCGTGCGCGGCCGCGGACGCGCCGGCGCGCCATGAGCGTCGCGCGCGCCGCGTCCAGATAGCCGTGAAACCCGCCGAACAGCTGCGCGACCGTGGCTGACAACGACTCGTCGCGGTGGAGGTTCTCGAGCATGCCGGGCGTCGAGCGGTAGAACGCGTAGAGCTCGCCGAGCGCGAGGCGCAGGCGGTCGTCGGCATTCCCGACGGCGGCCCACGAAGCGAGATCGGGCACGGGGTTCGCTGCCATCCAGTGCGCCGAGCAGGCCTGGAAGAGCGCCATCTCGTCGGGGAAGTGACGGTAGACGGTCGAGCGGCGCACGCCGGCGTGCTCGGCAACGGCGCCGATCGACGTGCGCACGGGGCCGAGTGTCCCGTGGAGATGGACCGCGCTTTCGGTGATGCGCTCGCGCGTGGCCTGTTCGAGCTCCGCGCGGCGCTTCATGGTGTAGGGGCGTTTTTGATCGGTCATGGGTGTCTGAGGAATCTTGACACACGCAGCGGGCGCGTGTATATATTCGCAGGACACTACTGTCCTATCAAATAGGAGTCGAGATGGAACTGCTCAAGACGAAGGTCGTGGGGCCGCAGGACGGCAAGGCAGGGTTCCTCGGGAGCATCGGGGTCCGGTTCATGGTCGACGGCGACGAATCGGGAGGCGGGTTCTCGCTCGTCGAGCACCCCATGTCCCCGCGGGCGCTCGCCGCTCCGCTGCACCGTCATCTCCGCGAGGACGAGTACAGCTACGTGCTCGAAGGCCGCGTCGGCGCGCTGCTCGGCGACGACGTCGTCATCGCGACGCCCGGCGACCTGATCTTCAAGCCGCGCAACCAGTGGCACACCTTCTGGAACGCCGGCGACGAGCCCGCGCGCCTGCTCGAGATCATCTCGCCCGCGGGCTTCGAGCGCTTCTTCGAGGAGCTCGTCGACCTGGGCGGCGTGACGAAGGCCGAGCCGCACGTGCTCGGCGAGCTCTGCGCCCGCTATGAGCTCGAGATGGACCCCGGCAGCCTCCCCGGCCTGCTCGAGCGCTTCGGGCTGCGGATCGGCGAGCACCTGCTGTGATCCGGCGCGGCGGTCGGGGGCCCGGCCCCCGGCCGCCGCGCTTCGGGAATGCGCTCTAAGGTTCACGCGTGGCCGCGACCGCCGAGCGTACGACGATCGCCACCACCGGGCTGACCAAGCGCTACGGCGAGATCGTCGCGCTCGACGACGTCAGCGTCGCGCTCGAGGACGAGGCGATCGGCCTGCTCGGGGCCAACGGCGCGGGCAAGTCGACGCTCATGCGCGCGCTCCTCGGCCTCGTCGAACCCGACGCGGGCGCCGCCCGCCTGCTCGGCATCGACGCGGCCGCGCGCGGACTCGAGCTGCGGCGGCGCATCGGCTACATGCCCGAGCACGAGTGCCTTCCGAGCTGGATGACGGCGCGCGACCTCGTCGTGCATCTCGGCGAGCTGCGCGGGCTCCCGCGCCGCATCGCCGTGCTGCGCACGAGCGAGGTGCTCTTCCAGGTCGGGCTCGAGGAGGAGCGCCTGCGGCTGATCGGGACGTTCTCGACGGGCATGCGCCAGCGTGTCAAGCTCGCCCAGGCGCTCGTGCACTCGCCCGAGCTCGTGGTGCTCGACGAGCCCACGAACGGGCTCGATCCGCAGGGCCGCGACGAGATGCTCGAGCTCGTGCGCCGGCTCTCGCGCGATCTCGGGATCCGCGTGCTCTTCTCGTCACACGTGCTCGAGGACGTCGAGCGCACCTGCGACGCCGTCGTCGTGCTGCGCGAGGGGCGCGTCGCGGCGCAGGGCCGCATCAGCGACCTGCTCGGCCGCGACGCCGGCACCGCGCGGCTGCACGCGATCGGCGACCTCGCGGCACTCCGCTCGGCGCTCGCCGCGCGCGGCCTCGGCGTCGAGGACGGCGAGGAGGGCTGGCTCGCGGTGCGCGGCGACGCCGGCGCCCTGCCCGGCGCGATCCGCGACGCCTGCGCCGAGGCCGACGTGAGCCTGCGCGCGCTGCTGCCCGGCGACCGCACGCTCGAGGACGCCGTGATCGGGGCGATCGCATGAGCGCGCGCCTCGAGGACACCCGCTACGCCCGCTACGACGGCGTGCGCAGGGCGCCCTGGCTCGCGATCGTCTCGCTCGCGCGCTGGAGCGCGTTCGGGGCGCTCGGGGCGCGCAAGAGCTGGCGCGCCAAGTTCCTGCCCGTGACGCTCACGCTGATCGCGCTCCTGCCGGCCTTTGCCGTGCTCGCGATCCGTGCGATCGTGGGCCAGCGCTTCGCGACGCGTTTCCCCGAGCTCATCCCGTATCGCCAGTACCTGACCGAGATCGGCCTCGACGTCACGATCTTCGCCGCGATCCTGTGCCCGGAGCTGCTCTGCCCCGACCGCCGCGACAACGTGCTCTCGCTCTACCTCTCGACCGCGGTCGGGCGCCTCACGTACGTGCTCGGCAAGGTCATCGCGGCCGTCGTCCCGCTGCTCGGACTCACGCTCCTGCCCGTCCTCGTGCTGTTCGTGGGCAACACGTTCTTCGCCGACTCGGCCTCCGGCTACCTCGCCGATCACTGGGGCGACGTGCTGCGCATCGTCGCCTCGGGACTGCTGCTGGCGTTCTACGTCAGCCTCGTCGGGCTCGCGGTGGCCTCGTTCACGAGCCGGCGGGCGTTCGCGCTCGGCGGCTACGCCGCGCTCATGCTGATTCCGACGTTCGTCGGCGCGACGCTCGTCAACGACGCCGGCCTCGACCGCCACCTCCAGCTGATCATGCTCGGCCGCCTGCCGATCGCCGCCGCGCGCTCGCTCTACCACGGCAACCAGAACCCGGAGTTCGCGCTCGCAGGCTGGTGGTGGTGGGCCGCATCCGGCGTCGTCATGGCGATCTCGGTCGCCTGCCTGTGGTGGCGCTACCGGAGGGCCGACGCCTGACGCTCGTCTTCGAGGGCGTGTCCAAGTGGTACGGCGACACCGTGGCACTGGCCGAGGTGTCGTTCGAGCTCGCGCCCGGCGTGACCGGCCTGCTCGGCCACAACGGCGCAGGCAAGTCGACCGCGCTGGCGCTCTGCGCCGGCTTCGCCGATCCCAGCACGGGCACCGTGCGCGTGCTCGGCTGCGATCCGCGTCGCGATCCGGGCGTCTACCGGCGCATCGGCATCGTGCACGACCGCGACGGCCTGTGGCCGTTCCTGACGGCGCGCGAGCTGGTCGAGCTGATGGCGGGACTGCGCGACGTGCCCGACCCGGCGGCGGCCGCAGCCGAGGCGCTCGCGAGCGTCGGGCTGGAGGACGCCGCCGAGCGCCGCGTCGGGGGCTTCTCCAAGGGCATGCGCCAGCGCGTGAAGCTCGCCCAGGCGCTGGTGCACTCGCCCGAGCTCCTGCTGCTCGACGAGCCGCTCAACGGTCTCGACCCCGTTCAGCGGCGGCACGTCGTCGAGCTGATCCGCCGGCTCGGCGCCGAGGGACGCACCGTGCTCGTGTCCTCGCACGTGCTGCACGAGGTCGAGCGCATGGCGCCGCGCGTGGTCGTCCTGGTCAACGGGCGCCTCGTGGCCGAGGGCGAGACGGGCGCGATCCGCGATCTCATCCGCGACCGCCCGCGCACGCTGCGGATCGCGGCCGGCGCGTCCGCCCAGGCCCTCGCGCGCGAGCTGGTCGGCGAGGGTCTCGCGAGCGGCGTGCGCATCGACACGGGCGTGCTCGTCGTGGAGACCGCCGACGTGGATGCGCTCGGCCGGCGGCTGATGCCGCTCGCGCGCGACCTCGGCGTCACGCTCGAGCGCGTCGAGCCCCTGGGCGACGATCTCGAGAGCGTCTACACCTACCTCACCGAGCATGCGCGCGGCCGGGGGCGCTGAGTGAACGGCGCGCTCTTCCGCCTCGCGCTGCGACGGCTGCTGCTGCGCCGGCGCTCGGCGCTGCTCGCGCTCGCGCCGATGCTCTCGGCGCTCGTGGCGGTCATCCAGGCGGCCGGCGGCACGGCCGACGCAAAGGCCTTCGCGTCGCTCATGGAGCAGCTCTTCCTGCCGCTGATACTGCCGTTCATCGCGCTCGTGATCGGCGCCAGCGCGATCGGCGAGGAGCGCGACGACGGCACGATCCTCTACCTCGCCTCGACGCCCCTCCCGCGGATCGCCATCGCCGTGCCGGCGATCGTCGCGGCGGCGCTCACGACGGTGCTCGTGTGCCTGCCGGGCCTGCTGATCACGATCGCGCTCTCGCCCGGCGACGCCCTCGGTGCCGCGAGCGCGGGGTGGGCGCTCGCCTCCGTGCTCGCCGGCGCGTGCGCCTATGCGGCGGCCTTCGGCGCGCTCTCCCTGCGCGTCAAGCGACCGGTCGTGATCGGCCTGATCTACGTGCTCTTCTGGGAGGGCTCGATCGCGACGTTCGCGCCCAGCGCGCGCTGGCTCTCGCTCGGCGCCTACGGCCGCGCGATCGTCGCGGGCGGCCTGCCCGCGGCGACCGACCGGAACGTGCCGGCGATCGGCGCGCTCGCAGCCATCGTCGTGCTCGCCGCCGTGGCCGTGGTCGCGACGCTGTGGTGCGGCCGGCGCCTCGCCCGCGTCGAGCTTCCGTAGAGCATGTCAGTCCGCCGGCTCCAGGAGCCGGCTCAGCAGCACGGGGAGGGCGATCGCCGAGAGCAGGACCGGCGCGAGGACGACGCGCTCGGCCGAGCGCTCGAGCAGCGCCGGCACGTACACGCGCGCGTTGAGGTACACGACCGCCAGCGCCGCGAGCGCCGCGGTCATCAGCAGCAGGTACGCGGACGCGGGGCGGTCGCGCCGGCGCAGAGCGAGCACGACCGCCACGGCCGTCGCGAGCGGCACGATCGCCGGCCACTTGACCCATACGAGCTGGGCGCCGAGCTGGTGGGCGATCTCCGGCAGCTGATCGAGCTGGCGCAGGCTGCGGCCGGCCGACGGGGCGATGTCGGCGTCGTGGAAGTGACGGGAGCGCACGTAGAGCTGCCACGGCACGGCCGTCGCCGCAACCGCCCCGGCGGCGAGGGCCAGCCGCGCGAGCCGCCCTCGCCGGCCCCCGGCCACGACCACGACGGCAGCCACCGCGAAGAGCGCGGCGTCGAGCACGATGCCCTCCTGCTTGATCGCGAGCGCGCCGGCGGCGAGCACTGCCGAGAGCGCGAGCAGGTCGCCGCGGTCGTCGCGCAGCCAGAGCCCGAGCGCGAGCGCCGCCATCGCCCACAGGCACGCCAGCGGAACATCCGCGTAGGCCGAGAGGACCTGCGTGTGCAGGCTGGGCGCGGCGACGAGCAGGCAGAGAGCGGCGGCCAGCAGCGACGGGCGCACCCGCGGCCGCAGGAACGACCACGCGCTCGCGAGGAACGCGGCCAGTACGAGCACGATCTGCAGGTGGATCAGCTGCGCGTCGGCGCCGCCCATCGCATGGAAGTCGAGCGCCTCGATCGCCGGGAGCCCGAGGGGATACTCGCGGTGCGACACGGCATAGAGCCCGCTCCACATGCCCGGGTCGAGCGCGCCGGAGACGAGCCCGCCGTGACCGTAGAGCAGCTTCGCCTTGAGCGTCCAGTTCGAGTACGCGTCGAACTTCGCGAGCGGCTCGAACGCAGCGCGCAGGGTCAGCGGAAGCAGCAGCAGCGCGAGGATCGCGGCCGGCAGCAGGCCGTGCCCGCTTGCAGCGGGCTCGGCGCGCCGGCGGCGGCGGCGCATCGCCTGGCCGAGCGCGAGCGCTGCGGCCGCGAGCGCGCCGGCGACGAGCGGCGTCGGAGCCAGCCCGGCGTAGAGCAGCGGCGGCAGGGCCGTCGCGGCGAGCGCGAAGCCCGCGAGGAGCGCCGGGCCGGCGCGCGAGGCGGGGCGCAGCCGATCCCATGTCCCGGTCGCCAGCAGTACGCCGCAGCCGAGCGCGACGAGCAGCAGGTTGGCGCCCAGCAGGCCGGCCAGGCTGCTCACCGCATCTCCACCAGCCAGTCGCGGCCGAAGCGCCAGGCATGCAGCGGCCGCGCGAAGCCCGCGCCCTGCGGCGTGGAGTCCATGACCAGCACCCAGGCCGCGCGCGAGCGGGTGACCTCGACGCGCGGCGCGAGCGAGAACTGCGTCCACGATGTGCCGGCCTCGCGCGCGAGGGCCGCGCCGGCGGCCAGGTGGCGCCCCTTCCAGCGCCCGCCCATGACGATCGCGTAGCCCGCGCCCGCGGGGATCCTCGCGCCCGCCACGTGCAGGAGCGCGAGATTCGTGCCGTCCCTGGCGCCCGGTCCGCGGAAGTCCGCGCGTTCGCGTGCCGAGAGGCGCAGCGCCGAGCGCAGGCCGCGGACGTCGCTCGCGAGCACTCCGGGCAGCCAGGCGGCGATGAGCGCGAGCAGCACGACGAGGGTCGCCCCGCGGGGGCCGACCGCATTCACCCACGCCCGCATGCGCAGACGATAGGGGCACGGCGATACCTGCGAGGGGATTGCCCTGGCCGGGGCCGCTGGGTATCGTCGGGGCGTGACCTACACCCTCCTGCACGGGGACGATCCCGGCATCGAGTCGTTCCGCGGCGTCTTCATGAAGATCCGCCGCGCGCTCGGCACGACGGCGTTCGGCATCAACGAGGTGCGGCTCCCGGAGGACGCGGCCGGGATGGAGCACGACGAGGCCGAGACGGGGCACGAGGAGGTCTATCTCGTGCTCACCGGAGGTGGGCGGTTCCGGGTCGCCGGCGAGGACGTCGCGGTCGCCACCGGCGACTACCTGCGCGTCGATGCCGCCGCGACGCGGCAGGCGTTCGCCGGCCCCGAGGGCATGCGCTTCCTCGTCATCGGAGCACAGCCGAACGCAGCCTACGACGGACGGGAATCGCTCTAGCGCTCCGTCGCATGACCGCACCGGGAACCCAGGCGCCGCGCCCGAGCAGCACCGCCGCCACGACGGGCCGGCCGGTCATGCTGCTCACGCTCGACGTGCCACTCGACGCCCGCGCGCAGCGCTTCGCGCTCGAGGCGGCGCTCGGGGCAGGCTGCCCGCTCGTGCTCTGCGACGCCGTGCCGGTCGGGCCCAACTCCGCCGCCGCCGTCCTGCGCATGCGCGGACGTCCCGACGCCGACGCCTCCCTGCGGGCGGCCGCGGGCGAGGCGCGCTCGCTCGGCGTCCAGGTCGACGAGCTGATCTTCCACAGCCCCCGCCCGCTGATGGCCGCGACGTCGCTGTGCGCCGAGCGCGGCATCGGGCTGCTCGTGTTCGGGCCCTCGCGCGCCGCGGCGGGCCGCTGGCGCTACCGCTCGTGGTCGCGCCGCGTGCGCCGCGACACCCCGTGCCTCGTCTGGCTCCCGGACGACTGAGCGATGCAAAGTTGGGGTCTGACCCCAACTTTGCACGCCGCCGTCAGGTGGGCGCCTGCGCGAGCTGCTCGATCAGATCGGCCGCCATGACCGTCCCCGAGCGCCGCTGCAGGCGCCGGGCCATGCCCGCGAGGCGCGTGTGCAGCGCGCCGTCGGCGAGCAGCCGGTCGACCGCGCCCGTGAGCTCCGCGGCCTCGCACTCGTAGGTCGCCAGGCGCAGGCCGAGGCCCGTCTCCTGCATGCGCTGGGCGTTGTCGTGCTGATCCCAGAAGATCGGCAGCACGACCATCGGCTTGCCGTGGTGGAGCGCCTCGCAGGTGGTGTTGTTGCCGCCGTGCGTGATCACGAGATCGACCAGCGGGATGACCGCCGGCTGCGGCAGGTGGCCCTCGCCGCACATGTTGTCGTGCAGGCGGATCTGCTCGGCGAGCGGGCCCTTGGACACGACCACGCGGTGCCGGGTCGTCCCGAGGATGTCGACGAGGCGCTGCATGAGCTCGACGTCGGCGGAGCCGAGCGAGCCGAGCGAGAGGTAGATCAGCGCGCCCGGCCGCTCCTGCAGATGCTCGGGGAGCTCCCAGGGCTCGCTCGCCCGCACGCTCGTCTGGACGTTGTGCCACGTCGCGTCGAGCGGTCGCGAGCGGCGGTAGTCGGCCTCGTCGGGATAGCCGTAGAGGTTCAGGTAGGGCGAGCTGTCCATGAACTCGAGCTCCGGCAGCGGCGGCGCGCCGCACGCGCGCCGGAACTCGTCGAAGGCGGCGTGGAGCTCGCCATGCGTGCGCCGGAACTCGTCCGCGTACGCCGCCCAGCCCGAGCGGTCGGCCTCGGGATAGCCCGAGAACACGGGTGGCAGGCCGGCGTCGCGGATCTCGAGCGGGTTGCACGAGACGATGCGCGCCCAGCGGCGGCCGCTCGCGGCGAGGGCGGGGAACGAGACGACGTTGTCCTCGACGATGACGTCGGGCTGCAGCTCGTCGATGATCTCGCCCAATCGCTCGTGGACGTAGCGCGCGCCGTCGCAGAGCGCCTCGAACGTCGGCGCGATGAACTCGCCGAGCTGCTCGAGCGTCGGCTTGCGGAACACGGGCGCCGTGTCGCGGATGAAATCGATCCAGAACTGCCCGGGCGCCTCCTCCTGGGCGGGCGGCGGGCCCAGGCGCATCAGCCGCTCCTCGAAGCCGCGCGCCTCGAGCGTGCCCGCGAACGACTCCTCGACGATGAAGACGACGCGGTGCCCGCGCTCGCGCAGCACCGCGCCGATGCCGGCGCAGTTGTTGGTCGGGCCGTGCGCGCCCTCGGGGAAGAAGACGATCGTCGCCATCGCAGTCAGGCCCGCTCGGACGCGATCTTCATGCCGATCACGATCGTCGCGATCGCGGCCGCCGGCAGCGAGGCGACGATCGCGCCGACGCCGCCGAAGACGGCGTAGGCGCCGAGCGCCATCGGGATCCCGGCGACGACGGCGGGCGCGAGCACGGGCCGGCGCTCCGCCATCATCTTCGGGCCCGCCGCCCAGGCGTAGAGGCTGTTGAGCTGCACGAAGACGCCGATGAGGATGGCCACGCCGCCGACCAGCGCGGGCGTGAAGAGGCCGACCACGGCGACCGCACCCGCGATGGCGACGGCGACGATGCCGCCGCGGATCGCCTTCGCGTCGCGCTGGGCGAGCTGTCGCAGGAGGTCTTCCATAGAGCCGCTACGGGGTGGGCGGGACGGCGCCCGCCCACCCCGCACAGGTCAGTCGCCGGCGACAGCCTCGGCGCGGTGCTCCTCGAGCACCTCGCCCTTGTGCCGCTGGATGGCGTAGTAGTAGACCACCCCGAACCCGACCAGAACGAGCGTCGCGACGATCGGGCCCCACTTGTACGTGTCGTCGATGTAGAGCGCGATGCGCGGCCACTCGAGGTTCACGACCATCGCCGCGCCGTAGCCGATCGCGATCACGTTCGTGATCACGGCCCACGGTGCCGAGCGAGAACAGCCCGTCCTTGGCGTCCGGGAGGTTGCCGGGCCAGCCGGCGAGCCGCTTGCGCAGGAGCGGGATCGTCACGCCCAGGTACGCGAGGTACATGAGGATGATCCCCAGCGAGATGATGATCGTGAACGCCGACGGGTTGACGATGTTGAACGCGAGGATGATCAGCGCGATCACGCCCGACGTCGAGCGCCGGCACGACGGCACGCGGCGCTGCGCCGAGACGCTCGCGATCGCGCGCGCGAACGGCAGGTTGTCGTCGCGCGCCATCGAGAACAGGATGCGGATGCTCATCGCCTGGATCGCGAGGCAGCAGACGAAGATCGCGAGCGCGACGTCGGCCAGCCAGATCTTGCCCCAGGTGTCGCCGAGCACGTCCTTCGTGATCGACGTCAGGCCGAACCCGGTCGCGCCCTTGTCGACGGCCATCGTGCCGAAGCCGATCAGCAGGAAGCCCAGGATCCCCGCCGTCAGGAGCGCGCGGATCAAGGCCCTCGGTGCCGTGCGTCGCGGGTCGGCCGTCTCCTCGGCGAGCGAGCCCGCGGTGTCGAAGCCGTACATCACGTAGAGCGGCATGATCGCGCCGACCAGCAGCGCGCCGAAGTAGCCCCAGTCGTGGCCCGTGCCCGTGCCGTCGGTCTTGAAGAGCACCGAGGGCCCGTGCTTGATGTTGATGATCAGCAGGAGGATGAGGCCGACCGCGCCGATGAGCTCGGCGATCACGCCGATGTTGTTGACCCGCGAGATGATGCGCACGCCCATCAGGTTCACGATCGTCGTCGAGAACGATCATGATGGCGCCGAGGATGAACGCGTTCTTCGCGAACGCCGCATCGAAGATGCCCGGGTAGTTCTTGTCGGCGCAGTCGAGCCGGCGGCCGTCGAGACCGTGCACTTGATGAACTGGAACTTCGGCGTAGATCTGCGGCAGGATCACCTGCCACGCCAGCGCCACCGCCGGGATCGTCACGATCTGCGCGCAGAGGTAGATCCAGCCGGTGTTCCAGGCCCACGGCTTGCCCGCCAGCCGCTTCGACCACTGGTAGACCGATCCCGCGAGCGGGTAGTGCGCCGACAGCTCGGCGAACTGCAGCGCGACCGCCATCTGTCCGACGAAGACGATCGGCCAGGCCCAGATGAACGCGCGCCCGGCGAAGAGGAAGCCCAGAGCGGCGGTCTGGAACATGCCGGTCAGGATCGAGATGTACGAGAAGCCCGCGGCGAAGCTCGAGAACGACCCGAGCGAGCGGTGCAGCTCCTGCTTGTAGCCGAACGACGCGAGATCGTGCGCGTCGGCGTGGACCGGTTCACTCATGAGCCCTCCCTGGTGCTTGACTCAATCGGCGGGGAAGAATGCGCGTGCGACTCTCTCACGCGCACAGCTCCAGTGCAAGCGGCGGTCAGTCCGCGGCGGCGGTGTGCTCGGCGAGCACGCGGCGGGCGATGCGGAACGCCTCCATGCCGGCGGGCACGCCGGCATACACCGCGATCTGCGTCAGCGTCTCCCGCAGCTCCTCGACCGTGACGCCGGTGCGCAGGGCGCCGCGGCAGTGGGTCTCGAACTCGGTCGGACGGTTGAGCGCCGCCAGCAGGCAGAGGTTGTGGAGGCTGCGCTGCTTGTCGCTCAGCGCCGTGCCCGTCCAGACCTCGCCCCAGCAGTACTCGGTGACCATGCGCTGGAAGTCGCGGTCGAGCTCGCCCGCGGCCGCGAACTGCTGCTCGACGTAGCCGGCGCCGACGACGCGCCGGCGGGCCTCGAGCCCGCGCTCGAAGCGATCGTCAGATGGGGAGTCGCTCACGCTGCGGATCGTAGGGCTGCCTGCCACGACGCGCTGCGTCAGGCCGCGGCGGCGCCGCAGATGCGCACCAGCTCGCGCTCGAGCCCGCCCTCGCCGACCTCGCGCTCCGACAGCGGGAGGCCGAGCAGCCCGGCTGCGTGCTCGGCAGCCCTGCGCAGCGCCGGGGTCGGGCGCTGCGCGAGCCAGATGCAGCGCGTATAGGCGTGGAAGTAGTCGTCGCGCAGCTCGGGGTGGCGGTCGAGGCCGAGCGAGCGCCAGACCGTGTGCTCGAACGTGCGCGCCAGGAAGTCGGTGAGGAAGTAGGTGCCCGGCTCCTCGGCCAGCGCCTCGCGCACCTCGTCGAGGGCGAAGAGGTCGTAGCACGTGTCGCCCGCGAGCCGCTCGATGCCGGTGCCGGCGAGCGCGGCGTCGAGCGCGCCGTAGCTGCCGCAGTCGGCATAGGCCACGGCGACGCGCTCGTGCCGGCCCGCGAGCTCTGCGAGCTTCTCGGTCACGGCCGGAGCGATGCGGTCGGGCCGGTTGTGCAGCTGTGGCGGCAGCGCGTGGACGTCGACGTCGAGGCCGCGGCGGCGGGCGATGGCGCGCACGTGCAGCGCGAGCGCCCCGCACGCGACGACGCCGACGGTCATGCCGGGAACGACAGCTGGTCGATGAAGAGGTCGTTGAAGTCGGGCCGGTCGGAGAGCTCGACGTACTCGACCTCGTGCACGAGCGCCGCGGCGGCGTGGCGCTCCTGCGCCGACAGCAGGATCATCTTCGCGCCCTCGCCGGCGACGTTGCCCGCCGCCACGATGCGCGGCAGCGCGAGCTTGGGGACGAGCCCGATGCGCACCGCCGAGGCGGGCGAGAGGTACGACCCGAACGACCCCGCCAGCAGCACCTGCTGGATGTCCGCGACCTTGATGCCGAGCTCCTCGACGAGCAGCGCCCAGCCGGTCGCGATCGAGGCCTTCGCGAACTGCAGCTCGCGCACGTCGCGCTGCGAGAGGTAGACCGCCCCGTCCGGGTCGCCCGGCTCGCCGGCCCAGGCGAGCACGAAGATGCGCTCGCCGTCGATCGCGACGAGACGCTCGGCGAGAGCGGGGTGCAGCTCGGCCGCCTTCTCGTCGGGCACGAAACGGCCCGAGGAATCGAGCAGTCCGCACTTGACGAGCTCGGCGACCGCGTCCACGAGGCCCGAGCCGCAGATGCCGACAGGGGTCGTATCGCCGATCACGCCGAGCTCGAGGTCGCCGCTCTTGATCACGATCGTCTCGATGGCGCCGTCGGCGGCGCGCATGCCGCAGCGGATCTGCGCCGCCTCGAAGGCGGGGCCCGCGGGCGCGGCCGTCGTGAGCAGCCGCTCGGCGTTGCCGAGTGCGATCTCGCAGTTCGTGCCGACGTCGATGAACAGGCGCAGGCGCTTGTCGCGCGTCATGCCCGAGGCCAGCAGGCCCGCGACGATGTCGCCGCCGACGTAGGCGCCGAGCGCAGGGAAGACGTGCGCGTGGGCGCGCGGGTGCGCGGTCACGCCGAAGTCGGAGGCGCGCATGAGCGGATAGCTCGAGGCCGCCATGATGAACGGCGCCACGCCGACCGGCTCGGGGTCGATGCCGAGCAGCAGCTCCGTCATCGTCGCGTTGCCGGCGAGCGCGACCTCGTAGACCTCCTCGGGCGCGACGCCGCCCTGCTCGAGCACCTCGGACACGAGGTCGGCGAGCGTGCTCTGCGCCAGGTCCTGCAGCTTCGGCCCGACGGTCGCATCCATCATCGTGGCCGAGATGCGGCGGATGACGTCGGCGCCGTAGGGCTGCTGGCGGTTGAGGATCGAGCGCACCGCCACGGGCGTCCCGGTCGAGAGGTCGAGCAGCGTCGCCACGACCGTCGTCGTGCCGAGGTCGAACGCGATGCCGAACATGCGCGCCGTCGTGTCGCCGGCCTCGACGCCGATCAGCTCGTCGTCGACGACGACCGCCGTGACCTTCCAGTCGCTCTCGCGCACGAGCTTCGGCAGCGTGCGCACGACGTCGACGCCGACGCGCAGCTCGAGGTCGTCCATCGCCTGGAGGATGCGCTCGAGGTCGGAGACCTGGTCCTGCAGCGTCGGCTCGGCGAGCTCGAGATAGCGCTTCTGCACGCTCGGGCGCAGGATCACCTGGCGGCCGACGCCGACGGTCGCCGCCTTCGGCCGCGTCTGCAGCGGCGGCACGTCGATCACGAGGTCGCACGAGGCCTGCGCGCGGCAGGCCAGGCGCCAGCCGTCGCGCAGCTCGTCGGGGCTGAACGCGCGCGGGTCGACGGAGCTGACGGGCAGCTCGCCCTCGACGATGCGCACCTTGCACTTCTTGCACGTGCCGTAGCCGCCGCAGGTCGAGTCGATCGCGACCCCGTTCCAGCTCGCGGCGTCGAACAGGCTGACGCCCGGCGGCACCTTGACCTCCGGGCCGTCGGGCAGGAAGCGCAGCCGGACGCGGCCGACGCCCTCCCCGGTCATCGCCTCCTGGGAGGCCACGCTCACGAGGGGACGGCCGCCTGACGCGCGCGGTGCGAGGCGATCCAGTTGGCGCCCCACTCGTCCTTGCCGAGCATGAGGTCGCTCGCGCGCACGCTGCGCACGCACTCCTCGGAGAGCCCGTTCATGATCGCGCTCGTGAGACCGTGGGCCGAGGCCATGGCGAGGAACGCGGCGTTGAGCGTGTGGCGCTCGGGCAGCCCGAACGACACGTTGGACGCGCCCAGGCACATGTTCACGCCGAGCTCGTCGCGGATCATCTCGATCGCGTCGAGCGTGATGCGCACCGCCTGCGGGTCGGCGCCCACCGTCATCGCGAGCGGATCGAGCACGACGTCCTCGGGCGGAATGCCGTGGTCGCCGCAGACCGACACGATCTTGCGCGCGATCTCGAGGCGCTTCTCGGCCGTCTCGGGGATGCCCGTCTCGTCGTTCGTCAGCCCGATCACGGCCGCGCCGTGCTTGGCGACGATCGGCAGGATGACCTCGAGGCGCTCGTCCTCGCCCGTCACCGAGTTGACGAGCGCCTTGCCCTCGTAGGCGTCGAGCCCGGCCTCGAGCGCCTCGATCACCGAGGAGTCGATGCAGAGCGGAATGTCGGTGTGCGCCTGGAGCAGGCGGATCATCTTCGCGAGCAGCTCGGCCTCGTCGACGAGCGGGATGCCGGCGTTGACGTCGAGCATGTCGCAGCCCATGGCGATCTGGGCGTCGGCGTCCTCGAGCACCTGATCCAGGTTGCCGTTGCGCAACTCGGCGGCGAAGGCCTTGCGGCCGGTCGGGTTGATGCGCTCGCCGACGATGCAGAACGGCTTGTCGATCGCGATCGTGACGGTCCTAGACCGTGACTGGAGAACCGTGTCCACGCGCGTCTCGCTCCTTCGTTGGGGGAATGCCGAGCCGCTCGCACAAGCGCCCGACCGCGTCGTCCTTGCGGAACGAGATGAGGTGGAGTCCGCGCACGCCCGGTTGTGCGAGGGCGTGACGCGCCTGTTCGACCGCGAGCTCGAAGGCCTCTTCGCGCGGGTCGGCGGCGCTCTTGACGCGCTCGATGACCTGCGCGGGCACCGTGATGCCGGGCACCTCGGTCTCCATGAACTCGAGTGGCCGCGCGCCGGCGACCAGGCAGATCGACGGCAGCAGCGCGGTGCGGTTGAAGAGGCCGACGCGCGCCCATTCGGCGCAGAACGCCTCGAGCTGCGCGGGCTCGTAGCCGATCTGCAGCTGCAGGAAGCGCGCACCCGCGCGCGCCTTCTTGACCGCGCGGTCGGCGCGATACTCCCGCGGCGGGGCGTACGGGTTCTCGACGGCGCCGATGAAGAGGTGCGGCGCCGGCTCGATCTTGCGGCCCGAGAGGTATTCGCCGCGCGCGATCGCCGCTGCGGCCACGATCACCTGCGGGCCGTCGAGATCGAAGACGCGGCGCGTCTCGGGCTCGTCGCCGGCCGTGACGTCGTCGCCCGTGAGGCAGGAGATGTTCTCCACGCCATGCAACGCCGCGCCGACGATGTCGGCCTGGATCGCGAGCCGGTTCTTGTCACGGCACACGACCTGCAGGATCGGCTCCATGCCGAGCGTCTTGAGCGCGATCGCGACGGACACGTTGGAGGCGTGAGCGTGGGCCGCGGTGTTGTCGGTCGCGTTCACGGCGTCGACCCACGGCGCGTACTGCTCGAGCTTCTGGCGCACGGCGTCGAGTCCCCCGCCGTCGACCACGGGCAGCTCGCCCGTGATCACGAGGCCCTCGCCGGACAGCTTGCGCTCGAGCTCCGACATGCCGCCCTACTCCTCGTCCCCGGGCTTCCAGCCCTCGGGCGTCCAGCGGTCGCGCTTGCTCGCGAAGTTGGCCCACGACGACGTGTTCTTGAGCCGGTTGTCGACCGGCGGGCGCAGGTGGTCGTACTCGTCGCGCCACGCCTGGGGCAGCCCGGGCATGTGATCGGCGCGCTCGTAGCCCTTGAGCCACACGCACTTCATCTCGGGCTTGACCTCGCAGTGCCCGTTCGCGCGCACGCCGCCGCAGGGCCCGTTGCGCAGGGTCTTCGGGCAGTTCATCGGGCAGGTCATGCCGGTCGAGTGCAGCACGCACTGGCCGCACATCTGGCAGCCCCAGATCGGGCCCTTGACCGCCTTCTCGATGAGGGCCAGCGGCTTCACGCGGGAACGAGCGCCCGCCGCTTCTCGATCAGGTCCTTGGCCAGGCGCACCGCGGTCGAGGCGTCGGCCGCGTAGCCGTCGGCGCCGACCGCGTCCGCGTACTCCTGCGTCACGGGCGCGCCGCCGACCATGATGATGACCTTGTCGCGCAGGCCGGCCTTCTCGATCGCGTTGATGTTGGCCTTGAACATCGGCATCGTCGTCGTCAGGAAGGCCGAGAAGCCCACGATCTCGGGCTCGTGCTCCACGATCTGCTCGATGAACTTCTCCGGCGGCACGTTCACGCCGAGGTCGATGACGGTGAAGCCCGCGCCCTCGAGCATGATGTTGACGAGGTTCTTGCCGATGTCGTGCACGTCGCCCTTGACCGTGCCCATCACGAACGTGCCGATCTGCTGCACGCCCTCGGCCACGAGCAGCGGCCGCAGGATGTCGAGCGCGCCCTGCATGGCGCGCGCCGCGATCAGCATCTCGGGCACGAAGTAGTCGCCGCGCTCGAAGCGCGCGCCGACCTCCTCGAGCGACGGGATGAGCGCGTCGAAGAGCATCGAGCTCGGGTCCATGCCCTCGGCCAGGCCCTTGTTGACGAGGTCGGCGACCTCGGGCTTGTTGCCGATCAGCGTGTTGTCGAAGAGTCCCTGCAGGATCTCGTCATGCGTCATATCGGTCACGTCAGCCTCGCTCCACGGTCGGATACCCGAGTCGGGTGGACAGGACGGCGGCCTGCTCGACGAGCAGCGCACCCATGGCGTCGAGCCGGGGTGCGTCGAGCCGGAAGCTCGGGCCGGAGATGGACAGTGCGGCCACACAGGCGCCGCCCGCGCCGCGCACGGGCGCGCCGACGGCCGAGAGACCGATCTCGATCTCGTCGATCGCCGTCGCGTAGCCGACCGCGCGGATGGTGTCGAGCGCGCCCGCGAGGTGCTCGCGGTCGGTGATCGTGTACGGCGTGAAGCGCGTCAGCGGCGCGCGCGGGAGCTCGGCTGCGCCGAACGCGAGGAAGACCTTGCCGTTGGCCGCGGCGTGGAACGGCGCCGCGCGGCCGACCCAGCTCGAGGCCGCGCCGATCATGTGGCGCGAGTCGATCTGGGCGAGGTGGTTGACGCCGGTCGTCGCGGGCACGGCGAGGTTGATCGTCTCCCCGCTCTCGCCCGCGAGCGCGAGCAGCACCGGCTGGGCGAGCTCGACGAGGCTCGTGTCGTCGACGCCGCGGCCGGCGAAGCGCAGGACGGCCGGGCCGGGGCGGATCGCGCCGCGCGCCGAATCGCGCTGTACCAGCGCATTTCGCTCGAGCGCGGCGACCAGCCGCGAGGCCGTGCTCTTGGGCAGGTCGCTGAGGCGCGCGAGCTCGCCGAGGGTCGTCGGCCGTTCCTGCTCCAATACGAGGACAAGCAGCTGCGCGGCGCGCTCGATGGCCTGGGATCCGCTCGGTCGGGTTCGCTCGTCTTGACTCAGCACGTGGGACTCATGTTTCCTATCGTGGAATCTAGCGCCGTTTCAGCGGATCCGTCAATCACCCACCCGTCAGACCGGGGGCCGCATGTTCGTCAACAAGCTGCCGCGTTACGAGATCCTCTCGCCGGACGCGGTCGAGACGCTCGAGCGGGGATGGAAGCGGATCGTCAGCGAGCTCGGCGTCGAGTTCCTGCTGCCCGAGGCCGTCGAGCTGTTCGCCGCGCAGGGCATGCGCACCCAGGGCGACAACGTCTGGTTCGACCCCGACTTCATCCTCGAGCAGGTTGCGAAGGCCCCGCGCTCCTTCGACGTGCAGGCGCGCAACCCGGCTCAGAGCGTGCACATCGGCGACGACAGCATGGTGTTCTCGGCGATGTACGGATCGCCGTTCGTGCGCCAGGGCGACGTGCGCCGCGACGCGACGATGGACGACTTCCGCAACTTCGCGAAGCTCGCCCACGCCTTCCCGCAGCTCGACATGACCGGCGGCACGCTCGTGGAGCCGAACGACGTGCCGCTCGACTCGCGCCATCTCGACATGGTGCTCGCCCTGCAGACGCTCTCCGACAAGGCCTACATGGGCTCGGTCACCTCGGGCCCGAACGCGGCCGACACGATCCGCATGACCGAGATCCTGCTCGGCGGGCGCGAGGCGATCGAGAAGACCCCGGGCGTCGTCTCGCTGATCAACGTGAACTCCCCGCTGCGCTACGACGATCGCATGCTGGCCGCGCTGTTCGAGTACGTCCGCGCCGGCCAGGCCGTGCTGATCACGCCGTTCCTGCTCATGGGCGCGATGTCGCCGGTCTCGATCCCGGCCACGCTCGCCCAGCAGCTGGCCGAGGCGCTGGCCGGCATCGCGCTCACCCAGCTGATCCGCCCCGGCGCGCCCGTCATCCTCGGCTCGTTCCTCTCGAACACCGACATGCAGTCGGGCTCGCCGGCGCTCGGCACGCCCGAGTCGGCGATGGGACTGCTCTGCACCGGCCAGATGGCGCGCCGTTACGGGCTGCCGTTCCGCTCGGGCGGCGGGCTGACGTCGAGCCAGACCTGCGACGCGCAGGCCGCCTACGAGGCCATGGTCGTGATGACGCCGACGTTCCTCGCCGGCACCAACTACGTGATGCACGCCGCCGGCTGGCTCGAGGCGGGCCTCGTCGCGTGCTACGAGAAGTTCATCGTCGACATCGAGATCCTGCGCATGCTCCAGGTGCAGTTCACGCCGCTCGAGATCGACGAGGCGAGCCTCGCGTTCGGCGCGCACGAGGAGGTCGGCGCGGGCGGCCACTTCCTCGGCGCGGTGCACACGCTCGAGCGCTTCCGCGACTGCTTCTACCGCCCGCTCCTCTCCTCGACCGAGAACTTCCAGCGCTGGGAGCGCCTCGGCGGCCGCGACGCGACCGAGCGCGCGGGCGAGATCTACAAGAAGACGCTGGAGGAGTACGAGCAGCCGCCGATGGACGCGGCCATCCGCAGCGAGCTCGACGAGTACGTGACGCGCCGCCGCGCAGAGCTCGGCGACTGAGCCATGCAACGTCGGGACGCACGTTGGGGTCTGACCCCAACTTTGCGGACCTCGTGCGGTTCAGTCGTCGTCGATCTCTTCGGGTGAGATGCGCCCGTACTGGTCGGGGATCGTGCCCCACCCCCAGATCGGGACGGGCACCGGAGGCGGGGGGTCATCGAACTCCTCGACAGGGTCGATCTTCTCCGCGGCGACGGTGCAGCGATGGAGCCAGTTGTCGCCGAGGTCGAAGACGTAGTCGAACGCCTCGCCCGGCCGGACTTCGGCCGCGACCTTCAGCTTCGCGTGGTCGAGCCACGTGACGCCCGAGCCGAAGTCGTCGTCGTCCGGGAAGCCGATCAGGCGTCCGTCGGCGAGCTCGAAGCTGTGCAGGTGCGAGATGTCCCAGCGGGCGAACGCCACGTCGATCGCGCTCGCGAGCTGCTCGAACGTGTGACGGGGGCCGACCAGGAAGATGCGCCCCGGTGGCGGGTGGCATTCGATTCCGCCGCCGCCGAGGAGTTCGACCCGCACCTGCAGCCACTTGGACGCCATCGTGACGGGAGCGTATCCGCCGGCGCGTTCACGGGGAGTGCTGCACCTCGAGGTCGCTCCAGCGGGCGACGTGCGCTCGCATCGCCGCGCCCGCCGCCTCGTCGTCGCCGGCGTGGATCGCGTCGACGATCGCGCGCAGCTCGGGGCCGAGCTCGCCGCGTAGCGGGGAGCCCTCGGGCACCGGGACGGCGCGGAACGCGCGCTCGAGCGCGTCGAGGATCGCGCTCATGATCGCCGCGCGCACCGAGTTGCCGGTCGCGCGCGCGACCGCATCGTGGAACCGCACCTCGAGCGCCGCCAGCTCGGGCCACGGGACGCTGGCGTCCTGCGCGCGGGCGTGGACGTCGCCGACGATGTGCTCGAGCTCGAGCAGCGCGGCCGGATCGGCCCTGCGCGCCGCCCAGGCCGCGTTCTCGGCCTCGAACGGCACGCGGAACTCGGCCAGCTCGCGCGCCGTCGCCGAGCGGAAGCGCAGCAGCGCGCCGAGCGCGCCCGCGACATTCTCGGCGCTCGGCTCCGCGACGAACGCGCCGCCGCGGGAGCCGGTGCGGATCTCGATCACGCCCTGCGCCTCGAGCGCGCGCAGCGCCTCGCGCAGCGTCGTGCGCGAGACGCCGAAGGTGACGCCGAGGTCGCGCTCGCTCGGCAGGCGCTCGCCCGGCGCGATGCCGCCCGAGGCGATGGCCTCGCGGATCTGGTCGACGATGTGGTCGAACGAGCGCACGCGCTGGGCGGGCACGAAGGAGTGGACGGTGGGGGTGGTCTCGGTCACGGCTTGACGGTTCCTGGGCGACAGCGTACCGTGCCTGGACAAAGGTTCAACCATTCACGGAGCACCCGATGCAGCTCGCCGACAGCCTCAACCGCCTTGGAACCGAAACCGCCTTCGAGGTGCTCGCGCGCGCCAAGGCGCTCGAGGCGTCGGGGCGCCGGATCATCCACCTGCAGATCGGCGAGCCCGACTTCACGACGCCGCGCCACATCATCGACGCGGGCCGCAAGGCCTGGGCCGACGGCGAGACGCACTACTGCGCCGGCGCCGGGCCTGCCCGTGCTGCGCGAGGCCTGCGCCGCGCACCTCTCGCGCCACCGCGGGCTCGAGATCGACCCGGGCAACGTCGTCGTGGCGCCGGGCGCCAAGCCGTTCCTGTTCTTCGGCGTGCTGGCGACGTGCAACCCGGGCGACGAGGTCATCTACCCGAACCCCGGCTTCCCGATCTACGAGTCCGTGATCAACTGGGCCGGCGCGACCCCCGTGCCGCTGCCGATCACCGAGGACCGCGACTTCGCGTTCAGCGTCGACGACCTCGCCGAGCGCCTCACGCCGAAGACCAAGCTCGTGATCCTCAACTCGCCCGCGAACCCGACGGGCGGCGTCGTCCCGCGCGAGCTCAACGTGCAGATGGCGAAGCTGCTCGCCGATCACGACTGCTGGATCCTCTCGGACGAGGTCTACTCCGAGATGCTCTACGAGGGCTCGCACGACACGATCGCCTCGCACGAGGGCCTGCTCGAGCGCACGATCCTGCTCGACGGCTTCTCGAAGACCTTCGCGATGACCGGCTGGCGCCTCGGCTACGCGGCGCTGCCCAAGCCGCTCGTCGAGCCGATCACGCGGCTGATCATCAACTCGGTGTCCTGCACCGCGCCGGCCGTGCAGCTCGCCGGCGTGGCCGCGCTCGAGGGGCCGCGCGACGAGGTCAACGCGATGATGGCCGAGTTCACGAAGCGCCGCGACGTTCGTCGTCGACGGGCTCAACAAGCTGCCGGGCGTGAGCTGCATCGTGCCGAACGGCGCCTTCTACGCGTTCCCGAACGTCAAGGCGACGGGCCTCGACACGCGCGAGCTCGCCAACCGGCTGCTCGACGAGGCCGGCGTCGCGCTGCTCTCGGGCACGGCCTTCGGCGAGTACGGCGAGGGCTACCTGCGCGTCTCGTACGCGAACTCGCTCGAGAACATCGAGGAAGCGCTCGCGAAGATGGGCGACCTGCTCGCGCAGACGGCCGCCTGATGGCCGCCCGCATCGTCGTCACGGGCCGCGTGCCCGAGCCGGCTCTCGCGATCCTGCGCGAGGCGGGCGATCTCGACGCGCGCACGCAGGAGACCGCGCTGCCCGTGGCCGAGCTGCACGCCGCGATCGCGGGCGCCGACGCCGTCGTGACGCTGCTGAACGACCGCGTCGACGAGGCCTTCCTCGCCGCCGCGGGGCCGCAGCTCCGCGTCGTCGCGAACGTCGCGGTGGGCTACAACAACATCGACGTCGCCGCCTGCGCGAAGCGGGGCGTCCTCGTCACGAACACGCCCGGCGTGCTGACGGATGCGACCGCCGACATCGCGATGGCGCTGATCCTGATGGTCATGCGCCGGCTCGGCGAGGGCGAGCGCGTGATCCGCAGCCAGGTGCCGTGGCGCTGGCACATGCACTACCTGCTCGGCACGAGCCTGCAGGGCAAGACGCTCGGCATCGTCGGCCTCGGGCAGATCGGCACCGCCACGGCGCGACGGGCGCGCGCATTCGGCATGGAGATCGCCTACAGCGGCCGGCGGCGCGCCGACGAGGCGGTCGAGGCCGAGCTCGGCGCGCGCTTCATCGAGTTCGACGAGCTGCTCGCGACGAGCGACGTCGTCTCGCTGCACTGCCCGCTGACGCCGGAGACGACCCACCTGATCACCGCGGAGCGGCTGCGCCAGATGCGCTCGGACGCCTACCTCGTCAACACGACGCGCGGCCCGGTGGTCGACGAGGCCGCCCTGGCCGAGGCGCTCGCCGCGGGCGTGATCGCAGGCGCGGGCCTCGACGTGTTCGAGAACGAGCCGGAGGTGCACCCGGGCCTGCTCGGGCTCGAGAACGCGGTGCTGATCCCGCACCTCGGCTCGGCGACGATCGAGACGCGCACGGCGATGGCCGTGCTGGCGGCGCGCAACGCCGCGGCCGTGCTGCGCGGCGAGGCTCCGCCGACGCCGGTGGGCTAGTCGGTCTTGCCGTCCTTGGGCGCCGTGGCCTTGCCGGCCTCGGCGTTCTTCATCGTCTCCTTGATGGGAGACACCGGGTCGATCTCGCGCATGCCGCTCTCGAACTCCTCCTTGAACGTGCCGACGGAGTCCTTGGTCTTGCGGAGGTGCTTGCCGGTGCCGCGGGCGATCTTGGGCAGGCGGCTCGACCCGAACAGCACGAGCAGGATGATGACGACGATCGCGATCTCGGTAAAGCCGAAGTTGCCCACGGACGCTCCCTTCGAAGGGTTCAGCACATGCTACCGCTCATTCGCAGCGCGCTTGCGTAGGGTTCGCGCATGACGAGCCCCCCGCAGCGGCGGCTGGGCGCCGACGGACCGGAGGTGTCGGCCGTCGGCCTCGGCTGCATGAGCATCTCGTGGGGCTACTACCTCGATCCCCAGGAGGAGTCCGTCTCGGAGCGCACGCTGCAGCGCGCCGTCGAGCTCGGCGTGACGCACTTCGACACCGCGTCGCTGTACGGGCGCGGCCACAACGAGACGCTCGTCGGGCGCGCGCTCCGCGACCGCCCGGCCGAGGTGCTCGTGGCATCCAAGTGCGGGCTCGAGAACCGCGGCTTCCCGAGGCGCAAGACCGTGCGCGACGGCCGCCCCGCGACGATCCGCCGGCAGTGCGAGGCCTCGCTCGCGCGCCTCGGCGCCGAGACGCTCGACCTCTACTACCTGCACCGCGTCGATCCCGACGTCCCGGTCGAGGAGAGCGTCGGGACACTCGCCGAGCTCGTCGGGGAGGGCAAGATCCGGCGCATCGGCATGTCGGAGTGCACGGTCGAGGAGCTCGCGCGCGCGCAGGCGACCCACCCCGTGAGCGCGCTGCAGAGCGAGTTCTCGCTCTGGACGCGCGGGCCGCTCGCCGACGTGATCCCGTGGTGCGCCGCCAACGGCGCGGCCTTCGTGGCGTTCGGCGTGCTCGGCCGCGGCTTCCTGACCGGGGCGCTGACGCCCGGGCAGGAGTTTCCGCAGGGCGACTTCCGCGCCACCAATCCGCGCTTCCAGCCCGACGCCATGCGCGCCAACGTCGCGATCCTGGACGGCGTGCGCCGGGTCGCCGAGCGCCTCGGCGCGACGCCCGCGCAGGTCGCCGTGGCCTGGGTGCTCGCCCAGGGCGAGCACGTGCTGCCGATCCCCGGCACCAAGCGCGAGCGCTACCTCGAGGAAGACCTCGGCGGCGGGACGCTCCGCCTCGATGCGGCTGCCCTGGCCGAGCTCGACGCGCTGCCGGCGGCCGTCGGCGCGCGCTACGCCTGAACGCGCCTTCGGCTGACCTCGCCCGCGGGTGAGGCAAACCGCACCCGGCCCGGGACAAAGCGTCCCGGAACGGCCGGGAGAAGGTCGGGACAGCGAGACGACTTCTGCCTCATGTGCGGCGGACATGCCCCCGCGCAGCATGGGTGGTGCAGCGACGTGCTGCACCCAACCCGAGCAAAGGAGCAGATCGTGATCAACCCCGGAGACACCATCGTCAACAGCGTGACCGGCGAGGAGCTGACGTTCCTCCAGACGGCAGCCTCGACGGGCGGCGAGTACGTCGAGGTCGTCGCCGTCGTCCAGCCCGGCGGTGCAGTCGCCGCCGCGCACGTGCACCCCAAGCAGACCGAGACGTTCACCGCGATCGAGGGCGTCCTCGACCTGCGCGTCGGCAAGCAGCGCATCCGCCTGACCCAGGGCGAGAGCGCGACGGTCGAGCCCGGGACGGCGCACAAGTTCTGGAACACCGGCGACGAGCCCATCATGTTCCACTGCAAGATCAGCCCGGCGCTGCAGTTCGAGTCGCTGATCGAGTCGATGTTCGGGCTCGCCCGCGACGGCAAGACGAACCGCAAGGGCATGCCGAACCCGGTGCGCATGGCCGTGATCGCCCGCGCGCACCGCGACGTCATCCGCCTCGCCGGCGTGCCGGCCTGGCTGCAGGACCTCGGCACCCTCGGCGCGCTTCCGCTCGCCCGGCTCGCCGGCTACCGCCCGAGCTACCAGTCCGTCAAGCCGGTCCTCGCCTGAGCCCTGCCAACCATCCGACTTCGAGGAGCACCCATGTCCGCCATCACCTCCCCCACCTCCACCCTCGAGTCCCCGTGGCCGGTCGACGCGCTCGCGATCGCCGCTGCCCGTGACGTCACCCGGCGTCACGGCAGCGGCGACGCGGCGGTCGACGCGCTGCGCGGGGTCTCCGTCTCGCTGCAGGCCGGCGAGTTCGTCGCCGTCATGGGGCCCTCGGGCTCCGGCAAGTCGACGCTCATGCACATCATGGCCGGGCTCGACACGCCCACCTCGGGCAGCGTCGAGATCGACGGCGTCGCGCTCGAGGGCCTCAAGGAACGCCGCCTCACGCAGCTCCGCCGCGATCGCGTCGGCTTCGTCTTCCAGGCCTACAACCTGCTGCCGACGCTGTCGGCGGCCGAGAACGTCGCGCTGCCGCTGCGTCTTGCAGGCCGCAGGGTCGACGAGGACTGGATCGACGAGCTGCTCGCCACGGTGGGCCTCGGCGAGCGTGCCTCGCACCGGCCCGCCGAGCTCTCCGGCGGCCAGCAGCAGCGCGTGGCCGTGGCCCGCGCCCTGGCGACCCGCCCGGCCGTGATCTTCGCGGACGAGCCGACCGGCAACCTCGACTCGCGCGCCTCCGCCGACGTCCTCGGCCTGCTGCGCAGCGCCGCGGACGAGCGTGGCCAGGCCATCGCGATGGTCACGCACGATGCCGTGGCCGCCGCGGTCGCCGACCGCGTCGTCTTCCTCGCCGACGGCGCGATCGTCGCCGACGAGCCGCATCTCAGCGCGGGCGAGATCCTCGACCGCATGAAGGAGCTGACGTGAACCGCATCGCGCTGCGCGGCATGGCCGCGCGCAAGCTCCGCACCGTCCTCACGGCCCTCGCGATCGTGTTCGGCACCGCCATGGTGTGCGCCACGCTCGTGCTCACCTCGACCGCGTCGCGCGGCTTCGGGAGCTGGTACACCCAGTCCGACCGCGGCTCCGACGTCGTCGTGAGCGGCAAGCTCGCGGTGCGCTCGGCCGACCGCGGCACGACGGCGCCCGCCGTGCCGGCGAGCCTCGTCGGCGCGATCCGGGCGGTCCCCGGCGTCGCCGCGGTCGCCGGCGAGGTCGAGGGCACCGCCACGCCGATCGACCGCAACGGCAAGACGCTCGGCGTCGACGGCTACCCGAAGGTCGGCATCTCCGTGCCGGCGCCCGGGCTCACGGGCCTGCGCCTCGTCGCGGGCCGCTGGCCGCACGCGGGCGAGGTCGCGATCGACCGCTTCACCGCCTCCGAGGCCAAGGCCGGCATCGGCGACGGCATCGACGTCTCCACCAATCACCCGACCCGCCGCTACCGCATCGTCGGGCTCGTGCAGCTGACCGGCGTCGGCGCGTCCGGCGCGACGATCTCGGTCTTCGACCGGAAGACCGCGCAGGCGATCCTCGACCGCCCGCACCAGGTCGACACGATCCGCGTGCGCGCGGCCGCCGGCGTGTCCGCGAGCGAGCTCGTCCGCCGCATCGAGGCGGCGCATCTCGAGGCGCCCGTCCCGCTGCGCGTCGAGACGGCCCACGACCACGTGCAGCGCACCATGCACGAGGACCTCGGCTTCATCGACATCATGCGCTACATCCTGCTGGCGTTCGGCGGCGTGGCCCTGCTCGTCGGCTCGTTCATCATCTACAACACGTTCGCGATCACGGTCGCTCAGCGGGCGCGCGAGCTGGCGCTCGTGCGCTGCCTCGGCGCCACGCGCCGCCAGGCGCTCGCCTCGGTGCTCGCCGAGGGCCTCGCCATCGGCGCCGTCGCCTCGCTCGCCGGCACCGGCCTCGGCGTCGCGCTGGGTGCGGGGCTGATCGCGCTCTTCAATGCGGTGGGACTGACGATCCCCGAGGTCCCGCTGCCGCTCACGCCCGGGACGCTGCTGCCCAGCCTGATCGTCGGCATCGTCGTCACGCTGATCGCCGCGCTCGTCCCGGCCGTGCGGGCGGGCAGGGTCGCGCCCGCGGTGAGCCTGCGCGACGCGGTCGCCTCGCGCAACCAGCCGCGGCGCCGCTCGCTCGTCGTCGGACTGGCGGCGCTCGTCCTGGCGGGCTCCGCGCTGTCGCTGGGCACGCTCGGCGATCCCGGCAGCGTCGGCGCACGCCTGCTGCTGATCGCGGTCGGCACGATCGGCCTGTTCGGCTCGATCGCGGCGCTCGCAAGCCGCCTCGTGCCCGTCCTCGTGGCGGTGCTGGCCTGGCCGATGCGCCGCGTCTCGGGCGTCCCCGGCTCGCTGGCTGCGCAGAACGCATCCCGCCTCCCCGGGCGCACGGCCGCGACCGCCGCGGCGCTCATGATCGGCGTCGCGCTGGCCTCGTTCATGGCGATCTTCGCGAACGTCATGTCGGGGACGCAGACCCAGCAGCTCGAGCAGCGCGTCCGCGCCGACTACATCGTCTCGTCCAGCACCTCCGACTACCAGCCCTTCGACCGCGGCATCGCCCGGCGCATCGCCGCGGTGCCCGGCGTGGCGGTCGTGGCCGAGGAGGCCGACGAGATCAGCAAGGCCGGCAAGGGCGCCCACATCGCCATCGGCGTGAATCCGGCAGCGTTCAGCCGCGCGTACGCGATCGACTGGCGGCAGGGCTCGGACGCCACGCTCGCCGGGCTGGGCGCCCGCGACGCCGTGATGGAGCAGTCCATTGCGCGCGCCGAGGGCCTGGCGGTCGGCGACCGCTTCCCGGTCACGACGCCCACGGGCCGCACCGCGACCCTGACGCTGCGCGGCACCTACAAGGACGACGCGTTCGCGGCCGGCTACCTCATGCGGCTCTCGACCTGGCGCTCCCTGTTCGGCAAGACGACCGACACGTCGGCCTACGTCGTGCGCGAGCCCGGCGCCTCGCTCGACGCCGTCGAGTCGGGGATCCGCTCCTCGATGTCGAGCTGGGCCGGCATGAAGGTGCAGTCGCACGCCGAGCTGCGCGCCTACTACGAGAAGGACGCCCAGGACGTGACGTCCATGTTCTACGCGATGCTCGCGCTGAGCGTGATCATCTCGATCTTCGGCGTCGTCAACACGCTCGCGCTGTCCGTGCTCGAGCGCACGCGGGAGATCGGCCTGCTCCGCGCCGTCGGCGGCTCGCGCCGCCAGATGCGGCGGATGGTGCGCTTCGAGGGCATCCTCACGACCCTCATCGGGGCCACCCTCGGCCTCGGGCTGGGCGTGTTCCTCGCGGGCATCACGACAGCCGCGATCGAAGGCGCGACGTTCAGCGTCCCGTACGGCCAGCTGGTCGTGATGGTCGCGATCGCGTACGTCCTCGGCGTGATCGCCGCGGTCATGCCGGCGCGGCGCGCGTCGCGCATGGACGTGGTGAGCGCGCTCGCGTTCGAGTGAGTCACGGCCCGGGGTCTGGCGCGCGTGACGCGCGCCAGACCCCGGGCTACGCGGAGAGATCCTCGAGCGCGACCCGCAGCAGGAACGCGACCCAGCTGCGGAACGGCCGCCACGCCTCGGCGATCTCCGTGAGCGTCTCCGGCGTCGGGGCCTCGATCCCGTAGGCCAGGCCGACGGCGCGCATCAGGCGCGGCTCGGCCGTCGGCAGGAAGTCCGGGCTGCCGACGCCGCGCACGAGGATCAGCTGCGCGAAGAAGTCGCCGATCCCGGGCAGCGCCCTGAGCTCCGCGAGCGCCTCCTCGGGCGGCAGCGCGCGCAGCCGAGCCGCGTCGAGCGCGCCCTCGACGGCGGCCTCGGCGATGGCGCGGAGGTTGGCCGCCTTGCGCTCCGGGAGCCCGGGCAGATCGCGAGCCGCAAGGATCTGCTGCGGCGAGGGGAACGCGAACCGGCGCTCGCCGTGGATCGCGATCGCCGTGCCGAGCTCGGCCGTCAGGCGCGCCTTGATCGCCGCCGCCTGACGGATCCGCATCCGGTGGCTGATGACCGCCCAGGCGGCGGCCTCGAACGGCGTGAAGAAGAGCACGGGGCGGAGCCCCGGAAAGCGCTCCTGCAGGCCGCCGACGACGGTGTCGCTCCGGCCGACCGTCGCGAACCCCGCACCGTCGACGTCGAGCGAGAGGATGCGCGCCACCTGGCCTTCGACCGCGGGATCGGCACTGCCGAAGACCTCGACGGAGACGCCGCCGTCGCGCGGGCGCAGACAGATTGCCGCTGCGCTCTCGCCGTCGTCGGCCGCGAAGGCCCAGTGCGTGTGCTCGGACGCGGCCGGCGCCAGCGCCGCAGGAGCGAAGCCCTCGAGGAAGCGCGTGCTCGCGGCGAGCGAGTACGGGCCGCGCGCGTGCAGCTCGAAGCTCTGCGCGGCCTGCGTCACGTGGTTGCGGCGCGCGTGATCCGCATCTCCTCGTCGCGCGTCCACGTCGCTCCGCCGTCGTGCGAGATCTCGCCCTGCCACACGAACGAATCCGGCTGGATGTCGGTGAAGCGCCAGCGCAGCTGCGGGTCGTCCTCGTCGCTCAAGAGCAGGATGTCGTCGCCATCCGGCCGGCCGATGAAGCGGCGCACGCGCCCGTTGACCGGATCGATCCACGTCGATCGCCAGGCTCCGATCCTGGCGTCGTAGAAGCGGAGCGTCGAGCCATGGAACGCGAGCGGCGGCTCGCCCTCGCCGGGCTCGCCGCGCCCGGGGACGATCCAGATGTCCTGCACCGCGCGCCCTCCGAGCACCCACCCGAAGTGCAGCTCACCGCGCGCCGTCACCGTGCGCCCGTCGGCGTCGAGGCCCGACCACGCGATCTCCCACGAGCCGATGAACTGCCCGAACAACTGCAGGTGCTCGGCCTGCGGGCCTGCGGGCCCCGCGACGTGCAGCGCCTCGACGAGGCCTGTGGCGGTCATCGGCACTCCTCCCGGATCGGCGGAGGGCGCAGCGCTCGCGCCCGCTACAGCCTAGATTGCCGCTGGGGTGGCACCGGCCTGGTGGCCGATCCGGTCTTCAAAACCGGCAGGGCGGCGTAGCCCGTCGCTTGGTAGGTTCGATTCCTGCGCCGCCTCGTTTAGATGAATATCCTGCTCAAAAGCGTTTACGATGATCTTTGAGTGATAGTTGTCGGCTGCGAGCTTATGGTGCAGGAGACCGCTTGAAACCGCTCTCTGGAAGGCTCGGGGACAGGCGGGCTAGCTGCCCGGCAGGAGCACGAATCGTCGGATCTTCCCGCTCGCGGTGTTGCGCCCGATCGAGTCGATCGATGTGACTGTCACCTCGGGATCCGCGAGACCTGCGCGGTCGAGCGCGGATCGGAGCGAGCGGGACAGGGATGCTTCGTCGATGCCGTCGGGTGCGACCACGTCGACGTGGATGCCGCACCGGGTCTGCGTCACCTGGTACTCGACGACCGCCGGGACGGCGAGGAGCGTGCTGCGGATCGTGAGGGGGTGCACCGTCACGTCGCCATATCGCAGCGTGTCGTCTGATCGTCCTTCGATCGTCACGCGGACGTGTCCGTGGTCGGGCGCGTCGGGCTGGCGCACGAGGCAGTCGTTCAGCTCGTAGCGGATCAGCGGTTGCGCGGTGTTGAACAGATTCGTGATGAGCGCCTTCGCGGAGGGGGTGCCAGGTGGAACCGGACGGTTGTCCGCACATTCCTGGACGTTCCTCGACGGCGGTGGGCTGAGAGCTTGCTCGCGATTCCGGGAGGCGCTATTGTGCGTCTAGCGCACCAAACTGTGCACTAGACGCACTATGAAGACCGACGCCCCCCCGCTTCTACCAATCTTCCGCTCCGAGGGGCAGGCGCGTCTACTCGCCCACCTCTACCTGCGACCGGAGAGGGCGACAACGCTCTCGGCGCTCGCCCGAGAGCTCGGTCTCAGCCACACGACCCTCTCGCGTGAAGCAGACAAACTCGAGCGGGCGGGACTCATCCGTAGCGAGCGGGTCGGCAACCAGCGGCGCCTCTATCCGAATGAAGAGTCGGTCTACTTCCCGGCGCTTCGCGACCTGCTGCTACGGGCCTTCGGGCCAGTGCCGCTACTAGAACGCTCCCTGCGCCGTACCGATGGCGTCGAAAAGGCGTTCCTCTACGGCTCTTGGGCCGCCCGCTATCTCGGCGAAGCGGGAGATGCCCCGAACGACCTCGACCTAGTCGTCGTCGGCTCCCCCCGAAGAAGTGCGCTCGCGCGTATCGCGCGCGATCTCGAGCACCAACTCGGCTATGAGATAAACCCGACCGTCGTTCCAGTCGAGGAATGGGAGGCAAGGAACAGCGGCTTCCTGCAATCGGTCGCGCGCGGTCCCCTCGTTGAGCTTGATCTCACCGAATGACTGAGGCAGACGTCCAGCGCTTGCTCACCGAGCGCAAGATCACGCGGGTCGAGCCCGACCCGGTGACCGCCCTCGAAGAGATCGCGACCGCGCGCCGGCACATCGCCGCCGCTGCGGCGATAGCCGAGCTTGATCCGACGCTCGCCTTCACAGGCCTCTACGACGCTATGCGGAAGGCGATCCAGGCGCACATGCGCGCGAACGGCTACCGCGTCAGCAAGGGAGCCGGCGGGCACAGGAAGACCGGCGAATACGCGCTCGCCGCCCTGGACGCCCTCGACATCGGACCGCACCTCGACGAATTCGACGCGCTCCGCCAACTGCGGAACCAGAGCGAATACGAAGCCCTCTTTGTTCAGTCTAACGACGTCCAGCAGGCGCTCGAACACGCCCAGGCAATCGTCGACGCTGTGGCCGCCGTGCTCCCTCGCTAGTGCGCCGCCCGCTGCGGCGCTCCGGGCATTCGCACGATCTGCGTACGCCTGGCCCAGATCCTGGCCCACGCGACCGTGAGAGTGCATGGTCGAGAGGAACGCGCCCAACTCGACAAGCTGCAGGTCTCGCACGTGCAAGCCTCGCTCGGTTCGGACGGGCGACTTCCGGGAGTCCCCCAGGGAGTCCCGCGACGCCGCGATTTCTTTCTGGGACGGGGCTACTGCCGAATCCAAGCGG
>CAVUPB010000007.1:0-768679 GCA_963743275.1 uncultured Actinomycetes bacterium | reverse complement strand
TCGTTGAGCAGCCCGTAGAGCGGGATCAGGACTGTCTGCTGGGGCAGCATCAGCGTCGTCAGCAGGAGCATGAAGATCGTGCGCCGGCCGACCAGGCGCAGGCGGCTGAAGGCGTACGCCGGCACGATGGCGAGCAACGTGGCGATGAGCGCGCCGAGGCCGGCGTAGAGCGAGCTGTTCTTCGAGCAGCGTGCCGAAGTCAGCACGTCCCACGCGGTGCGATAGGCGTCGAGGCTGATCGCGTGCGGGAGCGCGAACGGGTCGTCGATGATCTCGTTCTCGGGCTTGAGCGACGTGAACAACGTGAGGAAGAACGGGTAGCTGAACGCCCGTCGCGACGCACAGCGTCAGCAGCGTCCAAGCCGACTTGCGCGCGTGCAGGCGCACGGCGCGCCGGGTCGCGTTACGCCTCGCCATCGAGCGCGCTCCTTCCACCCGCCGGAGGTAGACGATCGCGAACACCGCGCTCAGCGCGAGCATCACGGTGCTGATCGCCGCGCCGTAGCCGACGCGCTGCTCGTTGAACGCCGAGCGATACATCAGGAACCCGAGCACCTGGCTCGCATTGCCCGGCCCGCCGCGCGTCATGACGGAGATCAGGTCGAATGCGCGCAGCGCCTCGAGCACCGAGAGCATGGTCACGACCATGAAGATCGGGCGCAGCATCGGCAGCGTGATGTGGCGCAACGTCTGGAGGCCGTTCGCCCCGTCGAGGCGCACGGCCTCGTACAGTTCCTCGGGGATCTGACGGATCGCCGCGTGGAAGAGGATGATCGCGATGCCGATGTACGACCACCCGAAGATCGCGATCAGCGTGTACAGCGCCGAGTTCGGATTGCCGAGCAGATCGACGTTCGGATCGCCGATGCCGATGTAGCCGAAGAGCACGTTGAAGACGCCGAACGCCGGGCTGACGATAGAACGAGAACATCAGGCCCACGGCGACGAGCGACATCGTGACCGGGATGAAGAATACGGTGCGGAAGAACGTCGGGAAGTAGACGCGCTTCGAGTTGAGGAAGATCGCAATCAGCGGCGCGAGCACGTCGACGACGAAGAGCGTGCCGATCGTCCACTTGACCGTGTTGCCGAAGGCACGCCAGGAAAGCGAGTCCTGGAAGAGCTCGCGGAAGTTAGCGAGCCCGACCCACTGCTTGTGGGGTGCGAACAGGTCCCACTTCACGAATGCGAGGTAGATGCTGTACAGCAACGGATAGCCGACGAACACGCCATACACGCCCACGGGCACGACGAGCCCGAAGAAGTAGGCGAACCAGCGCCGCCGCAGCCGCTGGGGCCACGACTCGCGCCGGCGCGCACGCGACCGCTGGGCGGTCGCGGCGCTCATGCGCCGCACCCGGGACGCCACACGCGGGTGGGCAGGCCGCGATGGCCTGTCCAGGCCGCGCGTCTGGGGACGGCGCACGCCCTGCACTACTTGACAGGCCCCTGCGCGCGCTTCGCGGCCTTCTCGGTCACCGCTGCAGCCTGGGCCGGCGTGGCAGTGCCCGCGAGCACGGCCTGCAGTTGCTCCAGGTAGGGCTGGGACACCGCAGGCCCGAGCGCGTGGTCGGGATGCGTGAAGGAGATGCCGCTGTACTTGGCGATCGCCTTGCCCATGCGCTGGACGATCGCGGGCTCGTCGGACAACTCGGGCGTGACCGTGCGGTTGGCGGCGAACGGGCCGTCGACCGACACCATCTTCTCCTGCGCCGCGCGCGAGATCACGAAGTTGAGGAACTTGGCAGCCTCGGCCTTGTGCTTACTGCCCTTGGCCATCATCCACGTGCTCTCGGCGAAAACGGACATCGACGGCTTCTGCGTTCCGATCTGCGGGTACGGGAACCAGCTCGACCGGATACGTCAGAGCTTCTTGTTGTCAAGGAACTTCGCGAGGATGAAGGAGCCCTGGTACCACATCGCTGCCTGCTGCTTCTTCCAGAAGATACGATCGCCGTCGTGTCGAAGTCCATCGAGTTGACGCCCTTAAGGAACCAGCCGCCGTCTTCCATCGTCTTCATCTGCTGGAAGGCGGCGACGACGCGCGGATCCGTCCACGGGATCCTGCGATTGAGCAGATCGTCGTAGGCCTTGGCGCCGTACTTGTTGACGAAGTAGGCCGACCAGTCGAACTGCGCTTCCCACTGCTGCTGGTTGGCGAGCAGGAACGGCGCGACACCGGCCTTCTTGAGCACGTCGGCGTTGTGCTGCATCTGCGCCCACGTCTTCGGCACGCTCAAGTGGTACTTCTTGTAGAGATCGGTGTTGTACCAGACCACCGACGCCGACATGTAGTACGGGACCATGTACTTGTGGCCCTCCATCGTCGCGATGTTGCTCGCGGCGGGGGTGAGCGTCTTCGACCAGCCGTACTGCTTCCAGTAGCTGTCGAGCGGGGCTGCGAAGCCCGAGTCGATCATGAACTTGGCCCAGCCGGCCTCCCAGGCAAAGAACACGTCGGGAGGATTCGAGCGCCGCGCAGCACGAGACCCGATCTTGGGCTTGAAGTCGTTGTCCGGGATGCCGCTCAGGGTGACCTTGATCTTGCCCTTGTTCTGCGCGTTGAACGTATCCGCCATCCACTTCATGTACTCGTCGTTCTTCGGGCTCACGATCCGGTACGTGACGTTGAGGTTCACCTCCGAGGAGGACTTTGTGGAGCCGGCCTGACTCGTGCCGATGGCCCCAACGGTGGTCGCGCCGAGCACGGCGACCGCGAGCGCCACCCTCTTGAAGGCGCCCTGGCTAGGTCGTCCCATCACGTACCTCCTCGTCATCGAGATGCTGCAGGAGCGCGTCCTCCTGCCCAGATCCGCGAAGCCGCGGGGCGGTCTGGGGAGACGCGCGGGAGAGCCGTTCTTTCGTCACTGCCGGCGAAATTTCGGCAACGATTGCACAACGGCCACCCCGCGGTCAAGCGCAGCGTAGAAATGGCCTAGGAGGAGGCCCCGAGAACGATTGCAGGCGCATCGTTCTCGGCGGAGGCCGGGCAGCCGCAGGAACGGCGCACGAGCAGCGTCGCCGGCAGCCGCACCTCGGTCGCTCCCGCGTGATGGTCGGAGACGCTGAGGAGATGGAGTAACAGGCTCGCGGCGTGCTGCCCGAGCTCGCGCTCCTGGGCCGCGAGCGTCGTCAGCGGCGGCTCGATCACGCCGCCGACGCGGTCGGGGTCCTGGAAGCTGACGAGCGCGATGTCATCCGGGATCCGCAGGCCGCGCGCACGCAGGGCCTTGAGCGCGCCGAGCGCGAACGTGTCGCCGCCCGCAACGATCGCGGTCGGTGACTCGGGGTCGTCGAGGAGCTTGACGACGGCACGCTCGGCGCTGGCGGGCGACCAGGCGTCGTCACTCACGCGCACGCGCATCGTGTCGCGTAGCCCCGCGCCCGCCATCATCTCCTCGAACGCGGCGAGGCGCTCGGCGCCGGACGTCACGTTCGGCGGCCCGCCCACGTAGGCGATGCGCGTGTGGCCGTGCTCGAGCAGGTGCGTGACGAGCAGGCGGATCCCCTCGCGGTTCGAGAGCGCCACGCGTGCGACGCCGGCAGAGGGCTCAAAGTTGGCGAAGAACACGAGCGGCATCCGGTAGGAGTCCTCGTAGCCGCCCGAGGTCGCCAGCAGCACGCCGTTGGCGCGGTGCGCGAGCAGCGTGCGCAGCGCCTCGCGCTCCTGCTGGGCGTGGCGGTCGGTGTTCATCACCAGCACCTGATACCCGGCCTTCTCGAGCACGTCCTGGGCGGCCTTGACCACGAGCGCGAAGAACGGGATCGTGAGGTCGGGGACGACGATCCCGATGAACGGCGAGGTGCGCGCGCGGAGCGCGCTCGCCATGCGATTGGGCTCGTAGCCGAGCCGGTCCGCGGCCGCCTGGACGCGCCGGCGCGTGCGCTCGTTGACGGCCGGATGCCTGCGCAGGGCGCGCGAGGCGGTCGACAGAGAGACGCCGACCGCGAGCGCCACGTCCTCCAGCTTGACGTGCGTCCGGCCGGGAGCTGCGGACTCGGTGAGGCCTGGTGCATGTTCCACGGACCGCAAACGTTACCACTCACGCGGGCGGTGTCCCGGACGGGTCGCGCTTGGACCTCAGCGTGCTGGGTAGAAGGTGGCGTGCCGATGCGCGCCCTTACCTGCACGCTCGATCCCTCTCCCGCAGCCTCGGGCAGCGAGGCGCTCGCCGCGCATCCCCTGCCCGGCCCCGCCGCGTGAGCGCCACCTCCGGAATGCTGCGCGCCGCGAACGGCCGCGCGCCCGTCGACGGCATTCTCGCGGCGATCGGCGACACGCCGCTCGTCGCGCTGCACCGCTACCTGCTGCGGCCCGACGTCGCCGCCTGGGCCAAGCTCGAAGCGGCGAACCCGGGCGGCAGCGCGAAGGACCGCCCCGCCGCGCGCATGCTGCAGGACGCGCTCGACGAAGGCCTGGTCGACCTCGGCACGACCGTCGTCGAGTCGACCTCGGGGAACACGGGGATCGGACTCGCCCAGGCCTGCCGCTACCACGGGGTGCGCCTGATCTGCGTGGTCGACGAGCGCGCGCACGGGACGAGCGTGCGCGCCATGCGCGCGCTCGGCGCCGACGTCCGGGTCGTCTCGCAGCCCGATCCCGCGACCGGGGACCTGCTCGTTGCGCGCCTGAACCTCGTGCGGCGCCTCGTCTCCGAGATCCCCAACTCGTTCTGGCCCGACCAGTACGCCAGCGAGTCCAACCCGGCCGCGCACGCGGCCGGCACGATGCGGGAGATCGACGAGGCGCTGGACGGCCGGATCGACGTCCTCTTCGTCGCCACGAGCACGACCGGGACCCTGCGCGGCTGCGGCGACTACCTGCGCGAGCACGGGCGAGACACGCGGATCGTCGCGGTGGACTCGGCCGGGAGCGCGCTCTTCGGCGGCACGCGGGGCAGGCGGCGCCTGCCCGGCATCGGCGCCGGGGTCGAGACCGGGCTCTCCGCGACCGCCGGCCACCACGAGCTCGTGCGCGTGTCCGACCTCGACTGCGTCGTCGGCTGCCGCCGGCTGGCAGAGCGCGAGGCGATCCTCGCCGGCGCGTCGTCGGGCGGCGTCGCGTTCGCGCTCGAGGCGCTCGCGCCGCAGCTGGATGCCGGTAGCCGCTGTGCGGCGATCTTCCCCGACGGCGGTGCCGGGTACCTCGAGACGGTCTACGACGACGGCTGGGTCGAGCGCGAGCTGGGCTGCGCGCCGGATCGGCTCGCCGCGCTCGTGGCGGAGGGGGAGCTCCCATCGCCGTCCCCGCCGCGCTAGAAGCACCGCTGCGGGTCGCGATGGCCGGCCTCGGCCCGAAGGGGCTGTACGCGCTCGAGCGGCTGCTCGACTGCGCGAGCCGTCTCAGGCCGCCCGCGCGCATCCGCGTCGACGTCTTCGAGCCCCATCCCGCGCCGGGGGCGGGGCCGGTCTACGACCCCGATCAGCCCGCCTACCTGCGCATGAACTTCGCGGCCGCGAACCTCGACATGTGGTGGCCCGCGGGCGGCGTGGTGCCGCGTGCGCGCCGCTGCTCGTTCGTCGAATGGAGAGCCGCGCACGGCGGAGGCGACGACGACTACCCGCCGCGGGCCGAGGTCGGGCGCTACCTCGGCGACGGCTTCGCGAGCCTGCTGCGGCACGCGCCGCCCAACGTCGAGGTGCGGCTCCGGCGCGAGCGCGTGGACTCGCTGCGGCGGGTCGACGACGGCCGCTGGGACGTGCGCGCCGGCGGGACGGCCGCGCGCTACGACGAGGTGCTGGTCGCAGTCGGCCACCAGGGCGGCTCGGACGTCTTCCCGGTCGAGCGGCGGCTCGGCCGCGGGCGCATCGCGCCGGGCGCCACCGTCGCGATCCGGGGGTTCGCCCTGACGTTCATCGACGCCGCCCTGGCGCTCACGGAGGGCCGCGGCGGGGCGTTCGAGACGCTCGCTCACCCCTACCGCCTGCGCTACATCCCGGCCCCGACGACGTCGGGGCGATCCTCCCGTTCAGCCGCACCGGGCTGCCGATGCTCGCGAAGCCCGGCCCGGGGGTGGTCGCCGGCGCGCGCGGGCTGGCGGCGATCGCGGCGCGCGGCCGGGCGCAGATCGCGGCGCTCCGCGCACCCGTGGCCCTCGAGCAGGTCCGCCCCATCGTCGCCGAAACGGCGAACGCGAGCCTGCGCGCCGCCCGCACCGGGCCGGGACGCGCAACGTCGGGGTCTGACCCCGGCGTTGCGCGTTCCGTGCCCTGCGTGCGCTCGAGCGGTCGCTTGCGGTCGGGGCGGGTTGCTCCAGCCCGATCGCGACTGGGCGCTCGGGCACGCGTGGCGTGCCCTGTATCCGGCAATCGTCTCGCGGCTCGGCGGAGACGGGCTCGCCGGGAGGACTGGCCGGCGTTCCTGCGGCTGGCTGCGGCTATGGAGCGCGTGGCGTTCGGGCCGCCTGCGATCAACGCCGCGAAGCTGCTCGCGCTGGTCGAGGCCGGGATCGTCGACCTGACCTGGCTGCAGGGCGGCACGCCCTCGTGCGATGTCCTCGTCGATGCGGTGCTCCCTGGACCGGGTGCGCTCGGGCACGGCGGCGTCGTCGGCGACCTCGTCGCGCGCGGAGACGCGCGCATGCGCGCGCTCGGCGCGGGCTCGAGGTCGACGACGACGGCACCTGCCGGGCACGCGACGGCTCGCGCTCGCAGGGCCTCGCCGCGCTCGGGCGGCCGACCGAGGACTCCGTGATCGGGAACGACACGCTCAGCCGCAGCCTCCACCCGCAGGCCGACCGCTGGGCGCGGCGTGTAGTCCGGGCCAGTCCCGGGTACTACGGCGAAAGGGAGAGCAGTTGGCAGTCGGATCCGATACCCGCGTGAGCGTGCGTGCGGGCTGCGAGGGCGTCGTGCCGCTCGCGGCGCGCCTCGAGCCCTGGCAGGTCGCGCTCTGCCAGGAGCCGGCGCTGCTGGGCGAGTGGCTCTCCGTCCATGGCTCGCCGCTCAACGTCATCGATTCCGCGGCCATGGTGCGCAACGCCGTCGAGCTTCAGGCGGTCTCGCTCGAGCTCGACCTCGATCTCAGGATCTTCTTCGCGCGCAAGGCCAACAAGTCGCTCACGCTCGTCGACGAGGCGCACCGCCACGGGCTCGGGCTCGACCTCGCGAGCGAGGTCGAGGTGCGCCAGGCGCTCGACGCCGGCGTCCCGCCCGCCGACATCGTCGTGACGGCTGCGGTCAAGCCGCGCTCGCTGCTCGAGCTGTGCGTGGCCTCCGGCGCGACCGTCGTGATCGACAACGAGGACGAGCTGCGCCTCCTCGCCGAGCTGGCCGAGGGCGCCCCGCGCGTGCCGGTCGCGCTGCGCCTCGGGCCGTCGCTCGCAGGCCGTCGGCCACCGACGCGCTTCGGCCTCGCGCCGCTCGAGATCCTCGGCCTGCTCGAGCACTACTGGCCCGACGGCGCGTGCACGTCGCTCGCCATCGCCGGCGTGCACTTCCACGTCGACGGCTACGCGGCGGCCGACCGCGCGCACGCGCTCGGCGAGAGCCTCGAGGTCGTCGAGATGCTGCGCCGGCGCGGGCACAACCCGGCGTTCATCGACATCGGCGGCGGCATCCCGATGAGCTATCTCGACGACGGCGCGGCCTGGGCGCGGTTCTGGGACGAGCATCGCGCGGCGCTGCTCGGCCGCCGCGACCCGCTCACGTTCGACGGCCACGGCCTCGGCCTGATTGCCCACGGCGGCGAGATCGTCGGCCGGGCCGACGTCTACCCTGCGCACCAGACGCCGGTCGGCGGCGCGTGGCTGGCCGAGGTGCTGCGCACGGAGCTCGACACGCCGGCGGGCCGGCAGACGGCCGCCGCCGCGCTGCGCACGCGCGGTCTGCAGTTGCGCTGCGAGCCCGGGCGCGCACTCGTCGACGGCTGCGGTCTGACCGCCGCCCGCGTCGAGTTCCGCAAGCAGCGGCGCGACGGCACGTGGCTGATCGGGCTTGCGATGAACCGCACGCAGTGCCGGTCGGCGGCCGACGACTTCCTCGTCGACCCGCTCCTGCTGCGCCCGCCCGCCACGGCCGGGCACGACACCGGCGCACACGCGACGGGACCGATTCAGGGATACCTGGTCGGCGCGTACTGCATCGAGCGCGAGCTCCTGACATGGCGCCGGCTGCGCTTCCCGCACGGCGTCGAGGTCGGCGACATCGTCGTCTTCCCGAACACCGCCGGGTACTTCATGCACATCCTCGAGAGCAGCTCGCACCAGATGCCGCTCGCCCGCAACCTCGTGGTCGGAGCGACCCCGGAGCCGTTCCTCGACGCGATCGACGCCACGGGCGCGGAATCCGGCTCGCTCGCGTGACGACCTTGACGGTGCCGTCACCCCCCGATCGCCCGTGACGCCGGCGTGGAGCCGCACGGCGTGCGCAGAACCCGACGCGGCCGGCCGCCCCCGGCAGAGGGCAGGGCGGCGCGGCCGGTCGGGCCATGCGCGCCCGCGTGGAACAATCGGGTCAGCACGACCGACCCCCGACCTGGAGCAAGCCGATGCCCAATGCGCCCGAAAAGCCGATCCTCCTGTGCTACGACGGGTCGGACGACGCATTCCGGGCGATCGAGTTCGCCGGCTCGCTGTTCCCCGGGCGGCCCGCGGTGGTGCTGTCGGTGTGGGAGAAGTACGGCGTGCTCTCGGGCATCCCGCGCGTCGACGACGAGCTCATGCAGGCGGCGACCGAGGAGATGGCGGCCGACGGCAGCGAGCGTGCGGTGACGGCGGGCCTGGCCGCGACGCCGGTCGCGATCGAGGCCGAGGACGGCGTGGCCGCCGCCATCGTCGCCGCCGCCGAGCAGCACGACGCCTCGCTCATCGTCATGGGCACCCGCGGCAACACCGGACTCCGTTCGCTGCTGCTCGGCTCGATCTCGAACGAGGTCGCACACCACGCGCACCGCCCGCTCCTGATCGTGCCGTCCGGGTCGCTCGCCGAGGCGCGCGCCGGGGCCGCCGGGCGCCGCTAGCACCAGCCCCGCTACCAGGTCTTGAGGCGGCCGCTCGGCACCACGGTGCGCACGCGCACGCGCTTGTCGACGGCGACGCACCCGGCCTCGGTCGCGAGCACCGGGTTGAGGTCGAGCTCGGCGATCTCGGGCACGTCCAGCGCGAGCGCCGACAGGCGCTGAACGAGATCGGCGATCGCAGCGCCGTCCAGCGGCGGCTTGCCGCGGAACCCCGCCACCAGCCGGCCGACCGGGCCGGCGTGCACGAGCTGGTCGGCATCGACGTCGGTGAGCGGAGCGATCGCGATCGACACCGCGCCGACGAGCTCGGCGAGCACGCCGCCGAGGCCGAGCGCGACGAGCGGCCCGAAGAGCGCATCGTGCACGACGCCCGCGATGAGCTCGGCGCCCTCGAGCATGGGCTGGACGAGCACGGCGCCGCCGATCTGCGCCGCGGCGGCGGACACGGCGTCGTCGCCGCGAACGTCGAGGATCACGCCGCCCGTCTCGGTCTTGTGCGCTCCCGGCACCGCGGACTTCACCACCATCGGCCCGCCACCGAGCGCCGTCGCCGCCGCCACGGCGTCCGCCGGCGTCGCGGCGACGGCCTCGGGCACGAGCGGAATGCCGTAGGCCGCGAGCAGCGCACCGCTCTGATCGGCGTCGAGCCACGCGTCGTCGTCGTCCGCGAGCGCGGCCGCCACGACGGCGCGCGCGGCCGCGCGGTCGATTCCCGGCAGCTCGGGCACCACGCCCTCGGGCCGTCGCAGCCAGGCCGCGCGCCGGGCGGCGAGCCCGAGCGCCCGCGCAGCGGCCTCCGGCGACCCGAACGTCGCGATGTGCTCGGGCGCCGCGATGTCCTCGGCCGACTCGCTCGAGAGGAAGACCGCGGCCACGGGCTTGCCCGAGCCCGCCGCGCCCACGGCGCCGTCGACCGCGCGCTCGACCTCGGCGGCGGTCGCGACGACCGGACGCACGAAGAGGACGCAGACGGCGTCGAACGCGGGATCGGCGATGACGTGCGGGAGCACGGACGCGAACGTCTCCGCCGTTGCGGAGCCGAGCAGGTCGATCGGATTCGCGAAGCTCGCCTCGGAGGCCAGGACCGCCGCGAGTGCCTCGCGTGTGCCGTCGGACGGCTCGGGGAGCTCGAGCCCCTCGGCCGAGCACGCGTCGGCGCACAGGATCCCGAGCCCGCCGGCATTCGTGACGATGGCCACGCGCGGCCCGGCGGGGATGGGCTGCGACGACAGCAGCGCGGCGGCGTCGAGGAACTCCGACAGCGTCCGCGTGCGCAGCACGCCGGCCTGGCGGAAGAGCGCGTCGACCGCCGCGTCCGAGCTCGCGAGCGCCGCGGTGTGGGAGGCGGCGGCCTTCGCGCCCGCCGCGGAGCTGCCGCCCTTGAGCGCCAGCACCGGCTTGCGGCGCGCGACGCGCCGGGCGATGCGCGCGAAGCGCAGCGGGTTGCCGAAGCTCTCGAGGTAGAGCGCCACGACCGACGTCGCGTCGTCCTCCTCCCAGTACTCGAGCAGGTCGTTCGACGAGATGTCCGCCTTGTTGCCGAGCGAGACGAACGCCGAGAGCCCAAGGCCCCGGCCGCGCGCCTGCTCGACGACGGCGAGTCCGAGCGCGCCGCTCTGCGAGGCGAACCCGACCCCGCCCGGCGGCAGGGGCTGCGCCGCGAACGTCGCGTTGAGCCGGCGGCCGGTGGCGGCGATGCCCAGGCAGTTCGGCCCGATCAGCCTGCCGCCGTGCGCGCGTACGAGCGCGAGCAGCGCGTCCTGGCGCGCCGCTCCCTCACGGCCGACCTCGGCGAATCCCGCCGAGATGACGCACAGCGAGCGGACGCCGGCGGCGAGCGCATCGGCGGCGGCGTCGAGCACGGCGACGGCCGGGACGCAGATGACGGCGAGATCGACCGGCGGCTCGACGCCCGCGAGGCTCGTCCGCCCCGCCACGCCCCCGACCTCGGCAGCGTCGCGGTTGAGCGGGTAGGCCGGGCCGGCGAAGCCCGCCGCGAGGATGTTGCGGAACAGCTCGCCGCCGATCGTCCCGCGCCGCGGCGAGGCGCCGTACACGGCCACGCTCGCCGGCTCCATGAAGCCGCGCAGCGACGCCTCGACGGCCACGTGATCGCGGCGGTCGACGTGGACGAGGTACGCGCCCGTCGGCTCGATCCGCATCGTCGCCTCGACGAGACCCCCGATGAACCTCTGCGTGACCGGCAGGCCCGCGCCTGCGACGACCGCGAGCATGCGGTGGTTGGCCGGGAGGATGTCGAAGACGAGACGCTGGATCCCGTGGCCGGCGGCGCGCGCCGCGAGCTGCTCGAGCAGCCGCGTGCCGACGCCGACGCCCTGCAACTCGTCGGCGACGGCGAACGCCACCTCGGCCGCGGAGGGATCGCGCAGCCGCACGTAGCTCGCAACCGCCACGACGTGCTCGCCCGCGGCGTCCGCCAGCGAGGCGATCAGGGCGCCGCGCTCGGCCCAGTCGGGATCGAGGTATGGGTCGACGAGCTCGGCCCGCGGCCGCAGCGTGGCGTGGAAGCGCAGCGACATGCTCTCCTGCGAGAGCGCGCGCAGGAATTCGACGAGCGCCTCGCGGTCGCTCGCGAGGGGCGGGCGCAGGCGCAGGGTGCGCCCGTCGCGAAGGATCACGTCGACGGTGTCGGAGAGCATGGCGACAGTCTGACGTGGCTACGCGACGACGACGACGTCGCACTCCGCGCCATTGACGACGCGCGAGGCGACGCGGCCGAGCAGCAGCAGCTGGGCATCCTGCTCGTTGCGGCGCCCGACGACGATCGTGTCGTAGCCGTCACGCGCGGCCGTGACGCAGATCGCCTGCGCCGTATCCCCCGCGACCGCCATCGAGCTCGCGTCGATGCCGCGCGCGGCCAGCAGGCGCAGCGCCTCGTCGAGGTGGCCCTCGCGGTCGGCGCCGTCCGCGCTCACGCAGATGACGGCGAGCACGTCGCCGTCGCGATGCATCTGCGCCGCGCGCCGGAGCGCACGGCGAGCCGACGCCGAGCCGTCGTAGGCGAGCAGGATGCGCGCGGCATCCCGGGCTGGCACGGGTCCCTGCATTGGCCCAGGATGGCCGCTCGGGCGCCCCGCGGCATCCGCGACTGCTCGCCTTCTGGGCTGCGGAAAACCCGCAGTGCTGTATCGTCGGGACCCTCGATGACCGCTCCCGTCGCGCACGACAAACTCGCCGAAGTCGTGGAGGCGGGTATCGCGATCGCCCGCGGGCTCGATCTCGACGAGACCCTGCAGACGGTCGTCGAGGCCGCGGCGCGCGTCACGAGCGCCCGCTACTGCGCGCTCGGCGTGCTCGGGCCCGACCGCCGCATCAGCCGCTTCATCACGACGGGGCTGACCGAGGAGCAGCGCGAGCGGCTCGGCGACCCGCCCACCGGCCGCGGCATCCTCGGCGTGCTCATCGACGAGGCGCAGCCGCTGCGCCTGCACAGGCTGTCGGACGACCCGCGCTCGGTAGGGTTCCCGCCCAATCACCCGCCGATGAGCTCGTTCCTGGGCGTGCCCGTGCAGGGCCGCAACACCGTCTACGGCAACCTCTACCTGACGGAGGCGCCGAGCGGCGACTTCAGCGACGAGGACGAACGCGTCGTCATGCTGCTCGCCGGCATGGCCGCGGTGGCGATCGAGAACGCGCGCCTCTACCGGGAGGCGACCGAGCAGGCCGACCGGGCGCGCAGGGCGGGGGCGGCGCGCGTCGCGCTGACCGCCGCGGCCGCCGCCGTGCTGACCGAGCACGACCTCCAGCAGGCCCTGCGCCTCGTGGCGCGTGAGGCCGTGCGCCTGCTCGACGTGAAGCTCGTCGCGGTGGCGGTGCCCGACGAGTTCGCCGGCGTGATCCGCTACGAGATCGCCGAAGGCCCGGAGGCCGCCGATTTCGACACCTCGTCCGTGCCGATGGACGACTCGTTCAGCGGCTCGGTCCTGCTGGCCGGGGTCTCGATCCACGTGGACGGCCGTGAGACCAGCTCCGCGCTCGGCGGCTTCGCGTCCGCCAAGCGCCTCGCGGGCCACGACGTCATCGCCCAGCCCGTGGTCGTCGGCGAGGAGCCGGCCGCGGTGATCATCGCGGCCGACCGCGAGGACGGCGAGACGTTCGCAGGCGACGACCAGGAACTGCTCGGCGTGCTCGCCACGTTCGCCGCCATCGCCGTGCGGACGGCGCGCTCGCTCACGCGCGAGCGGGCGCGGGCCGAGGCGCTCGCGCGCCTGCGCCAGACGCAGGCCGAGGCCGAGTCCCGGCGCGAGACGCTCTCGCGCGTGATCGACACCGCCGAGCGCGAGCGCAAGCGCCTCGCCCAGGATCTGCACGACCGCACGGCCGGGGGCCTCACGTCGGTGCTCTTCTCGCTGCGCCGGCTCGAGCGCGAGATCGCCGACGAGAGCCAGCGCGCTCAGCTCGCCGAGGCGCGCGAGGGCGTGGCGGGGGCGATCGAGGACGTGCGCGACCTGATCGCCGACCTGCGGCCGAAGGTGCTCGACGACTTTGGCCTCGGCCCGGCGCTCGAGCGCCTGTGCGAGACGGTCGCGCGCCGCAGCGGGCTGGCCGTCCGTCCCGAGCTCGGGAGCGGCCTCGATAGGCTGAGTGCCGATGTGGCCACCGCCGTCTACCGCATCGTGCAGGAGGCGCTCAGCAATGTCGTGCGCCACGCCGGTGCACGCACCGTCGGTGTCACCGCGGCGATCATCGGCGGCCAGCTGCTCGTCACGGTCGAGGACGACGGGCTGGGGTTCGGCCCCGGCAGCATGGGTCACGGGATCGAGGGCATGATCGAAAGGGCGCGCATGGTGGCGGGACGGGTCGAGCTCGAGAGGCCCGCCGGCGGCGGCGCGCGCGTGCGCTTCGAGACGACGATCGGGTCGGCATGATCCGGGTCCTGCTGGTCGACGACCACCAGATCGTGCGCAGCGGCGTACGCCGCGTGCTCGAGGAGACGAGCCTCTTCGACATCGTCGGCGAAGCGGCGGGCGTGCGCGAGGCCCTCGACCGCGCGCGCCAGCTGCGGCCCGAGATCGTCGTGCTCGACCTCACGCTGCGCGACGGGTCCGGCCTCGATGCCATCGCCGACCTGCGCGAGCTCGGCGCGCGCGTCGTCATCCTCTCGATGCAGGACGAGCCCGCCTACGCCCGCAAGGCGTTCGAGCTCGGCGCGCAGGGCTACGTCGTCAAGGACGCCGCCGACGCCGAGCTCGCCGACGCCATCCGCGCGGTGCTGGACGACCGCATCTACGTGCATCCCTCGCTCGCGGCGCGCCTCGTCATGAGCGAGCCCGACGACGACCTGACCGAGCGCGAGCGCCAGATCCTGCGCCTGATCGCGCTCGGGTACACGAACCAGGAGATCGCGGGACAGCTCTTCCTGAGCGTCCGCACGATCGAGGCGCACCGCCGCCACATCCTCGACAAGCTCCGGCTCACCACGCGAGCCGAGCTCGTGCGCTATGCGCTCGAGCGCCGCATCGTCGAGATCGGCCCGTCCTGAGAAACGCGGCGGGCCGCCCCGGAGGGCGGCCCGCACGTTCGCCGTATGTGAGTTGATCTAGACGGTCGCCGGCGCGGCGGAGGGCGCGCGGGCTGCGGCCTCTTCGGCCTCGGCCGTGCGACGAACCATGCCGAACGCGGCGAGCACGATGAAGCCGATGCCGCTGAGCAGCAGGGCGACCCCGACGACGATGCCGAAGAGCGCGAGCTGGGCGGCCATGTAGCTGACGTTGAGCGCGGTGCTCAGCGCCGTCTCGTTGATCCACACGCCGCGCAGCGCGTTGTCGACCGGCTGGCCGTTGTCGCCCTTCGTGGCCTTGGCGGCGTCGTTCGTGCCCTTGCCGTCGGCCGTGGCGTAGCGCGGCATCTGGCTATAGGTCAGCCCGGCGGTCGCCTCGAGCGCGTGGATGCGCATGTAGCTCGCGAAGCAGCGCGCCGTCGAGCCCGAGTTGACGGCCTTGCCGGCAACGGTGCAGGTCGGGAGCGAGACGTTCTTCAGCCCGGCGGCCCTCGCCTCGGCGGCGATCGCCTTGGGCGTCATGTCGGGCGAGCCGACGATCTGCTCTTGCTTGAGATTGTCGTTCACGGTCGATCGACCGCTCACGCCCATGCCGATCGCGACGGCACCGAAGATGATCAGGATGACTCCCGCGGCGAATCCGCCGTATTGCAGCCAGCGCCTCATTGGTGTTCCTCTCTCCCCATGCCGGGCGGCCACGCTGGCCGCCGGTATGCAGACCACTCTGCCGACGACCCGGAAGCGCGCCATCGGGGTCGGCCCGCGGATCGGTTGCGGACAATCCGAACCGCCCATCCATGCGGAAAAGCCGCGGTGAAGTCGCGCGCAACTCCCCGATGGCGGCGCGCCTCCGACCCGCGATGCTCGATGCACAAGCCTCGAGTGCCGTGCTCTGGGGCGTCGCAAAGGAGCAAGTCATGAAGGCCATCCTGGTTGCCACCGACGGCAGCGAGCCTGCAGCGCACGCGCTCGACGTCGCCGTCGATCTCGCGCGCCAGACCGGAGCGGCGCTGCACGTCCTCTCCGTCCACGTGATGCGGCCGGTCGGTCGCGCGGGCGGCGGCCCGGCGGTCCGCGAGGTCGAGGAGGTCCACGGGGCCGAGCACATCGCCGAGGCGGCTGCGCAGCGCGCACGTGAGGCCGGCATCGAGGCGACGCCGCACGCGATCCAGGGCGACGTCGTGGTCGGCATCTCCGACGCCGCGAAGACGCTCGGCGCCGACATGGTCGTCGTCGGCTCGCGCGGCATGGGCACGCTTTCCGGCGCGGTGCTCGGCAGCGTCTCGCACGCGCTCGTGCGCCGCTGCCCGGTCCCCGTCACGATCGTCCGCAACACGCCGGCGAAGGCGACCGCGACCGTCTGAGCCCGCGCATGCCGGTGTGTCGCGCGGCTGAGCAGTCTTGAGGCTCCGTGGGCGGTACGCGCCCGCGGAGCCTCGTGCATTCCGGGAGCCTCGCATCAGGCGCCCACGGGCATCACGGCGGTCGCTACACTCGCAGCGATCACGACGAGATGACTGCGGAAAAGCCGAAGGGGATTCCCGGGTGGCTCCCCGATGGCGACGAGCCACCCGGACGACATGCTCGGACACCGAGGCCGGGCGCAGCCCGGAGACCGCCAGAGGAGGGGCCATGAAGACAGTCCTGATCGCCACCGACGGAAGCGAACCGTCGGAGCAGGCGCTCGACGTCGCGATCGACCTTGCGCGTGACACCGGGGCGGCACTGCACGTGCTCTCCGTGCACCCGCTGCGACCGGTCGGCCGCGCGGGCATCGGGCCCGCCATCACGGAGGTCGAGGAGCCCGCGGGCGCCCAGCACATCGCCGACGCCGCCGCGCGCCGCGCGCGCGCAGCCGGCGTGGAGGCGACCGCGCACGCCGGCCAGGGCGACGTCGTCGACGTCATCGCCGAGGCGGCCAAGAGCCTCGGCGCCGACCTGCTCGTCGTCGGCTCGCGCGGGCACGGCCCGGTCTCGGGCGCGGTGCTCGGCAGCGTCTCGCACGCCCTGGTGCACCGCTCGCCGGTGCCGCTGACGGTCGTCCGGCACGCGCACCTTCCCGCGAACGCGTGAATCAGACAGCCCTGTGGCTCGGGATCGGCTACACCGCCGCCTGCGTCGTCGGCCTCGCCGTCCTCCTGCTCGTGGTGCGCTCGACGCGCCGCGCCGGTGACGACACGGTCGACGTCGAGCGCCTCGAGCGCTCCGAGAAGATGTGGCTCTGGTTCGTGGTCGTGGGCCTCTTCGCCATCCTCGCCGTGACGATCCTGGACGTGCCCTGGCGCGCCGAGGCGAAGGCGAACCGCCTCATCGTCAAGGTGACGGCGGTGCAATTCGGATTCACGTTCAAGCCGGCCGGCCCCTATCCGGCCGACCGCCAGATCGAGTTCGTGCTCACGAGCACCGACGTCAATCACGGCTTCGGCCTGTACGGGCCCGACGGCGCGTTCGTGCTCCAGGCGCAGATCGTGCCGGACGCCGACACCAAGGTCCGGCACACATTCCACACGACGGGGCACTACACCGTGCGCTGCCTCGAGTACTGCGGCCTGTCCCACCACACCATGGTCGACGGCTTCACCGTCGGGAGGACCACGTGAGCACGGCAGACGTCCTCCTCCCCGGCGCGGCGGGCGCCGGCGCACGCCGCGAGGCGGTCGCGATCGGCCGCGAGGCGACCGCGGCGCTCGTCCTGCGCACCCTCCTCGCATCGACGGCGATCTTCCTCGTCGCCGGCGTGCTCGGCGGTCTCCTGCGCCAGAGCCAGGCGGGGATCGACAGGCTCTCGCCGTCGACGTGGTACGCGATCATGACGGCCCACGGCCTGGCGGCGTTCGTCGGCTGGGCGGGGTTCGCCCTGATGGGCGCGAGCTGGTGGGTGCTCGAGGAGAGCGGGTTCCCGCTCCGGCGCGCCGGAGCGGTGCTCGCCGAGATCACGTACTGGTCGATGGTGATCGGCGTCGCCGGCGTGGTCGTGACGACGCTCGCGATGGGCTTCGGCGGCTCCTGGGTGTTCCTCTACCCGCTGCCGTTCTCCAGCGTCGGGCAGTGGACGGAGCTCGCGACGGGCCTGTTCGCGGCCTCCGTGCTGCTCGTCGGCGTGTCGATCCTGGCCTGGTGCGCGTCGATCCTGGTGACCGTCCTGTCACCGGCCTCACACGACCGCGGGGGATCGCTCGGCGCGCGCCTCGGGGCGACGCTCGGATTCGGCTACGTCTCGCCGCGCTTCGCGACGACGCGCAAGCCGGTGGCGTTCGCGCTGATCCCGCTCACGGTCATCGCGATCGACATGATCATCGCGACGCTCCCCTTCGCGGCGCTGCTCGTGGAGATGATCGTGCAGGCGATCGACCCGTCGATCGGCATCGACCCGCTGCTCGCCAAGGGCGTGCTCTGGTGGTTCGGGCACCCGGTCGTGTACCTCCTGCTCTTCCCGGCGGTCGCGCTGCTCTACCACCTCGTGCCGAAGTACGCCGGGCGCCCGCTCGTGGCGGGCCGCCTGATCGTGGCGGCCTGGCTGATCGCGGTCGTCGTGAACGTGATCATCGGCGCCCACCACATGTACCTCGACTTCCCGAGCGGATCCGCGCAGCCGGTCATCAGCACGATGATGCAGCCGCTGACGTTCGCGATCGTGACGCCCTCGGCGCTCTCGCTCTACAGCCTGTGCGCGACGATCTGGGGCACCAAGCTCAAATGGACGATCCCGATGCAGTTCCTGTTCGTCGCCATGTGCTCGTGGCTGATCGCGGGGCTCCAGGGCCTGATCAACGCGACCATCGTGCTCGACCTCGTCGTCCACAACACGCTCTGGATCGTCGGGCACTTCCACAACATGGCCCTGCTCAACATCGGGCTCGTGATCCTCGCGGCCATGTACGCGTTCCTGCCCGACCTGATCGGCCGGCCGTGGTATTCGCAGCGCCTCGCCCGCTGGCACCTCGTGCTCACGACGGTGGGCGGCTACGGCTCGGTTATCCCCTGGCTGATCCAGGGGCTCGACGGAGCGGCGCGGCGCTGGGCGGTGCTGCCCGACCGCTACGCGACGCTGACCGACATCTCGCTGCCGTTCGTGGCCCTGCTCTTCGTCGGCCAGGCGATCTTCGCCTACAACCTCGTGCGCACGCTCGGCATGCCGTTCTTCGCGGGCCTCGGGCGCGACAGCCGCTGGCGCCAGCGCGAGGAGCTCGGCGCCCTGATCGCCGCACCGGCCCCGGCCTTCGGCATCTGGGCAGCGATCGCGGCACCCTTCGCGGTCGGCCCGATCGCGGTCGTCCTGGCCCTCGGCGGCTACCGCCTGGGCGCCCGCCGAGCCGGCCTCTTCGGCCTCGGCGTGGCCGCGCTGGGAATGATCATCGGGGTGTTGCAGACCGTGTGAGCGGTGCATGTGGCTCGCCGGGGGCGTGGACTGCCACGCACCCGGCGAGGCATGCCCGTCCCCCGTCTACTGGCTCGCCGGCTCCACGGCACGCCGGGTACGCGGCCGCGTGCCCTGCAGGCCGTCGCGGCCGCCCAGGGCTCGGAGGCCGTTGAGGATCGCCGCGACGTCGATCACCTCCTGGGCGAGGGCGCCCTCGAGCGGCGTGATGCCGCCGAACGCGGCGACGACCATGAGCACGGCGCTCAGGCCCATGCCCACGAAGATGCCGCTGCGGGCGACTGCGAGCGTGTCGCGCCCGATTCCGATCGCCTCGGCGACGCGGCCGAGGTCGTCGACCAGCACCACGGCGCCGGCGGCCTCCGAGGAGATGGTGCTGCCGGTCGCCCCGAGCGCGACGCCCACGTCGGCCGCGGCGAGCGCGGGGGCGTCGTTGAGGCCGTCGCCGACCATCACGACCACCTCGCCGGCGCGCCGCAGATCGTCGACGACGGCGGCCTTGGTCTCGGGCGTCGCCTCCGCGTGCACCTCGGTGATGCCGGTGGCGGCCGCGACCTGGTCGGCCACGGCGGAGGCGTCGCCGGTCAGGAGCACGGGGCGCGCCCCGGTCTTGCGCACGTGGGCGACCACCGCGGCCGCATCCGTGCGCAGCGGGTCGGAGCAGCGGATGACTCCCGCGATCGCGCCGTCGATCGCCACCCACACCTCGGCGATGCCGGCCGCCGCGGGGCGACCGGGATCGGCGCCGGCGTAGGCCGCTCGGCCGACCCGCACCTGCCGGCCGTCGACGCGCGCCTCGACGCCGTCGCCGTAGGTCTCGCGGAACTCGCCGGCGACGGCGAGCGCGAGCCCGCGCGCTGCGGCCTCGGCGCGGATCGCGGCGCCGAGCGGGTGCGCCGACTGCTGCTCGGCCGCGGCCGCCACGGCCAGGAGCTCGTCGCTCGCCTCGCTCACTCGCGGCCGCCCGGTCGTCAGCGTTCCGGTCTTGTCGAAGACGACGACCGTCGCGGCCCCCAGCCGCTCGAGCTGCGTGCCGCCCTTGACGACGACGCCGCGGCGCGCGGCGCGCGCGAGGCCCGAGACGAACGCGATCGGCGTCGCCAGGATGAGCGGGCAGGGCGTGGCCACGACGAGCACGGCGAGCGCCGCGACGGCCGATCCCGAGATGGCCCACCCGAGCCCGGCGACGGCAAGCGTGATCGGGAGGAAGACGACCGCGGCGCGATCGGCGAGCCGGGCGGTGCGAGGCCGGTCGGCCTCGGCCTGCTCGACCAGGCGCACGATGCGCGCGTACGTCGAGGTCGCGGCCGGGCGCTGGGCGAGCACGTCGACCGCCTCGCCGACGATGCTGGCACCGCTGCGGATCTCCTCGCCCGCCACGCGGCGGACCGGCAGCGGCTCGCCCGTGAGCGCGGCCTCGTCGAGCACCGCGCGACTGCTCACGAGCTCGCAGTCGACGGGCACGATCTCGCCGGCGAGCACGAGCAGGTGGTCGCCGGCGACCACCTCGCCCGACGGCACGTCCACGACCCCCGTCCCCTCGTAGCGGTGCGCGATCGCGGGAGCCCGGGAGATGAGCGCGGCGAGCTCGCGGCGCGCACGCCCGAAGGCGCGCTGGTCGAGCAGCTCGCCGCCCGACAGCATCAGGGCGATGACGAGGCCCGCCTCGTACTCGCGCAGCGCGAGCGAGCCCGTGATCGCGAGCAGCGCGATGACGTCGGCGCCGAGCTGGCCGCGCAGCATGCGCCGCACGACTGCGACCACGAGCGGCGCGATGACGGCGACCAGCACCGCCGACCAGAGCACGTGGGCGGCGTCCGCCTGGTCGACGAGCCGCAACACGAGGCCCAGCGCGAGCGCCAGTGCGACCCCGACGGGGATGAGGGTGGTTCGCATCCGCATATCGTCCACGTCCGCCCGCGGGTGCGCATCGGTGGCGCCCGCGCCGTCGATGCGTAGGAACCCGCAGTCGGCGTTGGGCGGCCGCCCCGATGGCCCCTCGCCGAGGCGACCGCAAGCTATGGGTGACGCATGAGCACCCCCCTCGCCACCCCGACGCTTCTGTGCCTCGAACCCGACGCCGAGTCGTACGTGCGCGCCGGAGCGCGCTCGACGGCGCGCCGCGGGGCCACTCCGTAGGAACCCGCAGCGCAGTTGCGCGACCGCCCCGATGGCCGCGCGCCGTCGTGCTCGTAGCGTGACCCAAACCACCAAGGAGCACTCATGACCACCGCCGGCAACGCACCCATCCTCATCTGCTACGACAACTCCGACGGAGCCCGTCGTGCCATCGAGACCGCCGGCGCGCTCTTCCCCGGGCGCAGCGCGATCGTGCTGCACGTCTGGAGCCCGATCTCGGTGGTCGCCGCCGCGTACGGCGGCGTCGTGGCGCTCCCGTCGTATGACGACACCGCCCTGCGCGCGGCCGCGTCGAAGGTCGCCGAGGAAGGCGCCGCCCTGGCCGGCGCGGCCGGGCTCGACGCCCGCGCAGCCGTCGCCGAGTCGACCTACGAGGGCACCGCGCACGCGATCCTCGACGTCGTCACGGAGCAGGGCGCCGGCGTCATCGTGCTCGGCGCACGCGGGCTCTCGGCGTTCCGCTCGTTCGTGCTCGGCTCCGTGTCGCACGCCGTGGCCCAGCACGCCCACATCCCCGTCCTGATCGTCCCGCCGCCGGTGCACACCGAGGCCGGAACCGAGGACGTCCACACCGCGACCGCGACCGTCTGACGGCCGGAGGCCGTGGCCCGATGTCCCGGACAACTCCCGATCGCGTCCACGTGACCGTCCAGGCCACGCCCGGCGTCGGCTCGGAAGTCGGCACGCTGCACCAGGTCATGCTGCACCGGCCGGCGCTCGAGCTCGAGCGCCTCACGCCGCGCAACAAGGACGACCTGCTCTTCGACGACGTGCTCTGGGTCAAGCGCGCCCGCCAGGAGCACGACGCCTTCTCCGACACGCTCGCGGAGCGCGGCGTCGAGGTGCTCACGGTGCACGACCTGCTGGCCGAGACGCTCGACATCCCGGCCGCACGCGCCGAGGTGCTCGAGCAGACGCTCGCCGCCACGTCCCTCGGCGCGAGCCTCGGTGCCGAGACCGGCGCGTGGCTCGACTCGCTCGAGTCGTCCGAGCTCGCGACGCAGCTGATCGGCGGCGTGCTCTTCGAGGAGCTCCCCGTCGCGAAGCCCACGCTGCCGGCGCTCGCCGCGCAGCCGGACGCCTTCGCGATCGCGCCGCTCCCCAACCACCTCTTCACCCGCGACAGCGCCGCCTGGGTCGGCCGCGGCTTCCTGCTCGCGACCATGCAGCACCCGTCGCGCCGGCGCGAGACCGTGCACATCCAGGCCATCTTCGGTCACCACCCGCGCTTCGCCGGAGCCGGCTTCCCGTGGCTCGGCGACGGGCACGGCCCGTCGATCGAGGGCGGCGACGTTCTCGTCGCCGGCCGTGGCTGCGTGCTCGTCGGCATGGGCGAGCGCACGCAGCCGGCCGCGGTCGAGGCACTCGCGGAACGGCTGTTCGCGCTCGAGATCGCCGAGGTCGTCCTCGCCGTGTCGATGCCGCAGCGCCGCTCGGCGATGCACCTCGACACCGTGCTCACGTTCGTCGACGCCGACGCCGTGACGACGTTCCCCGGCATCCGCTCGGAGCTGCGCGCCTTCCGCCTCACGCCGGGCGCCGGCGGCCTGCGGGTCGAGGCCGTCGACGACCTCTTCGACGCGCTCGCGCGCGCCCTCGGCATCGCCCGCCTGCGCATCATCGAGACCGGGGGCGACGCCTCCGAGCGCGAGCGCGAGCAGTGGGACGACGGCAACAACGTGCTGGCGCTCGCGCCCGGCGTCGTCGTGGCGTACGAGCGCAACGTCGCCACCAACACCGCGCTCCGCCGCGCCGGCGTCGAGGTCGTCACGATCGCCGGCGCCGAGCTCGGCCGCGGGCGCGGCGGGCCGCGCTGCATGTCCTGCCCGATCGCGCGCGAGCCCGTCTGACGTGCGCGTCGTCGCAGCGCTCGGAGGCAATGCGCTCGCGCGCCGCGGCGAGCAGATCTCGACCGAGGTCCAGCGCCGCAATCTCGCGGTCGCGGCCGCGGCGCTGATGCCGCTCGCCCACGAGCACGACCTCGTGCTGACGTTCGGCGACGGGCCGCAGATCGGGCATCTCCTGCTCGAGAGCGAGGCCGACGACACGGCCGCGCCCTCTCCGCTCGACGTCGTCGGGGCGGAGGCCGTCGGCATGATCGGCTACCTGCTCGAGGAGGCGCTGCTGCAGGCGGACCCCAGCCTGCGCGTCGCCACGCTCGTCACCCAGACGCTCGTCGCCGCCGACGACCCCGCGTTCGCCGCGCCCTCCAAGCCGATCGGCCCGATGTACGACGAGGCCACCGCCCGCAAGCTCGAGCGCACGCGCGGATTCGCGGTGGCGCGCGACGGCAGCGGCTGGCGGCGGGTCGTGCCGTCGCCCGATCCGCAGGGGCTGCTCGAGGCCGACGCCGTTCGCTGTCTCGTCGCAGGGAAGTTCCTCGTCGTCGCGAGCGGCGGCGGCGGGATGCCCGTCGTGGCCGACGCGGCGGGCCGGCCCACCGGCGTCGAGGCCGTCGTCGACAAGGATCTCGCGGCCGTCGTGCTCGCGGTCGCCGTCGACGCCGAGCGCCTGCTGCTGCTGACGGACGTCGACGCCGTGTACGCGGGCTTCGGCACCCCCGCCGCCCATCGCCTCGAACGGCTCTCGCCCGCGCAGGCGCGCGAGCTCGCGGCGAAGGGGCAGCTCGGCGCGGGGAGCATGCTGCCCAAGGTCGAGGCCGCGGCACGCTTCGCCGAGCGCGGCGGCACGGCCGTCATCGGCGCGCTGGCCGACGCGGGCGCGGCGCTCGCCGGAAGCGCGGGCACGACGGTCTCCGCCTAGACCGCCGCGAACAAGCCGCCCGTCCGCGAGGGCCCTGCCGGGCGCAGCCAGCGTCCCTGGGAGAACCAGCGGCGCATGGTGCGGATGCTGGGGACGGTGGCGTGGTCGTGCTCGTGGCGCTCCCGTAGGCGGCCGATCGTGGCGAGCACGCGTTCGCCGCGTGCGAAGGCGGCTTCTGCTTCCCGGCGGAGCCGCGGCCAGGCGTACGAGCCAGGTCGCGGGCGCGTGATGGCGATGCCGGTGGTGCGGACGGCGTGGAGGTGGGCGTCGAGGGCGCGGTTGCGGGCGCGTGTGAGGCAGCCGTGGGAGCGCCAGCTGCGCTGAAGCGTGACGACGAAGTCGCGGCCCGCATTCCGGCGCAGGAACTCAACGGAGTGATGCCGCTCGCAGAGCCAGATGCGCACACCGTGGGTGAGCTCGCGCTCGAGCGTCTTCCCGCGTGTGCGATCGAGGCAGATCGCGCACACCGGCGACTTGTTGGGCACGCCGCGGGCTTTGTAGAGACTCGGGAGATAGTCCATGCCGCAGAGCGTCGCAGGCGTCGAGGAACCTGTCTGTGCCGTTTCGCGCCGCATCCGTGTCAGCTTCCAAATGGCACTCGCCGCGAGTGTCACTTGGGAAGACCTGGGCACGCCGACCCGAGGAACCTCGTGCGAGGTCAAGAACGGCGTCTTCCTCGAGGCTGGCGTGCTGCCGGCGTCTCCGTACGACCGTGGCCGAGGTGCCAAGTGGCACGCGCGGCGAGTGCCACTTGGCGTGCCCACCAGTGCGACCGTCTCGAGGCAAGGTGACCCGAAAGCCGCTCTGAACCGCGCCCCCGTCGCCGGGACGCCCCGCTTCCTACCTCGCAAGAGGTTCCCCGCGGGTCGGCGTGTCCAGGTCTTCGCAGCGGCAATCGGCGTGTCACTTGGGAAGACCTTGACACGCCGACCCGAGGAACCTCGTACGAGGTCAAGAACGGCGTCTTCCTCGAGGCCGGTGTGCTGCCGGCGTCTCCGTACGGCCGTGGCCGAGGTGCCAAGTGGCACGCGCGGCGAGTGCCACTTGGCGTGCCCACCAGTGCGACCGTCTCGAGGCAAGGTGACCCGAAAGCCGCTCTGAACCGCGCCCCCGTCGCCGGGACGCCCCGCTTCCTACCTCGCAAGAGGTTCCCCGCGGGTCGGCGTGTCCAGGTCTTCGCAGCGGCAATCGGCGACATGGCACGGCGGCACGGTCTCCGGGGTCGCGCGCGGTCCTCACGGCACGAGCACGGCGGCGCCGCGCACGGCACCGCTCGCGACGCGCGCGAGCGCCAGGTTGCCGTCGGCCAGCGGGTGCACCTCGACGTCCGCGCGCACCGGCACCGCGGCCGCCAGCTCGACGAACTCCCGGGCGTCCTCGCGCGTGACGTTGGCGACGCTGCGGATGCAGCGCTCCCACCACAGAAGCTCGTACGGGAACTCCGGCATGCGGTCGAGGTGGATGGCGTTGACCGCCACCGTGCCGCCGCGGTCGACCGCCCGCAGCGCGGCGATCACGACGTCGCCCGCGGGCGCGAACGTGATCGCCGCCGCGAGCGGCTCGGGCGGCGTGTCGTCGTAGCCGCCCGCCCACGTCGCGCCGAGCTCGCGCGCACGCACCTGCTCGCTCTCGGAGCGCGTGCACACGTGGACCCGGCAGCCCCAGTGCAGCGCGACCTGGATCGCGCAGCGCGCCGAGGCGCCGAAGCCGAAGAGGCCGAGCACGCCGCCCGGCTCGATGCCGCACACGCGCAGCGAGCGGTAGCCGATGACGCCGCCGCACAGGAGCGGCGCGGCCGCGAGGTCGTCGATCGCATCCGGCAGGCGCACGGCCACGTCGGCGCGCACGGTCGCGTACTCGGCGAAGCCTCCGTCGCGATCCCAGCCGGTGAACGTCGCGAGCGCGCAGAGGTTCTCGCGACCCTCGCGACAGCGGGCGCATTGCCCGCAGGCGCCGGCCAGCCACGTCACACCGGCGCGCTCGCCCGGCTCCCAGCCCGCCACGCCGGCGCCGAGCGCCTCGACGCGGCCGGCGATCTGATGACCCGGGATCAGCGGGAGACGGCGTGCGGCGAGGTCGCCCTCCGCGAGCTGCAGGTCGGTGCGGCACACCCCGCACGCGGCGACGCGCAGGAGCAGCTCTCCGTGCGCCGGCTCGGGACGAGGGACCTCGCGCAGTGCGAGCGGCGCCGTGCCGACGGGGCCCGGCTGCTCGAGCACGAGCGCACGCATGCTCACCGCCCGAACGGGGTGTCGAGGGCCGTCGCGGCCACCACCTCGGCGCGCCAGTAGGTGAAGCGCCCCGACGGGAGCTCCCAGTAGACCTCGGCCCGCCTCGGCATCCGCATTCCGCCGAGCTCGCCGTGGGCGGCGAACTCGCCGCCCCAGGGCGTCTGCACCCACCTGCCCGCCAGCCTCAGCGGCCGCGCCGGGCTCGACATGCGCACGATGTCGCCCGCCTCGTCGAGCTCGAACGCCACCGTCGCCGCGCTGCCGCGCAGGCCGGCCTCGAGCCGGCGGGGGCCGGGCTCGCTCCAGCGGAGCTCCGTGTTGTGCAGCATCGCGTATGGCACCCAGGGCAACTCTGCCAGGTAGCGGAGCGCCTCGCCCGCCGAGACCTCGGGCCCGCGCTGCCGCTGCACGCGCACCCCGAGCACCCGCACGTCGAGGGCTCCCGCCCCCGCGTCGAAGCCGTCGCTCACGCTCATCGCAAGCGGCCCGGCGACGGGAAAGCGCGCGCGCCAGGAGAACGCGCTGCGCTCGACGGCGATGTGCTGCGTCGCCGTGAAGCGGCGCGCGTTCGCCCCCGGCCGGAGCCACATCTCCCCCACCTGCGCAATGCGCACCTGTCGCGGCACCCGCCCGTCGCCGGGCAGCGCCCGCTCGAGGTACGCGCGGACGAGCCGAGGCGTCACCCGCGTGCCGGGGTGCGCAGCGCGCGTGCGCCGAAGAGCGCCAGGGCGAGCGCCGGGCCCGCGACGAAGGCGGCGAGGAGCACGAGTTGCGGCGCCCCGTGCCAGCCGATCGTGAGCGTCTCGGTGACGCCCCAGACCACGAGCGCCGCGGCCAGGGAGAGCGCCGCGAGCGGCGCGCCGCGCCAGCCCGCGAACGTGGCGAGCGCGGCGGCGAGTCCGCCCCCGCCGAGCACGACGAGCAGCACGAGGCCGGGGACCGTGTAGTCGGGGAAGACGCTGCCGGCGAGCCAGCTCTGCTTCGCCCCCAGGCCCTCGGCGTCCCGCAGCAGGCCGAGGCCGCCGTAGACGGCGCCGGCGCCCACGATGGCCTCCACGGCGGCGACGGCCCGGCCCGACCGGGTCGCACGCCGGATCGGCGGGTCGCGCGGGATCGCATCATCGGCAGGTGCGGGACGCATCGGATTCCTCCACTCGCTCTCGCACCAGGATGGCCGCACGGCCCCCGGCGCACCATCGGGGAGACGCCCGATCGGCGAGTCGTAGTTTCCCGACCCGCGCCACGGGCGAACGCCGATGAGCACCGTCCCGCACCGTCGGATAGTTGGGATGCGGCCAAAGCGAGGCCGTGGAGCGACGCACGGAGAGGAACGCCATGTCCGCAATCACCAACGAACCGCTCGCCCCGGCGGCCGACGCCGCCCTACCCGGGCGCCCCAAGCTCAAGCGCTCGCTGGGCCTCTCGATGGCCACGGCGCTCGTGATCGGCAACATGGTCGGCTCGGGGGTCTTCGGACTGCCCGCCTCGCTGGCCTCGACCGGTCCCATCTCCCTGCTCGCGTGGGGTTTCACCGGCGTCGGCGCTCTGCTGCTGGCGCTCGTGTTCGCGAACCTCGGTCGCGCCTATCCGCAGACCGGCGGCCCCTACGCCTACACCCGCCGGGCATTCGGCGACTTCGCCGGGTTCTGGACGGCGTGGGGCTACTGGATCGCCGCCTGGGCCGGCAACGCCGCGATCGCGGTGATCTTCGTCAGCTACGGCTCGGTGTTCTGGGCGCGCCTCGCGACCGACAACGTCCTGGCCTTTGCGGTCGGCCTCTCGGTCATCTGGCTGCTCACGCTCGTGAACATCGCAGGCGTGCGCGAGACCGGCCTCGTGCAGGTCGTGACGACGGTGCTGAAGTTCGTCCCGCTCCTGCTGATCGGGCTGATCGGCCTCTTCTACATGAAGAGCGGCAACTTCACGCCGTTCGATCCGAACCACGTCTCGCTCGTCGGGCACTGGCACGCGATCTCGTTCGCCGCGACGCTCACGCTGTGGGCGTTCCTCGGCCTCGAGTCGGCCACGATCCCGGCCGAGGAGGTCAAGGATCCCGAGCGCACGCTGCCGCGCGCGACGATGTTCGGCACCGGCGCGACGACCGCGCTCTACGTGCTCGCCACGGTGGCGATCATGGGCGTGATCCCGGCCGGCCAGCTGGCGAAGTCGAACGCTCCGTTCGCCGACGCCGCGTCGAGCATCTTCGGCTCCTCGATCCTGGGCATGTCGCCGGGCAAGATCGTCGCCGCGGTCGCCATGATCTCGACGTTCGGCGCGCTCAACGGCTGGATCCTGATCCAGGGCCGCGTGCCGCTCGCCGCCGCGCAGGACGGGCTCTTCCCGAAGCAGTTCGCGCAGGTCAGCGGATCGCGCAAGACGCCCGTCGTCGGCCTCGTCGCCTCGTCGGTCCTGCTGAGCATCCTGCTCGGCATGAACTACCAGTCGTCGCTGACCGACACGTTCACGAAGATCATCATCCTCGCGACCATCACGACGCTCGTGCCCTACGCCTTCGCGGCCGGCGCGCAGCTGATGCTGATGTTCCGGGAGCCGGAGAAGTTCGTCGGCAGGCGCCTCGCGGTCGACGCGACGATCGCCGTGCTGGCCTTCCTCTACTCCTTCTGGATGATCTACGGCGCCGGCCAGGAGTACATCGCGCAGGGCTTCCTCCTGCTGATGGCCGGCATCCCCGTCTACGTCTACCTCAAGTGGCGCCAGGGCAGGACCGCCCCGGTCGCGCCTGAGGTCCCCGACTTCCCGCCGATCGAGGCGGAGCGACCGCTCGTGACGGCCGGCCGGTAATCCCGATCCCAGCCGCAGCTCGCGAGAGCCGGTGGCCGCCGCCCACGCGGCGGCCACCGGACATTTCCCTCCCACCAGGAAGGCCATGCCATGAGTACCATCACCGACCTGCGGGGACGCCACTTCCTGACGCTCACCGACTTCTCCGCCGGTGAGCTGACCTACCTGCTCGACCTCGCCGCCGAGCTCAAGGCCGCCAAGTGGCAGCGCCGTGAGGAGAAGCGGCTGGCCGGCAAGCAGATCGCCCTGATCTTCGAGAAGGACTCGACGCGCACGCGCTGCGCCTTCGAGGTCGCGGCGCACGACCAGGGGGCGCACGTCACGTACCTCGGGCCGGGCGGATCGCACATCGGGCACAAGGAGACCGTCAAGGACACCGCTCGCGTGCTCGGCCGCATGTACGACGCGATCGAGTACCGCGGCTTCGGCGAGGCCATCGCCGACGAGCTCGCGGCCTGGGCCGGCGTCCCGGTCTACAACGGCCTCACCGACGAGTGGCATCCGACGCAGATCCTGGCCGACTTCCTGACGCTGCGCGAGCACGTCGCCAAGCCGCTCAGCGAGATGTCGTTCTGCTACCTGGGAGACGCGCGCTTCAACATGGCCGACTCCTACCTCGTCGGCGGTGCGAAGCTCGGCATGGACGTGCGCATCGCGAGCCCGCGGGAGCTGTGGCCGCAAGCGTCGTTCGTCGACCTCGCGCGCTCGATCGCCGAGAGCACGGGCGCCGCGATCACGATCACCGAGAGCGTCGCCGACGCCGTGCGCGGCTGCGATGCGGTCGCCACCGACGTGTGGCTCTCGATGGGCGAGCCGGAAGCGGCCTGGGCCGAGCGCATCCGCCTGCTCACGCCCTACCAGGTGAACGCTGGCGTCCTCGCGCTGACCGGCAACCCCGACGTCAAGTTCCTGCACTGCCTGCCGGCCTTCCACAACGCCGGAACGGCCGTCGGCAAGCAGATCTCCGAGCGCTTCGGCATGGACGCGCTCGAGGTCACCGACGAGGTCTTCGAGTCGCCGGCGTCGGTCGTGTTCGACGAGGCCGAGAATCGCATGCACACGATCAAGGCCGTCCTCGTCGCGACGCTCGCGAGCTGACCCGGCGCGAGCGCGCCGGCCTCACGTCCGTTCCCCCGTCCGCCCTCGTGCCACGGCCCTCTTCGCCGCCTCGGCGAGCAGGCCCGGCACGAAGGCGAGCGCTGCCACGACGGCCGCCTGGCCCGGGCCGAGCGCGGTGGTCCCGCACAGCGACTGCGCGGCGGGCAGGTAGACGAGCACGGCGACGATCGCGGCCGAGACGCCGCTCGCGAGCAGCAGCGCCGGGTTGGCCGCCAGCCGCCAGGCCGGCAAGCGCTCGGACCGGCAGCTGAAGACGAGCACGAGCTCGGCCAGGGCCACGGTCGCGAACGCCATCGTCCGCGCCGCCTCGTCGCTGTCGGAACGGCCGGCCAGGAACGCGCACAGCGCGACCAGGCCGACGCTCGCGCCGATGGCCGCGAGCGCGACCCAGAGACGTCGCGAGAAGAGCCCGCCGCCGTCGCGCGGGCGCGGCAGCATCGTCTCGGCCGACGCCGGGTCGCGTGCCAACGCGAGCGCCGGCACGCCGTCGGTGAGCAGGTTGACGAGCAGCACCTGGATGACGGTCATCGGCACCCCGAGCCCGCCCCCCACGGCGATCGCGAAGAGCACGATCTCGCCGAGGTTGGCCGAGAGCAGGAACGCCGTGGTCTTGCGGACGTTGTCTGAGATCACCCTGCCCTCGCGGACGGCGGCGATGATCGTCGAGAAGTCGTCGTCGGTGAGGATGACGTCGGCCGCCTCGCGCGCCGCCTCGGTGCCCGAGGCTCCCATCGCGATGCCGATGTCGGCCTTGCGCAGCGCGGGCGCGTCGTTGACGCCGTCGCCGGTCACGGCCACGACCTCGCCGGCCGCCTGCAGGCGCTCGACGGTGCGCAGCTTGTCCTCGGGCCGCACGCGCGCGGCCACGCGATCCGCCGGAATGCCGAGCTCTCCGGCGATGGCGAGGGCCGTGGCGGCGTGATCGCCCGTGAGCATCCGTACCGTGATGCCCGCCGCATGCGCTGCGCGCACGGCGTCGCGCGAGGCCGGCCGCAGGGGATCCCGGAATGCGATCAGGCCGACGACCTCGAGTGCGCGCTCGATCGCCTCGGGCTCCAGCGCCACGCCGTCCGGCAGCTCACGGCGGGCGACGGCGAGCACGCGCAGCCCGCTCGCGGCCCAGGCGTCTGCAGCGCGGCCGACCGCCTGCCGCTCGCCGGCGGCGAGTGTCGAGGCGGCCAGAACCGCCTCGGGCGCCCCCTTGACGTAGCCGCAGGGGCGGCTGCCCCGCGTCCACACGCGCGTCATCAGCCGGCGCTCGGCGTCGAACGGCAGCTCACCGGTGAACTCGAGCTCGCGCGCGATCTCGCGCTCGTCGAGGCCGGCGGCGCGCACCGCGCGGCCGATCGCGACCTCGAGCGGATCGCCCGCCGCGCCCGCGCCTGCGAGCGCGGCCTCCGAGACCGGCGCGGAGGCCAGCAGCCCGGCCGCCAGCACATCGCTCTCGGCGTAGCCGTCACCCGCACTCAGCGCCGCGACCTCGAGCTGGTTCTCGGTGAGCGTGCCGGTCTTGTCCGTGCAGATCACCGTGATCTCGCCGAGCGTCTCGGCGGCGTCGAGCCGGCGCACGATCGCGTGACGGCGCGCCATCGCGCGCGCCGCCAGCGCGAGCGTGATCGTCACCGTGGTCGCGAGCCCCTCCGGGACGGCCGCGACGGCGACCGAGACACCGACGAGGAAGGCCTCGCGGAACGGCGAGCCACGCAGGAGCATGGTGGCGGCGAGCACGACGGTGACCGCGATCCCGAGCACCACCATCTGCCGCGAGAGCGCCCCGAGCCGGCGCTGCAGCGGCGTCGGCGGCGAGACCGCCGCCTCGGTGAGATTCGCGATGTGCGCGAGCTCGGTGGCGTCGCCGACGGCGACCGCCTCGGCCTCGCCGCGGCCGCGCGTGATCCCGGTGCCCGCGTAGACGCGCTCCGCGCTCTCCTCCCCGGCGCGCTTCGCGACCGGCACCGACTCGCCCGTGAGCATCGACTCGTCCGCCTCGAGCCCGTGGGATTCGCGCAGGACGGCATCGGCGACGACGCGATCGCCCTCGCGCAGGAGCACGACGTCGCCCGTCACGACGTCGCCCGAGGGCACGACCAGCTCGCGCCCGCTGCGCCGCACGGTGGCGGTCGGCTGCGCGCTCGCCCGCAGCGCGCGCACGGCGCGGTCCGCACTCGCCTCCTGTGCGAAGCCGAGCACGGCGTTGACGACGACGATGGCCGCGATCACGGCCGCGTCGAGCTCCTCGTCGATCGCGAACGACACGGCCGCCGCGAGCATGAGCAGGCCGGTCAGCGGCTCGGCGAACTGCCGCAGCGCGATCGCGCGATAGCCGCGCGTGGCTTGCACGGGCACGGCCGCGGCGCGCTGCATCCGCAGGCGGCGCGCAGCCTCGTCGTCCGTGAGCCCGGTCGACCACCCTGCGTCCGTGCGAACCCCCCGCTCGTCGACCTGCCCCGGCGATGCCGGGCGCTCGCCGTAGTTTGCCGAAGCGCGATTCGCGGAGCACGCCGATGACGGGGGCCCGCCGGCTCGCGATCCTGCTCGTGACAGCGAGAGAGGGGTTTCCGATGGCAATCGCACCAGAGCGGGCGAATGTGCTCCAGGCGGCGCCCCCGGCAGCCGCGATCGTCGAGGCGCGTGCGATCGACAAGCGCTACGACACCGGCGAACTGCAGGTCAACGCCCTGCGCGGCGTGACGATGTCGGTCCGGCGCGGCGAGATGGTCGCGATCATGGGCCCGAGCGGTTCCGGCAAGACGACGCTCCTCAACTGCCTCTCCGGCCTCGACCGGATCGACGGCGGCGAGGTGCTGATCGAGGGAGTGGGCCTGGCCGGCATGTCCGACGACGAGCGCACCGACTACCGCGCACGCCGCATGGGCTTCGTCTTCCAGTTCTACAACCTGATGCCGATCCTGAGCGCCGTCGAGAACGTGGAGCTGCCGCTGCTCGTCGCGCGCGTCGGAGCCGCCGAGGCGCGGCGCAAGGCGCTCGCGGCGCTCGAGATGGTCGGCCTCGGCGAGCGCGCCCGGCACCTGCCGGACGAGCTGTCGGGCGGGCAGCGCCAGCGCGCGACGATCGCACGGGCGCTCGTCAACGACCCGGCGATCGTCTGGGCCGACGAGCCCACCGGCGACCTCGACAGCGAGAACGCGACCGAGATCGTGGCGCTCATGCGCCGCCTCAACCGCGAGCGCGGCCTGACGTTCCTGATCGTCACGCACGACATCTCGGTCGGGCGGGCGACGGACCGGATCGTGCGCATGGTCGACGGCGAGATCGTCGGCGAGGAACTGCTCCAGGAGGCCCACTGATGGTTGCCCGTGTCACACTCGCCGAGGTCGACGCCGTGCGCATGAGCATGGATGCGGCCGTCGAGCTCTACCGCACGTCGGTGCTCCCGGCGCTCCACGAGCGCGACGGCTACGAGGGCGGGTACGTGCTCACCACGCCCGAGGGCAAGGCGCTCGTGCTCACGTTCTGGAGCACCGAAGAAGCCGCGCAGTCCGGCCTCGATAGCGGGCACTACGAAGCACAGGTCGCGAAGTTCGTGACGCTCTTCCGCTCTCCGCCGGGCCGCGAGACCTATGACGTCGCAATCGCCGAGGCGCCGGCGGTCGCCGTGCCATGACCAAGCTGTTCGGACTCCCGATCGGCTCCGTCCTCGCGGTGCTCGTGGCCGTGCTCGGCATCTCGCTTGCCGCCATCGCCGTCATGGCGATGCGCAACCGCGCCTTCTTCCGCCTCGGCGTGCGCAACGCGCGCCGCCGCCCCGCTCGCACCGCGCTGATCGTGGCCGGCTCGATGCTCGGCACGACGATCATCGCCGCGGCGCTCGCGACCGGGGACACGATGAGCCACACGATCCGGACGTCCGCCGTGTCCGCGCTCGGCCGCGCCGACGAGGTCGTCGCGCCGCTCGGCGTCAAGGCCCCGCTGGCACCCGAGAGCACGGGCGCCGCGGGTGCCTCCTACTTCCCGCAGGAGTACGCCGCCCGCATCGCCAAGGCGCTGCGGGGTTCGGGCCTCGTCGCCGGCGTCGCGCCGGTGATCGTCGAGCCGATCGCGGTGCAGGACGTCACGAGCCGCCAGAACGAGCCGCGCGTCACGCTCTTCGGCGGCGAGGCGAAGTCGCTACGGGCGTTCGGTCCGATGCGCAGCGGCTCCGCCACCGTATCGCTCGCCGATCTGCGCCCGGGCGAGGTCTATCTCAACGCGGACGCGGCCTCCAACCTCGACGCGCGCGCCGGCGACTCGCTGCGCGTCTTCACCGCGGGCAGGACGGCGGCCTTCACCGTGCGCGCGATCGTGAACTACCACGGCAGCGGCACGGCCGACCAGGGGTTGCTGATGCCGCTCGCCGAGGCGCAGACACTGCTCGGCAAGCCGGACTCGATCAAGCTCGTCTTCGTCGCGAACCGCGGCGGCGTCGGGGCCACGGACGCCGTCATGGCGAAGCTCGCCCCGATCCTGTCGCCGCTCTCGCTCGAGGCGGACAACAGCAAGCAGGACGCGCTGCAGGAGGCCGACACGCAGGGCGCCGCGTTCATGTCGCTCTTCACGACGTTCGGCTCGTTCTCGATCGCGGCCGGCGTCCTGCTGATCTTCCTGATCTTCGTCATGCTCGCCGCCGAGCGGCGCGGCGAGCTCGGGATCGCACGCGCCGTCGGCACGCGGCGGGGGCATCTCGTGCAGCTGTTCCTGTTCGAGGGCCTGGCCTACGACCTGCTGGCGGCCGCGGTCGGGGCGCTGCTCGGCATCGCCGTCGCCTATCTGATGGTGCTCGCCATGGCGAGCGTGTTCGAGAACGTCGCCGACGTCACGATGGAGTTCTCCGTCAAGCCGGCGAGCGTCGTCATCGCGTACGCGATCGGCGTCCTGCTCACGCTCGCGGTGGTCGCGTTCTCGGCCTGGCGCGTGAGCCGCATGAACATCGTCAGCGCGATCCGCAACCAGGCGGATCCGCCGCCCACGGGCAGGCGCCGCGCGCGCTGGCTGCTGGGCGCGGCCGGCCTCGTCGCCGGGGCGCTGCTGATCGCCTCCGGGGTGTCCGCGAAGGACGCGATCGTGCTCGGCCTCGGCGTCATGACCGTGCTCCTCAGCATCGTCCCGCTCGCGCGGGCGCTGGGCGTCAACGACCGCCTCGTCTACACGTCGACGGGGCTTGCGCTCGTGGCCTGGTTCGTGCTCCCGGTCAGCCGCTGGCTGCTCGGCGACCTCAAGACGAACTTCTCGGTCTTCATCCTCGCGGGTCTCGCGATCGTGGTGGGTGCGAGCTGGGCGCTGATGTACAACGCCGACGTCCTGCTGGGGTCGCTGACGAAGGTCTTCGGCCGCAACCGACGCCTCGCGCCGGTGCTCAAGGTCTCGCTCGCCTACCCGCTCGCGAGCCGCTTCCGGACGGGCGTCACGCTCGCGATGTTCACGCTCGTCGTGTTCACGCTCGTCTGCGGCGCGATCACCACGGGCTCGTTCGTGAGCGGGTTCAACAACATCGACACGTTCGCGGGCGGGTTCGACATCCGCGCCACGACGGCGCCTGCGAGTCCGATCCGCGACATGCGGGCCGCGCTCGCCCGTGCCCCCGGCGTGCGCGCCGGTGACATCCGCACGATCTCGAACCAGTCGCTGCTGCCGATCGACGCGCAGCAGGTCGGCGCGACCGCCGGCCCGCAGTCCTACGTCGTGCACGGCGCCGACCGCGCGTTCTTCGCGCACACCACGTACACGTTCGCGGCGACGGCGAAGGGCTACGGGACGGCGGCCGACGTCTGGCGTGCGCTGCGCCGCAATCCGAAGCTCGCCGTCGTCGACGCACTCGTCGTGCCGCGCAAGCAGAACTTCAACTTCGGCGCGACGTCCGACTTCATGCTCCGGGGCCTCTATCTCGAGGACAAGACGTTCTCGCCCATCGACGTCGTCGTGACCGATCCCCAGAGCGGGAAGAGCGTGGTCCTGACGGTCATCGGCGTGCTCTCCGACCGCGCTCCGCTCACGATGATCGGCATCTGGACGTCGCAGTCGACGCTCGCGGCGGCCTTCGGGCCTCGCGTGACGCCCACCGTGCACCTCTTCGCGCTCAAGCCGGGGGTCGACTCCGTCGCGACCGCGAAGTCGCTCGAGGCCGCCTTCCTGGCCAACGGGATGCAGGCGGACGCCGCCAAGAAGGTGCTGGCGGACGCCGTCTCCGCGAGCCTGACGTTCGACCGCCTGATCGAGGGCTTCATGGGCCTCGGGCTGATCGTCGGCGTCGCGGCGCTCGGCGTGGTCAGCGCACGCTCGGTCGTGGAGCGCCGCCAGCAGATCGGCGTCCTGCGCGCGATCGGCTTCCGCCGCGGCATGGTGCAGGCCTGCTTCCTGCTCGAGTCGTCCTTCGTCGCGCTGACGGCGATCGTCGCCGGCACGGCGCTCGGCCTCGCGGTCGGCTACAACGTCATCTCCGACACCCGCCGCCAGCCGAGCTGGGCCGGCATGCCGTTCGTCGTTCCGTGGCTCACGCTCGGGTTGATCTTCCTCGCCGTGTACGGCGTCGCGATGCTGACGACGCTCGCACCAGCGCGCCGCGCATCGCACGTCTACCCTGCCGAGGCGCTTCACTACCAGTGAGACGCGAACGCACGACAGGAGGCCCCCCATGCTCGGCGAGCTGACCCCCGAGGAAATCGACGGAGTGCTGCGCAGCGAGGCGATCGGGAGGATCGGCTGCTACGCGTTCGGTCGGCCCTACATCGTCCCGATCACGTACGCCTACGACGGCGAGGCGATCTACGGGCACTCGCGCGAGGGCCTCAAGCTGCGCATGATGCGCAGCCATCCGGAGGTGTGCTTCGAGGTCGACCGCATGCGCAGCCTCTCCGACTGGCAGTCCGTGATCGCGATGGGGACGTTCTCCGAGCTCGAGGCGAAGGAAGCCGAGATCGCGATGCACCTGCTCAAGCGGCGCTTGGCGCCGCTCGTCGCGAGCGCGACGAGCATGCCGGACGGCCTCCACCACACCTCCGGCATGCCGTGGGCGGTCTTCCGCATCCTGCTCGGCGAGCGCAGCGGGCGGTTCGAGCGGCCCGACTGATCAGAGCGCGTCCGCCGCATCGCGGTGCGCACGCCGCTCGTGACGCTCGCGGCGCCGGCCGGGCACTGCCGCCACGGCGAGCAGCAGCACGAGCGCGATGAACACGCGCAGCGACGCCTGCGGCCAGTGCAGCCGCGCCGATCCGTGCAGCCACGCCGGATCGACGAGCCAGACGACGAGCGTGACGCCGATCCGCACGCCGAATCCGCCGGCCAGGAACAGCGTCAGCAGCAGGGCGCCCCAGAACCCGACCTCGGGCGCGCCGATCGCGTGCCCGAAGTCGAGCACGTTCCAGGCGAGCCAGACGACGATCGGCGCAAGCGCGAGCGCCAGCAGGGCGAAGAGCACGAGCAGCGTCGTGGCCCCGGCAACGAGCGCGCCGAGACCGATCGCGGTCAGAGCCCAGCCGAGCGGCGTCCGCGGCATCCATGGGGGAAGGCGATCATCGGGTCGTTTCATACGGCGATTCTCGCCCGTGCGCCCGCACCGTGCATCGGGGCATTCGCCGATCCTCGGCGCCCTGGCGGGTCGGCCAAGTGGCACTCGCCGCGAGTGCCACTTGGCGCCCGTCCCCGGCGAGGAACCGCTCTTCACCTCGCAAGAGGTCCGTCGCGTCCGCGACCTGAGGTCTTCGTGAACGGCACGCGCCGTGCGCGCCACTCGGCGAACCGCCTCAGCTTGCCGACCCGGCGGGATCTCTCACGAGATCAAGAGCGGCGGCCCGAAGACCGCTGCGGGCGGCGCGGCCGCAGCGGGAAGAGCTGCGGTGGCAGGCGGCGCCGGCTGTCCTGCCGATCCGCGATCGTTTGCGGGCGTGCCGACCTCCATCCTCGCCAGCTCGCTGTTCGGCAAGCCCGTGGCGATCGATGGGGCGGGCGTGCGGTTGCGCGACCTCGGGGTCGTCCGGGAGGGGGAGTCGTGGCGGGTCGTGGCCGTGCGCACGCATCGGGGGACGGCGCGGCTGACGGGGTGGAGCGGCGCCGGCCTCGTGGCGACGGCGAGCGGGGGCGCGGTCGAGGCGACCTGGTTGCGCGAGGCGCTCTTCGACCGGCAGATCGTCGATCTCGCGGGGCGGCGGGTCACGCGGGTCGGCGATGTCGTCCTGCGCGCCGACGGCGAGCGGCTCGAGGTCGCCGCCGTCGAGGTCGGGGCGGCCGCGGTGCTGCGGCGGCTGGGGCTCGCGCGGCTGGCGGCGCGGCTCGAGCCGCGCCTGCTGGCGATCGACCGCCTCCATCTTCCGGGCGAGGCCGCCGGCGCCCTGCTGCTCGACGCTCCGCGCCGGCACCTCGAGGAGCTCGACAGCGAGACGGTCGCGGATCTGCTCTCGCGGCTGCCCGTGCCGGCCGCCGAGCGCACCGTGCGGCGATCGCGCCACCGCGACGCCGTCGCCCGCTACGCGCGGCGGCGGCGCCGGCGGCACCGCTACCCGCGGGCGCCGCGATGACGCGGCTGCGCCTCGCCGCCTTCCTCGCCGTGCTCGGGCCCGGCGTGCTCGCAGGGCTGTCCGACGACGACCCCGCGGGCATCACCACCTACTCGATCCTCGGCGCCGACCACGGCTACGCGCTGATCTGGGTGCTCGTCGTCGCCACGGCGATGCTCATCCTCTACCACGCGATCGCGGTGCGGCTCGGGGCCGTCACGGGACAGGGCCTCGCCGGGCTGATCCGGGAGCGGTTCGGGGTGCGCACCGCCGTCGCGATGACGACCATCCTCGTCGTCGCGAACCTCGGGACGACGGCGGCGGAGTTCGCGGGCATCGCCTCGGCGCTCGGCCTCGCCGGCATCCCGCGCGGGGTGAGCGTGCCCGCCGCCGCGGTCACCGTCTCGTGGCTCGTGATCGGCGGCAGCTTCAAGCGCGTCGAGCACGTCCTGCTGGCGCTCGCCGCGACGCTGAGCGCGTACGTGCTGGCGGGGTGGCTCGCCGGCCCGGACTGGTCGGCGGCCGCGCGCGGAGCCGTGGTGCCGTCGCTCTCGCTCGGCCGCAGCGAGGTGCTGCTCGTCACGGCCACCGTCGGCACGACGATCGCGCCGTGGGGACTCGCGTTCATCCAGTCGTACGCCGTCGACAAGCGCCTGCGCCCGCAGGACATCGGACTCGAGCGCGTCGACGTCGTCGCGGGCGCGGTCCTGACCGGCGTGATCGGCTTCTTCGTCGTCATCGCCTGCGCGGCGACGCTGCACGTGAGCGGTCGCTCGATCGACGACGCCCGCGACGCCGCGATCGCGCTCGAGCCGCTCGCCGGCGCGTGGTCGGCGCGCCTCTTCGGGGCGGGGCTGCTGGGAGCCGCACTGCTGGCGGTCGCGATCGTGCCGCTCTCGACGGCGTACTCCGTGGCCGAGACGTTCGGGAGCGAGTCGCGGCTCGACGACGGCTTCCGCGAGGCGCCGATCTTCTACGGCAGCTACCTCGGCACGATGGCGGTCGCGGCCGCGATCGTGCTGATCCCCTCGCTGCCGCTGATCGCCGTGCTGTACCTCAGCCAGGCGCTCAACGCGATCTTGCTCGTACCGCTGCTGGTCGTCCTCAACCGCCTCTCGGGCGATCGCGAGCTCATGGGCGAGCACGCGAACCGCGCATTCGTGCGCGCTGCGGCCTGGTGCGCGACGGCGCTCCTGGTCGCCTGCGTCGCAGCGCTCGGCGTCGTGTCGGCGACCTGACGCGCGGGAAGTCGGGAAAGCCGCAGGCCGCTTCAGGGCCGGCGCCGATGCCGCACGCGCCGGACGGCGCGATGCTCTTCTCGGAAAGGAGAGTGGGCCATGAAGATCGATCGCAAGGATCAAGCCGTCGGGGTGCTGGCGTTGCTCGTCGCGGGCGTGTTCGTGACGACTTCGGCAGGCTGGGGCGTGCCGCTGATCGGCGACAGCCACCGCTGGGCGGCGGTCGCGATCCTCGTGCTGGCGCTGCTCGCGGGCCTCTTCAGCGCACCCGGCGCCGACCGGCGCTCGTACACCCTCGGCACCCTCGTGGTGGCGGCGTTCCTGTTCGCCGTCCTCGCGCTCGCCACGGGCTCGCTCGTCGCGCTCGCGCTGCTCGTCGCCACGCTGCTCGCGCTCATGACCGCGTCGACCGCACGCCACGCCCGCACCGGGCGCGGCCGGGCCCTCTCGGCGTAGACGTCCCGCGCGCGCGGCTCAGGCCACGTCGCGCCGAGCTTCCGGCGCCGCCACCACGGTCATGCCCCCGTCGAGGTGAAGCGGTGCCGGAAGCGACCCCGGCCGGGCGAAGTAGTAGCCCTGGCCGAAGAGAACGCCGAGCTCCATGAGCTTCTCGACCTCCTCGGGCCGTTCGATGCCCTCGGCGATGATGGTCGCGCCGATCTTGCCGGCGAACGAGATCAGGCCGGCCGCGAGCGCCTGCAGCGAGCGGTCGCTGTCGATGTGGTCGATCAGCGCCCGGTCGAGCTTGATGAACTCCGGCTCGAGCCGCAGGATGTGGCGCAGGCTCGCGAATCCCGCCCCCGCATCGTCGATCGCGATCCGCACGCCGAGCGTGCGCAGGACGGCGAGCGACGCACGCAGGCTCTCGTAGTCGTCGATGCGCGCGTGCTCCGTGATCTCGAGGATCACGCGCGTCCCCTCGACCTCCTCGATCAGCCGCCGGAAGGCCGGCGTCGAGAGCGTCGCCGGCGAGGCGTTGACCGTGAGGTAGAGCTCGCGCTCGAGCAACGGCAGCGCCCGCAACGCGGCGCGCGCGGCGGCGATCTCGAGCTCCTGCTGCAGGCCCGCCTCCGCGGCGTCTGCGAACCAGCGATCGGGACCCTGCAGCGGCTCGCAGGCGAAGCGCGCGAGCGCCTCCACGCCCACGGTCGCCCCGGCCAGCGTGCAGATCGGCTGGAAGACCATGCGCAGCGCGCTGTCGTCCCAGAGCGCGCGCCGCACGCGCTCGTCGCGATCGCGCGCGTGCTTCTCGCCGGCACGCCGCGCGTGCAGCTCCTCCGCGAGCTCGGCGATCACGTCCGCGGTGACCTCCACCGAGAGGCTGCCTTGACCCGAGGCGGCACCCGTGATCGCGTCGAGGATGCTCTGCACCGATGTGCCCTTGACGAGATAGCCGTCGGCGCCCGCCTCGAGCATCTCGAGCACCCGCGCGCGGTTGCTGAACGCCGACAGCGCGAGCACGCGCGTCTCCGGCGAGCATTCCTTGATGCCGCGCGTCGCTGCGGGGCCCCCGCCCGGCATGCGCACGTCGAGCAGGGCCACGGCCGGCCGGCAGCCCCGCGCCGCCGCGATCGCGCTCTCGGCGTCCGCGACCGCCGCCAGGACCTGCATGGTGGGCTCGGCGGCGACCATGTCGCTCAGCGCGCGGCGCACCTGATCGTCGTCCTCGGCGATCAGCACGCCGACGACGTCCTGCGCGGACGACGTGGCCGTGACCGCTGCGGGCATCGGCAGCCAGGCCTCGACGACGGTCCCGCGACCGGCTGCCGACTCGACGCGCAGCCCGCCACCGGCGAGGCGCGCACGCGAGCGCATGATCTCGAGGCCGCATTCGGGAGGGGGCGAGCCGTCGGCCGCCTGCGCGAATCCGACGCCGTCGTCGGCCACGCGCACGACGTGCATGCCATCGCGCTCGAGCAGCGTCACGGTGGCGTTCGCGGCCTTCGCGTGCATGCGGATGTTCGCCATGGCGTCCTGGGCGATGCGGTAGAGGATCAGGTCGCTCGCCGGGGCCGGCGCGGTCCCGAAGCGGTCATGCAGCCAGCAGCGCGTCGAGGACTCGCACTCGACCGCTTCGAGCGCGACCGCGAGCGCCAGCGCGAGGCTCTTCAGGCGCGGCGGGCGACCGCTCTCGGGCGACGCCTCCTGCGCGGGACAGTCTCTGAGCGACCAGCTGGGCACGATCCTCCTCGAACCGGGTACGTGCGCATTACCGGTGCACCTCAGCGAGCACGCCATCACCGCTCTGTGGTAGCCGCCACTCCGAAGGCGTCGCGCTACTGCAAATCGGGGATGCCCGGCGCGGCGAGAGTACGGAAATCTTCACCGAAACGCAGTATCTGAGCCCATGCGGAGCGGCCGATAGAGGACCCGTATCGCATGCCGGCCGCGTCCGGCGGTTCCCGCTTCTCGAGTGAAGGCAGCCAGTTGAGCATCAGGGCCGTGCCCGACAACAGCAAGACGAGGGCGATCCGCGTCCTCATCGCCGACGACGCGTCGTCGGTGCGCTCGGCGATCGCCGAGCTGCTCGCCGCCGAGCCCGGGCTGGAGCTCGCCGGGTCGGCCGTCAACGCCGCCGAGGCCGTGGCGCTGGCCGAGCTGACGAGCCCGGACGTTGCGCTCGTCGACGTCAAGATGCCCGGCGGCGGCGCTGCCGCGGCGCGCGGGATCCAGCAGTGCTCGCCGCACACGCGGGTGCTCGCCTTCTCGGCCTACGACGACCGCACGGTCGCCGTCGAGATGCTCGCCGCCGGAGCGATCGGGTATCTCGTCAAGGGGGATGCCGTGGAGGAGATCCTCGAGGCGATCAAGCGGGCCGATCGCGGGCAGTCGAGCCTCTCGGCCGAGCTTGCGGTCGGCGTCTTCGACGAGCTCGCGCGCGCGGCCGGCGCACGGCCGGCAGCCGCACAGGATCCGCACCGGAGCGAGACGACGCTGCTCACCCTGCTCGAATCGGCCCCCGACGCGCTGGTCAACCTCGACGCCTCCGGCACGATCGTGTTCGCCAACCGGCAGGCCGAGGCGCTCTTCGGCTACGCCCGCGACGAGCTCCTCGGCAGCCCCGCGCAGATGCTCCTCCCCGAGCGCTTCCGCGACCGCCTGCCCGGTGAGGGCACGGGCGAACCGCGGCACCTGCGAGCGGTCGCGACGACGTCCGATCTCTCGGGGCTGCGCAAGGACGGCAGCGAGTTCCCGCTCGAGATCGCAATCGCGGCGATCGAGACGCCCACGGGCACGATCCAGTCGGCGTCGTTCCGGGACCTGAGCGCGAGCCTCCGCCGCATCGCCGCGGCGGCCGATCTCGCGAGCCGCGATCGCGTCGCGACCCTGCTCGAATCCGCGCCGGACGCGCTCGTGATCGCAGACTCCGACGGCCGCATCGCCGTCGTCAACGCGATGACCGAGATCCTCTTCGGCTATGCGCGCGGAGAGCTCCTCGGCGCGCCGATCGAGACGCTCGTGCCCGCGCGCATGCGCTCGCGCCACGCCGAGCTTCGCAGCGGCTACCTGCAGGACCCGTGCACGCGGCCGATGGGAGGCGACCTCGAGCTCGCCGGCCGCCGCAAGGACGGGAGCGAGTTCCCCGTCGACATCTCCCTCTCCTGCGTGGACACGGAGGACGGCCGGCTCGTGATGACGTTCATCCGCGACGCCAGCGAGCGCAAGCAGCGCACGCAGCTCGACAAGGACATCGCCATGCGGCGCGACCTGCTCGCGCACCTCGTCGCTGCGGGCGAGGCCGAGCGCCGGCGCATCGCCTCGGACATCCACGACGACTCGATCCAGGCCATCACGGCCGCGGGGATCCGGGTGCAGATGCTGCGGCGCGCGCTCGCGGACCCGCGCCAGGCCGCGCTGCTCGACGATCTCGAGAGCACGATCCGCGTCGCGATCACGCGCCTGCGCCATCTCCTCTTCGAGCTCCTGCCACCCGTACTCGACCGCGACGGGCTTTCCAGCGCCGTACGCATGTACCTCGACGAGGCCGGCGAGCAGGGCGACACGATCTACTGGCTCGACGACAAGCTGCGCGAGCAGCCCCCGCCCGAGACGCGGCTGATCCTCTACCGGATCGCCCAGGAGGCGCTCACGAACATCCGCAAGCACTCGGGGGCCGTGACGGCCGCCGTGCGCCTGATCGAGCTCGACGGGGGCTTCAGCGTGCGCGTGATCGACGACGGCGTGGGCTTCGACAGCGACCGGGTGACCTCCACGATCGGGCACCTCGGGCTCGCCGGGATGCGCGAGCGCGCCGATCTCGCGGGCGGCTGGCTGCGGATCCAGAGCCGGCCGGGCACCGGCACCGCCGTCGAATGCTGGATCCCGGCCGGCGCTCCCGCCGAGGCCGTCATGGCGGCTGCGGCCTAGTGCGCGGCCGCCGCCGGCGCGTGCAGCCGCGGCCCGGCCGCGACGTGATTCTCACGTGCAGGGAAGGTCGCAGGGCTATCATGTGTCAGTCGTAACAAGAAACGGGGCAGCAGATGGACGATCAGCAACCGGCGGTCATCGTGGTCGAGGATCATCTCGGCATCCGCAAAGGAATTGAGCTGCTCCTACGCAGCGAGGGCCTGCAGATTGCAGGCGTCGCGAGCGAGGTCGGGCAGGCGCGGGCGCTGCTCGCGCGCCGGCGCTACGACGTCGCCCTGATCGACGTCCACCTCGGCGAGGAGAGCGCGCTCGATCTCGTCGCCGAGCTCATCGCCGAGAACCCCGACGCCGCCATCGTGCTCTACACGGGCGTGCTTCACGAGCCCACGCTGGCCGAGGCGATGCGCGTCGGCACGCGCGGCTTCGTGCTCAAGTCGTCGCCGGCGCAGCGGCTGATCCAGGCGCTGCGCGACGTCGCGGCGGGCGGCCACTACGTCGATCCCGATCTCGCGCTGCTGCTCTCGCGGGGAACGGAGCTCTCGCGCCTGATGCAGCTCAGCCCGCGCGAGCACGAGATCCTCGGTCTGCTCGCGGAGGGCCTGAGCGGCCAGGCGATCGCCGCGCGGCTCTTCCTCTCGCCGGAGACCGTGCGCACCCACGTGCGCAACGCGACCGCCAAGCTCGGGGCGCGAACGCGCGTGGAAGCGGTGGCGATGATGGTGCAGGGCCGCGGAACGCACCGGCCGGCACGCGGCCGCACGGACAATCACCGCGCCGAGCCGGCCGCCGCACCGCAGACGCGCTAGACACGCGGCGCGCCTGCGGCAAAGCCGTAGGCCGCGACCGGCGCGACACCGATGCTCCGCGCGGCCGGAGCGGGCACGCTTGGGTCATGTACCCCCCGGCACGCACGGCCGCCAGGCCATGACGGTGACGATCGAACCGGCAGCGGCCGCTCCGGCGGCAGTCGCGACTCTGCGGGTCGTCCTCGGCATTCCGCACGGACGCCTGCGCGACGCGCTCGCCGAATGGCTCGAGCAGACCGGCCGCATCGTCGTCGTCAGCCGGGTCGCGGACAGCAGCGCGGCGGTGCGCGCGGCACGCGACCTGCGCGCCGACGTCGTCATGCTCGGCAAGGCGAGCGTGGGCGAAGCCGCCGGCGCTCCCCTTCGCGACGTCCTGGCCGCGCTCGAGGGCATCCCCCTCGTGATCGCCGGCCTCGACGGCAGCTCGGCGTACGCCGAGGCCTTCCGCGCGGCGGGCGCTGCCGACTACCTGGTGCTCGACGCGGACATCGACGAGCTCGCCGGAGCGCTCTGGCGGGCGGCGCGGCGCGACCCCGACGCCTGACCGATGCCCCGCGCTCGCGGAGCGGCGATGCTGCACGTGCCGCCGGGCGCCGAGTCCGGCGACGACGCCATGACGACGACGCCCGCCACTCCGAGCACGGCGCTCGACGCCGCGAGTGCCGCGGGATCGACGCCCGCGGCCGTGTTCGCGCGGCTCGGAAGCGACGAGGGCGGCCTCACGAGCAGCGAGGCCGCCGCACGGCTGCGCGTCTACGGGCCCAACGCGCTGAAGGTGCAGCGGGTCTCGGCAGTGGCCGTGTTCATGCGCCAGGTGCGCAACCCGTTGCTGCTCCTGCTGCTCGCGGCGGCGGGCGTGTCGGGCCTCACCGGCGATCCGACGGACGCCGCGATCATCGCCGCGATCGTCGCGCTCAGCGTGGGTCTCGGCTTCGTCAACGAGTACCGCGCGGCGAACGCGGTCGCCGCGCTGCACCGGGACATCCACCACGAGGCGCTCGTGCGCCGCGACGGGCAGGAGGTCGCCGTCGCGGTCGCGGAGCTCGTGCCCGGCGACGTCGTCGCGCTGCGCGTGGGCGACGTCGTGCCCGCCGATCTCCGGCTGATCGAGGCCACGCGGCTCGAATGCGACGAGGGCGTCCTGACGGGGGAGTCGCTGCCCGTCGCGAAGTCGCCCGAGGTCGTGCCCGCCGGCGATTCGCCGCTCGACCTGCCTGCGTGCGCGTTCATGGGAACGGTCGTGCACGAGGGCGCCGGACGCGGCGTGGTCGTGGCGACCGGCACCGCGACCGCGTTCGGCGGCATCGCGGCCGGGCTCTCGGAGCGCCAGGCGGACACCGCGTTCCAGGTCGGCCTGCGCGGCTTCTCGCGCCTGCTGGTCAAGGTCGCCGGCGTCCTCACCGTCTCGATCTTCGTGATCAACGTGGCCTTCTCGCGGCCGCTGATCGACGCGCTCCTGTTCTCGCTCGCGATCGCCATCGGGATCACGCCGCAGCTCCTGCCCGCGATCGTCTCGGTCAGCCTGTCGAGCGGCTCGCGCGCGCTCGCGCGCAAGCGCGTGCTCGTCAAGCGGCTCGTCACGATCGAGGACCTCGGCAACATCGAGGTGCTGTTCACCGACAAGACGGGCACGCTCACCGAGGGCGCGATCACGTTCCGCGACGCGCTCGACCCCGCCGGCGCGGCGAGCCGGTCCGCCCTGCTCTACGGGCTGCTCTGCAACGAGGCGGCCGTCACCGCGCACGGCGCCGCGGGCGGCAATGCGCTCGACGTCGCGATCGAAGCCGCGCCCGAGGCCGCCGCCCTGATCGCGGATCCGGCGGGCGTGCCGGCGTACGAGCGGCTCGGCCTGCTGCCGTTCGACCACGAGCGCCAGCTCGCGTCGGTCGTCGTGCGCGCGGCGGGGACGGCCACGCTGGTCACGAAGGGCGCGCCCGAAGCGGTGCTGGAGCGCTGCACGGACGTCCCTGCGGAGGCACGCGCGCTGCTCGACCGGCTCTTCGGCGAGGGTGCGCGGGTCGTCGCCGTCGCCACGCGGGAGGCCGGCGGGCTCACGGCGCCGTCGGCGGCCGACGAGAAGGACCTGCGCCTCGCCGGGTTTCTCACGTTCGTCGACCGGCCGAAGGCGGGAGCCGGCGCAGCGGTCGCGCAGCTCGCCGCGCTCGGCATCGCGGTCAAGATCATCACCGGCGACAACGGCGCGGTCGCCGCCAAGGTCTGCGACGACCTCGCGATCCCCGTCACGGGGACGCTGACCGGGAACGAGCTCGAAGCGCTCGACGACGATGCCCTCGCGGCGGCGATGCCGGGAATCTCGATCTTCGCGCGCGTCTCTCCCGACCAGAAGTCGCGGCTCATCAAGGTCGCCCGGCGCACGGGCGTGGACGTGGCGTTCATGGGCGACGGCGTCAACGACGCGGTCGCCCTGCACGCGGCCGACGTCGGCATCTCGGTCGACTCGGCGACCGAGGTCGCCAAGGACGCGGCCGACATCGTGCTGCTCGACAAGGATCTCGGCGTGCTCGCCGACGGCGTGCGCGAAGGCCGCCGCATCTTCGCGAACACGCTCAAGTACGTGCTCATGGCGACGTCGTCGAACTTCGGCAACATGTTCAGCGCGGCCGGCGCCTCGCTCTTCCTCTCGTTCCTGCCGATGCTGCCGTCGCAGATCCTGCTCAACAACCTGCTCTACGACGTCGGGCAGATGGCGATCCCGAGCGACAACGTGGATCGCGAGATCGTCGCCCGGCCGGCCGCCTGGGACATCGCATTCGTACGGCGCTTCATGGCCGTCTTCGGGCCGGTCAGCTCGGTCTTCGACTTCCTCACGTTCTTCGTCATGCTCGTGATCCTGAACGCGGGCCACAGCGAGTTCCGCAGCGGCTGGTTCGTCGAGTCGCTGGCGACGCAGACGCTCGTGATCTTCGTGATCCGGACGCGCCGGGTGCCCTTCCTGCGCAGCCGTCCGAGTCCCGCGATGATCGCGCTGCCGATCGGCTGCGCCGCGATCGGCGCGGTGCTGCCGTTCACGCCGCTCGCACACGTGCTCGGGTTTGCCTCCCTCCCGCTCGCGTTCTTCCTCATCCTGCTCGGCATGATCGCCGCCTACATCGTGCTCGTCGAGCTCGTCAAGGCCCGCTTCTACGCCGTGCAGGGCCGCCCGAAGCGGACGGCTCCGACGCTCGACGAGCGCCACCACCGCCACGTCAGCCGGCGCGCGCGGCGCTTCACGACGCACCTCCACCCGGCCGGCCCGCGCGGGCCGTGAGCTCAGGCGCCGGCCCAACCGCGCTCTGCACGCGTAACGTTCTCGCCCCCTCGGGCGTCCAACCGGCATGCGCGCCCTCTCCGTCGTCATCCTCGCCCTGCTCGCCGGCCTCCCGGCGACGGCCGCCCCGGCGATGTCCACGAGGAACACGGTCGCCGTCGGGCGGTCGCCGTACGGTCCCGTGCTCTTCGACGGGCGCGGGTTCGCCCTCTACGCGTTCACGCGCGACCCCAGAGGGCGCACGACGTGCGCCGGCGCCTGCGCCAGGGCGTGGCCGCCGTACCTCGCCCGCGGCGCCCTCCACGCCGGCGCGGGCGCCCGCAGCTCGCTGCTCGCCGCGATCCGCCGGGCCGACGGCTCACGGCAGGTCACGTACAACGGCAAGCCGCTCTACTTCTACGCGGGCGACCGCGCGCCCGGGCAGATCCTGTGCCAGGACGTCTCCGAGTTCGGCGGCCTCTGGCTCGTGCTGCGCGGCAGCGGAGCGCTCGTCCGCTGAGCCGGCGAGGCCGGGGACGCCGCGTGCGGTTTGGGACGCGGCGGTGCGCGGGAAGAAGCCCGCATGCATACGAGCCCGAGCGACACGCGTTCCCATCCGATCGGCGAAGTGCCGAACCCCGAGCCGCCGCCGCATCCCCAGCCGAACGACCCTCCGCCGACCGCGTGACGGCGGCACGAGCCGCTGTTCGTGTCACGCACCTGCGAACCTCTTGCTGCTGACGCAGGCGATCCCCGACCCGAGGAGCGGCATGGAGGTATGGCCCGGAGTCTCGTATCCGCTCGGTGCGAGCTACGACGGAGCGGGAACGAACTTCACGCTCTTCTCGCAGATCGCCTCGGGGGTCGAGCTCTGCCTGTTCGACGGAGACAACGCCGAGACGCGCGTCCCGATGGACGAGAAGGACGCGCTCGTCTGGCACGCCTACGTTCCCGGCATCGAGCCCGGCCAGCGCTACGGCTACCGCGTGCACGGGCCCTACGACCCGGCGAGCGGCCACCGCTGCGACCCGAGCAAGCTGCTGCTCGACCCGTACGCCAAGGCCTACGAGGGGTCGATCGACTGGGCGCCCGCGTGCTTCTCCTACGCGCTCGGCGATCCCGGCAAGCGCAACACCGAGGACTCCGCGCCGCACGTCATGAAGTCGGTCGTCACGAACCCGTTCTTCGAGTGGCAGGAGGATCGCGCGCCGCGCCACGCCTACCACGCCTCGGTGATCTACGAGGCCCACGTCACGGGGCTGACGAAGCTGCATCCCGGCATCCCCGAGGAGATCCGCGGCACCTACGCCGCGGTCGGCCACCCGGCGATGATCGAGCACCTCACGAAGCTCGGCGTGACGGCGATCGAGCTCATGCCGGTGCACCAGTTCGTCCAGGACTCGACGCTCCTCGACCGCGGGCTCTCGAACTACTGGGGCTACAACACCATCGGCTTCTTCGCACCGCACAACGCCTACTGCGCGTCGGGCCAGCTGGGCCACCAGGTGCTCGAGTTCAAGGCCATGGTGCGCGAGCTGCACCGCGCCGACATCGAGGTGATCCTCGACGTCGTCTACAACCACACCGCCGAGGGCAATCACCTCGGCCCGACACTCGCGTTCCGCGGCATCGACAACGCCGCCTACTACCGCCTCAGCGACGAGGATCCGTCGTTCTACTACGACACGACGGGCACGGGCAACACGCTGCTCATGCGCAATCCCCACGTGCTGCAGCTGATCATGGACTCGCTGCGCTACTGGGTCACCGAGATGCACGTCGACGGATTCCGCTTCGACCTCGCCGCGAGCCTCGCGCGGCAGTTCCACGAAGTCGACCGGCTGAGCGCGTTCTTCGACCTCGTCCAGCAGGATCCGGTCGTCTCGCAGGTCAAGCTGATCGCCGAGCCGTGGGACGTCGGGCCCGGCGGGTACCAGGTCGGCAACTTCCCGCCCGGCTGGACGGAGTGGAACGGCAAGTACCGCGACACCGTGCGCGACTACTGGCGCGGCGAGCCCAGCACGCTCGGCGAGTTCGCCGCGCGCCTCTCGGGCTCGAGCGACCTCTACGAGGACGACGGGCGCTCGCCGCACGCCTCGATCAACTTCGTGACCGCGCACGACGGCTTCACGCTGCGCGACCTCGTCTCGTACAACGACAAGCACAACGAGGCGAACGGCGAGGACGGCAACGACGGCGAGTCGCACAACCGCTCGTGGAACTGCGGCGCCGAGGGGCCGACCGACGACCCCGCGATCGAGGCTCTGCGACGGCGGCAGCAGCGCAACCTGCTGGCCACGCTGCTGCTCAGCCAGGGCGTGCCGATGCTCCTGCACGGCGACGAGACGGGCCGCAGCCAGGGCGGCAACAACAACGCCTACTGCCAGGACAACGAGATCTCGTGGCTCGACTGGTCGGCGGTCGACGAGAGCCTGCTCGCGTTCGCGCAGGCGCTGACTCGCCTGCGCGCCGAGCATCCCGTCTTCCGCCGGCGGCGCTTCTTCACGGGCGCGTCGGCGGCCAACGGCGTGCCGGACATCGCGTGGCTGGCGGCCGACGGCACGGCGATGGGAGAGGACGACTGGTCGCAGCCGAACGTCCAGCCTCTCGGCGTGTTCCTCAACGGACACGGCATCGCCGAGCCCGGCCCGCGCGGCGAGGCGATCGAGGACGACTCGTTCCTGATCCTCTTCAACCCGACACACGAGGACGCGACGCTGACGCTGCCGCCCGCCGAGTACGCGGAGACGTGGGAGATCGCGCTCGACACCGGGAACGAGGCGGCCGAGGGCACGCGCGCGGCCGGCGAGCAGCACGCCCTCGGCGCGCGCTCCCTGGTCGTCCTCCGGCATGGCTGACCGCCGCGGCCCCACCTCCACCTACCGGCTGCAGCTGCATGCCGGGTTCGGCTTCGCCGCGGCCGCCGCGATCGTGCCGTACCTGGCGCGGCTCGGGGTGACGCACCTCTACCTCTCGCCGATCCTGCAGGCGGCGCCGGGCTCGCTGCACGGCTACGACGTCGTCGACCACTCGCGCGTGTCCGCCGACCTCGGCGGAGAGGGCGCCCTCGGCGATCTGGCCGCGTGCGCGCACTCCCACGGCCTCGGGATCGTGGTCGACGTCGTCCCCAACCACATGGCGATCCCCGCGCCCGAGCACCTCAACCGGGCGCTCTGGGAGACCCTGCGCCTCGGCCGGGACGCCCCGCAGGCGCGCTGGTTCGACATCGACTGGGATGCGGGCGACGGGCGGGTCGGCCTGCCGCTGCTCGGCGCGCCCCCGGACGACCTGCTCGCGGCTGGTGAGATCTGGCTCGGCGAGCACGCCGGCGCGCCGGTGCTGTGCTACGCGGATCACCGCTTTCCCGTCGACCCGGCGAGCGCGGGCGGCGACGCGGCCGCGGTGCTCGCCCGCCAGCACTACGCGCTCGCCTCGTGGCGCGACAAGGACCGCGTCCTCAACTACCGCCGCTTCTTCGACATCGACACGCTGATCGCGATCCGCGTCGAGCTCGGCGACGTGTTCGACGCCACCCACGCCGTGCTCGCCGGCCTCCACCGCGAGGGCGTGATCGACGGCTTCCGCATCGACCACCCCGACGGCCTCGCCGACCCGCAGGCCTACCTCGAGCGGCTGCGCGACGCGACGGACGGCGCCTGGGTCGTCGTCGAGAAGATCCTCGCGCCGGGCGAGTCGCTGCCGGCCGCCTGGCCGTGCGCCGGCACGACGGGATACGACGCGATGCGCGCGATCCAGGCGGCGATGGTGCCGCCGGTGGGGCCGGAGCTCGACGAGCGCTGGCGGGCGGCCGGCGGCGAGCCGTCGCTGGAGCGCGTCGAGATCGAGGCCAAGAGCCTCGTCGTGCGTCACCTCTTCGAGCCCGAGGTGCGGCGGCTCGCGGCGCGAGCGGTCGCGGCCGCGGCCGCGGCCGGGACGCCACTCGAGCCCGCGATCGCGGCCGAGGCGCTGCGCGAGCTGCTCTCGCACGTCGAGGTCTACCGCGCCTACCTGCGCCCGGGACTCCCGGCCGAGCCGGCCGAGACGGCGCGGCTCGACCGCCTCGCGGCGCTCGCCGAGCACGCGCGCCCCGACCTCGCCGAGGCCATCGGCATCCTCCGCCGGCTGCTCGGCGACACGCTCGCGAGCGGCTCCGCGGCGGCCGATCTCGTCGTCCGCTTCCAGCAGGTCTGCGGGCCGGTCATGGCCAAGGGCATCGAGGACACCACGTTCTACCGCTGGCACCGCCTGATCGCGCTCGACGAAGTGGGCGGCGACCCGCGCGCGCTCGACGCTCCCGACGCGGAGGTGCTGCACGCATGGGCGCGCGATCAGGCGCGGCGCCACCCGCAGGGCCTCACGACGCTCTCGACGCACGACACGAACCGCAGCGAGGACGTGCGCGCGAGCCTGCTCGCGATCGCCGAGGACCTCGAGGGCTGGGACGCGGCCTGGGAGGCGGTGCGGTGCGAGGCCGCCGAGCACCACGTCGACGAGCCGACGGCCTACCTGCTCTTCCAGACGCTGCTCGGCGCGTGGCCGCTCGGCGAGGAGCGCCTGGTGCAGTACATGCAGAAGGCCACGCACGAGTCGAAGCAGTTCACGAGCTGGGACGCCCCGGACGCGGCCTACGAGCAACGCGTCGCCGGCTTCGCCGCGCGCTGCCTCGACGGCGAGGTCGCCGCGACGCTCACCCGCGTCGTCGCCGCGAACGCGCCCGGCATCCGCGCGCTCACGCTCGGCACCAAGCTGCTGCAGCTCACGCTGCCGGGCGCGGCCGACGTCTACCAGGGCAACGAGACCCTGGCGCCGGCGCTCGTCGATCCGGACAACCGCCGGCCCGTCGACTTCGCGGAGCGGGCTTCGCTGCTCGCCGCGCTGTCCTCCGCCCCGCCGGCCGGCGACCTCCGCCGGGAGAAGCTGTGGGTGACGGCGGCCGCGCTGAACCTGCGCCGCGACCGCCCCGGCCTCTTCGGCGCCCGCGCGGGCTACGAGCCGCTCGCCTCGGCCTCGCCGCACGCGCTCGGCTTCGTGCGCGGCGCCGGAGCGGCGACCGTGGTCACGCGCTGGCCGGGGATGCTCGCCCGCACGGGCTGGCGCGACGCCCGCGCGGCGCTCGCGCCCGGCTGCTGGCGCGACGTGCTGACCGGCGCCGAGCACGCCGCCGGCGACGACGGCGTCGCCTGCGCCGAGCTGTTCGCCGCGCTGCCCGTCGCCCTGCTCGTGCGGGCCGCGCCGTGAGGTTCCGCGTCTGGGCGCCGCACGCGCGCGCGTCGGTCGCGCTGCTGCTCGACGGCGCCCGTCACGCCATGGAGCCGGCCGCCGGCGGCTGGTGGGAGGCCGAGCTGCCGGCGTCCGCCGGCGCGGAGTACGCGTTCGCGCTCGACGGCGGCGAGCCGCGCGCCGACCCGCGCGCGCTCTCGCTGCCGCGTGGGCCGGAGGGGCCGGCCGAGGTGATCGACCTCGCGCGCCTGCGCGCCGGGACCGCCGCCTGGCCCGGCGTCGAGCTGCCGGGCTCGATCGTCTACGAGCTCCACGTCGGCACGTTCACGCCCGCAGGCACGCTGGACTCGGCGATCGGCCGGCTCGACCATCTGGCCGAGCTCGGCGTCGGCATCGTCGAGGTCATGCCGCTCGCGAGCTTTCCGGGCCGCCACGGCTGGGGCTACGACGGCGTCGGCCTCTACGCCGTCCACGCCCCGTACGGCGGCCCGTTCGCGTTCCGGCGCTTCGTCGACGCCTGCCACGAGCGCGGACTCGGCGTGTGCCTCGACGTCGTCTACAACCACCTCGGCCCGAGCGGGAACCACCTCGCCGAGTTCGGCCCGTACTTCACCGACCGCTACGGCACCCCCTGGGGCGACGCCGTCAACCTCGACGGCCCCGGCAGCGACGAGGTGCGCCGCTTCCTCATCGACAACGCCGTCATGTGGCTGCGCGACTTCGGCGTGGATGGCCTGCGGCTCGACGCGGTGCACGAGCTCTTCGACGCGCGCGCCCTGCCGCTCGCCGAGGAGCTGACGGCGGAGGTCGCGGCGCTCGCGCTCGGGCGGCCGCTCTGGCTGATCGCCGAGTCCGACCGCAACGACCCGCGCACCGTCACGCCGCGCGCCCGCGGAGGCACCGGCTTCGACGCGCAGTGGGCCGACGACGTCCACCACGCCCTGCACGTGCTGCTGACGGGCGAGCGCGACGGGTACTACGCCGACTTCGCCGCGCCCGGCGCGCTCGCCAAGGTGCTGGAGGGCATCTTCTTCCACGACGGCACGTACTCGTCGTTCCGCGGGCACAGCCACGGGCGCCCGCTCGATCGCGCCCTCCTGCCCGGCTCGCGCTTCGTGGTCTCCCTGCAGACCCACGACCAGGTCGGCAACCGCGCCCGGGGCGACCGCCTCTCGCAGGGCATCCCTCCCGGCCTGCTCGCCTGCGGCGCCGCGCTGCTGCTCACGTGCGCCGGCACGCCGATGCTCTTCATGGGCGAGGAATGGGGCGCGTCGACGCCCTGGATGTACTTCACCGACCACACCGACCCCGCGATCGCCGACGCCGTGCGCCGGGGCCGCCGCCAGGAGTTCGCCCGCCATGGCTGGGAGGGCGCCGACGTTCCGGACCCGCAGGCGCCGGAGACGTTCGAGCGCTCGCGCCTCGACTGGGACGAGCCGGCCCGCGAGCCGCACGCCCGCCTGCTCGCGTGGTACCGCGACCTGATCGCGCTGCGCCGGAGGACGCCCGACCTGCGCGACCCGCAGCTCGACCGCGTGCACGTCGACCACGACGCCGCGGCGCAGACCGTGACGGTGCGGCGGGGCCACTGGCTCGTCGCGGTCAACCTCGCCGAGCGCGCGCAGCCGCTCGCGCTGGGCGACGGCGGGGGCGCCCTGCGCCCGGTGCTCGCGTGGGACGCCGGCGCCGTGCGCTGCGAGCACGGGCACGTCTGGCTGCCGCCGCAGTCGGCCGCCGTGCTCGGCCCCGCCTGACGCGGCTCAGACCTGGTTTCGAAAGCCGCTCTCGAAACCAGGTCTCAGGCCCGGCGCCGGCGGCCCGTGCCGATCAGGATCGCGCCGACGACGAGCATGACGCCGGCCGCGATCCCGAGCGCGAGACCGCGTCCGGCGAGCCACCGCTCGGAGGCGGCGAGGATGCCCACCGCGGCCGCCACCGCGACGACGACGGCCATGCGCCATTCGTCGCCCACGACGAAATCCCACCAGAAGCGCCCGAACGCCACGGCGAACCTCACGTCGCCGCCACCGGCTCGGCCGTCCGCAGGGCGCGGACGACGACCTGCGAGAGCACGAGCCAGGCCAGCAGGATCACGGGGAGGGCGGCGTCGCCGCCCGGCCAGCCGACCGGATGGCCGTCCGCCGCGACCGCGTTGAGGCCCTCGACCAGCCAGAAGAGCCCGAAGGTCGAGAGCAGCAGGCCCACGCTGTACTTGATGAGGTTCTCCGGCACGCGCGCGAGCGGCCGGTGCAGGACGGCGCCGGCGACGAGCACGAGGGCGAGCGCGACGCCCGCGCCCACCACCGCCGGCACGCGGTCCTGCGAGCTCGCGCCGAAGCTGACGACGATGAAGACGACCTCCAGGCCCTCGAGCAGGACGCCCTTGAACGCCACCGTGAACGCGTACCAGTCGAGGCCGAAGCGGCGCTGATCGGCCGCCGCGCGCGCTGCCGACGCCTCCTCGGCGAACGTCTCCTCCTCGTCGTGGAGGGCGATCAGCCCGGCGCTGCGGAAGACCGCCTTGCGCAGCCATTGCAGCCCGAACGTGAGCAGCAGCGTGCCGACGGCGAGCTGGAGCCAGTGGCGCGGCAGATGCGCGGTCAGACCCGGCCCGATCGCCGCGATGCCGAGCGCGAGCACGGCGAACGCCGCGACCGTCCCCCACAGGCTCGCCCGCCAGCCGCGCGTGACGCCGAGCGCGAGCACGATCGTCAGCGCCTCGACGAACTCGACGGCCGATGCCAGGAACGACGCCGTTGCGATGCCGAGGCTCGAGAGGCTCACCCGTGCAGCATTCCATCCGGGGCCACTAATACGTCTTGCGTTATTACGCGCGACGTACTAGTCTGGACGCATGGGGATCCGCCGCAGCGAGCGCGAGGCCTCGGCCCGCAACGATCCGCCGACCCTGATCCTGACGAGCCTCGCCTCCGGCGAGAAGCACGGCTACGCCCTGCTGCTCGACATCGAGGACTTCGCCGGCATCCGGCTCGGCCCCGGCACGCTCTACGGCGCGATCGGCCGCCTCGAGGAGCGCGGGCTGATCGAGGCCGTCGGGGCGAGCGGCCGCAGGCGGCCGTACCGCCTCAGCGCCGCCGGCGCCGAGGCGCTCGCGGCCACGCTGGCCGATCTGCGCACCCTCGTCGACGAGGGCACGGCGCGGCTCTCGGCCCGGGTCCGGCTCGCTCCCCAGGGCGGCGCGGCGTGAAGAGCGAGCGCGCCTGCCGCCTGCTGCTGCGCGCCTATCCGCCGGCGTGGCGCGCCCGCTACGGCGACGAGCTCGTTTCCCTGATGCTCGAGTCGGGCGAGCGGGGACGCGTCGCGTGGCGCGCCTGCCGCGACGTCCTGCTCGCCGGCGCCCGCGAGCGGCTGCGCGCGGCGGGTCTGAGCGGCGACTCCGTTCCGCCGGCGGCGCGGGCGCGCGCGGGATCGCTGCTCGTGCTCTGCGCCTGGTCGCTCTTCGTCGTCGCGGGCATGATGGTGCAGCGGGTCTCGGAGCACTGGCGCGGGACGGCGCCGGCGGCAGGTCGCACGCTGCCCGCGATCGCGTTCGACGGCCTCGTCGCCGCCGCCGCGATCGCAGCGGTCCTCGTCCTCGCCGGCGCTGCGTGCGCCCTGCCCGCGCTCGTCGCGTTCCTCCGCGCGGGCCGCTTCGGCGAGATCCGCGCGCACTGGGCCCGCGCGGCCCGGCTGAGCGCAGCCGGCGCGGCTGCGACCGCCGGCCTCGTGGCCTGGGCGCAGCGGCTCTCGGCCGCGCAGCGCGACGGCCACGACACCGCCTATGCGCTCGGCTTCTCGGCCTGGGGCCTGCTCCTCGTCGTCTGCCTCGCGGCCTGGACGTATGCAGCCGTCGCGACCGCGCGGCGGATCGAATGGCCCGCGCGCGCGCTCGTGGCGCTCGCGCGGCTCGCAGCCGGGGTCGCCGCGGCGATGGGCGCGATCACGGTCGCGACGGCGCTGTGGTGGGCCGCGCTGCCGGCGTCGTCGCCGTCGGCAGGGGCGTCCGCGCCGCTCCTCGCCGCGCTCGCAATCATGGTCGCCGCGACCGCGCTCGGCCTCGCGGGCGCCCGCCGCGCGCTCGCCGCGCCGCGGCCCCTGCGGCTCTGACGGCGCGATCGCGGCATCAAGCTACCGCAAAGATGGGCCGCCGGGCGGTTGTGCGGGCGCCGCTCACGGCGTACGTTGATGCCGTACGCACGGGCGGGGGGCCCCCAACCCATCACGACAGGAGACATCCACGCATGTCGAACAGCCGCTGGACCATCATCGCCGCCGGGATCGCCGGCGTCGTGCTGATCGTCATCGCGATCGTCTACTTCGCCGAGCCGGCGAAGTCGCTGCCCGGGTTCTTCCCGGGCCACGAGGCCGGCTCCACCCACCACCACGCCAAGCACGGCATCGCGGCGCTCCTGCTCGGCCTCGGCGCGTTCGTGCTCGCGTGGTTCCAGACCGGTCCCCGCACGCGGACCGAGGGCTGAGGGCGTGCTCGCAGCTCCGATCGCGCTGATCTCGTACGGACAGGCCGTCGTGCTCGGCCTGCTGCAGGGCGTCAGCGAGCTCTTCCCCATCTCGAGCCTCGGCCACAGCGTGATCCTGCCGCGCCTGCTCGGCTGGAACATCCACCAGAACGACTCGTTCTTCGTGACGTTCCTCGTCGCGACGCACCTCGCGACCGCGCTCGTGCTGCTCGGCTTCTTCTGGCGCGACTGGGTGCGCATCCTGCGCGGCCTCGGGCGCTCGCTGCGCAACCGCGAGATCGGCGACGACGGCGACGCGCGCCTCGGCTGGCTGCTCGTCGTCGGCACGATCCCCGCCGGCCTGCTCGGCCTGCTGCTCGAGCATCCGCTGCGCGACCTCTTCGCGTCGGGACGATCGGCGGCGTTCTTCCTGATCCTCAACGGCTTCATGCTCTACGGCGCCGAGCGCCTGCGCCGCCGCGCCCCGGCCGTCGCGGAGGATCCGAGCGCCGAGGCCGGCGACGCGCGCATCGCCCGCCAGGTCACGTGGCGCGGGACGCTCGCCGTCGGCGCGGCCCAGGCCATCGCGCTCGTCCCCGGCTTCTCGCGCTCGGGCGCGACGATGGCCGGCGGCCTCGCGGTGGGGCTCTCGAACGAGGACTCCGCGCGCTTCGCCTTCCTGCTCGCGACGCCGATCATCGGCGCCGCGGCCGTGCTCAAGCTGCCCGACCTGTTCGGCACGAGCGGCAACGGCGTACGCGGCCCGGCGCTCGTCGGCGCGATCTGCTCGGCGGCCACCGCGTACCTCGCAGTGCGCTTCCTCATGCGCTACTTCGAGACGAACCGCCTCACGCCGTTCGCCGCGTACTGCGTCGCGGCGGGCGTCGCCGCCTCGCTCTACTTCGTGCTGTAAAGGAAGCTCTGACGGAATGAGCGTGGCGTCTGGAGCGTGTGGATCGCCTGCGGTCTGGCAGTCGCGCGCTGCGCGGACTCCCGCCAGACCTGCGGCGACCCGCACCCCAGCCACACACCCTCATCCCATCAGAGCTTCTCAGCGGACACTAGATCCAGCGGTGCCGCTTGAAGAAGGCGAGGATCGCGATGACGGTCGCGACCTGGATGCCCGAGCCGATCGCGAACGCCGTGCGCGAGCCGATCACGTGGTCGACCATGTAGCCGAAGTTCTGGCCGAAGAAGCCGGTGATGAACGTGATCGGCAGGAAGATCGCGGCCAGCACCGTCAGCTGCTTCATGATCTGGTCGCGGCGGTTGGCGACGGTCGAGAGGTAGACGTCGATCACGCCGGTCAGCAGGTCGCGGTAGGAGTCGATCATCTCCGAGAGGCGGATGAGGTGGTCGTAGACGTCGCGGAAGTAGCGCCGCGTCTCGTCGCTGATGCCCGGGATCTCGACGACGTTGCCGACGAGCTGGGCGAACATGTCGCGCTGCGGCGCGATCACGCGGCGCACGGCGACGAGGCGCTGCTTCATGGCGAAGATCTCCTGCAGCTGCTCCTCGTGCGGGTCCTCGAAGATCTCCGCCTGCAGCGTGTCGATGCGCTCGTCCATGTCGGAGAGCGACGGGAAGAAGCTGTCGGTGAGGCCGTCGACGACGTGGTAGACCAGCATCGACTCGTCGCTCAGCGTGTCCGGGCGCGCCATGTAGCGCTTCTGGAGATTGGCGAACGTCGGGCAGTCGTCGTGGCGGACGGTCACGAGGTAGTGCTCCGAGCTGAAGCAGTGCACCTCGACGAGGCCGTCCGCGTCGCCCGAGGCGCCGTAGACGACGAGGAAGGCGTAGCCGTCGTACGGATCGATCTTCGGCCGCTGGTTGAAGTTCGCCGAGTCCTCGAGCGCGAGCGGGTGGAACCCGAAGATGTCGCCGAGCGCCTCGATGTCGTCCGCGTCGGGCTGGTGGAGGTCGAGCCAGAAGTAGGTCCTGTCGCGCACGCGGCGCTCGATGCCGGCGCGCTCGGGCGCCGTGTCCACCTCGCCCGCGGCATCCACGAGCGTGAGGTGCGAGCCCCCCGTGACCGCGGGCGCCGGCTCGCCGCCTGCGGGCGCCGCCGGCGAGGTCGGAGCGCTCACGTCCGGTGCGTCGGGAGGCTGCATGCACCGGAGTATCCCCCCGCGGCCCACGGCAAGCCCTTCAAGGCCGTTGCCGCCGCGCAACGTTGGGGTCTGACCCCGACGTTGCACTCGGAGATGCGCTCTCAGTCGAGCCGGCGCGCGGCGAGCACGAGGAGCACCCCGGCGACGCCGGCGGCGGCGATCGTGAGCCAGTCGCCGGCGTCCGGCCGTGCCAGCTCGAAGAACCTGCGCAGGGCCGGCAGCGCGGTCCCCGCGACCGCGACTCCGGCGTCGAGCGCGAGGATCCCCCACACCCACGGCCGGACGCGCCGGCCGCCGGCGCGCTCGACCGCGACGACGATCGCGAGGCCGGCGAGGATCGCGGCGCCCACGGCGACCGTGCGCGCCTCGACGAGCGAGCGGTCGAGCGGCCCGCGCGCTGCGAGGTAGGCGCCGGCGATGATCGCCGCGGCGAGCACGCCGAGCACGCCCGCGAAGCGCGCGAGATCGGGCACGAAGCGCTCGCGCCGCACGGGCCCCTCGCTGGCGGCGAGCGCCAGGAAGAACCCCGGCAGCCCGACCGTGAGCGTCGAGACGATCGTGAGGTGCCGCGGCAGGAACGGGTAGGCGATCGGCAGGAGGCCGATGCTCACGAGGATGACCGCCGAGTAGACCGACTTGGTCACGAACAGGCGCGCGACGCGGTGGGTGTTGCGCAGGATCCGCCGCCCCTCCTCGATCGCGCGGGGCACCGTCGCGAACGCGTTCGTGAGCAGCACGAGGTCGGAGACGCCCTTGGCCATCTGGCTGCCGTTCCCCATCGCGATCGCGAGCCGCGCCTCCTTGAGCGCGAGCACGTCGTTGACGCCGTCGCCGATCATCGCGACGTACTTCCCCTCGCGCGTGAGCGCGAGCACGAGGCGGCGCTTCTGCTCCGGGCTCACGCGCGCGAAGACCACGTGGCCCAGGGCGACGGCCGCGAGCTCGCCGTCGTCGTCCGGCAGCGCGCTCCCGGCGATCGCGCGCTCGGCGCCCGGGACGCCGACGGCGGCCGCGACCGCGCGCACGGTCTCGAGCCCGTCGCCGGAGATGATCTTGACCTCCACGCCCTCGCGCACGAGGTACGCGATCGTGGCCGCCGCGTCGTCGCGCAGACCCTCCTCGAGCACGACGATGCCGCGCGCCGCGAGCTCGCCCGGCAGCACCGTGCCCGCGAGCGGATGCGGGCTCGCCGCCAGCAGCACGACGCGGCGGCGCTGGGCGCCGCTCTCGGCGATCTGCGCGGCCAGGCCCGGCGCGATGGCGACGCCGTGGCGCGCGAGCACGTCGGGCGCACCCAGCACGAGCGTGCCGCGGCCCTCGATCTGCGCCGCGCTCCACTTGCGATCCGAGTGGAACGGCACCTCCGCGAGCACGCGCGCGGCCGCGGCGGGGGCGAACTCGGCGATCGCCCGCAGCGTCCCGTTCTGCGTGGCCGAGCTGGCCGCGAACGCCCCCAGGTCGGCGAGCAGCGGGTCGCGGGCGCCGCCGTCGGCCGGCTCGGCCGCGACGACGCGCAGGCGGTTGTCCGTGAGCGTGCCGGTCTTGTCGAGGCAGACGACGTCGACGGCCGCGAGGCTCTCGACGGCGTTCAGCCGCTGCGCGAGCGTCCCGAGGCGTGCCAGCCGCACCGCCGCGACCGCGAACGTGAGACTCGTGAGCAGGACGAGCCCCTCCGGGACGAGCGGGAGCAGCGCGGCCACCGCGGTGCGCCCCGCATCCGCGAACGGCCGCTCGCGCAGCGCCAGCACGGCCACCAGGAGCAGCGCGAGCGGCACCATCACCGCGACGATGGCGCGCAGCACGCGGTTGATGTCCTGCTGCAGGGGGCTGAGCTGAACCGCCGTCGCGCGCGCCTCGGCGGCCAGGCGCTCGGCGAAGCTGTCGGCCCCGACGGCCTCGACGAGATAGTCGCCGGAGCCGGCGACGCAGTAGGCGCCCGAGAGCACCTGCTCGCCGGCGGCTCGCTCGACGGCATCGCTCTCGCCGCTCAGGATCGACTCGTCGAGCGCGAGGCCGCGCGCCTCCGCGAGCGTCCCGTCGGCGACGACCTGGTCGCCGGGCTCGACCCGGACATGGTCGCCCGTGACGACCTCGGCCGCGGCCACGTCGCGCAGCGCGCCGTCGCGCCAGACGCGGGCGCGCGGCGCGACCAGCAGCGCGAGCCGGTCGAGCACGCGCTTCGCGCGCACCTCCTGCACCACGCCGATCACGATGTTGGCCACGAGCACCCCCGCGAACAGCCCGTCGCGGAAGTCGCCGAGAGCGAGCACGACGACGAGCAGCGCCGCCAGGATCGCGTTGAACAGCGTCACGACGTTCGTGCGCACGATGTCGAGGTAGCTGCGGCTCCCGGCCGCCCGCCGTGCATGCGGCCGGGCGGCGAGGCGCCGGGCCGCCTCGGCGGAGCTGAGGCCGGGGGTCTGCATCTCGGGGGTGAAGTGTGCGGCAAAGCCGCAGGTGCGGAGCAGCGCAATTGCCGATGCCTCCCCCGCGCCCGCGCGCGACGCTCCGCGCTGATGACGCCCGAGCGCTCCACCCCCGCCCCGAAGCCGCTCACCCGCTGCTGCGAGTGCGGGTGCGACCTCGTCTATCCCCTCGCGGTACGCACGGGATACTCCGGCCGGGCGATCGTGACGCGACGCTGTCCCGAGTGCGAGCTCGTCGACATCGTCGTCTGCAGCGCCGTCGCTGCCATCGCGTGGCTGCGCCGTGAGGCCGTCACGCGCGCGCAGCTGCAGGCATCGCTCGTCTCGGCCTGACCGCGGCGAGCTACGGTGGGGCGCATGACGTGCAAGCGCGCGACCTGGGCGATCGTCGCCGCCTGGCTCCTGTCGGCCGGCGCGGCGCTCGCGCTCGCGGCGGGGACGCGGCAGACGCTGCCCGCCGGGCGCGCGTTCGCGTGGCATCCGCGCACGCTCTTCCACCTGCGGCCGGGGGTCGCGGACGTCGCGTTCGACGGCGCCCGCGTCGCCCTCGTGACGCGCGCGCCCTCGCCGCGGCTCGACCTGCGCGACCTCTCGGGCCGGCCCATCGCGCACGCCGCCCTGCCCCGCGGCGAGGGCCTCGGCCTGCTCGCCTTCGGCGGCACGACCGCGATCGTCAACCAGATCACGCTGACCGGCAACAGCGAGATCGGCGGCCGCTGGCTGCTGGCCCGGCCCGGGGCGCCGTTCCGCGTCCTGCGCCGCTACCACAGCACGCACGAGGGCGCGGGCGGCCCGTGCTGCGCGGTCGTCGCCGGCTCGGGCGCCGCCGCGCAGGGGACGGTCGTCGCCTACGCGCTGCTCGGCACCGCCTACCGCGTGCGGGGCGCCCGCTCGCTCGCGATCGCCCGCGGGGTGACGCACGTGTGGGCGGTGAACGCACGGCGGATCCTCGTCGAGCGCGCGAACCGCGCACTCGCCGTCCTCGACCCGGCGGGCAAGCCGCTGCGCGTCCTGGCGGCGGCGTCCGATCCCGCCGCTCCGGTCGCGGGAGCGGCCATGCAGGGCGATCGCGCAGTGGTCGTGCGTCGCGCGCGCGACAGCGGGAGCGCCGTCCTCGACGTCTACCGGCTGAGCAGCGGCGTCCGTACCGGCACGTGGCCGCTCGGCGCCGACGCCACGGGCGGCGTGACCCTGTCCGGCGCGATCGCCGCGGCGCTCCAGGTCGGGCGCAGGCCGGCGCTCCTGCTCGACGTCGACAGCGGCCGCCACACGACGGCGCCGGTTGCGAGCCCCATCGGCTCGCTCCGCCTCCGCCCGGACGGCCTGCTCTACGGCGGCGGCGACGGGCACAACGGGCTGCTCGTCCGCCTGCTGCCGACCGCGCAGCTACGGGCCGCGCTCGCGGCCGCGCCGGCCTGATGTCCCCTGCCGGCTACTCGTGGGGGTGCGCGTGCCGCAGCGTCACATCGTGGGCCGGGTAGAAGATCGTCTCGTGCCCGTCCTCCCAGCGCACCGAGAAGTGCGGATGGGAGACCTCGCCCAGGACCTTCAGGATCTCGCCCTTGCGCGGCGAGGAACTCACGTTACGGCCCTCGACGATGATCACGTCGCCGGCCTTCCAGCCTTCTGCAATGTCTTTCATGGCCCCTCGATTCGGTTGAAGCTCGCAGGTTGAGGCTCGCACCCGCCCACTGCGCGCACATCGGGGTTCGCGCGAGACGCGAGCCGTAGGAACCCGCAGTGCGCCTGCGCGGCCGCGCCGATGGCGGCGCCGCGGAACGCTCCTACGGTGAACGAAACCGGTCAGGAGGACCCGTGAGCACATCCGAAACCCAGCCGATCCTGCTCTGCTACGACGGCTCCGCCGGGGCGCGCCGCGCCATCGAGACCGCCGGTGCGCTGTTTCCCGGCCGCAAGGCCATCGTGCTGCACACCTGGCGGCCGGTCGGCGGCATCGGCGCCGCCTACGCGATCCTCCCCGTGGCTGTCTACGACGAGGCCGGGATGCACCGCGCCGCCCTCGCGCTCGCCGAGGAGGGCGCCGCCCTCGCCACGGCGGCCGGACTCGACGCGCAGGCCCAGGTCGCCGAGATCTCGATGGACGCGGTCTGGCACACGATCCTCGAGGTCGCCGACCAGGACGACGCCGGCCTCATCATCCTCGGCGCCCGCGGTCTCTCGTCGCTCAAGACGCTCGTGCTCGGCTCCGTCTCGCACGGCGTCACCGTGCACGCGCACCGGCCCGTGCTGATCGTCCCGCCCGCACCGCGCGCGAGCGCGCCGGCCCCGGTCGCCAGCGGCGCCGCGACGGCGGGCTGACTCAGCCGCCCGCGGGCGGCGCGGCGCGCAGCGCCTCGTCCACGTACGCCACGATTCCGTCGAGCGTCGCGAGCCGGTCGTAGTCGGCCTCGGGGATCTCGACCTCGAGCGTCGTGTGGATGCTGATGAGGTAGTTGAGGAAGTCCATCGAGTCGAGGTCCACCTGGTCGCGCAGCGGCACGTCGCCGGCCAGCGCGGATGGGTCGAGCTCGGGTGCGATCTCGGCGAGCAGATCGAGTGCGGCGGTGCGGATCTCGTCACGGGTCATAGTGCTTCGGGCTCCTGGAGCAGGCGGTCGAGGGTACGGAGGAATGCGCTTCCGGCGTGACCGTCGCTGGCGCGGTGGTCGGCCGAGAGCGTGGCGCGGACGACGGGTCGCGGAACGACGGCGCCGTCCACGACCCACGGTCGCACGACGATGCGGCCGAAGCCGACGAGCGCGACCTGCGGCGGGAAGATGACGCCGTGGACATCCTCGGCCCCGCCTTCGCCGAGGCTCGTGACGGTGATCGTCGCGTCGGACAGCTCCGAGGCGCGCAGGCCGCCCCGCCGCGCGCGTCCGACGACGTCGCGGAACGCCGCCATCAGCTCGCCGAGCGGGAGGCGGTCGGTGTCGTGCAGCGCGGGTGCGACGAGGCCGCCCTCGCGCAGCGACACGGCGACGCCGACGTGGATCGCGTCGAGCGGCTCGGCGCGCTCGTCGCGCCAGACGGCGTTCAGCGCCGGATGCTCGCGCAGCGCGAGCGCGACCGCCTTGACGAGCAGGACGCCGATCAGCAGCCGCTCGGGCAGCGGGCGGCGCTCGTTCTCGGCCGTGAGCCATGCGCTCGCGCGGCCGAGGTCGATCGTCTCGCCGACGTGGTAGTGCGGGATCTCGCGGTTGGAGCGGCTCATCGCCGCGGCGATCGCGCGGCGCATGCGGGCGCGCGGATCGTCCGCGACCGGCGCGGGCGCCGAGGCCTCGACGTCCCGGCGCATGACGCGACCGCCGGGTCCGCTGCCCGCCACGCTTGCGAGGTCGACCCCGAGCTGCGCCGCGAGCTCGCGGGCGCGCGGCGTGCTGCGCACGCGCGGGCCGGACACGGGGGGCGCGCCGGGGTGCCGCACGGCCTCGTCGACGTCGCGCAGCAGCGTGCGCCCGTGCGGGCCCGTGCCCGTGATCCGGCCGATGTCGAGGCCGTGCTCGCGCGCGAAGCGCAGCGCGAGCGGCGACGCGTGCCGGTGCAGGACGGCCGCCGGCGCGAGCGGGGCCTCCGCGGGCACGGGGGCGACGGCGACGGGCGCGCGGGGCGCGGCCGGCGCCGGGCGCGGGCGCGACCACGGGCGCGGGCGGCGGCGCGCCGGCGGGCGGCTCCTCGCCCTCGCCGAGGATCGTGGCGAGCGGCGTGCCGACCGGCACCTCCTGGCCCTCGGCGACGAGGTGGGCGCCCATCACGCCGCTCGCGAAGCATTCGACGTCGATCACGCCCTTGTCGGTCTCGACGGCGGCCACGATGTCGCCGCGCTTGACCTCGTCGCCGGGCGCGCGGTACCACTGCGCGAGCGTGCCGGCGGCCATGTCGGCGCCCAGCATCGGCATGACGAACGTCGCCGTCACGGCCCCTCCACCACTTCCAGCGCGGCGGCGAGCACGCGCTCGGCGCTCGGCAGCGCCGCCGCTTCGAGGTGCGCGGGGTACGGCACCGGGATCTCCATGCTGCAGACGCGCGCGACGGGCGCGTCGAGCTCGTCGAACGCGCCCTCCATGATGCGGGCGCTGATCTCGGCCGCGAAGCTGCCGGTCAGCCAGCCCTCGTCGACGACGACCGCGCGGTGCGTGCGCCGCACCGACGAGAGGATGCCCTCGACGTCGAGCGGCCGCAGGCAGCGCAGGTCGAGCACCTCGGCCTCGATGCCCTCGTCGGCGAGCAGCTCCGCGGCCTCGAGCGTGCGGTCGAGCGACCCGCCGAACGTGATCAGCGAGACGTCCCTCCCCGCCCGGGCGACGCGGGCACGCCAGAGATCGGACGGCCGCGCGCCGTCGTCGATCTCGCCCTCGACGGGGTAGTGCGCCGAGTGCTCGAAGATGAAGACCGGATCGTCCTCGCCGAGCGCCGCCGCGACGGCGAGGCGCATGTCGGTCGCCGTGCCGGGCGTCAGCACCTTGATGCCGGGGATGTGGCCGTACCAGCCCTCGAGGCTGTGCGAGTGCTGGGCCGCGAGCTGGCGCCCGCCGCCGGTCGCCATGCGCACGATCAGCGGCACGCCGAACTGGCCGTCGGACATGTGCCGCATCGTGGCGGCGTTGTTGAGGATCTGGTCGAGCGCGAGCAGGCTGAAGTTGACGGTCATGATCTCGACGATCGGCCGCATGCCGCCGAGCGCCGCGCCGATGCCGGCGCCGACGAAGCCGGACTCGCTGAGCGGGGTGTCGCGGATCCGCTCGGGCCCGAACTCGTCGAGCAGGCCCTTGGTGACGGCGAACGACCCGCCGTACTCGCCGATGTCCTCGCCCATCAGGAAGACGCGCGGGTCGCCGGCGAGCGCCTCGCGCAAGCCCTGGCGCGCCGCCTCGCGGAAGGTCATCTTCACGTCTGCGGCCCCTGGGCGTAGACGTTCCGCGTGAGCTCCTCGAGCGGCTCCCACGGACCCGCCTCGGCCTCGGCCACCGCGGCCTCGAGCTCGCCGGCGATCTCGGCCTCGATCGCCGCGAGGTCGGCGTCCTCGAGCAGGCCGTCGGCGCGCATGCGCGCCTCGAAGAGCGTGATCGGGTCGCGGTGCATCCACTCGCCGACCTCGTCCTTCGTGCGGTAGAGCTCGGCGTCGTACATCGAGTGCGCGCGGAAGCGGTACGTGCGGAGCTCGAGGAACTGCGGGCCGCCGCCCTTGCGCGCCGCCCGCGCCGCCGCCCGCACGGCCGTCTCGACGGCCACGACGTCCATGCCGTCGACGACGTGCGACGGGATGCGATAGCTGCGCGCCTTGAGGTGGATGTCCGTCTGGGACTCCGAGCGCGCGAGCGCGGTGCCCATCGCGTAGAGGTTGTTCTCGCACAGGAAGACGACCGGCAGCTTCCAGAGCGCCGCCAGGTTGAGCGACTCGTGGAACTCGCCCTCGGCCGCCGCGCCCTCGCCGAAGAAGCAGGCGGTCACGCGCGGGCGCTCCTGCATGGCGTCGGCGAGCGCGAGGCCGACCGCCACGGGCAGGCCTCCGGCGACGATCGCGAAGCCGCCGTAGAGGTGCCGCTCGGCGTCGAAGAAGTGCATCGATCCGCCCCGGCCCCCGCTGCAGCCGTTGGCCTTGCCGAAGAGCTCGGCCATGAGCCTGCCCGCGGGGACGCCGCGCGCGAGCGCGTGGCCATGCTCGCGGTAGGTGCCGACGATGGCGTCGTCGGGGCCGAGCGCCTGCATGGCGCCGGTCGCGATCGCCTCCTCGCCGATGTAGAGGTGCAGGAAGCCGCGCACCTTGCCGAGGCTGTAGAGCTCGGCACAGCGCTCCTCGAAGCGGCGGATGCGCAGCATCTGGCTCAGCAGCTGCAGTGAGTGCTCGCGCTCGAGCCGGTGCTCGACGGCGGTCACGCGCCGTCCTCCAGCGTCGAGGTGTCGCCCTCCTCGAGGCCGAGCTCGCGCGCCTTGAGGAGCCGCCGCATGATCTTGCCGCTGCGCGTCTTCGGCACCTGGTCGACGAACTCGATCTCCTTGGGCGCGACCACGGCGCCGAGCCGCACGCGCGCGAAGCCCAGCAGCTCGCGCTCGAGCTCGTGGCCCGCGACCGCGCCGGGCTTCAGCTCCACGAACGCCTTGACGGCCTCGCCCGCGATCGGATCGGGCTTGCCGATCACGCCGGCCTCGGCCACGGCGGGGTGCTCGAGCAGCGCGCTCTCGACCTCGAACGGGCCGATCAGGTGGCCCTGGCTCTTGATCACGTCGTCGCCGCGCCCGATGAACCAGAAGTAGCCGTCGGCGTCGCGCCGGGCGAGGTCGCCGCTCAGGTACCAGCCGCCGGCGAAGCACTTCGCGCTCCGCTCGGGGTCGCCGAGATAGCCGCGGAACATCGACGGCCAGCCGGGCCGCAGGGCGAGCTCGCCCTCGGCGTCGGCCTCCGTGATCTCCTCGACCCCGGTGGCGGTGCGCCGCACGATCCCGGCGACGACGCCGGGCAGCGGCCGCCCCATCGAGCCGGGACGGATGTCCATGCAGGCGAAGTTGGCGATCATGATCCCGCCCGTCTCGGTCTGCCACCAGTTGTCGTGGAACGGCAGGCCGAGCACCTCCTGGCCCCACACGACGCATTCGGGGTTGAGCGGCTCGCCGACGCTCGCGCAGAAGCGCAGGTCGGGCAGCGCGAAGGAGCGCGCGAGCTCGTCACCCGCGCGCATCAGCCGGCGGATGGCCGTGGGCGCCGTGTACCACACGCTCACGTGCTCGTCGCGCAGCGTCTCGTACCAGCGCCGGCCGTCGAACTCGCCCTCGTCGACGATGCTCGTGACCCCGTTCGTGAGCGGCCCGATGATGCCGTACGAGGTGCCCGTGACCCAGCCCGGGTCGGCGGTGCACCAGAAGACGTCGCCGGGGTGCAGGTCGAGCGCCAGCTTGGCCGTGGCGTGATGGGCGACGACGGCGCCGTGCACGTGCAGGGCCGCCTTGGGCTTGCCCGTCGTGCCGCTCGTGAAGTGCACGAGCGCGGGATCCTCGGGATCCGTCGGCTCGATCGCGAACGCGTCGCTCGCGGCGCGCAGGAGGCGCGCGAGGTCGTGCGTCCCCTCGACCGCCGTCTCCGCGCCTCCCTCGCCGACGAGCAGGACGTGCTCGAGCTCGGGCAGGGACGGCCGCAGCGCCTCGACCTTGCGGCGGTAGAGCGCCTCGGTCGTGACGAGGACGCGCGCCTTGCCGAGCTCGAGCCGCGTCCTGATCGGCTCCGGCCCGAAGGCCGAGAAGAGCGGCGAGAAGACGCTGCGCGCCTTGAGCGTGCCGAGCGCCGCGACGTACAGCTCCGGGATGCGCCCGGCGAGCGAGCAGACGAGCTCGCCCGGGGCAACCCCGAGGCCGCGCAGGGCGTTGGCGAAGCGGTTCGTCTCGCGCGCCAGATCGGCGTAGGTGTGATCGTGGCGGGTGCCGTCGCGCGCGATGAAGCGCAGCGCGATGCGATCGCGCGCCGGCCCGGCGAGGTGGCGGTCGACCGCCTCGTGGGCGATGTTGAGGCCGCCGCCCGGCAGGCCCGCGAGCTCGGCGCGCGCGGCAGCCCAGAACGTCTCGGGATCGGCGGCGGCGTAGTGCTCGAGGTTGGGGAGCACCGTTCCCCTGCGGTATTTGACCACCGTGGCCGGCATGGCTGCGTCCATACGCGCACCATCCCATCGCGTGCCCGCCGTGTCTTCGGCGGATGCACGCGCGGTCGCTGCGGAAACTCCGCAGACCCCCGGCGGGCCCGTGCGGCAACCCTGCAGCGCGCCTACGCGTTCCCGCCGATGGCACGCGGCCGGCGCTCGGACATCATCCAGGCCAGGCGATGCGGAGGCACGGGATGCACGGTGCGAACGGCGAGCGGGCGCGCGGGACGGCCGGCGACGGCGATCGCCTCGCGCCGTGGGGCCTCGTGCCGCTCGCGCGGCGCAACCTGCTGGGCGAGAAGGTGCGGTTCGCGATGTCCGTGATGGGCGTCGCGTTCTCCGTCATGCTCGTGCTGGTGATCCTGAGCCTCTACCGCGGCTGGAGCGGAGCCGGCGCCGCGTTCGAGCAGCTGCCCGGAAACGTCTGGGTGACGCAGGCCGGCACCGTCGACCCGTTCCACTCGACCTCCGTCCTGCCCGCGGACCGCGCGCGCACGCTGGCCGCCATTCCGGGCGTTGCGGCGGTGATCCCCATCATCGGCCGCCAGGTGGTGCTGCGGCGCGGGGGGCGCAGCGTGGACGCCCTGCTGCTCAGCCTCGACGTGCCGGCCGGAGTGCGGATCGACGCACCCACGCGGCAGCGCTTCCTCCCGGGCCGCGGGCGGGTCGTGATCAGCGCCGTGGCCGCCGGGGCGGTCGGCGCGCGCGCGGGCGACTCCGTGCGGGCGGCCGGCCGCACGCTCACGATCGCGCACGTGGAGCCGGGCGGCAACCCCTTCACCGAGATCGGCTTCGTGTCGCCGCACGACGCCGTCGCGTTGCTCGGCGTCCCCGGGCACGTCAGCTTCTTCCTGCTGCGCACCCGGCCGGGCCCGCCCGCCGCTCTGGCGCGCGCCGTGAAGCGAGCCGTTCCCGGCTCCGAGCTGCACACGAGCGCCGAGTTCAGCAGCACGTTCGCACGCCGCGTCAACCGGGGATTCCTCCCGGTGGTCGGCGTCCTCGTCGCTCTCGGTCTCGTCGTCGGTGCGGGCGTCATCGCCCTGACGACGTACACGGCCACGATCGAGCGGGCGCGCGACTTCGGCGTGCTCAAGGCGATCGGCGCGGGCGACCGCTTCCTCTACCGCATCGTGATCCAGCAGAGCCTGCTCGTGGGCTCGCTCGGCGCGGCGGTCGGCGTCGCCGTCTCGGCGATCGCCGCCGCCGTCATCCCCGGCAGCGTGCCGGAGTTCGTGACCGACCTCCGCCCGCTCGACGTGGCCGTCGTCTACGCGGCCGCACTCGCCGCGGCCCTGCTGGCCGCGATCATCCCGACCCGGCGCATCAGCCTGATCGACCCGGCCATGGTCTTCCGCGCATGACCGGCGCCGCGCAGCCGGTGCTGGCCGCCCGCGGCCTGACGCGCGACTTCGGGTCGGAGCGCACCCTCGTGCATGCGGTCTCCGCCGTCGACCTCGACGTGGCGGGCGGCGAGATGGTGCTGGTCATGGGCCCGTCGGGGTCGGGCAAGACGACGCTGCTGACGATGCTCGGCGCGCTGCTCCGGCCGACGTCGGGCACCGTCTGCATCGAGGGCACCGAGATCGGGACGCTCGGGCGCCGCGAGCTCGCGCGCGTGCGGCGCGAGCGGGTCGGCTTCGTGTTCCAGACGTTCAACCTGCTGGAGTCGCTGACGGCGAGCGAGAACGTCCAGCTCGCGCTCAACGTCGCCGGCGTCCGGGGTGCCGCCGCGGCGGAGCGCGCCGCCTCCCTGCTGATCGCCGCGGGGCTCGGGGAGCGGCTCGCGTTCCGCGCCCGCGACCTCTCGAGCGGCGAGAAGCAGCGCGTCTCGCTGGCGCGCGCGCTCGCCAACCGCCCGCGGCTCCTGCTCGCCGACGAGCCCACGGCCAACCTCGACTCCCGCAACGGACGCGACGTCGCCGAGCTGCTGCAGGCGCTCGCGCACTCCGAGGGGGTGGCGGTGCTGGTGGTGACCCATGACGAGCGGCTGCGCGACTTCGCCGACCGCATCCTGCAGCTCGAGGACGGGCGCGTCGTCGCGGAGGCCGCCGCCCTGGAGCCGGTGTCGTGATGCCCCGTGGCCCATTCGGCTCGCGCGCGTTCCGCGACCGGCACGACGCGGGGCGCAGGCTCGCCGCGGCGCTCGCGCATCTCGGCCGCGAGGATCCGGTCGTCGTCGGCCTGCCGCGCGGCGGCGTGGTCGTCGCCTACGAGGTCGCGCAGGCGCTCGGCGCCCCGCTCGACGCGGTGGTGGTGCGCAAGCTCGGCGCGCCGTTCCAGCCCGAGCTCGCGATCGGCGCGATCGGCGAGGACGGCGTGCTGATCGTGGACCACGACCTGGCAGAGCTGTGCGGGCTCGACGAGGCCGGCCTGGACGAGCTCGTGTCGCGGGAGCGCCGCGAGCTCGAGCGGCGCTCGCGCCGCTTCCGCGGAGACGCGGCGCCCCTGCCGGTGGCCGGCCGCACCGTGCTGCTCGTCGACGACGGCATCGCCACGGGAGCGACCGCGCGTGCGGCGGCGCGCGTGCTGCGGCACCGCGGCGCGGCGCGGATCGTGCTGGCGGTCCCGGTCGCGCCGCCGGACGTGCGCGCGCGCTTCGCCGGCGCGGTCGACCAGGTGATCTGCCTCGAGACGCCGGCGAACTTCGGCGCCGTCGGCCAGGTCTACGCCGACTTCGGGCAGACGTCCGACGAGGAGGTCGTGGAGCTGCTGCAGCGCGCCTCCGCCGCCCCCGCCGCCGGCGACCGCGACATCGCGATCCGCGCCGGCGCGGTCAGCCTCCCGGGGACGCTCGGCCTGCCGCCGTCGCCCCGCGGGCTCGTGATCTTCGCGCACGGCAGCGGCTCGAGCCGCCTCAGCCCGCGCAACCTGCAGGTCGCACGCACGCTGCAGCGGGCAGGGCTGGCCACGCTCGTCTTCGACCTGCTGAGCGAGGACGAGGCCCGCACGCGCAGCAACGTGTTCGACATCCCGCTGCTCGCGAGCCGGCTGCTCGCCGCGACGGACGCGGTCGCCGCCGACGACGCCACGGCCGGCCTCGCGGCCGGCTACTTCGGCGCGTCCACCGGCGCGGCCGCTGCCCTCTGGGCGGCCGCCGAGGCCGGCAGCGCGATACGGGCCGTCGTCTCGCGGGGCGGTCGGCCCGACCTCGCGGGTGACCGGCTGGCGCAGGTCACGGCACCCACGCTGCTGGTCGTGGGTGGGGCGGACGACACCGTGCTCGCGCTCAACCGCGAGGCTGCGCGCCGCCTGCGCTGCGTGCACGAGCTCGCGGTCGTCGCGGGCGCCACGCACCTCTTCGAGGAGCCCGGGGCGCTCGAGCAGGTCGCCGACCTGGCCGTCGGCTGGTTCACCGCGCACCTGCGCGCGGACGCGTGACACCCCCCGCCGCCGCCGGCGCGGGAAACCCGCAGGCCGATCGGCGGGCCGCCCCGATGCGGCCCGGCGCGCGCGGTGCAACACTGCAAGCTGTCGAAGCCCGGGATCGGAGGGAGATGCTCCATCGCCCGCCCAGAGCGCCGGACGAGCCGACGGCCGAGGACGTCGGTACAGATTCCGTGCGTCTCCGCCCGGACCGCCGCAAGCGCTGGTTCGCGGCCTCGCAGCCGATGGCCGTCGACGACGATCCGGCCTGGAACAACACCGGCAAGCGACCGCCGCGCAAGCATGCGCGGCGCCGCAAGCCGCCGGAGACGCCGGCCGGCGGCGGATGATCCGCAGCGCGAACTACGCGGTTGCGCTGACGCGCATCGCACTGCCAGACTGCATGCTGACGGTCCATGGCGCCGCTCTCCGACCTGCTGCACCGCTTCCGCCGGTTCGGAACGCCCCCGGGACCGCCGTCGGCCGGACTCGGCGTACCCGCGCGCCCGGGCGAGGCGCTCGCGGCCGAGCTCCTGCCGATCTTCGCAGCGGTCGACGAGATCGAGTCTGACGCGCGGGCGATCGCGGAGGCGGCGGCGCCCGAGGCCGAGCGCGTGCTCGCAGCCGGGCGCGCCGAGGCCGAGCGCATCCGCGACGACGGCATCAGGGAGGCCGAGCGCGTGCGCGCCGAGGTGGCCGCCGCCGGCGAGCTCGCCGCGCAGGCCGAGCTGGCCCGCATCGCGGCGGACTCCGAGCGGGAGGTCGCGCGCATCCAGGAGGTGTCCGCGGCGCGGCGCGACGCTCTCGTCGCGCAGGTCGTCGCTCGCGTGCGCGGTGCAGCGTGAAGCCGTCCTGGGTGGCGGCGTCCGTGCGCGCCCGGCTCGTCGCCGGGCACGGGGCCGGCCGGGCGCGCGCGCTCGAGGTTGCACGCTGCGCCTCGCTCGAGGACGGCATCGCCGCGCTCGCGAGCACGATGTACGGGAGCGCGGTGCGACCCGGATCCGACCTCGCCGGCGCGCAGCGCGCCGTCGCGGCAACCGCCCTCTGGCAGCTGCGCGTGCTCGCAGGCTGGCTGCCGCCCGGGGCGGCAGGGCGCGCACGGGTGCTCGCCGCGTGGTTCGAGATCGCCAACGTCGACGAGCGGCTCGCCGAGCTGGCGGGCATGCCGAGCCGCCCGCAGTTCGACCTCGGCTCGCTCGGCAGCGCCTCTCGCCGGGTCGCGTCGGCTTCCTCCGCTGCCGAGCTGCGCGCGGTCCTCGCCGCGTCGGAGTGGGGCGATCCGGGCAGCGACGAGCCGGCCGCGATCGCGCGCGCCGTGCGCCTGGCGTGGGCGAGGCGCGTCCTCGACGGCCTGCCCGGGGCGGCGACGTGGGCGCTCGGCGCCGTCGCGCTGCTGCTCGCCCGCGACCTCGCGAACGGCCGCCGGCCGCAGGGCGCCCTCGCGCGGCTCCCCGAGCTCGGACGCGATGTCGCCGGCGCCGGCGACATCGCCGAGCTCGCACGGCGGCTGTCGCCGCGCGCTGCGTGGGTGCTCGCGGGCAGCGACGATCCGGACGACCTCTGGATCGCCGAGGCGCGCTGGTGGGGACGCGTCGAGGCCGACGCCCGCTCGCTGCCGGCCCGCGGCTCCGACGGCGTCGCGGCGCTGACCGGCGCCGGCGCGCTCGTCGCGGTCGATGCGCACCGCATCGGCGCGGCGCTCGCAGCGGCCGCGCGCGGGGGCTCGCCATCGGCTCTGGAGGTGCTCGATGCCGTTGCCTGACGCGGCACTGCCGGTGCGCATGCGCCGCATCGCCGTCGTCGCGCCGGAGGCCCGGCTGCGCGAGGCGCTCGTGGCGCTCGCCGAGGACGGCGGCGTCGAGCTCTCGGGCGACCTGCCGGCGCTCGCCGGGCCCGAGGTCGACGCCCTGCGCCGGCTCGAGCACCGCCCCGGCGCCGCGCGCACCACGCCGAGCATCAGCCGCGGGCCGCTCGATCTCGAGGCGGCGGTCGCCCGTGGCGACCGCGCCGCGCTCACGGGCGAGGCCGAGCTGGCGCGCCAGGCCGGCGCCGCCATCCGCCACGGGCAGGTCGCCGCGTTCGTCGGCTGGGCGCGGGCGGCGGAGGTGGCGGCGCTGCGCACCCGGCTCGCCCCGCTCGGCGCCGCGGTCGTCGAGCTCGAGCCGCCGCCCTGGGTCGATCCGCCGACGCTGCTGCGCCCGCTGCGCACCGGGCGGGCGTTCCGCCCGCTCGTCGACATCTACGGCGTCGCGCGCTACGCCGACATCGACCCGACGCCGTTCGCGGCCGTCACGTTCGTGCTCATGTTCGGGATGATGTTCGGCGACGTCGGGCACGGCCTCATGGTCGTGGCGCTCGCCCTCGGCCTGCGCTCGGCGCGCGTCGCCAGGCTGCAGCCCTACCGCCACCTGTGGCCGCTGCCGGCGGCGGCCGGCGCCATGGCCGCGGCCTTCGGCCTGCTCTACGGCGAGGCGCTCGGGCCGACCGGGCTCGTGCCGGCGCTCTGGATGGCGCCGCTCGACGATCCCGTGCGGCTGCTCGTGGTGGCGATCGGGCTCGGTGCGATCCTGCTCTCGGCGAGCTACGCCATCGGCGCGCTCAACCGGGCGCGGGAGCACGGCTTCGTCGCCGCCCTCCTCGCGCCCTCCGGCATCGCCGGCTTCCTCCTGCTGCTCGGCGGCGGCGTCGCCCTGCTCGGCTGGTACCGCCACCTCGGCCCCGTGCTCGAGGGCGGCCTCGCGCTCGCCGTCCTGGCGGCCGGGCTGCAGGCGATCGGGTTCATGCGCGCGGCCGGACACGGCGGCGTCGCCGTCGCCGAGACGATCGTGGAGGTGTTCGACACCGTCCTGCGCACCGCGGGCAACACCGTCTCGTTCGCGCGTCTCGCGGCCTTCGGGCTCGTGCACGCGGCGATCGGCCAGGCCGTCGTCGACGGCGTCGGGGCGCTGCGCGGCAGCCCGCTCGGCTGGGCGGCGGCCGTCGCGCTGTTCGCGATCGGCAATGCCGCCGCGCTCTCCCTCGAGGCGCTCGTCGCGGCCGTGCAGGCACTGCGCCTCGAGTACTACGAGCTCTTCTCGCGCATCTTCGCCGGCGAGGGCCGTCCCTTCCGACCATGGAGGTTCCCCGTGATCGACGACCAGTCCGCGAGGCCGAGATGATCGCCTCGCTCGTCATCGCCGCCCCGATCGTGATCATCGTCGCGGTCTTCACCCAGGCCGCCGTCCGCCGCTCGCCGCGCCGCGGCCTGCGGCGTCTCGTCGCGGCCAACGTGGCCGTCGCGACCACCGCCCTGCTCGTGCTCGCGGCCGTGTCGTTCGGCCTCGTCGACGCCGCCGGCGCCGCCTCGTCGAGCGGCGTCGCCGCGACCGATCCCGGCGCCGCCCTGATCGGCGCCGCCATCGCCGTGGCCGGCGCGTGCATCGGCGCGGCCATCGCCGTCGCCTACACGGGCGCGGCGGCGCTCGCGGCGATCAGCGAGAAGCCCGAGCTGTTCGGGCGCGCGCTCGTGATCCTCGGCCTCGCCGAGGGCATCGCCGTGTACGGGCTGATCGTCGCCCTCATCCTCATCGGCAAGGCGTGAGCCGGGCGCTCGCGATCGGCAGCGAGACGCGGCTTGCGGGCTACGCGCTGGCCGGCGTCGAGGTCGTGGCCGCCGAGGACGACGGCGCCGTCGTGCGCGCGCTCGAGCGGCTCGAGGGCGACGTCGTGCTCGTGATCCTCGGCAAGGAGCCCGGCGCGGCTGCGCGCGCGGCGCTCGAGCGGCATGCGGGGACGGTCTGGTGCACGCTGCCGACGTGACGCTCGCACCGCTGCGGGAGGCGCTCCTGGCGGATGCGCAGGCGCGCGCCGCGCAGCTGCATGCCGAGGCCGAGGAGCACGTCCGCCGCGAGCTCGCCGCGGCGCGCGAGCGCGCCGATGCGCTCGTCGCGCGCGCCCGCGCCGAGGCGCGCCAGCGCGCCGAGCTGGCGGCCCTGCGCGGCTCGTCCGCACAGCGGCGCGCCGCCCAGCGGCGCATCCTCGAGGCCCGGCGCGCGGCCTACGACGCCCTGCGCGCGGACGCCGCGAGCGCCGTGCTCCGGCTGCGCGACGAGCCCGGCTACGAGCAGCTGCTCGACCGGCTCGCGGCCGAGGCGCGCGCCCGCCTTGGGGCGGATGCGGTCGTCGAGCGCGATCCCGAAGGCGCCGGCGGCGTGATCGCGCGCGACGGGCAGCGGGTGATCGACGCGACGCTGCCCGAACTCGCGGCGCACGCGCTCGGCGAGCTCGGGAGCGAGGTGGACCGGCTGTGGGAGTGACGGGCAGCGTCCTGCGCGTGAACGGCTCGGTGGTCGAGGCCACGGCGATGCACGGCGCCGGCATGCTCGAGATCGTCGCGGTGGGCGAGCGCGGCCTGCCCGGCGAGGTGATCGCCGTCGACGGCGAGCGGGCGACGATCCAGGTCTACGAGTACACGGGCGGACTCACGCCCGGCGAGCCCGTCGTCGGCAGCGGGCTGCCGCTCTCGGCCGAGCTCGGCCCGGGCCTGCTCGGCGGGGTCTTCGACGGGATGCTGCGCTCGCTCGCGACCGCGCCCGCGTTCCTGACCGGCGGCGCGGGAGCCGTGTCGCTGCCGCGTGATCGCAGCTGGCCCTTCGCGCCGAGCGCGAGCGCCGGACGGGACGTGGCTCCCGGCGACGAGCTCGGCTCGGTGCCGGAGACGACGGCCATCGCGCACCGCATCGTCGTGCCGCCCGGGCTCGCCGGGCGGCTCGATTGGATCGCGCCGGCCGGCGACTACGCGGTCGAGGCGCCGATCGCGCGCATCGGCGAGGCCGAGGTCACGCTCGTGCAGCGCTGGCCCGTGCGCGTGGCGCGGCCCTACGCGGAGCGGATCGAGGCGGGCGCCCCGCTGGTGACCGGCCAGCGCGTGCTCGACCTGCTCTACCCCATCGCCCAGGGCAGCACGGCCGCGGTGCCGGGCGGATTCGGGACGGGCAAGACGATGATGCTGCAGCAGATCGCGAAGTGGTGCGACGCCGACGTGATCGTGTACATCGCCTGCGGCGAGCGCGGCAACGAGCTCGCCGACGTGCTGCACGAGCTGCGCTCGCTCGTCGACCCGCGCGACGAGCGCCCGCTGCTCGAGCGCACCGTGCTGATCGCGAACACCTCGAACATGCCCGTGATGGCGCGCGAGGCCTCGATCCACGCCGGCCTGACGGTCGCCGAGTACTACCGCGACATGGGCCTCGACGCGGTCGTGATCGCCGACTCCACGTCGCGCTGGGCCGAGGCGCTGCGCGAGCTCGCCTCGCGCACGGACGAGCTCCCGGCGGAGGAGGGCTACCCTGCCCGGCTCTCGTCGGCGATCGCGGCGTTCTACGCCCGCGCGGGGCGGGTGCGCACGCTCGGCGGCGACGAGGGGTCGGTCACGATCCTGGGCGCCGTCTCGCCCCCCGGCAACGACCTGACCGAGCCCGTGACGGCGCACACGCGCCGCTCCGTGCGCTGCGTGTGGTCGCTCGACCGCGACCTCGCCTACGCCCGCCACTACCCGGCGGTCACGTGGCGCGACTCGTCCTCGCGCGACGCCGAGGCGCTCGCGCTCTGGCACCTGGGCGAGGGCGACGAGGACTGGAGCGAGCGCCGCCGCCGCGCCGTCGCGCTGCTCGACGAGGCCGACCGGCGGCAGGTCGTCGCCGACCTCGTCGGCGCGGCCTCGCTGCCCGCGCGCGAGCGCCTCACGCTGTGGGCCGCCCGGCTGCTGCGCGACCTCGTGCTGCGCCAGAGCGCGCTGAACCCGAACGAGGCCTACTGCGGGCCCGCCAAGGGCGCCTCGCTGCTGCGCCTCGCGCTCGCCGCCTACGACGCCTGCCTCGCGCTCGCCGACCGCGGCGTCGAGCCCGGCGCGATCGAGGCGCTCGGCTACGGCGACGCGCTGCGCGCGCGCGACGAGTCGGCGCCCGGCGACGCCGCGGCGGTGGATGCCGCGCACGTCGAGCTGCTCGCGCATCTCGAGGCCCTGGCATGAGCACGCGCCTGGAGTACGAGTCGCTCGCCGAGATCCGCGGCCCGCTGCTCGTGGTCGAGGGCGTGTCGGGCGTGGGCTGGGACGAGGTGGCCGAGATCCGCCTCGGCAGCGGCGAGCGGCGCAACGGCGTCGTGCTCGACGTGCACGGCGACCTCGCGGTCGTCGAGGTGCTCGAAGGCACCTCGGGACTCCGCCTCGACGACACGCGCGTCTCCTTCACCGGCGCGCCGATGGAGATCCCGGTCGGCCCGGCGTGGCTCGGCCGCGTCTGCAACGGCCGTGGCGAGCCGATCGACGGCGGGCCGCCGATCGCCGGCGACGAGCGGCGCGAGATCGCCGGCCGGCCGATCAACCCCATCGCCCGCGCCGTGCCGCGCGACGCGATCCTGACCGGGATCACGGCGGTCGACGGGCTGGCCTCGCTCGTGCGCGGGCAGAAGCTGCCGATCTTCTCGGTCGGCGGGCTGCCGCACCTCGAGCTGGCGAGCCAGATCGCGGCGCAGGCGAGCGCCGGCGACGAGCCGTTCGCCGTCGTCTTCGCCGCCATGGGCGTGACCCACGCCGACGCCGCCGCGGTGCGCGACGCCCTCGAGGAGCGCGCGGCGCGCGGCGACCTCGCGCTCCTGCTCAACACGGCCGACGACCCGACCGTCGAGCGCATCGTCACGCCGCGCATCGCGCTCACGATCGCCGAGCACCTCGCGTTCGACCTCGGCCGGCACGTGCTCGTCGTGATGGCCGACCTCACGAGCTACTGCGACGCGCTGCGCGAGGTCTCGGCCGCCCGCGGCGAGATCCCGAGCCGCCGCGGCTATCCCGGCTACCTCTACAGCGACCTCGCGTCGCTGCTCGAGCGCGCGGGCCGGGTCGAGGGCCGGCCGGGCTCGATCACGCAGGTGCCCGCGCTGACGATGCCGGCCGGCGACATGACCCACCCGGTGCCCGACGTCACCGGCTACATCACGGAGGGCCAGCTCGTGCTCTCGCCGGAGCTCGACCGCCGCGGCGTCTACCCGCCGCTCGACGCGCTCGGCTCGCTCTCCCGCCTGATGCGGCTCGGCGCCGGCCCGGGCCGCACGCGCGACGACCACCTCGACATCGCCGCGCAGCTCTACGGACTCGTCGCGCGCGCGCGCCAGATCGCCGACCTCGCCGAGATCATCGGCGCGGACGCGCTCTCGGCCGACGAGCGCCGCTACCTCGGCTTCGCCGAGGCGTTCGAGACGGAGTTCCTGCACCAGGGCCGCGCCGAGACGCGCACGCTCGACGAGACGCTGCGGCGCGCGTGGTCGGTCGCGTCGCGCCTGCCGAGGAGCGAGCTCACGATGGTCGGGGCCCAGAACCTCGCGAAGCGATACGACGATGGCGCTGCGGATCCCCCCCGGTAGAGCCGGCCGCATGTGGCTGAGCGCGCGCATCGCGACGGCCGAGCGCGCCCGTGACCTGCTCGAGCAGAAGCGCGCCGTGCTGATCGCCGCCGAGCGCGCGGCGGCGCGGCGCTCCGCGGAGGCGAGGGCCGAGTGGCACGCGCGCGCGGCGATCGCCGAGCGCTGGCTCGAGCGCTCCGCGCTGCTCGACGGTGAACGCCCGCGGCGCCTCGCGCAGGCGCACGCGGGAGCCCCCGCGGAGATGCGCGTCCGCTGGCAGGTGACGATGGGCGTGGGCGTTCCGGCCGACCCCTCGGTCGAGCTCGCGGATGCGCCCGACGTCGCGCTGCTGGCCGGCGGCGCCGCGCTCGCCGCGGCCATCACGAGCCATCGCGAGGCGCTCGAGTCGGCCCTCCGCGCGGCCGTCGAGGCAGCCGCCCACGAGCGCCTCGCGGCCGAGCTCGCGGCCACCGTGCGGCGCGTGCGCGCGATCGAGTCGCGCTGGCTGCCGCTGCACGAGCAGGCGCTGGCCTCGCTCGAGCAGGAGCTCGACGAGAACGACCGCAGCGAGGGCGCGCGCATACGCTGGGCAGCGCGGCGCGCGGTTCGCGCAGGAACCACCGACCGATCGGAGACAGCATGAGCAACGACCTGCACGAGACGGCGCGCGCGCTCGTCGCGCCCGGCAAGGGCATCCTCGCGGCCGACGAGAGCACCGGCACGATCAAGAAGCGCTTCGACTCGATCGGCCTCGAGTCGACCGAGGAGAACCGGCGCAGCTACCGCGAGCTCCTGTTCACGGCGCCGGGCGCCGAGCAGTTCATCAGCGGGGTCATCCTCTTCGACGAGACGCTGCGCCAGAACGCCTCCGACGGCACGCCGCTCGCCCATGTCCTCGCGTCCCGGGGGATCATCCCGGGCATCAAGGTCGACAAGGGCGCGAAGCCGCTCGCCTTCGCGGGCGGCGAGACCGTCACCGAGGGACTCGACGGCCTGCGCGAGCGCTTCGCCGAGTACCGCGAGCTCGGCGCCCGCTTCGCCAAATGGCGGGCGACCTACTCGATCGGCGACGGCCGGCCGACGCTCGACTGCGTGCGGGTGAACGCGCATGCGCTGGCGCGCTACGCCGCGCTCGCGCAGGAGGCCGGCCTCGTGCCGATCGTCGAGCCCGAGGTGCTGATGGACGGGACGCACTCGATCGAGCTGAGCGCGGCCGCGAGCGGGGCCGCGCTGCAGGCGCTCTACGCCGAGCTGTACCACCAGCGCGTCGACCTGGCGGGCACGCTGCTCAAGCCCAACATGGTGCTCTCGGGGTACGAAGCGGCGGGCCGCGCCGGGGCCGACGAGGTCGCCGAGCGCACGCTCGAGACGCTCTACCGCCACGTCCCGGCGGCGGTGCCCGGGATCGTCTTCCTCTCGGGCGGCCAGAGCGACGAGGACGCCACGATCCACCTCAACGCCATGAACGCCCGCGGGCCGCACCCCTGGCAGCTGTCCTTCTCGTACGGCCGGGCGCTGCAGGCGCCCGTCCTCAAGGCCTGGCGCGGCGAGGCCGCGAACGCCGGGGCCGCGCAGCGCGCGCTCGAGCACCGCGCGCGCATGAACGGGCTCGCCCGCAGCGGGGACTACACGCCCGAGCTCGAACGCGCCTGAGGGCCGCCGGTCGCGTGCCGCGGCGGTGCACGATTGGGGTCAGACCCCAATCGTGCACGAACTCACCTGAGGTTCTTCGCCCCCGGGAACGTGGCGGTGCACGATTGGGGTCTGACCCCGATCGTGCACCGCCGCCCGGAGCGCTGCGCTCAGTCGGCGCCGACCGGGATCGGCACCAGCACGCGCTGGACGAGGTCGACGAGGCGGTTGGAGTAGCCCCACTCGTTGTCGTACCAGGCGATGACCTTGACCTGCGTGCCGTCGACGACCGTCGTGAGGGGCGCGTCGAAGATCGACGAGTACGGGGAGCGCACGATGTCGGACGAGACGAGCGGCTCCTCGCTGTAGAGCAGGATCCCCGCGAGCGCGCCGGCGTCGGCGCGGCCGGCGACGATCTCGTTGACCTCGGCCACCGTCGTCGAGCGCTCGACCTCGATCGTGAGGTCGACGAGCGAGCCGGTGGGCACCGGCACGCGCACCGCGTAGCCCGCGAGCTTGCCCGCGAGCTCGGGCACGACGAGGCCCACGGCCTTCGCGGCGCCCGTCGTGGTCGGCACGAGGTTGCAGGCGGCCGCGCGGGCGCGGCGGTAGTCCTTGTGCGGCCCGTCGAGCAGCTGCTGGTCGCCCGTGTAGGCGTGCACCGTCGTCATGAGGCCGTGGCGGATGCCGAGCCCCTCGTGCAGTACCTTCGCGACGGGCGCGAGGCAGTTCGTCGTGCAGGAGGCGTTCGAGATGATGTGATGCGCCTCGGGGTCGTAGACGTCGTCGAAGTTGACGCCGAGGGCGACCGTGACGTCGGGCTCCTTGGCCGGCGCCGAGATGACGACCTTGCGGGCGCCCGCCTGGAGGTGCTTGGCCGCATCCGCACGCGTGCGGAAGCGCCCGGTCGACTCGATCACGACATCGACGCCGAGCTCGCTCCAGGGCAGCCGCGCCGGGTCGGTCTCGCCCGGGACCTCGATGCGGTGCCCGTCGACGACGAGCGCCCCGTCGGCGACCTCGACCGAGCCGCCGAAGCGGCCGTAGACGGTGTCGTTCCTGAGCAACTGGGCGAGCATCGCCGGGTCGGCGACGTCGTTGATCGCAACCCATTCGATATCGGCCTCGCGCTCGTGCGCAGCACGGAACGCGGCACGGCCCGTGCGCCCGAAGCCGTTGATGGCGACGCGAACTGTCATGGAAAACCTCCGATCGGAATCGTCTACCTTCGACGGTAGGCACGACGGCCTCGCAGGCCATCGGTGGATGCCCGCGGCTGCGCGCGGAAAGGCCGCAGTCGCGCCGCCGGGCGCATGCGGCGACCGGCGGCCGCGGCTGCCGCTCGGCAGCCGCGCACCGCCGGTCGCACGTACCGGACGCTCAGACGACCGCGGGCTCGGGGGTCTTGATCTCGATCTCCTCGGCCGTGCGCTGCGTCGGCAGCGACACGACGACCGTCAGCTCGCCGTTGACGAAGGCGGCCTCGACGTCGTCGCGCTCGACTCCGGCAGGCAGCGCGAGCGTGCGCATGAAGCTGCCGAACATCCGCTCGCGGGAGACGGTGTCGCCCAGCTTCTCTTCCTTCTCCAGCTTGCGCTCGCCGGTCACGACCAGCTGCGAATCGTGCAGCTCGACCGTGATGTCATCGGCCTTCAAGCCCGGGAGGTCGACCTTCATCGTGAGGGTGTCGCCCTCGCGCGTGATGTCGGCCGCCGGGTTCCAGACCCCGGGGCGCTCGCCGAAGAAGCTGTCCAGCTCGCGCCGCACGCGGGCGAGCTCACTCCACGGATCCCACCTGACGATTGCCATCGTGACCTCCCTGGTCGTGGTCCCTTCAGGCTCGCAAGTCCGCGCGCCCGCGGCATCGGTGTTCCGTGCGAACGCCGATTCACGTTTCCCGCAGCGCCGCACGCGAGATAGGCGTGCGCCCCGATGCGCGGCCGCGCCCGCTCTGCGATACCACCCCTGTGCTGCTCTCGACTCCCGTGCCGCCGTGAGCGCGGCGGGCGCGCTGACCCGGCGCCTGGCGAACCCGCCGCTGCGCGCCGTGCTCGCCTCGCCCCTCCACCGGCTCTGCTCGGGCAGCCTGCTCGTGCTTTCGTACACGGGCCGGCGCAGCGGTCGGGCGCATTCGATTCCGCTGCAGTACGCCCATGTCGCCGGCGAGCTCGCGCTCGTCGCGGGGAATGCCTCGCACAAGACCTGGTGGCGCAACTTCCTCACGCCGGCGCCGGTCATGGTCACGATCGGCGGCCGGCGGCGGCGAGCCGTGGCCGAGGTCGCGCGCGGCCCACGGCGGAGCGCCGCGCTCGTCGCCTTCCGCGCGCGCTTTCCGCGCACGACGCTCGGCGACGACTTCGAGATCGTGCGCCTGCGGCTCGACGGCGCGCCGCCCGAGGACGGCTCGCTCTAGTGTCCTCAGTCGGACTCCGCGCCGGCGCGGCGGCCGCAGGTGCAGCGGCCACAGCGACAGCCGCAGCGCCCGCACATCGCCCGGCAGCGCCGCAGCGCGGCGCGTGCGCCGAGAACGGCCGCGAGCGCGACGAGCGCACCCACCAGGAGCCTTCTCATGTCTCCCTCCCCTCGTCGCCCTGGCCGGACGTGAGCAGCCCGTAGTGGCCGTCGTAGCGGCGGTAGAGCACGGCGCCGCGGCCACTCGCGGCCTCGCTGAAGAAGACGAAGTGGTCGGTGCCCGCATCGAGCCGGGCGGCAGCGTCCTCGACCGCCATCGGCGCGGGCACGCTGCGATCGACCGCGAACGGCCCGGGATCGCCGGCGACCTGGGTCACGAGCACGAGCCGGCCGTCCGCGCCCCGGTAGAGCAGGCTGTCCGCCTCGCTCGTGGCGTCGGCGAAGAGGAAGAACTCGTACGAGCGCGCCCCCATCTCGAGCGCGGCCTGCTGCGGCGTGAGCCGGTCGGGGGAGACGCGCTTGACGCGCCGGATCTCGCCCTTCTCAGCCGAGCGCGGCCGGAACTCGGGTCGGTGGCTCGTCTGGTCTCCGTGCCGCCACTCGCCCGAGTGCGGCACGGCGCCGCGATGGATGTGCGCCCGTTCGCGCCCGGCCAGCTCGCCCAGCCGCTCGCGGAGGCGCGCGTCGAGCAGGTCGATGGCCTCGCGCATGCCCCGCGCCGCGACGTGGGCGCGCACGCTGCGTCCGCCGACGGCGAGCGTCGCCTTCGCGATCGCGGGCCGCTCGAGCGAGGGGTTGGCCTCCCGGCGCAACTCGACGTGGACGTCGAGCACCGTGCGCGGCGCCAGCCGCGCGACGGCCGTGACCTTCTCGCTCGCATACGCGCGGTCGGCCTCGGAGACCGGGCCCCGCGTCAAGATCCTGAGGGGTGTCGCCGAATCTGGGGTCATGCATCCAGCGTACGGACGCCGTCATGGCCGGTCTTCGGCGAAATCCCGCATCGCGTACGTAGAAACTACGCATCCCCGCGGAGTCGATCAGCCGAGCCGCCCGCGCCGGCGACGCAGCAGGCCGAGTGCGCCGGCGGCGGTCGCGCTCACGCCCGCGAGCCCGGCCAGCAGCGCGACGCGCGCGCGGGGCGGCACCGGCGTCGTGCGCAGGGCGAGCGGCGCGAGCAGCGGGCGCGCCGCGCATCCGATCGCCATCAAGGCGTTCGCCCCGGGGAACCCGAGCTCGAGGTCGATCAGGGCTCGGCGACCCCCGCGCGCGGGCCCTCCGCGACCGGCCACGATCGCTGCGGCGAGGTGCGGCCGCCGGTCCCTCCCCACCCCGGCCGGGGCGCCCTCGCCGCCGCGCGCGAGCAGGTCGTCGAGCGCGTGCCGCAGGGCCGGGGCCTGACCCCACGTGCCGCAGAACGCGACGGTCCCGCAGCGATCGATGAGATAGACCGCGGCGGCGAGGCCCCCGTAGGCCGTCTGCACCGGCCCTGTCAGGTCGTCGACCAGCACGGGCCAGGGAATGCCCTCCTCCTGCTCGTAGCCGCTCGCGTCCCGGAGCTTCTCGTCGTACGAGCGGTAGGGGCCGTGCTTCTCGCCGGGATGCGCCTGGCGGACGAGCACCTCGAGGAACTCCACGCGCTCGCCGTAGAGACGATGGAGCTCGCGCATCGTCGTCACACCGCCGCGCGTGACGGGGCAGGTGTAGCTGACGAAGTGCACGAGCACCGGCCGCCCGCGCAGGTCGCTGAGGCGCACGCGCCGGCCGTCGCTCGACGGCAGGTCGAAGTCGGGTGCCTCGCACCCCGGGGCGAGTCCGCTGCGCAGGAGCTCGGCCGCCATGTGGCGCATGCGGAAGTGGCGGAAGTTGAAGTCGTCCGGCGGATCCAGCCGTTCGACGAGCCCGGCTGCGCGCTCGCGTGCGGGCGTGGCGGTCATGACGGCGCCCGCGTGGCATCTCCGCGCGTCTCGTCCGCGAGCGAGCGCACGATCGCGTCCAGCGACGCGCCGTGGCGATACAGGGCGATCTGCCGGTCGGCGCTCGTACCCTCCTGCGCGATGCGCGCCACCTGATCGAACGCGGCGCCCGCAGACAGCGCGGCCGCATCGCCGGCGAGGCGGTCGAGCAGCTCGTCGAGCGCTCGGCGTGCCGGCACGGCGGCGTCCGCCGCGAGGTCGACGAGCTGCGCGTGCAGCCCCCAGCGCGCCGCCAGCCAGCGGTTCTCGGCCACGACGAAGCGGTCGGCGGGAGCGAAGCGCTCGCCGTCGTCGTCGCGCCGGCCGTAGTGGCGCACGAGCGCCTGTACGAGCGCCGCCAGCGCGGCGCAGTCGCCGGCGCGCGGCTGGACGTCGAGGATCCGCACCTCGAGGGTGCCGAAGCGCGGATGCGGCCTCGCGTCCCACCACAGGTAGGAGTGATCGGGCAGCGCGCCGGCGCGCTCGAGCCGCTCCACGCCGCGCGCGTACTCCTCGTAGGAGCCGAATGCCGGCGGCAGCCCGCTGCGCGGGAGCGACTGGAAGACCGCGGTGCGCGTCGAGTGAAGACCCGTCGGCTCGCCCCTCCAGAACGGGCTCGAGGTCGAGACGGCGAGCAGCAGCGGCAGGTCGGGGAGTATCGCCTCCATCACGCGCAGCGCCTTGTTCGCGCCCCCGACCGCGACGTGCACGTGCATCCCGAAGCAGGCCTCGCGGCGCAGCGGGTAGCGCACCGCGGCGGCAAGCTCGCGGTAGCGATCGCGCACCGTCAGCGGCTGCGACTCGGCCAGGGAGAACGGGTGCGTGCCCGCGCCGGCGATCCGCAGTCCGAGTTGCGCACCCGCGCGCACGACCTGGGCGCGCAGCTCGCGCAACTCGTCCTCCGCGGCCGCCACCGTCGCGTGCGGCGATGTCGCCAGCTCGATCTGCGACTGCATGAGCTCGGGCTTCACGCGCTGGTCGCCCACGGCTGCCACGAGCTCCTCCACGCCCGCCGTCAGGGCGAGATCGCCGGCGCCGAGCAGCATCAGCTCCTCCTCGATCCCGAGCGTGTACTCGGGACCGTCGCCGAAGTGGTGCGCCCGCACCGGTACCGCCTTCTCGGACTGCGCGCTCATGGTCTCCATGCGGCACTCGCTCGTCTGGGAGTGACCGAGTGTCCCGCACGCGGCGACGGACGTCATCGGCGGCGCCGCTGATCGCGGCTGCGGCTTTCCCGCGAGCGTCCGGGTCGTGCCTGTCGGCACGCCGGCCCCCTACCTGCGCAGGGTGTGCGGGCCACCGCGTGTCGCGCGGTGCCGGACGCCGCGAATCACGCCCGGTGCAGGCATATTGATTGCGCGACATTGTCATTCGGGCGCTTGCGCCCAGGGTGACAATAGGTGGATCAACGCCACCCTCGCAGTCACCCCGTTTGCGCTGGAACTTCACCCAACCTGCACCATAACCTTCACCACGGATTCACCGGAAAAGCACCGAACCTACCGAGGATGTACGTGATCTGCATCTCAATTGCGAAGAAGTGGTGACAGATAGCACTTTGGATGTATTGTCCGCGGATCCTCTACTCCCAACCATTGCTCTCGAGTTGGCGTTCGCCATCTCGTCTGGTTGGTGGGGGAGGGAAGCGAGGGGCTAGTGGAGGTACGGATCCCGAGACGTGAACTGACGGTCGTCGTCGCCGACGGAAACAGCGTGTTCCGGTCCGGCGTCGTCGCCCTGCTCGCGCGGGAGCACGACATCCGTGCCGTGCCGTCGGCGTCGACGGTGATGCTGCTCGCGCAGGTGGACGACCTGCGGCCGGCCGTGATACTCGTCGATGTCGACCTCGCGCCGCGTGGCGGCATCGAGGCGATCGCGCGCATCAAACGGCGAGCGCCGGGCACGCAGGCCGTGGCAATCGCGACGGCTCCCGACCGGGAGCTGGTACTGGCGGCGGTGCGTGCAGGTGCACGCGGGATCATCGAGCGCACGGTGCATTCCGCGAGTCTCGCCCGCATCGTGCGGCGCGCTGCGACCGGCGAGGTGACGCTTCCGCGCCACCTCCTCGGCCACGTGCTCGACGAGCTCGCTCGCGTCGAGCGCCGCGTGGATGCCAACGTCGCCCTGACCCCGCTCTCGATGCGCGAGCGCGAGGTGCTCGCGCTGATCGGGCAGGGTCGCCGCAATCGCGAGATCGCGCAGATCCTCTCGATCTCCGAGCTGACGGTCAAGCGCCACGTGCACAACATGCTCGAGAAGCTCCAAGTCCCAACCCGCGCCGCTGCTGCCAGCTTGGCGTTCGCCGCAGAACGACGACCCCCAGCGGAGTCGGAGCTGCCGGTAGCTGCACGCTAGTTCGGAAAGACCAGACGAGAAGGCGCACGCCCACGTGGCATCCAGCTACGAGGGGGCAAACCGTGCGAGAAGTGCAGTGCGAGACCGCCGGCGACACCGGCGACCAAGAGGCGCGCGCGGCAGGCGCGCGTATTCCGGAGATCACGATCGTCGCGCCGACGCGCAACGAGGAGGCCGTCATCGGCGCCTTCATCGACAGCCTCGACGAGGCGCTCTCCGGCATCCACGCCGAGCTGATCGTCGTCGACGACTCCGACGACGGGACGCCCGGCGTCGTCTACGAGCGCGGCCCCAAGGCGCAGATCGACGTCGCGATCATCCACCGCGCCCCGGGCGAGCGGGACGGCGGCCTCGGCGGCGCGGTCGTCGCCGGCATCGCCGCGGCCCGGGCGCCCTGGGTGTGCGTCATGGACGCCGACCTCCAGCATCCGCCGGCCGCGATCGCGCAGCTGCGGGCGCAGGCCGAGGCCGCGGGCAGCGACCTGGTGGTCGCGTCCCGCTTCCACGCCGGCGGCTCGATCGCGGGCTTGAGCAGGCTGCGCACGCTCGTCTCGCGCTCGCTCGTCGCGCTCGCGCGACTCGCGTTCCCGCGCAGGCTGCGCGCCGTCAGCGATCCGCTCACCGGCTTCTTCCTCGTCCGGCGCGACGCGCTCGACCTTGCGGCGCTGCGGCCGAACGGCTTCAAGATCCTGCTCGAGATCCTCGTGCGCACGCCTCGGCTGGCCGTGTCCGAGATCCCGTTCCGCTTCGGCGTGCGGCCCGCGGGCGAGAGCAAGGCCTCGGTGCGGGAGGTCGCCCGCTACCTCTCACTGGTCTGGCGGCTCCGCCTGAGCGCGAGCAAGGCGCGCTTCGGCCGCTTCGGGCGCTTCGGCCTCGTCGGCCTCACCGGCATCGCCGTCAACTCGCTCGCGCTCGCCTTCTTCCACGCGAGCCTCGGCGTCGCCGTGCTCGCCGCCGCCCTGCTCGCGACCCAGTGCTCGTCCATCTGGAACTTCGCGCTGACCGAGCGCTTCGTCTTCCGCGGCACGACCGCGCGGCGGTCGCTGCCGGCGCGCGCGATCGCGTTCCTGGCCCTGAACAACCTCGCGTTCCTCGTGCGCGGGCCGCTGCTCGTCGCGATCACGGCGCTCTTCGGCCTCCACTACCTGCTCGCGAACCTGATCTCGATCTTCGCGCTGACCGTCGTGCGCTTCGCGCTCGCCGACTCCTGGATCTGGGGCGCGGCGCGCCCGGCGCGCGCGTTCTACGACATCCACGGGCTCGCGACCGTCGACTCCGACGTCGTGCTGCCCGAGCTCGCGCGCTTCCGCGTCGGCCTCCTGCCGGAGCCGCCGTCGATCCGCGTCGAGGTCGCGTCGCTCGGCAAGATCTCGCGGCTCGGGCACACGGTGCGGGAGGACGGCGTCGAGGTCATCACCTACCGCGAGGCCGTGCCCGGCGGGTTCGCGGTGCGCGTCGAGATGGGCGATCGCGTCCTGATCTCGGTCAGCCCGCTCGTGCGCTGGTCGCCCCACGTGCTCTACACCAACTGCGTCGAGCCGGTCCTGCGCTGGCACTTCGCCGAGCACGGCGTCGCGCTCGTCCACGCGGCCTGCGTCGCCGTCGACGACCGCGCGTTCCTGATCACGGCGCGCACCGACACCGGCAAGACGACGACGATCCTGAAGCTGCTCGACTCGTTCCCGCGGGCGGAGTTCATCTCCGACGACCTCACGTTCGTCGCCCGCGACGGGACCGTCGCGTCCTACCCGAAGCCGCTCACGATCAGCCAGCACACGCTGCACGCCGTGCGCTCGCCCGACCTCACGCGGCGCCAGAGCATCGGCCTCGTGCTGCAGGCGCGGCTCCACTCGCGCGAGGGCCGCTCGATCGGCATGCTCCTGGCGAGCAAGGGCTGGCCCGCCGCGACCATGAACGCCGTCGTCCAGGCGCTCATCCCGCCGCCGAAGTACGACATCACGAAGCTCGTGCCGGGCGCGCAGCTGTGCACCGAGGCGCGCCTGGCCGGCCTCTTCGTGATCGAGCGCGCGCCGGACGACGTCTCGCGCACGCTCGGCGACGACGAGGCGCTCGAGACGCTCATGGAGAACTGCGACGACGCCTACGGGTTCCCGCCGTATCCGGTGATCGCGCAGTACCTCTACACGCGCAAGGGCGTCGACCTGCGCGAGCTCGAGCTGGACGTCGTGCGCACCGGGCTCGCGCGCACGCCCGCGACGCTCCTGCGCTCGACGTCGATGGACTGGTGGCAGCGCGTTCCCGCGCTCATGGGCATCGCGCTCGAGGAGCCGGCGGCCGCGGTGGCCTCCCCCGCCCCGATCGTGATCGCCGTCGAAAGCGCGGAGCAGGTTGCGTAGCCCCTGCGGCCACGGCGCGCAGCCGCGCGATGCGCCGCGGCGCGCGCCCGGGGAGCTCGGCGAATGAGCGCCCGCCCGGCGCCGGGCGGCGTGCGGCTCACGCTTGCGCTCGCGCTCGCGCTGCGCCCGCGGCGTAGGCTCGGCGCCGACACCCTGCCCGCGGTTCCGCCCTCCATCGCCGCGGGAGCTCGGCGAACGAGCGCCCGCCCGGCGCCGGGCGGCGTGCGGCTCACGCTTGCGCTCGCGCTCGCGCTGCGCCCGCGGCGTAGGCTCGGCGCCGACACCCTGCCCGCGGTTCCGCTCTCCATCGCCGCGGCTGCGATCGCCGCGGCCGCGGCGCTCGCCCTGCACGCGCCCATGCTGCTCGCGATCGTGATCATCGGCGCTCTCGCCGGTACGGCCGCCGCCTTCGCGGTGCCGGTCGACGCCACCGTCGCGCCGAAGCGCCTGCGCGCGCCCGCCGTGCATCTCGGTCGCCTGGCGGCAGGGCGCTGGTGGACGGCGGCGACGCTGCTCGCCATCCTCGTGGCCGCGCTGCTGGTGCGCCTCTGGCACTTCAACGACGTCGGCTACAACAGCGACGAGGCGGTCTACGCGGGCCAGGGCGCCGGGATCGCACACGACCCGCAGCTCGCGCCGTACTTCCCCGTCTTCCGCGCGCACCCGCTGCTCTTCCAGTCCGTCGTCGCCATCGGCTACGAGCTCCACCAGGGCGACTGGTTCGGCCGCGCCGCCGCGATCGCGTTCGGCGGCCTCTGCGTGCTCGCCACGTTCGAGCTCGGCCGCCTGATGCACGGCGTGCGCGCCGGCCTGATCGCGGCGGCCGTGCTCGCCCTCATGCCCTACCACGTGATCGTCAGCCGCCAGGTCCTGCTCGACGGGCCGCAGACCTTCTTCGCGACGGTCACGCTCTGCCTGCTCATCCGCTTCGCCCGCTCGGGGCGGGCGCTCTGGCTCTGCTGCACCGGTGCGGCCATGGGCCTCTCGGTGCTCGCCAAGGAGCCGAGCGTGATCTTCTGCGGCGCCGTCTACGCCTTCTTCGCGCTCTCGCCCGAGATCCGCGTGCGCCCGCGGACGGCGCTGCTCGCGCTCGCGATCATGGTCGTCACGATCGCGCCGTACCCGATCGCCCTGATGCTCTCGGGCCAGGCGGGCACGGGCGGCAACTTCCTCGCGTGGCAGCTCGTCCGGCAGCCCAACCACAGTCTCGCCTTCTACTTCACGGAGGTGCCGAGCTCGATCGGCCTCGGCGTCGTCGGGCTCGCCGCGCTCAGCCTCGCCGCCCGCGCCCGCGGCCGCCGCTGGACGTGGCGGGAGACGCTCGTCGCGTGCTGGATCGGCGTGCCGGTCGCCTTCCTCGAGCTCTGGCCCGTCAAGGGCTTCCAGTACCTCCTGCCGCTCGCGCCCGTGATCGCCGTGCTCGCCGCCGACGGCGTCGCAATTGCGGCGCGGTTCTTCGCGCGCACCCACCGCGTGCACGTCGGCCTCGCCCGCCCGCTGCTCGTCGGGATCCTGCTCGTGAGCATCGCGGTTCCCACCTACGCGGCGGTCGCGCCCTCCTCGCGCGTCTCCTACCTCGCCGGCTCGGGCGGCGTCCCGGGCGGTCGCGAGACGGGGGCCTACATCCGGGCGCACGTGCCGGAGGGCGCCACGCTGCTCACGGTCGGCCCGTCGATGGCGAACATCCTCGAGTTCTACGGCGGCCGCCGCGCATACGGCCTCTCGGTCAGCCCCAACGGCTCGCGGCGCAACCCGATCTACAAGCCGGTCGCGAACCCCGACCGCTCGCTGCGGCGCGGCGACATCCAGTACATCGTCTGGGACGCGTTCTCGGCGCGCAGGAGCACGCACTTCGAGCGGCGCCTGCTGAGCTACGTCTCGCGCTACCGCGGCCGCGCCGTCTACACGTTCAGCACGCGCGCCCGCGATCGCTCGGGCGCGCTCGTGCGCGTGCCGCTGATCATCGTCTACGCGGTGCGCCCGTGAGGCGGCGCGCCGTCGCCCTGCTCGCGCTCGCCGCGGCCGCGCTCCCGGCGACGGCGACGGCACGCACGGCGCCGGCCACGCCGATCCGGCACATCGTCGTGCTGATGCAGGAGAACCACTCGTTCGACAACTACTTCGGCACCTACCCGGGGGCCGACGGGATCCCGGCCGGCACCTGCCTCCCCAAGAGCTTCCAGAACGAAGCCCTCGGCTGCTCGGCGCCGGCCCACGTCGGCGGCCACGCCGTGCTCGGACTGGGCAGCGATCCGGAGCTCTTCGCCCGCCAGTACCGCGGCGGGAGGATGGACGGCTTCGTCGCCGCCTATCGCGTCGGGCGAGGCCTCGGCGGCCTGCCGAATCCGACCGGCTACTACGACGACCGCGACGTCCCGCTGGCCTGGAACCTGGCCGACCGCTACGTCCTCTTCGACCGCTTCTTCTCGTCGGCGCGCGGGGGCAGCGCCTGGAACCACATGTTCGCGATCAGCGCGACGCCCGGCAATCCCGCCGCCGATCACCTGCCGAGCGGCGGCTATCCCGACACCGCGACGATCTTCGACCGGCTCGAGGCGGCGGGCCTCCCGTGGCGCTACTACGTCAAGGACTACGACCCGACGAACACGATCGACAACCCCGGTGCCGGCGACCGCGCCTCGCAGCTGCTCCAGGTGCCGCTGCTCGCGATGCCGCGCTACGTGCGCTCGCGGCGGCTCGCGTCGCACATCGTCGACCTCCAGCAGTTCTACCGCGATGCCCAGTCCGGGCACCTGCCGGCCGTCTCCTACATCGCGCCCGGCGGCCTCAGCGAGCACCCGCCGGGCAAGCTGATCGCCGGCCAGACGCTGGTGCGCACGATCGTCAACGAGCTCATGCGCAGCCCCCAGTGGAGCAGCACGGCGTTCGTGCTGACCTACGACAGCTGGGGCGGCTGGTACGACCACGTGCCGCCGCCCGCCGTCGACCGCTACGGCTACGGCTTCCGCGTGCCCGCACTGCTCGTCAGCCCCTACGCCCGGCGCGGGAAGGTCGACCATGCGACACTCGACTTCACGTCGATCCTGCGCTTCATCGAGGACAACTGGCGCCTCGCGCCGCTGGCCGAGCGCGACGCCCGCGCCCACAGCATCGCGTCCGCGTTCGACTTCTCGTCCCCCCCGCGCGCAGCGGAGCTGATCTCGACGAGCCGCACGCCCGAGCGCGTGCCCACGGTGCACACGCGTGCGGTCTTCTGGGTCTACGGCGGCGCCGTCGCGCTCGCGGGCGCGTTGATCGCCGCCGCCTTCGCGTTCACGCGCCGCGGTCTCGGCCGCCGGCTCCGGGCCGCCCCATGAGGAGGCTCGCCGCAGCGGTCGCGCTCCTCCTGGCGGCGCTCGCGACCCTCGCCGGGGCGGCGGCCGCGGCCGACCGCGCTGCGGTCGTGAGCGTGCGCACGGTGCCGGCCGTCTCCGGACTCGCGCTGACGTTCGAGGGGCGGCGCTACGTGACGGACACGGCGGGGCGCGTGAGCATCCCCCGGGCGGCCGGCGAGACGAGCGCCGACGTGCTCCCGCGCATCGGCATCGGCCAGCGCCAGATCGACGCGCGCACGAAGGTCCGCTTCGCGCGCTGGTTCACGGTCGGCACCGACGCGGTGGCGGCGCTCGACGTCTTCCGCCAGGTCCGCTGGCGCTTCGTCGACCGCGCGGGCTCCCCCATCGCGAGCGACCGCATCGAGCGCGTCGTGCTGCGCTCGACCTCCGGCGAGGTGCGTGCGCTGCACGACCGTCTCGGCCAGCCGCACTGGCTGTTCTCGCGGCGCGTCAGCCTGATCGGCGGGCGGCCCGTGCTCAAGGACGTGACCTACGCCGTGCAGCGCATCACGGTGCTCGGATCCGACGTCGTCAGCGCCGGGCAGCAGACGTTCTCGCCCGAGCGGCAGCGCGCGGTGCGCTTCACGCTCGCGTTCTTCACGCTCACGGTGCGCGGCGAGGACGCGCTCTTCGGATCGCCGGTCGGGACGCGCGCACGGCTCGTGCTCCCGAACGGATCGGTGCGCGAGCTGCGGCTGGACCACGGCAAGGCGGTCGTCGCCGCGCTCCCGCGGGGGACGTATTCGGTCAAGCTCGACGACGGCATCTACCGGCTCGCCCAGCCGCTCGTGCTCTCGCGCTCGCAGGTCACGGTCGTGCCGGTCGTCACGGTTCTCGATCTGCTCGCCGTCGGCGGTGGGCTGCTGCTGCTCGCCGTCGGGCTCGTGCTCGTGGGCCGCCCCTACCTCGCCCGCCGCGCCGGCGCGCGCCTCGCGCCGCGCCGGCGCGCGCAGCCCGAGCCCGCGGAGCCGTCATGAGACGCGCGCTGCTCGCCTGCGCGCTCCTGCTCGCGCTCACCGGCCTCGCGCTGCCGTCGCCGGAGGCCGAGGCATCCGATCGCGCCGCCGCAAGCCCGGTGCCGCTGCTCGCCTACTACTACATCTGGTTCACGCCGTCGTCGTGGAGCCGCGCCAAGCGCGATCTCCCGCTGCTCGGCAGCTACTCGAGCGACGACACGCAGGTGATGCGCCAGCACGTGCGCTGGGCCAAGGCTGCGGGCATCGACGGCTTCCTCGTGAGCTGGAAGTCGACCCCGGCGCTCGACGACCGCCTCGCGCGACTGATCCAGGTGGCCGACGAGGAGCGCTTCCACCTCGGGATCGTGTACGAGGGCCTCGACTTCCACCGCCGCCCGCTGCCCATCGCGACGGTCAAGCACGATCTCGAGCGCTTCACAGCCACGTTCGCGAGCGACCGTGCGTTCAAGATCTTCGATCGGCCGCTCCTGATCTGGGCCGGCACCTGGCGCTACACGAATGCGCAGATCCGCCGCGCGACGCAGAACGTGCGCGGCCGCGTGCTCGTGCTGGCATCCGCCAAGAACGAGGCCGACTACCGGCGCGTCGCGCCCCTCGTCGACGGCGACGCGTACTACTGGTCGTCCGTGAACCCGCGGCGCTACCCCAACTACGGGCGCAAGCTGCGCGGCCTCGCGGCGACCGTCCATGCCCGCGGCGGCCTCTGGATCGCGCCCGCGGCGCCCGGCTTCGACGCGCGCCACGTCGGCGGCACGAGCGTCGTCGGGCGCGCGGGCGGCGAGACGCTGCGGCGCGAGCTCGACGCGGCGGCGTCCGCCTCGCCCGACGCGATCGGCCTGATCAGCTGGAACGAGTTCAGCGAGAACACGTTCGTCGAGCCCAGCCGCGCCTTCGGCTCGACGGCGCTCGAGATCATCGCCGACGTGCGCGGTGCGCGCGCCCCCGACGTCGCGAACTTCGACTCCGAGGCGTCGGGCGCGAGCACGGCGCCGCTCGGAGTGTCGTACGGAATCGTCGGCCTCGGCGCCGGGTGTTTGGCCCTGGTCGCACTGACGACGATCGTGCGGCGGCGGCGGCGCTCGCATCCCGGGCCGTTCACGAAGGAGGCCTCGCCCCGGCCCTGAGGGCGGCGTCAGTGGCAGGCGCCGCTACCGCTGTCGGCGAGGCCGCCGGGCGGGTCCGAGACGAAGCGCCAGGAGTAGGCGCCGTCGCCGAGCGTGAGCTCGAGGAAGCCGAAGCTGCTCGTGTCGTGCACCTCGCTGTTCGCCTCGATCGCCTTGAACGTCATGTGGTTCTTGCCGCCGGTGCCGACCACGAACTCGCGCATGCCGGTGGCGTCGTCCCGGCGCCCGTCGCCGTCCTGCGGGGCGAAGCGCTCGTAGTCGTGGTCGTGGCCGCTCAGCACGACGTCGGCGCCGGCGCCGGCGAGGTCGTCCCAGATCGTGCTCATCGAGTCGGCGTCGCCGTTCTGGCCCGAGGAGTAGCGCGGGTGGTGCCAGTACGCGAGCGTGCAGCGCACCGGGTGGGCGGCGAGGTCGGCGAGCAGCCAGGTCTCCTGCGGCGAGCCGCGCGCGCAGCCGCCGATCTGGACGCAGTTCGAGTTGATCACGACGATGTGCCAGGAGCCGAGGTCGTAGGAGTACCAGCCGTGCGCGGGATCGCCGGCAGCCGCGCCGAAGTACTGGAAGTAGGGCGCCGCGCCCGGGCTGCCGTACTCGTGATTGCCGACCGCGGGGTGGGAGATCGCCTTGAGCCGGCCCCAGCTCGGGTCGTAGGAGGCCGCGAATTCGGCCGCGGTGCCACTGTCGTACTGCACGTCGCCGAGCGGCAGGACCGCGTCGTAGCCGCCGGCGAGGATCGCGTCCGAGACGCCCCGCTGATGGCACTCGGTCGCGGTCCCGGCGCCGCCGTTGAACGCGCTCGACGTCGGATCGCAGGCGATGTCGCCGGCCGCCGCGACGCGCACGGAGCGCAGGTCCGCGAGCGTCGCGAAGGCGGCGTCGGGGCTCGCGGCCGTGCCGACCGCGGAGGCGACGACGACGCGGGCGTGGTAGACCGTGGCCGCCGAGAGGGCCGTGAGGCCGGCGCTCGCGGAGCGGCGCGGGCTGCCCGGCGCCAGGGCGACGGGGGCGGTGGTCTGCCCGTAGGCCGTGGTCGTGCCGAACTCGACCCACCACGCGGCGTTCGCGCTGCCGGCCGCGACGGTGGCCGAGATCGACGCCTCGTGCGCGGTCACGCCCGAGACCGCGAGGGTGTCGACGGTCGGGGCGACCGCACGCGGCGCGGCCCCGGGGGGCTGAGAGTGGAGCGCGTCGAGGTAGCTGCCGAACGCGCTCGCGGACGGCCACGCGGCGCTCGGCTCGATCGCAGTCCCCCGCTGCCAGTCGTTGAGCGAGTCGACGATCTGGAGCGGCGCGCCCGAGGCGTTCATGCGCGCGATCGAGCGCTGCCAGGACTCCGGCGAGCGCGTCAGCGCCGGGGCCGCCGCGCCGGGCGGCCAGTAGCCCGGCCGGATCAGGAACGTGCCCGCGACGCGCGCGTTCCGCGCATCCGGGGCGTCGCGGAACCACGCGTCGGCCGCGCTGCGGCAGCGGAGGTAGCCCGGGAACGTCGCCTGGGCGAGCCAGAAGCGCGCCGCCGCTGCCCGCCAGCGCGCCGCGCGCGCGCACGTCCGCAGCGTGCGGTCGGCCGGTGCGACGAAGAGCGCGGGGCGCGCGCCGATGCGCAGGTAGCCCGGTGAGGCCGCCTGCGCGCTCGCGAGCGCCTCGGCCTCTGCCGCCTCGCTGCCCTGCGGCTGATCGACGAGCGCCGCCGCGCGGACGTGCGCGCGCGTCGCGACGATCGCCGTGAGCACGGCCGTGAGCTTGCGGTCGGCCGCCGAGCCGGGCAGCCTCCACGGGACGATCGCGGCGTCGGCGCGGGCCCACGCGAGCGCCGCGAGGTGCCGCTTGATGGCGGCCGGATCGTCGCGCAGCGCCCGCGGACGCGGGCGGCCTACGAGCGCGCCCGGCCGCACGGGGGCCGTGAGGAAGAGCACGGCGCGGATCGGCGGGCGCACCGCCGCCGCGGGGCGGGCCGGATGCGACTGGGCGACGGCGGCGCAGACGAGCGCCACGAGACCGGCGACGGCGACGGCAGCGACCGGCCCGCGCCGCGCGCTCATGACCGGCGCGCCTCGATGCCGACCAGCACGTCCACCGGATCGGCGCGCGCCGTGTCCTGCCCGGGCCCGCCGTCGACGTGGTCGCGCAGGTGGTCGGCGGCCTCGATCCGGTCGGCGCCCGCGCCGCCGCTGATCCGGTCGCCACCGCCGTCGCCCGAGATCGTGTCGTCGCCGGCATCGCCGGCGAGGACGTCGGCCGACTCGCCGCCTGCGATCTGGTCGTTGCCGCCGTCACCGCGGATGCGGTCGGCGCCCGCGCCGCCGAGCAGCACGTCGGGCCCGGCGCCGCCGCGCAGGCGGTCGCGCCCGTGGCCGCCCGCGATGCGATCGGCACCGGCTCCGCCCGCGATCACGTCGTCGCCCGAGCCGCCCGCGATGCGGTCGGCGCCCGCGCCGCCGCGCACGACGTCGTTCCCGGAGCCGGCGTCGATCACGTCCGCCCCGGGGCCTCCGTCGACGGCGTCGTTGCCCTGGCCCGAGCGCACCGCATCGTTGCCCGCTCCGGCTCTGACGCGATCCGCGCCGGAGCCGGCGTCGATGACGTCGTTGCCGTTGCCGCCGTCGATGACGTCGCTGCCGTTGCGGCCCCAGATGTGGTCGTTGCCGTCGCCACCGGCGATCACGTCGTCGCCGGAGCCGCCGTCGATGCGATCGTCGCCCGCCCCGCCGAGCAGCCGGTCGCGCCCGTTCCCGCCCGTGATCACGTCGTTGCCGCCGAGCCCGCAGATCACGTCGGCGGCCTTCGTGCCGGTGAGCACGTCCGGTCCATCGGTGCCGAGGATCGTGCAGCCGTCCGCGGCGGGCGCGACCGTGACCGTCCCGTCGGCGCGGTCGTTGACCGACCGGAAGTCGGCCGGCTCGGTCGCGGCGCTCGCGCTGTTGACGAGCGCGCCGCGCGAGCGCACCGTGACGGTGATCGCGATCGTGACCGTCTGGGCGACGGCGAGCCCGCCGAGATCGCAGCGGACGACGCCGGCCGCCGTGCAGGAGCCCGCCTGCGCCGTCGCCGAGATCAGCGTCGAGAGCGTCGGCAGGGTGTCGCTCACGACCACGTGCGCAGCCGGAGCCGAACCCCGGTTGCCGACCGAGATCGTGAACGTGACCGCGCCGCCGACGGTCGTCGCGGTCGGCTGGACGCTCTGACCGACGGCGATGTCGGGCGCCGGCTCGGCCTGCCAGGAGGGCACGGAATCACTCGTCGGCGCGAACGCGACGCGCGCCGCCAGCTTGCCGTCGGCGTTCGCGATCCAGACGTCGGGGCCGCGGCGGAACGCGATCCGCGCGCCGTCCGGGGAGAACGCGGGGGCGTGATCGCCGGCGCTCGCGGGGACGAGCTGGGCCTGGCCGCGGCCCGTCGCCGTCATCGTCCAGATCGCATCGGCCCCCGTGCGGTTCGAGACGAACGCGATCGCAGATCCGTCCGACGACCACGCGGCCTGGCGGTCGTTCGCGGCGTCGCGCGTGAGCCGCCGCAAGCCCCCGCCGTCAGGGTTCACGGTGACGATGTCGCTGCCCCCGTAGCGGTCGGTCGTGAAGGCGATGCGCGTGCCGTCGGGCGACCAGGCCGGCTCGGCGTCGGAGCCGGCATGCGTCACGATCGAGTGCAGGCCGGTGCCGGCCGCGTCGACGACCCAGAGATCGCGCCCGCTCGTCGCGCCGGCCCGGTCGAAGACGATCCGCGCGCCGTCGGGCGACCAGCTCGGGTGCCGCGCCGAGACGCCCGGGGGCGTGAGCGCGATTGCGCCGCTGCCGTCGGCGTGCATCGTCCAGAGCGTGTACTCGCCGCCGTCGGTCTGCCGCACGAATGCGATGCGCGTGCCGTCGGGCGAGTACGCCGGATCCTCGTCCGCGTGGGCATCGCTCGTCAGCGCCGTGGGTCCCGAGCCGTCCGCGGCGATGCTGACGATGTCGTCGTTGCCGGAGGCCGCCGACACGACCGCGATGCGCCCGTTGTTGCCGGCCGCGGCGGCCGGGCCGGCCGCGATCGCAGCGAGCAGCGCAAGCGCGGCGGCGCAAGCGGTCGAACGGAGGAGGATCGACGGCCTCAAGGGCGAGCGAGTATGCCGGAACCGGTCTCTAATTGCCACACGATTCCGGCCCGTCGCGCGCGAGATGTAGGCGTACTACATCGGATATCGGCCAGACCCGCGCGAATGGACCGGACGATGCATTGCCGCACCACCGCCGGCGTTGAATCATGGCGGTCATGCGAAAGCCCACAGTGCTCGTGACACTGGCCGTCCTCGTCCTCGGCGGCCTCACGAGCCCCGCGGGCGCCGCAACCTACGACACGCATCTCACCCGCGCGCCCTATCTGACCGACCTGGTCGGACTGCACGTGATCGTGAACTTCGCGACGGACCAGAGCGGGACCGCCGCGTCGGTGTCCTACGGGCCGTCCAGCGGCGGCTCGTGCACGCTCACCTCCACGCAGAGCGCCGTCCGCTCCACCGTCACGGTCGGAACCGTGAACGAGTACCAGTGGAAGGCCTCGCTCTCCCTCCCGAGCGCCGGCAGCTACTGCTACCGCGCGCTGCTCGGCACGACCGACCTGCTCGGGAGCGGCGCCTCGCCCGTGTTCACGACGCAGGCGCCGGCGGGCTCGTCGCAGCCGTTCTCGTTCGCGGTCTTCGGCGACTGGGGGCTCGTCGACGCGAACGGCAACAACCCCGACCAGCAGAACCTGCTCGGCACGCTCGCCACGAGCGGCGTCCGCTTTGCGGTCACGACCGGCGACAACGGCTACCCGTCGGGCAGCCAGACCAACTACGGCGACCTCAAGCAGGTCGGAGCCGCGATGGGCGCGATCTTCGGCGCGAACTTCTGGCCCGTCCCCGGTGCGTCGGTGCCGCTCTTCACCGCCTCCGGCAACCACGGGCTGAGCGGCACGGCCCACGCCGACCTCAAGAACTGGCCGCAGGACGTGGCGGTCGCGAGCTCCGGGGGGCGCTACGCGAACGACGTCTACTGCTGCGTCAACGGCACCACGTCGACGAACTACGCGAGCGCGTGGTACGCGTTCAACGCCGGGCCCGCGCGCTTCTACGTGCTGACCTCGGCGTGGGGCGACACGAACAACGGCACCGCGAGCGTGTACGCGAACGACTACGCGGCCCACTTCGCCCCCGGCACGCCCGAGTACGCGTGGCTGCTCGCCGACCTGCAGTCGCACCCCTCGGGCCTCAAGTTCGCGTTCTCGCACTACCCGTTCTACTCGGATGACAAGAGCCAGGGCTCGGACACGTTCCTGCAGGGCCCGAGCTCGCTCGAGGGCCTGCTCGCGCAGTACGGCGTCAACATCGCCTTCAACGGCCACTCGCACGTCTACGAGCGCAACCTCGCGAGCGCGCCCGGGTATCCGTTCACCTACGTCACGGGCGGTGGCGGCGCGACGCTCGAGCCGATCGGACCCTGCCACGCGTTCGACGCGTACGGCCTCGGCTGGTCGCCGACGAAGCTGAAGGGGACGACGTGCGGCGGCGCGCCGGTGCCCACGTCCGCCACGCAGGTCTTCCACTTCATCAAGGTGACCGTCTCCGGCACGACCGTCACGGTGGCGCCGACCGACGAGCTCGGCCGGACGTTCGACGTGCAGACCTACTCGTTCGCCCAGACGATCCCCGACACCGTGATCGACAGCGCGCCGGCGACCCCGTCGAGCTCGGGCTCGGCGACGTTCTCCTTCCACTCGACGATCGACCCGTCGACGTTCGCCTGCTCGCTCGACGGCAGCGCGCCGGCGGCGTGCACGAGCCCGGTCACCTACACCGGCCTGGCCGACGGCAGCCACACGTTCACGGTCGCCGCCACCGCGGCCTCCGGCACCGACACGACCCCCGACGTCCGCACGTGGACGGTCGACGCCACCGCGCCGACGGTTCCCGCCTCGGTCGTCGCCACGGCGCTCGGGCCGGGCTCCGTGGGCGTGACCTGGGCCGCGTCGAGCGACGCCGGCGGCCTCGCCGGCTACGACATCTCCCGCGACGGCGTCGTCATCGGCACGGCCGGGGCAGCGCAGACGGCCTACTCCGACACGACGGCGACCCCGACCACGACCTACCAGTACACGGTGCGCGCACGCGACGCGGCGGGCAACGCGTCGGGCGACTCCTCGCCCGCCTCGGCGACGACCCCCGGAACCGTGATTCCGTTCACGAACGGCTTCGAGGCCGGGCTCACCGGCTGGACGTCGTCGGCCGGCCTCGTCGTCCAGGCGGCGACCGTCCACAGCGGCAGCTCGGCGGCGGAGGGCAACACGGTCAACGGGGCCACGTACGCGAAGAAGACCGTGACGGCCACGCGCGACGGCTACGCCCGGGTCTGGTTCAACGTCAAGAGCGCGGCGAGCCAGGTCAACCTGCTGCGCATGCGCTCCGCGGGCAGCGTGTCGCTCGGCTACGCGTTCGTGACGGCGACCGGCCAGCTCGGGCTGCGCAACGACATCGCCGCGACCACCACCACGAGCGCGCTCGTGGCCGGCCCGGGGTGGCACTCGCTCGAGCTCCACTTCCTCACGAACGGCGCCGCCGGCGTCAGCGAGGTCTGGCTCGACGGGACGAAGGTCGCAGACCTCTCCTCCGCGCTGACGAACCTCGCGAGCAATCCGATCACGGAGTTCCAGATCGGCGAGGTCCAGACGGGCCGCACCTACGACGTGGTCTTCGACGACGCGGCCTTCGGGACGCAGCGCCTCGGCCCGTGAAGAGGCGCGCCGCAGTCGCCGTGGTCGCCCTCCTGCTCGCCCTGCCCGTGGCATCGGAGGCGAAGCCGCCCAGCTTCGCGCTGTGGTGGGCGCACTTCAGCGCGCGCGTGCAGCGCGACGTCACGCACATCGGCAACGTCTGCCAGAAGCGCTTCGGCCACGACGACCACCGCGTCGGGCGCTGCTTCGTGCGCGCCGAGCGGCGCACCCTGCGCGCCGAGCAGGCGGCCTGGGAGAAGGGGATCGCCCGCATCTCGCTGCACCAGCGCCGCACCTGCAAGAAGGCGATCCGCGCCTACCGCAAGGCGACGCGCCGGGCCGCGAAGGCGAATCTGATCTACCTCGACGCGCACCGCGCCTCGCCGCTCACGAAGATCAGCCGCGACCTCAACGGCGAGCCCTACGCGACGCTCACGTCCGCGACGCTGAAGACGAAGACCCGCGCCGTGCGCGTCTGCGGATAGCACGCCGCCGCCTCACTCTTCCTCGCTCCTGGAATGCCGGCTTCAGGTGCCGCTAGGATCGGCGCGTGGACGGCGCCCACGACATGGGCGGGATGCAGGGATTCGGGCCGGTCGTGCGCGACGGCGAGGTCTTCCACGCGGCCTGGGAGCGACGCCTGTTCGCGTTGACCGAGGTGGCCGGCGCCGCCGGGATCACGCGCGGACACTTCCGCGAGGCGATCGAGTCGATGCCGCCGCGCGACTACCTGGCGGCGTCGTACTACGAGCGCTGGCTGTACGGCCTCGTCCAGCGCTTGCAGCGCGCCGGGACGCTGACCCCGGCCGACCTGCAGGCCGCGATGGCGCGCGCCGGCATGCACGCGCCGCCCGAGCGGCGCGACCCGGAGCTCGCCGGGCGTTGCCTGGAGGCGGCGCGCAGCGGACATCCACTGGCCGCCGCGAGCGCACCGCGCTTCGGGCCGGGCGATCGCGTGCGCGTGCGTCGCATGCGGCCGGCGGGGCACACGCGCTGCCCGCGCTACGTGCGCGGGGTCGTCGGCGTGGTCGCGCGCGTGCACGGCGACGACTCGCTCCCCGACGCGGTCGCGCGCGGCGAGGAGCGGGCTCCCGAGGCGGTCTACGCCGTGCGCTTCGGTTCCCGCGACCTCTTCGGCGCCGGCGAGGAGCCTCCGTTCCAGGTGTTCGTCGACCTCTCGGAGTCGTACCTCGAGCGCCCCGCCTGATCACGCGGGGCGGTGCGACCACGCACGGACACCTCGCGCGATTCAAGTTGAAGGTGAACCGAGACCGAGGCGCGACCTGAGGTCGCAGCCCCGGGGGCCTACCCGGACGCCGGTAGGCCCCTCGAGGCGCGATGCGGTCTCGCCGAGCGAGCTAGAGGCTCTCCGGCCCGCCCAGCTCCACGATCGGCAGGGGCGCGTACGCGCGTCCCGGAACGCCGCCGATGCAGAGGAGCTGAACGCCCTCCGGCCCAGTGGTGATCTTGCGCTTCTCGGCGGCGCCGACACGGGCGAAGACGCCGGGCGAGAGCACGTACTCCTGACCGTCCACGTGCAGCGTCGCCTGGCCCTGAAGGGCCGAGTAGACCTCCTCCTCGCCGTCGGCGGCGGGCGGGTCCACGTGGTTGTGCTCCCAGTACTCGTCGTAGTTCGGCGGGAAGTTGCGGATGTTCATCCCGAACGAGCTCGCGCCGAGGGAGGCGCGCGCACGCACGAAGCTCCCGCCCCAGATCGACTCCATGTCGTCGATCCGCTTGACCGTCACATCAGGCATGAGATCTCCTAGCTCGCGCTCGTGAACCAGATGTCGGGAGCGCCCTGGACGCCGGCGCGCTGCATCGCGTCGCGCAGCTGCGGCGAGGACGCGAACGACTTCGCCGCCTGCTCGCTCGCGAAGTCGTGCCAGGCCGTCACGTCGTTCTGATCACCGAGCGTCTGGAAGACGTCGTGACCGGATGCGCCCATCTCCTGCCGCTGCGGGTCGAGGCTGTCGTACGCAGCTCTCCACGCCCCGTAGTCCGCGACCCTGTGCCGAACGAACATCCGAACCACTGGTGTCTCCTCTCCCGAAGCTTGGTACACTCTGCATCAGTCTCTTAGTCGACTGTTGCAAGGCGGACAATTGCAGAACGACCGGAACCTGTCAAGCCCGACTTCCGACGAGCTCGCCGCCTGGCGCGTGTTCCTCGAGACGGCCTACGCGCTGATCGACATCCTCGATGCCGAACTGCAGGCCGAACGCGGAATCACGCTCGGCTGGTACGACGCGCTCGTCCACCTCGAGGAGGCGGAGGGCGGGCTGCGGATGAACGAGCTCGCGAGCCGCATCCTGCTCAGCAAGAGCGGACTCACCCGCGTCGTCGACCGGATGGAGGAGGCGGGCCTCGTGCGGCGCGAGCGCCCGGCCGACAACCGGCGCGTGGTGCTCGTCCACATCACGCCCAAAGGCCTCGAGACGCTGAAGGCCGCACGGATCGTCCACCGCCGCGGCATCCAGGAGCATTTCGTCCAGCACCTCGACCCGCGCCGGCTCGCGACGCTCCCGCAGGCGCTCGAGCGCGTACGCGACCACGTGCGGCCCCTCCGGCCCGGCCGCGTCAGCGGCCGAGCCGCCGGAGGAGACTGACGATGGCCAGGTACCTGTGGCGCCTGCCTCGCCAAGACCGCCGGCAAGGAAACCGGATTCGAGTTGCACGAATACGGGGCACGTCCGATGTCGTACGTATCAATCTCCGTTAACGTGTCGATATGAGCCTCGACGGTTGCGATCTGCTGTGCATCGATCTTCCCCGCGCCGAGGCCGTGCGGGCCGCGCTGTTCGGTGCGCACGAACGCCACGAGCCGGCCGCTCTCGCTGCGAAGGCGCTCTCGGATCCAACGCGGCTCGCGCTCGCGCACGCCCTCGCGCTCGGCGACGAGCTGTGCGTGTGCGATCTCGCGTGGATCAGCGGCCGCTCACAGAACCTCGTCTCCCACCACGTACGTGTGCTGCGGCAGGCCGGGCTCGCGACCGCCCGGCGAGACGGCAAGATCGTCTACTACTCGCTCACCGCTCGCGGCTCGGATCTTCTGGCGCACACGCTCGGCGCCTACGCGGAGAGCGCGCAGTGAGCGTGCACCCGCCGCTGCTCGTCGTCGCGAGGTCGCCGGAGCGCGAGCGCTGGCTCAGGCGTGGCCGCCTGATCGCGTGGGGAGCGATCGCGTGGCACCTGATCGAATTCGCCATCGCGCTCGCTGCCGGCATCGCGGCCGGCTCCATCGCGCTCATCGCCTTCGGCGCCGACAGCCTGATCGAAGCCGGCGCAGGCCTCGTGCTGGCGTGGCTCTTCAGCGGCCAGCGCGCGCTGGCCGCCGCATCCGAGCAGCGGGCTCGCAGGCTCATCGCGACCAGCTTCTTCGTCCTCACCGCGTATGTCGTCGTCGAAGCCGGGCGAACGCTGATCACCGCCGCCGAACCCTCCGCGAGCCGGCCCGGCATCGCGCTCGCCGCCTTCACCGCTGTCACGATGCCGCTCCTCGCCCACGCAAAGACGCGCGTCGCACGCGAGCTCGGATCGCGCGCCGCCGAGAGCGAGAGCAAGCAGACGATGCTCTGCGCCTACCTCTCGGTCGCGCTCCTGGCGGGCCTCGGAGCGAATGCACTCCTCGGCTGGTGGTGGGCCGATCCCATCGCAGGCCTCGCGGTCGCCGCGGTCGCCCTGCGCGAAGGCCTCGCCGGCTGGCGCGGCGAGGAGGACGCCTGCTGCGCGCCGCTCTCCGCGCGCGAAGACGCCTGCTGCACCGAGCGGTGACGTGCGCACGGTCGTCATCCCGGCGACAGCGTCGGAGGCGGCGCCAACGGCAGGTCGGGCCCGGGCCCGGCGTGCGTGCTCACGCGTCGGCGGCGGCGCCGGCCGCAACAGGCTGCGGTGGACTCGTCTGCCAGCGGGTGGCGGCGACGACGAGGCCGCTCGAGGCGGTGAGGGCCGCGACGATGATGATCGCGGCGGCGGGCGACGTGAGGTCGGCGCCGATGCCGGCGATCAGGGCGCCGATCGCGAATCCGGCGTCACGCCAGAAGCGGTAGACGCCGACGATGCGGGCTCGGTCGCGAGGCTGCGTGGAGTCGGAGACCGCCGCGATCAGCGTCGGGTAGACCATCGCGGTGCCGGCGCCGAGTCCGATCGCCGCGACGAACGAGGGCGCGAACGCGCCCGAGCCGGCGACGAGCAGAACGAGTGCGGCCGCCTGGACCAGCATGCCGGCGGCGATCAGCGGCTTGCGGCCGAGATGGTCGGAGGCCCAGCCGGTGAGGAGCTGGCCGGCGCCCCAGACGACCGGGTAGGCCGCGGCGACGATCGCGATCTGACGGACGCTCGCGCCATGCGCCGCGAGGTAGAGCGGGGCGAGGCCCCAGGCCAGCGCGTCGTTGAGGTTGTTGACGAGCCCCGCCTGGCTGCAGGCCCGCAACACCGGGTCGCGCAGCGTGGCGTGCCCGAAGGCACTGCGCAGAGTGTGCGGCGCCTCGTGTGCGCGGTGCGCGTGAGCCTGCTGCTCGAGCGCGACGTGCGCGCCGGTGTCACGCACGAACACCAGCGCGGCCACCAGCCCGATGCCCGCGATGATCGCGGCTCCGACCCAGACGACCGTGCGGGGCGCGTAGCTCGCCGCGAGCGCGCCCGTGATGAACGCCGAGGCGGCCACGCCGAGATAGCCGGCGGCCTCGTTGAGACCGAGCGCCAGGCCGCGCCGGGCAGGGCCGGCGAGGTCGATCTTCATCACCACGGTCATGGACCAGGCCAGGCCCTGGTTGATGCCGAGCAGCACGTTGGCGGCGACCACGAAGCTCCAGGATGGCGCAAGCCCGATCATGACCGGCACGGGCAGCGCGACGAGCCAGCCGATCACGAGCAGGCGCTTCCTGCCGAGGCGCTCGGCGAGGCTTCCGGCGGCGAGGTTGGTGCAGGCCTTCGCAACGCCGAAGGCGAGTACGAAGGCCAGGATGGCCGCCTTGGAGGTGAGGCCGAAGTCGCGCTGGCCGATCAGCGGGAGGACGCTCCGCTCGAGCCCGACCATTGCGCCGACGAGCGCGTTCAGGCCGACCAGCAGCGCGAACTGCGGGGCGTTCTCGCGCAGCCCCAGCCGGACGGCGGTCACGCCGAGGCGAGCGCCTCGCCGCGCCGGTTGGCTGCGACGATCCGCTCCTGCTCAACCGGCCGCGGTGGGGTGTCGGCGACCAGCGCGGTGGCGAACGCTTCCGGGTCGTCGTAGCCGAGCATCGTGTTGTGGACGCGCTCGAAGCCGATCGAGCTGACGGGGTTGCCCGAGAGGCCGCGACCACAGACCGACCCTGCGTAGTGGCTTGGCAGCACGACCACGTGGTCGCGCAGTTCGAGCAGCCGCTGCAACGAGGCGTGCATGAGCCTCGCCTGGCCGAGGGCGTCGCCGGCGACGTGCAGGTCGGGCCGGCCGACGTCGCCGATCAGCAGCGAGTCGCCGGTGAACACCAGCCACGGCTCGTCCGTGCCGCGGCGCCGGTCGGCGACCGCGTAGGCATGGTGGGCCGGGGCGTGGCCGGGTGTGGCAATTGCCGTCACGATCGTGTTTCCGAGCTCGACCCGCTGCCCACCGCCGAGCGGTTCGTGCGCGAACACGACGCCCGCGCCGGCGGGGAGATAGGCGGTCGCGCCGGTGCGTGCCACGAGTCCGGGGAGACCGGAGACGTGATCGGCCTGCACGTGCGTCTCGAACACGGCCACGATCGGCGAGCCGGCGCGCTCGGCCGCCTCGATGTAGGCGTCGACGAGATCGGCGTGCGGGTCGACCACGGCCAGCATGTCATGCGTCGTGCAGCCGAACAGGTAGCTCGCGCAGGCCGTGGCGTCGTGGTGGAAGAGGCGGAGCAGCATCGGTGTCCTCCTGGTCAGCCGGCGAGCGCGACCGGAAGCCCGGCGCGCTGCCACTCGGGGAATCCGACGTCGAGGCGGCTTGCGGCGCGGCCGCGAGCGCGCAAGAGCCGCACGGCGTCGTCGGCGTACACGCAATACGGCCCGCGGCAGTAGGCCACGACCTCCGCCCCGCCAGGCAAATCGTCCAGCAGGTCGGGCAGCTCGTCGATCGGCGCCGAGACGGCGTCGCGCAGGTGCCCGGCGCGGTATTCGGCACGGGGTCGCACATCGAGCACGACGACACTGCCTTCGGTCAGCCGCGCGGCCAGCTCCTCCATGCTCACGCTCTCGACCTCGGAGCGGTCGCCGAGATAGGCCTCGGCCAGCACCTCGACGCGCGCGACATGCTCGGCGGCCACGTCCCTCACCGCCGACCACAGATCCACGACGCTCTCGCCGGCCGGCCGGTAGAAGACACGCGTGCCGTCACGGCGGCTCTGCACGAGCCCGGCATGCGCGAGCACCTGCAGATGCTGCGAGGTGTTCGCGACGCTCTGCCCGATCTCCGCGGCCAGCTCATCGACCGGCCTCTCTCCCTGCGCCAGCACGTCCACGATCTCCGCGCGGCGGCCGTTGCCGAGAGCCTTCGCCACCGAGGCGAACGCTGCGAAGAGCGAATCCTTGGCAACCCGGTCAGCCATCCGAGACCTCCCCCATGAGTTCAAGTTATCGCTTGAGTTCTTGAAAGGCAAGTGCGATACTCGCCCAGCCCGGCCTGATGCATGGCGCGTCGTTCCATCGCGCCGCGAGGAAACCGAGGAGACGGACATGCAGTCGAAGGTGGTTGGACTCGACGTCGACCAGCTGAAGGCGGAGATCGCCAAGACCTACACGGCCGTCTCCCGTGAGCCCGAGCGCGCGTTCATCTTCCCGACCGGACGCGCGTGGGCGCAGGATCTCGCCTACCCCGCAGATCTGCTCGCGCGCGTACCCGAGACGGCGTGCGAGTCGTTCGCCGGCGTGGCGAACCCGTTCTCGCTCGGCCACCTCGCCCCCGGCGAGCACGTGCTCGACCTGGGATCGGGCGCCGGCACCGACAGCCTCGTCGCGGCCCAGATGGTCGGCGCCGAGGGCTCGGTGACCGGTATCGACATGACGCCCGGCATGCTCGAGCGCGCCCGGCGCGCGGCTGGTGAGCTCGGCGCGGACAACGTGCGTTTCGTGCAGGGCGAGGCCGAGTCGCTCCCGTTCGAGAGCTCGTCGATCGACGTCGTCATCTCCAACGGCGTGATCGACCTCATCCCCGACAAGGACGCCGTCTTCGCCGAGCTCTATCGCGTGCTGCGCCCGGGCGGCCGCATGCAGCTCGCGGACGTCACCATCCAGCGTCCGGTGAGCGAGGAAGGCCGGCGCAACATCGACCTCTGGACCGGTTGAATCGCCGGCGCTCTGCTGGAAGCAGAGTACGCCGACCGGCTCGCGCATCACGGCTTCGAGCGCATCGAGACCGGCAACCTGATCGACACCTACGCGCGCTCTTCGTTCGCCGACACGCGCGAGAAGGCACGCAGCTTCGGAGCCCACGGAACGACAGTCAAAGCGTTCAGGCCACCCGCCTGACACAACAGAAAGCCGAGGACGCGATGGCAGACAAGGCCGTGATCAATCTCTCGACCGGATTGGAGGACGCCGAGCGCGTGACCGTCGCCTTCCTCGTCGCCGGCGGCGCACTCGAGCAGGGCCGGCAGGTCGCGATGTTCCTCTCCAAGGAGGCTGTCCGGCTCGCGTTGACGGACGTCGCAGACGCGGTCGCCTGCGACGGCTGCCCGCCGCTCGCACGCCTCTTCGCGCAGTTCGCGGAGGGCGGCGGCGAGCTACTTGTCTGCCCGATCTGCTTCAACTCGAAGAAGCTCGACGAAGCACGACTCGTCGGCAACGCCCGGCTGGCCGGCGCAACGCCCCTCTGGCAGTGGATCGGGGAGGGCACGGCGACCGTCTTCAGCTACTGACGGTCGGCGACGACCCACGTCCGAAATCCGGCACGCCCCCTGGGTGGTGTCCATTCCCAGCCGTCCTCGGCGGGAGTGGCGGACAGACTGGCGATGAGATGCCCTGGCCGAGACGCACCGGGGGGTCGCTACATGCTGTGCGTGATGACAGTCATCAGCGCGAACATCACGCCAAACGCCGCCACGGCGACAAGCGGCGCTTGCCAGGAGCCGGTGCGGCGGCGCAGGCGCAGCGCGATCGGCGCCATCGCGACGACCCCGACGGCCGCGAACACCACCCCGCCGGCGAGGCCCGAGACGAAGGCCGCCCCGGCGATCAGCCCAACGTGGTGGAGGACGTGCGGGAGAAACGCCGCGATCGTGCCGAGCGCGCCCGAGGCAACCGTGCCCACTCCCGGTTCCGTGGCGTCGACGCCATGCGGAGAGGATGGCTGCGTCATAGCCGTGGAGTCTGCCAGCACCACGATGGGCGCGATTGCGAGCGCTTCCGCGAAGGCTCGGTGAGCACGCGGGCGCGCGCGTTGCCGCGGGTGGATTCGCAGCTCGTCGTGGATGCCTCAGCGGATCGCGGGCAGGTCGATCTCGATCCGGGTGCCGTGGCCCGCGCCACGGCTGTCGGCGCGGATCGCGCCGCCGTGCGCATGGACGAGCGCGCGGCTGATGGCGAGTCCGAGTCCGCTGCCGCCGGTGGCGCGGCTGCGGGAGGGGTCGACGCGATGCAGGCGCTCGAAGACGCGATCGAGCTCGTCGGCCGGGATGCCCTCGCCGGTGTCCTCCACCACGAGCCGCACGTGGTCCGGCGTGCTGGCGCCGGTGATCGTCACGGCGCCGCCGGCCGGCGTGTGGCGCAGCGCGTTCGCGAGCAGGTTCGCGAGGATCTCGGCGAGCCGGTCCGGGTCCGCGTCGAGTGCGGCCGACTCGCTGTCGACCGCCAGGCGCACGTGCTTGTCGTCGTAGACGGCGCGCGCGGCGTCGGCGGCGCGCCGGAGCACGTCTGCGAGGTCGAGGCGCTCGATCCGGAGGTCGATCCGGCCCTCGTCCGCGCGCGCGAGGGTGGCGAGGTCGTCGACCAGGCGCCGCATCCGCGCGGTCTGATCCCGCAGCATCTGCCAGGTCGCCGGCTCGGGTTCCACGACGCCGTCGGCGAGGCCCTCGAGGTAGCCGTCGATCGTCGCCACCGGCGTCCGCAGCTCGTGTGCGATGTCGCTGACGAATTCGCGTCGCTGCGTCTCGCCGCGCTCGAGCGTCGCCGCCATCGCGTTGAACGACAGCCGAGACGGTGCGCAGCTCGTCGGCACCGGCGAGGGACAGGCGGACGCCACGCTCGCCGTCGGCGACCCGCTCGGCCGCCGCGGCGAGGCTGCGAATCGGCGCGGCGATGCGCGCTGCCAGCAACAGGCTGATGGCAAGCGCAGTGAGGGCGGCGACGGCGATCGCGACGCCGAGGGCGATCAGGAGCGTGTCCTGGAAGGCATGGTCGATGTGCGCGAGCTCGCCGGCGGGGACGCTGCCGAGCGCATCGCGGACGTGGCGGTGGAAGATCCCGGGTGCGATCGCGATCGCGACGAACCCGAGCGAAGCCGCACCCGCAAGGATCACGAGCGCCTGGCCGATGACGAGTCGCGCCGCGAGGGTTCGCGTACGGCGCATCTCAGCCGGCGCCGAACCGGTAGCCGACGCCGCGCACGGTGCGGATGTAGCGCGGCGCGGCGGCGCCGAGTTTGCGGCGCAGGTTCGCAACGTGCACGTCGACGACGTGCTCGTCACCGACCCACGTCTCGCCCCAGACGCGGTCGAGCAGCTGCCGACGGGTGAAGGCGACGTTCGGCTGGTCGGCAAGCGCCGCCAGCAGCGCCAGCTCGAGCGGCGTCGCGTCGATCAGCGCGCCGTCGAGCCGCAGCTCGTGCGCGTCGCGGTCGATCTCGAGCGCGCCGATCACGAGCAGCGGAGCGCCGCCCTCTCTCGCCGCGCGCGGCCGGCGCTGCATCGCGTGAATGCGCGCAATGAGCTCGCGCGGCGAGAACGGCTTCGTGATGTAGTCGTCGGCTCCGACGGAGAGGCCTACCAGCACGTCGATCTCCTCGACGCGCGCGGTCAGCATCACGATGTACGCGTCGGAGAAGGTGCGGATCCGCCGGCAGGCCTCGACTCCGTCGATGCCGGGGAGCATCAGGTCGAGCACGATCAGATCCGGCCGCTGCCGCCGTGCCGCCTCGACCGCCGCCTCGCCATCGGCGACGACGTCGACCGAGAACCCGTCGCGGGTGAGATAGCCGGCGACGAGGCGCGCAAGCGGCTCCTCGTCGTCGACCACCAATGCCCGCCGCCCGCCGGTCATCGACTGCGTGCCGCCTCGACCAGGCGCTCGCGCAGCCGGTCGTACGTCTCGAGGTCGATCTCACCGCTCGCCAGGCGCCGGTCGAGGATCTCGAGCGGCCGCTCGGGTGGTGCAACCGGCGGCGGAGTCGCAGCCGGGCGATCGTCGCGGCCGGGGAAGATCCGCACGAGCACGACCACGATCGTGCCCAGCAGCACCACCCAGATGAGCGACATCACGATCCAGCCGGCGCCACCTGCGCCGTAGCCGTCCATCATCGGTGGTGCCTCCTTTCTCGTCTATTCGACGTCGAGCTCGGCGTACATGCCGGCCCGGTAGTGGCCGGGCAAGTTGCAGACGAGCTCGTACCGCCCGGGCTTCAGGTCGAGTGTGACCCAGCCTGTCGCGCCGGGGTCGATGCCGTTCCCGGCGCCGGCGCCGCACGACCGCGACGCCTCGCCGACGGTGCCGGCCTCGCTCACGCGGTCATTCCCGCCGATCGCGCGCGCGCCGGCCGCATGGCCGGCGGCCAGCGGGAGCACGACCAGCTCGTGCACGTCGCCGCCCAGATTCTGCGCCACCAGCGACACGCGGCCCGCCGGGACACTGCGTGCGGTCGACGAGCAGCCGCATCATGCCGCCGCCGCCCATCATTCCGCCGCCGCCCATCATCGAGCCACCCATCATGCGCCCGTGTCTCATTCCCATCAGCCGCACAGCGACGACCGGGCCGGCGAGACGCGGCGGCGTGCACGTCGCCGTGCCCGCCATACCCGACGCTCGCCACGAGCGGCCACCGTCACGGGTCGCCGCCCACGCTGCCGAGCCGATCAGCGCCACGAGCGCGCCGACCAGCAGCACCACGTAGGGAAGCCTGCCGCGCACCGCCCTCACCGCCCCGCGCCGTGCGCGAGACGTTCGGCGATCGCGCTGTGCGTCTCCGGATCGATCTCGCCGCGCGCGAGGCGCCGGTCGAGCAGATCCCGAGCCGTCGGGTCAGCCTGTACCGCATGGTCCTCGCCGGTCGCATGACGGCCGCCACCGGCCAGCCGGACGATCGCGAACACGACCAGCCCGATCAGCGCCACCAAGACGACGAGCATCAGGATCCACCCGCCGCCACCGCCGCCTGTTCCATATCCGTTCATCATCGAGGGTGCCTCCTATCGTTACCCCCGACGCTACGACCCGCACATCAAGCAACACCCGGCCCGATGATCAAGAAACGATCAAGCGGGCTCGGGCCGCGTTCGCGACCTACTGGCCGGCAGCGGGCAGGGACGCGCGAGCACAGCCTCGTGCGGCGAGGACCACGATGCCACCGAACGATCCTCGCGTGACGCTGCAGTGGCCCCGCATCCAGCGGGCCGCCGCGCCTTCCTCGACGTCGCCCTGGCGGGACGGCCCGTCGATGACGAAGACGATTCGACCCGTGCGCTGCGCCAGGCGGCGCACGAACTGGGCGCTCGGCGGGCCCGCCGGGGCGTCGCCGTAGCCGCCCCGATCGATGAAGCCGGTCACGCCCGGAGGCATCGGCTGCTCCCGCCACTCCTTCACGACGACGTAGCCGTTCGGGGCTCGCAACGCTCGATCGTAGTAGCCGTATGCGGGGAACTTCGTGATCGGGTCGACGATCAGCGGGTCGCCCGGAGACCGCACGGACGCTATCCAGGAAGCGGCCGCCCGGTAGTCGTTCACCAGCGGCGGCCGGCCCATCGCTGCGACAGGCACGAGCCACGCAACGGCGAGAACGGTGACGAGTCCCGCGGACAGGCGCGCGGGAAGGCGCTGCGCGCCGGCGGCGAGAAGGAGGCAGAGACCCGGCAGCAGGACGATGAGATACGCCCCGAAGAACACCGGACGAACGAGCGAGATCGCCAGCGCCACGGCGGACGGGACGAACGTCCAGGCGAAGAGCCTCCAGAACTGCTTCCGGCCCGGCCCCACACCGGCGGCCGCGATGAGAGCGGCCGCGGCGACGACGCCTGCCACGGAAGCCGCGCGCACCAGGCCCAGCTCGCTCGGCGCTCGCCCGATCATGAACTCCTGGACGACACGCGCGACCTGGCCGAAGCTCGGACGCGCGAGCCAGTAGAGCGGGTTGCGCCGCCCCGTCTCGACCACCGCAAGAGCGATCACGGGCGAAGCCAGCGCGGTTGCGCCTGCGACCGCGAAGGCGAGGCGCCGCAGCGCAGCGAGCCCGGCCGGCGCGACGAGCAGCGCGTGCACCGGAACGAGCAACACCGGCGCGAGGCTGTTCGAGTATGCAGCGAGTGCCAGGACGACGGCGTAGCCGGCGAGCGAACCGAGCCCTCCTGTGCGCAGGTGCCGCGCGAGCAACGCGACGGACAGCGCGCTGCAGAGCAGTACGAAGCTGAACGGGCGGGCGAACTGCGCATAGCGCAGAGCCATCGGGCTCACGGCCAGTAGGAACGCGCCCAGGAGAGCGACCCGCCGGTTCGCCAATTCGCGACCGGCCCAGTAGGTCGCGCCAACCGCCGCCACGCCCGCGAGCAGCGCGGGAAGACGAAGCGCGTCGGCCGATTCCGACACGCGCACGATCGGCCACAGCACCACCGAATAGATCGTGCCGTTGCCTTCCCAGCGGAAGAGGGCGAGCATGCCGGTGAAGCTCCGCTGAGCGAGCGCGAAGCTGTAGCCCTCGTCGTCCGTCACGCTCTGGAACCCGAGCGAAGCGAGCCTGACGTAGAGCGCGATCGCCATCACCGCCGCGACCGGAAGCCACGACCGGGAAACTGCGCGCCACGCCTCCCGGAGCGCGCCGGGCATGGGGATCCCCGAAGCGCGGATGCCGCCGCCACGGACGAGCAGGAGTTCCCGCACGACGACTCCCGCGAGCGCTGCAGCCGTGACGACGAGTCCGTGCTGCGCGAAATGAAGTCCACCGCCAACCTCGTGCACCCAGGGATGCGCCAGGCTGACGCCCGCCACCACGCCGACGAGACCAAGCGCGACCAGGCGCCAGCGACCAAGCGGCCCTGCGCGAGTGAGGTCCCGCAGGCTCGCACCGAGCACGGCAGAGGCGATGACGATGATGACGTGCTGGCTGTCGTGGACCCACTCGCCGAACCGATCTGCACGGTTCGCGAGCGGGCTCATCGCCAAGATCGCGGCAAGCAGGCTGCCCGCAACGAGCAAACCGAGCAGAGACGCGTCCGCCGGCGCTCCGCCCCGTGCGCCGGCGCCCCCGGACCAGGCGCGGACGCGGCTCGCATCGCGAGCTCTCGGGAACCGGGGCTTCACTCGATCACCGTAACCCTCGCCTGAGAGGGACGGCAAGAGGGGGATCGCGGCAACCCACGTGCGCCGTAATCCCTGCAGATGGCAGCGAAACAGGCCGGCTGGGACGCACGTCGGGATGGCTGCCGGAAGCGCTCGCGCGCGTCTGGGTTCGTCGGGACGGACTCGCCGTCAGCGGCCTCGAGGGGTCCCGCGCGGCTCGGCGGGCGGCTCCAGGTGGCGAGCGACGCTCGCCATGGCGGAGGCATCGGCGTGGCGCTGGACCTCCTCGAAGAGCTCCCGCTCCTCGAACCGGATGTGTCCCTCGAGAGCACCGGCGAGCAGGACGAGGTCTTCGGAGTCGACAGCGCCCGACGCAACGGCCGCCCGGAGGTTGGCGACGAGCGCCTGGATCGTCGCGTGATCGCCGAGTGCGCGCCGGACGAACGGGTGGGCAGAGCCGAGGAGAGGGAAGACGAAGCGCTCTTCCTGCTCGAAGTGCCGGGCGGTCTCGGCGTCGAAGAACGCGAGGAACGCCTGCGCCTCGACGAGTGCGGTGGGCGCGTCGGCGGTCGCGGCGCGGCGCAGCTTCCGGGCGCGGGAGAGGGCGTGGTGGTGGTCGTGCGAGAGCGGGATGAGTGCCGGGTCGCGCTTCATGCGGTCGCTCCTGGATGACCGGCGGCAGGTGGCGGCGCGCCGTTGCGGATGACGTCGGCGAGGCTGGTGGCGCGCAGGCTGTCGAGGAAGCGCTCCTGGGCCGCAACCAGGAAGCCGTGGAAGGGGCAGGCGCCGGTCCAGGAGCAGACGCTCTCGCGCAGGACGCAGCGCTCTTCGTGCTCCGCGCCGTCGATCGCGACCACCACGTCGTAGATCGAGAGCTGGCCGGCCGGCCGCGCGAGGCGGTAGCCGCCGCGGGGCCCGGCCTTTGCCACCAGCAGGCCGGCGCGCACGAGGGGCGCGAGCGCCTGCGCAAGCACGGAGGCCGGAGCACCCGTCGCATGGGCGATCGCAAGGCGGGGCACGAGCACGCCGTCCTCGGCGCGCGCGATCTCCAGCGCGGCGCGGAGGCCATAGTCGGCGGTGCGGGAAAACCGTAATCGCATTAGGTGTTTTGACGCTAAACGTTGAGCGTCCGACTCGATTATATTCGCGGCATGAGCACCGTACCGGGCAAGGTACCGGCGGGCGCGACGAGGAATCTCGTGCTCGCCACGACCGCGTTTCTGGTCTGCTTCACGTCGTGGGGCCTGGTGTCCCCGATCGCGCGCAAGCTGCAGGATCAGCTCGGCCTCTCGAACACGCGCACGGCCGTGATCCTGGCGGTACCGGTGCTGTGCGGCTCGCTGCTGCGCCTGCCGCTCGGGGTGCTGGCGGACCGCTTCGGCGGACGGCTGATGTTCACGATCACGATGCTCGTGTCGGCCCTGCCGGCGGTCGCGATCGGCTATGCGAACTCGTTCTGGTCGCTGACGGTGGTCGCGTTCCTGCTCGGCGGCGCCGGCGCGGCGTTCGCGATCGGCGTGCCGTTCGTGGCCGGCTGGTGGCGCGGGCCGCGACTCGGCTTCGCGGTCGGCATCTACGGCATCGGCACGGGGGGCACGGCGCTGGCCGCGTTCTTCGTGCCTCGCGTGACCAGGTCCTGGGGGCGCGAGTACGTCGGCTGGGGAATGGCCGCGCTGCTCGTCGGCGTCGGTCTGCTGACATGGGCGCTCGCTCGCGACGCCGAGCGCACGGCGCCACCTGCGCGCTACGCGGAGGTGCTTCGCAGCGGCTGGCGGCTCCACCGTCTGTCGCTCCTCTACTTCGTCACGTTCGGCGGCTTCGTCGCCATGACGGTCTTCCTGCCGAAGCTGCTGACCGACTGGTTCGACCTCTCGACGGTCGATGCCGGTCAGCGCGCAGCCGGCTTCGCGGCGCTCGCCGTCGCGGCACGCCCGATCGGCGGCTGGCTCGCCGATCGCTTCGGCGGCGGCTCGGTGCTCATGGTCTCGTTCGCCGGCGTCGCGGCGGACGCGGCGGTGCTGGCGGCCATCGCGCGCAGCCCCGACATGGCCGAGGTGACCGCCGCGTGCCTGACCATGGGAGTCTTCCTCGGCCTCGGCAACGGCGCGGTGTTCAAGATCGTGCCGCACGAGTTCCCGAACGCGACCGGCGCGGCGACGGGGATCGTCGGCGCGGTCGGCGGCCTTGGCGGCTTCTTCCCGCCGCTGCTCATGGGCGTCGTCAAGGACGCGTTCGGCAGCTACGCCATCGGGTTCCTCGGCCTCGTCGCATTCGCCGCCGTCGGCCTGCTCGTCACGCTGCAGATCCAGCGCGAGGAGGCGGCCGCGGGCGCGGGGGCGCAGCAGGGCGTGGTCGCACGATGACGACCGGGCTCGAGCCGCGGCATCTGCGGCGCGCCCCCTCGACCGAGGCCTGGTCGGAGTTGCGTCGCGACGATCGCTCCTGGGAACGGATCTATCGCGAGCGCTGGCAGGCCGATCGGATCGTCCGCTCGACGCACGGGGTCAACTGCACGGGGTCCTGCTCGTGGCTCGTGCACGTCAAGGACGGCATCGTCGCGTGGGAGACGCAGGCGACCGACTACCCGTCGAACGGGCCGGACATGCCGGAGTACGAGCCGCGTGGCTGCCCCCGGGGCGCATCGTTCTCCTGGTACGTCTACTCGCCCATCCGCGTCCGCTACCCGTACGTCCGTGGCGTCCTGCTCAAGCTGTACCGCGAAGAGCTCGCGCGTACGGGCGATCCCGTCGAGGCGTGGGCGGCGATCGTCGAGGATCCCGACAAGGCCGCGGCGTACAAGTCGCGTCGCGGCAAGGGCGGGTTCGTGCGGTCGAGCTGGGACGAGGTCGCGGAGCTGATCGCCGCGGCGCACGTGCACACGATCCGCCGCTACGGACCCGACCGCGTCGCGGGCTTCTCGCCGATCCCGGCGATGTCGGCCGTGTCGTACGCCGCCGGCACGCGGTTCCTGAGCCTGATCGGCGGGATCTGCCTGAGCTTCTACGACTGGTACGCCGACCTGCCCCCGGCGTCGCCCCAGATCTGGGGCGACCAGACCGACGTCCCCGAGTCGGCCGACTGGTGGAACGCCGGCTACGCGATCCTGTGGGGCTCGAACATCCCCCAGACCCGCACGCCCGATGCGCACTTCCTGACCGAGGCGCGCTACCGCGGCCAGAAGGTCGTCGTCGTCTCGCCCGACTACGCGGGCCACACGAAGTTCGCCGACGACTGGCTGCCCGCCGAGCCTGGCACGGACGCCGCGCTCGCATTCGCGATGGGGCATGTGATCCTGAAGGAGTTCCACGTCGAGCAGAGGACGCCGTACTTCGACGACTACGTCCGGCGCTTCACCGATCTGCCGTTCCTGGTCTGCCTCGACCGGCACGACGACGGCACCGTCACCGCCGGCCGGTTCCTGCGCGCGTCGGATCTCGGCGACGACGACGCGAACCCGGAGTGGCGGACCGCGGTGCTCGACGATCGCACCGGCGAGGTGGCGTTCCCGAACGGGACGATCGCCGACCGCTGGGGCGATGCGGGCGAGGGCCGCTGGAACCTCGATCTGGGCGTGATCGATCCGGTGCTTTCGCTGCACGCCCGCGAGGGGTCGGAGGCGGTCGAGGTCACGCTGCCGCGCTTCGACACCACCGCCGCCGCGAGCGGCGCCACGATTGTCCGCGGCGTCCCGGCGCGCACGGTCGGCGGGCGCCTCGTCACGACCGTGTTCGACCTGCTCTGCGCGCATCTCGGCGTCGCCCGTGACGGCTTGCCCGGCGACTGGCCCAGCGACTACGACGACGCGTCGAGCCCGGGAACACCGGCCTGGCAGGCCGCGATCACCGGCGTCGACCCGGAGCTCGTGACACGGATCGCCCGCGAGTTCGCGCGCAACGCCGAGCAGACGAACGGTCGCTCGATGATCGTCATGGGGGCCGGCACCAACCACTGGTACCACTCCGACCAGGTCTACCGGGCGATGCTCAACCTGGTGCTGCTGTGCGGCTGCCAGGGCGTGAACGGCGGCGGCTGGGCGCACTACGTGGGGCAGGAGAAGGTGCGCCCCCTGACCGGCTTCGGGCAGGTCGCGTTCGCGCTCGACTGGTCGCGCCCGCCGCGCCAGCAGGCGACCACGCCGTTCTGGTACCTCGCGACCGACCAGTGGCGCTACGAGCGCTTCGGCAGCGACGAGGTGTCGTGGGTCGGCGGCGAGGGCAGGCTCGGCGGACGGAGCGTCGCCGACTGCATCGCGCTCGCCGCGCGCTCCGGCTGGATGCCGTCCTACCCGACGTTCGACCGCAACCCGCTCGACCTCTGCGACGAGGCCGCCCTGGCGGGGAAGGAGCCGGCGGAGCACGTCGTCACGGAGCTGAAGGAGGGCCGGCTGCGGTTCGCGACCGAGGCGCCCGACGACCCGGCGAACTTCCCGCGCATCCTGACGCAGTGGCGGGCGAACATCATCGGCTCGTCCGCGAAGGGTCAGGAGTACTTCCTGCGCCACCTGCTGGGGGTCCCGGACGCGGCGGTGCGCAACAGCGAGTCGCCGGAGGACGTCCGCCCGCGCGAGGTCGAGTGGGTCGACGAGGCGCCGGTCGGCAAGCTCGACCTCTTCACGACGCTCGACTTCCGCATGAACGGGTCGTGTCTGTACTCCGACATCGTGCTGCCGGCGGCGACCTGGTACGAGAAGAACGACATCTCCTCGACCGACCTGCACCCGTTCGTGCACACCTTCGGCGAGGCGGTGCCGCCGCCGTGGGAGGCGAGGACCGACTTCGACGCGTTCCGCCTGATCACGGAGCGGTTCACCGAGCTCGCGACGACCCATCTCGGGGTGCGGCGCGATCTCGTCGCCGCGCCGCTCCAGCACGACCAGCCCGACGAGCTCGCCCAGCCGCTCGGCGAGGTGCGCGACTGGAAGGCCGGCGAGTGCGACCCGGTCCCGGGACGGACGATGCCGAAGCTCGTGGTGGTCGAGCGCGACTACGGCGCCGTCGCTGCGAAGTGGGCGTCGCTCGGCCCGCTCGTCGAGACGGCCGGGATCGGCGTCAAGGGCTGGAGCGTCAAGCCGGCCGCGGCGGTCAAGGACCTCGCGGCCCGCAATGGTGTCGTGCGGGGCGGGCCCGGCGACGGGCGACCCGCGCTCGAGCGCGACGTCGACTGGGCGGAGGCGATCTTCGCGCTCTCCGGAACGACGAACGGCAGGCTCGCCGTCGAGGGATTCAAGGCGATGGAACGCCGAAGCGGCGTCAAGCTCGCCGACCTGGTGGAGGAACGCGCCGACGAGCAGATCACGTTCGGCGAAGCGAGGATCCAGCCGCGCAAGGTGATGACGTCGCCGGAGTGGTCGGGGATCGAATCGCGCGAGCGGCGCTACAGCCCGTTCACGATCAACGTCGAGCGGCTCGTGCCGTGGCGCACGCTGACCGGACGCCAGCAGCTCTACGTCGACCACGCCTGGGTCGTCGACCTCGGCGAGGGCCTCGCCGTCTACCGGCCGCCGGTCAACTCGACCCGCTACACCGGCAAGCTGACGCTCGACGAGCCGGGCGTCGCCGAGGTCGTCGTGCGCTGGCTCTCGCCGCACTCGAAGTGGTCGATCCACTCCGAGTACCAGGACAACCTCCACATGCTCACGCTGTTCCGCGGCGGGCCCACGGTGTGGATCTCGGACCTCGACGCCGACCGGATCGAGGTCGCCGACAACGACTGGGTCGACGTCTACAACCACCACGGCGTGATCGCCTGCCGGGCGGTCGTCTCGCACCGCATTCCGGCGGGCGTCGCGCTGATGTACCACTCCCAGGACCGGCACCTGAACGTGCCGAAATCGGACATCTCGAAGACCCGCGGCGGCACCGACAACTCCGTCACGCGGATCTCGATCAAGCCGACGCACCTCGTCGGCGGCTACGCCCAGCTCTCCTACGGCTTCAACTACTACGGGCCGACCGGATCGCAGCGCGACGAGCTGACCGTGATCCGCAAGCGCCGCACCCCGGTGGAGTACTGATGCGCATCCGTGCACAGCTCGGCATGGTCATGAACCTCGACAAGTGCATCGGCTGCCACACCTGCTCGGTCACCTGCAAGACCGTCTGGACGAACCGCGCCGGCGCCGAGTACATGTGGTTCAACGACGTCGAGACCAAGCCGGGCGGCGGCTACCCCAAGCGCTGGGAGGATCAGGAGCACTGGCGCGGCGGCTGGGAGCTCGACCGCAAGGGCCGCCTCCGCCTGAGGGCCGGCGGCAGGCTCGCGAAGCTGACGCGGATCTTCGCGAACCCCGACCTGCCCGAGCTCGACGACTACTACGAGCCCTGGACGTACGACTATCAGACGCTCACGCGCGCCGGCGACTCCAAGCACCAGCCGACCGCGCGCCCCGAGTCGCAGATCACCGGCAAGCCGCTCGACATCGCCTGGGGCCCGAACTGGGAGGACGACCTCGCCGGCGGTCCCGCTGCCGCCCGCCGCGACCCGAACCTGCGCGGCATCGAGGACCAGGTGAAGCTCGACTTCGAGCAGGCATTCATGCTCTACCTGCCGCGCATCTGCGAGCACTGCCTGAACCCGTCCTGTGTCGCCTCGTGCCCGTCCGGCGCGATGTACAAGCGCGAGGAGGACGGCATCGTCCTCGTCGACCAGGAGAAGTGCCGCGGCTGGCGGATGTGCGTCTCCGGCTGCCCCTACAAGAAGGTCTACTTCAACTGGCAGTCCGGCAAGGCCGAGAAGTGCACGCTCTGCTACCCGCGCATGGAGGCGGGGATGCCGACGATCTGCTCCGAGACCTGCGTCGGCAAGATCCGCTACCTCGGCGTCGTCCTCTACGACGCGGACCGCGTCGAGGAGGCCGCCTCGACGCCCGATCCGAAGGACCTCTACGAGGCTCAGCTCGACCTCTTCCTCGACCCGCACGACCCGGCGGTCGCCGAGCAGGCGCGCGCGGACGGCATTCCCGAGGACTGGATCGACGCGGCCCGGCGCTCGCCCGTGTACCAGCTCGCCGTCCGCCACCGCGTCGCGCTGCCGCTGCACCCCGAATACCGCACGCTGCCGATGGTCTGGTACGTGCCGCCCCTCTCACCGGTCACCAGCGTCGTCGAGGGCCGGGGCGCCGAAGCCGACCCGGATGACGTCTTCCACCTGATCGACGAGCTGCGGATTCCGATCGCCTACCTCGCGAGCTTCCTGAGCGCGGGCGACGAGAGCCACGTGCGTCGCGTCCTCACCACCCTCGCCGCGATGCGCCGCCACATGCGCGCACGCACGATCGCGCTCGCCCGGCACGCCGACCACCCCACCGGCGAGGCCGAGCGCGAGCTCGAGGCGCTGTTCCGCCTGCTTGCGCTCGCACGCCACGAGGAGCGGTTCGTGATCCCGAAAGCCCACCGCGAGGAGGCCGCGAGCCTCCACGCGCTGCAGGGCGCGTGCGGCCTCGAGGGCATCGGCGGGCCCGGCCGCTGCATCCCGGAGCCGGCCGCGCCACGGCTGCCCGGCCAGACGCTCCCGATCGTCGTGTCCGGCAAGCAAGGCCGGTCATGAGCGTCGACCTCGCCCTCTCTCGCCTCCTGACCTTCCCGGCCGGCGATCTCCTGGCCGAGGAGCCCGTGGTGCGCGCGGCATGCGACGAGGCACCCCGCGAGGCGCGCGAGGCGCTCGTGCAGTTCTTCGCTGCCGTCGACGGGCTCGACGCGCTCGAGCGCCAGGGCCTCTACGTCGACGCATTCGACTTCGACCGGCGCGCCAGCCTGCACCTGACGGCGCACACCCACGGCGACCGCCGCCAGCGCGGCGGCCGGCTGATCGGCCTCAAGCGACGCCTCCGCGCCGCCGGCGTCGAGCTCGCGAGCGGCGAGCTCCCGGACCACCTCGCAGTCCTGCTCGAGCTGCGGGCGCTCGACCCGGCGGAGGGCGCCGCCGCCCTCGCCGAGCTGCGACCCGCGACCGAGCTCGTCCGCGCGCGCCTCCACGAGACGGGGAGCCCGTACAGGCACGTCCTCGACGGTGTCAGCGCGACCCTCCCCCGCCTCACCCGGGAGGAGCGCGCCGCGGCGGAGCGGCTGGCGGCCGAGGGGCCGCCCGGCGAGCTCGTCGGCCTCGAGCCGTTCGCGCCCGCCGAGGTCATGCCGCGCGAGGGCGCATTTCGATGAGCCGCCAGGACCTCGTCATCTGGGTCGTTCTCCCGTACGTCGCCCTCGCGGTATTCGTGGTCGGCCACGCGTGGCGCTGGCGGACGGATCAGCTCGGCTGGACGACCCGCTCCACCCAGCTCCTGGAACGACGCTGGCTCGCCTGGGGCTCGAACCTCTTCCACGTCGGCCTCCTGATGGCGATCGGCGGCCACGTCGTCGGCATCCTCGTGCCCAAGAGCCTCACGGAGGCGCTCGGCGTCCCCGAGCGCGCGTACCACGACGTGTCCGTCGCTGCCGGTTCGCTCGCAGGGTTGCTGTGCGTCGCCGGTCTCGCGATCCTGATCGTCCGCCGCCTTCGCTTCCCGCGCATCGCCGCGACGACGACCACGATGGATCTCGCCGCGTACGCCGCGATCACGGTCGCGATCGTCACCGGCGTGCTTGCGACCAGCGGCTACCAGCTGCTCACCGACGGCTACGACTACCGCTCGACCGTCTCGCCGTACTTCCGCGGCATCCTCACCCTCGACCCCGCCGCCGGCCGCATCGCCTCCGCGCCGGTCCTCTACCAGCTGCACGTGCTCGCGAGCTTCGCGCTCTACGCGCTCTGGCCCTTCACGCGGCTGGTACACGTCTGGAGCGTGCCCTGGCGTTACCTCACCCGGCGCCCGATCGTCTACCGCGCCACGCGCGGCGCACAGGAGCCCTCGCCACGATGACCACCACCCGCCTCGACGTCGCCGGTCTCGCCGACCGCCCCGTCAGCACCGCGATCACCGTGCGCGGCAAGGAGCTTGCGGCCGACGCGAGCGTCGCCGCCGCACGCGCCCTCTTCGCATCGAGCTCTGTCCACCTCATCCCGATCCTCGACGGCGACGCGTACGCCGGCGCCGTCCTCCGCGACGGGCTCCCGGTCCACGCCGCCGACGACGAGGCGATCGCCTCCTACGCGACGGCGCGGCCACCCACGGCGACCGCGTCCACCCGGCTCGGCGACGCCCTTGCCGCGCTCGACGTGGATGGCGGCCACCGCCTGATCGTGCTCGCCGACGACCGCACCACCTATCTCGGCCTCCTCTGCCTGCGCAGCGACCGCCGGCACCTCTGCGTCGACGCCGAGTGCCACGCCGCCCCACGGGAAGGACCCCAGCCGATGCCCACGATCAGCGCCGACACCCACGTCGCCGACCTCGTCCTCGCCGACCCGAGCCGCGCACGCGTCTTCGAGAAGCTCGGAATCGACTACTGCTGCGGCGGCAAGACCCCACTCGCCGGCGCCTGCCGGACACTCGGCCTCGAGCCCGGCGACGTCATCGCCCTGCTCGAAGAGCCCCGCACCAGCGGCGCCGAGGACGTCGACTGGACCTCCCAGCCCCTCACTGCGCTCGTGCGCCACATCGTCGACACCCACCACGCGTACCTCCACGAGGAGCTCGAGCCGCTCCGCGCGCTCGTCGCCAAGGTCGCACGCGCCCACGGCGACGCCCACCCCGAGCTTCACGACGTCGAAGCGGCCTACGACGGCGTCGCGGGCGAGCTCGCCGAGCACCTCGCCAAGGAGGAGAGCGTCATCTTCCCCGCCTGCCTCGCTGCCGAGGCCGGCGGAGACGGCACGCCGCTCGGCGAGCCGATCGCGGCCATGCTGCACGAACACGACGCGGTCGCAGCCGGCCTGCGCAGCCTCCGCGCGCTCACGCACGGCTACCAGCCGCCGGCCGGTGCCTGCAACTCCTACCGCGCGATGCTCGACCGCCTCGAAACGCTCGAGGCCGACACCCACCGGCACGTCCACGAGGAGAACAACATCCTCGTCCCGCGCGTGCTCGAGCTCACCCGCTGACGCGACGAATCCGCCCCGCCGGCCCGGTGCTCGCCGGGGGCGGAGGCCAGACGGGAGCGCTGACGACGCCGGGCAGTGCCTTCTCGTAGAGCTGCGCGAGGCGGTCGAGCTCGCGCGGGGTGAGCCGCCCGAGGAAGCTCTCACGCACCGCCGCGTGGTGGATGACCTGTGCGCGTCGCAGCGTCTCGAGTCCGGGCCTGGTCAGCGTGGCGAGCGAAGCACGCCCGTCCTCGGGGTCTGGCTCGCGCTGAACGAGGCCTCGTTCCTCGAGCCGCGTGACCACGCGGGTGATTCCGCTCGGTGTGAGCATCTGCCGAGTGCTCAGCTCGCTCATGCGCAGCCTGAGCCCAGGGGCGGTGACGAGCGTGATCAGGATCCCGTAGTCGGCCAGCGACAGGTCGCCGTCCTGTAGGAGCCGGCGGTCGATCTCGCGCATCGCCGTCTCCCGCAGGCGAATCAGCCCGCGCCAGGCACGGAACTCCTCTGGGGTGAAGGGGTCGGGCTCGGGGAGGTCGTCGAGCCAGCGTTCGGGATCGGTCGCATTGCTTGACACGGTGAAGTAAATCTCCTAGCTTTTATTTGCGCGTGTGAAGTATATCGATCCGGCCGAACGAGCCGGCTCCGGCGACCAGCGAAGGAGATGCCCGTGGCGGCGCTTCAACACAAGAAGGTTCTCGCCCCGGACGAGGGCCTCCGGCTCCAGTCCGGCCCCGGACGCGACCTCATCTTCAAGGTCACCGGCGAGGACACGGGTGGCGCCTTCGACTACTTCATCGTCGAGGTGGCTCCGAACGGCGGCCCGCCCCTGCATGTCCACCACAAGCAGGAGGAGACGATTCACGCCCTCAAGGGCCGTTACAAGGTCCAGATCGGCGAGGAGACCTTCATCTGCGAAGAAGGGGGCTTCGCTCACCTCCCGGCAGACGTGCCCCACGCGTTCCTCAACCTGACCGACGAGCCAGGCGAGCTCATCATGGTCTTCGCCCCCGGCGGCGGACACAAGTTCTTCGAGGAGCTCGGCCCGGCGACGAGAGGCGGGACACCCGACCGGGCGGCGATCGCCGCGATCTTCGAGCGGCACGACATGACGCTGCTCGGCCCGCCGCTCAGCGCCGACTGACCGGGCGCTTCCCGCGAGGATCGGACTCGTCTGGCAGGCGCGCGCCGGGGCAGGCACCGGCAACTCGGCGGAGGCCCCGCGCGGCAACATTCGCACTCCGCATAGTGCTCCCTTGGTCTCTGTTGCGGAGAAAGCCCTCCGGCTCGGAAACTCGTTTGCAGGCAAAACGCCTGGAACAACGGAGGGGGAGGGATTCGAACCCTCGAACGACGAATCCGCCGTTAACGGTTTTCGAGGAACCCTCGAACGACGAATCCGCCGTTAACGGTTTTCGAGACCGCCGCTTTCAACCACTCAGCCACCCCTCCAGGGGTCATCCCAGCATAGAGCGAGCGGCGCGGCTGCGAAGCGATAGCCGCGTACTGTCCGTGCATGGACGAGATTCTGATCGTGACGACCAACGACGTGCCCGGCTACGAGATCACGCAGGTGCACGGCGAGGTCTGCGGGCTGATCGTGCGGGCGCGCAACGTCTTCTCCAACGTCGGCGCGAGCATGCGCACCGTCTTCGGAGGCGAGGCGCGCGGCTACACGCAGCTGCTGCTCGACAGCCGCAACGAGGCCATCGACCGACTGCGCGAGGCCGCCCGCGAGCAGGGCGCGAACGCCGTCGTCGCGATGCGCTTCGACTGCAACGAGATCGCCGGCGTGATGAGCGAGGTCGCCGCGTACGGCACCGCCGTCACGCTCGCCCGCCGCTGACCGGCGGAAAACGAAGATGCACCGAACGCGATTCGGAGTCTTCGGAGGCTCTGCCCGCGTGCCGTGGTCCCGAAGGACTTCCAACACCCCGGCGGAGCTTCGTCTGCTTCCGACTCAGCGCCCGGTGCGAAAGGGAATCTAGGGCGACGGACGGCGCGGCGCAAGGTGGCCGGAACGTGAAAAACCGCTCGCAGCGGGAAAAGCGCCGACGCCCTCTCGCGGGGTCTCGACGCAGGCCTCCCGAGGCCCCGCGCGACCGGAAAACGTAATGCACCGAACGTCTGCCGGTTCGTCCACTCTGCCGGCGTACCGTTGCCTCGAAAGGCTTCTGTACCCCTGCGGAGCTTCAACCTACTTCGGCTGGCGCTCGGTGCAAGGGGGAAGCTACGGGACCGACCCGGCGGTGCGCAAGCGACCGCTGCCGAGAAAAACCGCTCGCAGCGGGAAAAGCTGCCAAGCGGTTACCGGAATGCGGCTCCGTGCGATACTGGGATCCGCCGGGAGTGGTGTCCGAGCGGCTGAAGGAGCGCGACTGGAAATCGCGTGGGCGGGGTTAACCCGTCTCGAGGGTTCGAATCCCTCCCACTCCGTTGCGACGAGCCGGCCCGCGGCGCTCGTCCGCTAGCATTCCGGGGCGTTTCCCGGGCGTATAGCTCAGCGGGAGAGCGCCCGCTTCACACGCGGGAGGTCCTTGGTTCAATCCCAAGTACGCCCATCGCCCGACTCCCCTCCGCGACCGCGAGCAGCCGCAGGGCCTGACTTCCCCGTGGCCGTGGGCGTCTTAGGCGCGTATCCTCTCCCGCTCCGGGGGCAACCCGCCTCCGGCGCCTCCCCCCGCATTGCAGGAGATCGCATGACCCCTCGCAGGCTGCTCTGTCTCACCGTCCTCGGGATCATGGCCTTCGCGGTGGCGGCGCCCGCGGTCTCGGCCGCGCCGCAGCGGGCAAGGGCGGACGGGGGCCTCGTGCGCGCCGGGACGACGAACCAGTTCGACTCGATGAACCCGTTCGTGGCGTTCTCGGCGCTCTCGTACATCGTCTTCACGAACATCTACCCGACGCTCGTCCAGTACGACACGCACTTCAAGTTCACCGGCGACTGGGCGAAGAGCTGGGAGACGTCGAAGGACGGGCTGACCTGGACGTTCCACCTCAGGCCCGGCAAGTGGTCGGACGGCCAGCCGCTGACCGCCGACGACGGGGCCTGGACGGGCAACCTCATCATCAAGTACGGCAAGACGGCGACGGCGACGCTCGCGCCGTTCCTCTCGCACGCGACGAAGCTGACGGCGCCGGATCCGACCACGCTCGTGATCCACTACGACAAGGCCGTCGCGAACGTCCTGCCGCAGCTCCAGCAGTTCTTCATCCTGCCGCGCCACGTCTGGGAGCCGGTCGTCGGCGCCAACGGCAAGGGCCTCAAGAACTACGACCCCGCCGCGCATCTCCCGATCGTCGGCGGCGGCTCCTTCTCGGTCACGAAGTACGACAAGAAGGGCACGACGATCCTCGAGCGCAACGACGGCTTCTACGGCACGAAGCCGCACGTCCAGGCGGTCGGCATCACGTGGTTCGCGAACGCCGACGCGATGCTCGCGGCGCTCAAGAGCAACGACATCGACTACGTCGACGAGGTGCCGTTCACCGTCGCCGACCAGCTCGGCAAGTCCGGTGCCGTCCAGCTCGTCACGGGAGCGGGCACCGAGATCCGCGACTTCGGCTTCAACTCGAACCCCAAGAAGAAGAAGCATCGCGAGCTGCTCGATCCGAAGCTGCGGGCCGCGCTCTCGCACGCGTTCGACCGCAAGCAGATCGTCGACGTCGTCTTCCGCGGGCACGCCTCGCCGCGCGCAACGCTGCTCACGCCGCTCTCGGCGCCGTACATGAACACGAAGCTCGCGCCCGAGAAGTACGACCTCTCGCTCGCCAACTCGATGCTCGACAAGCTCGGTTACAAGCGCGGCTCGAACGGCATCCGCGTCACCCCCGGCGCAGACTCGCACCCGATGGCCTACGACGTCATCACGCCCGACTCGGTCTCGGGCATCAACCGCGAGTTCGCGATCGTGCGCGACTCGTTCGCGAAGATCGGCGTCAAGCTGACGCAGCGCTCGTTCGACTCCACGACGGCGTTCGCGGAGATCACGAAGCCCAAGAACCAGTACCTCGACTACGACCTCATGATGTGGGACTGGGTCGGCTACACCGATCCCGACTTCGTGCTCTCGGTGGTCGGCTGCGACCAGTACGGCGGCTGGAGCGACACCGCCTACTGCAACAAGCAGTACGACGCGCTCTACAAGCAGCAGGGCACGACGCTCGACAAGGCGAAGCGCAAGGCGATCGTCTGGAAGATGCAGGACATCCTCTACCGCGACAAGCCGTACATCCAGCTCGTGCAGGTCGAGCTGATCTACGGCTTCCGCAAGGGCTGGACGGGCATCGCCCCGCCCTACCTCAACGGGCTCGGCAAGCTCCCCTGGATCAACCTGGCCAAGAGCTAGCGGCGCGCCGCCGGCCGCATGCGCAGCTTCGACTACGTCGTCAAGCGGATCGCGTTCGCGTTCGTGACGATCTTCGTCGCGATCACGCTCAACTTCGTGATCTTCCGCGCCGCCCCGGGCGACGCGACGACGGCGCTGCGCTGCCTCTCGTGCACCGACGAGGTGCGGGCCCAGGTGCGGCAGGAGCTCGGCCTCGACAAGTCCAAGGGCCGGCAGTACGTCATCTACCTCGAGAACCTCGCGCAGGGCGACTTCGGCCGCTCGTTCCAGAACCGCCAGCCCGTGCTCCCGCAGCTCTGGCAGCCGCTCGCGAACACGCTGCCGATGCTGCTGCTGGGGACGTTCTTCTCGATCGTGTTCGGCCTCATCACGGGGGTGGTCGCGGCCTGGCGCCGCGGCACACTGACCGAGAAGCTGTCCGTCTGGAGCGGGCTCGCGTTCTTCGCGCTGCCGACGCAATGGCTCGGGATCATGCTGATCCTCTACCTCGCCGGGCCGCTCGGCCTGCCCACGCACGGGATCAGCGACCCGTACCTCTCGTTCACGCACCCGAGCCTGTGGGCCGAGTTCACCGACCGCCTCAGCCACATGGTCCTGCCCTCGCTCACGCTCGGCCTCGTGCTCTACGGCGAGTACACGCTGATCGCGCGCTCCGCCCTCCTGGAGACGTTCGGCGAGGACTACGTGCTGACCGCGCGCGCCAAGGGCCTCACGACCTGGCAGGTGGTGCGGCGCCACGCGCTGCGCAACTCGCTGCTGCCGATCACGACGCTCGTGTTCCTCTCGCTCGGGTTCATCGCCGCCGGCTCGATCCTGATCGAGGCCGTCTTCAGCTACCCCGGCATCGGCCTGCTCGCCTACCAGAGCGTGTTCCAGAAGGACTACCCGATGCTGCAGGGCGCGTTCCTGATCATCACGGCCTCGATCGTGATCGCGAACCTGATCGCCGACCTGCTCTACGTCCGCCTCGACCCGCGGATCGTCGAATGAGCGCCCAGGCCGAGGGCCTCGCCGCTGCGCCGCGACGCGGCCTGCGCGGCAACGCCGTCGTGATCGCCGTGCTCGGCGCCCGCCAGGCGCTGTTCGGCGGCATCGTCCTCGGCATCGTCATCCTGATCGCGGTGCTCGCGCCCTGGATCGCGCCCTACGGCGAGCACGAGCGCGTCGGCGACGTCTTCGCGCCGCCGTCGTCCGCGCACTGGCTCGGGCTCGACGACGGCGGCTTCGACATGGTCAGTCTGATGATGTACGGGACGCGCGTCTCGCTCATCGTCGGCTTCTCCGCCGCGCTCGTCGCGATGGTCATCGGCGGCGCCGTGGGCGTGCTCGCCGGCTACTTCGGCGGGCGCATCGACACGCTGCTGATGCGGCTGACCGACTACTTCCTGGCGATCCCCGACCTCCCGCTCATGATCGTCGTCGCGGCGGTCTGGGGGCGCAGCCTGCGCAACATCATCCTGATCATCGGCGTGATCTACTGGACGACGACCGCGCGCGTCGTGCGCGCGCAGGTGAAGAGCATCCGCGAGCGCGGCTACATCCGCCGCACGCGCGTCGTGGGCGCGTCGAACACGCGCCTGATCCTGCGCCACGTGCTGCCGCAGGTCGCGCCGCTGCTCGTCGCGACGGGGGTCATCATGGTCGCCTACGCGATCTTCGCCGAGACCGCGATCGCGTTCCTCGGCCTCGGCGATCCGAGCGTCACCTCCTGGGGCCTCCTGATCGAGAACGCGTTCGCGCGCGACGCGATCAGCGTCGGGGCGTGGTGGGCGATCGTCCCGCCGGGCATCGCGGTCGCGATCGTCGTCGTCAGCCTGACGATGATGGGCACGGCGATCGAGGACGTGCTCAACCCGCGGCTGCGCGTCAGCCACCTCTCGGTGCGGCTCTTCAGCCGGCGCGCCGTCCCCATGCGCGAGGACGGGGAATGAGCGCGGCGCCCGTGCTCGCGGTCGAGGATCTGCACGTCTGGTTCGACCTCGGCCACGGTCGCGAGCTGCACGCCGTGCAGGGCACGAGCTTCACGCTCGCGCGCGGCGAGCGCATGGGCCTCGTGGGCGAGTCGGGCTGTGGCAAGACCACGCTCAGCCTCGCGCTCATGGGGCTCCTGCCCCACAACGCGAGCATCGCCGGGAGCGTCCTGCTGGACGGCGAGGACATCCTCGCGGACGGCGAGGAGACGGTGCGCCCGCACCGCTGGCGCGACATCGCGATGGTGTTCCAGGGCGCGATGAACGCGTTCAACCCCGTGCAGCGCATCGGGCACCAGATCGTCGAGGCCATGGAGCTGCACCACAAGGCCGAGGGCCGCGCCGCGCACGCGCGCTGCGGCGAGCTGCTCGAGCTCGTCGGCATCCGCGCCGAGCGCGCACGCCGCTTCCCGCACGAGTTCTCGGGCGGCATGCGCCAGCGCGCGGCGATCGCCATGGCGCTCGCCTGCGACCCGCAGGTGCTGCTCGCCGACGAGCCGACGACCGCGCTCGACGTGATGGTGCAGGCGCAGATCCTCCAGCTCCTGACGCAGCTCTCCGACGACCTCGGGCTCGCGATCGTGCTGATCACGCACGACCTGCCGATCGTCGCGCAGACGTGCCAGAGCGCCGCCGTCATGTACGCCGGGCGCATCGCCGAGCACGGGCCGACGATCGCGCTGCACGACGCTCCGCGGCACCCGTACACGCGCATGCTCTTCGCGGCCACGCCCGACCTCACGGGCTCGGCGGGCGTCTCGTCCATCCCCGGCGCGCCGCCTCGCCTCGACCGGCCGCTCGTGGCGTGCCCGTTCGCACCGCGCTGCGACTCGGCGTTCGATGCCTGCCGCGAGCGGCGGCCGCCGCTCGTCTCCGTCGGCGAGGACCACGTCGCCGCCTGCCATCTCGCCGCGGCGCCGGCGGCGTGAGCGCCGCCCCGCCGCTGCTCGCCGTGCACGACCTCGTCGTGCACTACCCGCTGGCGCGCGGCCTCGTGGGCACGCTCGCGCGGCGCGAGGAGCGCATGGTGCGCGCCGTCGACGGGATCTCGCTGACGGTGTCGGCCGGCGAGCTCGTCGCGCTCGTCGGCGAGTCGGGCTGCGGCAAGACGACGACCGCGCAGGCGGTCATGCGCATGCTGATCCCGCGCTCGGGCTCCGTGGAGATCGACGGGCGCGACATCGCCCCGCTCTCGGAGCGCGCGCTGCGCCCGCTGCGGCGCGCGGCGCAGATCGTGTTCCAGGATCCCTACGAGTCGCTCGATCCGCGCTACCGCGTGCGCGACACCGTGGCCGAGCCGCTCGTGATCCATCGCATCGGCACGCGCGCCGAGCGCACCGAGCGCGTGCGCGACGCCCTCGAGCGCGCCGGCCTCTCCCCCGTCGAGCTGTTCCTCGACCGCTACCCGCACGAGCTCTCGGGCGGGCAGCGCCAGCGCGTCGCGATCGCCGCGGCGCTCGTCCTCGAGCCCAAGCTCCTGGTCGCCGACGAGCCCGTCTCGATGCTCGACGTGTCCGTGCGCGCGGGCATCCTCGACCTGCTCGACGGGCTGCGGCGCGGCGGCCTCGGCATCCTCATGATCACGCACGACCTCTCCACGGCCGCCCAGTACGCCGACCGCATCATGGTCATGTACCTCGGCCGCATCGTCGAGGAGGGGCCCGCGCGCGAGGTCGTCGCCAACCCGCAGCACCCCTACACGCAGGCGCTCATCTCGGTCGTGCCACGACGCGATCCCCACGAGCGGCGCACGCCGCAGATCCTGCAGGGCGAGACCCCGAATCCCGTCGACATCCCGCCGGGGTGCCGCTTCCATCCGCGCTGCCCGATCGGCGACGACGCCTGCCGCGCCGTCGATCCGCAGCTCGCGCCGGCGGGCGGCCACCTGGCCGCGTGCATCAAGGCATGAGCAGCGGGCCGCTCGGGGACTGGCTGCCGCGCTCGCGGCTCGTGCTGCCGCAGACCGACGTGCCGCTGCCGCTCGTCCCCGCCATCGACGCCCACAACCACCTCGGGCGCTGGCTCGGGCTCTGGGACGACTGGCTCGGGCTCGACCCGGCCGACCTCGTCGCCGGCGCCGAGCGGCCCTGGGCGATCGCCGACGTCGGCGAGCTGCTCGCGACGCTGGACGAGGCCGGCATCGAGGCGATCGTCAACCTCGACGGCCTCTGGGGCGCCGAGCTCGAGCGCAACCTCGACCGCTACGACCGCGCGCATCCGGGCCGCTTCCTGACGTTCTGCCACGTCGACCTGCGCGCGATCGGTCGGCCGGGCTTCGACGCCGGCGCGCTCGTCGAGAGCCTGCGCCGCTCGCACGCAGCCGGGGCGCGCGGCCTCAAGATCTGGAAGGACCTCGGCCTCGGGATCACCGACGCGGACGGTCGCATGGTGCTGCCCGACGACGAGCGGCTCGCGCCCGTGTTCGCGGCGGCAGGCGAGCTCGGCCTGCCCGTGCTGATCCACACCGCCGACCCGGTCGCGTTCTTCGAGCCGGTCGACGGCAGCAACGAGCGGCTCGAGGAGCTGCTGGAGAAGCCCGACTGGTCGTACTACGGCCGCGGCTTCCCGAGCTTCGACCGCCTCATGGCCTCGCTCGAGGCGCTCGTCGCCGCGCATCCCGAGACGACGTTCATCGTCGCGCACGTCGGCTGCTTCCCCGAGAACCTGGCCTGGGTCGACCGCATGCTGACGGCCTATCCGCACATGGTCATCGACGTCTCGCAGCGCATGGCCGAGCTCGGCCGCCAGCCCCGCGCGGCGGCGCGCCTGATCGCGAAGCACCGCGAGCGCGTGCTCTTCGGCACCGACTCCTTCCCGCCGCCGGCCGCGCTCTACCGCCGCTGGTACCGCTTCCTCGAGTCCGACGACGAGTACTTCGCCTACTCGGGCGACGACGCCGCACCGTCCCAGGGCCGCTGGGCCGTCTCGGCCCTGCACCTGCCGTCCGACGTCCTCGAGCCGCTCTACCGCACGAACGCCCAGCGCGTCCTCGGCATCGCCTGAACTCTCAACCTCAACAAGACGTTGAGATAGCGCAAAATTGGGGTCAGACCCCAATCTTGCGGACCGGCCGCGCAACGTTGGGGTCAGACCCCGACGTTGCGGACCGCGCCATGGGCACGGACGGCGCATCGCAGCGCACCTACCGGCACCATTGCGGGATGGCGGCGGCGACGACTCCCTGGCGCGCCGTGCTCACGTTCTCGGTCACATCGGCGCTGATCGGCCTGTCGTTCGGCGTGCTCGCGCGCACGAGCGGGCTCTCGCTCGCCATGACGCAGGCGATGTCGCTGCTCGTCTTCGCGGGCGGCGCGCAGTTCCTCGCGATCGCGACGATCGCGGCCGGCGGGACGCCGCTCGCCGCCGTCGTGGGCGGCATCGTCCTGAACGCGCGGCACCTGCCCTATGGCCTTGCGATCGCTCCCCACGTGCGCGGCCCGCTCTGGAAGCGCGCACTCGCGAGCCAGGTCGTGCTCGACGAGTCGACAGCGCTCTCGCTCGCACAGCCCACGCCCGAGCTCGGGCGCCTCGCGTTCTACGCCTGCGGCTGCGCGCTGTTCCTGTCCTGGAACCTCGGCACGCTGATCGGCGCGCTCGCGGGCGGCGCGATCGGCGACCCGGCGACGCTCGGGCTGGACGCCGCGTTCCCCGCGAGCATGCTCGCGCTGCTGGCGCCGCTCCTGCGCCGCCGCGACGTGCGCGCCGCGGCGCTCGCCGGCGGCGCGATCGCGCTTGCCGCCACGCCCTACAGCGCCCCGGGAGTGCCGATTCTGCTCGCCGCGGCCGGCGCGCTCGTCGTGCGCTTCCTGCCCTGGGACGCCGCATGACCTGGTGGGCGATCCTCGCGCTGGCCGCCGGCACCTACGTGTGCAAGGCCGCAGGCCCGGTGGCCCTCGGCGCGCGCGTCGTGCCGCCGCGGATCCAGAACGCGCTCACGCTCGTCTCCGTGACGCTGCTCGCGGCGCTGGTCGCCATCAGCACGTTCGGGCACGGCCGCGCGCTCGCGCTCGACGCGCGCGCGGCGGGCCTCCTGGTCGCGCTCGCGGCGGTGTGGCTGCGGGCGCCGTTCGCCGTCGTCGTCATCGCCGCGACGGTGACGGCGGCCGGCCTGCGCGCGCTCTAGCCCTTCCGGCGCGCGTTGCGGTCGAGCAGCGCTCCGATGCGCAGACGCGCCCGCTCGAGCACGGCGGGGTTGCGCGACCACGTGTCCCAGCCGCGCGCGACCGTCGCGGCGATGCGATCGGCCTGGGCGCCGAGCTGCGCCCGCTGCGCGAGCCCGAGCAGCTCGTAGTCCTCCTCGCCGTCGCGCAGGGCCTTCAGCCGCAGCGACGGCACGACGCCGTCGACGCCGACCGCATCCCCCGGGTAGACGAGCTGCCCGTCGCCGGGATACCAGTCGCCGTCGCGCTGCGACGCCGGCGCGACGGTCCACGGATCGCCACCGCCGAAGTCGTCGATGCGCCAGTAGAGGACGCCCGTGGCCCCGAGGGCGTGGCCGAGGAAGCCGGGCAGGATGCGCTCGTTCACGAGCGGCTCGTCGATCGTCCAGATCGGGGCCGCGGGATCCGGCGCGAGCGCGGTGTAGGACCAGATCTGACCGCCGGCGGCGCGCACGGCCGGCAGGTAGGGCGCCGCAGCCTGCGACATGCCGGGGCCGAGCACCCAGATGTCGACGGCCGGGCGGCCCGTGCCGTCGTCGAGCAGCGCGGGCGACGGCGTGACCGTGGCGAGCTGCTTCACGCCCTGGGCGTGCAGCGCCCTCCCCCAGGCCCGCAGCCCGTCGACGGCGCCGGGACAGGCGTCGATCTCGTCGGCCGTGTAGTCGTAGAGCCGCAGCCCGGTGCCGAGCGAGCGCACGGCGCGCCGCACCTCGGCGGCCGACGGCGGGGCGTCGAACGAGCAGCTGCTCGTGTCGGCGCCGCTCCAGAACGGCAGGCCGGCCGCGGTCAGCCCGAGCGGGCGCAGCGCCGCGACGTCGCGCCCCATGACCGCCCCGGGCTGGAGGCGGTTGCGCAGCAGCAGCGCGGAGGCCTGCCTGCGGGGCACGTCCCAGATGCCGAACGACGAGCCGAGCGTCGGCGTGGCGGGGAGCGCGAAGCGCCAGACGGTGAGCTGCAGCCCGACCGCGAGCGGCCGCTTCCCGGGCGCCCGCAGCACGATGCTGCCGCGGTAGAGCCCCGCGCGGGCGTCGCGGGGCACGGTCACGTCGGCGAAGAGCACCGCGTTACTGCCGTCGGCGATCGCGAAGGGCTGCGCGCGCAGGCGGCCACCGGGAGCGGCGAACGGGATCAGGGCGTCGGGGATCGCGCCCGGCGCCTCCGGCGGGTTGGGCCCGCCGGGATAGGGCGTGGAGTGCTCGACGAGCACGGCCTGCTCGCGGTAGAGCTGCACGGCGCTGGCGGGGATCGTGGCGCCGCCCGGACCCGTGAGGACGCCTGCGGCCGCGGTCACGCCGCGCGCCGGGCCGCGGACGGCGACCTGGAACGACTCGGTCTCGCCGCGCGCCGCCCACAGGCGCGCGGGCGCGAGCGGCCGCAGGCCGTCGCCCGGGCGGATCCGCTCGAGCGATCCCGCCGTGAAGGCGCGCAGCGGCCCTCGGTGCGCCGGGGCGGACCGAGCGCTCGACCCGGCGAGCGCGACACCGCAGAGCGCGGCGAGCGCGGCCAGGAGCACGGCTGGCGTCCACCTGTACACGCGGCACCACCCTACGACGGATCTGTCGTGCCCGCCATGCCCACCGGCGGCTGCCGGGCTCGGTCGCGACGAGCATCAACTACTCTGAGCCCCGATGAGCGACCACGAAGCGGCGCCGGGTGCGCCCGAGCGCCCTCGTAGCGCGCTCGCGCAGTTTCGCAAGAATCCCGTCGTCGACCTGGTCATCACGGTCGCGATGGCGATCGCGATCGCCTACGCGGTGCAGCTCTGGATCGTGAAGCCGTACCGCGTGCCGAGCCAGTCGATGGAGCAGACGCTGCACGTCGGCGATCGCATCCTGGCGGCGCGCTTCCTCTACCACTTCATCGACCCGAGCCGCGGCGACATCATCGTGTTCCACCCCAACGGGCGCGGCAGCGACGTCTTCCAGACCGATCACGCGTCGAGCCAGAACTACGTCAAGCGGCTGATCGGCCTGCCGAACGAGTGGGTCGGGTCGTCGGGCGGCAAGGTCTACGTGTGCGAGAACCAGGCTCCTGCCAGCAAGCTGCGGCCGACGACCACGCCCGGCTGCCGCTTCCTGACCGAGTCGTACACGACGTCCCCGACGGGTCAGTGCAGCAGCACGACCGGCGATTTCGGGCCGCGCCACCTCGGCAAGGATCAGTACCTCATGCTGGGCGACAACCGGCAGTTCTCCGAGGACTCGCGCTGCTGGGGCGTGATCCACCGCTCGCAGATCATCGGGCGCGCGTTCGCGATCTACTGGCCGCCCACCCGCATCCAGGGGTTGTAGCCTCGGCGCGTGCCTGACGCGATCGCCACCGCGAGGCACGTGCACGACGCCGTCGCCGCCGATCTCGAGCTCGTGCTCGCCGACCTCGCGCGCTGGGTCGCGCAGGACTCGCCGAGCGGCGCGATCTACGAGCTCGACCTGCTCGCCGGCGACATCGCGCGGACGCTCACCGGGTACGGGATGGCGGTCGAGCTCGTGCCCTCGCCCGCAGGGCTGCACGTGCACGCGACTCTCGAGGGCGCCGGCAGCGCGCGCGTGGCGCTGCTCTGCCACCACGACACGGTGCTGCCGCTCGGCACCGCCGCGCTGCGCCCGCTGCAGCGCCAGGGCGATCGCCTGCTCGGGCCCGGGACGGCCGACATGAAGGGCGGGATCGCGGTGGCGGCACACGCCGCGCGCGTCCTCGCCTCGGGCGAGCGCCCGTTCGCGCGCCTCGAGCTCGTGTCGGTGCCCGACGAGGAGGTGCGCTCCGAGCCGATCGCCACGCAGGCGCGGCTCGCGGGGTTCGACGCCGTCCTCTGCATGGAGTGCGGCCGTCCCGGGGGCGCGGTCGTGGCGGCGCGCAAGGGCGGCCGCTGGCTCGACGTCGTCGCACGCGGCCGCTCGGCGCACGCCGGATCCGAGCCCGAGCACGGCCGCAACGCCGTGCTGGCGCTGGCCCGCGAGCTCCCGCGCATCGCCGCGCTCGACCGCGCGCGCGACGGGCTCACGCTGCACGTCACGCGCATGCGCGGCGGCGACGTGCTCAACTCGATCCCGGGCGAGGCGCGCGCGACGATCGACATGCGCGCGTGGCACGACGCCGACCTCGACTGGGCCGAGGGGCAGCTCCTGCGCTGCGATCCGCACCGCGGCGTCGCGTTCACGGCGGGCGAGAATCGCCTGGCGACGCCGCCGCTCGAGCGCACGCCCGCCGTCGCGGCACTGGCCGAGTGTGCGGCCGCGCTCGGCGCAGCCATCGGCTCCGCCGTGCCCGAGGTCTCGACGGGCGGCGTCTCGGACGGCTGCTGGACAGCCGGAGCCGGCCTGCCGACGCTGGACGGCCTCGGCCCCGTCGGCGCGCTCGACCACTCCCCCGACGAGTACATCGAGGTCTCCTCCCTGGCGCCCCGCAGCGCTCTCGTGGCGGGCCTCGTGGCGGCGATCGATGCCGGCCTGCTGCCGCCACCCGAGGTCTGACCCCAGGTGGCGGAGCCTGGCACCGGGTTGTCGGAAGCCACCCAGGTGGCGGGATTGCCAGGCTGAGGTCTATATAGGTAGAGTTATTCCCATGGAGCCAGGTCGCGATCTTGCCGGGCGCTATCTCGGCCTGGTCGTGCGGTTGCTGCCGGCTCGCCGCGGCGAGTGGGGACGCGCCATGCAGGCCGACCTCGCCGCCGTCGAGGGACGTGCGTCCCGGCTGCGCTTCGCGCTCGGCTGCACGCGCGTCGCCCTGCTGCCGGGGGCGCACCTGCGATCGGCCGCGATCGCGCCGGCCGTCGCCTGCCTCGTGGCGGCGAGCGCGCTGATCGGGCCCGTCGTCTCGATGGGGCTGATCCTGCCGCTGCTCGCCTGGCTCGGGCACCGGCCCGGCTACCTCGGCCCCGTGCGCGGCGATCGGCCTGCGCGTGCCGTGCGCGCCGTGGGCTGGGCGCTGACCGTGTGCCTGGCCCTGCTCGTCGCGGTGGAAGCACACCCCGGCGGCCCCATCGGGCCGCTCCTCGTCGCGCTGCTCGCAGGCTCGTTCCTCGCCGCGACGGCGCGCGCCACGCGCATGAGCGGCGCCGCGCTGGCCGCCGGTGCGGGCGCGGGCCTGGTCATGGGGATCGCGGGCTTCGCCGTGCTCCCCTTCGAGCGGATCGGAGCGCCGCTCGCCGACGGCCTGCCCGGCCACGGGCGCTGGCTGGTCGCGATCGTCTTCGCCGCACCTGCCGCCGCCGCCCTCGTGACCGGCCGGCGGACGCGGCGCGCCGAGCAGGGCGTGATGGCGACCGCGTGCGCCGGCGTCGTCGCGGCGCTGACCGTGGCGCTCCTCGGCCTGGCGGCGATCGCAATCTTCCCCGGCTCCGTGCCCGACATCGTCGGCCCCGTGATGGCGCCGGGCACGGGCGACGCCGCCCGGCGGGCGGAGAACGCAATCGAGGCCTCCGATCCCTACTGGGGCTTCCTCCTCTTCGGCATCTTGCTCGCCGCGATCCTGTGGGCGATGGCGCGCCCGCCGACGCGTGCCGAGGCCAAGCTCGCGCTCCTCGCCGTCCTCGCCGTGCCGCCGATCGCCCTCGCGATCGCCGGCGGGGCCGGGACGATCGCGCTCGCGACGGCCGCGGTGGTGCTCGCGGCGGTCATCGCGACGCGCCGCGAGGCGGTCGCCGCGAGCTGACCCGCCCGTGCGCGGAATCCGGGTAGCCTCGCGGTCATGATCGACCTCGCGGGCGCCTCCGTCATCGACACCCATCTCCACGGCTGGCGCACGCCCGAGCTGCTGGCCGCGCCGCCCGGGGGCTTCGCCCAGCGCGTGACGATGCTCGGCATGTGCGTGCTCACCTCGGGCGGCGACCCGGCCGACGACGCCGAGGTGCTCGCGCGGACGACGGCGACCACGCCGCTGGCGCTCGCGCTCGTCGCCCGCCTGAGCGAGCAGCTCGGCTGCGAGCCGACGGAGGAAGCGGTCGGCGCGGCGCGCCTCGAGCGCCTGCGCGCCGATGCGACCGGCTACCTGCAGGGGCTCTGGCGCCACGCCGGCATCGAGGGCCTCGTCGTGGACGAGGGCTTTCCGCTGCCGATCATCCCGGCCGCAGAGCTCGAGCGCGAGGCCGGCATAGCGGTGCACCGCGTCGTGCGCATCGAACCCTGGATCGCCGAGGATCGCGACGCCGCGAGCACCTACGACGAGCTCGAGGACGCGCTCGCGGCGCGCCTCGAGGAGGCCGCCCGCGCGGGCGCGGTGGCGTTCAAGTCGGTGATCGCGTACCGCACCGGGCTCGACATCACGCACCCGTCGCGCGACGACGCCCGCGCGGCCTTCACGCGCTGGCGCAACGACGCCTTTCGCGAGACGCGCGCCCACGCCAAGCCGGTGCGCGACCTCCTGCTCGATCGCACGCTCGCGGTCGCGGCGGCGAGCGGGGTTCCCGTGCACATCCACTCGGGCGGGGGCGATCCCGACAGCCTCGTCCCGCACGCGCGCCCGGCCGGCCTGTTCGATCTGCTCAAGCGCCATCCCCGGCAGCCCGTGCTGCTGATCCACGCGGGCTGGCCGTGGACGGACGAGGCCGCGTTCCTCGCCTCGATCCTCCCCCACGTCTACCTCGACCTCTCGATCGGCATCCCGTGGGCCTCGCTCGCGATCGACCGCCTGATCGAGACCGCGATCGGCGTGGCCCCGCCTGCGAAGGTGCTCTACGGCTCCGACGAGGCGAGCGAGCCCGAGGTCGCGTGGTTCTCCGCGCTCGTCGCGCGCGAGGCGCTCGCGCGAGTGCTGACGCGCGCGGTCGAGCACCGCTGGCTGACGCGGGCGCAGGCCGAGGCCATCGGGCGCGACGTCCTCGCCGGCAACTGCCGCCGCCTGCACGGGATCGCGGCGTGACGACCGCGCTGCTCGACCTGCTCGCAGCGCCCGACGGCGCGCTCGCGCTCGTCGAGCCGGCGAGCGGGGAGCGCACGACGTACGGCGAGCTGCGCGCGACCGCCGAGCGCATCGCGCGCGCGCTCGCCGCGGCAGGCATCGGCCCCGGCGACGCGGTCGCGATGAGCCTGCCGAACGGCCCCGAGATCGTGGCCGCGTTCCTCGGCGTCGTGGGCGCGGGGGCCGGCGCCGCGCCGCTCAACCAGGCCTACACGCTCGACGAGTTCCGCGCCTACCTCGACGACCTGCGCCCGCGCGCGATGCTCTTCCTGCGCGGCGAGGCGAGCCCGGCGCGCGCCGCCTGCGAGGCGCTCGGCATCCGCCAGGTCGAGCTCGAGGGAGCGGACACGGCGACGCTCGGCGCCGCGGGCCTGCCGGCGACCGGCGCCCCACCGGCGCGCGATCCCGAGGCCGTCGCGCTGCTGCTGCACACGAGCGGCACGACCAGCAAGCCCAAGGGCGTGCCCATCCGTCAGCGCAACCTCGCCGCCTCGGCGCAGACGGTGGCGGCCACCTACGCGCTCACGGGCGACGACGTGAGTCATTGCGCGATGCCGCTCTTCCACGTCCACGGGCTCGTCGCCTCCACGCTCGCGACGCTCGCCTCGGGCGGCAGCGTGATCGCGCCGCGGCGCTTCTCGGCGAGCGCGTTCTGGGGCGACTGCGCCGCGCACGGGGCCACCTGGTACTCGGCCGTGCCCACGATCCACCGCATCCTGCTCTCGCGCGCCGAGGACGGCGGCTCCGACCACGCGGGCCACGGCCTGCGCTTCGCCCGCTCGTGCTCGTCCGCGCTCCCCGGGCCGCTCATGGACGCGTTCGAGCAGCGCTTCGGGCTGCCGCTCGTCGAGGCCTACGGCATGACCGAGGCGGCACACCAGATGGCGTCGAACCCGCTGCCGCCGGGCGAGCGGCGCGCGGGCTCGGTGGGGCGGCCGACGGGGACGGAGATCGCGATCCTCGACGACGACTGGCGGCCGCTCGCCGGCGGCGCCGTGGGCGAGGTCTGCGTGCGCGGCCCGGGCGTCGTCGACGCCTACCGCGACAACCCGGAGGCGACCGCGGCGAGCTTCCGCGACGGCTGGTTCCGCACGGGCGACTCCGGGCAGCTCTCGGCCGACGGCTACCTCTCGCTGGCCGGCCGCCTCAAGGAGCTCATCAACCGCGGCGGCGAGAAGATCTCCCCGCACGAGGTCGAGGACGCGCTGCTCGCGCACCCCGACGTCGTCGAGGCCGTCGCGTTCGCGATGCCCGACGCCAAGTACGGCGAGGCGGTCGGCGCCGCGGTCGTGGCGCGCGCGGCGATCGGCGAGGACGCGCTGCGCGCGCACTGCGACGCCCGCCTGGCCGCCTTCAAGGTGCCCGCGCGGATCCACGTGGTCGGCGCGATCCCCAAGGGCCCGACGGGCAAGGTGCAGCGGCGCCTCCTGGCCGCCCAGCTGCCGTGAAGGTCGCGATCCTCGGGGCCGGAGCCATCGGCTCCTACGTCGGTGCGGCGCTCGCGCGCGGCGGCGCCGACGTGTCGCTGATCGCGCGCGGCGCGCAGCTCGCGGCGCTGCGCGAGCGCGGCGTGAGCGTGCTGAGCCCGCGCGGCGACTTCCACGCCCACCCGCCCGCGACCGACGACCCTGCCGAGGTCGGCCCCGTCGACGCGGTCTTCCTCGGCCTCAAGGCCTACTCCTACGCGAGCTGCGGGCCGCTGCTCGCCCCGCTCCTGCACGCCGGGACCGCGGTGGTCGCGGCCCAGAACGGCGTCCCGTGGTGGTACTTCCACCGCCACGGCGGGCCCTTCGACGGCCGGCGCATCGAGGCCGTCGACCGCGACGGCGCGACGAGCGCGGCGATCCCTCCCGAGCGCGCGATCGGCTGCGTCGTCTACTGCTCGACCGAGCTCGAGGCGCCCGGCGTGGTGCGCCACAGCGAGGGCACCCGCTTCTCGCTCGGCGAGCCCGACCGCAGCCGCTCCGCGCGCTGCCTGCAGCTCTCCGAGGCGCTCGTCGCGGGCGGCCTCAAGGCGCCGGTCGAGGAGAACCTGCGCGACGAGATCTGGATCAAGCTGCTCGGCAACGCGACCTTCAACCCGCTCAGCGTGCTCACGCGCGCCACGCTCGCGGCGATCTGCCGCAACCCGGCGACGCGCGCGCTCGCCCGCGCGGGCATGGAGGAGTGCCTCGCGATCGCGAACGCGCTCGGCGCGCACCCGCAGATCGAGATCGAGCGCCGCATTCAAGGCGCCGAGGCCGTCGGCGAGCACCGCACCTCGACCCTGCAGGATCTCGACGCCGGCAAGCGGCTCGAGCTCGACGCGCTCATCGTCGCGGTCGTCGAGCTGGCCGAGCTCACAGGGACGCCCGCCCCGACGCTGCGGGCGCTCGCGGCCGCGAGCTCGCTGCTCGCCGAGAGCCTCGGCCTGGCTCAGAAGCTCTGACGGGACCGTGGACGGCGTCGCAATCGTCCCGCTCGCCGCGCCGCGCGTGGACGAGCTGCGCGGGCTCTGGCTGGCGCTGCACCATGCGCACCGCGAGGTCGCGCTCGTGCCGCTGCAGCCCGACGACGAGCTCTCGTGGAGCCTGCGGCGGGCCGACTACCTGGCGTGGCTCGAGGCCGGCACGGCCTTCGCGCTCGGCGCCGAGCGCGACGGGGCGCTCGTGGGCTACGCCGTCACGCGCATCCACGAGGGCACGGACAACACGTTCGACCTCGGCCCGCGCCACGGCGAGGTCTGGTCGCTCTCGGTCGCGCCCGCGGAGCGCGGGCAGGGCGTCGGATCGCTCCTGCTCGACGCCGTCGATCGCGAGCTCGAGCGGCGCGGGATCGCGCACCTCGCGATCGCGGTGATGGCCGGCAACGAGGCCGCGCAGCGGCTGTACGAGCGCCGCGGGCTCGTGCCCGGCGAGGTGCTGCTCCTGCGCGGCCCGCCCGGGACGTCGTAGCCTGCGGGCATGTTGCAGCCCATCGTCGCCCAGTTCACGAGCCGTGGCATACCGGCCTCCGAGAGCGAGTCGGCGCTCATCGATCTCGGCGAGGCGCTCGGCTTCACGTCCATGCCGGTCGTCGCGTTCGGCGACCTCGCGCCTCAGGACACCCTGCCGCTGTACCTCCCCGAGCTGCTCGCCGAGAGCCGCCGGGCGGTCGCCGCCGGCACGCCGGTCGTGCTCATGAGCGAGTGCACGCTCGTGCCGCCGGTGCTCGCGGCGGTGCGCGAGCGGCACCCCGGCGTGGCGCTCGTGTGGATCGACGCGCACGGCGACCTCAACACGCCCGAGACGACGCCGAGCGGCTTCATCGGCGGCATGCCGTTCGCCGAGCTGCTCGGGTGGTGCTTCGGCGACTGGCGCCGCCAGGCCGGCCTCGAGCCGCCGCTGCCCGAGGAGCGCGCGGTGCTCGTCGGCGGCCGCGACCTCGACCCCGGCGAGCGTGCGAACGTCGACCGCTCGCAGGTGCACGAGGCCGACGATGCGGCCGGGGCGCTCGCGGCGCTGCCGGCGGACGCCCCGCTCTACGTGCACGTCGACACCGACGTGCTCGACCCGAGCCTGACGCCCGGCGTCGGCTTCCCGGCGCCCGGCGGCTGGAGCGTCGAGCGCATGCGCGGCGAGATGGCGGCGCTCGCCGCCAGCGGGCGCGTGGTCGCGCTCTCGGTGTGCCCGAGCGCGCCGCCCGCGCTCGACGCGGAGGGCCTCGCGCCGCTCGTCGACGCGCTGCGCTGAGCTAAGCGCGACGGCGCGCCCAGACGCCGTAGGCGAGCGCCGCGACGAGCGTCGCGAGCGACACGAGCAGGCCGCGCCGGACGCTGCGCGGCGCGAACGTCCACTCCACGCGGTGCCGGCCCGCGGGCAGGTCGACCGCGCGGAAGATGCCGTTCTGGACGCGCACGGGCGCGCGCTTGCCGTCGATCGTCACCCTCCAGCCGGGATACGGCGGATCGGCCAGCACGAGCCGCCCCGCCGGCCCGGACGGCGTCTCCACGACCACGCGATCGGGCTCGCGCACGACGATGCGCGCCGCGTCGGTGCGGCCCGGGCGGTTGACCCGCGCGATCGGCAGCGCGCGGTCGTCGCGCACGACCGTGGCCGTGGGCGTGCGCAGCACGACCTCGAGCCTGTGCGGCACCTCGCCCGCCTGCGCGACGTAGTAGCGCACGCCGAGCAGGCGCAGGAACCGCCGCTGCCCGACCTCCACCCAGAGGAAGTGGCGATCCGACTGGGGATTCTCGTTCGCCGCCACGATCGCATCGCGGTAGCGGAGCAGCTGCACCGGGTCGTAGCCGGCCGCGTCCTCGAGCCCGTAGCGCGTGCCGGCCATGTCGAGCAGCAGGTTGCGGTGATCCGGAGAGCGCCCGAAGCGCAGCTGCTTGCGCAGCGTGAAGTCGTTCGCGAGCGTGGCGAAGCGCGACGGGCCCTCGGCCGCGCGGCGCGCGAGCAGGAAGCGCGCGGTCGCCGGCGGCCCCGGGAACGTCTCGTCCGCGGGTTGCCAGTTGGCGGCTGGCTGGTGCGGGTTCCTCTGGCGGTAGTCGTGCCGTGCGAGGTCGAGCGCGAGCACGCCCGGCACGAGGGCGCACGCGAGCACGGCGAGGGGCGCGCGCCGCGAGCGCAGCAGCACCAGCGCTGCGAGCATCGCGGCGGCCGGGAGGAGGTAGAACGTGTGCCGGAGCACCTCCGGCTTGATGACGAGGGCGATGACGACCGCGACCGCTGCGACGAGCGCCGGCGACGGCCTCGCTCCGGGCCGCCCGAACGCGAGCCCCGCCAGCGCCGCGAGCGCGAGCGCGAGCAGCGGGAGCGCGCGCACGGCCTGGTGGGCCGTGATCGTGCGCAGCGGGCCGAACGGATGGGCAAGCACGCCGGCCAGCCCGATCGACCACAGGATCCCGAGCACCGCGAGCGCGAGGGGCACGCGCGCGGCGCTCCAGCGGCGCACGATCGCGACCACCGCGAGCGCCGGCATGAGCGCGCCCGCGTACAGCGGCGCCAGCTCGCCGGCGTGCGATCCGAACGACCCGAAGAGCAGATCGGCGTCGGCCCATGCGAGCGTGCCGACGCCGGCGGGGTCGCTGACGCCCGTCGAGGCGGTCGAGAGCTCGACGAGCTCGAGGCGCGGCAGGATCGCCACGGCGGCGAGCCCCGCGGCCGCGATGCCGGCGCCGGCAAAGATCGCGAGGCCGCGCCAGCGCAGTTGCAGCACGAGCACGACGAGCGCCGACGTCGCCGCGACGGCCGTGAGCTGCTGCGAGCCGCTCAGGATCGAGAGCGCGAGCGCGGCGGCCAGCGCGAGCGGTGAGGCGCCGCGGCCCCCGCGCCGGGCGGCGTACTGGGCGGCGGCGACGCAGGCCGCGAGCCAGGCCGCGCCCCCGAGGAGCCCGAGCGCCTGCGCGCGGGCGAGCAGGTAGCCCGACACCCCGAATGCGAGCCCGGCGTAGACGGCGCCGAGCCGCCCGGCGCCCGCGAGGCGCGCGAACGCGTACGACGAGAGCGTCGCGAGCAGGTAGTGGAACGTGACCAGCACGACCATCCCGGTCGCGGGCGCAAACAGCCCGTACGACAGCAGCGCGGGCGGATAGAGCACGCCGGACTGGGGATCGGCCGCGAACGGCTGGCCCGAGAACGCGTACGGATTCCAGAGCGGGAAGTCGCCGTGGCTCAGACGCGCATGCAGGAACGCCGCGAACGGGGCGTAGAAGGCGTCCGTGTCGTAGGCGTTCGGCAGCTCGCGCAGCAGCGTCAGCGGTGCGAGCACGAGCACGGCGGCGAGCACGCACGTCGCGACGGCCGCGAGCTCGCACGCGCGCGGCCCTGTCGGGAGGCGGACGCGCGCGAGCGCTACCTGAATGGGCGTGCGCCCACCTGCGAGATCCGGCGCGGGGCGCATGCCCCCGCGAGGGTAGACGACCCTACGCCGTCGTTTCGCCGAGCACGGCGTCGAACGCCTCGGCCAGCGCGCGCTGATCCTTCTTGCGCAGCGGGTCGAGGAAGAGCCGCCGCACGCCCGCGATGTGCGTCGGCCGCGCCTCGGCGAAGCGCGCCGCGCCCTCGGGCGTGATCACCGCGTACGTCCCGCGGCCGTCCGCGGCGCAGCGCTCGCGGCGCACGAGGCCCTGGCGCTCGAGGCGGTCGACGAGGCGGGTCATGCCGCTGCGCGTGAGCAGCGCGGCGTCGGCCAGCTCGCTCATGCGCAGGTGCTGGTCGCCGCACCCGCTCAGCACGAGCAGCACCTCGTACTCCGGCACGGCGAGGCCGTGGGCCTGCGTGAGGTCGGCGTCGAGCTCGGCGAGCACGCGCGCGTGCGCGCGCAGGAGACCACGCCAGGCGGAGATCTCGCGCTTCGACAGCTCCTTGGGAGGCGCCTTCGCCATACGCCAACTTTACTCTCGCAATCGCGCCGCGCGGGTATTGTGAGCGCCGTGGCCGAGGTCACCTACCTCGAGGCGATCCGCTCCGCGATGGCGGACGCGATGCGCGACGACGAGCGGGTGTTCCTGATCGGCGAGGACGTCGGCCACTTCGGCGGCCCGTTCGGTGTCTCCAAGGGACTGCTCGACGAGTTCGGCGAGGAGCGCGTGATCGACACGCCGATCGCGGAGGAGGGCTTCGTGGGAGCCGCGTTCGGCGCGGCCTGGATGGGCGAGCGGCCGATCGCGGAGCTGCAGTTCGCCGACTTCGTCTCGTGCGCATTCGACCCGATCGTCACCGTCGGCGCCAAGACGCACTGGCGCAGCGGCATCAAGCTGCCCGTCGTGATCCGCTCGCCCTTCGGCGGCGGCGTGCGCGGCGGGCCGTTCCATGCGAGCTGCCCGGAGGGCTTCTTCGTGGGCACCGCGGGCCTCAAGGTCGTCTGCCCGGGGAGCGTCGAGGATGCCTACGGGCTCCTGCGCAGCGCCATCGAGGACGACGACCCGGTGCTCTACTTCGAGCACAAGGCGCTCTACCGCCGCCTGCGGGCAGAGGCTCCCGCGACCTCGACGCGGACGCCGATCGGGCGTGCCTCGATCGCTCGTGCGGGCTCGGACGTCTCGCTGATCGCCTACGGCGCAATGGTGGATCTCGCGCTGCGGGCAGCGGATGCGCTCGCCGGGGAGGCCTCGGTCGAGGTGCTCGACCTGCGCACCGTGTGGCCGCTCGACGACGACGCGATCCTCGCCTCGCTCGCGAGGACGTCGCGCGCCTGCGTGCTGCAGGAGGCGAGCTCGTCGCTCGGCGCCGCCGGGCAGGTGCTCTCGCTGATCGCGCGCGAGGGCTTCGAGCTGCTCGACGCGCCCCCGGCCCTGATCGCCGCGCCCATCGCGCCCGTGCCGTTCGCGCCGGAGCTCGAGGACGCGTACATCCCGTCGCTCGAGCGCGTCGTGGACGAGCTGCGGAGGCTCGGTGCCTACTGAGATCGCCCCCGACGGGCCGCTGCCGTGCGAGGACGCGGAAGGCGTCACGCGCGCCGACCGGCTCGCGCTCTTCCGGCTCATGCTCATGCACCGCCTGATCGAGGAGCGCGTCGGGCTGCTGTACCGCCAGGGCCGCGTGTCGGGCTCGGTCTACACCGGCCGCGGACAGGAGGGCGTGGCCGCCGCGGCGGGCTACGCGCTCGGGCCCGACGACGTCTGCGCCCCGCTCAACCGCGAGCTCGCGTGCCACCTCGCGCGCGGTGTGACCGCGACCGAGGCGTTCCGCAACTTCCTCGGCAAGGGCGACTCCCCCACGCGCGGGCGCGACGGCAACATGCACTTCGGCGTCCCCGCCCGCGGCGTCTTCCCGCTCGTCTCGATGCTCGGCGACCTCTGCCCCGTCGTCGTCGGCGCGGCGCTCGCGTTCAAGCGGCGGCGCGAGCCGCGCGTCGCGCTGACGTTCTGGGGCGACGGCGCGATGAGCACCGGGGATGTCCACGAGGGCCTCAACCTGGCCGCCGTGCTCAAGGTGCCGGCGGTCTTCGTGCTGCAGTCGAACGGCTACGCCTACTCCACGCCCACGAGCCGCCAGATGGTGAACCCCTGCATGGCCGACCGCGTCGAGGGCGGCTGGGGCATCCCGGCTTCGCGCGTCGACGGCAGCGACGCGATCGCGACCCTGGTGGCGGTGCGCAGCGCGGTCGAGGAGGCGCGCGGCGGGGGTGGCCCGCGCGCGGTCGAGGCCGTCTCGCTGCGGCTCGACGGCCACGCCGCCCACGACGACGGCAGCTACATGGACCAGGAGCGCCTCGCCGACTACGTGGCGCGCCTCGATCCGATCGAGCGCATGGCGGCGCGCCTGCGCCTCGACGGGCTCGCGGAGACGGAGGTCGAGGAGCTGCGCGCGGCCGCGGCCGCCGAGGTCGGCGCCGCGCTCGCGGAGGCGGAGGCCTCGCCCGCGCCCGATCCCGCGACGATCCTCGACGGCGTCTACGCGACGAGGCTCGTGTGAGCGACGCCGCCGCGATCGCCGAGCGCGTGCGCGCGTTCGTGCGCGAGATCGTGATTCCCGCGGAGGCCCGCGACGAGCCCGGCGGGCACGGCCCGGCGCCCGCGCTGCGCGAGGAGCTGCAGGCGGCCGCGCGCGAGGCCGGCCTGTTCGCGCCGCACGTCGGCAGCGAGTTCGGCGGGCTCGGGCTCGACGTGCGCGGCCAGGCCCCCGTGTTCGAGGAGGCCGGCTACAGCCTGCTCGGCCCGCTCGCGCTCAACTGCTCGGCGCCGGACGAGGGCAACATGCACCTGCTCGAGGCCGTCGCGAGCCCGGAGCAGAAGGAGCGCTACCTGCGGCCGCTCGCGGCCGGCGCCGTGCGCTCGGCGTTCTCGATGACCGAGCCGGCCCCCGGCGCGGGCTCCGACCCGACGATGCTGCTGACGACGGCGCGCCGCGACGGCGACGACTGGGTGATCCACGGCCACAAGCACCTGATCACCGGCGCGCAGGGCTGCGCGTTCCACATCTGCATGGCACGCACCGCCGACGAGATCCGGCACGACGAGGGCGCCACCATGTTCCTCGTCGACAGCGACAACCCGGGCGTGCGCGTGGAGCGCCTGATGCCGACGATGGACCGCGCGTTCCCGGGCGGGCACGCCGCCGTCGTCTTCGATCGCTGCCGCGTGCCGGCCGGCGCCGTCCTCGGCGAGGTCGGCCTCGGCTACCGCTACGCACAGGTGCGCCTGGGGCCCGCTCGCCTCACCCACTGCATGCGCTGGCTCGGGCTCGCGCGGCGCTCGCTCGACATCGCGCTCGACCGCGCCGGCGAGCGCTCGGCCTTCGGGGAGACGCTGCTCGAGCACGGCATGGTGCAGGCGCTCGTGGCCGATTCGGTGATCGACATCGAGGCGAGCCGGGCGCTCATACGCACGTGCGCCGAGGTGCTCGACGCCGGCGGGCGCGGGACGCACGAGTCGTCCGTCGCGAAGGTCTTCGTCTCGGAGGCCGTCGGGCGCATCGTCGACCGCTCGCTGCAGATCTGCGGCGGGCTCGGGGCGAGCGACGAGCTGCCGCTCGCGCGCTACGCCCGCGAGGTGCGCGGGTTCCGGATCTACGACGGGCCGAGCGAGACGCACCGCTGGTCGATCGCCCGGCGCGCCGTGCGCCGCCGCAAGCGCGAGCGGTGAGCGGCCCGGTCGACGTCGTCGACACGCCGGAGGGGGCCGCCGGGCTGCCGCTCCCGCCGCTCGTGGTGCTCCGCCCGCTCGCGGCGTGGCTGGACGAGCACGGGCTCGGATCCGGGGCCGTGCGCGCCACGCGCATCGGCACGGGCCACTCGAACGCGACGTTCCTGCTCGAGCGCGGGGGCGAGCGCATGGTGCTGCGCCGCCCGCCGCGCCCTCCGCTTCCGCCCTCCGCCCACGACATGCTGCGGGAGGCCCGCGTGCTGACCGCGCTCGCGGGTCGCGCACGCGTGCCGCGCGTGCTCGCCGTGTGCCGCGACGAGGCCGTGCTGGGCGTGCCGTTCTACGTGATGCAGGAGCTGCGCGGACACGTCGTGACCGACGAGCTGCCGCGGATCGCTCGCGAGCGCCGAGGCGCGGCGCAGCGCCGGGAACGACCTCGTGGAAGCCCTGGTGGAGCTGCACGCCGTCGACATCGCGAGCGCCGGCCTGGCCGACTTCGGGCGCCCGGACGGATATCTCGAGCGCCAGCTGCGGCGCTTCACGGCGCTCTGGGAGCACAACGCGACGCGCGAGCTGCCGCTCGTCGGCGAGCTCGCGGCCTGGCTCGCGGCCGACCTGCCCGCCTCGCCCGGCGCCTGCGTCGTGCACGGCGACTACCGCCTCGGCAACGTGATGCTCGACCCCGAGGCGCCCCGCGTGCTGGCGCTGCTCGACTGGGAGCTTGCGACGCTCGGCGACCCGCTCGCCGACCTCGGCTACCTGGTCGCGAGCTACGCCGACGCGGACTCCGCAGCGACCGTGCTCGATCTCTCCCCCGTCACGCGCACTCCCGGCTTCCCCACCCGCGCCGAGCTCGTGGAGCGCTACGCCGAGCGCAGCGGGCGCTCCGTGGGGGCGCTCGCCTGGTACGAGACGCTCGCGCTCTGGAAGGCGGCGGTCTTCTGCGAGGGCCTCTACGGCCGCTCGCTGCGCGGCGAGAGCGCCGACGCCTGGACGGCCGGGCTCGGCGAGGGCGTGCCCGGGCTCCTGCGCGCGGCGGCGGACACCGCCGCGACCGCGTAGCTCACATCACGCCGGGCAGCGAGCGCGCGGTCAGCACGAGGCCGAGGGCCGTGATGATGACGGCGCTCGCGACGGGCAGCACCTGCACGACGCGGCCGTGATCCGACGGCAGGCGCGTGAACAGCTTGCGCGCGTAGAGCACGGCCAGGCCGATGCCCGAGATGACCGAGGCGAGGCCGAGCGAGAACGCCACGATCAGCGCCAGCCCGAAGACCAGCCGGTGCAGTGCGATCGCCGACAGCAGGACGACGAGCGCCGACGGGCACGGGAGCAGGCCGCCCGAGACGCCGAGGCCGATCAGCGAGCGCATCGAGAGCTCGTCGGGCGGCTCGTGCGAGTGCCCGTGGCCATGGTCGTGCCCGTGGTCGTGGGCGTGCTCGTGGCCGTGCTCGTGCGCGTGGTCGTGCCCGTGGGCCGCGGCGACGGCGGCCCGGCGTGGGCGCGCGACGCGCAGCCAGCGGCGCAGGCGGTCGCGGATCGCGAACGCGCCGATGCCGACCACCATCACGCCCGAGGCGAGGTTCAGCCAGGGATAGAGCTGGTCGGGGACGATGAACTGCGAGAGCGAGAGCGTCACGATCCCGAGCGCGAACACGCCGGCCGTGTGCGTGACCGTGACCGTGCCGCCGAGGATCAGCGCGTGGCGCGCCGAGCCGCGCGTGCCCGCGAGATAGGCCGCGACCATCGTCTTGCCGTGGCCGGGCGTGAGCGCGTGGAACATGCCGAACACGAGCGCGAGCGCGAGCGCGACGAGGGCGCCGAAGAGCGTGAGGTCGCCGCCGTCGGCGATCAGGGAGACGAAGCCGCCGTCGCTCTTGGCCGAGCTCGACGCCGCGTCGGGCGCGGAGGCGTCGCGCGACGGGATCGCCTGCACGGCGAGGCCGCCCGAGCCGAGCGCCGCGACCGTCGTCTCGGAGCGCACGTCGGGCGGCGAGTGCAGCAGGTCGGTCGGGTAGTGCGTGAGCGCCCGGGTGCGGTCGCTCACGGAGGCATCGGTCGAGCGCACGGCGACGCCATCGCCGCGCGCGACGAGCAGCTCGCGCCAGCCGACGCGGTCGGTGGCGTAGGAGTTCGCGAGGCGCAGCGTGTGCGGAGCCCCGCCGAGTGCGAGCCCGGCGGCGCGGAAGCGCGCGTCGAGCCGCGTCGTCGAGAGCCCGCCCTGCCCGTGCGGAAACGCGACGTGCGCACTCTCGAGCACGAGACGCACGGGCCGCCCGTCCGACGTGAGCCGCAGGTGCGGAGCGACGATCGCGACGAGCCGCCTGCTCTCGCGCGCGGCCTCCGCGAGCGAGATGCGGCCGTCGTGATTCGCGTCCACGATGCCGCGGCGCTGGAACGTCGGGATCTCGGCCATGTCGAGCACGTAGCGCACGGACACGTCCGCACGGGCGACGTCGAGGCGCGTGTACTGGTTGACCGTGAAGTTGCCGAGCGGGTGCGCGAGGGCGGTCGCCGGAATCAGCGCCGCGAGGGCGACGACGGCCGCCACGATGGCCCGGCGCGCGCCAAGTGGCACTCGCCGCGTGTGCCACTTTGGTGGTGCAAGCACGGGGTCTGGCCCGCAACGTGCGGGCCTGACCCCGGCGTTGCGGACCTGGCACCGACCATTGCGCGGGGCCTCAACGCCACTAGGCATCGAGAGTCCCCGACGGTCGCCCGCCGCGCAGCCGCCGCGAGCGCGCAACGACAAGCCCAAACGCGATGCCCGAGAACCGCATGGTTGAGCGGACGCACAGCTCGGTGCCAGGTCCGCAATGCCGGGGTCAGACCTGCACGTTGCGGGCCAGACCCCGTACTTGCAGACCCCGTACTTGCGCGCGCCAAGTGGCACTCGCCGCGTGTGCCACTTGGCCGTGACCGCGTTCACGAGAGCCGCTCCAGCAGGCGCCGCGCGCGCGGCGCGTCGAGCGGGTGGAAGCGCGGCGTGTGCGCGAGCGCCTTGCGCAGCGACGTGCGCGCCAGCTGCGGCTTCCCGGCGCAGGCCGCGATCGCTCCGAGGTGCCACGAGAGCTGCGGGTCGATCGTGCCGAGGCGGTTTGCGAGCATGGCCTGAGGCAGAGCCTGGCGGCACTTGCCGTCCGCGTACAGCGCCCACGCGAGGGAGTCGTGGCCGTAGACCGACGGGCGGAACGCGAGCGCCTTGCGGGCCAGCGCGACGACGGCGGCAGGCGGCTTCGTGCCCGGGTGCGAGGCGTCGAAGAGCGCCGTCTCGAGATCGGCGTTGCCGCCGGCGCGGATGAAGAGCGCGTTCTCGAAGCCGACGAGCGTGTAGGCCTCCTTCGCGCCCGCGCGCTCGCCGCGCGCCGCGCGCACGTCGCCGAGCGAGGCGACGATGTCGGGCAGCGGCAGGTGCGAGGCGGCGGTGTCGTACCAGCGCTCGGCCTGGGCGAGGTTCCCGCGCGCCACGGCGACGGCGCCGAGGCCGGCCTCGGCGCGCGCGTAGTTGGGCAGGAGCGCGAGCGCGTGGCGGTACTCCTTGGCGGCGGCGTCGACGTGCCCGGACTTGAGCAGCAGCGCCGCCAGTTGCACGCGCGTCCACTGCGTGTTCTCGGGCGCGCCCGAGCCGGCGTCGACGGCGCGGCGCATGAGGCGGATGGCGCCGGGGACGTCGCCCTGCAACTCGCGCGCGTAGCTCAGCCGGGCGTAGGCGACGAGGCCGGGGCGGAGGTGACCGAGGCGCGAGAACGCGGCGAAGCCCTGCCGGTAGCGGCCGAGCTCGACCGAGGCGTCGCCGATCATGGCGAGCGCGGGCGGGGAGAAGCCGTGCGAGAGCGCCAGCGCCCTGCGCCCGAGCCGCAGCGCCTTGCGGAAATCGTGGTAGGAGAGCGCCAGCGAGCCGGCGCCGATCGTGGCGTCGACACCGGCGGGATCGCTCTCGAGCGAGCGGTCGAGCAGCGTCTGCGCCTTCGTGTAGTACGAGGGATCGTTCGTCTCGCGCGCCCGCTGCAGGTAGGCGATCCCGAGATCGCCCTGCAGGCGCGCGTTGGCCGGGTGCAGCTGCAGCCGGCTCTGGAGCTCGCTCACCTGCGTCGCATCGCCCGTGAGCGACGTGACGGGGTCGAGCGTCGCGCGTACCGCGCTGGGCGCGGCCTGCGTGGCGGAGGAGGAGTCCCCCCCGCCACGCAGGCCGGCCAGCAGGCCGCCCGCGACGACGATCGCGGCGATGCCGAGCACGAGAGCTGCTCGTAGTGCGATTGCGCGTGTGCGGGCGGCCATGGCCTTCACCTACTTGTTGCCCGAGTTGGGCGCGTTGACGAACGGGAACGCATCCCCGAAGAGACCGCCGTTGGCGTCGTTCGCGGGCACGCCGTCGGCGCCGAACTTGAGGGCCGAGACCGGCCCGCTGTCCGGGAGGTTCGGGCCGCCGAGCGCGAGCAGCGAGTACGCGCGCTGGATGCCCGAGGGGATGAGGTGGTCGATCGGGAGACCGATGGCCGCCGCGATCTCGATGTCGGTCACGTCGTCGCCGAGCCGGCGGCCGTTGGGATAGCCGTCGAACTGGGCGGGATCGCAGGCGGGGTTCGTGAGGGCCGGGAAGCCGCCGGCGCCTGCGAAGACGCACAGCAGACCGCGCCGGTCCACCTTGGCCGAGGGCGTGCCCGCGACCGCGGTGTTGAGCCGGAGCTCGTCGACGGGCTTGCCCGCGTCACCCTTGCCGAAGGTCAGGTCGAGCGCGGCCTTCGAGTCGTTGGGGTACTTGAACCCGCGCAGCAGGATCGCCGAGAGGTCGGCGCGCCCGCTCTCCTGCGCCAGGCCGGTCGCGCCGGTCGCGCCGGGGGCGGAACCGAGCACTGCGGTCAGGAGCGGATTCAGGAGCAGGCCGTTGAGCGAGTGGATGAGCTGGCCGGGCTTGCTCTGGTCGGTGTAGTACTTCTCGAACTGGTAGTCCTTGTCGGGACCGACCGAGTTCCAGTAGTCCTTCAGGCCGCGCGGGATGAACACCTCGTTGATGAGGGGCTGACCCAGGCGCTCGACCTGCACCCAGTGCTTGGTGGAGCTCCGCATGGGGTGCTTGTGCGTCTTGCGGGCGGCCTTGCTGCGCTTCTCGAGCGAGCTCGAGTCGCTCTTGCCCGCCATCATGCGGTCGACCGCGGCCCAGCCCCCGATGACCGGCTGCGAGGCCGACTGGCGGATCTGGGAGAGCGGCACCTGGATGGCGATCGAGTGCACGTTGAAGCCGGCCAGGTTGTCGGTGCCCTTGCCGCCGACGCCGATCAGGTCGAAGATCCGCCCGACGTCGATCGCGAACGGGTCCTCGGCCGGGCCCACGAAGACGCGCGTGCCGTTGGCGAGCGTCGTGACCGCCTGCTGGCGCACTGCCTCGTAGTTCGGGAACGAGTTCTTGCCGACGTTGTTGGGCGCCGTGGTGCCCTCGCCGATCTTCTCGCTCGGGCCGTTGCCCTTCTGGCTCCACAGCGTCCAGGTCTGACGGACGTTGAGGTTCGGGTCGTTGATCGAGTTGACCGGCCCGATGTTGTAGAGGAACGTCCCGGGGTAGGCGGTCGTGGTGTGCGTCCGCAGCGTCCAGGTGCGATCGGCCTTGCCGTCGCCGTTCCAGTCGATGTTGAAGCGATAGCGCGCCGAGTCGTCGAGGTTGTAGTAGTTCGGCCCCTCGGGCGGCGCCTCCAGCGGGATGACGTTCGCGATCATCGTCACCGTCCCGGGCCTGTCGGGGCTCGGGAAGAGGTAGTAGTCGGTCAGGTCTGCAGTCGGGTCGTTCGCGATCAGCGGAGCTTCGCGGTGGCTCGATGCCACCGCCTTGCTCGGCCCGCTCGCCGTGAGCGCAACGGCTCCCAGCGCCAGCGCGACCGCGCCGGTCGCAACGCCCGCCGCAATGGCGGTACGCATACGCATCGTGGTGTTCCCCCTTGCTCGGATAGCTGCCGGCGGGCCCACCGGCGTCGTGTCGCGCGGTATTCGCGACGACGCCTCCGCCGGTTCGGCCAACAGCGAAGGCCTCGCACCAACACACCAGCGGGGAGGAGTACGCTCTCGCCGCCGTGGACGGGGATCTCCGCATCGCGCAGCTCGGCGAGCTCGGGCGGCGCAGCCTCGCCTCCGGCGAGGAGGCGATCGCGCACGTCACCGCGCTTCTGCAGCGGCTTTCGGGCGTCGACATCACGGTGCTCTCGGAGGTGCGCGACGGCGGCTACCGCTTCGCGGGCCTCGAGACGGTGCCGGCGCTGCCGCTCGTGGCGGGCGAGTCCACGATCCCGTTCGAGTCGAGCCTGTGCTCGCGCGTGCACCTCGGCCTCGCGCCCGCGGTCGTGCCGGAGACGCGGGACGAGCCGGCACTGTGGGAGCACTGGCTGCAGCTCAAGCAGGGCCTCGGCGTCGACTGGGACATCCGCGCGTTCTGCACGACCGACGTGCGCCTGCCCGACGGCAGCCTCTTCGGCACGCTCTGCCTCCACCACACCGCCCCGCGCCCGTTCAGCGAGGACGAGCAGGCCCTGCTCGGCCTGCTCGCGCGCATCGCGGGCGACGAGATCGCGCGCGAGCGGGCGCGCGCCGAACTCGACGCGGCCGTCGACCGGCTGACGCGGGCCGAAGCGCTGCGGGCCGAGCTCGTAGAGGAGCTCGCGCACGAGCTGCGGGCGCCGCTCCAGGTCATCGACGGCTACGTCGAGGGCATGCTCGACGGCGTGCTCGAGCGCGAGGACGCGACGCTCGCGCTGATCCGCCGCGAGGCAGGCCGCTCCGTGCGGCTGCTCGACGACCTCGCCTACCTCACGCGGCTCGAGACGATGACGCGGCCCGAGCAGCCCGAGCGCGTCGACCTCGCCGCCGCGGTCGAGGACGCGGTCGCGCGGTTCGCTCCGCTCGCGGCGGCCGCGGGGACGGCGTTGCGCGCCGAGACGGAGCCGGCGACGGCGCTCGTGCCGCGCGGCCGGCTCGAGCAGGTGCTGGTCAACCTCACCCGCAACGCGTTGCGCGCGGTCGCCGACGACGGCTCCGAGGTGGTGCTGTTCGCGCGCTGCGAGGGCGAGGAGGCACTCGTCGGCGTCGAGGACGACGGCCCGGGGATCCCGCCCGACGAGCTCGCGCGCGTGTTCGAGCGCTTCTTCCGCGGCCGCGACACGCGCGATCGCCAGCGCGGCAGCGGCCTCGGCCTGACCGTCGTGCGGCGGATCGCCGAGGCCGCCGGAGGCAGCGTCTCAGCGCACCAGCGCGAGCCGCGCGGCGTCCGCGTGGTCGTGCGGCTCCCCCGCGCCTGAAAGCAGCGCCCCCGCGAGCTGCAGGCCCTCGTGCAGGAGCCTCAGGGTGGTCTCCTCGGGCATCCGCAGGCGCGCGGCCGCCTCGCGCACCCCGGCGCCGTGCAGCGCGACGAGGCCGAGCACGTGCCAGTGCGCCGGCGAGAGCTCCGCCAGCGCGCGCGGCCGGGCGGTCACCGCGACGGGCTCGGCAGCGCGGGCACCGCGCTGCGCACACGCGAGGTCGCGCACGCGGCGCAGCAGGAGGCCGTCGCCCGCCGCGCCCTGCCGGCAGGTCGCCCGCGCTCGCGAAGGCCCGCTCCACGAGCTCGGCGGCGAGCGCGTCGTCGGCGCAGATGCGGCGCGCCAGCGCATACGCGGCGCGGCCCACGCGCTCGTAACGCACCTCGAGGCCTGCGGCGGGGCCCGATGCCATGAGCCGGATGCTAGAGACCGCTCGTCCGGTTGCCGTGAGGCGGATGTCTAGGGAATGTCAAGATCGCGGGCGACTAGACCTCCGACTCAGGACACTAGTCGATAGCCGACGCCGCGCACGGTCTCGAGCTGCCCGTCGGCGCCCGCCGCCTCGAGCTTGCGCCGCAGGTTGGCCACGTGCTGGTCGACGACGCGCGTCTCGACGCCGGAGCTCGAGTGCCCCCACACGCCGAGCAGCAGGTGATCGCGGTCGTAGACCCAGCCGGGGTGCTCCGCGAGCGCGGCCAGGAGATCGAACTCGCGCCGCGTGAGCGCGACCTCGCGCCCGTTCACGAGCACGCGGTGCGCGTCGTGCTCGACGACGAGCGGGCCGACCTCCGTGCGGCGCTGCGCCGCCTCGTGGCCGGCGACGCGCGTCACGAAGGCCTTGACCTTGGCGGCCAGCAGCTTCGGCGAGACCGGCTTCGTGACGTAGTCGACGGCGCCGAGCCGGAAGCCGACGAGCTGATCGACCTCCTCCGCGAGCGAGGTCAGCATGATCACCGGCAGCGCGAGCCCGGCGGCCTCGAAGCGGCGCAGCACCTCGAAGCCGTCGATCCCGGGCAGGCGCACGTCGAGCAGAACGAGCGACGGACGATGGTCGCGCGCGAGCTCGACCGCCTCCTCGCCGCTGCCGCACTCGAGCACGCCGATGCCCTCCTCCTGGAGGTAGGCGCGGATCAGCTTGCGCAGCGCGCGGTCGTCGTCGACCAGCAGCACCACGGCACTCATGCGGGACTAGAGCGTCGCCGCGGCGAACGGCGCCGTCGACGGCGCCTGCGAGCCGCCGCTCGGCTCGACCGTGATCGCGAGCTTCGCGTACTTCCCGACGCCGTCGACGATCACGACGGATCCCGGGCGCGAGAACGTGGGCAGCGGCACCGGCTTTCCGCCGCCGGCAGGCAGGCCCCAGGCCTGGTAGGTGCGGCCCGCGGGCGGGCGGCCGAGCGAGCTCACGAGCGCGGCGCGGCCCTGCGCGACGACCACGCGCCCGCCCGGCGCGCCGCCGCCGGTGGCAGCCAGCGGCACCACGCGCGCATCGGGCGCCGAGAGGATGGCGACGAGCGCCGCCTGGCGGTCGCGCGCGCTGTTCGCACGGTCGTGCTGCGCCACGGCGATCAGCCCGAAGACGATGGCCGCGGCCACGCCCAGGACGGCGAAGCCGGCCGACGGGGTGAGCAGGCCCGCGAGGCGCAGCCGGCGCCGCGGCGCGGCCTGCCGGACGACGGGAACGGCCTGGGCGCGCTCGCTCCGCGCCGCGGCGACGATGCGGTCGCGCAGGTCGGCCGGCGGCTCGCTGTCGGCGACCGCGAGGGCGAGCGCCGCGGCGGTCTCGAGCGCATCCTCGTAGGCGCGCCGGCAGTCGTCGCTCGCCGCGATGTGCTGCTCGGCGAGCGCCGCCTGGTCGGCCTCGAGCGCGCCGAGCGCGTGCGCGGTGATCAGCGCGGCGACGTCGTCGGGGATGCGGGGATGGGTGCTCATACGTGGAAGCCCTCGCCGAGCAGCTCGCGCAGGCGCGAGAGCGCAACATGGGTGCGTGATTTCACCGTACCGAGCGGCTCGCCGAGACGCTCCGCGATCTCGCTCTGGCTGAGCCCGCTGAAGTAGGCGAGCTCGAGCACCTGGCGCTGCGGCGGCGGCAGCCCGGCGAGCGCGCGGCGCACGCTCGCGCCCTGCTCGCTCGTGACGAGCGACGCGGCCACGTCGTCCTTGCCCGCGCGATCGGCGATGTCGTCGACGTCGCCCCCGCGCTGCGGGCGCGCCTGCTCGCGGCGCACGAGATCGACGGCGCGGCGGTGCACGAACGTCAGCAGGTAGCTCGCGGGGCGCGACCGGCTGGGATCGAAGCGCGCGGCCGAGCGCCAGAGATCGAGGAACGCCTCCTGCACGACGTCCTCGGCCTGGGATGCGTCGCGCACGATGCGCAGCGCCAGCGCGTAGGCCGCGCGCCCGAAGAGGTCGTAGAGCTCGGCGAGCGCACCCTCGTCGCCGTTCGCGCAGCGCGCGACGAGCAGGACGTCGGAAGGCTCGGGTGCCATCGCCGGGAGCGTACTCGCGCCCGGCGCACGGCGGCGCGCGACCGGCGACACCGGCGCAGGGGCGAGGGTGAGAGCACTCACGAACCGCATTCGCGGGCGGTGAGCGCGCGGTTCGCCGGCTCCCCCGCGCGAGGGACTCAGGCCAGCGAGTCGCGCCAGGCGAGCAGGCGCCGCAGATCGGCGAGGTCGAAGTCGGGCTCGCGCGCGATCGCGACGATGTGGCGGGCGCCGATCTCGTGGTAGCGGTCGAGCAGGCCGCTCGCGATGTCCTCGTGCGTCACCATGACGGAGCGCTCGACCTCGGCGGGGTCGCGGCCGATGGCGGCGCAGTGCTCGTCCAGCACGCGGCTCTTGTGCGCGATCACGTCGGGCGCCCCGAACGCGTGCCAGGTCGACGCCCACTGCGCGACGAGCCGCAGCATGACCTTCTCGCCGCCGCCGCCGATGAGCACCGGGATGTGGCCGCGCACGGGCGGCGGGTTGAGCGCGCCGAGGCGCTCGTGGATGACCGGCAGCGCCTGCCGGAAGGCCTGCAGGCGGGTGATCGCCGTGCCGAACTCGTAGCCGTACTCGGCGTAGTCGCGCTCGAACCAGCCCGAGCCGAGCCCGAGGATCAGACGTCCGCCCGAGATGTGGTCGACCGTGCGCGCCATGTCCGCGAGCAGGTTGGGGTTGCGGTACGAGTTGCACGTCACGAGCGCGCCGATGTGCACGCGCTCGGTCGCCTCGGCCATCGCGGCGAGCTGGCTCCAGCATTCGAAGTGGGCGCCGCCGGCGTCGCCGTAGAGCGGGAAGAAGTGATCCCACGTGAAGAGCGTGTCGGCGCCCGCCTCCTCGGCCCGGAGCCAGGCGTCCCGCAGCTGGCGGAACGTGCAGTGCTGCGGCGCGACCCGCACGCCGATGCGCAGGCCGGTCGGGTGCATCACATCCCGAGCTCGCGCTCGACGACCATGCGGCAGTTGACGCGCACGTCGCCGGGCTGCGCCCACGGGTACTTGTCCTGGTCGATGTACTTCTTGGCCAGCGCGTCGATCGTGTCGTTCGCGACCGGACCCTCCTCGAACTCGACGCGGCCGCGCAGCTCGACGTAGCTGTAGCCGTTCTCGGGATCGACGATCGTCAAGGTCACGCGCGGATCGCGGCGCATGGTCTTGGCCTTCGGACGGCTCTCGACGGTGTTGAACACGGGCGTTTCGCCGTCGCGCGTGATCCAGACGGGCGTCACCTGCGCCGTGCCGTCCTCGCTCACGAGACCGAGCATCCCGAGCGCCTTACCGTCGAAGAGGGCCTTCGCCTTGTCACTGAGAGTCATGCCCGGACTCTATCCAGACGCCCCGGGAGCTCGGAAGAGATCGCGCTCGGCCGGCATCAGGCCGGCGGCGGCGCCGGCGTCGGAGCGCTCGTAGGCGAGCCCGCGCACGATCGCGGCCGGCACACCGCCGAACGGGCCGACCACGAGCTCCGCGGCCGAGGCGACCTGATCGGCGATGTGCAGCTCGGTGCCCTGCAGCACGCGGCCCGCGTCGTCGCGCTCGCCGCTGTGGATGCGCACCGGGGCCAGGCCGGCACAGCCGACCGCCACGCCCGTCGTGCCGAGGCGGAAGGGGCGGCCGAACGAGTCGGTGACGATCACGGCCACCTCGGCGGCGGCCGCGAGCGCGTCGCGCAGCCGACGGGCCGAGGCGTCGGGGTCGAGCGGAAGCAGCACGGCGACGTCCCCGCCGCCCGCGTTCGAGCGATCGACGCCGGCCGCGGCGCACACGAAGCCGTGGCGGGTCTCGCACACGAGAAACGAGCCGCGCCGCCGCACGATGCGCACGCTCTCGCCGAGGATCAGCTCGATCATGCGCGGATCGCCGTCGTCGCCTGCGATCTCGAGCGCGCGGGCCGAGGGCTCGACGCTCGCGAGCCTGACGCTGCGGCCCTCGACCTTCGAGACCGCCTTCTGCGCCACGCACACGACATCGCCGTCGCGCAGCCCCCCGGCGCAGCGATCCGCGGCCGCGGCGAGCAGGCCCGCCAGGTCATCGCCGGGCGCGAGCTCGGGGAGCCCGCGCAGGCCGGTCACCGTGAGGTCGGTCATAGCGCGAGCGCGGCGCGCGCGAGCTCGGCGGCGACGGCCGCGTCGCGCATGAGCGTCGGGACGCAGGCCACGCGCAGCCCGAGCGCCTCGACGTCGGCGGCGCGCGCCTCGTCGGCGCGGTCGAGCACGAACGCCCCGGCGAGCGGGGCGAGAAGGCGCGCCACGCCGACGGCGCCGACCTCGTGTCCAAGCGTCTCGAGCATGCCCGCGAGCGGTCCCTTGACGGCCTCGGCGCCGATCATGGGCGTGATCGCGACAACGTCCTCGCGGCGCGCCTCGACGGCCGCGCGCACGCCGTCGACGGCGAGGATCGGGTCGAGCGACACGAACGGGTTCGAGGGCGCGAGCACGATGCGCTCGGCTCCGGCGATCGCGTCGAGCACGCCGGGCGCCGGCCGCGCGCCGGGCGCCCCCTCGAAGCGCACGGCGCGCACGGGATCGGCGGCGCGGCGGCCGACGAGCCACTCCTGGAACGCCAGCTCGCCGCCGCTCGTGACGATGCGCGTGCGCAGGCGGTCGTCGCTCGCCGGCAGCAGGCGGGCGGCGAGGCCGTAGCGCCGCGCGAAGTCCGCGGTCACCGCCGAGAGCGGCTCGCCCGCGCGCAGGCGCTCGCTGCGCACGAGGTGCAGCCCGATGTCGCGGTCGCCGAGGACGAACCAGTCGGCGCCGCCGAGCTCGGCCACGACCGCCATCGCCTCGCGCGTGTCGCCCGCCACCCCCCAGCCCTGCTCGGGATGGATGCGCCCGGTCAGCGTGTAGAGCAGCGTGTCGAGATCGGGCGAGATCGCGAGGCCCCAGTGCTCGAGGTCGTCGCCGACGTTGCCGACGATCGTGACGTCCTCGGCCGCCACGCAGGCGAGCAGGCCGCGCGCGAAGCGCGCACCGCCGACCCCGCCTGCCAGCACGGTCACCCGGGGCACGGGAAGAGCTCGAGGTCGCGGGGCGTGTCGATGTCGCGCTCGATGCCCGCGAGCCGCACGCGCTTGCCGCCGTGGCGCGCGGCGCTGCCGGGCCCGTAGCTCGGGCGGAAGGCGGTCGGCGGGGAGGCGGCGATGGCGTTGGTCGTCCCGTCGGCGGCCGCCACGAGCGCGAGCGGGTCCGCGTTCGCGATCAGCTCGCGGACGTCGTCGGCGGTCACGTCCGGGAGGTCGGCGGCGATCACGGCCACGCCGATCGCCCCGGCGTGGCGCTCCAGCGCGAGCGCCACGCTGTCCGAGAGGTCGCGGCCGCCGTCGTCGAGCGCGTCCGCTCCGAGCGCCCGCGCGGCGGCGTGCACCTCGGCGTCGGGCGACACGACGCAGACCGCGAGGCCCGCCTCGGTGCAGGCGCCGACCACGCGCCGGAGGAGGAAAAGCACCAGGTCGGCGCGCGCGTCGCCGTCGAGCACGTCGGCCAGCCGGGACTTGCCGCCGGGCAGCGCCTTGACCGGCACCAGGGCCAGCCACCCGCCATGGGAAGGGGCTACCATCGGGCCGAGTCTATGTCTCCTGCCTCGCCATTCCCCCCACTGCGACTCGGCTACAAGGCGTCCGCCGAGCAGTTCGCCCCCGCCGAGCTGCTCTCGTTCGGACTTGCGGCCGAGCGCCTCGGCCTCGACAGCGTGGCGGTCTCCGATCACTTCCAGCCGTTCCGCCACGAGGGCGGGCACTCGCCGGCCTCGCTCCCCTGGCTCGGCGCGCTGGCCGCCTCGACCTCGCGCGTGCTCGTCGGGACGAGCGTGCTCACGCCGACCTACCGCTACCACCCGGCCGTCGTCGCGCAGGCCTTCGCGACGCTCGGGTGCCTCGCGCCCGGGCGCATCTTCCTCGGCCTCGGCTCCGGCGAGGCGATGAACGAGGTCGCGCCGACGGGCGTCGAATGGCCCGGCGCGGGCGAGCGGCTCGAGCGCCTGCGCGAGGCGGTCGAGCTGATCCGGCAGCTCTGGACGGGCGAGCAGGTGCACTTCGAGGGGCGCTGGTACCGCACCGGCGGCGCCGTCGTGTACGACCTGCCGCCGCAGCCGATCCCGATCTGGATCGCCGCGGGCGGGCCCAAGGGCGCGCGCTTCGCGGGCGCCCAGGGCGGGCTCATCACGACCTCGGGCAAGCCGCGCGAGCTCTACGCCGAGCGCCTCCTCCCGAACGCCGCCGCCGGCGCCGAGGAGGCGGGCGCCGATCCGGCGGGCATCGAGCGCATGATCGAGATCAAGCTCTCGTACGCCGCCGATCGCGCGACCGCCGTCGCCGACTGCCGCTTCTGGGCGCCGCTCGCGCTGCCCGCCGAGGCCAAGCAGGGCGTCGAGGATCCGCGCGAGCTCGCGCGCCTGGCCGACGAGCTCGACGACGAGCAGGCCGCCTCGCGCTTCATCTGCACGGGCGACCCCGACGAGGCCGTCGAGCGCATCGCCCCCTACCTCGAGCTCGGCTTCCGCCACCTCGTGTTCCACAGCCCCGCCGCCGACCAGCTCGGCTTCCTCGAGCGCTTCGCCGCCGAGCTCGCACCGCGCCTGCGCGCCCTGTAGCCGTGCACGATCGGGGTCAGACCCCAATCGTGCACGGGGGCTCCCGCGTGATCGTGGCTAGGATCCAGCCGTGCCGCACCCCCTGCGCATCGGCGCGGCGATCCCGCCCTACGGCCCGGCCTACGACGACGTGCGCCGTGCCGCGCTGGCCGCCGAAGCTGCGGGCGCAGACTCGCTCTGGACCTGGGATCACTTCTTCCAGAGCGGCGCCGGCGAGGATCCCGCAGGCCCGAACCTGGAGTGCATGATGGTGCTGAGCGCGCTCGCGTGCGCCACCCGCCGCGCGTCGGTGGGCGCGCTCGTGGCCTGCAACTCGTACCGCAACCCCGACCTGCACGCCGACATGGCGCGCACGATCGACCACGTCAGCGGCGGGCGCTTCGTGCTGGGCGTCGGGGCGGGCTGGTTCGAGCCCGACTACGCCGAATACGGCTATGCGTTCGGCACCGCCGCCGAGCGCGTCCGTGCGCTGGCGGCCGCCCTCCCGCGGCTGCGCCGCCGCCTCGGCCGGCTCACGCCGGGACCCGTGCGCGGCCACCTGCCACTGCTGATCGCGGGCGGCGGCGAGCGCATCCTGCTGCGGCTCGTGGCCGAGCACGCGGACATCTGGAACTGCTACGGCACCCCCGCCGAGCTCGCGCACAAGAGCGCGATCCTCGACGAGCACTGCGCCGGCGTCGGGCGCGATCCGGGCGAGATCGAGCGTACGGTGCTGCTCGAGGAGGACGAGGCCAACCTTGCTGAGGACTACCACGAGGCGGGAATGACACATCTGATCGTGACCCTGTCCGCACCGCACTACGACGTCGCCCAGGTCGAGCGGCTGTGCGCCTGGCGCGATCGGGTGACCGCGTGACGGCGCTCGCCGCAGCGCCGCTGACGGCCGCCGAGGCGCTCGCCTACGCCGAGGCCGGGCCCGGCCTGGCCGAGCTCTGCGAGCGCGCGCGGGAGCGCGCCCCGGGACCGCTCGTGACGTTCTCGCCCAAGGTCTTCATCCCGCTCACGCACCTCTGCCGCGACGTCTGCCACTACTGCACGTTCGCGCGCCCGCCGCGCCGGGGCGAGCGCTGCTACATGACGCCCGACGAGGTGCTCGCGATCGCGCGCGCCGGGCGCGAGGCCGGCTGCCACGAGGCGCTCTTCACGCTCGGCGACAAGCCCGAGCTGCGCTACCGCGCCGCCCGCGAGGAGCTCGAGCGCCTCGGCTTCCCGACCACCGCCGCCTACCTCGCGCACTGCGCCGGCCTCGTCCTGCGCGAGACGGGACTGCTGCCGCACGCGAACCCGGGCATCCTCGACGACGACGAGCTGCTCGCGCTGCGCGAGGTCTCGGTCTCGCAGGGGATCATGCTCGAGACCGCGAGCGCGCGCCTGTCGCAGCGCGGCATGCCGCACTTCGGCTCGCCCGACAAGCTGCCCGAGGTCCGCCTCGATGCGATCGACCGCGCGGGGCGCCTCGCGATCCCGTACACGAGCGGCATCCTCATCGGCATCGGCGAGACGCGCCGCGAGCGCGTCGAGGCGCTGCTCGCGCTGCGCGAGCTGCACGAGCGCCACGGTCACCTGCAGGAGGTGATCGTCCAGAACTTCCGCGCCAAGGCCGGCACGAAGATGGCGGGCGCGCCCGAGCCGTCGCTCGAGGATCACCTCTGGACGATCGCGCTCGCGCGGCTCGTGATGCCCGTCGACGTCGCCGTGCAGGCGCCGCCCAATCTCGCGCACGCCGAGTTCCCGCGGCTGCTCGAGGCCGGCATCGACGACTTCGGCGGCGTCTCGCCCGTGACGCCCGACCACGTCAATCCCGAGGCGCCGTGGCCGGAGCGCTCGCTGCTCGCGCGCGCGGCGGCCGAGGCCGGCCGCACGCTCGCGCCCCGTCTCGCCGTCTACCCGCGCTTCCTGCGCGAGGCCGAGCGCTGGCTCGCCCCCGCGGTGCGCGGCGCGGCCATGGCGGCGTCCGACGGCGAGGGCCTCGCACGCGACGAGGGCACCTGGTTCGCGGGCACGAGCCCCGAGCCACCGGCGGCCTGGCAGGGCGGGCGCCGCCCGCGCCTGGAGGGCGCCGTCTCGGCCCCGTTCGCGCGCGCGCTCGCGCTCAGCGAGCGCGGGAGCGATCTCGGCGAGGCCGATGCCGTGGCGCTCCTGAGCGCCCGCGGCGCCGAGGTCGAGCTGCTCAGCCGCGCGGCCGACGCGCGCCGCGCCGAGCGCTCGGGCGACACCGTCAGCTACGTCGTCTGCAGGAACATCAACTACACGAACGTCTGCTACTTCCGCTGCGGCTTCTGCGCGTTCTCGAAGGGCCGGCTGGCCGCGAACCTGCGCGGCCCCGCCTACCTGCTCGGCGTCGACGAGGTCGTGCGGCGCTGCGCCGAGGCGTGGGATCGCGGCGCGACGGAGGTCTGCCTGCAGGGCGGCATCCACCCCGGGTTCACGGGCACCTGGTACCTCGATCTCGTGCGCGCGATCCGCGAGGAGCTGCCCGAGCTGCACATCCACGCGTTCTCGCCGCTCGAGGTCTGGCAGGGCGCCGCGACCGAGGGCTGGGAGCTGCGCGACTACCTCGAGCGCCTGCGCGACGCGGGCCTCGGCAGCCTGCCGGGCACGGCCGCCGAGATCCTCGACGACGAGGTGCGGCGGGTGCTCTGTCCCGACAAGCTGCGCACCGAGCAGTGGCTCGAGGTGATGCGCACCGCGCACGCCGTCGGCCTCCGCACGACCTCGACGATCATGTTCGGGCACATCGAGGCGCCGCTCAACCAGGCGCGGCACATGCTCGCGATCCGCGACCTGCAGCGCGAGACCGGCGGCTTCACCGAGTTCGTGCCGCTGCCGTTCGTGCACGAGGAGGCGCCGATCGCGCTCAAGGGGCTGGCCCGGCACGGGCCGACGTTCCGCGAGGCCGTCGTGCTGCACGCGGCCGCGCGCCTCGTGCTCGACCCGTACGTGCCGAACATCCAGGCCTCCTGGGTCAAGCTCGGCCCCGACGGCGCGCGTGCGCTGCTGCACGCCGGCGTCAACGACCTCGGCGGCACGCTCATGAACGAGTCGATCAGCCGCGCCGCGGGCGCGAGCCACGGCCAGGAGTGCCCGCCCGAGCGCATGGAAGCGGTGATCCGCGCCGCCGGTCGCGAGCCGCTCCAGCGCACGACGCTGTACGGCGAGGCGCCCCTGGAGCGCGTGGCCGCCTCGTTCGCAGCGGCACCGCTCGCGCCGGCCGATCCTCCGCCCTACGACGACGGCGGGTTGCAGCGCCCCGCCCAGCTGATCCGCCCCGGCCTGATCCGGGCGTAGGCGAACGGGCTCAGGGCCTCAGGCGCGGGGAACCTCCCTGGGTCCGTGGATTCCCTCGACGGCCCCCGTTGGAGGGATTGCTAGGCTCCGCCAGATCCTGCACGTCCGGTACCCGGGCGAGCGACTTCAGGAGACGACGAATGCACTCTCTTTCCCGGCGCATGCGCCGCGTGCTCGTGCTGCTTTTCGCCCTCGGCGGCCTCCTGGCCGTACCGGCGCTCGCGCTCGCGCACTCGGACCTCAGCCTCGTCAAGATCGTCGATCACGCCGAGGCCGCGCCGGGCGATCTGCTCGTGTACACGATCCAGATCCAGAACCACGGCACGCACCCGTCGGCCGTCGGGCAGGTCACCGACACGCTGCCGGCGCACACGACGTTCGTGAGCGCCACGGGCGGCTGCACCGCCGCCGGGGCGATCATCACGTGCCCCCTGGCGCCCGTCCCGCTCGGCGTCACGATCACGATCACCGTGACCGTGCGCGTCGACGCCGACGCGCCTGCGGGCGACCTCGTCAACATGGCCGACGTGACGGCCCCGGGCGACACGCCCACGACGAACAACCACGGCCAGGCGATCACCACCGTGCACGTCGCCGGGCTCGGCGACTTCGTCTGGTGGGATCAGAACCACGACGGCCTGCAGACGCCGGGCGAGCCGGGCTTCGCGGGGGTCACGGTGCACCTCTACGACGGCTCGGGCGCGCTCGCCGGCACGACCCACACGGATGCGAGCGGCTACTACCGCTTCGACGGGCTGCGACCGGCGACGACGTATGCCGTCTGCCTGGACGCACCTGCCGACAGCGCCGCCGGCGGGCCGCTCGCGGGCTTCGAGCTGACCGGCGCGAACGCGGGCGCCGACGACGCCGTCGACTCCGACGCCGCGCTCGTGCACGGCTCGCCGTGCATCGCGGCGGCGGCCACGGGCCCGGCGGGCTCGTTCGTCCCGACCTACGACTTCGGCTTCTGGAAGCCGGCGGCGATCGGCGACCGCGTGTGGATCGACACCGACCACAACGGCATCCAGGACAGCGGCGAGGTCGGCGTCCCGGGCGTCGGCGTCACCCTGCACGACGCCTCGGGCGCGACGGTCGGCCACACGACGACCGATGCGAACGGGCTCTACCTCTTCGACCGCCTGCCGGCCGGCTCCTACCAGGTCTGCTTCGACATCGGGACGATCCCCGCCGGCTCCACGCTCACGACCAGGGACGCGACCGGCTCGACGCGCGCGAACGGCTCCGACGCGGGCGCCGACGGCTGCGCCGTCGCGACGACGCTCGCACCCGGGCAGCGCGATCTCGACTGGGACGCGGGCATCTGGAAGGCGCCCGCCTCGGGCGGCGGCAACCCCGTTCCCGGCAAGCCGAAGCTGTCGCTGACGAAGGTCGGCCGGCCCGGCAGCGTGCGCGCGGGCGAGCTCGTGCACTACACGCTCGTGGTCAAGAACATCGGCAAGGCCAACGCCCATGACGTGCGCGTCTGCGACACGCTCCCCGACGGCGTCACCGTCACCTCGACCGGCGGCGGCAAGCTCTCGGGCGGCGTGGTCTGCTGGTCGTTCAGCCTGCTTCCGAAGGGCCGCAGCAAGCAGCTCGGGCTCGTCGTGAAGGTCGACGTCACGCAGCGCACGCGCATCCGCAACACCGCCGTCGCCACGGCCGGCGACGCACCGAGCGCGCACGCGGCCTCGTCGACGTCGGTCACCCTGCCGCGCAGCCGCCACGGCGTGGCCGGCGTCACGGGCTAGGCGGCGACAGCGCCGGCGTTCTCGCCGGCGAGCACACGGCAGAGCGCCGCGACGACGTCGGGGTCGAGCTGCGTGCCCGCATTGCGGCGCAGCTCCTCCAGGGCCTCGCTGCGATCGCGGGCGCTGCGGTACGGGCGGATCTCGGTCATCGCGGTGTACGCGTCGACCGCCGCGAGCACGCGCGCCGCGACGGGGATCGCCTCGCCCGCGAGGCGGTCGGGATAGCCCTGGCCGTCGAAGCGCTCGTGGTGGTGGCGGATCGCGAGCTGGGTGCGCGCGAGGCCCGGGATGCGCGCGACCATGTCGGCCCCGATGCTCGGGTGCTCGCGCAGCATGACCCACTCGTCCTCGTCGAGCGGGCCCGGCTTCGAGAGCACCGCCCCGGCGACGGCGATCGTGCCGACGTCGTGCAGGAGGCCCGCGAGCCGCAGATCGGCCTGCAGGCTCTCGGCGAGGCCGAGCTCGCGCCCGACCAGCTCGGCCAGCTCTGCGACGCTGCACTCGTGCTCGCTCGGCACGCCCTCGCGCACTGCGGCGGCGCGCGCGAGCGTCGCGGCGACGCGCGCGGCATCGCCCGTGTCGTCCTCGTCCGGCTCGCCCCGGGCGGCGACGGCCTCCGGGGCCTTGCCGGCGCCCTCGCTCTTGGCCCGCGCGAGCGCGACCTCGGCGGTGTGCAGGAGCCCATCGACGGTCGTCCCGGGATGTGCGCGCGCGACGCCGGTGGAGATCGTGAGCCGCACCTCCCGGCCTGCCGAGCGGAGCGGCTCGCCCACCATGGCCGCCGCGATCTCGACGCGGATCCGGCGCAGCGCCTCACCGTCGCGGAGGTCGGGCACGAGCACGGCGAAGCGGCCCGCGCCGAGGTGCGAGATCGTGTCGTAGGTGCGCACGCTGTGCGAGAGCCGTCCGGCGAGCTCGCGCAGGACGGCGTCGCCGACGGCGTGGCCCCGCAGCTCGTTGAGCTCGCGCAGGCGGTCGACGTCGAGCAGCACGAGCGCCGGGCTCGTCTGCTCGCGCTGGGCCCGCGCCAGCTCACGGCGCGCGACGTCGAGCAGATGATGGCGATTGAAGAGCCCCGTCGTGGGGTCGACCCGCGAGCGCCGCTCGGCCTCCTCGCGGGCGAGCTGCAGCCCGATGCGCGCGCGCTCGCGCTCGGTGACGTCGCTGATCACGGCGTCGTAGGCCACCGGATCCGAGCCGGGGTGCGGCCGCGCGCGCGCCCAGACCCAGCGCTCGACGCCGTCGAGCCCGCGCATGCGATACGTCGCGTCGGCCGGCTCGCCGCGCGCGAGCTGCTCGAGGTATGCGTCCACCGCCACGCGGTCGTCGGGGTGCACGCACTCGTACCAGACGGTCGGCCCGTCCGCGCCCTCGGGGAGCGGCCCGCCGAGCATGCGCTCGACCCCGGGTCCGCGGTGCACCCACACGCTGCGCCCGTCGTGCAGCTCGCACGAGACGACGAACTCGGCGACCCCGCCGAGCACGCGCTCGAGGCGCTGGGAGAGGTGGTTGCGCTCGTTCGTGGCCTCGTGCAGCGCCGTGACGTCGGCGACGACGCCGTCGATGTCGACGACACCGTCGTCACGCAGCCGGTGCGGGAAGATGCGCTCCCAGACCCAGCGCTCGACGCCGTCGTAGCCGCACAGCCGGTATTCGAGCTCGAGCGGGTGCAGGAGCCGCTCGTTGGCGTAGCAGAACAGCTCCTCGTAGCGCGTGCGGTCGTCCGGGTGGATCGCGGCGAGCCACTGCTCGTCGCTGCGCACGCTGTCGCGGTCGAGGCCGAGCAGCGAGCGCGACGGGGTCAGCGCGACCGTCGTGACGAAGCGATCGTCCGGATGCGTCTCGCCGCTGTACACGTGCAGGCCAAGCGTGTCGACGACTGCGTGCAGTCGCCGCTCGGCCGCGCTCTCGGCCTCACCGCGCCCTGGGGATGGCTCCACGGCGGTTCCTATCGGCAGGAAAGGCCCTGCACTAAAGCGGTTGTGTGCGCGATGCGAACACACACGAGCCGCCCGTGGAAGGCGACCGCGGCGCGCGCAGGGAGGGCGCGCTCGAGCGCCGCCGCGACGGCCGCCGCGCGGCGCGTCGCCAGGCGCAGGTCGAGCATGCCCCGGCCGACGCCGAGGCGCCCTCCCAGCCATCCCCGCGCGAGCGCGGAGGTACCGGTCAGCGCGACGAGATCCTCGGCCCCGAACGTCGTCACGAGGCGGTAGCGGGCGCCCGGCAGGCGCACGGGCTGCGGCGGCGGATCGCCGGCGAGGTAGCGGGCCGGGTCGAGCACGGCTGCGGTCGTGCGCGGCGGGTGCCGGAACGCGCGGTCGAGCAGCGGCTGCCCGCCGCGGGCGCGCAGCGCGCGCACGAAGGCCTCGCCGGCGGTGTACGGGAACAGGAGCTGACGCTCGAGGAACGGGACGGTGCCCGCTGTCGCGTTCGCGGGCATGGCGCCGAGCGAGCGCCCGAGCTCGCCGATGAGGTCGCCGGGCGAGAGCGTGGCGATGAAGCGCTCCTGCACCTCGGTGGCGTCGCCCTCGACGAGCGCCTGCGCCGCGAGCTCGCCGTCGTGGTCGAGCGGATGCGGCGCGAACGGGCCGCGCGTGAGCCGGAAATGCTCGTCCTGCAGCGCGTGCACGACCTCGTGGGCGATCACCGAGCGCGGAGCCGAGCCCCCCGACGCGAGCACGTAGAGGCGCGCGCCGCGCGGCACGTAGAGGCCCGCGACCTGGCCCGTGAGCTCGCGCCGCTGGATCCCGGCGAGGCTCTGCCCCGGCCGCAGCACGCCGAGCAGGTGGAGCGCGTCGTCCCAGGCCGCATCGGAGACGGGCTCGCGCTCGCTTGCGAGCTCGCGCAGGACGACACGGCGCATCCCGGCCGCAGCGAGCGTCGAGACCGCGAGCGGGTGCGTCGTGCGCAGCCCGCGCAACTGCTCGGCCTTGGCGATCACGCCGGGCAGCTCCGACCCCGTCCCGGCCCCGGCCGGAGCGGCAAGCGCAAGCCCGGCGAGCACGAGAGCCGGCAACCCGAAGCGTCCCATGCCCCCATTCTGGGCGACCGCAGGCGCCACCGGCGACCGCGCGAGCGCGTTACCGGCGCGCGAGGAGGCCTTACGCCTCCTCTTCGTCGGCCTTGCGCGGCGCGTCCTCCCCATCGTCCCACTGCACCTCGTCGAGGCGCATGGCGCGCGTCGAGCCGCCGACCTCCTCGTCGTCGCCCTCGGCGGCCGTTGGCTCGTCGAGCGGCCCGAGCTCGACCTCGTCGTGCTCGGCCGTCTGATGCAGATGTGGCTCGAGCGGCTCCCCGGCGTCGTCGGCGTCGTCCCACGCGGACGAGCCGGCCGGGACGTGCATGATGTCGACGTCCTCGTCGTCGCCGCCGCGCAGGTGCCGCAGCTCCTCGCGCAGCTCCTGCGCCTCGTGGCGCTTCTCCTCGAGGCGCTCGCTGAGGCGGGCGCGCGCACGGTTGGCGACCACGCTGCGCAGCGCCCAGCCGGTCGCGAAGCCCACGAGCGCCGCAAGCACCATCCAGATGACGATCTCGCCTGCCGTTCCCATCAGCGCTCCTTCTATCCGCCGAGCACGGTGAATTCGATGCGCCGGTTCTTGCGGCGGCCGGCCTCGGTCTTGTTGGACGCGATCGGCTTCGCCTCGCCGTACCCGCGCACGATCAACCGCTTGGCGCTCACGCCGTGCCCGACCAGGAACACCTTGACCGAGTTGGCGCGCGCGCGGCTGAGCCTGAGGTTCGCCTTCGCGTCGCCGACGTCGTCGGTGTAGCCGCCGATCACGACCTTCGCCGAGCCGGCCGCCTTGAGCGGCGCGACGATCGACCTGAGCACGGCCTGGCCCGCCTTCGTGATCGCCGCGCTGCCCGTGTTGAAGGCCACCGAGCGCCCCTTCACGGCGTCGTCGATGTTCTTCTGGAGGGCGCCGCCGGCGCCCCCGCCGACGATCTCGAGCGTGTTGTCGGTCACCTTGCGGCCCGAGGCGCTCTGGATCGCCCGCAGGAGGTCGCGGCCGGCCGCCGCGGTGGGCACGCGGCCGTCCAGCGAGAGCGTCGTCTTCGTGACCACGACGTCGATCGCCCCGAAGCCCGCGCCCTTGCGCGGAAGGGCGTCCATCGCCTTGGCCAGCCACCCGGCCGAGTCGGCGGTCGCGAGCACCTGCAGGTTGCTGGCGACGTTGTCCTTGCCGAAGCGCGCGCCGGCGGCGTCCTCGATCGCGCTCTTCTCCTTCGCATCCGGCACGGGCCCGTCGAGCGTGACGTTGCCGCCCGCGACGTGCACGCGCACCGTGCCCGGAGGCACGTTCGGCAGCGTGGTCGTCGACCCCCCGCCCTTGCCGCCCCCACTGTCGCCGTGCGTGACGATCGCGAGCACGATCAGGACGAGCAGCGCTGCGGCCCCGCTTGCAAGGATGCGCTGGGCGGTCATCGGGGGGACGCTACCGCACGGCAAGGCGCACAAACAACCCGCCGCCCCCCTCGCGGGGACGGCGGAGCTACCGTTGCCCTGTGAGCGCGAGGCAAACTCCGGCCGACGAGATCGTCATCGTCGCCAATCGCCTCCCCGTCGTACGCGCCGACGACGGCTCCTGGGAAGTCAGCCCCGGCGGGCTCGTGAGCGCGCTGGCGCCGATCGTGCAGGCCGGGCGCGGATCCTGGATCGGCTGGGCGGGCATCCCCGGCCCGCCGCCCAAGGCCTTCGACCACGGCGGCATGCGCCTCACGCCGATCGGGCTCAACGCGCGCGAGATCGAGGGCTTCTACGAGGGCTTCGCGAACCGCACCCTGTGGCCGCTCTACCACGACGCCGTGCGCCCGCCCGAGTTCCGCCGCGAGTGGTGGCAGAGCTACGTGGAGACGAACGAGCGCTTCGCCGACCTGACCGCGAAGGTGGCCTCGAAGGGCGCGACGGTGTGGGTGCACGACTATCAGCTCCACCTCGTGCCGGCCATGCTGCGCGCGCAGCGGCCCGATCTCCGCATCGGCTTCTTCCTGCACATCCCGCTGCCGCCGCAGGAGCTCTTCATGCAGCTGCCGTGGCGCCAGCAGATCGTCGAGGGCATGCTCGGCGCCGACCTCGTCGGCTTCCAGCGGCCGGTGGCGGCGCAGAACTTCCTGCAGATCTGCCGGCGCCTGATCGACGTGGCGCCGACGCGTACGGCGATCCCGTACCAGGGCCGCATCGTCAAGGTGGGCGCCTTCCCGGTCTCGATCGACTTCGCCGACTTCGACGCGCTCGCGCGGCGGCCCGAGACCGCCGCCGCGGCGGCCGAGATCCGGCGCGCGCTCGGCTCGCCGCGCACGATCCTGCTGGGCGTCGACCGGCTCGACTACACGAAGGGCATCGACGTCCGCCTGCAGGCGTTCCGCGAGCTGCTCGAGAGCGGCGTGACGCATGCGGGCGAGACCGTCCTCGTGCAGGTCGCGACGCCGAGCCGCGAGCGCGTGACGACGTACCGCCAGCTGCGCGAACGCGTCGAGCGCGCCGTCGGGCGCATCAACGGCGAGTTCGGCCGCCTCGGCCACCCCGCGATCCACTACCAGCACCACAACCTCCCGCGGGAAGACCTGTGCGCGCTGTACGCGGCTGCCGATGTGATGCTCGTGACCCCGCTGCGCGACGGCATGAACCTCGTCTGCAAGGAGTACGTCGCCTCGCGCGCCCGCGGCGGCGGCGTGCTCGTGCTGTCGGAGTTCGCGGGCGCGGCGGGCGAGCTGCGGCAGGCCCTGCTCGTCAACCCGCACGACGTCGTCGGCATGCGCGAGACGATCGCGCGCGCGATCTCGCTGCCCGAGGGCGAGGCGCGCCGGCGCATGCGCGAGCTGCGCCGGCAGGTGCGCACGCACGACGTCCACCGCTTCGCGCGCTCGTTCATCGAGGCGCTCAGGGAGGACCCGGCGTGAGCGAACGGCCGCTCGAGGCCGAGTCGCTGAACGGGGGCGGGCGCACGCTCGAGCAGGCGCTCGCGCGGCTCGCGCGCGAACCGCACCTGCTCGTCGCGTGCGACTACGACGGCACCCTCGCGCCGATCGTCGACGTGCCCGGCGAGGCGCGGCCGCGGCGCGAATCGGTCGCGGCCCTGCGCGCGCTGGCGGCGCTCGGCGACACGAGCGTGGCCGTGATCTCGGGCCGCTCGCTGCACGACCTCGCCGCGCTCTCGCGCCTGCCCGAGGAGATCCACCTCGTCGGCAGCCACGGCACCGAGTTCGACGTCGGGTTCGCACGCGCCCTCGCGCCCGAGGCGCTCGCGCTGCGCGACCGCCTCACGGAGGACCTGCACGCGATCGCCGCCGACCGCCCGGGCGTGCTCGTCGAGCACAAGCCCGCCGGCGCGGCGCTGCACTACCGCCAGGCCTCGGAGGAGGACGGCATGGCGGCGCTCGCAGCCGTGCGCGAAGGCCCCGCGCAGCTCCCGGGCGTGCACCCGCGCGAGGGCAAGCGCGTGATCGAGCTCGCCGTCGTGCAGGCCGACAAGGGCTTTGCGCTCGATGCGATCCGCCACCAGGTCGGGGCCACGGCCGCCGTCTTCGTCGGCGACGACGTCACCGACGAGGATGCGTTCAGCCGCCTGACCGGCCCCGATCTCGGCATCAAGGTCGGGCCCGGCGCGACGTTCGCCGAACTGCGCGTGGACGGCCCCGAGGACGTCGCCCGCCTGCTCGCGCGCCTGGTCGAGACGCGGCGCGAATGGCTCGCCGGCGCCAACGCCGTGCCGATCGAGCGGCATGCGATGCTCGCCGACGGCAAGACCGTGGCGCTCGTCACCCCCGATGCCCGCGTGACCTGGCTGTGCCACCCGCGGGCCGACAGCGCGCCGCTCTTCGCCGAGCTCGTCGGCGGGCACACCGCGGGGTCGCTCGCGGTGCGCCCCGCCCACGACGGCGCGCCCACGGCCCAGCGCTACGTCGATGGCACGCTCACGCTCGAGACGCGCTGGGCCGGCCTGACCGTGAGCGACTACCTCGACCGCGGCGACCCCTACGGGCGGGTGCGCCTCGTGCGCGTGCTCGAGGGCAGCGCTGACGCGGTCGTGGAGTTCGCGCCCCGCCCCGACTTCGGGCGCTCGCAGATCGCCCTGCGCGCGACGCGCGACGGCGTCGTCGTGATCGGCGCCGCCGATCCCGTCGTGCTGTACGCGCCCGGGCTCACCTGGGAGATCGACCACGACGGCCTGCAGCCGATCGCGCGCGCGACCATCGGCGGCGTGCGCCCGTACGTGATCGAGCTGCGCTGCGGCGGCGACAGCCTGGCGCCACACCCCACGCCCGAGCCCGAGCGCCGCGAGCGCACCGAGCAGAGCTGGCGCACGTGGGTCGAGGGCCTGCGCCTGCCCGCGCTCGCGCGCCCCGCGGTCGAGCGCAGCGCGCTGACGCTGCGGGCGCTCTGCCACGAGCAGACCGGGGCGATCCTGGCGGCCGCGACGACGAGCCTGCCCGAGGAGATCGGCGGCGTGCGCAACTGGGACTACCGCTACTGCTGGCTGCGTGACGCCGCGATCACCGCCATGGCGCTCGTCGAGCTCGGCTCGACTGCCGAGGCCGACGCGCTGCTCGGCTACATCGAGCGGCTCGCAGACGCCGAGCAGGGCGCCGAGCGCCTGCGCCCGCTCTACTCGATACTCGGCGGCGACGCGGGGACGGAGGCCGTGATCGACGCGGTGCCGGGCTATGCGGGCAGCCGGCCGGTGCGCGTCGGCAATGCCGCGGCCCAGCAGGTGCAGCTCGACGTCTTCGGCCCGATCGTCGAGCTCGCCTACGAGGTGGCCGTCGCCGGCGGCCGGCTCTCCGAGGCCCATCACCTGCTGGTCGAGCAGATCGTCGACGCCGTCGCCCGGCGCTGGGACGAGCCCGACCACGGCATCTGGGAGGTGCGGCGCCCGCCGCGCCATCACGTCCACTCGCGCGTCATGTGCTGGCTCGCGGTCGACCGCGCGCTGCGGCTCGCCCGCCTGACCGGCAGGCCCGAGCCCGCGAGCTGGTCGTCGCTCGCCGACCGCATCGCCGCCGACGTCATCGAGCGCGGCTGGAAGGCCGAGGTCCGCTCGTTCACGGCGGCCTACGACGGCACCGACCTCGACGCCGCAGCGCTGCTGATCGGCATCTCCGGCCTGCTGCCGGCCGACGACGAGCGCTTCGCGGCGACGGTCGAGGCGGTCGAGCTGCGTCTGCGCGAGGGCCCGACGGTCTACCGCTACCGCAGCGACGACGGCCTGCCCGGGAGCGAGGGCGGCTTCCACCTGTGCGCGCTCTGGCTGGCTCACGCGTATGCGCTCGTCGGCCGCCAGAGCGATGCGCACGCGCTCTTCGACCAGGTGCTCGAGCTGGCCGGCCCGACCGGCCTGCTCTCCGAGCAGTACGACCCGCGGGCCGAGCGCGCGCTCGGAAACCATCCGCAGGCCTACTCGCACCTCGGCCTGATCCGCGCCGCGCTGGTGCTCGACCGGCTCCCGCGATGACGACCGACTACGAGGACGCGGTCGCGATCGGGAACCTCTCGGTCCGCCTCCTGCGCCCGAGCGCGCCCGAGGAGCTCTTCGCGGTCGCCGCCGCGGCGCGCGGCGACGCGCCCTACTGGGCCGAGCTGTGGCCGTGCGCGCGTGCGCTGGCCACGCACCTCGCCCCGCTCGACCTGACCGGGAAGCGCGTCCTCGAGCTGGGCTGCGGGCTCGCGCTGCCGTCGCTCGTGGCCGCCCTGCGCGGCGCCGAGGTCGTCGCGAGCGATGTCTCCGCCGACGCCCTCGAGCGCGTGGCCGAGAGCGGCCGGCGCACGCTCGGGCGGCCGCTCGAGACGCTGCAGGCCGACCTGCACGCGCCCGCCGGGCTGATCGCCCGCGGGCCGTTCGACCTCGTGCTCGGCGCCGACCTGCTGTACGACTGCACGCTCGCCCGGGCGATGGGCGCGCTGATCCCGCAGATCGCACCCGCCGCGCTCTTCGCCTACGCCTGGCGCGACTCGGCGATCCCGCTCGCGCGGCCGCTCAGGGCCCAGGGCTATCGCATCGCCCAGTGGCGGCCGGGCGCCGCGGGCCCGCGCCTGCTGGAGGCCGTGCGCGACCGGGACTAGGCGGCGGGCAACGCTCGCAGCCGCTCGAGGATCGCGTAGGTGATCCCCCACACGACCATGCTGTCGCCGTCCGGCAGATCGACCGCATAGGCCGCGACATCGCTGTCCTGCACCTCGGCCACGCGCGTCGCGACGGGCACGAGCGCCTCGAGCGGAACCCAGGCGGCCATGTCGAGCTCGGCCGAGAGCGCAAGCGCCGGCCGCTCGTCGAGCGCCGCGACGAAGACGGCGATCCGCACGCCGCTGACCCGCCGCCCGCGCCCGAGATGCGTCCCGAGCGCACCGAGGAGCCGCCCATGCGCAAGCGGATCGACGCCGAGCTCCTCGTGCGCCTCGCGCAGCGCCGTCGCCAGGAGCGACGAGTCACCCGCCTCCCAGCGCCCACCCGGCAGCCCGACGTGCCCCGACCACGGATCGTGCGGATGCACCGCACGCCGCGCAAGCAGCACCGCATCGGCGTGCAGGCACACGAGCACGGCCGCCTCGATCGGCGCCCCCTCGAGCTCCGGGTGCGGCGTCGCGGCGAGCGCCTCGGCGAGCACCGGCAGCGGCGGAAACGGCGGCGGTCGCACGAGCGGCAGCATCGCACGGACGGCCAAGTGGCACTCGCGGCGAGTGCCACTTGGCAACACCAGGGTCTGGCCCGCACGTGCGGGTCTGACCCCGGCATTGCGGACCTGGCACCGACCCTTGCATGAGCCCTCAACCCCAGTAGGCATCGGAAATCCCGGCGACCACGCGTCGTGCCGATGGCCGCACCCGGCGCACGCCGGCGTGGACGTGAAGGCCTGAGAATGGCGTGGTTGAGCGGATGGTCCGGTCGGTGCCAGGTCCGCAATGCCGGGGTCAGACCCGCACGTTGCGGGCCAGACCCCGTTCGTGCGGACCCGGCGTGCGACCCCGGCCGCCGACGGCCAAGTGGCACTCGCCGCGAGTGCCACTTGGCGCTCCCCGCCGTACCGGCCGGCGCTCTGCTGTAGCCTGCGGGGCGACCGTGCCCGGGGGCGCTCCTGCCGCCAGAGGGGCTGCGGGCGGAGGCGTTGACGGCCAGGTCCCGCGCGCTGAGCAGTCGCGAACCGTGTCAGGTCCGGAAGGAAGCAGCACTCAGCGATCTTGCTCAGGCGACGCGGTCAGGCCTGGCAGGAGTCGCCGTCCGTTCAGCCGCTGACCGGAGGCAAGCGCCTCCCGGGCCGGTCACTGAGCGCGTTCCCGGGAGCCTTCCCGGGCGGGCTCCCGGTCGCGAATAGACTGCCGAGGTGGCCTCGCTCTACCGCACCTACCGTCCGCGCACGTTCGCGGACGTGGTGGGCCAGGATCACATCGTGCGCACGCTCGGGAGCGCGGTCGAGCAGGGGCGGATCGCACATGCGTACCTCTTCTCGGGCCCGCGCGGCACGGGCAAGACGTCGCTCGCGAAGATCCTCGCGAAGGCCCTCAACTGCGAGAACGGCCCGACCGCCACGCCCGACGGCACGTGCGCGATCTGCATGCGCATCCACGACGCGACGGCGCTCGACGTGATCGAGATGGACGCGGCCTCGCACCGCGGCATCGACGACATCCGCGAGATCCGCGAGCGCGTCGCCCAGCAGCCGGCCGAGGGGCGCTACAAGGTCTACATCCTCGACGAGGCGCACTCGCTCACGGCCGACGCCTCCAACGCGCTGCTGAAGACGCTCGAGGAGCCCCCGCCCCACGTCGTGTTCGTGCTCTGCACGACCGATCCGGCCAAGCTGCTGAGCACGATCCGCTCGCGCTGCCAGCGCTTCGCATTCCGGCGGCCGGGCCCGGGCGAGCTCGTGCGCGTGCTCGCGCGCGTGTGCGAGGCCGAGAAGATCGAGGCCCCCGAGACCGTGCTCCACCTCGTGGCGCGGGCCGGCGCGGGTTCCTACCGCGACGCGCTCACGATCCTCGACCAGCTCGCGACCGCCGGCGACGGCGCAATCGGCGTCGAGGACGCCGTGCGCCTGCTCGGCCTCGTGCCGGAGCAGGCGCTCGTCGATCTCGTCGACCTCATCGCACAGGGCGAGCCGGGCGAGCTCCTGCGCCGCATCGACGCGCTCGCCGAGGGCGGCCAGGACATGCACGGGCTGCTCGATTCGCTGCTCGGCCACCTCCGCCTGATCTACCTGCTGCAGCACGCCGAAGCGCTGCCCGAGTCGGAGGCCGCTGCCCCCGACCGCGCGGCCGAGCTCCAGCGGCAGGCGCTCGCGCTGCCGCCCGCCGAGACGCTGCGCACCATCGACCTGCTGGCGATCGCCCTGCGCGACATCCGCGACGGCGCCGACGCCCGTCTGCCGCTCGAGGTCGCGCTGATCACGGCCGCGCGCCCGGCCGCCAGCGCCGCGCCCGGCGCGCTGCTGGCGCGCGTGGAGCGGCTCGAGCACGCGCTCGTCGGCGCCCCCGCTCCGGCCGCGACCCCCGCCCCGGCTCCCGTCGCGGTCACCGCTCCGGCGGCCGCGCCCGAGAGCGCGCCGCCGCCGTCCGCCCCGCCCCCGCCTCCGCCCGCAGCGGAACCCTCCGCCGCGGCCGGCGAGCCGGCGCCTCCGGTCGCAGCGCCGCCCCCGCCCCCGCCTCCGCCGCCCGCCTCCGCCCCCGCCGGCTCCCGCCGAGCTCGCCGCGGTCGCGGCCGGCTGGAGCGAGGCCCTCGCGCAGCTGAGCGGCCCGGCGCGCGGCGTGCTCTCGGCCTCGCGGCCCACGGCCGTCGAGGGCTCGAGCGTCGTCGTCGAGGTCTCCGCCGCCCTGCTCTCGAGCTCGCAGCGCTACGCCGATCAGCTCGCCGAGGCGATTGCGACGGCGCTCGCGCTGCGCCTGGAGCCGCGCTTCGTGGCCGTCGAGGCGCAGGCTGCGCCGGCGCCGACCGACGGCGATGGCACGATCTCCGAGGTGGAGCTGCTGGATCAGCTGCGCCGCCGACTGGACGCAACCGAGGAAGCCGGATGAGCATCGATCCCCAGAAGATGATGAAGATGGCGGCGCAGATGCAGGCCGACATGGCCCGCGCCCAGGAGGCCCTGGCGCAGGAGCGCGTCGAGGCGACCGTCGGCGGCGGCATGGTCAAGGCGATCGCGTCGGGCAACGGCGACCTCGTGGGCATCGAGATCGCTCCCGAGGCCGTCGATCCCGACGAGGTCGAGCTGTTGCAGGACATGGTGCTCGCGGCGGTCACCGAGGCCTTCCGCCAGGCTGCGGCGCTGCAGCAGGAGCGCATGGGCGCGATCACGGGCGGGCTCGGCGGGCTCGGTCTGCCGGGTTTCTGAGGCGTGCTCTCCCCGGCGGTCGACGCGCTGGTCACCCAGCTCGCGCGCCTGCCGGGCGTGGGTCAGCGCACGGCCCAGCGACTCGCGTTCCACCTCCTGCGCGTCCCTGCCGAGGAGGCGCTCGCGCTCGCCGAGGCGATCCGCGTCGTCAAGGAGCGCGTCGGCTTCTGCACGGAGTGCTTCAACCTGAGCGAGGAGCCGCTCTGCCGCTTCTGCTCCGACCCGCGTCGCGACCGCGCGCTGATCTGCGTCGTCGAGGCGCCCTCCGACATCGTCCCGATCGAGCGGACGGCCGAGTACCGCGGCCTCTACCACGTGCTCGGCGGCGCGCTCTCGCCGATCGACGGCGTCGACCCCGAGCATCTGCGCATCGCCGAGCTGCTGGCCCGCGTGGAGCGCGCGGGCGACGACCTCCACGAGGTCGTGCTGGCCACGAACCCGACGATGACGGGCGAGGCGACCGCCCAGTACGTCGCGGAACGCCTGCGCGGCAAGGTGCGGATCACGCGCCTCGCAAGCGGCCTGCCGGTCGGTGGCGACCTCGAGTACGCGGACGAGGTGACCCTCGGGCGCGCATTCGCCGGGCGCCGCGAGGCCTGAGCGGTTAGCGTGGGAGCCACGGTGCGCGAGCGGATCGCGCGCATTCGACGGCGGTTGCGCGATTCCTGCTCGCAACCGGTCGCCAGCGGGTACAATCGCGAACCTGCCCGGCAGAGCGCCGGGGGACCACACGTGACCGACGACTACGACTTCAGAGCAAGTGAACGCAGGCGTGCCCGTGAGCTCGATGAGCTCGAGGCGCGGCGACTGCGCGCGCGCGAACGGCAGCGCGCCCAGCTGCGCGCGGCGCACCGCCGCCGGCGGCTGACCGTCCTCGGCGTGCTCGGCCTCGTGATCGGGGTCGCCAGCGGTGCTTGGGTGTGGACGAGCGGCACGCCCAAGGTGCGCCGGCCGATCGTGCCGGTCAAGTCCGCGACGACCGTCAAGAAGGTCGTGCGCACGATGCCCGCGGTCACGCGCGGCGTGCACGTGTCCGAGGCGTGGTCGGGCAAGCCCGGCTACCTCGACAAGGTGCTCGCGACGCCCGGCCTGAACCTCATCCAGCTCGACGTCAAGGACGAGAACGGCGAGGTCGCGGGCCTCGGCGACAATGCGCCCGCGATGGCCAAGCGCTACGGCGCGGCGCACTCGTACTACGACCTCGCGCACGTCGTCCAGATCGCGCACGACCGCCACATCTGGGTCGTCGCGCGCATCGTCAGCTTCAAGGACCCGATCGTCGCCGAGCACAACCCGTCGATCGCGATCCACGACCGCCACGGCGGCGTCTGGCACGACGGCGGCGGCAAGCCCTGGCTCAACCAGTACAGCCCGGGCGCCTGGAAGTACCTGATCGACCTCGCCAAGGCGGCGGCGCGCGCGGGCGTCGACGAGGTGCAGTTCGACTACGTGCGCTTCCCGAGCGAGGGGATCCTCGCCGACATGCGCTGGCCGCACAAGAAGGCCGAGCCCATGAATGCGACGATCCCGCGCTTCCTGGCGGCGGCACACAAGGCGCTCGTGCCGTTCGACGTCAAGGTCGGCGTCGACCTCTTCGGCCTCGCCGCCGACCATGACCTCGGCATCGGCCAGGACGTCGCGCTGATCGCCAAGCACGTCGACGTGATCTCGCCGATGCTCTACCCGAACCACTACACCAACGGCGAGCTCGGCATCACCGTCCCGAAGGACGATCCCAGCAGCACGGTCGCGCTCTCGATGGGCACGTTCCGCTCGCAGCTGATCGCCTCGCCGAACGTCAAGATCCGCCCCTGGCTGCAGGACTTCGACGGCTACGGGCTGCCCCAGATCCGCGCGCAGATCAGCGCCGCCACGCGCCAGGGCGCGATCGGCTGGATGCTGTGGGATGCCGGCATGGACTACACGTGGTCCGCGTTCGGCAAGCAGCCCTCCGCCTGAGACCTTTCGCGCACGTAGCTGCGAAACTGCCCGGGTGGCACTGACGCACACCGACCCGCTCGCGCCTGCGCGCGGCGAAATCGCCTTCGACACCGTCGTCATGAAGTTCGGCGGCTCGTCGGTCGCGGACGCCGACAAGGTGCGCGGGGTGGCGCAGCGGCTCGTCGACGCCAAGCGCAGCGGGCTGCGCGTCGTGGGCACCGTCTCGGCGATGGGCAAGACGACCGACTCGCTGATCGCGCTCGCGCACGAGGTCTCGCCCCAGCCCGACGGGCGCGAGCTCGACATGCTGCTCTCGACCGGAGAGCGCATCTCGTGCGCGCTCGTGGCGATGGCGATCCACGACCTCGGCCACGAGGCCGTCTCGTTCACGGGCAGCCAGGCCGGCATCGTCACCGACGACGCGCACGGCCGCGCGAAGATCCGCGAGATCCGCGCGCAGCGCGTCGTGCACGCGCTGGACGCAGGCAAGATCGTGCTCGTGGCCGGCTTCCAGGGCGTCTCGACCGACACCAACGACGTCACGACGCTCGGCCGCGGCGGCACCGACGCCACCGCGGTGGCGCTCGCGGCCGCGCTCGGCGCCGCCTGCGAGATCTACTCCGACGTCGCCGGCGTCTACACGAGCGACCCGCGCGTCGTGCCCGGCGCGCGCAAGCTGCCCCGCATCTCGTACGAGGAGATGCTCGAGATGTCGGCCTCCGGCGCCAAGGTGCTGATGCTGCGCTCGGTCGAGCTCGCCCGCAACCACAACGTCCGCGTCCACTCCCGCTCCACGTTCTCGCAGGAGGAGGGCACCTGGATCGTCCCCGCCGAGGAAGTCATGGAACACCCGATCATCTCCGGCGTGACGCACTCGCAGAGCGAGGTCATCTTCACGCTGACAGGCATTCCCGACCGCCCGGGCGCCGCCGCCACGGTCTTCGACTCGGTCGCCGCCGAGCACGTCAACGTCGACACGATCATCCAGAACGTCGTGCACGGCGTCGCCGAGCTGTCGTTCTCGGTGCCGCACGAGGACGTGCCCGGGACGCGGCGCGCGCTCGCGCTGGCCGAGCAGTCGCTCGGCCCGCTGCAGGTCGAGGAAAACGACGGCATGGGCAAGGTCTCGCTGATCGGCGCCGGCATGCGCTCGCACCCGGGCGTGGCGGCGCGCATGTTCCGCACGCTCGCCGATCTCGGCATCAACCTGCGCATGATCTCGACCTCCCCCATCAAGATCAGCTGCATGATCGCCCGCGACGAGGTTCCGACGGCCGTGCGCGCGCTGCACGATGCCTTCGAGCTCGAGACCCCGCCCACGGTGGAGGTCTGAGGTGACGCGCCTCGCGATCCTCGGCGCCACGGGCGCCGTCGGCGCAACGCTGCTGCGCGTGCTCGAGGAGCGCGCGTTCCCGCTCGAGGAGCTGCGCCTGCTGGCCTCCGAGCGCTCGGCCGGCCAGGTGCGCTCCTATGCGGGCCGCGAGCTCACGGTGCAGGCCGTCGGGCCCCGCAGCTTCGACGGGATCGACGTCGCGATCTTCTCGGCCGGGGCGACGCGCTCGCGCGAATGGGCGCCGCAGGCGGTCGCGGCGGGCGCCGTCGTCATCGACAACTCCTCGGCCTTCCGCATGGACGACGGCGTGCCGCTCGTCGTCGCCGGCGTCAACGACCACGCCGCACGCGCGCACGCGGGCCTCATCGCCAACCCGAACTGCTCGACGATGCAGCTCATGCCCGTGCTCGCCGCCCTCCACCGCCGCTCGCCGCTCGAGCACGTCACGGTGGCGACCTACCAGTCGGTCTCCGGCACGGGCCAGAAGGCGATCGAGGCCCTGCGCGCGGAGTCGGCCGCGGTGCTCGCAGGCGAGGAGCCGGGCGCGGGCGTGTACGCGCATCGCATCGCGTTCAACGTCATTCCCTTCGCGGGCGCGCTCTCCGGCGACGACGGCTACACCGACGAGGAGCTCAAGCTCGTCAACGAGTCGCGCAAGATCCTCGAGCTGCCCGATTTGCGCGTGAGCGCGACCTGCGTGCGCGTTCCGGTCGTGACGTCGCACTCCGAGGCCGTCTGGGTGCGCACGCGCGAGCCCATCGCGCCCGACGAGGCGCGCGCGCTGCTGGCCGCCGAGGACGGCGTGACGGTCGTCGACGACCCGGCCGCGCATGCCTACCCCATGGCGATCGACGCGGAGGGACGGGACGACGTCTTCGTCGGCCGCATCCGGCGCGATCTGGGCGACCCGAACGCGCTCGCGCTCTGGGTCGTCTCCGACAACCTGCGCAAGGGCGCGGCCACGAACACGGTGCAGATCGCACAGCTGCTCGTGCGCGACCGCCTGCTCCGCTCCGCGGCCTGACACATGCGCGTCGCGGTGGTCGGCGCCGGCTTCGCGGGCCTCGCCTGCGCCGTCGACCTCGCCCGCGCCGGCGTCGACGTGACGGTGTACGAGGCGCGTGAGCGCGTCGGCGGCCGCGTGTGGTCGGACGTCATGCCCGACGGCGCCCGCATCGAGCGCGGCGGCGAGTTCGTCGAGACCGGCTACGACCACATGCTGCGGCGCGCCGCCGAGCACGGGCTCCCGCTCGCGGAGCAGGGGTTCGAGTTCGCTGCGCGCGAGGTGCGCTCGGGCGGCCAGGCCTACCCCGCGCTGCTGCTCGAGGCCGAGCGGGACCTCGCCGCGACGGTGGCATGCGCTCGGCGCGGAAGCGGCGGACATCTCGGCCGCCGATGCGCTCCTGCGCACGCCGCTCGCGCCGCTCGCGCGACTCGCGCTGACGCGGCGCCTCGAGGGGACGTACACCGTGGAGCTCGATCGCGTATCGGCGGCCTGGCTCGCGAGCGCCGAGGTGCGCGCGGCGGACTCCCCGGCGACGATGCGCTCCTCGCGCCTGGCCGCCGGCAACGACGCCCTGGCGAAGGCCATGGCCGCCGAGCTCGGCGAGCGCGTGCGCCTCGAGCTCCCGGTCGTCGACGTGCGCAACGGCGACGACGGCGTCCGGCTCGTCACGCAGGGCGTCAGCGAGCACTGGGACCGCGCCGTCCTCACCGTCCCGCTCGCGAGCCTGCTGGATCGGTTCCTCCCCGCCCTGCGCGAACGCCGCAGCTACGCGCGCCTGCAGTGGGGGATCGCCGCCAAGCTGCACGTGCCGCTCACCGCGCCGGCCGCGCCGGCCGCGGTGCAGGGACTCGACGCCGCGTTCTGGACGTGGACGGCACGTGCCGCCGACGGCGGGCCGGCGACCGTCGCCGCCTCGTTCGCCGGCGGGTTCCGGGCCACGGAGACGCTCGGGATCCTCGTGGGCGCGGCGGGCTGGCGCGCGGCGCTGCAGCGCCTGCGCCCGGAGCTCGCGCTCGGGGAGGGCGCGGTGCGCACGCGCTGGTGGGGCGACGTGTACTGCGACGGCGCCTACTCCTGCCACCCGCCGGGATGGTCGCGCGCGGACGACGCCGAGGTCGCCGCACCCTACGGCCGGATCCACCTCGCGGGCGAGCACACCGCGGCGGAGTTCTGCGGCACGATGGAGGGCGCGCTGCGGAGCGGCGCGCGGGCGGCCGCCGAGGTGCTCGCGGCCGAGGGCCGCAGAACACATCCGCATTGACCAATGCCCGATCTGCGATCTACACTGGTGGCTGGCTGACGGGAGCCGGGACGGCTCGATCGCCGGTGCGCCCTCTCGGACGCGCCGCCGGGCGAGCCCAGCGGAACAGGAAGCCAGCTCCTCGGAGCTGTGGTGGTGCCGTTCAGGCGCGACATCACCCGCGGCGGAGGCGGCGAGCCGGACCGGCACGCCGCCTCTAGCCCTGCCCGCCATTCAGGAGGCCGCCGCGCTCCCGGCGCGATCGCGGGCGCCGTCAGCCGCCGGCGCGCTGCGCCGCGAGCGGAGACGCCTCCCAGAAGTCGTCGATCTTCGTTGCGTCCCCGTGCTCGCTGCGCCGCGAGATGGCCCACATCTCCACCGGCTCGTCGCCCTCGTTGCGGTGCGAACGGGGCGTCCTCGGCGCCACGCGCACGACGCTGCCCGCGCCCACGCTCCGCACGTCGTCGCCGAAGCGCATCGTGAGCGTCCCGCGCGTGACGAGGTAGAGCTCCTCGATCTCGTCGTGGAAGTGACCGGTGCCCTGCTCGAAATCGCAGTGCGGCGGCACGCGGATCAGTGTGGCCGCGAGCTGCTCGGCGCCGAGCGCGCGCGAGAGCGGCCGGAACTCGCCCGGGACATCCGTGCCCGCGTAGACGTCGGCGACGTCGTCGGCCCGCACGATCGCATAGCCATCTCCGCAGTCGGGCATTCGGGTCTCCCTGCTGTCTCCCGAAACGTGCCTACACGGGCTCGGCGAGCCCGGGAGGTCGCTTGATGATCTCGGCGGCCCGCCGCACGACCTGCGCGACGCGGCCGTCCTCGGCCGCGGGCTGCAGCCCGCCGAGCTCGAGCCGCATGAGCTCGACGCGGCCGGCGCTGCGCAGCGTCGCGAACCCGTAGTCGGCGAGGAAGTCGCGCGGGAAGATCGTGCGGTGCTGCAGGAAGCGCTCGGCGAACTCGGCTTCGGGGACGTGCACGACGCCGAACGCCTCGATCGCCGTGACGCGGCGCTCGTGGCAGGCGCCGATGCAGGCGAGGAAGAGGCTCTGCAGCGACCACGGGCTCGACGGGTCCGACAGGTACGCGCACGTCACGAGCACGGCGTCGTCGGACGGCGGCCCCGCGGGGAGCGTGCGTGCGCGCGGAAACGCCGGCGCGGGCCCGTACTGCAGCGAGGCGACGTGCCGGTCGCCGTCGAGATAGACCTCTCCCCAGGCGCCGAAGTCGTCCTCGACGGCCTCGATCCAGCGCCGCCGGTCGACGCCCCGGCTGCCGTTGCCCTGCCACCATGCGCAACTGCGGCAGACATCCGGCCTGCGCGGATCGGTGGCGCCGGTGAGGTGCTGGATCGCCATCGCCCGGCCAGCTTAGAGCTTCTCAGACCCTCTGCGACGCCCGGCCGCGGACGCGCGGCACGCCCGCCGGCGTGACCTAGCGCGGCTGCGAATGGAGCCGCAGCAGCGTCACCTCGGGCTGGGCGAACAGGCGGAACGGCACGAACGTCGTGCCGAGGCCCGGGGACGCGTGCATGACCGTGCCGTCGCAGGCCTCCAGCGGCGAGATCGGTCCGGAGCGCGGATGCGCCAGCCCGATGCGACCGCCCGGCCACGGCAGGCAGATCTGGCCGCCGTGGAGATGGCCGGCGAGGACGAGATGCGCCCAGCCCGGGCGCAGCCGCGGCAGGGCGTCCGGGTAGTGGCAGAGCAGGATGCGCAGGTCGGCGCTCACGTCGAGGTGAACCGCCGGGTCGTAGGTGCGGTCGCGCAGCGTGCGCTCGATCGAGGCGCCGGCGATCGAGATGCGGCGACCGCGCACGGTCAGCGCCGCGGCGGCTCCGTCCAGGAGCGTGAGCCCCCCGAGGTCGTCGGCGTCCCAGCCCTGGGCGAACGGATCGTTGCCGTGGGCGCGGTCGTGGTTGCCGAGCACGGCGAAGGCCCCGTGGCGGGCGGCCGAGACGAGCCCTGCCGCCGCCGCCGCGAACCCCGGCGCCGCCCGCCGCCGCGCGACGAGGTCGCCCGTGACGGCGATCAGATCGGGCTCGACCTCCTCGGCCCAGGCGACGCACCGGCGCAGGTGCATGAGGCCGGGGCCGTAGCCGGCGTGCACGTCCGAGACGTGCATCAGCGACAGCCCGTCGAGGTCGGCCGGCATGCCCGCGAGGGGCACCTCGCGCACGCGCCGCCGGAGCGTCAGCGACTCCGCTCCCGAGGCCGCGATGCCCACCGCAGCGATCGCCGCAATTGCCCTGTTCAAGCGCATCATCGGTGGTATAGTCGCAGCCGGAACGCTGCAGGGCTCACCGCAGGGAGGCGGGGGGCGCTGGAGCTACGGAATTGACAGCCCCCGGCTGTCAAACCCGGCCGGGCGCGGGCGGCCCTTCCGTCGCAGGCCGCCCCCCGGTCGGCGTGCGCGCGTTTGCCCGAGCTCGCCATTCACCCACTCCGGCAGGCGCCCCAGAGGCCGCGTCCCGCGGCGCGGGCGGCGCGCTCGAGCTCGGCGTACGCGGCGGCGCGAGCGGTGTTCGGCGCGATCGTGAGCGTGCGCGCGGCGCCCTCGGTGAGCAGCGTGTGCTCGATGTCGTCGGGCTCGCCGCGCACCTGTACGTAGGCGAGCAGGCGCCCGTAGCGGTCGTGCTCCTCGCGGCCCGGCTCGAGCGCAACGTCACGGCCGAGCGTGAGCCGGCGCGTGATGCTCGCCGCTCGCGTCGCGTAGCACTGCGGAGGCCGGCCGTCGTGGAAGATCTCGGGCGTGTCGATGCCGATCACGCGGACGTGCACGGACTCGCCCGACGCGAGCGATGCGACGACCGTGTCGCCGTCGATGACGTACGTCACGCGCGCGGAGCGCTCAGCCCTGCCCTGGTCGCCCCCGGACGCCGAGAACTTGATGTAGGCGCCGACCGCGATGAGCAGGAGCGCCGCGAGGATGACCGGGAGATTCTTCACAGGCCGAGACTAGGGCCGCCTGGTGTGACGCAGGCGCGCGCCTGCGAACGCTCAGGCCTTCGTTGCGGCAGAAGCGGTGAACTCGTAGTAGCGCAGCGCCGTGCGGCCCGTGTGGCGGATCGCCTTGAAGTTCGCGCCGGCGCCGATTGCGACGCCGACGCCGAAGGGGATCTCGCGGCCGAGCAGCGTGCGCACGCGCCGGCGCGCGGTGCGCTTGACGACCATCGCGCCGAGCTCGCGGTTGAGCTCCTCGGAGAGCGTGCGATCGTGGGGCAGGAGCGGCTCGCCGTCGGCGAGCTCGACGACGCCGCCCTTGCCGAACTTCGCCGCGCCGGCATCGAGCGCGAGCACGATGCGGACGTCGGCCGCGCGGTCGTCGTGCGCGTCGAGATCGTGGTCGAACGCCGCCGCGACCGCGAGCACGAGCGCGACCTGGGTGTACACGAGCGCCACGGCGTCGGCGAGACCGGCGCCGATCTCGGTCGCGGTGCCCACGCCGGGGAATGCCCCCGGCAGCGCCGAGACGGCCCCGCCGATCGCCGAGCCCTTGCTGCGCCGGTACATGAGCAGGCGCGCGATGTCCTGCGGCGACGCGTCGGGATGGCGCAGGCGCTCGACCTCGACGGCCGCCCGGATGGCATGGCTGCGGCGGCGCACGATCTCGTCGATCGCCGCTTCGGTCGCGCCCGCGAGGCGCACCGACAGCTCGTCGACGACCCGGCCGGAGACGGCTCGCGTGATCAGGCCCATCGCGGGCTCCCGATCAGCGGTAGCGGTAGACGATGCGCCCGCGCGTGAGGTCGTACGGCGACAACTCGACCTTCACGCGGTCGCCCGGCAGGATGCGGATGTAATGCCTGCGCATCTTGCCCGAGATGTGGGTCAGCACCTCGTGATCGTTGTCGAGTCGCACGCGGAACATGGTGTTGGGGAGTGCTTCCGTGACCTCTCCCTCGAACTCGATCTTCTCTTCTTTGTCGCTCACTGCCGGGCATCATACGGGCAGAGGCGGCCGGGAAGCCCCCGCCCCGGCCGCGGTGCGCACGAGCTCGAGCAGGTCGCGGCCGTAGCGCTCGATGCGTGCGGGGCCCATGCCGGGCACCTCGAGCAGTTCTTCCTCGTCGCCCGGGAGCCGCCGGCAGACCTCGTCGAGGCACGCATTCGTGAGCACGACGTAGGCCGGTACGCCGTCGCTGCGCGAGCGCTCGCGACGCCAGTCGCGCAGGCGCGCGGCGAGATCGGCATCGAGCGGACCGGCCGGCGGAGCCGCCGGCGCGGCCGCGCCCGGCGGCCGCAGGACGGGGCGGGCGCCCCCGCTCGAGGCAAGCTCCCCCTCGGCCACCGCCGCGTCGATCGCCGCGAGCACGGCGGCGCGGCCGAGGCCCGCGGCGCTGCCGAAGCCCGGTACCCCGCCGTAGCGCTCGCGCACGCGATCGAGGCCGCGCAGGATCTGATCGAGCCCCGTGCGGCCGACGGACGGCCGCGCCGCGGTCGCAGCCCCGAGGACGGCGTGGCGCAGGGCGGCGCGGTCGACGCCGCCCGTCGCGAGGTCGCCGGGCGGCTCGCAGATGTCGCAGCAGCGGCCGGCCGGCGCGGGTGCGTGAGGGTCGCGGAAGTGCCGCAGCAGCACCGAGCGCCGGCAGTCCGTGCCGGCCGCGTAGGCGGTGATCGCCGCGAGCGCATCCCAGCGCTGGCGCGCGAAGTGCTTCGAGGCGCGCTCCACCTCGCTCGCGCGGCGGTGGCCGACCGCGCGCAGGCGCAGCGTCCCGCGCGCCTCGTCGACGCGCCCGGGCTCGAGCTCGACGGCGCCGATGCGCTCGGCCACGGCGACCAGCGCCCGCGAGCGCTCGCCGAGCCCGTCGAGGCCGACGGCAAAGCGGCCTTCGCCGTCGGCCCGGGCGGCGATCAGGGCGAGCAGGGCATTGACGTCGTCGCGCCCGACCTCGGACTGGCGGATGAAGTGCGCCACGAGCCCGCGGTCCGACGGCGAGTAGAGCAGGACGCAACGGGCCGGCCCGCCGTCGCGACCGGCGCGGCCCGACTCCTGGTAGTAGCCCTCGAGCGAGGCGGGCAGCGACCAGTGCCAGACCGAGCGCACGTCGGCCTTGTCGACGCCCATGCCGAAGGCCGTGGTCGCGACCATGACGCCGTCGGGCGACGCCATGAAGCGCCCCTGCCGGGCGTCGCGCTCGGCCGCGCCCAGGCCCGCGTGATAGGCCTCGGCCGGGAGGTCGGCCTCGCGCAGGCGCTCGGCCACCTCCTCGCAGCGGGCGCGCGTGCCGGCGTAGACGATGGCCGGCCGCGCAGCCGGATCGGCCAGTCCCGCGGCCAGCAGCGCAAGCCGCGCGCGCTCCCCCTGCACGGCGGCCACGTCGAACGTCAGGTTGGGGCGATCCACGCCCGTGCGCACCTCGACGGGATCGCGCAGCCGCAGCGCACGCGCGATGTCGGCCGCCACGCGCGGCGTGGCCGTCGCCGTCAGCGCCATGGTGCAGCGCGCGCCGATGGCGTCGCGGGCATCGGCGAGGCGCAGGTAGTCGGGGCGGAAATCGTGCCCCCACTCGCTCAGGCAATGCGCCTCGTCGACGGCGAAGAGCGCGATCTCGCGCCCTTCGAGCGCCGCGCGGAAGCGCCGGTCGCCGAAGCGCTCGGGCGCGACCAGCACGAGACCGCAGGAGCCGTCGGCGAGCGCGGCGAGCACCGAGTCGGCCTCCCCGGGCGGCAGCGAGGCGTTGAGCACCCGCGCCGCCCCGTGCCCCGCGCGCGCGAGCGCATCGCCCTGATCGCGCATGAGCGCGACGAGCGGCGAGATGACGATCGTGAGCCCGTCGAGCGCGAGCCCCGGGAGCTGGTAGCAGAGCGACTTGCCCGAGCCCGTGGGCATCACGACGAGCGCATCGCGCCCCGCGAACGCCGCCTCGACGGCCTCGCGCTGCCCGGGGCGAAACGACTCGTGCCCGAACAGGCGCTGCAGATGTGCGGCCGCGTCCACCCCGGCAACCTAGCGGCCGGGGTGGACGCGCATCCGCACGCCGTGTGCCGCGAGCGGCGGGATTACGCCTCGACCGCGACGGGCATCGGCTGGCCCTGCGGCGCGGCCACGGGGCGGAACCCGCGCAGGCCGAAGTACGCGATCACGGCTCCCACGAGGGCGATCACGGAGCCGACGGTCATCGCCGTCGTGACGCCGTCGATGAACGCGTGGCTCGCGGCGAGGCTCGCGTCCGAGCCGGCGACGCGGTTGATCTGCGCGGCCTGCCCGCCGATCACGAGCGGATCGAGCCGGCCGGCCGTGCCCTGCAGGGCCGCCGGGGCGTTGTCGGCCCAGTGCGACGACGCGACCGTCGCAGCGATCGAGCCGAGCACCGCGACGCCGAGCGCACCACCGACCTGCCGCGAGGCGTTGACGACGCCCGAGGCGATGCCCGCGCGCGCCGGGTCGACGGATCCCATCGCGACGCCCGCCGTCGTCGGCATGGCCATCGAGACGCCGGCGCCGACGAAGATGAACGACGGGAAGATGACGGTCCAGTACGACGCGTCGATCGAGAGCCGCGTCAGCGACGCCAGCCCGAGCGACATGACCACCATCCCGCCGACCATCAGCGGCCGCGGCCCGATACGGCTGGAGAGCTTGCCGGCGATCGGCGCGATCAGCATGACCATGACCGTCATGGGCAGCGTCCGCACGCCGGACTCGAGCGCCGAGTAGCCGCGCACGTTCTGCATGTAGAGGGTGAGGAAGTAGATGATCCCGAACATCGCGAAGCCGACCAGCGCGACCGACGAGATCGCGACGTCGAACGAGCGGCGGCGGAAGAACTCGAGCGGGATCATGGGGTCGGACTGGCGGGCCTCCCAGACCACGAAGCCGATCAGCAGGACGGCGGCGGCGGCCAGGAAGCCGACGGTCTGCCCCGACGACCAGCTGTGCGAGTTCGTGCGGATCAGCGCCCATACGAGCGAGAAGAGGCCTCCCGTGACGAGCACCGTGCCGACGATGTCGAAGCGGCGCGCCTTCGGATCACTCGACTCGTGCACGGCCCAGAGCGTCGCGGCGGCCGCGAGGATGCCGATCGGCACGTTGATCCAGAAGACCGCCGACCAGTCGACGTTCTCGACGAGGAAGCCGCCGAGCAGCGGTCCGACGGCGAGGCCGAGGCCGGAGATCCCGGCCCAGATGCCGATCGCGGTGGGAACCTGGTGGCGCGGGAAGGCCGCGACGATGATCGAGAGCGAGAGCGGGTTCATGAGCGCGGCGCCGATGCCCTGCACGACGCGCGCCGAGATCAGTCCCGCGTCGCTCGTCGAGAGCGCGCAGGCCATCGACGAGAGCGTGAAGATGGCGAGGCCGACGAGGAAGATCTTCTTGCGGCCGTAGCGGTCGCCGAGCTTGCCGCCGAGCAGGATGAGCGCGGCGAACGACAGGAAGTAGGCGTTGATCGTCCACTCGAGGTTCTCGGGCGTCGTCTTGAGGTCGCGCTGGATCGACGGCAGCGCGACGTTCACGACCGTGTTGTCGAGCATGATCATGAAGAGTCCGAAGCACATGGCTGCGAGCGTCCACCACTTGTGGTTCGCGCGTTCGAGTCGGTTCGCGTTCATCCGGTTTCCCCTTGGATCGGTGTCAGGAGATCGACGAGCGCGTCGAAGTGGCGCGGGAAGCACTCCAGCGCCCCCTCCCCCTCGATCGCGCTCATGAATCCCGCGGCCTGTGCGAGGCCGAAGAAGAGCATCGCCACGGAGTCCACCGGGACGTCCGCGCGGATGCGCCCGCTCGCCCGTGCCGCCTCGACCGCCGCGCGCACCCCCGCCTGCCACTGCGCAACCATCGCCGTCAGGCTGGCGAGGATCTCGGGCTCGTCGGTGAGCGTGACGGCGAGGTAGCGCAGGCGATGGAGCTCGGCCGCCCGCGCATCGCCCGAAAGGCTGCGCACGAAGCGCACGTAGGCCTCGAAGAAGTCGTCCTCGCCCTCCGTGGCGGCCATGAAGCGGCCGCGCATGTAGTTCGCGGAGTCTTCGAGCACCGCCGCGAAGAGCGCCTGCTTCGATGCGAAGTGCTTGTAGATGACGGGCTCGGAGCAGCCCGCGGCGGCCGCGATGTCGCTCGTGCCGGTACCGCGGAAGCCATTGCGCGCGAACAGCGAACGCGCGGCGTCGATGATCGCCGAGCGGCGATCGTCGGCGCTCAGGCGCTGCCGTGCGGGTGCTGCTTCCTCCGGCCAGGCTGGCATCCCGTCACACTAGCAGACACTAGTGAGTGTTCACTAACCTTTCACCAGCCGGGTCAGGGGACGAGCTCGGCCGTGCCGTTCGCCAGGTCGAGGTCGAACAGCCACGGCTGGTTGCGCCGCTCGAACCAGCGGTCGCAGATCGCCGAGTTCGCGCACAGCGTGCGGCCGGCGCGCGTCGGCTCGGCGCGGCCCTCGTGGATGTGACCGTAGACCGCCAGCGGCGGCTGGACGCGCTCGATCGCCTCGACGAGCGCCGCCGAGCCGACGTGCTCGCCCGTGACCGTGCGGTCGCCGTGGCCGCGCGGCGGCGAGTGCGTGACGAGGACGTCGGTCCCGGCCGGCACGGCCGCGAAGTGCCCGGCGAGCTCCTCCTCGTCGGCCGCCATGAAGACGCCACCGCGGCCTCGCGGCGGCCAGTGCGGTACGACGGCCCCCGCGGGGAGCGCCGGCGAGGGCGGCTGCGGCTCGTCGGCCTGCGGCTTGGCACGGCGCCGCGGGCACCACGGCGAGCCGTACACGCGCGCACCCGCGACGGTCGTCTCGCTGTCGCGCAGGAACGTCCACGGCAGCTTCTCGAAGATGCGCCGATCCCACCACCAGGCGAAGTCGCGGTTGCCCGCGATGCCCACGACGGGCGCGCCCGCGGCCGCGGCGACGCGCTCGAGCCAGGGCGCGAAGACGGCTTCCAGCCAGGGCACCTGGTTGGGAGCCTGCTTCCACGAGTAGGGGCTGAGGTCACCCGCGATCACGACCAGGTCGCAGGGCGGCACGATCACCCCGTCGAGCCGGCCGTGGAGGTCGGCGAGCGCCGCGACCCTCACGAGCTCGACGCTCTCACGGAGCGAGCGTGCGCAGCTCGGGTGGATGGAGCGCGCCGTGCGGCGCGCAACGTCGGGGTCTGACCCCGACGTTGCGCCGCAACCGGCTGCGGGCCGATGCAATCGCTCCCGACGCCGCGCTCATCCCGGAATGCGCTCTCAGGCGCGGTCAGTCACCGGCGACCGCGGCCCCTTCGGGCCGCAGCAGCTTGTCCTGCACCTCGCGCGAGAGGCGCACGACGTGGCGCTTGAACTTCAGCTCGTCCTCGCGGATGCCGGCGGCGGCGCCGAGCAGCTGCGCCAGGTGCAGGATCGGCACGTTGAGCGCGCGGCCCGCCTGCTTCTCGGCCTTCTGCTGCCACGCGTCGAGCGAGAGGTGGCAGAGCGGGCACGGCGTCACGATCACGTCGGCGCCGGCATCGCGGGCCTGTGCCAGCGGCTGGACGGCCATGCCGAGCGCGACGTCCTCGCGCGCGAGCACGATCGGGAAGCCGCAGCACTTGATCTTGGCCTCGTAGTCGATCGCCTCGGCGCCGCAGGCCTCGATCAGCCGCTCGAGCGCCTGCGGGCGGTCGGGGTCGGCCTCGAAGCCGAGCAGCTTGGAGGGGCGCAGGATCTGGCAGCCGTAGAAGGGCGCGACCTTGAGCCCCTCGAGCGAGCGCACCGCGATCTCCTTGAAGCGCTCGTAGCCGTCGCCCTCCGAGACCTCCCAGAGCAGATGGCGCACGTCCACGCCGCCCGAGTACGTCGCGGCGCCGACCTCGGCGAGGTTGCGGTTGACGCGCTCGAGCTCGTCGCCGTCCTGCTGCAGCTTCTTGTTGGCCTGGCGCAGGTTGAGCGTGCAGACGTTGCAGATGGTCAGGATCGTCGGGATCCCGAGCGCCTCGGCCTGGCCGAGGATGCGCGCGTTGAGGTGCAGGTAGTAGTCGGGCTTGGCCTCGTGGATGTCGCCCGCGCCGCAGCACGTCATCGACTCGAGCTCGACCAGCTCGACGCCGAGCTTGGCGCACACGGCGCGCGTCGAGGAGTCGAGCTCCTTCTGCGAGAGGCTGGCGAGACAGCCCGGGTAATACGCGTAGCGCTCCTGCATCCGTCAGCCTCAGTCGTGGGAGTCGATGAGCGACGGGTGATTGGTGCCGAGCCCTTCGTGCTCGCGCGCCTGTCGCTCGAGCAGCTTCCAGAGGCGCTTCACCTCGTCGTTGTTCTTGGCCTTGTGCTTGTGCAGCGGGTTCGGCACCTTGCCCGCGCGCGCGAGACGCAGCGCGAACGGCACGTCGAGCGCCGCCGCCAGCGGGCCGATCGTCTTCGGGACGAGCTGCGTCTCGTCGAGGAACCCGCCCCTGCGCGTCGAGTCGACGAAGACCTGCGCGTGCGCCACGCCCGGCTCGACGACCGTGCCGACCGGCGCGAACATGTTCGTCTTGGCGCCGAACTCCGAGCCCGAGCCGAAGCGGAACGTCTGCGCGCCGAGCTTCGCGATCGCGTCGCGCGGGTCGACGCCCTTGGGGCAGCGCTGGTTGCAGAAGTAGCAGCGCGTGCAGTCCCAGATGCCGTGCGCCCCGTTCAGGTCCTTCAGGCGCGCGCGGCGCATGCTGTCGTCCTCGCGCTGGTCGCCGACGAAGCGCTGCGCCTTGGCGAGCGCGGCCGGCCCCAGGAAGTCGGGGTCGGACTCCATCGAGTTGCACTCCGACACGCAGCAGCCGCACATGATGCAGAGCGCTTCCTTGCCGATGTTCGCCGTCTGCACCGGCATCTCGACGCGGTGCTCCTTGCCGGGATGCTCCTCGGTCTGCAGGAACGGCTTGACCGCGCGGATCTTGGCCCAGAACGGCTCCATGTCGACGACCAGGTCCTTGATCACCGGCAGGTTGCCCATCGGCGAGATCGTGGGGACGTGCCCGCGCTCGACGATCGGCTTCATGGCCGTCTTGCAGGCCAGCACCGCGCCGCCGTCCATGCGCATGCCGCACGAGCCGCAGACCGCCATGCGGCACGACTTGCGGTACGCGAGCGTGCCGTCGCGCTTGTCCTTGACGGCGTCGAGCGCGTCCAGCAGGGTCGCCGTCTCGGGGACGTCGACGGTGTACGTCTCGACCTGGTGGGAGGCGCCGTCGGGGGAGCGCCGGATCTTGAGGGTGACTTCCATCCGCAGCGCCCTTTCAGTAGCTCCGCACCATCGGCTCGAAGCGGGTCACGGTGACCGGCTTGTAGTCGAGGCGCACCGTGCCGCCGTCGCTCCAGGTGAGCGTGTGCTTCATCCAGTGCTCGTCGTCGCGCTCCGGGTGGTCGAGGCGGTTGTGCGCGCCGCGCGACTCCGTGCGCGCGAGCCCGCCGGTGACCAGGCAGTCGGCCATCTCGAGCATGCTCTCGAGCTCGAGCACCGAGACGAGATCGGTGTTGAAGCGGTCGCCCGTGTCGTCGACGACGACGGCGCGGCCGCGCTCGCGCAGCTCGCCGACCTTGGCGAGGCAGCGCTCGAGGCGCTCGCTCGTGCGGAAGACGCCGGCGTCCTCGTACATCGAGGTCGCGAGCTGCTCGCGCACCTCCCAGGGGCGCTCGCCGCCGCTGCGGCCGAAGATCGCGCGGATGCGCGCGTCGGCATCCCGCACGGCGGCGGCGGGGACGAGAGCGCCGTTGCGGTTCGCGACGGCGTCATCGCCGGCGTGCAGGCCGGCGCGGCGGCCGAACGTGATCGTCTCCATGAGCGAGTTGCCGCCCAGGCGGTTCGCCCCGTGCACCGACACGCACGCGCACTCGCCCGCGGCGTACAGGCCCGGCAGGATCGTGCGGCAGTCCACGTCGGTGTCGACGCCGCCCATGTGGTAGTGGGCGCCGGGCCGCACCGGGATGGGCTCGTTGATCGGATCGACGCCCGCGTAGTCCATCGCGAGCTCGCGCGAGCCCGGCAGCCGCGTGTGGATCTTCTTGGCGCCGAGGTGCGTGAGGTCGAGCAGCACGCAGCCGTCGACGCCGCGGCCGGCCTCGATCTCGCGCGTCTCGGCCCGCGACACGACGTCGCGCGAGGCGAGCTCCATCGCGTTCGGAGCGGCCTCGGCCATGAAGCGCTCGCCGCTCGCGTTGCGCAGGTAGGCGCCCTCGCCGCGGCAGCCCTCGGTGATCAGCACGCCGTTGGACTTGAGCGTCGTCGGGTGGAACTGCATGAACTCCATGTCCTTGAGCGGGACGCCGGCCCGCCAGGCCATCGACATGCCGTCGCCCGTGCACGCGTAGGCGTTGGTGGTGCCGTAGTACATGCGCCCGACGCCGCCGGTCGCGAGGATCGTGTTGTGCGCGGAGATGGCGTGCACGCCGCCCGAGACGATGTCCCAGGCGAGCACGCCGACGCAGCGCCCGCCGTCGACCGCGAGGTCGAGCGCGAAGAACTCCTCGTAGACCGGCACCTCGTACTTCAGCAGCTGCTCGTAGAGCACGTGGATCAGCACGTGGCCCGTGATGTCGGCGGAGTAGACCGTGCGCGGCGAGCCGGCGGCGCCGAACGGGCGCTGCGCGATGCGGCCGTCGGCGAAGCGCGAGAAGACCGCGCCCATGTGCTCGAGCTCGTAGATGTCGCCCGGAGCCTCGCTGCACATGATCTCGATCGCGTCCTGGTCGCCGAGGTAGTCGGAGCCCTTGACGGTGTCGAAGGTGTGGATCTCCGGGCTGTCCTCGGAGGCGTTCCCGAGCGCGGCGTTGATGCCGCCCTCGGCCGAGCCGGAATGCGAGCGGGTGGGATGGAGCTTGGAGACGATCGCGACGTCGGCGCCCGCGCGCTTCGCCTCGATTGCGGCGCGCATGCCGGCAAGGCCCGCACCGACCACCACGACGTCGTGCCGAAGCAAAGATCCTCCCGATCCGAGTGCAGACGAGGGCGCAGACGCGCCGCTCCGGATCATAGAGGTAGCCTGTCCGGTCCATGACCGACGCTCCGGAGACCGCGCCGCAGGTCACCGCGCCGGCGCCGGCGCCGCTGCGGGCGCGTGCGCTCGCCGGGCTGATCGACCTCGTGCCGGCCGACATCCTGATCGTCGTCCTGCTGAAGCAATTCCAGGGTCTCGGCTTCTTCTTCGGCGTCCTCGTCGTCGTGATCGGGTTCAGCCTGCTCGAGGCGCGCGGCGGGCAGACGCCCGGCAAGCGCCTGCTCGGGCTCGAGGTGCGCTACCTCGACGGAGCGCCCTGCGACGGACGGGCGGCGGTCATCCGCAACGCCTTCCGCTTCCTCGACTGGTTCCCGGGCGTGTACCTGATCGGCGGCTTCGCGATCGCCGGCAATCGCCGCCGGCAGCGGCTCGGCGACCAGGCCGCGGGCACCTCCGTCTACCGCCGGGAGGACGTGGCGGCGGCGGGAAGCGGCGCCTGAGTCACCAGTCAGTCCGGTATCGTCCGCTGTTGATGGCGATCGCATCTGCGCCGACCACGCACGCCGCGCTCCGTGCGTGGGTCGAGGATTGGACGGCCGTACTCGAGCCGGAGAGCGTGCACTGGTGCGACGGCTCCGAGGAGGAGAACGAGCAGCTCTGCGCCGGCCTCGTCGCATCGGGGACGTTCACGCGCCTCGACGCCGCCAAGCGCCCGAACTCGTACTGGGCGCGCTCCGATCCCGGCGACGTCGCGCGCGTCGAGGACCGCACGTTCATCTGCAGCGAGCGCCCCGAGGACGCCGGCCCGACCAACAACTGGCGCGACCCGGCCGTCATGCGCGCCGAGCTGCGGACGCTCTTCACGGGCGCGATGCACGGGCGCACGCTCTACGTCGTGCCGTTCTCGATGGGCCCGCTCGGCTCGCCGATCGCGCACATCGGCGTCCAGCTGACCGACTCGGCCTACGTCGCCGTCTCGATGCGCCTGATGACGCGCATGGGCGCCGCCGCGCTCGCGCAGCTCGGCGACGACGGCGAGTTCGTGCCCTGCGTGCACTCGCTCGGAGCCCCGCTCGCGCCCGGCCAGGCCGACGTGCCGTGGCCCTGCAACAGCGAGAAGGCGATCGCGCACTTCCCGGAGTCGCACGAGATCATGTCGTACGGCTCCGGCTACGGCGGCAACGCCCTGCTCGGCAAGAAGTGCTTCGCCCTGCGCATCGCCTCGGTCATGGCCCGCGACCAGGGCTGGCTGGCCGAGCACATGCTGCTGCTCAAGCTGACGGCTCCGTCGGGCGCGGTGCACTACGTCGCCGGGGCCTTCCCGTCGGCCTGCGGCAAGACGAACCTCGCGATGCTCGTGCCGACGGTGCCCGGCTGGAGGGTCGAGACGATCGGCGACGACATCGCCTGGATGCGCTTCGGCGAGGACGGGCGCCTGTGGGCGATCAACCCGGAGGCCGGGTTCTTCGGCGTCGCTCCGGGCACGGGCTTCGGCACCAACCCGAACGCCATGGCGACGCTCTCGGCCAACACGGTCTTCACGAACACGGCCCTCACGCCGGATCTCGACACGTGGTGGGAGGGCATGACGGCCGACGCGCCGCCGCTCCTGACCGACTGGCACGGCGAGCCCTGGACGCCCGCGAGCGGCCGGCGCGCCGCGCACCCCAACTCGCGCTTCACGGTGCCCGCCGCGCAGTGCCCGTCGATCGCCCCGGAGTGGGACGACCCCGAGGGCGTCCCGATCTCGGCCATCCTCTTCGGCGGCCGGCGCGCAGCCACCGTGCCGCTCGTGTACGAGGCGCGCTCGTGGGAGCACGGCGTCTTCACCGGCGCGACGATGGCGTCGGAGACGACCGCCGCGGCCGCCGGCGCCGTCGGGCAGCTGCGCCGCGACCCGTTCGCGATGGTGCCGTTCTGCGGGTACCACATGGCCGACTACTTCGCGCACTGGCTCGCCATCGGCGCCGGGGCGGATGCCTCCAAGCTCCCGCGCATCTACCAGGTCAACTGGTTCCGCAAGGACGCCGACGGGCGCTACCTGTGGCCCGGCTTCGGCGAGAACAGCCGCGTCCTGGCGTGGATCGCCGCGCGCTGCGAGGGAGCCGCCGAGGCGGTGGAGTCCCCGATCGGACTCCTCCCCGCTCCCGGGTCGCTGCCGGTCGAGCAGCTCGACATCGACCCCGCCGACCTCGAGCTGCTGCTCTCCGTCGACGTCGCCGGCTGGCAGGCCGAGCTGCCGCGCCTGGCCGAGCACCTCGCGACGTTCGGCGACCGCCTGCCGGCCGAATTGCACGCGCAGCTCGACGATCTGCGGCAGCGCCTCGCGGCCGCGTCCTGACCGACTCCTGAGCGCGCAACGATCATCTAGCCTGGCCCGCATGCCTCATCGCGTCACATTGATCCCGGGCGACGGGATCGGCCCCGAGCTCTCCGAAGCCACCCGCCGCGTCCTCGAAGCCACCGGCGTCGAGTTCGACTGGGACATCCGCGAGGCGGGCGCCGACGTGATGGCAAAGCACGGCGGCAATCCGCTGCCCGACTCCGTGATCGAGTCGATCGCCCACACCGGCGTCGCCATCAAGGGGCCGATCACGACGCCCGTCGGGACGGGCTTCCGCTCCGTCAACGTGGCGCTGCGCAAGGCGCTCGACCTGTTCGCGCAGGTGCGCCCGTGCAAGAGCTACAAGGGCGTCCGCTCGCGCTACGACGACGTCGACCTCGTGATCGTGCGCGAGAACACCGAGGACCTCTACGCCGGCATCGAGTTCGAGGAGGGCACCGAGAACTGCGCCGTCCTGCGCGACACGATCCAGAAGCTCTCGGGCGCCCAGATCCGCGAGGACGCCGGCATCTCGATCAAGCCGATCTCGATCGAGGGCACGCGCCGCGTCGTGCAGTTCGCGCTGGACTACGCCCGCCGCGAGGGACGCCGCAAGGTCACGGTCGTCCACAAGGCCAACATCATGAAGCACACCGACGGCCTCTGGCTGCGCGTCGCGCGCGAGGTCGCCGAGGGCTACAGCGACATCGAGTTCGAGGATCGCATCGTCGACAACATGTGCATGCAGCTCGTGCAGAAGCCCGAGCTGTACGACGTGATGGTGCTGCCGAACCTCTACGGCGACATCGTCTCCGACCTCTGCGCCGGCCTCGTCGGCGGCCTGGGCGTCGCGCCGGGCGCGAACTACGGCCGCGAGGCCGCGCTCTTCGAGCCGACGCACGGCTCGGCGCCGAAGTACGCCGGCATGAACAAGGCCAACCCGACCGCGATGATGCTCTCCGGCGTGCTCATGCTGCGCCACCTCGGCGAGCGCGACGCCGCCGACCGCATGGAGGGCGCGATCGCCGCGGTGATCGCCGAGGGCAAGGACGTCACCTACGACCTCAAGCCCAAGCCCGACGATCCGACCGCGGTGGGCACGTCGCAGTTCGCCGACGCGGTCATCGCCCAGCTTCAGAAGTAGGAACCCGGGAACCGTGAACCGTCGCGCGGCGCTGGCGACGGGAGCGTTCCTGCTCGCCGCGTGGGTGCTCGGGCTCGGCGACCTGCTGCCGTCCGCGCACCGCTGGTTCCTCGTGCTGCTCGCGCCCGCGCTCGTGTACCGGCGCCTGTGGCCGTACGTCCGCGACTTCGCGCCCTTCGGCCTCGGAGTGCTGCTCTACGAGTGGCTCCGGACGACCGCGCACCGCGTCAACTCCGAGCCGTTCTACCGGCCGCAGATCGACGTCGACAAGGTCATCGGCCTCGGCCGCATCCCCACCGTGCGGCTGCAGGGCTGGCTCTACGACGGCACGCCGGGGGCCTTCGAGCACGCGCTCGCCAAAGCGCACGACTGGTACTTCGGCGGGCTGCTCGCCGCGCTCTTCCTGCTCTGGCTCGGGAGCCGCCGCGAGTACCTGCGCGCCGCCGCCGCCGCGCTCGGCTGCGCCTACGCCTCGGTCGTCGGCTTCGTCGCGTTCCCCGCCGCGCCGCCGTGGCTGGCCCACTGCCACGGACTCGTCGGCCCGCTCGAGCGCATCCGCGAGCACGGCCACCAGTGCCCGCGCGCACTCACCGACCCGTCGCTCGCGACGCGGCTCTTCGACGACAACCCGGTCGCCGCGATCCCGTCGCTGCACGGCGCGTGGTCGACGCTGGCCGCGCTCATGCTGTGGCGCTGGCGGCCGCGCCTGTGGCCGATCGCGGCGGCCTACGCGTTCGTGCAGCAGTTCTCGGTCGTCTACCTCGGCGAGCACTACGTCGCCGACCTGATCGTCGGCGACCTGCTCGCGGTCGGCATGTGGTGGCTGTCGGGCAGGCTGTTCCCGGTTCAGGAACGGTTTACGGAGTCGGCGTGAGCGCAGCTCACATCCGGCCGTTTTGGCACTACGGTGGGATGTAGCCGATGAAGGTCGCCCAGAACCCGCGCGAGACCCGTGACTGCGTGGCGCGGGTCGGCCTGGAACGGACGCGACAGGCGCCGCGCAAGCGCTCTCGCTGCGGGGCTGCCGCACTCGACTTCGGTGACGTGAGGATCGCCGGGCGACTGGTCGAGATCCCGCTCTGCCGCCTGCACTTCAGGATGCTGCGAGACAGCGCCGATCCGGTCGCACTCGCGCGGGAGTGGGCCGTCGAGAGCGGCGGCACGCCCGCTCCTGAGCCCGCGGCCGGCCGAGGTGGCGACGTGCGCAATAGAATGGCCTGAACCGAGATCGAGCAGAGGCGGCAGTCATGCCCACACGAGGCCCCTGGTACTCGCAGCGAGCCATCGCGACGAAGTACCACAACAACACGCTTTGCATCGAGGGCAACAACATCGAAGATCGGAATCTCGTCCGCGGAACGGGCCAAGCTGCCCCTGTGCAAACGCTGCGCAGAGCTCAACGCAGCCGGCAAATAGCCTCAGACGCGCGAGCGGGCGATCAGCGAGAGCATCTCGTAGGCCACGTTGGCGGCCAGGAGCGCCGTCACCTGGCCGGCCGAGTCGTACTGCGGCGCGACCTCGACGACGTCGAGCGCGCGGAAGTCGAGGCCGTGCAGCGCGCGCACGAAGTCGAGCGCCTCGGCTGACGTCGGCCCGCCGACCTCGGGCGTGCCCGTCCCCGGGCAGAAGGCCGGATCGACGAAGTCGACGTCGAACGTGAAGAACACGGGGCCCGACCCCGCACGCGCGCGCACGAAGTCGCCGTAGGCCGCCGGGCCGAGCTCGCGCAGCTCGAGCCAGGGGATGATCGTCATGCCGAGCTCGCGCGACACGCCGTAGTCGCCGGGCCCGTAGAGCGAGCCGCGCATGCCCGCCTGCACGCAGCGCGCCGGGTCGAGCAGCCCCTCCTCGCAGGCGCGCTTGAAGACCGTGCCGTGGTTGTAGGGACGGCCGAAGTACGAGTCCCACACGTCGTGGTGGGCGTCGAGGTGCACGAGCCCGAGCGGGCCGTGGACGGCGGCCGCCGCGCGCAGCTCGGCGAGCGTCACGGAGTGGTCGCCGCCGATGCCGAGCGCGACCGCCCCGCCGCGATGGATGACCTCGGCGTAGGCCTGGATGCGCGCGAGCGTGTCCTCGATGTACCCCGGCACCGTGGGCGCGTCGCCGTAGTCGACGCACGAGAGCGCACCGAAGACCATGACGTGCTGGGCCGGGTTGTAGGGACGCAGCAGCGCCGAGGCCGAGCGCACGGCCTCGGGCCCGAAGCGCGCGCCCGGGCGGAACGACGTGCCCGAGTCCCACGGGATGCCGAACAGCGCCACGTCGACACCCTCGGTCGTCTCGACGTGCGGCAGGCGGCCGAACGTGCGCGGCCCGCTGTAGCGGGGCGACTGCAGTGCGTCGACGGGCTCGTACATCGGAGCGGAGGTTACTCCGCGATGGCGGTCGGCGAGAGCAGCCGCACGAGCTCGGCGCTCGCGAGCTCGACGATCACGCCGCGCGCGCCGCCGTTGAGCGCGACGCGCTCGCGCCCGAGCCAGTCGGCGACGGCGTACACCGGAAGCGCGGTGCGCGAGCCGAACGGCGAGATGCCGCCGATCTGGTAGCCGGTCAGGCGCTGGGCGTCGCGCTCGGAGGCGAGCGCCGCCGAGCGCGAGCCGGCCGCGCGCGCGAGCCCGCGCAGCGAGAGCTCGCGGTCGCCCGGCACGAGCGCGAACACGAAGCCCTCGTCGAGCTGCGCCACGAGCGTCTTGGCGACCATCGCCGGGTCGAGCCCGAGCGCCTCGGCGGCGTATGCGGCGCCCTTGACGCGATGCTCGTAGCGGTGCTCGCCGAACGGAACCCCGTGCTCGCGCAGAAACCGCATGCCGCGCGTGACCGCCACGCCGCGATGATGCCACGCGGGCGGCGTGGGCCGCCCGCCTGTTGCCGTACCCGGCGTGGCACGTACCCTGCCGCGCGGCGGCACGTACCCGGCGAGCCCCGTACCCGGCGGGGCATTGACCCGGCGTGCCAGTAAGCGAGAGAGGGTCATTGCGGACACCCGCCCACAACGCTCGCACCCGGGTTGAGGACCGCAAGGACCACCGCCGACTGTTCACGAAGCGCGGGGGCAGACCCGTGAGCACGCACGAAACCCGGCGACGTGGATCAAGGGGTCTGACCCCTGAGGCACGAACCGAACGCGGCGACTAGGAGAGGCAGCAATCCAGGTATCGGTCGCACGCACCACCACAAGGCCACAGGTCGCGCCCGCCCGCAGCGCGGCAAGGCGACAGGTCGCGCCCGCCCGCACCCCGACAAGGCCACAGGTCGCGCAGGACCCGCCGGCAAGGCGCCGCCTGCGACAGGCCCTCCGCGTCTCCGCGGCTACCGTGCGGGCGTGCCGTCCGAGCGCTCCCATTCGCGTGTCGTGGGCCTGTCGGTCGCGGGCGTCCTGCTCGTCGTGCTGATCGGCGCCTGGCTGCTCGCGACGCCGGCCGACGAGTACGTGCTCCTGCCCGACGACCCGCACCCGGCCGACGCCGTGGTCGCCGTCGGCGGCGTCAAGCCCACGCCCTCGCGCGACGGCTCCGGCATCTACTACCTCGACGTGCTCGTGCACCGCGCGAGCCTGCCGGAGTCGTGGCTGTCGCGCTTCGAGGACGGCGCGACCGTCCTCCCCGCGGCGGCGGTCGTGCCGCCCGGCGGCAGCCAGAGCGACCTCGATCGCGTCGATCGCCTCACGTTCGCCGACTCGCGCACGGTCGCGGGCGTCGTCGCGCTGCGCGCGCTCGGGCGCACGGTCAAGGTCGAGCGCACCGGCGTGACGTTCGACGGCGTCGACCGGCCGACGCCGGCCTACCGCGCCGGCCTGCGGCCCGGCATGGTCATCACGGCGATCGACGGCGTCGCCGTGCCGCGCGTCGCAGACCTCCAGAGGCAGATGCGCGGGCGCAAGCCGGGCTCCGCCATCCATCTCAGCGTGCTCGACGGGAAGCGCAAGCTCGAGCTGCAGACGCGGCTCACGAGCGACCCCTCCGACCGCTCGCGCGCGATCATCGGGATCCTCGGCGTGCACGACGCGCCGCCGCGCGCGCAGCTGCCCGTCAAGGTCACGATCTCGCCGCGCGGCCTCGGCCGCGGCCCCTCGGCGGGCCTCGCGTTCACGCTCGAGGTCTACGACGCCGTCAGCGGCCACACGCTCGCGCGGGGGCGCAAGATCGCGGTCACCGGGACGATCGACCTCGACGGCAACGTCGGCCCGATCGGCGGTGTACGGCAGAAGGTGCTGGGCGCCGTGCGCCGGGGCGCCGACCTCGTGCTCGTCCCGGCCGGCAACGCCGCCGACGCGCGGGCCGCCGCGCACGGGCGGGTCGAGGTCGTTGCGGTGTCGAGCTTCCGCCAGGCCCTGCGCGCGCTCGGCGCGCCTGCGCCGGCCGCCTAGGTTTCAGTGGTTTCCGCTCGTAGCGGGGATTCCGGGCGCGAGCCGGTGGATCGGCGGCAGCGGTCCGGCTAGGGTCTCCCGGGTTGAAGAAGCGACGGATCATCACCTGCGACGACTGCTATTTCCGGCAGGAGCTCTTGTGCGCGCTGCGCCTGGACGCACCCTGCCCGACGTTCCGCCCGGCCAGCATCGACGGGCTCGTGCCGCCCCCGCAGGCGCCGCTCGTGCCGCTGCCGCACGCGCTCGAGCACGGCGAGGAAGCGGTCGCCGGCATGCTGCGCTAGAGCTCCCGTTTCGCAGGGGCATGCGGGGGCTAAGATAGCCGCGATGTTCAAGCGTTTCCGCGACCTGCCCGACCAGGGGCTGTACGGCGTCATCGGCGTGCTCGCGGTCGCGGCGCTCTACGTGATCGGCTTCGTGATCAAGAACTCGAAGCACGTGAGCGTCGACTTCGTGCTCTTCTCCGCGGGCGTGCCGCTGATCACGCTGATGGTCGTGATGCTGCTCTTCGGAGCGCTGCTCGGCGTCTTCCTGACGCTCGTGCTGGCGCGCCGCCGGGCGGCGTCGCTGGGAACCTCCCACGGCGGCCCGGCGCACACCGCACAGCCTCCCCCGGTCGAGTCGCCGCCGCCGGCGAGCCCGCCGCCCGGCACCTAGGCCTACACTCTCTACCTCGCGTTGAGGGTTAGAGTCCGGCCGAGAGGCGAGAGACGGACGCCTGGCGGCGCGCGTCGATCTCGTCCGGGCCGTTCGTCGAGACGCCGAGGTCGCGCAGCACTCCGTCGGCGAGGCCGTACACGAGCCCGTGCACGCGCACCCGGCCGCCCCGGTCCCAGGCCTCCTGCACGATCGTCGTCCGGCACACGTTCGTCACCTGCTCGACGACGTTGAGGCGGCAGAGCAGATCGGCCCGGTCGCTCTCGGGCACCGCGTCGAGCAGCGCGCCATGCTCGTGGGCGACGTCCTGCACGTGGCGCAGCCAGTTGTCGATCAGCCCGTGTCGCCGGCCGTCGAGCGCGGCGAGCACGCCACCGCAGCCGAGGTGCCCGCAGACCACGATCTCCTCGACCCGCAGCACCTCGATCGCGTACTGCAGCACCGAGAGGCAGTTGAGATCGGTGTGCACCACGACGTTCGCGACGTTGCGGTGCACGAACACCTCCCCGGGGTCGGTGCCCGTGATCTCGTTCGCCGGCACGCGGCTGTCGGAGCAGCCGATCCAGAGGTAGTGCGGGGCCTGCTGGGCCTCGAGCCGCGCGAAGAAGCCGGCGTCGCGCGCCACGACCGCCGCAGCCCACGCGCGGTTGCCGTGCAGGAGGTCGTCGAGCGGCACGCCGTCAGCCCGCGGCGATGACCCCGCCGAGTCGCTCGATGCCCTCGCGGATGCGATCCGGCGGCACGGCGGAGAAGGCGAGGCGCAGCGAGGTCGTGCCGCCGCCGTCGGCGTAGAAGTCGGCGCCCTTCACGAACGGCACACCGGCCTCGGCCGCGCGCGCGGCCAGCGCCGTCGTGTCGCTCCCGGCTCCGAGATCGACCCACAGGAAGTAGCCGCCCTGCGGCACGACCATGCGGGCGCTCGCCGGGAAGTGGGCGCGCACCGACTCCACCATGGCGTCGCAGCGCTCCTTCAGCGCCTGCTTCGCGCGCTCGACCCCCGGCTCGAAGTACCCGGCCTCGCAGTAGGCGGCAAGGCCGGTCTGCGAGACCATGCAGGGCGAGATGTAGGTGTTCTCGGCGTACTTCCCGACCGCGGTCGCGAGCGCCTCGGGCGCCACGACGTAGCCGACGCGCAGGCCCGGGGCGACGGTCTTCGTGAACGACGAGAGCGTCATCACCCGGTTGCCGCCGTCGAGCGCGCACAGCGTCGCCGGCGACTCGCCCGCCCAGCGCAGGAGGCCGTACGGATCGTCCTCGACGACGACGACGTCGTGCTGCTCGGCGAGCTCGAGCACGCGCGTGCGCCGCTCGGGCGACATCGTCGCGCCGCTCGGGTTCTGGAAGTTCGGGATCACGTACAGGAAGGCCGGCGTCTCGCGCTCGAGCTCCGCCGCGAGCGCGTCGGTGTCGATGCCGTCGCCGTCGACCGGCACGCCGACGACGTCGGCCCCCGCGCGCTTGAGGATCAGGATGCTGCGGTCGTACGTCGGCGCCTCGACGAGCACGCGCCTGGTCGTCGCGCGGGCGAGCAGCACCTCGGCCACGAACGCGAACGCCTCGAGCGATCCGTTGGCGCAGATCACGCGCTCGCCCGGCGCGCCGTAGCGCGCCCCGATCCACCTGCGCAGGCCCGGGTGACCGCCCGTGGCGTACGAGAGCGCAACGGTCGGCTCCCGCTCCATCGCGGTCGCGAGCGCGCGCCGGAAGTCGTCGACGGGCAGCATGTCGGCGCTCGGGACGCCACGCGTGAACGGGATCGCTTCGGCCATGACCCCAGCGTAGAGGCCCTGGCCCGCGGCGGGCGTCAGCCGCCCTCGACCTGCCGCCGCGCGTCGAACGCCGCGGAGCCCGGCGCCGCGGTCGCGCGGATCGCCCCGCTGGGGTCGACGGTGAGGCCGAGCACGCGCGTGCGCACGTGCTGCGGGCTGATCGAGATCGCCAGGGCGTCGCGCGACTCGGCGTAGTCGCCGGCGCGCAGCGCCAGCGCGTAGCGGCCTGCCGGGAGACGCGCGATGCGGATCGTCGCGATGCCCCTGCGCGCATCCCAGATCGGACGGCACGAGCGGTCGGTCGACGAGCCCTGCTGCACGAGGGCGCATTCGAGGTAGCGCGGGTCGACGCCCGAGCCCGCGTCGGTGACCGGCACGCGCAGCTCCGTGCCGCTCGGTGCGATGCGCACGCGACCGAGCGCGGGCGGCGTCACGTCGTCGACCCAGAAGCGCAGGCGGAACGCGCCGCCGCGCCGCAGCGCCGAGTCGATCACGACGGCGTAGTCGCCGGGGGGCGCGCCGTAGAGGCCGGTCGCCGGCACCGGGTCGTCCGTCAGCGACGGGCCCACGTCGATCGGCAGCCCGGACTCGCCGGCGACGCGGTTCTCGTCGAGCGCGCGCAGCAGGAACGGCCGCAGGCCGCCGCCCGAGAGCGGCTCGACGGTCACGCCGACGTTGATCGCGCGCCGGTCGAGGTGGAAGCGGTAGAGCGCCTCGCCCCCGCGCCAGCGCACGGGCAGGCCGAGCGCGCCGGTGTACGCCGGATAGCGGTAGCGCTCGACGCGATCGGGCTGGCCGAGCGTCGTTCCCCGCACGATCCCGGGGTGGAGCTCGCGCGCGGTCGCGCCGGCGAGACGCGGCCGCTCGACGTGCGCCCAGTACGGGATGCGCCGCGTGCGCGGCCCCTGGCTGAGCACGACGTAGCCCGCGACGTCGCCCTCGGCCCCGTCCGCGGCCACGGTCAGCGTGACCGGAAGCGACGCGGCGCCGCCGGCGGGCACGAGGATCTCCGGGGGCGCCGACGCGACCGCGCCCCCGGTCGAGCCGGCGTGGCGGTCGACGCGCACCGCCCAGGCGCCCGCGCCGTCGCCGGCGTCGCTGACGGCGACCGGCAGCGTCACGCTCGCCCCGGGCCGCTGCAGCCCGTAGCCGAGCACCGGGGGCTCCGAGAGCAGGCCGGGCGCGACCGCGCCCGCCGCGTCGACGAAGCCGCCGCCCGTGCGCAGGGGCGAGGCCTCGACGGTCGCGTTCGAATCCGCGTAGGCGGGGACGGCCGAGCCGATCAGCGCGGCGCGGATCTGCGCCGGCGTCCACTCGGGGTGGCGCTCGCGCATGAGCGCGACGACGCCGGTCACGGCGGGCGCCGCCATCGACGTGCCCTCCCAGGCCGCGAACGCGCCGGGGTAGTCGGTCGAGGCGATCGGGATGGACGAGAGGATCGCCTCGCCCGGGGCGGAGACATCGGGCTTGAGCAGCAGGTCGAACGGCGTGGGCCCGGCCGACGAGAAGTCGGTCAGCACGCGCGGCGGCGTCGGCAGCTCGGCCAGCGTCCGCGTGAAGCGCACGCGCGCGGCGGTGCCGGCGCGCGCGATGTAGGCGTGCAGGGCCTCGCCGACCACGTCGGTCACGGCGAGCAGCGGCAGGTCCGCCTCCTCCTCGACGACGAACGGCGGGCCCGGGCGGTCGCTCTCGACGATCACCGCGACGGCACCGGCCTCGTGCGCGTTGATCGCCTTCGACCCGAAGCTGCAGCCGCCGCGCAGCACGATGACGACGGCCCGCAGCGCGCGGCGGTGGCCCGGCTCGCGGCACGCGCGCCGGTCGAGCCCGTAGGCCGACACGCCCACGAGCGGCGTGGGCCGGGTCAGCGCGGGCGTGAGGCGGGGTCCGATCGACGGCACCGCCGTGAAGGGCGCGAGCTCGGGTGCGTCGGTTCCGCTGATGCGGCCCATGACGCCGAAGACGCGGATGCTCGACGTGGCCGCGACCGTGATCGCGGTCGCGCTCGTGCCGGGCGACGAGATCGAGCCGTACCCGCGCGTGTCGAAGTCGTTGCCGGCCGCGACGACCGACGGGATGCCGGCGCGCGCCGCGTTGGCCAGGGCCAGCGAGAGGGCGTCGGCGGACGGGTCGATCTGCGGGCCTCCGAGCGAGAGGTTGAGCACGTCCATGCCGTCCGCGACCGCGCGATCGACGGCCGCGGCGAGCTCGACCGTCGAGCCGATCGCGCCGCTCTCGTGATCGCCGCGCGCGAGCCCGCGGTAGTTGCCGAGCCAGGCGCCGGGGGCGACGCCCGAGAGGCCGTGCACGACCGGCAGCCCGAGGCCGGGCTTCGCGACGGTGCCGTAGGCGCCCGCGATGATGCCCGAGACGTGCGTGCCGTGCTCCGAGACCGTCGGGTCGAAGGCGAGGTGGTCGGCGCGCGGCGCGTCGGCGCCCGCGAAGCTCCGCGCCACGATCACGCGCCCGCTCGTGAAGCGCCGCTGCCCGCGCGGGAAGCCCGCGGGCGCACGCAGCCCGGCGGGCGCCAGGAACGGCGCCCCCGCGTCGATGCCGTCGTCGATCACGCCGACCTTGATGCCCTGGCCCGCCGCCGAGCGGTCGGGCCCCCACAGCGGCACCGCGCCCACGAGCGCAGGCACGGTGTCGGTGAGCGGGTGGTAGACGGCGACCGGGTAGACGGCGGCGACTCCCGGCATCCGCTCGACGCGCGCGAGCGAGCGCGCGGGCACGCGCAGCGCCAGCGCGTCGAGCACGACGCCGTAGCGGCGCTCGACCTGCGTGCCGGGCACCTCCGCCCGCAGGCGCGCCGCGAACCGCTCCTGCACACGGGCCAGCCGCGCCAGGTAGAGGCGGGAGCCGAACGACGCCGCGTCGATGCGGCGGATGCTGCCGGCGCCCATCAGCTGCCGGCGCGCCGGCGCGATCAGGGCGAGCGGCGGCGGCGTGAGGCGCACGATCACGCGCACGCTCGCCGGGCCGCTCGCACCTGCGGGCAGCGCGCATGCGGCCGGCGCCGCGCAGAGCAGGAGTCCGATGCTCCATCTGCACGCGCGCCGGGCGCGCGCGGTCACGTCGAGCGAACGCGCTCTGCGGCGATCTGGGCGGCCTCGGTCGGATTGGTGCCGACGCGGATGCCGCGGGCTTCGAGCGCTTCCTTCTTCGCCTGCGCGGTCCCGGACGAGCCCGAGATGATCGCGCCGGCGTGCCCCATGGTCTTGCCGGGCGGAGCCGTGAAGCCCGCGATGTAGGCGACCACGGGCTTGCTCATGTGCTCGGCGATGAACTCGGCCGCGCGCTCCTCCTCGGCCCCGCCGATCTCGCCCACCATCACGACGAGCTCGGTCTGCGGATCGCTCTCGAAGCGCGCGAGGATGTCGATGAACGACGAGCCCACGACCGGGTCGCCGCCGATGCCGACGATCGTCGAGTTGCCGACGCCGGCCTGGGCCAGCTCGTTGCCGATCTGGTAGGTCAGCGTGCCCGAGCGCGAGACGAGGCCCACGGGCCCCTTGCGGAAGACCTTCGTCGGGATGATGCCGACGGACGCCACCTCGGGCGAGAGCGCACCAGGGCAGTTGGGGCCGAGCAGCGTCACGCCGCGTGCGCGCACGTAGGCGTAGACGTCGAGCATGTCGTGCGCCGGGATCCCCTCGGTGATGCAGATCACGGTCTCGCAGCCGGCGTCGACCGCCTCGTAGATCGCGTCGGCCGCGAACGGCGGCGGCACGAAGACCATCGAGGTGTTGGCGCCCTGCTGCTCGACGGCCTCGGAGACCGTGTCGAAGACGGGGATGCCGTTGACGTCCTGCCCGCCCTTGCCCGGCGTCACGCCCGCGACGACGGCCGTGCCGTAGTCGCGGTTGCGGGTGGCGTGGAACGAGCCTTCGCGGCCGGTGATGCCCTGCACCACGAGGCGCGTGTCGGAGGTCACGAGGATCGGCATCAGGCGGCCTTCCCGGCCAGCTCGACGGCGCGCCGCGCGGCTTCGAGCATCGTGCGCTCGACGTACACGCCGGGCGGGTTCGCGTCGGACAGCAGCTTGCGGCCCTCCTCGTCGGACGTCCCGTCGAGGCGCACCACGATCGGCACGCCGATGTCGCGGCCGTCGAGCGCGTCGAGGATGCCCTGGGCGACCTCGTCGCAGCGGGTGATGCCGCCGAAGATGTTGAAGAGGATCGCCCGCACCTTGGCGTCCGACGTGATGACCTCGAGCGCGTCGACGATCTCCTGCGCCTGCGCTCCGCCGCCCACGTCGAGGAAGTTGGCCGCGCGGCCGCCGGCCTGGGCCACGACGTCGAGCGTCGACATCACGAGTCCGGCGCCGTTGCCGAGGACGCCGACCTCGCCGTCGAGCTTGACGTAGATCAGGCCCTTCTCGCGCGCCATCTGCTCCTGGGCGTCGGCCGCCGCGAGATCGCGCATCTCGGCGATGTCGGGGTGGCGCATGAGCGCGTTGTCGTCGACCGTGAACTTGGAGTCGAGCGCGCGCACCTCGCCGTCCGGCGTGACGATCAGCGGGTTGATCTCGACGAGCATCGCGTCGGCCTCGCGGAAGGCGCGGTACGAGGCCTCGATGATCGCCATGACCTGCTTGCGCTCCGCGGCGGGGATGCCGGCGCGGAAGCAGAGCTCGCGGGCGACCCACGGATGCCAGCCGGCGAGCGGGTCGAGGTGCAGCCGCGCGATCGCTCCGGGGTCCTTCTCGGCGACCTCCTCGATGTCGACGCCGCCGCTCGTCGTGAGCATGAAGAGCGGGCGCTTGGCGCCGCGGTCGAACGTGATCGAGAAGTAGTACTCGCGCTCGATGTCGGAGGCCCGCTCGATCCAGAGCGTGCGCACGACGTGCCCGCGGATGTCGAGCCCGAGGATCTCGCCCGCGCGCGCGGCGGCCTCGTCGGGCGTCGCGGCCAGCTTGATGCCGCCGGCCTTGCCGCGCCCTCCCGTCAGCACCTGCGCCTTGACGACGACCGGCCCGCCGAGCTCGGCGGCTGCCGCGCGAGCCTCGTCGGGCGTGAGCGCGACGCGGCCGTCCGAGACGGGGATGCCGAAGCGCGCGAAAAGCTGCTTGCCCTGGTACTCGTAGAGATCCATTCCGACGGGAGGCTAGCCGGTCGCGCCCACGGTGAACGCCGTGTGCACGGTGCGCGTGTTGGGCAGCGCGAGCGCGGAGGAGTTCTCGGAGTTCTTCGTCTCCTGCAGGTCGGAGGCCACGATCTCGAGCCGGTGCCGCCCCCGCTCGAGCCCGGCGACGCGCACGCTCGCCTCGCCGCCGGCCGTGACGGAGACGTCCTCCTGCGTGCCGTCGACGCGCACGACCACGTCCGGGATGCTGACGCCGCTGCCGCGGTCCGAGACGTGGAAGCGCAGCATGCCGTCGGCGCCGACGTGCCGCGTGATCGCGCGGATCGCGGGCGGCGTGCGGTCGTCGATCCAGAGCCGCAGGCGGTACGGCCCGGGCGTGTGGCCCGGCCGCGTCTCGACGACGACGTAGTAGCGGCCCGGACCGGGCACGAGCAGTCCGCTGACGCGCTCGAAGCGGCCGTACGTCTCGAGGTACGGATTGCCGTTCGACGGCAGCGCGGCCTCGCCGGCGAGGCGGTTCTCGTCGCGCGCCAGCAGGATCTGCGGGACGACGGCGCCGTCGGCGACGACGCCGGCGTTGCGCGCGCCCGCCGGAACCGTGAACGACCACAGCTGCTCGCGGCCGGGGTAGATGCGCGGCAGGCCGCTGCCGCCCGGCGCCGCGGGCCAGCGGTAGTGCTGCACGCTCTTCGTCGCCCTCGCGCGTGTTGCCCGAGATCCAGTGCCCGGCCCGCAGCGGCCGCGAGGGGACATCGGCCAGCCGCGGCCGCTCGACGTAGCCCCACCAGCGGATGTGCACCGTGTGCGCGCCGGACGTCAGCACGACGTTGCCCGAGCGGTTGCCGATCGAGGCGCGCGGGGGCGGGCTCAGCGTGAGCTCGAGCTTGAGCGATCCGCCCGCCGGGACGTCGACCGTCGCGGGTGCGGCGAGGCCCGGAGCGGCGACCGTCCACGTGCCCCCGCCGCCGCCCGCGTCGCTGAGCTCGAGCGAGCGCGTCTCGGAGTGCGCGGGACGCACGAGGCCGAAGGAGACGCCGGAGGGCTCCGCGAAGAGGCCGGGCGCATCGGCGGCCTGCACGTCGATCATGCCGCCGCCCGCGGCGAGCACGCTCGTCGGATGGCGGTGCGCCTTGTCGTTGAAGACCGGGCGCGCCGTCAGCACGAGCGCCGACTTGATCTGCGCCGGCGTCCACGCGGGATGGCGCTGGCGCAGCAGCGCCGCCGCGCCCGCGACGCCGGGCGACGCCATGCTCGTGCCGGACCAGGTGCCGTAGCCGCCCGGGATCGGCGAGACGATGTCGACCCCCGGGGCCGAGACGTCGGGCTTGAGCGCGAGCGAGTAGGGCGCCGGGCCGCGCGACGAGAACGAGGCGATGAGGCCGGAGTTCGCCGATACCTGGTCGCGCTGGTCGTTGTCCACCGAGAGCGAGAGCTCGCCGCCCGCGGCGGCCGCCTGCTCCGCAAGGCGGGCGCCGACGAGGTCGGAGACCGTGAGCGTGCGCGTCTGGCCGCCGTCGACGGGCACCGGGTCGCCCGCGTCGCGCTGCGCGAGCACGATGCCGAGCGCGCCGGGCGTCAGGGCGGCCACGGCGTGGCCGGCGGAGCACTGCGGGCCGAGCTGCACGAGCGCCAGCGCGCCGGCGCGCCCGCCGCCGCACGTGCTGCTCACGGCCAGCGGCACGCCGGCCTTCCAGGCGGCCAGCAGCTCGCCGGAGTTGGCCGTCGCCGCGCCGAACGAGACGAGGTCGGCGGGGACGGCGCCGGGGCCGAGGACGCCCAGCGTGACGCCGCTGAAGTGGCCCACGCTCGTCGCCGCGACCGTGATGGCGTCGAGCGCCGAGCCGGGCGACGAGATCGATCCGCCGCCGAGGTCGTCGCCGCTGTTGCCGGCCGCGACCACGGTCACGACGCCCGCGCGCGCGGCCCCGTGGATGGCGCGGGCGACGAGATCGTTCGCCGACTCGACCTCGGGCTCGCCGAGCGAGAGGTTGAGCACGTCCATGCCGTCGGCCACGGCGCGATCGATCGCGCGGGCGATCTCGGGGCCGTTGCCGTCGAGGCCGAACGAGGGCGTCGGGGTCGTCAGCACGCGGTACGAGCCGAGGTAGGCGTGCGGGGCGACGCCCGAGAGCCCGGTGATCGTGACGCCCTGCGACTCGCCCGAGATGCCCGAGAGGCCGGCGGCGATGCCGGCCACGTGCGTGCCGTGCTCGGAGCCGTCGGGATCGAAGGCGCTGCGCATGCGCGCCGAGCTGCCGGGCGGGGCGAAGGCGCGCGCGACGATGATCTTCCCGTTCGTCCCGGACTGGATGCCCTTCGGGAAGCCGGGCGGATAGCGGTAGCCCGCGCCCGAGAAGGACGGGCGCGTGATGTCGATGCCGTCGTCGATGATCCCGATGCGGACGCCGTCGCCCGACGCCGCGACGCCGCCGGCGAGCCCGCTCCAGATCGCGGGCGCCCCGACGACCGCCGGCACGCCCTCGGTCTGGGCGCGGTACGTCACGGACGGCCACACGCGGCGCACGCCCGGCACCGCGGCGAGGCGCGAGAGCTCGGCACGCGGCAGCGTCACGACGAGGGCGTCCATGACCGTGGTCATGTGCGCGCGGACGCGCAGGCCCGGCGCGGCGTGCCTGAGCCGCCGCGCGACCGCGGCCTGCTCGCCGCGCAGCTCCGCCAGCGCCAGGCGCGGGCCGAGGCGTGCGAGGTCGACGTGGCCGCGGGCGTCGCGCAGCTCGCCGAGCGGCGCGCGGGCCGAGACGGACGGGGCCGTGAGCTCGACGACGACCTCGGCGCGGGAGGGCGCGGCGACGGCGAGCCCGGGCGCGATGGCGGACGCCAGCAGCGCACCGAGCGCGAGGGAGAGGGCACGCGCTGGCAGCGTCACCGCTCCAATGTACCCCCACTCGCCTGCATGCGATAGAGGACGTGGCGTCGCAGGCGATGACCCGGAGCGAGGCGGGGATGGTCGAAGTCGTCGGCGGGATCGTGCGTCATGCCGATGCGCTGCATGACCGCCTGCGAGCGCACGTTCGCCGGCGTCGTGAACGCGACGAGCTCGCGGATGCCGACGACCTCGAACGCGTGGCGGGCGCTCGCGAGCGCCGCCTCGGTCGCGTACCCCTGGCCCCAGTGCTCTGCGGCCAGGCGCCAGCCGATCTCGACGCAGGGCGTGAAGTGCGCCTCGAACGCCGGCACGACCAGGCCCACGAAGCCGATGAACGGCGCGACGCCGGGCACCTCGACCGCCCACGGCCCGAACCCGTGGCGCGCGAAGTGCTGCTCGGAGCGCCGCGCGAGCGCGTCGCTCTGCCGGCGCGGCAAGGGGCCGGGCAGGAACTCCATGACGCGCGCGTCGGCGTTGAGCGCGGCGAACGGCTCGCGGTCCGACGGGCGCCATGCGCGCAGGAGCAGGCGCGGCGTCTGCAGGACCGGCGTGCTCACTGCCCCGCGATGCGCAGCAGCGGCTGGCCGCTGCGCACGGAGTCGCCGGCCGCGACGGCGAGCTCGCTGACCGCCCCGGCGGCGTGCGCGCGGATCTCGTTCTCCATCTTCATGGCCTCGACGATGACGAGCACCTGCCCGGCCTCGACGGTGTCGCCGTCGCTGACCTCGACGCGCAGCACCGTGCCCTGCATCGGGCTCGTGATGCGCTCGCCGGCGTGCGCGCCCGGGCCGCCGCCGGCGCGCCGCTCGGCCCGCCGCCGGCGCTCGGCCGCGAGCATCTCGTCGGCCGGGAGCGCGACCGCGACCTCGTAGCGCGCGCCGTCGACCTCGACCGCGTAGCGCCGCTGCTCGGCCGCCGGAGGCGGCTGCTCGGCCGGGCCCGCCGGCGCGAGCGCGTCGGCGAGCTCGCCCTCGATCAGCCCCGCGCAGGTCTCGCCCGCGATGAACGCGGGGTGCTGGAGGATCAGCCGGTGCAGCGGCACGAGCGTCGGCACGCCCTCGACGACGAGCTCGTCGAGCGCCCGCAGCATGCGCAGCCGCGCGCGCTCGCGGTCGCTGTCCCACACGCACAGCTTCGCGATCAGCGGGTCGTAGAGGCCGACGACCTCGTCGCCCTCCTCGATGCCCGAGTCGACGCGCACGCCGGGACCGGACGGCTCGTGGTAGCGCACGACGCGTCCCGGAGCCGGCCGGAATCCCGCCCCGGCGTCCTCGGCGTTGATGCGGCACTCGAAGGCGTGGCCGCGCAGCTCGACGTCCGCCTGCGCGATCGGGAGCTCGGCCCCGGCGGCGATCTCGATCTGCGCGCGCACGAGGTCGAACCCCGCGACGAGCTCGGTCACCGGATGCTCGACCTGGATGCGCGTGTTCATCTCGAGGAAGAAGAAGGCGCCGTGGCGGTCGAGCAGGCACTCGACCGTGCCGGCGCCGACGTAGCCGACGGCGCGCGCGGCCTCGACGGCCATCGCGCCCATGCGCGCGCGCAGCTCGGGCGAGACCGCGGGCGAGGGCGACTCCTCGAGCACCTTCTGGTGCCGGCGCTGCAGCGTGCAGTCGCGCTCGCCGAGGTGGATCGTCGCGCCGTGACGGTCGGCGAGCACCTGGATCTCGACGTGGCGCGGGTCCTCGACGTACTTCTCGACGTAGACCGCCGCGTCGGCGAAGTAGGCCTCGCCCTGGCGCCGCGCCGTCTCGAGCGCGCGCTCCGCGTCGGCCGCCGACGCGACCACCTCCATGCCCCGCCCGCCGCCGCCGGCCGAGGCCTTGATCGCGATCGGCCAGCCGTAGCGATCGCCGAGCGCGACGACGGTCGCGGCATCGCGGATCTCCTCGGTCGTGCCCGGCACGATCGGCACTCCGGCGGCCTCCATGCGCTGCCGCGCGCCGATCTTCGATCCCATGGCCTCGATCGCCGAGGCCGGCGGGCCGATCCAGGTCAGCCCGGCCTCCTCGCACGCGCGGGCGAACGCCGCGTTCTCCGCCAGGAACCCGTAGCCCGGATGGATCGCCTCCGCCCCGCTCGCGAGCGCGGCGGCGATGATCCGCTCCGCGTGCAGGTAGCTCTCGGCGGGCGCCCCGGGCCCGATCAGCCGCGCCTCGTCCGCGCAGCGCACGTGCAGCGAGCCGCGATCGGCCTCGGAGTAGACGCCGACCGACCCGACGCCGAGCTCGCGCAGGGCGCGGAAGACGCGGATGGCGATCTCGCCGCGATTGGCGACGAGCACCTTGCGGAACGGCGCGGGCATGGCCGCGGGAGTCTAGAGTCCTGAGTCGGAAGTTCGCTGCCGCGATTGCACCGTCCGGGCGCCCTGGGCGCGACGCGGCGTCTTGCTCAGGCTGGCCTGCATGGGCGGCGACGCCGCGTCACGCCCAGAACACCCGGCCAGCACACTCACGACCACCGAACCTCCGACCCAGGACACTAGGCGCGCCGCGCTCCAGAACGACCAGGGTCTGCGGCGGCCGGGTCTACGAGCCGATCGAGGCGCCCAGCGCCCGGGCCACCGTGCGCGCCTTCACCAGCGACTCCTCGTACTCCTCGGCGGGATCCGAGTCGGCCACGATCGCACCGCCGACGTGCAGGTAGGCGCGGCCGCGGGTCACGACGGCCGTGCGGATGACGACGGCGAGGTCGCACGAGCCGTCGGGGGCGAGCCAGCCGAAGGCTCCGGCGTAGGGGCCGCGGCGGACGGGCTCGAGCTGCTCGATCAGCTGCATCGCGCGCACCTTGGGGGCCCCGGTCATCGAACCCGGGGCGAAGGCGGCCGCGACCACGGGTCGAGCGCGTCACGGCCCGGCCCGAGCTGTCCGGTCACCGTCGAGACGAGCTGGTGCACCGTCGGATGCGACTCGACGGCGCACAGCGACGGCACCCGCACCGTGCCCGGCAGGCACACGCGCGAGAGGTCGTTGCGCGCGAGGTCGACGATCATCACGTTCTCGGCGCGATCCTTCGGGTGCGTCGCGAGGTCGGCCGCGAGCGCCGCGTCGTCGGCCGGGTCGTCGGAGCGCGGGCGGGTGCCCTTGATGGGTCGCGTCTCGCAGCGTCCGTCGGCGTCGACGCGCAGGAACGTCTCGGGGGTCGCGCCCACGAGCTGCCAGCCGCCCGCGTCGAGGTAGAGGTCGTAGGGCACGGGCGCGCTCTCGCGCAGGCGCGCATAGAGATCCAGCGCACTGGCACAGTTTCCCTCGAGCCGCTGCGTGTAGTTGACCTCGTACACGTCGCCGCGCGCGATGTGATCGAGCACGCGCTCGACGCGCGCGCGGTAGTGCGCGTACGGCATGCCGCGGAGCTCGTCGCCCGGGGCCGCCGGCCGCGGCACGGGGCGCACGCGCTCGAGCCCCTCGCGCAGGCGGCGCAGCTCGCGCTCGGCGCGCGCCACGAGCCACAGCTCGTCGCGCTCGCGGTCGAACGCGTACAGCGAGTCGACGGCGGCGAGCTGCAGCGCGGGCAGCGCGAGATCGTCGCGCGCGAGCTGCGGAATCGACTCGAGCGCGCGGGCGAGGTCGTAGCCGAGCGATCCCAGCAGACCCCCGCTGAAGGGCGGGGCGCCGGCGGGCACGTCGGCAGCGAGCCGGTCGAGCAGGACGCGCGCCTCCTCGAGCGCGCCGTTCGGGTCGCGCCGCGAGAGCACGGCGGCCGGCCACGGGGCGAGGTACGACCACCGTCCCTCGCCGGACTCGAGCAGGACGCTCCCCGGCCCTGCGAGCGCGTGCAGCGCGGCCGCCGGCTCGACGCCGCGCGCGGGCATGACCTCCGCGAGCACGCGGCGGCGGGAGGCGGGCGCCGCGCGGGCCGCGTTCACCCGAGCGCCAGCGCGTGGGCGCGCGCCGAGGCGGCGATGCCGGCGCGCAGCGCGCCCAGCAGGTCGGGCGAGCCGCGGCGGAGCTCATGGCCGTCGAGCCCTGCGACCTCGCTGATCCCGCGCGGCGACGACGTGAGGATGACGCCGTCGGCGTCGATCAGCTCGCTGAGCGCGACGGGCCGCGCCTCCACCACCAGCCCGAGCCCGCGTGCGGCATCGAGCAGGGCCGCGCGGCAGACGCCCGGCAGCAGCCCGTCGACCGAGGGCGTGACGAGCGCGCCGCCGGCCAGCAGCGCGACGTTCGCGTTCGTGGCCTCCCCCACCCGCCCGTCGTGCGAGACGAGAAGGGCGTCGTCGAAGCCGGCGGCCTGCGCGATGCGCCGCCCCTGCACGCCGTGGAAGTGACTCGTGAGCTTGTGCTCGCGCAGCAGATAGCCGGGGGCGTACCAGCCGCCGAGCGCCGTCAGGCGCACGGGCTCGGCGGGAAGCGCCGCGCGGCGCTCGCCCTGCAGCTCGGCCTCGCCGCGCGGGGCGTACAGCAGCACGCGCACGACCTCGCCGCTGCCGGCGGCCTGCGCGATCGTGCGGGCGAACGCCGCTCGCCCGGGCGCCGGCAGCCCGAGCGCATGCGCCGATGCGGTCATGCGCTCGAGGTGGCGCTCGCCGTGCAGCGCCCGACCGTCCGAGACGCGAACGGTCTCGTACAGACCCGCGCCGAGGAGGACGTCAGGCGAGGCCATCGTCGACGAGCTCGCGCCGCGCCTCGGCGGCCCACGCCGACCGCTCGTGCGCCCCCGCACCCGTCAGCCCTTCCTCGCGCTCGAGCTGCTCGACCGCCCGCGCGATGGCCGCGGCGATCGCCGGCGTCGGCGGCTCGGGCGTGATCTCGAGCTCTCGCACGTCTACTCGTAGGCCGCTGCTGCGAGCAGCATCATCCCGAAGAGGCGCCACACGGGCAGCTCGTCGGAGTCGAGGCCCTGGTTCTCGAGATAGCCCGCCATGTCGTCGGTCCAGCCGGCCAGCCCGTCGAGGAACGACGGGAGGTCGTTGTTGCCCCAGCCCTCGGGGTGATCCTCGTGGTCGGATCGGAGCTGCTCGATGAAGGCGACGAGGTCCTCGCGCGTCTCGATCAGCTCGACCTGTTCGTGCACCGTCATGGGGTGAATGGTACGGGTGACCAGATGTACGGCGTCGTCGTCGCGATCGCGACGAATCCCCTGCGCTCGAGAAGGGCACCTGGCCGCGCAGCTCGTCGTGCGGTCGCGGAGGACGGCGACGGCGTCGATCAAGGAGCCGCCAGCGTCAGCCGCAGGGCGCGCGCCCTTCCTCCGGCCGAGGTGGCCCGACCGGTCATGCGCGCCTCGTCGAGCGCCGCGAGCGACCACGCCAGGCGCACGTGCGCCGTGCGGTAGGCGAGCGACGCGCGCACGCCGCCGCTCGTGCGCTGCCACACGACGGTCCCCGAGACGGCGACGTCGCCGCAGAAGCGCACGCGCCGCAGGCGCAGCGTCACGGGGCGGTTCGTGAGATAGGCCCCCCGCACGACGCGGAAGCTCCCGCCGCGCAGCCCGGCGCCCTGCGCGCCCGGAAGCAGCGGATAGCGCGCGATCGCGTCGGCCACGGCCTGCGCGGCGCACCACGCCATGCGCCGGTCGGGCGGCCACGATGCGTCGCCGGCCGCGGGGGTCGCCGAGGGCGCGCTGCGCGACGCCTCCGGGAACGCGGCGACGAGGTGCAGCGGCGGCGTCTGCGCCGCGCACGCGGTGCCGGTCGCGTGCAGGGTCGCGACGAAGCGGCGGACGATGCCGGCCATGCACCCGGCCCAGTCCACGAGCGCCGTGACGTGGCCGGTGTTCGGCACGGGCACGAGCGTCGAGTGCGGGAACTGCGCCGCCACGCGACGCGCGCCGATCAGCGACGTGCGCTGGTCGAGGTCGCCGTCGAGGACGAGCGTCGGCACGGACGGATAGGCGGCGCCCGGCGGGCGGCCGGGGTCGGGTGCGTGCACGGGGCGCGGCCAGCTCACGCACCAGTCGTAGCTCTCGAGATCGGCGCCGAACCACGTCGCCTTGTCGAAGGGCGCGAACGCGTCCGCCGGCAGCCCGCGCAGGCCGGCGGCCAGCTGCGCGAGACGCTGGGCGGGCGAGGCCCCCGCCGCGAAGAGCTGGGGGTAGTCGTGGCACTCGACCGCGGCGTCCAGGCCGGCCGAGTAGGAGATCGCCGGCCCGTTGGCGCCGCCGGCGAAGGCCTCGGCGGCGAGGCGCGCGAGCGGGGCGCGGTCGCCGCGGTCGAAGGCCTCCACCGCGGCCGGCAGGTCGCGGTAGATCGCGAGGTCGCCGTCGGCCTCGCTGAGCACGCCGGCGAGGCCGCGGTCGTCGAGGCGCACGCGCACGGGCGCCCCGCCGGCATCGCGCGCCCAGCGCACGAGCGGGTGGGCGCGCAGGCTGCGCGCCAGCGTGGCGACGCGCTCGACGGGGTCGCGCGCCTGCCACGGACACGTCGGCGAGCGCGCGCAGGTGGCCCGCAGCGCGCTGCGCAGCACGGCCAGGGCGTCGCGCGCCCAGGGGTCGAAGTCGAGCGGGTAGGTGCCGTCGAGCACGAGCGAGCGCACGCGACCCGGATGGCGCAGCGCGAGCGTCTGCGCGGCGAAGGAGCCGTAGGAGTCGCCGTAGACGTCCACCCGGCGCAGGCCGAGCGCGTCGAGCACGGCGACCATGTCGTCGACGGCTGCGCCCGTGCCGTACGCATCGCTGCGCGCGCCGAGGAGGTCGCCGCAGCGGCCGACGGCGCGCCGGTAGGGACGCAGCGCGACGGGCGCGAAGGGTGCGTACGGGAAGTCCTGCAGCGGGGCGCAGTCGATCAGCTCGGACTCTCCCGTCCCGCGCTGGTCGACGAGCACGAGCGCCGTCGTGCGGCGCGCGGGCCCGAGCAGCGCGAGGTAGTAGCCGGCCGAGCCGACCGTCGGGTAGCCGGGGCCGCCCTCGATCGCGAGCAGCGTCCCGCGCGCCGGCTCCCGCAGCGCCGGGTAGCGGCGGTACGAGATGCGCATCGTGCCGGCCGAGGGATCGCTGCGCACGGCGGGCACGACGATCGTCCCGCAGCGCGCTGTCGGCGAGTCCGCGCAGGGGTGCAGGTCGGCCGCGGGCGCGGGCGCGGCGCAGGCGAGCGCAAACAGCCCGGCCAGCGCCAGGCGCCTCACAACGGGATGTTCCCGTGCCGCCGCTTCGGGCGCTCGACGCGCTTGGTGAGGGCCGTCTCGAGCGCGTCGATCAGCACCGGCCGGGTGCGCGAGGGGCGGATCACGTCGTCGACGTAGCCGCGCTCGGCCGCCGTGAACGGGTTGGCGAACTGCGCCTTGTACTCGTCGATCAGCTCGGCGCGCCGCGCCTCCGGGTCGGCCGCCTCGGCCAGCTCGCCGCGGAAGACGATGTTGACGGCGCCCTCGGGGCCCATCACGGCGACCTCGGCGGTCGGCCACGCGAAGTTGAAGTCGGCGCCGACGTGCTTGGAGCTCATGACGTCGTAGGCGCCGCCGTAGGCCTTGCGCGTGATCACGGCGAGCTTCGGAGCCGTCGCCTCGCAGTAGGCGTAGAGCAGCTTCGCGCCGTGGCGGATGATGCCGTTCCACTCCTGCGCCGTCCCGGGCAGGAAGCCGGGCACGTCGACGAACGTGACGATCGGGAGCCCGAACGCGTCGCACGTGCGCACGAAGCGCGCGGCCTTGACCGACGAGTCGATGTCGAGCACGCCCGCGAGCGCCTGCGGCTGGTTGCCGACGATGCCGACGGCGTGGCCGCCGAGCCGCGCGAAGCCGCACACGATGTTCTCGGCGTAGCGCTCGTGGATCTCGCAGAAGTCGCCGTCGTCGACGACGTGGTGGATGACCGCCTTGATGTCGTAGGGCTGCGTCGGCGAGTCCGGGATGATCGTGTCGAGCTCCTGCGCGCAGCGGTCGCGCGGATCGTCCGTGCGCACCTGCGGCACGGGGTCGAGGTTGTTCTGCGGCAGGAACGTGAGCAGGTAGCGGGCCTCGTCGCAGAGCGCGTCCTCGTCGTCGGCCACGAGGTGCGCGACGCCCGAGCGCTGGGCGTGCGTGTCGGCGCCGCCGAGATCCTCGAACGAGACCTCCTCGCCGGTCACCGTGCGCACGACCTCGGGGCCCGTGATGAACATGTGCGCGGTGCCGCGCGTCATCAGCACGAAGTCCGTGATCGCGGGCGAGTAGACCGCGCCGCCCGCGCACGGGCCCATGACGAGCGAGATCTGCGGCACGACGCCGGAGGCCATGACGTTGCGGCGGAAGATCTCCGCGTAGCCGCCGAGCGCCACGACGCCCTCCTGGATGCGCGCGCCGCCCGAGTCGTTGATGCCGATGACGGGACAGCCGAAGCGCAGCGCGAGGTCCATGACCTTGCAGATCTTCTCGGCGTAGGCCTCGCCCAGCGAGCCGCCGAAGACCGTGAAGTCCTGCGAGAAGACGAAGACCTTGCGCCCGTGCACCGTGCCGTAGCCGGTGACGACGCCGTCGCCGTAGGGGCGGCGCTCCGCGAGCCCGAAGTTCGAGCTGCGGTGCTGCACGAAGGCGTCGAGCTCGACCAGCGAGCCCGGGTCGAGCAGGCGTTCCAGGCGCTCGCGCGCGAGGCCCTTGCCGCGCTCGCGCTGGCGCTGGACGGAGCGCTCGTCCCCGGCGTGGAGCGCGCGCTCGCGCAGGCGCTCGGCGTGCGCGAGCTTCTCGGCCGTGGTGTGCGGGATCGGATCGTCGGGCGGCACTGCCGAGCGATCGTGCCAGACTTGCGCGGCTGCCACGCCCGAAGGAGATGTCTCGATGGCCGATCGCATGCTCGACCTCATGCTCAAGCTCGATGCCGCGCGCGGCATCTCCGGCTACGAGGAGGAGGTCGCCGAGCTCATGCAGGCGGAGCTCGCGCCGCTCAGCGACGAGCAGTCGCGCGACCCGCTCGGCAATCACTACTTCACGAAGCGCGGCGCCAAGGGCGCTCCGGTGCTGATGCTGTGCGCGCACATGGACGAGCTCGGGTTCCTCGTGCAGCACATCGAGGACGAGGGCTTCCTGCGCCTCGCCCCGGTCGGCTACCACGACGACCGCATGCTGACCGACCAGGTGCTCGAGGTGCAGGGACTGAACGGGCCCGTGATCGGCGTCGTCGGCACGAAGCCCGCGCACATCGTCTCGGCCGAGGAGGCCGCCAAGGCGATCCCGCTGCGCGACATGTTCGTCGACCTCGGCACGGCGAGCCGCGAGGAGACCGAGGCGCTCGGCGTGCGCGTCGGCGATGCGGTCACGTTCGCGCGCACGGGGATGGCTCTCAACGGCACGCGCGTGTTCACGGGCAAGGCCGTCGACGACCGCTCGGGCTGCGCCGTGATGATCGAGACGATGCGGCGGTTGCCGGAGCGCGACATCCCGGCCACCGTCGTCGCCGTCGCGAGCGTGCAGGAAGAGCTCGGCCTGCGTGGCGCGGGCCCTGCCGCATTCCGCGTCCAGCCCGACGTGGCGATCGCGCTCGACGTCACGCTCGCGGGCGACACGCCCGCGACCGAGTTCCGCCAGCTGCCGATCAAGCTCGGCGGCGGCCCCGCGATCAAGTACTTCGACTGGGCGCCGGCGGCGACGATCGGCTCGGCGGTGCCGCGCCGCATGACGCGCCGGCTCGAGGAGGCCGCCGCGCGCGCCAAGGTGCCGTTCCAGCGCGAGGTGCTGCTCGGCGGCGCGACCGACGCCGGCTCGATCGCGCTGGCCGGCGCAGGCGCGCTCACGGGCTGCATCTCGATCCCCTCGCGCCACATCCACTCGGCCGTGGGCGTCGTCAACCTGGACGACATGGAGCAGTGCGTCGAGCTCCTGCTGGCCTTCGCCGAGCTGCTCCCGCTCGAGTGACGCCGTGCACCCCCTGCTCGACGACGCCGCTGCTGCGCTCGAGCGCGTGTGGCGGGCGCACGTGCGGCCGCTCGTGCCGGAGGGGGACGGGCTCGTCGACGTGCATGCGCATCTCGGGGCCGATGCGTCCGACGGCTCGCGCCTCGATCTGCCCACGCTGCTCGCGACGATGGCGGCCGGCGACGTCACGCGCACCTGCGCCTTCCCGTTCCAGACGCCGCCCGGCGAGGGCTACCACGCGGCCAACGCCGAGGTGCTGGCGGCTGCCGCGGCCAGCGACGGGCGCGTCACGGCATTCGTGCGCAGCGAGCCGGGCGAGAGCTTCCAGGCCGAGCTCGAGCACGGCCTCGACGCGGGCGCCGGCGGCATCAAGCTCCACACGAGCCTGCCCGGCTACGACTTCTCGCACCCGCAGCTCGACCTCGCCTTCGGATTGGCGGCCGAGCGCGGTGTGCCGATCCTCTTCCACACGGGCCGGGCCGTGCCGCCGTTCGCGCGCGACCTGGCAGGGCTGCTCGATCGGCATCCGCGAGCGCAGGTCGTGCTCTCGCACTGCGCGATCGCCGACCTCCACGCGGTCTGCGCGCTGCGCCATCCGAACGTGCGCTTCGACACCTCGCTCTGGAACTCGCTCGACGTGCGCACGCTGCTCGCCGAGGCCGCGCCCGAGCAGCTGCTCTACGGCTCCGACGCGCCCTACTACTCGCCGGTCGGCACCCAGGCCAAGCTCTTCCTCCAGCTCGAGGCGGCGGGCGCCGGGGAGGATCACCGCCGCGACGCGGCGGCGCGCAGCGCCGGGCGGCTGCTCGCGGGGGAGCCCTGCGCACGGCTCGGCGAGCCGCTCGCCGTGGGACTGCCGCTGCCCGCGCGCCCGCGCCTGCGCGCCCACGAGTACCTCGTCATGACGGTGCCGCTGATCTGGCAGCAGATGCCCGACCTGATCGGGCTGATCGCGCTCGCGCGGCAGGCGCTCGGGGAGCCGGTCGACGAGTGCACGAGCGCCGTGCAGGAGCTGCTCGCGCTGGCCGAGCAGACGTGGCCGCTCGAGCTCGAGCACGGCGACCGCAGCGAGATCCTGAGCGTCTCGTGGCTCACGTTCCTGCTCGTCGAGCTCGCCGACGCGCTCGTCATGGCCGCCTGACGGACGCGCGTCTCGAGAGCGCCGCGGCGGGTATCGCTCCGGCGCTGGGGTCATGCCGCTCTGCTCGGGCGACGCGCCGGCGTCGCACACCATGGGTAGGATCCCGCCCGCGGCTCCCCCCTGACCCCCGTGGAGCCGCGTCTTCCACCCGCGTGCGCGGCGCGCGGGGAAACCGCCGTGTGGAGGGGTCGAATGGAACTGGACGAGTCCGAGCCGAGCGCGCCGCGCGCGGCGATCCGGAGACCGCGTGCGGGAACCGTCGCGCTCGAGGCGGCGGCCCCCGGAATCGCGCTCGTCACGCTGCGCGGCGAGCACGACCTCACCACGAGGAGCGCGCTCAGCGAAGCCCTGGGGCGCGCGAGCGAGGACGACCACATCCTCGTCGACCTGTCGCACTGCACGTTCATCGATTCCAGCGTGATCGGCGCGCTCGTGCACGCATTCCAAGCGCTCGAGGGGCGCGGCCGGCGTCTCGAGCTCGCGATCGCGCCTGCCGCACGCACCATCGCGCGCACGGCGCGCATCGCCGGCCTGACCTCGTTCATGGCCATCCACGAGACCCGCGACGCCGGGCTCGCAAGCCTCGGCCGCGAGGGCTGAGCGCGGCGCGACGGCGCTCCCAGGTGGTTGAATCGCGGGCATGGTCGACCTCTCCGCAGTCCCGTTCGCCGACGGCCACATGCACCCGCCGCTGCGCATCCGCCCGCAGACGGTCGAGGAGTACCGCTGGCCGTGGTTCGAGGGCCTCCCGTCGGAGTCGGAGCAGGTCACCGAGCTCGTGCCGTACCGCTGGGCGATCCGCCAGCTCGCCGACGAGCTCGGCTGCAGCGCGGACGAGCGCTCGGTCGTCGCGGCCACGCGCGGGCTCGACCCGCCGACGTTCCTCGCGACGGTCTGCGAGCGCTCGCAGACGGTCGGCCTCGTCGTCGACACCGGCTACCCCCCGCCCGGCGAGGCGATGCCGCTGCAGCAGATCCGCGCCGCGGGCGTCGACGTCGCGCCGCTCCTGCGGCTCGAGTCGGTGGCCGGCGACCTGATCGCCGAGGGACTCGCCTTCGCCGACCTGGTCGAGCGCTACGACGCGGCCGTCGCGGGAGCGCGCGACGCCGGCTACGCGGGCCTCAAGAGCATCGCCGCCTACCGCAGCGGACTCGCCATCCGCCGCTGGAGCGCGCAGGAGGCCGAGGCCGCGCTCGCGCGCCAGCGCGAGGCGGGCGTCACGCGCGTCCAGGAGCAGGCGCTCGTCGACTTCCTGCTGCTGCGCGCGCTCCCCGTCGCGCGCCGCGACGACCTCCCCGTGCAGCTGCACGCGGGCTACGGCGACCGCGATCTCGACCTGCGCCTCGTGAACCCGCTCCACCTGCGCGGCCTGCTCTCGAGCGAGGAGGCCGAGGGCGTCCACTTCGTCGTGCTGCACGCGGCCTGGCCGTTCGTGCGCGAGGGCGCGTTCCTGACCGCCGTCTACTCCACGGTCACGCTCGACGTCGCGACGTGCATCCCGCCGCTCGGGCACGCGGCGCTGCTCGAGGCCTGGCGCTGCGCACTCGCGGTGGGCGCGACGAACCGCCTGCACGCCTCCAGCGACGCCGCGGGCCTGCCCGAGCAGATCGCGCTCGGGGCCACCCGCGCGCGCTCGACGCTCGGTCAGGTGCTGGGCGAGCTGGTCGCGACGGGAGAGCTCTCCGCGGGGCAGGCCGAGCGCTCCGGGGAGGCGATCCTGCACGGCAATTCGCGGCGGCTGTATTTCGGCGAGGACTGAGACCGGCGTTTGATCAAATGCCGCGGCGGGTCTGCAATACTTCGCGCCTTCGTCGCCGCTAGGGAGGTCTGCCCGATGACAGCACGCACCCGTCTTCCCGCGCTCGTCGCGCTCGTATGCGGCGCGCTGCTCGCCGCTCTGACGGTCGGACCGAGTGCATCGGCGCGAAGCGCGGCGACGCCGACGCGCGGCGGCGACGTCGTGATCGCCCGCACCCTCGACTCGACGAGCATGGACAACACGTCCGTCTTCGACAACGAGTCGATCTGGGTCTTCGAGCAGATGTTCGAGACGCTCTACACCGTCACGCCCGACGGCAAGGACGTCAAGCCGTGGCTCGCGACCGGCTACACCCTTTCGAAGGACAAGAAGACCTACACGTTCCAGCTGCGCCACGGCGTGCTCTTTCACAACGGCAACGAGATGACGTCGGCCGACGTGAAGTTCTCGCTCGACGCCGCGCGCACCACGAAGGGCGGCTGGGGCTACATCGACGCCGCCATCAAGAACGTGGCCGTCAAGGACAAGTACACGGTCACCGTCACGACCAAGTACCCCTGGGCGCCGCTCGTCGCCGACATCGCGCTGTTCTCGAACGCGATCGTCCCGAAGAACTACGACGGCAAGACCAAGAAGCAGTTCTACACCGCGCCCGTCGGCACCGGCCCGTTCAAGTGGGATCACTGGACGCACGGCAAGGAGCTCAAGCTCACGCGCTTCGACAAGTACTGGCAGAAGGGCAAGCCGTACCTGAACAGCGTGACCTGGACGAACGTGCCCGACGACAACACGCGACTGCTCCAGCTCAAGGGCGGCCAGGCCCAGGTCGACGAGTTCCCCGGCTGGTCGCAGGTCGCGCCGCTGAAGTCGACCGCAGGCATCACGATGACGCTCTTCCCCTCGACGCGCACCGACTACGTCGAGTTCAACGAGCACTTCAAGCCGTTCGACGACGTGCACGTGCGCCGCGCGATCTCGTACGCGATCGACCGCAAGGCGCTCGTCAAGGCGATCCTCTTCGGCAACGGCACGCCGGCGAACTCGTTCATGCCGCCGCAGGTGCCGTACTACGACCCGAAGTCCCCGGGCCTGCAGTACGACATGGCGAAGGCCAAGGCCGAGATGGCGAAGTCGAGCGTGCCGAAGGGCTTCACCGCCACGTTCGAGGCGATCGGCGGCCAGCTCGACTCCGAGACGATCGCGCAGGTCGTGCAGTCGGCCGTCAAGCCGCTCGGCATCAAGGTCAACATCATCAAGAAGGACGCCAACGCCGCCCAGGCCGACTGGACCGCCGCCAAGTACCCGGGCATGACGACGTCGTACTGGACGATGGACATCGCCGACCCCGACGAGCTCGTCTCGTTCTCGATGGACCCCTCGCAGGGCGCCCACTCGTTCCAGACCTTCTACAACAGCCCCGCCGCGATCAAGGCGACGCGCGCCGCGACGCGCGAGTTCAACCCCGCCAAGCGCCAGAAGCTGTACTCGACGGTGCAGCGGATCGCCGCGCAGGACGCCTTCATGGCGTTCCTCTACTACTCGCCGTTCCGCTACGCCTACACGAGCAAGCTGCACGGCTTCCAGGTGTATCCGACCGGCAACTACCACATGGAGGACGCCTGGCTCGAGAAGTAGCCGGCGGAAGTAGCACAGCAGGAACGCCATGGATCGCCTCGCCTACGTGCTGCGCCGGCTCGCGCAACTCGTGCCGGTCGCCGTCGGCGTGACGATGGTGGCGTTCCTGCTCGTGCGGCTGATACCCGGCGATCCCGCGCTGACCGTGCTCGGCACGCGCGCGACGCCGCAGAACATCGCGCAGCTCCACCACCAGTGGGGCCTCGACCGCTCGCTCGGCACGCAGTACTGGCTGTTCGTGAAGCGGCTCGCGCACGGCGATCTCGGGGACTCCTTCCTGTACCGGGTCTCGGTGCGCTCGCTCGTCCTCGACCGCACACCGGTCACGCTCTTCCTGCTCGCCTACGCCACGGTGCTCGCACTCCTGATCGCCGTGCCGATCGCGACGCTGGCGGCGCGCCGCAAGGACGGCCCCGCCGACCAGGTCGCGCGCGCGCTGCCCGTCGTCGGGCTCGGGATGCCCGCCTTCTGGGTCGGGCTCATGCTGATCATCCTGCTGGCCGCCGGCGACGTCCTCAAGGTGTTCCCGGTCGGCGGCTACGGCAACGGCGTCCGCGGCCACATCGACAGCCTCTTCCTGCCCGCCCTGACGGTCGCCATCGGCACCGCGCCGCTGCTCATACGCAGCCTGCGCGCGAGCCTGCTCGCGGTGCTCGAGGCCGACTACATCACGACCGCGCGCGCGAAGGGCCTGCCCGAGCGCCGCGTGCTCATCCGGCACGCGCTGCGCAACGGCGTGATGCCGATGATCACCGTGCTCGGCATCAACCTCGGCTTCCTGCTCGGCGGCACGGTCGTCGTCGAGAAGGTGTTCGCGCTGCCGGGCGTCGGCGCGCTGATCTTCGACGGCATCCTGCAGCGCGACTTCTCGATCGTGCAGGGCGTCACGCTCGTCCTCGCGGCGTTCGTCGTGCTCGTCAACCTCGTCATCGACGTCACCTACTCCCTGCTCGATCCGCGCGTGAGGTACGACTGATGGCGGCGATCGCAGCGGCGGTTCCCGAGGTGCCCGCGAACGAGATCGCCCGCCGCCGCACGTTCCGCAACCGCTGGTACCGCACGCCGTCGTTCGTGGCCGGGGGGACGATCGTGCTCGCGCTGATCCTGGCGGCGATCGCCGCGCCGCTGATCACCCGCTACGACCCGAACGCCCAGGACCTGATCCACGCCTACGCGCACCCGAGCGGCGCGCACTGGCTGGGGACGGACCAGGTCGGCCGCGATGTCTACACGCGCCTCATCTACGCCGGCCGCAGCGACCTCCTGATCGGCTTCTTCGCCGTGCTCTGCCCGTTCTGCCTGGGCACGCTGCTCGGGCTCCTGGCCGGCTACTACGGGCGCTTCATGGACACGATCGTGATGCGCCTCGTCGACATCGTCGTCGCCTTCCCGTTCCTCGTGCTCGTGATCGCGCTCGTGTTCGTGCTCGGCGCGGGCGGGCGCTCCATCGTGATCGCGATCACCGCCGTCGGCTGGGTCTCGTACGCGCGCATCGTGCGCGGCGAGGTGCTCGTGCAGAAACGGCTCGACTACGTGCTCGCGGCCCGCGCCGCCGGTCTCTCGGACGCGCGCATCATCGGCCGGCACATCCTGCCCAACGTGATCACGCAGGCGATCGTCTTCTCGATGAGCGACATCGTGCTCTCGATCCTGGCGATCGTGACGCTCGGGTACCTCGGCATCGGCCTGCCGCCGCCGACCGCCGACTGGGGCTCGATGGCGGCCGACGGCGAGTCGCTGCTGACGACGCAGTGGCAGCTGACGACGTTCCCCGGCTTCGCGGTCGTGCTCACGGGGCTCGGCCTCTCGCTGCTCGGCGACGGCCTTGCAGATCTGCTGGCGCCCGAGTGAGCTCGGCCGAGCCGATCCTGTCGGTGCGCGATCTGCGCGTCGAGATCCCCACGCCCCGCGGCGTCGTCAAGGCGGTCGACGGCGTCGACCTCGACGTGCTGCGCGGAGGCGCGCTCGGTCTCGTGGGCGAGTCCGGCTGCGGCAAGAGCATGACGCTGCGCGCGATCCTGGGCCTGCTGCCCGGGCGCGCCCGGATCGCCGGCGGCGAGATCGTCTTCGACGGGAACGCGCTCTCGCCGCGCTCGCTCGTGGAGCTGCGCGGCGCGCACATCGGCATGGTCTTCCAGGAGCCGATGACGGCGCTCAACCCCGTCATGCGCGTCGGCGACCAGATCGCCGAGGGCCCCCGGGTGCGTCTCGGGCGCAGCGCCGAGCAGGCGCGCGGCCGCGCGCTCGAGCTGCTGCGGCTGGTCGGCGTGCCCGATCCCGAGCGCCGCTACCAGGCGTTCCCGCACGAGCTGTCGGGCGGCCTGCGCCAGCGCATCGTGATCGCGATCGCGCTCGCCTGCGAGCCGCAGCTGCTGCTCTGCGACGAGCCCACGACCGCCCTGGACGTGACGATCCAGGATCAGATCCTGCACCTGCTCGCGCGCCTGCGCAGCGAGACCGGCGTCTCGATGGTGCTCGTGACCCACGATCTCGCCGTCGTCGCGCAGACGTGCGAGCGCGTCGCGGTGATGTACGCCGCCCGCATCGTCGAGACCGGGACGGTGGCCGAGGTGTTCGGCGCGCCACGACATCCGTACACCCGCGCGCTGCTGCGCTCGGTGCCCGACTTCGACGAGCGCCGCGCCCACCTCGAGTCCATCGCCGGCATGCCGCCCGACCTCGTCGCCCCGCCGCCGGGCTGCCGCTTCCACCCGCGCTGCGAGATCGCGCACCCCGACTGCGCGACGGTCGATCCGCCGCTCGTGCAGCTCGGCCCCGCGCGCGCCACGGCCTGCCGCTATCACGAGGAGCTGCAGCGTGTCTGACGGCTCGGCGGAGCCCCACCTGGAGGTGCGCGGCCTCGCGATGCACTTCCCGCTCAACGCGTCGCTCGTGCGCCGCGTCCGCGGCGCGCCGATCGAGGTGCTGCGCGCCGTCGACGGCGTCGACCTCACGGTCGCCCGCGGCGAGGCGCTCGGCCTCGTCGGCGAGTCGGGGTGCGGCAAGTCGACGCTCGGCCGCTGCATCGTCGGCCTCTACGAGCCCACCGAGGGCCAGGTGCTGGTCGACGGGAACGTCCTGCCCGCCCGGCGCAGCGCACCCGACCGGCGCCGGGTGCAGATGATCTTCCAGGACCCCTACTCGTCGCTCAACCCGCGCATGACGGTGCGCCAGGCGCTCGCCGAGCTGCTGCGGGTGCACGAGCTCGTGCCGCGCGCGAGCGTCGACGCGCGCTGTCGCGAGCTGCTCGACCTCGTCGGGCTCCCGCCGAGCGCGCTCGACGCGTATCCGCGCCAGTTCTCGGGCGGCCAGCGCCAGCGCATCTCGATCGCCCGCGCGCTCGCGCTCGAGCCCGAGATCCTGATCGCCGACGAGCCGGTCTCGGCACTCGACGTCTCGGTGCAGGCCACCGTGCTCAACCTGCTCGCCGACCTGCGCCGGCGGCTCGGCCTGACGATGCTCTTCGTCGCGCACAACATGTCGGTCGTCCGCCACGTCTGCGACCGCGTCGCGGTGATGTACCTCGGGCGGATCGTCGAGCTCGCCGCAGGTGACGCGCTCTTCTCGGATGCGCGCCATCCGTACACCCAGGCGCTGCTGCGCGCCGTGCCGCGGCTCGCGCCCGGGCACGTGACGGCGCGCGACGCCGTCGTCGGCGACCCGCCGAGCCCCGTCAACCTGCCGCCGGGGTGCCGCTTCAACCCGCGCTGCCCGCGCGCCGAGGAGATCTGCCGCGAGCTCGATCCGCCGGTCACCTACCACGGCGCACATGCAGCCGCCTGCCATTTCGCCTGGAACGACCCCCGGAGGGAGCCGTGAAAGTCTTCATCTCGTCCGACATCGAGGGCACGGCGGGCATCGTGCACTGGGAGCAGGTGCTGAACGGGCCCGAGTACGAGGGCGGCCGCACGCTGCTCGAGAACGAGGTCAACGCGTCGATCGACGGCGCCGCCGATGCCGGCGCGACGGCGTTCGTCGTCAACGACGCGCACTACCTGATGCAGAACCTGCGGCCCGAGCGGCTGCACGGCCGCGCGTCGCTCGTCTCGGGCAAGCACAAGCCGCTCTACATGATGGAGGGCCTCGACGATTCGTTCGCGGCGGCCTTCCTCGTCAGCTACCACGGCTCGATCTCGGCGCAGACGGCCGTGCTCTCGCACACCTACAACCCCTCCGTCGTCTACCACGCCGAGCTGAACGGGCACGTCGTCGGCGAGTCGGGCATCAACGCGCTCGTCGCGCTCCACCACGGCGTGCCGATCGCGCTCGTGACCGGCGACGACGCGACGGCCGAGGAGATGCTGCGCATCGCGCCCGGCTGCGAGTGCGTCGTCGTCAAGCGCTCGATCACGCGCTTCGCGGCCGAGAGCCTGCACCCGGAGGTCGCGTGCGAGCGCATCCGCGCGGGTGCGGCACGCGCACTCGCGCGCCTCGGCGACATGGCGCCGCCCGCGATCGACCTGCCGGCCGTGCTCGAGGTGCAGGTGACCACGTCGGACTACGCCGAGATGGGCGCCTGGCTGCCCAACGTCGAGCGCACCGGCCCGCGCAGCCTGCGCTTCCGCGACGACGAGCCGCTGCGGCTGTACCGCACGTGGGTCGCATTCACGATGATCACGCGCGCGATCCGGGAGCAGGAGTGAGCGAGCGCGTCGCGCTCGTGACCGGCGCCGCGGGCGGCATCGGCTCGGCGATCGCCGCGCGGCTCGCGCGCGACGGCTTCCGCGTCGCCTGCAGCGACCTCGACGAGGACGACGCCGCGCGCGCGGCCTCCGAGATACCCGGCGCACGCGGCTTCGCCTGCGACCTGCGCAGCGAGGCGGCGGTCGAGGCGCTGCGCGACGCGGTCGCGCGCGAGCTCGGCGCGCCCTGGCTGCTCGTCAACGCCGCCGGCGTGTTCTTCGAGCACGACGTGACCGAGCTGTCGCTCCAGCACTGGGATCTCATCATGGACGTGAACGCGCGCGGCACGTTCCTGACCTGCCGCGCGGTGCTGCCGGCGATGCAGGCCGCGGGCTCGGGCTGCATCGTCAACATCGCCTCGACGGCGGGGCTGAGCGGCGGCCACACGCGTGCGGCCTACAACGCCTCCAAGGGCGCGGTCGTGATGTTCACACGCAGCCTCGCGATCGACTGCGGCCCGCTCGGCGTGCGCGTCAACTGCGTCGCTCCGGGCCTCATCGACACCCCGATGGCCGACTGGATCCGCCTCGACGCCGTGCGCCTCGCGGCCTTCGAGCGCTCGCTGCCGGCAGGGCGGATCGGCACGCCCGAGGACGTCGCCGGCGCAGTCGCCTTCCTGGCCTCGGACGGCGCGTCGTACATGCACGGAAGTACGCTGGTGGTCGATGGAGGGGTCACGGCCTGAGAACGTGAATCCAGTTCCGAGCAACTCCGCCGGTGAGGGCCTCGTCACGGGCGTCCACAACCAGTTCGTGGTCGTACGCATCGCGGGCGAGGAACGCGAGAGCACGATCGCAGGCCGGCTGCGCCGCGCGCGCCCGGTCGTCGGCGACCGCGTCGAGATACGCGAGCTGCCCGACCGCTCGGTGCGCGTCGAGGCGGTCATGCCACGCCGCGGGATCCTGCTGCGCGGCGCGTTCCGCAACGAGGAGAAGATCGTCGCGGCGAACGTCGACGTGCTCGTGATCGTCGCCGCCGTGGCCGACCCCCCGCTGCGCCCCGGCCTGATCGACCGCTACCTGGTGGCGGCCTGGCGGGGCGGGATCGAGGCGATGCTCGCGCTCACGAAGGTCGACCTCCCCTACGACGACGCCGAGGTCGCGCGCGTGCGCGAGCTCTACCGCGCGCTCGGCCACCGCGTGGTCGCACTCTCGCTGCGCACCGGCGAGGGCCTCGACGAACTGCGCGCCGCGCTCGCCGGCCGCGTGACCGTGCTCGCCGGGCACTCGGGCGTCGGCAAGACGTCGCTCACGAACGCGCTCACGGGCCGCAGCGACGCAACGGGCGAGCTCAACCCGGTGAGCGACCGCGGCCGCCACACGACGACGGGCGCGCGCTACATGGATCTCCCCGGCGGCGGCGCGCTGATCGACACCGCCGGCATCCGCAGCTTCGGCATCGCCGGCGTCGCCGCGGCCGACCTCGAGAAGGCGTTCCCCGAGATCGCTGCCGCCGCCGCCGACTGCGAATGGGAGGGCTGCATGCACCGCGAGGGCGAGGACGGCTGTGCGGTCGCCGCCGCGCCGGGCATCGCGCCCGAGCGCCTCGCCTCCTACCGCAAGCTGCTCGCCGAGCTCGAGGAGATGGAGTCCGGCTCGTAGCGCCAGAACGCCGGCAGCAGGAGCGCGCACACGACGGCTCCGGCCACGCACAGGACGCCGCCCGAGACGATCGAGAAGCGCACGCCCGCGAGCGACGCCACGGCGCCCGACTCGACGTTGCCGAGCAGCGGGCCCGACGAGAAGCTGATCATCTCGATGCTCGCGAGGCGGCCGCGCAGCTCGTCCGGGATCGTCTCGTTCCAGATGCGCCGCCGGAAGATGCCGCTGACGGTGTCCGCCCCGCCCGCCACGGCGAGGCTGAGGAGCGCGAGCCAGAGCGCGCCGCTGAAGCCGAACGCGATCGTGCCGAGGCCCCAGACGGCGCCGGCCACGACGACCGCGCGGCCGTGCCGGTGCACGCGCGCGGCCCAGCCGCTGGTGGCGGACGCGACGAGCCCGCCCGCCGCGATCGCGCTGTAGAGCAGGCCGAGCACGCCGGCGCCGCCGTAGCCGTGCGCGACCTGCGGGAAGAGCGCCGACGGCATGCCGAAGAACATGGCCGAGATGTCGACGATGTACGTGCCCATCAGCTCCGGACGGCTGCGCGCGTAGCGGAGACCCTCGGCGACGCCGGCGAGGCTCGGACGCCGGGCGTCCGGCGGCGGCGGCACGGCCGCCATGGCGCGCAGCAGGGCGAGCGAGACGCCGAACGTGGCGACGTCGATCGCATAGGTGGCGGCAAGGCCGGTCGACGCGACGAGCACGCCCCCGATGACCGGCCCCGCGAGCATCCCGACCGTCGTCTGGAACGTCGAGAGCGCGCCCGCGGCGGTCAGCTCGTCGCGCTCGACGAGCCGTGGCAGCAGCGCGTCGAGCGCCGGGCGCTGCAGCGACCAGCCGCCCGCGGCGACGACCGAGACGGCGAAGATGACGACCACGGAGGGCTGGGCGAGCGTGGCGTTCCACACGAGCACGCCCGAGGCCGCCATCAGCGACAGCTCGGTCAGGAGCACCAGGCGCCGGCGGTCGATGACGTCGGCGAGCGCGCCGCCGAGCAGCCCGAGCGTGAGCACCGGCACGAGCTCCGCGAGCCCGAGCAGGCCCACCGTCAGCGACGATCCGGTCAGCGCGTAGACCTGGAACGGGATCGCGACGAACGTCAGCATCGAGCCCAGGAACGTCGCGAGCTGGCCGAAGAAGAGCAGCCGGAAGTCGCGATGGCGCCGCAGCGGGCCGATGTCCATGACCACGTGGCGCAGCACGCCGCGCGCCGCCTTCATCGACCGTCCGACACCTGCGCGTCGTAGCTCCCCCACTCGCCGCGCAGGGCGCGGCAGACCTCGCCGACCGTGCAGCGCAGCTCGAGCGCGGCCCGCAGCGGCTCGAGCAGCGGCCGCGCCGCGTCGCGCGCGGCCGCGGCGACCTCGGCCAGGGCGCGCTCGCAGGCGGCGGCGTCGCGGCCGCCGCGCACGGCCTCCAGGCGCTCGATCTGTGCCTGCTCGCTGGCCTGCGTGACGGCGAGCAGCTCGATGTCGGAGTCGGGCGGATCGACGTAGCGGTTGACGCCGACGATCACGCTCGTGCCCTGCTCGATCGCGCGCTGCTGGGCGAACGCCTCGTCCTCGATGCGGCCCTTGACCCAGCCGCTCTCGATCGCGGCCACGGCGCCCCCGCGCTCGTCGATCTCCGCGATCAGCTGCCGCGCCTCGCGCTCGATCGCGTCGGTCAGCCCCTCGACGTACTCGGAGCCGCCGAACGGGTCGGGCACGGCGGCGACGCCCGACTCGTGCAGCAGCACCTGCTGCGTGCGCAGCGCGAGCGTGGCCGAGCGCTCGGTCGGCAGCGCGAGCGCCTCGTCGTAGCCGTTGGTGTGCAGCGACTGACACCCACCGGCGGTCGCGGCGAAGGCCTGCAGCGCCACCCGCACGACGTTCGTGAGCGGCCCCTGCGCCGTCAGCGTGGAGCCTCCCGTCTGGGCGTGGAAGCGCAGCGCCAGCGAGCGCTCGTCGCGCGCGCCGAAGCGCTCGCGCATGAGCGTCGCCCAGATCCTCCGCGCCGCGCGGAACTTCGCGACCTCTGCGAAGACGTCGTTGTGCGCGTTGAAGAAGAACGACAGCCGGGGCGCGAAGACGTCGACCTCGAGGCCGGCCGCGAGCGCCGCCTCGACGTAGGCGATGCCGTTGGCGATCGTGAACCCGAGCTCCTGGGCCGCGCTCGAGCCCGCCTCGCGGATGTGGTAGCCCGAGATCGAGATCGTGTTGAAGCGCGGCAGGCGCTCGTTGCAGTACCGGAAGAGATCGACCGTCAGGCGCATCGACGGGCGCGGCGGGAAGATGTAGTTGCCGCGCGCGGCGTACTCCTTGAGCACGTCGTTCTGCACCGTCCCGCGCAGCTGCCCGGGCGCGACGCCGCGCTCCGCTCCCGCCAGCTCGTAGAGCAGCAGCAGCACCGCCGCCGGGGCGTTGATCGTCATCGACGTCGAGACCTCGCCCAGCGGGATCCCGTCGAACAGCCGCAGCATGTCGTCGAGCGAGTCGATCGCGACGCCCGTGCGCCCGACCTCGCCGCGCGCGAGCGGATCGTCCGAGTCGAGGCCGAGCTGGGTCGGCAGGTCGAATGCCACGGAAAGCCCGGTCTGCCCGCGCTCGAGCAGCAGCCGGAAACGCTCGTTCGTCTCCTCGGCCGACGCGAAGCCCGCGTACTGCCGCATCGTCCAGGGGCGCGTGGCGTAGCCGTCGGCGCGTATGCCGCGTGTGTACGGGTACTCGCCGGGCCGCTCCTCCACGGGCTGATCGTAAGGCGTTCTCCCGCGATCAGTGGCGGGTTGCCGGTTCGCGCCCGTCGGGTTAGGGTGTCGGTATGCGCCGCCTCGCCGTGTTCGCGATCTGCCTGCTCATGCTGGTGCCTGCGCTCGATGCGGCTCAGGCGGCCGGAGGCAAGGGCAGCGTCTCGAAGTCCTGGGTCTCGGAGAGCTCCGGCGGCGCCAAGGCGACGACGTTCTCGGTCGCCAAGGTCAAGCGCCTGTATGCGAACTTCGTCTGGAAGACGCCCGCGACGCCCGGCCAGAAGCTGCGCATCGAGTGGCACGACTCGACCGGCACGCTGCGCGCCGTGTGGGACAACAAGACGATCGCGGGCGACAAGAAGGACACGCGGCTGTACGCGTGGATCGGCGCCGGCGTCGTCAAGAGCAAGCTCGGCAAGTGGAGCGCCGTGCTCACGGTCGGCGGCACCCGCATCAGCACCGCCAAGTTCCGCGTCACGGCGTGAGTCCCGCGTGCGCGTGACCGTGCGGCTGTTCGCCGCGCTGCGGGAGCGCGCGGGAACCGGCAAGCGCGAGCTCGAGCTGCCGGACGGCGCGACCGCGGGCGACGTCTTCGCCGCGCTCGCCATCGGCCCGGAGCCGCCGGGCCTCTCCTACGCCGTCAACCAGGAGTACGCCGAGCGCACGCACGCCCTCGAGGACGGCGACGAGGTCGCGCTGATCACGCCCGTCTCGGGCGGCGCCGGCGAGCCGCTCGTCCTGCTCGGCCCGGAGCCGATCGACCTCGCGCGCCTGATCGCCCACGTCGGCGGGCCCGACGCCGGCGCGATCGCAACGTTCACGGGGACGGTGCGCGCGACGGCGCGCGAGCGCGACGTGCTCGACCTCGAGTACGAGGCCTACCCGGGCATGGCCGAGCAGGAGATCGCGCGCATCGCGCGCGCCGCGCTCGCCGATCACGGCTGCCTGCGCGCCGCGATCGCGCACCGCACCGGTGTCGTCGCGGTCGGCGAGGCCTCGGTCGGCATCGCGATCTCCTCGGCCCACCGCGCGCCGGCGTTCGCCGCCTGCAAGCAGGCCATCGACACGCTCAAGCTGACGGTGCCGATCTGGAAGAAGGAGCGCTACGCCGACGGCGAGGTCTGGATCGGCCAGGGCTCGTAGGCCGGCCGCAAGCTGCTTTGCCGGCGCATGCAAAGTTGGGGTCTGACCCCAACTTTGCACGCCACGCAAGATTGGGGTCTGACCCCAACTTTGCATGACCCCAACTTTGCATGGCGATGACCGGCTGAAGGCCGCGCCTCCTTCTGAAAATCGGTTCTTAAGCGGCGCGCAACGATCGCGGCGCTACCGTGAGACCGTGAGCACGAACATCCCCGAGCCCGAGCCGTTCTTCGCGGAGCCGCGCAGGGCGCCCGAGCAGCCCGCGTTCGACGAGCGGCCGGTCCAGCCGCAGGGCTCGCTGCGCATGTGGGCGCGGCGCATCTTCGGTCCGGTCATCGCGGCCGTCGCGATCGGGTTCCAGTGGGTGCTCAAGCTCAAGTTCCTGATCTTCGCGGTCGCCAAGCTCGGGTTCGTGACGACCGCGCTGACGATGGTCGTCTCGGTCGGCGCCTACGCGCTCCTGTGGGGCTGGCAGTTCGCCGCGCTCTTCGTGCTGCTGATCTTCGTGCACGAGCTCGGCCACGCGCTGTGGATGCGCAAGGAGGGGATCGCGGCCGGCGCGCCGGTCTTCATCCCGTTCCTGGGCGCGCTGATCTCGATGCGCGGCCGGCCGCGCGACGCCTACGTCGAGGCCAAGATCGGCCTCGCGGGCCCCGTGCTCGGCACGCTCGGCGCGGCCGTCGTGCTCGCCATCGGCGAGTGGCAGAACTCCGACCTGCTGCGCGCGGCGGGCTCGACGGGCTTCCTGCTCAACCTCTTCAACCTGCTGCCGATCGTGCCGCTCGACGGCGGGCGCGCGATGGCCGCGATCCACCCGACGGTCTGGATCGCCGGCATCGCCGGCCTGGCTGCGCTCATGGTCGTGTCGCCGAACGCGATCCTCGTCCTGATCCTCCTGCTCGGCGGCCGCGAGGCATGGCTGCGCTGGAAGTCGCGCAAGCTCGGGGAGAACGCGAGCTACTACGCCGTCCCGGCGCTGCAGCGGATCGTCATCGGCGTCGTCTACGTCGGCCTCGCCGCGGTCTGCGTGCTCGGCATGCGCGCGGGCTACGTCAACACGTAAGCGCTACCCGGCGGGGGTCGTGCCGGTCGTCGTCGTGCCGGTCGTCGTCGTGCCCGTCGTCGTCGCGCCGGGCGTCGTCGCGCCGGGCGTCGTCGTGTCTCCGGTCGTCGAGCCGGGCGTCGCCGGGGTGCCGGGCACGAGCGGCGTGCCGACCGGCGGCTTCTTCTTCTTCGGCGGCTTCGTCGCCAGCCAGTGCTTCAGATCGATGCCGGTCGCCGGGCCCGTGTAGCCCGGATAGAGCCCGGCCAGCGTCTGGCCCGCCGGCACCTTGCCGCCCTTGCCGACGAGGTAGATCGCGTCCTCGGGGATGTAGCGCGAGGGGAAGCTGTCCTGGATCACGACCGCGCCCTTGTCGTCCGTCACGGTGCGCGCCACGGTGACCGAGAAGCCGCGCTCGCCGAGCGTGACCTGCGAGGTCTGGCCGGCCGGCACGTCCGGGCTCGCGTAGTAGCGCTTCTTCGGCTCCACGTACGCGGTCTGCGCCGAGGTCGTCTTCTCGACGTGGCGCGCGAGCGGGCGCGAGAGGAAGACGACGGTCATCGTCTGGGGGTTGGCCGTGGCCTTGATCACGATCGCGTTCTTCGTGTCGTTCACGAACGTGAAGTCGGGCCCGGAGTCGGCGACGGTGGCGTCGAGCCCGAGCGGGTAGTGGGAGATGAAGAACGAGTGGTTGACCCGGTGCGAGATCTTGTAGCCGCCGTAGAACGCGGCGTCGAAGACGGTCGTCGCGGCCTGGCAGACGCCGCCGCCGATCGAGGGTACGAGCACGCCGTTCTCGATCGCCTGGCCCTCGCGGAAGCCGCGCTCGGCCGTGCGCTTGCCGACGGTCGTGTTGAACGAGAACGTGGCGCCCGGCTTGACGATCGCGCCGTCGAGCAGATGCGCGAGCAGCGCGACGTTGAAGACGCGGTTGGCCGACGACGTCCCGAGGCTCGTCGTCGCCGTGCTCACGACGTCCGTCGCGCCGAGCGCACGCGCCGCGGCCGTCGTCAGCGCCGGCTGCGTGACGCGGAACGCGAGCGCCGCCGAGCGCGCGGCGCCCTCGTGGCCGCCGGCGATCGTGAGGTGCTTCGCGGTCGTACGCGCGTCGAGGTCGATCCCGCTCAGCGACGAGAGCACGCGGGCGTGGTCGCCGACGACCTTCCAGCGCGCGTCCCGGGGCTCCCGCAGGTAGTCGGAGAGCGGTGGCCGCAGCGCGGCGCCGACCTTGATCGGGTCGAACTTGACGCCGATGACGTGCTTGTAGGTCGTCGCCGTGAGCAGCGGGGCGAGCCGGCGGATCGGCCAGTTGCCGGCGCCCTGTCCGCGGCGCGTGAGCGCGATCGGCGCCGACAGCAGCTGCGCGACGCGCGCCTTTGCCCGGCGCGCCGCCGCGGTCGAGATGCTGGCGTCCGTGGGCACGGTGCGCAGCGAGACCTGGGCGCGACCATCCAGCGCGGCGCGCGCGATCACGCGCAGCGCCTCGTTGGGATCGAAGCCCACGCCGGGCTTGGCCGGAATCGCGATGGCCGCGCCGCTCGGCTTGAGCACGAGGCGCGCGTCGACGGGGGCCTGCGTCACGTCGGCGAGCTCCGCGGGCAGCGCGAGGTTGGACGGGTAGCGCAAGATCGGGGCGATCGCCCGCGAGTAGCCGACCGAGAACAAGAGGCCGCCGCGCACCCTGCCCGCGGCGAGCGCCGCGTGCGCCGTCCGCCCCGCATCGACGCGCACGCCGAGGTCGTAGGGCGAGAGCGTCGCGGAGCGCCCGGCGACCGTCACCGTGACGTCGCGCTGCAGCTGGTCGTTCACGGCCGCCGAGATCTGCGCCGCGGCCTCGGCGCGCGACGACCCGCCGAGCGGGACACCGGCGACGCGCACTCCCTCGACGACGGCGCCGCGCTGCAGCACGAAGTGGCCGAGCGGGATCGCCAGCACCGCCGCGACGGCGCCGAGGCTCAGCAGCACCCGCCGGCGGCGCGCGCGCACGCGGCTCTGGCGGCCATACAGCCGCATGGCCGTGCGTGCTCTCGTCGCATCGTCGACGCTCAAATCCGTGCTCCCGCGTGTCGCTGCCTCGGGGTGACGCCTTGCACGCGGTCGAACGAACGCGGCACCCGCCCAGACGGGCAGTGTACCGCGGGTTTGGGCCACCCCCTCCCGTGCGCGCGACCGCCCTACGATACGGCGCATGGCGAGCCCGCTGCCATCGGTCGACGTGCTCGTGCGCGAAGCGGCCTGCGATGCGCCGCACGCGCTCTGCGTCCGCGAGGCGCGCGCCACGCTGGCCGAGCGCCGCGCGCGCGGCGAGCACGCCACGGCGGCCGCACTCGCGCCCGAGCTGCGCCGGCGCGTGCGCGCCGCGCTCGAGCCGTCGCTGCGCCCTGTGCTGAACGCGACGGGCGTGATCCTGCACACGAACCTCGGCCGCGCACCGCTGGCCGAGGCCGCGCTCGCGCGCGTCCAGGCCGTCGCAGCGGGCTACTCGAACCTCGAGCTCGACCTCGCGACCGGCGGCCGCGGATCGCGCCAGGACCATGTCGCCGCCCTCGTCTGCGAGCTGACGGGCGCCGAGGCGGCGATCTGCGTCAACAACGGGGCGGCCGCGCTGGTGCTCGCGCTCGCCGCTCTCGCCGGCGGGCGCGAGATCGTCGTCTCGCGCGGTCAGCTCGTCGAGATCGGCGACGGCTTCCGCATCCCGGAGATCGTCGAGAGCGCCGGTGCGCGGCTGCGCGACGTGGGCACGACGAACCGCACGCGCGCCGCCGACTACACGAGCGCGTTCGGAGCCGAGACCGGCGCCGTCCTCTGCGTGCACCCCTCGAACTACCGCGTGCTCGGGTTCACCGGGGAGGTCGGCGTGCGCGAGCTCGCGCAGATCGCGCACACGGCCGAGCTGCCGCTCGTCTTCGACGTCGGCTCGGGAGCGCTGCTCGAGACGCCCGAGCTGGCCGGCGAGCCGCTCGCCCGCCAGGCGCTGCAGGACGGCTGCGATCTCGTCTGCTTCTCCGGCGACAAGCTGCTCGGCGGCCCGCAGGCCGGCATCCTGGCCGGGAGCGCCGAGGCGATCGCGACGTGCCGGCGCCACCCGCTGGCGCGCGCGCTGCGCATCGACAAGCTCTCGCTGGCGGCGCTCGAGGCGACGCTGCGCATCTACCGCGACCCCGCGCGGGCGCGCACCGAGCTGCCGGTCCTGCGCGCCGTGCTCGAGAGCGCCGAGGACGTGCGCGCCCGCGCCGAGGCGCTCGCGGCGCGCATCGGCGGCACGGTCGTCGAGACCATCGCCCGCGTCGGCGGCGGCGCGCTGCCGCTGGCCGAGCTGCCGTCCTTCGGCGTCCGCCTCGAGGGCGATGCCGACCTGCTCGCGCTGCGCCTGCGCGAGGGCGATCCGGCGGTGCTCGCGCGCGTCTCGGACGGTGCGCTCGTGCTCGACTGCCGCACGCTCAGCGATGCGGACGCGGCCCGCATCAGCGCGCCCGGATGACCGAGGAGCGCGCGCTCACGCTCGGCACGGCCGGGCACATCGACCACGGCAAGACGGCGCTCGTGCGGGCGCTCACCGGCGTCGACACCGATCGTCTCCCCGAGGAGCAGGAGCGCGGCATCTCGATCGCGCTCGGCTACGCGAGCCTGTCCCTGCCTTCCGGGCGCCCGCTCTCGATCGTGGACGTGCCCGGCCACGAGCGCTTCGTGCGCACCATGATCTCGGGCGCCACCGGCATCGACCTGGCCCTGCTCGCGGTGGCGTGCGACGACGGCGTGATGCCGCAGACGCGCGAGCACGTCGCGATCCTCGAGCTGCTCGGCGTGCGCACGGCGGTGGTGGCCCTGACGAAGCGCGACCTCGTCGACGCGGAGACCGCCGAGCTCGCGGCCGCCGACGTCGAGGAGCTCCTGGCGCCGACGGCGCTCGCCGGTGCGCCGATCGTCGAGGTCTCGGCGCGCACGGGCGCGGGCCTCGACGAGCTGCGGGCGGCGCTCGCGGCAGCCGCAGAGGCGGTCGTGCCGCGCCCGCAGGGCGGCGTCGTGCGCCTGCCCATCGACCGCGCGTTCACGCTGCACGGGATCGGCACCGTGGTGACGGGCACGCTGTGGTCGGGGACGATCGGCGCGGGCGACCGGCTCGTCCTGACGCCGCACGGCGACGAGGTCCGCGTGCGCTCGGTCGAGGTGCACGACCAGCCGGTCGAGCGCGCACAGGCCGGCCAGCGCGTGGCCGCGAACCTCGTCGGTGTCGAGCGCGGGGCGATCCCGCGCGGCGCCGGCCTGAGCACGCCGGGTGCGTTCCGCGCGAGCTACCGCATCGACGCCGAGCTGCATGCGCTCCCCGGCTGGACCCGGCGTGCGCGCAGGGCGCGCTCGTGCAGGTCCTGATCGGCACCGCCTGCGTCGATGCCCGCGTCGCGCTGCTCGACTCCGATGCGCTCTCCGCCGGCTCGTCGGCGTTCGCGCAGCTGCGGCTGCGCGAGCCCGTCGCGGCCGCGCGCGGCGACCGCCTGATCGTGCGCACCACCGCTCCCCAGGCGACGATCGCCGGCGGGCGCGTCCTCGACCCGGCGCCGCCGCGGCACGGCGCGTCCGCGAGCGTGCTCGGGCGGCTGCGCCTGCTCGCCGGCGGCGACCCGCCGTCGCTCGTGCGCGCCGCGCTCGGCGAGGCGGCGTGGCCGCTCGACCTGGCGCGCGTCGCGCCGGCCGGCCTGCTCGACCGCGACGCGGCCGTCGCGGCGCTGACCGGGCTGGCCTCGGCGGGCGAGGTGCTGCAGCTCGCGGGAAGCGAGCCGACCTGGCTGACGTCGGCCCGCTACGACGAGCTGCGCGAGACCGCGCGCAGCCTGCTCGAGCGCCGCGCGCGCGAGCACCCGCTCGAGCCCGCGCTGCCCGCGGGGGCCGTCGTCCCGGCCGGGCCCGGAGCCGATGCGCTGCTCGCACGCCTGGCGGCCGACGGCGTGCTCGAGCGCGACGGCGCCCACGTCCTGCTTCCGGGCGCGCGCGCCGACGCCACCGGCGGGCACGCCGCCGTGGCCGAGGCGCTGCTCGCGTCGCTCGACGCCGGCGGCTTCACGCCCCCCGACCTGCCTGCCCTGCAGGCCGCATCGGGCCTGCCCGAGCGTGAGTTCGCGGCGCTCGCGGCCGCGCTCGAGCGCGCGGGCCTGCTCGTGCGCTTCGGCGGCGACCTGGCGTACACGAGCGGGCACTTCGCGCGCGCCCGCGAGATCGTGGTCGCGCGCTGCGAGGCGCACGGCTCGATCGCGCTGGCCGAACTGCGCGACGAGCTGGGCGCGAGCCGGCGCATCGCGCAGGCGCTGCTCGAGCGGCTCGACGCCGACGGCGTCACGCGCCGCGTCGAAGATCGCCGCGTGTTGCGGCGCCGCTAGAACGCTGTAAGCAAACGCGCCGAACCTCCCGGATCCTGGCGGAGATCGGATGCGGGATTCGGGCCGAGCCGGGCTAGGGTGCCCACGAGGGGTCGGTTTCCCGATTGGAAGGGGCGGTGCATTGGTCCTGCGCTTTCGCATGCTCGTATTCGGCGTGCTCGTGCTGGCGTTGCTGCCGGCGACGGCGGGCGCGTCGCTCAAGATCTCGGCCTGGACGTCGGGCGAGCGGCTGTCGGTGGGTCGCGACGGCGCGGCGCTGATCACGTGGCGCGAGGCCGGCCGCACGCGCACGGCCGTCGTGCGCGGCGACCGCGTGAGCTACCGCTCGCGCATCGGCGCGGCGCGCATCGGCCGGCACGTCACGCCGAGCGTGGCGTACGGCATCGCCGAGATCGCGCTGCCGAACGGCACGCACTACGCGCTCCAGCGCATCCGCCGCCTCGGCCAGTTCGGCGCGCGCGGCGCGCCCGAGCTGCGCTTCGCGCGCTGGCGCGGCGCCAAGCCGGCGCTCGCGCTGACGGGCGAGTGGGCCTACCACGGGCGCTTCCCCCGCATCTGCGGGACGGCCACCTACCACGGGCGCCCGTTCTTCGGCGGCCGCCACACCCTCAGCGGCCGCCCGCTCGACGCATTCGGCCGCAACGTCTACATCGACGTCCTGCGGCCGAGCGGCTGGTTCCGGATCATGGGTGTCCTGACCCGCCCGCGCGGCTTCGCGCTCCTGATCCGCGAGTCGGCGTGGCGGGGATCCGCCTACCGCGCGCTGGTACCGGGCCCGAACGTCGACGGCGACCTGGCCCCCGACGTGACGGCGACGGCACCGATGCCGCCCCCGGGCTCCGCGAACGCATGCCCGTTCGAGACCGGCGTGTACCGCAACGCCTGAGCGGGCTGCGTTCGCCGCGCGGTGAGGGCGAAGACCTCGCGTCGCAGACCCTGAGGAACCTCTTGCGAGGTGACGAGCGGGCTGCCCGGGACACAGGGGCGCTCCCGGCGGCCGTTGCCGCGCCGCGATCAGCGCGCCGGGCTGTGCAGGCGCAGGTACCGGATCCCGCTCCAGGCGCCCGTTGGGGAGGCATGCCAAGTGGCACTCGCCGCGAGCTGGACGGCGGGGCAGTTGCGCGCCGCGGCTACCGCGAGCTGGGCGAGCCAGAGTGGTCGGTGACGATCTTCGGCCTCCCGCTCCTCGCGGAGCTGCTCACGCTCGACGCCGCCCCGGCGGTTGCGGCGTCCGGGTAGCGGTCGCCCGCCGCTACGAGTCGATCCGTGCCCGCGGGCGAGCGTCAAAAGACCAGGGCGATTAGAAGTTCCACGAGCAACGCCGCGGCCATGAGGAACCACACGAGCGCTGCGAAGACCGTGAGCGCTCGCTCCCCGTCCCGGAAGATCGCCTGGAACGCCACGACGCCGCTGGCCAGAGCGACCGCGATCATCGGAAACCCGCCCACCGGCCCCATGAGCCGCCAACCCATCCCGAGCACGAAGCTCGCCACCGCCAGCCCGACTGCCCACTTCCCGAGCCGTGTCGTGGGCGCAACTGCGAAGCGACGCCGTTTCTCGACCGGCGCCCGCTGGTGAACCCCGCTGCTGGACATCCCCGACACCTCCTTCGTCGTCAGCAGCGTCGCATCGAGCAGGCGCCCCGAGCATCGGGGCGCGCCCCAGTCGTCCTGCGGCTTACCCGCAGAACGGTATTCAGGGCAGAAACCCCGAGCCGTGGGACTTCGTGCCCGAGGCGAAGCCTGTTCGCACGTCGGTCGGGTGCGTCGGCCCAGTGGCACTCCACGTATCGGATCACCGCGTGAGCCGTGAAGGTCGGGCTCGTCGGGCGACATTCCCGCACGCTGGCCGACGGCGCGGCGCGCACGCCGCCGCACGCCGAGCCATAGTGCAAGCCGAGCGAAACGATCCGTGCCCGTGCGGGAACGGCCTCAAATGCGCTCGCGGTCGTCGTCTACGTGCTCGCGCTCGGCGCCGGCCGGCTCGTCCTCGCGCTCGTCCGCCGGCTCGCGGCCCGGGCGTAGCGCCCGCCGCGCCTACTGCGCAGCGGGCTCGATCGCCTCGGCCATGCCGATCAGCCGCTCGATCTCCGCGAAGCCCGCGTCCCAGCAGTCGTCGCGCGAGATGTCGAGGCCGATGCCGGCGAGCTGCTCCTGCGGGGAGGCCGCGCCGCCGATCGCGAGGAAGTCGAGGTACGGGCCGACGAACGCGTCGCCGTCCTCGCGGTACTTCGCGTACAGCGCGAGGCTCGCGAGGTGCGCGAACACGTACGCGTACGTGTAGAAGCGCGTGTGGATGAAGTGCGGGATGTAGGCCCAGCCGAAGCGGTAGCCCTCCGGCAGCTCGACGGCGTCGCCGTAGTACGGCCGGTTCGTCTCCAGCCAGACCTCGGCGAGGCGGTCGGGCAGGAGCGCCTTGCCCTCCGCGCGCAGCCCGTAGGCGCCCTGCTCGTAGCGCACCATGTGCGTCTGCCGGAAGACCGTCGCGAACGCGTTCTCGACGCCGGACGCCAGCAGTCCGAGGCGCACCTGCGTGTCGTCGGCGGCCGCGGCCAGCAGGCGGTCGACGACGATCATCTCGGCGAACGTCGAGGGCACCTCGGCGAGCGCCAGCGGCGGATGGTGCGAGAGCGCGGTCTGACGCTCGCCGGCGAGCTGGAACTGCATCGCGTGGCCGATCTCGTGCGCCAGCGTGCGCACGTCGTCCATCTGATCGGTGAAGTTCAGCATGATGTACGGCAGGGCGTCCTGCGCGATCGAGGCGCAGAACGCGCCCCCGCGCTTGCCCGAGCGCGGCTCGGCGTCGATGCGGTGGTCGCGGTAGAGGCCGCGCGCGACGTCGCCGATGCGGGGCGAGAACTCGTCGAGCGCGTTCTCGACGAGCGAGGTCGCGTCGTCGTAGGCCACCGCCCGCGTGGAGCCGAGCGGCGCGTACTGATCGCCGAGCGCGAGCTTGTCGAGGCCGAGCAGCTTCGCCTTGTGCCGGAACCAGCGGTGCGCGAGGTGGTGGTGGCGCTCGACGGCCGCGAGCAGGACGTCCACGGCCGCGCTGGGGATCTCGTTGTCGAGGTCGCGCGACTCGCGCGGCTGCTTGTAGCCGCGCACGCGGTCGAGCACGAGGCGATCGGCGACGAGCGAGTCGTAGACGTGCGCGAGGATCGGCGTCTGCGGCTCGAGCGCCGTGAAGAGCGCCTCGTAGGCGGCCAGTCGCTGCTCGCGAACGGGACCGCGCACGCGCGCGAGAACCTCGTCGATCGTGCGGTCCTCGCCGTCGAACGGCACCCGCAGCGTCGAGGTGACCTGGTCGAAGAGCGTGTGCCAGGCGCCGGAGGCGGCCGGATCGCGCTCGGCGATCATCTCCTCCTCGGGCTCGCTGCGCGTGTGCGGCGCGAAGCGGCGGGCGCTCGCGAGGTAGTGGCGATCGCGCGCGAGCGCCTCGTCGGGGAGCACCCGCGCGGCGTGGGCGTCGTCGACCGCGATCCACTCGAGCTGGAAGAAGCGCAGCGCGTTCATGGCCTCGGTCAGCGCGATCTCGACCGCGGCGTTGAGGTCGCGCTCGGCCTCGCCGTTGACGTTCACGGTCAGCCGCAGGCCCGCGTACGAGGCCAGGCGCGAGAGGCGGTTGTCGATCGCCGCGAGCTCCTCGAGCGCCTCGGCCAGTGCCGGGGCCTCGAGCTCGGCGACGCGCCCGCGGTAGCGCTCGCGGTACGCGCGGCAGTCGTCGAGGAGTGCGGGAATCGCGGCGCGGGCCGCGTCGTCGTCTGCGAAGAGCGGGCCGAGATCCCAGTGGATGCCCGCGCTCGTGGTCGTTTGGGTCTGGCTCATCGCCCGACACCGTAGCGTGCGCCGGATCTACTGGTCGTGGAACCAGCGCTCGAGCCGCGGGCGCAGCTCGGCCTCGCTGAACGGGGCGGCCGCAGGCGCCGCACCGTCCTCGCGCGAGACGTCGAGATCGGCCTCCAGCGCCGCGTTCGCCGCGTCCAGCGCGTCCTGCATCTCGTAGCCCCGGAAGAGCCAGTCGTCGTCGCGCAGGATGCGCGGATTCTCGCGCGCGGCGATGTCGACCGCGCGGCCGACGCCCCAGATCCCACCGGGGAGCCAGTCGATCCAGATGCGCACCTCCTCGCGCACTCCGGCGTCGTCGAGGCCGCTCAGCGTCCGCTCCGCGAAGTGCCTGTGCGCGCGTTCCGGGTCTCCGTGCACCGTGACGGCACGCTACCCGCGGCCCCTGCGGCGCGCAAGGCCGTCGCGGCGCTAGGCTCCGTGCATGGCAGCCACTGAGGATGCGCTTGTGCGCTACGTCGTCCGCGAGGTCTCGGCCGGCAGGCCGCTCGCCGAAGTGATGCAGGACGCGTACATCACCAACCGTGCCGGACAGGTCGACGCACGGCGCCTGCTCGACCGGCCCGAGGTCATCGCGGCCGTCGGCGACGACGTGCTCCATGAATTGCGCGGCAAGCTCGGCCTGCACTAGACGCGGCCTGCCCGGGCCGGTCCCGGCGCTCGGCCACTAGTGCTGGATGCGGCCGCGCTCGCGCTGCTCCGGCCCGCCCAGCGGCGCGCGGTCGTGGTCGACGCGCTCGCCGAGGACGGCCGGCGGCTGCTCGAGCAGGCCCGCCCGGGGAACATCGCGGTGGTCTATGCCGAGACGAGCGACGGCGTCGCGCTCGTGCTGCCCGTGGCAGCGGGAGCCGCGCTGCCCGCGCGCGCCGAGCGGCTCGCGCGCAGCGCGGCGGCCGCGCTCGCCGAGGCCGCCGGGCTCCCGGCTCCGCTGCGAGCCGGGGACGCCGAGCTGGAGGCCGCGCGCTGGGAGGGCCAGGTCGCGATGCGCCTGACGCACCCCTCCCCCGCGGACGTGCTCGAGCTGCTGCCGCTGGCGCTCGAGGACCACGCCCAGGAGCTCGACCGCGTCGGCATCGAGGCCGTGCAGCTGCCCGCCAGTGACCTCGACGAGACCGAGCCCGCGGCCGAGGAGCGCTGGCTCTGGCGGGCCGAGATCGGCGCGCGCCTCGGCGGTCGCCCCGGGGCCGCGGCGCTCGCGCCGGAGGTGGAGGCCGCCGTCGCCCGGCTCGAATCCGACCTGGCCGGCGTCGGCGACGCCGACCCGGGGATCGCCGGCGACCCGCTCCCGCGCCGGCGGGCGGCGCGCCGCATGCTGCGCCGCCTCGACGGCATGGGCAAGTACGGCGGCTACCACACGGAGTTCCGGCATCTCGCGCGCGGCTTCGCGGGCCACGAGCGCGCGCTCGCACTCGAGGTCGGCGAGGCGCTCCTGCGCGCCGGCTACCTGGCCGAGAAGCCGTCGGTCGGCCAGCGCCACGTCTCGCTCGTCGCCGCACGCACCTCCGACATCCGCGCGCTCGTGGAGCGCGGCACGTGCGACGAGCCGCTCAGGAGCCTGCTCGCCTGAACGGCCCGAAAACGAAACTGGCCGCGGAGCAGAGGCCCCGCGGCCAGTTCCGGTCGATGGTCCCGAGTAAGAGACCGGAAGTGCGTCGTTCTAGATGTCGCCGGTGACCTTGCCGAGGGCGCCGCCAATCGCGCCGGACAGCGCGCCGAGGGCAACGAAGATGCCGATGGCGATGACCGCCAGGACGACCGCATACTCGGCCATCGTCTGGCCGTCTTCCTGTGCAAGCCGGGCCTGCAACTTGGTGTAGAGCTCGAGCATTTTCTTCTCCCTGACTCGATGTGACCCCGATCACTCACATAAACGGCATGGATGGCCGAAATCTCAATCCCTCTAACGGGGGGAAGCCAGAACCCCCATCCGGGGCGCGCGAGTGGTACTCGGGTACGCAATGCGGCGACTAGGCTGAGTGATGTGAACGTGAACCTCGCCGTGCTCTGCGACGCGGCCAATGTCTCTCGCGAGGGCAAGCTCAACATCCTCGGCGAGTTCGACTCGATCCACGTCGCGACGTTCCCGCTGGTGTACCCGACGATGGTGCTCGTGGTGCGCCTCGAGGCGCACCCCACCGAGGCCGGCGAGCACTCCCTCAAGCTCCACCTCGTGGACGAGGACGGCGGCGACTGCGTGCCGCCGCTGCAAGGCGGGTTCCTGACCGGCGACCCGCCGTTCCCGGGCGTACCCATCCGCACGGCGCCGCTCATCCTGCAGATGCACGGCGTCCGCTTCGACAAGCCCGGCCACTACTCGTTCGAGCTGCTCGTCGACAACCACCATCTGCGCTCGCTCGCCCTCCACGTCCTGGCCGATCCCAGTGCCAACGGCGTCGAGGTCGAGGCCTGGCACGACGCCGCCTAGGACTGCGCGACGCGCGCGTAGAGGACGGCGCGCGGGTCGGCGGCGACGCGGCGGAAGGCGCCGTCGTGCCGCAACCGGCGCTCGGCCTTGCCGTCGAGCCGCACGAGCACCGCGCGCGGAGCGTGTGCCAGCGCGGCGTCGCCCGACGGCAGCCCGCGCAGCCAGTGCACGTAGACCCGCTGGTCGTCCTCGCGGAACGCGTCGATCGGGTTCGAGATCCACACGCGCCCGCCCGCGTCGGCGACCTGCTCGGCGAGCAGATCCTCGGCCAGCACCGGCGTCCCGTGTGCGAGCGCCAGCGTGCGCGTCAGCAAGGGGGCGCTCGCGCCGCTCGCCAGCGGGCCGTGGGCGACCCCGATCAGCACGACGGCCACGAGCGCCAGCGCGACCGGACGCGCGAGGCGCGCGACGCGGCGCGAGCTCTCGCGCCCGCCGAAGCCGGTCGCAGCGAGCGGCAGCGCGAAGAGCGCGAGCCACATGCCCCCGCGCGCCGCGTGCAGCGTCAGCAGCGCGAGGCCCGCGAGCGCGACGAGCTCCCACAGCCTCGGTCGTGAACGCAGTGCGCCCGCCAGCAGGACGATCGCGGCGAGCGCGAAGGCGACGTCCAGCCAGTTCCCCGGGCTGAGCGGCGCCCACAGACCGATGGCCTGGCGCGCCGCCTCGTTCTGCAGCACGCCGAGCACGTACTCGGGCGTGTTCCAGAGCGCCGGATTGGCGCACAGCGCAAGCAGGGAGGCGAGCGCCACCGCGATGCTCTCCCCCGGGCGCACGCGCGCGCGCTCGAACACGAGGTACGCGCCCGCGACCGCCGCGCCCGTGAGCACGGCGCCGTGCAGGTTGCCCCACAGCGCGAGCAGCGGCACGAGCAGCCAGATGCGGCGCGAGGGGGCGCGCGCCTCGTCGCGCAGGAGCAGCGCACAGACGGCGAACAGCGGCAGCGAGAAGAGCTGCGCGCGGATCGCGACGATGGGTCCGAAGCAGGCCGGGACGAGCAGCACCAGCGCGATCGCGAGCGCCCGCTCCTGCGCGCCCGAGCGCCGCGCATCGCGCGCGAGCAGCGCGAGCGTTCCCGCCACGGCGGCGACCTGCGCGATCTGGAGGCCCCGGCTCCCGGCCGTCGCCAAGAGGGCGAAGATCAGCTCCCCGAGCACCGGGACGTTCGGCCAGCCGGCGCTGGCGGCCGAGGCGTACGGCACGCCGTCCGGAATGCTCCCGCGCTCGGCGATCGCCCGCCCGAGCTCGGACAGCCACGGGCCGTCGGCCGCGGGCACGCTCAGGAGCGCGGCGAACGCGGTGACCGCGAGCGCCGCGAGCCCGCCGGGACGCGCCAGCGCCCCCAGAGGGTCGCCGCGCCGGGGAAGAGCGCTCATGGCTCTCAACCTAGTCGGGGGTATCCTCCCTTGCCTGCCGACGTGAACGAGCCTGCCACTCCCACGCCCAGCGCCACCGGCGCGCGTCGGCGCCGCGCGACGGCCGTGCTCGCGCTCACGGCGCAGCGCCTGCGCGCGCGCCCGGGGCGCGCGCTCCTCGTCAGCGCGGGCGTGACCGTGGCGGTCGCGTTCCTCACCGGCGTCGCCGGCGGGAGCGCCGTTTCCGAGGATCTCGCACTACGGCACGCGCTCGCCTCGCTGCCGCCGGCCGAGCGCGCCCTGCGCATCGCCTGGTCGGGCCAGGTCGCGGCCGGGGGCTACGCGGCGCTCGACCGCAGCGCCGCGAACGCGGCCCGGTCGCTCACCGGCCGGCAGCTGACGCGCTCGGTCGAGCTCAACGACGTGCGCTTCGGCGGCGGCCTCGTCAAGCTGGCCGCGGTCGACCGGATCGGCCGCTCCGTGCGCCTCGTCTCGGGCCGGCTGCCGCGGGGCTGCACGCCCGCGCGCTGCGAGGTCGTCCAGGTCGGCGGCACGCCGCTGCGGCGGGTCGACGAGTACGGCATCCACCTCTCCGTCGTGGGACGCGCGTCGCTCGCCTCGCTCGTGCCCTTCGGCGCCGGCGGGCTCTCGACGCAGCGCACCGACACCGGCCTGCGGGCCGAGCCGATCCTGCTCTCCGCGAGCGTGCGCGGACTTGCGTCGCTGCCGCCGTTGCGCCTGTTCTCGCGCAGCTACGGCTGGACCGCGGCCCTCGACCCCGGCAGCGTGCACGTCTGGGACATCGACCGCCTGCTCGCGCGCGAGGGGCGGGCGCTCGCGCGGCTGACGGCCGCAAACGGCCAGTTCGGTCTCACGGCGCCGGACGACGCGCTCGCCGACGCGCGCTCGGCCGGCGCCACGGCGTCGCGCCGCGTCCTGCTCGTCGGTGGTGCCGCTGCGGTGCTGCTCCTGGCCTTCGCCGGTCTCACCGCCGGTGCGCTGCGGCGCGACGTGCGCGCCGAGCTCCGCCGGCTCGGCCAGCGCGGGGCGACGCTCTCGCAGCAGGCGACGTTCGTGCTGGCAGAGTCGCTCTCGGCCGTGCTGCCCGGCGTCGTGGCCGGGCTGGCGTTCGGGATCGCCGCGGTGGCCGTCATCGCGCACCGCTCCGCCGTGCCGGTCGCGCCCGCGCTCTCGCACGGCCTCGCGACGCCCGCCAGCGCCGCGCTCGTCGCGGCCGGGGCGATCGGCGCGCTCGCCGTCGTCGCGCTCGCACTGCGCAGGCCGGCCGCGGGCCGGCCGAAGGGCATCCGCCCCGTCGACATGGCGGCCGCCGGCGCCGTCGTCGCGCTCGCGCTGCTGCTCGCCGGCGGCGCGCGCGACTCGGGCACGCTCGAGCGCCGGCCCCGCCGTGACGCTCGCGGCCACGCCGCTGCTCGCCAGCTTCGCGTTCGCCGTGCTGCTCGGCCGCCTGCTCGAGCCCGCCATCCGGGCGGGGCTGCGCGCCTCGCGCCGGGCGCCCGTGACGCTGCGCCTGGCGCTGCTCGCGCTGCACCGCTCGCCCTCGCGCGCCGCCGGCGTCGCGGGCTTCCTGGCCGTGTCGGTCGGCCTCGCCACGTTCGCGCTCTCCTACCGCGCCACGCTCGACAGCTCGAGCGCCGAGCGCGCCGCCTACGCGGTGCCGCTCGACTACAGCCTCAACGAGGGGGCGGCTCTGGTCGCGCCGCGCGACTCCGCGACGCTCGCGGGCTACCGCGCGCTCGCGCCGGGCGTGACCGCCTGGCCGATCCTGCGCCAGGTCGCCGACGCCGCGGGCGCGCGCGGGGCGCCGCTGACCCCGACCGTGCTCGGCGTCCCGGCGGACGCCCTGCCGCGGCTGCACGGCTGGCGCGGCGACTTCTCGTCGCACTCGCCCGCGCAGCTCGCGCGCCTCCTGCGACCGGCGCATGCGATCGCGCTCGCGGGCGCGGCCATCCCGCCCGCGGCCACGCGGCTCGCGCTGCCGGTGCGCATGACGGGCAGCGCGACCCAGCTCGTGCTCGTCGTGCGCACGCGCGGGGGCGACGCCGCGCAGCTGCGGCTGCCGGTCCCGCCCAAGGGCGCCGATCGCACGCTGACGGTCGCGGTGCCGGCGCGGCTGCGCGGCGGGCGCATCGTCGCGATCCAGCTGCAGCTCCCCTCCAACGACCAGCGCTCGGCGGCCCACGGCGGAGCCGAGGGCCGCAACGGCGCCCACGGCTTCGCCGGCCGGATCGCCCTCGGGGCGCTCACGGCGTCCACGCCGTCCGGCGACGTCGCGCTGCCGCCGCTCACCGGCTGGCACGGCCACGGCGGCACGACCGTGCGCGCCGCGGGCGACGCACTCGACGTGGGCTACGTGATCGACACCTCGCAGCAGGCGCTGCTGCGCCCGCGGCAGCCGTTCGACGCGAACCGCCTCCCCGTGGTCGCGAGCCCCGACGTGGCGGCGAGCGCGGGCCCGAGCCGCTCGCTCGAGCTCTCGTTCGGCGGGCAGGTCGTGCACGCCCGCCTGGTCGCCGTCGCGAAGCGCTTCCCGACCACGCAGGACTCGGGCGACAGCTTCGTGATCGCCGACGAGGCCTCGCTCGCGTCCGCGCTCGGCGCCGACGACCTGCCCTCGTCCGTCCCCGGCGAGCTCTGGCTCGCGACGCCGGGCCAGACCTCGCGGGTCGCGGCGGCGCTCGCCCGCCCGCCGTTCTCGGCGCTGGACGTCTCGTCGCGCGCGGCCATCCACGCGGATCTGCAGCGCGACCCGATCGCGCGCGGCATCGTCTCGTCGCTCGTCGCCGCGGCCATCGCCGCCCTGGCACTGGCGCTGCTCGGCGTGGCGCTCGCGACGCTCGGCTTCCTGCGCGACGAGGGCGACAGCCTCTTCGACCTCGAGTCGCAGGGCGCCGGCCCGCGCGCCCTGCGCGCGTGCGTGCGCTGGCGCGCGCTCGGCCTCGCGCTCCTCGGCGTGCTCGCCGGCGTGGCGCTCGGCGTCGGCCTGGCCGTCGCCACGGGCCGTCTGCTCGCGATCGACGCCACGCTCGCGGTGCCGGATCCGCCGCTCCAGCGCATCACGCCGTGGCTCACGATCGCAGCGACCGCCGCCGCGCTCGCGCTCCTCGCGGCCGCGCTCGTCGAGGCCTCGCTGCACCTCGCCTATCGCCGCGGAGCGGCCGGGCGGGGAACGACCGGGGAGCAGTGGGCCGAGTGAGCGGGAAGCTCGCACTCGAGCTGCGCGACGTCTTCCGCATCCACGCGGGCGACTCCACGGGCGCGGTCGCGCTGCAGGGCATGACGCTCTCGGTCGAGCGCGGCGAGCGCTGCGTCGTGCTGGGCCCGAGCGGCTCGGGCAAGAGCACGCTGCTGCGGATCGCGGCGGGCTTCGACCGGCCGTCCGCGGGCGTGGCGCGCACGCTCGGCGTCGACGTCATGCGCCTGAGCGCGCGGCGGGCCGCCGAGTTCCGCTCGCGGCAGCTCGGCTTCCTCGACCAGCACTACGCCCGCGCGCTCTCGCCCGCGCTCTCGTGCGCCGACAACGTCGCGCTGCCGCTCGCGCTCGGGGGCGCGACCCCGCGCGCGGGGCGGCGCCAGGCGCTCGCGCTGCTCGACCAGATGGGCCTCGCGGACCGCGCCGACGACCCGCCCTCGGAGCTCTCGGGCGGAGAGCAGCAGCGCGTCGCCTGCTGCGCCGCGCTCGCCCACGCGCCTGCGCTGCTGCTCGCCGACGAGCCGGCCGGCGAGCTCGACGCCGGCACCGCGCAGGTGGTGTACCGCCTGCTCGGCGAGCTCGTGGCCGGCAGCGGCACGACGCTCGTCGTCGTCAGCCACGACGAGGCGGCGACCGAGCTCGCCGACCGCGTCGTGCACGTGCGCGACGGGCGCATCAGCGGCGAGGTGCTGCGCGGCGGCGCTCACCGGCTCGTCGTCGCGCGCGGCGGCTGGGTTCGGCTGCCCGAGAGCGCGCGCGACGAGGCCGGGATCGGCGCCAGCGCGACCTGGCGGGCGAGCGCGGGCGAGCTCGCACTCGCCGGGGACGGCACCGCCGCCAGGGCGCGCCCGGCCGAGGAGCGCGCGGTGGCGGCAACCGGCGCGCCCGTGTGCGAGCTGCGCGGCATCGCCAAGGCCTACGGGAGCGGTGCGCGCGAGCACGCCGTCCTGCGCGGCTTCGACGCGAGCTTCTCGGGCGGCCGGCTCGTCGCCGTCGAGGGCCGGTCCGGCTCGGGCAAGACGACGCTCCTGCACCTCATCGCCGGGCTCGAGCGGCCCGATGCGGGCTCGGTCGTCGTGGCCGGCGTCGATCTCGCGACGCTCGACCGCGAGCAGCTCGCGGCCCACCGCCGCGATCACGTCGGCTGGGTCGGCCAGGAGCCGGGCCTCGTGCCGTTCGCGACGGCGCTCGAGAACGCGCTCCTCGCGCTCGAGATCCACCACGGCGGCCGCGCGCCCGAGCACGAGCCCGAGGCGCGCGCCTGGCTCGAGCGCCTCGGGCTCGGCGACTGCGCCGACCGCGCCGCCGACCGCCTCTCGGCCGGCGAGCGCCAGCGCGTCGCGATCGCCCGCGCGCTCGCCCGCGGCCCCGAGGTGGTGCTGCTCGACGAGCCCACGGCGCGCCTCGACCAGGAGAGCGCGGCGCTCGTCGCGGGTCTGCTCGTGCAGGCGGCCCGCGTCTCCGGCGCGGCCGTGATCTGCGCCACGCACGATGCGCTGCTCGCGCAGCGCGCCGACGAGGTCATCCGGCTCGGCGGCGCTGGCGCCGAGCTGAGCCGGCCTCGGCCTCAGTCCTCGCCGAGGTAGGTCTTGCGCACGGCCTCGTTGCCGCGCAGCGCCTCGGCCGTGTCCGCGAGCGCGACCTTGCCGGTGCCGAGCACGTAGCCGCGGTGCGCGATCTCGAGCGCCATGAGGGCGTTCTGCTCGACGAGCAGCACCGTCGTGCCCTGCTGGTTGATCTCGACGATGACCTCGAAGATGCGCTCGACGAGCACGGGTGCGAGGCCCATCGACGGCTCGTCCAGCAGCAGCAGCCGCGGGCGCGCGAGCAGCGCCCGGCCCATCGCGCACATCTGCTGCTCGCCACCCGAGAGCGTGCCGGCCTTCTGGGTGCGGCGCTCGGCGAGCCGCGGGAAGAGGTCGAACACGCGATCCATGTCGGATGCGATGCCGTCCTTGTCGGTGCGCTGGAAGGCGCCCATCTCGAGGTTCTCGACCACCGTCATGCGCCCGAACAGGCGCCGGCCCTCGGGCGACTGGGCGACGCCGGCCTTGACGATCTGCGTCGCCGAGCGCCGGGTGATGTCGTCGCCGGCGAAGTCGATGCTGCCCTTGCGCGGGCGCAGGAGGCCCGAGATCGTCTTCAGGGTCGTCGACTTGCCCGCGCCGTTCGCGCCCAGCAGCGTGACGATCTCGCCGTCGCCGACCGCGAGCGAGACGCCCTTGAGGGCGTGGATCGCGCCGTAGTAGGCGTGCACGTTCTTGAGCTCGAGCAGCGGGCTCGCGGGCGCGGGCGAGGCGGTCGCGCTCACGCCGTCGCCCTCGTGCCCAGATAGGCCTCGCGCACGCGCTCGTTGGCCGTGACCTCGGTCGGGGGCGCCCTCCGCGATCTTCTCGCCGTGGTCGAGCACGGTGACGCGCTCGGAGACGCCGAGCACGACCTTCATGTCGTGCTCGATCAGCAGCACCGTGAGGTCGCGCTCGTCGCGCAGCTTGTGCACGAACTGCGTGAAGGCGAGCGTCTCCTGCGGGTTCATGCCGGCCGTCGGCTCGTCGAGCAGCAGCAGCTTCGGCTCGGTCGCGAGCGCGCGCGCGACCTCGAGCCGGCGCTGGTCGCCGTAGGCGAGGTTGCGTGCGAACTCCTGCTCCGCGCGCTTGGCGCAGGCCGCAGTAGGCCAGCAGCGCGCGCGCCTTCTCGCGCGCCTCGCCCTCCTCGCGCCGCTGCAGGGGCGAGCGCAGCGATGCTGCGGAAGACGCCGCTGTGCAAGCGGCAGTGCATGCCGACGAGCGTGTTCTCGAGCGACGTCATGGTGCCGAACAGACGGATGTTCTGGAACGTGCGGCCGATGCCGAGCGCGGTGATCTGGTGCTGAGGCAGCCCGCCGATCTCGTGGCCGTCGAACACGATCTCGCCCGCCGTGGGCTTGTACGCGCCCGTCAGCATGTTGAAGAACGTGGTCTTGCCCGCACCGTTCGGCCCGATCAGGCTCGTGATCGAGCCTCGCGGCACGTCGAAGTCGACGCTCTCGACGGCCACGAGGCCGCCGAACTCCTTGCGCACGCGGGGTGGTCTCGAGCAGCAGGTCGGTGGGGCTCATGCGGGCTGCGCCTCGATCAGTTCGTCGAGCTCCTCGTCCTCGTGCAACTCGTGCCGCCGGCGCGCACTCGGCAGCAGGCCCTCCGGCCGGAAGAGCATGAACGTCACGATCGCTGCGCCGTAGATCAGGTACGAGTACTCCGAGATGTCGACGTCCGCGCCGGTGACCGAGTTGAACGTGTGCCCCGCCGCGAACAGCCCCTGGTAGTTGACGTACGCCAGCACGAAGCCCCCGAGCGCGACGCCCCAGACGTTGCCCATGCCGCCCAGGATGACCATGCAGAGCACGAAGATCGAGACCTGGAGGCTGAAGGCGTTCGGTGACGTCGCTCCCGCCTGGAACGTGATCAGGCAGCCCGCCGCGCCACCGAAGAAGGCGCCGATCAGGTACGCCAGCGTCTTCAGGCGCATGAGCGGGACGCCCATGGCGGCGGCCGCGTCCTCGTCCTCGCGGATCGCGATCCAGGCGCGGCCGAGACGCGAGTCGCGCAGTAGCAACGAGGTCGCGATCGCTATGCCGAGCAGTGCGAGGGCGGTCCAGTAGTACCAGGTCGAGTCGACCTGCTCGACGAAGTTGCTGGGCAGGAACGGCAGCGCGCTGTGCACGCCATTGCCGAAGCCGAGGCCGTCGATGCCGGTCAGGCCGAAGGAGCCGTTCGTCAGGTTGAAGCCGCCGACGTGGTCGCCGTTGCGCACGAACTGCGGGATGATCTCGCCGAACCCGAGCGTGACGATCGCGAGGTAATCGCCGCGCAGGCGCAGCGTGGGAATGCCGATCAGCACGCCCAGCAGGGCCGCGAAGATTGCGGCGATCAGGATCACGCTCCAGGGCGTGAGGTGGATGCCGAGCGTGCCACTTGGCACCGTGCCGCCGAGATCCAGAGCGCGGGCTGTGCAGGCCGCCGCCGAACTGCTGCGAGGCCAACCAGCCGGCCACGTACGCGCCGCCGGCGAAGAACGCCACGTAGCCGAGGTCGAGCAGGCCGGCATAGCCGACCACGACGTTCAGCCCGACGCCCATGACCGTGAACGCCACGATCACGAACGCCGTCGAGGTATCGGGGATCCACTGCGACGACTGCGGCAGGACGTGGTGGTAGAACCACGGGTAGAGCACGAGCAAGGCGAGCAGGACGCCGAGCGCCGGACGCGATCGCAGGCGCGCCGAGATCTGCTCCCTCATGCGCGCGTCGACAGCGCCTCGCCGAGCAGGCCCTGTGGCCGGAAGACGAGGATCAGGATGAGCAGGATGAAGACGATCGACTCCGTCCAGTCCGGGCCGGGCGTGTGCCAGGAGAGGCCGCTGTTGAAGTTCTCGATCAGGCCGATCATGTAGCCGCCGAGCGCGGCGCCGGCCATGTTGCCGATGCCGCCGAGCACGGCGGCGGTGAACGCGAACAGGCCGAGGCGGAAGCCGAGATCGAAGCGCGCCTGCGTGAAGTACGCGAAGTAGACGAAGCCGCCGACGCCCGCGAGCGCGCCACCGATGCCGAACGCGAATGAGATCGCGTGATCGACGTCGATGCCCATCAGCCGCGCCGCGTCACGATCCTGCGCGGTCGCGCGCATCGCCTTGCCCCAGCGAGTGGACTTCACCAGCCAGACGAGGCGAGCAGGACGGGCACCGTGATCAGCAGGACGATCAGCTTGTCCCAGCCGTAGGCCTGATTGCCGATGTGGAAGATCGCGCCCGTGCGGCAGGAGCGCGTTGGAGCTCTTGTACGAGAAGCCGAAGATCGACGCCGATCAGGTTGGAGAGCACGAACGACATGCCGATCGCCGTGATCAGCGGCGCCAGTCTCGGTGCGTTGCGCAAGCGCCGGTAGGCGACGCGCTCGATCGTCATGTTGAGCGCCGCGCAGAAGATCGCGGAGCAGATCAGCGCCAGCAGGAGGGCTCCGAAGAGCACGAAACCGGATTGCGAGCCGTCGAGCCCGATCCAGCTGATCGCGACCGTGTAGGTCGCCATCGCCCCCCACGTGAAGACATCGCCGTGGGCGAAGTTGATCAGCTCGAGGATGCCGTAGACGATCGTGTAGCCGAGCGCCACGAGCGCGTAGATCGAGCCGTTCGTGATGCCGGCGAGGAGCACGAGCGTGAACTGCTTCGGCTCACGCGCGAGTTCTCGACGAGCCAGAGCGCGACGAGCGCCGAGCAGGCAGATGCCGACGATCGCCCTACGACCCGTCCGCGCAGGCGCGGAGCGAGCGCGAGGATGGGCCGACGGGCCGTCGGTCGGTCGCCATCCTCGCGCTCCTCCGGTCGTTCTCCGTCGTGCTTCGCGAGCTGGCGATTAGCCGAGGGCCTTGACCGCGAGGGCGGCCGGCGGGTTGATGACCGTGATGATCTTGCTCTGGCCGCCGACGTACTGGTCGACCGTGACGCCGCCGAGCGACGGATCGCCGGTGGTGTCGATCTTGAACGCCCCGATGACGCCCTTCGGGAAGCTCTGGTTGTAGAGGTTCTTCGTGATCGACGCGCGCGTGCCGTTGCTCTTGGCGATCGCGTTGGCGAGCACGAGGAAGGCCTGCGCGCCGTAGGCCGTGTAGGCCTCGAGGTGATCGACCTTGTAGGTCTTCTTGTACGCGGCCACGAAGGCCTTGCCGGTCGCATTGCTAGAGCGCGTTCGGATCCTGGCCGCCGATCGTGACGTACATGCCCTCGGCCGCAGCGCCCGCGTCGGTGACCGTCGCGGAGTCGTTGAAGCCGTCGGGGCCGAGCAGCAGGACCTTGTTGTTGTCGCCGAGGACCTTGACCTTGTCCTTGATCAGCTGTCCGCCGTGCAGCGAGACGATGCCGCCGAGGAAGACCGCCTCCGGGTTCTTGGAGGCGATGCCCTGGAAGAGCGACTGGTAGTCGGGCTGGTTGGCGTCCCACTTGTCGTTGCCGAGCACGGTGATGCCGAGCGCCTTGCAGGCGTTCACGAAGTTGTTCGCGATACCGGAGCCGTAGGCCTCGCCGTCGTTGAGGACGTAGACGCTCTTGATGCCCTTCTGCTGCAGGAACGTCGCGTCGGCCGCGCCCTGGAAGTTGTCCGGCACCGCCACGCGCGCGTAGTTGCGCTTGCCCGACGGGAAGTACTTGCCGGGCTCACCCGCGCACGCCGCTCGGCTTCGTCAGGCCGACGTAGGTGTTGGCCGGGCTGACCATCGCGATGCCGCCGCCCGGTGCGCGGTTGACGATCGGGGCGATGATCTCGGCGCAGCCGGAGTTGAACGTGCCGATGATGCCGAGCAGGTTCTTGACCGACTTGTAGCCGTTCGCGTTGTTCGTGCACGTCTGCGAGTCCCACGAGCCCTTGGCGGCCGTGGAGTCGTCGCACGACGCGTACGTGATCGTCTTGTCGCCGATCTTGAAGTTCATCTGCTTGAGCTCGAGCCGGATCGCCGCGACGATCTGGACGGCGAGCGGGCGCAGCGAGCCCTGCAGGGGCAGATCGCTGGCGATCACGTACTTGCCCTTGCCGAACGTGTGGCACGTGTTGGGTAGACCGGCGACCCGGTTCGACGACGTCGTCCGGGCGACGCTGCTCGCAGCCGTGACAGCCGCCGCCAGCGCGACCAGTGCGAGCGCAACCGTGAACTTTCTCTTCATGCCGTTCCCTCTCTTGGTTTGCCGACCGATCCCTGTGCCTCAAATGTGAACTGCGGTTCTACCAGGCCGGACGAGCGCGAGCAACCGTGCCGGTGTGCAGCACACACATGAGTCCAACCTGTTGACGGTGGAGAGTGCTGACGGTTAGCTCCCTCCCCATTCGGGCAGGTCCTCCCCGGCCAGAGGTTCGTAGCGGTTCGCGCCCCCTCCCCACAGTCTGTTGGGGAGTCCTCCGATGAGCGGGCGAACGGGGTTGAAGCGGGCGGAATGGGTCGACGGCGACGGATTCGAGCTGTGCGCGTGCGCCAATCGCGCGCGGCGCTTGCGCTGGCTGCGGCGATCCTCGGGTTCGGCCTGTTCTCGAGCGCCGTCGGCACGGGCGCGCTGCCGACGGAGTCGCTGCCCGCGTTCGGCGTCACGAACGGCGACGGCTCGCTCTCGACCGTCGCCGAGCTCGGCGACGTCAACGGCGACGGCTTCGGCGACTACGCCGTGGGGCTGCCCTCCTCGGATCTCGGCGGCACCGATTCGGGCGCCGTCTACGTGTTCCTGGGGCACGGCGGCGCCCTGCCGTCCTCGCCTGCGGCGGTGAACCTCGCGAACGCGTCGTTCCGCATCACCGGCCACGGCGGCGAGATGCTCGGCTACAGCATCGCCGGCGACGACGTCAACGACGACGGCCGCGCCGACATCGCCATCGGCGCGCCGATGGCGGGCCCGCCGTCGAAGACCGCGGGCGGCGCCGTCTACGTCGTCTTCGGACGCGCCAACCCGGTGAACGTCGACACGACCGATCTCTCGCCCGCGGCCTACTCGAACGCGGCCACGAACCCGGCGCCGCCCTCGGCCATCGGCAGCCGCTACGACGGGTTCCAGCCGAACGGCCACTTCGGGATGTCGCTCGCCGCGCTGCCCGACGTCAACGGCGACGGCTACAACGACCTCGTGGCCGGCTCCCCCGACGCCGCCCTGCACCGCCCGGGTGGCGGCGGCGTGGCCGTGCTCTACGGCCAGCCGCAGGGCGTCCACATCACGCTCAACGACCTCTGGGAAGCCGGCTACCCGTACTTCTTCCACGTCGACTTCCCCGCGCTCGACGACCAGCACATCGGCACGACCGTCGCGAGCGTCGGCGACATGACCGGCGACGGCGAGCCCGACATCGCGATCGGCGCGCCGCAGGCCGACTTCAACGGCGTCGACTCCGGCTCCGTCTGGATCATCAGCGCGCACCTCCCGCCGATCGTCGGCTGCACGCAGGCCTCGCCGGCGGGCACGTGCCCGTGGATCAAGCTCAACGGCCTCACGGCGGGACAGGGCTACCGCATCGACGGCGCCGCGCCGGGCGACCAGCTCGGCACCTCGCTGGCCGGCGTGGGCGATCAGAGCGGCGACGGCATCCGCGACCTCGCGATCGGTGCGGCGGGGGCGTCGCCGAACGGGCGCACCGGCTCGGGCGAGGTCGTCGTCGTGCAGGGCCAGGCGAATCAGGTCACGCGCAACCTGGCCACCGCGCCTCCGCTGCAGGAGATCGACGGCCCCGTCGCCGGCGCGGGCCTCGGCGCCTCGCTGGCGGCCGCGGGCGACGTCGACGGCGACGGCCGCGTCGACATGCTCGCCGGCGCACCGGGCGAGGCGTCCGCGGCCGGTGCCGCCTACCTCGTGCGCGGCGCGCCGAACACGACCTCCGACCTCGGGCAGGCCTCCGCCAAGATCGCCCCGGCCGGCGCCGGCGCGATGACCGGCAGCAACGTCGCCGCCGGGATCGCGCTCGACGGCGCCGGCTCCGACGCGCTCGTGGCGGCGCCGGGCGCGAACGGCTCCGGCAGCTGGTTCGTGGTCGGCGGCAGCGGCACGCCCATCCTGCCGCCGCCGCCCGGCTCGCCCGCTCCGCCGCCCCCGCCGCCCAGCCCGCCGCCGCCCCCGCCCGCGGCGCCGCCGCCTCCGCCGTCGCCCCCGGCCGTGCCGCCGAGCCCGCCGGCGACGACGGGCGCCGGGACGGGCACGTCCGCGCCCGCCGGTACCGTCACGACCGTTCCGGCCGTGACCACGGCCACGACGCCGGCGAAGCCCGTCACCAAGACAAAGAAGAAGAAGAAGCTGCCGCTCTGCCCGCGCAAGAAGCCCAAGCCGAAGTACAAGCTCGTCAAGGGCAAGCGCGTGAAGATCAAGCCCGCACCCTGCCGGGCGCGCTCGACGGCGACCAAGGCGAAGGTCCGCACGGCGTGAGACGGCCCCTCGTGCGAAAGCCCCGCGCGATGGTCGCGCTGGCCGCGCTCATCGTCGGGGCGGGCGTGTTCTCGAGCAGCGTCGGCATCGGCGCGCTGCCGACGAGCACCCTGCCGGTCTACGGCGTCACGAACGGCGACGGCTCGCGCACGACGGTCGCCGAGCTCGGCGACGTCAACGGCGACCACATCAACGATTACGCCGTCGGCATGCCCTACGCCGATGCCAACGGGCCCGACTCGGGCATCGTCTACGTCTTCCTCGGGCACGCGGGCGCCGCCTCGCCGGTCGCGACGCCGGTCAACCTCGCCGCCGCCTCCTTCCGCATCGTCGGCCACGGCGGCGAGCTGCTCGGGTACGCCATCGCCGGCGGCGATCTCAACGGCGACGGCCGCGCCGACATCGCGATCGGCGCGCCGATGGCCGGGCCGCCCGCGAAGAGCGACGGCGGCGCCGTCTACGTCGTCTACGGCCAGACGAATCCGGCCGACCTCTCGACGACCACGCTCTCGACCGCGGGCTACACGAACGACCCGGCCAACCCGGCGACGCAGTCGCCCCTCGGCAGCCGCTACGACGGCTTCCAGGTCGACTCGCACACGGGCATGGCGCTCGCGGTCGTCTCCGACATCAACGTCCACAACACGAACGAGGGCGCCGGCGACGCCGGTCTCAACGACCTCGTGATCGGCATGCCCGACGCCGACCTGCACCGCCCCGGCGGCGGCGGCGTCGCGGTGCTGTACGGCAAGCGCACGAGCGTGCACATCAACCTCTCCGACCTCTGGGAGGCCGGCTACCCCTACTACCTGCACGTCGACTACCCGACGCTCGACAACCAGCACCTCGGCGAGAGCGTCGTGGGCCTTCCCGACGTGACGGGCGACGGCGTCCCCGACTTCGCGATCGGCGCGCCGCAGGCCGATCCGGGCGGACGCACGGACGCGGGCTCGGTCTGGATCATCAGCGGCAACCTGCCGCAGATCGACGCGGGCTGCGACAACCACATGGTCGACGCCTCGTGCCCCTGGCTCCGGATCCGCGATCTGACCGCGCAGCAGGGCTATCGCATCGACGGCGCGACCGCCGGCGACGGCCTCGGCTCGTCGCTCGCGAGCGTCGGCGACCAGAACGGCGACGGCATCCCCGACCTCGCGATCGGCGAGTCGGCCGCCTCGCCGGGCGGCCGCTCGAGCGCGGGCGCGGTCGTCGTCGTCCCCGGGCAGCACGGCTCCGCGACGCGCGACCTGGCCACCGCGCCGCCGCTGCAGCGCATCTACGGCGCGATGGCGGGCGCCGGCCTCGGCGCGTCCGTCGCCGCGGCCGGCGACGTCGACGGCGACGGCCGCGTCGACATCCTCGTGGGCGCCCCCGGCGAGTCGTCGTTCACCGGCGCCGCCTACCTCGTGCGCGGCGCGGCCGGCACCACCACCGACCTCGCGCTCGTGCCCGCCAAGCTCCAGCCCGCAGGTGCGGGCGCACAGGCCGGCAGCGCGGTCGCCGGCGGCCTGTCCCTCGACGGCTCCGGCGTCGACGGGCTGATCGCAGCGCCGGGAGCGAGCGGCGCGTTCATCGTCAGCGGCCCCGGCATGCTCAACCCGCCGATCCCGCCGACCGTCGTGCCGCCGGCGCCGCCGCCCGTCCCCGTCGTCCCGCCGGCGCCGGTCGTCCCGCCGGTCGTCCCGCCGGTCGAGAAGAAGACCCCGGCCGTGCGGAAGCTCTGCCCGCTCAAGCCCGCGAAGACCAAGACGCCGTGCCGCCCGCGCCCGAAGCCCAAGGCGAAGGCCAAGCCACACGCGCGCGGCGGCCAGGCGCTCCCGGTCCGGTAGCGGCGCCACGGGTCCGTCCGGCCCGCGCACCACACTCGGGAGGTGGTGCGGAAGCGACGACCGAGCCTGCGAAGGCCGCAGGCCGCCCTCGTCCTGCTGGCCTCGGTCGCCGGCCTCGTCGCGTTCTCGAGCAGCGCCGGGAACGGCGCGCTCCCCGCGAGCACGCTGCCCGTCTACGGCGTGACGAGCGGCGACGGCTCGCGCACGACGGTCGCCGAGCTCGGCGACGTCAACGGCGACGGCGCGAGCGACTACGCGGTGGGCATGCCCTACGCCGACGCCAACGGAGCCGACTCCGGCATCGTCTACGTCTTCCTCGGCCCCGGCGTCGCCGCGCCCGCCGCGCTCGCGCCCGGGAACGCGTCGTTCCGCATCGTCGGCCATGCCGGCGAGCTGCTCGGGTTCGCGGTCGCGGGGGGCGACGTCAACGGCGACGGCCTCGACGACATCGCGATCGGAGCCCCCATGGCCGGCGCGCCGGGCAGGAGTGGCGCGGGCGCGGCCTACGTCGTCTTCGGCTCCGCCCACCCCGCCGACGTGGACACGACGGCGCTCTCGGCAACACGCCACACGAACGGCACCGATCCCGCACCGCACTCCCCGATCGGCAGTCGCTACGACGGCTTCCAGCTGGACTCGCACATGGGCGTGTCGATCGCCGTGCTCCCCGACGTGAACGGCGACGGCTACGACGACGTCGCCGTGGGCGCGCCCGACGCCAACCTCCATCGCCCGGGCGGCGGTGGCGTGGCCGTCCTCTACGGCAAGCCGTCCGGCGAGCACATCTCGCTGACCGACCTCTGGAGCGCCGGCTACCCGTACTTCTTCCACGTCGACTTCCCGGCGAGCGACGGCCAGCACGCCGGCGAGAGCGTCGCGGCCGTGCCCGACATGACCGGCGACGGATGGCCCGACCTCGCCCTGGGCGCGCCGCAGGCCGACCCCGGAGGGCGCACCGACGCCGGCTCGGTCTGGATCATCAGCGGTCACCTGCCGGCGATCGACGCGGGCTGCAGCGGACACCTCCTCGACGTCACCTGCCCGTGGATCAAGCTCAACGCGCTCACGCCCGCGCAGGGCTACCGCATCGACGGCGCCGCCGCCGGCGAGGGACTCGGATCGTCGCTCGCCGCCGTCGGCGACCAGAACGGCGACGGCCGCCCCGACCTCGCAATCGGCGCGTCGGCCGCCTCGCCCGGCGGGCGCGCAGGTGCGGGCGAGGTCGTCGTGATGGCCGGGCAGGCCGGCTCGGCGACGCAGGACACCGCCTCCGCGCTCGAGCGCGTATCCGGGCCGGCTCCCGGCGCCGGCTTCGGCGCCTCGCTCGCGGCCGCCGGCGACGTCGACGGCGACGGCCGCCTCGACCTGCTCGCGGGCGCGCCCGGCGAGGCGTCGGGCGCGGGCGCCGCGTACTTCGTGCGCGGCCTCCCGGGAGCGACGCTGGATCTCGCGCAGGGCGCGTTCCTCTCGCGCTTCGCGCCCGCGATCGCCGGCGGCCAGACCGGGAGCGCCGTGGCCGTGGGCACCGGGAACGCGCTGGTCGCCTCACCGGGCGGGGGGAGCGGCGCGGGCGGTGCGTTCAGCGTCGCCGGCAGCGGCCGGCCGGCCGTGGCGCCCGCAGTCGCGGCCCCCGCAGCCGCACCTCCGCCGCCCCCCGCCGTCAAGCCGGCGCACGCGAAGCCGCGCGCCCGCGGCGGCCACGCCCGCTCCGTCCACGTGCGCACGAACCGGCACGCCTGACGCCGCCGCTACGTCCAGCTCGCGCTCGACCTCGGCGATCCATTCGCGGTGGGCAGCGATCAGGCGCCGCGCGAGGCGGTGGTTGATGCGCAGGTACTTCGCGCGGTGCGGGAGCGTTCCGGCCGCCGCGTCGGCCTGGTCGAGCTCCTGGTCGAGCTCGTCGAGCTCGGCGCGCAGGGCCGCGATGCCCTCGCGCACCGGCTGCTCGCCGACCAGGTCGGCGACGAGCAGGCGCGCGACGCCCTCGTGCAGCGCACGCGGGTAGCGGACGGGCTCCGGTGCCCAGGCGCGCAGCGCGGCGAGCGCCTTCGGCGTGAGCGTGTAGTGCGTGCGCGGGTGCGTGCGGCCCGGCTCCTTGCGGGAGGCGAGATAGCCGAGGCGCTCGAGGCGCTTGGGCTCGGCGTAGAACTGGCTCTCGGCCGCGGCCGCGTACATGCGTCCCCGCCGGGCCATGCGCACGAGGTCGTGCGGGCCCGCCCCCTGGCTGCCGACGAGCCCGAAGATCACGTACGAGAACGGTGTGAGGTCATCTCTTGACAAAGCTCTGATCCAGACGTATAAGATCCGAAACGGAGCTTATCAGAAAGGAGCTTCTCCCGTGCTCTGGTTCCTCGACACCCTGGTCACAATCCCCGTGTCGCACGCCGACGGCGGCGACGGCATCTCGATGCTCGAGTCGCTCGCGCGGCGCGGCGACTCGCCGCCGTGCCACGTGCACGCGACCGAGGACGAGTGCTTCCACCTGCTCGACGGCGAGCTCGTGCTGCAGGTCGACGGCGCGACCCGGCGCCTGCGCGCCGGCGAGACGGCGCTCGCGCCGAAGGGCGTCGCGCACACCTACCGCGTCGTGTCCGAGAGCGCGCGCTGGCTCGTCGTCACCACGCGGGGCGACTTCGAGCGCTTCGTGCGCGCCGCCTCGCGGCCGGCGGAGCATCCCGGGCTCCCGGCGCCGGCCGGCCCGCCGACCGCCGCCGGGCAGCGCGCGCTCGCCGAGCTCGCGCTCGGGTTCGGCATCGAACTCGTCGGCCCGCCGCTCGCGGCCGACCTGGCCGAGGCGGCCCCTGGCCGGGCGGCGGCCTGAGGCGCGCCGCCCGCCCGGGCGGAGCTGGTGGACTGGATCGGCGAACGTCGCCGGTTCGTCCACCAGCTCGTCCGGCACGATCGCCCGCCTAGAATCGGCGGCATGTCCGAGAACCCATACGACCGCCCTTCCGATCCCGCCAAGCGCAACTCGGCGGTCATGACGGACGGCCCCGAGCGCGCCGCCGCGCGCGCGATGCTCAAGGCGATCGGCTTCACGGACGAGGACATCGCGCGCCCGTTCATCGGCGTCGCGACCACGTGGATCGAGACGATGCCGTGCAACTTCAACCAGCGCGCGCTGGCGCAGAAGGTCAAGCAGGGCATCCGCGAGGCCGGCGGCACGCCGATGGAGTTCAACACCGTGTCGGTGTCCGACGGCGTCACGATGGGCGTCGAGGGCATGCGCGGCTCGCTCGTCAGCCGCGAGGTCATCGCCGACTCGATCGAGCTCGCCACGCGCTCGCACCACCTCGACGGCCTCGTCTGCCTGGTGGGCTGCGACAAGACGATCCCGGCCGCGGCGATGGCGCTCGCGCGCATGGACATCCCGGGGCTCGTGTTCTACAACGGCTCGATCGCGCCGGGTCGTTACGACGGCAAGGACGTCACGATCCAGGACGTGTTCGAGGGCGTCGGGCGCTACCTCGGCGGCAGCATGACAGCGGCCGAGCTGCACGCGCTCGAGTCCGCGGCGTGCCCGGGCGCCGGCGCGTGCGGCGGGCAGTTCACCGCCAACACGATGGCGACCGCGCTCGACTTCCTCGGCATCAGCCCGTCCGCGCTCTCCGGCATCCCGGCCACGAACGAGCGCAAGGCCGACGCGGCGGTCGCCGCCGGCCGCCTCGTGATGGACGTCGTCCGCCGCGACCTGCGCCCCTCCCAGCTGATCACACGCGACGCGCTCGAGAACGCGGCGGCCTGCGTGGCCGCGACCGGCGGCTCGACGAACGGCGTCCTGCACCTGATCGCGATCGCGCGCGAGCTCGGCCTCGACTTCGGGCTCGACGACTTCGAGCGCGTCGCGGCGCGCACGCCGATCGTCGCGAGCCTCAAGCCGGGCGGCCGCTTCGTGGCCACCGACATGTACGAGGCGGGCGGCATCGGCCTCGTCGCGCGCGAGCTGCAGAAGCGCGACCTCATCCACGCCGGCGCGCACAGCGTCGACGGCGGCACGCTCGGCGACCTCGCCGCGCGCGCCGAGGAGTCGCCCGGCCAGGAGGTCGTGGTGTCGATCGAGCACCCGATCAAGCCGACGGGCGGCCTCGCGATCCTCTACGGCAACCTCGCGCCGGAGGGCTGCGTCGTCAAGCTCTCGGGCCACGAGCGCACGCACCACCGCGGCCCCGCGCGCGTGTTCGACTCCGAGGAGGACTGCTTCGCGGCCGTCAAGGCGCGCACGCTGCAGAAGGGCGACGTGGTCTGCATCCGCTACGAGGGTCCGGCGGGCGGCCCCGGGATGCGCGAGATGCTGCACGTCACGGCCGCGATCGTGGGCGAGGGACTGGGCGAGGACGTCGCGCTCATCACCGACGGGCGCTTCTCGGGCGCCACGCACGGCTTCATGGTCGGCCACGTGGCGCCGGAGGCGGCCCGCGGCGGGCCGCTGGCCGCGCTGCGCGAGGGCGACATCGTCACGGTCGACGTCGTGGGGCGCGAGCTGCGCGTCGACCTCTCGGACGACGAGATCGCGGAGCGCCTGCGCCACGTCCAGGCGCCGCCGCCGCGCTACACGACGGGGGTCTTCGCGAAGTACGCGGCGCTCGTCAGCTCGGCCAGCGACGGCGCGATCACGCGGCCGCAGCCCCGCTAGCGGCCGCGGCGCGGCTCGCGCACGACGCCCGGCGGCGGCTGGCTGCCGGCCTTGCGGCGCCCGGCCTGCTCGCGGATCACGCGCAGGAGCGTCTCCTCGTCGGCCGTGCGCAGGAACTCCGCCGCGGTCTCGTCGAGCTCGGTGATCTGGATCGCGACGAGGCGGTCGCGCGCGTCGTACTCGCCGTTCGCCGTGGGCGAGAGCTCACGGGTGCGAGCGACGCGCCCCTGGCGAAGGCGGACGTAGCCGGAGCGGGAGACCGGGTCGTAGCGCAGATCGAGCACCCGGGCAGGATAGGGCTACCGTGCAGACGTGGCGGCTCATCACCCGCAGAAGGTCGGGATTCTGCAGGTCGTCGTCTTCCTCGACGAGCTCGCGCTGCTCGCGGTGCTCGCCGTGGCCGGTGCGCGGATCGGGGGAGGGACGCTCGCGAGCGTCGCCCGGGCGGTGGCCTTCCCGCTCATCGCCGCCGCGATCTGGGGCCGCTGGCTCGCGCCCCGCGCGCGCGGCCGGCTCGCCCACCCGGCGCGGCTCGGCACGAAGCTCGTGCTGATCGCCGTGGCGTCGGGCCTGCTGATCGCCGCCGACCTGGCCCGTTGGGGCGTGATCTTCTTCCTCGTCTCGGCCCTCGTCGTCACGGCCGGGGAGTTCGCCGAGCGCTGACGCTCAGCGGCCGTGGCAGCGCTTGAACTTCTGTCCCGAGCCGCACGGACACGGGTCGTTGCGACCGACGTCTCCCCCGCCGAAGGCGGTCTTCAGCGACGGCAGCGCATCGGCGGGCGTGGCCGCCGGGCCCGCGTCGCGCGCCGCACGGATGCGGTCGAGCTCGCGGCGATCGTCCTCGTCGAGCGTGAGCACGAGCTCGACCGCCTCGGCGTCGACCAGCCGCGGCGGAGCGCCGGCGACGAGCCCGAGGCCTTCGAGCAGCGCGTAGCACTCCTCCTCGGTGAGCCCGTCGCCGTCGATCGGAACGTCGATGCGCGACGGCGCGACCAGGCGAAAGCGCTCCCAGCGCTCACGCGAGGCCTCGTCGCGCTCGGCGGCGAGCAGCTGCCGGAACGACCGCCGCGCGGGCGAGCCGCCCGAGAGCGCCTCGAGAGCGGCCGTCAGCTCGTACGGCAGCCAGGCCGCCCATCCCGTGTCGATCAGGCTCATGGCCCGACAGCCTAGCCCGCCAAGTGGCACTCGCCGACAGTGCCACTTGGAAGACCTCGCGTCGCCGACACGCCCGGATCTCTCACGAGATCACACGTGCCGAGCCCGACTGCAGACCGGTGCGGCAGCGCCCGCACGCCCTCGGCGAGCGGGTCATGGCAGCCAAGTGGCACTCGCGGCGAGTGCCACTTGGCGGGCGGCTACCCTCGCCGCATGCGCGGCCAGGGACCTCCGCAGCTGGTTCCCGTGCGACGCCGCGGAGCGCCGGGCGCTCGCCGGTGACTCTTCGCCAGTGGGTGGTCGTCGCGTCCGGATTCGTGGTGCTGACCGGCATCGCGTGCCTCTGCAGCTACACCCTGACCCGCACGGGCGACGCGTTCGCCTGGTGGATAGCGACCGCGCTCGTGCTCCTCGGCGTGGTGTTAACCGGAATCCTCGAGCACGTCGAGGGCGCAGCCTCCTGGAGCAGCCCGCGCTACGCGTTCGCGTTCATGGCGCTGCTCGTGCCGGTGATCCTCGTCAGCTTCCAGGCCGGCGCGGTCGTCGGGGCGAGCGTGATCGGCTCGCGCTGTGCGATCAAGGCGGCCCATCTCGCGCGCTACGCCTGGCGCTACCGGCATCCGCCGGCACGCTCGACCTAGCCGGTGCCGCCGTTGCGCTCGCGTGCCGGCCGTCGTGCGCCGGGCCGGAGAGCGTGGGCGCGAGCCAAGTGGCACTCGCCGCGCGTGCCACTTGGCCGGTTGTCTAGCGTAGTTGCGGGGTTGTGGCGCCAACTCCACGCCAGAACGTTCGTCGCGCCTGCCGGCGCGCGGCGTGCCTGCTGCCCATCCGTCGCCCCGATACCTGCGCGTGTCCGCACCACCCCCGCTTGGCCACCCGTGCGCCATGCAGTCCAGCCCCTCTGAGGCGACCGTGGGTGATCCCCTGAGGCCGGACTACCGGTCGTCGAATGACTCGACGCGCACTCGCTTCGACAGACTCGTGCAGACGGAGGTGCACGCCCGAATAGTCACTCGCACTCTGTCGCCAACCCGCAACGGCTGTCCCTTCGCCGCAAAACGCGCGGAATAGTCGACCAGGTAGCCGGGACCCTCGCTCCCGTCGAGTGCCTCTCGCCTCGCCTTGACCTTGCGGCCGCCCACCGAGAACCAGGCAACGGGCGGTTTCGCGCCACCGCGCAGCACTTCAGCGTGCGCCAGCAATTGCCCACCTGGCGCTGCGAACGCCTCGACCTGGACGATCCGCGGCCCAGCGCTCGCCCGCTCCGCCGCAGAGCGTGCATCTTGTGCGCCCGACGCAAGACCGCAGACCAACGCGACCACCGCGATACTCGACACCAGCAACCGACGCATGACGCCCCCCTCTCAGCCGCCCAGCGTATTCCGCCCAGCTTGGTGCCGACTCGCCAGCTCGTGCGCGGCGGCAGCCATGGCGGAGTCTAGTGTCGAGCCTCCCGTGCGTGCGGCGCTGGGGAGAGCGGGCCATGCTCGCTCGCCAGGCCGCGTCGCGCCGCTATCCCTGGATTTGCCGCTACTCCGCTACTTCGGCTTGGTTGAGCGGAATCATCCGCTACTTCTTCGGGCAGGTAGCGGATGGCGGGCCGCTACCGGCCCCGGCGCGCGGCGGCTCACTGCCCGAGCGCGTCGAGCTTGTCGCGCGCAGCCTGCTCGCTCCCGGGGGCGAGGTGGCCGTACGTCTTGTCGATCATGGGGACGCTGGTGCCCGGCGGCGCGTGCGCGCGTGGTGGCGGTGCAGGCCAAGCCCACCTCGCTGGCGTTCCACACGACCAGCGGCACGCTCGGCTCGGTGTTCTTCACGTGGGATCGCAAGCCGAGCGCGGCGCAGACCCTCGCCCCGAACCCGCATGGCTGCTGGCGTCTGTGCGCGCGTGCTGGTGATAGGTGTGGTGCGGGTGGCACTCGCCGCGAGTGCCACCTGGCATGATTGAATCAATTGGATCAGATCGTTTGCACTATTCGACCCCTTTGATTCAATCCTCTGGTATCCTGGGCTGGTGCAGGCGCTGATGCAGAACCCTCTCTACGATCGGCGCTTCGAGCACGACGCCTGCGGCCTCGGCCTGATCGCGCGCGCCGACGGCGTTCGCAGCCGCGAGATGGTCGAGCGCGCGCTCGCCATGCTGGCCGCGATGGAGCACCGCGGGGCGCGCGGCGCCGATCCCGAGACGGGCGACGGCGCCGGGCTCATGCTGCAGGTGCCCGACCGCCTCCTGCGCCGCTTCGCGCGCGCCGAGCTCGAGCTCGAGCTGCCGCCTCCCGGCCACTACGCGGTGGCCATGTGCTTTCTGCCGAACGACCCGGCGCTGCGGTTGCGCTGCGAGGAGCTGTGCGTGCGCATCGCCGTCGAGGAGGGCCAGCGGCCGCTCGGCTGGCGTGACGTGCCGCGCGACTCGAGCGCCATCGGCCGCCTCGCGCGCGAGAGCGAGCCCGTCGTGCGGCAGCTGCTCGTCGCCCAGGGCCCGAGCGGCGACGCAAGCGCGTTCCGGCGCAAGCTGACCGTCATCCGCCGGCGCGTCGAGCTCGCGGCGGCTGCGCGGCGCGTGCCCGAGGCGACGTTCCACATCGCCTCGTTCTCGAGCAGCACGCTGACCTACAAGGGCCTGCTCACGGCGCCGCAGCTGCCGGCCTACTACGCCGACCTGCGCGAGCCCGAGATCGAGACCGCGATGGCGCTCGTGCACTCGCGCTTCTCGACCAACACGCTCGGCTCCTGGGACCTCGCGCACCCGTTCCACTACCTCGCGCACAACGGCGAGATCAACACCGTGCGCGGCAACAGGCAGTGGATGCACGCGCGCGAGCCGCAGCTGCGCTCGGCCCAGCTCGGCGACGACCTGCCCAAGCTGTTCCCGCTGATCGACGAGCGCTGGAGCGACTCGGCCGCGCTCGACGCGGCGTTCGAGCTGCTCGTGCTCGCCGGGCGCGCGCCTGCGCACGCGCTCGCGATGCTGATCCCGGCGGCCTGGAGCCAGGCCACGCCGATGGCCGACGACCTGCGCGCGTTCTACGAGTTCCACGCCGGCGTGCTCGAGCCGTGGGACGGCCCGGCCGCGATCGCGTTCTGCGACGGCCGCCAGGCGGGCGCGACGCTCGACCGCAACGGGCTGCGCCCCTGCCGCTACCAGGTCACGCGCGACGGCCTGCTCGTGCTCGCGTCCGAGGCGGGCGTGCTCGACCTCGACCCGGCCGAGGTCGTCGTCAACGACCGCCTGCGCCCCGGGCAGATGCTGATCGTCGACACCGACGCCGGCCGCATCCGCGGCGACGACGAGATCAAGCGCGCGCTCGCGCGCCGCCGCCCGTACCGCGCGCTGCTCGACGAGCAGAAGATCTACCTCGAGGACATCCCCTCGCCGCCGGTCGAGCCGCCCGCGCAGGACGCGCTCGAGCGCGACCTCCGCCTCTTCGGCTACACCGGCGAGGAGCTGCGCGACATCGTCGCGCCGATGGCGCGCGACGGCCAGGAGCCGCTCGCGTCGATGGGCGTCGACACGCCGCTGGCCGCGCTCTCGACCCGCCCGCGCCTGCTGCGCGGCTTCTTCAAGCAGCTCTTCGCCCAGGTCACGAACCCGGCCATCGACCCGCAGCGCGAGACGCTCGTCATGAGCCTGCGCACGGCCGTCGGCGCGCAGGGCAACCTGCTCGACGAGTCGCCCGACCACGCACGGCGCCTCGCGATGGCGCAGCCCGTGCTCACGAGCGGCGACCTCGCGAAGCTGCGCGCCCTGCCGCGCGACCGCTTCCGCACGGTCACGCTCGACTGCACGTTCGACGCCCGCGGCGGCGGCCGTGCGCTCGAGCGCGCGCTCGACGCGCTCTGCCGGCGCGCCTCGCGCGCGATCGCGCTGGGCGAGGAGATCCTCGTGCTCTCCGATCGCGCCGCCGGCCCGCCCGACGCCGCGCCGATCCCCGCCCTGCTCGCCACCGCGGCCGTGCACAGCCACCTCGTGCGCGAGGGCTGGCGCACGAAGTGCGGCCTGATCGTCGAGTCCGGCGAGCCCCGCGAGGTCATGGACTTCGCGCTGCTGGTCGGCTTCGGCGCCGCCGCCGTCAACCCCTACGTGGCGCTCGACCTGGTCGCCGCGCAGTGGGCGGCCGGCGAGGTCGGCTCCGAGAGCGCCGAGGGCGCCCAGGCGCGCTACGTCCAGGCGGTCGGCAAGGGCCTGCTCAAGGTGCTCTCGAAGATGGGCGTCTCGACCGTGATGTCCTACCGCGGCGCGCAGCTGTTCGAGTGCGTCGGGCTCTCGGCCGACGTCGTCGCCCGCTACTTCACGGGCACGCCGTCGCGCGTCGGCGGGATCGGGCTCGAGGGGATCGCGGCCGACGTCCTGCGCCGCCACGAGCACGCGCTGGCCGGCGGCGAGCTCGACCCGGGCGGCATCTACGCCTACCGCCTGCGCGGGGAGCGCCACGTCTGGAACCCCGAGGTCATCACGGCGCTGCAGCGCGCCGTGCGCGACGAGCGCCCCGAGAGCTACGCGGCCTTCGCCGCCGCGGCCGACGAGGAGAACCGCCTCGGCGGCGCGCTGCGCGGGCTCGTGGAGCTCGTGCCGGCGGGTGAGCCCGTGCCGCTCGAGGAGGTCGAGCCCTCGAGCGAGATCGTGAAGCGCTTCGCGTCCGGCGCGATGTCGCTGGGATCGATCTCGAAGGAGGCGCACGAGACGCTCGCGATCGCCCTCAACCGCCTCGGCGGCCGCTCCAACAGCGGCGAGGGCGGCGAGGATGCCCGCCGCTCGCAGCCCGACGCAGGCGGCGACTCGCGGCGCTCGGCGATCAAGCAGGTGGCGTCCGCGCGCTTCGGCGTGACCACGGCCTACCTCGTCGACGCCGACGTGCTGCAGATCAAGGTCTCGCAGGGCGCCAAGCCCGGCGAGGGCGGGCAGCTCCCCGGGCACAAGGTCGACGTCGAGATCGCGCGGCTGCGGCACTCGACGCCCGGCGTCGGCCTGATCTCGCCGCCGCCGCACCACGACATCTACTCGATCGAGGACCTCGCGCAGCTGATCCACGACCTCCGCTGCGTCAACCCGACGGCCGAGATCAGCGTCAAGCTGGTCGCGCTCGCCGGCGTCGGCACGGTCGCCGCCGGCGTCGCCAAGGCCGGCGCCGACCACATCGTGATCGCGGGCATGGACGGCGGCACGGGCGCCTCCCCCACGTCCTCGATCCGCCACGCCGGCGTGCCCTGGGAGCTCGGCCTCGCCGAGACGCAGCAGGTGCTGGTCGGCAACGCGCTGCGCGGGCGCGTCCGCCTGCAGGTCGACGGCGGCCTGCGCACCGGGCGCGACGTCGTCATCGGCGCGCTGCTCGGAGCCGAGGAGTTCGGGTTCTCGACCGCGCCGCTCGTCGCCGCGGGCTGCATCATGATGCGCGTCTGCCACCTCAACACCTGCCCGGTCGGCATCGCGACGCAGGATCCCGAGCTGCGCAGGCGCTTCGCGGGCACCCCCGAGCACCTGGTGCAGTACCTGCTGTTCGTGGCCGAGGAGGTGCGCGAGCTGATGGCGCAGCTGGGCGTGCGCCGCTTCGACGACCTCGTCGGCCGCACCGACCTCGCGCGCCAGGCCTCCGACGGCGGCGCCGGCATCGACCTCGCCGCGCTGCTCTCGCCCGCGGCCGGCCCCGACGGCGCGCCCTCGCGCTTCGGCGGCGTCCCCGGCGAGACGCCCGCGGCGCCGCTCGACCGCGAGCTGCTCGAGCTGGCCGCCGACGCGCTCGCGCGCGGCGAGCAGCTCACGATCCGGCGCGAGGTGCGCAACACCGACCGCGCGATCGGCGCGCTCGTCTCGGGCGAGCTCGTGCGCCGCCTCGGCCCCGATCCGCTGGCCGACGGCGCGCTCACGCTCGAACTGCACGGTACGGCCGGCCAGAGCCTCGGCGCGTGGGGCATCCGCGGCCTCGTGCTCGACCTCGAGGGCCAGGCCAACGACTACGTCGGCAAGGGCCTCTCGGGCGCGCGCATCGTCGTGCGGCCGCCGGCGAACGCGGGCTACGAGCCGACGAGCTCGATCGCCGTCGGCAACACGACGCTGTACGGCGCGACGTCCGGCGAGCTCTACGTCCGCGGGCGCGCGGGCGAGCGCTTCGCGGTGCGCAACTCGGGCGCGACCGCCGTCGTCGAGGGCGTCGGGCGCCACGGCTGCGAGTACATGACCGGCGGCCTCGTCGCGGTGCTCGGCCCGGTCGGGCGCAACTTCGCGGCCGGCATGTCGGGCGGCATCGCCTACCTCTGGGATCCCGACGGCGAGAACGCGCGCCGCGTCAACGGCGACATGGTCGCGCTGCGGCCCGTCGGCGACGACGCCCAGCTGCGCGAGCTCGTCGAGCGCCACCGCGAGCTCACCGGCAGCGACGTGGCCGCCGCGCTCCTGGCCGACTGGGACACGGCCGTGACACAGTTCGTCGAGGTCATGCCGCACGACCTGCTGCGCATCGCGGCCGAGCGCGACCCCGAGCTCGAAGGCGCCCGTGGCTGACCCGCGCGGATTCCTCGAGGTGCAGCGGCGCCTCGGCCCGCTGCGCGCGCCGCTCGAGCGCGTGCGCGACTACCGCGACGTGCACGAGCACGCGCCCGAGGGCGAGGTGCGCGAGCAGGCGCGCCGCTGCATGTCGTGCGGCGTGCCGTTCTGCCACACGGGCTGCCCGCTCGGCAACCTCATCCCCGACTGGAACGACCTCGTGCACCGCGGCCACTGGCAGGAGGCGAGCGAGCGCCTGCACTCCACGAACAGCTTCCCCGAGCTGACCGGCAAGCTCTGCCCGGCGCCCTGCGAAGAGGCCTGCGTGCTCACGATCAACGACGACGCGGTCACCATCAAGGAGATCGAGTGGGCGATCGTCGAGCGCGCCTGGGAGGAGGGCTGGATCGTCCCGCAGCCGGCCGCGGCGCGCTCCGGGCGCAGCGTCGGCGTGATCGGCTCGGGCCCGGCCGGGCTCGCCGCCGCGCAGCAGCTGGCGCGCGCCGGCCACGCGGTCACCGTGTACGAGCGCGACGACCGCGCGGGCGGGCTCCTGCGCTACGGCATCCCCGACTTCAAGCTCGAGAAGCAGCTGATCGACCGCCGCGTCGAGCAGCTCGGCGCCGAGGGCGTCGAGTTCGCCTACGGCGTCGACGTCGGCCGCAGACGTCGCCTACGACGACCTGCGCGCGCGCCACGACGCCGTCGTGCTCGCGACCGGCGCGCAGCGGCACCGGCCGCTGGCGCTGCCCGGCGCCGAGCTCGGCGGCGTGCACCTCGCGATGGACTACCTCGTGCAGCAGAACCGGCGCGTGGCCGGCCTGCCCGTGCCGGGGCCCGAGATCCGCGCGCAGGGCCTGCGCGTCGCGATCCTCGGCGGCGGCGACACGAGCGCCGACTGCCTCGGCAACGTGCTGCGCGAGGGCTGCGCCTCGGTCGTCGAGATCGCGCACGGCCCCACGCCGCCGCGCGAGCGCAACCCGCAGAAGACGTGGCCCGAGTGGCCGTTCCTGATGCGCACGTACCCGGCGCACGAGGAGGGCGGCGAGCGCGAGTGGCAGCTCGCGACCTACGCGCTCGAAGGCGACGCCGGGCGCGTGCAGCGCCTGCGCGCGCGCCGCGTCGAGTTCCCCGGGTTCGCCGAGACGGGGGTGCGGCGGCCGGTCGAGACCGATGAGGTCACGCTCGACGTCGACCTCGTGCTCGTCGCGATCGGATTCACGGGCGTCGAGACCGGCGACCCGCTGTACGCCCAGCTCGGCCTCGAGCTCGGCGCGCGCGAGACCGTGCCCGTGGACGCCACGTTCGCGACGGCCGCGGACGGGCTCTTCGCCGCCGGCGACTGCGTGCGCGGCGCCGACCTGATCGTGCAGGCGATCGCCGACGGCCGCGAGGCGGCGCGCAGCATCGACCTGGCGCTGCAGGGCGCGAGCGCCCTGCCGAGCCGCGTCGCGGTCTGATGGCCGAAGAGGCCCCGCACGGCAATCCGCGCGTCCGCGTGCGCGACGTGGAGGTGCTCTCGGACGCCTGGTACGTCCTCAAGCGCGCGACGTACGACTACCAGGGCTCGGACGGCGCGTGGACGGAGCAGAAGCGCGAGGTCTACGACCGCGGCAACGGCGCGACGATCCTGCTGCGCGACGAGACGCGCGACACCGTGCTGCTGACGCGCCAGTTCCGCATGCCCGCCTACCTCAACGGCCATCCCGACGGCATGCTGCTCGAGGCGCCCGCGGGCCTGCTCGACGGCGACGATCCCGAGACCGCGATCCGCCGCGAGGCCGAGGAGGAGACGGGCTACCGCGTGGGCTCGATCACGCGCCTCGGCGAGTACTTCATGAGCCCGGGCTCGGTCACCGAGCGCATCGCCTTCTTCACCGGCAGCTACCGCGCGGGCGAGCGCGTCTCGGACGGCGGCGGGCTCGCGCACGAGGGCGAGGACATCGAGGTCGTCGAGCTCGCGCTGGCCGAGGCGATCGCGATGATCGAGCGCGGCGAGATCGTCGACGGCAAGACCGTGCTGCTGCTCCGGCTCGCGCAGTTCGCATAGCGTCTCTCGACGTGACGCCCCCCGAGACCCCGTTCGCCGACGCCGTCGACGCGTTCCTGCGCGAGGCCCCGACGGCGTTCTCGACGCCGGGCCACAAGCGCAACGCGGCCCTGATCGGCGACGACCCGCTGCTCGCCAACGACTCGCCGATGCACGGCGGCGCCGACGACCTGCGCGGCGGCAAGCGCATCCGCGCGCGTGCCGAGGAGCTCGCCGCGGCCGCGTTCGGAGCCGACATGTGCCGCTTCTCGGGCAACGGCTCGACGCACCCGAACCAGGCGCTCTGCCTCGCGGTCGCGAGCGAGGGCGAGCCGGTGATCGTCTCGCGCTGCTCGCACAAGTCGGTCGCCGCGGGGCTCGTGCTCTCGGGCGCGCGGCCCGTGTGGGTCGCCCCCGCGGTCGACGAGGCGCGCGGCGTCGCGCTCGGACACCCGCTCGCCGAGATCGAGGCCGCGCTCGACGTCGCCCCGGACGCGCGCGCGATCCTGCTCGTCGAGCCCTCCTGGCTCGGCGTCGTCTCGCACGTCGCGCAGATCGCCGAGCTCGCGCACGCGCGCGGCATCCCGCTGATCTGCGACCAGGCCTGGGCCGGCCACTTCGGCTTCCACCCCGGCGTCCCGGCCTCCGCGCTCGCCCTCGGCGCCGACGCGGTCGCGATCTCGACGCACAAGGCGCTGACCTCGTTCACGCCGGGCGCCGTGCTGCTCGCGCGCGACACGGGCTACCTCGACCTCGGCCGGCTCGACGCGGCCTTCGACGTGCTCGAGACGACGAGCCCGTCGGCCAGCCTGTTCGGCTCGATCGACCGCTCGCGGGCGCTGCTCGAGGAGCGCGGCCGCGACCTGCTCGGGAATGCGCTCGCGCTGGCGAGCCTCGCGCGCGAGCTGATCGGCGCGATCGAGGGCGTGCAGCTGCTCGACGACGGCGTGCTCGCGCACCCGTCGGTCGGCGCGCGCGACCCGCTCAAGCTGATCATCGACGTGAGCGCGACGCTGGCCGACGGCATCGCCGTCGACCGCTCGCTCAACGAGCGCGGCATCCGCCTCGAGGGCGCCGACCGGCGCACGCTCGTGCCGCTCCTGACGATCGGCGACGACGAGCGGCGCGTCCGCCACCTGGCGACGGCGCTCGCGGAGTCGATCGACGAGCACCGCGGCGAGCTGCGCGAGGCGCCGCGCATCGCGACCTCGTGGCGCACGCTGCACGAGCAGGTGATGACGCCGCGCCAGGCGTTCTTCGCTCCGCGCGAGCGCGTGCCCATCGAGCAGGCGATCGGGCGCGTGAGCGCCGAGCTCGTGGCGCCGTACCCGCCGGGCATCCCGGCGCTGGCGCCCGGCGAGATTGTCGGCACCGAGCTGGTGGCCGCGCTGCAGGGCGAAGTGGCAGGCGGCACCCGCATGGCCGGAGTGTCAGATGCCACCCTTGCCACACTTTTCGTAGTGGCATAGACACCCTGATAGGCTCGCCAGCCTATGTGGCGGCGGATCGTGGCAAGCGCGTGCGCGGTCGCGGCGTGCCTGGTCGCCTCCGCGCCCGGCGCCGGGGGCGCCGTTCTGCCCACGCGCCCCGTGGGGCCGCCGGGAGCCGCAACTGTCGCGTTCGTCGCGTCGGCGACCGCCCACCGCGCCTATGCGTGGCGCGACGCCCGCATGTGGCGGAGCGACGATGCCGGCCTGACCTGGTTCGCGCCGAGCCGCGACAGTTCGACCCCTGCGTGCGGGACCGCGATTGCCTCGCCGGCCGATCCGGACCGGATCTACACGGGCTGCAGCACCTACAGCCTCGACGGCGGGGGAAGCTGGCACTTCGCGTCCGCGCTCACGACGCTCCCCTCGATCGACGCGGCGGGCACGCTGTACTTCATCGAGTGGAGCGACGGCAGCTTCGTTCACCGCTGCACCCTGGACGCCACGGGGTGCACGCGGCTCGCGGGCCCGGATCCGTCCAGCCTCCGGGTGCAGGCCGACCCCGCATCGCGCGGCCTGCTCCTCGGCGACGGAGCGGTCAGCCGCGACGGCGGGGCGACCTGGACGCCGATCCCGGCGCCACCGATAGGGTCGTCCCCGCGCTTCGACGGCACGGTTCCCGGCCGCCTCCTGACGAGCGGGCGCGACGTCGGCGGGCGGGCGCTCCTCGCGATCTCGCACGACGCGGGGACGAGCTGGGGGCCGGCCCGCGTGGCGCCCGTCGCGGGCGGGGCGCAGAGCGGCGTCAACGCGGCGGCCGGCGGGTCCGGGGCGCTCGCGCGGACCTGGGTCACCGGCGGCGCCGGCGACGCCGCGTGGACGGCGGACGACGGCGTGACGTTCCACGAGGTGCCTCTGCCGATCCCGGACGACAACCTCTCGGTCGATCCGGCGGACGGCACGCACGTCTTCGCCGGCGACGCGGGGTCGACCTTCGAGACGCACGACGCCGGCGCCACCTGGAGCCTCCGCAACGGACGCGAGTTCGGGTCTGCGGCGCCCACGCTCTTCACGGGGTCGGAGCCGAACCTCTACGCGCTGGTCGCGCACACCGTGTGGACGAGCGGCGACACCGGCCTGACGTGGCGCCCTGCGCCGCAGCTGACCGGCGTCTACGCGACCACCGTCATCGCCTCGCGCGACGACCCGCGCATCGCGTACGTCGGGGGCGGGCGCTATGGCGGCGCGTCGGGCACCTGGAGCACCGTGGACGGCGGCGCGACCTGGAGTCAGCATCCGGTGCCGTCGTACTTCTCGGAGATCTCCTTCGACTGGGTCGACAGCGGCCATCCGGACTGGCTCGCATCGAACGGCGGCATGTCCCACGACGGCGGGCAGACATGGGGGGAGTTCGACCTCGCCACCGCCTGCTTCGTCAACCTGGAGCGCCCAGACCTCCCCGTGAGCCCGGCCAACTGCGACCGCTTCTTCGCGACCGATGCGAGCCGCGCACCGTGGGACCAGCCCTTCAGCACGGCGCGCAGCCTGCTCTTCGACCGCAATGCGGGCCTCATGGTCAGCCTCGACCCGCTCGGGGTCATCCGGCGCGACTGGACCTTCGCCGGCGTCTGCGCGCATCCGCGCTCCCCCTGCCCGGGGCTGGTCTGGAACACCGAAGGGGCGGCCGACGCGTGGCTCGCGGACGGCCACGTGACATACGCCTACATCCTTGACGGCGCGCTCTGGGCCACCCGCGACGACGAGCGCTGGTGGAGGCTCGGCAACCCTCGCCAGCGACGGAACGAGGATGCCGCTGCGGCTGCTCTCGGCCACCCTCGTCGCCGACGGCGGCGTGCTCGCGCAACTCGGAGCGCCGGTCGCCGCCGCGCCCGCCGTCGGCGAGTCCGCCTCGCAGCTGCGCTGCGACACGGGGCTGACCGCGGACGACGCCGACCTGCGCTTCGCGTGGAGCCGCGACGGGCGCGCGCTCGACGGCGCGGAGGGGGTGCGCGCGATCGCGCCGGCCGACCGCGGCCACAGCTTCACGTGCGCGGTCGCGGCGACGAACGCCTGGGGGACGTCGAGTGCGACGAGCGCGCCGCACGTCGTCGGCGCCCCGGCGAGCGCGCGCCGCCTCGCGCTCGCCGGCAGCGCGGCGGTGCGCGGCGTCGTGCGCTGCGGCGCGGCGCTGCCGTCGGCTGGCTGCGCGACGCGCGCACCACTCGCGGGTGCGCACGGCGCGCAGCCTACGTCGTGCGTCGCGGCCGACGAGGGCCACCTGCTCGCGTGCCAGACGCGCCGCGCGGACGGAACGCTCGACCGCTCGGCCGCCCTCCGCGTCCCGCGCTCGCGCGGCGGCCCGGCGCTCGTCACGCCCTGACGAGCACGAGCGCGGCGTTGTGGCCGCCGAAGCCGAAGCTGTTCGAGAGCGACGCGCGCACGTCGACGCCGTGCCGCGCTGCGCCCATCACATGGTCGAGGCCGCAGCCGTCGTCGGGGGAGGCGAGGTTGAGCGTCGGCGGGACGATGCCGCGGACGATCGGCAGCAGCGCCGCCGCCGCCTCGACGCCACCGGCGCCGCCGAGCGTGTGGCCGTGCATCGCCTTCGTGGCCGAGATGGCCGCGCCCGCGAGGCCGGCGCGCGCGATCGCGCGCGCTTCGGCGATGTCGCCCGAGGGCGTCGAGGTCGCGTGCGCGTTCACGTAGCCGATGTCCTCGGGCCCGATCCCCGCGTCCGCGAGCGCCGCCGACATCGCGATCCCGGGGCCGGCGCCGGTCTCGTCGGGATCGGTCAGGTGCGAGGCGTCGCAGCTCGAGCCGTAGCCCGCGAGCTCCGCGTACACGCGCGCCCCGCGCGCGAGCGCGTGCTCGCGCTCCTCGAGCACGAGCACGCCCGAGCCCTCGCCGATCACGAAGCCGTCGCGCTCGGAGTCGAACGGGCGGCTCGCGCCCTCGGCGCCGTGGCGCATGCTCGCGAGCGCGCCGAGGTTGCGGTAGCCCGCCAGGATCACGGGCGAGATCGCCGAGTCGGCGCCGCCGGCGAGCATCGCGTCGGCCCGCCCGGAGCGGATCAGCCAGAGCGCCGTGCCGATCGCGTCGGCGCCGGCCGCGCAGGCGGTGCACGTCGACGAGGACGGCCCGCGCAGCTGCAGCGTCCGCGCCACGGCGGCACACGCCGTGTTGGTGAGCGAGAGCGGGATCAGAAAGGGGCTGACGCGGTCCGAGCCCCGCTCGAAGTAGGTGCGGTACGCCTCGTCGAGCGTGCCGATGCCGCCGTGCGCCGAGCCGATGCTGGCGCCGACGCGCTCGTTCGCAAGGCCGAGGTCGCCGCCGGCGTCCTCGAGCGCCAGCTGTGCCGCCGCTGTGGCGAGCTGCGCGCAGCGATCCATGCGGCGGGCGTCGCGGCGGCCGAAGAGCGCCTCGCCGTCGAAGTCCGGAATGCGGCAGACGGGCGTGGGCGGCTCACCCTCCAGCTCGAGCACGCTCGCGCCCGAAACACCGCCTGCCAGCCCGTCCCAGAACGCGCTGACGCCGGTGCCGATCGAGCTCACCACACCCACTCCCGTGACCAGCACCCTGCGGCCCATGCGCTGGAGTCTGCCCGATGGCGCGGCGCTGCGCTACGGGTGCGGCGGCGCCCCCCGCAGCTGGGTGTACGCTGAGACTAACCACCGGAATCTCCCGGGCGTCCTATCAGCTATCGGGGCCCTCGCCCCGCCGGAGTCTTCTTACCTACCCCATGTCGACCGCACGCCGCAGACGGCGCGGCGACCGCCCGCCCGCGCTGGGCGAGGACGGCCTCCACGCCGATCCCACCCGAAACGGCCTCACCGGGCCGGAGGAGATCGGGGCGGCCCGATCTCTGGTTCACGCTTACCGCACGCACGGCCACATGGCCGCGCGCCTCGACCCGCTCGGCAGCGACCCGATCGGCGACCCCGCACTCGACCCCGCCTACCACGGTCTCGCGGAGGATGCGCTCGAGCGCATCCCGGCCGCGGCGCTCGACCTGTTCGTCCCGGGCGAGACGCTGGCCGACGCGCTGCCGCGCCTGCGCGAGACGTACGCGGGGCCGATCGCGTACCAGATCGAGCACCTCTCGGGCCATCGCCAGCGGCTCTGGCTGCGCGAGGCGATCGAGTCCGGGGCCTATACGCAGCCCCTCCCGCCCGACGAGCGGCGCCACATCCTCGACCGCCTGCTGCGCGTCGAGACGTTCGAGCACTACCTCCACCGCGCGTTCCTCGGCGAGAAGCAGTTCTCGATCGAGGGTCTCGACGTGATGGTGCTGATGCTCGACGAGATGATCATGCTGGCCGCCCAGGCCGGTACCGCGGAGGCCGTGCTCGGCATGGCGCACCGCGGGCGCCTGAACGTGCTCGCGCACGTGCTGCGCCGCAACTACTCGTCGATCATCTCCGAGTTCGAGGGGCGTCCGGGCGACGACATCCTCGAGGTCCTGCCCGTCGGCGGCGCCGGCGACGTCAAGTACCACCACGGCGCGCGCTCGTCGCGCTCGATCGACGTCGTCGTGCGCGAGGCCGGCGAGGTGCGGGTCGAGCAGCGGCGCATCGACATCTCGCTGCTCCCGAACCCCTCGCACCTCGAGTTCGTCAACCCCGTCGTGAGCGGCCGCGTGCGCGCGCTCCAGACCGACCAGGAGCGCAACGACGCGCCCGCCGACACGAGCCGCGCGATCGCCATCTCGATCCACGGCGACGCCGCCTTCCCCGGCCAGGGCGTCGTCGCCGAGACGCTCAACCTGCAGTCGCTCTCGGGCTACCGCGTCGGCGGCACGCTGCACGTGATCGCGAACAACCAGGTCGGCTTCACGACCGACGCGCACGACTCGCGCTCGACGCGCTACTCGTCCGATCTCGCCAAGGGCTTCGACATCCCGATCATCCACGTCAACGCGGATGCCGTCGACGCCTGCCGCAGCGCCGTGCGCCTCGCGATGGCGTTCCGCGAGCGCTTCGGCCGCGACGTCCTGATCGACCTCGTCGGCTACCGCCGCTTCGGCCACAACGAGACCGACGAGCCCTCGTACACGCAGCCGCTGCAGGTCGAGCGCATCAAGGCGCATCCGTCCGTCGTGACGCTGTATGCCCGTCGCCTGATCGACGACGGCCTCACCGACGAGGCCACGGTCGAGGCGCGCCGCGCGCAGATGCTGCAGCAGCTCTCCGACGCCCACCACCCGGCCGACGCCGGCGAGCCCGCCGAGCGCGAGCCCGCCGAGCGCATGGCGCGCGACCTCGACCAGGTCGATGCGCACGCGCCCACGGGCGAGGAGCTCGTGGCGCTCTCCGACGCGCTGCTCGAGCTGCCCGACGGCTTCACCGTGCACCCCAAGCTCGGGCCGCAGCTCGAGCGCCGGCGCGCCGCGATCCGCGAGGGCGGCATCGACTGGGGCCACGCCGAGGCGCTCGCGTTCGGCTCGCTGCTGGGCGACGGCATCGCCATCCGCATGACCGGCCAGGACAGCGAGCGCGGCACGTTCTCGCACCGCCACCTCGTGCTGCACGACGTGCACACGGGCGAGCGCTACACGCCGATGCAGCACCTGCCGGGCTCCAAGGCGCGCTTCGAGGTGCACAACTCGCCGCTCTCGGAGACGTCGTGCCTCGGCTTCGAGTACGGCTACTCGGTCACGCGGCGCAACGCGCTCGTGGTCTGGGAGGCGCAGTTCGGCGACTTCGCGAACGGCGCGCAGGTGATCATCGACCAGTTCATCGCCTCGGGCCGCTCCAAGTGGGGCGTCACCTCGCGGCTCACGCTGTTCCTGCCGCACGGCTACGAGGGCAACGGGCCCGAGCACTCCTCGGCGCGGCTCGAGCGCTTCCTCCAGCTCGCGGCCGACGACAACCTCCGCATCGCCAACGTGACCACGCCGGCGCAGCTCTACCACCTGCTCCGCCGCCAGGCCGCGGGCCGCACGCGGCGACCGCTCGTGGTCATGACGCCGAAGGGCCTCCTGCGCCTCAAGGAGTCGCTCTCGTCGCCCGCCGACTTCACCGACGTCACGTTCCAGCCGATCATCGACGACCCCGACAGCAGCGACTACCGCGAGGACATCAGCCGCCTCGTGCTCTGCTCGGGCCGCCTCTACTACGACATCCAGCGCCACGCCGAGCGCGCGACGGCCGACGAGGTCGCAATCGCGCGCATCGAGCAGCTCTACCCGTTCCCGACGGCCGAGCTGACCGAGCTGCTGGCGGGCTACACCGGGCTCAAGGAGATCGTCTGGGCCCAGGAGGAGCCGGCCAACATGGGCGCCTGGCGCTCGGTGCGCCACCGCGTCGAGGCGGCCGTCCCGCCCGGCGTGCGCCTCAGCTACGCGGGTCGCCCCTGGCGCGGCAGCCCGTCCGAGGGCTACACCTCGGCGCACTACCGCGAGCAGGACCGCATCGTGCGGGCCGCGCTCGGGTTGCCGCTGCCGCCGGCGTAGCGAACCGCGGCTTCGTGCACAACGGAACGCGCCGTCGCCGGTGGGCGGCCGCTAGAGTCGCCGGGTGCGCGAGCTCATGGGAACGGTCACGTACCGGGAGCGGATCCCCCTGCTCCCGAACGCCGAGTTGCACGTCGCGCTCTCGGCGCTCGGCGTGCCCGAGCCCATCGCGGAGCTGACGCAGCCGATCAACGGTGCGCAGGTGCCGATCGCGTTCACGCTCGCGTTCCCGAAGAGCCAGATCGACGAGGCGCAGACGTACGTCGTCAGCGCGGAGATCCGCTACGACGAGCGCGCCGCGTTCGTGACGACCGAGCCCGTCGCGGTCATCACGCAGGGCAACCCGGCGAGCGACGTCGAGATCCGGGTGCACACGAACGCATGAGGGCGGCGCTGCGCGTGCGCGCGAGACCGCTCAGGCGGCGGCGTCGAGCTCGGCGAAGCGCGCCGCGGTCTGTGCGACCGCGTCGGCGAACGGCGTCACGGTCAGTCCGGGGACGAGCTCGAGCAGCGAGGGGCCCGGCGTCGCGGCCGCGATGGGCAGCGGATCGCCGCTGCTCGTGATGCGGCCGTGCGCCCCGGGCACGGCGCGCTCGATGCCGGCGATGACCTCGTCGACCGTCATCACGACGCCCGGCAGGTCGTACGAGGCCGGTGCGGCGGGGTGCGCGCGGGCGGCGGCGACGAACGCGGCTGCGACATCGGCCGTGTACTGCATCGCCATCGAGCCGGTGAACGGGATGTTGTAGCCCTCGCCGCGCACGACCGCCTGGATCGCGCTCGTCGGGGCCGAGGTGACGCCCTGGTCGCGCCCGACGCCGAAGACCGTCCACGGGCGCAGCCCGACCGACGGCACGCCGAGCGCCTCGGCGTAGTGGCGGGCGGTCTCCTCGTTGCAGCGCTTGTAGATGCCGTAGAGCGTGCGCGGCCGGAGCTCGCCCGACGGGTCGTAGACGGCCGCCGAGCTCGCGTAGGCAACCCCGCGCACGCTGCCGCCCGAGTGCCGCGCGGCCTCGAGCACGCGCACCGTGCCCGCCACGTTGACGAGCGCGCCGAGCACCGGGTCGGCGGCCACGAACGGCACCTGCAGGCCCGCCAGGTGCACGATGTGCGTCGGGGCGTGCGCCGCCATGACGCGCTCCATGTCGCCGTCCTTCGTGAGATCGCCCTGCGCGAACGTGACGGCGGCGGCCACGTCGTCGCCGGCGATCTGGCGCAGCCGCCGGCCGTCGGCGACGAGGTCGAAGGCCACGCACGGCACGCCCTCGGCCACGAGCTGCCGGAGCACCCAGGCGCCGATGCAGCCCTCGCTGCCGGTGATCAGAAAGCGCTCGTCCACGGCCGGAAGCGTGGGGGAGCGGGCACGCGCCGTCAAGTAGCATCGACCGGCGTGGACGCGATCGAAGTCGACGGACTCGAGAAGCGCTACGGCGACGTGCACGCGGTCGCCGGCGTGTCGTTCGCCGTCGCGCGCGGCGAGACGTTCGGGATCCTCGGGCCGAACGGCGCGGGCAAGACGACGACGCTCGAGATGATCGAGGGCCTGACGCGCCCCGACGGCGGCACGATCGCGATCCTCGGCCAGGCGGTCTGGCCGAACCCGACGCTCGTGCAGGGCCGCATCGGCGTGCAGCTGCAGAAGAACGCGATGTTCGAGAACCTCACGGCGGCCGAGCTGCTCGACCTCTTCGGACGCTTCTACGGCGTACCGCTCGAGGGCCGCGCCCCGCGGCTCCTGGCGCTCGTCGGGCTCGAGGAGAAGGCCGACTCGCAGGCGCGGCAGCTCTCGGGCGGACAGCAGCAGCGCCTCGCGATCGCGCTCGCGCTCGTGCACGACCCCGAGATCGTGTTCCTCGACGAGCCCACGACCGGGCTCGATCCGCAGGCGCGCCGCAACCTCTGGGAGGTCATCCGCGCCGTCGCCGCCGAGAACCGCACCGTCGTCCTGACGACCCATTACCTCGACGAGGCCGAGACGCTCTGCGATCGCGTCGCGATCATGGACGGCGGGCGCATCATCGCGCTCGATTCGCCGCAGGCCCTGATCGAGGGCCTGCGCGGCCGCTCGCGCGTGATCTTCGAGGGCGAGGGGCTGGGCGAGGACACGCTCGCGGCGCTCGAGGGCGTGCAGAAGGTGACGAGCGCCGACGACGTCTACGAGCTGACCTCGATGGAGCCGCAGCGCACGCTGCTCGGGCTGGTCGCCCTCGCCGAGGCGCGCGGCGTCGAGATGCGCGGGCTCTCCGTGCGCCAGCCCACGCTCGAGGACGTGTTCCTCGACGCGACGGGGACCGAGTTCCGCGAGTGAGCCTCCAGCGCGTCCAGGCGGTCGTCGGCGCGAGCGTGCGCATGTTCCTGCGCGACCGGCCCGCGTTCTTCTTCACGTTCGCGTTCCCGATCATGTTCATGGTCCTGTTCGGCCTGATCTTCGGCGCCGGCGGCGGCTCGCGCCCGACCGTCGACGTCGTCGGCAGCGGCCCGCTGCGGGCGGTGCTCGCGGCGTCCGACGCGATCAAGCTCAAGGCCCAGCCGGACGAGGCGCATGCGCTCAAGCGCGTGCGCAACGGCGACGAGCCCGCGGCCGTGCTGCTCAGCGCCGGCCGCGCGCGCCTCGTCTACTCGGCGACGTCGCAGGTCGAGGCGCCGATCGCGATCGGCGTCGTGCGCGGCATCGTCGACGGCTACAACCTGCGCGCGGCCGGCGCCACGCCCGCCGTCCGCTTCGTGCCCGCACGTGTCGAGGCGCAGTCGATCGACTACGTCGACCTGCTCGTTCCGGGCCTCCTGGCCATGGCGATCGCGCAGAGCGCCGCCTTCGGCGTGGCGTTCTCGCTCGTCGCCTGGCGCCAGAAGGGCATGCTGCGCCGCCTGCGGCTGACGCCGCTGCCGCTCGCCGAGTTCGCAGCCGGGCGCGTCATCTTCCACCTCATGATCGCGCTCGTGCAGGCGGTCATCCTGCTCACCGTCGGGCGCCTGCTGTTCGGCGTCCACCTCGTCGGCAACGTGCTCGCGCTCGTGCCGCTCGTCCTGCTCGGCAGCGTGTCGTTCATCGCGCTCGGCATGTGCATCGGCGGCCGGGTCAACACCGAGGACGCCACCGCGGCGCTCTCGAACCTCATCGTCCTGCCCATGACGTTCCTGGGCGGGGTCTTCTTCCCGCTCAGCTCGGCGCCGACGGCGGTGCGCGTGATCGCGCACTTCCTGCCCCTGACCTACCTCGCGGGCGGCCTGCAGGACGTCGCCGTGCGCGGGCACTCGTTCACCTCGACGCTCCCGAACCTCGGGGTGCTCGCGCTCTTCGCCGTCGTGCTCGCCACGCTCGCGCTGCGGCTGTTCCGCTGGCAGACGACGACCTAGCGCCGCTCAGGCGAGCGTCGCGGCGTCGATCGCGAGCAGGTCGCGCAGCGCCGTGCGGCCGGCCGGCGTGACGACCATCGCCCGGCTCGTGCCGAGGCGCCGGATCCAGCCACGCTCGCAGAAGCGCGTGCACAGCTGCGCGCCGGCGGCGCCGGCGAGATGCGGCCGCCGCTCCGTCCAGTCGACGCAGGCGCGCACGAGCGGGCGCCGGCCCGCACGCAGGGCGGCGACGTCGATGGCGAGCTCCTCCTCCAGCCATGCGGCGCCTGCGGAGGTGAGCGCGATGCCGCCGCGCTGGTCGAGCAGGCGCCTCTCCGTCATCGCGTCGGTGACCGCAACGCCGAGGCGCCCGGCGAGGTGGTCGTAGCAGGTGCGCGCGCCGGCGAGCGCGGCCGCGGCGTGCACCGCGCGCAGCGTCCGCGGCGGCTCGCCGAGCGGCGCGAGCTGCGAGAGCAGGTCCTCCAGCAACTCGGCCACGCGCGCATCTGCGAGCTCGACGTAGCGGTGGCGGCCCTGCCGGCGCTCGCTGAGGAGGCCGCCGGCGATCAGGCGGCTGAGATGCTCGCTCGCCGTCGAGGCGGCCACGCCCGCGTGCCGCGCCAGCTCCCCCGCCGTCCACGCGCGCCCGTCGAGCAGCGCACAGCAGAACGAGGCGCGCGTGTCGTCGGCCAGCAAGGCCGCGAAGCCCGCGAGGGCGCCGCTCTGGGTCACGGGCTCCATGGCGTCATTGTGCAGCCGGAATGCTTCGGCGGGGACCGAACGGTTGCGCCCCTACGCTGGCCGCGTGGAGATCACCGGCGCAGCCGAGGTGCGGGCGGTACTGGCGGATCCGCTCGCGCTCGTGCCGGAGGCGCCGGCCGGCGGCACGCCGGGCGGGATCGCCTGGCTGCGCGCGACGGTCAGCCGCTTCTGCAACGGCGAGACGCATCGCCGCCGGCGCGCGCTCGTCTGCGCCGAGCTCGACCGCATCGACCTCGCGGGGCTCCAGGGCTCGACCCGTGCCGGCAACGGGCCGGTCGAGGCGCTGGCCGCCGCGCTCGGGCTCTCGGCCCCGGTCGCGCGTGAGGTCGCCGTCGTCGCGGCCGCCTACCACCCGCACATGCCCGCGAACGCGCAGGCCGATCGCGCGGTCGCCCGCCTCGTCGCGGCGTTCGGGGGCGTCTGCGACGAGCGCACCGCCATCCGCATCAGCCTGCTCGTCCAGGCCTGCGACGCGACCACGGCCCTGATCGAGCGCGCGCTCGCGCGGGCGGGCGAGGGCTCGCCCGAGGAGGCCGTGCTCGCGGTCCTGCGCGACGACCCGCCGGTGCGCGCGACGCGGCGCGTGGTCGCGGGAGAGGTCGTCACGCTCGCGCTCACCGGCGCGCACGACGCCTATCTGCCGTTCGGCTCCGGGCCTCGCCGCTGCCCGGGCCGCGAGCACGCGCTCGCGCTCGCGGCCGGCGCCCTCGAGGCCGCTCGCGCGGAGCCCTAGCTCGCGCGCAGCCGGGCGCGGATCGCGTCGCCGACCTCGGCCGTGCTCGCGCCGCCGCCGAGATCGCGCGTGTGCGGACCCGTCCGGCAGACGTCCTCGAGCGCAGCGAGCAGGCGTGCCGAGGCGGCCGCCTCGCCGAGGTGGTCGAGCATCAGCACGGCGCTCCAGACGGCCGCGCAGGGGTTCGCGATGCCCTGCCCCGCGATGTCGGGGGCCGAGCCGTGCACGGGCTCGAACAGCCCGGGCACGTCGCCGCCCGGACACAGGTTCGCGCTCGCCGACATCCCCATGCCGCCCTGGATCGCGGCTCCGAGGTCGGTCAGGATGTCGCCGAAGAGGTTCGAGGCGACGATCACGTCGAGGCTGTCGGGCCGCAGCACCATGCGCGCCGCGAGCGCGTCCACGAGCACGTGCTCGTAGCGGATCCCGGGATGGCGGGCGGCCACCTCGGCGGCGACCTCGTCCCAGAGCACGTAGCCGTAGCGCGAGGCGTTCGACTTCGTCGCGCTCGTGACCAGGCCACGGCGCCCGGCCGCGAGCTCGAACGCGTGCTCGACGACGCGCTCGATACCGGCGCGCGTGAACACGGCCGTCTCGATGCCGACCTCGCCCGGGTGGCCCTGATGCACGCGCCCGCCGACGCCCGAGTACTCGCCCTCGGAGTTCTCGCGCACGAACACCATGTCGACGTCGCCGGGCGTGCGGCCGGCGAGTGCGCACGGCACGCCCTCGAGCAGCCGCACGGGCCGCACGTTGGCCCACAGGTCGAGGCGCTGGCGGATCGGCAGCAGCAGGCCCCAGAGCGTGACGTGGTCGGGGATGTCGGGCCGGCCGACGGCGCCGAGCAGGATCGCGTCGAACGCGCGCAGCTGCTCGACGGCGTCCGGCGGCATCATCGCGCCGTGCCGCACCCAGTGATCGGAGCCCCAGTCGAGATCGGTCCAGGCGACGGCGAGCCCCAGCTGGTCGACGCAGCGGCGCGCCTCGTCGACGACCTCGGGACCCACGCCGTCACCGGCGAGCACTGCGATGCGATGCGTCATTGCACGGACCCTAGCGAGCGCGGCCAACTGCCGCGCACCCGCCACGCGAGCATGCCTCCGGCGACGCGCGGGCGCCCGTACGCCGAGCGCAGGACGCTCTCCCACGGCCCCGGCCAGTCGCGGCGCAGCAGCACCACGTCGACCTGGCGGTCGCGCGCGAGCGCGCGCATCGCGCGGTCGGGGAACGGCGGCAGCGGCGCTCCGTAGATGGCGCGCACGATCGGGCTCGACCAGAGCGCCGCGGGGAACGTCGCGCTGACGTAGCCGCCCGTCATGCGGAAGCCGAAGCCCGATTCCTGCTGCCACAGCATCGCCTTGCCGTCGAAGCTGAACGGGATGATGAAGACGTTCTCGCCCGGATGCACGATCGCCCGCCAGCGATCCTCCTGGAACAGCGCCGGGCGGTCGAGCCGCGTCACCCACAGGCCCCCGTCCGGGTTCGGGGCGAGCGTGAGCGCGAGCAGCCCGAACACGACCCAGCGCGCCCGGCCGCCGCGCGCGAGGAAGAGCGCGACGAGCACGGCGAGCGCGAGCCAGACGAGCACGAACGCGCGCACGGGCAGGGCGTGGCTCGCCAGCGGAAGATCGTCGACGAGCGCCCACGGCAGGTGCAGCCGCGTGCGATGCCCGGCGACCACGAGCCGGGAGCCGAGCGCGGCGAGCGTCACGACGGCGATCGTCAGGGCGAGGGTGCGCGCGAGCGGCTCGCGCCGCCGCTCCCACAGCGCGAAGCCGGCGAGCGCCGGGAGCACGGGGCCCACGTACCCGAGTTGCTCGGTGAGGTTGTTGCTCCCGAGGCGCGAGGCCAGGCCGTGCAGCTGCGACGGCCGCAGCGCCGTGACGCGCGTCGGCACGAGCAGGTTCGCGAGGTCGAGCTCGTAGCCCCGGCCGCTGATGCCGAGCGGATCGGGGTGCGCGAGCGCGACCCACAGGAAGGGCGCCGCGGCGGCGAGGGCCAGCACGTACGCCGCGCTGCACAGCAGCAGGCAGCGGAAGAGCAGCGCCCGCTCGCCGCCGCGCGTGATCGCGAGGCCGACCGCGAGCGCGAAGGCGCCGCCGAGCGTGGCCCAGAAGAGCGTCTCGAGGAACGTCGCGAAGACGCCGAGGACGCAGAGCGCGAAGAGCGCGGTGAACCGGCGCGCCGTCAGCGCGCCGCGCAGGTAGCGCGCGACCAGGAGCCCGGCCAGCGGGAGCGTGAAGACGAGCGCGAGGTTGAGGTGGTTGAGCGTCTCGGCCGCCTCGTAGGTCGTGAAGCCGAAGACGAGGCCGCCGGCCAGCGCCGCCGGCGTGCCTGTGCTGAGCTCGCGGCACAGCAGGTACGCGCACCAGGCCGCCAGCGCGGGTGCGGCGAGCGCGAGGACGTCGTAGGTGACGAGCGGCCCCGCGAGCGCCGTCAGCGGCCACGCGAGCAGCGCCGGCCCCGGGATCGAGCTCGTCCAGGCGAGGTTCCAGCCGTCCGGGGCGTAGACGAGGTTCGTCAGCAGCGGGTGGATGCCGTGCGCGACGGCGTGCGGCCACCATGCGAGCGACCACGCGAACGTCGCCTGGTCCGAGCCGTAGGTGCCGACGACGCTGCCGCCGCCCTCGCGCAGCACGCCGCGCCCGAACAGCGCCAGCGAGAGCAGGGCGTAGCCCGCGAGCGCGGCGAGTGGTGCGCGGGCGCTACTCGCCCGAGCCGAAGATGCGCTTGGCGCGATCGGCGACCACCGAGCCCAGGAGCGATCCCGCCGAGACCGCGTCGTCACTCTGGGGCTGCTCGCCGTGCGCGAGCAGCGACTCCATGTTCTGCGCCATCTGGTTGATCATGCGGCGCGCGACGTCCTCCATGATGCCGCGGCCCATCTGCGCGACGCGTCCCGTCACGAGCATGTCCGCCGTGACATGGACGTGCGAGCCGCCCTCCTGCGCCGTGACGGCCATGTGCAGCATCGCCTGCGCCGTGCCCTGCCCGCGCGCCTCGGCGCCCTTCGCGAGCATGCTCGCGGTGCGCGCCCCGGGGTCGCTCTCGATGACGGCGACCGTGCCCTTGTAGGTCATCTTGACCGGGCCGAGCTTGACCAGGACCTGCGCGTTGTACGAGCCGTCGTCGTTCTTGCCCGTGACCTCGGCGCCGCTGAGGCAGCCCGCGACGCGCTCGGGATCGAGCATGAGCGCGTAGACCTCGTCCGCTGTTGCCGCGACATCGAACTCGTTCTCGATCAGCACGCCCGCAGTCTACGGGTTGGCGCGCTCCGGTAGGCTGGCCGCCGAATCGACGGGAGGAGCGACGTGAGCGCGATGCGCGAGACCATGTGGCGGCAGCCGGACGATCTCCGGCGGGTGCTGGCCGACGCCGGGCCGGCCGAGCGCGCCGCCGAACGCATCGCGGGCCGCCGCGTCCTGCTCTCGGGCACCGGCACGAGCTGGCACGCGGCCAACCACGGCGCCGCGCTGCTGCGCCTGGCGGGTCTCGAGGCGTGGGCGGTGCAGGCCGACGAGTCGGTGCTCCACGGCCCCGCCGCTGGCGCCGGCGACGCGCTCGTCCTGCTCAGCCACCGCGGCACGAAGCACTACACGAGCGAGGCGCTCGCCCGCGCGCAGGCCGCCGGCGCGGCGACGGTGCAGATCTCCTCGATCGGCGCCCCCGGCGCCGACATCGAGACGTGCGCGCCCGAGACGAGCCCGGCGTTCACGTCGAGCCACCTCTGCGCGATCCTGCGCCTGGCGCAGATCGCACGCGCGCTCGGCGCCGGCCTCGCGCTCGACGCGGTGCCCGACGCCGTCGCGGCCGAGCTCGACGACGCGACGACCGACGTCCCTCCTCCGGCCCGCCTGCTGCAGTACGTCGGCAGCGGCACCAACGCCTGGGTCGCGGCCGAGGGCGCGCTGAAGATCCGCGAGACGGCCTACGTCGCGGCGGCGGGCTACTCGATGGAGTACCTGCTGCACGGGCCGAGCGTGGCCGTCGGCGCCGACGATGCACTGGTCGTCCTCGACGGCGGTGGCGCGGCCTCCGAGCGCCTCGCGGTCGTGGCCGACGTCATCGCGGGCCACGGGGCGACGATCCACCGCTTCCGTCGCGACGCGCTCGGCGAGCCGCTCTCGGTGTTCCCGCTCACGACCGTCGTGCAGCGCATCGCGCTCGAGGGCGCCGAGCGGCTGGGGACGAACCCCGACACGTTCGGCAAGGACCTGCCGGGCCGGGGCGAGGTGTGGGCGAAGGTGGCGCTCTAGATGCTGCGGGTGCTCGCGGTCGTCGTCTCGGCGCTCGCCCTGTCCGGACCGGCGGCCATCGCAGGCACCTGGCTCGCTGGCCCGCCCGCGCCCGCGCCGGTCAAGCGCGCGCTTGCCGTCGAGCTCCGAGCGAGCACCGCCCAGGTACGTTCGCTCGTCGGCTCGGTGATCCCCGGACGGGCGATCGTGGGCGCCTCGCTCGACGCGAAGCACTTCGTGTGGGCCGCTCCGACCGACAGGGGCGGGTACTGCATGGGCATGACCGACCCTCACGCTGTGGTCGACGGTGATAGTTGCACAAGTGCGTCCGGCGGCTCGTGGGGCTCCTACTACGACTGCGACGGCTCCGTCGTCATGGGCGGGCGGATGGACGGCCTCACGAGAGCGCGGGCCCGCGCCCTGGAGATCCGTCACGACGGGACGACGCTCCGGTTGGCGATAGATCCGGGACACGGCGGCTTCTTCATCGCGCGGCTACGGGCCGCGTTCTTCCGCGACGTCATGCCACGCGACCGGAGCACCTGGCCGCACTATGCGATCGTCGACGCACGCGGCCGCGTGATCGCGCCAGCCCGGCTCAACGCCGGGCGGCTCGGGCCGCCCGATCACGTGATCTGCTGAGGACGCCGGCGCGGCCGCGACCCGCGCAGTGGCAGAACCCGCTCCGGCTCGAGCCGCCACCCGGGTTCCCGCTGGAGAGTGGCGGCTGAAAGACGCTGCATATCGGCACAATCTCGGCACACTTGGCCGGGCTTGGTGATGCTACGATACGAACATATGTTCGCCACACTGCGATGGGACGGTCGACCAGGTGCTCGAGCGCCGCCGCGAGGCGCGCCGTCGCGAGCTGCGGTCGCTCTGCGAGCAGGAGGCGCGCATCAAGCAGCGGGTCACGGAGATCGTGCGCGAGGCCGATGACGACGGCGACTGGCGCGCCGCAGGATGCTCCTCGAGCGCGCAGTGGCTGGCGCAGATCTCGAGCAGCGACTACCGCAGCGCAGCGCGCATCACGCGTACGAGCAGCGCTCTCCGCTGCCTGCCCGCGCTCGATGAGGCGCTGAGCACGGGCACGCTGAGCCTCGACCAGGTCGCAGCCGCCGCCGAGTACGCGACACCCGCCACCGATGCCGAACTGGCGCGCATCGCGGTCGGTAAGCCGCCCAGCGAGATCGCGCTCGCCGCCCGCACACTCGCTCCGCCCACAGGTAGAGGACGACCAGGAGCTCTACGAGCGGCGCGCGCTCAGCATGACCTGGACGCGCGGGCGGCGCGAACTCGCCTTCAGCGGCCGCCTACCACTCGAACAGGGCATCGCCTTCGAACAGGCGATCTGGAGCATCGCCAAGCAGCAGCGCGCCGCCGACAAGCAGGCCGGCACGATCCTCGACTGGCAGCAGTCCGCCGCTGACGCGCTCGTCACGCTCGCCCGGCAGGGCGGCGGCACAGACGGCGCCATCAAGCGCAGCCCCACGACCGTGATCGTGCACATCAGCGACGGACGGGCCCGCGCTGCTCGAGGGCGCGGGGCCGCTCAGCCCCGAAACCGCCGAGCGGCTCGCCTGCGACGCGCGCCGCCTCACGATCAAGCCAAACGGCCGCGACCTCATGCACACGCGCGTCGGGCGCTGTGCCTCCTACGCGCAGCAGCGCGCATTGCACAGGCGCTCGCTCCACTGCCAGTACCCCGGCTGCACCGCCGCGCGCGAACTCGAGGCGCACCACGTCACCCCGGTCGAGCGACGGCGGCAAGACCGAGCTCGACAACCTCATCCTCCTCTGCCCCCGCCACCACAAACTCCTGCACGACCACCACATCCGCACGAGCGGCAACGCCGAGCACCCCGCCTTCACCGACGCAGCCCGGACGCGCGATCACCACCAACCAGCCACATGCCCCGCCGTGTTGACGAGGTCGCCGAGGGCTGAGCTACCAGCCGGTGTTGTTGTCGAGCCCGATCACGCGGCCGCTCGGCACCTTGCAATCCTCGTCGAGCCCGCCGAAGACGCCGCGGTGGAACACGAGCGGCTCGCCGCCCGAGCCCTCGAACGACGCGACCTCGCCGATCACGAGGTCGTGGTCGCCGGCGTGCACGATGTCGGTCACCTCGCAGCGCAGCAGCGCAAGCGCATGGCGCACCGCGAAGTAGCCGTAGCGGTCCTGCATCGCATGGTTGTGCGGAAAGTCGGCACCGCGCTTGGCGAAGTCGAGGGCGACGTCCTGCTGGCGGCGGTGCAGGATGTTGACCGCGTAGCGCCGGCTCGCCGTGGCCTTCTCGAGCGTGCGCGAGCCGTGCGCGAGCGAAACCAGCACGAGCAGCGGCTCGAGCGAGACCGAGGTGAAGGAGTTCAGCGTCATCCCGGCCGGGTGGCCGTGGTGCTCGCTCGTGACGACGCAGACGCCCGTGGCGAACGCGCCGACGACCTCACGGAACTCGCGACCTGCGCCCGTCATCGCCCGCAAGCATACGGCTGGCGACCGTTTTGTCCCACCTCGACGCTCAGAGCGAAAGATCGTGCGCGCTCAGGATCTCGCAGCCCGTCTCGGTGACGAGCGCGACGCGCTCGACCCGCATGCCCCACGGCCCGGGATACGTCCCGGGCTCGAGCGCGACGAGCATGCCGGGAGCGAGCACCGTCTCGCCGCCCGGCACGATGCGCGGCTCCTCGTGGGGAGAGACGCCGACGCCGTGGCCGCTGTGGTGCGGGTAGTCGAGACCCGCGCGCACGAGCGCGTCGAGGTCGCCCGCGACCATCCCGGGAGCGATCGCCGCGAGGCCGCGCTCGAGCGCCTCGCTGCAGCGCGCGTGCGCCGAGCGCACGGCGGCGGGGACGTCGCCGACCGCGATCGTCGCGCACGAGTCGCCGAAGTAGCCGGCCAGGCGCGGCACGAGGTCGACGATCGCGAGGTCGCCGTCGGCCACGACGCGCGGGCCGGGCGGCCCGCCGATCTCTGCCGTGCGCTCGCCCGTCGCGAAGTCGCAGAGCAGCGCGAGGCGCTCGCCGGCCGCGACCTCCATCGCATTCTGGACTGCGCCCCAGGCCTCGAGCTCGCTGACGCCGCCGCGCAGGGCGGTGCGCGCGGCCGCCTGACCTGCGTCGCAGATGCCGATCGCGGCGCGGATACGGGCGATCTCGTCGCCGTCCTTGACCGCCCGCAGCAGCCGCAGCGCGTGCGCGTCGGCCACGATGGCGTCCCGATTCAGGGCCTCGTCCTCGACCGCCACACGGCCGCGCAGGCCGAGTGAGGCGAGCGCCGCGCCGCGACCGGCGAAGACGTCGAGCGGCCCCAGCGTGAAGCCCTCGTAGGCGACGACCTCGCAGTCGCCGCCTGCGAACACGGACGCGACCTCGTCCTCGCTCACGATCGCAACGACGGAGGCGTCGGAGCGCACGACCGCGAGCGGCGGCGCGGCGAACGGGTTCGGCCCCCACGTCTCGTCCGCGGCAAAGCCGGTCAGCCAGGCGACCGTGAACGGGTCGGAGGCGACGAACGCGTCGCAGCCGACGGCCTCGAGTACGCGGGCAGCTCTCATGCGACGGGTCCTCCCTCGATGGCGGCGGTCAGGGTCGTCTCGAGCACGGCGCCGCCCGCGAGCTCGATCGCCTCGCCCGCCGCGACCGCCTGCTCGAGGTTGCCGGACGCGACCCACGGCTCGATGCCGAGCGCGTAGGAGCCCGCGAGCGGAAACGCGTGGGCGCCGCCGTAGGGCTGCCACGTGCACAGCCAGCGGAAGAGCGAGCGGTCGAAGCCCAATCGGAAGGTGCGGCCGAGGCGCGGGTTCTCGACCGCGATCGTCCCGTCGTCGAGGCCGGTCAGGAAGACGTCGTCGTGCGAGCCGCACTCCGGGCCCGGAATCTCGCGCAGATCGGCGCGCCCGCCGTCGCGCAGCAGCGCGTGCGGCCACGGCTCGCGCTGCCCCGGCGCCAGGCGGGCCGTGTCCTCCCACGCCTCGGGCAGCGTCACGATCGTCTGCACCGGCGCGTGCAGCCGGCAGCCCGCCTCCAGGAACGGCGCGCCCACGACGCAGTGGTGGCCCCAGACGAGATGGTGCGGCTCGAGCGAGACGTTCTCGACGCGCTCGTGCAGCGTCAGGACGGGCCGCCCCCGCTCGAGGCGCATGCGCCGCTCGAGCGCGAACGGCGTGCGCTGGCAGGCGACGCGGCCGACGAGCTCGACGGCGTCCTCGCCCTCGGCGGCCACGGAGACGTCCCAGCCCTTGAGCGCGACCTCGCCGTGGAACGGCAGGTCGACGCCGCGGTAGCTGCACGGGTCGTTGCAGCTCGGCAGGAGCTCCTGCCAGCCGCCCTCGTAGTTGGCCAGGAACTCCATGCCGCCCCAGCCCTCGCGCGGCGGCGAGCCCGGCGGCTGCAGGCCCCAGGGCGACTTGAAGAGCACGTCGACGCCGGTCGAGCGGTCGCGGAACTCGTAGATGTCGCAGCCCTTGTGCGGCAGCACCGTGACCTCGATGCAGCCGTTGCGCAGCGTGATCGCGTGCCAGCCGGACCGCTCGCCTTCGACGACCTCGCAGGCCCGGGTCACAGCTCGGGCAGCGTCTCGAGGATGAACCAGTTCGCGGTCAGCCCGCAGTCCACGGTGAGATCGATGCCCGTGATGCCGGAGGCGTCGTCGGAGGCGAGGAACGCGAAGGCCGCCGCGATCTCGGACGGCCGCACGAGCCGGCGCATGGGCACGCGCGCGAACTGGCCGTTGAGGTAGCCCATCATCGCGGGGCCGACCGCGCGCTCCGTCATGTCGGTGTGCGTGAAGCCCGGGCTGACGCAGTTGACGCGGATGCCGTGCGGGCCGAGCTCGAGCGCCATCGTGCGATTGAGCCCGAGCAACCCGGCCTTCGAGGCGTTGTAGCTGGCGAACGGGCCGTCGCCGCCCGAGGCGTCGATCGACGCGTTGTGGAGGATCACGCCCGCGCCGACACGCACCATCTCCGGTGCCACGGCGCGCGACATCAGGAACGGCCCGGTCAGGTTCGTGTCGACGACGGCGCGCCACTTCTCCTCGGTCATCTCGAGGAACGGCGTCTCGTCGTCGATGCCGGCGTTGTTGACGAGCACGTCGATGCGCCCGCCCCAGCGCGCCCGCGCGGCGGCCACCGCGCCGCGCACCTCGGCGGCGTCGCACACGTCCGTGGGGTGCTCCCACGCGCTGCCGCCCTCGGCCTTGATGAGCGCGGCCGTCTGCTCGAGCGGCAGCGGCGTGCGGCCGATCAGCATCACGTCCGCGCCCTCCGACGCGAAGCGCTGCGCCGTGGCCTGTCCGATGCCGCGGCCGGCTCCCGTGACGATCACGCCCTTGCCCTCGAAGCGGCGCATCTCCCCTCCTATCCCTTGATTGCGCCCGCGGTGAGGCCGCGGATGAAGAAGCGCTGCCCGATCAGGTACAGGACCAGCATGGGCACCGAGGCGAGCAGCATCCCCGCCATCAGCACCGGCACGTCGAGCGCATAGCGGCCCTGGAAGACGGTGATGCCCACCATCAGCGTCTTCAGCCGGTCCTCGGGCAGGAACACGAGCGCGATCAGCAGCTCGTTCCAGACCCACAGCGCATTGACGACCACGAGCGTGACGAAGGCGGGGGCCGAGAGCGGCGCGACGATCTGCCACAGCAGGCGGAAATGCGACGCGCCGTCGGCCATCGCCGACTCGAGCAGCTCGTCCGGGATCGTGCGGAAGAAGCTCGTCAGCAGGTAGACCGAGAACGGCGCCGTGAGGCCGGCGTAGATGATGATCACGCCGCGGTAGGTGCTGACCAGGCCGGTGTCGACGTACTCGACGAAGAGCGGGATCAGGAGGACGACCGGCGGCACCACCAGCAATGCGATGTTGACCGCGAGCAGGAGGTTCTGGCCGCGGAAGCGCATGCGCGCGATCGCGAACGCGCACAGCGCGGCCGCGAGCGTCGAGACGATCACCGAGCCGAACGTCATGATCGCGGAGTTCTTGAGCCAGATGAAGAAGTCGCCGCCGTGCAGCGCCTCGCGGAAGTTGCCGAACGAGAGCGGCCAGGGCGGCCCGAGCGTGTCGTCCAGGTACTGCTTGTCGGTCTTGAGCGCGGTCATGAGCATGAACAGGACCGGGCCGAAGGCGAGCAGCGTCGCGCCGACGAGCACGACGTGGTGCGGCAGGTTGGCGAGGCGCCGGCGGCGGCGTGCTATACGCCCGGCCGCGACGCTCACGGCATCGCCTCGGCGCGCGAGGCGCGGCGCCGCACCCAGAAGAGCAGCGCGATGAACGGGCACATCACCACGAGCAGCATCGTCGCGACCGCGGCGGCCTGCCCGGGCAGCGACTGCACCTCGCCCGTGTTGTAGATGTAGACCTCGAGGGTGGTCGTGGCGTCGCCCGGCCCGCCCTGGGTCAGCGTCCACACGTACGCGAACGCGAATGCGAGCACCGTGGTGGCGGCGATCACGACGTAGAACTCGATCGTGCCGCGCAACTCGGGCAGGATCACGTGCCAGAGGCGCTGCCACCAGCTCGCGCCGTCGATGCGCGCGGCCTCGAGCGGCGCGTCGTCGAGGCTCATGAGGCGCGCCAGGAAGAGCACGATGCCGAAGCCGACCTCGCGCCACACGATCACGATCAGCACGGTCATGAGCGCGTAGTGCTCGCTGCCGATCCAGTCGATCGCCAGCGACCTGAGGCCGACCTTCGCGAGCAGGTCGTTGACGACGCCGTGGAGCGTGAACATGTAGCTGGCGACGATGCCCACGACCGGCACGGCGAGGATGTAGGGCAGGAAGATCACGCTGCGGTAGATGCGCCAGCCCCGCACCTGCTCGTACAGCATCACCGACACGAAGACGGAGATCGCGAGCAGGATCGGCACCGCCAGGAGCAGCGTCGCGCTGTGGCGCGCGGCGTTCCGGAACGTCGGGTCGTCGAGCGCGTTGCGGTAGTTGTCGAGCCCGATGAAGGGCCCGCTCGAGCCGCGGACGAGGCGCGTCGAGAAGTCGACGACCTTGACCACCGGGTAGCCGAAGATGAACGCCAGGAGCGCCACCAGCGGCGCGCAGTAGAGGTACGGCACCCACGGCCGCACCCTCACCATCGGCGTTTCCCCGTCCGCGGCTCGAGCCGTGCGGTCACGCGGTCTTCAGATCCTTGCCCCAGGTCGTGTAGTGCTTGACCTCGTCGGGATTCTGCTTCTTCCACTTCTGCGTGATCTTGTCGGCGTAGTCGCCCGACTGCGAGCCCTTCATGTTGCCGCCCAGGATCTTCTGCGAGATGACGAACATCGCGTCGGTCCAGAAGAGGCCGGGCATGAGGTCGGCGATGTAGACGTTGTGCTTCGCCTGGATGAACTTCTTGTACGTCGACTTGACGAGCGGGTTGTTGATGATGCTCGGGTCGAAGCGGGCGTCGGCCGGGATCTGCTGCGACAGCGTCCAGTAGGCCTTCAGGCGCTCCGGGGAGTGCATGAAGTCGATGAACTTCGCGGCCGTCGCCGGATCCTTGGCCTTGCTGGGAATGCCGAAGCCCTGGGTGTCGACGATCGGGAACGGCGCCATCTTGCCCTTGCCGAACGTCGGCAGCTTCATGAAGCCGACGACGTCCTTGCCGAGCTTCTTCTGCGAGTCGGGCAGCGCGGGCGTGTTGTTCAGCGCCATCGACGCCTTGCCCGTGTTGTAGAGCTGGATGCCCTGATACAGGCTGAGGGAGTTGACGTCGTCGTTCCAGTACTTGTGGTCGTACAGCTCCTGCAGCTTGACCCAGTGCTCGTGGTACTTGGGCGAGCGCCAGTCGAGCTTGCCGATGAAGAGGTTGAGCGCGTCGGCGGCGCTGTTGAGATTCTGCGTCAGCGAGTTGACGAGCCACCACTCGCCGAGGAATCCGTCCTTGATGCCGCCGCCGAGCGGGATGTAGCCCTTCGACTTGAGCTTGTCGCACGCGTTCATGAACGCGTCCCACGTGGTCGGGGGCGAGTCGGCGTTGAGCCCCGCCTTGTCGAAGTGCTCCTTGTTGTACTGCACGCCGAACGCGAGCGAGTAGAAGCCCGTGCGGTACGACTTGCCCTGATACGTCGAGAGCGACGTGCCCCCGCCCTGCTTGACCGTGGCCGCGGAGACGAGCCCGTTGAGCGGCTTGAGGTAGCCGAGCCAGACGTTCTCCATGTGGTAGATCCCGTTGAACAGGAACTGCACGTCGGGGACGCTGCCCGCGGCCGCAGCCTTCGTGAACTGCGGGATCACGTTCGCGGTGTCCATGAGCGTCGGCGAGACGGTCGAGCCGGTCTGGGCCTTGAACTTCTTGATCGTGTCGTCCATCCAGGTCTGGATGCCGACGGCCTCCTGCTGGCCCCACCACCACATCTTGATGTTGCCCGCGCTCGACCGCGCCGACGCGGGCGTGGCGCCGAGCATCGGCGCGAGTCCCGCGGCGGCCGCGCCGCCCGCGGCCAGCTTGAGCAGTCTGCGCCGGTTCATCGCCTGCACTTCATCCATCGGGTCCTCCCCTTGCTGGGATCGCCGCCGCGGGAGCGGGGGCGTTGACGACGTTCGGCACCTCGGCGCCGGCCAGAAACTCGATCACCTGCTGTGTCGCCAGCCGGGGCAGGTCGGTTAGCGCCTCGGGTGAGTACCAGGCGGCATGCGGCGAGAGGATGACGCCCGGCAGGTCGCGCAGCGGGCTGCCCGCCGGCAGCGGCTCGCGCTCGAAGACGTCGAGCGCGGCGCCCGCCAGCCGGCCGCTGCGCAGCGCCTCGGCGAGCGCGGCCTCGTCGACGAGTGGCCCGCGGCTCGTGTTGACGAGAATCGCGCCGCGCGGCAGCCGCTCGAGCGCCGCGGCGTCGATCAGGCCGTGGGTCGCGGGCGTGAGCGGCAGGTGCAGCGTGAGCACGTCGGCGGCCGCCAGCACCTCGTCCATCGGGACGCTGCGCGCCGGGTGGGCGGGATCGTGCGCGAGCACCCGGAAGCCGAGCGCGCGCGCCGCAGCGGCCACGAGCGAGCCGATGCGGCCGAGCCCGAGCACGCCGAGGCCGACCTGCGAGGGCCGCCGCACGGGCGGCGCGAGCGCGGCCACGGCCCACTCGCCGGCGCGCACCTGGCGGTCGCCCGCGACGATGCCGCGCGTGCAGGCGAGCACGAGGGCGATCGTGTGGGCGACGACCTCCTCGACGCAGTAGTCGGGCGTGTTCGCGACGGCGATGCCGCGCTCGGCGGCCGCGCCGACGTCGATCATGTCGTAGCCGATCCCGAGCCGCGAGATGAAGCGCAGGCGCGGCATCGCGGCGAGCGCCGCGGCGTCGACCGGGGCCCACTGCACGATCAGGGCATCGGCCTCCGCGCCGGCCTCCGCGACCTCCGCCGAGGTGCGGCAGGCGGCGCGCTCGACGCCGATGCCGGCCGCCTCGAGCAGCGCCTCCTCCACGCCCGCCGAGGGGAGATCCGAATCGGTGATCACGACGAGCGTCAGCTGGTGATCCCCTCCGCGCGTGCCACGCGCTCGGCGCCCAGCTCGATGTGGCGGCGCATCGCCGTGGCCACGGCGTCGTGGTCGCCCGCGGCCAGCAGCTCGACGAGCTCGACGTGCGACTGCGCGTGCTGGCGCAGGTCCTCGGGCGCGAGCGCGGCGTTGGCGGCGCGCAGGAAGCGCTCGATGCGGCCGCGCAGGCCGGCCGCGACCTCGAGCAGCAGCTCGTGGTCGGCGAGCTGCCAGAGCGCCTCGTGGAAGCGGACGTCGAGCTCCCCCACGCTCTTGGTCGAGCCGCGCTCGGCAGACGTCGTCATGCGCCGCGCGAGCCGCATCAGCTCGGCCTCCGCCGACGGCGTCCAGCGCTCCAGCACGCGCACGCAGACGAACTGCTCGAGCACCACGCGCACGCTCGAGATCTCGTCGAGCAGTCGCGGCGAGAGCTCGGCCACGCGCGCGCCGCGCCGCGGCAGGCGCACGACCAGCCCCTCCTCGGCGAGCCGCGCGAGCGCCTCGCGCACCGGGATGTGGCTCGTGCCCAGCTCGCGCGCGATGGCGCGCTCGACGAGCCGCGCGCCGGGCGGGTAGGCGCCCTCGCGAATCAGATCGCGCAGCTGGTCGGCGACGCGGCCGGCGACGCTGACGGGGAATTGCTCGACCGGTGCTCCCACGCTGCGGGAGTCAACGCTATAGCACGCGTCGCGTCAAGTGCTCCTAGTAGCGGTGCACGACGTGCCCGGGCGGGAGCGAGAGGTCGAGCACGCGATGCAGGCCGAGCACCACCTCGCGCACGGCCAGCAGATGCACCGGCACCTGGGCGTTCGGACGCAGCTCGAGCGTCGCGGGGCCGACCCACGCCTCGTGCTCCTCGACGTCCGCGAACGCCCGCGCGACGAGCTCGCGGCGCACCCGCGAGCCGTCCTCGGGCAGCACCCGGAGGTTCACGTTGACGGCCGCGCCGGGGACGAGCGCTTCGAGCTCCCCGCCGGCGGCCGGCCGCTGCTTCCAGACCGTCGTCGCGGTCGCGATCTCGATGCCGTTGCGCGCAACGCGGCCGACGAGCAGATCGCCGTCCGGCGCGAGCGACACCTGCCCGTACTTCTTCGGCTGCCCGTAGAGCTCGCGGCCCGCCGCCACGGCGCCGTCGGACTCGAGCACGAGGAACGGCGAATAGACGGCGGCGCTGCCGTCGGGCAGGACGACCGGGAGCTGGAAGGCCGACTCGCAGTAGACGCCGAACCACTCGGCGTCGTGCATGCGGTACACGTGCACGACACAGAGGTCGCCCGCGAGCCGCAGCGGGGCGGGGATGAGCGCGTCGGCCGCGTCGCGGTCGGTGCGGTAGACGACCGTCAGGATCTCGGTGCGGCGCATGCGGATCGGCAGCACGGGCACGAGCGGCGCGCCATACGGCGTCGAGGCGATGGCGAGCGGGTCGAAGGGCATCAGCGGGCCGGTGGCGTGAAGAGCTCGACGGTGTGGCCGTCGGGGTCGCGCACGTAGACGGCGCGACCGCCGGCGTTGACGCCGGTGTCGACGTCCACGGGCTCCGAAACGGCACTGCCGCCGGCCGCGACGAGCCGCGCGAGCATCGCGTCGACGTCGTCGCAGACGACGCAGACGTGCGCGAAGCCGACGTCCGCCGTCCTGCCCGCGACATGGCCCCCGCGCGGCGAGCGGAACTCGAACAGCTCGATCCGCTGGCCCGCGTCGCCGAACGCGAGCTGCATGGTGCGTACGTCCACGCCGTGCTCGCCGACGATCGCCTCGAAGTAGCCGCCCTGCCGGTCCTGCTGCATGACGACCTCGCCGCCGAGCGCATCCCCCCAGAACGCGAGCGAGCGCTCGAGGTTCGAGACGGTCAGGCCGGTGTGGTGAATCTGTGTCATGCCCATGTCACTGAATCGTGAAGCCGCCGTCGACCACGATCGTCTGGCCCGTCATCCAGGACGAGGCGCCCGAGAGCAGGAAGACCGCGGGCCCGGCGATGTCCTCGGCCTCGCCGATGCGGCGCAGCGGGTGGCGCTCGGCGAACGCCGGGGCGAGCTCGTCGAAGTTCTCGCGGCCGTGGTAGGCCATCGGCGTGCGCACGAGCCCGGGGGCGATCGCGTTCACGCGGATGCCGTCGGGGCCGACGTCGACGGCGAGCGAGCGCACGAGCGCCTCGACGCCGCCCTTGGCCGCGCAGTAGCTCGAGTAGCCGGGCGCGCCGATGCGCGCGAGCTGGCTCGAGATCAGGACGAGCGAGCCGCCCGCCCCGAGCGCTGCGAGCGCGGCACGCGCGACGCGCTGGGGGACGGCGAGGTTGTCGAGCAGGATGCCGTCGATCTCCTCGTCGCTCGAGCTGCGCGGATCCTGGCCGCGGATCACGGTGCCGGCCGCGTGCACGACGCCGTCGAGGCCGCCGAACAGCCCGACGGCCTCGGCGACGCAGGCGGCCGGCGCGCCGGGATCGCGCAGGTCGCAGGCGTAGCGGCGGACGCCGTCGAGCTCCTCGAGCGCGTCGGCCCGGCGCCCGGTCGCGAGCACGCGCGCGCCCTCGACGACGCAGCGCTGCGCGATCGCCGCGCCGATGCCCGACGACGCGCCCGTGACGAGGATCCGCCGGCTTTCGAGCTGCAACTAGTGCTCCGTCCCGGAAGTCTCGTGGTGCGATTGCACCGTCTGGACGCCCTGGGAACGACCCGGCGTCGTGCGAATGCTAACCGCATGAGCGGCGACGCCGGGCCGTCCCCAGAACGCCCAGCCAGCACACTCACACTCACGTGACCTCCGGGACGGAGCACTAGATCGAGCCCCCGAACGTGTCGCACTTCGCCATGTCGCCCGTCTTGTAGCCGGTCGTGAACCAGCGCTGGCGCTGCGCGGAGGAGCCGTGCGTCCAGGCCTCCTTGTTGACCTGGCCCTGCGTCTCCTGCTGGATGCGGTCGTCGCCCACGGCCGCCGCGGCGTTCAGGGCGTCGTCGATCTCCGCCTGCGTGATGGGCTCGAGCAGGCCGCCCGGCTGCGAGGCGTGCGCCGCCCAGACGCCCGCGAAGCAGTCGGCCTGAAGCTCCGTGCGCACGGACCTGCCCGTCGCGCCCTGCTCGTTGGAGCCGTTGCCGAGCGTGCCGAGCAGGTCCTGCACGTGATGGCCGTACTCGTGGGCGATCACGTAGCCCTGTGCGAGCGGGCCGCCGGTCGCCCCGAACCTGTCGCGCAGCTCGTCGAGGAAGCCGAGGTCGATGTAGACCTTCCTGTCGGCCGGGCAGTAGAACGGGCCGACATCCGTCGACGCGGGGCCGCAGCCGGTCTGCCACTGGTCGCTCTCGAAGTACGTCGTCGAGGGCTCGTACGTGCGCCCGCGGCGCTGGAACTCGGCGCGCCAGAACGCCTGCACCGAGTTGACGTAGCCGAGGATGCGGCAGTCGTCGCGCGCGTTGGCGTCGGCGCCCGTGCGGCAGTCGGCGAGGTCGCCCGTGGCGGGCGCGCCCGAGGTCTGCGCCTGCAGGTCGCCGAGCTGGCCGAGCCCACCGCCACCGCCCAGCAGCTGCAGCAGGATCACGACGATGATGCCGGCCACGCCGAGCCCGCCGCCCCCGATCGCGATGCGCCCGGCGCCTCCGCGGCCGCGCTGGTCGCTGACCTCCGAGGGGTCGAGTTGCGCGTCATCGCGAAACGACACTGCTCAGCCTCCGATTCCACGCGCTGCCGTTGCCATGCGGGTGAGTGTACGGTCCTCCGGGCATGACGCACGATGCGCACCTCCGCACCCCCGCCGGCCGCCCGCGCGCCCGGAGCCTCGGCATCCCGTTCGACGGTACCCCGGGCGCCGCCAACGCAATCACGGACGTGCCGGGCGTCGAGGTCGGCTACGCGACGCTGATCGCGGGCGACGGGCCGCTGGTCGTCGGCGAGGGTCCCGTGCGCACCGGCGTGACCGCGATCCACCCGCGCGGGCGGGCCGATCCGGGCACCGCCTGCGCGGCCGGCTTCTTCTCGCTCAACGGCAACGGCGAGATGACCGGCACCGTCTGGATCGAGGAGTCGGGCGCGCTCTCGCTGCCGGTCACGATCACGAACACGCACGCGGTGGGCATCGCACAGGAGGCGACGATCGCCTGGACGACCGCGCGCCACCCGCAGCTGACGGGCGTGTGGGCGCTGCCGGTGGCGGCCGAGACGTGGGACGGCTACCTCAACGACATCAACGGGCGCCACGTCACGAGCGACGTCGTGTTCGCGGCACTCGACGGCGCACGCGGCGGGCCGGTCGAGGAGGGCTCGGTCGGCGGCGGCACGGGCATGAACTGCTACCAGTTCAAGGGCGGCTCGGGGACTGCGTCGCGCATCGTCGAGCACGGCCATACGGTGGGCGTCTTCGCCCAGGCCAACTTCGGCGCGCGCCGCGAGCTCGTGGTCGCAGGCGTCCCGGTCGGGCGCGAGCTCGCCGACGACAACCCGATGGCCGACCCTGCGTGGCTCGCGCCGCCGGGCGCAGGCTCCGTGATCGCGATCGTCGCGACCGACGCGCCGCTCCTGCCCGGGCAGTGCAAGGCGCTCGCGCGCCGCGTGCCGCTCGGCCTCGCACGCACGGGGACCACGGGGTCGCACTTCTCCGGCGACATCTTCCTCGCCTTCTCGACCGCGAACCCGGGGGCGTTCACGCTCGGCCTCGGCGCCGCCGGAGACGGCTACGGCTCGCTGCGCTTCGTCCCCTGGACGCGCATGGATCCGCTCTTCGAGGCGGTCGTGCAGGCCACCGAGGAGGCGGTGCTGAACGCGCTCTGCGCGGCCGAGGAGATGACCGGCGCGAACGGGCGCCGCTCGCCCGGCCTGCCCCACGAGCGCGTGCGCGAGCTGCTGCGGGCGCGCGGCGCCCTGGCGTGAACGGCGAGCGCTCGGCCGAGGAGGCCTGCCGCGAGGCGCTCGCGCGGCTCGAGGCCGAGAATCCGCGCATCGGCGCCGTCGTCGCCTGGGACGGCGAGCGCGCGCTGGCCGAGGCGCGCGAGCGCGACGGCCTGCCGCACGTCTGGCGCGGCCCGCTGCACGGCGTGCCGTTCACGGCCAAGGATCTCAACGACGCGACCCCGTACGCGACGACCTACGGCTCGCGCGCGTTCGCCGGCAATCTGCCGCCGGGCGACGCCGCCTGCATCGCGCGCCTGCGCCGCGCCGGCGCCGTCCTGATCGGCAAGACGAACACGCCCGAGATGGGCCTGCGCCCGACGACCGAGAACCTGCTCTTCGGGCCCACGCGCAACCCGCACGACACGACGCGCACGGCCGGCGGCTCGAGCGGCGGCGCCGCGGCGGCGCTCGCGGCGGGCATCGGGACGCTCGCGCAGGGCTCCGACGGCGGCGGCTCGATCCGCATCCCCGCCGCGTGCTGCGGCGTCGTCGGCCACAAGCCGACGCGCGGCCTCGTGAGCGGCGCGCCCGCCACGTACGACTCGTGGGAGGGCTTTGCGGTGAACGGGCCGATGGCGCGCACCGTGGCCGACTGCGCGCTCATGCTCGAGGTGATGGCCGGGGCCGAGCCGGGAGACGTCTACGCCGCGCCCGCGCACGACGGCGCCTTTGCCGCCGCCTGCGCCGAGGATCCGCCGCCGCTGCGCATCGGCGTCGTGCGCGACCCGCCGCTGGGGGTGCTGGACGACGAGGTCGGCGAGGTCTTCGCCGCGGCGCTCGAGGTGCTCGCGCACCTCGATCACACGCTCGAGGAGGCGCCGGACGTGCCGCTCGCGGCGCTCATGGAGCCGTTCGAGACGATCGTGCTCGGCCAGTGCGCGGCGCTGCGCCGGCTCGTCCCGCCCGAGCGCTTCGACCAGCTCGAGCCGTGGACGCGCGAGGCCGTGACCGACGGCGAGCGCATCGGCGTCGGCGAGTACGTGCAGGCGGTGGCGGCGGCACGGCGGGGGACGGCGGCGGTGTTCGAGGCGATGACCCCGTTCGAGCTGCTCGTCTCGCCGGTGCTCACGCACGCCGCGCTCCCGCTCGACGCCGTCCCGCCCGAGACGAGCCGCCGCGAGCGCTGGCGGGCCGCGTTCGAGTGGCACTCCTACACCGTCCCCTACAACGTCACCGGCCAGCCCGCGCTCTCGCTGCCGTGCGGCACGACGGCGGCCGGGCTGCCGGTCGGCCTGCAGATCGCCGGGCCCCCCGGCGCCGATGCGCTCGTGCTCGCGCTGGGGGCGGCACTCGAGCGGGCGTTCGCCTGACGTGATGGATGCCGCCGATCTGGGAGTCGTCGAGGCCGCCGCGCTGATCGCCGCGCGCGAGCTCTCGTCCGGCGAGCTCACGCGCGCCTGCCTCGCGCGCATCCGCGAGCGCGACGGGGTGCACAGCCACGCCGGCGATCCGGCCTCCGTCAACGCCTGGGTGCGGGTCTACGAGGAGCGCGCGCTGACGGCCGCAGCGCGCGCCGATGCGCTGCTCGCCCGGCGCGCGCGCAGCTCGGATCCGCCGCCGCCGCTGTGCGGGATCCCGATCGGGCTCAAGGATCTCTACGCCGTCGCGGGCACGCCCCTGACCGCGTCGAGCCGCCTGCTCGACGAGCAGCCGGATGCCGACTGCGACGCCTGGGCGCGGCTCGGCGCGCAGGGCATGGTCCTGCTCGGCCACCTGCACACGCACGAGTTCGCCGTCGGCGGCACGACCGACCAGGTCGGCAACCCGTGGGCGCTCGAGCGCTCGGCCGGCGGGTCGAGCGGCGGCTCGGCCGCCGCGCTCGCGGCGCGCATGGTGCCGGCCGCGACCGGCACGGACACTGCCGGCTCGCTGCGCATCCCCTCGGCGCTGTGCGGCACCTCGACGATCAAGCCGACGCGCGGCCTCGTCTCGATGCGCGGCATCGTGCCGCTGGCGACGAGCCTCGACCACGCGGGGCCGATGGCGCGGACGCTCGCGGACTGCGCGCCGCTCCTGGCCGCGATGGCCGGGCCGGACCCCGGCCGTCCGGCGAGCGCGCTGGCCGCGCCGCCACCCGCGCTCCTGCCCTCGCGGCGCGCGGGTCCAGAGCCGCTCGCCGGGATCCGCCTGGCGGTGTCGCCGCGCGTCGCGGGAGCCGATCTCGAAGCCGACGTCGCCGAGGGCTTCGAGGCGGCGATCGCGCACTGCCGGGCGCTCGGGGCCGTGCTCGTCGAGCTGCCTCCGCCGCCGCTCGCGCTCGACGCGGGTGAGGACTTCCTCGAGGTGCTCTACGCCGAGCTGCTCGTCTACCACCGCCGCTTCGACGGCCGGCGCGAGGACTACCGGCCCTCGCTGCGCGAATGGGTCGAGCAGGCCGAGGCGCGCGAGGTCTCGGCCGAGCGCTACGTGGCCGCGCAGGCGCGGCGGCGCGAGACGACGGAGGCGCTCGCGCACTGGCTCGCCGGCCGGCGCATCGCGGCGCTGCTCGAGCCGACGGTGCCCTGCACGGCGCCCCTGCGCGGCGAGGGCTACGAGCGAGCCGGCAGCGACTACGCCCTGATCTCGCTGACCCACTTCTGGGACTGGACCGGCTCGCCCGTCGTCGCGCTCCCCGCCGGCGTCGGCGCGCGCAGCGGCCTCCCGGTCGGCGTCTCCCTGATCGGCCCGGCCGGCGGCGACTGGGAGCTGCTCGACATCGGCATCCAGCTGCAGTCCGCGCTCGGCGTGCCCGAATTCCCCCGATGGAGGGAGGCCCACCCCGGCGAGAGCGGGGATACCTTCCACACGACCTGAAGGGAGCCGCCACATGAGGCTGCGAACACGGACGTACGAGGATGCGGCGCCGGAGGGCGCGGGCAGAGGAACGGCAAGCGCCCGGCGGGAGCCGTCGCGCGCCGGCACGCTGACGCTGATCGCCCGGGCGGCGGCGCACGATCGCATCAGCGCCGCGCTGCGCAGCGCGCGCGCACACACCGGCCTCGGCGAGGAGCAGGTCGTCGAGCTGATGCACGCGCGGGGGGCCCCGATCACGGCCGCTGCGCTGGAGCGCTGGGAGCGCACGGGCGGCATCCGCCTCGAGGAGGCGGTCGACCTCGCCGCCGTCTACCACATGTCGCTCGACGAGCTCGCGGGGCGCCGTGCCTGGCACAGCCGCTTCCTCGGCACGGCCGAGCGCGCACGGCTCGACACCGCCTAGCGTTTCACACCCCGCGCGACGGCGTACATTCCGGTGTGGCGTATCTCGTGGAATGCCGGACGACCGGGCTCGGCGCAGCGCTCGACGCCGATCGCGTGGTCGAGCAGCTGCGTGAGTCGCTCCAGCGCTCGCAGGTCGTGCGCGAGCCCGAGGTGGTCCTCGACGCGCGCACGCGCAGCATCGCGATGACCGCGCGCATCGAGACGGCGCAGACGCCGCAGCTCGCGGCGGTCATGGCCGCCAACGAGCTCCTCTGGCGCACCAACCAGTACTGCGGCGAGGATCCTTCGGCACACGTGAGGATCACGCACCTCGTGTCGCAGCTGGCCGGCGCGTAGCCACGGTCCTCGCAAGAATCCGCCTGTGCTGCTCGCCGATCTCGTCGCCACCTCGGCCGCCGTCGCCGCGACGCGCTCGCGCCTCGCCAAGGTCGCCGCGCTCGCCGAGTGCCTGCGCCGCGCCGAGCCCGGCGAGGTCGCGCTCGTCGTCAGCTACCTCTCGGGCGAGCTGCGCCAGCGGCGGACGGGCGTCGGCTGGGCCGCGCTGCGCGATCTCCCCCCGCCCGCCGCAACCGCGACGCTCGCGGTGGCGGACGTCGATCGCGCATTCGCGCGCATCGAGGCGGCGAGCGGGGCAGGCTCGGCCAGGCTGCGCCGGGAGGAGCTCGCGGCGCTGTTCGGGCGGGCGACGGCGGAGGAGCAGCGCTTCCTCGCCATGCTCGCCGGCGGCGAGCTGCGCCAGGGCGCGCTGGCGGGGATCGTCACCGACGCGGTCGCCGGCGCGGCGGGCGTGGACGCAGCCGCCGTGCGCCGGGCCGCCATGCTCGCGGGCGACCTGCCGGCGGTCGCCGAGGCCGCCCTGAGCGAGGGCGCGGCCGCGCTCGGCGGGTTCCACCTGCGCGTCGGCCGCCCCGTGCAGCCGATGCTCGCGAAGACGGCACCCTCGCTCGAGGACGCGCTCGCGCAGACCGGCGAGGCCGCGGTCGAATGGAAGCTCGACGGCGTGCGCATCCAGGTCCATCGCGACGGCGACGACGTCGGCCTCTTCACGCGCACGCTCGATCCCATCGGCGAGCGCATGCCCGAGATCGCCGAGGCCGTGCGCGCCCTGCCGCTGCGCACCGTCATCCTCGACGGCGAGGCCATCGCGCTGCGCCCCGACGGGCGCCCGCGGCCCTTCCAGGAGACGGCGAGCCGCGCGGCCAGCCGCGGCGACGTCGCCGCGCTGCGCGCCGCCGTGCCGCTCACGCCGTTCTTCTTCGACGTCCTGCACCTCGACGGGCACGACCTCATCGACCTCCCGGCGCGCGAGCGGCTGGCCGCGATCGAGCCGATCCTCCCCGCGGGCGCGTGGGTGCCGCGGATCGTCACGGCGGATGCCGGCGAGGCGCAGGCGTTCCTCGACGATGCGCTCGCGCGCGGGCACGAGGGCGTCGTCGTCAAGTCGCAGGAAGCGACCTACGAGGCGGGGAGGCGCGGCGCCGGCTGGCTCAAGGTCAAGCCCGTGCACACGCTCGACCTCGTCGTGCTCGCAGCCGAGTGGGGTCACGGACGGCGGCAGGGGCTGCTCTCGAACCTCCACCTCGGCGCGCGCGACGGCAACGGCTGGGTGATGCTCGGCAAGACGTTCAAGGGCCTCACGGACGAGCTGCTGCAGTGGCAGACCGCCCGCCTGCTCGAGCTCGAGTCGGGGCGTGACGCCGCCACCGTCTACGTGCATCCCGAGCTGGTCGTCGAGATCGCGTTCGACGGCATCCAGACGAGCTCTCGCTACCCCGGCGGCATGGCGCTGCGCTTCGCGCGCGTGCTGCGCTACCGCAGCGACAAGCGGGCGGACGAGGCCGACACGGTCGCGACCGTGCGGATGCTGCACGAGGCGCGCACGGCCTGAGGGGCCCCTATCCGGCGGCCACGCACAGCACGCCGAGCATCGTCAGCAGCGAGCCGCTGCGCTGCACGCGCGTGACGCGCTCGCCGAGGTGCAGATGCGCGAGCGCGACCGTGACCACCGGGAAGAGCGAGCTGAGCACCGCGGTGATCGACAGCAGCTGCAGCGTCGTCGACACCGAGTAGGCCAGGTTCGCGAGCACGTCCAGCGTGCCGATCGCCGCGATCACGACGAGGGCGCGGCGATCGACGCGCACGCTCACGCGCCGCACGAGCACGACGGTCGCGATGGTCGTCATCGAGGAGGCGCGCAGCACGAGCGGCGCCCAGTACGCGTCGTGCGCGGAGGCGTGGGAGAAGATCACGAGCAGCACGCCGAGCAGCACGGCCGCGAGGACGCCGAACGCGACGCCTCGGCGCCCGCGCGCATGACCGCCGCCGTCCGTCCACGAGACGAGGATCACGCCGGCGAGCGTCGCCACGAGGCCGGCGAGCTGCAGGTCGGACGGCCGCTCGCCCGTGATCAGGCCGTAGACGACCGGGATCGAGGCGCTCGAGGCGAGCACCGGCGCAACGATCGAGACGGGCCCGTACGAGAGCGCGAGGTAGAAGACGACGATGCACGCTGCGCCGAGCATGCCCGCGACGACGGCCGGCAGCATCGCCGCAGCGCCCGGCCAGCCGACGCCGCGAACCGCCACGACGGCCGCGATCACGACGAACCCGGACGCCTGCGAGATGATCACGACCGCGAAGACCTGCCGGGTCCGCGTCTGGAGGCCGCCGAGGTAGTCGGCGAACCCCCACATCAGGGAGGCGGAGAGCGCGAGCAGCACCCCGAGCATCGGCGCATGCTCACAGGTCGCCCTACGGCCGCGCGCCGCTCGGGCGGGTCAGCCCTGTGCCGCCACCAGCGACTCGATCGCGTCCAGGAACGCGACGTAGTAGGCCTCGGCGGCCGTCTCGCCCGGGGGGTGCCCGTGGCGCTCGATCGCCGCGACGAGGTGCTCGCGGAAGGCGCTCCAGGGCATCCCCAGCCGCTCGAGCACGACGACCCCCATGCCGAGCGCGCGGCCGTGCCAGACCTCGTCGAAGACGAGCTCGCCGTTGGCCCGTGGCAGCGGCGCGGTGTCGCGGAGCTGCGCGTCGACCTCGGCGAGCGAGGTGCTCACGCCGGCGCCTCGACGCGCGCCACGCCGATCATCGCGTCGCGCGAGACCAGGCCGGCGAGCTGCTCCTCGCTCATGCCGTCGGTGCCCTCGGGCCGCTCGGGCAGCACGAGGTAGCGCACCTCGGCGCTCGAGTCCCAGACGCGAAGGTCGACGTCGGGAGCGAGCTCGAGCCCGAACTCGCGCAGCACGCGCCGCGGCTCGGCGACGAGGCGGGCGCGGTAGGCCTCGCTCTTGTACCAGGTGGGTGGCAGCCCGAGGACGGGCCACGGGTAGCACGAGCAGAGCGTGCACACGATCACGTTGTGCACGTCCGGGGTGTTCTCGACGACGACCATGTGCTCGCCCTCGACGCCGCCGTAGCCGAGCTCGGCGATCGCCGAGCTGCCGTCGGCGAGCAGCCGGGTGCGGTACTCGGGGTCGTTCCACGCGCGCGCGATCACGCGCGCGCCGTTCTGCGGGCCGACGTCGTGCTCGTAGTACTCGACGACGGCGTCGATCGCATCGGTCGAGACGAGCCCGCGCTCGACGAGCACCGCCTCGAGCGCGCGGGCGCGCAGCTCCGATTGCGACGCGGGCCGCTCGTGGTGGCCATGGTCGTGGTCGTGGTCGTGCTCGTGCATCAGCCGGGCTCCTCGAGGTACGACTCCCACAGATCGATGAGGACGCGGTAGGGCGGCTCCTCGCTCGGGCCGAAGAGGTCATCGGAGCGGAAGCGCACGGCGTACACCGCCTCGACCGGCCCGTCCTCGCCGCGCGCGACGGCGTCGGCCAGCCGGTCGTCGCCGTGCACGCGCTCGATCACGCCGGACGCCCCGCGCACGTAGCGCGGGCAGCGCGTGTGACCCGCCGGGTGCATGCGGCGCACGCGCACCTGGTCGCCGGGCCGGAAGCGCGGCGCGGACGCCATCGGCATCGGCCCGCCTCCGCGCTGCACCTCGACGGCGCGCTCGGCGAGCTCCCGGTCACTGCGCTCGGGGAGCGCTCCGCCTTCGACGCGCGGGATCGCGGCCTCGATGTCGCCGGCGGCGAGCGCGCCGCCGAGCTCGAGCCGGCGCTCGAGCCCCCACAGCCAGCGCTCGTAGTACGACGCGGCCAGGTAGGCGGCCGGCGGCATCGACTCGATCACCGCGCGCGTGTGCCCGGACGTGAGCCCGGCCATGCGCGCGACGCGCGTGAGCGCGAACAGCCGGGGCTCCCAGTCGGCATGGAACACGTCGCCGTCGGGCACGATCGCCCCGAAGCCGTGCATGCCGCCCATGTCGTGCACGCCGTCCACGCCGCAATCCTACGGATCCGCGCACCTCCGCGCCCGGCCATTCCGGGCACAGCGGCTGCGACCGTGCACGATTGGTGCGATTGGGTCAGACCCCAATCGTGCACGACCTAAAGTCAAAGTCGAGACTCTGCACGATCGGGGTCTGACCCCGATCTCGTGCACGACCTCAAGTCATGGTCGAGACTTGATCGCGGTCAGGCCGCTCCTCCGCCACCGGCGGAGGAATCGCGCGTCCAGAAGCGCAGGCGCTGGGTCGGGTCGGGCTCCGAGGGGTCGCCCGTGCCGTCGGCCGGAGCCGCTTCCTCGATCCGTGCGAGCGAGTGCTGGAGCAGGTCGGCGAAGGCGCCGAGGTCGGCCTCCTTGCGGGCGAGCGAGCGCTCCAGGCCGCCCAGGCGCTCCTCGAGGCGGCGCACCTCCTGCTCGCGCCGGTCGAGCTCGACCTGGCGGTGGTCGAAGACGCTGAGGCGGCCGCGGCCGCTCTCGCGATCGTCCTCGACCGGCTCGCTCACGGGCTCCTGGCGGCGGCGGGCGCGGCGCTCGCGGTCGCGCTCGAGATCGGCCTCGATCTCGTCGAGCTGCTCCTCGCGGCGGCGGAGGTCGGTGACCTTGCGGTCGAGCTCGCGCACGTCGCGCTCGAGCGCGCGCTCGCGATCGGCCTGGTGATCCTCGGCCTCGGCCAGCTCGTCGCTGCGCCGGCGCAGGGAGTCCGACATCAGGCGCAGCTCGGCCTCGCGGCCCTCGAGCTCGCGCGCGCGCTCCTCGTCCTCGCGCACCTGCGCGGCGCGCTCGCGCACGCTCGCCTCGGCCGCTGCGAGCTCGGCCGCGCGCACGGCGAGGTCGGCCTGGAGCGACTCCACCTCGGCCCGCTCGGCCTCGATCCCCGATGCCGCCTCGCGGCTCTGCTCGATCTCGACGCGCAGCGCCTCGAGCGCGGAGCGCCCGTCGCGCAGCCGCTGCTCGCGGCGGGCGAGCTCGGCGTCGCGCCCCTCGAGCTCCTCGGCGCGGCTCACGAGCGCGGCCGCGCGCTCGCCGAGCGCCAGCTCCTCGCGCGCCAGGTCGGCCTGCCGGCCGGCCTCGCGTTCGGCCAGCTCGGCCTCGCGCTGTGCGATCTCGGCCTCGCGGGCCGAGAGCTCCTCGAGCGCCGCCTCGCGCGCAATCAGCTCCTCGCTGCGGCGCTGGGTGGCCTCGCGCGACGCCTCGAGAGCCGCCTCGGAGCCCGCGAGCTCGGTCTCGCGCACCGCCAGCGCCGCCTCGAGCTCGCGCAGCGCCTGCTCGCGGCTCTCGCTGTCCGCCTCGCTGCGCTCGCCGAGCTCGGCGACGGTGCGCTCGAGCTCGGCGCAGGCGGCCTCCAGGCGGGCGACCTGCGCACGCGCGTCCGTCTCCTGGATGCGCGCGCCGTCGAGCTCGGCGCGCAGCTCGCTGTAGGAGCTCTCGCGCTCGCGCACCCGCGCCCGCGCCGTCTCCAGGTCGACCTCGCGCTGCCGCAGCTGCTCCTGCAGCCGATCGAACGCCTCGCTGCGCAGGCGCTCGGCCTCGCGGCGGCGATCCAGCTCGGCCTCGCGCGCCGCGACGGCCTGCTCCAGCAGCGCCGTGCGGTCGTCGCGCGCCTCGAGCTCGGCCACCTGCTCGGCCGCCGCCGCGAGCTCCTGCTCGAACTCGCCGCGCACGCGCTCGCTCTCCTGCGCGGCGCCGTCGATCTCGGCCTGCAGGCGCGCGCGCTCGCCGTCGAGCGCCGCGATCTGGGCCTCGAGGCCCGCGCGCGAGGCGTGCGCGGCATCGCTCTCGCCCCGCAGCCGCTCGAGCTCGGCGCCGCCTTCCTCGAGCGCTGCCCGCAGCTGCGCGATCTCGGCGAGCGCACCGCCGGTGCGCGCCTCGGTGTCGTCGAGCTGGGCCTGCGCGCTCGCGAGCTGCGCCTGTGCCGTGACGAGCGCGCTCTCGCGCTCCGCGATCTCGCTCGTGAGGCGATCGAGGTCGCTGTCGCGCTCCTGGAGGGCCGCCTGCGCGCGCTCGACCTCCGTTGCCAGCTGCGCCGTCTCGGCGAGCTCGGCGCGCGCCCGCGCCAGCTCCTCCGCACGCTCGGCGAGCTCGGCCTCGAGCTCGGGCACCCGCGCGCGCTCGGCGCGGGCGTCGTCGATCTTGACGCGCGCGTCGGCGAGCGTGGTGCGCGTCTCGGCCAGCTCCAGCTCGAGCTCCTCGGCGCGCTCGGAGGCGCCGGCGGCCGCCTCGGCCCGCTGCTGGGCGGCCGAGAGCTCCGAGCGCAGCGCCTGCACCTGCCCCTGCGCCTGCTCGAGCTCGCCGCGCGCCGCCGCGAGCGCCTCGCTCACGCTGCGCAGCTCGATCGCCTCCTGCTCCAGGCGGTGCGCTTCGTCCTGGGCCTCGGCCAGCGCCTCGGCGCGTGCCGAGGCCTCGGCGTCGCGCTCGACGAGCTGCGCCTCGAGCGCGGCCACGCGCTGCTCGGCCTCGCCCGCGAGCTCCGCGCGGCTGCGCACCGCCGCGAGCTCCGACTCGAGCTCCTCGGCCCGCCTGCGCGCCGCCGCGGCCTGCTCGCGCGCCTCGGCGAGAGCGTCGGCGTGCTCCGCGGCAACCGCGTTGCGCTCGGCGAGCTGCGCCTCGAGCGCGGCCACGCGCTGCTCGGCCTCGCCCGCGAGCTCCGCGCGATCGCGCACGGCCGCGAGCTCCGACTCGAGCTCCTCGACCCGCCCGCTCGCCGCATCCGCCCGCTCGCGCGCCTGCGCGAGGTCGTTCGCGATCGACGAGGCGGACGCCTCGTGCTCGTGCAGCTGCGCCTCGGCGGCGTCGAGCCGGTCGCGCGCCTCGGCCAGCGCCTCGGCGCGCGCCGAGACCTCGGCGTCGCGCTCGACGAGCTGCGCCTCGAGCGCGGCCACGCGCTGCTCGGCCTCGCCCGCGAGCTCCGCGCGGCTGCGCACCGCCGCGAGCTCCGACTCGAGCTCCTCGACCCGCCCGCTCGCCGCATCCGCCTGCGCGCGCGCCTGCTCGAGATCCACGGCCACGGCCGTGGCGGCGATATCGCGCTCCTGGCGCTGCACCTCGGCCTGCTCGGCCCGCGCGCGCGCGGCGGCGAGCTCCTCGGCCGCGGCGACGGCCATCTCGGCCTGGGCCACGATCCGGCCGTCGAGCTCGGCGATGCGACCCTCGGCGGCATCGAGCGCGGCCGCGCGCTCGGCCAGCTGCTCCAGCTCGCTGCGTGCCGTCGCGAGCTCGCCCTCGAGCGAGTCGGCGAGGGCACGTGCCGCATCGGCGCGCTCGCGGGCCTTCGCGAGATCGGTCGTGGTCGACGCCGCCGCCGCGTCGCGCTCCTCGAGCTGCGTCTCCGCCGCCTCGACCTTCTCGTGCGCCTGCGCGAGCTCCGCGGCGAGCGCGGCGGACTGCTCGGCCTGATCTGCGATCCGCCCCTCGAGCTCTGCGATACGCGCCTCGGCCTCCTCGGCCGCCGCAGCCCGCTCGGCCAGCTTGGCCTGCTCGTCGCGGGCCGCTGCGAGGTCGCCCTCGAGCGAGCCGACGAGCGCACGCGCCGCATCCGCCTGCTCGCGCGCCTCGGCGAGATCGCCGGAGATCGACGAAGCGGCAGCGGCGTGCTCCTCGAGCTGCGCCTCGGCGACCTCGGCCCGCTCGCGCGCCTGCGCGAGCTCGGCTGCGACCGCTGCGGACTGCTCGGATTCCTCGGCGATCCTGCCCTCGAGCTCGGCGATGCGGCGCTCGGCGTCCTCGGCCGCCGCCGCGCGCCCGGCCAGCTGCGCGAGCTCGTCGCGAACCGCCGCGAGGTCGCCCTCGAGCGAGCCGACGAGCGCACGCGCCGCGTCCGCCTGCTCGCGCGCATTGGCGAGGTCGCCGCTGATCGACGAGGCCACCGCCTCGTGCTCCTGCAGGGCCTTCTCCGCGGTCTCGGCCTGCTCGTGCGCAAGCGCGAGCTCGCCGGCCGCGGCGATGGCCATCTCGGTCTGTGCCGCGACGCGCCTGTCCAGCTCGGCGATGCGCTCCTCGGCGGCGTCGGCGGCGGCGGCGCGGGAGCGCACCCCGGCCAGCTCGCCCTCGAGCTCCTCCAGGAGCGCGCGTGCCTCGTCGCGCTGCTTCTCGGCCGCGTCCAGCCGCTCGGCCGCGTCAGCGCCGGACTCGACCTGCTCGCGCAGCGCCGCGAGCTCCACGCGTACGGTCGCAAGCTCGTCCTCGGCCGCGCGCGCCACGGCCTCGCGGTGCTCGGCCAGCGACTCCAGCTCCTCGCTGCGCGCGGTGGCCTCGGCCGCTGCGGCGGCCTGTGCGCGCACCTGCGCGAGCTCCTCGCGCAGCTCCTGCTCGCGCTCGTCGCGCTCCTCGTCGCTGGACGCCGCGCTCTCGCGCGTCGCGAGCTCGGCCTCGAGCGAGGCGACGCGCGCCGCGAGCTCGCTCGCCCGCCCCGCCGCCTGCTCGCCCTCCGCCTGCGCCGCCGCGAGCCGCTCGATCTCCTGCTTCAGCTCGCCCTCGCGCAGATCGGCGAACTCGCGGTCGACGACGTCCTCGAGCCGGGCGCGCAGCTCGAGCAGCTCGATCTCGTAGACCGCGATCTTGCCCTCGAGCTCGTTCAGCTGCTCCGCATCGGCGGCGGGCGCCGCGGGTGCATCGCCGTTCGCGCCGGCCTCGCCGCGCGCCGCGATCTCCTCGAGCTCGCGCTCGCGATCGGAGAGCGCCGACTGCAGGCGCTCGATCTCGACCGCGAGGTTGTGCATGAGCGTCGGATCCTCGAGCACGGCCTCGGCGACCTCGCGCCGGTAGCGCTCGCTCTCGACGTTGCGCTCCAGCTCCTCGATCCGCCGGTCCTGGCGGTCGACGGCGTCGCGCAGCTGCACCGTGGTCGCGGCCTGCTCGGCGAGCCCCTCGCGGCCATCGGCGTCCTCGCGCCCGGCGACGGCGCGCTCGCGTTCCTCCAGTACCTTCAGGCGCTCGTCGAACTGCAGCTGCAGCTCCACGAGGATGCGCTGCCGCTCCTCCTGGATGCGTTGCTCGATCGCGTCTTCCTGGACGCGCCCCAGTGCTCCGCGCAGGCTTCGCCCAGCGCCCGGCTTGGTGGCCTGGTCGAGGCGGTGCTGGAGGTTGAGGTCATGATTCTCGTCTGCGATGGTGCGTCCCTCGCTCGAGGCTTCCTATCGACAGACGTTTGCGGAGCTTGAGAGGCGCGTGAGCTGCCGCGGGAGCCGAGTCGCAGCTTGGCGGAAGGCGAGCGAAGCGGGATCCCCCGACCGGTTGACCTTCGCGCGCGCGGGGACGATGACGACAGCCGTCTCGCCACGCAGCACCGGGAGCACCACGCGATTCCCGCCGACGCACCTCGAGCGAGCGGCCGTCCGCCCCGGTCGCACGGGCCACGGGGAAGGGCGCGACGAGCGTCTGGCCGCTCGCCCGGCCCTCGCTGCCGAGGCGCACGAGCCAGCCGCGGCCGGCCCCGAGCGGCCGTGCGTCCAGGGCGACGCCCGCGCGCTGATCCCAGAACGCGGCGAGGCGCGTGAGCGTGCCGCGCCAGACGTCCGGCGGCGTGTCGGCGAGCAGCGCGCGCTCGACCGCCGCCGCGCAGCCGTGGCGGTCGGGGGTCAGCTCGACGAGCGTGGGCGCGCCGCTGACGCGGTTGCGGCGCAGCGCGACGAACGCGGCGGCGAGGGCCGCCGCCGGCCCCTCGCCCGGCACATCGTCGACGGCGACGGGAAAGCGCAGGAGGCGTCGTTCGAGGCCGTCGGCCTGCGTCTGCCAGAACGGGAACGCGCCGCCCGCGGCATCCACCGAGAGCGTCGCGTCGATGTCGATGCCCGTCTCCTCGGCGACGGCCGCGAAGCCACGGGGGGTGGTTCCGGAGACGCCCCGGAAGGCCTGCACGTCGCCCGCGCCGAGCGAGTCGAGCACGTAGCGCGACACGCGCAGCTCGCCGCTCAGCGTCTCGCCGTCGACCTCCGTGGCCGAAGCGAACGCGGCGGCGTAGGTCGGATACATCTCGCTCGCGCTGCCGCGCGGAACCGCCGCCAGGGGGCCGCCCGCGACACCGCCCGCGGCCACGGCGCCGGATGCCGAGCGCACCTGCCGCACGAGCCGCGCGAGCGCGGGCCCGAGGAGCCGCCCCCCACGGGCGTCGGCGAGATAGCGCGTCTGCAGCACGTAGGTCGCGTGCACGCCGGTCCGGTGCTCGCGCCGCACGAGCGCTCCCGCGGCGCGCAGTGCCTGGACACCGCGCACGTCGTGCAGCAGCACGAGCGCCGAGCGCGCCCCGCCGGGCGCGTCGCCGAGGCGGAATCCGCCGGGCGTCGCCGCCCAGAAGCGCCGCAGGGCGGCGATCTGGCTGTCGCGCAGGTGCCCGCCGCTCTCGATTCCGCGCTCCGGCACCTGGACGAGGCGGGCGAAGAATGCGATGCGCACGGCGCCGATCCCCGCGCGCACCGCCCTGGTCGGGGCGACCGCGATGAACGTGCCGCCGTGGCGGGCGTAGGCCAGCACGCGGGCGCGCAGCTTGGGCCCGAGGCTCGTCGCCGGCCAGCTGAGGACGAGCGGGTGGCTCTGCGCGTCGCCGAAGTGCCGCACGACCCGCGACGGGATGCCGGCCGCGCGCAGGAGCGCCACGGCCGCTGCGGGCGAGCGATTGCCGTGCACCCAGATCGCGGCTCCGTTGGGGCCGCCGTCGGGCAGGCTCGGCGCGAGCGGCTGCAGGGCGTGCGCCGGGGCGAACGGCCCGGGGACGACGAGCGCGTGTCCGCCGCCCACGCCCTGACCGGCCAGCTGGCTGCGCAGCGGCCCGGCCGTGACGATCACGGCCGCGACTGCGACGAGCGCTGCGACGAGCAGGCGGAGGGAGAGCGCTTGCGGCACACCACCTGCATCGGCAGCGGCGCGCCCGTTTGCAATCGAACATATGTTCGCCTAGCATCGCCTAATGCTGGTCGGCGTACACATACCCCGGTTCGATCTGGCGGTCGCCGCACACGAGCACGGGGTGCCGATGGGGAGCGCGCCGCTGGCGCTCGCCCCGCTCGACGGCGGCGCCGGTCCCATCGGCGAGGTGAGCCCCGCCGCGGCCGCGGCCGGCGTGCGGCCGGGCATGCGCACGGCCCAGGCCCACGCCCTCTGCCCGGCCCTGCGGCTCGTTCCCCCCGACCCGCTCGCGGTGCGCCTGCGGGCCGATCGGCTGTACATCGCGCTGGAGAGCATCGGCGCGGCCGTCGAGCCGGTCGCCGACGGGCTCGCGCTGCTCGATGCCCGCCCGCTCGAGCGGCTCTGGGCAGGGCTCGACGGCGTGCTGGCCGCGAGCGCCGAGGCCGCCGCGCGCGAGACGGGCCTGCGCCCCCGCCTGGGCGCCGCACCCGGGCGGTTCCTGACGACGCATGCGGCGCGCCGGGCGCGGCCGGGGAAGCCCCTCGTCATCCCCTCCGCGCAGGCGACCGCCTTCCTGGCCGACCTCCCGGTCGCAGCGCTCGGGCCCGACACCGGAACCGCCGGCATCGACCACGACCTGCTGACCGTGCTGGAGGGACTCGGCATCCGCCGCCTGCGCGATCTCGCCGCCCTGCCGGGCACGGTCGTGCGCGATCGCTTCGGCTACGAGGGCGAGCGTGCCTGGCTGCTCGCGGCGGGGCACGACTCCGAGCGGATCGAGCCCCGCGCAGTGGCACCCGCACTGCGCGAGATGCTCGCCCTGGGCGAGCCGATCGCGACCGAGCAGGCGATGGCGCACGCCGTGCGGCTGCTGCTCGACCGGCTGCTCGCGCGGCCCGAGCGGGGCGGCCGCGCGCCGCGCTCGCTGCGCGTCGGCGCGCGCCTGGCGGGGGGCGGGTCGTGGGAGGAGCACGTGCCGTTGCGCGAGCCGAGCTCCGACCGCAAGCTGCTCGAGATGGTCGCGACGCCCCGGCTGATCGCGCTCGGCACGCCGGTCGACCAGATCGCGATCGAGCTCGCAGCGCTCACCGACGCGCACCGCCAGGGCAGCCTGCTGCGCGCCGAGGGCGAGGAGCGGCGCGAGCGGCGGGCCGAGGCCGTGCGGCAGGTGCGCGCCGCGGTCGGCCGGGATGCCGCGCTGCGCGTGGTGGAAGTCGCGCCCGACAGCAGGCTGCCCGAGCGGCGCTATGCACTGGCACCCGATGAACAGTAATCCTCAAGTCGAGGTCGAGATACCAGGAGGCTGGCGATGAAGCTGGGCTATGTGATCGCGTACGTGGCCGATGTCGACGCGACGATCGAGTGGTGGGAGCGGGCCTTCGGCCTCAGCCGGCGCTTCGTGGCCGAGGACGGCAGCTACGGCGAGCTCGACACGGGCGCCACGACGCTCTCGTTCGCGTCGCATGCGATGGGGAAGGCGAACCTGCCCGGCGGCTTCGTCGCGCACGATCCGGCCGGACCGCCCGCCGCGCTCGAGATCGCGCTCGTGGCCGGCGACGTGCCGGCCGCGCACGCCCGGGCGCTCGAGGCCGGCGCGCGCGAGCTGGCCGGCCCGAAGCAGAAGCCGTGGGGCCAGACCGTCTCGTACGTGCGCGACCCCAACGGCGTGCTGGTCGAGCTCTGCACCCCGGTCGCATGAGCACGGGCGCGGGCTCCCCCACCCCGACGCTGCGCCGCCTCTCGCTGGTGCAGCCCGCACGGGTCGAGACCGGCCCCGACGGCATCCCGCTGCGCCTCGACGACCGGCCGGTCGAGCAGGTGCGCGAGCGCTGGGTCGTCGAGGAGGGCTGGTGGACCGACGCGCCGGTGCGCCGCGCCTACGCCGAGCTCGTGCTCGCCGACGGCGGGCTCGCCGTCGTGTTCGAGGATCTCGCCGGCGGCGGCTGGCACCGCCACGCGTCGCCTACGCGGGCTCGCCGCGCCGGGCGACGAGCACGCCCGCGAGGATGACGACGCCGCCGACCCACTCGGCCGGCGAGACGTGCTCGCCGAGGATCGCCATGGCGATCAGCGCCACGCAGAACGGCTCGAGATAGAGGAACACCGTGGCGCGCGCGGCGCCGACGCGGTGGATGCCGTCGAACCAGAGGACGTTCGTGACGAGCAGCGAGAACACGAGGCTGTAGGCGAGCGCGAGCCAGGCGTTCTGCGAGGGCGCGCTCCAGTCCTGGCCGGCGAGCTGCGGCAGCGAGACCGGGATGATCATGGCCGAGCCCGTCAGCAGCACGGCGGCCGACAGCCGCTCGGCGCTGTAGCGCGCCATCAGCGGGCGCAGCAGCACGGAGTACGCGGCCCAGGTCGCCGCGGTGGCGAGGCCGAGCAGCCAGCCGATCAGCGGCGCGCCGCCGACCCCTCCGCCGCCGTAGAGCACGAGCAGGGCGCCCGTGGCCGCGACGGCGATGCCCGCGACGTGGCGCGCGCCGATGCGCTCGTGCCCGAGCCGGCGCGCGAGCAGCGCGGCGATGATCGGCGCGCTCGCCATGAGCATGCCGACGTTGGCGGCGCCCGCCTTCTGGACGGCGTAGATGACCGCGACCTGGTTCGCGAAGATGCCCACCACCGCGAGCAGGAGGATGGTGCCGAGGTCGCGGCGGGCGATGCGCAGCGAGCGCTCCCGCCACCACACGACGAGCGCGTACAGCACGGCGCCGATCCCGAAGCGCACGGCCGAGAACGCGAGCGGGTGGAAGCTGCCGACGGCGTAGCGCATGGCCGTGAAGTTGCCCGACCAGAGCAGGACGACCGTGAGCAGCATGGCGTCCGCCGTGCGCGCCGAGCCGGCCCTGGGAACACGCGTTGCGACCGCCACGCCTCGACCGTAGACGACCCGGCCGAGGCAATGGCCCGGTCGTCAGTCCTCTGCGTCGAACGCGGGGCGATGGGCCTCCCAGGAAGCCCTTGCAATCGAACATACGTTCGCCTACCGTGTCGGACCCCATGACGACGGTCGCCTACGCCGAGCTCCACTGCCATTCGGCCTACTCCTTCCTCGACGGCGCGTCGCGGCCCGAGGAGCTGGCGGCGCAGGCGCACGAGCAGGGCCACGGCGCGCTCGCGCTGACCGATCACGACAACCTCTGCGGCGCGCTCGAGTTCGCGCACGCGGCCCGGGCGCTCGGCGTGCGGCCGATCACCGGCTGCGAGCTGACCGTCGCCGACGGGCACGGCGACTTCCACGTGACGCTGCTCGTCGAGACGCGCACGGGCTACACCAACCTCTCGCAGCTGCTGACGGCCGCCCATGCGGCCGACCGCCTCGTCCCCCGCACTCCGCTGGCCGCGCTGTGCGAGCGCGCCGAGGGGCTCGTCTGCCTGACGGGCTGCGCGCGCCAGGGCGCGCTCGTGCATCCCGACGAGCGCGTCGCGCTGGAGCGCTGCCGGGTGCTCTACGAGGCGTTCGGCCGGGCCGGCCTGCGCGTCGAGCTGCAACGGCCCCTGTGGCGCGGCGACCGCGCCCGCAACCGCCGCCTGCTCGAGAGCGCGCGCCTCTTCGGCCTGCGGACGGTCGCCACCAACGACGTGCACGTGCACGACCGCCGCAGGGGCGCGCTGCAGGATGCGCTCGTCGCCATCCGCTCGCACCTGCCGCTCGAGGCCTGCGAGGCCGAGCGGCGCGGCAACCGCGAGCACGTGCTCAAGAGCCCGCGCGAGATGGCGCTCCTGTTCGGCGACCTGCCCGAGGCGACCCGCGAGACGGCCGAGCTGGCCGACCGCCTGCGCTTCGACCTCACGCAGGACCTCGGCTACCGCTATCCGGCGGCCGACGACACGGTGGCCGACGCCGAGCTGGCCCAGATCTGCGCGCTCGAGCTGGAGCGGCGCTACCGCGGCCTCGCGCACCGCGGCGAGGCGCGGGCGCGGCTCGACGAGGAGCTGGCGCTGATCCGCCACCACGGCCTCTCGGGCTTCTTCCTGCTGCACCGCGAGATCCTCGAGATCGCGCGCGAGATCGCGATCGCGGTGCGCGGGCCGCACTCGGCGCGCATGGCGCTGCCGCCGGGCCGCGGGCGCGGCTCCTCGGTGGGCTCGATCGTCTGCTACCTGACGGGCCTCTCGCACGTCGATCCCGTGGCGGCGCGGCTCTCGCTCGGGCGCTTCCTCAACCGCGAGCTGGCCTCGGTGCCGGACATCGACCTCGACTTCCCGCGCGACATCCGCGAGAAGCTGATCCTGGCGGTGCACGACCGCTTCGGCCGCGAGCGCAGCGCGCTCATCGCCGCGTTCTCGACCTACCGCTCGCGCAGCGCGATCCGCGAGCTCGGCAAGGCGCTCGGCCTGCCGCCGCCCGACCTCGACCGGCTGGCACGGGGATCCGACGGCTGGCGCGCCGAGCGCGTGGGCGAGGAGCTCGGGAGCGAGCGCTCCCACGACCGCCGCTTCCGCGCGCTCGCGCACCTCTGCGGCGAGATCGCCGGGCTGCCGCGCCACCTCTCGCAGCACCCCGGCGGGATGATCGTCTCGACCGGCCCGCTGGCCGACCTCGTGCCGCTCGTGCCGGCCGCCATGGAGGGCCGCCAGATCTGCCAGTGGGACAAGGACTCGTGCGCCGACGCGGGCTTCCTCAAGATCGACCTGCTCGGTCTCGGCATGCTGAGCGCCGTCGAGGGATGCATCGACCTCATCGCCCGCGCGCGCGGCGAGACGATCGACCTCTCGCGCGCCCCGCTCGACGATCCCGGCACGTATGCCGAGATCCAGGCCGCCGACACCGTCGGCGTCTTCCAGATCGAGTCGCGCGCCCAGATGCAGATGCTGCTGCGCACGCGGCCCGAGAACCTCGAGGACCTCACGGTCGAGGTCGCGCTCGTGCGGCCGGGGCCGATCCAGGGCGGCGCCGTGCACCCCTACCTCGAGCGCCGCGAGGCGGTGCGGAAGGACCCGTCCTATCGCGTGCCCCACGATCACCCGCTGCTGGCCGAGGCGCTCGCCGACACGCTCGGCGTGATCGTCTACCAGGATCAGGTGCTGGACGTGGCCGTGGCGCTCGCGGGCTTCTCGCAGGGCCAGGCCGAGAGCCTGCGCCGCGCGATGAGCCGGCGGCGCTCGCGCGAGGCGATGGTGGCGCACTGGCACGCCTTCCGCGACGGCGCGCGCGGCCGCGGCGTCGACGAGCCGACGGCGCGGCGCGTGTTCGAGAAGATCGTGGCGTTCTCCGAGTTCGGCTTTCCCAAGGCGCACGCCGCGGCCTTCGGGCTGCTCGCCTACCAGAGCGCCTGGCTGCGCCGCCACTACCCCGCCGAGTTCCTGTGCGCGCTGCTGAACGAGCAGCCGATGGGCTTCTACCCGGCCGCCTCGCTCGTCCGCGACGCCCAGCGCCGGGGGGTCGAGGTGCGCGGCGCCGACGTCAACGCCTCGCTCGCGACCTGCAGCATCGAGCCCGGGGGCGCGGTGCGGATCGGCCTCGGCTACGTGCGCGGCCTCGGCGGGCCGGCGGCGCTCGCTCTCGTCGAGGCGCGCGAGCAGGATGGCCCGTACGGCGACGTGGCCGACCTCGTGCGCCGCGCCGGGCTCTCGCTGCCCGAGTGCGAACGGGTCATCACCGCCGGCGCCTGCGACGCCTTCGGCCCGCGGCGCGAGCTGCTCTGGCGCGCCGGGCTGATCGCGCGCCCGGAGTCGACGCGCGGCGGCAAGCAGCTCGCGCTCGATCTCGAGCTCGGCACCACGCCGGCGCTCCCGCTGCCCGGCGCCTGGGACGACCTCGTCGCCGACTACGAGACCACCGGCCTCTCGGTGCGCGACCACCCGCTCGCGCAATTACGAGCAGGCTTGACCGCGCGCGGATTCGTCACGACTGCGGCGCTCGAGCACATCGAGAGCGGCACCCCGATCGGCATCGCCGGATTGACGGTCGCGCGCCAGCGCCCTGCCTCGGCCAAGGGCGTCGTCTTCCTGCTGCTGGAAGACGAGCACGGACTTGTCAATCTCGTGCTCTTCAGCGATGTCTACGAGAAGCATCGCCTGCTCGCGCGCACCGAGCCGCTCCTCGAGGCGCACGGCAGGCTCGAGCGGCGCGAGCGCAACATCAACGTGATCGTCGAGCGCCTGATGCCGCTGGGCACGCCCTCTCGGCGCGTGTTGCCAACGGCGCTCCAGCCGGTCGGGAGCTCGCAGACATTCGAGGAATTGCCACTCGCGGCCGGCGACGATGTGACACGGCTGCGCGCGAGCGCGCCGGGCGCGCATCATTTCGGTCGCGGAAGGCGCTGATCCGGCAGGCCGCCTAGACGCCCGTCAGCGGCTCCGCGCCGCGCACCTTGACGTCGTCGACGACGATGTCGAACGTGGGCGCCTGCGCGATGTCGCCCAGGCGGAGCTCGTCGAACCCCCAGACGCCCAGGTTCTGCCCCGTGAGGCTGAGACCCGGGACGGCGGCGCCGTCGACCGACACCTCGAAGCTTCCGTCGCCCGCGCCGATCGCCGCGTGCAGCTCCACGCGGTGCCAGCCACCGCTCGCCATCGTCGTCTTGCCGTAGGTCGTGACCTTCGCGATGTTGTTGCGCACCGAGACCCGGTTGCGCTGGTCGACGTAGACCTCGAGCGAGTGCCCGTAGTGCCGCCGCACGGCGAACAGCTTGGCCGAGGACGTGTGGCTCGCAACGTAGACCCAGGCCTTGACCGTCACCTCGCCGTAGATCGCCGGCAGCGGGTGGTAGGCGTAGAAGCGCACTCCGCCGGGGCCGATGTCGCGCCACGCCCAGGAGCCGGAGTGGACGATCGACTGCTCGGTGCGCACCTGGGAGGGCTGCGCGCCGGAGTGCACCCCGGAGTGCGCGACCATCTCGTACCACCCCGGCATGCCCCCGCTCTCGAAGCCCTCCGAGAACACCCACGTCAACGACGCGGCGGGCGCGACCGCCGCGAAGCCTGCAATGACCAGCGCCGAACAGGACAGAGCCAGCGCAAGCCCTCGCCGCCGCGCCCCGCGTGCAATCGCCTTGCGCATCCTCGCTCCCGCCTTCCGTTCGCGCCGGAGCCCCGTGCCCGGCCGTCGCCCGCTCACGCCCGAAAGCCTGTGATATCTACCGATGCGAATCAATGGGCCGTACGGTCCAACCGCACGGGACGCTGGGTGGAGCGGCCGATCGCCCCGGCACCTGCCTAGACTCCCGGCGCATGAGCATCTCGATCGAGCAGGCGCAGGGGCGGTTCGCGGTCGAGCCCGGGTACCTCGACAGCGCGTCGATCGGCGCACCGTGCGACGAGACCTGGGACGCGATGCAGGCTGCGATGACGGCGTGGCGGGCCGGCCGCGCCAAGCCCCAGGAGTACGACGCGCTCGTCACCGCGTCGCGCGCCTCGTTCGCGCGCCTCGCCGGGGTCTCGGCCGACGACGTCTGCGTCGGCAGCCAGGCCTCGGTGCTCGTCGGGCTCGTCGCGGCGGCGCTGCCCGACGGCGCGCGCGTCGTCGCGGTGGAAGGGGACTTCACGTCCGCGCTGTTCCCGTTCATGGCGCAGGCGGACCGCGGTGTCGAGGTGACGCTCGTCCCGCTCGCCGACCTCGCCGGCGCGATCGACGCCGACACGACCCTCGTGACGGTCAGCGCGGTGCAGTCGGCGACGGGCGAGATCGCCGACCTCGACGCGATCGAGCGTGCCGCCGCCGCCTGCGGAGCGCAGACGCTCGTCGATGCGACACAGGCGTGCGGATGGCTCCCGATCGACGCCGCCCGCTTCGACTTCGTCGTCTGCGCGGCCTACAAGTGGCTCCTGTGCCCGCGCGGCGCCGCGTTCATGACGGTGCGGCGCGAGCGCCTCGCCGGCGTGCGGCCGAGCGCCGCAGGCTGGTACGCCGGCGACGACATCTGGACGTCGATCTACGGGAGCCCGCTGCGGCTCGCCCCGGACGCGCGGAGGCTCGACGTGTCGCCTGCCTGGCTCTGCTGGGTGGGCGCGGCGCCCGCGCTCGCACTGCTCGAGCAGGTCGGCATCGAGGCGATCCGGAGCCACGACGTGGGGCTCGCGAATCGCGTGCGCGAAGGGCTCGGGATGCCGCCGGGAGACTCGGCGATCGTGTGCGTCACGGGCGAGCACGCCGCCGAGCGGCTTGCGGCGGCCGGCATCCGCGCGAGCATGCGCGCCGGTGCGGTGCGGCTCTCCTTCCACCTCTACAACGACGCCGCCGACGCCGACCGCGCGCTCGCGGCGCTCGCGCCTCCGGCGAGGGCCTACCGGCGCAGCGCGCGCAGCGAGTAGATCAGCGGCAGCGACGGCATCCCGTCCGGCAGCCGGAACGATCCCCGCTCACCGACGAGGAACGGCCAGCGGGCGAACAGCGTGGTGTCGTGCTCGTGCAGGAACTCGAGCTCGAAGCCGGCGGCGATGATCGCGCTCACGACGGAGCCGAGCCCGTGGTTCCACTCGAAGGCGCGGTTGTGCACCGTCGGCGCCCCCGGATTCGCGTAGTCACCCGTGTTCGGGAACTCGAACGGACGCGCCGGGTCGTGGAAGTACGGGTACTCGATCGCGAAGTCGTCGTCGCCGAAGACGTGCGTGAACGGATGGAACTCGGCCAGGTACAGGCACCCGCCGGGAGCGGTCAGCGACGCCATCACGCGCGCCCAGCGCTCGATGTCGGGCAGCCAGTTGAGCGCGCCGAGGCCGGTGTAGACGATGTCGAAGCGCCGGTCGCCGAGCGCCTCCGAGGCGTCGTAGACGTTCGCCTCGACGAACTCGCCCGCGAGGCCGCAGCGCGCCGCGAGCTCGCGCGCCGCCGCCACGGCCGGCGCGGAGAAGTCGAGGCCGGTCACGTGCGCGCCGAGCCGCGCCCACGAGAGCGTGTCCTCGCCGAAATGGCACTGCGGATGCACGAGCGTGCGGCCGCGCACGTCGGGCAGCTCGGCCAGCTCGAACGGGCGCAGCGACGAGCGCCCGGCCACGAAGGCCTCCACGTCGTAGAGGTCGCTGGCGACGTGGATCGGCACGCGCTCGTCCCACAGCTCGCGGTTGACCTCGAACCAGTCCTCGGCCATCGCGGCGAGTGTAGGCTCTCTCGATGCCGGGCCGGTATCGAGACAGCCACCCCTGGCCGCTCTTCGGCCTGCACATCACCACGCCCCGGCTCGAGCTGCGGATGCCGGACGACGAGGATCTCGCCGAGCTCTTCGACGCGGCGCGCGCGGGGATCCATCCCGTCGACGAGATGCCGTTCGGCGTGCCGTGGACCGACGGGCTGCAGGAGCCCGGCGCGCTCGGGCGCTTCCTCGCGCATCACTGGACGGCGCGCGGGACGCTCACGGCCGCGAGCTGGTCGCTGCCGTTCGCCGTCATCGCGAATGGGCGGGTGGTCGGCAACCAGGAGCTCGCGGCCGAGGACTTCGCCGGCGCCCGCAGCGTCTCCACCGGGTCGTGGCTGACCGCCTCGGCACAGGGCCAGGGGCTCGGCGTGGAGATGCGCGCCGCGGTCCTGCAGCTCGCGTTCGCCGGGCTCGGCGCGCTCGAGGCGCAGACCTCGGCCTGGGTCGACAACGACGCCTCGCAGCGCGTCTCGCTGCGACTCGGCTACGCGCGCGACGGCGAGCAGCTGCTGGCGCGGCGGGGCGAGCCGACGCGGCACCTGCGCTTCCGCCTGACACGCGAGGCCTGGCAGCGCGACCATTTCGACGGCATCGAGGTGCATGGCCTCGAGCCGTGTCTCGCCCTGCTCGGCGCTGCATGAACTTGCAGTCGGTCTGTATAATCATGCAGCGATGGCCTCCCCGGCGACACAGATCCCGCACGGCGGCGCGTCCGTGCGCGCACTGAGCGCGGGCATTGCGGGCGCCTCCGGCTATGCCGGCCGCGAGCTGGCACGCCTGATCGCGGGCCACCCGCAGCTCTCGCTGCGCACGGCGCAGGCCCGCTCGGACGGCTTCGACGCGCTCGCGCCCGGCGAGCTCGCGCGCTGCGACGTCGCCTTCCTCTGCCTGCCCCACGGCTCGAGCCGCGCGTTCGGCGAGGCCGTCGCGGAAGCCGGCACGCCCGTCGTCGATCTCGGCTCCGACTTCCGCCTCGATCCCGCCTGGGCCTACGGGCTGACCGAGCTGTTCCGCCAGGACGTCCTCGACTCGCGCCAGATCGCCAACCCGGGGTGCTACGCGACCGCGGCCACGCTCGCGCTGGCGCCGCTCGCCGAGGCGGGCCTGCTCGACGCCCCCGTCGCGATCGACGGCAAGTCCGGCGTCTCGGGAGCGGGACGCGAGCCGAGCGAGCGCACCCACGTGAGCGAGGTCGAGGGCGGCGTGCAGCCGTACGCGCCGACCGGCCATCGCCACATCGCCGAGATCGAGCGCTCGCTCGCCCGCCTCGCGGGCGAGGACGTGCCGGTCACCTTCACGCCGCATCTCGCCCCCCACTCGCGCGGGCTCGAGGTGACGTGCTATGCGCGGCTGCGCCGGCCGCTCGCGCAGGCCGACGCCGACGCGCTCTTCCACGCGCGCTACGACGCGGAGCCGTTCGTGTCGGTCGAGCAGCGCATCCACCCGGGCCGGCTGCACGGCTCCAACGCGTGCCACGTCGCCGTGTGGATCGACGGGCGCACGCAGACGGCGATCTGCGCCGCCGCGCTCGACAACCTCGTCAAGGGCGCCGCCGGCCAGGCCATCCAGAACGCCAACCTCGTGCTCGGGCTCGCGGAGGGCGCGGGCCTGACGGCGCTCGGGCTGGGCGTGTGAGCGTGGGCGAGGGCGTCTGCTTCCCGCGCGGGTTTCGCGCCGCCGGCGTGACCTGCGGCATCAAGGACTCGGGCGCCCCCGACCTCGCGCTCGTGGTGTGCGACACCCCGGCGACGGCCGCGGGGGCGTTCACGCGCAGCCGCCTGGCCGCCGCCCCCGTCCTGCTCTCGCGCGAGCACCTGGCCGACGGGCGGGCTCGCGCCGTCGTCGTCAACTCCGGCAACGCCAACGCCTGCACCGGCGCGCAGGGCATGGACGACGCGCGCGCGATGGCGGCGGCGACGGCGCAGGAGGTCGGGATCGCGCCCGAAGAGGTCGTCGTGGGCTCGACGGGCGTGATCGGCAAGCTCCTGCCGATCGAGCGCGTCGAGCAGGGCATCGCACGCGCCGCGGCCGAGCTCTCCGAGAGCGGCGGCCCCGCGGCCGCCGACGCGATCCGCACGACGGACGCATGGGCCAAGACGAGCACCGCGACCTGCGCGCTGAGCGGCGGCGAGGTGCGGATCGGCGTCATGGGCAAGGGCGCGGGCATGATCCGGCCCGACGTGGCGACCACGATCGTGGTCGCCACGACCGATGCGGCCATCGATGGCGGGCTTCTGGCCGAGCTGCTGCGCAAGGCGGCGGCCGCGTCGCTCAACCTCGTCTCGGTCGACGGCTCGGAGTCCACGAACGACACGCTCGTCGTGCTCGCGAGCGGCGCGAGCGGCGTGACGGCGAGCGGCGCCGACGTCGGCAGGCTCGGAGCCGCCCTCACGGGCGCGCTGCTCGACGTCGCCCGCCAGATGGTCGCCGACGGCGAGGGCGCCTCGCGCTTCGCCCACTACACGGTCACCGGCGCGGCCGACGACGCCGAGGCGCGCACCGCCGTGCGCGCGATCGGCGAGGACATCCTCGTGCGCTGCGCGCTCCACGGCGCCGATCCCAACTGGGGCCGGATGCTCGCGCGCGCGGGCACCTGCGGCGTCGCGCTCGACCCCGAGCGCGTCGCCGTCTGGGTCGGCGCGGCGCAGCTGGTCGCCGGCGGCATCGAGGTGGCCGGCGCCCGCACGCACGCGCGCGACGAGCTGTCCGCGAGCGAGGTCGCGATCCGGATCGACCTGGCGGCGGGCGACGGGCGCGCCGAGCTGTACGCGTCGTCGCTCTCGCCCGAGTACGTGGCGTTCAACGCGGAGTACACGACATGACGCGCACGGCGGTCGTCAAGCTGGGCGGCAATGCCGCGCTCGCATCGGTCCCGGTCGTCGCGCGCATGGCGCGCGAGGCGCGCGTGTGCGTCGTCCACGGCGGCGGCGCGCAGATCAGCGCGCTCGCGCGCGAGCGCGGCATCGAGCCGCGCTTCGAGGGCGGCCGGCGCGTGACGGACGCGGCGATGCTCGCGTGCGTGCGGGAGGGCCTCGCGACGGTGTCGGCCGAGCTCTGCGCGGCGCTGGAGAGCGCCGGTCTGGCCCCGCTCGCGTTCACCGACGGCATCGTCGACGCGCGGCGCGTGGCGGCGCTCGGCCACGTCGGCGAACCGCTCGGCGCGCGCGCCGGCGACATCCAGGGCGCCCTGCGCGACGGCCTCCTGCCCGTCGTGGCCCCACTGGGGAACGATGCCGACGGGCGGATCCTCAACATCAACGCCGACGACGCCGCGGCTGCGATCGCGACCGCGCTCGGGGCCGACGAGCTGGTCTTCCTCTCGGACGTCCCGGGCGTGCTCGACGAGCAGGGCGCGGTGCTCTCGCACATCTCCGCCTCCCATCCGCCCGCGAGCGCGAGCGGCGGCATGCTGCCGAAGCTCGAGGCCTGCGCCGCCGCGCTGCTCGGCGGCGTGGCGCGCGTCAGCATCGGCGCCTGCGGCACGGTGGTGACGCCATGAGCTTGCGCGATCGCGCCGAGGCCGTGATCCTCCCGACCTATCCCGAGCGGCCGCTCGCGCTCGTGCGCGGGTCCGTGTGCACCGTCTGGGACGACGAGGGCAACGCCTACCTCGACATGGTCGGGGGCCTCGCCGTCAACTCGCTCGGGTACGGGCACCCCTCCGCGGCTCAGGCGCTGGCGGAGCAGGCAACCGTGCTCGGACACGTGTCGAACCTCTTCTACAGCGAGCCCATGGTGGAGCTCGCCGAGCGCCTCTGCGCCCTCTCCGGGCAGGATCGCGTGTTCTTCTGCAACTCCGGCGCCGAGGCCGTCGAGGCCGCGATCAAGCTCGCGCGGCGCGTCGGCCGCGCTCGCGGCGGGCCCGCCAAGCACCACATCGTGTGCGTCGAGGGCGCCTTCCACGGGCGCACGCTGGCCACCCTCGCCGCGGGCTGGTCGGCGGCCAAGCGCGAGCCCTTCGAGCCCGTGCCGGCGGGGTTCTCGCACGTGCCCCGCAACGACCTGGACGCGCTGGCCGCCGCCGTCGGGCCCGAGACGTGCGCCGTGCTCGTCGAGCCCATCCAGGGCGAGGGCGGCGTGTGGCCGCTCGACAGCGCCTGGCTGGCACGCGCACGCGAGCTCTGCGACGAGCACGGCGCGCTGCTGCTGTACGACGAGGTGCAGACCGGCATCGGCCGCTGCGGCGCGTGGTTCTGCCAGGAGCTGAGCGCCGTCCGGCCCGACGCGATCGCCGTCGCCAAGGGCCTCGCCGGCGGCCTGCCGATCGGGGCGCTGCTCGCCACCGACCAGCCCGGCACGGGCTTCGAGCGCGGCGATCACGCCACGACGTTCGGCGGCTCGCCGCCGATCGCCGCGGCCGCGCTCGCCGTGCTCGCGGCGATCGAGCGCGAGGGGCTCGTCGAGAACGCGCGGACGGTCGGCGAGCACATCGCCGCGCGAGCCGGCGCCCTGGCGGGCGTCGACCACGTGCGCGGAGCCGGGCTGCTGCTCGGCATCGAGCTCACGGACGCCCCGGCGCCGGCGGTCGCCGACGCGCTGCGGACGCGCGGCATCCTCGTCAACGCGATCACGCCCACGGCGCTGCGGCTCGTGCCGCCGCTGTGCCTGTCGCACGGCGATGCCGATCGCTTCTGTGCCACGCTCGAAGAAGTGCTGGTCGCCCGTCGCGACCACCATGCCACCACGGTGGCATAAGCCCGAGATGCGCTAGGATACCTGCTCTGGGAGCTGCCGGAAACGGCCGCTCACCAGCAGTTTTTCACCTACGGCGAAAGGTGCCGATGCCTACGCTCACCGACTACTCCGTCGGCGACCTGGTGGTCCTTGGACACGATGGGGTCGCGCGCATCGAGGACATCAGCTCGGTTGACATCGATGGCGAGGCCGCCACGATGCTCAAGCTGACCGTCCTCAGTGCACGCATGACGGTGACCATCCCGCTCGAGCGGGCGCTCGACCGCGGCCTGCGGGCCGTCGCCGACCCGTCCACGGCGCAGACCGCCCTGGACAAGCTCGGCACGGAGCCCGGCATGGAGCTCGTCGCGGGCCTGACCTGGGACAAGCAGCTGAAGCGGCTCAAGGAGCGCTTCGGCTCGGGCGACCTCGACGGCATCGTCGACGTGCTCGCCACCCTGGTCGACGCCGACGCGCGCCGGCCGCTCAACCACTCGCAGCGCATGCTGCGCGACAAGGCCGAAGAGGCCTTCATCACCGAGATCGGCGCCGCGCTCGAGCTTTCCCCGGAAGATGCTCAGGAGAAGGTCGGCGGCATCCTCGCCTCGAGGATCGACCGGGAGTGAACGGCCCGATCGGCGGGCGCTGCCCGCCGATCAACGACCGCTGGAGATGCGCTGCCCGCGCCTGGCCGCCTGTGTCATCGCACAGACGATCTCGTAGCCGATCGTCTCGGCGTGGGCGGCCAGCTCCTCGGCCGTGATCCGCTCGCCCGCCTGCGCGCCGATCAGCACGACCTCGTCGCCGAGCTGCACGTCGCCGTCGACGATGCACGTGAGCTGATCCATCGAGACGGTCGCGGCGACGCGGCGACGCTCGCCGCGCACGAGCACGTCCGCGCGTCCGCTCGCCAGGCGCGGGTAGCCGTCGGCATACCCGACGGGCACGAGCGCCACGCGCAGCGCGCTCTCCGCGACGAGACGCCGCCCGTAGCCGGACGACTCGCCGGGGGCGAGGTCGCGCAGCGCCGCGATGCGGCTCGTCCAGCGCAGCGCCGGCCGCAGACCGAAACGCGCGTGATCGTCCCCGAACGGCGACACGCCGTAGACGGCGATGCCGCAGCGCACCGCGTCGAGGCGCGTCGCGGGAAGCGCGAGCGCCGCGGCGGAGTTGGCGAGGTGCCGCGGGCAGGGCGGGAATGCGCGCGCGATCTCGGCGAACGCCGCGGTCTGCAGCGCCGCGAAGGCGGGGTCGTCGTCGGCCGTGGCGAGATGCGACATGAGCCCTGCCAGCCGCAGCGGCCCACCGCCCGCCGCGAGCTCGCGCCCGACCGCGAGCGCGTCGGCCGGCGCCATGCCCCAGCGGCCCATGCCCGTGTCGGCCTTGACGTGCACCGCGCAGGCGACGCCCGCGGCGCGCAGCCGCGTGTAGTCCCCGCGCGACGAGACGACGATCTCGAAGCCCGCGGCGTTCGCCTCCTCGCCCGGCTCGAGCGGTGACAGGATCACGATCGGCACGCCCGTGCCGAGCGCCTCGCGCAGGCTGCGCGCCTCGTCCAGCGTCGCGCAGCAGATGCGCTTCGCGCCCGCCGTCAGCGCCGCGCCGGCGCAGTCGTCGGCGCCGTGCCCGTAGCCGTCCGCCTTCACGACGGCCCACACCTCGCTGCCGCCGGTCACGGCGATCAGATGGCGCACGTTGGCACGGACCGCGCCCAGGTCGACCTCGACCGTGCAGCGGCTCACGCGAGCAGGCGCCCGAGCGGAAGCAGGAGGTCCGTTGCCACGATCCCGCCCAGCTCGGAGACCGCCAGGCGCGCCGCCGAGCCATGCGCGAGGGCGGCGAGCGCGAGCGCCGTGGCCGGCGGCAGGCCGCGCGCGCAGAGCGCCCCGGCGGCGCCCGCGAGGACATCGCCCGCGCCCGCGGTCGCGAGCTGCGGCACCGCTGTCTCGACGATGCGCAGGGGCTCGCCCGGCGCCGCCACGATCGTGTCGGGGCCCTTGAGCAGCACCGCGGCGCCCGAGCGCTCGGCGGCCTCGCTCACGCTCGCGAGCCGTGCGGCGGCGATGGCGGAGTGCTCGCGCCCGAGCAGGCGCCCGAGCTCGCCCGCGTGCGGCGTGAGCGCCGTCGGCCCCGGCCGCCCGGCCAGCGTCTCCAGCCGCCCGGCCAGGGCATACAGCGCGTCGGCATCGAGCACGAGCGGCGCCGCGACGCCGCGCACGAGCGCGTCGACCAGCTCGGCGGCGTCCGGGTCGCGCCCGAGACCGGGCCCGAGCACGACCGCCCGGGCGCGCGCCGCCATCGCGAGCACGCGCTCGGGGTCGAGCTCGCCGTGCACCATCAGCTCGGGTGCATGCCCGGCGACGGCCGCCTGCTCGCTGGCCGGCACGCAGGCCCACACCACGCCCGCACCGGCGCGGAAGGCGGCGAGCGCGGCGAGTGCGGGCGCACCGCTCATGCCGGGAGCGCCGCCGACGACGAGCACCCCGCCCGCGTCGTACTTCGAGCCGGTGGGCGAGCGCGCGGGCGCGAGCGCCAAGTCGGCAGGCTCCATGCGCAGCGCGCGCGGCGGCCCGGCGAGCGCGACCGGCAACCCGATCGGCAGCTCGACGACCTCACCCGAACAGCCGCGCCCCGGTTCGACCGCGGTGCCGAGCACGCGGCCGTGGAAGGCCAGCGTGACCGCGGCGCGCACGGCCGTGCCCTCCACCCGCCCGCTCGCGCCGTCCACCCCGCTCGGCACGTCGAGCGCGACGATCGGCACGCCGAGGCCGTTGACGCGGGTGACGAGGGCTTCGGCCGCGCCCTCGAGGCGGCCGCGGAAGCCGCTTCCGAAGAGCGCGTCCACGATCACGCCGGCGTCCTCGGGCGCCAGCTCCGCGACCCCGAACGCGCTCGCCGCGGCGCGCATCGTGCGCGCGTCCGGCGTCGTGCTCTCGGCCGCGGCGTCCGTGCAGACGCCGGCGCGCACGCCTGCCACGTGCAGGTGGCGGGCGACCACGAACCCGTCGCCGCCGTTGTTGCCCGGCCCGCACAGAACGCTCACGCCGACGTCGTCGCCGTAGCGCTCGCGCAGCGCCCGCGCCGCCTCCGCGCCGGCGCGCTCCATCAACGCGATGCCCGGCAGACCGAGCTCGCGAATCGCCCGGCTGTCGAGTTCGCGTACCTCTTCCGGGTACCAGAGCCGACGCATCCCCCGGTCATGCTAACGGTCGGCCCGCGACCTGCCGATGCCTGCCACGATGCGAATTCGACGTTCTCGACCGGCGCCGGTGGCGGCCGCGGTCCCTTCTCCGCTGCACACGCTGCTGGTGACAGCCGAGGCGGCAGCGTGCGCGGCGACCATCGACGACCTTGCAGACGCCGTCGTCGAGGGCGTCGCCGACCTGCTCGGGGCCACGCGCTGCACCCTGCTGAAGGCGGCGCCGGAGCTGCTGATGCCGCTCGGCACGGCCGATCGCGGGCCGCTGCTGGACGCCGAGCTGCAGGTCGCCGGCGCGGTCATGCGCACGCAGGAGGCGCGCTTCGTCACGCAGATCGCACACCGGCTCGCCGGACCGGGCGAGACGGCCGCGAGCGAGATCGAGGTCTCGACGCTGGCGCTGCCGCTGGTCGCCGGCAGCGACCTCGTCGGCGTGCTCGTGGCGACCTGGGACGGCTGCGCCACGCCGCCGAGCGAGGGCCAGACCGAGGCCGCGCGCGTGGTCGCGAGCATCGCGGGCCTGGCCATGGAGCGCACGCTGCTCGGCCAGCAGGCCGCGAAGCTGCACCAGATCGACCCGCTCACGGGCACGGGCAGCCGCGACAGCCTGATCGCGCTGCTGGACGTGCTGCGCGAGCGCGGCACGCTGCACTCGATCGTCGTGCTCGACGTGGACGGGTTCGGCGCGTACAACAAGCGGCACGGCCGCGCCCACGGCGACCGCCTGCTGACGGCGCTGGCGGCGATGATCAGCCGCGAGTGCCGCGACGGCGACGCGCTCGTGCGCTCGGGCTCCGACGAGTTCGCGCTCGTCCTGCCCGGCTCCCCGATCGAGGCCGGCACGGCCACGGCGCGCCGCGTCGTCAGCGCGATCGCCGACTGGGGTCACGAGGACAGCGTGACCGTGTCGGCAGGCGTCGCGTCGGTGACCTCGCAGGGCGCCGCCGACGTCTTCACGAGCGCGATGGACGCGCTCGCCGAGGCCAAGAGCGCGGGCACCGGCCGCATCGCCGTCAGCTGAGCCCGAGGGCTCGCGCCGGCGCAAAGTTGGGGTCTGACCCCAATCTTGCGCAAAGTTGGGGTCAGACCCCAACTTTGCATTCGACTGGAGGCTGATCCAGCCGCGGCCGACGCCACCCTCATTCCGAGCGTCTCAGTCGCACCACTCCACGTTGTGGCGGGGCCCCGCCTCGAGCATGCGTGCGATCAGCTCCGGCGTGACCGGCGGCGGCGCGGCGCTCGCATCGGTGACCGGCGTGCAGACCTCGCGGAACCAGCCTTCCATGCCGGCGGGCGAGTAGACGGCGACCATCCGCACGTCCTCGCTCCCGGAGTTCACGTAGGCGTGACGGACGCCGCGCGGCACGAACACCGACTCGCCGGGGCCGAGCGTGCGCGTGTCGTCGCCGGTCGTGAACTCGATCGTCCCCGCGAGGATCGTGAAGAGCTCGTCCTCCGCGAGATGCCGGTGCGGCGGCGGGCCGCCGCCCGCGCCGACGAGGCAGTCGAGCGCGAACATCGAGCCCGAGGACTCCTCGCCCGTCACGAGGAACGTGTAGCGGTCGCCCGGCCCCCAGAACATGCGTCCATCCGTCTCGCCCGGCATGCCTAGACCTCGTCCTCGCGCTGCACCCGCGCAGGCGTGAACGCGGGCAGGCAGACCGCGACGTACTCGCACGCCGCGAGCGTCGAGTAGCGGATGCGCTCGCCCGCGGCGGTCAGGATCGCCTGGCCGGCGGCGACATCCGTGTGGCCGCCCTCGTGCTCGACGCGCAGCGAGCCGGCGAGCACGATCGTGTACTCGTCGAACTGCGGGGTCTGGAACGGCTCCGTCCAGTCCGCGGGCGCGCGCATGTGGGCGATGCTGACGCCGTCGGTGCCGCTGTTGACGGCGCCGACGTACTCGTCGATGACCTTGCCGCCGGGCACGGGGATCGACGTCGGGCTGGGAATCAGGCGGGGCATCGGGCCTCCGGTCTCGGGCGGGCTGGACGCACATCGTGCCTGGTAGCCTCCCGCGCGTGCGCGTCTTCATCATGAGCGATATGGAGGGCATCGCCGGCGTCACCAAGTGGGACGAGACGACGGGCGGCGAGCCGCTCCACGCCGAGCGCTCCAAGCTGTACACCGAGGAGATCAACGCCGCCGTGCGCGGGGCGTTCACGGGCGGCGCGAGCGAGGTCGTCGTGATGGACTGCCACGGCGCGGGCAAGGGCTGGACGTTCAACTCGCTGATCCCCGAGCTGCTCGACCCGCGCTGCGACTTCGTCGTCCAGCAGGAGTGGTCGGAGTACACGGAGTTCCTGGAGCAGGGATGCGATGCCGCGCTCCTCGTCGGCATGCACGCGATGGCGGGCACGCCGGACGGCGTGCTCAACCACACCGTCTCGGGCACCGGCTGGCGCAGCCTCGCGTTCAACGGCACGCTCGTGGGCGAGACCGGCATCAACGCGGCGCTGTGCGGCACGTGGGGCTGCCCCGTGCTGCTCGTGACGGGCGACCGGGCGGTCTGCCGCGAAGCCGGCGCGCTGCTCGGGAGCGGGCTCACGACCGTCGCCGTCAAGCAGGGCCTGGGGCGCTTCAGCGCGCGCCACATGGCGCCGGTGCGGGCGCGCGCGCTGATCGAGGAGGCGGCCGCCCGGGCGCTCGCCGATCGCGCAGCGGTCGCTCCCTACTCGCCCGGCTCGCCGTGCGAGATCCGCATCGAGCTCGCCACGAGCGACGAGGTCGAGCGCTACCGGCATCACGCCGTCGTCGAGATCGCCGACGGCCGGACACTCGTTTCGCGTGCGGACGACTGGTGGACGGCCTGGCGCCAGTTCTACTTCACGTTCTTCCGCGACCTCTAATACGGGGCAAGTCCTCAGGCGGGCAGCAGCGCAAGCGGGCGTGCAGGCACGCCCGAACCGCCCACGAGCCGCGGTGCACCGACCACGAGCAGTGCGCCGCGCGGCGGCAGCAGCTCCAGGTTGACGAGGCCCTCGAGTTGCCAGCAGCCGGCCGGCAGCGTGATGTAGTGCACGGGCAGCCCGGTCGCCACGCCTGCGTCCACGCTCAGCGTGTCGATCCCGAGGCCCGCGACCCGGCGCTCGACGAGCAGGTGCGCGGCCTCGGCCGACACCCCCGGGAAGCGCAGGTCGCCGACGTAACGCGCCGCGTCGCCCAGGTGCGCACCCCAGCCGGTGCACACGAGCACGGCCGCGCGAGCGGGCAGCTGCCCGTGCGCGTCCTCGTGCGCGGCCACGTCGGCGACGCTCAGCGCGTAGTCGCTGTCGGCGGCGCAGGCGTCGCGGATGTCGATGACCGCGGCCTCGCACACGAGGTCGTCCGCGGCGATTCCCTCGACCGTCGCGCCGCCCTCGACGAAATGGGCCGGCGCGTCGAGGTGTGTTCCCGTGTGCTCGCCGACCGTCACGACGCGCACGAACGCGCCGCCGTCGGCGTACGTCTCGGTCGTCCGCGCTCTCAGGGGATCCATGCCCGGCCACACCGCGGTAGCGGGCGAGAGCGGCTGGGCGAGGTCGACGACGCGCAGGCCGGCGCGCGCGATCACTCGCGCGTCCCGTGCACGAGCGCGACGGCGCCCGCGACACCCTGCGAATGCGTCATCGAGAGGTCGGCGACGGTGAGGCCGCGCTGCTCCGCGAACGCGAGCGTGCGGCCCGAGAGGCGGACGGTCGGCTTCGGGCGCCCGACGATCTCGATCTCGCGCCAGGAGAAGTCGACGCCGCAGCCGAGCGCCTTGCCGACGGCCTCCTTGCCGGCGAAGCGCGCCGCATAGCTCTGGGCCGGGTTCGCCTTGCCGTCGCAGTACGCGCGCTCCGCCTCGGTGTAGACGCGCTCGCGGAAGCGCGGGCGCTCGAGCGCCCGCGCGATGCGGTCGATCTCGATCAGGTCCATGCCGACGAGCACGCAGCGATGCTAGTCGATCATCCGGGCGCCGCCGCAAGCTGCAGGAGCGTCTCGCGCTCGTTGAGCGCAGGGTCGTCGACGACGGCTGCGAGCAGCCGCCGCAGCGTCGCGCCGATCTCCGGGCCCTCGGCGATGCCGGCCGCGATGAGGTCGTCGCCGCGCAGGGCGAGGTCGGCGATCGCGACGGGCGCGTCCCACTGCTCGTCCACGAGCGCCTCGAACTGCGCGCGCTCGGCCATCCTGGCAGCCGGGATCGGCACGCCCCTCCCGGCGCGATCCCAGCGGCGCAGGGCCAGCAAGCCGTGCGCGTGCTCGCGCCCCACGCGCGCGAGGAACACCCGCGCTGCGTGCGCGCTCGGCTCCCGGTCCTCGTCGTAGGAGTGCTCGCGCACGAGCGCCGTGACCTCCGCGACCGTGTCGTTGTCGTACGTCAGGCGCCGCAGCGCCCGCCGCGTGATCTCGGCGCCGGCCTCGGCGTGCTCGCGCGCTCCCGAGGCGTGCGGCTTGCCGACGTCGTGCCAGAACGCCGCCAGGCGCCCGACGCGACCCGCCCCGTCCTGCAGCGCCGCCTCGAGGACGTGCAGGATGTGCTCGTCGAGCGCGTAGGCCTGCGTGTCCGAGTGCTGGTCGGCGCCGATGCAGGGCGCCCATTCGGGGATCGCCACCGCGAGCGCTCCCGTGTCGCGGGCAAGGCGCAGCGCCGCGACGGCGCCGTCGCCCACGAGGATGCGCTCGAGCTCCTCGTGGATGCGCTCGGCCGACAGCCCGGCGATGCGCGGCGCGGCCGCGGTCATGAGCTCGCGCGTCGCGGCGTCGGGCTCGAGGCCGTCGATGCTGCAGCGCGCGAAGCCGCGCAGGATGCGCAGCGGGTCGTCGCGAAATGCGGTCGCGTGCACGGCCCGGAGGACGCCGGCGGCGAGGTCGGCGCGCCCGCCGAACGGATCGATCCACTCGCCGCTGCGCACGTCGCGCGCCATCGCGTTGACGGTGAAGTCGCGCCGCTCGAGATCGTCGCGCACGGGCAGCTCGGCGTCCGGCTCGATGCGGAAGTCGGTGTGCGGATTGCCCGTGTAACCCGGCTCGCCCGGAGCGATCGGCAGCTCGCGGCGAGGCGGGACGATCTCGATGCCCTCGCGCGGCCCCCACCGGGGCCAGAAGCGGACGCCGACGAGGCGGCCGGCGACGCGCAGCTCGTCCGCGTGGCCGGCCTGCCGGCAGAGCGTGAGCAGCTCCTCGACGTCGTGTCCGCGCACGAGGAAGTCGATGTCCTTGGGGTCGCGCCCGAGCAGCTCGTCGCGCAGCGAGCCCCCCACCTCGTACAGCTCCCGAAACGGCAGCTCCGCCATGCGGCGCCGCAGCTCGGCCGTCATCGGCTACTCGACGGTCACGGTCTTCGCGAGGTTCCGCGGCTGGTCGATCGGCAGGCCGCGCCGGCGGGCGATGCGATAGGCCAGGATCTGCAGCGGAATCGACGCCAGCACCGGCGCGAGCTCCGGCTCGGTGCGCGGGATCTCGAGCGTCCAGTCCGCGTGCTGGAGGGCGTCGACGTTGCCCTCGGTGATCACCGCGATCACGCGGGCGCCGCGCGCGCGCACCTCCTGCACGTTCGAGGCGACCTTGTCGTAGACGTGCGAGTCGTTCATGACCGCGACGACGGGCGTGTCCTCGGACAGCAGGGCGATCGGCCCGTGCTTCATCTCGCCCGCCGCGTACGAGTCGGTCGGCGTGTAGCTGATCTCCTTGAGCTTGAGCGCGCCCTCGAGGCAGACCGGCATGCCGAGATGGCGGCCGATGTAGAGGAAGAACTCCTTCTCCCAGACCTCCGCCGCGATGCGATCGGTCTGCGCCCAGACGGGCGAGTCGTCGGCCAGCAGCACGGCCGCCTGCTCGGGCAGCTGATCGATGCCGGCCCGGAGCTCGGCGATGCGCTCGGGCGGCAGCGTGCCGCGCAGCTCGGCGAAGTGCAGCGCGAGCAGCGTGAACGCGAGCACCTGCGACGTGAACGTCTTGGTCGCCGCCACGCAGATCTCGCGGCCGCAGCGGGTGTAGAGCGTGCCGTCGGCCTCGCGCGTGAGCTGCGAGCCCATCTGATTGCAGATGGCGAGCGTGAGCGCACCGCCCGCGCGCGCGACGCGCTGCGCGGCGATGGTGTCGGCGGTCTCGCCCGACTGCGACACCGAGATCGCGAGCGTCTTGTCGTCGATCACCGGGAAGCGGTAGCGGAACTCCGAGGCGTACTCGACGTCGACGGGCAGCTTGGCCCACTGCTCGATCAGCAGGCGGCCGACCATGCCGGCGTGGCAGGCCGTGCCGCAGGCGGTGATCGTGACGCGCTCGACGGCCATCAGCTGGGCGTCGCTGAGGCCCATGTCGAGCACGATGCTCTCGCCCTCGAGGCGCTCGCCGATCGTCTCGCGCAGGGCGTGGGGCTGCTCGTTGATCTCCTTGAGCATGAACGTCTCGTAGCCGCCCTTCTCGGCGGCGGCGGCATCCCACGTGACCGTCTCGGATGCGCGCTCGACGGGCTCGCCGTCGAGATCCAGCAACTGGGCGCCCTCGGGCGTGATCACGACGAGCTCGCGGTCGCCCACGAGCTTGGCCTCGCGGGTGTGCTCGAGGAACGCCACGACGTCGGAGGCGAGGAACGTCTCGCCGTCGCCGAGGCCGATCACCATGGGGCACTGGAGCCGCGCACCGACGATCGTCTGCGGGTGCAGCGGCGAGACGACGCAGAACGCGAAATGGCCATGCAGCTCGAGGAACGTGCGGCGCACGGCCTCGACGAGATCGCCCTCGTAGTGGGTCTCGAGCAGATGCGCGACGACCTCGGCATCGGTCTCGGAGCTGAACACGTGCCCGTCCGCGATCAGGCGCTGCTTGAGCATCACGTAGTTCTCGACGATGCCGTTGAGCACGACCGAGAAGCGCCCGTCGCAGCCCGCGAGCGGGTGGGCGTTCGCCTCGGAGGGCCGGCCGTGGGTCGCCCAGCGCGTGTGCCCGATCCCGGTCGTCGCAGGCGAGCCGTTCGTGCCCGCGACCTCCTTGAGATGGCTCAGGTTGCCGACGGCGCGCACGACGTCGAGCTCATCGCCGTCGATCAGCGAGATGCCGGCGGAGTCGTAGCCGCGGTACTCGAGACGCTCGAGGCCGCCGATCAGGAACGGCTTGCAGATACGCGCGCCGGTATAGCCGATGATGCCGCAGATGGTGATCTCCTCAGGCCAGAGGGACTGCGGCAATCACGCGATGCCGAGCTCCCGCTCTACCTCTGAGGCTAGCGCATGCGCGATGCGTTGCAACTCTTCCTCGTTCTCGTGCTCGACCATCACGCGGACGAGCTGCTCCGTCCCGGACGAGCGCAGGACGATGCGGCCGGAGTTCGCGGCCGCGAGCGGGGCGCTCTCGCGCTCGACCGCGTCCCACACGGCGGCGCAGTCGGCGAGGCGCGTGCGGTCGGCGCGGACGTTGAGCAGCACCTGCGGGAACTTGCGCACGATCGTCGCCGCCTCGGCCAGCGGCTCGTGGTGGCGGCCGAGCGCGTCCAGCAGCAGCACCGCCGTGATGAGCCCGTCGCCGGTCGTCTGCCGGTCGAGCGCGATCACGTGGCCGGACTGCTCGCCGCCGAGCACGGCCGAGTGCTCGAGCATCCCCGCGAGCACGTAGCGGTCGCCGACGTCGGTCACGACGGTCTCGATGCCCAGCTCGCGCATCGCGCGGTGGAAGCCGAGGTTCGACATCGACGTCACGACGACCTTGCCGCCCGCGAGCCGCCCCGCGATCTGGAGGTCGCGCGCGAGCAGGGCGATGATCTGGTCGCCGTCCACCACCGTGCCCTCGGCGTCGACCGCGAGCATGCGGTCGGCGTCGCCGTCGAACGCGATGCCGAGGTCGAAGCGGCCCATCACGACGCGCTCGGCGAGCTCGTCGAGGTGGGTCGAGCCGCAGTGGTCGTTGATGTTGACGCCGTCGGGCTCGCACGCGGTGAGCTCGTGCTCGATGCCGAGCTGGGCGAAGATCAGCGGTGCGACGGTCGAGGCTGCGCCATTGGCGCAGTCGACGAGCACGCGCAGCGGCGGAACCTCGATCGGCGTGCCGCCGCCGCCGGCGACCCACGCCGCATAGCGCTCGCGCGCGCCCGCGAGCCTGCGCGAGTCGCCCACGCCGGCGCCGGTCGGGCGTGCTCCGCGGTCGGCCATGAGCGCCTCGACGCGGTCCTCCTCGTCGTCGCCGAGCTTGAAGCCGTCGGCGCCGAAGAGCTTGATGCCGTTGTCGGGGAACGGGTTGTGCGAGGCCGAGATGACCGCCCCGAGGCTCGCCCCCTGCTCCCGCACGAGCCACGCGATGCCCGGCGTCGGCAGGACGCCCGCGCGCAGCGCCACGCCGCCGGCGCTCGCAATGCCGGCGCACAGCGCGTCCTCGAGCATCGGCCCCGAGCGCCGCGTGTCGCGTCCCACGACGACGACCGGGGGCTCCGCCCCGCGCTCGCGCGCGAACAGGGCCGCGGCGCGCCCGAGCGCCAGCGCGACCTCGGGTCCCAGCACGTCGCCGTTCGCAACCCCGCGTACGCCGTCCGTTCCGAACAGCCTGCCAGCCACGGGGAAGGTCAGCGCTTCGAGAACTGCGGGCGGCGCCGCGCGCCCTTGAGGCCCGCCTTCTTGCGCTCGACCGCACGTGCGTCGCGCGTCAGGAAGCCGGCGCGCTTGAGCGCGGTGCGCAACTCGGGATCGGCCTCGCAGAGCGCGCGGGCGATGCCGTGGCGCAGGGCTCCGGCCTGGCCGCTGATGCCGCCGCCGCCGAGGCGGGCGCGCACGTCGAAGCGCTCGGCCTGCTCGGTCTCGATGAGCGGCGACGAGACGACGGCGCGCAGGTAGCCGCGCGGGAAGTACTCCTCGAACGCGCGTCCGTTGACCGTGATCTTGCCGCTACCCGGCTCGAGGATCACGCGTGCGACCGACGTCTTGCGCTTGCCGGTGCCGCGATAGGCCGCGGTCTCTGCCACCTGGTCTCAGTCCCTTCCGAATTCGCTAGGGCAGAGGCGCAGGCTGCTGCGCCTCGTGGGGATGGTTGCCGCCGGCGTACAGCTTGAGCTTGCGCAGCTGCGCGCGGCCGAGCTTGTTGCGCGGCAGCATGCCGCGCACGGCGTGCCGGATGACCTCTTCCGGCCGCGCCTCCAGCATCTGGGCCAGCGTGCGCTCCTTGAGGCCGCCGTGGTACCCGGAGTGCCGGTAGTACATCTTGTCCTGCCGCTTCTTGCCGGTCACGTGGATGCGCTCGCAGTTGATGACGACGACGAAGTCGCCGGTGTCGACGTGCGGCGTGTACGTCGGCTTGCGCTTGCCGCGGAGCGTGTCGGCGATACGCGTCGAAAGACGGCCGAGGGTCTCGCCCTCCGCGTCGATGACGTACCAACGGCGCTCGATCTCGCCGGGCTTGGCGCTATAGGTCGTTTGCGGCATAAGAAGAGGAGGGTCGAAGGTGCGGCCCGTGCACACGCAGGGGCGAGCCGGCACCCGTCCGGCCATCCGGCAGCGTAGCGACAACTGCCCGGCGAGGCAACCGGTCCCCCCTATCGTAGGAGGCCCGTGCGCTCCCGCAACGCCACCATCGCGCTCTACGTCGGTGGCTTCATGGGCCCCTTCGGCGGCGCCGTCCTCGGCGTCCTGGTGCCGGAGCTGCAGCAGAGCTTCCACGCCTCGCGCGGAGCCGTGGCCGCCGCGATCCCGGCGTACCTGATCCCGTTCGCCGCGCTGCAGCTCGTGTCCGGCACGATCGGCGAGCGCCTCGGGGTGACGCGCGTCGTGCGCACCGGCTTCATCGCCTACGCCGTCGGCTCGCTGATCGCGGCGGCCGCACCGACGCTCTCGATCTTCGTGGCCGCGCGCTTCGTGCAGGGCGCCTCGAACGCGTTCCTGACGCCGTTGCTGCTGGCCACGCTGGCCGAGATCGTGCCGTCGCACCTGCTCACGCGCGCGATGGGGACGTTCGCGAGCGTGCAGACCGGCGCGCTCTCGCTCGCGCCGCTGATCGGCGGCGTCCTCGCGACCGTGCACTGGCGGCTCGCATTCGTCGTGAGCGCTGCCGTGGCCGTCGCGCTGGCGGTCTTCACGGCGCGGACGTCGGGCGCCGCGCCGCCCCGCCGGGCGCGCCCGAGCGTGCGCAGCCTGCTCACGCGCCGGCTCGGCTTCCTCTGCGCGGCCGCCTTCGTCGGCTATGCGACCGTCGCCGGAGTCGGCTACATGGTCTCCTTCTACGCGCGCGACGCCATTGGGCTCGGGCCGCTCGAGCGCGGCTTCGTGCTCGCCTGCTTCGGCTTCGCGGGGTTCCTGCTGGGCCGCCCCCTGGGCGGCGTCGTCCAGCGCATCGGCCGCGTGCCCGCCGTGGTCATCGGCGCGCTCTTCTCGGCGGCCTGCGTCGCGCCGCTCGGGTTCAGCACGACGGCCTGGCAGCTGGGGGCGCTGTGGACGCTCGCGGGCGCCGGCTCGGTGCTCCTGTGGACGGGACTCAACACGCTCGCGGTCGAGGCCGTGCCGGAGAACCGCGGCGGCGCGACGAGCGTGTTCGGCGCGTTCCGGTTCGCCGGCAGCGCGCTCTCGCCCTACGTGTTCCTGCCGCTCTACAACGGCGAGCCCTCGCATGCGTTCGTGGCCTGCGCCGCGGCCGCCTGCCTGATCGCGCCGCTCGCGATCGCGCTGCGCGCGTTCACCGCCGAGCCGGCGCCCCAGACGTATCCTTCGGCCCCATGAGCGACTGCATCTTCTGCAACATCGCCGCCGGCTCGATGGCGGCCGAGCGCGTGCACGAGGACGAGCGGACGGTCGCGTTCCTCGACATCTTCCCCGCCGCCCAGGGGCACGTGCTCGTGATCCCGCGCGCCCACGCCGACGACATCCACAGCGCCGACCCCGCCGACCTGGCGGCCTGCGCGCAGACCGCGCAGCTGATGGCCGGCCGCATCAGCGGCGCGCTCGGCTGCGACGGCGTCACGATCACGCAGTCGAACGGCCGCGCCGCCGGGCAGACGGTCTTCCACTACCACGTGCACGTGATCCCGCGCATGGACGGCGACGGGGTGCTGCGCTCGTGGGTGCCGGGGCACATGAGCCCCGAGGAGCTCGCCCGCATGGGCGCCCTCCTGCGCGGCGAGTGATGCCCTCGACACGCGCTGCCGAGCGCGGCGTCACAGACGCGGCCGATTGCGCATCTATTGGAGAGGCGTCCTCGGGAGCGCGCGTGATTCAGCTCGGCTCTGCACAGAGCAAGACAGCGAGACGGGAGCTCGAGGCCGCGAACCGGAAGCTCGATGCGGCCCTGCGCGGGCGCGACTGGTCGGCGAGAGCACTCCGCGAGGCCGCGGCCCGGATCCGCAACGACGCCGTCATCAGCATGTTCGGTCGCGTGGTGCTGCACCACGACCGCGTCGCCACGCCTTCGGGGACGTTCCCGCTCTGCAAGGAGATCACCGCGGACGTGGAGGCGTCGCAGGCGCTCGGCAGGGCCGTGCTCGCGATCTCTGCGCCGTCGGGCCGGCATCTCGAACCGTGCAGGGCCGGCGAGCACTTCAAGGCGCAGGTCTTCGCCTCGCGCGTCACCAGTACGGCGAGGACGCTGGCATTCGAGATCGAGCCCGCCGACCGCCTGCGCGACCTGGCGGCACGCTACGAGCTGCTCGACGCGCCGGATTCGCCGGCGCGGCGTGCGCTGGCCGAGCTGCGCGAGCTCGAGACCCGCCTGCGCGCCGAGGGTCGTCTTTCACGACGCTACCGGCCGCGCCCCGATCCGCCCCGGCCACCGGAACTGCCGCTGTGAGCGGCGCTCGACGCCGCCAGGCGCCACGGGCCCACTGAGCCTAGACTGGCCGGACGTTCGAGTCCTCAGGAGGTCGTCCATGAAGCTGGATCAGGCGCTTGCGATCGTCCAGACCGTGATCGCTGCAGCGGGCGCGCCCGTGTCGGTCTTCGTCGCCGACGATCACGGCGAGGTCGTCGCGGCGGCGACCATGGACGGCGCGGCGCCCGATACGCGGCTGAACGCGCAGCGGAAGGCGTACACGGCGGCGCGCAGCGACGCGCGCTCGACGCGCGACCTGGCCGCGAAGGTCGCGGGCGATCCCGGCGAGCTCGCGAGCTTCGATCCGTTCTTCACGTTCTTCTCGGGCGGTGTCGCCGCGTTCGACGGCGAGCGCCGGGTCGGCGCCGTCGGGGTCAGCGGCCTGGCCGGCGCCGACGACGACGCGCTCGCGCGCAGGGCGCTCGCCGCGGTGGGGCTCGGAGGCGCGTAGGGCGCAGGTCGTACGCTGTCGCGATGAAGCTGGGCATGTTCATGATGCCGCTGCACCCGCCCGGCCGCAACGCGTGGGAGACGCTGGCCGAGGACCGCGAGGCGATCCTCCTGGCCGAGCGCCTCGGCTTCGAGGAGGCCTTCGTCGGCGAGCACGTCACCGACCTCGCCGAGAACGTGACCTCCTCGCTGATGTTCCTCGCGAGCGTCGCGCACGCGACGACGAGGATCCGGCTCGGCACGGGCACGATCAACATGCCGAACGCGCACCCGGCCAACGTCGCGGCGCAGGTCGCGATGCTCGATCACATGCTCGAGGGGCGGCTGATCATGGGCATCAGCCCCGGCGGGCTGATGTCGGACGCCGAGGTGTTCGGCAACTACAAGAAGGACCGCAACGCGATCTTCCTCGAGGCCATCGACATGGTGCTCGAGATCTGGAAGCGGGACGGGCCGTACGACCTGCACGGCGAGCACTTCCAGGTCTCGACCGCGCAGACGATGATCCCCGAGATCGGCCAGGGCACGATCCTCAAGCCGTACCAGAAGCCGCACCCGCCGATCGTCGTCACCGCCGTCGCGCCGCATTCGCGGGGCGTCACCGAAGCGGCCAAGCGCGGCTGGACGCCCATCTCGGCGAACTTCCTGCTGCCCGAATGGGTCGCGTCGCACTGGCCCCGCTACGCCGAGGGCTGCGAGGCGATCGGCGCCGTGGCCGATCCGGCGGACTGGCGCGTCGCCAAGTGCATCTTCGTCGCCGACGACGAGGCCACCGCGCAGCGCTACGGGAAGTCCCCCGAAGGGCCGTACCACTTCTACTTCAAGCAGCTGGTGCGCAAGCTCGTCACGGCCGGCGGGCGCGCGAACCTCTTCAAGCTGGACCCGGACGAGCCCGACGCCGCGATCACGCCCGAGCGCGTGACCGACGAGCTCGTGATCGCCGGCACCGTCGACAGCGTGGTCGAGCAGCTGCTCGCGTTCCGCCGCACGACCGGCGACTTCGGCACCCTGCTCTACGCCTGCATGGACTGGAAGGACGAGGCCCTCGGCCGGCGCTCGATGCAGCTGCTCGCCGAGCAGGTGATGCCGCGGGTCAACGCCGCGTAGCGCGCTCGCTCAGGCCGGCACGGCGTCGTCCGCGAACGCCGCCATGCTCGTGAACGTCGCGTCGGGATGCGCCTCGACGTCGAGCGAGGCGCCGCCGCCGCGGCCCTGGCGACGGTCGATCCAGACCGACGTCATGCCGAGCGCCTTGGCGGGGACGTGGTCGTGGAAGAGACTCTGCGCGACGTGCAGGATGCGCTCGCGCGGACGCCCGATGCGCGTGAACGCGAGCTCGAAGTTCGCGTGGTCCGGCTTGTAGCTGCCCGCCTGCTGGGCGGTGATGACGTGGTCGAACGCGACGCCGAGGCGGCGCTCCGACTGCGCGAAGAGGTCGTCGTCGCAGTTCGTGATCACGGCCAGCTCGAAGCGCTCCTGGAGGCGGCGCAGCGCGTCGCCCGAGTCGGGGAACGCGGGCCACTGGCCGACGGAGGTGCCGAACCCCGCCGCCTGGGCGTCGCTCACCGCGAACCCGAGGCGCTGCCCCATGCCGTGCAGGCAGAGCGCGAGCACCTCGCGATACGTCTTGTACGGCACCTCGGCCTCGTGCTCGACGGCCGCGAACGCCGCCACGATGTCCTCGTCCGTGTGCGCCGCCACCGCGTCGCCGAGCTGGAAGCGGACTGCGGCGGCGATGCCCGACTCCCAGTCGATCAGCGTGCCGTAGCAGTCGAACGAGAGGACGTCGAAACGGCCGTAGTCGAGTGCCGGGACTACTCCCACTCGATGGTGCCCGGGGGCTTCGACGAGATGTCGAGCGCAACCCGGTTGACGCCTGCGACCTCGTTGATGACGCGGTTCGAGATGCGCTCCAGCAGGTCGTACGGGAGCCGCGCCCAGTCCGCCGTCATGGCGTCCTCGCTCGTGACCGCGCGCATGATGATCGGGTACTCGTAGGTGCGGGCATCGCCCATCACGCCGACCGACTTGATCGCGGGCAGCACGGCGAAGGACTGCCAGATCTCGCGCTCGAGGCCCGCGCGGCGGATCTCCTCGCGGATCACGGCATCGGCGTGGCGCAGGATCTCGAGGCGCTCGGACGTGACCTCGCCGATGATGCGGATGGCGAGGCCCGGACCGGGGAACGGCTGGCGCCAGACGATCTCCTCGGGCAGCCCGAGCTCCTCGCCCACGCGCCGCACCTCGTCCTTGAAGAGCCAGCGCAGCGGCTCGCAGAGGTCGAAGTCCATGTTCTCGGGCAGTCCGCCGACGTTGTGGTGCGACTTGATCTTGGCGGCCGTCTTGGAACCCGACTCGATGACGTCGGAGTAGAGCGTGCCCTGCACCAGGAAGCGCGTGTCGGCGAGCTTGCGCGCCTCTTCCTCGAACACGCGGATGAACGTCTCGCCGATGCGCATGCGCTTGGTCTCGGGATCGGTCACCCCGGCCAGCTGCTGCAGGAAGCGCTCGGACGCCTCGACGTGCACGAGCGGCACGTGGAAGTGATCGCCGAACGTCTCGACGACCTGCTCGGCCTCGCCCTGGCGCAGCAGGCCGTGGTCGACGAACACGCACGTCAGCTGCTCGCCGATGGCGCGGTGCACGAGCAGGGCCGCGACGGCCGAGTCGACGCCGCCCGAGAGCCCGCAGATCACGCCCGCGTCGCCGACCTGGGCCCGGATCAGCTCGACCTGCTCGTCGATGACCGCGAGCGCCGTCCACGTCGCGGGCGCATGGCAGGCGTTCGTGAGGAAGTTCTTGAGGATGTCGGTGCCGCGCGGGGTGTGCCGGACCTCGGGATGGAACTGCACGGCGTAGAGCCCGCGCTCGGGATCCTCCATCGCGGCGACGGGCGTCGACGGCGTCGAGGCCGTCACGCCGAAGCCGTCGGGCGCGCGCACGACCGCGTCGTTGTGGCTCATCCAGCACGAGTCGATGTCGCCGACGTCGTGCAGCAGCACGCCGCCGCGCACGTCGAGCTCGGCCTTGCCGAACTCGGCGGTGCCCGTGCGCGCGACGTCGCCGCCGAGCGCGCGCGCCATCGCCTGCATGCCGTAGCAGATGCCGAGCACGGGAATCCCGAGCTCGAGCAGGCGCGGATCGAGCAGCGGCGCGCCCTCGGCGTAGATCGAGGCCGGGCCGCCCGAGAGGATCAGCCCGTACGGGTTCTTCGCGAGCACGTCCTCGGGCGAGATGTCGTGCGGCACGAGCTCGGAGCGCACGCGGCACTCGCGCACGCGCCGCGCGATCAGCTGGGCGTACTGCGCGCCGAAGTCGAGCACGAGCACCGGGCGGTCGTCGAGTCCGACGCGCGCCTCGGGCACCGTGCTCACCGCGACATCCCGACGCCCTGCTCGCGCTGCAGCTTCTTGCCCTCCGTCTGCAGCGCCGGCGCGAACATGATCTCGGCCTTCTGGAAGTCGTGGATCGTCTCGTAGCCGGTGGTCGCCATCGACGTGCGCAGCGCGCCCATGAGGTTCGTCGTGCCGTCGTTGTCGAACGCCGGGCCGAGCAGGATCTGCTCGAGCGTCCCGATCTGCTCGGTCTTGACGCGCGTCCCGCGCGGCAGCGAGGCGTGGAAGGTCGCCATGCCCCAGTGGTAGCCGCGCCCGGGCGCCTCCTTGGCCTTCGCCAGCGGCGAGCCGATCATCACGGCGTCGGCCCCGCAGGCGATCGCCTTCGCGATGTCGCCGCCGGTGCGCATGCCGCCGTCGGCGATCACGTTGCAGTACTGGCCGGTCTCGAGCAGGTGCTGGATGCGGGCCGCCGCGGCGTCCGCGATCGCGGTCGCCTGGGGCACGCCCACGCCGAGCACGCCGCGCGTGGTGCAGGCCGCGCCGGGCCCGACGCCGACGAGCACGCCCGCGGCGCCCGTGCGCATCAGGTGCAGCGCCGTCTGGTAGCTGGCGCAGCCGCCGACGATCGTCGGGATCGGCTGGCTGGCGATGAACTCCTTGAGATTGAGCGGCTCGACCACGGACGAGACGTGCTCGGCGCTCACGACCGTCCCCTGGATCACGAGGATGTCGAGGCCCGCCTCGAGCGCGACCGCGTGGTACTCGCGCACCCGCTGCGGCGTGAGCGAGGCCGCGGCGAGCACGCCCGCCGCCTTGATCTCCTGGATCCGCTGCGCCACGAGCTCGCTCTTGATCGGCTCCGAGTAGATCTGCTGCATGAGCTTCGTCGCCTCGCCGGGCGCCGCCTTCGCGATCCGCTCGAGCTGCTTGTCGGCATCGGCGTAGCGCGTCCAGATGCCCTCGAGGTTGAGGACGGCGAGCCCGCCGAGCCTGCCGATCTCGGTCGCGATCGTCGGCGAGACGACCCCGTCCATCGCCGAGGCGAGCAGGGGGAGTTCGAGCAGGTAGGGCCCGAGCTTCCAGCCGATGTCGACATCCTCGGCGTCGCGCGTGCGCCGGCTCGGCACGATCGCGATGTCATCGAACCCATAGGCGCGTCGCGCCTTCTTGCCCCGCCCGATCTCGATCTCCACCGTGTCGGATCCCTCCGCTGCTCTCGGCCTCTCTACGACAAGACCCAGGGGCGCGTGCAGCACCGGCCTGGGTCTCGGGAGGAGCGCTCGCCTCGATGTCGAATGCTCAACGTCCGCTGATGCTAGCAAGGGGGTCGGCTCGAGCCGACCGAGGCCCGGGCTACGGCTTGCGCGGGTGTCAGCTCGGCCACCTCGACGAGCGCGGAGAGCCGCTGCACCTCGCGGGAATCGAGCATGCCCGGCGCCTACCGCAACAGCCTTCGTGTCTCCCCAGCGTCCCAGTCGAGGCCAAGGGCCGCAAAGCACGCCGCGGCCTTGCGGAGTTGCTCGCGGTCACCGCGAGCGACTCCGAGCGCCCGCAGCGCGAACGGCTCGACGTAGGTCCGTGGTCGCAGCCACGCCGGGGCCTCGACTTCAATCCGCGCACGGTCGCCGAGGGCGACGAGTGCGTCGAGCAAGAGGGCCGGCCCGTCGAGCCTCAGCGGCATGAACGCGACCGGAGCGAGGCTGTCGACAAGCCGCCTGACCTCCACGAGATCGCCGCGCATGAGCGCCAGGCGCAGCCGCGGCAGCTCGTATTCGCTGAACCCCTCGACACCGACGGCGTCTGCCAGCGCCTCGAGCCGGTGCGACTCGGCGACATCTCCAGCCTGCGCGCTCGCGGCTGCACCGTAGAGCAGCGCGCCCGCGTTCCCCGGACACGGAGTCGTCGCGTTCGCGGCGACCGCACGCTCAGCCGCCGGCATCAGCGGGCCGACGGCGCCCCAGCGACCCGTGAGGACCTCGACGCGCAGTTGCATCTCGGCGGCGTGCAGGCGGTGGTGCGCGGTCAGGCCCTTGACCATCTCGATCAGCTGCGCGCAGGCGTCGAGCGCCATGACGACCCTGCCCTGGGCGACGTACACCTCCATCGCCTGCATCAGCGCGAAGTGGCTGTCGTCCGGGGCCGAGATGCCCGCGAGCAGCTCGAGGCGATCCTCGATGAGCGCGCGCGCCCGATCGAGATCTCCTGATCTCCAGGCTACGTCGGCGAGGGCTGCGAGCGCATGCGAGCGCAGCTCGCCGTCGCCGAGCCTCTCGGCCGCCGCGGCCAAGGCGTGCGCGGCTACTTCCTCGCGCGTACGCAACGCCAGGGCGGCCAGCGCCGTCGGGTGCGCCGGAGATCCCTTCGGCGACAATTCGAGCGCGCGCTCGATCCAGCCGTCGATGAGCTCTGCATCGATCCGGCGCACCCACATCCCCGAGCGGCGCACCGCCTGCAGCGCGAGCTCGGCGTACAGATCGGCCGGCGGGCCCCCGAGCGCGATCGCATTCTCCATCGCCTCGCGGAACGCGGGCCCGTCGAACTCGAGCGCGTGCGCGTGCCCGATCGCACCCCAGAGCTCCGCCTGCCGGCCTGGCTCGGCCTCGAGCACGAGCGCCCGCCTCAGCAGCGCAAGGCCCTCGTCGATCTCGTAGCGGCCGATAGCCAGATCAGCCGCCCTCCGCGACCACGCGATCGCCTGTTCGCGCAGGATGCCGGCTTCCGGCTCGCGCCCGTGCCAGGCGAGATCGAGATCCTCGGGGCGCACGGCTTCCGCGTAGTGATAGGCGAGGAGCGGCGCGTACTCCTCGCGCCCTTCGCCGCTGCGCTCGAGCCAGCGCGCGAACGCGGCGTGCCGATGCCCGCGAACGGCCTTCGGCAGGCTCGCGTATGCGACCTCGCGCGTAAGGGTGTGCTTGATCGCGTACTCGCGCTCGCCGGCGAGCGTCGAATGCGGTCGTCGATAGATGAACTCACGCCGCTCCAGCACGCCGAAGTCGGGCTCGAGGTTGCCGACAAGCTCGTACACCGGTCCCGTCCAGAAGATGCGCCCGATCACCGAGGCCGCCTGCAGGGCCGCCTTCTCGGCGGGCGGCAGAAGGTCGATGCGCGCCGCCAGCACGGCCTGGACCGAATCCGGCACGGCGAATCCGGCCGGGAGCCCGCCGAACGCCCAGCCGGTCTCCGTGCGCACGAGCACCTCCCGGTCGATCAGCGTCGCGACGAGCTCCTCGACGAAGAACGGATTGCCCTCGGCGCGTGCGACGATCAGCTGTCGCAGCGCCGCCGGCGGTTCGACCCCGAGGAGCGCGTCGAGCAGGGCCCCGGCGCCTGCCGGCGAGAGCGCCTCGAGCTCCACGTGCGACGAGTTGCGGCGTGCGCGACCCCAGGAGGGACGGCGGTCGAGCAGATCAGGCCGCGCGGTCACGAGCACGAGCAGCGGCCCGCGAACCTGGCTGAGGAGCGCCGCCAGCAGTTCGCAGAGGTCGTCCTCGGCCCAGTGGATGTCCTCGACCAGAAGCACCGTCGGGCGCTCCCGGGCGCGCGCTTCGAGGAACTCGGCCCACGAGTCGTGGAGGCGCTCGCGCACTGCCATCGGGTGGAGGCCCTCGGCCGGGCCGAGCCCGAGCGTGAGCCCGAGGGACGGATGCTCGGCGAGCGCACCGGCGACCTGCTCGACCGGGTCGCTATCGAGGATCCCATAGTGCCTTTTCAGCACCTCCGCGAGCGGCCGGTACGTGCCGCCCTGACCGTGCGAGAGGCACCGTCCGGTCAGGCGCAGCGGCTCCGGGGACCGCTCCGCGAGCCCCTCCCAGAGCTCGCGGACGAGCCTCGTCTTGCCCACTCCGGCGTCCCCGAGGATGGTCACCAGATGTGGCTCCCCGGTCTCGACGACGCGCGCGTACGCGTCGTGCAGATGCGCCATCTCGGCCGTGCGGCCGACGAACGCGCGGCGGAGGCCGCTCACGCCTCGCGGCCGCGTGAGCGCGAGCGAGCGCACGAGTCGCCGACACACCACCCCACCGGGCTTCCCCTTGGCCTCGATGGTGACCGGGTCGGAGAACGCGAACGCGGCTCCCGTCGCGGCCACGGTGCGCTCACCGACCAGGATCTCCCCAGGGCCTGCGGCCTGCTCGAGGCGCGCGCCGACGTTGACGGCGTCGCCGGTCACGAACGAGCTGCCTTCGCGCGGCCGGCCGACGACCACATCGCCCGTGTTGACGCCTACGCGGAGGCTGAGCCGGCCCGCGAAGGCCTCGGCGAGGCGCCGCTGCATGGCGAGCGCAGCGTGCAATGCGCGCTCCGCGTGATCCTCGTGCGCCGCCGGGGCGCCGAAGGCGGCCATCACGGCATCGCCTGCGAATCTCTCGCGGCGGCCGCGGCAGCCGTGTCCTCGGTGCCCTGTACGCGCGCCGTGAACGACCTCGACGGGTCGGTCGCGACGTCGATGTAGACGGCGTCCACGAGGTAGCCTCGCGCGTTCGGCGTGACCTCGAGGGCCGCTCCCACGAACTGGCCGGGGATGTCGCCTGCGACGACGCCGGTCATGCCCGGGTAGCTCGGAATCCACTTCTTGTACGTGAGCTTCACGTCCGCCGGCCGATGGCCGTCGATGACCCGAGCCTGGCTCGCGACCGCAAAGCCGGCGACTACCGCGATTGCCACGACGATTCCCAGGGTGCGTCTCATTGCGTGTCCTCCTTCGCAGGGCCATCGCTGGGCGATCGCGACGTACTCAAGCTACGGCGAGGACAGAAGCACGGCCATGCGACGGCTCACTGCCTGAACGTGACATTCGTCACACCTGAGCGACCGGGTCTCCGTGCAGCCCGGTTGCGCGCGTCGCCTCCGTCTACGCCTGCGCGGGTGTCAGCTCGGCCACCTCGACGAGCGCGGAGAGCCGCTGCACCTCGCGGGAATCGAGCATGCCCGGCTGCTCGTGCTGGGTGCTCGCGGCACCGCACGCGACGGCGTAGCGGAGCGCCTCGGCGAAGGGGCGATCGGCGCGGCGGGCGGCCAGGAGCCCGGCCAGGAGGGCATCGCCCGCGCCGACCGGCGAGACGACCTCGAGCAGCGGCACGGTGGCGCGCAGGAAGAGCGGCCGGCCGGCTTCGCGCACGAGCGCGAGGGCGCCGTCGTCGCGCGTGATCACGACGCCCTTCGCTCCCATCTCGACGATCTGCTCGAGCGCGAGCACGTGATCCTGCGTCGTCTCGAACTCGAAGCCGACGAGCTCCTCGGCCTCGAGCTGGTTGGGCACGACGAGATCGGGCTCGCCGCCGAGCCCGAGCCGCAGCGGCTCGCCCTCGGAGTCCAGCACGGCGAAGACGCGCTGCCGGCGGGCCTCGCGCAGCGCCGTCGCGTACCAGTCCTCGGGCACCTCGCGGGGCAGGCTGCCCGCCAGCACGACGGCCTCGCTGCCGCCCAGGAGGTAGCTGTACGCCGCGGCGAACGCCTCGAGCTCGTCGGAGCGCACGACCGGCCCGTACTCGACGACCTCGGTCGCGACCTGCGTGCCCGCCGGGTCGAGCACGATCGTGCTCGAGCGCGACTCGTCGGCGATGCGCACGAACTGGTGCACGATCCCGCCCGCGGTGAGGTCCTCGACGATCATGTCGCCGGCGCGCCCGCCGGCGAGCCCGGTGGCCACGACCGGCTGCCCGAGCGCGCGCAGCGCGCGCGCGACGTTGATGCCCTTGCCGCCGGCCTGCAGGTCACCCGGCGCACAGCGGTGGCGACGGCCGATCTGGAGGTTCGCGACGCGCAGGGTCTTGTCGATCGCTGCGTTGAGCGTGACCGTCAGGAACATGGCAGGTGCGGCGGGGGTGCCACTGCTCGGACTCTAGCGGCGATCCGCGGCCACTCAGCGGATATCGCGAATGCGCGCGCGCAGCCACGGCACGAGCGCCGGAGGCCCGCCGCCCGCGCTGCCCGCGACCAGCGCGACGCGCCCGAGCACGCCGCGGCCGCTGCGCAGCTCGACGTATCCGAGCCGCTCCCCCGCCGCGACACGGCGGTCGAGGCGGCGCGGCAGGACGATGCGCTCGCGCACCTGCTCGCCCGGGTCGAGCACGACCGAGAGGCCCTTCGCGGCGATCACGCGCACGCTGCCGGCCCGCCCGAACGGCTGTCCCGCGCGCACGAGCCGCGCGCGCTTGAAGCGGTCGAAGCCCCAGTCGAGCAGGCGCGCGATGTCGCGGTCGCGGCGCGCCTCGTCGGGAGCGCCGAGCAGGATCGCGTAGAGGCGCACGCCGCCCCGGTCGGCGCTGGCGGCGAGGTTCCAGCCGGCCTCGTCGGTGTGGCCGGTCTTGACCCCGTCGAGACCTGCGTAGGCGCGCAGGAGCGTGTTGCTCGTCTGCAGGCGGTGCCCGGGGATCGTGACCGTGCGCCGCCCGGCCAGGCCGCGGAAGATCGGCGAGGCCATGTCCAGCCGGGCGAGCGCGAGCACGTCGCGGGCCGAGGAGTGCGCGCCCGGCTCGTCCAGGCCGTGGGGCGTGCGATAGGCCGTGTCCCGCAGGCCGAGCCGGCGCGCCTCGGCGTTCATGAGCAGGACGAAGCGCGCGACCGGATCGCCCGGCAGGGGACGGTGGAGCTTCCTGGCCGCGGCAGCCGCGGCCCTCTGCGCCGCGGGCTGCTGCATCGTCGCGTGCGCGAGCACGATCGACGCGTCGTTGGCCGAGTGGACGATCAGCGCGGCCAGGAGGGCGTGCACCGTCTGGCGCTCGCCGAGCTGCAGCGGCACGCTCGACTCGCCCACCGCGACCGCGTCGCCCCCGGCTGCGACGACCGCGTCGAGGCGGGCGTAGCGGAGCACCAGGTGCGCCGTCATGAGCTTGGTCAGCGACGCGATCTCGCGGTGCGCCGCCGGCGCGTGCTGCACCAGGACGCCGCCGTGGCCGGGTGCGTCGACGATCCACGCTGCGGCCTCGGGCGCGGGTGGCGGCCCCGCGAGCGCACCCGCGGCCGGGACGAGCAGGAGCACGAGGGCGATGGCCGCGAGACGCACGGGGCGGGACTATAGGACGGGCGCCTATAGTCACGTCGGATGAGCCTCGGCCCACAGGGCGGGCGCGGTCTGCTCGCGACGATGTGGCGCCTGGCGATCGCGCGGCAGCACCTGCTGCTCGTCGCACTCGGGATGGTGCTGCTGGACGCCTCGGCCGTCGCGGGCGCGATCGGCGCGCTGCGCAAGGCGAGCACGTTCGCGAGCTTCTCGAGCGCGCTCTTCGACGAGTCGCGCACGCTCGCCGACGCGCTCGACCGGGCGCTCGGGGGCAGCGGCGCGTGCGCGCTCGCGGTCGCGCTCTACGTGCTCGCCCGCCCCTGGCCGATGGCCTGGATCCGCGCCTCCTACATCCGCGCGCTCGCCACGACCGGAGGCTTCCCGCGCCCTGCCTGGCCGTCCGTCGTCCGGCTCGTGCTGCTCGACGTCTGCATCGGCACGCCGCTCGCATTCGGCATCGGCATCCTCGAGAAGGCCGACATCGCGGCGCTCGGGCCGCCGGTGCTGCTCGCGGCGCTCGTGTTCACGCTCTACGCCGACTACGCGATCGTGATCGACGACCTCGGCCTGTGGGATGCGCTGCGCGCGAGCCTGCACGTGCTGATGCGCCGGCCCGGCGCATCGCTCGGCGCCACCGCCGTGTGGCTGACGCTCTCCTTCGCGCTCGCCGGCGGCCTCGGGCCGTCGTTCGACAGCGGCGCGACGCCGCTCGCCCTGACCGCGCTCCTCGTCGGCACGGGCGTGCTCTCCTTCGCGCTCGACATCTGCCTGATCACGCTCTACCGCGGCACGCCGCCGGCACCCGGCGATCATCTCTAGCGGACGACGAGCTGCTGGCCGACCTGGAGCGCTGCGGGGTCGATGCTCGGGTTGAGGCGCTTGAGCGCCGCCACGCTCGTCCCGAACTGCGTCGCGATCGAAAACAGCGTGTCACCGGGCTTGACGGTCCACTTCACGTGCTGGCCGTCGCCGCCGGTCGTCGTTGTGCTCGTGGTGGTCGGGTGTCGTGTCCGTGTCGTGGTCGTCGCTGTCGTCGAGGCGGTCGTCGTCGGGGTCGTGCTCGCAGACGTCGTCGTCTGCGCCGTCGTCGCGGGGGGCGGAGGCGGCGGGGGCGGAGCCGGCGCGGGCTCGGGCGGCGGAGGCAGGGGCGGCGGCGCGGTCTGCGGCACCGGCAGCGTCTCGACGGGCGCCGTCGACCCGGTCGAGGGCGGCGGGTTGCCGTCGGAGGAGTGCCCGAGCACGCCGGCGCTCGAGAGGATCAGCGTGATCACCGTGACCGCGCCGAGCAGCGCCGCGGGCGCGAGGTACACCCACGGCGAGCGCCCGCCGGAGGCCGGCGGCTTGCGCCGGGGTCGCGGCCGCCGCTTGCTCACACGGCCTCCACGACGGCCCAGGCGGCCGCGCGCAGGCGCGCGGCCTCGGCCGCCGCCGCGGCCTGCCAGCGGCCGTCCTCGCGCGAGGCGTAGAGCACCGAGCGCGACGCGCTCACGAGGCCGCCGGCCGGGCCCGGCGCGAACGCCGGCGAGAGCGCGGCCACGTCGCCGCCCTGCGCCCCGATGCCGGGCAGCAGGAAGGTCGCGCGCGGCATCAGCTCGCGCGCCCGCGCCACGGCGCCCGGCTGCGTCGCGCCGACGACGGCCCCCGCCACCGGATCGAGCGACGCGACGATGCGCGCGACGCGCTCCCACACGCGCGAGCCGTCGGCGAGCTCGAGCTCCTGGATGTCCGCTCCGCCGGGGTTCGACGTGCGCACCAGCACGAATGCGAGACCGCCGGAGGCCCGGCAGGCCTGCGCGAACGGCTCGAGCGAATCGGCTCCGAGGTACGGGTTGACGGTCAGGGCGTCGGCGAGCGGCGGAGCCTGGCGGCGCGGCGCCAGATAGGCCGAGGCGTACGCCTCGGCCGTCGAGCCGATGTCGCCGCGCTTGCCGTCGGCGACCACGAGCAGCCCCCGCTCGCGCGCGTGGTCGCAGACCCGCTCGACCGTGGCGAGGCCGTGATGGCCGGCCGCCTCGAAGAACGCGAGCTGCGGCTTGACGGCGACGGCGTGCTCCGCGACGGCGTCGACGATGCCCGTGCAGAAGCGCTCGATCGCGCGCGCCAGCCCGGCGGGGCCGTCGCGCACCCCCCGGAACACCTCCGCGGGAAGGAGCTCGGGCCGGGGGTCGAGCCCGACGCACAGCACGCTCCTCCGCTCCGCCGCCAGCCGCTCGAGACGCTCCCGGAAGCTGCTCGCCACGCCGTCAGGCTACCGCGCCGCCCGGGGGGAGAAGCGGCGCGCTCACGCGACCGCGGCGAGCTCGTCGGCGCGGGCGTGGCGACCCGGCGGCAGCGGTGCGCGCAGCGGCACGCGGCGGCGCGCCGCCTCGACGCGCCGGAGCGCGAGGCCATCGGGCTGCGCGCAGGCGATCGGCACGACGCCCGGCGCGCGCCCTGCGAAGGCGTGCGCGAGCAGCAGCGCCTCGCCGAGGCGCTCGGCGGGCAGCCAGGGCCCCTCCGCACGTGGCGCGAGCACCGCGCCGGGGTCGAGCGCGCGCTCGAGCGCGCGCGCCACCGCGCTCAGCTCGAGCCCGGGATCGCCGGCCCGCGGCAGGCGGCGCTTCGCGACGAGCGCCCCGCGGACGACGGCGAAGGCGACGACATGGCGGGGATCGAGGTCGGCCGCGAGCAGCACGCCCGTGCGCCGTCCGGCGCGGCGGATGCTCGCGACCTGCGCGTCGGCCGCGCGCAGCGCGTCGAGGAGGCGGGTCGTCCGGCCCGCCTCCTCGAACCGCTGCTGCGCGACCAGGCGCGCGACGCGCTCGCGCAGCGGCGCGTCGAGCACGGCCTCCTCGCCCGAAAGCCACGCGGCCAGCGCGCGGGCCGAGCGCGCATATGCGAGCGCATCGTCGCCGCCGTGGCAGGGCGCGAGGCAGCGCCCGGCGAGGCCGCGCAGGCAGCTGCCGTCGTCGGCCGGCACGCGCGGCCTGCAGGTGCGCAGCCGGTAGCCGTCGCGCAGCGCCTCGGCGGCCTCGGCCGCCCGCCGGCGCGAGGGGAACGGCCCCGCATAGACGGCGCCGTCGTCGCGCACGACCTCGCGCAGGCCGACGACGGGCGCGTGCTCGGCCAGTCCGAGGCGCAGATAGACCGCGCGGTCGGGGCGCTTGTCGCGCACGTTCCCGGGCGGGCGCCAGCGGCGGATCAGGTCGAGCTCGAAGAGCGCGGCCTCGAGCTCGGACCCCGTGGGCGCGTGCTCGATGCGCGCGAGCGCGGCGAGCGCGCCCTCGATCCTCGGCGGCTGGCGGCGCGCCCCGAAGTAGGAGCGCACGCGCGTGCGCAGATCGCCCGCCTTGCCGACGTAGAGCGCCTGGCCGAGGCGATCCCGCATGACGTACACGCCGGGCCCGGCGGGCAGCCCCGCGGCGAGGTGGCGCTGCTGCCGGGCGCGCCGCGGTGGCGCGAGCGCGAGCGCCATGACGTCCTCGGCGCTCTCGGCGCCGCGCTCCTGCGCCAGGCCGATCAGCGCGACGAGCACCTCGGCCGTGGCGAGCGCGTCGGGCAGCGCCCGGTGACAGGGACGGACGAGCACGTCGAAGCGCTCGGCCAGGCTGCCGAGGTCGAAGCGCGCCAGGCGCCCCGCCAGCAGGCGCCGGGCGAGGCCGACGGTGTCGAGCACGCGCATGCCGATGCGCGTGCCGTCGAGGCGCATGAGCGCGCGATCGAGCATGCCCACGTCGAACGACGCGTTGTGCGCGACGAAGATGCTCCCCTGCGCGAGCGCCAGCAGCTCCGAGAGCGCCGGGCGCAGGGGCCCGGCCCCCGCCAGGTCGCGATCGCGGATGCCCGTGATCTGCGTGATGCGCGGCGGCATCGGGATGCCCGGATCGACGAGGCGGGAGAGCCGCGCGACCTGCTCGGAGCCCTCGAGCCGCACCGCGCCGATCTCGACGATGCGGGCGCTCGCGCCGACGCCCGTCGTCTCGAGGTCGACGACCGTCCAGGACGCCTCGGCCAGCGGCGTGCGCGCCGGCGGCGCCAGCCCGACGAGGCCGACGCGGCCGTCGTCGTGGCGCAGCAGGCGCGCGTCGTCCTGCACGACCTCGTCGAGGACGAGCCGCGCGAGCTCGCCCGGCACGCGCGGCAGGGCCAGGAGCACGCCCGCCGCCCGCTCGGGCGGCAGCGGCTCGCCCGTCTCCTCGATCAGTGCCGCGAGCCGGTCGGCTGCGCCCAGCTCCAGCTGGAGGGGCGCGGCGCGAGGCCCGCGTGGGGGTGGCGTCCGGCCGGCCATGCGAACGTATGTTCGCAGATCGGCTGGACGCCACCCCCGTCAGCCACGGGGCTTCGACCCCTTAGCCGCGGACGGCGGCCTTGAGCGTCGAGCCGGCGGAGAACTTCGGCACGGTCGCCGCGGGGATCTGAACCTTCTGACCCGGGTTCCGCGGATTGACGCCGGTGCGCGCCGAGCGCTTCGTGACGTGGAACTTGCCGAAGCCGGTGAACGCGACGTCTCCACCCTTCTTCAGCGTGTCGCTGATCGTCGCGAGCACGGCGTCGACAGCGGCGCCGGCGTCCTTCTTGGACAGCCCGGTGCGCGTTGCCACCTCGTCGATGAACTCACCCTTGGTCACGTGGAATTCCTCCTCGGTTGGGAACCGCGAGGCACGCTAGCAGAGGCATCGGACAACAAACCGCATGGACATGCGGTTTCGTGCGCATCGAGGGCGGAATCGCGTCGCAATGTGCGCAGGCTCACCCTCCGCCGCGCGCGTGCCGCCGGCGATGCCGCAATCGGTCTCGCACAACAGGATTCCGCCGTTTGCAGCGGAATCGCCGGGTCAGCCGGCCGGCATCCCGAGATCGGCGCGGCGGAAGAGCGGCTCGAGGCGCACGCCGAGCGCCGCCAGCGCCTCGCCGCCGCCTTCCTCGCGGTCGAGCACGCAAAGTGCGCTGTCGACCACCAGATCGGCCGCGCGCAGCACCTCGATCGCCGCGATCAGCGCGCCCCCGGTCGTGACGACGTCCTCGATCACGAGGACGCGCTCGCCGGGCTCGCAGACCCCCTCGAGGCGCTCCTCCGTGCCGTAGTCCTTGGTCGCCTTGCGCACGATCAGGAACGGGATGCCGCAGGCCAGCGCGGTGGCGGCCGCCAGCGGCACCGCGCCGAGCTCGGGGCCCGCGAGCCGGTCGGGCGCCGGGTCGCCCTCCGCCACGAGCTCGGCGAGCGCCGCCCCGATCGGCCCGAGCAGGGCCGGATCCGTCTCGAAGCGGTACTTGTCGAGGTAGACCGACGAGCGCTTGCCCGAGCGCAGGACGAAGTCGCCATGCAGGAGCGCGCGCTCCGCGACGCGGCGGGCGAGCTCGCCGCGCGTCACCGGCCGGCGGCTGCGAGCGCCTCGGCGGCGAGCGGCAGGAGCCGGTCGGCCTCGGGCGCTCCCTGCGACAGCGAGAGCATCGAGCCGTCCTCGAAGTAGAGGTCGGCGCGGCTCGCGTTGCGCTCGCGCTTGCGCTTGAAGATCAGCACCGAGCCCGCGGCCGAGCCGATGGCGAGCGTCGCCGCTCCGAGCACCCTGCGCCTACGCCGCGCCATCGCCGCCCTCCTCCGCGCTCGCGGCGCCCTCGGCCTGCCAGACGACGGTCGGCTCGGGCGCGCCGGGCGCGCCGTCGAGCGCGTGCAGCGCCGACTTGAGGTCGTAGAAGACGAGGCCCACCGTCGGATCGGGCGCCGTCGTCGCAAGCAGGACGTGGCGCGGATCGCGCACCACGAACACGCTGCCCTGCGCCGTCGACAGCTCGACCTGCGTGAGCGCGTCGCGCCCGAGGTCGCGGCGCGAGCTCTCGGCCGCCTCCCAGATCTCGAGCGCGAGCCGCGCGAGCAGCTCGCCGGTGGCCGCGTCGTCGGGCGAGCACGCGTGAACGACGCCGTTGTGGTCGGCGATCACTGCGGCTTCGATCTGCACCGAGATCTGCTTGAGGTCGGCGAGCGCTTCGTGCCCGTCCATGCGCACCCTTCTCTGACCACGGGAACCCGCGGACCGTACCACACGAACGTGACGGCCAAGCGGAAAATCGAGCGTGCGCCGCCGAGGCCGGAACGGCCCCGGCGGGCGCTCGCCCGGGCGTGCGCGCATGGGACACCGCCCGCCCGGCCCGCTTCAATGCGGCTATGGACGACGCCGACAACGCGCGCCGGGGGCCACGGCGGCTGCACGCGCTCTCGGCCATCCTGCACCGCTACTTCGGCGCCCGCGGGCCGCACCTCGCCGCGATGCTGGCCTACTACGCCCTCGTCTCGCTGATCCCGTTCGTGTTCCTCGCGGCCCTGCTCGTGAGCGCCATCGGACGCCCGGAGGAGAGCTCGGCGCTGCTGCGCGACCTCAGCCACGTCCTGCCCGCCACGAGCGCCAAGGACCTCGCGCGGTTCGTGCACGGCCTGGAGTCGAACGTCACCGAGATCGGCCTGATCGGCGGCGTCGCGCTGCTGTGGTCGTCGCTCGGGTTCCTCTCCGCGCTCGAGTCGGGGCTGAACGTGATCTACGGCCTGCCCAACCGCGGCTTCCTGCACCAGAAGCTCGTCGTCCTCGGCCTCCTGGGCACCGCGCTGATCGGGCTGCTGCTCGGCCTCACGATCGCGGTCACGAGCCAGACCGCGCTCTCGGAGATCGCGCCCCGGCTCTCGCACCTGGCCGCCTGGCGCATCGGCGGCGGCCTCGCGATCAGCTCGCTGACGACGTTCCTGTTCCTCCTGCTCGTGTACCGCACGCTGCCCAACACCGAGCTCACGACGCGGCAGGTGCTGCCGGGCGCGCTGATCGCGACCGCGCTCCTGCAGCTGACGTTCGAGTCGCTGCCGCTGTACGTGCGCTCGGTCGAGGGCCTGCCCGCCCTGAAGGCCTTCGGCGGCGCCTCGCTTGCTGCTCGTGTGGCTCTACATCATGGGCAACGTGGTGCTGCTCGGAGGGGCCATCACGTGGTGGACGTCGCGCGGGCGCGCGGCGGCGGCCGCGACCGCCGCCGTCGCTCAGGTGCCCGAGAGCGCGAGGGTGTAGGGCCCGGCGCCCCGGCTGCGCGTCACGACGAGCAGCGAGCGCCCGGCGGGCAGCGCGATCTGGCCCGTCTGCTGCGTCCGCGCGCGCGGCGCGGCGCTCCCGGCCTTGACCGGGACCACCCGCATCGCGAGTCCCCGCCCGCCCTTGCGCAGGATGGCGCGGACGTGCGCGCCGGCGGGCACCTCGACGGTGTAGGCGTCGACCGTGTCCCCGGCGTAGCCGAGGCTCGCGACGACCACGGCGCCCGGGTGCAGCGGCCGCTGCGCGAGCGCCGCCGCGGCCCAGTCGTTGGGCTCGTGGGAGTCGGGGAGCCGCGGCATGCGCAGCGCGCGGCGCACGTCCAGCCGCCCCCAGCCCCAGGCGCGGCTGGGCACGGAGCCGCCGGGCAGCGGCGTGGCGCTGCGCACGAGCGCATTCGCCACCTCGGCCGCCGTCCAGTCGCGGTGCGTCGCCCAGACCATCGCCGCGGCGGCGGTCACGAGCGGCGCCGCGAACGAGGTGCCGGCCGGCGTGATCGCGGTCTCCGCGGTCTTCGAGACGCCGCTCGAGGCGACGACCTTCATCCCCTCCGCCGGCGCGACCAGATCGACCTGCGAGCCGCGCGTCGACTTGGTCCAGACCTGCGTGGACGAGCGCGGCGCCAGCGCACCGACACCCAGCACGCCGGGCTGGGAGGCGGGGAACAGGTCGGCCGGCGCGATCGCCCCGCTGTTGCCGACGGCCGCGACGACGAGCGCGCCCGAGAGCTGCAGGGCGCGCAGCGAGTCGACGAGCGCCTGCGAGGGCCGCGCGGTCGCGGAGACGTTGACGACCTGCGCGCCCTGCGTGCGCAGCCAGCCGAGCGCCGCCACGAGGCCGTGCTGGAAGACGCTGTCGCCGCAGGCCGTGCCGCGCGCGATGACGCGCGCGGACAGCAGCGTCGCATCGGGCACGATCCCGACGACGCCGACGTCGGGGCGGTTGGCGACGAGCAGGCTGGCCACGGCCGTGCCGTGCCCGAGCGGATCCTGCGGCCGCTCCGCTCCGCCCAGCGCGCGCACCAGCAGCGGCGCCTGGCGGGGCGCGAGGCGGTCGTCGTCGACCCCCGAGTCGGCGACGCCGATCAGCATCCCGGCGGCCGAGCGCGTGGTCAGGTGGATCGCCGAGCGCCAGTTCGGATCCTTCGTCTGCACGTCGCGCCCGACGGTGGCGCAGCCCTCGCCCGCGAGCGCGATCGGCCGGTCGCGCTCGACGTAGCGCACGCCCGGCGCGGCCCGCAGGCGCCGCAGCGCCGCGGCCGTGCCGCGCCGCGGCAGCCGCACGCCGACGAGGCCGAGCTCGCGGTCGAGCACGGTGATCTTCGCGGCGCGCGGGACCGCGCCCGGCGGCGGCGCGACCGCGCCCGGCGGCAGGGCGACGATGAACGGCACGAGCAGCGAGGCGAGGTTCACGAGACGCCGGCCTCGGCGAGCGCCGCCACGAGCGCACGCGCGGCGCGCGCGCGGTGCGAGACGAGGTCCTTCTCGGCCGGGGTCAGCTCGGCGACGGTGCGCGCGTCGCCCTCCGGCATGAAGAGCGGGTCGTAGCCGAATCCGGCGCTCCCGCGCGGCGCGCCCGCGATGACGCCCTCGACGCGGCCCTCGGCCACGATCTCGCGCCCGTCGGGCAGCACCGCCGCGAGCGCGCACACGAACGCCGCCGAGCGGTCGGACGCGCCGTTCAGGCGCGCGAGCAGGGCCGCGTTGCGGTCGGCGTCGGTCGGCCCGGCCCAGCGCGCCGAGCGCAGGCCGGGCTCGCCTCCGAGCGCCGCGACCTCGACGCCGGAGTCGTCGCCCAGGCCGATGCGGCCGTCCGCCTCCGCGTGCGCCGCGCGCGCCTTGAGCAGCGCGTTGCCGGCGTAGCTGCCGGCGGTCTCCTCGACCTCGATCGCACGGGCCTCGACCGCCCGGCCGAGCAGGCGCGCCAGCTCGGCGGCCTTGCCGGAGTTCCCCGTCGCAAGCACCGCGCGCAGCCGGCTCATCGGGGGGCGGCGACCGCCCGCAGCTGCTCGGCCTCGATGCGCGCCATGCCGAGCGCCCCGAGCTCGAGCAGGCGATCGAGCTGCGCACGGTCGAACGGCTGGCCCTCGGCCGTGCCCTGCACCTCGACGAGGCGCCCGCCGCTCGTCATCACGACGTTGAGGTCGACCTGGGCGCTCGAGTCCTCCTTGTAGTCGAGGTCGAGCACCGCCTCGCCGTCGATGATCCCGCACGAGATGGCGGCCACGCCGGCGGTCAGCGGCAGCTCGGCGAGCTTGCCCGCGTCGACGAGGCCGCTGAGCGCGCGGTGGAGCGCGACGTAGCCGCCGCAGATCGAGGCGCAGCGCGTGCCGCCGTCGGCCTGCAGCACGTCGCAGTCGACCCAGACGGTGCGCTCGCCGAGCGCTTCGAGATCGACGATCGCGCGCAGCGAGCGCCCGATCAGCCGCTGGATCTCGATCGAGCGGCCGTCCGGGCGGCCGCGCGAGCTGTCGCGCTGCTTCCGCTCGCCGGTCGAGGCGGGCAGCATCCCGTACTCGGCGCTGACCCAGCCGCGCCCGGTGCCGCGCAGCCAGCGCGGCGTGTCGGCGTCGACGCTGGCCGTGCAGATCACGCGCGTGCGCCCGATCGAGAAGAGCACCGAGCCGTCCGCCGTCTCGACGAACCCCGGCAGCAGGTCGAGAGGGCGCAGCTCGTCCTGTGCGCGGCCGTCGTGTCGCATCCGCGGAGTCTACGGCCCGCCGCTACGAGGTCGCGAGGCTGAGCCCCGCGAGCTCGGGCGCGCCGAGCGCGCGCACGCTCGAGATCGGCAGCTGCAGGAAGCGGCGGCCGACGCTCGCGAACGCCTCGGCATCGCCCGTGCAGGCGAAGCGGTACGAGCCGCGGCGGCCGTGATCGCGCGCGAGGCGCTTGCGGGCGAGCGTCGCCGCGACCTCCTCGGCGAGCTCCTCCGCGGCCGAGACGAGCGCGACGTCGCGCCCCAGCTCGCGCTGGAGCATCCCGCGGATGAGCGGGTAGTGCGTGCAGCCGAGGATCACCGTGTCGACCCCGGCCTCGCGCAGCGGGGCGCAGTGCCCGGCGACCCGGGCGACCATCGTCTCGTCGTAGGTCTCGCCGCGCTGGATCGCGTCGGCCAGGCCCGGGCACGCCACCTCGACGAGGTCGATGCCCGCGTCGAGCGCGTGCACGAGGTCGCGGTATCTCCCGGTCGCGATCGTCGCCTCCGTGGCGAGCAGGCCGACGCGGCGGTTGCGCGTGAGCTGCACCGCGGCGCGCGCCTCGGGCGTGAGCACGCCGATCACCGGCACCTCGAGCGTCCGCTGCAGATCGCCGAGCGCGGTCGCGGTGGCCGAGTTGCAGGCGACCACGATCAGCTTGACGCCCTCGCGCACGAGCCAGCCGGCGATCTCCTGCGCATAGCCGCGCAGCTCGTCCGCCGAGCGGCCGCCGTAGGGGAAGTGCGCGGTGTCGCCGGCGTAGAGGAAGTCCTCGTGCGGCATCGTCACGAGACACTCGTGGAGCACCGTGAGACCACCCACGCCGGAGTCGAACATGCCGATCGGACGCTCCGCGTGCACGCCTGGATGGTAGTCGGCGTGCCGCGGACCCGCCGCCAGGCCCCGGCGGAGGCCGCCCGGGGCTCGCGTAGGATCCGGCCGTGAGGCTGCTCTGCATCCACCACGAGCCGACCTCGGACGGCGGCAGCCTGCTCGCGCCGGCGCGCGCGGGCGGCTGGGCGATCGAGCACTGGCACGCGCACTCGGGCGAGCCGCGTCCCATCCTCGAGGGCGTCGCTGCGGTCGTCGCCTACGGCGGCACGATGAACCCCGACGACGACGCGCGGCTGGCGTGGCTCGCAGACGTGCGCAGCACGCTCGCCGAGGCGGTCGAGAGCGACTTGCCGGTGCTCGGCATCTGCCTCGGGGCGCAGCTGCTCAGCCAGGCGCTCGGGGCCGGCGCGCCGCGCCTGAGCGAGCCCGAGCTCGGCTGGTTCGAGGTCGAGCTGACCGCCGAGGGCGCCGAGGACGTGCTGCTCGGCCCGCTGGCGCCGTCCTGCGAGGTGTTCCAGTGGCACGACTACGGCTGCGATCTGCCCGAGGGCGCGGTGCCGCTCGCGTTCTCGGCGCGCGCGCCGCAGCAGGCGTACCGCATCGGCGAGGCCGTCTGGGCGATCCAGTTCCACATCGAGGTCGACGCCGACTCGGTCGAGCGCTGGACGGGCGCCGTGCCCGAGATCGTGCGGGCGCGCGGCGCCGAGCCCGCCGACCTCGTCGCGCGAGCCCGTAGCTACGAGCCGGAGTACCTCGCCACCGCGCACGCGCTGATGGGCCGCTTCCTGACCGTCGCGCGCAGCCGCGCGGGCCGTCCGGTTGCCTGACCTCGCGCCCGGCTTCCGCGCGCTCCGCATCGGCGCGGCCGGATCCGTCGTCACGGGCGCCGAAGCGGGGTCGGGCGCTCCGCTCCTGCTCCTGCACGGGCTCGGCGGCACGTGGGAGTACTGGCAGGCGACGATGGCGCTGCTGGCCGGGAGCGCGCGCTGCGTCGCGCTCGACCTCCCCGGCTTCGGCGACTCGGACGCGCCCGCCGGCGGCTTCACGCTCGACTCCGCCGTGGACGGGCTGGCGCGCGCGCTGCGCGAGCTCGGCGCCGGCCCGGCCGCCATCTGCGGTCATTCGCTGGGCGGCCCGCTCTCCGTCCGGCTCGCGCTGCGCCACCCGGACACGGTCTCGCGCCTCGTGCTCGTCGGCCCCAGCGGCCTGATGCCCGCGCCGCCCTGGCAGAGGCGCGCGCTCAAGCTCGTGCCCGTCTACCGGCTGCTGCGCCGCGCCCCGTTCCGCTGGGAGCACTGGCTCCTGCACGTGAGGCCGGTGCGGCACGCCGCCCTCCGCACGCTCGTGAACGATCCGTCGACCGTCGACGACCGCACCGCGCGCCACCTCGTCGACGGCGGCCGCAAGGCGCGCGAGCTGCAGGGCGCGATCAGGGCCTCCTTCGCGACCGGTCTCGCAAGCGAGGCCGCTCGCGCGGCGGTGCCGATCAGCGCCATCTGGGGCGACCGCGACCGCATGGTGCCGCCGGAGGACGGCGCGATCCTCGAGCGCGCCGTGCCGGGCCCCACCGTCCGCTACCTGGCGGGCTGCGGCCACCTGCCGATGGTCGAGCGCCCCGCGGCGTTCGCGGAGCTCCTGGCCGAGCTCGCCGCCGTCTGAGCTCGTCGCGGTAAGCTCCCGCCGATGCGCGAGCCGACGACGCAGGACATCGACACGCTGATCGGGGCGTCGACGCCGCATTTCGCCTTCCAGATCCGCGAGCGCGTCGAGCGCGTCGTCGCGGGCCTGCCCGACGAGCACCCGGTGCGTGCCTATGCCGCGCAGCGCCTCGGCGTCCTCGACTCGCTCGGGCACACGACCTCGCGCGCCGAGGGCGGCGACCCGTCGGCCCCGCAGGCCGGGTGACGGCCGGCACGCTCCGGCAGCACGCAGTCGCCGCCGAGGCGATCGCCCGCGGCGACCTGCTGTTCGCCCTCTACTCGGGCGACGTGCCGCCGGCCGAGGACGATCAGCTGTGGCTGCTCCCGGACGGCAACGAGGCCGACGCGCTGGCCGCGACCTGGCAGCGCGAGGCGACGGCGATCGCGGCCGCCGCCCCGGGCGTCCGCTGCCGCGCCGACGTCCGCACGGCCTATCCGCTCGACGCGGACGCCCTCGATCGCATCGCCGGGATGCACGTCTGGTCGGACCGCCACCTGAACGGCCGGCTGGCGGCCGGCGAGCACCTGTACGCGGTCGTCGTGCGCGCCTGGGCGGCGCCGCAGGGTCAGCCGCCGGGCAACGGCGGCGCGCCCGACCTGCCCGCCGACGGCGAGCTCCTCCCCGCGCTCACGGACTCGGCGTTCGCGCTGCTCGTCGCGCGCCTCGAAGACGCGCTGCGCGTCCCGCCGCCGGACGCAGCGGGAACCGGGTAGGTTCCGATCTCCACCGGATCCGACCAGGGAAGCCGCGTTGCCGTCTGAGACCCTCACGATCGTCGACAACCGCACCGGCCGCGAGTACTCGCTGCCGATCGTCAACGGTGCGATCCATGCCACCGACCTCGCGAAGATCAGCGCGAGCGAGGGCGACGGCGGCCTGCTGTCCTACGACCCCGCCTTCCTCAACACGTCGGCGTGCCGCAGCGCCATCACGTTCATCGACGGCGACGTGGGCATCCTGCGCTACCGCGGCTACCCGATCGAGCAGGTGGCCGAGCAGGCGACGTTCCTCGAGACCGCCTACCTGCTGCTCGAGGGCGAGCTGCCCACGGCGCCCCAGCTCGAGACGTGGGAAGAGGACGTGCGCAAGCACACGTACGTGCACACGAACGTCACGAAGTTCCTCGAGGGCTTCCGCTACGACGCGCACCCGATGGGCATGCTGCTCGGCGCCGTCGGAGCGCTGTCGACGTTCTACCCCGACGCGAAGCACATCGCCGACCCCGGGAACCGCTACCTCCAGCGCGTGCGCCTGATCGCGAAGATCCCGACGATCGCGGCGTTCGCGTTCCGCCACTCGCGCGGCCTGCCGTACGTGTTCCCGCGGAACGACCTCTCGTACATCGGCAACTTCGTCAACATGACGTTCGAGATCGGCGGGCGCCACGAGCCGAACCCCGTGCTCCAGCGGGCGCTCGAGATCCTCCTGATCCTGCACGCCGACCACGAGCAGAACTGCTCGACGAGCGCGGTTCGCAGCGTCGGCTCCTCCCACGTCGACCCGTTCTCCGCCGTCTCGGCCGGGATCGCCGCGCTCTACGGCCCGCTCCACGGCGGCGCGAACGAGGCCGTTCTCCGCATGCTCGACGAGATCGGCGACGTCAGGCACGTCCCGGCCTACATCGAGGGCGTCAAGGCGGGCAAGGGGCGGCTGATGGGCTTCGGCCACCGCGTCTACAAGAGCTACGACCCGCGCGCCAAGCTCATCAAGAAGGTGGCAGACGGGGTCTTCGAGCAGACGGGCCTCAACCCCAAGCTCGAGATCGCGCTGGAGCTCGAGCGGATCGCGCTCGAGGACGACTACTTCGTCTCGCGCAGGCTGTACCCGAACGTCGACTTCTACTCCGGCCTGATCTACCAGGCCATGGGCTACCCGACCGACTACTTCACCGTGCTCTTCGCCCTCGGTCGCCTCCCGGGCTGGATCGCGCAGTGGGAGGAGATGCTCAACGACCCCGAGCAGAAGATCTCGCGCCCGCGCCAGACGTACGTCGGCGCGGCCGAGCGGGCGTTCGTGCCGATGGCGGACCGCTAGCAGGCGCCGTGTCGCGCAAAGATGGGGTCAGACCCCGATTTTGCGGACCGCGCAAAGATGGGGTCAGACCCCAACTTTGCGCGGTCACTTCCGCTGCGGGATCGGGCTGTGCCGGAACATGCCCTGCGACAGCGCCTGGCCGCCGTCGACCGTGAGCGTCTCGCCCGTGATGTGCGCGGCGTCGTCGGAGAGCAGGAAGAGCGCGCTCGCCACCACGTCGTCGAGCGTCGTGAAGCGGCGGTCGGGGATGTCGGCCAGCATCCGGTCGCGGATCTCGGGCGTCGGGAAGAGGCGCTCGGCCGCGCCCTCGCTGTCGAGCGGGCCGGGGGCGATGCAGTTGACGCGGATGCCGAGCGGCGCCCATTCCACGGCCAGCGAGCGGGCCAGGTTCCAGACGCCGGCCTTGGCGGCCGCGGAGTGCGCGGTCATCGGGTTGCCCGTCCACGCGTAGCTTGCGATCACGTTCAGCATCGCCCCGCCCACGCCGGCCTCGCGCATGCTGCGGGCGACGGCCGTCGAGCAGTAGAACGTGCCGTTGAGGACGATGTCGACGACGGCGCGCCAGCCGTTCGGCGAGAGGTCGATCGCGTGCGCGAGGAAGTTGCCGGCCGCGTTGTTGATGAGCATCCGCGGCGGCCCGAGCGCGGCCGTCGCCTCGGCCACCCACGCCTCGACGCGCTCGGGGTCGCGCACGTCGACCTGGGAGGCGAGCGCGGCCGGGCCGTGCGCGCGGCAGAGCTCGGCGGTCTCCTCGATCGGCTCGGCGCGGCGGCCGCAGACGGCGACCGGGGCGCCGCGCTGCGCGAGCGCGAGCGCGAACGCGCGGCCCATGCCGGTGCCGCCCCCGGTGATCAGCACGGGCCGTCCCTCAAACGTGCTCATGCCCGGCCTCCTCGCCGTCGAGGTCTGCGCGGTAGTGCGCGAGCACGTCCTCGGCGAACGCCGAGATCGCAGGCGCGGCATCGCCGAGCGCGTCGCTGAAGCGCTCGGGCGCGCCCGCGGCCGCGATGCGGTCGAGCACGTCCCAGACCGCGCGCGCGAGCGGCTCGGCCGGATCGAGCGCCTCGCCGCTGAGGCCCGCCGAGAGCTCGGCGCCGCGCTGCTGCAACCCCTGGGTGGCGGCGCTGAGCGCGCGCGCGGCATCGGCCAGCTGGTCGACGTAGCGCGTGTGCGCGACGCGCAGCCCGTCGTCGTAGACCGCGGCCGCGAGCGCGGCCTCGCGCGTCGCGGCGAGCGCGCTCCCCAGCTCGGCGCGCTCGCCGGCGAGCGCGAGCGCGCGCTCCGCGGCCTCGGCGATCGCGGCCGCTTCGGGGACGAGCGCCGCCTCCTCCGCCGTCTCGCAGAGCGCCGCGAGCATCGCCGCCTCCTGCACGCGCCGCGCGTCGGCCAGGGCCAGGCCGTCGCCGTCGACCGCGATCCAGCCGAGCTCGGGCACCTCGTCGTCGTCGCCCTCGTCGTCGTCGGACGGCCCGAGAGCGCACAGGAACACGAGCCCGTGATCGAACGGATCGGCGACGAGCACGCCCACGACGGCCTCGCCGGCCGCGGCGAACGGCTTCGCGGCCGCCGCAGCCGCGAGCAGTTGATCCTCGCTCGCCATTCGGCGTAGCGTAGAGGGTGGAATCGGACCGGGCTGACGCCGGGCGGCCCTTCGGGTACCATTACGTCATGGCAGCTTCGCGTTCTGCCGCTCCGCAAGGCCAGGGCCCGCGCTCCGATGTGCAGCAGCAGGTGGTCGAGTGGCGCGAGCTCGTACTCGTCCAGGCCGGCTGCTCGCAGGAGGTGGCCGAGCGGATCGCGCTCAGCGACGCCGATCTGCACGCAGCATGCGACCTGCTGGCGAGCGGCTGCTCGCCCGAGCTTGCTGAACGCATCCTCGTCTGAGGCGCCCCCAGCGCCCGCGCGGCGCGTCTACACCGTCGCGAACGTCAACCGCGGCCTCGCCCGGCGCATCGACGAGCTCCCGGCGCTGTGGGTCGAGGGCGAGATCGGCGACCTGCGCTACAACCCGAATCGCGCCGTCGTCTTCCTCACGCTGCGCGACCCCGACGAGGGCGCCACGCTGTCGGTGACGATGGCCCGCTGGGCCTTCGAGCGCCTCGATCCGCGGCCGGTGGAGGGCCAGCGCGTGCAGGTGCACGGCAAGGTCACGCTCTACGACCGCCGCGCCGAGCTCTCGCTGCGCGCCGACCGCATCGAGCCGGCCGGCGACGGCGCGCTGCTCGCGCGCATCGAGGAGGCGCGCCGCCGCCTCGACGCGGACGGTCTCTTCGACGCGGCGCGCAAGCGCCGGCTGCCGCTGTGGCCGCGCGGCATCGGGCTGATCGCGGGCCACGGCGCCGCCGCGCCGCTCGACGTCATCCGCAATGCGCGCGCCCGCCTCGCCTCGGCCCGCTTCGTGCTCGCGGAGACGGCGGTGCAGGGCGACCGCGCGGTGCCCGAGATCCTGCGCGCGCTCGCCGCGCTCGACGCGCGCGCCGACGTCGACGTGATCGTGATCACGCGCGGCGGCGGCTCGCTCGAGGATCTGCTGCCGTTCTCCGACGAGCGCCTGTGCCGCGCCATCGCGGCGTGCGGGACGGTCGTCGTCTCGGCCGTGGGCCACGAGCGCGACGTCCCGCTGTGCGACCTCGTGGCCGACTGCCGCGCGTCCACGCCGACCGACGCCGCGCGCCTGATCGTCCCCGACGCGCGCCAGGAGCTCGAGAACCTCGAGCGTCTGCGCTCGGGCGCCCGGCGCTGCGCCGAGCGCGCCGTGATCCGCGCACGCGAGCGGCTCGAGGCCCTCGCCTCGCGCCCGGCGCTGCGCAGCCCGGCCTACTGGGTCGTCTCGCGGCGCGAGGCGCTCGCGCGCCTGCGCGGCGTGCTCGACACCGCTCCGCAGCGCGCGCTCGCCACCCGCCGCGAGCGCAGCGAGCAGCTCGTCGCACGCCTGCGGGCCGTCGCGCCGCAGGCCACGCTCGAGCGCGGCTACGCGATCGTCATCGACGGGCGCGGCGCCGCCGTCCGCGACGCCGCGGCGCTGGCGGCCGGCGACCATGTCGACCTGCGGCTCGCGCGCGGCGGCGCCGGCGCGCGCATCGAGGAGGTCAGAGCGCATGGATGAGCCGACGCCGGCCGAGCAGCTCTCGTTCGAGGCGGCCCGCGACGAGCTCGAGCAGGTCGTGCAGCGGCTCGAGGACGGCTCGACGTCGCTCGAGGAGGCGCTCGCGCTGTGGGAGCGCGGCGAGGCGCTCTACCGCGCCTGCCGCAGCCGGCTCGAGGCCGCCGAGGCTCGCATCGAGAAGCTCGCCGAGGCGCTCGCCGAGCCGCCGGCGGGCGGCGGCGGCGGCGATCAGGACTCGGGCATCGGCCCGACGTAGTCGACCGTCGGGCGGATCAGGCGGTTGTGCTGCAGCTGCTCGAGGATGTGCGCCGTCCAGCCCGCGGTGCGGGCGGCCGCGAACGTCGCCGGGTAGAGATCGGGCGGGAGCGCGACGCCCCCGAGCACGACGGCGGCGTAGTACTCGACGTTCGTGTACAGCTTGCGCCCCGGCTTGTACTCGTCGAGCAGGCGCAGCGCGACCTCCTCGACGTGGCGCGCGAGCGCCAGGCGCTCGTTCTCGCCCGCAAGCCCCTCGGCGACCTCGCCGAGCGCGCGCGCCCGCGGGTCGTACGTGCGGTAGACGCGGTGGCCGAAGCCCATCAGGACCTCGCCCGCGTCGAGCTTGCGGCGCAGCCACGGCTCGGCGTTCTCGGCCGAGCCGATCTCGTCGATCATGTGCGAGACGTGGCTCGGCGCGCCGCCGTGGAGCGGCCCCTTGAGCGCGCCCACGGCCCCGACGAGACCCGACGCGAGGTCGGAGAGCGTCGAGACGATCACGCGCGCCGTGAACGTCGAGGCGTTCATGCCGTGCTCGGCGCCGAGGATGAAGTACGCATCGAGCGCGCGTGCCTGCGCGGGGTCGGGGCGCTCGCCGCTGAGCTTGAGCATGTAGTTCTCGACGATCCCGAGATCGGGATCCGGGGCGAGCGGGTCGGCGCCCGTGCGGAGGCGCGCGTAGTCCGCCACGATCGCGGGCGTCGCCGCGAGCGCCCACAGGGCATCCTCGCTGTCGCCGCCCTCGTCGCGGCCGCGCATCGCGCCCCACACCGAGAGGCCCGTGCGCAGCACGTCCATCGGCGGCGCGACCGTGCCGAGCGAGCGGATCGCCGCGTGCACCTCCGCAGGCACCACCATCGCGGAGACGGCGCGCGTGCGCAGATCGGCGAGCTCGGCGTCGTCGGGCAGGCGCCCGTTCCAGAGCAGGAACGCCGTGGCCTCGAACGTGCTCTCGTGCGCCAGGCGCTCGGCGTCGTGACCGCGGTAGATCAGGCGGCCGTTCTCGCCGTCGACCAGAGCGATCTCGGTCTCGCCCAGCGAGACGCCTTGCAGACCCGTCGCGCGCAGCTCGCGCACGCCGCTCTCTCCGCTCATCCCCAGCACCCGCCGTTCCGTTGCGCCGTGTGGTGGAACGGCAGCGCCGTCCCACCACACGGTATCAGTGCACCGGGGGCTCTTCGCCCGCGGTGCCCTCGAGCAGGAGCCGGTCGGAGACCGGGTCAACTCCAGTCAGGCGAGTTCGAAGCGGTCGAGGTTCATCACCTTCACCCAGGCGGCGACGAAGTCGGGCACGAACGTCTCGCTCGCGTCGTCGGAGGCGTAGACCTCCGCGAGCGCTCGTAGCTGGGAGTGCGAGCCGAAGACGAGGTCGACGGCGGTGGCGCTCCAGCGCAGCTCGCCCGTCGCGCGATCGCGCCCTTCGTAGACGTCGCCGGACTCCGTCCACTCCGTGCTCGCGTCGAGCAGGTTGACGAAGAAGTCGTTCGTCAGCGTTCCGGGCCGGTCGGTGAAGACGCCGTGCTGCGACTGCCCGACGTTCGCGTTCAGCGCCCGCAGGCCGCCGATCAGCGCGGTCGTCTCGGGCGCGGTCAGATTCAGCATGTACGCCCGCTCGAGGAGCCCGTGCTCCAGCGGCATTCTCTCGCCCGCGTGCGCGTAGTTGCGGAACCCGTCGAGCCTCGGCTCGAGCACCGCGAACGACTCGACGTCCGTCTGCTCCTGCGTCGCGTCGGTCCGCCCGGGCGCGAACGGGACGGTGACGTCGTGGCCGGCGTCCTTCGCCGCCTGCTCGACGGCCGCGCAGCCGCCGAGGACGATCAGGTCGGCGAGCGAGACCCTCTTCGCGCCGGACTGCGCGTCGTTGAACTCGCGCTGGATCCGCTCGAGCGTCTCCAGCACGGGCGCGAGCTCGGCCGGCTCGTTGACCGCCCAGTCCTTCTGCGGGGCGAGGCGGATGCGCGCGCCGTTCGCGCCGCCGCGCATGTCGGTGCCGCGGAACGACGCCGCCGCGGCCCACGCCGTGGCGACCAGCCGGGGAATCGCTACGCCCGAGTCGAGGATCCGCTGCTTGAGCGCCGCGACGTCCGCGTCGCCGATCAGCTCGTGGTCGACCGCGGGGACGGGGTCCTGCCAGAGCTGCGGCTCGGGCACCCACGGCCCGAGGTAGCGCGACAGCGGCCCCATGTCGCGGTGGAGCAGCTTGTACCAGGCTTTCGCGAACGCCTCCGCGAGCTCGTCGGGGTGCTCGTGGAACCGCCGCGAGATCTTCTCGTACGCCGGGTCGAACCGCAGCGCCAGGTCGGTCGTGAGCATCGTCGGCCGGCGGGTGAGGGAGCCGTCCGCCGGATCCGGGATCGTGTGCGCGGCCGCATCGCCCTTCGCCTGCCACTGCTTTGCGCCCGCGGGGCTCTCGGTGAGCTCCCACTCGTGGCCGAACAGGCTCTCGAAGAACCCGTTGCTCCACGTAGTCGGCGTCGGCGTCCACGTGACCTCGACCCCGCTCGTGATCGCGTCCCGGCCCTTGCCGGAGCCGTAGCCGCTCTGCCAGCCGAGGCCCTGCAGCTCGAGCGGGGCCGCCTCCGGCTCGGGGCCGACGTTGTCGGCCGGGCCGGCGCCGTGGGTCTTGCCGAACGTGTGCCCGCCGGCGATGAGCGCCACCGTCTCCTCGTCGTCCATCGCCATGCGCCTGAAGGTCTCGCGGATGTCGTGCGCGGCAGCGAGCGGATCCGGCGTCCCGTTCGGGCCTTCCGGGTTCACGTAGATGAGCCCCATCTGCACCGCGCCGAGCGGCCCCGACAGCTCGCGCTCGCCGCTGTAGCGCTCGTCGCCGAGCCACGTGGCCTCCGTGCCCCAGAAGATCTCCTCGGGCTCCCAGATGTCGGGCCGCCCGAAGCCGAAGCCGAACGTCGTGAACCCCATCGACTCCAGGGCGACGTTCCCGGTGAAGACGAGCAGGTCCGCCCACGAGATCTTCTGCCCGTACTTCTGCTTGATCGGCCACAGCAGCCGGCGCGCCTTGTCGAGGTTCGCGTTGTCGGGCCAGCTGTTGAGCGGCGCGAAGCGCTGCGCGCCCTGGCCGCCGCCGCCCCGGCCGTCGGCGATCCGGTACGTGCCCGCGGCGTGCCACGACATGCGGATGAAGAGGCCCCCGTAGTGTCCGAAGTCGGCGGGCCACCAGTCCTGCGAGCTCGTCATCAGCTCGACGAGGTCCTGCTTGAGCGCCTCGACGTCGAGTCCCTCGAACTCCTTGCGGTAGTCGAAGTCCTCGCCCAGCGGGTTCGAGAGGGAGGATTGGCGGTGGAGGACGCTCAGGTCGAGCTGGTTCGGCCACCAGTCCTGGTTCGTCCTCGGCCGGGTCGCCTTCGGCGCGGGGCTCGGGATTGCCGGATTCTCGCTCTCGCTCACGTCGTTCCTTCCTCGTCTCGACACCCGGGGCAGCGGCCCCAGTAGATGATCTCGGCCTCGTCGATCTCGTAGCCGAGGTCGTTCGCGGCCGTCAGGCACGGGGCCTCGCCGACCGCGCAGCCGACGTCGACCATCCGGCCGCAGACGCGGCAGACGAGGTGATGGTGATTGTCCCCGACCCGCCCCTCGTAGCGCGCCGGCGACCCGGCCGGCTGGATCCGCCGGAGCAGGCCGCTCTCGGTCAGGGTCGACAGCGCGTCGTACACGGCCTGGACGGAGATGGAGCCGATGTCGCCCGTCACGGTCTCGGCCACGGTCTCCGCCGTCACGTGCGGTTGAGCCGAGACCGCCATCAGAACGGCCCGCCTCTGGCGCGTGACGCGCAGGCCACGCTGGCGAAGGAGACCACTCGGATCGATGCGCACGTGGGGGAATCTACCCGAAGGTTGGAATGAGTCAAGAAACGACTCCAGGCCTAGAGAACGGACCCGAGCGAGCGCTCGACGGCCGCGTTCCAGCGGGCGTAGCCGCGCTCGCGCTCGGCCGCGCCGGCCTCGGGCTCCCACGTCCGCTCGCCGCGCTCGTTGGCGCGCAGCTCGTCGAGCGAGTCCCAGAAGCCGACGGCGATTCCGGCCGCGTAGGCCGCGCCGAGCGCCGTCGTCTCGGTCGCGGCAGGCCGTACGACGGGGAGTCCGAGCACGTCGGCCTGGATCTGCAGGAGCAGGCCGTTCGCAGTCATGCCGCCGTCGACGCGCAGGGCCGGCAGGTCGATGCCGGAGTCGGCCACCATCGCCTCGACGAGCTCGCGCGTGGCGTAGGCGGTGGCCTCGAGCGCCGCCCGGGCGAGATGCGCCTTCGTGTGGAACTGCGTCAGCCCGCAGATCACGCCGCGCGCGTCGGGGCGCCAGCGCGGCGCGTACAGGCCCGAGAACGCGGGCACGATGACGCAGCCGTCGCTGTCGGGCACGCTCGCTGCCAGCGCCTCGATGTCGGCCGCCGCCGCGATCAGCCCGAGGTTGTCCCGCAACCACTGCACGAGCGCGCCCGTGACCGCCACCGAGCCCTCGAGCATGTAGGTGGCCGGTCCGTCGCCGAGGCGGTAGGCGACGCCCGTGATCAGCCCGTGGCTCGACGGCACGATGCGCTCACCGGTGTTGAGCACCAGGAAGTTGCCCGTGCCGTAGGTGCACTTGGCCTCGCCCGGCTCGAAGCAGCACTGCCCGAAGAGCGCGGCCTGCTGGTCGCCGAGGAGCGACGCCAGGCGCATGCCGCCGATCTCGCCGACGACGCCGCTCGAGGGCCCGATCGCGGGCAGGAGCGCGCGCGGGACGCCGATCGCGTCCAGCAGGCCGTCGTCCCAGTCGAGCGTGCGCAGATCCATGAGCAGCGTGCGGCTCGCGTTCGTGGCGTCGGTGGCGTGGACGCCCGCCAGGTGCCAGGCGAGCCAGCTGTCGATCGTCCCCGCCGCCAGCTCCCCCGCCTCCGCGCGCGCCCGCGCCCCCGGCAGCTCGTCGAGCAGCCACGAGAGCTTCGGGCCCGAGAAGTAGGTCGCCAGCGGCAGGCCGGTCTGCGCGCGGAAGCGGTCGATCGAGCCGAGCGCGGCCACGCGCGCGGCGCTGCGCGTGTCCTGCCAGACGACGGCGTTCGCGAGCGGGCGGCCACTCTCGCGCTCCCACAGGACGACCGTCTCGCGCTGGTTGGCGATGCCGATCGCGGCGACGTCGCCGGCCCGCGCGCCCGCGTCGGCGAGCGCGGCGGCGATGCAGGCGCGCGAGCGCGCGAGGATCTCGTCCGCGTCGTGCTCGACCCAGCCGGGGCGCGGCGTGATCTGGCGGTGCTCCTGCTGCGCGCCCGCGACGGTGCGCCCGCGCTCGTCGAAGAGCAGGCAGCGGCTGCTGGTGGTGCCCTGGTCGAGCGCGGCGACGTAGCGCGCGCTCAGCGCAGCAGCTCCTCGACGCGGGCCCGCGCCGCCTCGGCGCGGCCGAGCGCGGCGAGCGTCGTGCGGCGCGCCATGACGTCGTCCGCCGTGAGCGCCCACTCCTCGTCGCGCGCCCAGCGCACCTGCGCCGCGACCTCGGGCGCGCCCGGCGCGAGCGGCTCGAGCAGCGAGGGATCCTCGCGCGCGGGTGCGAGCACGTCGAGCGCCTCGCTGCCGTGGAAGCGCGCCAGGTGCCGCGCGCCCGCCGGCGGCAGCGACGGGTGCTCGCGCAGCAGCCGCTCGACCACCTCCGCGGGATCGGCGGCGCCCGGAAGCGGCACCGGCTCGCGGTCGAGGCGCTGCAGGTCGAGGTCGCCGCGCAGCCGCTCGAGCGCGTCGAGGGCGATGCGGCGGAACGTCGTGAACTTCCCGCCGGCGATCGAGAGCATCCCGCTGGCGTCGCGCTCGAACACGGTCTCGCGGCGCGCCGACGGCGTCTCGCCCTCGCCCTGGGGCAGCACGCGCACGCCGGCGAAGCTCGAGAGGATGCGGTCGGGCTCGACGACGCCGGGCTCGATCGCCGCGCGCGACTCGCGCACGATCTGCTCGACGTCCGCGTCCGTCACCGCGAGCTCGCGGGGGTCGCCCTCGTAGGGCTCGTCGGTCGTGCCGACGAGGAGCGCGCCCTCCCACGGGTTCGCGAACTGCACGCGGCCGCCCTCGAGCGGCGTCGTCAGCGCGGCCTCCCAGGGCTCGTCGAGGCGCACGATCAGATGCGCGCCCTTGGCGAAGCGCAGCGAGCGCGGCGCGGCGGGATCGGCCATGCGGCGCAGGTCGTCGACCCAGGGGCCGGTTGCGTTGACGATGCAGGTCGCGCCGACCGCGAGCGTCGCACCGCCGAGCACGTCGACGCAGTCGGCGCCGACCGCCCGCCCTGCCTCCAGGCGCAGCGCGCGCACCTCGACGCGCGTCGCGATGCGCGCCCCGGCGCGACCGGCGGCGCGCGCGACGGCGACCGTCATGCGCGCGTCGTTCGTCTCGTCGTCGACGTAGCGCCCCGCCCTGCGCAGGCCCTCGGTGCGCAACGGCGGCACGAGCGCCCGTGCGGCGGCCGGTCGCAGGAGGCTGCCGCCGCCGTCGGCGAAGCGGCCGAGGCCGCCGTAGAGCACGAGGCCGGCGCGCAGCTTCGTCGCGCGCACGGGCCCGCCGCGGTACACCGGCACGAGGAACGCGCGGGGCCGCACGAGGTGCGGCGCGACGACGCGCGCGAGCGCGTGACGCTCGGCGTGGGCCTCGCGCACGAGCCCGACGTCGCCCATCTGCAGGTAGCGCAGGCCGCCGTGGATGAGCTTCGAGGAGGCGCTCGACGTGGCCCCCGCGAGGTCGCCGCGCTCGACCAGCGCGACGCGCAGCCCGGCGCGCGCGGCGAGCCAGGCGACCGCGCAGCCGATGATCCCGCCACCGACCACGAGCACGTCGAAGCGGCTCGTCTCGAGCTCCTCCAGCACGGCATCGCGCGTCGCTCCCGCCGTGAACGTCTCGGTCTCCGCAGGCACTCAGGCGGCCGGGCGGGGAGCGTCGGGAGGCGGCAGGAACGCGCACAGCAGCGTGCCGAGCAGGGCCGCGGGGGGCACCGTCCAGAGCGCGTCCACGAGTCCGATGGAGTCGGCCAGCCGGCCGATCGCGAACGAGGCGACGCCGCCGAGGCCGATCGAGAGGCCGATCGAGAGACCGGCGGCGGTCGCGAGGCGGGTCGGCAGGTACTCCTGCGAGAGCACGATCGTGATCCCGAACGTCGAGATGATCCCGGCGCCCGCGAAGGCGATGCCCGCGAGACCGAGCACCCCCGTGTCGGCGAGGTAGAGAGCGACCCCGGGCGCTCCCGCGAGGAACGTCAGCGTGAGCATGCGGCGGCGGCCGTAGCGATCGGCGAACGGCCCCACGGCGAGCGTGCCGACCGCCCCCGCGAAGAGCATCAGGGCGAGCACCCGCGAGCCGTAGGAGCTGCTGTTGTGACGGGCGTCGTGCTCGAGCAGCGGGATGAACGTGAGCAGGCCGAAGTGCACGTAGCCGCGCACCGTGAGGGCGACCAGCAGCAGCGCGGTGGCGCCCCAGCGGTCGCGGCCGGCGCGCGCGGTCGCGACGCGGGCATGCGCGGTCGCGCCGCCCAGCGCGGCGAGCCCGGCGAGCTGGGCGCACGCGATCGCAAGACCCGGGATCGCGAGCAGCCAGACGCCGCCGAGGCCGTACTGCGCCGCGATCAGGCCGGCCAGGAGCGGCCCGATCGCGACGCCCAGGTTGCCGCCGACCGAGAACACCGACATGGCCGTCGAGCGCCGGTCGCCCGAGAGCCAGGCCGCGAACTTGCTGGCCTCGGGGTGGAACCCGGCGACGCCGATGCTCGAGACCAGCACGCACAGCAGCGCGAGCTCGAACGTGTGCGCGAATGCGAGCGCGCCGATGCCGAGGCCGGCCACGGCCGGCCCGGCGACGAGCAGCCACTCGCCGCGGCGCTTGTCGAAGAGGTGCCCGAAGAACGGCTGGACGACCGAGGACGCGATCGTCGCGGCGAGCATGATGGCCGCGGTGCGCGTGTACGAGAGGTGCAGCTCGGTGCGCAGGAACGGCAGCAGTGCGGGCACGCTGCCCTGCGCGAGGTCCGTGACCATGTGGCCGCCCGTGAGCAGCCCGAGCGGGCGCAACGACCGGCGCAGACCGGGGTGGGCGACGGCGGAGGCGGTCACGCGCCAACGGTATCCTGGGCGACATGCCGATGCCTCCGCCCGGGGTCTACGTCCCCCTGCTCACGCTCTACGACGACGGCGAGGACATCGACGTCGACGCCACCGCGGCCTTCGGGCGGCGCCTCGTCGACGCGGGCGTCCACGGGCTCGTGCTGGCCGGCTCGACCGGCGAGTTCCACCTCCACACTCCGGCCGAGCGCCGCGCGCTGCTCGAGGCCGTGCTCGCGGCCTGCCCGGGCACGCCCGTGCTCACGCAGGTCGGCGCCCCCGCACAGCGCGACGCCGTCGCGCTGGCCGAGCACGCGGCCGCAGCCGGCGCGGCGGCCGTGATGCTGATCACCCCGTACTACAACCGCGTCGGGCCGGGCGAGCTCGCCGGCCTCGCGCGCGCCGTGCACGGCGCGGCGGGCGACCTGCCCCTGATCGCCTACACGATGCCCGCGATGGCGGGCTCGCAATGGCCGCTCGACGTCCTGCGCGAGCTCTGGGCCGAGGGCGTCGTGAGCGGCGTCAAGGAGTCGGGCGAGGAGGTCGGCCGCTTCCTCCAGATCCTGGACGGCTGCCCCGCCGGGTTCGCCGCCTTCTGCGGCACGCCGACGCTGCTCTACCTCGTGACGCTCGCGGGCGGGCACGGGGGCATCCTCGCGATCGCGAACGTCGCGCCCGAGCGCTGCGTCGCGGTGCACGAGGCCGCAGCCGCCGGCGAGGGCCGCCGGGCGGCGGAGCTGTTCGCGCCGCTCGTACCGCTGCTCGGCGCGATCCGCGCCGCCGGGCCGTCCCCGACCGGCATGCGCGCCGCCGCGGCCGTGCGCTACGGCATCGGCACCGCGACGCGGCGCCCGCTCGCGCCCGTGGCCGACGACGCGGGCATCCGCGCCGCGCTCGCCTCGGCCATCTGACTGCCGCGGGCCTCGTGTCTAGGTCGCTGCCCTAGCCGCTGACGCGCACGGCGCCGTCGTAACCGCTGTAGCCGGCCAGGTTCGAGATCTTGACGACGTCGCCGGTGTGCGGCGCATGCACGAAGTTGCCGCCGCCGATGTAGATGCCGACGTGGCCGAGCCCGTGGAAGAAGACGAGATCGCCAGGGGCCAGGTCGGCCTCCGACGAGATGTGCGTGCCCGAGTTCCAGAGCGCACCGGTGAAATGCGGCAGGCCGCCGAGCCCGGCCTGGGCGTAGGCCCACGAGACGAGGCCCGAGCAGTCGAAGCCGCCCGGCGCGGCGCCGCCCCAGACGTACGGGGTGCCGAGCTGGGCGAGCGCGATGCTGGCCGCCGCCTCGCCCGTCGTGGACGGTGCGGGGAGGGCGACCGTCGCGCCCGTGTCGCCCGCGCCGGAGCTCGCGCTCGCGCTGCTGACGCCGCCGATGTCGTTGGCCACCACCGCCTGGCTCGCGGAGGCCGCCTGGAGCTTGCGCTGCTGCTCCGCGATGCGCCGGGAGGCCGCGATCTCGGCCGCCTTCCGCTCCTGGATGAGGCGCCGCACCTTGGCACGGAGGCCGCCGTAGCGCCGCTTGTTCGCGGCGATCGACACCTGGATCTGACCCTTCAGCGACTGCAGCTCGGCGACGGTGTCGCGACGCGCGTTGCGCTCGTGATTGAGCACCTTCTGGCTCGAGTCGACAACCTTGCGGTAGTCGCGGATGTCGGTGAGGATGCTCGCGTTGTAGCTCTGCGCGCGGTCGAGCAACTGGAACTGCTCGAGCACCTGGCCGAAGTTGCGCGCCTCGAGCGCCGCCTGCAGGGGATCGGGCTGCGGATTCTTGTAGGCGTTGATGATCGAGATGTTGAGCGCGTGGCGCGCCTTCGCGAGGTTGACGCGCGCGGTCGCGAGGCGCACCTCGTTCTCGTGGATCCGCCCCATCGTCTGCTGCAGCCGGAACTGCGCGCCGTTGTAGCGCTCGATCACGGTCTCGAGGCGCTGCCCGTCGCTCTGGATCTGCGCCCAGACCCGGTCCGCCTCGGCCTTCGTGCTGCCGATGTTGTCCGCCTGGGCAGGCGTAGCCAAGCCAACGCCGAGGCCCACCGCGCAGACAGCGAGGACAGAGACGTGGCGGCCAACTCGGCGGGCCCGGTCGAGGGCCCACGCGTTGCCGCGCGCGGCGAACATCGGTGGGACCCTAGCAACTCCCCTGACGGGCGGCAACGCCAACCGGACGCGTGCGAGACCTTTCAACCACCCAGGAGAACCCACTCCCCCACCCATTCCGGCCACCCCGTCACCCCCGCGCCGGCGACGGGATGCACGGCCACGGAACTGCTCGCCAGCGTCTTCGAGAGCGCCCGCCGCAGGGTCTTGCAGGCTGCGTCCGAGAGCGCCGAGCAGGTCGCGGTGCGGACGGACAGGAGCCCGCGCAGCGCGGCGAGGCGCGCCTGCGCGGCGGGCGCGAGCAGGGCGCCCGCGACACGCCGGGCGCAGGCCGCGCGCTGCGTGCCCACGACGACTCCGAGCACGCGCTCGGTCGCGATCGTGCCCTCGTCGGGCAGCTGCGCGACCACGGCGGCGCGCTGGTCGCCGAGCGTCGCGGGATTGCCCAGCGCGAGGTCGATCTCGCCGCGGCGGAAGAGCGCCCGCAGCGCGGCGGCGTCGCCGTAGAGGTGCAGCAGCGGGCTCGCGGGCGCGACCACGCCCCGGGCCGCGCCGAGCTCGTCGCGCGCGAGCGCGAACGGGTTGCCGATACCGAGGTAGCGCGCCGCAACCGCGAGCTCGAGCGGCGAGTCGGGCAGCGCCGCCCGCGCGGCGCCGCGGAACGAGAAGAGCGAGCGCAGGCTCGTCGGCGGCTGCGCCCCGTAGACCGAGCGGCGGGCGAGCAGCAGCTGCGGGCTCCACAGGTACGGCACGGCGCGCAGGCCGCCGCCCGGGTCGCGCACGGCGTCGCGCAGGGCCTCGGGGACGTCCCCGAGGCCGTTCACGGTGGGCTCGCGGATGAGCGCCAGGCGGCCCGCCGAGATCAGCGGCCCGGCGTCCTCGCCGCGCATCTCGACGAGGTCGGTCGTCGCCTGCGGCATGACCCCGGGCGCGAGCGGGGGGACGATCCGCACGTGGCAGCCCGTGCGCACCGCGATGCCCTGCAGCACCTGCGCCGGGAAGGCGGACGGTCCGGCCGCCAGGCGCACGGGCGGGCCGGCCGGGCGCTCGGCGAGCGCCGGCGCAGTTGCGGTGGCCAGCACCAGCGCCACCAGCACGGCGGTGGCCGGCAGGCGCCGGCGATGTCGAGTCCCGGTCGACAGCCGTGCCGATGACACCTCCGACACGCCGCCCGCTCTGCGAAGCGGCTTTCGCATGATGGGGGACTGTAGCCGCGCGACGGGTGCTAGCGTAGCCCGCAGGTCGACGAGAGGGACGGCGATGGCGATCGAGACGGGCGTGCACGCGGATCTGCAGCGCAAGGCGAAGGATCACCTGTGGCTGCACTTCTCCTCGATGGGCAGCTACCGCGACAGCGAGATCCCGATCATCGAGCGCGGCGAGGGGCCCTACCTCTTCGACACGCACGGGAAGCGCTACCTCGACATGCTGAGCGGGCTCTTCACCGTGCAGATCGGGTACTCGTTCGGCGAGGAGCTCGGCCAGGCGGCGCTCGAGCAGATGCGCAAGCTGCCGTACTACACGAACTGGACGTTCGCGCACCCGCCGGCCGCCGAGCTCGCGGCGCGGCTCGCCGGGCTCGCACCGCCCGACATCAACCGCGCGTTCTTCGTCTCGGGCGGCTCCGAGGCGGTCGAGGCGGCCTGGAAGCTGGCGCGCCAGTACCACGCCGCCAACGGCCAGCCGATGCGGCGCAAGGTGATCGCGCGCAAGGTCGCCTACCACGGCACGACGATGGGCGCGCTCTCGATCACCGGCATCACGTCGATCCGCACCCCGTTCGAGCCGCTCGTCGACGGCGTGCGCCACGTCGCCAACACGAACCGCTACCGCTGCAAGTACTGCGCGGAGGCCGGCGAGTGCACGCTCGCCTGCGCCGACGAGGTCGCCGAGACGATCGAGCAGGAGGGGCCCGAGACGGTCGCCATGGTGATCATGGAGCCCGTCCAGAACTCCGGCGGCACGTTCACCCCGCATCCGGCCTACCACCGCCGCGTGCGCGAGATCTGCGATGCCTACGGCGTCCTGCAGGTCGCCGACGAGGTCATCTGCGGCTTCGGCCGCCTCGGCGAGTGGTTCGGCTGCCAGCGCTACGGCTACGAGCCCGACCTGATCACGTGCGCCAAGGGCCTCACGAGCGGCTACGCGTCGCTGGGCGCCCTGCTGATCTCCGACCGCGTGGCCGAGCCGTTCGTCGAGCGCGGCGAGTACTACCTGCACGGCATCACGTTCGGCGGGCACCCGATGGCCACCGCCATCGCGAGCGCCAACCTCGACGTCATGGAGCGCCTCGACCTGCTCGCGAACGTGCGCGAGAACGAGGCCTACTTCGCCGAGCAGCTGCACGGCCTGGCCGGCGACCACGACATCGTCGGCGACGTCCGCGGCGCGGGCTACTTCATGTCGCTCGAGCTCGTCAAGGATCGCGCGACGCGCGCGACGTTCAGCGCCGAGGAGTGCCAGATCCTGTTGCGCGAGTTCCTCTCGCCGCAGCTGCAGGAGGCAGGCGTGATCTGCCGCGCCGACGACCGCGGCGACCCCGTGATCCAGCTCTCGCCGCCGCTGATCTGCACCCGCGAGCACATCGACGAGGCGGTGCGCGCGCTCGACTCGGTGCTGCCGCGCGCGCAGAAGCTGATGCGCGGGGAGCGCTGACGAGGACGCCCGCGCCGGACGACCTGCCGCGCAGCGGCTGGTCCTTCCCGGCTGCGACCCCCGGCGACGAGCACGGCCTCGTCGGCGTCGGCGCCGACCTCGAGCCGGCGACGCTGGTGGACGCCTACCGCCAGGGCGTGTTCCCCTGGCCGCACGACTCGATCGACGCCGTCCCCTGGTTCTGCCCGCCCCGCCGCGGCGTGCTGCCGCTCGACCGCGTCCACGTCTCGCGCTCGCTCGCCCGCACCCTGCGCCGCTGCGGCTACGACGCGACGCTCGACGCGGACTTCGCGGCCGTCGTCGCAGGCTGCCGCGAGCCGCGCCCGGGCGAGTCCGGCACCTGGATCAGCGACGACCTCGCCGCCGCCTACGCCGAGCTGCACCGCCTCGGGCACGCGCACAGCGTCGAGGTCTGGGACGGCGAGCGCCTCGTCGGCGGCATCTACGGCGTGATGGTGGGCGCCGTGTTCTGCGGCGAGTCGATGTTCCACCGCGTCACGGACGCCTCGAAGATCGCGCTCGTCGACCTGGCGGCGCGGCTGATCGAGGCGCGAGCGGGGCTGTTCGAAGTGCAGCACGTGACGCCGCACCTGCGCTCGCTCGGGGCGATCGAGATCCCGCGCGAGGTCTATCTCGGGCTGCTCGCCGAGCTGCGCGACGACCCGGTGCACCTCCTCCGCGACCGGCTGCCGGTCAGCCGGCTGCTGGAGCCGGGGGCGCTGGCGGTCGTGTGACATCACTCCGCCCCCACTCGTTCACGATGGGATCTCTATCGTCGAACCGTCCGGGCAAGCTGGCTGACGCGGGCCCCGGGCCTACGCCGCGAACCGCTCCGCCGCCTGGTCGAGCGCCGCGGCCAGCGCCTCGACGCAGTGCTGGTCGAGGTGCCCGGCGTCGCGGCGGGCGAGGGCGAAGGCCTCGTCCGGGTCCATCGGGCTGCGGTAGGGGCGGTCGGCCGTGAGGGCCTCGAAGACGTCGGCGACGGCGAGGGCGCGCGCGCTCAGCGGCAGGTCGCCGGCCGGCACTCCGCGGTGGTAGCCGCGCCCGTCGAGGCGCTCGTGGTGCGCGGCCGCGACGGAGGCGATGTCCTCGAAGGCCGGGATGCCCGCGAGGATCGCCTCGGTGAAGGCGGGGTGCTTGCGCATGCGCGCGAACTCCTCGTCGGTCAGCTTCGCGGGCTTGTCGAGGATCGTGTTCGGGATGCCGAGCTTGCCGATGTCGTGGAGCAGGCCCGAGCGGTGCAGGTCGCGGCGCTGGGCGGGCAGGAAGCCGAGCTGCTCGGCGATCGCGCCGGCGTACGCCGCGACGCCGCGCGAGTGGCGGGCGGTGAACGGGGACTTCGCGTCGATCACGTCGGCGAAGGCCTCGCAGATGCGGTCGAGCCCCGCGCCGTCGAGCACCTGCACGCGGTCGGCCGGCTCGAGCGCGAGCACCTGCGCGGGCACGTCGTCGCGCACGAGGTCTTCCCAGAGGCGGTCGCCGGGGCCGATCGCGAGCACGACGTCGGCGAGTGCCGGGTCGAACCAGCGCCCGCGCCGCTCGCGCACCATCTCGTGCGCGGCGGCGAGGCCGTGCGCGGCGAAGAAGACCTCGGCCGTCTGGCTCAGGCCGGCGATGCGCGCGAGCAGCGGGATCTCCTCGCCGCTCAGGCCGAACGGCTGGCCGCGGCCGTCCCAGTACTCGTCGAGCGCGCGCACGGCATCGGCGCTCGCGTCGGGGAAGCCGAGGCTGCGGATGATCGCCGCGCCGCGGTCGCAGCGCGTCTCCACGATCTCCTTGCCCTCGGCCGCGAGCGAGCGCAGCACCGAGAGCGTGCGCTGGGCGCGGGCGATGCGCCCGCCCGCCACGTGGTGCGACGTGTAGCGGACGACCTGGGCCGGCTTCGTCCAGTCGACGAGCTTGCCGTGCGTCTTGAGCGCGATGTCGTCGGTGCCGAAGAGCTCGCACATGCGCGCGGCCGACGACGAGCAGCCGACGTCCTTGAGCAGCAGCGCGTAATAGAGAGCGTAGCGCTCCTCCGGCCCGAGCTGCAGCTCGTGCGCGATGCGCATGCCGATCAGGCAGCTGCGCTCGGCCTGGCCGACCGGATTGCCCTCGGTCATGTCGAGCGCATGCGAGAGCGCCGCGATGACCTCGGACTGGCGCAGCTCGCTCTCCCCGTCGTGAACGAGTTCCATCCTGGCGCCATCGGCCCCGCTGCCCGCGCCTCAATCACCACTTCGGTGCTCACATGGGCGCGTAGACTCAAGCGATGGCGAGCAGCCAGGAAGCCTGACCGTGGGGCCGGCGCAGCGCCGTCTCGACGCCGGCCGCCCCGCGGTCGAGGAGGCCGAGGCGCGCCGGCCGGATCAGGCCCTGCCGCTCCTGCAGCGCGTGCAGCGCGGCTCGGGCAACCGCGCCACCGCCGCGCTGCTTCAGCGCCAGCCCGGCGGGCCCGGCGCGGCGGCAGCGACGGCGGGGCCCAGCCTCGCGGCGTTCGACGCCGCAAATCCCGGGATCATCGCGGCGATGTCGTACGACCAGCTCAAGATCTGGCACGACGTGATCGAGGGCTGGGCGGCGAATCGCAAGGTCGACGAGGCTCTCGTCCGGCACGAGAAGCACGAGCGCTCGACGTTCCTCGATCCGACGAGCACCGCGCCGATCATCTCGTCCGACTACCTCGACGAGCACGCCCGCATCGAGTCTCGCCGCAAGTTCGTGGACGAAGGGAGGAGCAGAGCCACGCTCAGCCCCGCGGCCATCCTCTCGCCCGATGTCGGGGCGCCGCAGGCATGGAACGTCGACGCCGAGCAGCGCTACCGCACGTGGGCGATCGAGTACTTCTCCTCGAAGCCGCTCGTGGCCGAGCTGACGAGCAAGCGCGAGATCGTCAGCGCCCTGGAGGAGTCCCAGAATCCAGGGCTGCAGTCGGGCATCCCGCACGTCAACCTCCTGTGGGGCGGGTACCGGATCAAGCACACGAAGGGCATCGTCACCTGGGACGACCTCATGGACATGCGGGAGTTCCGCGAGAAGTACGTGGCCGAGGTGTCGGACAGCCCTTCGATCAAGGCGCTGCGCTCGGGCGTCATCGAGCTCGAGTCGCACATCTCGATCATGAAGATCGAGCATCAGGAGCGCAGCGACAAGAATGCCGAGCACGGCGTCGTTCGGCACGTCAGCGAGGCGCTCGGCGGCCCGAGCGCGATCGAGCTCGCGACGCTGCAGCTCGTCGCGAAGCAGAAGCTCGGCACGCTCCCCAAGAAGGAGGCGCTCGCCCTGCAGGCGGCGATCGCCGAGCGCGAGGCCGAGGCCGGCGACTACCCGAAGCTCAAGGACAGCGAGTCGGGCCCCGGGATCTGGCACGACCCGGAGCTGCAGCTCGAAGCGGCCAGGCGCTTCCTGGGCGAGGGGAAGATCGAGCTCGCCGTGGCGGCGCTCAACCTCTGCGAGCAGAGCACGACGGTGGCGACCGCGCGCTTCGCGGGCTACGAGCGCCGCGTCATGAAGGGCGCGGGCACGGCCGTGAAGTGGCTGGAGCGCGCCAAGACCGCGGGCAAGATCGCATCGGCCTTCACGGGCACGGGCGGCGTCATCCGCTCGGCGATCGGCGCCGCGGGCTACACGTTCGCGCAGGAGGGCTCCGAGCAGGTCGTCGCCCACTGGATCGACCCGAGCAACAAGATCGACCTCCAGGGCCTCGCCGAGCAGGCCGCCATCGAGGGGCTCGCCGGGCTCTTCGGCGGGCTCACCCAAGGCGCCTTCGTCGAGGCCCTGACCGCCCGCTTCGGCGCCCGCCTGGTCACGAAGTACGGCCTCAGCGAGGCCACCGCGCGCACGGTCCTGAGCGCCGCCGGCGCCACCACCTCGTCGTTCTACAACGTCCCGGCCAAGATGGCCCTGGACAAGATCATCTCGGGCAAGGCGTTCCCGCAGAGCCTCGCCGAGGTCTGCAACCTCGTCACCGACTCGGCCGTCGAGTCGGGCCTGATGGACACGGCCGGCTCGTTCGTGCACGCGCACAGCGCGGCTCCCGAGCACACGGCCGAGCCGGCCGCCCCGCAGGGGACGCACGAGATCACCGGATCGCGCGAGGTCGTGGACGCGCTCGCCGGCCCCGAGGGGGCGCCCCTGACGGGCGAGCGCCCCTCGCCCATGTCCGGCGGCATCAGGGGCCCCGAGCCGACGACGATCATGGCCGAGGCGCGGATGATCGCCGGCAACCTCGAGCCGCTGCGCCTGAAGTGGGGCGAGATGTCGCCCCAGGAGCGCGCCCAGGCGCTGGTCGACGCCGTGCACGGGACGCTGCACGCGAAGACCGGCGTGCCCAAGCCCGACATCGTGCTGGCGAAGATCAAGGGCGGCCTCTTCTACAAGGAGACCTGGCACATCGAGATCGACCAGTCGCTCGTCTCGAAGAAGAACCCGAGCATCGACGAGTTCGCCTGGGCCTGCGAGGTCGCCCGGCACGAGATGGAGCACGCGATCCAGTTCTTCCGGGTCGCCAAGCGCGAGTACGCGCTCACGGGCAAGGACGCGCAGGCGCTCTCCGACAGCCTGCGCATCCCGAAGGAGCGGATCCAGGATGCGATCGAGTCGAAGATCGAGCCCTACAAGGCCGGCAGCGAGATCGACCGCGTCACGGCCGCGATCCACGAGAACGTCTACGACCCCAAGAAGGGCGCGCGCCGCAACGAGATCCTGACCAAGCTGAACCCGGCCATCGAGGCGCTCGCCGCCGCGGGCAAGACGTTCGAGGAGCGGGTCGGGGGCGGGACGGACAAGGAGCTCTTCGAGAAGGCCAACGCCGAATTCGAAGCGGTCGAGAAGGAGCACCGCCCGATCGTCGAGGAGTACCGCAACTTCCCGGAGGAGGTCCCCGCCTACGAGAAGGGCGGCGAGGTGTCCGCCGCGGTCAAGGAGCAGGCCCGGCTGGCGGACGCGCTCCGTGAGGCCCGGCAGGGCGAGCTGCGCGCCTACGACGGCGTCGAGAAGGCCCGGCGGGAGGTGCGCAGTGCGCTCGCGACACCGGGCGTGCGGGTTCCACCGCTGGCACGAGCCGGGCTGCTGCGGGCCGTGAAGCAGTGGATGACCGCGCTCCAGAAGACCACGCACGCCGAGCAGGAGCTGATCGACGTGCTCCAGGGCCGCAAGTGACCGATGGTGCACCGGCCCCGGCCGCCCAGCTGGCCGAGCTGCTGCGCACGCTCTGCCGCTTCCAGGGCCCGCCGGCCGCAGCGTTGCTGGGAGACGTGCATCCGAGCGAGCGCGCGGCGGAGTTCCTGCGCGTCGAGCCGACGCGCTTCCCGGCGTTCACCGCGATCGAGCTGCGACCCTGGAGCGAGGGCAGGTTCGGCGTCGCCTTCCCCGAGCTCGCCGCGGCTGCGGACTGGGCGCTGCCCGAGCTCGCGGACCTGCTCGGGCCGCTCGAGGACGGCCCCCGCACCCAGAGCCTGGGACCGGAGCTGCAGGGCTTCCTGGACGACCCCGCACTGCCGGCGCGAGCCGTCGTCTACGTCATCCTGGCCGCGGACGCCCCGGACAGCCCCGTCGACCAGCTGCGCATCCGGATCGAGTCCCGCTAGGCTCACGCGATGCCCTCGCTGTCGGCCCTCGAGCTGTTCGCCGTCGCCGCGTTCGCGCTCATCATCATTCCCGGTCCCGCCGTGCTCTACATCGTCTCGCAGAGCATCGGCCACGGGCGCAAGGGCGGCCTCGCCGCCGTGCTCGGCATCGAGATCGGCGGATTCGTGCACGTGATCGGGGCGGCGCTCGGCGTCTCCGCGATCATCGCGTCGTCCGCGACGGCGTTCTCCGTACTCAAGATCGCGGGCGGCGCGTACCTGGTGGTGCTCGGGATCCGGCGGCTGCTCGAGCGCGACGAAACGGCGGGCGAAGGCATGGCGCGCACGCGTCCGCTCGGCTCGATCTTCCGCCAGGGCATGGTCGTGAACGCGCTGAACCCGAAGACGGCGCTTTTCTTCCTGGCCTTCCTCCCCCAGTTCGTCGACCCCGAGCGCGGCCACGTCGCCCTGCAGGCGGCAATCCTCGGGCTGGTGTGGATCGCGATCGCCACCGTGAGCGATGCCCTCTGGGCGCTCGGCGCCGGCAGCGCCGTCGGACTCCTGCGCCGCAGCGCCCGCGCCCGGCGCGCCGAGCGCATGGCCGGCGGCGGCATCCTGATCGGGCTCGGCGTCCTCGCGACGCTCGCGCACCCGGCGCGCCGGGCCTAGTCAGGTCCGCTCGGCCACGTGCGGCGCGAGGCGCCCCACGGCCGAGCCTTGCACCGCCAGCGAGGCGAGCACGACCAGCCCGGCGAGCGCGAAGATGCGTCGCGACCCGTCGATGTCCGCCTGCAATGGCAGGGCGGCGAGCAGGATCGGCACGGCGCCCTTCAGCCCGCCTGCGCTCGCGAACACCGCCTCGCCGTGCGAGAACCGGAACGCCCGCAGAGCGGGATAGGCAATGCCGGGCCGGATCACGAGCACGAGCACGAGCGTGAGCACGGCGGCGTCGACGAGCGCGCCTTGCAGCGGCACCTGGGCGAGGGCAACGCCGAGCAGCACGAACATCGCGATCTCCGCGACCGCGCCCAGCTGCTCGCCGAACGCGCGCACGTCGGCCGCCTGAGGCAGATCGGCGGCGTCGCCGAGCACGAGCCCGTAAAGGTAGACCGCGACGAAGCCGCTGCCGTGGGCGAGCGATCCCACGCCGAACGTCGCGAGCCCTCCTGCGAGCACGGCGAGAGGCGGCGCCATCGCGATCTCTGGCTTGCGCGGCCCCAGGACGCGCACCGCCACCACCCCTGCCACGAGCCCCACGGCGCTGCCGACGGCAAGCTCACGCATCGTCGTGCCCGCGATCGAAAGGGCGTCGATGCCGTCCGGGGAGCCGGCCGCAGCGACGAGTGCGAGCGTGAGCGCGATCGCGACGGGATCGTTGAACCCCGCCTCGCCCTCCAGCAGCGGCACGATGCGCGCCTTCCCGGCCCCGGCACGGGAAACCGCCGCAAAGACCGCCGCCGGGTCGGTCGGCGACAGTACCGCACCGAGCAGGAGCGACTGCGTCCAGTCGAGCCCCGCGAACGCGTGAGCCGCGAGCGCGACGAGACCGAACGTCACACCCGTGCCGACGACGCCGAGCGCGAGCACGGGCGCCAGCTGGCGGCGTACGGCCCCGAGGCCGGTTGCCAAGCCACCCTGCAGGAGCACGATCACGAGCGCGACGCTGCCGAAGATCGCGATCGCGTCCGGGCGCGCAGCTGCATGCGACCCACCCCAGATCAGTCCGAGCCCCAGCCCGCCGAGCAGGAACACCAGCGGCGTCGGGATGCCCAGTGACCGAGCCGCGGGCTCGAGCGCGAGCGCCGCGGTGGCGGCTACGCCCGCGACCGCCAGCAGCAGCGCCAGCTCGTGGGTGCTCACGCGGGCGCCTAGCCGAGGGCGAGCGCGCGGTTGACGGCCGACACGACGGCGCGCAGGCTGGCCGTGACGATGCTGTGATGCACGGCCACCCCCCAGCTCGTCTGCTCGCCGACCTCGACCTGCACGTACGCGGCGGCGCGCGCGTCGGAGCCCGAGCCGAGCGCGTGCTCCTCGTAGTCGAGCACGCGCGCGTCGATGCCGGTGGCGTCGCAGATCGCGCGCACGAACGCGTCGAGCGGCCCGTTGCCCTCGCCGGCGACCTCGCGCTCGCTGCCGCCGTGGCGGATGACGGCGTCGATGCGCTCGCCCTCGTCGCCCGAGGCGATGCGGTAGCCGTCGAGCTCGAGCGGCATCTCGCGCTCGAGGTACTCGTGCTTGAACGACTCCCAGATGTCGCTCGCGGCCAGCTCGCCGCCGCGCTCGTCGGTGATGCGCTGGACGACCTGCGCGAACTCGACCTGCATGCTGCGCGGGAGGTCGAGCTGGTGCTCCTGCTTGAGCACGTAGGCCACGCCGCCCTTGCCCGACTGCGAGTTGACGCGGATGATCGCCTCGTACGTGCGGCCGACGTCGTTGGGGTCGATCGGGAGGTAGGGCACGTCCCAGACCGGCTCTCCGGAGCGCTCGTGCGCCTCCATGCCCTTCTTGATCGCATCCTGGTGGGATCCCGAGAAGGCCGTGTACACGAGCTCGCCGGCGTAGGGATGCCGCTCGTGCACGGGCAGCTCGGTGCACATGACGGCGATGTCGCGGATCTCGTCGATGTTCGAGAGGTCGAGCTGGGGGTCGACGCCCTGGGTCAGCAGGTTGAGCGCGAGCGTGATGATGTCGACGTTGCCCGTGCGCTCGCCGTTGCCGAAGAGCGTCCCCTCGACGCGCTCGCCGCCGGCCATCAGCGCGAGCTCGGTCGCCGCCACCGCCGTCCCGCGGTCGTTGTGCGGATGCAGGCTGATGATCACGCTGTCGCGGCGCGGGATCCGGCGCCCGAACGACTCGATCAGGTCGGCGTAGAGGTTCGGCGTCGAGAGCTCGACCGTCGCCGGCAGGTTGAGCACGAGCTTGCGCTCGGGCGTCGGCTCGAACACGTCCATGACCGCCTCGCAGACCTCGAGCGCGTAGTCGGCCTCGGTCGCGGTGAAGCTCTCGGGGGAGTACTCGAAGCGCACGTCGCCGCCCGTGCCCGCGTCTGCGAGCTCGCGGATGCGCGTCGCGCCGTGCACGGCGATGTCGCGGATGCCCGCGCGGTCGAGGCGGAAGACGACGCGCCGCTGCGTGGTCGACGTCGAGTTGTAGAGATGCACGACGGAGCGCGGGATGCCCTCGAGGCTCTCGAAGGTGCGCTCGATCAGGTGGTCGCGCGCCTGCGTGAGGACGACGATCGTGACGTCGTCGGGGATCAGGCCCTCGTCGACGAGCACGCGCATGAAGTCGAAGTCGGCCTTCGAGGCCGACGGGAAGCCGACCTCGATCTCCTTGAAGCCGACGGCGCAGAGCAGCTTGAACATGCGCCGCTTGCGCTCGACGTCCATGGGGTTGATGAGCGCCTGGTTGCCGTCGCGCAGGTCGACGGAGACCCAGCGCGGCGCGCTCGTGATGCGCTTGTCGGGCCACGTGCGGTCGGGCAGCTCGACCGCCGGATAGGGACGGTACTTCTGATGCGGCATGGACATGGCCTAGAGGCCTCCGGAAGGTGCAGTGTGGACAGGGCGAGACCCGTGGCGGTGGCCACGGGCGCAACGGATGACTATGTCCACGATTGCTCCCCTAGCAGGGGAGGAGGAGGCCGGCAAGCAGGGTGCGCAGGGTCTCACAGGTCATCGCCGCCCGATCATAGCGAGCGCGCGCGGCAACCGCAGCGCACGGCGCCGCACCCCGGTATGCTGCGCCCCATGTACGCGCTTCCCGCGACCCAAAGGATTATCGGCTGCCAGGGTTCTCCCGGCAGCCGTGGGGTCGTGGGCTTGGCGCTCTAACCACATCGGGCCGGAAGGACGGGTATGAGGATCTGCGTCCTCCCCGGTGACGGCATCGGTCCGGAGGTCACAACCGCCGCGCTGCGCGTGCTGGCGGCCGCGTCGTCGCGCTTCGGCTTCGCCGTCGAGCTCGACGAGCGCCCGTTCGGCGGCGCCGCCATCGACGCGGGCGGCCACCCGTTCCCGGACGCCACGCGCGAGGCGTGCGTGGGCGCCGACGCCGTGCTGCTGGGCGCCGTCGGCGGCCCGCGCTGGAACAGCGCCGCGGTGCGCCCCGAGCAGGGGCTGCTCGCCCTGCGCTCGGCGCTCGGCTGCTATGCCAACGTGCGCCCGGCCCGCCGCTACACGCGCCACACCACGAGCCCGCTGCGCGAGGAGCTCGTGGCGGATCTCGACCTCGTGATCGTGCGCGAGCTGATCGGCGGCATCTACTTCGGCGAGCGCGAGCTCGGCGAGGACGAGGCCTACGACACGTGCCGCTACAGCACGTTCGAGATCCGGCGCATCGTGGAGCGCGCCTGCGTCATCGCCGAGCGGCGCAGCGGCCGCCTCACGAGCGTCGACAAGGCCAACGTGCTCGCCACGTCCAAGCTCTGGCGCCGCGTCGCGACCGACGTCGCCGTGGAGCATCCGGCGGTCGTGCTCGAGCACCAGCTCGTCGACTCGATGGCGATGCTGCTCGTCGAGCGGCCGGCCGCCTACGACGTGATCGTGACCGAGAACCTCTTCGGCGACGTGCTCTCCGATCTCGCGGCCTCCGTGAGCGGGGGCATCGGCCTCGCGCCCTCGGCCTCGCTGGCCGACGGCGGCCCGGGCATCTTCGAGCCGATCCACGGGACGGCGCCCGACATCGCGGGGCTCGGCAAGGCCGATCCCGCGGGCGCGATCCTCTCGGTCGCCCTGCTGCTCGACGAGCTCGGGCAGCCCGCCGCCGCGCGCGCGATCGAGACCGCCGTCACCGGCGTGCTCGACGACGGCGCCCGCACGCCCGATCTGGGCGGCACCGCGACCACCGACGAGGTGGCCGCAGAGATTGCAGAAGCCCTCACGACCCCATCGTCCATCGCCAGCTGAACCGACCGGGAGAGCTCGTATGTCCACCGCAGAGAAGCGGTCCGCCTCCGCCGAGGCGCCCCCGCCCAATCCCTACGAAGGCCAACGCCTCACCGGCGCGGAGGCCGTCATCCGCTCGCTCGAGACGTGTGGCGTCGAGATCTGCTTCGGGATTCCCGGCGGGGCGATCCTCCCGATCTACGACGCGCTCGCCTCGACGGGGACGAAGATCAAGCACGTGCTGGTGCGCCACGAGCAGGGCGCCGGGCACATGGCGCAGGGCTACGCGCGCGCCACGGGCAAGGTCGGCGTCGCGATGGCGACGTCGGGGCCGGGCGCGACGAACCTCGTCACGCCGGTGGCCGACGCGTTCCTCGACTCCACGCCGCTCGTGATCGTCACGGGCCAGGTGCCGTCGCACCTGATCGGCACCGACGCGTTCCAGGAGGCCGACACGACCGGCATCTTCCTGCCGATCGTCAAGCACTCCTACCTCGTGACCAAGGTCGAGGACATCCCGCGCGTGTTCATGGAGGCCTTCCACCTGGCCTCGACGGGACGTCCGGGGCCGGTGCTCATCGACATCCCGAAGGACATCGCGAACACGACGTTCACGTTCCGCTGGCCCAAGCAGATCGACCTGCCGGGCTACCGCCCGACGGGCAAGGGCCACCCGCTCCAGATCCAGGAGGCGGCGCTCGCGATCGCGCGTGCCAAGAAGCCGGTGCTGTACGTCGGCGGCGGCGTCGTCAACGCCGGCGCCGAGGCCGAGCTGCAGGCGCTCGCCGAGGAGACGCGCATCCCGGTCGTGACGACGCTGATGGCCAAGGGCGCGTTCCCCGACTCGCATGCGCTGTCGCTGCAGATGCCGGGCATGCACGGCTCCAAGTTCGCCAACTGGGCGCTCCACCGCTCCGACCTGCTGATCACCGTCGGCGCGCGCTTCGACGACCGCGTGACCGGCAAGCTCGACGCGTTCGCGCCGGGCGCCAAGGTCATCCACATGGACATCGACCCGGCCGAGATCTCCAAGAACCGCACGGCCGACGTGCCGATCGTGGGCGAGCTGCGCGAGGTGCTGCCCCAGCTCACGCGTGCGATCGCGAAGCTGCGCGAGTCCAACTCGATCGTCAACCACCGCGAGTGGCTCGAGCAGGTCGAGGAGTGGAAGTTCAAGTACCCGTACCGCTACCGCCGCGCCGGCGCGCTCAAGCCCGAGTACGTGATCGAGCGCCTGCGCGACCTCTGCGCCGACCGCGACACGATCTGGACGACGGGCGTCGGCCAGCACCAGATGTGGGCCGCGCAGTGGCTGCACATCGACGGCAGCCGCCGCTGGATCACGTCGGGCGGGCTCGGCACGATGGGCTTCGGGTTCCCGGCGGCGCTCGGCGCGAAGCTCGGCCGGCCGGAGGCGACCGTCGTCTGCATCGACGGCGACGGCTGCTTCCAGATGACGCTGCAGGAGCTCGCCACGGCGGTCGTCTACGACATCCCGATCATCGTCGCCGTGATGAACAACGGCTGGCTCGGGATGGTGCGGCAGTGGCAGGAGCTGTTCCACGACGAGCGCTTCTCGCAGACGCACCTGAACGCGGAGATCCCCGACTACGTGAAGCTGGCAGAGGCCTTCGGCGCCGTCGGCTTCCGCGCGCAGAACGAGGCCGAGGTCGACGTCGCGATCCTCGCGGCGCTCGAGAGCGGGCGGCCCGCCGTGATCGACTTCCGCGTCGACCACGAGGAGAAGGTCTACCCGATGGTGCCCGCGGGCGCCGCGTCGGCCGACATGATGGACGCCGCCTGGATCGACGACGACAACTCGTGGGTGGAGGAGGGCGTCTGATGCCGTCCCGCGACAACTCCCACCACACGCTGTCGGTGCTGGTCGAGAACCAGCCCGGCGTCCTCACGCGCGTCTCGAGCCTGTTCGCGCGGCGCAGCTTCAACATCGAGTCGCTGGCCGTCGGGCCGACCGAGCGGCCCGACCGCTCGTGCATCACGATCCGCGTCGACTGCTCCGAGGTGTCGATCGACCAGGTCGTCAAGCAGCTCTACAAGCTCATCAACGTGCTCAAGGTCAACCAGATGACGACCGCCGACGCGATCGAGCGCGAGCTGATGCTCGTCAAGGTCACGGCCAGCCCCGAGAAGCGCGGCGAGCTGATCCACCTCGCCGAGGTGTTCGGCGCTCGCGTGTCCGACGTCGGCTCGCAGGCGCTCGTGTTCGAGATCGTCGAGCACCCCGACAAGCTCGCGTCGTTCGAGGAGCTCCTGCGCCCGTACGGCATCAAGGAGACCATCCGCACGGGCCGCATCGCGATGCGCCGTGCCCTCGGCGAGCGGCGCGACCGCGACGCCGCCCGCATGCGCGTCCTCGCCTAGCAGCGGGCCGCTACGCTCGACCGTCCCGCCAAATCCGCACGAGGAATCTGATGACGAAGGTCTACTACGACGCCGATGCCGACCGCTCGCTGCTCGAAGGCAAGAAGATCGCCGTCGTCGGCTACGGCTCCCAGGGGCACGCGCACGCGCTCAACCTCAAGGACTCGGGCTTCGACGTCACCGTCGGCGTGCGCCCGGACTCCGAGGGCTGGAAGCGCGCCGAGGACGACGGCTGGGCGCCGAAGTCGGTGGCCGACGCGATCGCCGACGCCGACGTGATCGGCATCCTCGTGCCCGACCACGTCGCGTTCGAGCTGTGGGAGTCGACGATCGGCCCGGCGCTCCGCCCGGGCTCGACCGTGCTGTTCGCGCACGGCTTCAACATCCACTTCAAGGCGATCACGCCGCGCGACGACATCGACGTCATCATGGTCGCGCCCAAGGGCCCGGGCCACCTCGTGCGCCGGCTCTACACGCAGGGCGCCGGCGTCCCGTGCCTGATCGCGATCGCCCAGGACGCGAGCGGCCACGCCCGCGGCACGGCCCTGGCATGGGCCTCGGGCATCGGCGGCGGCCGCGCGGGCGTGCTCGAGACGACGTTCGAGGAGGAGACGATCACCGACCTCTTCGGCGAGCAGACGGTGCTCTGCGGCGGCGCGACGGCGCTCGTGCAGGCCGGCTTCGAGACGCTCGTGGCGGCCGGCTACCAGCCCGAGATCGCGTACTTCGAGTGCCTCCACGAGCTCAAGCTGATCGTCGACCTGATGTACGAGGGCGGTCTCGAGGGCATGCGCTACTCGATCTCCGACACGGCCGAGTACGGCGACCTCACGCGCGGGCCGCGCATCGTCGACGCCCACGTGCGCGAGACGATGGCGACGATCCTCGACGAGATCCGCTCGGGCGCGTTCGCCGAGGAGTTCATCGGCGACATCAAGGCCGGCGGCCCGCGCATGAAGGAGCTGCGCGAGAAGGCCAAGGGCAGTCAGATCGAGGCCGTCGGCAAGGAGCTGCGCGGCATGATGCCGTTCGTCTCCGGCGGCAAGAAGTAGGCCGGCACGTACCCGGCGTGCCAGTGACCGAGAGAGGGTCATTGCGGGTACCCGTCCAAGACGTTCGAATCCGGGTTGAGGACCGCAAGGACCACCGCCGGCTGTTCACGAAGCGCGGGGGCAGACCCGTGAGCACGCACGAAACCCGGCGACGTGGATCAAGGGGTCTGACCCCTGAGGCACGGACCGAACGCGGCGACTAGGAGGGGCAGCAATTCAGGTCGCGGTCGCCCGCACCCGGCAGGGCGACAGGTCGGGCACCGCGGCAGTGGCTCGAAGCTTCTGGGCGGCTACCGCCGGCCCCGCCGGGTACCTACAGCAGGAAGCCGAGCAGGATGGTCGTGCCGACCAGGCCGCCTGCGCAGATGATCGTGAAGCGCGTCAGGTTGCGCTCCATGATCTGCGTCGATCCGAACGACGAGGAGCCGACTCCGAAGGCGCCCGAGAGGCCGGCGTCCTTGCCGGAGTGCGCCAGCACGAGGATGATCACGCCGAAGGCGAGCAGCATGTGCAGGGCGATCGCGGCGATGCGGATGATCTCGCTCACGTCTTGACTCTACCAGCGCTTGCGTCCGAGAACCGTCGCTGGGCCATGCCCCGTGCCGGCCAGCGCGATGCGCCGCATGACGTTCGCGCCGACGGCGGGCCAGGCCATTCCGAGCACGTACGGGTAGCTCGTGACCGGGTCGACGCCGAAGACGGCGTAGGCGACGCCCGACCCCAGCACGAGTGCCGAGGCCGCGCCCCAGCCGCGCTTGAACTCGAGCACCGTGGCGGCCAGCGTCGGCAGGATCAGCCCGAGGGGCACCGCAGGTGCCGTCGCGGCGGCGAGCACCATGAAGCCTCCCGTGAGCAGCATCTGGCGCCGGGCCTCGGCGATCCACTGCTCCCGGTCGAAGATCCAGGCGCCCGCCGCGAGCGCGCACACGGCGGTCACGACCACGATGCTCGAGTGCCCGGGGGCGTCCCACACCGCCAGCAGCAGCGCGGGCACGCTCGCGAGCAGGACGAGGCCGATCGCGAGGAAGTGGCGGCGCTCGAACGTCTCGCGCAGCGAGGGCACGGGCGCCGGGACCGGCACCGGGGCGGCGGGGGCCGGCGCGGGCGCGGCGGGAGGCGTACGGCTGCGCTTGCGGCTCGGCATCGCGAGGCTACGCTAGCGGATGTGACCGAAGAGGCCCGCGATCGGGTGCGCTCGCTGATCCTGACGGGGGACAACCGCCTCAAGCAGGGCGGCCCGGTCCAGGCCCGCAAGGCGCGCGAGACCTACGAGAAGGCGCTCGCCGAGGCCGAGGCCGCGGGTCTTGCCGACGACATGCTGCGCGGCCTGCTCGAGCGGCGCCTCGCCGACGTGCGCGCGCTCGAGGCGGGCGCGGACGACGCGCACTGAGGCCCCGAGGCGCCGCGCGCGGCCCTAGTGTGAGAAGCAACCCCTCGGAAGGGAGCCATCTCATGCGCGCCAGGCTCGCGCTCCTCGCAGCCACGCTCGCCGCCGGCGCCATCGTGCCGGCCGCCGCCCAGGCGCGAACGGTGGAGCTGAAGGTCGGCGATGCGGTCGACGTGCGCGGCACGCCGATCGCCTGCGTCGCGATCACCTCGAACGCCCAGGATGGGGTCGCCTGCGTGATCTGGCAGAAGAACAAGCCGAAGCCGCGCAGCTACGGCGTCGGGCTGTCGGTCAAGGGAACGGCCTCCCTCCAGCACCTCAACGCGGACGGGTCCTCGTCGACCGTGGTCAAGCGCAAGCTGCCGCAGCGCGTGCTGCGGGCGCACGGCGCGGTGTACCGGCTCACGGTCGGCGACGCCTTCGGGATGCAGGTCAGCGATCGGGTGGCGCTCGGCTGCCGCATCCTCAACGTGACGACCACGAGCGTCGCGCCCGTCTACCGCGGCACCAAGGTCAGCTGCTGGCTCGCCACGTCGACGAAGCCGCTCGCGAACAGCTGGGGCGTCTCGCTGAGCGCCAAGTTCGCCGGCGTGTTCCACTTCACGGCCCGGTCGGAGGTCGACGCGAACAAGGCGACGATGCGCCGGCAGACGTGAGGCACGCCGGCCGCGGGCGCTAGGCGCGGGCCGCGACGCAGGCAGCGAGCACGTCGACGGCGCGCGCCGCCTCGCGCCCCACGGCATACGGCTCCGCTGCGGCGCGCGCGAGCTCGCCGGGGGTCAGCCGGGCGGCGCGCTCGAGCGCGGCGGCCATGCCGGCGACGTCGGTCGCGTCGCAGAGCGCGCCCGTGACCCCCTCGGTCACGGCCGCGCCCGAGGGCACCTGCCGGGACACCACGACGGGGCGTCCGCAGGCGAGCGCCTCGATCGGCGCCAGCCCGAAGCCCTCGACCTCGGAGACGAGGCAGGCGGCGTCGCACGCGCGCAGCCAGCGCGGCACCTCCGCGGGCGTCGCACCCACGACGAAGCGCACGTGCTCCCCGACGCCGAGCTCGCGTGCGCGTTCCTCGAGCGCGGCCTGGAGAGGCCCCTCGCCGACGAGCGCGAGCGACCCGCTGCCCCACGTCGCGCGCGCACGGGCGAAGGCCTCGATCAGCCGCGCGAGGTTCTTGCGCGGGATGTAGGTCGCCACGCACGCGATGCGGGGGCCCTCGCCGTCCCAGCCGAGCGCCGCGGCGGCCACGGCCGCGTCGCCGTCGCAGAACGCGTCCGTGTCGACGCCGGCGCTCACGATGTGCAGCCGGCCGGCGAGCGGGCCCGCGATCGCCTCGAGGCGGGCGCCGAGGTCGTCCGAGACGGCGAAGACCGCGCAGGCGCCCGCCACGGCCCTCGCGGTCGCGGCGCGGATGCGCGGCGAGCGCTCGGCGTTGGCGACGTCGGTCCCGTGCGCGGTCAGCGCGTACGGAGCGCGGGCGGCCAGCGCCGCGCGCCGGGCGATCGGCCCGGTCGGGACGAGGTAGTGGCCCCACACGACGTCGGGCCGGCTCCGGCGCGCCGCGGCGCGGGCGCGCCAGGCCAGGCGCGCGTACTTGCGCAGCGTGCGCCAGCCGCCGCCCTGCTCGCTCGCGGACGCGACCACGACGTCGTGACCGGCGCGCTCGAGGGCGGCGACCAGCCGGGCGACGTAGATGCCGTAGGACGGCCGCTCGGGCGACGGGTACGCGTTCGTGACGACGAGGATCCGCACCCGCCGGTTCTAACAGAACGACGGAGCTGGAAAGCCGGGTGTCGGGCTCGAACCGACGACATCTTCCTTACAAGAGAAGCGCTCTACCAGCTGAGCTAACCCGGCCTGCTCCCATATTCTCCACCCTGGGCCGGATCCGTGCGAGCTTGACTCGCCAGTCAGCACTCCCCTACCGTGCCCCTACACGCGGCACGCCGCGCAATCCTGGAGGTACATCCCATGGCAACCGGCGTCGGCATCGATCCCGCGCGCATCGCTCAGCTCACCGAGCGCGAAGAGGCCCATCTGAACGCCGAGACGAACGGCTCGGCGCGCATGTACGAGCGCTCGCGCAAGGTCATGCCGAGCGGCGTGCCCTCGTCGTACCAGGCACGCTCGCCGCACCCGATCTTCCTCGAGCGCGGCGTCGGCTCGAAGGTCTGGGACGTCGACGGCTCGGAGTACCGCGACTTCCACAACGGCTTCGGCACGATGGTGCAGGGCCACGCCCATCCGCTGATCACGAAGGCCGTCGTCGAGCGCATGCCGATGGGGACGCACTTCGCGGCCGCGACCGAGGACAGCGTGATCGTCGCCGAGGAGCTCAAGCGCCGCTGGGGCATCCCCAAGTGGCGCTTCACGAACTCCGGCTCGGAGTCGACGATGGACGCGATCCGGCTCGCCCGCGCCCACACGGGCCGCGAGCTCGTGATCAAGATGGAGGGCTCCTACCACGGCCACCACGACACCGTGATGGTCTCGATCGGGATCGACATCGACGAGGAGCGCGTCGGCCCGCCGAACCGCCCGAACAGCGTCTCCTACGGCGGCGGCATCCCCGGCTGCACGGTCGCGCAGACCATTCCCGTCCCCTTCAACGACGCCGACGCGCTCGACGCGCGCCTCTCGGAGCTCCCGGGCCAGGTCGCCTGCGTGATCATGGAGCCGGGCATGATGAACATCGGCGTCGTGCTGCCGCAGGACGGCTACCTCGCCGCCGTGCGCGAGGTCACGCGCAAGCACAACGTCCTGCTGATCTTCGACGAGGTCAAGACGGGCATCACGATCGCCGCCGGCGGCGCGGTCGAGCGCTGGGGCGTCATGCCCGACATCGTCACGCTCGCGAAGGCGCTGGGCGGCGGCCTGCCGACCGGCGCGATCGGCGGCAGCGACGAGGTCATGGCCTCGATCGAGAGCGGCCTCGTGTACCAGGTCGGCACGTTCAACGGCAACCCGCTGAGCATGGCCGCCGCGCGCGCGAGCCTGCTCGAGGTGATGACGCCGGACGCCTACGTGCACCTCGAGCACCTCAACGCGCGCCTGCACGACGGCCTCGGCGCCATCATCGAGCAGCACGGGTTCCCGGCCCACGTGATCGGCCTCGGCGCCAAGGGCTGCATCGTCTTCTCGCCCGAGCCGATCCTCAACTACCGCGACTGGGCGCTCAAGACGCACGGCCCGCTGAACGAGCTGGCCTGGCTCTACAACATGAACCGCGGCGTCTTCATGACCCCCGGCCGCGAGGAGGAGTGGACGCTCTCGGTGCAGCACGACGACGCCGACATCGACCGCTTCATCGACGTGTTCGCGGAGATGGCGTCCGACCTCACGGCGTGAGCCGCCGCTCGCTGGAGGAGCTCGCAGCCGACGCGCGCCGCTTCGTCGACGAGCACTGCATCCCCCACGAGGAGACGGCCGAGCGCAACGGCGGCAAGCTCCCGGCGGAGACGGCCGCCGCGATCGCGCGCGCCGCGCAGGAGGCCGGGCTCGTCGGGCTCGACCACCTGCCCGAGCACGGCGGGCAGGGCATGGGCCTGCTCGAGCAGGTCGTCGTCCACGAGGCGTTCGGCCGCAACACCAACGGCGTCTGGTGGCACATCCCGAGCGTCGCGAACGTGCTCGCGCACGGCACGGCCGACCAGATCGAGCGCTACCTCCGGCCCGCGCTGCGCGGCGAGCGCGGCGAGTGCTACGCGATCACCGAGGCCAATGCCGGCTCCGACCCGGGCGGTGTGGTCGGCACGGCGCGGCGCCGCGGCGGCCACTGGATCATGGACACCGAGAAGTGGTTCGCGACGAGCGGCGACGTGGCCGACTTCTTCATCGTCCACGTGCTCGCGATCGACGAGGACGGGAGCGACCTCGGGCCCACGCTGTTCCTGGTCGACAGGGGGCCCGGCGTCGAGATCGTGGACGACCCGCCCTTCACGCACACGTTCCCGGTCGGCCACCCGACGATCCGCTTCCGCGTGGAGCTGGACGACGCCCAGCGCCTCGGGCCGGTCGGCGCGGGGGACGCGCTCACGAACGAGTGGTTCGTCGAGGAGCGCGTCCACATCGCCGCGCGCTGCGTGGGCGCGATGGAGCGGCTGCTCGAGATCGGCACCGCCTGGGCGCTCGAGCGCGAGCAGTTCGGACAGCGCATCATGGACTTCCAGGGCGTCTCGTTCCCGCTCGCCGACTCGGCCTGCGCGTGTCTCGCGATGAAGCTGCTGACGCGGCACGTCGCAGAGCTCGCGGACGCGGGCGCCGACCCGAAGCTCGTGCACGGCAAGGCCTCGATGGCCAAGCTCGCGGCCTCCGAGGCCGCCGGCCGCGTCGCCGACGCCGTCGTGCAGGTGCTCGGCGGCCGCGGCTACATGCGCACGAACGCCGCCGAGCGGCTGTGGCGCGAGCTGCGTGTCGACCGGATCTGGGAGGGCACCTCCGAGATCCAGCGCCTCGTCGTCGCGCGCGGGCTCGAGAAGCGCGGCGTCGGCGCGATGCTCTCGCTCTGACCGCCGCCTCGGCGGCGTTCCCCCTGGCGGGGGCTGGGTTCGCGCGCCCGGCCGGCCGATGAGGCAGTGGGCGGCTTTGTCCGCCCCTCTTCGCATGCGCACCACCGCCTCCACCGCGCTCGTCACGAGCCTGCTGCTCGCGCTCGTCGGCATCTCGCTGGCGGTCTCGGAGCACGCCCAGACGCGCGCGCGCCTCGATCAGCGCCTCGCGCTGCAGGCCGACGGGGAGGCCAGCGCCGTGGCCGGCCTGTTCACGCGCACGCGCCTCGCGCTGCGGCTCCTGGCGGCCGAGCCCGCGTTCCGGGACGGCATCCCGGGCACCGCGCCCGGCGCGCCGGACGCCATCAACAGCGCGCTCGGGTCGCTCGAGCGAGCGGAGCCGCGCCTCGTCGGCGCGGCCTCCGCGATCGGCCTCGACGGCCGCGAGCGCGCCCGCGTGGTGCGCGGCGAGGCCGCGCCCGCAGCCGCGCTCGCGCGCGACGTCCGCGGCGCGCCGTTCTTCCGCGCGACGCTCGGCACGCGGCCCGGCGAGGTGCGCGTCTCGCAGCCCTACCGCTCGGCCGACACCGGGCAGTGGGTCGTCTCGAACTCGGTGCTCGTGCGCGACGAGCACGCGGCGCCGCTCGGGATCGTGCGCTTCGAGCTCGCGCTCGCGAGCGTGCGCGCAACCGCGCTGGCCGCCCTCGGGCACGGCCAGGACATCCAGGTCGCGCTCGTCGACCGCGCCAGCGGCCGCGAGATCCTCGACACGTCGCGCGGCCTGCTCGCCGGCGGCGCCGCCGGAGGCCCGGTCTATCGCGGCATCGCCGCCTCGGGGCGCGCGCGCGGCACGCTCTCGGCCGGCGGGCGCCGGCTCGCGTTCCGCACGCTCACCGGCGTTCCCGCCGGCCTCGGCTGGGTCGTCGTCGCGGGCAGCCCGCAGCCGTCGCTGCTCGCCGCGGCCGGGCTCTCGCCCGGCGTGCTCGCGCTGCTCGCGCTCGCCGTCGCGCTCGCCGTCGCGGGCGCGATCTCCCTGCGCCAGCGGATCCGCGACGAGGCGCGCGTCCTGCTCGAGGCCGAGGGCGGGCGCGCCGAGGCCGAGCGGCGCGCGCGGACGGATGCGCTGACCGGCCTCTACAACCGCCGTCACGTGCTCGACGCGATCGCCGCCGAGCTCGCGCGCTCGGACCGCACGGGCGTCCCGCCGAGCCTGCTCATGCTCGACCTCGACCATTTCCAGCGCATCAACGCGGTCTACGGCCACGCCGTCGGCGACCGCGTCCTGAGCGAGGTCGCGGGTCGCCTGCAGGGCCGGCTGCGCGGCTACGACGTGCTCGGCCGCTGGGGCGGCGAGGAGTTCATCGTGCTCGCGCCCGGCGTCCCCGACGACGAGACGCTGCGGCGCCTGGCCGAGCAGATCCGCCGGCTCGTCGGGACGCTGCCGTTCGCGCTCGACGACGTCGCGCTGCTGCCGGTCACCGCGTCGATCGGCGCGGTGCGCGCGAGCGAGGCGCTGCGCTCGGTCGAGGGCCTGATCGACTGCGCCGGCCGCGCGCTCGCGGCCGCCAAGCGCCACGGGCGCGACCGCGTGCAGCTGTTCGGCGACCTCACGGTCGAGGATCTCGTCGCCGAGGAGCCCGAGCCGATCCGCCTGGCGCGCGCGCTGACGGCGTCGTCGAGCGCTCGCGCCGGCCTCACGCACGTGAACGCCGAGCGCGTGTCCGACGTGGCGGTGGCGATCGCCGGGCAGATGCTCGCCGGAGACGAGACCGTCAACCGCTGCCGCCTCGGCGGACTGTTACACGACATAGGCACGGTTGCCGTCGGCGACCGCATCCTTGCGCTGATCGGGCCGCCGGTCGCGCGCGACCGCATGGAATACGAGGCGCACACGAGCGCCGGCGAGCGGCTCGTGCGCAGCGTCGCCGGCGTGAGCGACGCGGCCGCCGTCGTCGCGGCACACGAGGAGTGGTTCGACGGCAGCGGCTACCCCGCCGGTCTGAGCGGCGAGGAGATTCCGCTCGAGGCGCGCATCGTCACCTGCGCGGTCGCGTTCGTGAAGCTCGTGGAGCTGCTCGGCGCCGACGCCGCGGCCCGCGAGCTCGAGCGCGGCGCGGGCAGCGCGTTCGATCCCGAAGTCGTGCGCGCCGCGCTGCGGCTGCGCAGCGACGGCACCCGCCACCTGCGCGACGTGCCCGCGGGCTGACCGCCGAGGCTATCCTCGGCGAGTGGCCTACCCGCTGCTCTTCCAGCCCCTGCGGATCGGGCCGATCGAGATCGCCAACCGCATCGTCTCGACGGCGCACCAGACGACGCTCGTCGAGGACGGGCTGCCGACCGACGACTTCGTCGCCTACCACGCGGCGCGCGCGGCCGGTGGCGCCGGCCTCATCTGCATCGAGGCCACCGCGGTGCACCCGAGCGGGCTCCTCACGGGCCACACGATCGCCGGCTACGACCCGCGCGTCGTCGCGCGGCTCGCACACGTGGCCGAGGCCGTCCACGCCGGCGGATCGCGCCTCTTCGCGCAGCTCTTCCACGGCGGCCGCGAGCAGATCGACCTGCCGCCGCGCGCCCCCGCGGTCGCGCCGTCCGCGATCCCGAGCCAGCGCTTCAAGGTCGAGCCGCGGGCGCTCTCGCAGGGCGAGATCGAGGAGATCATCGCCCACCACGAGCTCGTCGCCGGCAACGCGCGGGACGCCGGGCTCGACGGCATCGAGCTGTGCGCATCGCACGGCTACCTGCCGACGCAGTTCCTGAGCGAGCGCTCCAACCGGCGCGACGACGCCTGGGGCGGGGACGCCGAGCGGCGCCTGCGCTACGTGCGCGAGGCGCTGCGCGCGATGCGGCGCGGCGGCGGCGCGGGGCTCGCCGTCGGCATCCGGCTGTCGGCCGACGAGACGCTGCCCGAGGGCCGGCACGCGCCCGAGACGGCCGCGCTCCTGCGCACGCTCGCCGGCGAGGGCCTGATCGACTACGCGAGCGCCGTCATCGGCGACTCCGCGAGCTACCTCGGCTCGGCCTGGATCGTGCCTCCGCCGCCCGTCGAGCGCGACGCCATGCGCGCGCCGGGAAGCGTGCTGCGCGACGGGCTCGGCGTTCCGCTGATCGTGGCGTCGCGCATCCACGAGCCGGCCGAGGCCGAGGCGCTGCTCGCGGCGGGCGCGGCGGATGCGGTCGGGATGACCCGCGCGCTGATCGCCGACCCCGACCTGCCTCGGCGCATCGTCGAGGAGCGCGAGGACGGGCGCATCCTGTGCACCGGCTGCAACCAGGGCTGCATCGGCCATTACCACCTCGGCCTGCCCATCTCGTGCCTCCAGAACCCGCGCACGGGACGCGAGCGGTCGCTGCCCGAGGCCGAGCCGCAGGCCGGCTCGCGGGTGCTCGTCGTGGGCGGCGGGCCCGCCGGCATGGCCGCCGCCGTGGCCGCCGGCCTCGCCGGCGCCGAGGTCATCCTGGCAGAGGCGGCGCCCGCGCTGGGCGGGCAGTTCGCGCTCGCCGGCGGGGCCCCCGCCCACCGCGAGACGGTGCAGCGCTTTCGCGCCGACTGGACGCGCCGCCTCGCGGTCGCCGGCGTGGACGTGCGCCTCGGGACGCGGCTCGACGCCGCCTCGGCGCTCGCGTTCGGTGCCGATCGCGTGATCGTCGCGACCGGCGCCGTGGCGCACCGCCCACCGATGACGGCGCCACCGGGCGTCGCGCTGATCGACGCCTGGGATGCCATCCGCGCGCCCGGCGAGGTCGCGGGGCCCGCGCTCGTGGCCGACTGGGGCGGCGGCTGGACCGGCCTCGACGCCGCCGAGACGCTCGCCGAGGCGGGCCTCCGCGTGTGGCTCGCAGTCGCGGCTCCGCTCGTCGGCGAGAACGTGCACCAGTACCAGCGCGTCTTCTACCTGGCCCGGCTCGAGCGGCTCGGGGTCACGATCCTGCATCACCGCGAGCTCGCCGACGCCCCGGGCGGCGCCGCGCTGCGCTCGCTCTGGACGCACGCGACCGAGCCGCTGCCGGCGGATGTCCGGACGCTCGTGCTCGCGCTCGGCCGCGAGCCCGTCGACGATCTCGTCCACGCGCTCGCCGGGCACCACCGCCCCTGCACGGCGGTCGGCGACTGCCGCGGCGCGCGCACGCTCGAAGAGGCGATTCTCGAGGGCTCCGCGGCCGGCGAGCGGCCCGCGGTCACCGTCGTCGCAAGCATGTAGCGGCGGTTTCCGGCAGGCACATCGCCCTCGCGGCGCCGATTCAAGCTTTCCCGGCGCGGGTCGATGGCAGAGTGATGGCTGTGCGACTCACGACACGAACGGCAGTGCGCGCGGCGTGCGCGCTCCTTGTTTCCGCGTCCGTTGCCGCCGCCGCGCCGGGGGCGGGCGCCATGGTCGGCGGCACCGATCAGCTCGGCGCCGGCTTCGCCGCGCCGCTCGCGTACATCGAGATCGCATCGCCGACCGGCACCGGAGCGTGCACGGGGACGCTGATCTCGCCCACGGTCGTGATGACCGCGGCGCACTGCGTGTACGAGGAGACCAAGTCCGGCGGGCTCCTCGGCGTCGCGGAGCCCTCCGCCTTCGTCGTGCGCGTCGGGTCGCTGAACGTGTCCGATCCGTCGCTCGGCAGCGCCGCCGGCGTCGTCGCGGTGCTGCCGCAGCCGTACTACCGCTGGGACGGCTCGCGCCACTTCCACGACATCGCCCTGCTCGCGCTCGACCGCGCGCTGGCCCAGACGCCCGCCCGCCTCGCCGAGCAGCACCCGGGCGCCGGCAAGTCCCTGCTGATGGCGGGATACGGCCAGACCTCCACGCAGGACCAGAGCCTGCCGTCGGCGCTGCGCGCAGGCCTGATCACGGCCGCCGACCCCGCCTCGTGCCGGCTCACGTCGGAGACCTTCGATTCCTCGTGGCTGTTCTGCGGCGCGGCCGCCACCGACCCGGCCGTCCCGGGCGGGACGGCCTGCTACGGCGACTCGGGCGGCCCCGCCTTCGCGTACGAGAACACGGTCCAGAACCTGGTCGTCGAGGGCGTCATCAGCTACGGGTCGCGGGCGAGCTGCGAGGGGTCGCGCTCGTACCTCGTGCTCGTCTCGAGCGAGCGCGGCTTCATCGACAGGGCCCTCGCCACGCCGTCGCAGGACTGGAGCAAGCTTCGGGACGACCCGCCGCGCGCGACCGTCCGGCCGGTCAGCCAGCGCATCGGCCACGCCGGCACGCTCTCGCTGCGCATCGACGACGACCGCAGCAAGCACTCGCGCGTCGACATCGCCTTCTACACGCGCGCGGGCAGGCGCGTGGCCCGCGCCATCCGCGGCGTCCCGACCAACCGCTGGGTGCACTTCAACCTCAGGCGCCAGGGCCGGCGCTTCAGCGGCTACGTCTGCGCGCAGGGCACGGACGGCACCAGCAAGCTCTCGAACCGCGCCTGCGCCTCCGAGCTCGTCCGCTGACGGGCGCTACTTCGACGTGCTGAGCGGCTCACCCGAGCGCAGCTCCGTGCAGTGCGCCAGCTCGCGCATGAGCTCGGTCATGTCGCGGTTGGCGTTGTAGGCGCGCATCATGCGCGTCGCGCCGTTGCCCCACGAGATCGTGCGCTCGATCTCGGCCAGCGCGTCCGCACAGCCGAGCTCGCGCGCGTAGGGCGCGAGGCGCTCGACGCTGCGGCGCGCGAGCTCCGAGGCCGGCAGGCGCGTGCGCGGATCGCCGGCCAGGTCCATCAGCAGCGCGTCGAGGCCGTAGCGCGCAGCGGCCCACTTGTTCTCGGACACGAGCTGCCGGTGGTGTGCCTGCGGGAGGATGCCGCGCCGCGCCTCGTCGAGGGCTCGGGCGACGCTCGCCTGCACGTACGCGGCCAGCATGAGCGTCTGGTCGAGGTCGAACTGCACGTCCATGACGCGGATCTCGACGGTGCCGAGCCGTGGATGCGGCCGCACGTCCCACCACAGGTACGTGTAGTCGTCGATCGCGCCGGCGCCCTCCATCGTCCCGACCATCTCGAGATAGTCGTCGTAGGAGGTGAAGCGCGGCGGCTGGCCCGAGCGCGGCATGGACGCGAAGATCGCCGTGCGCGTCGAGGCGAGGCCGGTGGCTTCGCCGCGCCAGAACGGCGAGCTGGCCGAGAGCGCCAGCAGCACCGGGAGCTCGGCGAGCAGGCTCTCCATCACGTGCATCGCGAGGTCCGGGTCGGGCACGGCGACGTGCACGTGCATCCCGAACACGAGCTCGCGCCGCGCGACGTACTGCAGCTGCTCGACGAGCCAGCGGTAGCGGTCGCGCGTCGTGATGCGCTGGTCCTCCGAGCGCGAGAACGGGTGCGCGCCCGCCCCGGCGAGCCGCATCCCGAGCGGCTCGATGGCGGCGGTGATGCCGCGGCGCACGGTCTCGAGGTCGCGGCGCAGCTCGTCGACGTCGCGACACACGACCGAGGCCACCTCGAGCGTGCTCTGCATCAGCTCGGGGTGCGCACGGCCGTCGAGCGGCCCGTCGGCCAGCACGTCGACGACCTCGTCGAAGCGCGAGCAGAGCTCGAACGTGGCCGCGTCGAGGAGCATGAACTCCTCCTCGACGCCGAGCGTGAGCGGCGCTCCCTTGCCGAATGCGTGCTGCGCTGCGCTCGTCATCGCGAGAGTATTGCCCCGGGGCCAACGTGCTGCAACCTATCCTGCACACGTGACTGCGACCGAGCTGCGCCCAGGGGTGATCCGGTACGAGAGCGCGCTCTGGGAGACGACCGCGCTCGCCCTGCACGCCGGTGGCGAGGCGGTGCTCGTCGATCCCTGCATGTCGGCGGCCGAGATCGCCGCGATCGCCGCGGACGTGACGGGGCGGGGCCTCGAGATCCGCGGGCTCCTGATCACGCACGCAGACTGGGATCACGTGTGCGGGATCTCGGCGTTCCCGGGCGTCCCCGCGATCATGAGCCGCGGCGCGGGCGAGCGCATCGCGGGTGGGCAGGCCGCGGAGGAAGTCGTGCGCCTGGGGGCCGAGGAAGGCCTCTCCTGGGAGGGCGCGCCGCGCGCCGACCTCGTCTTCGACCCCGGCGAGGCGCTGCACGTGGGCCCGTTCACGATCGAGACGATGGCGCTGCCCGGCCACACGGAGTGCGGCGCCGCCTACCGCGTCCGCGATCTCGACCTGCTCGTCGTCGGCGACTACCTGTCGGTCATCGAGTTTCCGTTCGTGTACGTCTCGACGGCGGCCTACCGTGCCACGCTCGCAGCACTGTCGGACGCGCTCGAGCGCGATCCCGCAGGCTGGGTGACGCCGGGCCACGGGCGCCCGCTGAGCGGCGACGAGGCGCTCGCCGTCGCGCGCGAGGACCTCGCGTACCTGCACGCGCTCAAGGTGGCCGTGCGCACGGCGCTGGCCGGGGGCGCGACGCGCGAGGAGGCGGTCGCAGCAGGTGCGGCGGTGGAGGTCCCGCGCGGCGCGGGGGATGACGACGGCAGGTTGCGGCATGACAATGCCGAACAGCAGCTCGCAGAGCTCGCACCCGCCGCCTGATCCGTGTTCATACTCTTCCGCCTCGCCCGCCTGCTCGTCTTCCTCGTCCTCATCGTCGTCGTGCTCGGCGTGGTCGCGTTCGTGCTCGGGCGCCCGTTCGTCGAGCGGCTCGCGGCGCGCTCGATCGAGGATCGCATCGGAACGCCCGTGAACGTCTCGATCGGGACGTCGCTGAAGCCCGGGATCGCGCGCGGCGACCTGGGGAAGGTCACCGTGAAGGCCACGCAGTTCGAGCGCGACGGGCTTCGCCTGGCCGGCGCGCGGGCGACCTACCGCGGCGTCAGCGTCGGCCTCTCCGACCTGATCTCCGGCAACGTGCGCCTGCACTACTCGTCCGTCGGCTTCCAGGCCCAGCTCACGCAGTCCGCTCTCGCGGCCTATCTGCGCCCGCTCCTGTCGGAGCGCGGGCTGCCCTCGAAGAAGCTGCGCGTGACGATCGCGAAGGGACGCGCGCAGCTGCGCGCCGGCACGCTGCATGCGGCTGTCAGAGCCAAAGTCGTGGGTCGCTCGTCGATCGAGCTCGTGCCCGTGAGCGGTACGCCGGCACTCCGGCGCGCCCTCGCCTCGCCGATCCAGCTCGGCCCGCTGCCCGATGGCGTCCAGCTCACGGGCATCGCGCTGCGCACCGGCTCGGCGACGATCGCCGGGCGCGGCGAGGGCGGCGAGCTGAAGGCCTAGGCGTCGAGCACGGCGCGCGTAGCCAGGTGCTGGCCGACCTTGCGCTTGACGCGCTGGAGGGCGTTGTCCACGGCCTTCGGGTCGCACTCGACGATCTCGCCGATCTCCTCGTACGAGCGGCCCTCGAGGTAGAGCGTGAGCACACGTCCCTCGAGCGGCGAGAGGCTCGAGCCGAGGCAGCCCACGAGCGCCTCGAGCTCCTCGGTGGCGACGACGCGGCGGGCGGGGTCGTCGATCGGCGAGCCGGGCAGCGCGTCGCCGAGCGTGAAGTCGGAACCGTCGTCGTAGCCCGCCGGCGTATGGCTGAACGAGAGCGCGCCGTTGAGGGGGGCGTGCTTGTGGCGGGTCGCCGTCTTGATCGCCGTGATGATCTGGCGCGTGATGCACAGCTCCGCGAACGAGCGGAACGTCGTGTCCTTGTCGACGCGATAGTCCCGGATCGCCTTGTAGAGCCCGACGAGCCCCTCCTGCACGAGGTCGTCCGGATCACCACCGGCGATGAAATAGCTCGACGAGCGGAGACGGACGAAGCCCGCATAGCGCCGGATGATCTCTGCCTCGCTCCCGCGGTTCCCGGAGCGTGCGCGGAGGACGAGATGCAGATCCTCAACTTCACGTTGAGCCTTGTACGACTCACTGCGTTGCGGTGCCGCTGCCATCGAAAATTCCTGCTCCTGCCCGTTTTTCGAAGCTGGAAGCGACCCCTCGATCGCCTGCACAGCCCGGTGTTCAGTGTTCAGATCTCAACCTCAACCTGAGCTACTGATTGGCCGAACATAGCACGTAGCCACGAGAACGCAAGTGCGCTGAGGCGCATTTGACCGCGCGCACGAACACGTGTTCGCAGCAGATCCGGAGCCCGCCGCCGCCAAATCGGGGCCTGACCCGGGAGCCGCGGGTCTGACCCGGGATTCCCGGGTCAGACCCCGGGTTCCCGCTAGCCGCGCGTGCGGCGCTGGCGGTCGGCTTCGTAGAGCAGCAGCGACGCGGCGACCGCGACGTTGAGCGAGCCGATCTGCCCGTGCATCGGAATGCGCACGCCGGCGTCGCAGCGCTGGCGCACGAGCGGGCGGATCCCCGAACCCTCCGCGCCGAGCACGAGCACGACGCCGCCGGTGAAGTCGAGCGCGTCGGGGGTCGCGTCGGCGTCCTCGGCGGCCGCGTAGCTCCAGAGGTCGGGGCGCTTGTTGCGGCGCAGCATCTCGGCGAGATTCGTGACCTGCGCGATCGCGAGGTGCTCGATCGCGCCCGCCGACGCCTTGGCGACGACTGCGGTCACGCCCGCGGAGCCATGGCGCGGGATCACGAGCCCGTGCGCACCGAGGCATTCGCACGAACGCGCGATCGCACCGAGGTTGCGGGGGTCCGTGACGCCGTCGAGCGCGACGACGAGGGCATCCGGCCGCGCGAGCAGATCGGCGGCGTCGGCGTACGGATAGGGATCGCAGAGAGCGACGACGCCCTGGTGATCGGGGCGCTCCGCCAGCGCGGTGACGCGATCGGCCACCGCCAGCGACATGCGCACGCCCGAGCTCTCGATCCAGGGCATCGCCTCGGCCGCCTCGCGCGTGCACACGACCTCGCGCACGCGCCTGCGCCCGCGCAGCGCCTCGCGTACGGGCTGCAGCCCGTAGACGAGGTCGTCGCGCGGCGGTGCCGGCGCGCGGTCAGCCATCGAGCGGCACGACCTGCGGCCCCTGCGGCGTGTCGCGCACGCCGAAGCCGAGCGCGGTGATGCGGTCGCGCAGCTCGTCGGCGCGCGCGTAGTCGCCCGCGGCACGCGCCGCAGCGCGCTCCACCGCCAGCGCGAGCGCCTCCTCGGAGGTCGCCGGCTCGCGGTCGAGCGATGCCAGGCCGAGCACGTCCAGCGCGCCGGCGAGAACGTCGGCAGCGGCGGAGACCGCCGACGGAGCGGCCTCACCGCCGGCGACGGCGACGTTGATGTCGCGCGCGAGCCCGTGCAGCTCCGCGAGCGCGCGGGGCGTGTCGAGATCGTCCGCCATGTAGCCGGCGAAGCGCCCGAACGCGTCCGTGGCGTACGCCGGAGGCGCCGCGTCGTGACCGCTGTCGCCGCCGTAGCGGCGCGCATTGCGCAGCGCCTCGCGCAACCCGGCGGCGGTCGCCGACGCCTGCTTCAGCGTCGTCCCGGAGTAGTCGACCGGGCTGCGGTAGTGGGCCTGGGCGAAGAACACGAGCAGCGTCTCGCGGCCCACCCGCTCGAGCGCCTCGGCGAGGCCGTCGATGTTGCCGAGCGACTTGGACATCTTCTCGCCCGTCAGCCGCAGCATGCCGTTGTGCATCCACACGCGCGCGAAGGCCTCACCGGCGGCCTCGGACTGCGCGCGCTCGTTCTCGTGATGCGGGAAGATCAGGTCGAGCCCGCCGCCGTGGACGTCGAAGTCCTCGCCGAGCTCGGCGCGCGCCATGGCGGAGCACTCGATGTGCCAGCCGGGCCGCCCCCGGCCCCAGGGCGAGTCCCACGCCGTGTCCTCCCCCGGCTTCGTGCCCTTCCAGAGCGCGAAGTCGAGCGGCGAGCGCTTGCCCTCGCCCGGCTCCACCCGCGAGCCCGCGATCAGCTCGTCGGGCCGCTGGCCCGAGAGCCCGCCGTAGCCCGGATACGCGTCCACGCTGAAGTAGACGTCGCCGTCGTCGCTCGGGTATGCCGCCCCGCGGGCGACCAGCTTCTCGATCAGGTCGACGATCTCGGGGATCGTCTCGCTCGCGAGCGGCTCGGCATCGGGCCGCCCGAGGCCGAGCCCCTCGGTGTCGGCGCGGTAGGCGGCGGCCATGTCGGCCGCGAGCTGCGCCGACGGCACGCCCTGCTCGGCGGCGGCGACGTAGATCTTGTCGTTCACGTCCGTGATGTTGATCGCGAGGCGCACGGGCAGGCCGAGCAGCTGCTCGCAGGCGCGCTTGAGCACCATCGCCGTCCAGTAGGGACGCGCATTGCCGACGTGGATGCGGCCGTAGACGGTCGGGCCGCAGCTGTAGACGCGCAGCGCCGGCGTGCTCGGCTCGACGTCGACGATCTCGTCGCGCAGCCGGTCGTAGAGCCTGAGTCGTGTCATGTCCTGCAGCGTCGGAGGGCTTCCTCGCGCGGCAGCACCGCGACGACGACCGGGAGCGGCAGGCCGTGCGGCGCGCCCGTGAGGGCGATTCTCAGGGGGTGTAGCACGTCGCGCGCCGAGAGGCCGCGGCTCTTGCCCTGCGCGCGCAGGCGGTCGACGAGCTCGACCGCCGCCGCGCGCGGCAGCTGCTCGCGCTCGTCGGCGGCGCGGAGCTCGCAGAAGAGCGCAAGCGCGGGCGCGACGGGCGGCGGCCCGGCCGGACGCTGTGCCAAGGCAATGGCAGAGTCTGCGATCTCGCCGAGCGCCGCTGCGCCACGCGCCGCCTCGGCCAGCGCGGCGAGGACGACCGCGGGCGTCTCCGCCGGCAGGAACGGCGCCAGGCGGCGGGCGAGCTCCTCGGGCGGCAGGCTCGCGAGCACCTCGCGCCCGAGCCACTCCAGGTGTGCCGGATCGGCATGCGCCGTGCCGCGGCCGAGGCGCGCGAGCGAGAAGCGCTGGGCGAGCTCGGGGAACGGCGCCGCCTCGCCGGCGCCGCCCTGGGCCGGGCAGGCGAGCTGCGCCGCGTAGGCGACGACGGCCTCGGGCGGCACGCCGCGCCCGCGCAGCGCCGCGAGCGGCTCCGCGCCGCGGCGCGTCGACAGCCGCTCGCCGTCGGCGCCGACGATGATCGGGCAGTGCGCGAAGACCGGCTCGACCGCTCCGAGCGCACGCAGCAGCACGAGATGCCGGGCCGAGTTGGCGAGGTGATCCTCGCCGCGCACGATGTGCGTGATCGCGAGATCGCGGTCGTCCACGGTGGTCGCGAGATCGAAGGTCGGTCGCCCATCCGCCCGCACGAGCACGAAATCGGCGATGGCGTCCCCGGCGAAGCGCACCGGCCCGCGCGTCGCGTCCTCGACGACGATCTCGGCCCCGGGGACGCGGAAGCGGACGACGTTCGGCTCGCCGGCGTCGTGACGCCGCTCGGCGTCGGCGCGCGGAAGCGCGCGACAGCGCCCGTCGTAGCGCTCCTGCGAGGGCGGGCAGAAGCAGCGGTACGCGTGCGCGGTGGCGAGCAGCGCGTGGGCGGCGGCGAGGTGCTGCTCGCGCCGCTCGCTCTGCCGCACCGGCGCACCCGTGAACTCGAGCTCGAGCCAGGCGAGATCGTCGAGGATCCCCCGCTCCGCCCCCTCGCTCGTCCGCTCGGCATCCGTATCGTCGATGCGCAGCAGCAGCTCGCCGCCGAGCGCACGCGCAGCCAGGGCGTTGGCGACCGCGACCACGGCCGAGCCGAGGTGCAGCGGGCCGGTCGGCGACGGGGCGAAGCGCAGGCGAGGCGGGGTCATGCAACCGCCATCGTCGCGCATGCGCCCCCGCACGTACGCCGGCGACGCCTCCCCGGCGAGGATGCGGCGGTCGCCCATGAGCAGGCCGGGACGGCCCCCGGGGGGGCAGGCGCTAGCGTGCGCGCATGCCGCCCGAGGGCACCGACGCGATGCAGAGCGCGCTCCTCGCCTGGTACCGCGGCAGCGCGCGCGACCTGCCCTGGCGGCGCACGCGCGATCCCTACGCCATCCTCGTCAGCGAGGTCATGCTCCAGCAGACGCAGGTCGCGCGGGTGCTCGAGCGCTGGGAGCCGTGGCTCGAGCGCTGGCCGACGGCCGCGGCGCTCGCCGAGGCGCCCGCAGCGGACGTCCTGCGCGCCTGGTCGGGCCTCGGCTACAACCGTCGCGCACTCAGCCTCCAGAACGCCGCCCGGCGGGTGGTCGAGCTCGGCGCATTCCCGCGCGCTGTCGCGGACCTCGAGCGGCTGCCGGGCGTGGGCCCGTACACGGCGCGCGCGATCGCGTGCTTCGCGTTCGGCGCGCAGGTGACGGCGCTCGACGTGAACGTGCGCCGCGTGCTCGAGCGCTCGCTCGGGACGGCGGACGTGGCTCCGCCGGACGGGCGCGCCTGGGACTGGAACCAGGCGCTCTTCGACCTCGGCGCCCAGGTCTGCCTCGCCCGCGTGCCCCGCTGCACGAGCTGCCCGCTGGCACCTGCCTGCCCGTCGCGCGGCCTCACGTTCGCCCCGCTGCGCCGGCAGGGGCGCTTCGAGGGCTCGCGCCGCCAGCGGCGCGCCGCGCTCGTCCGCGAGCTCGCGAGCGGGCCGCGCCCGGACGGCGGCTACGATCGGGACGTCGTCGACTCGCTGCTCGCCGACGGCCTGGCCGTGCGCCGCGCCGACGGTCTGCTCGCGCTCCCCGAGGAGATACCTGCCCCATGAGCATTCCCGCCTACGCCGTGAACGCCGTCGGCTGCCTCGCGGTCAAGCCAGGCGAGCGTTTCCAGGCGCTCGTCGACGAGCCGTTCGCCGATGTCGGCGCGCGCCTCTGCGACGCCGCCCTCGCGGCAGGCGCGGCATCGGCGGCGTGCGTCGTCGTGCCCGACGCGGCGCGCCCGCTGCTCGGCTCCTACGAGCCCTTCGTGGCCTCGCTCGCCGAGACCGACGCGGTCTGCTTCTGGTTCATGCACATCCACGACGGCGAGTTCGCCGGCTTCCGCAAGCCGCTCTACGAGCGCGCGCGCGAGGTGGGCACCCGCGTGGCGTTCGGCGGCAGCATGGACCGCTCGATCCTCGAGAACGAGATGGCCGCCGACTACGGCGTCGTGCGCGAGCTCAGCGCGACCCTCGCCGCACGGCTCGCCGGCTGCGCGCGCGTGCGCGTGACGACGCCGGGCGGCACCGACTGCACGTTCGACGTGACGGGCCGCGAGTGGAAGGTCGACGACGGCTTCCTCGACCGCCCAGGGGCGTTCGGCAACCTGCCCGCGGGCGAGATCTTCATCGCGCCGCTCGCGACGGGCGCCGACGGCGTGTGCGTGATCGATCGCTCGATCGCGCTGGCCGGCGAGGGCCTCGTCGACGAGCCCATCCGCCTGACGTTCGAGCGCGGCCGCATCGTCACGATCGAGGGCGGCGACGCCGCGGAGGCCGCGCGCCGGGCGATCGCGGAGGCCGGCGAGGGCGCCGACGTCGTCGCCGAGCTCGGCATCGGCACGAACGACCGCGCCCGCATCACGGGCAGCATCATCACCGACGAGAAGGTGCTCGGCACGGCCCACGTCGCGTTCGGCGACAACGCCAACACGAGCTACGGCGGAGACAACCGAGCGGCGATCCACGTCGACGGCGTGATGGCGGACGCGACCGTCGAGGCCGACGGCGCGCTCGTGATCGCCCTCGGCGTGCTGGCCTAGAGCGCATTCTGGAACGAGCGTGTCTGGCTCGGGTGGTTGGAGCGAGCAGGGGCGCCGGCGTGCAAAGTTGGGGTCTGACCCCAACTTTGCACGGCGGCAACCGGCTGGAGGTCGATCCGGCCGCTCCCGACGTCACGCTCATTCGGAAATGCGCTCTTGAAAGGGGCCGGGCAGCGCGCCCGCGAACGCTTCGAGCTGCTCGACGTGCGCCTCGGCGAGCCCGCGTGTCCCGTCGACCTTGACGAGCATCGTCGGGGCCGTCCGCCGGCGCGCTCGGGCGAGGTCGTCGCGCCCGATCTCGTCGTCGATCCACGCGAACGGGCGATCGCCGACGAAGGCCTCGATCGCCGGCCACTTCCAGTGGCCGTCACCCGCGACGGGCTCGTCGAAGTGGATCACGGGCATCGCCCGCAGCGAGAGGAACGGCGCGAGGAACTCGGCCGCGTGATCCTCCCACGCCGTGCACCACACGAGCTGGAACAGTTCGGCGAGTCGCTGCAGATGACCGGCGACGTCACGCGAGAGCCAGACCTGCGAGTGGCCGATCGCAACCCGATCGATGCCGGCAGCGGCGGGATCGGCGAGCTCGCCGGCATACGGGCACACGACCCCGTCGACGTCGACGAGCAGCGGAGCACGCGGATCCGAAGGCGCGAGCGACACCGGCAGGGTTGCGGCGAGAGCCGCCGTTGCGGCGGCGCGGGCCTCTCGCGCCGCGAGCGCAGCCTCGATCTCCTCCGGGCTCGCGTCTGCCGGGACCCGCACCAGCTGACCCCGTACCCGCGCGAGCCGGAATGCTTCGTCAGCCATGGCGCCACTCGCACCGTAGCGGCAAGCCGGAACGAGCCGCAGATCCCGCGCAGCCGGCTGCGCGCTAGCGTTCCTCCTCGGCGCGAAGCAACGCGACGGCCTGGCAGGCAGCGCCCTCGCCGCGGCCCGTGAACCCGAGCCCGTCGGTGCCGGTCGCGCGCACCGAGACGCGCCCGGGGTCGCACTGCAGGGCCTCGGCGATCCGCGCGCGCATCGCGTCGCGGTAGGGCGCGAGCTGTGGCGCCTGCAGCACGACGAACGCGTCGACGTTCACGAGGCTCCAGCCGTTCGCCGCGATGCGGCGCCACGCCTCCGCGAGGAGGTCGAGGCTGCGCGCTCCGCGCCAGCGCTCGTCGCTCGACGGGAAGTGCGTGCCGATGTCGTCCATGCAGGCCGCGCCGAGCAGCGCGTCGCACAGCGCGTGGCAGACGATGTCGGCGTCGGAGTGCCCGTCGAGGCCGAGATCGCTCGGGATCTCGACTCCGCCGAGCACGAGCGGCCGGCCCGCCACGAGCCGGTGCGCATCGAACGCCGTGCCGACGCGCAGATCAGCCAAGCTCGACCTCGTGCCGCTCACGGCCGCTGAACACCCACACGCTGCGATAGCCGCAGGCGTGGGCGGCGGCGAGCGCGCGATCGTAGTCGCGACCGACGTCGGCGGGCACGTGGGCATCGGAGCCGAGCGTGATCGGCACGCCCCGGCGGTGCAGCGCGCGCAGCAGCCCCTCGGCCGGGTACAGCTCGCCCGCGGCCTTGCGCAGGCCGGCCGTCGAGATCTCGACGGCGATGCCGGCGGCGGCGATCGCATCGGCCGTCTGCACGTACTCGCCGGCGATCACTGCCTCGCTCGCGGCGTGCCCGAAGACCTTCGCGAGATCGAGGTGCGCGAGCACGTCGAAGAGCCCCGAGGCCGCGGCCGCGCGCACCTCGGCGAAGTAGCGCCGCCAGACCTCGTCGGCCGGCAGCTCGTCCCAGATCGCGTAGTCGGGATGGTCGACCGCGAGCCCGCCGAGCCAGTGCACCGAGCCGAGCACGAGGTCGAACGCGCGGCCCGCGACGAGTGCCTCGATCTCCTCCTCGCGCCCTTCGATCCAGTCGAGCTCGATCCCGCAGCCCACCGCCGGGCCATGCGAGGCGACCGCGCTCACGTAGGCGTCGAGGTCGGCGCGCGCGCTCTCGGCCCAGAACGGGTGGTCGAAGATCCCGGCCGCCTGCCGGAAGCGATGGCAGTGCTCGGTCAGGCAGATGTGGCCGATCCCGCGCTCGCGCGCGGCATCCGCATAGAGCGCGACGCGCGCAGGCGAGAGCTCCGCCGCGCCGAGCGCGACGCCATCGGGCGCGAGATGGAGGTGGTAGTCGACGAGCACGTGGCTAGGCGCGAATGCGCTCTCCGGCTGGATCGTAGAGCGCACCCTCGACGACCTCGGCCGGTACCCACTCGCCGAACACCTCGATCTCGGCTCGCGTCCCCGCGAGCGCGTGTGCCGCAGGCACGTACGCGAGCGCGATGCTGCGCCGCACCCGGCTGCCGTAGCCGCCCGAGGTGACGCGGCCGCACAGCTCGCCGCCGACGCGCACGGGCTCCGAGCCGAGGCAGACCGAGCGCGGGTCGTCGAGCACGAGACAGGCGAGACGCTGCTCGGGCCCCCCGGCGGCGCGCTCCGCGCGCAGCGCCTCCTGCCCGACGAACGGCGTCGCCTTGTCGAGCCGCACCGCGAAGCCCACGCCCGCCGACTCGGGCGTCGTCTCGGGCGTCAGGTCGGTGCCCCAGGCGCGATAGCCCTTCTCGAGCCGCATCGACTCGATCGCGCGGTAGCCGCCGCCGCGCAGCCCGTGCGCCGCACCCGCCGCCGTCAGCTGGTCGTAGAGCCCGAGCCCGTACTCGGCGGGCGCGTAGAGCTCCCAGCCGAGCTCGCCCACGTACGTCACGCGCGAGGCCAGCAGCGGCACGGCGCCCACGGCGATCTCCTGTGCGCGCATGTACGGGAACGCCTCGTTCGAGAGATCGGTCTTCGTGAGCGGCTGCAGGATGTCGCGCGCGCGAGGCCCCCACAGGCAGTAGCACGTCCGCGCGGGCGTGATGTCGTCGGCGTAGACCGAGCCGTCCTCCGGCAGGTGCTGGCGCAGCCAGGCGAGATTGTGCGAGCCGAACGCGGTGCCGGTGACGTAGAGATAGCGGTCGGGCGCGAGGCGCACGAGCGTGACGTCGGCCTCGATCCCGCCGCGCTCGTTGAGCAGCTGCGTGTACACGACCGCGCCGAGCGGCCGGTCGACCTCGTTGGCGCACATGCGGTTCAGGAACGCGGCCGCGCCCGGCCCGTGGATGTCGAGCTTGGCGAACGAGGACTGGTCGATCAGCACCGCGTGCTCGCTCGCCGCGACGCACTCCGCCTCGATCGCGGGCGACCAGTGCCGGCCGGCCCAGCCGCGCGGGCGCAGCGACTCGTCGCCGTGATCCGTGTTGGGGTCGAACCAGTTGACGCGCTCCCAGCCCGACTTCTCGCCGAAGCTCGCACCGTTGGCGGTGTGACGGGGGTACGCCGGGGAGACGCGCAGCGGCCGGCCGGCCAGGCGCTCCTCGCCGGGGTACTTGATGTCGTAGTACGTCGAGTACACCTCGGTCGTGCGCGCGAGGGCGTAGCTCTGCGAGCGGTACTGACGCCCGAAGCGGCGGATGTCCATGTGCCAGAGGTCCCACTCGGGCTGGCCGTCGACGATCCACTCGGCCATGACCTTGCCGATGCCGCCGGCTCCGGCGAGGCCGTGTGCGCAGAACCCGGCCGCGACCCAGAAGCCGGGCACCTCGGACTGCCCGAGGATGAACTCGCCGTCGGGCGTGAACGCCTCGGGGCCGTTGAAGAACTTCTTGACCTCGGCGTCGGCCATCGCCGGCACGCGCCGGATCGAGCCCTCCATCAGCTCCTCGAAGCGCTCGTAGTCCCAGGTCAGCAGCTGCGCCTCGAAGCCCTCCGGGATGCCGTCGAGCCCGAATGGCGCCGGATCGCGCTCGTAGCCGCCCATCACGAGCCCGCCGACCTCGGTGCGCCAGTACACGAGATTGTCCGGGTCGCGCAGCGTCGGCAGCGGCGCGAGCGGCGGCGAGAACGGCTCGGTGATCAGGTACTGGTGCGCCATCGGGATGATCGGCACGGTCACGCCGACGAGGCGGGCGACGTCGGGCGCGGCCATGCCGGCCGCGTCGACGACGACCTCGGTCTCGATCTCGCCCTTGTCGGTCACGACGCGGCAGATGCGCCCGCGCGCGTCGCGCTCGATCGCAGTCACGCGCGTGCGCGTGTTGATCTCGGCGCCGTAGTGGCGCGCGCCGTCGGCCAGCGCGAACGTGAGCTGGCTCGGATCGAGGTAGCCGTCGCGCGGCAGGAACGCCGCGCCGAGCACGCCGTCGGGCGACAGCAGCGGGAAGCGCTCCTGCGCCTCGGCCGCGCTGATGATCTCGAGCGGCAGCCCGAACGTCTTGGCCCAGCCGGCCTGGCGCTGGATCTCCTCGAGGCGCTCGGGCGACGAGGCGAGGCGGATGCCGCCCAGCTCGTGCCAGCCCGGGTCCTTGCCCGTCTCGCGGCGCAGCGCCGCGTACAGCTCGACGGAGTACATCATCATCCGCGTCAGCGACACCGACGAGCGCAGCTGGCCGACGAGGCCGGCCGAGTGCCACGTCGAGCCGTACGTCAGATCGAACTGCTCGACGAGCACGACGTCCCGCAGCCCGAGCTTCGCCAGGTGGTAGGCGATGCTGCAGCCGCCGACCCCGCCGCCGATCACAACCGCTCCCGCCCTCGTCTTCACCGGGCAAGCCTATCCGTGTGCGTATCCTTGGCGGCCAGCCCAACCCTGGAGGCGGCCCGTGAGCGACGAGCACGTGACGATCGACGACATCCTGCCCCGCGTCCCGCAGCTCGCGGGCGACGACCGCGTCATCACCGAGCTGCCCGGCGGGCTCACCAACACGAACTACAAGGTCGTCGTCGGTGGCCGCAGCTACGTCGTGCGCGTGTCGTCCAAGGACGCCGGCCTGCTCGCCATCGACCGCGAGAACGAGTACCAGAACTCGGTCGCGGCAGCCGAGGCCGGGGTCGGCGCAGGCGTCGTGGCCTACCTGCCCGAGCTCGGGGCGCTCGTGCTCGACTTCATCGAAGGCTCGACGATGAGCGCCGAGGGGCTGCGCGAGGGCGGCCGCCTGCGCGAGGTGGCCGCGGTCTGCCGCCGCCTGCACGCCTGCCGGCCGTTCCGCGACGACTTCAACATGTTCCGCGTGCAGGAGCGCTACATCGAGATCGTGCAGCGGCGGGGTCTGCGACTGCCCGAGCGCTATCTCGAGTTCGCCCCGAAGGTGCGGCTGGTCGAGCGCGCGATGGCGGTGCGCGACGAGGGCCTCGTGCCGTGCAACAACGACCTCCTGGCCGAGAACTTCATCTGGACGGGCGACCACTTCCGCCTGATCGACTACGAGTACTCCGGCAACAACGACCCCATGTTCGAGCTCGGCAACCTCTGGAGCGAGTCGAACCTCTCGCTCGCGCAGCTCGAGGAGCTCGTCGCGCACTACTACGGCCGGCCGCTCGCCAACAAGGTCGCGCGGGCGCGTCTGCACGGGCTGATGTCGAAGTACGGCTGGACGCTCTGGGCCTCCATCCAGGACGGCGTCTCGACGCTCGACTTCGACTTCTGGGGCTGGGGCATGGAGAAGTACGAGCGCGCGGTCGAGGAGTTCGACGGCCCCGACTTCGACCGCCTGTGCGAGGACGTCAAGCGTGACGACTGAGCGAGGGCCCGCGCGCGCGCTGATCCTCGACTTCAACGGCACCGTCTCGCACGACGAGCACATCGTGCTCGAGCTGTTCCAGGAGCTGTTCGGCGAGCTCGGGCAGCCGCTCGACGCGGCCACCTACGAGCGCGACCTGGCGGGGATGTCCGATCCCGAGATCGTGTGGGCCTGGCTCGGGCGCGATCATCCGCAGGCGGCCCGCGTCGTCGCCGAGCGCGACGTCCGCTACCGCGCGCGCACGGCCGACGGCTCGACCATCCCCGCGCAGGTACGGGCGGCGGTGCGCCTGGCGGCCGAGCACGTGCCCGTCGCGATCTGCTCGGGCGCGGCCCGCAGCGAGATCGAGGCCACGCTGGCCGCGGCCGGGATCGACGACGTGATCGACCTGATCGTCGCCGCCGAGGACGTGCCGCGCGGCAAGCCGGCGCCCGACGGCTACCTGGCCGCCCACCGGCTGCTCGCGCCCGAGATCCCGCCGGGCGACGTGCTCGTGTTCGAGGACACCGAGGTCGGCATCCTCTCCGCGCTCGTCGCCGGACTGCGCTGCATCGCCGTGCGCGGGACGATGGGCGAGGACCGCCTGGCCGCCGCCGAGCGCGTCGTCGACGAGCTCGACGAGGCGGTCGTGCGCGAGGTGCTCGGGCTCTAGCCCTCGGTCGCGTCCCCGTCCTCGCCGGCCATCTGCTCGGCGCGGGCGAGGTCGGCGGGCGTGGTGACCTTGAACGCGCGCACGTCGCCCTCGACGCAGACGACGGGGTGGCCGAGCCGCTCGACCATGGAGGCGCAGTCGGTGGCGTCGCCCGTCTCGCTCGCGAGCGCCTCGCGCAGCACGGCCGCCGGGAAGCCCTGCGGCGTCTGCACGGCGCGCAGCACGGCGCGGTCGAGCGTCTCGGCGACGCTGCCGTCGGGCCCGACGCGCTTGACGGTGTCGGCCAGCGGCAGGGCCGGCACGACGCCCTCGGCACCCGCGCGCAGGGCCGCCACGACCCGGTCGACGACCTCGGGTGGCGCGAGCGGCCGCGCGGCGTCGTGCACGAGCACGAACTCGGCGCTCTCGGGCACGCACGCGACGCCCGCGGCGACCGACGCCGGCCGCGTCGCGCCGCCCGGCACGGCGGCCGCGATCTTCGTGGCGCAGAGGTCGTCGGCCAGCAGCGAGGCGCGCTCCTCGTACTCCTCCGGGACGACCATCACGATGCCGTCGATGAGATCGTGGTCGTCGAGCATCGCGAGCGACCACGCCAGCATCGTGCGGCCGCCGAGGCGCACGAACGCCTTCGGCCGGTCGGCCGCCAGGCGGTCGCCGGCGCCGGCGGCGACCACGACGGCCCAGATCTCGCCGGGCATGCGGTTAGGAGGCCAGACGGGTGAAGATCATCTTGCCGCTCGGCGACTGCAGCACGCTCGTGACCTCCGTGTCGACGAGCTCGCCGATATGCTCGCGGGCGCCCTCGACGACGATCATCGTGCCGTCGTCGAGATAGCCGACGCCCTGCTGGGCCTCCTTGCCCTCGCGGATCACCTTGACGCGCAGGACCTCGCCCGGCAGCACGGCCGGCTTGAGCGCGTTCGCGAGATCGTTGACGTTGAGCACCTGCACGCCCTGGATCTGCGCGACCTTGTTGAGGTTGTAGTCGGTCGTGAGGATCGGCAGGCCGAGCTCGTGCGCGACGCGGACGAGCTTCGCGTCGACGTCGGTGACGTCGGGAACCGCGACCTCGGGGGTCGCGACCGGGTGCTTGCCGAGGCGCAGGTCGTGCACGACCTCGAGCCCGCGCCGGCCGCGTGCACGGCGCTGCGGATCGGTCGAGTCGGCCACGCGCTGCAGCTCCTGCAGGACGAACACGGGGATCACGAGCTCGCGATCCACGAAGCCGGTCGAGATGAGATCGCCGATGCGCCCGTCGATGATCGCCGAGGTGTCGACGAGCATCCCCGGAGGGCGCGGCTGCTCGCGCTCGGCGCGTCGCGGCCTGCGGCCCTCGCGCGCCTCCCTCGCCTCGCGTCCCTCGGCGCGGTCCTCCTCGCTGCCGAGGCCGCCGAGGCGCAGGATCGAGCGATGGCTGCGCGCGCCGACGACGGCGAACAGGTAGCCGAGCACGAGCGCCAGGGGCAGCAGCAGATAGCGCCCGACGTACGGCAGCGGCCGCACGGCGAACGTCGCCAGCGCAGCGGCTCCGAGGCCGAGCACGAGCCCAACTCCGCCGACCACGAGCTCCCCGGCGGGACGTGCCTGTGCTGCCCGTTCGACCCTCCCGATCCCCCGCACGAGCGGCCCGCCTGCGATCCAGCCGACCACGAGTCCCGCGAGTGCGCCAACCGTGATCGCGACCGTCCAGCGGGCCCAGGGAGAAGAAGACAGAAGATCGTAAGGAAGGCCCCCGGGACTGGCCGCGACCTGGCTTCCTGCAAGTGCTCCCAGGAGGGCGAAGACCAGCCTCACGATCAGCTTCACGGTCTACGCTCCTTGTCCGCGGCGCGGGTGGGCCGAAAGGAGATCGGCCTCCGCGTCCGCGTCCAGCTTAGCGAGAAGGCGCGTGCGAGGGCAATCCCCCGCGCCGGTCAGCGGTGCTCAGGCAGCGCGCGCTTCGGGCGAGAGGACGTCGTCGATCCACGCGAGCGCCTCTTCCTCGTCCGTCTTGCGCGCGTACTGGAGCTCCGACGCGAGCAGGCGCTTGGCGCGCTGCAGCAGCTGCCGCTCGCCGCCCGAGAGACCCTTCTCGTCCTGGCGCCGGGCCAGGTTGCGGATCACGCCGGCGAGCTCGCGGGGGTCGCTCGACTTGAGCTGCTCCTGATGGGCGCGGAAGCGCCGGTTCCAGTTGGCGTCCTGCTCGCCGACGTCGCCCGTGAGGACGTCGATGATCTCCTGCAGCGCCTGCTTCGCGACGACCGGCCGGATGCCGGCGGCCTCGACGCCGTCGCAGCGCACGAGCATCGTCAGCTCGGACTGGAAGATCTTGATCGTCAGGTACTCGTGCTCCTCGCCCAGGATGTGCTTCCGCTCGCGCGCAACGACCTTGCCGGCGCCCTGACGCGGATAGACGACGATCTCTCCGACCTTGAACATTGAGTGCTCCCTCGGTACGGGCAGCGGCGTTCCCTCGCGCAGCCTCGTCTCTCACCTTAGTGCCGAAATCGAGGGATTTGGGGATCGGCGGTTACGATCGACGGCGTGGCCCCGCTGCTCGTGATCGACGGAGACTCCCTCGGGCACCGCTCCTACCACGCGATGCCGGATGTCGAGGGCGCCGGAGGCAGGCCCGTCGGGCTGCTCGTGGGCTTCGCGAACGTCCTGCTCGCGACCTGGCGCGCAACCGCGCCGCGTGCCGTCCTCGTCTGCCTCGACGCGCGCACGCCCTCGTACCGGCACGACCTGCTGCCCGCCTACCAGGGGCAGCGCGATCCGTTCGCGGACGACCTCTGCGAGCAGCTCGACCGCCTGCCGGCGCTCGCGGAGGCGTTCGGCTTCGCAGCGGCGAAGGTCGCGCCATACGAGGCCGACGACCTGCTCGCGACCGCCGTCGCCCAGGAGGAGGCGCGCGGCGGCGGGGCGCTCGTCGTCTCGGGCGACCGCGACATGTACCAGCTCGTCTCGGACGTGACGACGGTGCTCCACCCGCGCCCGCGCGGCGTGCTCGAGCCGGTCGATCGCGCCGGCGTGCGCGAGCGCTACGGCGTCGAGCCCGAGCAGGTGACCGCGCTGATCGCGCTGCGCGGCGATCCCTCGGACAACATTCCCGGGGCGCGCGGCATCGGCCAGAAGACCGCAGCCGACCTGCTCCGCCGCTTCGGCGACCTCGAGGGCGTGATCGCGCATGCGGGCGAGCTGACGCCGCGGCAGCGGCTTGCGATCGAGGAGAGCGCCGACGACCTGCGCCGCTACCTCGACGTCGCCTCGATGCGCCGCGACGCGCCGATCGGCATCCCCGGCGACGCCACCCTGCAGCGGGAGCAGGCCGCGCAGTGGTGCCGGGAGGCCGGCATGCTCGCGCTCGCCTCCCGGCTCGCCGGCTGAGACGGGGCCTCAAGGCCCGCTGGAATGCGTCCGGGCGTGGAGCCCGGCTCGCTGCTCGTGCGCGGACTCGCCGACAACCCGTCGCGCGGCCTCTCGCCTGCGCTCGATCGCTCGACGACGTTCGAGCGCGAGCCCGGCGGCACGTCGCCCTACGGGCGCGGCCACGCCCCGGTCGCGGCCGAGGCGGAAGCGCTGCTCGGCGCGCTCGAGGACGCCGAGGCGACCGTCTTCGCGAGCGGCATGACCGCCTGGACGTGCCTCTGCCTGACGGCCCTCGGGCGGGGAGAGGCGCTCGCGCTGCCGACGAGCGGCTACTACAGCCTCGAGGGCTTTGCGACCGGGATCCTCGAGCGCTTCGGCGTCGAGGTGCGCCGCTACGACGCGCGCGACCCGGGCGACTTCCGGCGCGCCTGCGCCGGCGCTGCGCTCGCGGTCGTCGAGACGCCCTCGAACCCGCTGCTGACGCTCACGGACATCGCCGCGGCCGCCCGCGACGCGCACGCCGGGGGAGCCCTGCTGTGCTGCGACAGCACGTTCGCGACGCCGCTCCTGCAGCGCCCGCTCGACCTCGGCGCCGACCTCGCCTGGCAGAGCGCCACGAAATACCTGGCCGGCCACTCCGACGTGCTCGCCGGTGTCGTCACCACGCGCGACGCGCGGCTCCGGGAGCAGCTCGTGCGGGTGCGCCGCACGATCGGCGGCGTCCTCGCGCCCGACCCCGCCTGGCTGCTCCTGCGCGGCCTGCGCACGCTGCACGTGCGCGTTCCGCGCCAGGTCGCGACGGCGGAGGAGCTCGCGCGCCGGCTCGCAGGACACCCGGCCGTGCGCGCGGTGCACTATCCCGGGCTGCCCGGACACCCCGACCACGAGCTCGCGCGGCGCCAGATGCCCGCGGGCAGCGGCGGCGTCCTCGCGTTCGAGCTGGCCGACGGCGAGAGCGCCGAGCGCTGCGAGGAACGCGTGCGCCTCGTGCGCTGCGCGACGAGTCTCGGCGGCGTCGAGACGCTGATCGAGCGCCGCGCCCGCGTCGAGCCCGAAGGCCGGGTGCCCGAGGGACTGCTGCGGCTGTCCGTGGGCCTCGAAGACGTCGACGACCTCTGGGCCGACCTCTCGCGGGCGATCGCCGTCGCGTAGATCGGGCCGCTTCGCGCCACGCCCGCGGCCGAGGCGTGGAATGCTGCCCGCATGGAACCCGACTCGCTGCTCGTGCGCGGCCTCGTCGACAACGCATCGCGAGGGCTCTCCCCCGCGCTCGACCGCTCGACGACGTTCGAGCGGGAGCCCGGCGGGACGTCCCCCTACGCCCGCGGTCATGCCCCCGTCGCGGCCGAGGCCGAGGCGCTGCTCGGCGCGCTGGAGGATGCCGAAGCCACCGTCTTCGCGAGCGGCATGACCGCCTGGACGTGCCTCTGCCTGGCACTGCTGGGCGAGGGCAAGGCGCTCGTGATCCCGACGAGCGGCTACTACGAGGTCGAGCTGCTCGGCTCGGAGGTGCTCGCGCGCTTCGGCGTCGACGTGCGCCGCTACGACCTGGGCGACGCCGACGGCTTCCGGCGCGCGTGCGACGGAGCGACGCTCGCGATCATCGAGACGCCCTCGAACCCGCTGCTGACCGTCACCGACATCGGCGAGGCGGCGGCCGCGGCGCACGCCGGCGGGGCGCTGCTGTGCTGCGACAACACGTTCGCGACGCCGCTCCTCCAGCGCCCGCTCGACCTCGGCGCCGACCTCGCCTGGCAGAGCGCCACGAAGTACCTGGCCGGCCACTCCGACCTGCTCGCCGGCGTCGTCACGACGCGGGCGCCGGCGCTGCGCGAGCGCCTCGTCTGGGTGCGGCGCACGATCGGCGGCGTGCTCGCGCCCGATCCGGCCTGGCTGCTGCTGCGCGGGTTGCGCACGTTGCACGTCCGGCTCCCCCGGCAGGTCGCGACCGCCGGCGAGCTGGCACGACGGCTGGCGGCGCACCCCGACGTGCATGCCGTGCACTACCCCGGACTGCCCGGCAACCCCGGCTACGAGCTGGCCCGGCGCCAGATGCCCGCCGGGTGCGGCGGCGTGCTCGCCTTCGAGCTCGCCGACGGCGCGATCGCCGGTCGCTGCGAAGACGCCGTCCGGCTCGTCCGCAACGCCACGAGCCTCGGCGGCGTCGAGACGCTGATCGAGCGCCGCGCGCGCATCGAGCCGAAGGGCCGCGTGCCCGAGGGCCTGCTGCGACTCGCCGTCGGGCTCGAGGACGTCGACGACCTCTGGGCCGACCTCGCGCAGGCGATCGAGGCGGCCGCCGGGACACCGGCGGCGGCCGGCGCGCGCGGGTCCGCGGCGCCCGCGATGCAGTAGCTTCCGGGCATGGCACGCGACGACGAGCGCATCGCCCGAGCGCAGGAGCCGCCGATCGTCGGCGCGCTCCCCGACGTCCCGGGGATCCTGGCCGCGATGCGGCTCACCCCCGAGCTCGAGACGCACCTGCGCGGGCTGGCCGACGCCCTGCTCGTGCACGACTTCCCCGGCGCGACGATCGCGCGCGCCGAGCGCGAGCTGATCGCGACCGCCGTGTCCGCCGGCAACGACTGCTTCTACTGCATGGACTCGCACGGCGCGTTCGCCTCCGAGCTGCTCCGCCGCGACGGCGCCGCCGGCGTGGCCGAGCTCGTCGACGGCGTCAAGAGCGGCGGCTCCGCGGGCCTCTCCCCCAAGCTCGCCGCGCTCGTCGAGATCGCCCGCGGCGTGCGGCGCGACCCGCGCGCCGTCTCGCGCAGCGACGTCGAGCGCGCACTCGCGGCGGGCGCGAGCGACGCGGACACCCAGCTCGCCGTCCTGATCGCAGCCGGCTTCTGCATGTACAACCGCATGGTCGACGGCTTGCGGGCGCCCACGCCGCCGAGCGCCGAGGCCTACCGCGAGCGGGCCGGCCAGATCGCCGAGCACGGCTACAGCGCCGCGCAGATCACCGCGATCCCGCGCTAGCGGGTCGGGCTCAGCAGAGCGCGCGCGCGAGCGCGAGGTCGTCGTCCGCCGCCTCGCCCGATTCGTTGCACCAGAGCGCGTTCTCGACCGCCCGCGCGAGCGACCACAGCCGGATCCGCTCGGCGTCGACTGCGAGCTCCTCGGCGAGGCGGTCGAGCAGCGCGCCCGGGGACCGCCCGGCGCGCGGCTCGGTGCAGAGCAGGTCGCGCAACAGCCAGTGCACGTCGAATGCGCGCTCCCCGGCCAGCGGCTTGGGGTCGATGACGAGCCACGGCTCGCGCTCGGCGCGGAGGACGTTGCCGCGATGGAAGTCCTGGTGCAGGACGACCTCCTCGCCCTCATACCCCGCGAGCTCGCCGAAGACCGCGCCGGCCGCGCGCACCAGTGCGGCGTCAAAGGGCCGCGCCTGCGCCTGGAAGCGCCGCTCGACGTCGACCGCCCAGTGCGCGGCGCGGGCACGCGCCGCCGGGAACGGGTGCCCGCCCGGCGCCGCGACCCACAGGCGCGAGAGCGCGCCACAGGCCACGGCGAGCGCCGCATCGGGATCGCGGAGATCGAGCAGCGAGGTGCCCGGCGACACCCGCTCGAGCAGCAGCGCGCGGGTCGCGTCGTCCTGCTCGATCAGGCGCACGGCGCCCTCGCCGTGCCACAGGCGCAGCGCCTCGGGCTCGTGCCGGGACTCATCGTCGGGGTACGGCAGCTTGAGGACGCAGGCGCTGCCGTCGGCGCGCTCGGCGGGCGCGACCCAGGCGGTGCAGCCGCCCTCGAACGGCTCGCCGACGCGGAGCTGCCAGCGCTCCCGCGCGCGCTCGAGCAGCGCCGGCAGCGTGTCCGCCCAAGCCTGGCCGTCCGGCATCCAGGCGATCACGCCGGCGCGCAGGGTGCGCGGCAGGCGCACGCGCTAGAAGGGCACGAGCGCGTCGTCGGCGACGCCGAGCGCGACGTCGCAGGCCGCGCGCACCGTGGCCGCGTGACACACGCGCAGCGGGCCGTCGGGCGCTCCCTCCGGCACGATCGCCACCTCGAGGCCCAGCCGCGCGGCCTCGCCGAGGCGGCGCTCCGGCTGCGTCACGGGCCGGAGGCGGCCCGTCAGCGCGATCTCGCCGAAGGCGCAGACGGGGCCGAGCGCGACACCGCGCGCGGCCGAGGCGAGCGCAAGGGCGACCGCGAGGTCGGCCGCCGGCTCGTCGACCCGCACGCCGCCCGCGACGTTCACGAACACGTCGTGCTGCCCGAGCCCGAGACCGCCGTGGCGGGCCAGCACGGCCAGCAGGAGCGAGAGGCGATTGCGGTCGAAGCCGCTCGCGAGCCGCCGCGGCATCGCGAGCTCGCTCGGCGCGACGAGCGCCTGCACGTCGATCGTGAGCGGGCGCGTGCCCTCCATGGCCACGAACGTGCAGGAGCCGGGCCGGTCGAGGTCGGCGCGATCGTGCAGCCGGCTCGCGTCCGTGACCGACACGAGGCCGCGCTCGCTCATCTCGAACAGCCCGATCTCGTCGGTCGCGCCGAAGCGGTTCTTCTGCGCGCGCAGCACGCGCAGCGAGCGCAGCGCATCGCCCTCGAACATCAGCACGACGTCGACGAGATGCTCGAGCACGCGCGGGCCGGCCACGGCGCCCTCCTTGGTGACGTGGCCGATCAGCACGATGCAGACGCCGCGCGCCTTGGCCAGGCGCTGGAGGCGCGCCGCGGACTCGCGCACCTGCGCCACCGACCCGGGGGCCGCCGAGAGCTGCTCGTCCCACAGCGTCTGGATGGAGTCGACGACGCAGACCTCGGGGGCGGCCGCCTCGATCGTCGCGCAGACCGTCTCGAGCTCCGTCTCGGCCAGCACGCCCACGCCCGCGGTCGCGCCCAGGCGCTCGGCACGCAGCCGTACCTGTTCCGGCGACTCCTCGCCCGCCACGAGCAGCACGGGACGCCGCGCGCCGATCGCGCCGAGCATGGCCGCCGTCAGGCTCGACTTGCCGACGCCCGGCTCGCCGCCGAGCAGCACGAGCGAGCCCGGGACGAGACCGCCGCCGAGCACGCGATCGAGCTCGGCGATGCCGGTGCCGATGCGCGTCGCGGCGCTCGTGGCGACGTCCTGGAGCGGCACGACGACGCCCGGCGCGGCACCGCGGCGGCGCGCGCCGCTGCGTGCGTCCTCGGACGCCGGCGCCTGCTCCACGAGCGTGGCGAAGGCGCCGCAGTCGGGACAGCGGCCGAGCCAGCGGGACTGCTCGCCGCCGCACTCGCCGCAGACATAGGTGGAGCGGAGGCGTGCCATCGGACCGGTCAGGCTACCGGCGCGGGCGGACGCCGGACCGTGGCGGACCGAGCCGTTACGCGCCGGCGAAGCGCGCCCAGCGCCGGACCGTCGCGCCGTAGCACCCGTTGTAGTCGCGCTGCACGCTCCGCCCGGCGAACGTCCCGGCGATCGCGACGGAGAGCGCGCCCGCGGGAGAGCCCGGGCACTGGAAGCTCGTCGCCGGCACGAGCAGCGACCAGCGGTCGGCCAGCAGCCGCCGGCAGTCGCCGCTCGCCGGCGCGCCGGGGCCGCAGACGAAGTGGAACGTGCGGCTGCCCGAGACGCCGCCGGTCACCCGCACGACGATGTCGGTGCGGGCCCTCCAGAGGCGCGCCGGGACGGTGCCGGGCACCGGCGCCGTCCCCGTGTCGCCGCCGTAGCTCCAGCTGCCGCCGTTCACGAACGTGCCGCCGTAGCCGATCGCCGTCCCGTCGGGCGCCTCGATCGAGAGGAAGTGCAATGCGGCAGGCGCGGTCGTGGCCTTCCCGAAGAGCCCGCCGAGCGCGGCCTGCAGGCGGGGGTCGAGCAACTGCTCCTCGCGCAACCGCACGACCACGCTCAGCACCCCGCCGCCGATCGGCAGGACGCGCGCCGTCCGGACGGCGAGCCCGGCCGCGCGCGCGTTCGCGAACACGGTGGCGCGCAACCGCTTCGCTCCCGGCGGTCCGATCGCCGGGCTGCCCTGATCGCCGAACGATCCACCGCCCCCGCAGGTCGTGTCGTGTCCGCAGTTGCCGAGCACGCGGTAGCCGCGGAGCGCCTCGCCACGAGCCCCGATGCGCGCGGCCACCGTGGCCAGCAGCGCCTGCGCCTCCCACAGCGCGCGGCCGTAGCCGACGCTCGGATCCCGGAACACCGTCGGCCCGAGCACCAGGTAGCGGTTGTCGTCGATGCGCACCGACGTCGTGATCCCGCGATCCACCCCCTGCAGGGCCTGCCGCACGATCGCCCGCTCGGCGGGCGTGCCCCCGGCAACGGGCACGGGAGCCGAAACAGCCAGCGCAAGCGCACCAAGCGCACCAGCGAGCATCAACGCAATCTACGCCGCCGGGCCCCAATCCGTCACGCGTGCACGTTTGGGGTCAGACCCCAAGCGTGCAGTCCGCCGCGGCGCACAATTGGGGTCAGACCCCGATCGTGCGGTCCGCCTCGGCCGAAAACGACGCCGGCGCCCGCAGTCCGCCTGGGGCGGTGTGCGGGCGCCGGACGTTCAGCGCTGCGGATGGAGAGCGGCTACTCGCCGGGCTGGTCGCCCGAGTCGCCGCCGGAGCCGGAGCTCGTCTCGCCCGAGTCGCCGGCGACGCCCGCGGGCGGCTCCGGAGCGGTGTCGGGGACCGGGGCCACGACGGTCATGTCGACCTCGTCGGTGCCCTCCTTGCGGTCGATCACGATCGTCGAGCCGGGCGCGAGCTGGCGGCCGAGGACGAAGTCCGCGAGCGGATCCTCGATCAGCTGCTGGATCGCGCGGCGCAGCGGCCGGGCGCCCATCGCCGGGTCGTACCCGCGCTCGGCGAGCAGATCGGTCGCGCTGGCGGACAGCTCGATCGCGACCTCGTGCTCGACCATGCGCTCGCGCAGGCGGCGCATCATCATGTGCACGACGCTCGTGATCTCCTCGCGCGTCAGCTTGTGGAAGACGATGACCTCGTCGATGCGGTTGAGCAGCTCGGGCCGGAAGACCTTCTTCAGCTCGCCCATGATGCGGTTCTTCATCTCGTCGTACGAGAGCCCGCCCTCGGGATCGCCGGGCACGAAGCCGAGCGACTGGTTCTTCGTGATCTGCGCGGCGCCGATGTTCGACGTCATGATCACGATCACGTTGCGGAAGTCGACCTTGCGGCCCTGCGCGTCGGTGAGCTTGCCGTCCTCCAGCACCTGCAGGAGGATGTTGAAGACGTCCGGGTGGGCCTTCTCGATCTCGTCGAGCAGGACGACCGAGTACGGCTTGCGGCGCACGGCCTCCGTGAGCTGGCCGCCCTCGTCGTAGCCGATGTAGCCCGGAGGCGACCCGACCAGACGCGAGACCGCGTGCTTCTCCATGTACTCCGACATGTCGACCTGGATGAGCGCGTCCTCGTCGCCGAAGAGGAACTCGGCGAGCGTGCGGGCGAGCTCGGTCTTGCCGACGCCGGAGGGGCCGAGGAAGATGAACGAGCCGCTCGGGCGCTTGGGATCCTTGATGCCCGCGCGGGCCCGGCGGATGGCCTTCGAGACGGCGACGATCGCCTGGTGCTGGCCGATCACGCGCTTGTGCAGCTCGTCTTCCATGCGCACGAGCTTCTGCGACTCGGCCTCGGTCAGCTTGAAGACCGGGATGCCCGTCCACATCGAGACGATGTCGGCGATCTCCTCCTCGCCGATCTCCGCCTGCTCGCCGTCGTCGGACGACTTCCAGTTCTCCTCGAGCTCGCGCTTCTTCTGCGTGAGCTTGCGCTCGGCGTCGCGCAGCGCCGCCGCGCGCTCGAAGTCCTGCTGCTCGATCGCGAGCTCCTTGTCGCGCCGCGTCGTCTCGACTTCCTCCTCGAGCTCCTTGTAGCGCGGCGGCGAGCCCATCGTGCGGATGCGCATGCGCGAGGCGGCCTCGTCGATCAGGTCGATGGCCTTGTCGGGCAGGTGGCGGTCCTGGATGTAGCGGCTCGAGAGCTGCGCCGCGGCGACGAGCGCCTCGTCGGTGATGCGGACGCGGTGGTGGGCCTCGTAGCGGTCGCGCAGGCCGCGCAGGATCTGCACGGTGTCGTCGATCGACGGCTCCTCGACGCGGATCTGCTGGAAGCGCCGCTCGAGGGCGGAGTCGCGCTCGAGGTACTTGCGGTACTCGTCGAGCGTCGTCGCGCCGATCGTCTGCAGCTCGCCGCGAGCCAGCGCCGGCTTGAGGATCGAGGCCGCGTCGATCGCGCCCTCGGCCGCGCCCGCGCCGACGAGGTTGTGGAGCTCGTCGATGAAGAGGATGATGTCGCCCCGCTGGGCGATCTCCTTCATGACCTTCTTGAGCCGCTCCTCGAACTCGCCGCGGTACTTCGAGCCCGCGACCAGGGCGGCCAGGTCGAGCGTGTAGATCTGCTTGTTGCGCAGCAGCTCGGGCACCTGGTTGGAGCTGATGCGCTGGGCGAGGCCCTCGACGACGGCGGTCTTGCCGACGCCGGGCTCGCCGATCAGCACCGGGTTGTTCTTGGTGCGGCGCGAGAGGATCTGCATCACGCGCTCGATCTCGTTCTGACGCCCGACGACCGGGTCGAGCTTGCCCTCGGCGGCCAGCTTCGTCAGGTTGCGCCCGAACTGGTCGAGCAGCTTCGACGACTTCTTGGCCTCGCCGGCGGCACCCGCGGCTGCGGGCTGCCCGCCGCTGCCCGCGCTCGAGCCCGAGCGCCGGCCGGGGCCGGAGAGCATGCGGATGATCTCGTTGCGGATCTTCTCGGCGTCGGCGTCGAAGTCGAGCAGGATGCGCGCCGCGACGCCCTCGTTCTCGCGAACGAGGCCGAGCAGGATGTGCTCGGTGCCGATGTAGTTGTGGCCGAGCGACAGCGCCTCGCGCAGGGCCAGTTCGAGGACCTTCTTGGCGCGAGGCGTGAACGGGATCTGACCCGTCGTGACCTCATCGCCCTGGCCGACGATGCGGGCCACCTGGGCACGCACCTCTTCGACCGTGATTTCGAGGGAATCGAGTACGCGCGCGGCGAGGCCTTCCTCTTCGCGCAGCAGCCCGAGCAGGATGTGCTCCGTGCCGATGTAGTTGTGCTTGAGCGCGCGGGCCTCGTCCTGTGCAAGGACGACAACCTGGCGCGCTCTCTCTGTGAAACGCTCAAACATAAGCTTCTCCGCACGTTACCAGAGGCCCCCTGGCGTACCCGCGGCACTCCGGGAGGGCATCTGAGATCGGCATCGGCAGCGCTCTTCCGGTCCTTGAGACGCCCGAGTGAGGGAGTTAGTCAGTGGCCGGATCGCGGCCGGGCACGAAGTCGCGATAGATGTAGCGCGGCGCGAATCCGAGGCGCGCATAAAGCCCCTGCGCCGCGCCGTTTTTCGTCTCCGCCTGCAGGATCGCCCGCCGCGCGCCGCCGCGCGCGCCCCACGCGAAGAGGCGCTCGCTGATCGCGCGCGCGAGGCCGAGCCGGCGGTACTCGGGGAACGTCGCGACCGATGCGATGTAGAGCCAGTCGTCCTCGAGCCGGCCATAGCCCGTCGCGGCCGGCCGGCCTCCGCGCCGCGCGAGCGCGAAGCGGCGCGGCGACTCCCCCGACCCGAGCACCCAGCGCGCCCCGGGGTCCTGCTCGGGCGGCCACTGGCGCTCGATCGCCTGGAAGACGCGCAGCCACTCCTCGTCGAGGGCCGGCAGCAGATCGATGCCGCCGGCCTCCTCGTCCCCGCTCGCCGCCGGCAGGGACTCGGCGACCATCACGACGGCCTCGGTGTCGACCTCGTAGCCGCGCTCGCGCAGCAGCGGCTCGAACGCCGCGGGCGTCAGCGGCGTCAGCCGGAAGCCCGGCCGCAGCCCGCGCTTCCGGTACTCGCGCTCGGCGCGCTCGATCAGGCGCTCGAGGTCGCCGCCGCCGCCGTCGACGCGCGCCGAGTTGGCGCGGCGCGTGAAGCCGTCCGTGAAGCGCAGCACGGCGCCTTCGAGCTCGAGCCGCTCGCGCGGCGGCCAGGCGCGTTCGCAGATGGCCTCGAGTGCGGCGATCTCCGACATCGGCGCAGGATAGGCATGCCACCATGGAGCCCGTGACGGGGCTCACGCGCACGCAGCTGCTGATCGGCGGAGCGGGCCTCGCGCTGCCCGGCCGCCGCCGCACAGGGGGCCCGCCGGCCGCCCTGGCCGCAGCGATGCGCGGCCCCGTGCTCCTGCCCGGATCGGCCGCCTACGAGCGCGCCCGCCCCGTCTTCAACGGCCGCTACGACGGCGTCCATCCGGCTGCGGTGGCCCAGCCGCTCGACGCGCGCGACCTCGCCGCCGCGCTGCGGGTCGCGCACGCGCGCGACCTCGCCGTCCGCATCCGCGCCGGCGGCCACAGCTACATCGGCGCCTCGACGGTCGCCGGCGGCGTCGTGCTCGACCTGCGGCGGCTGCGGGGGATCCAGGTGCTCGCCGACGGGAGCGTGCTCGCGGGCGCGGGCCTGCGCCAGATCGAGCTCATCGCCGCCCTCGCAAAGCGCGGCCGCGCGGTCGTGCACGGCTCGTGCCCGACGGTCGGCGTCGCGGGGTTCACGCTCGGCGGCGGCTACGGCTTCGACGCGCGGCGCCACGGACTGGCCTGCGACACGCTGCTCGCGGCCCACGTCGTCGACCTGCGCACGCTGCGCCCGGCGGCGGCCGACGCAGAGCTGCTGCGAGGCCTGCGCGGCGCCGGCGCCAGCCTCGCGCCCGTGACCGATCTGCGCCTCCGCACCCACGCCGCCGGGCCCGTGACGACGTTCTTCGCGAGCTACCCGTGGTCGCGGGCAGCCGAGATCGCGCGCGCCTTCACCGCCCGCGCCGCCTCGGCGCCGGCGCCGCTCGCCTCGATCTGCTCGCTCTCGACCGGTGCGGGCGCGGCGACGGTGCAGGTCTTCGGGCAGTACCTCGGCACGGGCGCCCCGGCAGCCCGGGCGATCGCGGCCCTGCTCGAGCCCGGCGCGAGCGTCTCGCAGCGCGAACGGCCCTACCTCGAGGCGCAGCTCGTCTTCGCCGGCTGCCTCGGCAGGACGACGGCGCAGTGCCGCCCGCAGAGCGAGGGCGGCGTGCTCGGCCGCGACACGTTCGCGGCCGGATCGGCGTACATCGCGCGCGCGCTCACGCCGTCCGAGGCCCGAGCGCTGACCCACGTGATCGACGCCCGCCAGGCAGCGCGCGGCTCCGGCGTGCTCCTGCTCGACGCCCAGGGCGGCGCGATCGACGACGCCCTGCCCGCGGCGACCTCGTTCATCCACCGCGAGATGCGCTGCTCGGTGCAGATCCTGAGCTACGGAAGCCGCGCGGGGATGGCGAGCGCGCAGGCCTTCGTGAACGGCGCGCGCGGCGTGCTGGCGCCGCTGGGAGCGGGCCAGGCCTACCAGAACTACGCCGACGCCGGCCTGGTGTCGTGGCGCACGGCGTACTACGGCAGCGCGTACGGCGACCTCGTGGCGCTCAAGCGCGAGCGCGACCCCTACGGCCTGCTGCGCTTCCCGCAGGCGATCGGGTCGTGGTCGCTGCACGGTTGGGGTCTGACCCCAATCGTGCATGCACGGTTGGGGTCAGACCCCAACCGTGCAGCGGCTACGAGCGCTCGCGCAGCGCCGGGAAGAGGATCACGTCCCGGATCGACCTGCGGTCGCACACGAGCATCGCCAGGCGGTCGATCCCGAGGCCCAGGCCGGCGGTCGGCGGCAGGCCGTAGCGGAGCGCCTCGATGTAGTCGGCGTCGAGCGGCTGGGCGTCCTCGTCGCCCGCGGCGCGCATCGCGACCTGCTCCTCGAAGCGCTGGAGCTGCAGGTCGGGATCGTTCAGCTCGCTGTAGCCGTTCGCGAACTCCATGCCGCAGCAGAACGCCTCGTAGCGCTCGACGAGCGACGGATCGCCGGCGAAGGGGCGCGCCAGCGGGGAGAGCTCGGTCGGGTAGTCGACGAGGAACACGGGCTCGACGATCGTGGGCTCGACGAAGTGCGAGAGCGCGCGGTCGACGAGCTGCGCCCAGGTCCTGTCGCCCTCGGCGGCCGCCGCACCTGCCTTGACGAGCTCGGCGCGCAACTCGGTCACCGGGTCGGCCGCGTTGCGGTGCGCCATGACGTCGATGCCGCAGGCCTCGCGGATCGCCTCGGCCAGCGGCTTGCGCGGCCAGGGCGGCGTCATGTCGACCTCTTCGCCCTCGTGCACGATGACCGCCGTGCCGAGCGCCCCGCGCACGCACGCCGCCGTGAACTCCTCGGTGCGGCGCATGCCGTCGGTGTAGTCGGCGTAGGCCTCGTACCACTCGATCACGGTGAACTCGGGGTTGTGCTTGAACGACACGCCCTCGTTGCGGAAGTCCTTGCCGAGCTCGTAGACGCGCTCGAGGCCGCCGACGATGAGGCGCTTGAGGTACAGCTCGGTCGCGACGCGCAGGTAGAACGTGCGCTCGAGCTCGTTGTGGTGCGTCGTGAACGGGCGCGCGCTCGCACCGCCGTAGAGCGGCTGCAGGATCGGCGTCTCGACCTCGACGAACCCCTCGCCGTCGAGGTACGCGCGGCCCGCGGCGATCATGCGCGCGCGCCGCAGCGCGTCCTCGCGCACGTCGACGTTGACCATCAGGTCGACGTAGCGCTGGCGGTAGCGCGCCTCGACGTCGGCGAGCCCGTGGTGGAGGTCGGGCAGCGGCCGCTCGCAGGGCGCGAGCAGCTCGAACCCCTCGAGTCGCAGCGTGAGCTCGCCGCGGCGGCTCGAGATCGCCTCGCCCTCCACGCCGATCACGTCTCCGAGCGCCGTGTCGCAGACCGCGGCGAACAGCTCGTCGCCGAGCGCATCCGCGCTCGCGAGCAGCTGCAGGCGGCCGCTGCGGTCCTCGAGGTCGAGGAACGCCGCCTTGCCCATCAGCCGCCGCCCCAGCGCGCGCCCCGCGAGGCGGTAGCGCGCGCCCGACGCGTCGCCGGCCGCGAGGCCGCCGTGCGCCGAGCGCACCTCGGCGATCTCGGTGCGGTCGGCGAAGCGGTGGGAGAGGAGATCGAGCCGGCGGCTCTCGCTCACGCCGGGACGCTGATGTTGACGATCTTGAGCTTGAGCACGCCTGCCGGCACGCTCACCTCGACCGTCTCGCCCTTCTTGCGGCCCATCAGTGCGCGCCCGACGGGCGACTCGTTCGAGAGGCGGCCCGCGGTCGGGTCGGCCTCGGCCGAGCCGACGATGCGGTACGTGGCGTCGCGCTTGCGATCCACGTCCTTGACCGTCACCTGCAGGCCGACGTCGACCGCGCCGGCGTCGGCCTCGGACGGGTCGATGATGCGCGCGGAGCGCAGGCGCTCCTCGAGCTTCGCGATCTGCTTCTCGAGCATCATCTGCTCGTTCTTCGCGTCGTCGAACTCCGAGTTCTCGCTGATGTCGCCGAACTCGCGCGCGATGCGGATCCGGTCCGCGACCTCACGGCGCTTGTCGGTCGACAGCGACGCGAGCTCCTCTTGCAACTTCTCGTAGCCCTCTTGAGTGAGCAGGACGTCTCGCTCCACGATGCCTCCATAGGGCCCGGCGGCCGGTGGCTGCCGGAAAAACCTCATCAGGGCGCACGAAACACATGCGTCTCGACGGCGCCAGAGTGCAGCGTACACTGGGTTGCACCGTGCAGTCGACCGTTCTCACACGCCGCACCACCGAACTCGCCTCGCCGTTCCGCATCGGCGACGTCGAGATCTCCTCGCGCGTCGTGCTCGCGCCGATGGCCGGCGTCTCCGTGCAGGCCTTCCGGCGCCAGGGCCGCCGCTTCGGGGCGGGCCTCGTGTGCTCGGAGATGGTCTCGGCCTGCGGCCTCTCGTACGGCAACGCCCGCACGCTCGGCTACCTGCGGATCGCACGCGACGAGCACCCGCTGGCCGTGCAGGTCTTCGGCTCCGATCCGGCCACGGTGGCCGAGGCGGCGCGCATGTGCGAGGCCGCGGGCGCCGACATCATCGACATCAACTTCGGCTGCCCGGTGCGCAAGGTCACGAAGACCGGCGCGGGCGCATCGGCGCTCGACAACCACGAGATCGCCATCGACGTGACGCGCGCCGTCGCCGGCGCCGTGGCCGTGCCCGTGACCGTCAAGCTGCGCCGCGGCGTGCGCAACGGCTCGCGCGACTGCCTCGCCCTCGGACCGAAGCTGGTCGACGCAGGCGCACAGGCGATCACGCTGCACCCGCGCTCCGCCCAGCAGATGTACACGGGCCGCGCCGACCATCGCCTCACGGCCGAGCTCGTCGACCTCGTCGACGTCCCGGTCATGGCCTCGGGCGACATCACCACGCGCGCCGGAGCGCAGGCCGTGCTCGACGGCACCGGCGCGAGCGCCGTGATGATCGCGCGCGGCGCCCAGGGCGACCCCTGGCTGCTGGCCGAGCTCGTGGACGGCGTGCCGCGCGAGCCGAGCGACGCCGAGCTGGTCGACGAGCTCGTGCGCTTCGTGCGCGAGGTCGCACGCGAGATGACGCCCGAGCGCGCCGTCGGCTGGCTGCGCAAGTTCTACGGCTGGTACCTCCGCGGCGGCCGGCTCGGCCCCGGCATGCGCGCCGCGCTCGCCCAGGCGAAGACGATCGACGAGGTCGAGCGGCTGCTGCTCGGCGCCTGCCCGGAGGCCCTGCCGCTCGTCGAGCAGAGCGGCCGCGACATCGCCGCGCTCGGCGCGATCGAGGACGACGAGCTGCTCGACCTGCCCATCTCGATCTACTCCGCGGGCTGACCCGGGGCCGTGAGCGCCGGTCGCGGAGGCCTGGCACTGCGCGACGACGAGCCGCTCGCGGTCGCGGTCACCGAGCTGCTCCACGCCGGGGACGCCGCCCGGCTGCGGCGCCTGCTCGCCGAGCACCCCGGGCTCGCGCGGGCGCGCATCGAGAGCGGCGGCGCACGTCGCGGATCGCGCACGCTGCTGCACGTCTTCGCCGACTGGCCCGGGGGGCGACCGAACCCGGCTGAGATCGTCGCCGCGCTGCGCGAGGCCGGCGCCGACCTCGACGCGCCGGCCGCCGGAGCACACGCGGAGACCCCCTTGCACTGGGCCGCGAGCAGCGACGACGTCGCGCTGATCGATGCCCTGCTCGACGCCGGGGCGGATCTCGAGGCGCGAGGCGCGGTCATCGGCGGCGGCACCGCGCTCGCCGACGCCACGGCCTTCGGGCAGTGGAAGGCCGCGCAGCGCCTGCTCGAGCGCGGCGCCCGCGCGACGTTCTTCGAGGCGGCCGTCATGGGGCTCACCGAACAGCTCGAGGCGGCGCTCGCCGGCACGCCGGGGCCGTCCGCCGAGGAGCGCACGCACGCGCTCTGGGGCGCCGCCCACGGGGGCAGGCAGGAAGCCGCGGCCCTCCTGCTCGCGCGCGGCGCCGACGTCAACTGGGTCGGATGGGACGATCTGACGGCGCTCGACTGCGCCGAGCGCAGCGGCGCAGGCGCGCTCGCCGGCTGGCTGCGCGAGCGCGGCGCCCGCTCAGCCTCCGGGCTCGTCTGACGGCGCGTCCTGGAGCTCGTAGATACGGCGCAGACCCTCGAGCGTGAGGTCGGGCACGTGCTCGTGCACGGTCTCGGCGTGCGGTGCGATCAGCGCGGCGAGGCCGCCGGTCGCGAGCACGCGCGGATCGCCCCCGAGCTCCGCGCTCATGCGCCGCACGATGCCGTCCACCTGGCCCGCGAAGCCGTAGACGACGCCGCTCTGGAGCGCGTGCACCGTGTTGCGCCCGATCACCGTGGGCGGTGCGACGAACTCGACGCGCGAGAGCCGAGCGGCGCGGTCGAAGAGCGCCTCCATCGAGATCGCGACGCCGGGTGCGAGCACGCCGCCGACGTATTCGCCGCGGGCCGAGACGGCGTCGAAGTTCGTCGACGTGCCGAAGTCGACCACGATGCAGGGCCCGCCCACGCGCGCCAGGGCGGCGACGGCGTTGACGATGCGGTCGGGGCCGACCTCGCGCGGGTTGTCCATCAAGATCGGGATGCCGCTGCGCACCCCGGGGCCGATCAGCAGCGTGGAGACGCCGAGCGCGTGCTCGCCGACCCCGCTCCACTCGCTCGCCAGGACCGGCACCGTCGAGGACACGACGAGGGCGCCGACGACGCCCGTGTCGAGATCGCGCAGCGCCAGCAGCCCGTCGAGCTGCACCGCCAGGTCGTCGGTCGTCCGCAGCGGCCGCGTGGCGATGCGCCAGGTGTGCGCGAGCTCCTCGCCGCGCCAGAGCCCCAGATGCGTCTGCGTGTTGCCGACGTCGACCGCGAGCAGCATGTGCTGGCTACAGCGCCGGCGGCTCGAGCGGCGGGGTGCTCTCGGGCGGCCGCAGCTCCTCGATCGTGACGTCCTGGGTGGTGTGGATGTCGGTGCGCGGGATGATGCGCGTCGGGCGGTTCTTGTCCCACACCCAGACGTCCTCCATCGCGACGTGGATCATCGGGTAGGACGGCTGGTGCTCGATGCGCAGATCGAGCTGGTTGCAGAGGTACGTCGCCTCCTGCGTCAGCACGCAGTAGCGAAACAGCCCGTAGACGTCGGCGTATTCCTTCTTGAGCCGGAGCTCCAGCTCTGCGTCGTATTCCTCGAGCTCGTCGATGTTCGACACGTCGGGCCTTCCCCTCTTGTGCCCGTCATCGTAATGCAATGCCGGTGAGACGCCGCACGGCCTGGTCGCGCACGCCCTCCAGCAGGGCGCTCAGCGGCGTGCCGTCGGGCAGTGTCGCGCCAGGATCGAGCTCGAGCACCGGCTCGAGCGCGAAGCGACGCTCGGCGAGGCGCGGATGCGGCACCGCGAGGCCCGGCTCGTCGACGACCTCGTCGCCCGCGAGCAGGATGTCGAGGTCGCACGTGCGTGGCCCGTAGCGCACCGTGCGCACGCGCCCGAGCGCCCGCTCGACCGCGAGCAGGCCGTCCAGCAGCTCGTGCAGCGGCGCCTCGGTGTGCACGCGCGCGGCGGCGTTCACGAAGGCCGGCTGGTCCTCGAGCCCCACCGGCGCGCTCTCGTAGGGCGACGAGACCGCGTCGAGCTCGACGCCGGGGAGCTGCGCGATGCGCGCGAGGGCCTCGCGCAGCGTCGAGATCGGATCGCCGAGGTTGCCGCCCAGACCGATGAAGACCGCGCGCACGCGCGGCCCACCCTACCGGTTGCGGAGCGTCAGACCGCCTGGAGCTCTTCGAGGCACGCGATGGCGTCGGCGCGGGAGCGGACGCCGAGCTTGCGCAGGATCGACTTGATGTGCCAGCGCACCGTCTCGACCGAGAGGTACAGCTCGGTCGCGATGCCGACCGTCGTCGCTCCGCCGGCGAGCATGCGCAGGATCTCGAGCTGGCGCGGCGTGAGGTGGTCGCGGTCGGGCACGAGCGCCGCGATCTCGCGCCGGCGATCCTCGCGGCGCACCTCGTCGACGAGGTGCATCGTGAGCAGGCGGGAGATGGGCGCCTCGCCGCGCAGCAGCCCGTGCAGAGCGCGCTCGAGCCCCGATGGCGACTGATCCTTCGAGAGGAAGCCCGCCGCGCCCGCGCGCAGCGAGCGCAGGAACGAATCGCGATCCGAGGTGGTGCTGAGGACGACGACCTTGACGCCCGGATGGGCCTCGATCATCTCGGCGATGCGCGGGATGCTGTCGCCGTCCGAGAGCACGAGATCGAGCAGGACGACGTCCGGGAGGAGCTCGGCGGTCATGCGCACGGCCTCGCCGCCGGCCGATGCGCTCCCCAGCACCGCGAAGGCGCGATCGGCGAGCACGGAGACGAGACCCCGCCGATACAGGTCGTTGTCTTCCGCGACGAGAATCGAAATGCGTCGCGAAGCGTCTTCCGACGCGCTCCTCCCCGAGTCCATACACGCGAGTTTCACCCCTCGGCGGGTGGTCGGCAACCGCCAACTAGCCCATGGTCGTGGTCGGTCTAGCCCCCCGATAGGGGGACGGCCGCTCAGCCGCGATCGGGGAGGACGCGAACGCGGCTGACGGTCACGGCGACATCGTCGAAGTCGAGTCCGAGCGGCGCGTCGGGCTTGTGCACGGTGACCGTCGCCCGCTCGAGCGGCATCCGGGCCAGCAGGCCGTCGGCGATGTGCGCGGCAAGCCGCTCGATCAGGTCGAAGCGCCTCTGCGTGGCGATCTCGACCGCGAGGCGGGCGGCGTCGCCGTAGGAGACGGTGTCGGCGAGGCGATCCGTCTCGCAGGCGAGCGCAGAGCGCGGGACGAGGGCGAGGTCGAGCAGGAAGCGCTGCCCGTGCTCGCGCTCGTGCTCGTGCACCCCGTGATGGGCGTGCACGGCCAGGCCCCGCACCTCGATCGTGAGCGGGGGAGTCAGCATGGGGCGCCCTCCAGCGCTCGTTCGACGGCCAGGGCATCGGCGGTGGCGCGCACGTCGTGCACGCGCAGCAGGTGGGCGCCGCCGCGGTAGCAGTAGAGCGCCGCGGCCACCGAGGCCGCGACGCGGTCATCGGCGGCCTCACGGCCCGTGAGGGCGCCCAGGAAGCGCTTGCGCGAGACGCCGAGCAGCAGCGGCCCGAGTTGCGCGAGGCGCGGCAGCGCGCGCAGCAGCGCGAGGTTGTGCGCGAGCGTCTTGCCGAAGCCGATGCCGGGATCGAGCGCGATGCGCTCGCGCGCGACGCCGGCGGCCACCGCCGCCTCGGCGCGCCCGGCCAGGAAGGCCTCGACCTCGGCCACGACGTCGTCGTAGCGCGGGTCGTCCTGCATCGTGCGCGGCTCGCCGAGCATGTGCATGAGGCACAGGTCGGCCCCCGCCTCGGCCACCACGGCTGCCATCGCGCGGTCGCCGCGCAGCGCCGTCACGTCGTTCACGAGCGCGGCGCCCGCGGCCAGCGCGGCCTGCGCGACGGCGGCCTTGCTCGTGTCGATCGAGACGGTGATGCCCTCTGCGACCAGGCCCTCGATCACCGGCAGGACGCGCTCGAGCTCGACCTCCGCGGACACCGGCTCGGAGCCCGGGCGCGTCGACTCGCCGCCCACGTCGACGATCGCGGCGCCCTCGGCCGCGAGGCGGCGTCCGTGCGCCAGCGCGGCCTCGAGCGCCGAGGTGGCGGCCGCCGTCGGAGAACGAGTCCGGGGTGACGTTGAGGACGCCGACGAGCGCGCCCCGCTCATAGCGCTCGCTGATGCCCGGCACGGGGAGAAGGGTCTACGCGCCGCCGGGCTGCGCGTCGGGCTCGCTCGGGAGGCTCGGCAGCCCGGGGAGGATGCTGCGCTTCTCCTTGGCCTTCGGCTCGGCGACCGGCTCGGGCGCCGCGGGAGCCGGCGGGAAGACCTCGTCCTGCGTGGCGCCGTCGAGCAGGCGCAGGAACTGCGCGCGGTCGATCGTCTCGCGCTCGAGCAGGATCTTCGAGAGGCGGTGGAGCGAATCGGCGTGCGCCGCGAGCACGGTCTTGGCGCGCTGGTCGGCCTCCTCGACGATGCGCAGGATCTCGGCGTCGATCGTGCGCGAGGTCTCCTCGGAGTAGTCGGGCTCCTGCGAGAACTCGCGACCCAGGAACGGCTGGTCGTGGTTGCGGCCGAACGCGCGCGGCCCGAGCGTCTCGCTCATGCCGAAGCGCATGATCATGGCCTTGGCCGTCGCCGTGACCTTCTCGAGGTCGTTCGCGGCGCCCGTCGTGCGCTCGTCGTACACGAGCTCCTCGGCGGCGCGGCCGCCGAGCGTCATCGCGAGCGTGTCGCGGAGCTGCGTGCGCGTCGTCAGGTACGTGTCCTCGGTCGGCATCGAGATCGTGTAGCCGAGCGCCTGGCCGCGCGAGATCACGGAGATCTTGTGCACCGGGTCGCAGCCCTCGAGGTAGTGCGCGACGATCGCGTGCCCCATCTCGTGGTAGGCCGTGATCAGCCGCTCCTTCTCGGAGAGCATGCGCGTCTTCTTCTCGGGGCCGGCGATCACGCGCATGATCCCCTCCTCGAGCTGCTCCTGCCCGACGACCTTGTGGCCGTGGCGGGCGGCCAGGAGCGCCGCCTCGTTGACGAGGTTCGCGAGGTCGGCGCCGGTGAATCCCGGCGTCTGGCCCGCGAGCGCCCCGAGGTCGATCTCACGCGCGATCGGCTTGCCCTTGGTGTGCACCTCGAGGATCTTCTTGCGGCCGTCGCGGTCCGGGCGGTCGACCACGATCTGGCGGTCGAAGCGCCCGGGGCGCAGGAGCGCCGGGTCGAGGATGTCGGGCCGGTTGGTGGCCGCGATCAGGATGATGTTGTCCTTGAGCTCGAAGCCGTCCATCTCGACCAGCAGCTGGTTGAGGGTCTGCTCGCGCTCGTCGTGACCGCCGCCGAGGCCGGCGCCGCGATGGCGCCCGACCGCGTCGATCTCGTCCATGAAGATGATGCACGGCGCGTTCTGCTTGGCCTGCTCGAAGAGATCGCGCACGCGCGAGGCGCCCACGCCGACGAACATCTCGACGAAGTCGGAGCCGGAGATCGAGAAGAACGGCACGCCCGCCTCGCCCGCGACCGCGCGCGCCAGCAGGGTCTTGCCGGTGCCGGGGGGCCCGTACAGCAGCACGCCCTTCGGGATGCGTGCCCCGAGCGCCTGGAACTTCTTGGGGTTCTCGAGGAACTCCTTGATCTCGTGCAGCTCCTCGACGGCCTCGTCGGCGCCCGCGACGTCCTTGAACGTGATCTTGGGCGAGTCGACGGCCATGCGCTTGGCGCGGCTCTTGCCGAAGCTCATCACCTTCGAGCCGCCGCCCTGCATCTGGTTTATGAGGAAGATCCAGAGGCCGAGGAAGAGCACGAACGGCAGGATGCCGAGGAGCAGGCTCAGCCACTCGTTGCCGCCGACGCCGGAGAACTCGACGGCGTCGGGCGAGATCTTGTTGCTCGCCACGAGCTTGTCGACGAGGTTGCCGGCGGCATCGCCCGTGCGCGGGTAGCCGGCCGAGTACTTGGTGCCGTTCTTGAGCACCCACGTGACCTTGACGTTGCTCTGGTTGAACTTGACCGACTGCAGGGAGCTCGGGTCATGGGTCGCCGTGGCGACGAACGAACCCCAGCCGACCTTCTTCGTCGGCGTGCCGCTCCCGCCGAAGTGGAACATGCTCTGTGCCACGTACACGAGCACGAACACGACCAGGATCGGCAGGGCAACAGTCTTGAACGTCCGGTTCACGTGCAAATCCTCGCGGAGACGGCCCCCGGCACGGCGGCCGGGACTCTTGGGGGCCGGAGAATTGGCACTGGCGGCCCTACGAAGAGCTTAGCACGGGGGTTTTCCCCCGCTCTACCAGGCATTCACGGCACAACCGGGCGTTAACCCTGGACGATGCGCGACTCGTCGACGGTCGCGACGTACGGGAGGCCGCGGAACTGCTCGTCGGCGTCGAGCCCGTAGCCCACGACGAAGCGGTTGGGGATCTCGAAGCCGACATAGCGGCAGGCGATGTCGACCTCGCGCCGGTCGGGCTTGGCGAGCAGGGCGCAGATCTCGAGCGAGGCCGGCCCGCGCGAGGCCAGGCTGCCGAGCAGGTACGAGAGCGTGAGGCCCGAGTCGACGATGTCCTCGACCACGAGCACGTGGCGGTCGGCGATCGGCGCGTCGAGATCCTTGAGGATCCGCACGACGCCCGAGCTCTCGGTCCCGGATCCGTACGAGGAGATCGCCATGAAGTCGATGGAGCACGGGATCGTGATCGCGCGCAGGAGGTCGCCCGCGAAGATCACGGCGCCCTTGAGCACCGCCACGAGCAGCGGGTCGAGGCCCGCGTAGTCGCGCGAGACCTGCTCGCCCAGCTCGTGCACGCGCTTGCGCAGGTCGTCCTCGGAGATGAGCACGCCCTCGAGCACGCCGTCGGGATCGGCCGGGGAACGGGTCAGCATGCGGTCACGGTCAGCACGAGTCCGGACGGGCGGCGCAGGGCGGCCGCCACGGAGATGCCCGGGAGCGCGACGGGCGCGCCCCCCACGGCCACGACAGGGTAGCGAGCGCGCGCGCTGCGCGGCACCTGGGCCTCGAGCAGCATGCGCGCGATCGTGCGCCGCGCGCCCGGCAGGCGCTCGCCCGGGCGCGGCGCGCGCAGCACGAGCCGCGGCGCGAGCGCCGCGTCGAGCGCGCCCTCGGCCTCGCCCAGGGCGCAGTGCACGAGCGCTCCGCCGTAGGCCGTATCGCCCGGCACGGCCAGCGCGACCTCCCGCTCGGGCGGCGCCGGCGGCCCGGCGCGCACGACGACGATGCGGTCGTAGCGGCGCTCGGCGACGCGCCCGCCCCCGAGCGGGACGGAGCCGGCGCCGGAGCGCGCGCGGGCGAGCGCTGCGACGCGCTCGGCGGCCACGGGCCGGGGCGCCGGAAAGCCCGCGACGCGGCGCAGCGCCCGGCGCACGACGGCCGGCGGCGCGGCCGCGACGGCAGCCGTCGCGAGGCCGCCCGCGTCGGCGAGCAGCGTCGCGGCGATGGCGTCGAGCGCCGCGTCGTCCTCGGCGAGCAGCGCAGCGGTGCGCAGGAGGTTGCGCTCGGCGGCGGGGTGCAGCGAGCGGAACGCGGGCAGGACGTCGAGGCGCACGCGGTTGCGCGCGTGCAGCCGGTCCTCGTTCGAGCCGTCGTCGCGCCAGGCGATCCCGGCGCTGCGCAGCGCCGCCCGCACCTCCTCGCGCCCGAGCCCGAGCAGCGGCCGGATGCGCCCGTCGCCGTCGCCCGCCGGCAGGGCCGCGAACGCGGCGCTCCCCGGCGAGGCCGCGAGCCGGTAGAGGATCGTCTCGACGCGGTCGTCGCGCGTGTGCCCGGTCGCGACGGCGCGCCCGGCACGCAGCGCGGCCGCCGCCTCGCGCCTGCGCGCACGCGCGCGCGCCTCGAGACCCGGGCCCGGGTCGACACGCCCGTCGACCTCGCGGTGCGGTACCCCGAGAACCGCGGCGAGGGCCCGGCAGGCGGCCGCGTCGGCAGCGCTCTCGGACCCGCGCAGCGCGTGTGCGACGTGCAGGGTCTCGAGCGGATGGCCGAGCGCGCGCAGGGCGTACGCCAGGAGCGTCGAGTCGGCGCCGCCGGACACGAGCGCCAGCACGGGCTCGCCGGGGGCGAGCAGGCGCGCGCCGGCGATCGCCTCGCCGATGCGCGCGATCAGCCGGGGCTCGAGCGCCATCCGGCCACCAGCCGGCCCGCATAGGTCGTGCCGAGCTCGATGTAGCGCGCGTGCAGCCGCTCGGCCTCGTCTTCGTCGCCCGCAGCGGTCGCCGCGCGCATGCGGCGCTCGACGTCGGCGAGGCGCAGCTCGAGCCGGCCGCGCAGCGCGTCCTCGCGGCTCAGCTCGTCGCTGCGCCCGGCCAGCGCGAAGGCGCGCGGGCGCCAGACGGCGAGCAGCTCCGCCATGCGCGCATCGCCCGCGGCCGCGCGCTCCAGCCGCGCGAGCCCGGCGCGGGCGAACGGCTCGAGCCGGCCGGCATCCCACACGGGATCGCCCGCGTGGGGACACGGCCCGAGCGCCGCGCGCACGGAGGGCAGCAGAGCGGCGGAGTCGAACTCCAGCGCGAAGTCCTCGGCACCGAGGGCGGCCAGGCGCAGGAGACCGCTCTCGAGCGGCGTGCGGGCGAGGTCGACCTCGCCCCCGCAGTCGGGGCAGCGGTACGGCATGACGACACGGTACGGCTCCCGGCCGCGCCGGGCTACTTCTTGTACGTGAAGGTCGCGCGGCCGATCAGCTTGCCGAACGTCGGCGAGCTGCCCTTGCCCTTGACGGCGGGCCACACGTACCACACGTAGGTGCCGGGCTCGAGCTTGCCCGGCGGGATGCGGTAGGCCGCCGCGGAAGGCCAGCCCGTGAGCACGCGCTTGCCCTTGATGAAGACCTGCACGTTGTAGTAGGCGGTGCCCTTGGCGGCCTTCCACGTGAGCGTCGGCGACGACGAGCGCACGACGCTGCCGTTGAGCGGCCGCAGCGGGATCAGCGACGCGAGCTTCACGACCGTGCGCGCCGGCTTGCGCGAGACGTTGCCGCTCTGGTCGTAGGCGAAGAGCGCCAGATACGCGGTCTGGCCGGCGCGCAGCGTGACCCTGGCCGACGTGCCGAGGCCCTTGTAGATCGTCCTGCCGTCGGCGGGCGCCGGCCGGGGCGCGCTTGAGGTTGAGCACGACGATCACGCGCTCGAGGTCGGGCGCGGTCGGCTTGACCCAGTGCAGCGTGTAGACGATCGTCGAGCCCCGCTTCTTGGCCTTCGGCTTCACGAGCGAGAGCTTGGTCGGCGCGAGCGGCGCGGTCTTGTCGACGATGGCGACGTTGGCGACCGTGCCGATGAGGGCGACGTTGCCGGCGCCGTCGCGCGCGAACACGCCGTAGGACCAGGTGCCCGTCGCCGTCGCGGTGTCGGTGCACCCGGTCGCCGTGGCGGCCGGCGTGCACACCGCGATGCCGGCATCGGCCGCGGCCGGGGGCACCCCGCCCGCCGCGCGCCGGACGACGTAGCCGGCCACGCCCGAGAGCGCGTCGCTCGCCGCCGGCCACGCGAGCTGCACGCTGCCCGACGCCAGCACCTGCGCGTTCGGGGCGCCGCCGCTCGCCGGGGGCGTCTTGTCGAGGATGACCTTGAACGACGCCGAGAGCACGCCGGGCTGGGCCGCGGCGTTGCGCGCGAGCACGGCGTAGTCGTGCACGCCCTCGGGGGCCGCGGCGTCGCCGTACGTCGTCGCGGCGCCGGTCGTCGAGCCGATCAGGACGCCGTCGCGGTAGACGTCGTAGTGGTCGACGCTGAAGACGGGCGGCGCCTGCCAGCTGAGGGCCGGCGCGGCGGCCGTCGGCGTCGCAGCCGTGAGGCCGACCGGAGCGCTCTGGGCCTTGGAGTCGACGAGCACCGTCACGGGATCGGAGTCGATCGAGTGGTCGGTCGCGTCGTAGGCCCGGACGATGTAGCTCGAGGTCGTCTGGTCGGGCGCGTTCTTGTCGTTGAACGAGTAGCTCAGCGCGCCGTTCGATGCCACGGTGCCGATGACCGTCGCCACCGCGCAGGACGTCGTAGCGGTCGATGCCGATGCGCGTCGTGCGCCGGCGTCCAGCTGAGCGTCGGGCTGCCGGCCACGGCGGGCGGCGCGGTCAGCACGGCCTTGCCGTCGGGCGCGGTGTTGTCGACGGTCACGGCCGACGACGGCGGAGATCGTCTGGTTGCCCGCGTTGTCGTTGATCAGGGCGCGCACGAAGTCGGGCCCGTCGCCGATGGCGGCCGCGGTCGTGTTCCAGTTGCGCAGGTAGGCCGGGCCCGCCGCGACCGTCGCGCCGAGGTTGGCCCAGCCGGTGGCGCCGTTCGGCGAGCGCTGCCACTGCACGTTGCGTACGCCGGCCGGGGCGTCGCCGACGTCGGTCGCCGTGAGGGCGACCGCGTTGCCGCTCACGGACGCGCCCGCGCCGCCGGCGTCGCGACGGTCGCCGAGGGGTGCCGTGTTGTCGACGACGCACGGTAGCCGAGGCAGCGAACGCGCGGTGTGCCGGCGCCGTCGGTGACGACGTTGCAGACGTAGTAGGTCGCCGTCGGCGACCGTCGTCGTGTCCCAGGTACCTGCAGCTCGAGCGTCGGTGGCCGAGGCGTCCGTGCACGCGCCCGTCGAGTAGTGCGAGACGCTGCCGGTGACGCCCGCACGCCGCGTCGGCGTTGGTGGCGGCGATCGTCACCGTGGCGCGCGCCGGGTTCGCAGGTCGTCACGTGTCGGAACGCCGGCCGTCGGTGGACAGCGTGTCGACGGTGCGCCTGGGCGCCGTTGCCGTACGCGAGGCCGCCGTCGTCCTGCACGTAGTAGCAGAAGGTGCCGTCGCCGGGCGCGTCGATAGCGTCGTCGTCGCCGGTGCGGTGCCCGGCACGATCGGAGGGCGGGATCTCGGCGTGCCGACGTACGGCCCGCCGACCGGATGGCGCCGGTCGGCCGGTACGACGCGGCACGGACCTGTTGCGCGGTACACGTCCTCGGTCAGCGTGGTCGCGTCACGTTCCACGAGAGCGTCGACGGGGCTCGCCGACTGGCGCCGCGTGACGCCGATCGTGCGCCGCATTCGCGACTGCGGGCAGCACTGCCGTAGCGATCGCAGCGATGGCCACGAGGAGAGAGCGTCGTGCCATGCCTGAATCCTCCGATACTTGCCGCTACCTGCGCGGCGATGACGAGCGGTCGCCACCGTACCGCGGGAACCGGACGTATCGGGAGTCCCAGCCCGCCCGGACCCCCCGAATCCCACCTGTTCGGGGGGGCCGGAGGGGTGGAATCGTCACCCGGCGAACGTGAAGGTGCTCTTGCCGATCAGCTTGCCGTAGTGGGCCTTGGCCTTGGCACCGAGGCCCGGCCACACGTACCAGGTGTACTTCGTCCCGCGCTTGAGCTTCGCGCGCGGCACCTGCAGGGCGCGCCCGCCGGGCCAGCTCACGAGGATGCGCGTCTTGCCGGCGTAGAGCTGCACGTTGTAGTACTTCGCGCCCTTCGCGGCCGGCCAGGTCAGGCGCACCTTGCCGTGCACCTTGGCGTTCGCCGCCGGGCCGAAGGGGCTGGCCGGGGCCAGGCTGACGTGCACGCTCGCCGGGGCCGACGCATTGCCCGCCTCGTCGTAGGCGACGACGACGAACCAGCGCGACTGGCCCGCGGAGAGCTTCGTGGCCGCCCGCGTGCCCGCGCCGCTGTAGACGCGCGTGGCGGCCTTCTGCGCGGACGGCTTGCGCGTGTCGGCCGTGATCACGACGTGGTCGAAATCGCGGTCGGAGGGGTTCTTCCAGGTCAGCTTGACGGTCTTCCCCGAGACCTTGGCCTTGAGGCCGGTGACGGCGCCGGGCGCCTTCGTGTCGAGCACCTTGCCGTTCGGCGCGGCGCTCACGACGGCGGGCTGCGAGCGGTTGAGCGCCTCGTCGAGCGCGAAGAGCCCGAACGTGTAGGTCGCGCCGTTCGTCAGGCCGGTCGCCGAGCAGGTCGTGGACGCGGCGACGATCGCGGTGCACACGCGCGTGCCGTCGGCCTCGCTGGACGGCGCGGCCGAGCCCTGCTTCGCGACGAGCACGTAGCCGGCGACGTCGTCATCCGGCCCTGCCGGCGACCAGCTGCAGGTCGACGCTGCCGTCGCCCGGGGTCGCCGCGCAGGCCCGCGGCGCCGGCCGGCGGGCAGCTGGTCGCGCGCGGTCACGCCGAGCGACGTGCCGGCCGAGGAACGTGTTGCCGGCGCGGTCGACCGCGAACACGGCGTAGCTGTAGAGCTTGCCGTTGAGCGCCGTCGTGTCGGTGCACGAGGTCGCGGCGCCCTGGCAGGTCGCGTCGCCGTCGGACGACCGACACGCGGCGGGCTCGACGAGAGCGCGCGGCGCACGACGTAGCGGGCGATGCCCGAGCCCGCGCCGTCGCTCGCGGCAGCTCCAGGTGATGCGTGATCGAGCCGTCGAGCGCCGCGGTCGCGACCACGCCGCCGGGCGTCGACGGGCGCCGTCGTGTCGTACAGTGACGGTCACCGGAGCGGAGACGACGCCGAGTTGCGACTCGCCGCCGAGTCGAATGCGACGATCTGGTAGGTGTAGCGCCGTCGGCAGGCTCGGGCTGCGGTGTTGTCCGTGAACGTCGTCCCGGAGACATCGCTCAGAGGCTGGCCATTCCGATAGATCTTGTAGTGGTGGATAGGGAATCCTGGTGCGGCGGGCGCGACCCAGGAGATCTGCGGGCGCTGAGTGGTCGGCGTCGCCAAGGCGGTCACCGACGTTGGGGCGGACAGCGCAGGGTTCACGTCGATCGTGCCCGCCGGCGAGTGCGCGGACGCGTTGCCGACCGCATCGACAGCAACGACCGTGTAGCTGTAGGTGCCCGGAGCCACGACGGCCGTGTCACTCCACGTGAAGGGCCCACCCGCCGGAACCTGAGGCCCGGTCGGCGTCGGACTGCCGTTGCGATACACGTCGTAGTGATCGACACCCGAATTCGCGTCCGTCGAGGACGTGAAGTTGATGGTCGGCGCCGCGGCGACCGGACTCAGTCCGGTCGGCGTGCCCGGCGTTGAGGGCGCGGTGACGTCGAACACGATCGACCCCGCAGGCGAGTGCGCAGACGCGTTGCCGACCGCATCGACAGCAACGACCGTATAGCTGTAGGTGCCCGAGGCGACCGCACCCGTGTCACTCCACGTGAAGGGCCCACCCGCCGGAACCTGAGGCCCGGTCGGCGTCGGACTGCCATTGCGATACACGTCGTAGTGATCGACGCCCGTGCTCACACCGCCCACGATCGGGTCGCTCACCGTGCTGATCGTGATCACCGGCGCAGTCGCGACCGGCGATGTCCCACTCGGAGCAGCCGGCGTACCCGGCGCATTCGCATCCCGCACGACGGTGCCCGCGGGCGAGTGCGCGGACGCGTTGCCGACCGCATCGACAGCAACGACCGTATAGCTGTAGGTGCCCGAGGCGACCGCACCCGTGTCCGTCCACGTGTACGGCCCACCCGCCGGAACCTGAGGCCCGGTCGGCGTCGGACTGCCATTGCGATACACGTCGTAATGGTCGACGCCCGTGCTCACACCGCCCACGATCGGGTCGCTCACCGTGCTGATCGTGATCACCGGCGCAGTCGCGACCGGCGAGGTCCCACTCGGAGCAGCCGGCGTACCCGGCGCATTCGCATCCCGCACGACGGTGCCCGCGGGCGAGTGCGCGGACGCGTTGCCGACCGCATCGACAGCAACGACCGTATAGCTGTAGGTGCCCGAGGCGACCGCACCCGTGTCCGTCCACGTGTACGGCCCACCCGCCGGAACCTGAGGCCCGGTCGGCGTCGGACTGCCGTTGCGATACACGTCGTAGTGATCGACACCCGAATTCGCGTCCGTCGAGGACGTGAAGTTGATGGTCGGCGCCGCGGCGACCGGACTCAGTCCGGTCGGCGTGCCCGGCGTTGAGGGCGCGGTGACGTCGAACACGATCGACCCCGCAGGCGAGTGCGCAGACGCGTTGCCGACCGCATCGACAGCAACGACCGTATAGCTGTAGGTGCCCGAGGCGACCACACCCGTGTCACTCCACGTGAAGGGCCCACCCGCCGGAACCTGAGGCCCGGTCGGCGTCGGACTGCCATTGCGATACACGTCGTAGTGATCGACACCCGAATTCGCGTCCGTCGAGGACGTGAAGTTGATGGTCGGCGCCGCGGCGACCGGACTCAGTCCGGTCGGCGTGCCCGGCGTTGAGGGCGCGGTGACGTCGAACACGATCGACCCCGCAGGCGAGTGCGCAGACGCGTTGCCGACCGCATCGACAGCAACGACCGTATAGCTGTAGGTGCCCGAGGCGACCGCACCCGTGTCCGTCCACGTGTACGGCCCACCCGCCGGAACCTGAGGCCCGGTCGGCGTCGGACTGCCATTGCGATACACGTCGTAATGGTCGACGCCCGTGCTCACACCGCCCACGATCGGGTCGCTCACCGTGCTGATCGTGATCACCGGCGCAGTCGCGACCGGCGAGGTCCCGCTCGGAGCAGCCGGCGTACCCGGCGCATTCGCATCGACCGCGATGTCCTTCGGCAGCGACTGCGGCGAGGCGTTGCCGGCCGCGTCGACTGCGACCACCGTGTAGGAGTACACGCCGGAAACCGACACCGGGCTCGAAGAGTGCAGTCCGTCGTCGCTCCACGCGTACGGCCCGGAGCCGGTCTCCAGGATCGGCGCGACGTTGACCTGGGAGCCATCCCGGTAGACGTCGTAGTGGTGGACGCCCGAACTGCCGCCCGGCGCGGCCGGGTCATTTGTCGAGCTGATCGAGATCGTTGGCGGCGAGGCGGCCGGCGTGAGCCCCCCTGGGGCGTCGGGCGTGATGGGCGGCGCTGTGTCGTACGTGACGAGGACATGGTTCGAGTCCGGACTCTCACCGCCGCCGTCGAATGCGCGCACGAAGTAGCAGTGTGTGCCCTCGAGAGGCGACAGGTCCGGGAATGTCAGGACGTCGGGGGGCACGTGGCCCCCGACCGGCGTGATGTCGACTTCATTCGTGCAATCAGCGTCCGCGCGATAGACGCTGAAGCCAGTCTCCCCGGCCACGTTGCTCCAGCCAAGAGTGATCGGCGACGACGCGGTCGGCGACGGCGGAGGCGAAAGAACCGGTGCCGCTGGCGCGGCGAACGCCGCGGACGGGAGAAGGAGCGCCGCAGCGAGCGCCAGGGCGGGGACGAGCAGGCGTGTGCGCATGTCAGATACCCGCAAGCAGGAGGGTGAGGAGCGAGAGCGCCGCGGTCGCGAAGCCGACGCCGCGGCGCGAGGCGAAGGCGGCGCCGATGCCGAGCACGGCGGCGCAGGCGGCGAGCACGATCGCCGGCAGGGGCAGCGAGGAGCCGCCGCCGGAGCTCGCCGACGCCGGCGACGAGGTGGCGCGCGGCAGGCCCGAGGCGGGAGCGGCGCCGATGGACTCGGCGACCGAGCCGGCGAGGAGGTCGACGGCGTTCGTGCGGCGCGCTGCGGTCAGCTCGGCGCGCAGCACGGCCTCGGCGTGCGTCTGCGCGGCAGCCAGCAGCTGGATCTGGTGACGGTGGCGGCGTTCCGCCGCGGCCTGGCGCGCCTTGGCCAGCGCGCGCGCCCGGGCGGCCGCCGCGAGCTGTGCCGCCGTCGGCCCGCTCGGCGCGGCCGGGGTGTAGGTGCGGGTCGGCGTGTAGCTGCGGCTGGGCACGTACGTGGGCGCCGCCGGCGGCGCCGAGGGCTGCGCGGGCGTGGCCGCGACCGGTGCCGGGTTGGTCGGCGCCGCGACGGGAGCAGGGGACGGATCGGCGGCGCTCGCCGCGGCGGGCACGAGGAGCGCCAGGCAGGCGAGGGCGAGAAGCGGGCGGCTGGGCAGGCGAGGCGTCACGCATCACGGGATAGCGGTGTCTCACCCGCGCTGCCACCCCTGGCGGGGGAGTCTCGCAATGCCTCAACCGAGATACCGCGCAGCGGGAGACCCGCAGGCGCGCGCGCCGGAACGGCGAGGAGCTACTGCGCGGGCGAGAGCGTCGCCGGGCGGCGACGCACCAGGCGGACGACCACGAACGCCTCACCGGCGGCCAGGAGCGCGAGCAGCGCGAGCTTCCAGACCGGCGTCCCGCTGCCCGGCGACGGCACCGTCTCGGTCGCGCCGACGAGCGCGAGCGGCGTGGGATCGGGCGGCGGGATCGCGGGAGCCGCGACGCGCGACTGGTCGCGCCCGCCCTCGGCGATCACCGGCACGATCGGCTTGACGGGCGTCTCGACCGTCCCGGTCGTGCCCGGGACGGTCGGCGTCGAGGGCGTGATCGTCACCGGCGGTGCCGGCGGCGCCGGCGGGGGCGCCGGCGGCGTGGTCGCCGCGGGCGGCTTGGTGGGCGTGACGGTGTGCGTGACCGGCGGGTTCTTCGGCTTCGGGATCGGCTTGATGTCCGCGGCGGCCGCGACGGGCAGCACGAGCAGCGCCAGGACGGCGAGCAGGGCGGACGGGCGTGCGCGGAATCGCATCTCCGCAATGATCGGACAGGTCGCCCCGGTATGCAAGGCCAGGGGCCCACGACACCGCGTCCCGCTAGGATCGGCGGTCATGCCAATTCATCTCCGTGGCGAGCCCGGCGACTACGCCGACGCCGTCCTCCTGCCCGGCGACCCGCTGCGCGCGCAGCTCATCGCCGAGACGTTCTTCGACAACCCGCGCCAGGTCAACAGCGAGCGCGGCATGCTGGGATTCACGGGCACCTTCGAGGGCAAGCCCATCTCCGTGCAGTCCTCGGGCATGGGCTGCCCGAGCGCCGCGATCGTGATCGAGGAGCTGATCCAGCTCGGCGTCAAGCGCATCGTGCGCGTCGGCACCTGCGGCGGGCTCCAGAGCGACATGCAGCTCGGCGACCTGATCCTCGCGATCTCGGCCGTCCCGAGCGACGGCACGATGCTCACGTACACGGGCGGGGAGCCGCACGCGCCCACGGCCGACTTCGAGCTCGTGCATGCAGCGGTGCACCAGGCCAAGCACGACGGCACCAAGCTGCGCGTCGGGCCCTGCGTCTCGTCGAGCACGTTCTACGACCCCGACACCGGCCGCGCCCAGCGCTGGTCCGACCGGGGCGTGCTGGGCGTCGAGATGGAGGCGGCCGTCCTCTTCACGATCGCCGCGCTGCGTCGCGTCCAGGCGGCCTGCCTGCTGACCGTCTCCGACATCATCGTCGCGGGCGAGTTCGTGCGCATCACGGACGACGAGCTGAAGGCGGCCGTCGCGCGCATGACCGAGCTCGCGATCCGCGCCGCGCTCTCGGAGCCGAAGCACTGACCGCTCGCGCCTACGTGATCGTCAATCCGGCGGCGCAGAACGGCGCCGCCGGCAAGCGCTGGCCGCGCCTCGCCGAGCGCGCGCGCACGCTCGGGCTCGAGCTCGACGTCGCGTTCACGGAGGCGCCCGGGCACGCCAGCGAGCTGGCGCGCGCCGCGGCCGCCGACGGGCGCGAGCTCGTCGCCGCGCTGGGCGGCGACGGCACGGTCAACGAGGTCGTCAACGGCCTCGCGGAGAGCGGCGCGGCCGGGCCGGAGCTCGCGATCCTGCCGTTCGGCACGGGGCGCGACACGATCCGCACCTACGGCATCCCGAAGCGGCCGGAGCGCGCGCTCGAGCTGCTGCGCGGCGGGCGCACGCGCACGATCGACCTCGGCCGGGCGACGTTCCGCACGGCCACCGGCGAGGGCTCGCGCTGGTACATCAACATCGGCTCGTGCGGACTGACCGGCGCGGTCGCCGCGCGCGCCGAGCGCACGTCCAAGCTGCTCGGCGGGACGCCCGCCTTCCTGTACGCCACCGTGACGACGTTCGCGGCCTGGCGCAACGTCCCGTTCCGCGTCCAGATCGACGACGAGCCGCCGCTCGAGCTCGTCGCCAACAACGTGATCTGCGCGAACGGCCGGGCCTTCGGCGGCGGCATCAAGATCTGCCCGCAGGCCGAGCCCGACGACGGCCTGCTCGACGTGCTCGTGTGGGGCGACGTCGGCAAGCTCGATCTCGCGCTCAACCTCCCCCGCCTCTACCGCGGCACCCACCTCGGGCACCGCAAGGTCACGGTCCTGCGCGCGCGGCGCGTGTACGTGGAGCCGGAGCGGCCGCTGCCGCTCGAGCTCGACGGCGAGCTGCCCGGCACCACGCCGGCGACGTTCGAGGTCGTGCCACAGGCGCTGCGCCTGCGCGTGCCCGCGTAGCGGTACGGCTGAGAAGCTACGCGACGATGTCGACGGGCGTGCCCGCGGGCACCTCGCGCAGCAGGCGCAGCATCTGCGCGTTGCGCACGCGCACGCAGCCGTTCGACACGGCGCCCCCGACCGTGCGCGCGTCGTCGGTGCCGTGGATCGCGACGGGACCGCCGCGCGTCCAGCCGGTCAGCACGGGCGAGAAGCTCGAGAGCCCGAGCGCCCCGGGGCCGTAGGGCCCGGCCGGGTTGCGCAGGAAGAGCCGCTCCAGCACGTAGAACGAGCCGATCGGCGTGGGCGTCGACGAGCTGCCGACGGCGACCGTCAGGCGCAGGCGCTCGCGGCCGGCCTCGTACGCGATCAGCCGGCGCCGGCCGATGTCGATGCGAATGCGCCAGCGCACGACGTAGCGGTTGAGCCCGGCCGCGGGCACCCACCCGCGGATGCCGTTCGGCCGGATCGGCAGGTCGACCTGGTACCAGGCCGCGCTGCAGTCGGCGCCGAGGACGCGCTTGCGCACCAGGAACACGCGCGTGACGCCCTCGGGCGTGCGCGGCCCGAACGTGCGCACCGCCGGGGCGCCGGCGAGCGGCGCCGTGCGCGCCGTGAGGCGCCCGCGGGAGAGCTCGACGGCCAGCCGGACGTTCTGCGTGCCCACGCCCTCGACGGCGCCGGGAACGCACGCGGCGCCCGCAGCCGCGGGCAGCAGTGCAGCGCCGCAGACGGCGCCCGCGACTAGCGCGAGACGAAGCGGTAGATCGTTCCCTCGGCCGAGCACACGTACAGCATGCCGGATCCGTCCTCGCCGAACGAGGTGATCGACTTGACGCCTGCAGCGCTGACGACGCTCGAGACGTCGCGCGGGGCGCCGCCCGCCGGCGAGAGCGTCCAGAGCTTGCCGGAGCAGTAGTCGGCGTAGACGTAGCGACCGCTGAGGCCGGCGATCTTCGGCCCGCGGTAGACGTAGCCACCCGTGATGCTGCAGCCCTGGCTGTGGCTGTACTCGGCCACGGGCCCGCGCAGCTTGCCGCCGACGAGCGGCGTGTCCTTGGCGAAGTCGTGCCGGCCCTCGTAGCGGTTCCAGCCGAAGTTGATGCCGCCGAGTCCGTGCTTGAGGTGGTCGACCTCCTCCCAGGAGTTCTGGCCGACGTCGCCGATCCAGAGGTCGCCGCCCGCGCGGTCGAACGAGAAACGCCAGGGGTTGCGCAGGCCGAGCGCCCAGATCTCGGGACGCCAGCCGGACGTGCCGGCGAACGGGTTGCCCTTCGGGATGCCGTACGGCAGGCCGCCCGTGCGCGTGTCCACGTCGATGCGCGAGAGCTTGCCGAGCAGGACGCCCGGGTTCTGCCCGTTGCCGTGCGCGCCGTGCTGGTCGCCGGCGCCGCCGCCGTCGCCGTCGCCGAAGTAGAGCATCCCGTCGGGGCCGAACTGCAGCTGGCCCCCGTTGTGGTTCCCCTCGGTGTCGGGGATCTCGACGAGCTGGCGGTGGCCGGGCCGGATGCTCGCGGCGCCCTTGCGCGCGCGCAGTTCCCAGATCACCTCGTTGCCGCTCTTGTTCGTGAAGTAGACGTAGAGCTTGCCGTTGCTCGCGAACTGCGGATGGAACGCGACCGAGAGCAGGCCCTGCTCGCCGCCCGAGGTGACGAAGCTGCGCAGGTCGGCGTACGGCTTCGCAGCCACCCGGCCGTTGCTGATCGTCCGGATCGTGCCCTCCTGCTCGACGACGAACAGCCGCTTGTCGCCGGGCGCACTCGTCACGTAGACCGGCGAGCGCAGCCCGTCGGCGACCTTGGCGAGAGCGAACGACGCGCGAGCGCCGCGCGCGCCGGCCGGCTGCGCCGCCGCCGGCAGCGCGACCGCCGCGCACACCAGCACGGCGAGGACGAGGGAGGTTCGGATCCGCATGTCTCGCAACGTACACGCGATACCGTCGCCTGATGGACCTGCTCCACCCGCTCGGCGAAGACGGCTACGCGGCCTGGTGCGAGACCTGGAACGACGGGCCGCGCCTGCTCCCGCGCGCGCCCGCCGACCTGCGCCACGAGGTCGCGGCCGTCGGTCTGTGCGAGCGCTTCGCGAGCGGACCGCCGGAACGGCCGGACGCCGTCGCCGCGCTGCGGCGGCACTTCGCGTTCCGCCAGGACGACCGGCTGGCGCTCGACCTGTACGTGCGGCCGTCGCGGCGCGGCCACGGGATCGGCGGCTCGTTGCTCGTGCAGCTACGTGCACGCGCCCGCGCGCTCGGCGCCCGGGTGGTGAGGGTCTACGCTCCCCGCGACGACCGTGCATGGGACGTCCTGGCCGCCCGTCACGACTTGCACGAAGTTGAATGTGATCGTTTCTTCTTGCTTGAAATAGACCATGCAACTATCGCGGATCCGCACGGTCCCGTCGCCGGGCTGCTCGCGGCCGAGCCGGCGGCGAGCGAGCGCGAGGCCTGGCGGCTCGAGCTCGCGCTGCACGCCGCGCTCGCGACGAGCGCCGCCTACGTCCCCGAGACGTTCGCGGCGTGGCGCGGCCGTGTGCTCGAGGCGCCGGGGAGCGGGCCGGGCAGCGTGCTCGTGACGCGCGCCCCCGGCGGGGAGCTGGCGGGCATCTGCGCCCTGCGCACGTGCGTCGCGGACCCCACCACCGTCTACCACGCGTTCACCGGCGTGGCCGCAGAGGCGCGCGGGCAGGGGCACGGCCTCGCACTCAAGCTGGCCGCGATCCGCCGCGCCCGTGAGCTCGGTGCGCGCCGGCTCGTCGCCGACACGAGTCCCGCCAACGTCGCCATGGTGCGGCTCAACACGCGCCTGGGCTACACGGCCGTCCTCGACGTCCGCAATCTCGAAGGCGCCCCGTGAGCGCATTCCGCGTCGACCTGCGCGTCCGCTTCGCCGAGACCGACGCGATGGGCGTCGCCCACCACGCCGCCTACCTCCCGTACCTCGAGAGCGCGCGCGTCGAGTACCTGCGGGCGCTCGGACACCCCTACCGCGAGATGCGCGAGCGCGACGGCGTCGAGTTCGCCGTCGTCGCCATCGACCTGCGCTACCACGCGCCGCTGCGCTTCGACGACGTGTTCACCGTGAGCTGCGCGCTCGCGCAGCGCGCGCGGGCGACGTTCAGCCTCGCCTACCGCGTCGAGCTCGACGGGCGGCTGATGCTCAGCGGCCGCACGCGCCATGCCGTGCTCGATCGCGCGACGGGCGCGGCGCAGCGGCTTCCGGCCTGGCTGGCGGCGCTCCCGATCGAGGTTTCGTAGGGTAGGCACATGCGACGACTCCTTCTTCTCCCCACACTCGCGGCAGGCCTCGTGCTGCCCGCGGCCACCTCTGCGGCGGATGCGCCGGCCCCGAAGGCCGTCACGCTCGAGGGCGTGGCCTTCAACGGCAAGCCGAACCTCAAGCTGTCGCTCAAGCTGGGCGGCGCGCTGCGCTTCGTCTGGAAGGACGGCTTCCACAACGTCCTCACCCAGAAGGCGCCGGCCAAGGCCAACAAGGTCAACAGCGGCAACCCGGTCGAGGATCACAAGGCGATCGTGTTCAGGCCGACCAAGAAGGGCACGTACGTCTTCTACTGCCTGCCCCACAAGTCGCTCGGCATGGTGCTCACGCTGACCGTCAAGTAGCGCGCCGCCGGCGCGTCACCAGCTGCGGCCGCCGTCGGTCGACACGAGCAGCTCGCCGTCGGGGGCGACCGCGTACCAGATGCGCTCGTTGCGGGGATCCGCCGCCACGATGGTGGCGCGCGGTCCGCTCGTGTGCCAGGTCGCGCCGTAGTCGTCCGACCACGAGAGCTCGGGCAGGGCGGCGACGACGCGCTGCCAGCGCGCCGGCGTCGTCGCGACCGATTGCGCGTTCGCGCGCACGGGCAGCCGCGTCCAGCTCACGCCCGCGTCGACGGAGCGCCAGAGGCCGGTGCGGCCGGTCGCGGCGTAGACCACGTCGGGCGCCCCGCGCGCGCGCGCGACGGCGATCGCGCGCGCCGAGCGCGGCAGCCCGAGCGCCGGGCGCGGGTACCAGGTGCGCGCCGAGTCGAGGGTCACGTAGAGGTGCCAGTACGTGCCGCGCACGAGCGCGTAGAGCTTGCCGCCGGGCAGCCACGAGAGCGCGAGCACGCTGCCGCCGTGGAACGGCGAGCGCTTGGGGGGGTCGACGTGGTCGTAGGAGAGGTTGCCGCGCTGGAGCAGCCGGCCGCGCGAGACGATCGTCGAGGCCTGGGTGAAGCCGACCGCGAGCGCGCCCCAGACGTGGCGGCTCGTCGAGTGCCACGTACGCCCGCCGTCGCTCGAGCGATAGACCCCGCTCGGCGTGCCGACGAGCAGGGTGCCGGTCGCGTCGAACGCCTGCGCGAGGAAGCTCGGCGAGCCACCCGCGGTCGGCACGGCGCGGTGCTGGTCGGCGTCGCGCGCGCACCCCGCGAGCAGGGCGACGAGCAGCACGGGCAGCAGACGGCGCACCCTCAGATCTCCAGGAGGGCGCGGAGGCGCTGTGCGAGCCGCATGTCGCCGCCGACGTCGAGCAGGCCCGTCGCCCACGCGGTCTGCGGCGACATGCGGTGATCGCAGAGCTGCTCCCAGAGCGCCCGCGTGCACGTGACCGTGACGTCGGCCGGCGCCACGCCCGCCGCGACCTCCGGAGTCTCGCCGCCGAGCCGCAACGTCCATCCGCCCTCGGGCGCGCCTTCCAGCGCGAACGCGATCACGGCCTCCCCCATGCCGCCGTCGCCCGCGCTCAGGCGCTCGGGAAGCGCGGCGAAGAACTCGGCGGCGGCCGTCACGCGGGTACCCTACCGGCATGGCTCGCACAGCAACCGCTCCCGAGCGCCTGCCGTTCACCGGCGACGACGAGGCCGACCGCCTCATCGCGTCCGATCCCGTGGCGCTCCTCATCGGCTTCGCGCTCGACCAGCAGGTCACCGTCCAGAAGGCCTTCGCAGGGCCACTCGAGCTGCGCAGGCGGCTCGGGCACCTCGACGCCGCGCGGATCGCGGCGACCGATCCCGAGGAGCTCGCCGCCGTGTTCCGCGAGCGCCCGGCGCTGCACCGCTTCCCCGGCGCGATGGCCCGGCGCGTGGCTGCGCTGTGCGCCTTCCTCGAGGAGCGCTACCCCGGCGACGCCGCGCGCATCTGGCGCGAGGCCGCGAGCGGCGACGATCTGCGGGCACGGCTCGCAGAGCTGCCCGGGTTCGGCGAGATGAAGGTGCGCACGGTGCTCACCCTGCTCGCACGCCAGTTCGGCGTGGATCCGCCCGGCATCGAGGCGCTGCTGCCCGGCCACCAGACGCTCGGCGACGTGCGCACGGCCGAGGAGCTCGCCACCTACCAGGCGGGCAAGCGCGCCGCCAAGGCCGCGCGGCGCGCCGCGGCGGCCGAGAAGAACTGAGAGCCGGCGCCCCGCCGGGTCCGACGTCAAGGAGATCCGTGTTCGACTACTTCAGGGCGCTCGACGGCCTCACCGACGAGGAGCGCGAGATCCACGCCACCGTGCGGGCCTTCGTGGACGAGGCCATCGTCCCCAACGTCCAGGCCTGGTGGGACGCGGACACGCTGCCGCGCGAGCTGATCACGCAGATGGGCGAGCTCGGCATCCTCGGGCCGACGACGCCGGCCGAGTACGGCGGCAGCGGCATCTCGAGCACCGCCTACGGCCTCATCTGCTACGAGCTCGAGCGCGGCGACTCGGGCGTGCGCTCCTCCGCGAGCGTGCAGGGCAGCCTCGTCATGTACCCGATCTACGCCTACGGATCGGACGAGCAGAAGCGCCGCTACCTGCCCGAGCTGGCGTCGGGCGCGATCGTCGGCTGCTTCGGCCTGACCGAGTCCGACGGCGGCAGCGACCCCGGCGCAATGCGCACGCGCGCGCGCCGCGACGGCGACGGCTACGTGCTCAACGGCTCCAAGATGTGGATCACGAACAGCCCGCTCGCCGACGTCGCCGTCGTCTGGGCCAAGGACGACGACGACGTCGTCCAGGGCTTCCTCGTCGAGAGCGGCACGACCGGCTTCAGCGCGCCCGTCACGCACAGCAAGGCCAGCCTGCGCGCGAGCATCACGGGCGAGATCGTGCTCGAGGACGTGCGCGTGCCGGCAGAGGCGCGCTTCCCCGTCCCGGGCGGCCTCAAGTACCCGCTCGGCTGCCTCACACAGGCCCGCTACGGCATCGCGTGGGGCGCGCTCGGCTCGCTCGAGACCTCGCTCGTCGCGTCGCTCGAGTACACGAAGACGCGCGAGACCTTCGGCCGGCCCATCGCCGCACGCCAGCTCGTGCAGCAGAAGCTGACGACGCTCGCCACGCAGCACTCGCTGGGGCTGCTGATGGCGCGCCGTCTGGGGCAGCTCAAGGACGCGGGCGAGATGAACTACGCACAGGTCAGCATGGCCAAGCGCAACAACGTGCGCGTGGCGCTCGAAGGCGCGCGTCTCGCGCGCGAGATGCACGGCGGCAACGGCATCACGACCGAGTATCCGGTGATCCGCCACATGCTCAACCTCGAGACGGTCGACACCTACGAGGGCACGCACGACATCCACACGCTCATCGTGGGCCGCGACCTCACCGGCGAGAACGCGCTCGGGTAGGCGATCCACGCGCGCGGCGCCACGCGCATCTCTCAGCCGCCGGCCGCCCTCCACTCGTGCTCGAGGATGGCGTAGACGAACTCGCTCTGCCATTCGCCCTTGACGAACTCGTTCTCGACGAGATGCGCCTCGCGGCGCATCCCGAGTCGCTCGAGCACGCGCGCAGAGGCTGCGTTGCGCACCTCGAGGCGGCCGATGACGCGGTGGAACCCGAACTCCCGGAACGCGAAGTCCACGAGGGCGCGGGCGGCCTCGGTCGCGTAGCCGCGGCCGTGGTGGTCGGGATGGAAGATGTAGCCGATCTCGCCCTGCCGGTGCTCGCCGCTCACGAGGTGCACGCTGCAGTCGCCGATCACCTCGCCCGAGGCCGCGAGGACGGTGGCGAAGCTCATCCAGTCGCCGTCGGCCGCGAGCCCGGCCTCGCCGACCTTGCTCGCGAGCACCGCGCGCACCGTAGCGGCGTCGCGCGGCTCCCAGTACTGCCACAGCGCCACGTCGGGCCGCGAGTGCATGGCCAGGAGCGCGTCGAAATCGGAGTCGGCGTACGGCCGCAGCAGCAGCCGTTCCGTCGCGAGCGAGTAGTCGTGGGGCACGGCCGCCGCAAGCGTACACGCGGTTGTGGAACGCTCCTTTTGTGAGCGACGGGCGACTGCAGGCCGCGCGCGACCCCGAGCGCTTCCGCGCGCTCGGCCACGCCGTGGTCGACCGCCTGGCCGAGTACCTCGCCGCCGCGGGCGAGCGCGCGATCCCGGTCGCACGCCCGCTCGATCCCGCCCGGATGTCCGAGCGCTGGCCGGCCGACTTCGCGGGCGGCGCCGATCCGCTGGCGCTCGTCGAGCGCATCCTCGCCGAGTCCGTCGTCACCCACCATCCCGGCTACGTCGGCCATCAGCTCGCCGCTCCGCTGCCGCTCGCGGCGCTCGGGACGCTCGTGACCGCCGTGACGAACGGCTCCGGGGCGATCTACGAGCTGAGCCAGTCGAGCACCGCGTGCGAGGCTGCGCTGGCGCAGTACCTCGGCGACCGGCTCGGGCTGCCGGCGACGGCGGGCGGCATGATCGTGCACGGCGGCACGATCGCCACGCTCACGGCCCTCCTGGCTGCGCGCCAGGCGCAGGCCGGGTTCGACGCCTGGCGCGACGGCGCGCACGGCGGCCCGCCGCTCGCGCTGCTCGCGAGCGACCAGGCCCACTACTCGACGGCGCGGGCCGCGCAGATCATGGGCTTCGGCGAGGCGGGGGCGATCGCGGTCGAGAGCGACGAGCGCTTCCGCATGCGTCCCGAGGCGCTCGTCGCCGCGATCGCCGCGGCGCGCGCGGGCGGGCAGCGGCCGATCGCCGTGGTGGCGACGGCCGGGACGACGCCGACGGGCGCGTTCGACCCGCTCGACGACATCGCCGGCATCTGCGCCGCGGAGGGCCTCTGGCTGCACGTCGACGCCGCGCACGGCGGCTCGGCCGCGCTCAGCCCCTCGCTCGCCCCGCAGCTCGCCGGCATCGGCCGCGCCGACTCGGTCGTGTGGGACCTGCACAAGACGCTGCCGTTCCCCGCCCTCGCCTCTCTGCTCGCGTACGCGCGCGCGCGGGATGCGTACGGGGCGTTTGCCCAGAAGGCCGACTACCTCTTCCGCAGCGACGACCCGGGGGCCGAGAACATGGGCACCCGCACGCTCGAGTGCACCCGCCCCCAGCTCGCGCTGGTCGCCTACCTCGGCTTCGCCGCCGTCGGCGGCGAGGGGTTGCGGGCCCACGTCGAGCGGCTGTGGGCGCTCGGCGCCGAGCTCGCCGCGGCCGTGCGCGAGAGCGGCGATTTCGAGCTCGCGCTCGAGCCCGAGTGCAACATCGTCTGCTTCCGCCACCGCGCACCGCAAGGCGCCGACTCCGACGCGCACCAGGAGCGCATCCGCGGCGCGGTCAACGCGAGCGGCCGCTACTACCTCGTGCAGACACGGCTGCGTGGCGCGACCTGGCTGCGCTGCGCGCTCATGAACGCCGCGACGACGCGCGACGACCTCGCCGGACTGCTCTCGGCCCTCCGCGCCGCGGCCTGACGCGGCGCGGTCGCGCAGGGCTCGGAGCGCATCTCGGAGCCGAGCTCAGCGCGACGCCTGCGACACCGCGCCGACGAGCCCGAGCAGCGGCGGCAGCTCGGCGAGCCCCTGGATGCGCTCCCCCGCGTGATCCGGGTGGCGTCCCGCGCGATCGACGAGGATGGCGCGGAGCCCGCAGCTGCGCGCGCCCTCGATGTCGTCGTCGAGGTTGTCGCCGACCATCACCGCCGCCTCGGCGGGCGCACCCCCGAGGGCGAGCGCCGCGGCGAAGATCGTCGCGCACGGCTTGCGCCGCCCGTGAGCGCCCGAGGCGAGCGCGAAATCGACGCCGATGCCGAGTTGCGCGGCGAACGGCTCGAGCTCGCGGTCGGTGTTCGAGACGAGCCCGACCGTGCAGCTCGTCGCGCGCAGGACGGCGAGGAGCGGCATCACGTCGGGAAAGAGCTCGAAGTTGCCCGGGTCGGCCCACTCCCGGTCGGCCGCGATGCCGATCTGCTCGGCGACCGCGCGCGGCGCGCCCATGCCGCGCACGATCTCGGTCGCGAAGCGCCGGTGCTGCGCGCTGCGGTGCTCGAGCGTCTGCGTGCGCCAGACGTGGAATGCGTCCTGCCGTGCCTGCTCGTAGCGCTGCGGGTCGAGCCGCACGCCGAAGCGCGCGCCGAGCTCGGCGTAGCCGTCGGCGTCGAACACGCGGCGGGGGCGGATCAGCGTGAAATCGACGTCGAGCAGGACGAGCTGGGGCGGGCGCACCGCCAGGGACCATAGCGAGGGGCTGCGCAGTCGCGCAGCCCCTCGCCGAGCGCGGATGCAGCGGACGTCGCCGGCTCAGCCGGCGGCCGCGCCGCCCATGACCTTGCTCAGCAGGCCCATGAGGGCGGTCTGGAACTCCTGGGGCGTGCCGACCGACGACGGCGCCGAGACGTCGGGCTTGTCGGCATCGACACTTGTCACATCGAGATTCAGCGTCAGCGAGTCGATGCCCGAGCTGGCCTTCGTGGCAGCGTCCATCGTGGCGTCGCCCGAGATCACGGCGCGATGGACCTTGTGGTCGCTCTTGCCGACCCACAAGTCGACATGCGCCTTCTTGACGACCTTTTCCACCTGCGCCACGGCGCTGTCGACCTGGCTCTGCGAGGGCGTTGTCGTGGTCGTGCCGCTCGCGGTGGAAGACAGTTTCGCGGCGGCCTTGGCAACGGCCGCGATGTTGATGTCGCCGCTCACCTTGTCAGAGTCGATGCCCTCGACTTTCTCACTCGAGACCGAGGTGTTCTGGAGCATCGTCGACGGATCGCCGATCGCCTCGAGCACCTTGCTCGCGTCGAGGTTGCTCGCCGACGCGCCCGAGGGCAACGCGGTGCCGGTCGTCGACGACAGTGCGTCGGCGGGCAGGTCGTACCACTTGCCGTCGACCTGGATCCACGACTTGCCACCGCCGTAGCGGATCTCGGCCTGGATCGGCGTCTTGCCCAATGTGACGCTTACGTTCACATCGCCACTTCCGCCGGCGCTGTCGACCACACCGTCGAGCCCGAGGTGGATCGGCTGCTTCGTGAAGAGCGCGAGCTGGGCGTTCGAGGGCGAGCCCTTGATGTCGACCGTGAGGTCGAGCTTCAGCTTCTGCGGACCCGTGCTGGCGGTCTTGTCGATCGACGAGAGAATGCCCGCTGCGCCGCCACTGCCACTCCCGGAGGCCTGCGTGCCCGTAGCGGTGTCGGTCGACGAATCCGCGGACTTGCCCGAACCGCCACAAGCGGCGGCGGTCAGCGCCACGGCGACAAGCGCCAGCGCGACTGGGGAACGACGCATCAAACCTTCCTCCTCATGCAGGATGCGCGATTCGCGCGTGGTACATGCATGGCGTATCGGCATGCAACGTAGGGACCTGAAGCAGCACTTGATCCCGACGCTCACCCTACACTACTGCTGCTCGCATTCGAGACTCTGTCAGGGCAATTCCTGGCGAGCTCCCCGGGCGCGGTATTCCCCCCAGACAGCGACCCCCAGACAGTGAGGGAGACAATGCAGGCATCCGGAGCGCGCGGCAGCGTTGGCAAGGCGAGCTACGAGGCGGTACGCAAGCACATCGATGCGGGAAAGAAGGCCACCGAGGCCTTCCGCCTCGTGGCACAGGAGACCGGTCGATCGACCGCGACCGTGCAGACCGCGTACTACCGCGTGGCTCGCTCGCTCCCGGGCGGCGGCGGCGTGCAATTGCGTCCGCGCAAGAAGACGGCCTCCAAGCGCACCGCGGCCACCGCGGCAGGCAAGCCCGCTGCGCGCCGCGGCCGGCCCCCGAAGAGCGCGGCCGCACCGGCCGGCTCGGCCGCAGCCATCGCACGCCAGCTGAGCAATGCGGCAGAGGCGCTCGTCGCGCACATCTCGCGCCTCGAGAGCGAGCTCGCCGAGGCGCGCAAGGACCGCGAGCGGCTGGCCGCGATCGAGCGCGCGCTCGGCCGTTAGCCACTCCGCACGAAGCAAGACCCGGGTGGGCGGGCGCCGATGAGGATCTGGATCGATCTCTCGGCGCCCGCCCACCCGGTCGTTTTCCGGCCACTCGTGCGGCGGTTGCGCGACGCCGGCCACGAGGTCGAGGTGACCGCGCGCGACTTCGCCCAGACGCTCGAGCTGGCCGAGATCGCCGGCCTCGACGCGCTTGCGGTGGGCGCGCACGGCGGCCGCTCCGCCGGCGGCAAGCTGCGCAGCCTGGCGAGCCGCTCGTACGCCCTCGGGCGCTGGGCGCGCAAGCGCCCGCGCTTCGACCTCGCCGCGGCGCACGGCTCGAACGACCTGCCGATCGTCGCGCGCGCACTGCGCGTCCCGGCCGTCGACCTCTTCGACTACGAGTGGGCGACGTTCCAGCACATGATCGGCTGCCGCCTCGCGCGGCGCGTGATCGTGCCCGACGCGATCCCGCCCGAGCGGCTCGCGCGCTACGGCGCGGGCCCCCGCAAGCTGCGCCAGTACCCGGGCCTGAAGGAGGAGTACTTCCTCCACGACTTCGAGCCGGATCCGGGCATCCTCGACGCGATCGGCGCCGACCCGGAGCGCCTCATCGTCGTGCTGCGCACCCCGCCCGTGGCGGCGCTCTACCACCGCGTCCACAACCCGGTCTACGCGGACCTGCTCGACCGCCTCGGCCACGACGAGGGCATCCACGCCGTGGTGCTCCCGCGCCTGCGCGAACAGGCCGAGGAGCTGCGCCGGCTGGCCCTCCCCTCGGTGATCGTCCCCGCCCACGCGATCGACGGCCCGAGCCTGGTGGCCGCGTCCGATCTCGTGATCTCGGCGGGCGGCAGCATGAACCGCGAAGCCGTCGCGCTCGGCGTGCCCGTCTACACGACATTCCAGGGCCGCATGGGCGGCGTCGACGAGAAGCTCATGCGCGAAGGCAAGCTCCGCCGCCTCGAACACGCCGCAGACGTGGAGCTGAAACGCCGCGACCGAAGCGCGCCGAGGCTGCGCCGAGACCCCCAACTGATCGTCGACCTGATCCTCGGCGCGCTGGACCCGGTGGGCCGGTAGGCGAAGGAGTCCTGGCGGATGACCCGCTCGCTTACCGGCACGCCGGGTTCGCCCCCGCGCTACTGCGACGGGTCGAAGAGCCGCAGGTCGTCGTTCTTCACGGAGTTCACGAGCATCGACGCGTCCGAGCCGACCATGTGATCCGACGGATACGGCCGCAGCAGCGAGAGGGCCGCCTCGACCGGCACGTCGCGGTCGAGCCATTCGTCCTCGAGGTCGCGCGGGAGGATCACCGGCATGCGGTCGTGCACCGCTGCGACCAGCGCGTTCGCGTCGGTCGTGATGATCGTGCAGGTGCGCAGCGACTCGCCGCTCTCGGGGTCGCGCCAGCTCGTCCAGAGGCCCGCGAAGCCGAACGGCGCACCGTCGTCGAGCGCGTAGCGCACGGGCCGCTTCTTGCCGTCCGGGTCGAGCCGCCACTCGTAGAAGCCGTCGGCCAGGATCAGGCAGCGGTTCTTCGCCAGCAGCGGCTTGTAGGCCGAGCGCTCGGCGAGCGTCTCCGCGCGCGCGTTGATCATCCTGGCGCCGGCCTTCGGATCCTTCGCCCAGTGCGGGACGAGACCCCAGCGCGCGACCATCAGCTCGCGCCCCGCGCTGCGCTCCGTCAGCGCGAGGACGGGGTCGGTCGGCGCCACGTTGAAGCGCGGGGCGATGTCCTCGGGCAGGGTGACCGCGAAGCGCTCCGCCAGGAGCTGGGGATCGACCGCGACGGTGTAGCGCCCGCACATGCCGTCATTGTGCCGCCTGGGCGCGCGCGGCCGCTGCCAGCGCCCCGGCGCTGGCGGCGACGACGCAGGCGATCGCGACCACGTCGCGCAGCGAGAGCCCCTGACTCAGCACCGCGGCGCCGACGAGGGCCGCGACCGCCGGGTGCATCGAGAGCAGCACGCTGAAGGTGCGCGCGGGCACGCGGCGCAGGGCGTACATCTCGATCGCGTACGGGATCGCCGTCCCGAGCAGGCCGAGCAGGACGCACGGGGCCAGGAGCCGCGGATCGGCCAGGCTCGTGCGCGCGCTCGCGATGCCCGGCGCCGCGAGCACGGCGGCGGAGATCGCGCACGCCGGCACGAGGCCGGCGGCGCCCACGGTCGCGTGCGCGAGCCGGCGCCCGAGCACGATGTAGGTCGCCCACAGCCCGCCCGCCGCGACGATGAACGCGAGACCGCCGAGCTGCGCGCTGCCGAAGCCGCGGCCGAGCAGGGAGACGCCGGCCACGGCGAGCGCAACCCAGACGAGGTCGGCACGCCGTCGCGACGTCGCCACGGCAACCGCGATCGGCCCCCAGAACTCGATCGTCACCGCCGCGCCCAGCGGCAGGCGGTCGATCGCCTCGTAGAAGCAGGCGTTCATGCAGGCCATCACGACGCCGAACGGCAGGGCCGTGCGCCACGCGGCGAGCGTGCGCGGCAGCGAGCGCACCGCGACGGCGAGGATCGCCGCCGCGAAGAGCGAGCGCAGGAACGTCACCCCGAGCGGCGTCGAGCGCGCGAACGCGTGCACGGCCACGGCGCCCCCGAGTTGCACGGAGAGCGCGCCCGCGATCATCGCGAGCGGTGCGGGCAGCGCGGGCAGGCGCGCTCCTCGTGCGACCTGCGCCGGGCTCGACATCGCCGCGACGATAGCCGCAGCGGCCCGGCCGGCGGCGCACGCGCGGGACGGCGGCCTGTCTCCTACCCTGTCGCGAGTGACTGCGTACGGTCTCAGCTCGGCCGAGGCGGCGCGCCGGCTGGAGCAGCGGGGACCGGCCGAGCCGGCGGGGGGCAGCCTCACCTACAAGGCGATCGTCCGCCGCAACCTGCTGACGCTCTTCAACTTCATCCTGCTGGCGTGCGCGGTCGCCCTGATCGCGACCGGCCAGCTCGCCGATCTGCTCTTCGCCTTCGTGCTGGTCGTCAACTCGGGCATCGGCATCGTCCAGGAGGTGCGCGCCAAGCGGGCGCTCGACCGCCTCGCGCTGCTGGCGGCGCCGCGGGCGCGCGTCATCCGCGATCAGAGCGAGCACGTCGTGCCCGTGGACGACGTCGTCGTCGGCGACGCGATCGTGCTGCGACCGGGCGATCAGGTGGTGGCCGACGGCCGGCTGCTCGAGGCCCGCGGGCTGCAGGTCGACGAGTCGATCCTCACCGGCGAGTCGGATCCCGACGCGAGACGCACCGGCGAGACGCTCCAGTCGGGCTCGTTCTGCGTGGCGGGCAGCGGCGTCTACGAGGCCGAGCGCGTCGGCACGGACGCGTACGCCAACGAGCTCACGGGCCTCGCGCGCGAGGAGCGGCGCGAGCTCTCGCCGCTCCAGCTTGCGATCAACAAGCTCCTGCGCCTGCTCGTGGCGCTCATGATCCCCATCTCGGCGCTGCTTCTCTACGCCCTGCACGCGCACGCGGTGCCGACGCGGGAGGCCGTCTCGACGGCGGTCGCGGGCATCGTCTCGCTCGTGCCGGAGGGGCTCGTCCTGCTCGCGAGCCTCGTCTTCGCCGTGGCGGCGGCGCGCGTCGGGCGCCGGGGCGCGCTCGTCCAGCGCCTGCCCGCCGTCGAGGCCCTGGCCGGGCTCGACGTCGTCTGCCTCGACAAGACCGGCACGCTCACCGACGGCACGCTCGCGGTCGAGGAGATCCTGCCGCTGGCGGGGGCGAACGGCCAGGCGCACGCGCTGCTCGGGGCCTTCGCGGCCGGCCTGGGAGCGCGCAACCCGACCGCGGATGCGCTCCACGCCCATCTCGCGGGCGCATCGCCGCCCGTCCGGGTCGAAGTGCCGTTCTCGTCGCGCTGGAAGTGGAGCGGCATCGCCTTCGACGACGGCAGCGAGTTCGTCCTCGGCGCGCCCGAGGTGATCGTGCGCGCGGACGCCGACCCGGCGCTCGCGCACGAGGTCGGCCGGCGCCAGGCGCAGCGGCTGCGCGTGCTGCTGTTCGCCCGCACGCGCGGCCTCGCCGAGCCCGAGGGCGACGGCGAGCCGCGGCTGCCCGGTGTCGAGCCGCTCGCGCTCGTGGCGCTCAGCGAGCGCATGCGGCCCGACGCCGCGACGACGATCGCCTATCTGCACCGCGCCGGCGTCGAGGTCAAGATCATCTCGGGCGACGGGCCGGCGACGGTCGCGGCGGTCGCGCGCGCGGCGGGCATCGAGACGGAAGGGCGGGTGACGACGGGCGCGGAGCTCCCCGAGGAGGCATCCGCACTGCGCCGCAGCGCGATCGAGAACACCGTCTTCGCGCGCGTGCAGCCCGAGCACAAGCGCGCGCTCGTGAAGGCGCTGCGACGCGGCGGACGGCGCGTCGGGATGGTCGGCGACGGCGTCAACGACGTCCCCGCGCTCAAGGAATGCGACGTCGCGGTCGCCCTGGGCTCCGGCAGCCAGCTCGCGAAGGGCGTCGCCGACGTCGTGCTCGTGAGCGAGAGCTTCGAGGCGATCCCGTTCGCGATCGAGGAAGGCCGCAAGATCCTGCGCAACGTCCAGCGCGTGGCCAAGCTGTTCGTCGCGAAGTCGGTGTTCGCCGCGGTGCTGATCCTGACCGTGGGCGTGGGCGGCGGCGCGTACCCGTTCCTGCCCCGGCAGCTCTCGCTCGCCGCGGCGATCACCGTGGGCATCCCGGCCTTCCTGCTCGCGCTCGCGCCCGCCGCGCAGGCGCAGCCCCGGCCGTTCATGCGCGACGTGGCCGAGTTCGCGATCCCCGCCGGCATCGTGCTCGGCGTGGCGGTGCTGCTCGGGCACGGGCTCGTGCACACGTCGATCGGCCGCTCCGCAGCCGAGTCGCAGACGACCTCGCTCACGATCCTCGTGTTCGTCGGCCTCTATCTCGTGCTCGTGCTCGAGTCCGGCAGCATGCGCCGCTCGCGCGCGCGCGGCGCGCTCATCCCGCTGCTCGTCGGTCTGCTCGCCGTCGGCTATCTCGCGATCCTCTCGTTCCAGGCTGCGCGCGACGCGTTCGGGCTGAGCTCGCCCTCGGGGCTCCCGATCGTCGTCAGCGTCATCTGCACGACCTTCGCGATCGGGGCGCTCGGCATGCTCGGCCTGTCGCTGACGCGCCCGGGCGGCGAGCGGATGCAGGTCGTGCGCTTCTGGCGGCGGGCGGGGAGCTGACCGCTTTGTGCGATAATCGGCGCTTCCGGGGTGTGGCGCAGCCTGGTAGCGCGCTCCGTTCGGGTCGGAGAGGTCCCCAGTTCGAATCTGGGCACCCCGATGCGCTGCCGGGGCCGCAGCGCGGCCCCGGCAGCAGTCCTCTCCCTAGACTGGCGCGGTGACTGCAGCGCGCGACGAGATCGTGGCGTTCCTCGATGCCGAGCTCGAGACGCATCGCTACCGCGACTATGCGCCGATCGGCATGCAGGTGATCGGCGCCGAGCGCGTCGAGCGCGTGGCCTCCGCCGTCTCCTCCACGCTCGAGGTGTTCGACCGTGCGGCGGTCGAGGGCGCGCAGCTGCTGCTCGTGCACCACGGGATGTTCTGGGACAACGAGCCGCGGGCGATCGGCGCCCACATGAAGCGGCGGCTCGAGCGCCTCTTCGCCGCCGGCATCACGCTCGCCGCCTACCATCTGCCGCTCGACGGCCATCAGCGCATCGGCAACAACGCGCGCCTCGCGGCCGAGCTCCGCCTGCACGTGGGCGGCTGGTTCTCGGAGCACGGCGGCATCCCCCTGGCCGTGCACGGAACGCTCGCCGCGGCGGTGCCGCTGCAGGTGCTGGCCGAGCGCGTGAGCGAGACCGTCGGCCGCGTGCCGATCGCGTTCCCCGGCGGGCCCGAGCGCGTGCGGACGCTCGCGATCTGCTCCGGGCGGCCGGGCGGAATCGCGCTGCAGGCGGCCGCGATGGGGGCCGATGCACTGCTCACGGGCGAGCCGCAGGAGGACTTCCGGGCGCTCGCGCGCGAGCTCGGGATGTCGATCGTGTGCGCAGGGCACCACGCCACCGAGACGCTCGGGGTGCGCGCGGCGGGCGAGCTCGTGAGCGCGCGCTTCGGCATCGAGCACGTCTTCCTCGACGTGCCGAACCCGGTCTGAGGGATCTCCTAACTTTTTCGCCCGGATGACGACGCGCCTCTTGCCGACGTCTGCGCACGGCGCTACAATCCCGGCATGATTGGAGGCGTCTACCGATGGTGACCGATTCGGAAGCCGCTACCTGATCTGCAGAGCCCACCACGGCGTCGCCTGGTGGGCTTTGTCGTTGAAGGGCCCAGTGCAACGTGCAAGGAGTCGCGAACCATGCCGAACCACCTCACGCCCGAAGAGCTCTCCCGGGAGTTCGGGATCGAACGCTCCGAAGTGATCCGGATCTGCGTCGAGGAGCACGTCCCGGTCTACCACGGCAGAATCGACAAGACGCTCTTCGAGGCCGTGCGAGTGACCCACCTGGAACCGCAGCGCGTGCACGCGACCAGCTCGGCCTGACCGCCCTCTGATCGACCGCGCCATAGCCTGAACGGCCCTCCCCCGGCCCGCGTAGGCACGCTCGAGCGGCTACCCTCCCGGGGTGCGCGTCCGTACCCGGGGTCCGCTCGTGCTCGTCATCGCCGCGCTCGCTCTGCCGGCGGTGCATGCGGGACCCGCAGCTGCGGCCACGGGCCCGCGCGAGCGGGCCGCTCTGGTCGACCTCTTCGCGACCGACGCCGCGCTGACGCGGGCGCGGGCGGGCGAGCAGTCCGCGCAGGCGCGCCTCGCGCGCGTGCGCAGCGACCTGCGCGGCGTCCGCGCGCAACTCGCGATCGCGCGCGCGAATCAGCGCGCCGCCCAGCGCGCCCTGGGGCAGCGGCTGAACGAGATCTACCGCTCGCGCCCGCTCGACACGCTCGGCGTGCTGCTCGCGGCGCGCTCGTTCTCGGACATCAGCGAGGGCCTCGACCTGCTCGACCGCCTCTCGCGCTCGGACAGCCTGCTCGTGAGCTCCGCGCGGCGCTGGCACGCGGCGCTCCAGGGGCGATCGCGCACGCTGCGCTCCGCCGAGGGCCGCGCGCGCAGCGAGCAGGCCGCCTGGCAGGCGCGTGCGGCCGAGCTGCAGCGCGCCGATGCCGCGCAACGCGCGCTGCTCACGCAGTTGCGGCGCGCGCACGTGCACGCGCTCGCCGCCCTCACGGCAACCGCCCACCGCGACGTCGTGCGCGCGCAGAAGGTCGTCCGGCCGCAGCCGCACGGCGGCGGGAGCCTGTCCACGCCCGTCCCGCCGGCGCCGCCTGCACCGTCGCTGGCCGCGGGGTCGACGCTCTCGGTCTCCTCGACCGCCTATTCGCTGCCCGGCCACACCGCCAGCGGGCTGCCCGTCGGGCAGGGGATCTGCGCCACGGATCCGCGCGTCATCCCGCTCGGAACCCGCTTCGAGATCCCCGGTTACGGGCCCTGCGTGGCCGCGGACACCGGCGGCGCGGTGGTGGGAGCGACGATCGACATCTGGATGCCGAGCGCGCAGGCGGCCGTGTACGGGAGCCAGACCATTACCATCACGTTCCGTTGATGCGGCGACGTCTGCGGACACTCCTGGTCGCGCTCGCGGCCCTCGCCGCCCTCGCGCCGGTCTCGGGCGCCGGGGCGAAGAACGGCGTGCAGGATGCCGCGCTCGCGCGCGGCATCTCGAAGGCGCTCGCCAAGCACGGCCTCGGCGGCCCGGGCACCGGCGTCGCGGTCGCCGATCTCGCGAGCGGCGAGCTGATCTACCGCCGCAACGGCTGGCGCCCGCTGCTGCCCGCGTCGACCGAGAAGCTGTTCACGACGGTCGGCGCGCTCAGCACCATGCGCCCCGACTTCCGCTTCGCGACGACCGTCGCCGGCGTGGGCACCCGCGCGGGCGCGACCTGGCACGGCGACCTCTACCTCGTCGGCTCGGGCGACCCCACGCTCTCGAGCGTCGACATCCGCGCGCTCGCCGCCCAGGTGCGGGCGCGTGGCATCCGCCGCGTCAGCGGGCGTATCCGCGGCGACGAGACCATCTTCGACACCTCTCGCTGGGGCCCGTGGCCGGCGCGCTACATCGGGGTCGAGTCGCCCCCGCTCTCGGGCCTGGCGCTCGACCGCGACGTCGATGCGAGTGGTCACGACATCGCGAGCCCGGCAAGGAGCGCGGCGCGCGCGCTGCGGCGAGCGCTCGCCGCGGCGGGCGTGCACGTCGGCGTGCGCTTCGTGGCCGGGGGCCGCGCGCCGAAGAGCGCGCTCGTCCTGGCGCGCACGCAGTCGGCACCCCTCTGGCGCATCGTGCAGTTCATGGACCGCCACAGCGACAACTTCACCGCCGAGATGGTGGCGAAGGCGATGGGCGCCTACGCCGGCGGCAGCGGGACGACCGAGCGGGGCATGCACGTGGCCGGCGAGGTGACCGCCCCGATGCTCGGCGACGACGCGACGCTCGTGCACCTCGCCGACGGCTCGGGTCTCTCCCACGCCAACCGCACGACGGCGAGCGCGCTCGCGCGGCTGCTCGCCGCCGCCGCCGCGAACGCCGCGATCGCGAAGCCGCTCGCGGATGCGCTGAGCGTCGCCGGGGCCAACGGGACGCTGGCGCACCGCCTGCCGGCGCTGCGCGGCCGCGTGCTCGGCAAGAGCGGCACGCTCGACAACGTCTCGGCGCTCGCGGGCTACGTCACGGGCGTGAGCGGACGCCGCTTCGCCTTCGCGGTGCTGATCAACGCACCCGGCTTGAGCGACTGGGACGCGCACGGCGCGCAGGACGCGATCGTCACGCTGCTCGCGAAGCGCTAGTGTCCTAGCTGCCGGTCCGCGGACCCTCCTCGAGCAGGCGCTGGAACGCCTCGTCGTCGAGCACGGGGACGCCGAGGTCGTTCGCCTTCGCGAGCTTCGAGCCCGGGCTCGAGCCCGCCACGACATAGCTCGTGCGCTTCGAGACCGAGTCGGTGACCTTGCCTCCGCGCGCGATCACGCCCGCCTTCGCCTCGTCGCGCGACGACGAGGCGAGCGTGCCGGTGATCACGAAGGTGAGACCCGCGAGCGGCCCCTCGCCCGCCGGCGGCGCATCGCCGGTCAGCTCGAGCGAGAGCCCGGCCGCGGCCAGATCGTCGAGGACCGCGGCGTTGGCCGGGAACGCCAGCCAGGTGGCCAGCGACTCGGCCACGATCGGCCCCACCCCCTCGACCTCGGCGATCTCGTCCGGGCCGGCGGCGCGCAGCGCGGCGAGCGAGCGGAAGTGCTGCGCGATCGCCTCGGCCGTGACGCCGCCGACGTGCGGGATGCCGAGCGCGAACAGCACGCGCCCGAACGGCCGCTCGCGCGAGCGCGCGATCGAGGCGATGACGTTCTCGGCCGAGCGCTGCTGAAAGCCGTCGAGCGCCGCCAGCTGCTCGCTCGTGAGCGCGTAGAGATCGGGGGCGCGGCGCACGAGCCCGAGCTCCCAGAAGCGCGCCATCAGCTTCTCGCCGACGCCGTCGATGTCCATGGCGCCGCGCGAGACGAAATGGCGCAGCCCCTCGAGGCCCCGGCTCGGGCAGTACGGGTTGACGCAGCGGTGCACCGCCTCGCCTTCGACGCGCACCACCTCGCCGCCACAGGCCGGGCACACCGATGGCATGCGAAACTCGCGCTCCGTGCCGTCGCGGCGCGCGAGCACGGGACCGACGACCTGCGGGATCACGTCGCCCGCGCGCTGCACGACCACGTCGTCGCCGATGCGCACGTCCTTGAGGCGGATGACGTCCTCGTTGTGCAGCGTCGCCATGCGCACGATCACGCCACCGACCGCGACCGGCTCGAGCACCGCGTACGGGTTGAGCGCGCCCGTGCGCCCCACGTTGATGCCGATGTCGAGCAGCTTCGTGATCGCCGTCGTGGGCGGGAACTTGAACGCGATCGCCCAGCGCGGGTCGCGGCCGACCGCGCCCAGCGCCTCCTGCTGGTCGCGGCGATCGATCTTGACGACGCAGCCGTCGATGTCGTAGTCGAGCTCGGCGCGCAGATCGACGAGGCCCTCGCAGGCCTCGGCCATGCCCTCGAACGTCTCGTGCCGGCGCGACAGCGGGTTGACCGGGAAGCCCTGCTCCCGCAGCCACTCGAGCACGCTCCAGTGCGAGTCGAAGGCGACGCCCTCGAGCGCTCCGACGCCGTAGCAGAGCAGCGCCAGCGGCCGCGAGGCCGTCACGGCCGGGTCCTTCTGCCGCAGCGAGCCGGCGGCCGAGTTGCGCGGATTCATGAGCACGCTCAGACCGGCCTCGAGGCGCTCCTCGTTGAGCTTCTCGAACGCCGCCAGCGGCAGGTAGATCTCGCCCCGCACCTCGACCAGCGCCGGCGGGTCGCCGCCGGCGAGCCTCTTCGGCAGCGCGTCGATGGTTCGCAGGTTGGCGGTGACGTCCTCGCCGACCAGCCCGTCGCCGCGCGTGGCGCCGCGGGCGAGGGCGCCGTTGCGGTACACGAGCGAGATCGCGAGCCCGTCGATCTTGGGCTCGGTCACGTACGCGACGGCGTCGCCGAGACCGCGCTGCGCGAGCAGCCGGCGCGCCCGTGCGTCCCAGGCCGCGAGCGCCTCGCGGTCGCGCGCGTTGGCGAGCGAGAGCATCGGTTGCAGGTGCTCGGCGGGCGCGAACCCCTCGGCTGCCCGCGCGCCCACGCGCTGCGTGGGCGAGTCCGGGGTCCGCAACTCGGGCTGCTGCTCCTCGAGCTCGACGAGCTCGCGGTAGAGCGCGTCGTACTCGGCATCCGAGATCTCCGGCTCGTCGAGCTCGTGGTAGAGGCGCAGGTGGCGCGAGAGCTCGCCCCGCAGCCAGGCCGCGCGCTCGGCCGGATCCGCGTTGGCGCTAGCCATCGGCGGAGAGAATGGCAGCGAGCTCGGCCGGCGTCGTGGCGATCGCATCGGGCCGCTCGGCCGCCAGGCCGTCGTAGGAGAACGCTCCCCAGGTCACGCCCACCGCCGCCACGCCCGCCGCCCGTGCCGCCTGCAGGTCGCTGACGGCGTCGCCGACGTACACCGCGCCGTCCTTCGCACGCCCGAGCAGCTCGAGCGCGTGTTCGATCGGCTCCGGGCCGGGCTTGTGCGTGGCCGTCGCCTCGATCGTCACCATCGCGTCGATGCGCTCCTCGAGCCCCGGGATGAGCCCGTAGGCGAGCAGCACGGCGTCCATCATCTTCGACGTCGCGACGGCCACCGGGATGCCGCGCGCGCGCAGGTCGTCGCAGAGCTCGAGCATCCCGGGAAAGACGGTCACGTAGTCGTCGTGCACGCGGTGGTTGAACTCGCGGTAGACGTCGAAGAGCTCCTGCGCGCGCTCCTCGTCGAACACGCGCATCTGCTCGAGCAGGGGGCGGCCGATGCCCTCGCGCAGCTCCTCCTCCGGGAGGTCGCGCCCGAGCACGGTCGCGAGCGCGTGGCGGTGCGAGGCCACGATCAGCGGCACGGTGTCGATGATCGTGCCGTCGAGGTCGAAGATCACCGTCGAATAGCTCATCCGGCCTCCGGCACGAACGCCCCGAGCGCGGCCTGGGCGTCCTCGGCGAAGAGGTCGAAGCGCAGCGGTGTCAGGGCGATGAAGCCCTCGGCGACGGCTGCGATGTCGGTGCCCGGCTCGCCCTCGAGGCGCAGTGCGCCCTCCCCGTAGAGCCGGTAGTGGCGACGGCCGCCGTCGGCCTCGCCCATCGGGCGCAGCTGCGGCCGGTAGCGCCGCCGTCCGAGGCGCGCGACGCGCACGCCGGCGACGGCGCCCGCGGGGGCGTTGACGTTGATCACGACGCCGGGCGGCAGCGCGCCCGATGCCAGCAGCGGCACGAGCCGCAGGGCGAAGCGGCCGAGCTCGGAGGCGTCGTAGCTGCCGTCCTCGGCGGCCTGCTGCGAGAGCGCCGCGGCCGGCAGCCCCAGCAGCGCAGCCTCGAGCGCCGCCGCCACGGTGCCCGAGTAGGCCACGTCGTCGCCGAGGTTGATGCCGAGGTTGGGCCCCGAAACGACCACGTCGGGGGGACCGCCGGCCAGGCCGAGCGCGCCGAAGCGCACGCAGTCGGCAGGCGTGCCGCTGACGGCGAACGCCGCGCGGCCGTCCGCCATCCGGATCTCGTCGACCGCGATGGGGCCCGCGAGGCTGAGCGAGCGCGACACGCCCGTCATGTCGGTCGCGGGCGCGATCACGTCGACGTCGCCGATCTCGTCGAGCTGCGTGGCGAGCGCCGCGAGCAGATGCGAGCCGACGCCGTCGTCGTTGGTGAGCAGGATGCGCATGACCTCGGGCAGGATAGAGTCCAACGCGTGTCGGCCCATGCAAGCGCGTCGCGCGGCTTCTCGCGGGCAGACTTCATCGCATTCGGCCTCGCGGCGGCGGCGTGCGCCGTAGCGCTGGCGCTCCGGCAGGCCGGCGCGGTCGGCTACGTGGTGTTCGCCGCCGCCGGCATCAGCGTGATGGCGCTCGCGTACGTGCTCGGCGAGGCGACCGAGCAGGCCGGGACGGCCTCCGGGCCGCGCCTCGCCTCGCTGCTGAACGCGACCTTCGGCAACCTGCCCGAGCTCATCATCGTGGTGCTGACGATCCGCGAAGGGCTGATCGACGTCGCGCGCGCGTCGATCATCGGCTCGGTGATCGGCAACATCCTGCTCGTGCTCGGCGCCTCCATCCTGCTCGGCGGCCTGCGCAACGGCTCGATGTCGTTCGATCAGCGCAGCGTCGGCGTGAACGCGTCGATGCTCGTGCTCGCCGTCGTGGCGCTCGGCGTGCCCTCGCTCTTCGGGCACCTCGACAACACGACCCACAACGAGCAGGCCGCGCTCTCCTACGGCGTCGCGATCATCATGGCCGTGCTCTACGTGGCCTATCTCCTGTACGCGTTCACGCAGCCCCAGGTCGCGGGACACGAGGGCGGTGGCCGCTGGGGCCCGCGCGCCGCACTGCTCACGCTCGCGATCACCGCCGTCGTCACCGGCGTCATGTCGGAGGTGCTCGTGTCCGCCATCGAGCCGACGATCGAGGAGCTCGGCATCGGCACCGTGTTCGTGGGCATGGTCGTCGTCCCGCTCGTGGGCAACGTGCCCGAGCACTGGGCGGCCGTGCGCATCGCGCGCGGCGGCAATCTCGACTTCTCGATGAGCATCGCCTTCAACTCGGCCCTGCAGGTCGCGCTCGCCGGCACGGCGCTCGCCGTCGTCGCGGGCGCCGCCTTCGGCCACGAGGTGCTGATCGTCTTCCCGCCGCTCGAGCTCGCCCTGCTCGGCGCTGCGACCATCATGACCGGCATCCTCGCCAGCATGGGCAGGGCCAACTGGCTCGAGGGCTTCCAGCTGCTCACGGTCTACGCGATCGCCGCACTCGCGTTCTGGTTCCTGTGAGAACCGATCTCGAGAGTGCCGCCGCGCAAAGTCGGGGTCTGACCCCGACTTTGCGCGGTGCGTGACGCGGGGAGGTTCTAGGCCAGGCGCAGCGCGCGGAGGCGGCGGATGCGCTCCTCCATCGGCGGGTGCGTCTGGAACAGGCCCGCCATGCCGTGATGGCGCAGCGGGTTCGCGATGTACATCGTCGCGGTCGCCGGGGTGACCGGCATCGGGATCGCCGCAACGCCGCGCTCGAGCGTCTCGAGCGCGTCGGCGAGCGGCTTGCTGTCGCCGATCAGGGCGGCGCCCGTGGCGTCCGCGAGGTACTCTCGCTGACGCGAGACCGCGAGCTGCAGGACCATCGCCGCGATCGGCGCGATGATGACCGTCGCGAGCGCCGCGATGCCGCCGAGCGGGTTGTCGCGATTGTCGGAGCCGCCGCCGAAGATCATCCCGAACTGCAGGATGTTGGCGATCGCCGAGATCGCCGACGCGATCATCGCGGCGATCGAGCTGACGAGGATGTCGCGGTTCTTGATGTGCGCGAACTCGTGCGCCAGGACGCCGCGGATCTGCTCCTCCGGGAGGTACTTGCGCAGGCCCACGGTCACCGCCACCGCGGAGTGCTTGGGGTTGCGGCCGGTGGCGAACGCGTTGGGCTGCTCCGACGGGATCATGTAGACGCGCGGCATCGGCACCTGCGCGCGCTGCGCGAGGTCGGCGACGATCGCGTAGAGGCGCGGATCGTCGGTCTCGCTGATCGGCTGCGCGTGGCTCGAGCGGATCGCGAAGCGGTCCGAGAACCAGTAGGAGACGAACACCATGCCCACGGAGAGCCCGCCGAACAGGAGATAGCCCACACCACCGAGGAAGCGTCCTCCGATGGCGACGAGCAGGGCCGACAATCCGGCGATCAGGACCCAGGTGCGAGCCTGGGTCGAGAAGCGGGTTGCGGTCACGTTCACGAGAGTCTCACCTTTCCTGCGGCGGCATTACGGACTGTCGCCGGGCCACCGCCTTCCGGCACACTGGATGGTAGATCGCGAGACGTTCAGTTTGTGTTGTCGTAACGCACGCCGACGAGGCAGAGCCCGTGCGGCGGCGCAGTGACGCCGGCCGACGACCGCTCCGCGCCGGCGAGCAGGCGCGCGAACGCCTCGGGCGGGCGGTCGCCGGCGGCCGTCTGCAGCATCGTGCCGACGAGCGTGCGCACCATGTGCCGCAGGAACGAGTCGGCTTCGACGCGGAAGACGAGCTCGTCGCCGCGAAGCTCCCAGGCGGCGTCCAGCACGCTGCGCCGGAAGACCTGGTGCTGCGTCTCGGCGGGCGTGAAGGCGCGGAAGTCGTGCTCGCCCCGCAGCTCGTGCGCGCAGGACTCGAGCAGCTCGTGCCGCAGGCTGCGCCGCCAGTGCCAGGCGCGCGCCGCGCGCAGCGGCGAGGGCGCGCGCGAGCGCAGCACGCGGTACTCGTAGAGGCGCGAGCGGGCCGAGAAGCGCGCGTGGAAGCCCGCCGGGGCCCGGGCGCAGGCGAGCACGGCGAGGTCGGCCGGCAGGTGGGCGTTGAGCGCGGGGGCGACGCGCTCGAGCGCGGGGCCTCCGCTCACGTCGATGCTCACGACCTGCGCCGAGGCGTGGACGCCCGTGTCCGTGCGCCCGGCCACGGCCGGGCGGCCGCACTCGGGCCAGAAGACCCGCAGCGCGTCGGTCAGCACGCCCTCGACCGTGCGCAGCCCGGGCTGTGCGGCCCAGCCGTAGAACGCCGCGCCGTCGTACTCGACGTCGAGGCGGAGGGTCACCGCGAGCGTTCGAGCCGCCGCTGACGCGGCGGGTCGAGGCGGTCGACGAGCGCCCAGCGCCCACCTCCCGCGCCGATCACGATCAGTGCGAGCAGGATGAAGACGGGCGGGAACGTGAGGTAGAAGCCGCCGTCGGTGCGCCCGGCGACCACCAGCACGAGCACGGCCTCGGCCAGGATCAGCCAGGCTGCGAGCCGCGGCGCGAGGCCGAGCAGCAGGATGACGCCGAGCACGATTGCGGAGACGGGCAGTGCGATCCCCGTGATGTCGGGCGACGGCAGGCCCCACACGCGCGCATCGGCGATGGCCGCGTGGTGGCGCTGGACCTGGAAGACGCCCGCGACGAGCACGATCAGCGCGAGCCCGAAGCGCACGAGGGCCACGCCGATCGCAGGGCGATCTTCGAACGGACTGCGCGCGCTCACCCGCGCAGCACCTGGAGCGCATCCGGCGGGCTCTCCGCCGGCGCTGCGAAGCGGAGACCGTCGAGCGCCTCGCGGAAGGCCGGCTCGGCCTCCGCGAAGGCCTGCTCGGTGGCCGTGCCGCAGATGGCGTAGCCCAGGCCGTCGCGCACGAAGAACGCCTGCAGCTGCACGAAGGGCGTGGAGTCGCCGATCTGGAAGCGGATCATGCGGACGAGCGTCCGCTCGCCGTCGAGCACCTCCCAGCCGTTGGAGAGCAACTCGTAGGCGTCGACCTGGTCGCGCATAAGGTTCGCGTGCCCGTCGGCGAAGCCGGCGAGGCCCATGCCGCCGCACAGCGCCTCGCGCGTGATCACGAGATTCGGAACCGAGCCGTCAGCCGCCGCCGGCGCCGCGATGGTCACGGCGGTGCGGTCGGACCAGCCGGCCGGAAGCGGCAGCTGGTAGGCATCCGTGCGCACGCTGGCCACGGCCCTGCCCTCCGCTCAGACGAGCTCGATGTATGCCATCTCGGCCGCGTCGCCGAGACGCGGCCCGAGCTTGATGATGCGCGTGTAGCCGCCGGGGCGCTCCGCGTAGCGGGGCGCGACGTCCTCGAAGAGGCTCTTCACGACCGGCTTCTGGCGCAGGAACGAGACGGCCTGCCGGCGCGCGTGGAGATCGCCGCGCTTGCCGAGCGTGATCATCTGCTCCGCCACGGGACGCACCTCCTTGGCCTTCGCCAGGGTCGTGCGGATGCGGCCGTGCACGATCAGCTCGGACGTGAGGTTCGCGTAGAGCGACTTGCGGTGGGCGCTGTCACGCCCGAGCTTGCGCCCGCGCTTCTGGTGTCGCATCAGTCGTCACCCCGGAGCTTGAGGCTGTGCACGGCGAGCGTCTCGCGCACCTCCTCGATCGACTTCTTGCCGAAGTTCGGGATCGCGGCGAGCTCCTGCTCGGTCTTCGAGATCAGGTCGCCGATCGTCTCGATGCCCACGCGCTTGAGGCAGTTGTACGAGCGGACGCCGAGCTCGAGCTCCTCGATCAGGATGTTCTCCATCCCGTGGGCCTCGGGCATCTCGGGCTCGAGCGCACCCACGGGCGAGGCCGCGGCCAGGCTCGTGAGGTCGCTCGTGTCGATGTTCGTGAAGATCGCGAGCTGGCGGATCAGCACCTCGGCCGCCTGCTCGACCGCCTCGCGCGGCGTCACCGAGCCGTCGGTGTAGATGTCGAGCGTGAGCTTGTCGTAGTCGGTGCGCTGACCGACGCGGGCCGAGTCGACGTGCACCGAGACGCGGCGCACGGGCGAGAAGATCGAGTCGACCGGGATCATCCCGATCGTCGTCTCGGGGCCCTTGTTGCCGTCGGCGGCGACATAGCCGCGGCCGCGGCCGATCGTCAGCATCATCTCGAGCCGCGCGCCCTCGGCGAGGTGGCAGATCTCGAGCTCCGGATTGAGGATCTCGAGCTCGGAGCTCGCGTCGATGTCCCCGGCCGTGACGACGCCGGGACCCTCCTTGAGGATACGGGCCTCGATGTCGGAGATCTCGCCGTGCAGGCGCGCGACGAGCCCCTTGAGGTTGAGGATGATGTCGGTGACGTCCTCGCGGACGCCCTTGATCGACGAGAACTCGTGCGCGACGCCCTCGATCTTGACCGAGGTCACCGCCGTTCCCTCGATCGTCGAGAGCAGCACGCGGCGAAGCGAGTTGCCGTAGGTATGGCCGAAGCCGCGGTCGAGCGGCTCGATCACGAACGCCCCGTGGGTGGGCGTCACGTCCTCGTGCGTGATCTTCGGAATCTGGAAGTCCATCAGTGCAGGCATTCGGAAAGTCTCCGGACGGGCGGGAGTTGCAGGAACAGGCTGTTGGGCGCTACTTGGAGTAGAGCTCGACGATCAGCTGCTCCTGAACGGGCGTGTCGATCTCGACACGCTCGGGGAGGCGCAGGACCTTGCCGGTGAGATTGTCGTGGTCGGCGAGCAACCAGCTCGCGACCGACGACGTGAGGTCGGTCGCATCGCGAATGACCGCCTCGGCGCTGGAGTTGGGACGGATGTTCACGAGGTCGTTGGGGCGAACGTGGAACGACGGGATGTTCACGCGCCGGCCATTCACGTGAAAGTGCCCGTGACGCACGAGCTGCCGCGCCTGGGCGCGGGAGGCGGCGAAGCCGAGGCGGTAGACGACGTTGTCGAGACGCGTCTCGAGCATGCGCAGGAGGTTCTCTCCCGTGATGCCCTGCTTGCGGCTGGCCTTGTCGTAGTAGTTGGCGAACTGCTTCTCGAGCACGCCGTAGTAGCGGCGGGCCTTCTGCTTCTCGCGCAACTGGAGCAGGTACTCGCTCTGCTTGATGCGCCCGCGGCCGTGCTGGCCCGGCGGGTAGGCGCGGCGCTCGACGCCGCACTTCTCGGTCAGGCAGCGCTCGCCCTTGAGGAACAGCTTCATGCCCTCGCGGCGGCACTTCTTGCACTTGGCGTCGGTGGAGCGTGCCATGGCCTACCGCCTAGACCCGCCGCCGCTTGCGCGGGCGGCAGCCGTTGTGGGCCTGCGGGGTGACGTCCTTGACCGAGATGACCTCGAGGCCGGCGGCCTGCAGCGAGCGCACGGCCGTGTCGCGACCCGAACCGGGGCCCTTGACGAAGACCTCGACCTTCTGCAGCCCGTGCTCCATGCCCTCGCGAGCGCATGCGTCGGCCGTCACCTGGGCGGCGAACGGCGTCGACTTGCGCGAGCCCTTGAAGCCCGCGCCGCCCGCCGACTTCCACACGATCACGTTGCCCTCGCGATCGGTGATCGCGACGATCGTGTTGTTGAAGGACGTCTTGATATGCGCCTGGCCGACGGCGATGTTCTTACGGGCCTTGCGCCGGGCGCGGCTACGCGCCGCGGTGCGACGGGGGGCAGGAGGCAATGCGGGTTCCTCGATCCTTTCTCGAGCGCGGCGGTCGCGCCCGGGGTCCTACTTCTTGCGCTGCTTGCCGACGGTCTTCTTCGGCCCCTTGCGGGTGCGCGCATTCGTCTTCGTGCGCTGACCGTGGACCGGCAGCCCGCGGCGGTGGCGCAGCCCGCGGTAGCAGCCGATCTCCATCAGGCGCTTGACATTCTGTGAGCGCTCGCGGCGCAGGTCGCCCTCGACCATCAGGTTCTGGTCGATGTAGCCGCGGAGCTTCGAGACCTCTTCCTCGGTCAGGTCGCGGACCTTCGTGTCGCGATCGATCTCGAGCGAGCTCAGGACCGACTGCGAGGTCGAGCGGCCGATGCCGAAGATGTAGGTCAGCCCGATCTCGACGCGCTTCTCACGGGGGAGGTTGACGCCTGCGATACGCGCCATCTCTCAGCCCTGCCGCTGCTTGTGGCGGGGATTGGGGCAGATGACCATGACGCGGCCATGGCGCCGGATGACGCGGCACTTGTCACACATGGTCTTGACGCTCGCCCTGACCTTCACGATTCCCTTTCAAGAGCAACGATGGAGTGCGCGCGCCGCGCCTGCCCGAGCGGGCATGCAGCGGCAAAGCGCGAAGCTGCATGGTAGCAGAATCCGGTGCCCCGCCAGCCGATGCTCACGGCGTGCTTCCGACCTCGTCGTCGACCGGCGACCAGCCGTCGTGACGGGTCAGGACGAGCGGTCCGTCGTCGGTGACGGCGACCGTGTGCTCGTAGTGCGCGGTGAGCGAATGGTCGGCGCTGTAGATCGACCAGCCGTCGTCCTCGTCGAGCTGCACGTCGGTCTCGCCGCTGGCCGTGATCATCGGCTCGACGGCGAGCGTCATCCCCGGGCGCAGCACGTGCCCCTTGCCGGGCGGCCCGTAGTTCGGGATCTGCGGGTCCTCGTGCATGCGCCGCCCCACGCCGTGACCGACGAGCGAGCGGATCACGCCGAAGCCGTCGGCCTCGACGCGGGTCTGCACGGCATGCCCGAGGTCGGAGAGGTGATGGCCGTCGACGCACTGCTCGAGCGCGGCGAAGAGCGAGGCGCGGCAGGCGCGCAGCAGGCGCTGGACGTCCTCGGGCGCCTCGCCCTCGCCGACCCAGAACGTGTAGCCGGAGTCGGCCACCCAGCCGCGCAGCGTCACGCCCACGTCGACCGAGAGCACGTCGCCCTCGCGCAGCTCGTAGGCGCCCGGGATCCCGTGCACCACCATGTCGTTCGGCGAGGCGCAGATCGAGGCGGGGAAGCCGTGGTAGCCCTTGAACGTCGGCACGCCGCCCTGCCCGCGGATGAACTCCTCGGCGGCGCGGTCGAGCTCGCCCGTGGTGACGCCCGGGCGCGCGCGCTCGCGCAGCAGGGCGAGCGTGCGCGCCACGATCGAGCCGGCCGCGGCCATGCGCTCGAGCTCGCGCCGCGACTTGCGCAGGATCACGGCGCCACCAGGCCGCGCACCGCGGCGACGAGGTCGGCCTCGACGGCGCCGGCGGCGCGTGCGCCGTCGATCGTGAGGACGGGCGTGCCGAGCGCGCGGTAGTGCTCGCGCACGGGCATCGTGTCGCGCTCGAAGACGCCGACGCGCCTGCGCACGACCTCCTCGCCGTCGTCGTCACGCTGGTACAGCTCGGAGCCGTCGATGTCGCACACGCCCGGCACCGCGGGCGGCGCGTCGGTCGCGTGGTAGGGGTGGCTCGCGGCGCGGCAGACGAGGCGGCCGGCGAGACGCCGCACGAGCTCGTCCTCCGGCACCTGGATGTCGAGCACGGCGGCGACCTTCGTGCCGCGCTCGGCGAGCATCCGGTCGAGCGCGCCGGCCTGGTCGAGCGTGCGGGGGAATCCGTCGAGCACGAACCCGCGGGCGGCGTCGGGCTGCGAGATGCGGTCGGCGAGCATGCCGATCGTCACGTCGTCGGGCACGAGCGCGCCGCTGTCGAGGTACTCCCGCGCCTTCAGCCCGAGCGGGCTGCCGACGCGCATGTGCTCGCGGAACATGTCGCCGGTGGCGATGTGCGGCATGCCGCTGGCCGCGGCCACGGCGGCCGCCTGGGTGCCCTTCCCTGCACCGGGCGGGCCGAACAAGAGCACGGCCAACATTCCCGACCTACTTCTTGAGAACGCCCTCGTAGTGGCGCATCGTCAGCTGCGACTCCATCTGCCGCATCGCGTCGAGCGCCACGCCCACCACGATCAGGACCGACGTACCGCCCAGTCCGCGCGCGGTGGCCTGCGAGAACCCGCCGTAGCGGATGAAGAGGTTCGGGAGCACGGCGATCAGGCCGAGGAAGATCGCGCCCGGCAGCGTCAGCCGCGTGAGCACGCGATCGAGGTAGCGCGCCGTCGGCTGGCCGGGGCGAACGCCCGGGATGAAGCCGCCGTACTTCTTGAGGTTGTCGGCCTGGTCGACCGGATTGAACGTGACGGCCGTGTAGAGGAACGTGAACATCACGATCAGGCCGAACTCGAGGATGATCGCGGGCCAGCCGCCGGGGGCGAAGAACGTCGAGAGCGGCTTCAGGCCGGGCACGAGCTGGCCGACCGTCGACGGGAAGAAGAGCACCGCGACGGCGAAGATGACCGGGATGACGCCCGCCATGTTGACGCGCAGCGGCAGGTACGTCGAGCCGCCCGACATCATGCGGCGGCCGACCTGGCGCTTCGCATACTGGATCGGGATGCGGCGCTGCCCCTCGTTCATGAACACGACCGCGAGGATCACGGCGAGCGTCACGATCGGCAGCGCGAGCCGCTCGAACGTGCCGCCGTTGAGCCAGGCGTCGATCGCGGGGGGCGCGGACGTGAGGATCGACGCGAAGATCAGCAGCGAGATGCCGTTGCCGACCCCGCGCTGGGTGATCAGCTCGCCGAGCCACATGAGCAGCGTCGTGCCCGCCGTGAGCGTGGTCACGATCAGGATGAAGCGGCCGACCGTGAGATCGGGCAGCAGGTCGTTGGCGCCGATCGCCGAGCCGTTGTGGAACAGGAACACGTAGCCGGCCGACTGGAACGCGGCCAGGATGACCGTGAGGTAGCGCGTGTACTGCGTGATCTTCTTGTAGCCGGACTCGCCCTCCTTGGAGAGCTTCTCGAGCGACGGCACGACCGTCTGCATCAGCTGGATGATGATCGAGGCCGTGATGTACGGCATGATCCCGAGCGCGAACAGCGAGAGGTTCGCGAGCGCGCCGCCGGCGAAGATGTTGAGGACGCTGAGGATCGTGCCGTTCGCCCCGTCGCCGAAGAACGTGCGCAGCGAGGACGTGTTGACGCCCGGCGTGGGCAGCCACGAGCCGACGCGGTAGAGCGCGATGATCAGGAACGTGAAGCCCAGCCGGCGCCGCAGCTCGGGCACGCGCCAGATGTTCATCAGCGAGCCGAGCATCAGGCCTCTTCGTCCCCGGCGCTGTCGTCGGAGGCCTCGGCGGCCGGCCCGTCGCTCTCGGCGGGCGCCTCGTCCTCGTCGTCGTCGTCCTTGACGGCGGGCTTCTTGGGCGCGGCCGCGGCGCGGGCCTCGGCGGCCGCGCGCTTGACCGGGTCGCGCACGGGCTCGGCCGGCACGTCCTCGCCGCCGATCACGACGACGCTGCCGCCCGCGGCCTCGATCTTCTTGCGCGCGCTGGCCGAGAAGCCGTGCGCATGCACCGTCAGCGCGATGTCGAGATCGCCGTCGCCCAGGATCTTGACCGGGTGGCGCAGCGTGCGCAGCACGTGCGCCGCGATCAGGGCCTCGGGCGTCACCTCGGCGCCGGCCTCGAAGCGCGCGGCCAGGGCCGACACGTTGACGCCGTGCGTGTAGGTGCGGAAGGGGCCGATCGGCATCGAGTCCTTGGAGTGCGCGCCGCGCAGCTTCGGGACCTGCATGTGCAGCGGCATCTGCCCGCCGATGAACCCGGCGCGCATCATGTGCGAGCCCGAGCGCGACTTCTGGCCCTTCTGGCCGCGGCCGGAGGTCTTGCCCGTGCCGCTGCCCTGGCCGCGACCGATGCGCTTGCGCGCCTTCGTCGAGCCCGGCGTCGGCGAGAGGTTGTGGAGGCCGATGCGCTCCTGCTGCTCCTGCTGCTCGTCCATCAAGCGTCCTTCTTCTTTTCAGCCGTCGCGCCCTCTTCGACCTTCACGAGGAATGCGACCTTGTGGAGCATCCCGCGCAACGACGGAGAGTCCTCGTGCACCGCGCTCGAGCCGATGCGGCCGAGACCGAGCGCCCGCAGCGTACCGCGGTGCTCGCTCTTGTGACCGATCTTCGACTTCACGAGGGTGACGCGGACGGCCATCAGGACTCACCGTCCGCAGGCGCCTCGGCCTCGGGCGCGGCCTCGGGAGTGGCCTCGGCCACGGCCTCCGGCTCGGCCTCGGGGGTCGCCTCGGGCGCGGCCTCGGGGGAAGCCTCGACCACGGCCTCCGGCTCGGCCTCGACCACGGCAGCCGCCGTCGCCGCAGCCGCCGTCGCCGCAGCCGCGGTCGCCGCAGCTGCCGGCGCCTGGGCCGCCGCGGCGGAAGCCGCGACCGACTCCGCCGAGCGCGCACGCGGGGGCAGGACCTCGGCGACCGTCTTGCCGCGCAGCTTCGCGACGTCCTCGGGGCGCCGCAGCGACTTGAGGCCTGCCTCGGTGGCGCGCACGAGGTTGATCGGGTTCGAGGTGCCGAGCGACTTCGCCAGGATGTCTCGGATGCCCGCGAGCTCGAGCACGGCGCGCACGCCGGCGCCGGCGATCACGCCGGTGCCGGGACCGGCCGGCTTGAGCATCACGCGGCCCGCGCCGAAGATGCCGAGCGTCTCGTGCGGGATGGTCGCGCGGTAGCGCGGCACCTTGAAGAGGTTCTTCTTGGCGTCGTCCACGGCCTTCGAGATGGCGACGGGGACCTCGTTGGCCTTGCCGTAGCCGATCCCGACCTGCTCGGACTCGTCGCCCACGACCACGAGCGCCGTGAACGAGAAGCGCCGGCCGCCCTTGACGACCTTGGCCACGCGGTTGATCTCGACGACGCGCTCCTGGAGCTCGCCTCCGTCTCGCTGTTGCGGAATGCGTCCCATCAGAACTCCAAGCCGCCCTCGCGGGCGCCGTCCGCGAGCGCCTTGACGCGCCCGTGATAGAGGTAGCCGCCGCGGTCGAACACGACCTTCGCGATGCCGGCCTCGCGTGCGCGCTGCGCCACGAGCTTGCCGACCTCGGCAGCCCTTTCGGATTTCGTGCCGGTGGAGCCGTCCAGCGCGAGCGTCGAGGCGGACGCCAGCGTGACGCCCGCGTCGTCGTCGATGACCTGGGCGTAGATGCCCTTGCTGGAGCGGAACACGCACAGGCGCGGACGAGCCGCGCTGCCGTGGACCCGGCCGCGCACGCGGCGATGCCGGCGCTTGCGGCGCGCTTCGGTGGTGATCTTCATGCGCGCTTCCCGACCTTGCGGCGGACGATCTCGTTCTCGTAGCGGATGCCCTTGCCCTTGTACGGCTCGGGCGGCCGCAGGCGGCGGATGTCGGCGGCGACCTGGCCGACCGACTGCTTGTCGATGCCGCGCACGATGATCTGCGTGGGCGCCGGGATCTCGAACTCGATGCCCTCCGGCGGATCCACGACCACCGGGTGCGAGAAGCCCAGCAGCAGCTCGATCGACGAGCCGCGCAGCGCGGCGCGATAGCCGACGCCCTGGATCTGCAGGCGCTTCTCGTAGCCGTTCGTCACGCCCTCGACCATGTTGGCGACGAGCGTGCGCGTGAGGCCGTGCAGCGAGCGGTGCGGACCGCGGTCCGTGGGCCGCGTCACCGTGACGACGCCGTCGGCGAGGCTGACGGTCATCTCGTGCGGCACCGCCTGCTCGAGCGTCCCTCTCGGGCCTTTCACGCCCACGCGTCCAGGCGCGATGTCGACCTCGACACCGGCGGGCAGCGTGATGGGGGCTCTTCCGATTCGGCTCATTGCAGGACTACCAGACGAAGCAGAGCACTTCGCCGCCAATGCCGCGCTCTGCGGCCTGACGGCTGGTGATCACGCCGACGGGGGTGGACATGATCGCGGTACCGAGGCCGCCGAGCACCTTCGGCAGGCGGTCGGCCTTGGCGTAGATGCGACGACCGGGCTTCGAGATGCGCTTGATGCCCTGGATCACGCGTCGACGGTCGTCAGCGTACTTCAACGTGACGGTGAGCACGTCGAAGGACTCCTCGCCGCGTGCGACGGAGAAGGCCTCGACGTAGCCCTCGTCGAGCAGAAGGCGGGCGATCTCGACCTTGAGCTTGGAGGTGGGCATGGACACCGTCTCGTGCCGCGCCAGGTTGGCGTTGCGGATACGGGTCAGCATGTCGGCGACAGGATCGGTCAGCATCGCGACCTACCAGCTCGACTTCGTCATGCCGGGGATGACACCCTGATGCGCGAGCTCGCGCAGGCAGATGCGGCACACCCCGAACTTGCGGAAGACCGCGCGCGGCCGTCCGCAGCGATTGCAGCGCGTGTAGTTGCGCACCTTGTAGCGGTGCGTCTTCGCGGCCTTGACTCTCAGCGACGTCTTCGCCACGTCACGCCTCCCTGAACGGCATTCCGAGCGCTCGCAGCAGCTCGCGTGCCTCTTCGTCGGTGTTCGCGGTCGTCGTGATGGTCACGTCGAGCCCGCGCACGGTATCGATCCGGTCGTAGTCGATCTCGGGAAAGATGATCTGCTCGCGCACGCCCAGCGAGTAGTTGCCGCGGCCGTCGAACGAGGCCGGGTCGAGTCCGCGGAAGTCGCGGATGCGCGGCAGCGCGATCGAGATCATGCGGTCGAGGAACTCCCACATGCGGGCGCCGCGCAGCGTCACCTTGCAGCCGATGGGCATGCCCTCGCGCAGCTTGAAGCCGGCGATCGACTTCTTCGCCTTCGTGATCAGCGGGCGCTGGCCGGCGATGATCGCGAGCTGCTCGACGGCCTCGTCGAGCGACTTCGAGTTCTGCTTGGCCTCGCCCACGCCCATGTTCAGCGTGATCTTCGTGATGCGCGGCATCTGCATGGGCGAGCCGTACGCGAAGCGCTCCTGGAGCGTTTCGCGCACCTCGCTCTCGTAACGGCCGCGCAGGCGCGGCGGTGTGATTGTCGTCTCTGCCATTGCGATCAGGTCACTTCTCGATGTCTTGGCCGCAGCCGGCGCGCCGGCAGTGGCGGATCTTGTCGCCGTTGTCCGCGAAGCGGTAGCCGACGCGGGTGGGCTCGTTGCAGCGGGGACACACGAGCGCGACGTTGTCGACGCGCATCGCGGCCTCCATCTCGATCACGCCGCCCGGCGTCATCTGCGCTCCGCGCGAGCCCTTGACGGGGCGCGGCTTCGTGTGGCGCTTGACCATGTTGATCTTCTCGACGATCAGCCGGCCCTCGGTCGGGATGACCTCGAGCACCTTGCCGCGGCGGCCGACGTCCTTGCCGGTCAGCACCTCGACGAGATCGCCGCGGCGGATCTTCAGCTTCTTCGCGGTCTTGGTCGCGTGAGCCATCAGAGCACCTCCGGGGCGAGCGAGACGATCTTCATGAAGTTGCGCTCGCGCAGCTCGCGGGCCACCGGCCCGAAGATGCGCGTCCCGCGCGGGTTGCGCGCCGCGTCGATGATCACGGCGGCGTTGTCGTCGAAGGCGATGTAGGTGCCGTCGTCGCGCGCGAAGGACTTCTTCGTGCGCACGACGACCGCGGTCACGACCTCGCCCTTCTTGACGGAGCCGTTCGGCGTCGCCTGCTTGACGGCGCCGACGATGACGTCGCCGACACGTGCGTAGCGGCGCTTCGAGCCGCCGCGCACGCGGATGCAGAGGATCTCCCTCGCGCCCGTGTTGTCGGCCACGCGCAGCCGGCTTTCAGCCTGGATCATCGGTTCCTCACTTCGCCTTCTCGACGATCTCGACCATGCGCCAGCGCTTGAGCTTCGAGAGCGGGCGGGTCTCCACGATGCGCACCACGTCGCCGACGCCGGCCTCGTTGCGCTCGTCGTGGACGTGCAGCCGCGTCGAGCGGCGCACGATCTTGTGGTACTTCGGGTGCGGCTTGGCCGAGTCGATCCGGATCGTGATGGTCTTGTCCATCGCGGCCGAGACGACGATGCCGCGGCGCTCCTTGCGACGGCCCTCGGCCTTGGCGGGCTTCGGCTCGCGCACGTGCGGCTTGCGCTCCTTGGGCCGCGCGTCCTTCTTGAGCGGCTTCGCGCGCGGGGTGCGCTTCGGCTTCGCGGCCTCGGCGGCGGGCTCGGCGTCGGCCTTCTTGGCGCGCGGCGCGCGGGCGGGCTTGGCGGCGGGCTCCTCGGCGGGAGCCTCCTCCGCGACCGCTTCGTCGGCAGCGGCCTCCGCAGCGGGCGCAGCCTCGTCGGCGACCGGCTCGGCCGCCTCCTCGGCGACGGGCTCGGCGGCCTTCTTGGCACGCGTGCGCTTGGCCGGCTTGGCCTCTTCCTCGCTCACGGCCGCCGCAGCGTCGGCCTCGGGCGCCTCGGGCGCCTCTGCCTGCTCGTCGACCTGATTGTCGTCGTCCGCCATCACGCACGCTCCTTCGCGGATGCACGCTGGAGTTGCAGCGTCAGCAGCCGCGCGATCTGCTTCTTGACCAGACTCAGCCGGGCGGTGTTCTCGAGCGCTCCCGTGGCGTGCTGGAAACGCAGGTTGAACAGCTCCCGCCGGCCCTCCTCGAGCTTCTGTGCGACCTCGTCGTCGGTGAGGTCGTGGATCTCACTAGCCTTCAAAGAGATCGCCCTCCCGCTTGACGAACTTCGTGCGCACGGGCAGCTTCCTGGCCGCGAGGCGGATCGCCTCGCGCGCCAGCGGCTCCGGCACGCCTGCGAGCTCGAACATCACGCGACCCGGCTTGACGACCGCGACGTAGCGCTCCGGCGGCCCCTTGCCCGAGCCCATGCGGGTCTCGAGCGGCTTCTGGCTGACCGGCTTGTCGGGGAAGATCGTGATCCAGACCTTGCCGCGACGGCGGATCTTGCGCGTCATCGCGATACGTGCGGCCTCGATCTGGCGGTTCGTGATCCAGCCGTTGTCGAGCGCCTTCAGGCCGAACTCGCCGAACTGCACCGTCTGGTGCCCCTTCGACATGCCGGCGCGGCTGCCGCGCTGCTGCTTGCGGTACTTGAAACGACGTGGGAGCAGCATCAGGCGTCACCCTCCGCGGGCGTTGCGGGAGGCGCCGGTGCGTCCGCGGGCGGAGCCGCAGGCGCCTCGGGCGCGGGGCGCGCCGAGCGATCGGGCGCGCGGCGCCCGACGGGCGTCGACGGGCCCGACGGGCCGGTCTGCTGGCCGCGGCCGCCGCCGCCGCCCGGGCGACCGCCGCCGCCACCGGGACGGCCACCGCCACCGGGGCGACCGCCGCCGCCACCGCCCGGACCGCCACCGCCGCCGCCAGGGCGACGGCCGCGCTCGGGCCGCGACGGACCGGTGTCCTCGGTGATCGTCGTCACGCCGCGCCGGCGGCGCGCGTCGACCTCGCCGAGCCGCGTCGTCTGCTGCTGGGCGCCCTCGTAGCCGGCGGGCATGATCTCGCCCTTGTTGATCCAGACCTTCACGCCGATGCGGCCGGCCTGCGTCTGCGCCTCGGCGAAGCCGTAGTCGATGTCGGCGCGCAGCGTGTGCAGCGGCACGCGACCCTCGGAGTACTGCTCGGTGCGCGACATCTCCGCGCCGCCGAGGCGCCCGCCGCAGCGGATGCGCACGCCCTGGGCGCCCGAGCGCATGGCCGAGGCCAGCGAGCGCTTCATGGCGCGGCGGAACGAGACGCGGTTCTGCAGCTGCTCGGCGACCGACTGGGCGACGAGGTTGGCGTCGAGCTCGGGCCGCTTGATCTCGTTGATGTTCACGTGCACGGCCTTGTGCGTCATGGCGTGCACGTCCTGGCGCAGCGCCTCGACCTCACTGCCCGACTTCCCGATCACGATGCCGGGACGGGCGGTGTAGATGTCGATCGTGATGCGCTGGGAGTCCTTGCGGATGTGGATGTCCGAGAGGCCGGCGTGCGAGAGCTTGCCGCGGATGTGATCGCGGATGCGCACGTCCTCGATGAGGTATGCGCCGAACTCCTTCTCGGAGAACCAGTTGGACTTCCAGTCATGGATGATCCCGATGCGGAAGCCGCCCGGGTGGATCTTCTGACCCATTACGAGTCCCCTTCGTCGGCGGTCTTCTCGGCCGCATCGTCAGCGACCTGCTCAGCCGGTTCGTCGGGCTTCGCGGCGGGCTTTGCCGCCCGGGGCTTGCGCGGCTTGGGCGCGGCCTCGGGCTCGGCGGTCTCGGTCGCCTCGGCCGCGGCGGGCTTGGCCGCGCGCGGCTTCCGGGGCGCCTTGGGCTTCGGCGCGGTGGCCTCGGCGGTGGTCTCGCCGGCCACGGTCTCCTCGGGCGCCGCGACCTCGGCCGCCGGCGCCGGCGTGCCCGGCACCCGGCGGGTGCGCGCGCGACGGCTCTCGGCGGCAATCGTGGCCTGCGCGGCCGAGATGTCGCGCTGCTCGGGCACGGCGACGTGCCGCAGCACGATCGTGACGTGGCACATGCGCTTGTGGATGCTCGAGGCACGGCCGCGTGCGCGCGGCTTGAAGCGCTTGAGCGTGCGGTCCTCGTCGGCGAAGCAGTGATCGATCACGAGCTCGGCGCGGTCGATGTCGTGGTTCTCCTTGGCGTTCGCCGTCGCGGAGCGGAGCAGGCCGAGCACGTCCCGGGCCGCGGCGCGCGGGGAGAACTGCAGCGTGGCCTCCGCCTGCATGACGGAGAGGCCGCGCACGTGATCGAGGATCACGCGCGCCTTGCGCGCAGAGCAGCGCAGATGCCGCACCTGGGCGCGCACGAGCGTCGGCTGATCGGTGGTCGTCGCCACGTTACCGCCGCTTCGCCTGCTTGTCGGCGTGCCCACGGTAGGTGCGTGTGGGCGCGAACTCGCCGAGCTTGTGACCGACCATCGACTCCGACACGAACACGGGCACGTGCTTGCGCCCGTCGTGCACGGCGATCGTGTGGCCGACCATCTCCGGGAAGATGGTCGACGTCCGCGACCACGTCTTGATCATGCGCTTGGAGCGGGTGGCGTTCATCTCCTCGACGCGCTTCATGAGGCGCTCTTCGATGAACGGGCCCTTCTTGGAGCTACGAGACATCGCCTACGACCTGCCCTTCCCGCGCTTGCGTCCGCGGACGATGTCGCGGGAGCTTGCCTTCTTCGGATCGCGTGTCCGCCGCCCGAGCGTGATCTTGCCCCACGGCGTGACCGGGTGACTGCCCTTGTTCTTGCCCTCGCCGCCGCCGTGCGGGTGGTCGACGGGGTTCATGGCCGTGCCGCGTACCGACGGGCGCTTGCCCAGCCAGCGCGAGCGCCCGGCCTTGCCGCTCGACTGGTTCTGATGCGTGGCGTTCGAGACCGTGCCGATCGTCGCGCGGCACGTCTCGGGCACGCGGCGGAGCTCGCCGGAGGGGAGGCGCAGCAGCGCGCGGCCCTCTTCGCGCGCGACGAGCTGCGCGCTCGCGCCGGCCGATCGCACCATCCGCGCGCCCTGTCCCGGGCGCAGCTCGACGGCGTGCACGATCGTGCCGGTCGGGATGGCCGAGAGCGGCAGGCAGTTGCCGACCTTGATGTCGGCGTCCGCGCCGGACTGCACCGTCGACCCGACGCCCAGGCGTGCGGGCGCGAGGATGTAGGCCTTGTGGCCGTCGACGTAGTGCAAGAGCGCGATGCGCGCCGAGCGGTTGGGGTCGTACTCGATCGCGGCCACGGTCGCCGGAACGCCGTCCTTGCGCCGCTTGAAGTCGATGATGCGGTAGCGGCGCTTGTGGCCGCCGCCCTGATGGCGCGTCGTGATGCGGCCCGTGTTGTTGCGGCCGCCGTTGCGCTTGACGGGCGCGAGCAGGCTCTTCTCGGGCTTGTCGCGCGTGACCTCGTCGAAGTCGGAGATCGTCATGAAGCGACGTCCCGGCGAGGTGGGCTTGAACTGACGGACACCCATTAGCGCGCCCCCTCGAAGAGCTCGATCGAATCGCCGGCGCGCAGCTGGATGATCGCCTTCTTGTAGCCGGGCCGGAACCCGGACACCTGGCCGCGCCGCTTGGGCTTGCCCGGCACGTTGACGATCTTGACGGCGACGACGTGCACGCCGAAGAGCAGCTCGATGGCCTGGCGCACCTGCGTCTTGTGCGCCTTGGGATGCACCTTGAACGTGTACTTGTCGAACTGGATCAGGTTGTAGGCCTTCTCCGAGACGACCGGCTCGAGGATCACATGGCGCGGATCGGTGGTCACCGAGGTCACGAGGCACCTCCCTGCAGCTCTTCGAGTGCGACCTGCGAGACGAGCAGGCTGCGCGCCCAGAGCAGCTCGACGACCGTGATGTCCTCGGCCCACGCGACGATCACGCGCTCGAGGTTGCGGAACGAGAGCGCCGCGGCGGTCTCTTCCTCGCCGACCAGGACGACGAGCGGCAGCTGCTGGGCCCAGCCCTGCACGAGCGCGCCGGCGTCCTTGGTCTTGGGCGACGAGAACGTCGCGCCGTCGAAGACGCCGAGGCTGCCGAGCGCCGCATGCTGCGACAGCGCGATCAGCTTGGCGCGCCGGGCGGCCTTGCGGTTCATCTTGACGCCGTAGTCGCGGGCGTGCGGGCCGAAGACGACGCCGCCGCCCTTCCAGAGCGGCGAGCGGGTCGTGCCCGCGCGCGCCCGGCCGGTGCCCTTCTGGCGCCACGGCTTGGCCGCGCCGCCGGCCACCTGGCCGCGCGTCTTGGTCTCGGACGTGCCCTGGCGGCGCGCGAGCATCTCGGCGCGCACTGCCTCGTAGAGCAGCTGCCGGTGCGTCTCGTGGCCGAAGACCTCGGCTGCGAGCTCGACGTTCCCCTTGCCGCCCACGACGGGCGCGGTGAGCGTGGCCATCAGCGATCCTCCCGCACGAACACGAGGCCGCCGGTCGGGCCCGGCACCGCGCCGGTGATCAGCAGCAGGTTGCGCTCGACGTCGCGGTCGAGCACCTGCAGGCCGCGCTGGGTACGGTTGGCGGCGCCCATGTGACCGGCCATGCGCACGCCCTTGATGACGCGCGAGGGCGTGGCCGACTGGCCGATCGAGCCCGGCGCGCGCACGTTGTGCGAGCCGTGCGAGACCGGGCCGCGGGAGAACCCGTGGCGCTTGATGGTGCCGGCGAAGCCCTTGCCCTTCGAGCGCCCGCTGACCTTGACGGCGTCTCCGGGCTCGAAGCCCTCGACCGTCACGACCTCGCCCGCGGCGAGCTCGAAGGCCCCGCGGAACTCGTGCAGGTGGCGGTGCGGGGAGATGGCGTTCTTCGACAGGTGCCCGCGCTCGGGCTTCGAGAGCTTGCGCTCCGGCACCTCGTCGTAGGCGAGCTGCACGGCGTCGTAGCCGTGATCCGCCTCGGTCTTGACCTGCGACACCGGGCACGGACCAGCCTGGATCACGGTGACGGCGATGTGCTGCCCGTCCTCCGTGAAGAACTGCGTCATGCCGAGCTTGCGGCCGATGATGACTTTCGCCATTGCCCTCGCCTACAGCTTGATCTCGATGTCGACGCCCGCCGGCAGGTCGAGGCGCATGAGCGCGTCGACCGTCTTCGGGGTCGGCTGGTGGATGTCGATCAGGCGCTTGTGCGTCCGGATCTCGAAATGCTCGCGGGCGTCCTTGTCCTTGAACGGCCCGCGGATCACGCAGTAGACGTTCTTCTCGGTCGGCAGGGGAACAGGACCGGAAACGGTCGCGCCGGTGCGCTGCGCGGTCTCGACGATCGAGCGCGCCGAGAGATCGAGCTGCGCGTGGTCGTAGCCCTTCAGGCGGATGCGGATCTTCTGCTGTGCCATGGCGGTCGGCGCGACGTCCGGGCCCGCCTGATGCGGGCCCGGGGGTGTCGACGGTCTCCTTCGCTACTTGATGATCTTCGTGACGGCGCCGGCCCCGACGGTGCGGCTGCCTTCGCGAATCGCGAAGCGCAGCCCCTCGTCCATGGCGATCGGCTGGATGAGCGAGATCTTCATGACGGCGTTGTCGCCGGGCATGCACATCTCCACGCCGTCCGGGAGCTCGATGTCCCCCGTCACGTCGGTGGTGCGGAAGTAGAACTGCGGGCGGTAGCCCTTGAAGAACGGGGTGTGGCGGCCGCCCTCGTCCTTCGAGAGCACGTAGACCTGCGCCTCGAACTCGGTGTGCGGCGTGATCGAGCCGGGCTTGGCCAGCACCTGGCCGCGCTCGACGTCCTCGCGCTTGATGCCGCGCAGCAGGCAGCCCGCGTTGTCGCCGGCCTGGCCCTCGTCGAGCGTCTTGTTGAACATCTCGACGCCGGTGACGACGGTCTTCTCGGTCTTCGGGTGGATGCCGACGATCTCGACCTCCTCGCCGACCTTGACCTCGCCCTGCTCGATGCGGCCCGTGACGACCGTGCCGCGGCCCGTGATCGTGAACACGTCCTCGATCGGCATCAGGAAGGGGCGGTCGACGGCGCGCTCGGCCTCCGGGATGTAGGAGTCGACCGCGTCCATCAGCTCGATGATCTTGTCGCCCCACTCCTTGTCGCCCTCGAGGGCCTTGAGCGCCGAGACCTGGATCACGGGGATGTCGTCGCCCGGGAAGTCGTACTTGGTGAGCAGCTCGCGCACCTCGAGCTCGACGAGCTCGATCAGCTCGGGGTCGTCCACCATGTCGGCCTTGTTGAGGGCGACGACGATGTACGGCACGCCGACCTGGCGGGCCAGCAGGATGTGCTCGCGCGTCTGCGGCATGGGGCCGTCGGCGGCGGAGACGACGAGGATCGCGCCGTCCATCTGCGCGGCGCCCGTGATCATGTTCTTGATGTAGTCGGCGTGCCCCGGGCAGTCGACGTGCGCGTAGTGGCGCTTCTCGGTCTCGTACTCGACGTGCGCGGTCGAGATCGTGATGCCGCGCTCGCGCTCCTCGGGAGCCTTGTCGATGCTGCCGAAGTCGATGTACTTGTTCGAGCCGCCGACGCGCTCTGCGAGCACCTTGGTGATCGCAGCCGTCAGCGTCGTCTTCCCGTGGTCGATGTGACCGATCGTGCCGATGTTGAGGTGCGGCTTCGTCCGCTCGAACTTCTGCTTGGCCATCGCCGGTTCGTACTCCCTTGAAAGTGGCTATTGAGGGCCCGGAGGCCCAGGATTCCTGGTGCTGGTCTAGCGACCCGCGACGATCTCGTCGGCGAGCGCCTTGGGGACTTCTTCGTAGCTTGCGAACTGCATGGTGTAGGTGGCGCGGCCCTGGCTCAGCGAGCGAACCGTGGTGGCGTAGCCGAACATCGTGGAGAGCGGCACGCGCGCCGTGACGATCTGGGTCTTCCCGCGCGGCTCCATGCTGAGGATCCGCCCGCGCCGCGAGGAGAGGTCGCCGATGACGTCGCCCATGTACTCCTCGGGCGTCTCGACCTCCACCGCGAAGACCGGCTCGAGCAGCGTCGGGTCGGCCTTGGGCATGGCCGTCTTGAACGCCATCGATCCGGCGACCTTGAATGCTATCTCGGACGAGTCGACGTCGTGGTAGGAACCGAAGGTGAGCGTCGCCTTGACGTCCACGACGGGGTAGCCGGCGACCGTGCCCGACTCCATCGCCTCGCGGATGCCCTCGTCGACGGACTTGATGTACTCCTTCGGGATCACGCCACCCGTGATCTTGTTGTCGAACTCGTAGCCCTTGCCCGGATTCGGCTCGATCGAGATGACGGCGTCGCCGTACTGGCCGCGGCCGCCCGTCTGGCGCACGAACTTGCCCTGCACCTTCTCGACCTTGCGGCGCACCGTCTCGCGGTAGGCGACCTGGGGCTTGCCGACGTTGGCCGCGACGCTGAACTCGCGCACGAGGCGGTCGACGATGATCTCGAGGTGCAGCTCGCCCATGCCCGAGATGACGACCTGGCCGGTCTCCTCGTCGGTGCGCACGCGGAACGTCGGGTCCTCTTCCGAGAGCCGTCCGAGCGCCTGTGCGAGCTTGTCCTGGTCGGCCTTCGTCTTGGGCTCGACGGCGAGTCCGATGACGGGCTCGGGGAACGTGATCGACTCGAGCAGGATCGGGTGCGACTCCTCGCACAGCGTGTGCCCGGTCGTGACCTGCTTGAGGCCGACGGCGGCGGCGATCTCGCCGGCGCCCACGGACTCGCGCTCCTCGCGGCTGTTGGCGTGCATCTGGAGGATGCGCCCGACGCGCTCCTTGCGGCCCGTGGCCGGGTTGTAGACGTGCGAGCCGGCCTTGAGCACGCCCGAGTAGACCCGGAAGTACGTCAGCTTGCCGACGAAGGGGTCGGACATGATCTTGAACGCCAGCGCGCAGAACGGCTCGTCGAGGCTCGGCTTGCGCTCGATCTCGGCTTCCGTCTTCGGGTCGACGCCGTGCACCGAGCCCTTGTCGAGGGGCGTGGGCAGGTAGTCGATGATCGCGTCGAGGAGCGGCTGGACGCCCTTGTTCTTGAACGCCGAGCCGCACAGGACGGGCGTGATCGAGAGGTCGAGCGTGCACGCGCGAATCGCGGAGCGCAGGCGCGCGGCGTCGATCTCCTCGTCCTCGAGGAACGCCATCGCGATGTCGTCGTCGTGATCCGCGACGGCCTCGATGAGGTCGTGGCGGGCCGTGGCGGCCGCAGCCGCCAGCTCGTCCGGGATCTCCGTCTCTTCCCAGGTGTCGCCGATCGAGTCCGTGTAGCGGATCGCCTTGCGCTCGACGAGGTCGATGATCCCCTCGAACGCGTCCTCGGCGCCGATCGGCAGCTGGATCGGCACGGGCCGCGCGCCGAGGCGATCGACGATCGACTGCACCGACGCGGCGAAGTCGGCGCCCACGCGGTCCATCTTGTTGATGAAGACGAGGCGCGGCACCTTGTACTTGTCGGCCTGGCGCCAGACCGTCTCCGACTGCGGCTGCACGCCGGCGACGGCGTCGAACAGCGCGACCGCTCCGTCGAGCACGCGCAGCGACCGCTCGACCTCGACCGTAAAGTCAACGTGGCCGGGAGTGTCGATGATGTTGATGCGATGGTCGCGCCAGAACGCGGTCGTCGCGGCAGACGTGATCGTGATGCCGCGCTCCTGCTCCTGCGCCATCCAGTCCATCGTCGCCGAGCCCTCGTGGACCTCGCCGATCTTGTGCGTCTTGCCGGTGAAGAAGAGGATCCGCTCGGTCGCCGTCGTCTTGCCGGCGTCGATGTGAGCCATGATCCCGATGTTCCGGACCAGGCCGAGCTCATCCATCTTCGGAATCCGTGTGTCCTTGCGGGTTGCGACTTGGGGCATAGGTGAGAAGGCTCTGCTGGATTACCAGCGGTAGTGCGCGAACGCCTTGTTGGCCTGGGCCATGCGGTACATGTCGTCCTTGCGCTTGAAGGCGCCGCCCTGCTGATTGATCGCGTCGAGGATCTCGGCGGCCAGGCGCTCGACCATCTCGCGCTCGCGGCGCTGGCGCGCGAACGTGACGATCCAGCGCACGGCGAGCGTGCGCGCGCGGCGCGCGGGAACCTCGATCGGCACCTGGTAGTTGGCGCCGCCGACGCGGCGCGAGCGCACCTCGAGCGAGGGCGTGACCGACTTGATGGCCTGCTCGAGCACCTCGAGCGCGGGCCGGCCGGAGCGCTCCTCGACCTTCTCGAGCGCGGCGTAGACGATCAGCTCGGCGGTCGACTTCTTGCCGCCGACCATGACCCGGTTGATCACCTGGCTCACGAGCGTCGAGGAATGAACGGAGTCCGCGGGCAATACGCGCGGCGTGATTTCTGCTCGGCGGGGCATCGCTAGCTCTTCTTGGCGCCGTACTTGGAGCGCGCCTGCTTGCGGTCGGTGACGCCCGCCGTGTCGAGCGCATGGCGCACGATCTTGTAGCGGACGCCCGGCAGATCCTTGACGCGGCCACCGCGCACGAGCACGACCGAGTGCTCCTGCAGGTTGTGGCTGATGCCAGGGATGTAACAGGTGATCTCCATGCCGTTGGTGAGGCGCACGCGCGCGACCTTGCGCAGAGCCGAGTTCGGCTTCTTGGGCGTGACCGTGTACACGCGCGTGCAGACGCCGCGCTTCTGGGGCGAGCCCTTGAGCGCGGGGGTCTTGGTCTTCGCGTGCTCAGGCGAGCGCGGATGACGCACGAGCTGATTGACGGTCGGCATGCGGCCTCGTGACGGCTTGGACGGGGAGGCGCGCGCAACGGGCGCGCGCACACGAACGGCCCGCGAACGGGCCGGATCAGCAGCTTAGCGAACGTCCGCGATGCCCGCAAACGGGGTCATGCGGAGCGCGGAACGCCACCGAACGAAGGGATTGTAGCGCGAATGCGGCCGGCAGCGCCGCGGAGCGGTGCGGCCGGCCCGGCGAGCCACCCTGTGCCGCGGCTACGACGCCGCGGCGTGCCGCGCCGCCTCGCTGCGCTCGGCGAGCTCCGCGTGCTGCTGCTCGGCGCGGAAGTCCGGGCCTCGCGCCAGGCGGTAGTCCTCGTCGCGCGAGTCGAGGATCCACACGAACGCCGCGACGACCTCGGCGTCGAACTGCGCGTCGGCGTTGCGCTGCAGCTCCGCGATCGCGTCCCCGGGGGTCAGCGAGGCGCGATAGGGGCGGTGCTGGGTCATCGCCGCGTAGGCGTCGCAGGCGCCGACGATGCGCGCCGCGGCGGGGATCTCGTCCCCGCACAGGCCGTGGGGATAGCCGCGGCCGTCGACCCGCTCGTGGTGGTGGCGCACGATCGCGAGCAGCGTGTGGCTCGACGGCAGGCCCGCGACGATGCGCGCGCCGGCCTCGGGGTGCTCGCGCACGAGCGCCCACTCGTCCTCGTCGAGGGGCTCGGCCTTGAGCAGGAGCTCCACCGGGAGCGAGAGCTTGCCCACGTCGTGCACGAGCGCGCCGAGCTGGATGGCCGCGGCGGAGTCGGCGTCCGTGCCGAGCCGCAGCGCGACGTCGCGCGAGTACAGGGCGACCGTCGCCGAGTGCTCCGCGGTCTCCGCGTCGAAGGCCGCGAGCGCGCGCACGAGGGCCACGCTCGTCGCGAGGGACGCGCTGTCGACGGCGCGGGCCGTGCGGCTGCGCCATGGGGAGCGGAGGAATCGATTCACGCGGATGCTCACTGCGGGGCGGCGCGGACGCGATCGTGCCGCGCGCATCGCCGCAACCCGTCTACGACGCTCCCGGCCCAACCCCTGCGAAACGGCGACGGCCGGTGCGAGCACCGGCCGTCGCCTTCGTACATCCAGCGGCTGGCTGTTACCAGCCGTGGGCCCAACCATGGGCCCAGCCGTGGGCCCAACCATGGGCCCATCCGTGTGCGTCCATAGAGACGCTCCTTCCGGTTCCCGGGACTCCATCCGAGGTCGCCCGGGAGACGATCCTCGGACCATCGACATGCCGTTTGTACCGCATACGGACCCACTCTGCAAGCAGTCCGAACCTGCCTCGTACATGTCATCCCGGAAGCGCTATGGACGCCCAGCACCGATGAGATATGCCCAGCAAATCGCGGAAATCCGGAGCACGCGTCGACGGCCTGGATCGCGGCTCCGGACCCAGACGCCAAGTGCTTTTTCACGCAAGGCCCAGGCGCGGAGGTCCCACACGTTTCGGGAACTTCGCGAAGGAATCACGCGAAACGTCTGCCCGGCCCTGGGGCCAAGCGCAGCGTCCGCAGCGCGGCCGCGTCCCGCTCGCGTCGCGCCTCTCCGCTCGCGTCGCGCCTCTCCGTGCGCGGCGCGGCCCACGCGCGAGGCGCGCGTCGCCTCGAAAACGCAGAAGGGCCGCCCTTGCGGACGGCCCCTCTCGCGTGCTGCCCGGGCCGCGAGCGGCCCGGGCGTCTGGGTCCTTACTCCTCTTCGGCCGGCGCGCCGTCCCCGAAGCCGAAGTCGGCGTCGGGGCCGAAGATCAGCGCCTCGGACTCGGAGTCGACCGTGATCTGCGCCGCGACGTCGGCCAGCAGCCGGTCGCGGTCGTAGAGCTCGGCGCCCTCGCCGGGGGTGATCTCGATGCGCCGGTAGGCGCGCAGCCCCGTGGAGGCCGGGATCAGCTTGCCGATGATCACGTTCTCCTTGAGGCCGTTGAGGCGGTCGATCTTGCCCTCGATGGCCGCGTCGGTGAGCACCTTCGTGGTCTCCTGGAAGGAGGCCGCCGAGAGGAAGCTCTCGGTCGCCAGCGACGCCTTGGTGATGCCCAGGATGACCGGCTCCCACTGCGCCGTCTCGCCGCTCTTCTCCTCCTCGACGCGCCGGTTCTCGCGCAGGATGCGCGCGCGATCGACCAGCTGGCCGGGCAGGAAGCGGGTGTCGCCGGCGTCGTCGACGCGGGCCTTCTTGAGCATCTGGCGCACGATCAGCTCGATGTGCTTGTCGTTGATCTCGACGCCCTGGGACTCGTACACGCGCATGACCTCGCTCACGATGTAGAGCTCCGTGACCGTCGGGTCGTCGAGCCGCAGGTAGAGCAGCTCCGCCGGGTTGAGCGGGCCCTCCATCAGCGGCTGCCCGCGCTCCACCCGGTCGCCCGAGCGCACGAGCACGATCGTCCGCCGCGGCAGCTGGTACAGCTCCTCGGCGGGCGCCTCCTCGTCGCCGTTCTTGGGCGCGTCGGGAGTGACCGTGATCTTCGCGCCGCGCTCGGTGTCCTCGCGCGTCACCACGCCGGCGACCTGCGAGAGCACCGCCGCGCCCTTCGGGTTGCGCGCCTCGAACAGCTCGACGACGCGCGGCAGGCCGTGCGTGATGTCGGAGCCGGCGACGCCGCCCTCGTGGAACGTCCGCATCGTGAGCTGGGTGCCCGGCTCGCCGATGGACTGGGCCGCGATGATGCCGACCGCGTCCCCGATCTCGCTCATCTCGCCCGTGGCGAGGCTGAAGCCGTAACAGCTGCGGCAGACCCCGACCTCGGACTCGCACTTGAGCACCGACCGCACGCGCAGGCGGAAGTCGGACTTCTCGTCGTGCTCCTCGAGCAGCTGCGCGTAGATCTCGCCGCTGAACGGGGTGTTGGCGGGCACCTTCTCGCCGCCGAGCTCGATCTCCTCGGCCAGCACGCGCCCGACGAGCGCGCGGTTCGGGCGACCGCTGCGGTAGAGCAGCGCCTCGATCGACTGATCGGTGCCGCAGTCGTCCTCGCGGATGATCACGTCCTGCGAGACGTCGACGAGCCGGCGGGTGAGGTAGCCGGAGTCGGCGGTGCGCAGCGCGGTGTCGGCGAGGCCCTTGCGCGCACCGTGCGTCGAGATGAAGTACTCGAGCACCGACAGGCCTTCCATGAAGTTGGCCTTGATCGGGCGCTCGATGATCTCGCCCTTCGGATTCGCCATCAGACCGCGCATGCCGGCGAGCTGCCGGATCTGCTTGAACGATCCGCGGGCGCCCGAGTGGGCCATCATGTAGATCGGGTTGAGCTTCCACATGCTGTCGCGCATGGCGACCTCGACCTCGTCGGTCGCGCGGCCCCACAGGTTGACGACCTTCTCGTGGCGCTCGGAGTCGGTGATCAGGCCGAACTGGTACTGGTCGCCGACCTCGGCGACCTCCTTCTCGATGCTCTCGAGGATGCCGCCCTTGGCGGCCGGGGTGACGATGTCGTTCTTCGAGATCGACACGCCCGCCTGCGTGGCGTAGCGGAAGCCGAGATCCTTGACGGCGTCCAGCACCGGAGCCACCTGGCTCGCGCCGTAGACGTCGACGAGCCGCGACACGTAGTCGCTGATCTCGCTCTTGCGCATCGTGGTGTTGATCCACTCGTGGTTCGCCGCGTCGAACTCCTCGCCCATGGCCTCGACCAGGGCCTCCTCGACCGCGCTGTTGAAGAACACGCGGCCCGGGGTCGTGACGACCTTCTCGAGCGTCGCCGGACGGCGGTACCAGATCGTCTCCTGGAGGCCGAGCTCGCCCTCCGTGACGGCGATCTGCACGTCGTCGGTCGAGCCGAACAGGCGCAGCGGCCTGTCCTTGCCCGGCACGATCGACTCGAGATCGTCGTCGAGCGACGAGGTCAGGTAGTAGATGCCGATGACCAGGTCCTGGGTCGGCGTCGCGAGCGGCTTGCCGTGTGCCGGCGAGAGGATGTTGTTGCTCGAGAGCATGAGGATCCGCGCCTCGGCCTGGGCCTCGACGGAGAGCGGCAGGTGCACCGCCATCTGGTCGCCGTCGAAGTCGGCGTTGAACGCGTGGCAGACGAGCGGGTGCACCTGGATGGCCTTGCCCTCGACCAGGATCGGCTCGAAGGCCTGGATGCCCAGGCGGTGCAGCGTCGGTGCGCGGTTGAGCAGCACCGGATGCTCGGCGATGACCTCCTCGAGCACGTCCCAGACCTCGGGCACCATCGAGTCGACCATCTTCTTGGCCGCCTTGATGTTCTGCACGGCCTTGCGCTCGACGAGCCGGCTCATGATGAACGGCTTGAAGAGCTCGAGCGCCATCAGCTTCGGCAGGCCGCACTGGTGCAGCTTGAGCGTCGGGCCCGACACGATCACCGAGCGGCCGGAGTAGTCGACGCGCTTGCCGAGCAGGTTCTGGCGGAAGCGGCCCTGCTTGCCCTTGAGCATGTCGGAGAGCGACTTCAGGGGCCGGTTGCCCGGGCCCGTGACGGCGCGGCCGCGGCGGCCGTTGTCGAAGAGCGCGTCGACGGCCTCCTGCAGCATCCGCTTCTCGTTGTTGACGATGATCTCCGGCGCGCCGAGGTCGAGCAGCCGCTTGAGGCGGTTGTTGCGGTTGATCACGCGGCGGTAGAGGTCGTTGAGGTCGCTCGTCGCGAAGCGGCCGCCGTCGAGCTGCACCATCGGGCGCAGCTCCGGCGGGATCACCGGGATGGCGTCGAGCACCATCCAGTCCGGCTTGTTGTCGGACTCGCGGAACGCGGACACGACCTTGAGGCGCTTGATCGCGCGCTGCTGGCGCTGGCCCTTCGAGGTCTTGATCGTCTCGCGCAGGTCGAGCTCGAGGTTGTCGAGGTCCTCGCGGCGCAGCAGCTCGCGGATCGCCTCGGCGCCCATGCCGCCGCCGAAGTACACGCCGAAGCCCCAGTCGGAGCCGAAGCGGTCGTGCAGCTCGCGGAAGAGCCGCTCGTCGCCGACCACGTCCTTGGGCTTGATCTCCTTGAAGAGCTCGAACGCCTGGCGCAGCGTCTCGACGCGCTCCTCGGTGGCCTCGTCGGCGTCCTTGCGCCGCGCCTGCGCGTCGAGGTACGCCTCGCGCACCTTCAGCGCCCAGGCCTCGAGCACCTTGACGTCGTCCTTGGACATGCGGCCGTCGGTCTTGAGGCAGAGGTCGTTGGCGAGGTCGCGCAGCTCGCCGCGCTCCTCCTCCGGCAGCTCGACGGCGTTGCGGACGACGTCGGCCAGCAGGCCGCCGCCGAGACCGCGCGCGCGGTCGAGCTCCTTCTGCGTCTCGCCCTTGGCCTCGAGCAGGCGCTCGATCAGGCCGTCGTCCTTCTTGGCGTCGAGCGCGTCGTTGTCGCCCGCGAGGTACAGCGCGAGCCGCTCGACGCCCTTCTTGCCGTTGGACTTGGCCGTGCCCTTGCCGTCGCGCGCGTCGGCGACGGCCTTCTCGTCGGCCTCGAGGGCGACCTTCGCCCAGGCCGCGACGGCATCGAGCTCGCGCGCCGAGAGCTGCCGGTCCTCGCGGACGGCCGCCGAGCGGACGAGCTCGCGCACCTTGCGCGTGTCCTCGCCGGCGATCCGCCGCGCGACGTCCTTGAGCACGCCGCTCGCGAGCTCGCGCGCCTCCTCGAGCTGCGGGAAGCCCTGGTCGTCGGCCCACGCGGCGAGCGTGCGGGCCCAGTACTCGTCGTCCTCGTCGAAGCCGTCGGTGGCGCCCGACGCGAAGAACTCGCGCCGGCGCAGCAGGCGCTCCTCGACCTCGCCGAACTGCTCCTCGCGGTCGACCGAGAGCTGCTCGACCTCGGCCTCGACCTTGTCGGAGAGCTCGCCCATGTCGGCCAGGCGCTTCTCGTCGTCCACGTGGACGACGATCGACGCGGCGAAGTAGAGGACCTTCTCGAGCTCCTTCGGAGCGATGTCGAGCAGGTAGCCGATGCGGCTCGGGACGCCCTTGAAGAACCAGATGTGCGAGACGGGCGCGGCGAGGTCGATGTGCCCCATGCGCTCGCGGCGCACCTTCTGGCGGGTCACCTCGACGCCGCAGCGCTCGCAGATGATGCCCTTGTAGCGGACGCGCTTGTACTTGCCGCAGTAGCACTCCCAGTCCTTGGTCGGACCGAAGATGCGCTCGCAGAAGAGGCCGTCCTTCTCGGGCTTGAGCGTGCGGTAGTTGATCGTCTCGGGCTTCGTGACCTCGCCGCTCGACCAGTCGTGGATCTGCTTGGTCGAGGCGAGCCCGATCTTGATCGCATCGAAGTTGTTGATGTCGATCACGTGCACCCCTTCGGGGTCGTGGTGGAAGAAAGATGGGGACGGCTCGGGGGCGCCGCCCGCAGGCAGCGCCCCTTCGCGCGCGTCACGCCTGGATCTCGGGGGCGTCGGCGCCGAGCACGAGCTCGTCGACGGCCACGTCGTCCACGTCGTTCAGGATCTCGTCGGCGGGCACCTCGTCGGCGGCCTCCTCGGCCGGCGCGCCCTCCTCGAGCTCCTGTGCCTCCGGCTCGCGCGGCGTCGCGCGCAGGGAGCCGGGAGAGATGTCGATGCCGAGCTCCTCGGCCGCGCGGAGGAGCTCGTCGTCCTCCTCGCGGATCTGGACCTCGCCGCCGCCCTCGGAGATGACGTTCACGTCGAGCGCGAGCGACTGCATCTCCTTGAGCAGCACCTTGAACGACTCGGGGATCGAGGGCTCGGGGATGTTCTCGCCCTTGACGATCGCCTCGTAGGCCTTGACGCGGCCGACGGTGTCGTCCGACTTGACGGTGAGCATCTCCTGCAGCGTGTAGGCGGCGCCGTAGGCCTCGAGGGCCCACACCTCCATCTCGCCGAAGCGCTGGCCGCCGAACTGCGCCTTGCCGCCCAGCGGCTGCTGGGTGACGAGCGAGTACGGGCCCGTGGAACGGGCGTGGATCTTGTCGTCCACCAGGTGCAGCAGCTTGAGCACGTAGAGATAGCCGACGGTGATCTTGCGGTCGTACTCCTCGCCCGTGCGGCCGTTGTGCAGCACCGCGCGGCCCGAGCACTTGCGACCGTGCGCGTCGTCGCTGTCGATGGTGAGGCCGATGCCGTCGTCGAGATGGGTCTCCTGGTAGCTCACGAGCGCCTCGTCGACCTCTTCGGGCGTGGCGCCGTCGAAGACCGGGGTGGCGATGAACTCGGGTGCCGAGCCGTCGCCGCCGTGCGCGGCCGCCCAGCCCAGGTGCGTCTCGAGGATCTGCCCCACGTTCATGCGGGACGGGACGCCGAGCGGGTTGAGGATGATGTCGACGGGGCGTCCGTCGGCCAGGTACGGCAGGTCCTCCTCGGGCACGATCTTGGAGATCACGCCCTTGTTGCCGTGGCGGCCGGCGAGCTTGTCGCCCTCCGAGATCTTGCGCTTGGTCGCGACGTACACGCGCACGAGCTCGTTGACGCCGGGCGACAGATCGTCGCCCCGCGCACGCGAGAACGTCTTCACGTCGATGACCTTGCCGCCCTCGCCGTGCGGGACCTTGAGCGAGGTGTCGCGGACCTCGCGCGCCTTCTCCTTGAAGATCGCGCGGATCAGCTTCTCCTCGGCCGTCAGCTCGGTCTCGCCCTTCGGCGTGACCTTGCCCACGAGCAGGTCGCCCGAGCGGACCTCGGCGCCGATGCGCACGATGCCGCCCTCGTCGAGGTCGCGCAGCGACTCCTCCGAGCGGTTCGGGATGTCGCGCGTGATCTCCTCGTCGCCGAGCTTCGTGGAGCGCGCGTCGATCTCGTACTCGTGGATGTGGATCGACGTCAGGACGTCGTCCTTGACGAGCCGCTCCGAGAGGATGATCGCGTCCTCGAAGTTGTAGCCCTCCCACGACATGAACGCGACGAGCAGGTTCTTGCCGAGCGCGAGCTCGCCCTGGTCGGTCGACGAGCCGTCCGCCAGCACGTCGCCCGCGGCGATCTTCTGACCGGCGTAGACGATCGGCTTCTGGTGGATCAGCGTGCCCTGGTTCGAGCGCATGTACTTGATGAGGTCGTAGGAGTCGACCCCGTCCTTGGTCTCGATCAGGATGCGCTCGGCGTCGACCAGCGCGACCTTGCCGGCGCGCCGTGCGAGCACCACGTCGCCGGTGTCGACCGCGGCCCGGAACTCCAGGCCGGTGCCGACGTAGGGCGCCTGCGTGATCATCAGCGGCACGGCCTGCCGCTGCATGTTCGAGCCCATGAGCGCGCGGTTGGCGTCGTTGTGCTCGAGGAACGGGATCAGCGCCGTGGCGACCGAGACGATCTGCTCGGGCGCGACGTCCATGTAGTCGACGGCCTCGGCGTCCACCTGGTCGGGCTCGCCGCCGCGCCGGCGGACGAGCACCGGCGAGACGAGCTTGCCGGTCTTGGCGATCTCCGCGTTGGCCTGCGCGATCACGTGGCGCTCTTCCTTGGACGCGTCGAGATAGATGATCTCGTCGCTCGGCTTGCCCTTGACGACCTTGCGGTAGGGCGCCTGGATGAAGCCGTACTCCGACACGGTCGCATAGCTCGAGAGCGAGCCGATGAGGCCGATGTTCGGGCCCTCGGGGGTCTCGATCGGGCACATGCGCCCGTAATGGGTCGAGTGGACGTCGCGCACCTCGATGGGCGCGCGCTCGCGCGTGAGGCCGCCCGCGCCGAGCGCCGAGAGGCGGCGGCGGTGGGTGAGGCCGGCGAGCGAGTTCGTCTGGTCCATGAACTGCGAGAGCTGCGACGAGCCGAAGAACTCCTTCAGCGCCGCCACGACCGGCCGGATGTTGATGATCGTCTGCGGCGTGATCGTGTCGACGTCCTCGGTCGTCATGCGCTCGCGCACGACGCGCTCCATGCGGTAGAGGCCGATGCGGAAGGCCTCCTGGATGAGCTCGCCGACGTCGCGCAGACGGCGGTTGCCGAAGTGCTCGTACTCGTCGAGCTCGTGCGCGATCGGATCGCGCTGGAGGTTGCGCGAGTCGTCCGCGTAGTCCTTGGAGTCGTGCGGGACGCCGAGCATGTCGGGCAGCGAGACGAGCTTGCGCGCGAGCGTCAGGATGTCGCGCGTGGTGAGCACGCGCACGTCCATCGGAATCGGCGGGTCGCCGCCCTGCGTGTCGTCCCAGCCGTGCAGGCGCAGGTTGAGCTTGTAGCGGCCGACCTTCGTGAGGTCGTAGCGCTTGGGGTCGAAGAAGAGCGAGCGCAGGAGCGCGCGCGCGTTGTCGAGCGTCGGCGGCTCGCCGGGGCGCTGCTTCTTGAAGACCTCGATCAGCGCCTCGTCGGCGCGGGTCGTGATGTCCTTCTCGAGCGTGTACCCGATGTAGAGGTTCTCTTCCTTGGTCTTCGGATCGCGGAAGAGGTCGACGATCGCCTCGTTGGACGTCGTGTCCATGACGAAGCCGGTCGTCGGGTCCTCGTGCGGGAGCGCGCGCAGGAGTGTCGTGATCGGCAGCTTGCGCTTGCGATCGATGCGGACCGTGACGAGGCCCTTCTTGTCGATCTCGAGCTCGAGCCACGAGCCGCGCGACGGCATCAGGTTGGCCGTGAAGAGCTGCTTGGCGGCGTCCTTGGGCTCCAGGATGTAGGCGCCCGGGGAGCGCACGAGCTGCGTCACGACGACGCGCTCGGTGCCGTTGATGATGAACGTGCCCCACTCGGTCATGAGCGGGAAGTCGCCCATGAAGACCCGCTGCTCGCGGATCTCGCCGGTGGACTTGTTGATGAAGCGGACGGTCACCGAGAGCGGTGCCGAGTACGTGAGATCCTTCTCCCGGCACTCGCGGATCGAGACGGGCGGGGGGTCGAATGCGTACTCGCCGAACTCGACGGCCAGCGTGCCCGTGTAATCCTCGATCGGCGAGATGTCGTCAATGACCTCCCGCAGCCCCTCCTCCATGAAACGCCGGAAGGAGGCGACTTGGATGTCGATCAGGTTCGGAACGTCGATTACCCGCGGCAAACGGGCGTACGATCGACGCTGCCGCGGTGCACGGGACGGGGCAATGGCTGCCACGACGGCAATCCCTCCTCGCAGGGATCGAAAGCGGACGGCGACGCACGCACGCGCGCCTGCAGGCATGCAGGTGCGCGGCGCGAACGTGCAGCATAGCAACGCGCGAGGACGGAGCGCAACCCAAGGGTTCGCGGGCCGGGCGCAGCGGGGCTGTCCAGAGGGCCGCGACGGTACCAGCTTGTACCTCCGCGCGCAAGGCTGATTGTGGATAACCCGCCTGGATACGGGGAGAACCGGCCGCCGGAGGTGCACAACGCGCCGAACCGCAGGCGCTCCGGGCACGTACTGCTCTTAACCCAGCGTCAACGTCCGGGACGGCAAGCTATCCCCCATACGGCGCTAAAGTGCGACCCGACGTCCCCGATGCTTACTGCGATCGCGTTCGCGCGACGCCCTTCCCCATGGAGCAGCCGATGGAGCACGAGACGACACCGGCGGAACGCGCACCCGACCAGCAGCAGAGCGCCAGCGGCGCCGTGGTGCCCGCGCCGACCGTGAGCACGCGCCACTCGGGCGGCTTCATCGCGCGCGGCGCCGGCATCGGCCTCGCGCGCCAGTGGCGCACGTTCAACCTCATCGCCAACCTCGTCGCGATCGCCGCGATCCCGGCCGTGTGGCAGCTCTACCGCGAGGACGCGGGGCTCTCCCAGCTGCACACCGCGCTCGCGACCTGGGGCACGCTCGCCGCCGCGCGCGGCACGTTCGATCTGCTCGCGCACCGCTTCATCCCCTGGCCGAGCCTGTTCGGCGCCGACAAGTCGTACCTCAACGAGGACACCTCGCTGCGCCGGCGCATCGCGTTCTGGCGCTTCATCTGGCGCGTCTCGATCGGCTACCTCGCGATCTTCGGCGTCCTGCCGTACGTCATGGACGTCCTGCGCGGCGAGCACGCGAACTTCGTCGACAGCATCGTCTGGGGCCTCGACCGCGTCTCGACGTTCTCGAGCTTCTGGAACGGCCAGACGGCCGCCGACCGCGCGCAGCTCATCTTCATCCTCATGATCAACCTCTTCATCGGCGCGATCTTCATCGTGCCGATGGTGCTCATGGCCGTCCGGCAGATGAAGTCGTACGAGCCCGGCGACGCCAGCTGGGGGGTCGAGATCGACCACGTGCGCGGCCAGGCCGACGTCAAGGAAGAGGTCCGCAAGATCATCGAGCTGTGGCAGGCGAGCGACCAGTTCAAGCAGTCGGGCGGCAAGCCCGAGCGCGGGCTGCTCTTCATCGGCCCGCCCGGCACCGGCAAGACGATGCTCGCGAAGGCGATCGCCACCGGCTTCAACGCGCCGTTCATGGCCGTCCCCGGCTCGGGCTTCGCGCAGACGTTCATCGGCATGGACGTCGTCGCGGTGCAGTGGATGGGCCACAAGGCCAAGAAGCTCGCGCGCAAGTGGGGCGGCCACTGCATCGTCTTCATCGACGAGATCGACGCCGTCGGCATGCGCCGTGCCGCCCTCGGCGGCGCACCCAGCGAGCGAGCGGTCGAATCGGCCCTCCCGATGTTCGGAGCGAACGGATCGCTCTCGGCGTCGGGCGACCTTCGCTGCGAGACCCGGGGCTGGCGCGAGCGTCAGGCCGAGCTCGCGGTCTCCGAGCGGCCCCCCGTCCATCGCGGGCCCTTCAGCTCGATCGTGCGCGCGGTGATTCCCGGCATGTTCGGTGGCGGCCAGGGCAGCGGCGCTCTCAACCAGTTGCTCGTCGTCATGGACGGCGTCGACAACCCGCCGCTCCTCCGGCGCCTCTCGACGCGGCTCGTCAACACGCTGGCCGATGGCTCCTACGTCGTGCCGCAGCGCATCTGGAAGCTGCGGCTGCGCCTTCCGCGGCCCAAGCCGCGCAACGACCAGGTGTTCTTCATCGGCGCCACGAACGTGCCGCTGAGCGTGCTCGACCCCGCGCTCACGCGCGCGGGACGCATGGGACGCCAGGTGCAGTTCCGCATTCCGAACAAGGTCGACCGCATGGACGTGCTCGACTTCTACCTCGCAAAGGTCGCGCACACGCCCGACATCGACGCTCCCAAGCGCCGGGACGAGCTTGCGCGCATGACCGGCGGCTACTCGCCCGCGCAGATCGAGCAGGTCTGCTCGATCGCCCTCATGGCCGCTCATCACGACGGGCGGGCCGCGTTCGACCGCGACGACATCCTGACGGCCATGGCGACGGTCGAGATGGGCTCGGTGGTGGACTTCGAGTACACGGCCGACGAGCTGCGCGCCACGGCGATCCACGAGGCCGGGCACGCGACGATCGCGCATGCCTACCAGGCCGAGACGCACGAGTCGGCGCGTCTGTCCGTCCGGATGCGTTCCGACGGCTCGGGCGGCCACTACGCGTGGCGTGAGAAGGACGACCGCTCCGTGTACTTCCGCTCCGAGCTCTTCAAGTACCTGCTGATCGGCATGGGGTCGGTCACGGCCGAGCACGTCTTCTACGGCGAGAACACCGAGGGCGTGGGCGGCGACATGCAGGGCATCGCGAGCCTCGCCGCGCGCATGGTCGGCCACTACGGCATGGCACCGGAACGGCTGCCGATGCCGGAGACCATGACGCAGACCGAAGAGACCGCGGCGCGCAAGAAGCTCAACGACTACCTCGAGGACACCGGAGGCAAGCTCCTGGCCGTGGCCTCCCTCAGCGATCACTACGCGCAGGCCCTCGGGCGGCCCGACAAGCGCGCCCTCGCGGCGCGCCTCGTCGGCCAGGCGTATCTCGTGGCCTACAAGTTCACGGAACAGAACCGCGACGCGATCAGGCAGGTCGCCGACATCCTCGTGGAGCGGCGTGAGCTGAACGGCGACGAGGTGACCGAGCTCCTCAACTCGCTGCATCTGAAGCCCGCGGTCGTCGACTACCTGGAGGAGCGCACGTGGCCGCGCCTGTGACGAACGAGGCGGTGCCGCCGCCGGCGGCGCCGAAGGTGCATCAGCGGCGCTTCGCCGCCCTCTACGCCGTGCTCGTCGTGCTGCTCGCGAGCGGCGCCGCGATCGGCGTCCACATGATCACGCGCAAGGTCGTCAAGCCCCCGCCGTGGTCGACGTACGCGCCGCTCCCGAGCACGCCCGAGTCGATGGTGCGCGACATCGCGCGCCACGTGCAGGGCGTCTACCTCGGCCCCGACGGCAAGGAGATCTCGACGATCCGCGGCGGCCCGCTCTCGGTGGGCAGCGACCCGGCCGTGCTCGTGAAGCCCGACAGCAAGGCCACGGGCGGCTACAAGTTCTTCGAGGGCAACTCGGTCGAGTACCAGATCTGCGGCACGACGACCAAGGGCAACTGCGCCATCGACCAGAAGAAGATCGCGCCCAACACCTCCGGCGCGCTGACGCGGCGCATGGCCTACGAGCTCGCGCTCACGACCTTCCACTACGTCCCCGAGGTGCAGAACGTCGCCGTCCTCCTGCCCGCCGTGATCAAGGGCCAGAAGGCGCGCATGCTCGTGCTCTCGCGCAGCGAGGACAAGGACCCGAAGAAGCTCGTGGACGCGATCGGGGTGATCAAGCGCGCCGGCGATCCGAACTCCGAGGAGGCGCTCAACATCGCCAAGACGACGGATCCGTGGATCTTCCACTACGAGGTCACCGCCACCAGCGACAGCCCGCCCACACCCGTCTACCTGATCACGCCGCTCACGATCAAGGACACGGCGGCCGCGGCCTCGAGCGTCAAGAAGCCGTAGTTCGCTCGACGGCGCCCCGCGCCTCGAGCTCATAGCGGTTGGCCGCGTAGCCGCGCAGGTACGAGAGCGGCATGCGCAGCGGGTGGTGCTGCATCTGCCAGACGTGGCAGAGCTCGTGCGTGACGAGGTCGCCGTCGTCGCGCAGCCCGGCTGCGCGCACGAAGATCACGCGGTGCGTGGCGTAGCCGTCGAAGCGGCGCAGCCACGGCAGCCGGAACAGCCAGGGCGCCGCCACGAGGTGCACGCCCGCGAGCCGCACCGGCCGCGGGTAGAGCTCGAGCCGGTCGAGCCGGGCCTTGGCGCCGGCGAGCGCGGGGTGCGGCGGGCGCGCCATCGGCTCCGGGAAGCGCACGCAAGGGTCGCACGATCTGGGGTCAGACCCCGATCGTGCAGCCGCCGCGCACGATCGGGGTCAGACCCCGACCGTGCGTGCGCTACTTGACCTCGACGGTCGCTCCGGCCTCTTCGAGCTCGGCCTTGAGCTTGTCGGCCTCGTCGCGCGGCACGCCCGACTTGATCGCCTGCGGTGCGCCGTCGACGAGATCCTTGGCCTCCTTGAGGCCCAGGCCCGTTGCTGCCTTGACGACCTTGATCACCTGGATCTTGGAGGCACCGGCCGCCGTCAGGACGACGTCGAAGTCGGTCTTCTCCTCCTCGGCCGCCTCACCGCCGCCACCGCCGCCCGGAGCAGCGGCGACCGCCACCGGGGCTGCAGCGGCGGACACGCCGAACTCCTCCTCGAGCGCCTTCACCAGGTTGGACAGATCGAGGACGCTCATGCCCTTGATCTCTTCGATCCACTTCTCGACGGTCATCGTCGCCATCGTTCGTCCTTTCACGGGCGGCGCTGTCTGCGCCGCGGTTCATCTCGGGATGCGAGCGGCCTAGGCGGCCGCCTCCTTCTGCTGCCGGACCTGGTCGAGTGCGACCACGAGGCCGCGCGGCAGCTGTGCAAGCACGTTGGCGAGCCCGCTGATCGGCGACACGAGGCCGGTCACGAGGTTCGTCAGCAGCTGTTCGCGCGACGGCAGGGTCGCGAGCTGCTTGACGCTGTCGGCACCGAGCGTCTCGCCGTCCAGGTATGCGCCGCGCAGCTCGAGCTTGCGCGACGTGCGCCCGAAGTCGGACAGCGTCTTGGCCGCCGCCGCGGGATCGCCGGGCACGAGCGTGATCGCCGTCGGACCCACGAGCAGGGACACGAGCTCCTCGCGCCCCGCCTCGCGCGCGGCGATGCGCGCGAGCGTGTTCTTGGCGACGCGGAACTCGGCGCCGCTCGGGCGCAGCCGGTTGCGCAGCTCCTTCATCTCGGCCACGGTCAGGCCGGTCGGGTCGGCGACGATCATCGCCGTCACCCCGCCGAGCTCTTGCGTGAGCGAGCTGACGATCTCTTCCTTGCGCTGCTTGAGCATTTCCACCTCCTCTCGCTCATCTCTCGCCCACCAGGCGAACGGTGGACGGCGACGAGCGAAGGCGTGCTCCGCAGCGTGCGCTCTCTCCACCTCGGCCGGGCTTCTGCCCCCGCAGGGGCTGCCGGCTGTCTACGGCGTGGGGCTGATGTGATCGTACGAACGGCAGGCTAGCTGCTTAGCGCCCGCCTTATGCCAGTACCGGCTCCGACTCGCTGCGCTCCTCGAGCAGGTCGCGCGTGCGCGAGGGGTCGACCTTGATGCCGGGGCCCATGGTCGAGGCGATCGCGATCGAGAAGATGTAGCGGCCCTTGGCGGAGGCCGGCTTGACGCGCAGGATCTCCTCCAGCACGACCGCGTAGTTCTCGACCAGCTGCTCGACCTCGAAGGACTTGCGCCCGATCACGACGTGCACGAGGCCCGCGCGGTTCTCGGTGCGGTACTCGATCTTGCCGGCCTTGATCTCCTCGACCGCCTTCGCGATCTCGAACGTGATCGTGCCGCTGCGCGGGTTGGGCATCTTGCCCTGCGGCCCGAGCACGCGGCCGAGGCGGCCGACGACGGCCATCATGTCGGGCGTCGCGAGCGCGACGTCGAAGTCGGTCCAGCCCTCCTGCACGCGCGTCGCGAGGTCGTCGGCGCCCACGAAGTCGGCGCCCGCCTCCTCGGCTGCGCGCGCGTGCTCGCCCTGGGCGAACACGGCGACCGTCTTCGTGCGGCCGGTGCCGTGCGGCAGCATGAGCGAGCCGCGCAACTGCTGGTCGGCGTGGCGCACGTTCAGCCCGAGGCGGAAGTGCGCCTCGACGGCCTCGTCGAACTTGGCGGTCTCGAACGACTTGAGCAGGCGGACGGCCTCGAGCGGCTGGTAGAGGCGCAGCCGGTCGACCTGGGCCTTGGCGGACTTGAGCTTCTTGCCGGCCATCAGGCCTCCACCTCCACGCCCATCGAGCGGGCGGTGCCCGCGATGATGTTCATGGCCGCCTCGACGTCGTTGGCGTTGAGGTCGGGCATCTTCGTCTCCGCGATCTCGCGCAGCTGCGCCTGCGTGAGCTTGCCGACCTTGGTGCGGTTCGGCTCGCCGGAGCCTTTCTCGAGGTTGATCTGCTCCTTGATCAGCACGGCCGCCGGGGGCGTCTTCGTGATGAACGTGAACGAGCGGTCCTCGAAGATGGTGATCTCGACCGGCGTGATGCGCCCGGGGATGGACGCCGAGGTCGAGGCGTTGAACGCCTTGCAGAACTCCATGATGTTGACGCCGTGCTGGCCCAGCGCAGGTCCGACGGGCGGGGCGGGATTCGCCTGCCCGGCCGGGATCTGGAGCTTCACGATCGTCATGACCTTCTTGGCCATGTCCCACTTCCTTCCGTGGTCAGGCGCCCGCGGCGCGGGCTCCCACAGGCGCCGCGCGGGTTACGCGGCGCGGTCGTGCGTCAGGCAGCGTAGCTCAGTCAGTCGAGCCGCTTGACCTGGTCGAACGTCAGGTCCACCGGGACGCTGCGCTCGAAGATCGAGACGGCCACCTTGAGACGGCCGGCCTCGGCGTTCACCTCGATGATCTCGCCGTCGAAGTCGGCAAGCGGGCCCGAGATCACCTTGACGGTCTCGCCGAGCGAGAACTCGGCGGTCGGGCGCGGCTTCTGCTCGAGCGTCGCGACGTGCAGGATCCGGTCGACCTCGCCCTTGGAGAGCGCGACCGGCTTCTGCGCACCGACGAAGCCCGTGACGCCCGGCGTGTTCTTGACGACGTGCCAGGAGTCGTCGTCGAGCTCCATGTGCACGAGCACGTAGCCCGGCAGGGTGCGCTTCTCGACCTGCACCTTCTGGCCGTCCTTCGTCTCGACGACCTGCTCGGTCGGCACGACGACGCGGCGGATCTTCTGCTGCTGCCCCATCGTCTCGACGCGGTGCAGCAGGTTCTGGCGGACCTTGTTCTCGTGGCCCGAATACGTGTTTATGACATACCAGTGGAACATCAGCAGCTCTCAGCGATCATCTCAGTGGGACGCGTACTGGTCGATCAGCCAGCGCGACGCGCGGAAAAGCACGGCATCGAGGGCCGCGATGTAGACCCCGATCACGATGCAGACGACGATCACGACGCCGGTCGCCTGCCAGAGCTGCGCGCGCGTCGGCCACTGCACCTTGCGCAGCTCCGCAGAGCACTCTCGCACGAACTGGCCGATCCCGGAGCGGGCAGCGCGCTCCCCGCCCTGGCTCTTGGGCGGTGCCTTCTGAGCGCGCGCCTGAGCGACGCGCTCGCGGCGCGACGCCCGGCGCGACTGCGCCGGCGTCCGCGAGCGCTCACCGGACCGCTCGTCCTTGCGATCCCCATCCGCCACGACTAGCGGGTCTCGCGGTGCGCGGTGTGCTTGCCGCACCAGCGGCAGTACTTGCGCAGCTCGATCCGCTCGGGATCGTTGCGCTTGGACTTGTTGCTCTGGTAGTTACGCCGCTTGCACTCCGTGCAGGCGAGCGTGACAGCGATTCGGACGTCGGAGGCCATGGTTCCTCGCTAGAAAGTTCGGGCAAGCCGCCATGAGGCGGTGATAGCGGCGGTAGGACTCGAACCTACGACACGCGGATTATGATTCCGCTGCTCTAACCAACTGAGCTACGCCGCCTCGAGAGCGCGCTCGTTCAGGCGTCCTAGGGCGGCGCCCGCCGGCGGAGCATAGCAGCGCGCGGCGGCGGTGGGTGTCGCACCGCCGGGGCGGCTTGGGGGTCTGGCGGCCGTACCCTTGACGCCGGGCTCTCCGCGCTATTGCATACGCACTCCCGGTACCCGGACACGAGGGAGGTGGTCATGGCAGTAGCTTCGGTCGATGACCGAGAGCTGATCAAGGCGATGAGCTGGTTCGACGGCTTCGTCGTCGCGCTCGCGAATCCGAGCTTCCTGCTCACCGCTCTCGGCGGTTCCGTGGTCAGCCTCGGAGGCTGGGGCGCGACCATGGTCTGGACCTTCTCCGTCCTCATCGGTGCCCTCCACAACAACATCTACGCGGAAGTCGCGGCGATGTTCCCCAAGCTCTCCGGCGGCGTCGCGGTCTACGCGCACGAGGCCTGGAAGCGCTACACGTCGTTCGTCGGCCCGATCGCCGCCGTCGGCTACTGGCTCGGCTGGTCGGTCGTGCTGTCGCTCAACGGCGCCATCGTCGGCTATCTCCTGCAGGCCCGCTTCTTCTCCACCAGCACGTTCGGCAACACGAACCAGGACTGGGGCATCGTCAACTTCTATTCCAGCCCCGCGATCCTGATCGGCGCGCTCGCGATCCTCGTGATCTGGGCGGCCAACGTCTGGGGCGTCCGGCCCGCGGTCTGGACCGGCTACGTGACGGGCGGCCTCCTGCTCTTCCCGCTCTTCGTCCTGATCGTCATCCCGTACGTGACGGGCGACTGGAGCTCGGGCCACCTGCACAACTTCATCGACTTCGGCAACTTCAGCACCTACGAGACGAAGGGCTCGGGCGACTCGCTGATCTACAACGACGGCTGGCGCCTCGTGATCACGTGGCTCTACCTGATGTGCTGGTCGTCGTACGGGTTCGAGTGCTGCGCGTCGTTCGCACCCGAGTACCACGACCCGGAGCGCGACACGGCCAAGGCGCTGCGCGCGGCGGCCGTGTTCGGCGTGTTCGTCTACGCGCTCCTGCCGATCGGCGCCCTCGGCACGTTCGGCGACAAGAACGTCACGATCAACAACACGCTGACGTTCTACGGCGACACGTTCTCGAAGCTGCTCGGCGGCACGATGGCCGACATCCTCGTGATCATGCTCTGCGCCGGCATCGTGCTCTCGATGAACACGGCCACCATGGACGGCTCGCGCGCCCTCTACGGGATCTCCCAGGACGGCATGACGATCCGCTGGCTGGGCAAGCTCAACCGCAACAACGTGCCCGGCAACGCCATGACGCTGGACGCGGTGCTCAACCTCGTGCTGCTGTTCATCGCGATCGGGGCGCTGGCCGGAGGCGGCTACCTCAAGATCCTCGCCGTCTCGAACTTCGGCTACGTGATCGCGCACATCTTCGCGATCTCGGGATTCCTGCTGCTCCGCAAGGACCGGCCGGGCTGGCCGCGGCCGATCCGCCTCGGGCCGGTCTGGTCGGCGCTCGCGGTGCTCTGCCTCGTGCTCGACATCGTGTACCTCGTCGTCGGCTCGATCTCGTTCAACCTGACCGGCTACGCGGGCGGCAGCCAGGTCTTCTGGTGGGGCCTGATCGTGCTCGTCATCTCGGTCGCGCTGTACATCTACCGCGTCGTGGTCGAGGACAAGGGAAAGCTGCGCTGGAGCCTCCCCGCTCCGGCGACGCCGGCCGAGGAGAAGTCCTCCGCGGTCTGAGAGGAGCCTGAAGGCCGGCGGGACATCGCTCCCGCCGGCCTGTCAGGATGCAACCACCGTGCGCCGCAGCTCCCCCAAGATCACGATCACGTGCGACTGCGGCGAGCAGCGCAAGCTCGACTACGGCGAGTCGTACGTGTGCGCGTGCGGCAAGGCGTGGTCGACCAAGCAGGTGCCGGCCGAGGACTACGAGAAGATCCGCCTGCTCGACCGCAACTACCGGCGCCTCGGCTGGATCGGGATCGGCGGCTTCGCGCTGATCTGCGTCGCGGTCGGGCTCACGAGCCCGGTCACGCTGCTGTTCCTGATCCCGGCCGGGATGATGACGTGGTTCACGATCTTCCGGCCGATGGTGCGCCGCCGCCACTGGCGCGCGATCCAGGCGCTCACGCGCCGCTGGACGCTGCGCGCGGAGTGACGCCGCGTCCGCCGATCGCCGTCGCGGCGATCGGGCTACGCGAGCGCGGCGTCGAGCGTGATCTCGACGTTGCCCGCGAGCGCGCGCGAGACCGGGCAGCCGTCCTTCGCAGCCGCCGCGACCCGGGCGAAGCCCTCCGCGTCGATGCCGCCCGCGGCCCCGCGCACGGTCAGTGCGATGCGCGAGATGGTCGGCGCGCCGTCGACGATCTCGAACGTCGCGGTCGCCGAGACGTCGAGATGCTCGGGCGTGGCGCCCGCCTCGGCGAGCTCGTGCGAGAACGCCATCGCGTAGCAGCTGGCATGCGCCGCGGCGATCAGCTCCTCGGGGCTGGTGGTGCCCGCAGCGCGCTCGGTGCGCCGTGCCCAGCTCACCTCGAGTGGCCCCGCAGCGCCGCTCGCGAGCGTCGTCTGGCCCGACCCGCGGGCGAGCGTTCCCTGCCAGGACGTGGTCGCGCTGCTCTCTGCGTGCATGGCTCGAGCTCCCCGGTGGCCTACGGCATCGAGGCCGATGCTAGCGGCTGCCCGAATCAGAGGTTCGAACCGATCATCTAGGGTTCGCCTGTGAGCATGGAGTCGCCCGCCGAGGAGACGCCGGACGCACCCGTGATCGAGCCCGGTCTGAATGGCGGCAACGCCCAGGCCGAGGAGCCGGTGAGCGAGGAGCCCGGCGCCGCCGAGGATCCGGTCGCCGAGAAGGCGCCCGAGGCCGAGCAGGCCGAGACCGAAACCGGTCCGGTCGACGACGCCCTCGCCGAGGAGCCCGCTGCCGAGGAGCCCGCCGAGCCGCAGCCCGAGGCCGTTGCGGCCGAGGACGTCGCGGTCGAGGAGCCCGCCGCCGAGGTCCCCGCGGAGCCGCAGCCCGAGGTCGCTGCGGCCGAGCAGGCGCCGGCCGATGACCCCGTCGCCGAGCTTGCCGCGGAGCCCGAGGCCGCTGTCGCCGAGGAGGCGCCGGCTGAGGATCCTGTGGCCGAGGCCGAGGCCACCGCCGCGCCCGAGGCCGAGGCCGCCGGGACGCCCGCGGATGACGAGAGCGCCGGCGAGGAGACCCCCTCGAGCGAGATGCCCGAGCAGGTCGTGCTCTCGGGCGAGGACGAGCGCGCGCTCGCCGAGGTGCTGCGCACGGCGATCGCCGAGGAGGCCGAGCGGCTGGCCGCCTCGACGCGCTACGCCGAGTCGGCCCAGGGGTTCCGCGACCTGCTCGAGCGCTGGAAGTCGGCGCCGTCGGCCGGCCAGATGCGCGACCGCGAGCTGTGGCGGCGGTTTGCGGCGGCGCGCGAGGCGTTCTACGAGCAGCGCAACCGCGCGTACGCCGAGCGCGCGCGCGAGCGCAGCGCGACGGTCGAGCGCAAGGAGGCGCTGATCGCCGAGTCCGAGGCGCTCGCGGGCATCGACGACGGGCGCGCGATCGGCGATGCGCTCGAGCGGCTGATGACCGAGTGGAAGGCCGCCGGGCACGCGGGCCGCGACCAGGAGCAGGCGCTCTGGGAGCGCTTCTCGGCCAGCCGGCGCGCGGCCTTCGACCGCCGCCGCTCGATGGCGGCCGAGCGCGACCGCCAGCGCGGCGGGGCGCGGGCGGCCAAGCGCGCGCTGATCGAGCAGACCCAGGCGCTCATCGAGCCCTTCGACGCCGCCGCGGCCGAGCCCGAGCTGGCGCGCCAGATGGAAGAGTGGAAGGCCGCGGGCAGCGCCGGCCGCGCCGATGACGAGGAGCTGTGGCAGGCGTTCCGCGCGGCACGCGATCAGGTGCTCACGCAGCTCCGCGCGGCGCGGCCGCCGCGCCGTCGCGAGGGCGGCGGCTCTGCCGGCCGGCGCGACGGCTCCGGCTCGCGCGGACCCTCGCGCGGATCGTCGGCCGCGCCGCAGCAGCCGCCGCAGCCGCCGGTCAGCCCGCTCACGGTCGCCCTCCGCAAGCACGAGGAGCGCGTGGCCGAGGTCGAGCAGCGCCTGGCAGAGGCGAAGGTCGGCGGCCGCTCGCGCGCCGCCGAGGCGCGCGCGCTGGAGCGCAAGCTCGCCGACGAGAAGGGCGCGCTCGAGCGCGCCCGCGCGCTGCTCGCGCTCGCCGGCTAGCGCGCGGGTCAGATGTCGGCGTCGTGGGTGCCGACGCGGTCGAGCTCGACGCCGTCGCCCTCGAGCCGCCAGAAGTGCAGGCGGCGGGCCGAGGGGGCGTGCACCTGCAGGGCGCAGCGCCAGGCGCGCGCGCCGTCGGCACGCTGGCGCTGCTCGGTGCCGCCGGCGCCGGCGCGCAGCGGGTGGAGCTCGAGCCCGGGGATCTCGGTGGCGCGGCCGGTCGCGACGTGCACGCAGGCGTCGAGCACGCGGTGCAGGGACACGCCCTGGAGCTCGCGCAGCGAGGCCAGGAAGTGCGACCCGACGACGACCCGGCGCAGCGGGTAGCGCGCCCGCTCGGGCGGGTCGTGCAGCTTCGCGTGGGCGACGCCGAGCCAGGCCAGGAACGCATCCGCATCGGCGAGCGCCTCCGCGCGCAACAGCGCGTCGAGGTCCGTGCCGCCCTCGGCCGTGCTGCGCAGGTCGGCCGCGAGCGCGCGTGCGCGCAGCCGCTCGTCGCGGAGCTCCTCGGCCAGCCGGTCGCGCTCGGCGCGCAGGGCGTCGGCCTCGGCCTGTGCAGCCTCGAGGCGGGCGCGCACGTCGGTGAGCTCCCCGGCGCTGCGATCGAGCTCGCTGGCCGCGCGGTCGGCAGCCAGATCGTCGCTCGCGAGGAACACCGGCCCGTCGGGATAGAGCCGCAGCGGCCGGGCGCCGTCGGCGCTCGCGGGAGCGTCTGCGAGCGAGACGACGATGCGGCGGTCGGCGACGTCGAGGCGCACGATGCGCGCAGCCAGCACGTCGTCGCGCTCGGCCTCGATCTCGGGCGGGCAGTGCTGCAGCGGCACGAACGCATCGGCGCCCGGCAGGAGCTCCACCTGGTAGCCGTTGTTGCTGCGCCGCCGCACGCGCACGCGCACCACGTCGCCGGGCCCGGCCTGCTCGGCGATCGTCGCCAGCTCGTCGGCCTGGAACGGCTGCAGGTCGAGCCACGGCGTGCCGTCGGGCGCGAGCTCCCGCACGCGCGCCCGCACGCGCTGGCCGATGCGCAGCACGTCGTGGCACGAATGCACGAAGCCGCGCGCGAGGTCGCCCGCGCGCACGCGCGCGCAGCCTTCCGGCAGGGCGAGCGTGGCCGTGCGCGCATCCAGCGAGACGACCTCGCCCTCGACGTCCTCGCCGACCGCGTAGCGATCCTCGGCGTGCGCATCCTCGATCCCGAGCGCGGCCAGGAGACCGCGCTCGGCCTCGCTTTCGCGCCCCTCGAACGCGTAGATGCGCGGGTGCTGGGAGCCCCGGTCGGTGAGCGCGAAGCCGGGGTAGTAGACGCGCGCGGCCCCGCCCCAGACCGCGAGGTCGTCGCCGAGGACGTCGCGCAGCGCGTAGGTGGCCTCGCCGGTCTCGACGAGCACGACCTGGGCACGCCCGCCGAGCCGGCGCGCGAGCGCCCCGGGCTCGACCAGCGTGCGGCCGTGGCGGGTCGTGATCACGACCTCGGGCAGCTCGCGCTCGGGCGCCAGAAGCCAGAGATGGACGTGCTCGCGCACCTCCTCCGGTGGCAACCGCACGTAGAGCTCGTCCGAGGCCCGTGCAGGCACGTGGGCAGTGTGTCACCACTGAGACAATGTTTCCAAGCGCGAGGGGTGCCTCACCACCCGCGCGCGAGGACGCCGTCGAGCGTCTCGAGCAGCCAGTCCACGTCGCGCCGCTCGATCACGAGCGGCGGCTTGAGCTTGAGCACGTTCTCGCCGTCTCCGGTCGGCTGGACGATCGCGCCGCGCTCGCGCAGCCGCTCGCAGATCGCGTACGCCTCCTCGCGCGCCGGCTCCCTGGTCTCGCGATCCCGTACGAGGTCGAGTCCGAGATAGAGGCCCATGCCGTGCGCCGCGCCGGCGATCGGGTGCCGTGCGACGAGCTCCTCGAGCCCCGCGCGCAGCGCCCCGCCGACGTGCAGCGCGTTCTCCTGCAGGCCCTCCTCCTCGATCACGTCGAGCACCGCCAGGCCGATCTCGCACGAAACCGCGCCGCCTCCGACCGAGGCGAAGAAGCCGCCCTGGCCCTCCAGCGCGGCGGCGATGGCGGTCGTCGTGATGACGGCCGCGACCGGATGCCCGTTGCCGGTCGCCTTGGCGACGGTGACGATGTCCGGCACCACGCCCTGCTGCTCGAAACCCCAGAAATGCGCTCCCAGCCGCCCGTAGCCGACCTGCACCTCGTCGGCGATGCAGATCCCTCCCGCCGCGCGCACGTGCGCGTACGCGGCCTCCAGGTAGCCGTCGGGAAGGACGATGCCGCCGGCGTTGCCGTAGAGCGCCTCGCAGATGAACGCCGCGGGCGCGCGGCCCCGCGCGCCCAGGCCCGCGATCGCATCGCGCAGCGCGCCGGCGTAGCGGGCGCCCGCATCGGGCTCGCCGGCACCGATCGGGCCGCGATAGGTGTCGGGCGAGGGCACTGCGTGCACGTACTCCGGCTGCGCCTGCGCGCCCATGGGATTGTCGACCGAGCTCGTCGACACCTCGTACGTGGCGGTCGTCCAGCCGTGGTAGGCGTCGCGGATGCAGAGCACGTCGCGGCGCCCGGTCGCGGCGCGCGCGAGGCGCAGCGCGAGGTCGTTCGCCTCGGATCCCGTCGAGACGAGGAAGACGCGCTCGAGCGGCGCCGGCAGCAGCGCGGCCAGGCGCTCGGCGAAGCGCGGCATGCTCTCGTAGAGGAAGCGCGAGTTCGTGTTGAGCAGGCGCAGCTGGCGGGTGGCAGCGGCCGTGATGCGCGGGTGGCTGTGGCCGGCCACCGCCACGTTGTTGACGCAGTCGAGGTACGCGCGGGCGTGCGCGTCGTAGAGGTACTGCCGGCGTCCGCGCACCATCTCCGGCGGCGACTGGTAGTAGAGCGGCTGGGCCTGCGGGATGACGGCGCGCCGGCGCGCGAGCAACGCGGCCGCCGGGTGCTGGCGGGCGGGCAGGCCGAGCAGCGGCCCGGGGTGCGGGCAGAGCGCGAGCCACGCGCCGCCGAGCGAGGGGGAGGCGAGGCCCGGGAGCCCCGGCAGACCCGGCCGCGCGACCTGCACGTGCAGGTGCGGCGGCAGTGCCGCGCCGGCGCGCAGGTGCCCCACCACCGCGCCCTCTGCGATCGCGTCGCCGGCCCGCACGGCGGGCGCGAGCCCGGCCAGCCGCACGTCGAGGCCGTCGGCGGCGAGCACGAGCTCGTCCTCGCGGGCGAGCTCGACGCGGCCCGCCAGCGGGGCCAGCACCTCGTGCCCCTCCGGCGCGAAGACATCGAGGCCGAGGTGGATCGTGGCCGGCTCGTCGCCGGCGAGCTCGCGCGCCGCGTGCAGCCGCGCCTCGCCGTGGGCCCCGATCGCGCCGCTGCCGGGCTCCGGGTCGAGCGCCGACGGCGAGAGGTCGGTCTCCGCACCCGGCGCGATTCCCGGGAGCGGCCAGGCGCCCCCGGGCACGCGCGGCGAGAGCCCCGCCGCGCTGCGCCCGCACGCGAGCCGGAACGCGGCCTCCGCGAGCGCGAGCGGCACCGCGGCGGCCGTCTCGCAGATCGCCCAGTCCCCCGCCCGCACGCGCTGGGCGTAGGCGTTGTGCGGCTCGAGCACCGCCTGCTGCTCGGTGCCGACGGCGACGATCGCGGCACGCGCGGCGATCAGGTGCGGCAGCGCCGCCAGCTCGGCGTCGTCGAGCGGACAGGCGGCATCGAAGCCGCGCACGATCTCGGCCGCCGCGCCGATGGGCTCGTCGGGGTCGTGCCCGAACGCGATCGAGGCCGCCACGGCGAGCTCGCACACGCGCAGCGAGCGCGTGATGTCGCCGAAGTCGATGACGCCGCACGGCATCGGGCGGCCGGCGAGGTCACGGCGGCCGATGACGTTCCAGTCCGTGACGTCGCAGTGCACGATCTGGCGCCGCAGCTGCGGCTCGAGGCGAGCGACGGCGGCGGCCGCGGAAGCCGCGACCTCGCGCACGAGCGCGCGGCGGCGCGGATCCTCGACGTGCGGCGCGAGCGCCTCGACGACGGCTCCCACGTGGCGGGGATCCCACTGCATCGCGCGGTCGGCGGCGGCGTGCTCGAACGCCTCCAGAGCGGCCGCGACCTGGCCCGCCGCGCGGCCGAGCGCGAACAACACCGGCGCGGCCAGATGCCCGGCGTCGATCAGCGGCTCGCCCTCGATGAACGTCACCAGGCGCACCAGGTAGGTCGCGCCGTCGCGCTCGACGGCGGCGATCTCGCTGCCGTCGAGTGCGGCGCAGGGCCGCGGCACCTCGAGCGGCAGGCGCTCGGCGAGATGCACCATGGCGCGGTTCTGCAGGTCGAGCTCGGCCTCGCCGAACGCGGCGTTCGCGATCTTGAGCACGAAGCGGCCGGCGGCGGAGTCCACGAGGACGTTCTGGTCCTGGTGCGAGCCGAGCGCGGTCACGGCGCCGTCGACGCCGAAGCGCCCGCGCGCCAGGGTCCGCGCCTCGTCGAGCTCGAGTCGCGGCGAGTGCAGCTCGTGTCCGGCGAAGCTGACGCTCACGCGGGCTACCGTATCGCTGTCATGCAGCTGACGCCCCAGGAGCGCCGCGTCGCCGATGCCGTCGCCGCGCGCCGCGACGACCTCGTGACGCTCACGAGCGCGCTCGTCGGCTTCGACACGGTCACGCACACGCCCGGTTCGCCGCGGCGCCAGGAGCGCCAGCTGCAGGAGCACCTGGCGGCGCTGCTCGAGGCCCACGGCGCCGAGGTCGAGCTGCACGAGCCCGACGCCGCCGCATTGCGGCCGCACCCGATGGTGCCCGAGGAGCTCACGTTCGAGGGCCGCCCGCAACTCGTCGCGCGCTTCCGCGGCAGCGGCGGAGGACGGGCGCTGCTGCTCAACGGCCACGTCGACGTCGTCGACGCCGAGCCGCGCGCCGACTGGTCGCAACCCGATCCGTTCGCCGCCGTGGTCCGCGACGGGCGGCTCTACGGCCGTGGCGCCTGCGACATGAAGGGCGGGGTCGCGAGCATGGTGCTGGCCGCGTGCGCGCTCGCCGAGCTGGGCGTCCCGCTCGCGGGCGACCTGATCGTCAACACCGTGACCGAGGAGGAGTCGACCGGCGCAGGCGGCCTGTTCGCCGCCCGCACGCTCGCAGCCGACGCGGCGATCGTGCCGGAGCCGAGCGGGCTCGTCGTGTGGGTCGCCTGCCGCGGCAGTCTGCTGCCGCGCATCACCGTGCGCGGGCGCGCCGGGCACGCGGGCATCCACCAGCTCCCGCCCGAGCAGGGCGGCGCGGTCAACGCGATCGAGAAGATGGCGGTCGTGCTCGACGCGGTACGCCGCCTGCGCGAGCACTGGGCAGAGCGCCCCGCGCACCCGTACCTCTCGGCCGGCGACTGCGTGCCGACGATCATCGGCGGCGGCGAATGGCTCGTCTCCTACCCCGCGGCGTGCACGCTCGAGTGCCACATCGAGTACCTCCCCGACCGCGCCGACGAGGCGGGCTACGGCGCTCTCGTCGAGCGCGAGTTCGCCGGCTGGATCGCGGAGGCCGCCGCCGGCGATCCCTGGCTGCGCGAGCACCCGCCCGAGATCGCCTGGGGCACCGGCGGCGTGCCGCCCGCGGAGGTCGCGGCCGACGACCCGATCGTGCAGGCCCTGCTCGCAGCCGGCGGCGACCTCGGCCAGATCCAGGAGCTCGGCGGGCTCGACAACTGGCACGACGGCGCCACGCTGACGGTCGAGGCCGGCATTCCGGCCGTCTGCTTCGGCCCGGGCGACGTCCACCGCGCCCACACGGTGGACGAGTACGTGCCGATCGCCGACCTCGTGGCCTGCGCGCAACGCATCGCGCTGACGGCGATGCGCTTCTGCGGCTGACGTGCACGATTGGGGTCAGACCCCAATCGTGCACGTCACGTCCTCCCGGGCAAAGGGATCGCCGCGTGCACGATTGGGGTCTGACCCCAATCGTGCACGCTCGACTAGTCGGCGATCTTCGCGTGCGGCTCGAGGTTGCCGCGCGACTTCGCGAGCGCCACGACGCCGATGCCGATCACGACCCAGATCAGCGCGAGCCACCAGATCTTGTCGAACCAGTAGATCGCCGGCGCCTTGTAGACGACGCCGTAGAGCGCCGCGATCGCGGTCGCGCCGGCGAGGACGCCGGCCAGCGCGAGGCCTCCGCGATTCTCGCCCGGCTGCCCCTTGAACCCCGTCAGCGCGATCAGGAGGTAGACGCCGAAGAGCAGGAACGCGCCGATCGTCGCGCCGAACTGGAAGAACGGGAACCAGTGGCCCGGCGGGTCCTGCGGCGTGCCCGGCGCGAGGCCGCTGCTGAAGCGCACGATCAGCGCCATCGCGATGGCGGCGATGGCGATCGCGCTGGCGGCCACGTGCGGCGTCTTGAAGCGGTGGTGCACCGCCGCGAGCGTGCTCGGGAGGTGCTTGTCACGCGCGAGCGCGAAGACGCCGCGCGTCGTGCCGGTCGCCGTGCCCAGGCCGACCGCCGCGATGTCGATGACGACGAGCCACTGCACGATCTCGCTGAAGGTGCTGCCGCCGAAGTCGGGATTGGCGGTCGCGCCGTAGAGCGGCGGGAAGCTCTTCAGCAGCGCGCCGATGTCCATGCCGAATGCGAGCAGCAGCGCCCACGAGAGGATGACGTAGAAGACGCCCGCCGCCGCCACGCTGAAGAAGATCGCGCGCGGGATGTTGCGCTTGGGCTCGGCCGTCTCCTCGGCCAGGTTGGCCGCCGATTCGAAGCCGACGAAGATCAGCCCGGCGTAGACGATGCCGTACGTGATGCCGGTGAAGTTGGACTCCCCGGGGTTGAACGGCCGCAGCGAGAAGCCGTTGCTGCCGCCCTTGAGGATCACGTAGACCGACCACGCGAAGATGACGGCGACCGAGACGACCGCCAGCAGCAGCTGCGCGCGCGTCGAGATCTGCACGCCGAGCCACGAGACCGCCCAGGCCACGACCCAGAACGCGAGCGTGAACCAGATCCAGTTGATGTGGACGTCGTGGACGGTGAGCAGCGTGAGGCTCACGAAGCCGCCGAAGGCGAGGCCGATCGCGAGCGTGAGCATGAGCGCGCCGCCGTAGTACACCCAGCCGGCGAAGAGACCGATGGGCTTGCCGAAGCCCTCGCCCACGTAGTCGTAGAGCGCGCCCGGCGAATGGATGCGCTTGGCGAAGCGCGAGATGATCCAGGCCAGGGCGAGCATGCCGATGGCCGTGAGCAGGATCGCGAACGGGCTCGCGATGCCCGCGCCCTTGCCCGCGAAGCCGAGTCCGACGATCGCCGGAATGAAGAACGTGCCGGAGAAGACCGGCCCCATGTAGCCGACCGACTGGGCGACGACGTCCGGAAGGGAGAGATTCCCCTTGCCGAGACGCCCGCCATCTTGCTGAGCCATAGACCCCCCTCTCGCGGTGAGGGCCGACTGTATCCCGCGGGCGAACGGTCGTGCGCGGGCTTCAGGCGCCGACGGCGACGCGCCCGCTGCGGCGCTCGGGAGCGAGCGTCGGGCGGTCGAGCCGGAAGCGCCGGGCATCCGCCGGGAGCGGCCGCTCCTCGGCGAGGTCGGCGAGCAGCTCGCCGAGCAGGGGCGAGAACTTGAAGGCGTGCCCGATGCACGCGGCGCCGACCACGACGGGCCCGCGGCGGTCGATCACGAACAGCTCGTCGGGCACGAGCGTGATCGGCCCGGCCTCGTGGTGCAGCGGCGTCGGGTCGAAGCCGGGAAAGTCCTCGCGCACGCGCTCGACGAGGGCGAGCTCGTTCTCGCGGTCGTACGGCCGCACCTTGGACGACTTCCAGAACGTCATCGGGTTGATCGTCGCCCAGCCGAGCTTGAAGCCCTTCCCCGACTCGGGCATGCCGTAGATGCCCGGGCCGCGGGTGCGCTCCATCAGCCCCGGCCGCGCCTCCCAGCCGGCGTGCAGGCTGCGGAACGACGTGACCTGGGCGAGCCCGGCCTGGAGCGGCAGGCGCAGGCCGAGCGGCACGAGCAGCGGCAGCGACCAGGGCCCGGCGCAGACGACGGCGATGTCGGCGTCGATGCGGCGGCGGCGCGTGAACGCGCGCACGCCGTCGCCCTGCGGCGCGAGCGCGATGCACTTCTCGCGCTCGTGCACGACGGCGCCGGCGGCGACCGCGAGGCGCACCTGCAGCTCGATCGAGCGGCGCGCCAGGATGACCGCGCCGTCGCGCTGGAAGATCGCCGGCGCATCGGGCTGCGGGCGCATCTCCGGGAAGAGCCGCGTGACGTCGTGATGATCGAGCTCGTCGTAGCCCACGCCCGCCTCGCGCAGCGCGGCGGCCATCGGCGGCACGACGGAGCCGCGCTGGAGCAGGCCGTTGCGGCGCAGCAGCGTCTCCCCTCCGCGGCGCTCGAGGTCGTTCCAGAGCTCGAGCGCGCGCACCGCGAGCCGCACGTCGGCGGCGTCGGAGTGCGAGAGCCGGAAGGAGCGCGTGTCGTGGCCCGAGCCGCCGAGGTCGTGGCCGATCGCGTGCTGCTCGAGCAGCGACACGCTCCAGCCGCGCTCGGCCAGGGCGCGCGCCGCGGCCGCGCCCATGGCGCCCGCGCCGACGACGACGGCCGAGCTCACGGAGCGACCTGCCCGAGCGCCGCGACGGCGTCCTCGAGGTCGGCGTGCACCGCGTCGGCGACGTAGACCGTCCAGGGGTGCGCCGGGCTCCCGCCCGTGTAGGCGACGACGTGCTTGCCGCTGGAATGCGCGTACCAGGCCTCCATCGACGTGCCCTCGTCGGGCGCCGTGAACGCGGCGAGCACGGCGTCGCACGAGTCGATCTCGGCCAGATCGCCGTGCACGATCTCCTCCTCGTGGCCCTGCGTGCGGCCGCGGAAGTCGCGCCGCATCGGGTCGATCGGCTCCCAGCCGAGCGCCCGCACGAGCGGGTCGGCGCGCCGCCGGTACTCCTCGGCGAAGGGCGGTCCGGCGAGGTAGACGCGGCGCGGCACGGGCGTAGACTACGCCCATGGAGTCCGCATCGACGCCGCGCTTCGAGTCCCTCGGCCACGCCGGCCTGCAGAACTTCGCAGGCCTCGAGACGTTCGCCAACCCCGGCGTCGAGCGCGTCGAGATGACGAGCGACGAGCTCGCCGCGCTGTGCCCGATCACGCTGCAGCCCGACATGTACGTCGCCACGATCGAGTACTTCCCCAAGGAGCTCTGCCTCGAGTCGAAGTCGGTGAAGCTCTACCTCATGCAGTTCCGCGACGAGGGCCAGTTCTGCGAGGCGCTGACGGTGCGCATCCGCGACGACGTCGCCGCCGCGCTCGAGCTGCCGGCCGGCAAGGTGCACGTGACGCTGCGGCAGAAGTCGCGCGGCGGCATCACGATCGTCTCGAGCGTGTAGCGCGTGGGCGAAGAGGGGTTCGCCGACGTCCCCGGCGGGCGCGTCTGGTACACCCGCCTCGGCGGGGGCGACGCAACGCCGCTCCTGATGCTGCACGGCGGCCCCGGAGGCGGGCACGACTACCTCGTGCCGCTCGGCGAGGCGCTCGCGGCCGACCGCCCGGTCGTCATGTACGACCAGCTCGGCTGCGGACGTTCCGAGCAGCCCGGCGACACGTCGCTCTGGACGGTCGACCGCTTCGCCGACGAGGTCGACGCGGTGCGGGCCGCACTCGGGCTCGAGCGTGTTCACCTGTTCGGTCAGTCCTGGGGCGGATGGCTCGCGATCGAGTACATGACGCGCGGAACGACCGGCGTCGAGCGCCTCGTCCTCGCCTCCACGTCGGCGAGCACGCAGGAGTTCGTAGCGGGCGCGCAGCGGCTGATCGGGGCGATGCCCGAGCCGCACCGCAGCGTCCTGATCGAGGGCGGTGAGCGCGGGGAGTACGAGACGCCGGAGTACCAGGCGGCCGTGATGGAGTTCTACCGTCACCACCTCTGCCGGCTCGACCCTTGGCCGGCCGCGCTCGAGGCGAGCACCGCGAACATCGACGGCAACGCGGTCTATCTGACGATGAACGGACCGACGGAGTTCGACGTGATCGGTCCTCTGCGAACGTGGGACCGCACCGCCGACCTCGGTCGCATCGAGGTGCCGACGCTGATCACGGTCGGCCGCTACGACGAGATCCCGCCCTCCTGCGCCGAGACGATGCGCGCCGGCATTCCCGGGTCCCGCATGGTCGTGTTCGAGCACAGCAGCCACGTCGCGCACCTCGAGGAGCCCCGGGCGTACGTGGCCACGATGCGCGACTTCCTGCGTTAGCCGGGATCGATCGCGACGTGTGAATCGACGGTGATCGCGGCCATGCCGCGCATCGCGCGCATGACCTCGGCCACGTCCTCGGGATCTGCGGCATAGCGGTCGAGCAGGAGCCGGCCGAGGCCGACGTGGAACTTCTCGTCCTTGATGATCTGCTCGTACGTGCGCACGACGTCGGGCAGGTCGTAGCGGCGCCCCGCCTCCACGATCGCATCGAGCGTCCCGGTCGCTGCCGTCTCGCTCATGTTCCAGGCGGCGATCGCTCCGAGCCGGTGGCGGCCGAGGCTGTCCCACAGGAACGCGCTCCACGCGACCGCCGACGGCGGCGGCTGGAGCGGCACCCGCCCGCCGAGGCGCTCGATGATGCGGGCCACCGCGTCGTAGTGCTCGGCCTCGTCGAGCAGCTGGCGCGAGAGCGCGGTCACGTGGCGGCGCTCGAACGTGAGGCCGTGGCGGCGGATGACCTCGCCGAGCATGAAGACGTAGTCGATCTCGCGCCAGCAGCGCGGCACGAACCAGGCGGCCAGCGCAGCCGGGTCGCGCTCGGCCTCGTAGGCGTCCCAGAACGCGCGCGAGCGATCGCGGACCGTCGCGACCGTCTGCCGCATCAGCTCGTCGAGCTCGCCGCGGACGGCGTCGAGCCCTCCGCGCCTGCCGCGCCGCGCCTCCTCCTCGAACTGCCGGACGACGTCGCTCAAGCGCGCAAGGCTACTGCGCCAGATAGCCGCCGTCGACTGCGAGCACGTGCCCGGTCACCATGGCGGAGCCGCGCCCTGCCAGGAACAGCACCGCGTCGGCGACCTCCTCGGGCTCGGCGAGGCGTCCGAGCGGCGTGCGCGCCTCGATCTGCCGCAGCACGTCCGCGTCGGCGACGAGGCCGGACACGAGCCGCGTCCGGGTGTACGTCGGCGCCACGGCGTTGACGCGGATCCCGTGCGGCGCCCACTCGAGCGCGAGCGCGCGCGTGAGGTTGACGACGCCGCCCTTGGCCGCCTGGTAGGAGATGTTCGGGTAGACGCCGCCGCCGACGACGCCGAGGATCGAGGCGACCGTGACGACGCTGCCGCCCTCGCCCGCGGCGATCATGTGGCGCGCGGCCGACCGCGCGCACAGGAAGACGCCCGTCAGGTTGACGTCGATGACCTTCTGCCAGTCGCCCAGCGACAGCTCGGTGGCGGGCCTGCGGATCGCGATGCCGGCGCTTGCGACGAGCACGTCGAGGCGCCCGTGCCGCTTCGCCACCGCGTCCATGGCCGCGTCGATCGCCGCCTCGTCGGTGACGTCGAGCGCGATCGCCTCGCCGCCCTCGGGCAGGGCCGCCGGCGCCTCGCGGTCGAGCACCACGACGCGCGCGCCCGCGGCTGCGAGCAGCCCGGCGCAGGCCGCGCCGATGCCGTTGGCGCCTCCGGCGACGACCGCGACCCGGCCGCGCTGATCCGTCAGCCGGGAGGGATCAGCCACGCCGACGCCCCTGCCCCACGCTCATCCTGAGAGCCTCAGCCCGCCGACGCTTCCTCGCCCTCGAGCGCGGCCTCCTCCGCGACCGCCGGCTCGGACAGCTCGGGGAGCACGCGCAGCGACTCGGCCGGCAGGTGCACCGAGACGGGGGAGCCCTGCTCGTGGGGCGGCGAGGAGCCGTCGTTCGCCTGCACGGCCGTGATCAGCGCGCCGCCCAGGAGGCGCACGCGCACCTCGCGGAAGCTGCCGAGGAAGACGAGGTGCTCGACGAGGCCCGGGAGGCGGTTCTCGCCCTCGAAGCCGTGCGGCTCGATGCGCACGCGCTCGGGCCGGATCATGGCCTTGACGGGGCCGCGCGCGTCGATCGCGCCCTGCGCGGCGCGCATCGTCATGTCGCCGACCTTGAGCGTGCAGGCCGCCCCGTCGCGCCCCGCCGCCTCGGCGCCGATCAGGTTCGAGACGCCGAGGAAGTCGGCCACGAAGAGCGTGGCCGGCTCCTCGTACATCGCCTGCGGCGGCCCGCTCTGCTCGACGCGCCCGCCGTTCATGACGGCGACGCGGTCGCTCATCGTGAGCGCTTCCTCCTGATCGTGCGTGACGAACACGAACGTGATGCCGAGGGTCTCCTGCAGCGTCTTCAGCTCGACCTGCAGGTCCTTGCGCAGGCGGGCGTCGAGTGCCCCGAGCGGCTCGTCGAGCAGCAGCACGCGGGGGCGCAGCACGAGCGCGCGCGCGAGCGCGACGCGCTGCTGCTGGCCGCCCGAGAGCTGGCCCGGCTTGCGCTTCTCGAAGCCCGTGAGCTGTACGAGCGCGAGCGCCTCGGCGACCAGCTTGGCGCGCTCGTCCCTCGCGACCTTCTTGTACTTGAGCCCGAAGGCGACGTTGTCGGCGACGTTCAGGTGCGGGAAGAGCGCGTAGCTCTGGAACACCGTGTTGACGTTGCGGCGGTGCGGGGGCGTCTGCGCGACGTCCTCGCCGTCGAGCAGGATGCGCCCGCTCGTGGGGCGCTCGAAGCCGGCGATCATCCGCAGCGTCGTCGTCTTGCCACAGCCGGACGGCCCGACCATCGTGAAGAACTCGCCGGGCGGCATGTTGAGGTCGATGCCATCCACGGCGACGACGTCGCCGAACGACTTGACGAGCTGCTCGAGCCGGATTTCGCCCTGCATCGTCTACACCTCCAGGGCGGCGACCGCGGCGGCGTCTTCGCCGCCAGCGAAGCGCCGATAGACGAGGAATACGAGCGCGAGCGTCCCGAGCGTGATCGCGAGCGAGATCGTCGCGAGCGCGTTGAGCGCCGGCGTCGGCGCTCCGCGCGCGGAGGCGTACAGCAGCATCGACACGGTCGTCGTGCTCGCGTCGCCGGACAGGTACTGGGTGACGACGAAGTCGTCGATGGAGAGCGCGAAGACCACCGCCGCACTGGCCAGGATGGCCGGGGCGAGCAGCGGCAGCAGGACGCGGTAGAGCACGTCGACGGGCGGCGCCCCGAGGTCGGCGGCGGCCTCCTCGTACTCGGGCCCGATCGACACCAGCCGGCCTCGCACCATCACGACGACGTACGAGAGCGAGAACGTGATCTGCCCGATCGCCTGCGCGGTCGTGCCCAGGCCGATCTGGTTGAAGATCTGCAGGAACAGCAGCAGGAGCGCGACGCCCATCACGATCTCGGGCGTGACGAGCGGGAGCAGCATGAGCACGTTGACGGTGCCGCTGCCCCGGCCGCGCCAGCGCTGCAGCCCCATCGCCAGCGTGACTCCGATCGGCGTCGCGATCAGCACGGAGATCAGGGCCAGCACGAGCGTGTGCTTGAGGGCCGACTGCAGCGCGCTGTCGTGGAACACGCTGAGGTTCGGATCGGTCCAGAACCAGCGCAGCGAGAAGCCCTCCCAGCTCGTGCGCGAGCGCCCGTTGTTGAACGCGAAGAGGATCGCGATCGCCACGGGCACGACCGACCAGATGACGTAGATCGCGGCGACGAGCGGCAGGAAGCGCGGCCTGCCCCAGGGGTTGCGCAGCCAGGCGAGCATCAGCGCGCCCGCTCGAGGTCGGCCCTGCGCGTCGTGCGCAGGTAGTAGAACATCATCACCAGCAGCACGAGCGCGAGCAGCATCGTCAGCACCGCGCCGACGGTCTTCTGCGAGCCCTGCCGCGCGAACTCGTCGATCTGGTTGCCGATCATGTTCGTGCGCGGCGAGGCCGAGATCAGGTCCTGGGTGTAGTAGTCGCCGAACATCGGCAGTGCGATCAGGACCGTCCCCGCGAGGATGCCGGGCACCGACAGCGGCAGCGTCACGCGCCGGAACGCCGCGAACGGGCTCGCGCCGAGATCGCGAGCGGCCTCGATGTGGCGCTGGTCGATGCGATCGAGAGCGGCGTAGAGCGGCAGGATCAGGTACGGGATGTAGCCGTACACGAGCGCGATCACCACCGATGAGGCCTGCCCGTTGAGCCAGCCCCCGTCCTGGTTGAGGAGCCCCACCTTCTCGAACAGCGCCTCGATGCCGAAGTCGTGCAGGAAGCGCGTGCCCCAGCCGCCGGGCGAGAGCAGGTTGATCCAGGCCAGCATGCGCATCAGGTAGTTGATCCAGAACGGCAGGACGAGCAGCAGCAGCACGAGCCCGCGCCAGCGGCCGGCGTGGCGTGCCGCGTAGTACGCAACGGGGTAGCCGATCACGAGCGAGAGGCCCATCGCGACGAAGACGTAGGCGACGGTGCGCAGGAAGACCTTGAGGAACGGCCCGTTGTGCCAGATGTTGCGCAGCGTCTCGAGCAGGTAGCCGACGTTCCAGTCGAGCGGATTCCAGTACGGCAGCGGCTGGTTGAGCGTGTTCTGGTTGCCGAGGGCCACGCTCAGCACCGCGTACATCGCGACGAGGAAGAAGACCGAGAGCCACAGGACTCCCGGGACGGCGAGCGCGCGCCAGATCCAGCGGCTCTCCACTCAGCCGGCCTTGAACTTCGACCAGGCGTTCTGCCAGCGCGTGGTGCCGGCGACGCTGAGCGCGAGCAGCTCCTGGTTGTTCGCGAACTGGTCGGGCCGCAGGATCGCCGGCGCGAGGCTCTTCGGGATCAGCCCCTGCTTGACGAGCGCATCGCCGTTGATCGTGTTCTGCGGCGGCGAGTAGCCGTTGAACTGCACGAAGTTGTCGTAGGCGTTCTTCTCGTCGAGCATGAAGTCGAGGAACGCGTGCGCGAGCACGGGCTTCTTGGACTTGCGCAGGATCCAGAGCGTGTCGTTCTGTACGACGCCGTTCTTGTCGGGGCCCCAGAACGAGAGCACGTCCGCCTTGGTCCCCTTGGGGAGGTAGTAGAGCGCGGCGGAGACCAGGTCGCCCGACCACGAGTGGTGCAACCAGGTCTTGGCCTCCGGGAGCGTCTGGTAGTCGGTGATCGTGACCTTGATGTTGCAGATGCCCGTGAGCTGCGCGAGGTCGTTGCCGGCCTTGGCGATGATCGCCGCATCGTCGGTGTTGAGGTCGGGGACGATGCCGGCGTGCATCGCGTCGCGCTGCATGGGCATGCTCAGCGCGTCGCGCTCGTCGTCGAGCAGGCCGACCTTGCCCGCCCAGGGCTTGGCCTGCCAGAAGATGTCCCACGGCACCTTCATGCCGGCGATGTCGTTGCCGATCTTGTCGTTGCGCCAGCCGATGCCGTCCATCCAGACCACGTAGGGCACGGTGTAGCGCGCGCCCTTGTCGTAGAACGGGTCCTGCAGCGCCGGCCAGATGTTCTTGGCGAGGTTCGGCAGGTAGCTGTGCGTGAGCGGCAGCATCAGCTGCTGCGCGATGAAGCTCACCATCTGGTTCGCGCTCAGGCCGATCACGACGTCGAAGTCGACCGCACCGGCGGCGAGCTTGGCGGCCGCCTCGTCGGAGGAGTTGTAGGTCGCGATCTTGACCTGGCAGTCGTACTGCTTCTGGAAGCGCTTGACGAGGCCCGGCCAGATGTAGTCGGCGTAGTTGTAGATGTTGAGCGTGCCGCCCTCGGGCTTCAGGCCCTCCTTGATGCGCGGGTTGTCGGCCGTGATCGCCCAGGTGACGCTGTTGTCGGTGCGCGGCAGCGGCAGGCCGCTCGGCCCGGTGGGCTTCGGGACGACGAACTTCGCGACCGCGGGGTTGCCCGCGCCGGCCGAGCCCGAGCCGACCGCGGTCGTCGTGTTGGCGCAGCCCGCGGCCGCTCCTGCCAGGCCCACGGCTGCGCCGGCGCCCAGCGCACCGCGCATGAGGTTGCGCCGGGTCAGCCGGTGTTCTTGGGGATGCATGCGGTAACGAGCTCCGATCGCGCCTCGTCGCGGGCTCGCGACTGAGTGAGGAGTCAACCGCACAGCGACCGCACGCGTCAAGCTCGCGACGCTCCGGCGCATGTTGCCGCCCGCCCGCCGCGCGTGCATGATCAGCGCCGAGATGCGCATCACGAACGTCGAGACGATCCACCTGCGGCTGCCCGAGATCGAGCTGCGCGCCGACGGCACGCAGGACGCGTTCATCCTCCGCATCGACACCGACGAGGGCATCAGCGGCTACGGCGAGGCCGATACGTCCCCCTCGGTCGCGCGGGCCTTCATCGACATGCCGGCGTCGCATTCCATGCTCGTCGGCATGCGCGAGACGCTGCTCGGCCGCGATCCGTTCGACATCGAGCCGATCTGGCACGACCTCTACGAGACGACCGCGCACGCCGGCACGCGCGGGGCCGCGATCCACACGATCTCGGCGATCGACATCGCCCTCCACGATCTCGTCGGCCGCGCGCTCGGACAGCCGGTCTACCGGTTGCTCGGCGGTCGCTTCCGCGACACCGTGCGCGTCTACGCGAGCGCGCTCATGCCGGCGACGCCCGACGAGGTGCGGCGGCACGTGACGACGCAGGTCGAGCGCGGCCACCGCGCGCTCAAGCTCGGCTGGGGCCCGCTCGGGTTCGACGCGCGCCGCGACGTCGCGCTCGTGGCCGCGGCCCGCGAGGCCGCCGGGCCCGACGTCGACGTGATGATCGACATCGGGCGGCGCTGGCAGTTCAAGCACGCGCTCGAGATGTCGCGCCGCCTCGCCGAGTACGAGCTCTACTGGCTCGAGGAGCCGCTCTCGGTGGAGGACATCGACGGCTATCGCCGGCTGTGCGAGCAGAGCCCGCTCAAGATCGCCGCGGCCGAGCACGAGGCCACCATCTGGTCGTTCCGCGACTGGATGGTGCGCGGCGGGCTCGACATCGTGCAGCCCGACCTCGCGCGCTGCGGGGGCTTCAGCCAGGGGCGGCGCATCGCACAGGCGGCGTTCGAGCTCGGCCGCGAGTGCGTGCCCCACGCGTTCTCGACCGGCATCCTGATCGCCGCGTCGCTGCAGCTGGTCGCGGCGATGCCGCGCGGCACCTACTGCGAGTACACCGTCGCCGAGTCGCACGACGCGCTCGACGTGCTCGCATCCGGCTTCGAGTTCGCGCACGGCTTCGTGCGCGTGCCCTCGGGCCCCGGTCTCGGCATCGAGATCGACGAGGACAAGCTCGCGCGCCACCGCGTGGCGTAGAGCGAGCGGACCGCAAGAACGGGGTCAGACCCCATCGTTGCGGACCGCCGGGGCGCCGGCTAGCGCATGGCCCAGCGCGCGGCCGCGGCGCCTGCGACCAGCGCGCCCTCGATCCAGCCGGCCTCGTGCGTCGCGACGTCGGAGGTCGCGAACGCGATCCGCCCGTGCGGCGGGAAGCGCTCCGGCGTGAGCAGGCCTGCGCGACCGACGGGCGCCGTCGCCCACGTGCCGCGCGCGAAGCGGTCGGCGATCCAGTCGTGATGGTCGGATGCGATCAGCTCGGCCTCCGGGAAGAACGCGCGGAGCGCACGCTCGACGTCGGCGCGCGCGTCCGGGTCGAAGGCCGGGTCCTCGTAGCCGAAGCCGAGCAGGAGGACGTCGCCGTCGTCGAGCACGCGGTCGGCGTACAGCCAGTGCAGGCCCTCGCCCCGCCCCGCCGCGAGCACGCCCGGAGGCACGCCGCGGGCACGCAGCCAGAGCTTGCGCGCCCGGCCGGCGTTCGCGCCGAGCGCCTCCGCGGTCGCCGCGGGCAGCGCCGGCGCGAAGCCGATCGCAGGCAGGGCGTTGACGGGGAGCGCGAGCACGGCGCGGGGCGCGCGGCAGGTCGAGCCGCCGGCCAGCTCGAGCTCGACGCCGGCGGCGTCCTGGCGGACCGCCCGCAGCTCCGCGCCGTAGCGCACCTCGACGCCCGGGCTGCCCGCCATGTGCCCCGCGAGCGCGCTCCAGCCCTCCGCGGGCGCGTAGCGGAGCGTCGTCAGAAGGCCGCTGGCGCCGCCGTGCGCCGCGATCGCGGCGAGCGCGTCGACGATCGCTCCCCGTGCGGGATCGGTGCCGCCGATCATCACCCACCAGGCCTCGAGGAAGTCCCGGGTCGCCGCCGGCACCGCGAGCGCGTCCAGGTAGTCGGCGCACGAGAGCGACGCCCGCTCGCCGAGCGTCCCGGCGGCGAGCGCCGCCGCGTCCGCGGCGATCGCGACGAGCGCCGCCTCGAGCGCCCCGAGCTCGCCGAACGGCACGGGCAGGCCCGCGCGCAGCTCGCCGCCCGTGCGCCAGCGCACCGCGGACGGCGGGCCGTAGGACCGGGTCGCGAGCCCGTAGCGCACGAGCTCGTAGGGCACCTCGACGTGCTCGGGCGTGAACCACGCGCCGCCGATCTCGACCGGGGGGCCCGTGCCCGCGAACGGGCGCGTCCAGGCGCGCCCACCCGGGCGGTCGCGCGCCTCGAGCAGGAGCACCGGGCGCCCGGCGTCGGCGAGGTCGCGCGCCGCCCGCAGCCCGGCGAAGCCCGCGCCGACGACGATCGCGGCCGGCGCCTCCGTCATGCCGGCGCCGCGTCCTCCCACTCGGTCGCGCCCCACGTGATCGTCAGCCACACGCAGCCGGAGCCGGCGGCCGCGCCGTGGAAGTGGCGCTCGCCGGCGGGCGTGACGAGGAAGTCGCCCGGGGCGAGCTCGTGCTCGGCGTCCGGCAGCCCGAAGCGCCCGCGGCCCTCCAGCAGCAGGAGATGCTGGCCGCCCGGGTGCCGGTGCCAGTTCGAGACGGCGCCCGCGAAGAAGTGCACGCGCGCGATATCGGGACGGCCGTCCGCCTCGGCCGGCTGCAGCATCTCCAGCTCCACCCGGCCCGTGAAGCGGCCGCCGTAGGTCTCGCTCCGCTCGCCCTGCCGCACGATTCGCATGGCTGCGATCCTACTGCGCGCTTGACACGTGGGGATGCGGGCGGTTTGCTGCCGTGCGTGGCCGGCCTGGGAGTGCAGGAGATCGAGAGCGGGCTGTGGCACTGGACCGCGCCCCACCCCGAGTGGGATCCCGAGCCGCGCGCCACGATGGGGTGGATCGAGGACGTCGGCAGCGTCTACTGCGAGCTGCCAGGCGCGATCCTCCTCGTCGATCCGGTCGTCCCCGCCGACCCCGAGCTCGCAGGCCGCCTGTGGCGGGCGCTCGACCGCGACGTCGAGCGCCTGCGGCGTCCCGTCTGCGTCGTCGTCACGGTGCACTGGCACCGCCGCGGTGCCGACGAGGTCATCGCCCGCTACGGTGCGCACGACGGCGTCGTCCCGGACGGCGCGCGCGCGATCCCCCTCGGTGATCCCATCGGTGAGACGGCCTATGCCCTGCCCCGCTTCCGCGCGCTCGTGCCCGGCGACGTGGTGCTGGGCGGCGATGCGATCGCGGGCGACGTGAGCGCCGGTCTGCGCGTCTGCCCGCCCGGCTGGTACGGCCGCAGCGCGGCCGAGCGCGCCTGGTACGGCGGCGCCGGCCTGCCGAGCGCGCTGCGCCGCCTCGCGCAGGAGTCGCCGGAGCGCGTCCTCACGACGCACGGGGCGCCGCTCCTGAGCGGCGGCTCCGCGGCGCTGCGTGCGCTCGCCGAGAGCGCGAGCGCACGGCGGGCCGCGTGAGCGCCGAGGTCGCGGCAACACCGGTCGCGGGGCAGGACGAGCTGCTCGACGGCGAGGCGCTCGCACTCGTCGCCGAGCTCGAGCACCGCTTCGGCGCCCGCCGCCGCGCGCTGCTGCAGGCGCGCGAGGAGCGCGAGGCGCGCTTCGCCGCGGGCGAGCGGCCCGGCTTCCCGGCCGAGACGCGGGAGCTGCGGGAGGCCGAGTGGAGCGTGGCCTCGGCACCGGCCGATCTCGACGATCGCCGCGTCGAGCTCACCGGGCCCGCCGACGCGAAGATGGTCATCAACGCGCTCAACTCGGGCGCGAGCGTGTTCATGTGCTGCCTCGAGGACGCGCTCTCGCCCAGCTGGGGCAACGTCGTGGCGGGGCACGCGGCGATCCGCGACGCCACCCGGCGCACGCTCGAGTTCGCCTCGCCCGAGGGCAAGCGCTACACGCTCGGCGAGGAGCTCGCGACGATCGTCGTGCGCCCGCGCGGCTGGCACCTCGAGGAGCGCCACGTGCGCGTCGACGGCCGGCCCGTCTCGGCGAGCCTCTTCGACCTCGCGCTCTTCCTGCGCTGGAACGGCCTCGCCGCGGTCGCGCGCGGGAGCGGCCCGTACGTCTACCTGGCCAAGCTCGAGAGCCGCCACGAGGCCGAGCTCTGGAACGACGTCTTCGTGGCCGCGCAGGAGGCGGTCGGCCTCCCGCGCGGGACGATCCGCGCGACCGTGCTGATCGAGACGATCACGGCGTCGTTCGAGATGGAGGAGATCCTGTACGCGCTGCGCGAGCACTGCGCGGGCCTCAACGCGGGGCGCTGGGACTACATCTTCAGCGCGATCAAGAAGTTCCGCGACGACCCGGCCTTCGTGCTGCCCGACCGCGCCGCGGTGACGATGGCCGTGCCGTTCATGCACGCCTACACCGAGCAGCTCGTACGCGCGTGCCACCGCCGCGGGGCCCACGCGATCGGCGGCATGGCGGCCTTCATCCCCAGTCGCGACGCCACCTTCAACGAGCAGGCGTTCGCCCGTGTGCGCGAGGACAAGGAACGCGAGGCCGCGCAGGGCTTCGACGGCAGCTGGGTCGCGCATCCGGGTCTCGTGCCCCTGGCGCGCGAGATCTTCGACGCCGTGCTGGGCGAGCGCCCGAACCAGAAGTCGCGCCTGCGCGAGGACGTCGTCCCCGACGCCGCCGCCCTGCTCGCGCTCGACCGCACGCCCGGCGAGATCACGCTCGCCGGCGTCCGGACGAACGTCTCGGTCGGCCTGCGCTACCTCGACTCGTGGCTCGGCGGCGTCGGCGCCGCCGCGATCGACAACCTCATGGAGGACGCCGCCACGGCCGAGATCTCGCGTGCGCAGCTGTGGCAGTGGATCCGCCACGGGTGCCGTACGAGCGAGGGCGAGCAGATCACGCCCGAGCTGTACGCGCGCGAGCGCGACGCGGTGCTGGCCCGGCTCGCCGGCAACGGGCGCGCCCACCTCGCAGACGCCGCCCGCATCCTCGACGGGCTCGTGCTCGACAGCGGGTTCGCGCCGTTCCTGACGCTGCGCGCCGGCGAGCTGCTGGCCTAGCCGGCGGCCGGGAGGACTCCGTGAGCATCGCCCGGTACCTGCGCTTCGACCGCCGCGAGTCGCGCCTGCCCGCGTCGATCGCGACGCTCGCGGTCGCCGGGCTGTACCTGGCGCTTCCCGAGCGCCTGTCGCTGGGGCCGGGCGTCGTGTTCCCGATCGTCGCCGTCCTCGCGCTCCTCCCGCTCACGGTCGCCGACGCACAGGGACGCACCCATCCCGCGCTGCGCGTGCTGGCGCTCACGCTGCTCGGCTTCACCGCGGCCGCCAACGGCACCTCGCTCGTCCTGCTCGTGCGCGAGCTGCTCGCGCGCAACGCGCACATGAGCGGGCGCCAGCTGCTGGCCGGCGCGCTCACGGTCTGGCTCGCGAACGTGATCGTGTTCGCGCTCTGGTACTGGGAGCTCGATCGCGGGGGCCCGCGCCGCCGCGAGGCCGACGGGGGCAGCACGCCGGACTTCCTGTTCCCGCAGATGACCGACGGCAAGGAGCTGATGCCCGGCTGGCAGCCGGCGTTCTCCGACTACCTCTACTTCTCGAGCACGAACGCCACGGCGTTCAGCCCCACGGACACGATGCCCATCACCGGCATGGCGAAGCTGCTGATGTCGGCGCAATCGCTTTCGTCGTTCGTGCTCGTCGTGCTCGTGACCGCGCGCGCAGTCAACATCCTCCACTGAGGCGCCCTGGCGGGGTCACGAGGCGAGATCAGTCCGCGGCAGCGGGCGCGATCACGACCAGAGCCCCGGGCCGCGAGCGGTAGCGCAGCGGCGTGTCCATCCTCGCCACCTCGCCGTCGAGGGAGACGAGCAGCGAGGCGCGATCGGTCTCGACGGTGAGCTCCGCCGGCTCGCCGCGCCACACGGCGCCGGCGGCGTCGATGCGCCCGATCGCCGCGAGCGCGGCGATCCGGAGCGCCTGCCGGCGCGTCGTCGCCTCGGCCGTGAGCACGCCGAGACGGCCGCCGTCGAGCCGCGGGCGCTCCCCCGCTCCGGCGCCCTCACCGCCGTAGGCGTTGTTGCCGACGAAGACGAACGGCGTCTCGAGCGCGATCTCGCCGTCGTCGCCGGCGATGCGCACGTGCAACGTCGGATAGCGCCGGAACGTCCGCAGGGCAGCACGCGACATTGCCACCCACTTGCCACCGGCGCCCGTCTCCTGCAGCCGCTCGCGCAACGCGACGGCGAGTGGATAGGCGCCGATCGACGAGTTGTTGACGAACACGCGCCCGTTGACCTCGGCGACGTCGACGCTGCGCCGCTCGCCGTCGCGCACGAGCAGCGCCGCCTCCGCCGCGGCGGGCGGGAGGCCGAGATCCTTCGCGAAGTGGTTGAGCGTGCCCGCGGGCAGGACGAGCAGCGGCGTCTGCGAGCCGGCCAGTGCGGCGGCCACCGCATTGACGGTCCCGTCCCCGCCGAGCGCCGCGACGACATCGCACTCCTCTGCCGCACGCCGGGCCGCCTCGCCCAGCTCGGGCCCGGGCACGCGGCGCAGGGACGGCTCGGCGCCCGCCTCGCGCAGCGCACGCTCGACCTCGGCCGCGGGATCGTCCCCGCCGCCCGCCCGGGGATTGCCGATCACGGCGACGCGCATCAGGAACGGCCGCGCGGGATCGTGACGGTCGCGGTGGTGCCCGCCCCTGGAGCGCTCGCGAGCGTGAACGCGCCGCCCAGCGCCTCGGCGCGCTCCCGCACCGAGAGGAGGCCGATGTGGCCCGCGCGCACGCTCGCGGTGACAGCCGCCGGATCGAAGCCGACGCCGTCGTCGCGCACGCACACGCGGTCGAACTCGGGGCCGTGCTCCAGCACCACCGAGACGTTCGCGGCGCGGGCGTGCCGCGCGACGTTGGCGAGCAGCTCGCTCGTGCAGCGCAGCACCGCGCGGTCGTTCGGGCTCGGCTCGCCCTCCGCCAGGTGGAGCTGGAGCGCGAAGCCGCCGCGCCCGGCCGCGGCGCGCGCGTTCTGCCCGATCGCGGCGGCGAGCCCGGCCTGCTCGAGCAGGTACGGGTGCAGGTCGGCGACCGCTCCGCGCAGCTCGCCCACGGTCGCCGTGATCGTCGCGTGCGCGCGCGCCTCGGGGCCGTCCGGGAACTCCCGGGCGGGCAGGTCGAGGTCGTGGCGGGCGGCCAGGAGATTCTGGATCGCGCCGTCGTGCAGATCCTGTGCGAGCTGGCGGCGCTCGCGCTCCTCGGCGGTCAGGGCCTCGGCCACGAGGCGCTGGCGCTGAGCCGAGAGCAGCCGCACCGCTGCGTCCCGGCGTGCGAGCAGCAGCGAGAGCAGCGCCAGCGCGAAGCCGAGCCAGGCGAGATACGCGGCCTGCACGAGCACGAACGAGAGCGCGCCGCTGCTCGAGCGGCTGGGGTGCGGCGCGGCCTGCAGGACGTAGACGACGGTCGCCGACGCGGCCACGGCCGCCGTCACGAGCGGGCGCCCGCGGAACGCGACGGCGACGACCGGGAACAGGAAGACGAAGCGCAGCTGGGAGAAGCCGCCGCCCGAGCTGTACGAGAGCGCCGCCGCGAACACGATGTCCACGACCGCCATCCACTGGGCGGCGGGCGTGAGCTCGCGCGACGCGAGGGCCAGCGTGGCGAGCGCGTAGATCGCGAAGAGCGCGATCACGACGACGAACCGGCCCTCGCTGGGCTCGCGATTGGGCACATAGGCCTCGCCGACGATCAGCACCGGCACCGCGACGATGCGCAGGAGCGCCGTGAGCCGCTCGGCGTCCGGCAACCGCCGGTCGTTCATTCCACGATGCCGCGGCGCATCGCCTCGGCGACGGCGGCCGCGCGATCCGAGACACCGAGCTTCTCGTAGAGGCGCCCGAGGTGGGACTTGACGGTCGTCGTGCCGAGGAACAGCCGCTGCGCGATCTGCGGCGCCGAGAGGCCCTCGCACAGCAGCTCGAGCACCTGGCGCTCGCGCTCGCTGAGCAGCGGCGTGTCGCCGTGGGAGCGCGCGCGGATCTGATTCGCGAGGCCGGCGGCGAGCTCGGGCGCGAGCTGCGTGCGACCGCTGGCCACGCCGTGGATCGCGCGCGCGATCTCCTCCTGCGTCGCGTCCTTGGTCAGGTAGCCGGCCGCGCCCGCCTCGAGCGCCCGGTACACGAGCTCGTCGTCGGCGAACGCCGACAGCAGGAGCACGCGGGTTGCGAGGCGATCGCGCGTGACGGCGTTGGCGATGCCGATGCCGTCGATCTCGGGCAGCCGCAGGTCGACGCAGGCGACGTCCGGGGCGAGCGCGCGGATCTGCTCGAGCGCCTCGCGCCCGTTGCTGACCTCCGCGACGAGCTCGAGCTCCGGCCACGCGCGCACGGCCCGGACGACGCCTTCCCGGAAGAGAGGGTGGTCGTCGGCGACGATCACGCTGAACCGGGACATGCGCCGATCCTAGTTGCTCGCCTGCGCGCCGGTGCCCCCACCGTCCGATCGGAGGATGCGGTGCGGTCGCCGGGTCCAGCCGATCGAGCGCCTCGTGCGCAGGCAAGCACAGGGATGCTCGGGCCATGGCGACGATGCCATCGCTCCCCCCCATGGCTTCGCGCGCGCCACGGATCGCGGCGGCCTGCCTGCTTGCAGCCATCGCCGCGCTCGGGCTGGCGTCGTTCGCGGGGTACATCCACGACTACGTGCTCTACCGCGGCTTCGGGCCGCCGGTCGCGTCCGTCCTGCCACCCGCCCAGGGGCGCATCGAGACGCTCGCGTTCCGCAGCGCGGCGCTCGGCGGCCGCACCGAGCGGGCGCTCGTCTACCTGCCCGCGGCCTACCGCACGCACCCTTCCCTGCGCTTCCCGGTCGCCTACCTGTTGCACGGGACGCCCGGCGACCCGCGCACGGCCTTCGTCAACTCGCTCCACGTCGGCCCGCGGCTCGATCTCCTGATCGCGAGGCGCCGCATGCGGCCGCTGATCGTCGTGATGCCCCCGGGCTCTCCGTCCACCTACGACCGCGCCACGGAGTGGGCCAACGGCACGGCGCGCGACGCGCAGTGGTTCCGCTATCTCACGCACGACCTGATCCGGGCCGTCGACGCGAGCCTGCGCACGATCCCGACGGCCGCGGGGCGCGGCATCGGCGGCTATTCGTCGGGTGCCGACGCCGCGCTCAACGCGATCCTGCTGCGCCCGCACCTCTACTCCGTGGCCGAGGGCTGGAGCGGGGACTACCGCCAGACGCCGGCGACGGTCGGCCACGACCCGGCGCTCGTCCGCCGCTTCTCGGCGCTCTACACGGCTCCCCGCGAAGCGCGCCGGCTGACGGGCACCGGTGCCCACGTCTACCTCTATGCCGGCCGCCGCGACCGTGCGCTCGCGAACACGATCCTCGTCGCCGGCGACCTCCACGACGCAGGCGTCCGGACCCTCCTCGACGTCACCGGGGGCGGACATGCCTGGGCGCTCTGGTCGGCGCGGCTGGACGGCGCGCTGCGCTACTTCTCGGATCATCTCGCGCGGGCACGGGCATGATCGCCCGCCGGCTCGCACGTGCGCTCGGCGAGACCTTCGCCGTCCCGGTCGGACTCGCCGCCTCCCTCGGGCTCATCGATGCCCTGCGCTCGCTCCCCGGACCCGCGCTCGCACTGGCCTTGCCGCTGCGCGAGACGGGTCACGGCGACCGGGCCTCCTTCATCGTGGTGCTGGGCGCCTCCGCCCTCGTGTTCGGGCTCGCCGCCTTCGTCATGCCGGCCCGGCGCTCGCTGCTCACCCCCGTCCTGCGCTCGGCCGGCGTCCTCGCGCTCGCGCTCGTGGTGCAGGCGGTCTCGCTCGAGCTCGTGCGCCAGGCCACCCTCGGGCTCGACGCCGGTGCCGCCGTCCGTTCGGGCGGCCCGTTCGTGTGCGCACTCGGCTCGCTGCTCGGCGCAGTCGCAGCCGGGCGCTTCGCATCCTCCGATCGGCGGATGCCGCACGGCCTCAAGGAGCATCCGGTCGACGGCCGCTCCGCAACCGCGCCGCGGGTGAAGATCGGGTCATGAGCACGCACACCGCGGATCGCGTTCCGCTCCTCCGCCTCGGGCCCACGCGCGTGCTCGAGCGGCGCTCGACGCTGATCCGCTGCGCGATGGCGGCGGCCGTGGCCGCGTTCGGATGCACCCAGGTGATCGCCGTCGAGAACGGGGCGGCAGGCACGCTCGTGGGCGCCGGACTCGTCGCGCTCGCAGCGCCCCTGGCGCGCGGCCGGCGCCGTGCGCTCCTCGCGACCGCGGGCTTCGTGCTCGCGTCGCTCGCCCTCGACGAGGACGCGATCGCGCTGAGCGGGCTCGCAGCCGCGTGCCTGCTCGTGGCGTTGCTCGTGTTCGCGCCCGCCTTCCGCGCCAGCGGCGACCCCGCGACGAGGCGCCTCATGGTGCCGGCGGTCGTGCTGCTGGGCGTCGGGCTCGTCGCCGACCTCGCCCGCGCGGGCGGTCAGCTCTCGCACCCGCTCGGCGCGACGCTCGTCGTCGGCGCGGGCCTGCTCGCAGCGCGCTCGCTGCTCCCCTGGCCGGGCGAGGCGGCCGACGGCCCCGAGAGTCTCGCGCGCGCCGCCCGCATCGTCGCCGAGCACGCCACGGACACGCTCGCGCCGTTCGCGCTGCGCCCCGACAAGCAGTTCCACTTCGGCGCCGGCGGCACGAGCCTCATCGCCTACCGCGTCGTCGCGGGCGTCGCGCTCGTCTCGGGCGACCCGATCGGAGACCCGTCGGCGTTCCCGGCGCTCGTCGCGGACTTCGCACGCCACGCCGAGCGGCGCGGCTGGGTGCTCGGCGTGCTCGGCGCCGGCACCGAGCGCCTCCCGCTGTGGCGCGACGCGGGCCTGCGCGTGCACTACACGGGCGACGAGGCCGTCGTCGATCCCCGCGCGTTCTCCCTCGAGGGCCGTGCGATCCGCAAGGTGCGCCAGTCCGTCACGCGCCTCGAGCGCGAGGGCTACTCGACCGAGGTCGTGCCCAGCAGCGCGGTCGACGCACAGCTCGCCGGGCGCATCTCCGACATCGCCGCCCGCTGGCGGGGCGACCGCCGCGAGACCGGCTACTCGATGGCGTTCGCAGGGGCCGCCGTCGAGGCCTGGCGCGACGACCTCTACGTGATCGCACGCGATGCCGCGGGCGAGCCGCGCGGCTTCCTCCACTTCGGCGTCGTGCCCGGCGGGCGCGCGCTCTCGCTCTCGAGCATGCGCCGCGAGCGCGACACGCCGAACGGCCTCAACGAGTTCCTCATCTGCCGCGCGCTCGACTACGCCCGCGCCGGCGGCATCGAGCGCGTCTCGCTCAACTTCGCCGCCTTCGCGCTGCTGCTCGACCCGCCGGCGCCGCTCGATCCGCTCTCGCGCGCCGAGCGTCGCATCCTCGTGCGGCTGGGAGGGCGGTTCCAGCTCGAGCAGCTGCTCTCGTTCAACCAGAAGTTCCAGCCCGAGTGGACGCCCCGCTACGCGGCCTATCCGAGCCTGGCGACCCTCCCCCGCATCGCGCTCGCGGCGATGCTGGCCGAGGCCTACGTGACGCTGCCGCGCCCGCCCTGGAGGCGCCGGTGACCACCGCGATCGCCGGCGGGCTCGGCCTGGCGCTCGCATCCGCGCTCGCGCTGGACGTCGGGTTCCTCCTGCAGCAGAGCGCCGTGGCGGGAGCGCCCCGCCTCTCCCTGCGCCGGCCGCTGGCCTCGGCGCACGCCCTCGTCGCGAGCAGCCGCTGGGTCTCCGGCTTCTGCCTCGGCCTCGGCGGCTGGGGGCTCTACTTCGCAGCGCTCGCGCTCGCGCCGCTCTCGCTCGTGCAGACCGTCGCGGCCGCGGGCATCGGCCTGCTCGTCGTGGTGATCGCGATCGCGCGCCGAGCGCTGCCGGCACGGCGCGAGCAGATCGGCGCGATCGCCGCCACGCTCGGCCTGATGGCACTGGCCGCGAGCGTCGGGCATGCCGCTGCCGCGCCCGGCCGCGCGCCGGCGCCGGCGCTGCTCGCCCTGCTGGCGCTGGGCGGACTGGCGGTCGTCGCGTGCGCCCTGCGCCGGCGGTCGGCGGCGCTCGGCGGCCTCGCCGCCGGTGTCTGCTACGGCGTCGGCGACGTCATGAGCAAGGCGCTGCTGCTCGAGGTGCCGCGCCACCCCACGGCCGCCGCGTTCCTCGCGTCCCCGCTGCTCTACGCCACCGCGATCGCCCACGGGCTCGGCTTCGTGCTCCTGCAGCGCGCGTTCCAGAGCGGAGGGCCCCTCGCCTCGCTCGGGGCGATGACGGCCGCGATGAACCTCGTGCCGATGGCGGCCGGCGTGCTCCTGCTCGGCGAGCGCCTGCCGTCCGGCGACATTCCGCTCGCGCTGCGCGTCGCCGCGTTCGCCGCCGCCGTGGCCGGCGCGTGGGCGTTGTCGGTGCGCGGCGCCCGCGCGGAGCTGCCGGAGCCCTCGCTGGAAGCGGCGACGTGGCGCGGATCCCCGCTGCCGAGTGTGGCGCGGTGAGCGCGACGATGCCTGCCCAGCCGGAAGGAGCCTCGCACGATCGCGTCATCCGCGTCGTCGCCGCGGACGACCACGCCGCCTACCTGCGCGCGACCACGGACACGCTCACCCGCGCGGGCCTCGTCGTCGTCGGGATCTCGACCTCCGGCCAGGGCGCCATCGACGACGTGCGCACCCACGCGCCCGATGTCGCGCTCGTGGACCTGCGCATGCCGGGCATCTCGGGATCCGACGTCGCGCGCGCCGTGAGCTCGCGCTATCCGGCGACCCGCGTGGTCATCCTCTCGGCCTACGCCGACGAGGAGATCGTCCGGCTCGCGATCGCCGCGGGCGCGACGGGCTACGTGACGAAGGACAGCGCCCCCGAGGAGATCGTGCGGGCGGTGGTGCGCGCGGCGGACGGCGAGCCGACGCTGCCGCGATGAGGCGGACGCTCGTCTCGGCACTCGCGGGCTTCGCGCTGCTCGCGCCCGCACGACCGGCGGCACTGCCTGCGTCGTGGGCGATCGCCGACCACGGTGCGCGGGGCGGCGTCACCTACGGCGGCCCTGCGGTCGACGGCGTGGGCGCCGTCTACCTGCCCGCGGGAACGGTCGCAGGGCGACGGGTGCCCGTGGCCTACGTGCTGGCCGGGGGGAATGCGCCGCAACTCGCGCGCACGCTCGGCGTGGCCGGCATCGGCGATCAGCTGTCGTGGCAGCGCACGACGCCCCCCTTCGCCGTCGTGGTCGTCACGCCGCACGGCCGCGGCGGGCTCGCGCGCGCGATGCGGTTCGCCCAGGCCGCGCTGCCGCTCAGCCGGACGGCCGCCGCGCGCGCGGTCATCGGCCTCGGTGTGCACGCACGCGCCGCGCTGGCGGCCGTCGCAGAGCCCGGGCTGCGCGTCGGCACGGGCGTCGCGATCGGCGGCCGCGTTTCGCGCACGCTCCTGCGCACGCTCGTACGCGGTCTGCCGCTGCGCCGCGTGCGGAGCTACCGGGCCGTCTCGCCGATCGGGCCTTCCACGCTGCCGGTCTGGCGCCACCGCCTGCTCGACGGCCTGGCCTTCGCGTTCGCGGCGCCGAGCGCCGAGCGGGCCGCCCGCCAGGCGGCCGCCGTCGCTCCGGCCGGCTGGACGCGCATCGCGACCGGCCCCTCGGGCGGCACCGTCTGGCAGGGCGTCATTCCGGACACGGCCGCTCCCGGGCATCCGCGCGCCTCGCTCGTCTATCTGCCGCCGGGCGTGCGGCGCCATGCGCGCTATCCGGCGCTCTACCTGCTGCACGGGCTGCGCGGATCGCCCTACAGCTTCGTCGGCGGCCTCCGGCTCGCAGCCGTCGCCGACGGCCTGATCCACGCGCGCCAGGTGCCGCCGTTCATCGCCGTGATGCCCCCGGCCGGCGCGACGGCGCAGTTCGACGGCGAGTGGACCGGCCCCTGGGAGACGTACGTCGTGCGCGGCGTCGTGCCGTGGGCAGACCGGCACCTGCCGCTCGCCGCGACGCCCTCCGCCCGTACCCTCGCGGGCTTCTCCGCGGGCGCCTACGGCAGCGTCGACATGGCGCTCCGCCATCCCGGGCTGTTCGGCACCGTCGAGTCCTGGAGCGGGTACTTCCGGGCTCCCCGCGACGGCTCGCTCGCGCACGCGACGGGAGCCGAGCGGGCGGCGCACGATCCGCAGTCGCTCGTGCGCGCCGAGGCGCCCGCGCTGCGCGCGGCAGGGGTGCGCATCTTCGTCTCGGCCGGCCGCCGCGAGCCCGTCACGCTGGCGATGACGCGCGCGTTCGCGCGCGAGCTGACCGGCCTCGGGATCGCGCATCTCCTCCACGTCGGCGGCGGCGGCCACCACGGGAGCGCATGGCGCGCCGTGCTCCCGGCCGGCGTGCGCTACGCGTTCGCGCGCAGGAACTGACGGCCGATCCAGCTCAGCTCCGTGGCCATCTGGGCACGCCAGACGGCTGCGTCGTGACCGCCGGAGACGGCGCGGAAGCGATGCGGGATGCCGAGCCGCGTGAGCACCTGGTTGAACGACACGTTCTCGGCGAAGAAGCGGTCGCCGCGGCCGGAGTAGAAGGAGGTCGCGACGGGCTGGCGGCGCAGCGCCTGCGCGCGCCGCGCGACCGCCAGCAGCGGTGAGCGGGCGCGCCACGTCGCCGAGCCGCGGGGACCGTCCACGCTCGGGGTGTTGGAGACGAAGTAGCCCGACCAGCTGGACGCGATCCCGAACGTCCCGGTGTGCCCGAGCGCGAGGTTGATGGCGCCGTAGCCGCCCATCGAGATGCCCGCGATCGCGCGCGAGCCGCGCCCGCGCTTCGTGCGGAACCCGGCATCGATCGCGTGCACGAGATCGCGCGTGACGAACGTGCCCCAGCGCGCCCCGCGATCGCTCACGGCGTCGTCCCACTCCGTATCGCTCGCCGGCCGCCGGCCGCCGCTCGGAGCCACGACGATCATGGCGGGAACCCGGCCGTCGTCGATCATCTGCTCGAGCAGGCTGGCGACGCCGAGGGCGAAGAGGCTGTCGGGCGTCCCCGGCGTGCCGTGCAGGAGGTACAGCGTCGGCAGCGGCGGGCCCGCCGGATCGTAGGCGGGCGGGAGGTACACGAGCGTGCGCACGGCATGCCCGAGCGCGCCCGACCAGACGGAGCGCTGCACCACCGACCCGCGCGGCGCGGTGGCTCCGGCGCCCTGTGGCACGGCCGCCGAGGCGATCGCGGCGACGATCGCCGCCATGCGGATGACCCCACGCATCCCGACATCATGCCGTGTCCCGCTGAGAGGGCTCACAGGAGTTCGGCTCCGATACCGTGCGAGCCATGCCCCATCGCCTCCCCTGCCTCCTCAACGACCCGCCACCCGCCCGGGGCAGGACGTGGCTCGCCAACGCGCGCGTCTTCGACGGCACGACCGCAGCCGTGCGCGAACGGGCCTCGCTGCTCGTGGAGGACGGGCGCATCGCGGCGATCGCCGGCGGCGGCGAGGCGCCGCCCGAGGGCGCGCGCGTGATCGACCTCGCCGGGCGCACGCTGATGCCGGGCCTGATCGACGCCCACCAGCACGCGACCGCGGGCTCACACTCCTTCTGCAAGTCCGCCAACGAGGCGGGTACCGAGGAGATCTGGCCGGGAACCGCGGCGCACGTCGTCGCGCAGGTCCTGCGCGAGCTCCTGCGCATGGGCATCACCACGTTCCGCGACGTCGGCGGCTACGACGACCTGCTCGTCGAGGCGCGCCAGGCGATGCGCTACGGCGCCTTCAACGGCCCGCGCGTGCTCGCCTGCGGGCGCATCGTCTCGGCGACGTGCCCGGGCGGCCGCTTCTTCCCCGGCATGTACCGCGAGGCCGACGGCGCCGACGAGATCCGCAAGGCCGTGCGCGAGCAGATGCGCTACGGCGCCGACTTCATCAAGGTCATGACGACCGGCGCGCGCTCGGTCGAGCTCGAGGACCCGGATCCGGCGCAGCTGACGCGCGAGGAGGTGCGCGTGCTCGTCGAGGAGTCGCACCGCATGGGCTACCGCGTCGCCGCGCACTGCGAGGGCATGCCCGGTACCGAGATCGCGATCGAGGAGGGCATCGACACGATCGAGCACGGCATGTATCTCAGCCGGCGGCCCGATCTGCTCGAGCGCATGGCGCGCGACGGCCAGGTGCTCGTGCCGACGGTCAGCTGTCTCTACGGCGTCGCCGGCCTCGGCGAGCGCATCGGCACGAGCCTCGACGACGCCGAATACGAGGGCGGCGCGGGCAGCGGGCTCAAGCGCCCGCCGATGCCGACCTGGACGCCCCTCCTGGTCGACCTCGCGATGTACAACGTCGAGCAGTCCGCGCTCACGATCCAGGCCGCACGCGCCGCGGGCGTGACGATCGCGATGGGCTTCGACTGGGGTCCCCCGCACCGCAGCGCGCTCGAGCTCCTGCGCATGATCCACATGGGGCTGACGCCGCTCGAGGGGCTGATCTCGGCGACCTCGGCCGCGGCGACGGCGCTCGGGCTCGAGGAGCACGTGGGCACGATCGCCGAGGGCAGGCTCGCCGACCTGCTCGTGCTCGACGACGACCCGCTCGCGCGGCCCGAGGTGCTGCTCGAGCGCGAGAGCATCTGGCTCGTCACGCGGCTCGGCGCGCCGGTCGCCGGGACGTCGCTCGAGCGCGACCCCGTGCAGCCGACGGCGGCATGAGCACGCGGGAGGCACGCGCGACGAGCGGGGGTGGAGGCGGCGGGCGCGGGATGTTCGGCCGCGGCGGCGACCCCGAGGCGCGGCGTCCCGACGATCCCGCCGTGCGGCGCGCCAACACGCGGCGCATCCTCGCGCTCTTCCGCCCCTACCGCACGAGCCTCGCGCTGCTGCTCGGCCTGATCGCCGTCACCGCGGCGATCTCGACGATCCCGGCCTTCCTGCTGCGCGAGCTGCTCGACGGCGTCTTCAGGAACCCCCGGACGATCGACACCGCGAAGCTCGACCTGCTCGTGGCGGGCATGGTCGCGATCCCCATCCTCACCGGCGTCATCGGCGTCGGGCAGACCTGGCTCTCCAACCGCATCGGCCAGGACGTCATGCACGACCTGCGCGCGTCGGTCTACGCCCACCTCCAGCGGCTCTCGCTGGCGTTCTTCACACGCACGCGCACGGGCGAGGTGCAGTCGCGCATCGCGAACGACATCGGCGGCGTGCAGAACGTGGTCACGTCGACCGCGACCTCGATCGTCTCCAACGTCACGACCGTCATCGCCACCGCGTTCGCGATGCTGTTCCTCAACTGGAAGCTGTCGCTCGTGGCCTTCGCGCTCCTGCCCGTGTTCGTGCTCCTGACGCGCCGGGTCGGAGCCCAGCGGCGCGAGATCACGCGCGTCAAGCAGGGCTCGCTGGCCGACATCTCGACGCTGGTCGAGGAGTCGCTCTCGGTCTCGGGCGTGATGCTCGGCAAGACGATGGGGCAGAGCGACGTCCTCACGGAGCGCTTCCGCGGCGAGTCGGCGCGCCTGGCCGAGCTCGAGCTGCGCCAGCGCATGGCTGGGCGCTGGGTCATGTCGTCCATCCAGACGACGTTCGCCGTCATGCCCGCGCTCATCTACGGCGTCGCGGGCCACGCGATGGCCGGCGGCTGGGCCCAGGTCTCCGTGGGCACGCTGGTCGCGTTCACGACCATGCAGACGCGGCTCTTCTTCCCGGTCGGCAGCCTGCTCAGCGTGCAGGCCGACGTGCAGGCGTCGCTCGCCCTCTTCGATCGCATCTTCGAGTACCTCGACCTGCCGGTCGACATCACCGAGCGCGACGACGCGATCGACCTCCCGCGCGAACAGGTGCGCGGCGAGGTGCGCCTCGAGGGCGTGTCGTTCGCCTACGAGGCGGATCGCCCGGTGCTGCAGGACGTCGGCTTCACGGCGGAGCCCGGGACGAAGGTCGCGATCGTGGGCGAGACGGGCAGCGGCAAGACCACGCTCGGCTACCTGATCGCGCGCCTCTACGACGTCACGGAGGGGGCGGTGCGCCTCGACGGCCACGACGTGCGCGAGCTCAGCTTCGCCTCGCTGCGGCGCATCGTCGGCGTCGTCTCGCAGGACACCTACCTGTTCCACGGCAGCGTGCGCGAGAACCTGCGCTTCGCGCGGCCCGAAGCGACCGACGAGCAGCTCGAGGCGGCGGCGCAGGCGGCGCGCATCCACGATCACCTGGCCTCCCTGCCGGACGGCTACGACACGGTGGTCGGCGAGCGCGGCTACCGCTTCTCGGGCGGCGAGAAGCAGCGCCTGGCGATCGCGCGGGCGATCCTGCGCGACCCCTGCGTGCTCGTGCTCGACGAGGCCACGAGCGCGCTCGACGTCGAGACGGAGCGCCTCGTGCAGCAGGCGCTCGACGGGCTCGCCGTCGGCCGCACCACGATCGTGATCGCGCACCGCCTCTCGACGATCCGCGACTCCGACCAGATCCTCGTCCTCGATCACGGGCGCGTCATCGAGCGCGGCACGCACGACGAGCTGCTCGCGCTCGACGGCCGCTACGCGCGCCTCGTCGAGCGCGACGCCGCGATCGCCGTGTGACCTTGACAGACACCGCCGCTGCCTGAGAACCGCTGCGCGCTCGGCCCGGAGGAACAGGCCGCGCCTGACTGAGCCATCCGGTTCATTTCTTGACAAGTCGGCCCCGCCTATTGCACCATTCGTATCAGAGAGGGCGAAGTCGCCCGCTCACAGGCAATGAAGCCGCTCCCGTATTCCGGGGCGGCTTTTTCGTGGTCCCGAAGCGAAGGAGGGTGGCATGTCGCCAGAGGAACTGAAGCTCGCGATCGACACCGTGTGGGTCATCGTCGCGGGCTGCATGGTCTTCCTCATGCAGGCAGGCTTTGCGATGCTCGAGGTCGGCTTCTCGCGTGGCAAGAACGTGGGCGCCGTCGTCGCGAAGATCCTGGTCAACCTCTCGATCGGCACGATCGCGTTCTGGGCGGTCGGCTTCGCGTTGGCGTTCGGCAACGGCAACAAGGTGCTCGGGACCGACGGATTCTTCCTCCACAGCTCGACGTTCAGCTCGCTGTCGTTCTCGGACGTCCCGTTGTCCGCGAAGTTCCTGTTCGAGGTCGTCTTCTGCACCGTCAGCCTCGCGATCGTGTGGGGCACGATGCTCGACCGCACGAAGTTCGGCGTCTACATCATCTTCGCCGTCGTCTTCGCCGCCCTCATCTACCCGCTCGTCGGGCACTGGATCTGGGGCGGCGGCTTCCTCGCGCAGCGCGGCATGCAGGACTTCGCCGGCTCCACGGTCGTCCACCTCTGCGGCGCCACGGCGGCGCTCGCCGGCACGCTCATGCTGGGCGCGCGGATCGGCAAGTTCGACGCGAAGGGCAAGCCGCACCCGATTCCGGGCCACTCGATGCCGCTGGCCGTGCTCGGCGTGCTGATCCTGTGGTTCGGCTGGTTCGGCTTCAACCCGGGCTCGACGCTCGGAGCCGTCGGCGCGCGCTTCGCCGACATCGCCGTGACCACGAACCTGGCCGCGTCGGCCGGCGTGCTCGGCGCGATCATCGCGGGCTTCGCGCTGCAGCGCACGATCGACATCGGCTTCGCCGGCAACGGCGCGATCGCCGGCCTCGTGGCGATCACCGCTCCCTGCGCCTACGTCGAGGACTGGGCAGCCTGCGTGATCGGCCTCGTGGCAGGCGTGCTGATGGTGCTGACGGTCGTGGCCATCGACCGCATCCGGGTCGACGATCCGATCGGCGCGATCGCCGGTCACGGCATGGGCGGCATCTGGGGCACGCTCTCCTGCGGCCTCTTCACCACGCCCGCGCTGGCCAAGCTCAACGGCGTCGGCGACGCCGGCCTGTTCTACGGCGGCGGGCTCCATCAGCTCGGCGTGCAGGCGCTCGGCATCGCGGTCGTCGCGGCCTTCGTCTTCGCGTCCAGCATCGCGGTCTTCTACGTCTGCAAGCGCACGATCGGCCTGCGCGTGAGCGCGCAGCAGGAACTCGAGGGCCTCGACATCCACGAGCACGGCATGTGGGGCTACCCCGAGCAGTTCCTCCCGGGCTACGGCGCGACGCAGCCGTACGTCCTGGCTCCCAGCCGGCGCCCGCCGGCCTCGGTCCCGCCCTCGCCGGTCACGGCCTTCAAGCCCGCGACGGCCGAAGGCGGCGACTGACAATGCAGAAGATCGAGGCGTACATCCGCCACGAGGCGCTCGAGGCGATCCGCTCCGGGCTCTACGCGATCGGCCTCCCGAGCATGTCGGTCTCCGACGTGCTCGGCTCGGGCCGCCAGGCCGGCATCGTCGAGCACTACCGCGGCGCGTCCGAGGTGCTCTACCTGCGGCCGAAGCTGCGGCTCGACCTCGTCGTCGCGGACGAGGACGTCGAGCGCGCGATCCAGGTGATCCTCACCCACGCCCGCAGCGGCGAGATCGGCGACGGCAAGGTGTTCGTGCTGCCGGTCGTGGACGCGGTTCGCATCCGCACGGGTGAGCGAGGCGAGGGCGTGGTGGCCGCGCACGACGAGGCAGCAGCCACGGCCTGAGCGGGGCCGCCCCGGGCGGGATCGCAGAGCCGGGCGAGGGCGCCCGGCACGGATCCCGTCCGGGGCGCCTACGCGAGCTGAGACATTGCGGGAACAATTATGTTCTCGCCAACGTTCCCTCCTTCAGATAGCACTTCTGACCCCTAGGAGGGACCCGTGTCCAGCACCGTCACCACCCAGCTCCCGACCGGCACCTGGTCGATCGATCCGATTCATTCGTCGATCGGCTTCGGCGTCAAGCACCTTGGCGTCTCGACGTTCCGCGGCGACTTCAAGAAGGCCGCAGGCAGCATCGTGACCGCTGATGGCGCCATCACCGCGGTCGAGGGCAGCGTCCAGGTCGAGAACCTGGTCACCGAGGAGCCCGCGCTCACGGGCCACCTGCACAGCCCGGACTTCTTCGATGCGGGCAACCACCCCGTGCTCACGTTCAAGAGCACGTCGGTCGTCGAGGGCGACGACGGGAACCTGCGCGTGACCGGCGATCTCACGCTCCGCGGCGAGACGCGCCCGGTCGAGCTCGACGCCGAGATCGAGGGCGTCGGCGACGGCCCCGACGGCTCGACCCGCATCGGCATCACCGCCACGGGCGGCATCGACCGCTCCGACTGGGGCATCACGTGGAACGCCCCGCTCGCCAACGGCGCCTTCGCGGTCGCCGAGCGCGTCAAGCTCACCCTGCACGTCGAAGCCGTTCTCGAGGCCTGAGGCGATATGAGCCAGCTGCAGATCCTCGCAATTCCCGGCAGCCTGCGGGCGGGCTCGTGGAACGCCGCGCTTCTGCGGCTGGCCCGTGAGCGCGCGCCCGAAGGCGTCAGCATCGACATCTGGGAGGGGCTCGGGGAGATCCCGCCCTTCTCGGAGGATCACGAGGTCCTCGCGCCACCGCCCGTCGAGGCGCTGCGCCAGGCGATCGCCGAGTCCGACGCGTTGCTCGTGGCGACGCCCGAGTACAACGGCGGGGCGCCCGGTCAGCTCAAGAACGCGATCGACTGGGCGAGCCGTCCCTACGGCCTCGCCGCCATCGTCGGCAAGCCCGCCGGCGTGATCAGCGCCAGCACCGGCAGCTTCGGCGGCCGCTGGGCGCAGGAGGACATCCGCAAGGCGCTGCGCCTGAGCGGCGCAGCGGTCACCGGCGAGGGCCTCGCGGTCGGCAAGGCCGCCGAGCGCCTGGCCGAGACCGGCGTCGCGGACGACGAGATCCTCGCCGGCATCGACGACGTGCTCGAGCAGATCGCGGCGAAGGTCGCCGAGATGCAGCGCGAGCTCGAGACCAGCGACGTCTGAGGCCGTGCACGTTTGGGGTCAGACCCCAAACGTGCACCGGCTACTCGGGCGCTGAGGCGTACGATGGCGTGCACGATTGGGGTCTGACCCCAAACGTGCACGGTCACGTCGCGGGCGCCGGTTCGCCGGCCGCCACGTTGAGCGGGTGGTGGCAGGCCGCGAGATGGCCGCGCGCATGCGGCACGAGCGGCGGCTCCTCCGTCGCGCAGATCTCCGTCGCGTAGCGGCAGCGCGGATGGAAGTGGCAGCCGGTGGGCGGGTTGATCGGGCTCGGGACGTCGCCTTCGAGCACGATCCGCTCGCGCTGCGCGAGCGGGTCGGGGATCGGCACCGCCGAGAGCAGCGCCTCGGTGTACGGATGGATCGGCCGCTCGTAGAGCTCCTCGGCCGGCGAGAGCTCGACGATCTTGCCGAGGTACATGACGGCGATGCGGTCCGAGACGTGGCGGACGACGCCGAGGTCGTGGGCGATGAAGACGTAGGTCAGCGAGAACTCGTCCTGCAGGTCGTCGAGCAGGTTCACGACCTGCGCCTGGATCGACACGTCGAGCGCCGAGACGGGCTCGTCGGCGACGATCAGCCGCGGGTTGAGCGCGAGTGCGCGCGCGACGCCGATGCGCTGGCGCTGGCCACCGGAGAACTCGTGCGGATAGCGGTTGTAGTGCTCGGGCGCGAGCCCCACCACGTCCATCAGCTCCTGCACGCGCTTCTTCGCGGCAGCGCGCGACTCGCCGTGGATGACGAGGGGATCGGCGATGATCGCGCCGACGCGCTTGCGCGGGTTGAGCGAGGCGGACGGATCCTGGAAGACCATCTGCATCTCGCGCCGCAGCGGGCGCAGCGCGCGCCGCGAGAGCCGCGAGATGTCGCGCCCGTCGAAGATCACGGTGCCCGACGTGAGCTCGTGCAGGCGCACCAGGCAGCGGCCGAGCGTCGACTTGCCGCACCCCGACTCGCCCACGAGGCCGAGCGTCTCGCCGGCGCGCACCTCGAACGTGACCTCGTCCACGGCCTGCACGCTGCCGATCTCGCGCCGCAGCACGCCGCTGCCCTTGACCGGGAAGTACTTCGTCACCGCGCGCGCCTCGAGCAGCACCGGATCGCTCATGCCGAGAGCTCCGGGTGGATCGTCGCCTCGCGGCGCGCGAGCTTCTCCGCCACGGGCAGGTAGCAGCGGTCGAGGTGCCCGGGCGCCGCGCGCTCCTCGAGCGCGGGCGGCTCGTCCCAGCACGGCCCGAAGGCGTGCGGGCAGCGCGGCGCGAAGCTGCACCCCGGCGGCAGCGAGAGCAGCGAGGGCGGCAGCCCGGGGATCGTCGTCAGCCGGTGCGGCCGCGGCCGGTCGATGCGCGGGATCGAGCCGAGCAGCCCCCACGTGTACGGGTGCTGGGCGTTCGCGAACAGCTCGCCCTTGGGGCCGTCCTCGACGACGCGGCCGGCGTACATCACGCACACGCGGTCGGCCACGTCGGCGACCACGCCCATGTCGTGGGTGATGAGGACGATGGCCGAGCCGAAGTCGCTGCGCAGCTTGCGGATCAGCGCCAGGATCTGCGCCTGGATCGTGACGTCGAGCGCGGTCGTCGGCTCGTCCGCGATCAGCAGGTCGGGGTTGCACGACAGCGCCATCGCGATCATCGCGCGCTGGCGCATGCCGCCCGAGAACTGGTGCGGGTAGTCGTCGACGCGCAGGTGGGGCTCGGGGATGCCCACGGCGTCGAGCAGCTCGACCGCGCGGCGTTGCGCATCGGCCTTCGAGATCTTCTCGTGCGCGTGCAGCTGCTCGGCGATCTGCCAACCGACGCGATAGACCGGATTGAGCGAGGTCATCGGGTCCTGGAAGATCATCGCGATCTCCGAGCCGCGGACGCCGCGCATCTGGTTCGCGTCGAGCTTGAGCAGATCGCGGCCCTTGTAGATCACCTCGCCCTCGAAGACGGCGTTCGGGTCGCGGATCAGGCGCATGATCGACATCACGGTCACGCTCTTGCCCGAGCCCGACTCGCCCACGATCCCGAGCACCTCGCCCGCGGCGACGCTGAACGACACGCCGTCGACGGCGCGCACCAGCCCGTCCTCGGTGCGGAACGAGACCCGCAGGTTGCGGACTTCGAGGAGCGGCTCGCTAGCCAACCCGCACCCGCGGATCGAGCAACCCGTAGACGATGTCGACGACCGCGTTGGCGGCGACGATGAAGAACGACGCGTACAGGACCGTCGCCATGATCACCGGCAGGTCGAGGTTCTGGAGCGAGTCGTACGTCAGCTTGCCGACGCCCGGGAGGCCGAACACGACCTCGGTCAGCAGCGCGCCGCCGGCGACGAGGGCGCCGAAGTCGAGGCCGAAGAGGCTGACGAACGTGATCATCGAGGTACGCAGGACGTGCCGGATCAGCACGCGCCGCTCGGTCAGGCCCTTGGCGCGCGCCGTGCGCACGAAGTCCTCGTTCTGCGCCTCGATCAGGCTCGAGCGCAGGACGCGCCCGTAGAAGCCGATGTACAGCACCGAGAGCGTCAGCCACGGGAACAGCAGGTGCAGGAACCACTGCCACGGGTCCGCGGTGATGGGCGTGTAGCCGAGTGGCGGCACCCACGAGAACAGCTCGCCGTGCAGCCGGCTCTGCGTCACGAGGTTGACGACCTCGCCCAGCCAGAAGACCGGCATCGAGATGCCGATCAGCCCGACGATCATGAGTAACGGGTCGACGAACGTCCCGCGCATGACCGCCGCCGCGAGCCCCATCGCGATGGCGACCACCACCCAGATGATCGCCGCGCCGAACACGAGCGAGAGCGTCACCGGGGCGGCGTCGGTGACCTGCGGGATGACCTTGGCGCCACGGTTGACGAACGACGTCAGGTCGCGGCTCCAGAACAGCTTCCTCATCATGATCGCGTACTGCACCGGCTCGGGCCGGTCGAGGCCGAAGTCGTGACGCACCTGCTGGAGCGTCGCCGGGTCGGCGTTGCGGCCGGCGATGCGCGAGGCGGGGTCGACGCCCGGCGTCGCGAAGAAGATCAGGAACACGAGCACGCTGAGCGCGAACATCACGAGCACCGTCGCGATCAGTCGCCGGATGACGAACGCGATCACCGGCGGCCGACTCGCAGCCGCGCACGGGGATCGAGCGCGTCGCGCACGCCGTCGCCGAGCACGTTCAGGCAGAGCACCGTGGCGACGATCGCGAGGCCGGGGGCGATCGCCACCCAGGGGCGCGTGTAGAGCAGGCCCTGGCCGTCGCTGATGATCGTCCCCCAGCTCGCGTCGGGCGGCTGCACGCCGATCGACAGGAAGGAGAGCGCCGACTCCGTCAGCATGTTGGTCGCGATCATCAGCGGGAAGAAGACGATCACGGTCGTCACGACGTTGGGCAGCACCTCGGAGAAGATCAGGCGGAGGTTGCTCGCGCCGAGGCCGATCGAGGCCTCGACGAACTCCTTCTCGCGCACCGAGAGCACCTGGCCGCGGATCGGGCGTGCGACGTAGGGCACGTAGACCACGCTGATGATCATGATCGGCAGCCAGATGCTGCCGGCATTCAGCGTCACGGGCCCGATCGGGATGCCGCTCGTCAGTGCGACGGTCGAGATCGAGATCGCCGCGAGGAAGACCGGGAAGGCCCAGATGATGTCGAGGAAGCGCGACAGGATCTGATCGACGATGCCGCCGAAGAACCCGGCGAAGAGCGCGATGATGGTCGCGAAGAAGCAGCACAGGGCAGCCGAGGCCGTGCCGATGATGAGGGAGTTGCGACCGCCGTAGAGCATCCGCGCGGCCACGTCGCGGCCCTGGTTGTCGGCGCCGAGGAAGTAGTGGTGGATGTCCCACGTCGGCCCGATCGGCGTCACGCCGAGACCGAGCCCCCCGGTGCTCTCCACCATCACCGGGTGCGGCTTGCCGTTGATCAGCGTCGTGCCGTCGATCGTCGACTCGAACGGGCTGGTATGCGCGATGTGATGCGCGTACCAGCCCGCCGCGAGGCACGCCACCACGATCACGAGGAAGCCCGCGGCGGCGACGAGCGCGATGCGGTTGCGCAGCAGGCGGCGGCCCGCGAGCGCCCATGGGCTGCGGCCGACGACGCGGGCCTGCTGGCCCACGTCGCCGACCGCAACGACCTCAGACACTCCGGGTCGCCCGGGCCTCTTGCATTACTGGACCCACACCTGGCCCACGAGCGTGTAGAACTGCGCGCTCCAGATGTAGTTGCCCACGCGCTTCGAGACGAAGTCGATCAGCCGCGGGTTGAAGAGCACGGCCTGCGGGGCGTCGTCCGTGGTCGCCTTGTCGATCTTGGTCCACAGCTTGAGCGCAGCCGGCGGGTTCTCGATGCCGAGCTGGAGCGCCTTCTGCATGTCGGCGTCGACCTTCTTGTTGCAGTAGCCCGAGATGTTGATGCTCGTGTCGCTGCCGGGATGGAACGAGCCACAGCCGAGCAGGACGTTGAGGAAGTCCGACGGCGCAGGATAGTCCTGGTACCACTGCGAGACCGCGATCTGGACCTTGTTCTTGGTGTTCTGCATGTACGTGAACGAGATGTTGCTCGAGAGCGCCTTGACCGTCGCCTTGTAGCCGATCGAATTGAGCACGCTCTGGAGGTAGGTGAGCATGCCCTTGGTCGTCTCGTCATCGGCTCCGACGATGGCCACCTTCATGCCCGCCGTGCCCGACTGCTTGACGAGTGCCTTGGCCTTGGCCAGATCGGGCGCGCTCCACTTGCCGCTGCCCGGGTTCTTCGTATAGGGGCAGTAGGGGACGTACGCCGGGAACCCGGGTGGCAGCATCTGGCAGGCCGCGACGGCCGTCTTGGGGCCGCCGAAGATGCGGACGGCCGCGTTGCGGTCGATCGCCCAGTTGACCGCCTGGCGCGCGAGCTTGTTGTTGAACGGCGGGAGGTTGACGTTCATCGGCGCGTACCAGTCCGCGAAGAGCGTGTTGATGTGCACCTGCGCGGGGTACTTCGTGCCGATCTCGTTGAGGCGGTCGGCGGGCGGGAAGTCGAAGAGGAAATCCGCCTGCCCGTTCTCGACCTGCGTGACCTCGGCCTCGACCGAGAGGCCGAACTTCTGCACGATGCTGTCGACGTAGCCGTCGGGCATGGCGTCGGCCGACCACTGCTTGAAGTTCGGGTTGCGCTTGAGCACGAGCTCGTGATTCGGGTCGTACTTCGTGAACATGTACGCGCCCGTGGAGGGCGGGAGCTTCGTGCCCATGTCCTTGTTCGGCGTGCCCCACGGCAGCACCGAGGCGTGCGGCACCGCGAGCTTGTAGAGCCACTCGGCATCCGGCTTCGTCAGGTGGAACGTGATGGTGCCGGCCTTGTTGTCGATCACGACGCTCTTCGAGAGGTCGCACGTGGCAGGCGTCTTGAGGCACTTGTCGGCGCCGACGAGCACGCTGTAGAAGCCGCCCGCGGTCGGCGTGTGCACCTTGAAGATGCGCTGGAACGTCCACAGGAAGTCACGCGGCTGCACCGTCGCGCCGGTGGAGTACTTGATGCCCTTGCGCAGCTTGAACGTCCAGGTCTTGCCGCCGTCGGTGGGCTTCGGAAGCGCGACGGCCAGGTCCGGCACCAGCGTGAAGGCCTTCGTCCCCGCGGCGTGCTTGAACGCGACCAGCCCGTCCTGCGTGGCCTGGTAGAGCTGCCAGTACTGCAGCGTGTAGTTGACCTGCGGGTCGAGCGAGCCGCCGGCGCCCTTGGCCAGCATCGTGAACGTGCCGCCGCGGTGAGCCGCCATCAGCGCTGCGGCGCTCTTGGCGGCCGCCGGCTTGGCGGAGGCTGCCGGGGTCGTCTTCGCGACGCCCGTGCCTACGGCCGCGATCGCGGCGGCCAGCCCGACCGTGATCGCGACGGGGATCCTGTAATGCCTCATCGTGCTCCTTCGGCTCGAGCGGGACGGCCGATCGTACGGCCGGCCCGTCTGGACGGTCAAGTGCTGTCTGCTGATACGCCGGCGAGGGCGAAAAGGATGGAGATTCATGCGCCGCTCATAGCGCGAAGGGCTGCGGACAGGCCGCGATCTTGGGGATCATCACGCGCGCGATGGACGAGAACGGCGAGGGCTGGCAGGCCTGGGCGATGCCGGCGTCACACGCCACCGAGAGGAAGATGAAGGCCTCGTCGGGCGAGAACCCCCACTGCTCGACGAGCAGGCGCGCGGCCTCCTCGGAGGCCAGCTCGAGCGCCTCGCGCAGATCGCCCGAGGAGGTCGCGTGGGCCACCCAGTGGCCGTCGAGCTCGGTCACGGGCCAGCGTCCCTGGCGGCCCTTGACGAGGCCGAGCCGGATGTCGACCTCGCCGGCGATCTCGACGCCCGTGCCGCTGATCTCGCCGTCGCCCATCGAGGCGTGCATGTCGCCCGCGGCGAACATGCCGCCCGGCTGGCGCACCGGGAAGTAGATGCGCGCGCCCGGTCCGTGCAGGTGGTTGTCGAGGTTGCCGCCGTGCTCGCCCGCGAAGCCGTTGAGCACGTCGTCGGCGCCCGTCGCGACGCCCATGACGCCGAGCATCGGGCGGATCGGGAACGAGATCCGCTCGTTCATGTGGATGGTGTCGCCGTCGACGTCGAAGAGCTTCGTGCGCGCGTCCAGCCCGAGGCGGTGCAGCTGGCCGACGCCGGGGATGACGAGGGCGACGCCGCTCGGGGCGGTCCGGATCGCCAGGATGTCGACCACGAGCGAGTCCCCCGGCTCGGCGCCCCGCACCGCGATCGGCCCCGTCGCCCCGTTCACGTGCGCGAGGTCGAGGTCGGTCAGGATGTCGCGCACGAGCTGGTCCTCGCGCGTGATCTGACCGTTCAGGCCGTCCTTCATCGCGAGCGTGACGACCGTTCCGGGATCGACCTCCAGCACCGGGGTCATCTTCGGTCCGAAGGCCCACACGACCTGGTCGTCGGCGATGCGGTGATCGATGGCGAGCGCGCTCATGACTCCTCCGGCTGAGATCGGCGGAGCCTACCGAGTCGGCGTCGCCGGGGGCGCCTCTCGTCCCGCGCGCGCGACGCCCGCCTCGGCGCGTTCGGAGGCGAGCAGCTCGGTGGCCGAGATGTCGAGCTCGCTCGCCAGTGCGCGGAACGTGCTGACCGAGGGTGCGCAGCGCCCCGTCTCGACGAGCGACACGAAGCTCGCCGATACGTCGATGCGGCGCGCGAGCTCGCGCACGCTGATGCCGAGCTCGACGCGGCGGGCGCGTATGCGCGGCCCGATCCGTCGCGCGATCGACTCCGGATTGCGCGAGCCGGCGGCGGGCCTGCGTCCAGTCTGCTGAACGGTCACCCCGCGCTCTCCGATGCTGCGGCGAACGCGGACTCGAGGACGCTCCGGAGCGTGCGGCGCGGCCGGGGCGTCAGCGACGGGCCGAGATCGGACTGGACGGCCATGTAGCCCTCGCGGATCGACCGGCCGAGCGAGGCGACGAGGCGCGCCCCGTAGCGGGCATGGTCGTCGTCGGCACGAGCGCCGCCTGCAAGCCGTGCGACGAAGGCGTCATCGTCGAGCGAGACGTCGGCGACGACGCGGCCGCCGAGCTCGCCGTAGAGCGCTGCGAGGTCGTGCGCGGAGAACAGGGCAGGCCCGGTGACGTCGTACACCCGCCCCTCGTGCCCCGCCGTGGCGAGGACGGCCGCGGCGACCAGCGCGCAGTCTGCGCGCGACACGTAGGCGATCCGCCCGTCGCCTCGATTGTGCGCCAGCTCCCCGGTCGCGATCGCCTGGGCTGCCTCGGCCGCCTGGTACTCGGCGTAGAGACTGTTGCGCAGAACCGTCCACGCAAGGCCGCTCTCGGCGAGCGCCCGCTCCGTCGCGTGGTGACTCGGTGCGATCGCCGCCGGATTGGGCGGCTCGGGGTTCAGCGCCGAGGTGTAGACGATGTGACGCACGCCGGCGTCCGCAGCGCTGCGAATCGCCGCACGGTGCTGTTCCGAGCGGACTGCGACGTCCGAGGCGCTGATCAGGAGCATGCGATCGGCGCCGGCGAACGCCTCCGCGAGCGACTCCGGCCGGCTGAAGTCGCCGAGGCGGACATCCGCGCCCCGCTCTGCCAGGTCGCCGAGCGCAGCGGGCGTGCGGCTGACGAGGATCAGCTCGCCGGGACGCCGCTCTTGCAGCAGGGACTGCGCGACCAGCCGGCCGAGCGCCCCCGAAGCCCCGGTGATCAGGATGCGCGGAGCATCTGCGCTCACTCCCGCCCCCGTGTCCACGAGTCGAGGCTCACCGCGGCGATGAGGATCACGCCCAGGGTGATCTGCTCGTACAGGACGTTGTAGTGCTGCAACTCGTAGCCGTTGGCGATGAGCGCGATGAAGAGGACGCCGACGACGGTCTGCCACACGGCGCCCTCACCGCCGAGGATGCTCGTCCCGCCCACGACGATGCCGGCCAGGACGGCGAACGTCAGGCTGACGTCGCCGGTCGACGCCTGAGCGCTCAGCACCCGGGAGGTGTCGACGACTCCGGCCAGACCAGCCGCAGCGCCGCTGACGACGAAGGCGAGCACCCGGATCGAGTTCACCGGCACGCCGGCGAGGAGAGCGGCTCGAGGGTTGCCGCCGACGGCGTAGATGTAGCGCCCGACCGTGGCCCGGGCGAGCACGAACCCGATCACGACGACCGAGATCGCCATGATCCAGATCGACGTCTTGACCGTCAGGAACTCCGTCTGTGCGAAGTCTCCGAACGCGGGCCGGTCGAAGAGCACGAGCAGGTTCCCGTTGGTGATCCGCGTGCCGATACCGCCGACGATGAAGGCCATGGCCAGCGTCGCGATCAGCGAGTTGATGCGCAGGACCGTCACGACCAGCCCGTTGACCAGCCCGACGAGCACGCCCGCTCCGATCCCGCAGAGGATCGCGACCGTCGGGCTGTGGTGCGCGGCGAAACGCGCGGCCGTGACGCCGGCGAGCGCGTAGGTCGCGCCAACCGAGAGGTCGATGCCGCCCGAGACCAGGACGAGCGTCCCGGCGGCGCCGATGATGAGCACCGCCGACTGCTGGTCGAGGATATTGAGCATGTTCACCTTCGTCGCGAACGCCGAGCTCGCGAACGACAGGTAGATGTAGAGCACGATGAACGGCAGCAGGATTCCCAGCCGCCGGACGTCGCGGAGCGAGCCGGCGCGCGAGCGCCACCGGGTGAGGGCGCCGCCGCGCTCCGCCGCATCGTCCGCAGCCGGCCCGCGGGCTTCACGCCGCCCTCCCGGGCTGGTTGCCGAACGCGGCCGCCAGGATCGCCGTCTCGTCGAGCGCGTCGCCGCCGAACTCGGCGACGATGCGGCCGGCGCGCATCACGGCCACGCGATGGGCGAGGCCGATGATCTCCTCGAGCTCGGAGGAGATCAGGAGGACGCCGAGTCCCGTCCTCGGCCAGACCGACGAGCAACTCGTAGATCGCGAGCTTCGCTCCGACATCGACCCCGCGCGTCGGCTCGTCGGCGATCACGAGACTGGGCCCGCAGAGCAGCGTCCGCGCCAGCAGCACCTTCTGCTGATTGCCGCCCGACAGCTCGCGGACGGGCAGGCTGTTGCCCCGCGAGCGGACATCGCAGCGCGCGAGCATCTCCTTCGTGACGGCGCGCTCGCGGCGACGCGCGACGAAGCCGAGACGGCTCAGCCGCCCGACGCTCGCCAGGCTCGCGTTCTCGAAGACGGGGCGGTCGAGGAGCAGGCCCTCGTCCTTGCGTGACTCCGGGATCAGGCAGACGCCGGCGCGGAGGCGCTGCCGGGGGCGGCCGGCGAGCGGCGACCCGTTCAGCTCGACCACGCCCGCGTGCGGTGGCGGTGGCGCCGAAGACGGCGTGAGCGAGCTCGGATCGCCCCGCGCCTACGAGCCCGGCGAGGCCCACGATCTCGCCCGCGCGGATCGTGAGGTCGATGCCGTCGATCCCGGGCGCCCGCAGGCCCTTGATCCGCCAGGACGACCGGCGCGTCCGTCTCGGGCGGGCGCTTGGGCGGGAACGTCGACGCGAGCGGCCGGCCCAGCATCGCCTCCACCAGCGAGTCCTCGCTCTCCTCGGCGGTCGGCGCCGTGCGAATCACCCGCCCGTCGCGCAGGACGGTCACGGTGTCCGCGAGCTCGAGCACCTCCCGCAGGAAGTGCGAGATCAGAAGGATGGTCTTGCCCTGGGCGGCGAGCGCCCGGATGACCTCGTGCAGCCGCGCGGTCTCGGGACCGCTCAGCGCGGCGGTCGGCTCGTCCATGATGACGACCTCCGCGGCGCGCGAAAGCGCGCGGAGAATCTCCACCTCCTGCTGACCGGCGATGCGCAGCGAGCCCGCGGGAATGTCGCCGCGGAGATCGAAGCCCGTGGAGCGGACGGTGGCCTCGTAGCGCTTCTGCAGCGCCCGCCGGCGCACGATCCCGCAGCGTCCTCGGCTCGGCGCCCAGGAAGACGTTCTCGGCGACGCTCAGCTGCGGCACGACCGACGGCTCCTGGCCGATGGCCGCGATCCCGTGCTCGAGCGCCTCTCGGGGCGAGCGGAGCGAGACCGGCTCGCCGTTCACGAACAGCTCGCCGCCGTCGGGCGCCAGCACCCCCGCGAGGATCTTCCCGAGCGTCGACTTGCCGGCGCCGTTCTCCCCGACGAGTGCGTGCACCGACCCGGATCGCACGGCGACCGTCGCTTCCGTGAGTGCCTGCGTGGCCCCGAAATGCTTCGAGATGCCACGCGCTTCGATGACGGTGCGCCGCGCGGCGAGTCGGGCGCCGACATACGGGTCCTACAGCCCCCAGCCGGCCGGCGGATCGTGGCGGCCGGCCTCGAAGTGCCACGCCTCGCGTAGCTCCTCGCAGCGGCCGTCGGCGTCGAATCGGAGCATCAGGATGCCGGTCAGCGTCACGTCGCTGCCGGCGTTCTTCATGTCACCCAGAATTCAACCGCTGCCCGCCGCTCGTCCGGCGAGGCGACGGGCGCACCGAACCGCACCGTGACATCGGCCTGGGTCGCGGTCACGCCGGACCAGTACGCGTGAACGCCGGCCGAGCCGAGGTGAGGAGGCCCGAGCGGGTGGTCGCGGTACACCGCGTCGTCGCTGAAGAGCGACGCAGCGGCGCCGGCGTCTCTCCCCTCCCACGCCCGCCCGTAGGCGGCGATCCATTCGTCGATCCGAGCTGCCATCCAGCCTTCCTTCCTCGCCGGTCTCTCAGTCCGTCGCGGCGCCTCCCGCACGGGAGACCCGTACAGGAGGCGCGCTCGACGTCACTACCCGGGCCACTCGCCCTTGAAGCGCTTGGCGTTCTGCTTGGTCACGATCTGCAGCGCCAGGTTCGGAACCGGACACGCCTTGCCGGTCTGGACTGCCTTGATGGCGCACTGCGCGGCGAGACGGCCCTCGGTGGCGGGAACCTGCCAGACGCTGCCGTACCAGCGCCCGGAGAGGATGCCCGCCTTCGCGGCGGCACTGCCGCCGTAGCCGACGAGGACGACCTTCTTGCCGACGACCCGAACGGCGCCCTCGATGCCCTGGTCCGAGCCGACGATGAGATTCAGTTCCGGATTGGACTGCAGCATCGTCTGCGCGGCGGCGAGCCCCTTGGCGGGAGTGAAGAAGGTCTGCCCCTCGGCGACCTGCTTGATCTCGCCGTGGCCCTTGACCGAGCTCAGGTAGCCCTTGCGGATCGCGATGTCGAGCGCGGACGCCTTGATGTCGTAGAGATACCCCACGTTGCACGGGTTGAGGTGATTGGTCGCACATGCCCTGACGACCAGCTGGCCGAGCTTGACCCCGATGTCGCTCGGCACCTGGACGACGCTGCCGGAAAGCCCGGGCACCTGCGCCTTGTTGGTCGTGAGGTTGGGGCCGAGGATCTGATCGAGCGCCACGACCTTGAGCTTCTTGGCGATCGCCTGCTTGACCACGGTGATCAGACCCGTGCCGAAGATGGGCTGCACGATGATCGCGTCGAACTGTCCCGAGGTCGACGCCGTCTGCAGCTGGGCGAACTGCTTCTTCGGATCGTTGTTCGCGTCGAAGACGGTGATCGTCCCGCCACCCGCCTTGGCGGCGGCTTTCGCCGCCGCGAGCATGGGCGCGTCGTAGCTGTTCGCCACGGCGAACGAGAGGTACGCGATGCGCACCGTCTTCTTCGCCGAAGTCCGCGCCGACGAGCCGGCCTCGACGCTCGCGGCGGTCGCAGCGGACACGCCCGCGACGAGCAGCGCCACCGAAGCTCCCGCGAGCCAGCGTCGGCTCCGGGACTGACCAGACTTGAGGTTCACTTGCACTCACCCTCCTTCAAGGGCTGCTGTCACTTGCGAGCATCGAGCCTGCACGAGCGCGGGGAATCACTGCCTGCGACCCTCCCAGACGCCGGCATCGGCGCGCGGCGGGGGCCGCCAATCGAGCCCGAGTGTAGGCTCGCTTAACTATTGAAGTCAAGCGCGACACTCGGGCTACATGCCAGAGCAGCCAGGCGAGGGCTCAGTGCGCGTGCCCGTGGGCGCTCTGCACCCAGTTCGGCTGGATCGTCGTGTGCCCGAGCAGGTAGTCGAGCGAGGATGCGGCGAGATCGCGCGCCCGGCGCAGGTCGGCGCCCAGCAGCACGCCGCCGCGCTTGAGCACCTCGCCCGCGACGAAGACCGTCTCGACGTTGCGGGTGTCGGCCTGCATGACCACGGTCGAGACCGGATCGATGATCGGGTAGGTGTTCGTGTGGTCGCAGCGCAGGATGACGACGTCGGCCTGCTTGCCGGGCGTCAGCGAGCCCGTCCGGTCATCCAGGCCGCACACGCGCGCCCCTTCGATCGTCGCGAACTCCAGCACCTCGCGACAGGTCAGCAGCGTGGGCTCCTCCTCGCTCCCGGCCGCGAAGGCCGCCTCGTGCGCGAGCAGGCGATCCGAGGCGAAGAGGAAGCGCATCTGCGTGAACATGTCGCCGGGGACGGTCGTCACCACGTCGATGCTGAGGCTCGGCTTGAGGCCGTGCGCGAGCGCTCTCGCCGTCGGGGGCGTCCCGTGGCCCATCGTCATCTCGACGGCCGGCGAGATCGACACCTTGCCGCCGGACTCGGCGATCAGCCGGAACTCCTCGTCGGAGAGGTAGTTGCAGTGGATGTACGTCGTGTCCGGACCGAGGAGCCCCATCTCCCCGAGTTGCGAGACCATCGAGAATCTGCCTGCATAGGGCCCCATTCCGACGTGCACGCTGATGGGCGCGCCGACGTCGCGCGCGAGCTCCCAATCGTGGCGGACGACCTCGGGCGTGCAGAATCCGGGGCCGCGCGTGCCCATCGCGAGCGTCATCAGCCCCTCGTCGCTGGAGAAGTAGCGGTCGCGCACGCGCCGGATGTCCTCCGGGGCGTTGAGCGTGCTCGCGTACCACCAGTCCGCGAGCGAGGTGTTCGGGTTGCCGTAGCAGTAGACGGCGCGCAGACGCGCCTCCTGGAGGCCGCGGATCGCCTCGTCCGCGTGCTCCGGCGTGTTGTTGATGTGCGACCAGTCGAGGAGGGTCGTCACGCCGGCGTCGATCGCCTCGAGCGCCCCCAGGTAGTTGCCCGCGTACACGTCCTGCGCCCGGTAGGCGGGTGCGAGCTGATCGAGCACCAAGTCGAAATAGCCGCCAAGGCTGACGTCGGGTGCGATGCCCCGGATCACCGTCTCCCAGGTATGCCGATGGGAGTCGATGAAGCCGGGGATGACGATGCAGCCCGAGGCATCGATCACCTCGGCGTCGCCCGCGTCGATGGACGCGGCCACGGCCGCGATGCGATCGCCCTCGACGAGGACGTCGCCTCCGTAGAGATCACCGATGCGGGCATCCATGCTCAGCACATGGCCGCCTCGAATCACGACGCGCTTCGGCACGGTCATCACCCTCTCCGCCGTCCAGTTGACATTAACTTCGGAGGGGAGTCTTAGCATCCCGCTCTGGCATCGGCAAAGGTGTGCGCGCGGAATCCGCTTGTTTGAGCCGATCTTGCTGCCATCTCCGAGTTGACTCTGACTGCACGGACCTCTATCGTGGAGGCGTGAGCGGTGCCACAGTCATCGTCGGCGGGACGGCCGGAATCGGCCTGCGCCTGGCCGAGACCTACGCCGCACGCGGCGACGCGGTCGTCATCACCGGTCGCGACGGCGATCGCTGCCTGGCGGCTGCCGCGTCGATCGCAGGCGCGCAGGCGGTGCAGACGTGCGCGTTCGACCTCGCGGCGCCCGAGCAGATCGCACCCGCGCTGGCAGCCCTCGGCCCGGTCGACCGGCTCGTCCTCGGGGCGGTCGAGCGCGACGAGAACAGCGTCGCCGCGTACGACGTGCAGCGCGCGCTCCGGCTCGTGACGCTCAAGCTCGTCGGCTACACCGAGGTCATCCACGCGCTGGTGCCGCGCCTCACTCCGCAGGCGTCGATCCTGCTCTTCGGCGGTCTCGCGATGCGCCGGCCCTACCCGGGGTCGACGACGGTGAGCACCGTCAACGGCGGCGTCATGGGCCTCGTCCACACGCTCGCGGTCGAGCTCGCGCCGATCCGCGTCAACGGGCTGCACCCGGGCATCGTGGGAGACAGCCCGTACTGGGCCACCAAGCCGCCGGCGGTGCTCGACGCGGTGCGCGCGCGCACGCCGGGCGGCCGCCTGGCCACGATGGACGAGATGGTGGGCGCCGCCATGTTCCTGCTCGACAACGGCGCGGTCAACGGGGTCAACCTCGACGTGGACTGCGGATGGCTGCTCACGTAGCCGAGGTGCCGGCATGCACCTGCTGATCCGCCGCGAGGACGTCGTGCTCGCACCGGCGCTGCCGGAGCACAGCTCCGGCCTGGCCGCCGCCCAGCTGATCGGCGGCCACACCGGCTCGACGCACACCGGGCTGATGCTCGCCGAGCTGACCGATGGCTGGGTCGACTCCCACGTGCACTCGCGCGAGACGACCTTCTACGTCCTCTCGGGAACGCCCGTGCTGTATCTCGGCGGCGTCGGCACGCTGCTCAAGGAAGGCGCCTGCGGTGCGATCCCCGTCGGCGTCGAGCACGCCTGGCGCTCCGACGAGACAGCCCGCTGGATCGAGATGACCTCGCCGCGGCCACGCGGCCCCGGCGAGCCTCCGGACACGTTCTTCACCGGCCCCGCGCCCGACGGCGAGCCCGCGCTCCTCGACGTCCGCGATCCGCGCAACCGCAACTTCTTCCTGCTCGGGCCCGGCGACATGGATCTCGACCGGCTCAAGCGCGGCGCGTCGGTCGACGCGCCGACCGTCTCGGCCAGCATGGCGACCGCGGCGCTCGCCTACAGCGGCATCACGGTGAAGATGCTCGTCGACAAGCGCCTCGAAGCGCAGCTGCAGACGATGTTCATGGTCTTCTACCAGCCGGGCGCCGTCGCGCACCCTCACGACCATCCCTTCGAAGAGTCGTACGTCATGCTCGATGGCGAGGTCGAGGTCGTGGCCGACGGCGAGCGCTACACGCTCCGGCCGGGCGACGTCTTCTGGACGGGCGTCGGGTGCATCCACGCGTTCTACGAGACCAAGGGCAACACGGTGCTCTGGCTCGAGACGTCCGCCCCGGGCCCGCCCGACCAGCACTCGTACCGCTTCGAGCGCGACTGGCAGCACCTCGAAGACCATCTGCGGGCTGAAGCGCCTCTCGGGGCCGACGACTAGGTTTCCGGCATGGAAGCGTCGCGACTCGGTCCCGACCCCGAGCTGGCGGGGCCTTCGCGGATCGGCGAGCGGCTCCGCGAGGCGCGCCAGAGCCAGGGCCTGACTGCGCGCGACGTCGCCAAGAGAGTCGGAGTCTCGCCGAGCCTGATCTCGCAGATCGAGCGCGACAAGGTCAACCCGTCCGTCAGCACGCTCTGGGCGCTCGTCACGGTGCTCGGCCTCACGATGAGCGACCTCTTCTCCGAGGTCGCGAGTCCGCAGAGCCCACCTTCGGCCAGGCCGGCAGCGCCGGGCGGGCCGCTGACGGCGCTCGGATCGCGTGCGGTCGTCAATCTCGCGTCGGGCATCCGCTGGGAGCGCCTGACGGCCGAGAGCGATCCGCTGGTCGAGTTCCTGTTCGTGGTCTATCCGGCCGGCGCATCGTCGTGCGACGAGGACTCCCTCGTCCGCCATGGCGGCAAGGAGTACGGCTACATCATCCGCGGCCAGCTCGGAGTCCGCATCGGCTTCGACGAGTACGAGCTCGGGCCCGGCATGGCGCTGTCGTTCGACTCGTCGGCGCCGCACCGGCTGTGGGCCATCGGCGACGAGGACGCCGAGGCGATCTGGGTCGTCGTCGGCCGGCAGAGCGACGGCCGCGGCCGCCTGATCTGACGGATTCCGCAAGCGTCACCGCACGGGGAGCCAGCCGCGCCCGGACGCGCGCACGCGGCCGGGCTCTTCTCCGTGTGCGAATTACCGCATTTTCGCCACGCCGCGATCGTTATGTTTGGTACAAGCAAGTTCTCGGTCGAACGAAATCGGAGTCGGACACATGGGAGCACATCGGATCGCTGCGCCACTCGAGGTGGTGCGCAGCGACGCCGGCTCCGGCCGGCTCGGATTGCAGCTCGTCGGCGAGCTCGACGTCGCCACCGTGGCGCTGTTCGAGGACGAGCTCACCCGCGACGGGTCGCCCCCGAGCTTCATCGACCTCAGCGAGCTGCGCTTCCTCGACCTCATCGGGCTGCGGGCACTGCTGCGCGCGGTCGAGAGCGACTTCGCGGACACCGCCCGGCTCGTCGGCGCGACCGGCATCGTGCATCGCGTGATCGAGCTCGCCCAGGGACTCGACGGGCTGGCATCGCCGCTCGTGCCCGCACTTCGACGTCGGCCGTGACTGCCCGGCCTCGACGTCGCCGACCGGGGCGCGGGAAGCCGCCGGCTCCCAGGGCCAGGCCCGCGCCCCGGTCGAGAACGCCCTGAGACGTTCTGACTGAATGAGCGTGTGGGTCAGTGCCCGCCGATCGGCGGCGACGCCGCCAGCGTGCGCTCCAGGCCGGCGATGAGCCGGTCGCGGTCGGCGCTCGACAGGCTCGACTTGGGATGCAGCGGCGTGTAGAACCAGGGCGGCATGCTGCCGTTGCGGATCGTCTCGGCCATGTCCTGTGCGCTCACGTCCTGCGGCCGATCCCAGTTCGAGACGTCGAACTGCGAGCGCCCGGAATCGACGTCGTTCTGCGTCAGCCACGAGATCGGCGCGACGCTCGTGTACCAGGGCCACGCGGTCGTGTTCGAATGGCAGTCGCCGCACGCGCTCATGAAGAGCCGGCGCGTCACCTGCGAATCCCACGAGGGCTCTTTCGTGGTCGCCGGGTTGGTGTGGCTGCGGCCGTAGGGCACGACCTGCATCAGTGCGAACAGCACGAGCAGGCCCACCGTCGCGCGCAGCAGCCAGCGCCGCCACGGCCGGCCGGCCTCGTGCGCGGCAATCACGTCGTCCATACGGCCATGATCGCGGGCCCGCGGCGCCCGCCGCATCCGCGGCGCCCCGTGCGCGGATGCGGAAAACTACGCCCCGAGCGCGCCCGCCGGGGACGCGATGCCCAGGAGCTCGCGCCGCAGCGACGCGAGGGCCTGCGGCCGGTCGACCGCGGCGCCGCCGACCAGGCGGCCGCGCTCGTCGAGGTACCGCGCGACCAGGCCGTCGCCATTCTCCTCGACCTCGACCGCGAGCCGGCCCGACGGGAGCCCGACGGCCTGGAGCCGGCCGCCGAACTGATCCGACCAGAAGAACGGCGGGCCGTCCACGACGGGCGGCGCGCCCGTGATCGCACGCGCGACGGCGCGCGCCGAGCTTGCGGCGGTGCCCCAGTGCTCGAGGCGCAGCGAGCCCTCGTCGCCCGGTCCGCGGATGCTTGCGACATCGCCGCAGGCGTACACGCCGGCTGCCCGCGTGCGACCGGCGGCGTCGGTCTCGAATCCACCGTCGTCCGCGAGCCCGATCTGGCCGCTCGCGAGCTCGGTGTTGGGGGTCGCCCCGGCACCGACGACGACGAGATCGCAGGCGCAGCGCGAGAGGTCGTCGAGCGTGACCGCCCACACGCGCCCGTCCGCGCCGCGCTCGAGCCCGGCCACGCAGCGCCCCGTGAGCAGGCGTACGCCCGCTGCGCGGGCGCGCGCTCCGAGCCACTCGCCCACCTCGGGCCCGAGCGTGCGCGCGAACGGCGTCGCCCCCGGGTCGACGACGGTCACGTGCACGCCGAGCGCGATCGCGCTCGAGGCGACCTCGAGGCCGACGAAGCCCGCGCCGGCGACCACGAGGCGGGCGCCCGGCACCAGCTCGCGCCGTAGCGCCTCGGCATCCTCGAGCGTGCGCAGGTAGTGGACGCCCGGCCCGTCGGGAATCGCCGGGAGCCGCCGCGCGCGCAGGCCGGTCGCGAGCACGAGATGGCGGAAGCGCACGCGCGCGCCGCCGGCCGTCGCGAGCCGGGCCTCGACGTCGAGCGCCTCGACCTGGCTGTCCGTGCGCACCTCGATGCGGTGCGCCTTCCAGAAGCCGGGCGCCCGCAGCGCGAGCGCCGCACCGGGGCGCGCACCCGTGAGGACGTCCTTCGAGAGCGCCGGCCGCTCGTACGGGGCGTTCGGCTCGTCGCCCAGGAGGAGGATGCGGCCCCGGTGGCCCGCCGCTCGCAGCGCCTCGGCGCAGCGGGCGCCGGCCAGGCCGGCGCCCGCGATCACGACACTGGCCTGTTCGCTGCTCATCGGACCTCGACACCCGCCTCGTCGAGCACCGTGATCGCGCCCATCGGGCACTGGCGCTGCGCCTCGCGCGCCGCGTCCGGGTCGCTCGCGTTCTGCGACGCGACCGCGATGCCGTCGTCGCCGATCGCGAAGTCGGCCGGGGCGATGTCGGCGCACGCGCCGTAGCCGTTGCAGATCGAGCGGTCGATGATGATCTGGAAGCTCATTGCAGGACTCCTTCGGGTCGTGGGGTGAGAGCGAGCCGCGCCGGCGCAGGTGCGCGGACGGGCTTCGGGGTGAGAATGCGGAGGAACGTCAGGCAGAGCACGGGGCCGCCGGCGATCACCGCGAGGATCGGCCCGCCGATGCCGGCCAGGTCCGTGCCTGCCGAGAGCGCATGGCCGAGCGCCAGCACGAAGGCCGCGAAGCTCGCGTAGTGCAGCCGGCGCCAGCCGCGCTGGCCGATCCACTTGCGCATCCGGAACGAGGCGCTCAGCGTCACCATCAGCCAGCCCGCGACCACGCCCGCCGCGACCGCCGACGGCCGCCACGGCGCGGCGAAGGGCACGAGCGCGGCGGCCGGGCCGAAGTGGATGACCGGATCGAACAGCAGCGCCCCGGCGTGCAGAGCGAGCATCGCGAGCCCGGTGCCTGCGAGCGTGCGGTGCCAGGTGAGCAGCACCCGGCCGCGCCGCGTGCCGAGCAGGCGCGTGCTCATGAGGAGGCCGAGCCACATCGAGAGGGTGAGGGCGCCGAAGGCGACGAAGCCCGCCGCGCGCGCGATCAGCCATGCCGTCGAGATGCCCGCGACGGTGCTCATGCCGCCACCCCCGCGAGCGGCTGCTCGAGCGGGAGGTCGCCGAAGCGGAGGACGGCGCCGTCGCGGCACACGAGCAGGGCCGACAGCCAGGGCCGCTCGCCGAGGTACGCGCCGGCCCGCTCGACGGGGAGGATCGCGAGCGCCGTCGCGTTCGCCTCGGCCACCGTCGCGGTCGGCGCGACGACGGTGACCGTCAGCGGGCCGGGCGCGGCGGGCAGGCCGGTCGCGGGATCGATGAGGTGATGCAGGGTCGCGCCGGGGCCGAAGCGCCGGCGATCGCGGCCCGATGTGGCCACGCCGGCGCCGCGCAGCGCGAGCACGCCGAGCTCGGCCCCCGGGCCGCGGGGATCGGCGATGCCGATCCGCCAGGCGCCGCCGCCGGGCGGGCTCCCGTCGGCGGCGATGTCGCCGCCGAGGTCGACGAGCCCGCCGGGCAGCCCCGGGCAGGCCTGCCGCATGGCCTGCACGGCGCGCGTCGCCGAGTAGCCCTTGCCGATGCCGCCGAGGTCGATCGCGCAGCCGGCCGGCAGGCGCACGCGCAGGCGCTCGGCGTCGAGCTCGACCGGCGCGCCCGCGCGCCAGTGCCCGGGGGAGGCAGGCGCGCGCGCAGGGAGCGCGACGACCTGCTCGAAGCTGCGGTCGTAGCCCGCCGCCATCAGGGCCGGCAGGACGGTCGGGTCATACAGCCCGCCCGTGTCCTCGCGCGCCCGCAGCGCGGCGGCGAGGGCACCGCTCAGGATGGCGCCGACCTCGACCCACTCGCCGGCGCCGGCATTGACGCGCGAGAGGTCGCTGGCCGGGTCGAAGCGCGAGAGGGAGCGCTCGCAGCGGGCGATCTCGTCGCGGGCCGCGGCGATCGCCGCCTCCGGCTCGCCCGGATCGGCGGCGCCGGTGGCGGCGATGCGGCAGGTGGTGCCCATGGCGCGGAACGTGCGGGCGGTCAGGGCGTCCATCACGAGGTCTTCGTCGTGGCGTGGACCGGGGGTGCGCTGACGGGGGCCGCGCTGGTGGCGGCCACCTGGGCGCTCGCGCCCTGCGTGTTCGCGGCGGGCTGGGTCGTCAGCTTGCCGTTGACCTGCCGGAGGATGATGACCGTCGGGGTGGCCGCGGGCGCCGGCGCGCTCGCCGTGCGGTGGCCGACGGCGATCACGAGCGCGATTGCGAGCACCGCCCAGACCGCGCCGGTGGCTGCGAGGATGCGGTGCATCAGCTGTCGCCCCTCTCGTTCTCGTGCGAGGCGCCCGGCGCGGCGACGAAGGGGGCCGCGGGCTGCGTGGCCACGGTCTGCGGCACGGTGATGACCGCCGGGTGGATCGACGACGGGCGGGCGGAGGAATGCGGGGAGTTGAGCACGGTCACCAGCGCGCCGCCCGTGACGGTCGTCACGGTCAGCACCGCGGCGAGTGCGAGTGCGTTGCGTCGTTGGGTGAGCATCTGCGCGTCTCCTGGTGGAGGCCGATCCGTCGTGGATCGGGCATGGCTCCACCGTATGCTCCGCGCATGAACGCCCGGCAAATCGCCGGTAAGGGGATCGCCGCGACTTCGGTAAGAGTTCGGCAAAGACGCCCGCGAGAGCGCTCGCGCGCCGCCCCTGGCGGTCACACTGCGGGGCATGACCGGCGGCCGTCAGCGCATCCTCGTCGTCGAGGACGACGAGGCGATCGCCCGCATGCTCGAGATCGAGCTCGCCGAGGCCGGCTACGACGTCGTCGCCGTCGGCCGCGGCGACGAGGCGCTGGCGGCGCTCGCGCGGGATCAGCCGGCCGCGGTCGTCCTCGACCTGCGCCTGCCCGACCGCGACGGCCTCTCGGTCTGCCGCCAGGCGCGGCGCGAGGGTCACGACCTGCCGATCCTGATGCTGACCGCGCTCGACCGCCTCGGCGATCGCGTGCTCGGCCTCGACGCCGGCGCGGACGACTACCTCGCGAAGCCGTTCGCGATCGAGGAGCTGCTGGCGCGGCTGCGCGCGCTCCTGCGGCGCACGGCGACCCCTGCGCGCGCACTCGCGGCGGGCCCGGTGCGGCTCGACCCCGAGACGCACGAGGTGACGGTCGACGGCCGGCCCGTCGAGCTCACGGCGCGCGAGTTCGCGCTGCTCGCGTTCCTGATGCAGAGCCCCGGGGCGCGTCTACACGCGCGAGCAGATCTACGAATCCGTCTGGGGGTACGACTACCTCGGCGACAGCAAGGTCATCGACGTCTTCATCTCGGCGCTGCGCCGCAAGCTCGACTCGACGCCCGAGCAGTCGATCGTGCGCACGGTGCGCGGCGTCGGCTACACCGTGCGGCCGTGAGCATCCGCACCCGGCTCACGCTCTGGTTCGTCGCCGCGATGGCGGCGCTGATCGTGGCGACCTCGCTGACGTCGTACGTCGTCGTGCGCTCGCGCCTCGAGACGCAGGCCGCGAGCTCGGCCGCCGCGCTCGCGCGCGCGGCGGCGACGGCCGAGTCGGACGAGGTCGCGCTCGACAAGCTCGGCGGCCCGGGCGACCGCATCTGGCTGACGGCCGCCGACGGCCACGTGGTGGCGAGCAGCTACCGCGCGGGCGCGGGCTCGGCGGCCGCGCTGAGCGCTCTCCTGGCCCATCCACCGAGCAACTCGACGATCGCGCGGGCGCCGCGCCACGAGGGTGGGAGCGCGATCGTGCTGCTCGCCAACCGCGACCTGCGCGAGACGCTCGCGACGCTCCGCCGCACGCTCGCGCTCGTGGACGTCGCGGTGCTCGTGGCGACGGCGCTCGCGGGCAGCCTGCTCGCGGCGCGGGCGCTGCGACCCGTCGACCGCCTGCGCCGCGAGGTCGACGAGATCCCGGGCGACGCGCTGGAGCACCGCGTCGCCGAGGGCCGGCCCGACGAGCTGGGACGGCTCGCGCGCGCGTTCAACCGCCTGCTCGCGCGCGCCGCCCGAGCCGCCGAGGAGCAGCAGCGCTTCGTCGCCGACGCCTCGCACGAGCTCAAGACGCCGGTCACCGCCCTGGCGGGCCACGCCCGCATCGTCGCGCGCGCCGCCGAGCGCGGCGACCTCGCCCAGGCGCGCGAGTCGGCGCTCGTCGTCGAGGCGCAGACGCGGCGCCTCGCCGGCACCCTGGGCGAGCTGCTCTCGCTCGCCGAGTCGGGCGCGGGCGCGCTGGAGCGCGAGCCGGTGCGGCTCGATCGCCTGGTCGCCGACGCCTGCGACGAGCTGCGCGTGGCGCACCCCGGGCGCGGCATCGAGCTGGCGCTCGAGCCGGCGACGGTCACGGGCGACGCCGGCCGGCTCGGCGAGCTCGCGCGCGTGCTCGTCGACAACGCGCTCAAGTACAGCCCGGCCGGGACGGGCGTCAGCGTGGCCGTGACGGACGGCGGAGCGCCGCGCCTGAGCGTGCGCGACCACGGCCCCGGCATGAGCGCGGGAGATCGCGCGCGCGCCTTCGACCGCTTCTTCCGCGGCGAGGCCGCCGCCGGCATCGCCGGCAGCGGTCTCGGCCTCGCGATCGCCCAGGCGATCGCGGAGCGTCACGGCGCCGTCCTCGCGATCGAGGCCGCCGAGGGCGGCGGCACGCTCGCGAGCGTGCGGTTCGCCCCGGCCGGCGCGTAGCCCGGGCGCAGATTCGCGACCAGGCGGTGAACATCTCGTGACGGTGCCGCGAACTCGGCGCCCGGCAGGGCGATTCGGAGCGCGCTTCGGCCTACGGTGCTCGGCGGTAGCCATCTGTCGGACGACCGAGGAGATCGAACGTGTTGCGAAGATTGCTCGCACCAGGCCTCGCCGCATTGCTCGCGGCGGCGATCACGACCGGGATTGCGCTCGCCTCCGGCTCGAGTGGCCAGCACCGCAAGGAGCATGGGGATGGGCACCGGACGTACGCCATCGGGCTCTGGGGCGACCTGCCCTACTCGGACGTGCAGGCGACCACCGGCGTGCCGAGCCTGATCGCCGACATGAACAGCCAGAATCTCGCATTCACGGCGCACGACGGCGACCTCAAGAGCGGCTCGAGCGAATGCAAGGACGCCGTGTACACGCAGGCGCTCGCATATCTCAACAGCCTCCGCGCACCGGCGGCCTTCACCCCGGGCGACAACGACTGGACGGACTGCGACCGGACCGCGGGGTACTCCTCGCTCGAGCGCCTCGATCACGAGCGGACGCTGATGTTCGGCACGCCGTACTCGTTCGGTCAGCACCGCATCCGCCAGGACGTGCAGGGGGCGCCGCTGTGCCTCGCGGTCAGCGGCCCTGCACCGTGCGTCGAGAACCGCCGCTGGACGCTGGGCGCCGTCACGTACGCGACGATCAACATCCAGGGCTCGTGCAACAACCTCTGTGACACCGCTCCGGACCCGGCCGAGTTCGCCGCGCGCAACGCTGCCGACATCGCCTGGATGCAGCAGACGTTCGATGTCGCGAAGGCGAAGCACTCGGCGGCGGTCATGCTGATCACGCAGGCCGACCCTGGCTTCGACCTGTCCGACGGCACGCGTGCCCCGTTGCGCGATCCGAAGACGCTCGCCGAGACGGACGGCCAGCCCGACGGGTTCCAGGCCTTCCTGAGCGCGCTGCGCGAGCAGGTGATCGGCTTCAAGAAGCCGGTCGCATACGTGCACGGCGACTCGCACTACTTCCGCATCGACAAGCCACTGCTCACTGCCACGGGCGCGCGAGTCGAGAACTTCACGCGTGTCGAGACGTTCGGCGACCACCAGGAGAACGGCCTGAACGACGTCCACTGGCTCAAGGTGCTGGTCGATCCGTCCAGCCGCGAGGTGTTCGCGTACCAGAACCAGATCGTTCCGGCCAACCGCACCGCGGTTCCGGCACCCTGAGGGCCTCACGCGCGCGAGCGGCACGCCGCGCCGCTCGCGCGCTCAGCCTGCGGCTTCGCGCGTGACGAGGCGGGGCCCTTCCATCTTGCGGCGCTCGCTGGCATCGTTGCAAGCATGATCAGCCCCGCCGGCCGCGCGGTGACCTCCCAAGCCTGGTTCGACAAGCGCAGGCGCCGGGTCGTTGCCGTCGCCGTCATCGCGATCGCGATCGCCGGCGCGTCGGCTGCGACGGCGAGTGGCCTGATCTCGTTCCGAGACCCCACCCCGAACGACCCGGCGTTCCCGAACCAGATCACGTGCACGCAGGGAACGAGCTCCTGCTCGCCCGGGCGGTCGGCCGGCGGCCAGGTCTTCACGCTCTTCCAGGTCGGGGAGTCAGGCGTGAACGCGCAGGTGGTCGGCGCGGGCGTGGACACCGGCAACGGCGTGGAGGTGACGCCGCTCGTCTGCACGCACTCCGGCGGCGGCATCGAGTGCGGAACCCAGCCGGCAGGCGGCGAGAAGCAGCTCGGCCTGTACCTTCCGGGCTAGCGCGGCAGGCGCATTCGAGTAGTGCGCCTGCGGAGATGGAACGACGAACGGGAGCGACGGGACTCGAACCCGCGACCTCCGGCGTGACAGGCCGGCGTTCTAACCGACTGAACTACGCCCCCGGGCGGTGCGCTGGGCACCGGTTCAGAGCATAGCGGCCTCTCCGTCACCCTGACGAGGGAGCCCGCCGCTGCCCCTTGCGGACGATAGGACGAGGATGACGCCTCGCCTCGTCCGGCTGCTCGGCGTGAGCGCCACGGCGCTCGCGCTCGGATTCGGGCTGCATCTGGGCGCGGCCTCGTTCGCGACGCATTCCGCCGGGCCGGCCGTCGCGAATGCCGAGGCGGACGCGAGCGCTCGCCCCGCGGTCAGGGTGCCGCCGGTTCCGGGGAAGACCCGGGCGCCCGCGCCGCGCGGGGCGCAGGCCCGCGGGGTGCGCGCGGTGCCGCACGTGACGCTTCCCGTCGACTCGCCGTGGGCGCTGCCGCCGGTGCTCGTGCTGCAGTCGCGCACCGGCGGTCACGCCAGTGCCGCGCTCCGGCGCTGGGTGCTGCGCCTCGATCGCCTCGCGCTCTCCCCCGCGGCCCGCCGCAGCGTCAAGGCGGGCAAGGCATCGGCCGGTGCGCTCGAGATGCTCGCCGCGTTCCCGCGCACGAGCGGCCCGCTGCTCGTGCTGGCTGTGAACGGCCGCCACATCCGCGCGCAGGAGACGACGCTCTGGATGACACGCAAGGCGCTGCGGGGCGTCTCCGCGATGCCGCCGCGGCTGCGGCCGAAGCGGCTGCTGCTCGAGCCCGTCGCGAGCGACCGCATCGATCTCGCCGGGCCGCCGCGCGCGCGGCCGGGGCAGCTGCGCACGCTCGTCAGCATCTACCGCACGGCCGGCTACCAGTACGGCATCGACTGGCGCGTGCTCGCCGCCATCAACCGCGTCGAGACGAACCTCGGCCGCAACACCCACGTCTCGAGCGCGGGCGCCGTCGGCTGGATGCAGTTCCTGCCCTCGACCTGGCGGCGCTGGGGCGTGGACGCCTCGGGCGACGGCGTGGCCGACCCGTACGACCCGCAGGACGCGATCTTCAGCGCCGCGCGCTACCTCGACGCCGCCGGCGCGCGCACGAACCTGCGCCGCTCGATCTTCGCGTACAACCACGCCAACTGGTACGTCAACGAGATCCTCTCGATCGCCGCGTCGATCCCCGACAGCTACGGCGCCTGAGACCCGTCAGAGCGTGTTGACGCCGGCGGCGTCGCGGGCCGTGGAGCCTGCCGCCCACAGCGCGTAGGCGTGCGCGTACGCCGCGAGCATCTTGCCGCGGCGCTCCTCGCGCGGGCGCCGCCCGACGCCCTCGGCCCAGCGATAGCGCTCGCGTGCGAGCTCCTCGAGGCCGTGATCGCCGAGCTCGGCAGCGGTCGCCCGCCCGGCGCGTGCGCGCGAGCGGATGCCGCGCAGCGCGGGCTCGACGGCGCGCTCCGAGCGCTCGAGCTGGACGAGCTCGGCCAGGCAGTCCGGGCATGGGCGCAGCCGGGGGCGCTCCACCGCCGGGCCCCGGCACAGCCCGCACACGGGACACCCGAACGCGACGGGTACGAGGTCGGCCGGGGCCGCCGAGGAGCCGTCCTCGAGCTCGACGCGTCCATCCTGCTCGGATCCGCTTGCGTGCACCGTCAGCACCGGCCCTGCCGCCGGATCGCGCTCGGGCACGACGCGGGCCACGAGATCGCCCGCCCGGAACGACGAGCGGTTCTGCGCCGGCGTGCGCGCCGGCGGCCGCACGACGGGCTCGGGCTCGGGCGTGCGCAGCGCCTCGGGTGGCATCGGCTTGGGCCAGGCGGCCCCCGCCTCGAGCCACCACTCGCACAGCTCCCTCGCCTGGTTGAAGGCCGCGGTGACGCGCGTCGCGGCGCCTGCGCGCTCGGCGTTGCGATCGGGGTGCGTGCGCGCCACACGCTCCTTCCAGGCCCGGCGGATCTCGTCGGCGCTCTCGGGCGCGTCGAGGCCGAGCAGCCATTGCGCCCGCGCGATCTGCGGAGAGGAGGGCGCACGACTGGACATGTCCTCAGGGTACCGGGACACCCAGCGCGGCATCCGCACGCACGAGTCCCGCCCCGTAGGCCGCGTCCTTGCCGGCCGGGCCGAGGTCGCGCGCGCTGCGCGCGAGCAGCCGCGCCACGCCGGCGGCGGTTGTCGCGCGCCCCGCGGCGAGCACGAGCGCCGCCACGCCCGCGACGTGCGGCGTCGCCATCGACGTGCCCGAGAGCGCGCGGTCGGCGAATCCGCCGGCGCCGTCGAGCGTCTGCTGCAGGATCGCGACGCCGGGAGCGACGAGGTCGAGCGCGCGACCGCCGGCGCTGAACGGCGCGCGTACGAGCGCCGAATCGACCGCGCCGACGGCGATCACGCCGGCCAGGCGCGCGGGGACGCCGACCGCGCCGCCGTCGTTCCCGGCCGCCGCGACGACGAGCACGCCGTGCTTGCGCGCATAGACCACCGCTTCGGCGAGCACCGTCGAGCTCTCGGCGCCGCCGAGGCTGAGGTTGACGATGCGCGCGCCGTGGTCGGCGGCCCAGACGATGCCGGCTGCGACGTCGGAGTCGCTTCCGCTGCCGGACGCGTCGAGCACCTTGACGGGCAGGATCGAGGCCTCGGGCGCGACGCCGGACTCGGCCAGGCCGTTGCCGTCGACCTCGGCGATCGTGCCGGCGACGTGGGTGCCGTGGCCGTTGTCGTCGGCCGAGGCGTCGCTGCCCGCGATTGCGTTCCAGCCGGGCAGCAGGCGCCCGGCGAGGTCGGGGGCGGCGGCGACGCCGGTGTCGACGACGGCGACGACGACGCCGGCGCCGCGCGTCACGGCCCAGGCGGCTCCGACCCCGACCGCGTCGAGGCCCCATTGCTGGGCGCGGCCGGGATCGGGCTGGGCGGTCTCGAGCGCGTGCAGGCGCCGCTGCGGCTCGGCGTAGCGGACGGCGCGCGAGCGGCGCAGCGCGCGCAGCGCCGCCGGGCGGTGCGTCGCGGGCAGGCGCACGACGATCGCTCGCAGCTTGGGCAGCGCGGCCACCTGCACGCCGCCGGCGGCGCTCACGGCCGTGGTCGCGAGCGCGCCCGGTCTGAGCCCGACGACGACGGAGTCGGCTGCCGGCACGGCAGCCGGTACGAGCAGCGGGAGGACGACGGCGAGCGCGGAGGCGAGGGTGCGGCGGTGGGTGTGTGCGGGCATGGGAGGAGCCTCGCGGAGGGGTCGGTGACGGCGCAGGCGCGGGGAGTGCCGGATGTGTGACGCTGCGGCGGTGGACGATCAGCCTCCCCACGTCCGGCGCGTCGCGCGCGCCGGCGTGCTCGCGCTCTGCGACCGCCTCGAGGGCGTGCGCGGGACGACGCTCTACGCCGAGGGCGCCGCGCACTTCGCGACGGCCGAGGAGCGCATAGCCGTCACGCCGCCGTTCCATTTCGAGCACTGGGAGCAGCTCGACCGCATCGACGCGTCGCCGCTACGCGAGCACCTCCTGGCGCCGCGCCTGGTCGGTCTGCTCGTCGTGCGCCTCGGCGGCTACGGGGCGGGCGTGTACTCCGACGAGAAGCTCGTGAGCGGCCGCCACGGCGTTCGCTTCGTCAAGAACCGGAACAAGAAGGGCGGCTCGTCGTCGAACCGCTTCCGGCGCCGCCGCGTCGAGCAGGCACGCGACGCCTACGACCGCGCCACTGCACTGGCCGAGGAGATCCTGGCCCCGCACGCCCCCGCGCTCGACGACTTCATCGTGGCCGGCGATCGCGCGGGGATCGACCAGGTGCTCGAGCGCTCGGCGCTGCTCGCCGGCCTGCGCGAGCACGCGCAGACCCTCCCGGTGCATGTGCCGGAGCTCCGCCGCGCCGTGCTCGAGGGGCTCGGCCGCGAGCTGTGGTCGTCGACCGTCGCGCTCGAGCGTCAGGCCGGCGGGGATCCCCACGAGTCGCCCGGCGCGAGCGCGTAGCGCGCCGCGAACTCCGCGATCGCCGCCGCCACGTGGTCGGCGCACGCCTTGCCGTCCATGGCGAGCACGTTCTCGGCGTTCTCCTCGCCCGCGCGCGAGTGGTTGTACGAGCCCGCGAACGCCCAGTCGTCGCAGACGACGAGCTTGGCGTGCAGGAAGTCGTGCACCGTGTTCGGCCCCCACGGGATGCTGCGCTTGCCCGAGAAGCCCGCCTTGGAGGCGACGAAGCGGAACGCCTCGGGCTTCCACGACGCCCTCGCGAGCCCGCGCCACTGCCGCAGCACGTCCTGCATCTGCGTGCGGTCGACGACGCCCGTGACGGGCACGGTGCCGCGCCCGACGACGTCCGCGAGCGCGCCGAGGATCGGCCCGGAGGTGAGCACGGGCGAGCAGATCAGGATGCGCTCGCGCGCGCACGCGATGCGGCTCCCGATCAGCGACGCGAGCTCGGGCCCGCGGCCGGGGCAGAAGAACGGGCGCACGCGCACCGGCTGGCCGGCGAACGTCGCGTCCGACCACTCGGAGTCGAAGCGCCCGCTCTTCTCGAGATGGCGCGGGCGGTTCCAGAGATCCTCGAAGTCGCGCAGGTACGCGGCCGCGACGGTCGCGGACTCGAGCGTGACGATGCAGTTCTCCTGCAGCGTGAACGAGTCCTCGGTCCAGTTCATCGAGCCGGTCCAGAGGTGCGTGCCGTCGACCACGGCGTACTTGTGGTGCATGAGGGTGCCGAAGCCGATCACCGGTCGCACGTCGAGGCCGAGCGAATCGATGTACTCGGGCGGGGCGGCCGGCCGCGGCACGTTGTCGGGCACCTCGCGCTGCGCCTGGCGCTCGTCGTGGTCGAGGATGCGCACGCGCACGCCGCGGTCGCGCAGCGCCTGGAGCGTCTTCGCGATGACCTGCGGCGGCTCGTGCTCGACGTGGAAGTCGTAGATCGCGATCGCGACGTCGCGCTTTGCGGTCGCGAGGAACGCGGCCAGCGAGCCGGCGATGTCCTCGATCGTCTGCCCGCCCTGATGCAGGAAGCGCAGCGCGAGCGGCTCGCTCACCGCCGCGCGCCGCCGGTCGCGAGCTCGCAGACCTCCTCGGGCGTGTCGACGACCTGGATGAGGTCGAGATCGCCGTCCGAGACCATGCGCTCGACCGCCAGGTGCCCGTTGATCCACTCGAGCAGGCCGCTCCAGTACTGCGAGCCGTAGAGCACGACCGGGAAGCGCTTGACCTTGGCCGTCTGGATCAGCGTGAGCGCCTCGAAGAGCTCGTCGAGCGTGCCGAAGCCGCCGGGGAAGACGACGAACGCCTCGGAGTACTTGACGAACATCGTCTTGCGCACGAAGAAGTACCGGAAGTCGATCGAGAGGTTGGCGTACGGATTCGGCTCCTGCTCGTGCGGCAGCTCGATGTTGCAGCCGATCGAGAGGCCGCCGGCCTCGTGCGCGCCGCGGTTGGCCGCCTCCATCACGCCCGGGCCGCCGCCGGTGATCACGGCGTAGCCGCGCTCGGCGAGGCCCTGCCCGACCTCGCGCGCCGCGGCGTAGTACGGGGAGTCCTCGTTGACCCGCGCGGAGCCGAAGACCGTCACCGCCATGCCCACGCGCGCCAGCACGTCGAAGCCGTCGACGAACTCGCCCATGATGCGCAGCACGCGCCACGGATCGGTGTGGACGAAGCCGGGATCCTCCTGGCGCTGGAGCAGACCCTCGTCTGCCTGCCGCATGCGGCCCTCGGCGGGGCCCTTGGTGGTGACGCGGCCCACGCGCCGCTCCTCGCGCCGGCGATCCTCGCTCATGCCGTCTCCTCGACGCGGATGGTCGCGGCCAGTGCGCCCGCGTCGACGTTGCCGCCCGAGAGCACGACGCCGATGCGCTCGCCCGGCACCGCGCCGGCGGCGATCGCCGCGATCGCCATGGCCGAGGTCGGCTCGATCATGAGCTTGGTCGTATCCCACACGAGCGCCATCGCGCTGCGCGCCGCGTCGTCGCCGACGAGCGAGATGCCCGCGCACAGCTCGCGCAGGACGGCGAACGTGCGCTCGCCGATCTGCACGGTGCGCGCACCGTCCGAGATCGTCGAGGGCGCGTAGTCGAGGCGTACGCGGCGGCCCTCCGCGAGCGAGCGCTGCGCATCGGGGGAGGCGGCCGGCTCGGCGCCGTACACGCGCGTCGCCGGCGATGCCATGCGGCACGCCAGCGCGGCGCCCGAGAGCAGCCCGCCGCCGCCGATCGGCGTCACGACCGCATCGAGCTCCGGGGCGTCCTCGAGCAGCTCGAGCGTGGCCGTGCCCTGGCCGGCGATCACGTTCCAGTCGTCGAACGGATGCACGAACGCGAGGCCCTCGCGCTCGGCCAGCTCGCGCGCGATCTCCTCGCGGTTCGTCGGATCGACGCCGTCGGACACGACCGTCGCGCCGTAGCCGATCGTGGCCGCGACCTTCGCCGCGTTGGCATCGCCGTTCATGATCACGGTCACCGGCAGGCCCGCGGCCCGCCCGGCGTACGCGACGGCCTGCGCGTGGTTGCCGCTCGACACGGCCACGACGCCGCGCGTCCCGGCCGGGAGCGAGCGGATGGCGTTCGTGGCGCCGCGCAGCTTGAACGAGCCCGTGCGCTGCAGCGGCTCGCACTTGAGCCAGACCGCGCACCCGAGCGCCTCGTCGAGCGCCTCGCTGCGCCACACGGGCGTGCGCACGACGGCGTCCGCGATGCGCGCCCGCGCAGCCTCCAGATCGGCCTCGAAGTGCATGTGCGAAGCGTTGCAGGTTGTCAGAGGAGATGCCCCTGCAGGAAGGCCGCGACGCGCGGGTAGCAGTCGAGGCGATTGGGCAGGCGCGTGATGCCGTGGCCCTCGTCCTCGTAGCGGAGATACTCGACGGGGGCGCCGCGCGCCTGCAGCGCCGCCACGACCTGCTCGGCCTCGCCCACGGGCACGCGCGGGTCGTTGGCGCCGTGGACGACCATGAGCGGGCAGGCGATGCGATCGATCTTGCGGATCGGCGAGATCGACTCGAGGAACGCGCGGTCGCGCTCGAGCGAGCCGTACTCGGCCTCGCGCAGCGCACGGCGGTAGGCGCCGGTGCGCTCGAGGAACGTGACGAAGTTGACGATGCCGACGATGTTCACGGCGCAGGCCCAGAGCTCGGGGTGCTCGGTGATCGCGGCCATCGTCATGTAGCCGCCGTAGGAGCCGCCCATCACGCCCACGGGGACGTGCGAGCCGGCTCCGAGCGCGCGCCCGAGCGCGGCCAGGTCGGCGACCGAGTCGAGCCGCCGCTCGACGTCGTCGAGGTGGTGGTACGTCCGCCCGTAGCCGGTCGAGCCGCGCACGTTCGGTGCGGCGACCGTGATGCCCTGGGCGCACAGGTACTGGATGACCGGGGCCATCTGCGGCCGGAACTGCGACTCGGGGCCGCCGTGCACCCAGCACAGCGCCGGGCGGCCCGCGGGACCGAAGCGCAGGTACGGGATGCGGCGGCCGTCGAAGCTCTCGACCTCCTCGAGCACCGGGCTCACGAAGCCGGCGCGGTCGAGGCCGCCCACGGCCGAGCGCGTGCGGCGCACGACGGCGGGCGCGGCCTGCCAGACGTCGGTCGAGTCGCCCGGCGGGCCCGCCGTGACGGTCAGTGCGCCGTCCGGCGCGAACGCGAGCGCGGAGACGACGCCGCCCGGCAGTCCCTCGAGGCGCGCGCCGTCGAGCCACAGCTCGCTCTCGCCGCCGCGATTGACGACCCACGCGCGCCGCGTGCGCGAGGCGTCGAGCGCGACGATCTCGACGTCGCCGTCGTCGGGCGTGAGCAGCTCGGGCTCGGCGCCTGCGCGCAGCAGCGCGAGGCGCGCGAACTCGGAGCCGGCGTCGCACGCGCACAGCACGGCGCCGTCGGGCAGCAGGCGGGCCGAGTCGTAGGCGACCTCGCCGTCGTGCGGCGTGAGATGGGTGAGCGCCCCGGTCCCGGCGTCGACGAGGAAGAGGTCGTGGTCGAACGGGGTGTTCGCCCGCTGCACGAGGATGCCGTGCTGCGACCAGTCGACGACGTGCGACCAGCCCCCCGGCTGCGCCAGGTCGCTGCGCTCGCCGCCGCCCACCGCGACCGTGGCGACGTCGAAGTCGACCCCGTTGCGGCCCGTGTGCGTGAACGCGACCTGCGACCCGTCGGGCGAGAACGCGCCGGGCACGTGGATCGCCTCGGGGTCGTGCGAGAGCGGCTGCTCGCCGGCGCCGCTCGCGGCGATCGCAAAGAGCGCGTGGCGCTCGTTGCCGCCGGCGTCGCGCGCGATCACCCAGCGCTCCTCGCTGGGCGAGGCCAGCGCCGCGGTGATGCGCTCGCGCCCGAACGTGACCTGCTCGTGCAGCCCGTCGGGAGCCACGCGCCAGAGCTGCAGGAGACCGGTGACGTCGGCGAGGTAGCCGAGCTCGCCGGACGGCAGGTGCCCGGCGACCGTGGCTGCGCGGATCTGCAGGTAGCGCTCGATCACGCGATCTCGCCGCGCGCGACGCGCGCCAGCGACGAGGAGTCCTCGTCGCCGTGGCCCGAGTCGACGAGCCGCTGCGCCTGCTCGGCGACGAGGCGCGTGACCTCCATGGGGAGCCCGAGGCGATCGGCCTCCGCGAGCGCGATGCGCAGGTCCTTGAGGTGGAGCGCCATGCGGAAGCCGAGCGGGTACTCGCCGCGGATGACGTTGCCCGAGCGGTTCTGGAGGATCCACGAGCCCGCGGCTCCGCCGCCGAGCGCCTCCACGAGCGCCTCGAGCGGCAGGCCCTCGCGCTCGCCCAGGGCGAGGCCCTCGCCGAGCGCCGCGTAGGTGCCCGAGATGAGCACCTGGTTGACCGCCTTGCCGGCCTGCCCCGATCCCGGCCCGCCGAGGTGGGTGATCGACTTGCAGAACGCTTCGAGCGCGGGGCGCGCCACGGCGACGTGGGCGTCGTCACCGCCGACGAACGCGGTCAGCTGTCCCTTGCGCGCCCCCTCGGAGCCGCCCGAGACGGGCGCGTCGACCGCACCGGCGCCGCGCTCGGCCAGCGCCGCCGCGACGCGGCGCGCCGTGTCCGGCGCGATCGTCGAGCAGTCGAGCACGACCGCGCCGCTCGCGATGCCCTCGGCGATGCCGTCCGGGCCGAGTACGACGGCCTCGACGTCGGGCGAGTCGGCGACGCACAGGCACACGAGCTCGGCGCCGGCGGCCGCCTCGCGCGGCGTCGCCGCCCGCCTCGCGCCACGGCCCGCGAGTGCTTCCTCTCGCTCGCGCGTGCGGTTGTGCACCGTCAGCTCGTGGCCGGCGTCGAGCAGATGCCCTGCCATGAACTCGCCCATGGTGCCGAGTCCGATCCATGCGATCTTCATGGGCGGCAGGCTAGATGGTCCGCGCCCCGCCCCGGGAGACGGGGCCTCGGCGTGCCGGACCGACTACGATCCTCGCCATGGCCACGAGCGTCGAGGAGCGGCGGGAGAAGTTCCGCTGGATGGAGAAGCTGAGCGACGAGGACGTCACCGCCGTGACCCTGGCAGAGCCGGGCACGATGCTGGCCGATCTCGACGAGTACGTCGATGCCACGAGTCCCAAGCGGGGCCGCGTGATCTCGCTCGAGGGCGAGAAGGTCCCGGTCGGCGGCGTCTACATCGTCAAGAGCGCCAGCCCGCCCGAGCTGTGGGATCGCATCGGCGAAGCGATCCGCTGAGGTACCCTGCAGGGATGGAAGCCTCCACCACGACGCCGCAGACGGTCGCCGTCTACGTCTGCCCCGACGGGCACCGCACGCTTGCGCTGTCCTCCGTCCCCGAGACGTGCCACCACCGCGCCAGCCGCATCAAGCCCTACTGCGGCAAGCCGGTCCAGGCGCTTTCCGAGGCTCCGGCCGACGTCCAGCAGCGCATGCTGAACCCGCTCAAGGCCTCCAAGAAGGCCTCGAAGAACAAGTAGCCCGGGCTAGCGGCTGCGCACGTAGCGCGCGGCTTCGACCGGCACGCCGAGCACCGGCGGCTTGACGACCGGCTTCTTCTTCACCGGCTTCTTCGGAACCGCGATCGGCTTCATCCCGAGCATGCGGCGCATCAGGTCGCGCGCCTGCGGGTACGGGTTGAAGCCGGTCTGCGACGTCAGCGTGAGCACCGCGACGTTCCTGCCGCGTGGCACGAGCACGATCGTGAGCGACGCCTTCGCGCCGCTCGCGGTCTTCGTGGCGGCCACGGCCGCCAGCGCGCCGTGCGGCAGCGCCTTCGCCGGCTGCCGGCGCACCTTCGCGGCGATCGGCGCCTTCGTCCACTCGCGGTTGACGTCCTTGCGCTCCGCGCGTGCGAAGCGGCGTGCGAGCGCGGGTGTGCGGCACTGCACGACGGACGTCCAGACGGCGACCGGCGTGGTCGGATCACTGCTCTGGGCGCTCTGGAACAGGGCGACCGCGGTGCCGCCGCTGAAGCCGCACTGGCGCAGCTCGACGCGGTCGCGCTTGCGGCTGCCGTCGTCGCTGTAGACCGCCACGAAGCGCTTGATCGTGTGCAGCGGACGCGTGGCCGCGAACGACGCCTTCATGCCGGGCAGGTCGCGCTCGACGAGGACGCGAGGGCGAGCCGCGGCCGCGCTCGCAGCGGGAAGCAGGGCGAGCGCAAGCGCGGAGAAGAGCGCGGCGCGCCTCACACCTCTGACGGTAGCACCGCTCGCGCGGGTGGAAAAGCCCCCGCGAGTGTGACGCGGCGCCTTCTCAGCCGGTGCTCAGCGGGCGCGCCGCGTCGTACAGGTGCGCGTCGGCGCTCGCGCCGGTCGCGAGCAGCTCGCTGACGACGCGTCCGGCGGTGAAGCCGTTGAGATTGCCGGTGCCGTTGTAGCCGCCCGCGACGTAGAGCCCCTCGTGCTGCGGCACGGCGCCGGCGAACGGGCGCTCGTCGCGCGAGTACCCGACCATGCCGACCCAGCGATGGGTGACCTCGGCGCGGACGCCGAGGTCGTCGCGCAGGAAGCGCTCGATGCGGGCGTGGATCTCGGGCGAGGGCGCCTCGACCGTCGTGTACGAGTCGGCGGCTCCGGCGCCGTCGCGATCGGAGAACCCGCCCACGGCGATGCGCCCGTCGGGGCGCTGCTGCAGGTACTCGTAGCCCCAGCGGGCGCCGATGGCGCAGGGCACCACCCGCTCGGCGAGGGGCGCGGTCGCGATCATGTGCAGGCGCTTGGTGCGGACGCACGGCGCGTAGTACGGCACGAGCTGCGGCAGCGCTCCGTCGGCCGCGACCACGACGCGCTGCGCGTGCACCGTGCCGGCGCCGGCGCGCACCGCGAACCCGCCGGCCGCGGCGGGCGCCAGCGGCTCGGGCACGGGACTGCGCTCGAAGATGCGCACGCCGCGCTCCTCGCACGCGCGCGAGAAGGCCCGCACCCAGCGCGCCGGCTGCATGGTGGCGTCGGGCGGCGAGAACACGCCCGCGCGGCCGGGCCGGCGCACGATCGGCGGCAGGTCGGCCTCGTCGACCCATTCGGCGGGGAGGCCGTCGGCGCGCATCGCGTCGTACTGCGCACGCGCATGCTCGAGCTCGTCCGGCTCCCACGTCACGCGCAGGCACCCGACGCGGGCGAAGTGCCCACTCGCCCCGATCGCGTCGGCGATCTCGTAGACGCGCCGCTGCGACGCGAGCGTGGCCCGGTAGATGCCCGTTGCCACGTCGTGGCCGAACGCGCGCACGGCGTCCTGGTGGGCGGGCGCGGCGCCGGCGACGAGGAACCCGCCGTTGCGGCCGCTCGCGCCGCTCGCCGCCGTGCGCGCCTCGACGACCGTGCAGGCGACGCCGCGCTCGGCGAGGTGCCAGGCGCACGAGAGCCCGGCGATCCCCGCGCCGATCACGAGCACGTCGGTCTCGTGCTCCGACGCGAGCGGCGCACGCTCGTCGTAGGGCTCGTCGTGCCAGAGCGGCATCAGGGCGTCCACGGCGAAAACCCTATGAGGGAGGAGGTCGCGGAGGCGGCACGTAACCTGCCTGGGGTTGGGAAGCATCTCCGCATTCGGCGACGCGCTGCGCGTCTTCCTCAACCACCTCACCGAGGTCGAGCTCAGGCCCCTCGCGCTCGCGCTCGCGCTGCACACGGTCAATCTCCTGCTGCGCACGCGCGCCTGGTACGCGATCCTGCGCGCCGCGTATCCCGGCGTGCGCTACCGCTACCGCTCGTGCGCGGGCGCCTACTTCGCCGGCGTCGGCGTCAACGCGATCGCCCCCGCGCGCGGCGGCGACCTCGTCAAGATCTTCCTCACGCGCACCCGGCTCGAGGGGTCGACGACTCCGACCATCCTCGCGGCGCTGCTCGTCGAGACGCTCGTCGACGCCGTCTTCGGCATCGGGATCTTCGCGTTCGCGCTCACCCAGCACACGCTGCCGCGGATCCCGGAGCTGCCGTCGATCCCGGCGTTCGAATGGTCGTGGGCCGCCTCGAACCCGACGATCACGGCGATCATCGCGACGTTCATGCTGCTCGCCGGCATGCTCGCGCTGCGACGGGTGAAGGCCGCCGGGCGCGCGTTCGCCGACCGCGTGCGCCAGGGCTTCACGATCCTGCGCAAGCCGAAGCGCTACTTCGTGACGGTCGCGTTCCCTCAGGTGCTCGGGTGGGGCTGCCGCGTGGGCTCGGCCGCGGCGTTCCTCGAGGCCTTCGGCATCCCCGGCACGGTGCGCAACGCGCTGCTCGTGATGGTCGTCGGCTCGCTCACGACGCTGCTGCCGGTCACGCCCGGCGGCGTCGGCACGCAGCAGGCGCTGATCGTCGTCGTGCTCGGCGGCGCCGCCAGCGACGCGCAGCTGCTCTCGTTCTCCGTCGGCATGCAGGCGGCCGTGATGATCTCCAACGCGGTGCTTGGCGGCACCGCGCTCGTCCTGATGGTGCGGACGCTCTCACTGCGCTCGGCCATCGGCCACGCGCGCCACCATCAGCGCGCCGACAGCGCGTAGAACTCCTCGAGGCCGCGGCGGAACGCCGTCGCCCCGCCGTTCGCGGGATGGCGCACGCAGGCGTCGGAAGGCAGGCCGAGCTCGCCGAGCGCGCGCTCGGCGCTCCGCCCCACCGCAATCGTCGCGCGCGGCCGCAGGCGCTCGATCAGCTCGCCCAGCACCTCCGCCCCTGCGCGCAGCTCCCCCGCCGTGGGCGTGCGGTTCGAGAGCGGCTCGCCGGGACGGTGCGGATGCGCCGGCACGACGTTCCAGAGCACCGTCTCCGCCTCCAGCGCGAGCGCCGTGAGCGCGCCGTGCACGATCGTCCCCGACTGCTCGGCCCAGCCCTCGGGCCGGACGCTCGTGGCGGCGTACGGCGCGCCCCAGCCGAGCAGCGTGCGCTCGGCCGTGAAGGCGATGCCGCTGAAGCGGCCGCCCGCGTAGCCCATCGCCTCACCCACGAGCAGCAGCGGCGCCCGTCCCGCGCGCGCGTTCAGGTAGGCGGTCGCATTGGCGCGGCGGAGCGCCGGGGCGTCACGGCGCTCGAGCGCCGGGTCGGCCGCGCGAAACATCGGGAAGGCGGTGCCGAACGAGCGCTCGGCGACGCGCTCGACGAAGCCGCCGAAGTCAGGCAGGGGCACCGGCGCTCTCGACCGCGCGCACGTGCGCCGCGATGAGATCGCGCACGGCCTGCTCGTCGCCGGCGCGCAGGAGCTCGATGGGATCGGGCTGCGCGTGCACGATCGCCTCGAAGAAGACCTTGCGGTCCTGGTAGGTCGGGAGCGTGTCGCGGGCCCACCCGCGGATGTCGTTGAGCAGCTCCGCGAGCCGCGCGTACGGCTCGCCGTAACGCTCGGCGATCTCGCTGCGCAGGCGCTTGGCCAGCGCGGGGCTCGCGCCGCGGGTCGAGACGGCGATCGAGATCGGCCCGACGCGCGCGATCGCGGGCATGATGAAGTTGCAGAGGGGCGGGACGTCGACGACGTTGACGAGCATCGTCCGCGCCTCGGCCTCCTGGAAGATCCGCACGTTCAGCTCGGTGTCGGCGGTCGCCGCGAAGACGAGGAACGCGCCCTCGAGATCCTCGCTGCGATAGGCGCGCCGCTCGAGGCGCAGCGAGCCCTCGCGCGCGAGCTCCTCGACCTCGGGCAGCGCGTTCAGCGCGACCACGAGCACCTCGGCCTCGGCCGCCAGCAGGCCCTCGATCTTCTCGAGGCCCACGGGCCCGGCACCGACGACGAGGCAGCGGCGCCCGCGCAGGTTGAGACACGTCATGAAGAACGGCGTCTCCACGAGATCCCGGCTGCACGAGGAGTCGCAACCACCCTCGAGCGCTCGGTGGCACACGCAGGGGCGCCCAGTGCTCACGCTGGAAGGGTACCCGCGCGCCGCCGCTACCGCGGCAGGCGCTCGGCCACGAGCTCGGCCGTGTGCAGCACGCGCACGCCGCGCAGGCCCGCTCGCTGCACGCCCTGCCGGAACTGCAGGAGGCAGCCCGGATTGCCGCTGACGATGGCGTCGACGCCCGCCTCGGCGATCTCGGCGAGCTTCACGTCGAGGAACCGCAGCGAGTCGGCCGGCCGCATCAGCGCGTACGTCCCGGCCGCACCGCAGCAGCGCCCGGCGCTCGGCAGGTCGACGACGTCCACGCCGGGGAGCGAGGCGAGCAGTGCACGCGGCTCGAGCGTGACCTTCTGGCCGTTGCGGAGATGGCACGAATCCTGGTAGGCGACGCGCAGCGGCGCCCCGGCCCCGGCCGCCGGCAGGTCGCGACCGGCGAGCAGCGTCGAGTAGTCGCGCACGCGGCCGCCGAAGTCCTCCGCCTCGGGCGTGCCGAGAAGCGTGCCGTAGTCGGCCATGAACGCCCCGCATCCGCCCGCCGTCGTCACGATCGGGCCCGTGCTGCCGGCGAACGCGCGCACCGTCCAGTCGGCCAGCTTGCGCGCCCCGTCGAGATCGCCGTTGTGCGCGTGCAGCGCGCCGCAGCAGCCCTGCTCGGGCGGCGTCGTGACGCAGTAGCCCGCGGTCGCCAGCGTGCCGCAGGCCGCGTGCGACGCTCCCGAGAACATGACGTGGCCGACGCAGCCCAGGAAGAGCGCGGCCGGCTCGCCGGCCTCGGGCCCGACGCGGCGGCGCACGCGCCAGGCGGCCGGCGCGGCGATCATCGGCGCCGCGCGCCCGGCGGCCCGCAGGGCGCGCGAGGGCGCCAGGCGGTGCAGCCCGAGCAGCTGGCCGGTGCGCATCATCCGCCCTGCCAGCCGCGTGCGGCGCGGGGTGCCGACGGCGAGCAGCAGCCCGCGCAGCTTGGGATCGCGCGCGGGCCCGACCGCGTCGCGGCCGTGCTCGAGCAGGGTGCCGTAGCGCACGCCCGCCGGGCAGACGGGCTCGCAGGCGCGGCAGCCGAGGCAGAACGAGAGCTCCTCGCGCACGTCGTCCTCGCCGAGCGTCCCCGCTTCGAGCGCGCGCATGAGGTTGATGCGCCCGCGCGGCGAGGACGCCTCGTTGCGCGTGTCCTGATACGTCGGGCAGGCCGAGAGGCAGAACCCGCACGAGATGCACGTGCGCAGCAGGTCGTCGGGGAACAGCCCGCGCCCGGGCGCGGCGGCCTCGCTCGCCGTCACGGGACGGCCTTGCCGGGATTGAGCAGCCCCAGCGGGTCGAAGGCGTGCTTGATGCCGCGCAGCAGGTCGATGCCGACCGGGCCGAGGCGCTGCTCGAGGTACGTGAGCTTGGTCACGCCGATGCCGTGCTCGCCCGTGATCGTCCCCCCGCGCGCGAGGGCGGCCGCGAAGATGCGATCGAACGCGCGGTGCACGCGCGCCACCTGGTCGGGGTCGCGGTCGTCGATGCAGCAGGTCGGGTGGAGGTTGCCGTCGCCCGCGTGCCCGAAGACCGCGATCAGCAGCCCCTCCTCCTCGGCGATGCGCTGCACGTCGCGCACCATGCCCGCGAGCTCCGAGCGCGGCACCGTCGCATCCTCCAGGATCAGCGTGGGCGCCAGCCGCGCGAGCGCGGGAATCGCGCCGCGGCGCGCCGCGAGCAGCTTGCCGGCCGCGTCCTCGTCGGCCGCCACCTCGACGCTGATGGCGCCCTCCTGGCGGCAGACCTCGGCCATCATCGCCGTGTCGCGCTCGACCACCGAGGCCGCTCCGTCCTGCCCGAAGATCAGCATCGCGCCCGCGTCGGCGGGCAGGCCGAGGCCCGCGCTCTCGTCGACGACCCGCATCGTCGCCTGGTCGAGGAACTCGAGCGTGGCGGGCAGGATGCGGTTCTCGATGATGCGGCTGACCGAGCGCGCCGACGCCTCGAGGTCGCGGAAGTAGGCCGCCCCGGTCGCCTTGGCCTCGGGCGCGGGCAGGAGCTTCAGCGTGATCTCCGTGAGCACCGCGAGCGTGCCCTCGGAGCCGACGAGCAGCCGCACGAGGTCGTAGCCGGCGACGTCCTTGGTGAGCTTGCCGCCGACCCGCAGCACGCGCCCGCCCATGAGCACGGCCTCCATGCCGAGCACGTAGTCGCGCGTGATGCCGTACTTGAGCCCGCGCAGCCCGCCCGAGCACTCCATCACGTTCCCGCCGATGGTCGAGATCACCTGCGAGCCGGGGTCGGGCGGGTAGAACAGGCCCTTCGCGGCGACGGCCTCCTGCAACAGCGCGTTCTGCAAGCCGGGCTCGCACGTCGCCGTGAGGTTCTGCTCGTCGATCTCGATCAGGCGCCGCATGCGCGCGCACGAGAGCACGACCCCGCCCGAGAGCGGGACGGCTCCGCCCGAGAGGTTCGTGCCCGAGGCGCGCGGCGTGACGGGGAAGCGGTGCTCCTCGGCGAGGCGCAGGACGCCGGCGATCTCGTCGCGGTCGCCGGCCAGCACCACGGCCTCCGGGAGGGCGCGCTGGAGCGGGGTCGCATCGGTCGAGTACGCGACGAGGTCGTGGTCGCTCGTCAACACGTTCTCGGGCCCGACCAGCTGGCGCAGCGCATCGAGGGGGAGCGCCATTGGCGCGAGGGTACCATCGGGCGGGATGGCGGGCGGCTGGCGGATCGAGGAGTACGGGCGCTCGCTGCGCGGCGCCGAGCTGCGCGTCCACCTGCCCCGCGAGCCCCGCCACCTGCTCGTGGCCGGGCTGCACGGCGAGGAGCCCGAGACCGTGCAGCTGGCGCGCGGTGTCCTCGAGCGCAGCGACGGCGCCGACGCCACCTGCGCGATCGTGCTGTGCGCGAACCCCGACGGGGTCGCCGACGGCGTGCGCCAGAACGCCCGCGGCGTCGATCTCAACCGCAACTTCCCGGCCGCCAGCTGGCGCGCGGGGACGACGCCGAGCTATCCGGCCGGGATCGATCCCGCCGAGCGCGTCCCGGCCAACCGCACGAACGTCTCCTCGACCGGGAGCGCGCCGCTCTCCGAGCCCGAGAGCGCGGCGCTGGCCGCGCTGATCGAGCGGCTCGCGCCCGCGCTCGTGCTCGATCTGCACGCACCGCTCGAGCTCGTCCTGACCACCCCGCTCGTGCCCGAGAGCATCGCGCGCGAGCTCGCGTCCGCCGCGGGTCTCGAGCTCACCGACGAGCTCGGCTCGCCCGTGCCGGGCGCGTTGCGCGACTGGCTCGGCGACGGCGGCGTGCCGTGCATCACGTACGAGGTCGAGCACGCCGGGCTGCCCGCGCTCTACCGGCGCCACCTGCCGGGCCTCGTCGCGTTCGCCCGCCGCTGAGCTCAGGACGCGCGTCGCGCGGGCACGGCGCCGGCCGAAGCGACGTCGACGATCGTGCGATCGCGCCCGGCGCACTTCGCCGCAGACAGCGCGGCGTCTGCGCGCCGGAGCAGGTCGGAGGTCTCCGCCGGCGCGAGCTCGGCCATGACGCCGGCGCTCACGCGGACGTCCGGAAGCCCCGAGGGGGGCCCCGGGTGTGCGTCAGGCGAATGCGCGCAGCGTCGCGAGGTTGATCGCCACCGTGTCCTCGATGCGCTCCGCGTACCCGCCGGCCAGGGCGACGCACACGGGAATGCCGGCGCGCAGCAGCGACGCCCGCACGAGGCGGTCGCGCGCGGCGAGACCGGCGTGGGTGAGCGCGAGACGGCCGAGGCGGTCGCCGGCGAACGGATCGGCGCCCGCCAGGTAGAAGCACAGCTCGGCCCGCGATCGGGCGATCGCCTGGGGCAGCAGCCCCGCGAGCGCGTCGAGATAGGCGTCGTCGCCCGTGCCACGTGGCAGGTCGAGCTCGAGGTCGCCGGGTACGCGCCGGAACGGGTAGTTGCCCATGCCGTTGAGCGCGAACGTGAACGCCTCGTCGTCGCCTGCCAGTGCCGCGTGCGTGCCGTCGCCCTGGTGCACGTCGAGGTCGACCACGAGCACGCGCCGGAGGCGCCTCTGCTCGCGCAGGGCGCGCGTCGCCGTCACGACGTCGTTGAAGAGGCAGAAGCCCCGGCCGGCGCCGGGGAACGCGTGGTGGGTGCCGCCGCCGAGGTTCGCGCCGGCGCCGTCGGCCAGCGCGGCAGCGGCCGCCTCGAGCGTGGCTCCGACCGAGCGGCGCGCGCGCTCGACCAGCTCGGGCGACCAGGGCAGCCCGAGCGCCCGCTCCTCGTCGCGCGTGAGCGCCCCGCTCTCGGCCCGCTCGACCCAGTCGGCGGTGTGCGCGAGCAGGATCTCCGCGCGCGTGGCGGCGCGCGCGTCGTGCACCGCGAAGCGCGGATCGAGGCCGGCACGCGCGCGCAGCAGGGCGTACTTCCCGAGCGGAAAGCGATGCCCGGGCGGCAACGGATAGGCGAAACCGTCGTGGGCGTAACAGCGCAGCGGCACGCTCAAGCGGGCACGCCGTGGGCGCCGACATCACCCGAATGGTGCGCTTGCGCCCTCATCGCGCCGGGATTCTGAACAAATCGTCGACAACGTGCGTGAAAGAAGTGCTCAACTCCCGCGCAAAGCGCGCCGATACAGCCACCGTGAGCGAGAATCCCAGCACCCCAGCCGCTCCCGCCGCGGGCGATGTGGTCGAGATCGTCGACCGGCTCTCGGGCGCCCGCGTGACGGCGGTCGTCGAGAGCGCGAGCGACGGGCCCTACGTGCTGCGTTACGACCGCGGCTCGAACATCCCCGGCGAGGCGCACGTGCGCTGGTTCGACGGCGACACGGCCTGGCAGGCGATCTCGCAGCTGGTCGTGCTCGACGACACCAGCGCGAGCTGCGTGCTCGCGCCCGCCTCGGAATGGGAGCCGGCGCCGGTGCGGCGATCGCTGCGCGCGCCGGTCGACAACTCGCCGATGCTCGTCAAGATCGTCAGCAGCACGGTGCTCGCCAAGGGCCGCCGGGTGCACGCCGTGTGCCTCGACATCTCCGACAGCGGCTGCCGCGCCAGCTGGCCCGGTCGCACGCCGCTCGTCGGCGACGCGGTCGACGTCGCCTGGGACGTCGGCGATTGGGAGGCCAACGCCGAGCCCGGCTGGGTCTCCGCGCGCGTCGCCCGCATCGTCGCGCTGCCCTTCGGCGCGCGTCAGGTGGGCTTCACGTTCGAGATCGCCGACGCCGATCAGGCCGGACGCGTGCGCGAGTGGCACCAGGCGTGGCTGCATCAGCACCGCCAGCGCCTGCTCGACCAGCGCGCCGCCTAGGCGCGGAGCTTCTCCAGCCCCGCTTCGATCGCGGCCGTCCAGCGCTTGGTGGCCGCGTGCGAGGCACGCCGCAGGTCGTCGGCGGGCAGGTCGGCGAGCGGGATCGGCTCGCCGTAGTGGACGCTCACGCGCGGGAAGCGCGGCGGCAGCAGCCGGATACGCTCGGTACCGTTGATCGAGACCGGTACGAGCGCCGCACCTGCATCGAGCGCCAGGCGCGCGGCGCCGAGCTGCGGGCGCGCCTTGCCGTGCCGGTTGCGCGTGCCCTCGGGGAACACGAGCAGCATGGCGCCGCCTCGCAGGAGCTCCATCGCCGCCTCGTAGGCCTCCGCGTCCTGCACGCCGCGCCGCACCGGGAAGCCGCCGCCGAGCGCGATCGCGCGACCGATCACGGGGACGAAGAACAGCTCGTACTTGGCCATGGCGCGGAAGCGCCGCTTCCTCAGCGACACGCCCACGGCGAGGGTGTCGAGGTAGGAGCGGTGCATCGGGGCGAGCACGACGCCGCCCTCGAGCGGAATGTTCTCGAGCCCGCTCGTGCGCAGCCGGAAGAGGGTGTGCAGGAACAGCCCGCTCGTGCCGCGCACGAGGTCGTAGAACCACGGGCGGTAGAGCGGCAGAGCCTGCAGCTTGCGCCGCCGCTCCGCCTCAGCCGGCGTAGACACCATCCTCGAGCGTGTCGGGATCGGGCCAGGGACTGGCCTCGGCGCGCACGACGGCGTCGGCGATCGCGTCCTCGACCTCGCGTTCCATGGCCGTGAGCTCGTCATCTCCAAGCGCCGCGTGCTCGCGCATCCAGGCCTCGAAGCGGCGCACCGGATCCTGCTCGCCCCAGCGCTCGAACAGCTCCGGGGGGACGTAAGCCGCGTCGTCGTGCACGGCATGCCCCTCCATGCGCAGCGTCATCAGCTCGAGCACGGTCGGCCCGCCGCCCGAGCGCGCGCGCTCGATCGCGGTCTGCGCCTCGCGGTAGACGGCGAGGACGTCGGTGCCGTCGACCACGACGCCCTCGAATCCGTACGCCGGGCCGCGCGCCGCGAGCGAGGACGACGCGAAGTTGAGGTGCGTCGGCGTCGAGTACGCGAACTGGTTGTTGTCGATCACGAAGACGACGGGCAGGCGCCGCACGCCTGCGAGGTTCATCGACTCGTGCGCCGTGCCGTTGGCGGACGATCCGTCGCCGAGCCATCCGAGCGCGACGCGCGGCTCGCCGCGCACGCGGAAGGCCAGCGCCGCGCCCACGGCGACGGGCAGGATCGACGGCAGGTGCGAGGGGCCCGCGAAGATGCCGACGCCCGGCGAGAGATCCTGGGTGCGCAGGTTGGAGTCGCGACCGTCGGTCGTGCCGCCGACGCGTCCCATGTACTGGCAGAGCACCCGCCACGGCTCGACGCCGCGGTAGAGGTGCAGGCCGAGGTTGCGGTGCAGCGGCGCCGCGACGTCGCCCGGGGCCATGGCGGCGGCGACGCCGACCGAGGCGGCCTCGTTGCCCTTGCACGTATAGAACGAGCCCGGCAGCTTGCCCTGCTTGAAGAGCACGTGCCCGCGCTCGTCGAGGCGCCGCGTGAGCAGCAGCGCGTGCAGGATCCGCACGAGCGCGTCGCGATCGAGCCCGAGCGCCGCAGCCTCCTGCACTCCACCGCCCGCCTCTGCGGTACGCACGCTCGCAATCGCCATGCGCATCAGCGTAGCGACCGGGCCCGAATCGGGTGCGTGCACGATTGGGGTCAGACCCCAATCGTGCACGCCGCATCCGCTTGCACAGACTAAACTGAACGAGCGTTCAGTTATCCAGAGAGCGAGGCCCTCCGTGCCCGGCATCAGTTTCAGCATCAGCGACGAGCAGCGTGATTTCGCCGCGCTCGCGCACGAGTTCGCCGAGCGCGAGCTGCGGCCGATCGCACGGGCGGTCGACGACGCCGACATCGAGCCTCAGCTCGAGGTCGTGCACAAGGCCGCCGAGCTCGGCCTGACCGCGTACATGCTGCCGGAGGCCTACGGCGGCGGCGGGATCGACAGTCTCGTGACCGACTGCCTGATCCTCGAGGAGCTCTCGTGGGGCGACGGCGGCCTCGGCGCGCTCGTGACCTCCGCGGGCTTCTTCGCGGCTCCGATCCTCGAGCTCGGCAGCGAGGAGCAGAAGGCGCGGCTGCTCACGCCGCTGTGCGGGGCCACCCCGCCGCTCACGGCGCTCGCAACGACCGAGCCCGACCACGGCTCGGACGCCGCCGGCATGACGACGCTCGCGACGCGGGTCGACGGCGGCTACCGGCTGCGCGGGCAGAAGACCTGGGTCTCGAACGGCGGCATCGCCGACCGCTACATCGTGTTCGCGCAGACCGAGCCGGGCTCGCGCTCGCGCGGCATCACCGCGTTCGTGGTCGCGCTCGGCGACGAGGGCGTCGCGTTCGGCGAGCCGATGCGCAAGCTCGGCGACCGCGGCATCGTCAACTCCGAGCTGTTCCTGGACGACGCCTTCGTGCCCGACGCCAACCGCATCGGCGAGGAGGGCCAGGGCTTCATCGGCCTCATGCGCACGTTCGACAAGTCGCGCATCGTGCTCGCCTCGGGCTGCGTGGGGATCGCGCGCGCCGCCTACGAGTACGCCGCCCAGTACGCGCGCGAGCGGGTGCAATTCGGCAAGCCGATCGTCGAGCACCAGGCGGTCGGGTTCCGGCTCGCCGACGTCGCCATGCGCATCGACGCGGCGAGGCTCCTGACCTGGCGCGCCGCCGAGGCGTTCGACCGCGGCGAGAGCGTCACGGCGCACGCGTCGATGGCCAAGCTGTACGCGTCCGAGGCCTGCATGTTCGCCACCTGGGCGGCCCTGCAGACGCTCGGAGGCTGGGGCTACTCGCGCGAGTACCCGGTCGAGAAGTGGTTCCGCGACGCCAAGCTGCAGGAGATCTGGGAGGGCAGCTCGGACATCCAGCGGCTGATCATCTCGCGCGCGATCGCGAAGGGCGAGCTGTGACGGCAGCGCGCGATCTCGAGCCGCTCTTCGCCCCGCGCTCGGTCGCGGTGCTGGGCGCGTCGACCGACCCGAGCAAGTGGGGCAACTGGCTCGCCCGCAATGCTTTGCGCGGCGCCCACCGCCGGCCGGTGCACCTGATCAACCGCCGCGGCGGCGAGATCGACGGCCACCCGCTGCTCGGAAGCCTCGCCGATGCCGGCGGGTCGGTCGAGACGGTGGTCGTCTCGGTGCCCGAGGCCGGGCTCGAGGCCGCCGTCGAGGAGGCGCTCGCGCAGGGCGCCCGCGCGCTCATCGTGATCACCGCCGGCCTCGCCGAGCGGGGCGACCACGGGCGCGCGCGCGAGCACGCGCTGGTCGAGCGCGTGCGCGCCGCCGGGGCCGTCATGCTCGGCCCCAACTGCATCGGCGTCTACGACGCGCTCTCGGAGTTCCACGTCTCGTCCAACGACTACCCGGCCGGCCCGGTCGGCCTGATCTCGCAGTCGGGCAACCTCTCGATCGAGCTCGGGATGCTGCTCGAGCGCTGCGGCCTCGGGCTCTCGCGCTTCGCGTCGATCGGCAACCAGGCCGACGTGCGCCTGCCCGATCTCGTCGAGCACCTCGCCGGGCACGAGCCCACGCGCGCGATCGCGATCTACGCCGAGGACGTCGCCGACGGGCGGGCGTTCGTCGAGGCGGCGCGCGCGGCCGGGAGCACGAAGCCCGTGATCCTGGTCAACAGCGGGCGCTCGGCCGCGGGCGCGCGCGGCGCGGCGTCGCACACGGGCGCGCTCGTCTCGAGCGACGCCGTGATCGCCGCAGCCTGCCGCGAGGCGGGGATCGTGCGCGTGGACTCGCCCGGAGAGCTGGTCGACGCCTGCCAGGCGTTCGTGCGCTCGCCGCGCGCGCGTGGGCGCCGGGTCGCCGTGATCGCCGACGGCGGCGGCCACGGCTCGGTGGCGGCCGACCTGCTGTCGGCCAACGGGCTCGAGGTGCCCGTCTTCTCGCCGGCGCTGATCGCCCGCATCGAGCCACAGCTCGAGCAGGCGGGCGGCATCGCCAACCCGATCGACATCATCGACGGCGCCGACGGGCTCGCGGCCTTCACCGGCATCGCGCGGGCCTGCCTGGAGTCGGGCGAGGTGGACGCCGTGATGCTCTCGGGCTACTTCGGCGGCTACGCGCTCTACAGCGACGCCTACCGCTCCGAGGAGCCGCGCGAGGCCCGGGCCCTCGCGGCGCTGCAGGGCGAGCTCGACCGCCCCATCGTGGCCCATTCGCTGTTCGCCGACGCCGTGGGCGAAGGCACCGACCTGCGCGCCAGCGGCCTCGCCGCCTACGAGCGCAGCGAGCAGGCCGCGCGCGCCGTCGCCGCCCTGGCCACGGCGCTTCCGCAACCCGCCGTCGTGGCGCCGCCGGCGGCGGCGCCGCTGCACGCTCCCGCGGGCTACGTCGAGGCACGCGCGCTGCTGCTGGCCGCCGGTCTCGCCTACGGCGACGGGGGCCCCGCGCGCGATGCGGCCGAAGCGGTCGCGCTCGCCGACGAGCTCGCTCTCTACCCCGTCACGCTCAAGGCCGTCGATGCCGCGCTCGTGCACAAGTCGGACGCCGGCGGGGTCCGCGTCGGGCTCCGCGATGCGACCGCGCTGCTGGCCGCGGCCGACGACATGGCCGAGCGGCTCGCGCCGGAGCTGCTCTTCGTCGAGCGGACGGCCGACACCCACGACGGCGTCGAGCTCGTCGTCGGCGCGACCCGCGACCCGCGCTTCGGCCCGGTCGTCCTGGTCGGCCTCGGCGGGATCCTGGTCGAGACCCTGCGCGACACGGCGCTCGCGCTCGCGCCGCTCGACGCCGCGGCGGCGGAGCGGCTGCTGCGCTCGCTGCGCGCCGCCGGCGTGCTCGACGGCGTGCGCGGCCGGCCGGCCGTCGACGTGGCCGCGGCCGCGCGCGCGGTCGTGGCGCTCGGCGACGCCATGGCCGCGCACCCCGAGATCGCCGAGCTCGAGGTCAACCCCCTGCTCGTCACCCCGCACGGCGCCGTCGCGCTCGACGCGCGCGTCGCGCTGGGCGAGATCACGCCCGCCAACCCGACCCAGTGAGGCCATCGTGGACCTGCGCCTGACACCCGACCTGATCGAGATCCGCGAGCGCTCGCGCCGCTTCTGCGACGAGTGGCTGATCCCGTTCGAGCACGAGACCGAGGAGGCCGGCGCGCTCTCGATGGAGAGCTACGCGCGCATCCGCCAGGCGGTCATCGACGCTCGCCTGAACGCCATGAACATGCCCGTCGAATGGGGCGGGCAGGGGTTCTCGATTCTCCAGCAGGTGGTCGCGCTCGAGCAGCTCGGGCGCGTGACGAACGCGCTCTGGGCGTGCGTCTGGCGGCCCGCGCAGGTGCTCGAGCACTGCACGCCGGCGCAGCGCGCGCGCTTCCTCGAGCCCGAGTGCCGCGGCGAGCGCCGCTACGCGTACGCCATCACCGAGCCGAACGCGGGCTCGGACGTCGCCCGCCTCGAGACCGTGGCGCGGCGGGCCGACGGCGGCTGGCGCATCAGCGGCGAGAAGTGGTTCGTGACGGACGCCGACATCGCCGACTACCTGATCGTCGTCGCCGAGGCCGAGGGCTTCGGCCAGACCTGCTTCCTCGTCGACTCCGATGCCGCGGGCGTGCGCGAGACGCGGCGGCCGCGCTACATGCACACGTTCGCGTTCGAGCACCCGGAGTACGTCTTCGAGGACTGCTTCGTCCCCGACGACCAGGTGCTGGGCGCCCCGGGGCAGGGCAACGACCTCTCCAAGGACTGGTTCACCGACGAGCGCCTGATGATCGCCGCGCGCTGCCTCGGCGGGGCCGAGCGCGCGCTCGAGACCGCGCTTGCCTACGCGCAGGAGCGCGTGCAGTTCGGCGCCCCGATCATCGACAACCAGGGCGTGTCGTTCCCGCTCGCCGACTGCGCGGTCGAGATCGCCGCAACGCGCGCGCTGACCTACCAGGTGGCCTGGGAGTGCGGCACCGGGATCGACCGCAAGACGATCCATGCGAAGGCCTCGCAGGTCAAGCTCTACGCCAGCGAGATGGCGGGCCGCGTCGTCGATCGCTGCGTCCAGGTGCTCGGCGGCCGCGGCTACATGCGCGAGAACCCGTGCGAGCGCCTCTACCGCGATCTGCGCGTCGACCGCATCTGGGAGGGCACGAGCGAGATCCAGCGCATGGTGATCGTCAACGAGCTGCGCAAGCGCGGCCCCGGCGCGGTCACGGCCTGGCCCAGCTGACCCGCCGATGCGTCCCTCGGTCGAGCCGGAGCGCCGGGAGCAGCTGATCGCCGCCGCTGCGCGCGTGATCGCGCGCAGCGGCTACGACGCAGCGACCGTGCGCGACGTCGCGCGCGAGGCCGGCGTGTCGACGGGCGTGATCGCGTACTACTTCGACGGCAAGGACGACCTCTTCGAGCACGTCCTGCGCTCGGCCTCGCGCGCGTTCCGGGCGCGGCTCGAGAGCGCCCGCGACGCCGCCGAGACGCCCCGCGAGCGCTTGCTGGCGCTCGCCGAGGCGGCGACCCCGGCCGACGAGGAAGCAACCCGCGCGCACGCCCTGTGGATCGACTTCTGGGCGCGCGCGGCGCGCGATCCGGCGCTCGCCGGGCTCACCGTGCGCCTCTACGACGGCTGGCGACGCGAGATCGCCGACGCCGTGCGCGACGGCCAGCGCGCGGGCGCCTTCCGCGGCGACGCCGATCCCGACGCCTTCGCGCGCGGCTACGCGGCCGCGGCGGACGGCCTCGCGACGCACGTCGTGCTGCACCGCGGCACGGTCACCGCCGACGACATGCGGGCCGCCTGCGCGGCGCTGGTCGACGCGCTCGCGCGCTGACCGGCTACCAGCGCGCGAGGCCCGCCATGTGCTCGCGCTTCTCGCGGGCGCGCCGTCGCCAGTCCTCGAGCCGCACCCCGACGAGCACCAGCAGGGCGGCCGCGATGGCCGCGGCGAGCCCGGCGAGCCCGGACTGCGTGACGCTCGCGACCACGACGCCGATGACGGGAATCAGCACGAGCCGCAGCCCCAGGGAGCAGGCCATTCGGGAGAGGAGGTTCATGGGGCCAACGTAGACCCGAAGTGCGTGCGGGAGCAAGTGCCCCGAACGGGTGACGTGCGCGCGCGGCCGCCGGCGCGCCGCTACGGGATCGGGGGGAGCGCCGACTGGTCGGCCGACAGCGTCCCGGGCGTGTCGCCGAAGGCCGGATAGCGCGGGTTGACGAGCTCGACGTACGCGTGCGTCCGCATGATGAAGCGCAGGCAGAACAGCCCGGCGCGTCTGCAGCCCGTCCGGCACGCGTCCGGTGAACAGCGCGACGAACCAGCATCCGATCGCGACGAGGTAGAGGAACGGCTGGAGCGCATAGCCGGCGAGGATCCAGCACGGCAGCACGAGGATCAACCGGAAGAAGACGGTCAGGCGGCTCTGCTCGACCGGAGGATCGATCTCGAGGTCGACCGGGTACGTGCCGCCCGAGCCGAACGGCGGGAACGGATCGGCGAGGATCGTCCCGTAGGCGATCACCCGGGCGTAGTAGCGCAGGAAGCCCGCGATGAAGTTGTGCATCCCCTCGGGCACGCGCCCGGTGAAGAGCGCCGCGAACCACGCGATGAAGATGACGACGAAGGCCGCGATCGCGTAGAGGCTGAGGACGATCGCGTGCGGTATGAGCAGGAAGATCCTGAAGAACACGGTCAGGCGCGACCGCTCGAGGTCGTGGCCGCCGACGAGCCGTACGGGATAGGGCGATGTGCTCATGCCCGCAGCCTAGAACGACGGCCGCCGGGCATGGGTGAAGATCGGGGTGTTAGGTAAGCCCCTCGCGCGCCTCGCGCACGAGCATGACCGCCTCCGGGAAGAGCACCCGGATGGCGTCGCGCACCTGCGCAGCCTGATCCTCGGGCTTGCCGGCGAGGTCGAGGCGGTTGATGCACGCGACCGTCATCTGCACCGCGAGATTGATCGCGTTGTCGGCCCAGCCGACCTTCTGAGCAGCCTGCATCTGCTCGGCCATGTCCTGCAGGTGCTTCTGCATGTCGCCCGGGTCGCCGAACATCCCGAACGGGAATCCGCCCTCCATCACGCTTCTCCTCGAGCCGCTGGGTGTCCCTGCACCGTAGACGTTCTCGCGCGGGGAGAGGGTTACGCGATCTCGCGCAGCGTCGCGGAATTGATGCGCACGGGCTCGCTCGGCGGGCCGTCGCCACGGCCGAGCGCGTCGACGAGCGCGATCGTCGCGAGCGAGTCGGCGTCGTGGGCGTGCCCGAGCAGGCCGTACTCGGCCGGCAGCCCCTCGCCGCTCCTGCCCGAGATCACGAAGAACTGCGAGCCCGCGGCGCCGGGCGGCGCGATCGCCGTCTTGGCCATCGCGACGTCGCCGACCTTGTACTCGTAGTAGCGCGGGGGCGTGCCCACGACCTCGTAGCCGGGGCCGCCGGAGCCGGTGCCGTTCGGGCAGCCGCCCTGCAGCACGAAGCCGGGGACGACGCGGTGGAACGAGAGGCCGTCGTAGAAGCCCTTGCTCGCGAGGAAGGCGATCGAGTTCGGGATCGGCCCGCCGAGGTCGGGGTCGAGCACGACGTTGATGGGGCCGTGCGAGGTGTCGAAGTCGATCGCGTAGCGCTTGCCCTCTTCGAGCACCTGCTCGGCAGCCGAGTAGCTCGTCATTGGTTCCAGTCCTCTCCGGGTCCGAGGCTGCGGCAGAAACGCGCAACCAGGTCGATCGCGAGCTCCACGTCGCGCAGATCGCAGGTCTCCGACGGCGAGTGCATGTAGCGCAGCGGGATGCCCACCAGGCCGCACGGTACCCCGCCTCGCACCTCCTGCACCGCCTCGCTGTCGGTCCACGACGCGCTGCCGTCGGCCTCGAGCGTGTACGGGATGCCGGCCTCGCGCGCGACCGCGATGAGACGGTGCGCGACGCCCTCGTGCTGGGCGGCGCCACGCGAGATCGACGGGCCCGAGCCGAGCGCGCGCGATCCCGTGACGCGTGCCTGATCGGCGTTCGGGTAGTCGTCGGTGTGCGTCACGTCGAGCGTGATCGCGACGTCGGGCTCGGCCGTGAAGGCCGCCGTGCGCGCGCCGGCGTACGAGGTCTCCTCGCGCACCGACGCCACGGCGACCACCTCGGCCCGCAGGTCTCCGGCGGCGGCCGCGCGGCGTGCCGCCTCGAGCACGACGAGCGCGCCGAGGCGGTTGTCGAGCGCGCGCGAGGCGAGCCGCGCGCCGCGCAGCTCGATCGCCGGCGCGGCCATCACGACGGGGTCGCCGATCTGCACGACGCCCGCGGCGTCGTCGCGATCGCGCGCGCCGATGTCGATCCAGAGGTCGTGCACGTGCGGTACGCGCTTCCGGTCCTCCTCGCTGAGGAGATGGCGGGCGGCCTTGCCGATGACGCCGGGCACCGGCCCGGACGCCGTGGAGACCGTGACGCGCTGGCCGACCAGCACGGCCGGGTCCCAGGAGCCGATCTCGCCGACGAAGAGCACGCCCGAGGAATCGACGTGCTTGACGACCAGGCCGATCTCGTCGATGTGGCCGACGAGCGCGACGCGCGGGCCGCCACCGGCGTTCACCGTCGCGAACGAGTTGCCCAGCGCGTCGCCGCGCACGTCCGCGAACTCGCGTGCCGACTGGCGCCAGACCTCCGCCGCGGGACGCTCGTAGCTCGACGGCCCGACCGCGCGCAGCAGACCGTCCAGCAGGACGCGCGTGCGCGCGTCGATGCCCTCCTCCGTCATGCGCCCAAAGATAGTTGAACGAGCGACGGATCGGTCCCGCCAGGCCTCGCCTGTGGCACCGGGTAGGATCGGCGATGGCATGCAGCGCATCGCGATCACGGGCATCGGCAGCGTCTCGCCGGTGGGTCTCACGTCCTCCGAGGCCTGGGAGGCGCTGCTCGCAGGCCGTTCCGGCATCGGCGAGATCACGCAGTTCGACGCGAGCGACATGCCCGTGCGCGTGGCCGGCGAGGTCAAGGGCTTCGACCCCGTGGCCGTGGCGGGCGCCAAGGAGGCGCGCCGCATGGACCGCAACGTCCTGCTGGCGCTCTCGGCGGCGCAGCAGGCCGCCGAGGAGTCGGCGCTCGTCGTCGACGATCCGACGCGCTTCGGCGTGCTCTTCGGCACGGCCATCGGCGGGTTCCACACGATGATGGAGCAGCACGAGATCCTGCGCGAGCGCGGCTGGGAGCGCGTGGCGCCCTGGTTCCTGCCCCAGTGCCTGCCCGACGTCGCGAGCGGCGCGATCGCCCAGCTGCTGGGCCTGCGCGGCCACAACATGGCCCCCATCTCGGCCTGCTCGACCGGCGCGCACGCGGTCATGGAGGCGGCCGAGCTGATCCGGCGCGGCGACGCCGACGTCGTGCTCGCAGGCGGCGGCGAGGCCTGCATCCACCCGCTCATCATCGCGGGCTTCACGACGATGAAGGGGCTCGGCTCGCCGCGCCCGGGCGAGGGGCCCGAGACGGCCTCGCGGCCGTTCGACGCGACCCGCGACGGGTTCGTCTGCTCGGAGGGCGCCACCGTGCTCGTGCTCGAGTCCGTCGAGCGCGCCGAGCGCCGCGGCGCCCGCATCCACGCCGAGGTCGTCGCCGGCGGCAACACGAACGACGCCTATCACGCCGTCACGCCCCGGCCCGACTCGCTCGGCGTCGTCAACATGATGCGCGTCGCGCTCGGCAAGGCCGGGATCGACCCTTCCGCAATCGGCTACATCAACCCCCACGGCACCTCGACGCCCCAGGGCGACGCGGCCGAGACGAAGGCGATCAAGGAGGTCTTCGGCGACCACGCGTACCGCATGTGCGTCTCGTCGACGAAGTCGGCCACCGGGCACCAGTTCGGCGGCGCGGGATCGTTCGAGGTCGCCGTCTGCGCGCTCGCGGTGCGCGACCAGATCGTCCCGCCCACGCTCAACTATCGCGACCCCGACCCCGAATGCGACCTCGACTACGTGCCCGAAGGGGCGCGGAAGGTCGACCTCGAGTACGCGCTCTCGAACTCGATGGGCCTCGGCGGGCACAACGGCTGCGTGATCGTGCGCCGCTACCACGGCTGAGCAGACCACGCAAAGTTGGGGTCTGACCCCAAGTTTGCGTTGCGCTAGGCGCGGATCTGGCCGTCGCCGTGCACCACGTACTTCGTCGTCGTGATGTCGGCCAGGCCGATCGGGCCGCGCGCGTGGAGGCGCGCCGTCGAGTTTCCGATCTCGGCGCCGAAGCCGAACTCGCCGCCGTCGGTGAAGCGCGTGGAGGCGTTGACGTAGACGCAGGCGCTCGAGATGCCGCGCACGAAGGCGTTCGCCGCCGCGAGGCTCTCGGTCACGATCGCCTCGGAGTGACCGGTCGAGTACCGCTCGACGTGCTCGATCGCCTCCTCGACCGAGCCGACCGTGCGCACGGCCAGCACGAGGTCGAGGTACTCGGTCGCCCAGTCCTCCTCGTCGGCGGGCACGCTCGGCGCGCCGAGCGCGGCGGCAGCCTCCGCGTCGGCGCGCAGCTCGACCCCCCGCGCCGCCAGCTCGGCGCCGATCGGCCCGAGCAGCGGGAGCGCGTCGCGGTGCACGATCAGCGTCTCGGCCGCGTTGCACACGCCGGGCCGCTGCGTCTTCGCGTTGACGACGATCGCGAGCGCCTTGGCCGGGTCGGCATCGGCGTGCAGGTAGACGTGGCAGTTGCCGCCCGCCGCGACGAGCACCGGCACGCGCGCGTGCTCGAGCAGGAACTTCTTGAGCCCCTCGCCGCCGCGCGGGATGACGACGTCGCAGGCCGCCGGGTCGGCGATCAGCGCGGCGAGCTCCTCGCGCGTCGCCTCGAGCGGGCAGACGGCGTCCTCCGGCAGGCCGGCCGCCACGAGGCCCTCGCGCACGCAGCGCAGCAGGACGGCATTCGTGGCGCGGGCGCTCGTCGAGCCCCGCAGCAGGCAGGCGTTGCCGCTCTTGAGGCAGAGGCCGGCGACGTCGACGGTGACGTTCGGGCGCGCCTCGTAGACGACGAGCAGCACGCCGAGCGGCACGCGCACCTTCTGGATGTCGAGGCCGTTCGGCAGGCGCCAGCCGCTGACGACGTCGCCGACGGGATCGTGGAGCGCGGCGATCGCGCGCACGGCCGCGCACAGGTCGAGCACGCGCCCGGCATCGAGCGTCAGCCGGTCGAGCAGGGCCGCCGACTGGCCCGCGGCGCGCGCCGCGGCGACATCCTCGGCGTTGGCCTCGACGATGGCGGCGCTCTCGCGCTCGAGCGCGAGGGCGATCTGCTCGAGCGCCGCGTCCTTGGCGCCCCGGCCGAGCGTCGCCAGCACCCGGGCGGCGGCGCGGGCGCGGGTGCTCGCCGATTCAGTCGTCACGGCCATCGTGGAGCACCAGATTATCGCGATGGATGGCTTCCGGGACCCCGGCGACGGCGGAGTGCTGGCCGGCCGCGCGGCGCAGCTCGGCGCTCCCCATGGCCACGACCCCGGTCGCGAAGGCCTCGCCGCCGAGCGTGCACACGCGCACGGCGTCGCCCGCCCGGAACGCGCCCTCGACGCGCTGCACGCCGACGGGCAGCAGGCTCGCGCCGCGCCCCAGCAGCGCGGCGCGCGCGCCGTCGTCGACGAACACCCGGCCTGCGGGCGGCTTGCCGTAGCGCAGCCAGAGCTTCCAGGCCGAGACGGGTCTGCGCGCGGCGCTGAAGCGCGTCCCGACCGACTTTCCGGCCACCGCGCGCGCGATCGTGCCGGGCTGGGCGCCCGAGGCGATGACGCAGGCCACGCCGCCGCCGGCCGCCATCGAGGCGGCGACGACCTTCGAGCGCATGCCGCCCGAGCCGAGGCCGCTCGGCGAGGCGGCGTCGAGATCGAGCTCGGCGAGCAGCGCGCGGTCGTGCACCTCGCGCACGAGCTCGGCGCCCTTGTGGCGCGGGTCGCGCGTGTAGAGGCCGTCGGCGTCCGTGAGCAGGACGAGCAGCCGCGCGCGCAGCAGGAGCGCGACCTGCGCGGCCAGCGCGTCGTTGTCGCCGAACGTGATCTCGTCGGTGGCCGTCGAGTCGTTCTCGTTGACGATCGGGACGACGTCCCACGCCAGCAGCGCCTCGAGCGTCGCGCGCGCATTCAGGTAGCTCGTGCGCCGCCGCACGTCGTCGGCCGTCAGCAGCACCTGGGCCGCGCGACCCCCCGCCGCGGCGAGCGCGCGCTGCCACGCGCCGGCGAGCAGTCCCTGGCCCACGGCGGACGCCGCCTGCAGGCTCGGGACGTCGCCCGGGCGGACGTCGCGGCCGAGCGAGCCGAGACCGAGCGCGATCGCGCCGCTCGAGACGACGCAGACGGGCGTGCCGGTGAGCTGCAGGGCGACGATCTCGGAGGCGAGGCGCGCGAGGCGGGCACGGCGCAGTCGCCTGCGCCCGTCCACGAGCGTCGACGACCCCAGCTTGACGACGACGGCCCGGCGCATGCCGCGCCAGCGTAGCCGCGTCTCCCCCGGCCGGGGGATCCTTGCCGGCTGTGCGGTGCTCGATACCCGAATTGCGCCGACAGGCGTCACGACAGTCGGGCGGGCAGGCCCGGAGCCGCCAAGCAGCCGTTCCCTCCTCCGGTGGCGCCGGGCCTCCCGTTCGATCTTCACCGTCCGAGAACCGCGCCGGGAGGTGCGGGACCGCGTGCTAGGGTCAGCCTGATGTCCGATACCGGCGACGACTACCGAGGCGACTACAAGCAGGCGATGGACGCCGCTCTCAACGGCCGGATCGGGTTCTACGCGGACTTCGATTCCCAGCGCCAGGAAGAGGTCTGGCGGCTGCTCTCGGCCGACCGCGACCGCCTGCTCACGTTCGCCCGCCGTCACGCGATCACGATCGGCAAGCTCGAGGTGCGCAAGACGCTCAAGAGCCCGCAGCCGGTCTACGAGCTGATCGCCGTCGGCCGCGACGCGCGCAGCGTGCGCGAGTACCTCGGCTTCGAGCGCTCGCAGCACTGAACGGGCGCCCTGCGGTGCTCCTGCGGCCCTGCGCAGCGAGTGGTGTCCCGGAGTTCGGCCGCGCGCTGGTTGCCGGGACCGCAAAGTTGGGGTCTGACCCCAACTTTGCGCGGCGACAGCCGGGGGAAGCCGATCCAGCCGCCACGCGGGGTCTGAGATGCGCTCCCGGGCCTCAGCTCGTCGCGGCGAGCGCGTCGGCGAGGATCGCGACGACCTCGTCGAGCTCGGCGTCGGCGATCGTCAGCGGAGGCGCGAGCATGACGGCCTCGATCGTCGTGGCCCCGAGCGGCGTCGGGCACGAGTAGATCATCAGCCCGCGCGCGCGGCACTCGGCGACCAGGCGGGCGGCGGCTCCCGGCGGCGGCGCGAGCGTCTCGCGGCTCTCCACGAGCTCCAGCCCCTGCAGCAGCCCGAGGCCGCGGACGTCGCCGATGCGCGGCGACGCGGCGGCGAGGGCGTCGAGGCGTGCGCGCAGGAGCGCGCCCTTGCGCCGCGACTCGGCGACGAGATCCTCGTCGCGGATCACGCGGATCGCCTCGGCCGCCACGGCGCAGCCGAGCGGGTAGCCCGAGAACGTGTGTCCGTAGGGGAAGCCCTCGGGGGACTGCTCGAAGAGCTCGGCCACGGGGCCGCTGACGAGCACGCCCGAGAACGGGACGATGCCGCTCGTCACGCCCTTCGCGAACGTGATGATGTCGGGCAGCGCGCCCGGCCAGTGGCAGGCCGCGAACCACTCGCCGGTGCGCCCGAAGGCGGTGATCGTCTCGTCGAACACGAGCAGGACGTCGTGGCGGTCACAGATGCGCCGCAGCTCCTCGACGTAGCCCTCCGGCGGTGCGATGGCCGCCCCGGACGCACCGCTGACAGGCTCGATCACGACCGCGGCGACGGTGTGCGCGCCCCGCCGCACGAGCGCGTCCTCGAGCTCGCGCGCGGCCCAGGCGGCCTCCTCGGCGGGCGCCAGACGCCGGCGGATGTCGGCGTTCGGCACGGGCGCCACGGGATGCTTGGCGAGGATCGGCTCGTAGAAGCCGCGCCACTTGGAGCCGGAGAGCGAGAGCGCGCCGAGCGTCGAGCCGTGGAACGACGGCCAGCGCGAGATCAGGTCGGTCTTGCCGGGGCGCCCGCGCAGCTGCCAGTAGCGCAGGGCGAGCTGGATGGCCGACTCCACCGACTCGGAGCCCGACGAGTTGAAGAAGCACCACGTGTCGCCGAGCGGCGAGACGCTGCGCAGCTCCTCGGCGAGCTCGAGCATCGGCGCGTTGCGGAACGAGAAGCGGTAGGTGAACGAGAGCTCGGCGACCTGCCGCTGCACGACCTCGACGAGGCGCGGGTGGCAGTGGCCGAGCGACATCACCATCGCGCCGCCGCAGGCGTCGAGGTAGCTCCTGCCGTCCTCGTCGACGATGCGCGCGCCGCTCGCGTTCGCGGCGACCGCGAGCAGCGAGCCGGGCGAGGCGGTCAGCGAGAAGTCGGCGCGGCGGGCCATGCGGTCGGACGGTAGCGCGGCCCTGCCGCGGGGAGCGCACCTCTCGGCGCGCTCCCCGCGCGGGATGTCCTAGCCCGTGACGCCCGCAGCGCGGCTGATCTTGGCCTTGACGCCGTGCCGGGCGGGCACCTTGACGGTCGCGGCGGCCTTGTCGTTGCCGGCGTTGCTCGAGGTCGCCGTGGCGTTGTTCGTGAGCGACCCGGCGGGGGCGTCGGCGTCGACGCGCGCCGTCAGCGAGAGCGTGAGCGAGCCGCTGAGATCGCCGATGAACCAGCAGGCCTTGCCGTTCTGCAGCGTCGCCGTGCCGAGCGATGCGTACGTCATGTGGTCGGGGAGCTTGTCGCACACGACGACGTCGTGCGCGGTGCCGCCGCTGGCCTTGACGACCAGCTGGTAGCGCACCTTCGAGCCTGCCGGCACCGTCGTCGCGAGCGCGCGCTTGCGCAGCGAGATCGTCGGCGGAGTCGCCTTCGTGACCTCGGGCGGCGTCACCGGGGTGGCAACGGCCGGGGGCGCGACGGGCGGCGCGACCGGGGGCGCGACGGGCGGCGCGACCGGAGGCGGCGGCGGGGGCGGCGGAGGCGGCGGCGGGGGCGGCGGAGGCGCGCTCGGGCAGTGCAGCGTGACGGTCGGAATCGAACCACCACTCCATGTCGCGCCGGCCGTCGGCGTGCCCCAGACCGGCCATGTGTCCGTGACGGCCGTGAACTTCGGCACGGTGAACTGCCTCGTCACGCCGTTCACCGTCTCCGTCACGACCTTCGTCCGACCGAAGTTCGCGTTGTAATGGAAGACGACGCCCGTGGCTTCGCAGGTCACGTAGCCGGTGTTCGCCGAGGCTATGCCCGGCAGTACCAGGGCGCCGATCGCCACGGCTGCGACCAGCGCGGCGAGGCGAGTGGTGAACATCAGAGACTCCCCCAGATTCGGACGAGCGCCGCGGATTGCGGCGCCGTCGACTTACCGTACATACCCATTCTGAGGGAATCTTACGCTTCCTGCTTGCTGTATGCCTTAGGCGTTCTCTCGTTGCAATGGCAAGGTCAGGCAGGTCGGGCCGCCTGAGCCTTTCACGGCGACGTCCGAGCCCTCGATCTCCTGCACCCGGCAGCCCGCCGCGCGCAGCTTCCCGGCCGTGCGGGGATTGCCGGCGAGCATCACGACGTCGCGCGGGCCGAGCGCGAGCACGTTGGGCGCGAGCGAGTCCCACTCGGCCGGGTCGATCTCGATCAGCTCGACGCCGCGCTCGCGCAGGAGCGCGTGGAGATGCACGGGCATGAGCGGGAGCGACACGACCGCGAGGTCGCGGTCGAGCATCGAGATCAGGCTGAGCGTGTGCAGGCAGTAGTCCTCGCCGCGGTCGATCGGCAGATCGACGACGTGCACCGCATCGACATAGGGCTCGAGCGCCTTCTTGATTGCGCAAGCACCTGCTTCGTTGGTCCGAAACCCGCGCCCGATCACGAGCGTGTGCGAGTCGAGCCAGAGCAGATCGCCCCCGTCGGCGAGCTGCGGGGCCTCGAGGCGGGCGAGCACGGGGATGCCGTTCTGCTCGAACCACTCCCCCATCGCCGGCGCCTCGGGCTGCCGGATCGCCTTGCCCGAGCGCAGCAGGATGGCACCGCCGTCGCACACGAGCGCGGGGTCGTAGGTGTAGATCGAGTCGGGCCCGGCCTCGCGCCCGAGCCGTTCGACCTGTGCGCCCGCATCCTCGAGCAGCGTCACGAGCGCATCGTGCTGCGCCTGTGCGCGCGGGAGGTCGATGGCCTCGGCGTAGAACGCCCCCTCGGTCTCGTGCGCGGCGCCGTAGCGCTCGCCCGGCCGGTTCACGAGCACGCGCAGGAGGCGGCCCGTCATTCCCTGTGCGCCATAGCTCATGCCGCGCTGTCTACCAGACGCCGGATAGCGTCCGCAGCATGTCCGACGTCACGATCTACCACAACCCCCACTGCCACGCCTCGCGCAACGCGCTCACGATCGCCGACGAGCTCGGCGTCGCCTACGACGTCGTGCTCTACATGAAGGAGCGCCCCGACCGGGCGACGCTCGAGGCGATCGCCGACCGCCTCGAGGATCCCGTCGCCGACCTGGTGCGCAAGGACTCGGTCTTCAAGAAGCTCGGCCTCGACGCTGCCGACTACGTCGAGCGCGAGCCCGTGATCGAGCTGCTCGCACGGCGCCCGGCGCTGCTCCAGCGGCCGGTCGTGGTGCGCGGCGAGCGCGCCATCATCGGGCGCCCCAAGGAGCGCATCCGCGAGCTGCTGGCAGACTGACGGCCATGCGCGATCAGCTCCCCTGGTACGCCGCCGGTCCCGCCGTCGGTCTCGCGATCGTGGTGCTGCTGGCCGCCGGCAACCGCCGCTTCGGCATCACCGGCGGCCTCACCGACGCGCTCTCCGGCGTCGTCAGCTGGCGGGTCTGGCTGGTCGCCGGCGTCGCGCTGGGCAGCCTCGCGCACGCCCTGCTCTCGGGCGGGCTCGAGACGCACGCCGGCTACGGCTGGCTCGACGGCAAGCTCTCGGCCGGCGGCCTGGCGGTCGTGCTCTTCGCCGCGGGCGGCCTCGTCGGCTTCGGGGCGCGCACCGCCGGCGGCTGCACGTCGGGTCACGGCCTGACCGGCGTCGCGCTCGGGCAGCGCGCGAGCTTCGCCGCGATCGGCGCGATCATGGGCAGCGCGATCGCGGCCTCGCTGCTGCTGGACGCGCTGCTGTGAGGCCGCTCGCGCTCGCCACCGGCCTCGCGCTCGGCTTCGTCTTCGACTGGGCGCGCCTGACCGACCCGGAGACGTTCCATCGCATGCTCACGCTGAAGGCCGCCTACGTCTACCTCCTGATGGCGAGCGCCGTGGTCGTCGCGGCCGCGGGCGCCTGGCTGCTGCGCCGGCGCGGCCGGCGCGCACCGCTGACGGGGGAGCTCGTGACGTGGAGCGACGTCCCCGTGCGGCGGGAGCACCTCGTCGGCGGCGTCATCTTCGGCGTCGGCTGGGCGGTCTCGAGCTCGTGCCCGGGCCCGCTCGTCGCCCAGGTCGGCGCCGGCCGCCTCCCGGCGCTCGCCACGCTCGCCGGCGCGTGCTGCGGGATCGCGCTGCGCATGGCGCTGGCCCGCCGCAGCGCCGGCGCCGGCGCGCAGCAGGCGGACGCCGCGCCGGGCCGCCTCGCGGCCGACGTGCTCTGAGACGTGCTCGTCTAAGCCGCCCGCCGGGACGACGCCACCGGCGCTACGTTTTCGCCACCTGCCACGCCGAGGAGCCGCATGCCCACCGCTGACATCGAGACGCTCTCGATCGACACCATCCGCTGCCTCGCCATGGACGCGGTGCAGAAGGCCAATGCCGGCCACCCCGGCACCGCGATGGCGCTCGCGCCGGTCGCCTACGTGCTCTTCCGCGAGCACATGCGCCACGACCCGGCCGATCCGGCGTGGCCCAACCGCGACCGCTTCGTGCTCTCGGCCGGCCACGCGTGCATCCTCCAGTACGCCGCGCTCCACCTCTCCGGCTACGACCTCACGCTCGACGACCTCGAGCAGTTCCGCCAGTGGGAGTCGCGCACGCCGGGCCATCCCGAGCTCGTCCACGGCGAGGTGCTCACGCCCGGCGTCGAGATCTCCACCGGCCCGCTCGGCCAGGGCGTGGGCAACGCGGTCGGCATGGCGCTCGCCGAGGCGATGCTGGCCGAGCGCATGAACGGCGACGGCGAGCCGCTGATCGACCACCGTACGTACGCCATCTGCTCGGACGGCGACGTCATGGAGGGGGTCTCGGGCGAGGCCAGCTCGCTCGCGGGCTTCCTCGGCCTCGGCAAGCTCTGCCTGATCTACGACGACAACCACATCACGATCGAGGGCTCGACCGGCCTCGCGTTCGGCGAGGACGTCGGCCGCCGCTACGAGGCCTACGGCTTCCACGTGCAGAAGCTCGGCGACGGCTGGTCGACCGACGACCTGCGGGCGGCGCTCGCCGCCGCCGACGCCGAGGAGTCGCGGCCGTCGCTGATCATCGTGCGCACCCACATCGCGATCGGCGCGCCGCATGCGCAGGACACGCCGGAGTCGCACGGCGCCCCGCTCGGCGAGGAGGAGGTGCGGCTGACGAAGCAGGCCTACGGCTGGGATCCGGAGCGCACGTTCTTCGTGCCCGACGAGGTCTACGCGCACTTCTCGCAGCGCGAGCGCGGAGCCGCCGACCACGCGGCCTGGAACGCGCTGCACGCGGCGCAGCTCGCCGCCGACCCCGCGCGCGTCCGCGAGCTCGACCGCAGGCTCTCGGGCGCGCTCCCCGAGGGCTGGGAGCGCGCGCTGCCCGACCTCACGGGCGCCGACGCGCAGGCGACGCGCGTGAGCTCGGGCGCCTGCATCGCAGCGCTCGCCGCCGCCATCCCCGAGCTCGTCGGCGGCTCGGCCGACCTCGCGCCCTCCAACAACTCGACCATCAAGGGCGCCGAGGCGATCCCCGGCGCGCCGCTCGCCAACAAGGAGAACGCCCTCGCGGACTCCGTGCTGCCAGGCCGGCTGGGCGGCCGCACGCTGCACTTCGGCATCCGCGAGCACGCGATGGGAGCGATCCTCAACGGCTTCACCGTGCACGGGGGATTCCGGGCCTTCGGCGCGACGTTCTTCGTGTTCTCCGACTACATGCGGCCGTCCGTGCGCCTCGCCTGCATCATGGGCCTGCCGGTCGTCTACGTCTGGACGCACGACTCGATCGGCCTCGGCGAGGACGGCCCGACGCACCAGCCGGTCGAGCACCTCGCGTCGCTGCGCGCGATGCCGCACATGCGCGTCATCCGCCCGGCCGACGCCACCGAGACCGTCGAGGCCTGGCGCCTCGCGCTCGAGCGCGGCGACGGGCCGGTCGGCATCGCGCTCTCGCGCCAGAAGCTGCCCGTGCTCGACCGCAGCGCCCTCGCACCCGCGAGCGGCGTCCGCCGCGGCGGATACGTCCTGGCCGAAGCGGGCGGCACGCCCGACGTCATCCTGATCGGGTCCGGAGCCGAGGTGCACGACCTCCTCGCGGCGCGGGAGACGCTGGACGCCGAGGGCGTCGCGGCGCGCGTCGTGTCGCTCCCCGACTGGAACCTCTTCATGGCCCAGCCGCAGGACTACCGCGACGAGGTGCTGCCGCCCGGCGTCTGGCGCAGGGTCTCGCTCGAGGCCGGCTCGACGTTCGGCTGGGCGGCGCTCGTGGGCGACCGCGGGACGGCGCTCGGGCTCGAGCGCTACGGCGCATCGGCGCCCGCCCCGGTGATCGCGCGCGAGCTCGGGATCACGCCCGAGGCGGTCGTCGCCGCGGCGCGCGCGCTGCTCGCGCGCTGAGGGGAATCCGCGTCCCCATTTCTGGGGGGTTTGCGGGTGGTTTGCGCGTATTTCCTGCAGGTTCCGTTCACAACTCCGGTGAAGAGAGGTCGTCGCCGCCAGTCAACCAACGGAGGAGAGACGGATGCGAAGAAGGAACCTACTCGCGCTCGCGGCGATCGCCGCGGTCGTGGCGGTGCCGAGCGCGCAGGCGCACAGCGGCACCTCGGGCGGCTGGAAGACGGTCGCGAGCGGGCTCGACAACCCGCGCGGCCTCGCGGTCGCCAAGAACGGCGACATCTGGGTCGCAGAGGCCGGGCGCGGCGGTTCGGGCCCGTGCCAGCCGGGCGAGGAGGCGGGTTCGCCGCCCTCGTGCTTCGGCACGTCGGGCGCCTACACGCTGATCCACAAGGGCGTGCAGAAGCGCGTCGTCACCGGCCTGCCGTCGTTCGGCGACCAGGGCACGGGCGACAACGCCGTCGGCCCCAGCGACATCGTCGCCGAAGGCAAGCACGTCGAGGGCACGATCGGCGGCGGCGGCGGCGCGGCCGAGCGCGCTGCGCTCGTCGCGTCGGCGGGGCCGGCGGCCGGGTTCTTCGACTGGATGGTCAAGATCGACCCGTGGAAGGGCAAGGCGTGGCCGTTCGTCGACTTCGCCTCGTACGAGACCGCCAACAACCCGGACAAGGGCGCGATCGACTCCGACTCCTACGGCATCGCCCGCCGTCATGGCGGCTGGGTCGTCGCCGACGCGGCCGGCAACGACGTGCTCGGCGTCGACTTCCACAAGCACGTCTCGACGCTGGGCGTGTTCCCGGACGTGCAGGTGGCGGCACCGCCGTTCCTCAACCTGCCCCCGGGCGCGATGATCCCGATGCAGGCCGTGCCGACGACCGTCGCGGTGCGCCCGAAGGATCCGAACGTCTACGTCGGTCAGCTCACGGGCTTCCCGTTCCCGCCCGGCGCAGCCAGCGTGTGGGGCATCAAGCCCGACGGCTCGACGTTCGTGTACGCCACCGGCTTCACGAACATCATCGACATCGCCTGGGGCCCGAAGGGCTCGCTCTACGTGCTCGAGATCACGAGCAACGGCCTGCTCTCCGGCGATCCCACCGGCGCGCTCATCCGCGTCTGGCCGAACGGCCAGAAGACGACCGTGGCGAGCACCGGCCTGGTCACCCCGACCGGCGTCGCGATCGCCAAGGACGGCACCGTGTACGTGACCAATTACGGCACGAGCGCCGGCAAGGGCACCGTCATCAGCCTCGGCAAGGTCTAGCCCGGGCGCAGCTCGGAGCGTCTCGCGCCGTCAGGGCGCGAGGCGCTCGAGCGCCCAGGCAGCGCCCTCGCGCCGGTAGCGCACCCGGTCGTGGAGGCGGCTCGGCCGCCCCTGCCAGAACTCGATCTCGGCGGGCACGATGCGGAAGCCGCCCCAGTGCTCGGGCCGCGGCACCGCCGCCTCGCCCGGGAAGCGCTCGGCGGCCGCGCGCACGAGTGCGTCGAGCTCGGCGCGGTCGGCGATCACACGACTCTGCGGCGAGGCCCAGGCTCCGAGCTGCGACCCGCGCGGCCGCGACGCGAAGTAGGCGTCGGCCTCCGCATCCGCGACACGCTCGACGGCACCGCGGATGCGCACCTGCCGGTGCAGCTCGAGCCATCCGAACGCCGCGCCGGCGGCCGGGTGGGCGTCGAGCTGGCGCGCCTTGGCGCTCGCGAGGTTCGTGTAGAACGCGAATCCGCGCTCGTCGGCTCCGCGCACGAGCACGATGCGCACGTCCGGCACGCCGTCCTCGCCGAGCGTGGAGAGCGCCATCGCGTTCGGCTCGTTCACGCCGGCGGCGACGGACTCGTCGTACCAGCGCCGCCACTGGCGCAGCGGGTCGCGGTCGACGGCGGCGACATCGAGGCCCGCGCTCTCGTATTCGCTGCGGCGGGTGGCGAGGTCGCTCATCGCGGGCAGCGTACGACGTCGTCTGGACGCTCGTCGTGGTGGGTACGATGCACTCGACCCTTCGACCAGGGAGCCATCGCATGGGTAACCCGCTGCTCGCAATCCGCGCGCTGGGCCAGTCGATCTGGCTCGACAACATCAGCCGGGAACTGCTCGACACCGGCCAGCTCGCGCGCCTGATCGCCGACGACGGCATCAGCGGCGTGACCTCCAACCCGACCATCTTCGAGAAGGCCATCGGCCACTCCGAGCTCTACGACCGCCCCCTCAGCGCTGCGGCGCACGACGGCCTCGACGCACGCGCGATCTTCTTCAAGCTCGCCTACGCGGACATCCGCGACGGCGCCGACCTCCTGCGCCCGCGCTTCGACGAGAGCGGGGGCCAGGACGGCCACATCTCCTTCGAGCTCCCGCCCGAGCTCGCGCGCGACGCCGCCGGCTCGATCGAGGCAGCCAAGCGCATCTTCCCCGAGATCGGCCGCCCGAACGTGCTCATCAAGGTGCCCGCCACGCCCGAGGGCGTCGAGGCGTTCCGCGAGCTGACGGCGGCCGGCGTCTCGGTCAACGTCACGCTGCTGTTCGCGGTCGAGCGCTACGAGGAGATCGCGAACGCGTGGATCGACGGCCTCGAGCGGCGCGTCGCCGCGGGCGAGCCGGTCGACCGGCTCGCGTCCGTGGCGAGCTTCTTCGTCTCGCGCGTCGACGGCAAGGTCGACGCGCGCCTCGAGCAGCTCGGGCACAGCGAGCTCCAGGGGATCGCCGCGGTCGCGAACGCCAAGCTCGCGTACCGCGCGTTCCAGCGCATCTTCTCGGGCCCCCGCTGGGAGGCGCTGGCCGCCAAGGGCGCCCACGTGCAGCGCCCGCTGTGGGCCTCGACCTCGACCAAGAACCCGGCCTACCCCGACACGCTCTACGTCGACACGCTGATCGGGCCGGACACGGTCAACACGATGCCCGAGGGCACGATCGACGCGACCCGCTCGCACGGGGTGGCGGCGCGCACGATCGACGCGAAGGTCGACGCGGCCGCGGCCCACATGGCCGAGCTCGAGCGCATCGGCGTCGATCTCGACGCCATCCTCGTGCACGAGCTCGTCGACGAAGGGGTCGAGTCCTTCGCGAAGTCGTTCGACTCGCTGGTCGCGACGATCGACGCGAAGGCGCGCGAGCTCGTACCGGCGCGCGCATGAGCATGGCCGCCGAGGTCGCGCGCCTGTTCGCGCGCGACGCCTCGCTCTGGACCGACTCGGGCGAAGACGCGTGGCTGGGCTGGATCGACGCTGTCGAGGAGGGTCAGAACGGCCTCGGCGAGCTCGCGGACTGGGCCGGCCCGCTCGCTGCGAAGCACGAGCGCGTCGTGCTCTGCGGCATGGGCGGCTCGAGCCTCGCGCCGCTCGTGATCGGCGAGCTGCACGGCAGCGACCGCCTGCACGTGCTCGACTCGACCGACCCCGATGCGGTGCGCGCCGTGCCGGTCGAGGGCTCGCTCTTCGCGATCGCGTCCAAGTCGGGCTCGACGATCGAGCCCAACTGCTTCGCCGACGCGTTCTGGGGCAAGACGGGCGGCGACGGCTCGCGCTTCGTCGCGATCACCGATCCGGGCTCGGCCCTCGAGGAGCGGGCGCGCGCCGACGGCTGGGCGCACATCGCGCACGGGCGGCCCGACGTCGGCGGCCGCTACTCGGCCCTGACCGCGTTCGGGCTCGTGCCGGCCGCGCTCGCCGGCATCGACGTCGGACCCATGCTCGCGAGCGCCTCGGCCGCGCTCGCGAAGTGCCACGACGACTTCGGCGTCAACCCCGCCGGAACGCTCGCGACCGTGATCGCGAACGCGCACGCCAAGGGCCGCGACAAGCTGACGTTCGTCCTGCCGCCCGAGCTCGCCTCGATCGGCCTGTGGCTCGAGCAGCTGGTCGCGGAGTCGACCGGCAAGGCCGGCACGGGCGTGCTGCCGGTCGCCGGCGAGCCGCTCGGCGAGGCGGCGGCCTACGGCGACGACCGCATCTTCGTGCACGTGCGCCACGGCGCGAGCGATCCGCACGACGGCGCGCTCAACACGCTGCGGGCAGCCGGCCATCCGGTCTTCACGCAGCAGTTCGACCGCCCCGCCGACCTGGGCGCGCTCTTCGTCGAGTGGGAGATCGCGACCGCGCTCGTCGGCGCGAAGCTCCGCATCAACCCGTTCGACCAGCCCAACGTGCAGGAGGCCAAGGATCGCACGGTGGCGATCCTCGACGGCTTCGCGCGCGACGGCAAGCTGCCGGCCGAGGAGGCGGGATCGCTCGTCGACGTGCTCGCGCACGCCGAGCGCGGCCGCTCGTACGTCTGCCTGCAGGCGTTCGTCGCCCCGACGCCCGAGCGCCAGGCCAAGCTCGACCGCCTGCAAGGCCGTCTGCGCGACGCCCTCGGCTGCGCCGTGACGGCAGGCTTCGGGCCGCGCTACCTGCACTCGACCGGCCAGTACCACAAGGGCGGGCCGCCCAACGGCGTCTTCGTGCAGCTGCTCGCGGGCGAGCAGGACGACGAGGCGATCCCCGGGCGCGCATTCGGGTTCCGTACGCTGCGCGACGCACAGGCGCTCGGCGATGCCGGCGCGCTGCGCGGTCGCGGCCTCCCCCTGGCGCGCATCTCCCTGGCCGCCTGCGAGGCGGCGATCGAGCGGGCGCTCGAGCACATCGCAACCACGAGGACCAGCACATGAAGATCGCCTTTGTCGGGCTCGGGCGCATGGGCGCCGGCATGACGCACCGCCTGCTCGACGCCGGCCACGAGGTGCACGCCTGGAACCGCTCGGAGGGCCCGCGCGCGACGCTCGCGAGCCAGGGCGGGCATCCGGCGGAGTCGCTGGGCGAGCTCGTCGCCAATCTCGGCGAAGGACGGCGCGCGGTCTGGGTGATGGTGCCGTCGGGCGAGGTCACCGAGCAGACGATCGACGAGCTCGCCGGCCTGCTGCGCGAGGGCGACATCCTCATCGACGGCGGCAACTCGCGCTTCACCGACGGCAAGCGGCGCTCGGCGGCGCTGGCCGAGCGCGGCATCGTCTTCGTCGACGCCGGCACCTCGGGCGGCGTCTGGGGCTACCAGGTCGGCTACTGCCTCATGGTCGGCGGCCCCGACGAGGCGATCGCCCACCTGGCCCCCGTGCTGACCGACCTCGCCCCGCCCGACGGCTGGCTGCACTGCGGGCCCGCCGGAGCCGGGCACTTCGTCAAGATGGTGCACAACGGCATCGAGTACGGCCTCATGCAGGCCTATGCCGAGGGGTTCGAGATCATGCACGCGAGCGAGTACGAGCTCGACGAGGGGGCGATCGCCAAGCTCTGGATGCAGGGCTCCGTCGTGCGCTCGTGGCTGCTCGAGCTGCTCGGCCTGGCGTTCGACGCCGATCCGGGCCTGACCGCGATCCGCGGCTACGTCGAGGACTCCGGCGAGGGGCGCTGGACCGTCGAGCAGGCCATCGACACGGCGGTGCCCGCGCCCGTGATCGCGCTCTCGCTGATGCTGCGCCAGCGCTCGCGCCAGGACGACTCCTACTCGGCGAAGGTCAACGCAGCCCTGCGCCAGCAGTTCGGCGGCCACGCGGTGCAGCAGGCGTGAGCACGCCGAACCCGCTCCGGGACGGCATGCGCATGTCGCGCGTCCCCGGGCCGGGTGCGCTCGTGATCTTCGGCGCGTCGGGCGACCTCGCCCACCGCAAGCTGCTGCCGGCGCTCTACAACCTCGCGCTGCGCAACATGCTGCCGCCGGCGTTCGCGCTGATCGGGGTGGCGCGCAGCGACTACGGCGGCGACGACGGCTACCGCGCCGAGGTGCGCAAGGCGCTCGACGCCTACTCGCGCACGCAGCCCATCGACGAGGCGGTGTGGGACACGTTCGCGCGCGGTCTCTTCTACATCAGCGGCTCGTTCGACGACCCGAAGACCTACTCCGAGCTGAAGCGCCGCCTGGCGCAGGCCGACCGCGAGCGCGGTTGCGAGGGCAACGCGGTCTTCTACCTCGCCACGCCGCCGACGGTCTTCCCGCTCGTCACGACGAAGCTCGGCGAGGCGGGGCTCTCGCGCAGCCGCACCTCGACCCGCTCGGTCGTGATCGAGAAGCCGTTCGGGCGCGACGCCGCCTCGGCTCGCCAGCTCGACGCCGTCGTGGCGGCGGCGTTCCGCGAGCGCCAGGTCTTCCGCATCGACCACTACCTCGGCAAGGAGACGGTCCAGAACATCCTCGTGCTGCGCTTCGCGAACGGCATCTTCGAGCCCGTCTGGAACCGCAACTTCATCGACCACGTGCAGATCACGGTGGCCGAGTCGCTCGGCGTCGAGAGCCGCGGGCGCTTCTACGAGGAGGCCGGCGCGATGCGCGACATCGTGCAGAACCACCTCATGCAGGTGCTCTCGTTCGTGGCCATGGAGCCGCCGGGGTCGTTCGACGTCGAGTCGGTGCGCAACGAGCGCGCCAAGGTGCTCGCCACGCTGCGCAAGCTCGAGACGACCGACGTCGTGCGCGGCCAGTACGACGGCGGCTTCGCCGGCGGCAACGCCGTGCCCGCCTACCGCGACGAGGACGGCGTCGATCCCAATTCGCTGACCGAGACCTACGTGGCGGCGCGCCTGGCCGTCGACAACTGGCGCTGGGCCGAGGTCCCGTTCTACGTGCGCACCGGCAAGCGGCTCGCGAAGCGCGTCAGCGAGGTCGCGATCCAGTTCAAGCGCGTGCCGCACCTCCCGTTCTCCTACGCCGCGGCCGAGCAGCTCGAGCCGAACGTCCTCGTGCTGCGCCTGCAGCCGAACGAGGGCATCGCGCTCCGCTTCGGCGCCAAGGTGCCGAGCACGCGCACGCAGATCCGCACCGTCAACATGGACTTCGACTACGACACGGCCTTCGCCACCGCCCCCGCCGAGGCCTACGAGACGCTGCTGATCGACGCGCTGCGCGGCGACGCCACGAACTTCATCCGCATCGACGCCGTGACCGACGCCTGGCGCGTCGTCGACCCGGTCATGCACGCCTGGCAGAACGAGGGCGGCGCGCCGCACCTCTACGCGTCGGGCACCTGGGGCCCGGACGCGGCCGACGACCTGCTGGCCCGGGACGGCCGGCGGTGGCGCCGGCCGTGAGCGCCATCGCCGCGGTCGAGGAGCGGCTCGCCGACCTGCGCGAGGGCGAGCGCGGGCAGGCGCGCACGCAGCTGCTCGACCTCGTCGTGCTCACGGACGACGAGCGCGAGGCCGCGCGCATGGCGCGCCTGCTCGAGGAGCTGCCCGGCAACCGCCCCTCGCGGGCGATCGTCGCGCTCGCCACGCGCGGGCGGAGCGACGTCGACGCGAGCGCGGAGGTCGTGACGATGCCGTCGCCGAGCGGGGAGGGCGTGCTGCGCTGCGAGCTCGTGCGGCTCAGCGCAGGCGACGACGGAGCCGCGCTGCCGAGCCTGATCGCGAGCCTGCTGCTGCCCGACCTGCCGGTGTTCGTGCTGCTGCGCCTCGACCCCGAGCGCTGGGAGGCGCTGGTCGCGGCCTGCTGGTCGTTCGCGACGCGCATCGTCGTCGACTCGACCGGCGTGCGCTCGGGCCTGCACTCGCTGCCCGCGCTGCTCGCCCGCGAGCCGCAGCGCAGCGTCACGGACCTCTCGTGGACGAAGCTCACGGGCTGGCGCGAGCTCGTCGCCCGCCTCTTCGACCCGCCGAAGGCCGCGCGCGCGCTGGTCGCCCGCCTCGACCGCATCGAGCTGACGCACGCCGGTCGCTCGCAGGCGCAGGCGCGCCTCCTGGCAGCCTGGGTGCTGAGCCGCACGGGCCGTCATCCGAGCGTCGAGCTCACGAGCGAGCTGCGGCGCGACATGCGCTCGGGCTCGCTGATCGACGTCCGCCTGACCTGCGGCAAGGAGCGCTACGAGGTCGTGCGCCTGTCCGAGGGCGTGGCCGAGGTGCGCTCGCCGCACCTCGAGCCGCAGCAGGCGCGCCTGTGGGTGCCGCACCTGCCCGCGCTCGTCGCCGCCGAGCTCGGCATCTACGAGCGCGACATCGGCTTCGAGGCCGCCGTCGCGCAGCTCGCGACATGAATCTCGACATCTCCCCCGGGCCCGACGGGGCGATCGAGCGGCTGTGCGAGCTGATCGTCGCCGCGCGGCCGCAGAGCCTCGTGCTGACGGGCGGCACGACGGCGGGCGCCGCCTACCGCCTGCTCGCGTCGGAGGCCTGGCGCGACCGCCTGGACTGGTCGCAGGTCACGCTCTACTTCGGCGACGAGCGCCAGGTCCCGCCCGACGATCCCGGCTCCTGCTACCGCATGGCGCGCGAGACGCTGCTCGCCGGCGTGACGCCCGTCGGCGTCGAGCGCATGCGCGGCGAGGACCCCGACGGCGACATGGAGGCCTCCCGCTACGCCGCCCTGCTGCCCGCGCACTTCGACGTCACCCTGCTCTCGATGGGCGAGGACGGCCACTGCGCCTCGCTCTTCCCGGGGTCGCCGCAACTCGCCGAGCGCGAGCTGCTCTGCACCACGGGTCTCGCGCCGTATGCGCCCTACGAGCGGATCACGCTCACGCTGCCTGCCCTCGACCGCTCGCGGCTCGTGCTGATCCTCGCCCTCGGCGAGCGCAAGCGCGACGCCCTGGCGCGCATACGCGCGGGCGAGCCGCTGCCGTCCGCGCAGGTCGCGCCGCCCGGCGGCGAGGTCATCTGGATCGTCGACGAGCCCGCGCTCGGGTAGCTCAGTTGATGACGACCTGAATCGGCGGCGGCTTCGGGGCGCCGCCGGTCTTCTTGGGCGGGGCGGGCGCCTTCACGGGCGTCTTGGCGGGGGGCGTCTTGGCGACGCGCTTCTTGTGCTTGGCCACCACGAGCACCTTCGGCATCACGATCTTGCGCGTCACGCGCGAGTAGTTGCCGCTGAGGTCGATCGCGAACAGGTTCGCATAGGTGACCTGGCCCGCCTGGAGCGTGAACGTCGCCGTCAGCTTGCGACCCTTGAACACGATCGGCCGCACCCCGGGATTCTTGGCAGGGCCCAGCTTGTTGAGATTCACGACGAAATGGCTGAGATCCTTGTCCTTCGGCGAGACCCAGGTCATCGTGATGCGCGCGCCGACGCGCTTGACGCGCACCTTCGTCGCCTGATGCGGCTTGGTCGGGTCGCCCCGTCGGCGTCACGGTCAGCAGCGTCGGCGGCGAGTAGTTCGGCACCTCGTCGATCGCGTAGATCGCGAACGTGACCTTCTTGCCGCGCGTGAGGTTCTGCACGAAGCAGTCGGCGTCGCGGAAGCCGAGGCCGGGGCAGACCTGGGTGCCGTCGCGCGGGTTCGTCGGCTGCTTCTGGCCGGCCGCGAGGCGGATGACCTGGAAGCCCGCGAGATCGGAGTCGTTGCCCGCGCGGGCCGGCGAGTCCCAGAGCAGGTGCGCGGTGGTCGGGCCCACCGAGGCGTGGAAGCCGGTCACCGGGTCCGGAGGCACCGTGTCGAGCGCACGCGCGGTCACGTCCTGGCGGCGTCGACGTTGCCCGCGCCGTCGACCGCGAAGACCGAGTAGCCGTAGGTCGTGCCGCTCTGCGTCGGCCGTGTCGACGCAGCCGGTCGCGGCCGGCAGTGCACCGTGCAGATCGCCGGTGCCGGCCGTCGGGTCGCCGGGCGGCGGACGTCGTGGCGCCGCGGCGCACGATGTAGTCGGCGACGCCGGAGCCCGGCGTCGGGTCCGTCGCAGGTCGGCCAGGTGATGCGAAACGCTGCCGTCCGGGTTCGCGGCGCCGGCCGGCGGTCGTGCGAGCGACGGCGGCGTCGTGTCGTAGATGACCGAAACGGGCGCTGACGGATCGCCGAGGCGGTCCGCCGCTGAGCTGCGCGTGACCGTAGTACGTGTGCGGGCCCTGAGCCGGGACCGCCGTGTCGTCGAAGCTCAGGGCGCCTGGGTCGATGATCGCGATCGCCGACGCGTCGCCGTCGCGATAGACCTGCCACCCCGTCACCGGGAACGTGCATCGGCCGCTGCCAGGTCGAGATGCGGCACGGTATTCGTCGGCGAGGTCGCCGAGATGTCCTGCGGCGCCGTCGCGCTCGGCCGCGATGACCTGAACCGAGACGGCGCGCCGACGTGACGTTGCAGTCGCGCCGTCGGTCGCCGTGACGACTGTAGGTGTGCGTGCCGGTCGCGCGGGATCGGCTGGAGGTCCGTCCACCCAGCCCGACAGCGATGCCCAGCCGGAGACGGTCGTCCCGCGTCGCCGTGTACGATGTGCGTCGGATCCGGATCGTGCCAGGAAGAGCGTCCGGGCCTCCCGACCGACGGGCGACGGGCGCGCAGTCGCCGTGAAGTGCGCGCGCGGCGGCGCGTGTTGTCCACCGTGACCGTGATGTCGCGGCCGACGCCGATGTTCCCAGCCGCGTCGGTGGACGTCGGCGTGAATCGCGTAGGTGCCGTCGGCCGGTCGGCGTGTCCATGGCGCCGTCGTAGTCGCACGCGACGTCGCGAGACGGCCGCCGACCGACGAGAGCGTCGTAGACTCACGAGCCGAGCCGGGTCCGTCGACGTGGCCTGACGTGCACGGGTCCGAGCGCAGCCCACGGCGACGGTGACCGAGCGCGAGGCCAGCGTCGCCACCGGCGCCGCGAGTCGAACGACGTACGGGGTCGTGTCGACGCGACCGGTGCTCGCGCCGGGCATCGGGTAGCCGAGCCGTAGACCCGGTAGCAGTACAGTGCGTCCGTCGTCCGGCAGGTCGTCGAAGCGTCGAGTCGGACGACGGTGACGCCGACGGTCGGCGAAGTCCGGTCGCGCCCGTGCACGCGCCGGTCGCGCGCTCGAGGTCGTAGCTCGTCGGCCGGCGTCGCCGTCGCGCCCACGTCAGATGCGGGGCTGTTCGTCGGCGTAGGCGCGGTCAACCCGGTCGGCGCCCCGAGCGCGACCACGGCGCACATTCCGATCGCCACCGCGGCCGTCGCGCCGCCGATCGCGATCCACCACCTTCTCCGTCCTGTAGCCATTCGCAGTGATTCCTCTCCTGGCCACTCGCACGACGAGCGTCGGCGCGACTTGTCCCACTTCGGCGCTCGTCGTGTCAGGGGCCGGAGGCGGGGGAGGCCCGCCGTAGCGGGCCTCCCCAGCGTACCCCGGTCGGGCTGCTCTGCCTAGATGGTGAGCAGCGAGACGGTGACCTTCGCGGTCTTCGCCGGAATGACGAGGTTCTTGACCGCGACCTTCTTGTTGGACGGGCACGAAGCGCACGTAGCGTGTGGCTCTTCTTGCCCTGCTTGACGGTGATGCGGAGCTTGACCATGCCCGCCTTGCCGTTGACGCGCACCTGGAGCTTCGCCTTGCCGTGGAACGGCGTGACGACCTTGGCGAACCGGATCTTGTGCAGGACCTTCTTCGCCAGCTTCTTCTTCGCCGACTTGATGGTCTGGATCGGGGTCACCTTGGACTTCAGGACGACCGGGCCGCTCGAGCCGACCACGACGGCCTGGCTGAGCTGCGTCGGGGACGGCACGTGCGAGACGGGTCCGCCGTCCGCGCTCGTGGTGGAGCCGACCGAGCCGCTCGCGAAGTTCGCGAACGTGTCGCGGAGGATGCCCTCGTTGACGAACTCGGCGATCACGTTGACGCTCGTGCGATCGGAGTTGAACACCTCGATCGCCGAGTTGCCGTTCTCGTCCGTGAACGTGCAGAGCCGGTTGATGCCCCACGGGATCCTTGAACGTGGTGAACAGGCCGTGCCACGGATCGAGCGTGATGACGGCGTTCGGATCGGTCGCCGTGGGCGCCGGGATGTCCCCGACGAAGACGCGCATGCCCTCGGCGTTCTTGTTGGCCATCCAGCAGATCGCCTCGTACGCGAGCGGCGAGCCGTCGATGTCCTGCGCGTGCGCGAGGACGATCTTGGCGACCGAGTTCGAGGTGATGCCGTTGGTGTCGACGCCCTTCGAGTAGACGGTGAGCGTCTTCTGGAAGAGGTTGTGGACCGTGAAGTTGACCGGATCGCCGGCCTGGTCCGGAGCCGTCACCGGCTGGTACGGGTACCTGGCGACGGCGTCGATGGTCGCCGTGCCGATCGGGTCGATGCCCTCGAGGTCACAGCCGCCGTTGAGGTTCTTGTTGACGCTGTGGAGGTTGTCGAAGTACATGCCGAGACCCGGGCACGAAGTTCACGTTCGCCTCGCCGCTCTCGTCCGTGTAGACCGAGACGGAGTTCGGGCCGTACGGCAGCGGGCGGTAGTCGTCGAACAGGCCCGGGAGGACCTGCGAGAACAGGCACTTCGACGTCGGCGTCGGGGTGATACGTGTTCGTCCACGCGAACTCCCAGTTGCGGTACAGGCCGTTCGAGCCAGGAAGCCGTTGAAGCCGTCCGCAGTCGCTCGAGCCGTCGATGCCGCTCGGGGACGGTGACGCCGTACGGCGTGCCGCCGGAATCGACCGGCCGCGCCGTCGCCGGGATGTACTGCGAGTAGTACGGCGCGTAGAAGTTGTGCGCCTTGACCGGCTGGTGATGTCGCCGTTGTTCCACGGCTGCCAGGTGCTGCCGAGACCGTCGCGGCTGTACACCTCGGTCTTGTAGCTCGGGTAGAGGTAGCCGACGCCGCTGATGTCGGTCGGGTCGGCGGCGTTGTTGTCGCGGATCGTCACGTCGATGCGCGCGGCCGGCATCGGCGCGTCACCCGCGTCGACCTTGCCGTCGGAGAGCAGCGTGTCGTTCGGATAGATCGGATCGAACGGGCCGATCGTGTTGTCCGCGCGCGACGGCGTGCCGAACACCGTCGAGAAGCCGCCCGAGCGGGCCGCCGCCGGTGCAGTTGTCGACCGCGTCGATCAGGTTGGCGTTGATCTCCTCGACGTTCGGATCCGCCGGGCACTGGCTGCCGATCGGGTTCGTGATCGTGTGACCCTCGGTCAGGAGCGAGTCGTCGTGGATGTCCCAGTTGCGTCATCGCGCCGGCGACGTTGTAGTCCCTCGTCGAGCGTGCCATCACGGCGGCCCACTTGCCCCAGTCGTCGGGCATCGTGAGGTGATCGCCGAGGCCCCACTCGCTGAAGTTCGCGAGCAGCGGGATGTTGCCCTTGACCAGTGACGTTGATGCGGTGGCGCGGGTCGAGCTTGGGATCGCAGACCGCGTACGGCCCGTAGAGGCCGATGAAGCTGGCGTCGTGGATCTTCTGCCAGCAGAAGTCCTGCGCGTTGACGTCGCCGCCACCGGTCACGGCCGGCTTCAGGAGATCCATCCAGCGCGACGAGGAACTGCTTCTCGTAGAGGTTCGTGCCGTCTCGTCGGGTCACTGATGACGAGCTTGACGAACGCGATGCCGGACTTCTGCGAGACGTAGTCGGTGTAGGCGCAGCCCGAGTAGATGTGCGCAGCACCGAAGACCTGCTGCGGCACCGGCACGGAGCCGTTGAGCGGGTCGCCGCTCCAGTCCTCGAGCGACCAGGTCGCCGACGCCGCTCTGGCGGACAGCGCCTGCCTCGTCACAGAACTCGAGACGCACGTGCTCGCCTCTCCAGGCGAGATACGGCACGTTTGCGTCCTGCGTGTAGCGGCCCTCGCTGGGCACCACCGGTAGGCGCGAGCGGCGGCGGCGGCGAAACTGCCGCCATGCCGGGCTCACTGCTACGCCGGCGACGACGGCCATGCGTGGCCACCGCACCGAGCAGCATCCTCTTGAAACTTCTCAAGTCGTGCTCCTCTCCTGATTGGAACCCCGTCGTGCCATCGACGCCGAGCTTCGACGCCGTCGCATGCACGACCCGGGCGCTCCCCTCGCGCCCGCCCCTTCGACGTGATGTGCCCTGCGGCGCGCGGCGCTCCCGGCGACGCGACCCTCAGGGCGAGCGGTGGTGACGAAGGCCATCCAGTGGCTGCGCTGACGCTGGTTGACGCCACGGATCGGGTGGCCGGTCGAAGCCGGGCCGTCCTGGTGCCGATGACCCCCGGTCGGGGCCGAGCGCACGCGAGCATGGGTGACGTGATCGTTTCCCACCACCGGCCATGTTCGCGAGTCCGAGAGGCCGTCGCAATGGGCATTTCGCCTCAAACCCGGCCCACCCGATCCTGCAGGAATCTGTGGGTCTTTCCTGGGACTGGGCCTAGGCGATCTGGGCCTTTGAGGTAGGCCCTGGGTGGGTCTGGGACCTCAGCGCCACCCGCGGCCAGAGGGGTCTTCGGACCCACGCAGGGCTGCCGCAGCCGCCGCGCGATTGGCCACGCCGAGCTTGGCGAGGATGTTCGAGACGTGGTTCTTGACCGTCTTGGTCTGCAGCGAGAGGCGCTGCGCGATCTCCTTGTTGGAGAGCCCGTCGTCGATCAGGCGCAGGATCTCGCGCTCGCGCAGGGTCAGGCGTGCATCGCCCGCGGGCTCGCGGCGCGCGCTCGCCAGGGCCGCCACGCGACGGGCCAGGACCGCCGCCACGCCGGGCGGGCAGACGACCTCGCCGCGCGAGACGCCGCGGGCCGCGGAGACGAGCTCGTCGGCCGAGCCGGATGTGGTCACGTAGCCCGCCACGCCGATCTCGGCGCACTGCACGACGATGCCCTCGAGCTCGGGGACGCTGACGACGATGACGGGAAGATCCACCCGCAAGCGGCGCAATTCGGCGACGCTGCGCAGGCCCGGGGGCCGCGCCACGTCGACGAGCGCGACATCGGCGTCGTGCAGCATCAGCTCGGCCGCCGAGCCGGCGACGCCGACGACGTCGAGCGACGGCTGGGCCCCGAGCAGATGCGCGAGGCCCTCGCGATAGAGCCGGTTCTCGGAGATGACGATCAGGCGCAGCGCGACGGCCGGTGCGAGCGCGTCTTCGACACGGGCGCGGACGACGTGCCCACGCGCGGCCGATCGCTCGAACGGCGCCTCCGTGCCCCCATCCATCAAAACCTGCTCCTATCTCCCCCGCGCCCGCGTCCCGACCCGCACAAGCATGACGGTCCGGTAGGTCCCGGGTCAAGTCGAACACGAGGTGGGGACCGGGGGGTTGACCGGAGTGCTGCCAGCACCGTCGTACAGGGTGTAAGACCCACCCATTCGGTGGGCATGAGGGCGCCGGAGCCGCCCGTGACGCCCACCATCTAGGCTGCGCGTGTGAGCTTTCCCGCTGTTCGCATGCGCCGCCTGCGACGGTCCGAGGGCATGCGCCGCCTCGTGCGCGAGACGCGCGTCGCGCCTGCTGACCTGGTCCAGCCGCTGTTCGTCGTCACCGGTTCGGGTGTCGACCGGCCGATCCCGTCGCTGCCCGGGCAGCGCCACGTCTCGGCCGACGTCGCCGCGGGCCTGGCTGCCGAGGCCCAGGCCCGCGGGGTCGGCGGCATGCTGCTCTTCGGACTGCCCGATAGCAAGGATGAGCAGGGGTCTTCCGCGTGGGACGACGCCGGCCCGGTGCCGAGCGCGATCCGCGCGATCCGGACCCAGGCGCCGGGACTCCCCGTGCTGACCGACGTGTGCCTCTGCCAGTACACCTCGCACGGCGCGTGCGGGGTCCTGCACGGGGGCGAGGTCGACAACGACGCGACGCTGCCGCTGCTCGCGAAGGTCGCGCTCTCGCACGCCCGGGCGGGCGCGGATGCCGTCGCCCCGTCCGACATGATGGACGGGCGCGTGGCCGCGATCCGCGCGGCGCTCGACGGCGAGGGCCTGCAGGAGACGGCGATCTTCGCGTACAGCACCAAGTTCGCCTCGGCGTTCTACGGGCCGTTCCGCGACGCCGCCGGCTCGAAGCCCAAGACCGGCGACCGCAAGGGCTACCAGCTCGATCCCGCGAACGCACGCGAGGCGGTGCGCGAGGCCCTGCTCGACGCCGCCGAGGGCGCGGACGCGCTCATGGTCAAGCCCGCCATGCCCTACCTCGATGTCATCGCGCGCGTGCGCGACGCCTCGCCGCTGCCGCTCGCGGCCTACCAGGTGTCGGGCGAGTACGCCATGCTCGAGGCGGCGGCCGCCGCCGGCGCCCTCGACCGGCGCACTGCAATCCTCGAGTCGCTGACGGCCATCCGCCGCGCCGGGGCCGACCTCGTCATGACCTACTGGGCGAGCGAGGCCGCGGAGTGGCTGACCTGACGCTCGACAGGATCGCCGCCGCCGCCGCGGGCGAGCGCGGCGCCCTGGCGGCGACCCTGCTCGCCGCGGAGGCCCGCCGCGGCGGCGAGGTCTGGGCGCCGCTCTGCGGCGAGCCCTGGGCGGCCGGCATGGAGGCCATCTACGAGGGGTACCTGCTGCACTACGGGCGGCCCCGCCTGTTCGCCCCGCGCGACGACGGCGAGCGGCTCCTGTGCGGCGACCACCTCTACGCGCAGGGCCTCGTGTGGATCGCCGCGCTCGGCGACCTCGCGGCGATCGACGCGCTCGCGACGCTGATCGGGACGGCCGCCGCGGTCTGCGCGCGCGGCGACCAGGACACCGACCTCTGGGCGGCGACCGCTCTCGCGCTCGCGGGCGTGATCGACTACGACGGGCTCTCGCGCGCCGCCCGCGCCCTGCGCATCGAGGGCGACAGCCTGCCGGTGGCCGCGCTGATCGCCGGGCGCGACGTCGTCGAGGCGCAGCTCGCGCACGCGCGGCTGACAGCGTGACGGGGCCGGGATTCCACTAGCCTCCCGCACGTGATCTGCGACGACCTGCGCGAGTGGATCGACCTGCTCGGGCGCGAGGGCGAGCTGGTCGAGGTCACGGCCGAGGTCGATCCGCACCTCGAGATCAGCGAGATCGCCGATCGCGTGGTCAAGGCGGGCGGGCCCGCGCTGCTCTTCCGCAACGTGCGCGGCTCGTCGCTGCCGCTGCTGATCAACCAGTTCGGCACGGAGCGGCGCATGTGCCTGGCGTTCGGCGTGGAGCGGCTCGACGAGCTCGGCGAGAAGGTCGCCTCGGTGCTCGAGCTGCAGCCGCCGCAGGGCCTCGGCGACAAGGTGCGCGCGCTCGGCAAGCTCAAGTCGCTGGCCGACTCGCGCGCGAAGGTCGTGCGCAGCGGGCCCTGCCAGGAGGTCGTGCTCGATCCGCCCGACCTCGGGCGGCTGCCCATCCCGACGTGCTGGCCGGGGGACGGCGGGCCCTTCATCACGCTGCCCTCGGTCTTCACGAAGGATCCGCGCACGGGCGGGCGCAACGTCGGCATGTACCGCCTGCAGAAGCGGGACGCGACCTCGACGGGGCTGCACTGGCAGATCCACAAGGACGCCGCGGCCGACTGGCGCGACGGCGCGGGCCGCATGGAGGTCGCGGTCTCGATCGGCAGCGACCCCATCACCGCGTACGCCGGATCGTGTCCCGCGCCCAAGCACGTCGACGAGCTGATGGTCGCCGGCTTCCTGCGCGGGAAGCCGGTCGAGCTCGTGCAGTGCAAGACCGTCGACCTCCAGGTGCCGGCGCGCGCCGAGATCGTGCTCGAGGGCTACTGCGAGCGCGGCGAGCTCGCCGACGAAGGGCCGTTCGGCGACCACACCGGCTACTACACGCCGGCCGAGCCGTTCCCGGTGCTGCGGCTGACGTGCATGACGATGCGCCGCGACGCGATCTACCCGAGCATCCTCGTGGGCCCGCCGCCGGCCGAGGACGCCTGGCTCGGCAAGGCCACCGAACGCCTCTTCCTGCCGGCGCTGCGGGCGACGCTGCCCGAGCTCGTCGACTACGACCTGCCCGTCGCCGGGGCCTTCCACAACTGCTGCATCGTCTCGATCCGCAAGGCCTACCCCGGCCACGCGCGCAAGGTCATGCACGCCGTCTGGGGCACCGGGCTGCTCTCGCTCACGAAGATGGTGATCGTGGTCGACGAGTGGGTCGACGTGCACGACTACGGCGAGGTCGCCTGGCAGGTCGGGGCGAACACCGATCCCGGACGGGACGTCGAGCAGGCGCACGGCCCGCTCGACCAGCTCGACCACGCGCCCTCGCTGCAGTCGCTCGGCGGCAAGCTCGGACTGGACGCGACCGCGACCTGGCCCGGCGAGGGCTACCCGCGCGAATGGCCCGAGGTCGCGCGCATGAGCGACGAGGTGCGCCGCCGCGTCGACGAGCGCTGGGACGCGCTCGGCATCGCACTCCCCGTACCATCCGCCGCGGCGCCCGCGGCCGCCCGCCGGCGGCGCGGATGGCGCCGCTCGTAGCGGTCCTGGGCGCGAGCCGCTTTCTCGGCCGGCTCGCGATCCCGATGTTTGCGGCCGAGGGCTGGCGCGTGCGCGCGCTCGACCGCCGCCAGGCTGCGATCGCCGGGATGCTCGGCGTCGAGCGCGACTGGGCCGACCCGCTCGACGAGCGCTCGCTCACGCGCGCGACCACCGATTGCGCGTGCGTGCTCGACCTCAGCTCGAGCGAGTCGGGCGCCGCCGCCGTGGCTGCCGCCGAGGCCGCGTTCCTGGCCGGCGGCGCCGGGCGCATCATCCGCGTCGAGCGGCTGGGCGCCCCGGTCGAGGCGCCCGGCGGCGACCCGGCGCGCGTCACGGTCGTGCGCTGCGCGCCCGTGATCGGCGCCGGCGCGCCCTGGGTGGTGCTGCTGCGCGCACTCGGCGACCGCCTGCCGGTGATCCCGTGCCCGACCTGGATGCGGCGCGCGACCGAGCCGGTGTCCGCGGCCGACGCGGTGCGCGCGCTCGTGTGGCTGGCCGGCGCGGACGTCGCGGATCCGGACGGCTACGACCTCGCCGGCGGCGAGCGCACGACCTACCGCGACCTGCTCGCCCAGGTGGCCGCCGCGCACGGCCGCAAGCCCCGCCTCGTCGACGCCGGCATCGCGGGCGACGTGGTCACGCGCGTCGCGCTCGGGGTCGCCGCGCGCAGCGAGCCCGAGGTCGCCGCGCTCGCCGCCGCGCTGCCCGCAGCCGAGTCGGTCGCGCGCGGCGACTCCCTGCTGCGGCTCGCCGATCTGCCCATCACGCCGCTTGGCGCGGCCATCCGCGCGGCGGCGGCGGGCGGGCGGCGGCGCGGTATTTGAGGCTGCCGTGTTCGTGACAGACGGCTCAGCGTTGCGGAGTGCCGCCGGATCGGCTGTAATGCTGCCTGGCAGACGCGACCGGAGGTAGGAACTCGTGGCGGAAACGCCCGACGACAAGCAGGAGAGCGCGACCACGCCCGGCGAGGCTGCGGCGGCTTCTGCCCATCCCGGATCGGCACAGGCGGCCATGAGCCGCCAGAAGTTTCTCACCGGCGCGACCATCGGCCTCGGCGGCCTGATGGGCGCGATCATCGCGGTTCCCGTCACGATCGCCGTGCTCGCGCCGTCGTTCGAGACGGTCAAGGAGTACGCGATCGACATCGGGCCGACGACGCTCTACCCGCCCACGAAGAAGGGCGAGGTGCCCTACCACGAGGTCACGCTCGAGAACCGCCCCAACGACACCACCGGGCTCGCCAGGCGCCTCGTCTTCATCCGCAACGACGGCAACGACAAGTTCACCGCCATCGCGAACACCTGCATGCACCTCGGCTGTCCGGTGCAGCCGAATCCGACCGGCTTCCAGTGCCCGTGCCACGGCGGCCAGTACGACTCGGAGGGGCGGCGCACCGCCGGCCCGCCCGTGCGCCCGCTCAACCGCTACGAGACCACGGTCAACGACAAGGGGCACCTGATCCTCGGGCAGCTCTACGCGATGGACAACAGCCTCAAGCGCCATCAGCTCAAGGGCCCGGGTCAGCCGGTCGACGGGATCCTCTCGTATCTCTACCCCGACGCGCCGCAAGGCTAGGAGCACCACCGATGCCTCGCACACGCCCGACCGCCAAGGAGCTCGTCGTCGATGCCCCGCTCGAGTGGGTCGAGGAGCGCTCGGGCTTCGTCGGCCTGGTCGAGGCGTTCCTGTTCCGCAAGGTGCCGGGCGACACGTCCTGGCTGCAGACGCTCGGCTCGTCGCTGCTGACCGTCTTCATGCTGCAGGCCACGACCGGCGTGATCCTCGCCATGAGCTATCACCCCGACCCGGCCTCGGCCTACGAGTCGATCCGCTACATCACCGACCAGGAGACGCTCGGCTGGCTCGTGCGCGGCATGCACAAGTGGGGCTCGTCGGTGATGGTGATCCTGCTCTTCCTGCACATGGCGCGCGTGTACGTGTTCGGCGCCTACAAGTACCCGCGCGAGCTGACGTGGGTCACGGGCGGGCTCCTCTTCATCATGGTCATGGCGATGTCGTTCACGGGCTACCTGCTCGTGTGGGACCAGCGCGCCTACTGGGCCACGGTCGTCGGCGTCAACATCAACGGCACCGGCCCGATCGTCGGCCCGTACCTCGCCAACTTCTTCAAGGCCGGCCCCGTGTTCGGCGATCAGACGCTCGCGCGCTTCTACTCGCTGCACATGCTCGTGATCCCGGGCGGGATCTTCACGTTCATCTTCATCCACATGTGGCTCGTCGTCCGCCTCGGCGTGACGTCGCCGCCCTGGTCGCGCAAGCGCTACGACGAGGCCGCCGCGCGCGAGGCCGTGGAGAGCACCCGATGAGCGATCGCCGCACCGCGACCGGCCGGGGAGACGCGTAATGGCACGTCTGACCGCGCGCGAGCGCCGCGAGGCGTACCTGCGCGAGTACAGCTACCAGAAGAAGGCCGGCAAGCCGTTCTTCCCGCAGGTGATCCTGCACGACATCATCGTCAACCTCTTCTTCGTGCTGCTGATCGTGGGGCTCACGATCCTCTGGCACGAGACGGCGAACGGCACGCACAGCGGCATCCTCGGGCCGCTCTACGAGGACAAGGCGAACGCCGCGGTCGCGATCTACGATCCGCGTCCCGACTGGTACTACTTCTTCCTCTTCCAGTTGCTGCGGGTGTTCGACAACCCGAACCTGCTGCTGCTCGGCACGATCATCATCCCGAGCATCTGGATGGGCATCCTCATCACGCTGCCGTTCATCGACCGCACGCGCGAGCGCCGCGTCTCCCGCCGCCCGATCGCGATCGGGTTCGCGGGCGCCATGGCCGTGCTGCTCCTGACGCTCACCTGGAAGGGCTCGAGCGCGCCCAACATCGGCGGCGAGGCGACGGCCACCGGGCCTGGGGTCACGTTCGTCAAGAGCCAGTCCTGCTCGAGTTGCCACACGCTCAAGGCGTTGGGCTGGGGCGGCAACATCGGCCCGAACCTCGACGGCGCGAAGCCGGACTACAACCTCGTGATCCAGCGGGTCACGAACGGCCAGGGGGGCATGCCCTCGTTCAAGGGCCAGCTGGACGCGGCGCAGATCAAGTGCATCGCGACCGTCGTCTCGACGTACGAGAAGGGCGGCGGCGCGCCGACTCCGCAGGCGACCGCCTGCAAGGCCTACCCGTAGGCGTACGCGCGCGCTGACGCGACCCGCGGCAGCCGTACATCGCTACCCTGCTCGTGTGCGGTTCTTCCTCGGCATCACGGGCGCCTCGGGTGCGCCCTATGCCGCCCGCGTCCTCGCCGGCCTGACTGCGGCCGGGGCCGAGGTCGGCGTCTGCGCCTCACGCGCGGCCGGGGAGGTCATCGCCTACGAGCTCTACCGCGACCGCTCGCTCGATCCGGCGGCGGCGGTGCGCCGGCTGGTCGACGAGCACGGCGGCGAGCGGGTCACGCTGTACGAGAGCGAGGACTGGTTCTCGCCGTACGCCTCGGGCTCGGCGAAGGTGGACGGCTACGTCATCTGCCCCTGCTCGATGGCGACGGCCGGCTCGATCGCGTCGTCCGGGCAGGCCAACCTCATCCATCGCGCCGCGGGCGTGGCGCTCAAGGAGGACCGCCGGCTGGTGCTCGTGCCGCGCGAGACGCCGCTCTCGGTCATCCACCTCGAGGTGCTGCTCAAGCTGCGCCAGGCCGGTGCGCTGATACTGCCTGCGATGCCGGCGTTCTACACGCAGCCCGACACGCTCGCCGACGCGATCGACTTCGTCGCGGGCAAGGCGCTCGACCTGCTCGGGGTCGAGCACGACCTGCTGCGCCGCTGGGGTGCCGCGTGAGCGTCCGCGACCGCCTCGATCCCGCCGACGTCGAGCGCATGTTCGACCGCATCGCCGGGCCCTACGACCTCATGAACCGCGTGATGACGGCCGGCCTCGACCGGCGCTGGCGCGCGATCGCGGCGCGCGAGACCGGCGTCGGGCGCGGCGCCGCGGTGCTCGACGCGTGCTGCGGCACCGGCGACCTCGCGCTCGAGCTCGCGCGCGTCGTGGGCCTCAGCGGGCAGGTGACCGGCCTCGACTTCTCGGCCGAGATGCTGCGCCGGGCCGCGCGCAAGTCGCCGGGCGAGGACGCGGCCGCGGTCGAGTGGGTGCGCGGCGACGCCACCGCGATGCCGTTCGCCGACAACTCGTTTGCGGCCGCCACGATCGCGTTCGGCCTGCGCAACCTCCCCGACCCCGAGGCCGGCCTGCGCGAACTGGCGCGCGTCGTGCGCCCGGGCGGGCGGGTCGTCTGCCTCGAGATCACGCGGCCGCCGCATGGCCCGCTCAAGGGCTTCTACTCGCTCTGGTTCGACCGCGGCATCCCGGCGCTCGGCAAGGTCTTCGACCGTGGCGGCGCGTACTCGTACCTGCCGGCGTCCGTGCGCAGGTTCCCCGGGCCCGACGAGCTCGGCGAGGCGTACCATCGCGCCGGCATGACGAGCGTCCGCTACCGCCTGCTGGCAGGCGGCATCGTCGCGCTGCACGTCGGCGAGGTGGGCAAGTGACCGTCGCGGCCCACGACGTCAGCGGCCTCGCCGGCCCGCGCACGCTGCCGTTCCTGGCGGCCGTGGAGCAGCGGCTGGCCGACCAGCTCGCCGACGACCTCGTGGGGCGCGCGTCGCGCGAGACGCTCGCCGCCGGCGGCAAGCGTCTGCGCCCCCTGCTCGTGCTGATCGCGGCTCCGCCCGATGCGCGCGAGCGCCCGGAGCTCGAGATCGCCGCCTGCGCCGTCGAGCTCGTGCACATGGCGACGCTCGTCCACGACGACGTCCTCGACGCCGCGCCGCTGCGGCGCGGGCACGCGACCGTGTGGGCGCGGCACGGCGAGGCACTCGCGCGCGCGACCGGCGACCACCTCTTCGCACTCGCGTTCGCGGGGCTCGCGCGGGCGGGTTCCCCCGAGGCGGTCGCGCTGCTGGCCCGGGCCACGCTCGACCTGGCGCGCGGCGAGGCGCTGCAGAGCGAGCAGGCGCGGCGCCCCGAGATCACCGTCGAGGCCTACCTCGAGCGCTGCCTCTTCAAGACGGGCCGGCTGTTCGCGGCCGCCTGCGCGCTCGGCGGCATGTTCGGCGGGCTCGACCGCAGCGGCAGCGACGCGCTCGAGCGCTTCGGCGAGCAGCTCGGCATCGCGTTCCAGCTCGCCGACGACCTGCTCGACTGCGACGGCGATCCCGAGGCGACGGGCAAGGCGCTCGGCGTCGACCTGCTCGACGGCACGGTCACGCTCCCGCTGCTGCTCGCGGCGAAGCGCGATCCCCAGGTGGCCGCCGCGCTGCTCGACCGCGAGCGCGCGGCCGGCGACGTCGTGGGCCTGCTGGGACGCGTGGCAGCGACGGGCGCGATCGCCGAGGCGCGCCGGGCCGTGCTCGAGCACGCCGACGCCGCGCGCGCGGCGCTCGCCGCGCTGCCCGACCGCAGCGATCGCCGGGCGCTCGGGGCTATCGTGCAGGCAGCGACCACCCGCGACCACTGAGAGCCGATGGCAAGCACGGCAGGTCTTACGCGCACGCTGATCGACCCCGTCCGCGAGAAGGTGCTGGCGGGCGAGCGACTCGATTTCGACGACGGCGTCGCGCTGCTCGAGAGCGACGACCTGCTCGGCCTCGGCGAGCTCGCCGACCAGGCGCGGCGCCTGCGCGGCGGCAGCGACGAGGTCTACTTCGTCAACAACCTGTACCTCAACCACACGAACGTGTGCCGGGTGAAGTGCAAGTTCTGCGCGTTCGCGCGCACGAACAAGCAGGACGGCGCCTACACGTGGGAGATCGGGCCGCTCACCCAGCACGCCGTCAAGCACTACGAGCACGAGCCCTACAGCGAGATCCACATGGTCGGCGGCGAGAGCCCCTACCTCGACCTCGACTACTACCTCGACCTCGTACGCAGCCTCAAGGCGGCGCTGCCCGACGTCACGCTCAAGTGCTTCACGGCGTCCGAGGTCCATCACATCACCAAGCTCTCCGGGCTCTCCCACGCCGAGGTGCTCAAGGAGCTGTTCGCGGCCGGCGTGGAGACGCTGCCCGGCGGCGGCGCCGAGGTGTTCGCCGACCGCGTGCGCAAGATCGTCGCGCCCGGCAAGGAGCATCCCGACATCTGGCTCGAGGTGCACCGGCTGGCGCACGGCATGGGCGTCAAGACGCACTGCACGATGCTCTACAACCACGTCGAGACCTACGAGGAGCGCGTCGACCACCTGCTGCGCCTGCGCGAGCTGCAGGACGAGACCGGCGGGTTCATGGCCTTCATCCCGCTGCCGTTCCATCCCGAGAACACCGTCTTCGAGCGCCGCGGCTGGACGTTCACGAGCGGCCACGACGACCTCAAGATGCAGGCCGTCTCGCGCCTCATGCTCGACAACATCGAGCACATCAAGGCGTACTGGATCATGATCTCGACGCCGCTCGCCCAGGTCGCGCTGCACTTCGGCGCCAACGACATCCAGGGCACGGTCGTCGAGGAGACGATCGCGCACGCCGCCGGCGCCGTGACGCCGACCGAGGAGAAGGTCGCCTCGCTCGTGCGCGTGATCCGCGAGGCCGGGCGCATCCCGGTGCAGCGCGACTCGTTCTACAACGTCGTCCGCCGCTTCGATTGATGCTGCGCCTCGGCCGCGTCGCGTTCATCAACACCTTCCCGGTCGAATGGGCGCTGGCGCGCCACCTCGATCCGGATGAGGTCGAGGAGGTCGCGGCCGTCCCGACGCAGCTCAATCGCATGCTCGCGGCGCGCGAGCTCGACGTCGCGAACGTCTCGAGCGTCGAGTACGCGAACAATCCGGAGCGCTACGTGCTGCTGCCGTCGCTCTGCGTGGGCTCGGACGGCGCCGTCGAGTCGGTGCAGCTGGTCACGCCGCTGCCCCTCCCGGCCGTGCGCAGCATCGCGGTGACGAGCGATTCGGCGACCTCCGTCGCGCTCGTCAAGGTGCTCGTCCCCCACGCCGAGATCCGCGGGGAGAACGAGGACGCCGACGCGCGCCTGCTGATCGGCGATCCGGCGCTCCGCTCGGCGTTCTCGGATCCGACGCCGCACCACGACCTCGGCGCGCTCTGGCGCGAGCGCACCGGCCTGCCCATGGTGTTCGCCGTGTGGGCGGCGCAACGCGACTGCGACCCCGACGCACTCGGCCGCATCGACCGCGCGCTGCGCGGGGCCGTCGCCGAGGCCTCCGAGCACGCCGACCTCGTCGCGAAGGCCGCGAGCGAGCGCCATGGCTTCCCGGCGGGCTATCTCGCGCGCTACTTCGAGAAGCTCCGCTACGGCTTCGGCGAGCGCGAGCGCGCCGGCCTCGAGCGCTTCTACGCGCTGGCCGCCGAGCGCGGCGCGATCGCGGGCACGCCCGAGCTGCGCTTCGCCGACACCGCTCGCGTACGCTGACGGCGATGGCAGTCGACGTCGCCACCCGTCCCGTGCAGGCGATCCTCGAGCGGGTGCTCGAGGGCGTCCGGCTCGAGGACGACGACGCCGCCACGCTGCTGCGCTCGCGCGACCTCGTCGCGATCGGGCGCGCGGCCGACGAGATGCGCTCCCGCAAGAGCGATCCGGACGAGGTGACGTTCATCGTCGACCGGAACATCAACTACACGAACGTCTGCGTCACCGACTGCGACTTCTGCGCGTTCTACCGCCGCCCGGGCGATACGCGCGAGGGCTACGTGCTCCCCAAGCCGGTGATCCACAAGAAGATCGAGGAGACGCTGGCGCTCGGCGGCACCGCCGTGCTGATGCAGGGCGGCCACCATCCCGACCTCGCCATCGAGTGGTACGAGGATCTCTTCGCGGGCATCAAGGCGCGCTACAAGATCCATCTGCACGCGCTCTCGCCGCCGGAGATCCAGCACATCTCGCGGCGCTCGCGGCTGACGGTCGCCGAGACGCTCTCGCGCCTGCGCGACTCCGGCCTCGACTCGCTGCCCGGCGGCGGCGGCGAGGTGCTGGTCGACCGCGTCCGCAAGATCATCGCGCCCAAGAAGACGAAGACGGCCGAGTGGCTCGGCGTCATGCGCGAGGCCCATCGCCTGGGCATGTCGACGACGGCGACGATGATGTACGGCCATGTCGAGACGCTCGAGGAGCGCATCGAGCACATGCGCCGCATCCGCGACCTGCAGGACGAGATGCACGGCTTCCGCGCGTTCATCTCGTGGACGTTCCAGCCCGACAACACGCGCCTCGGCAAGCAGATCACGGAGACGCCGACGTCCTTCGACTACCTGCTCACGCAGGCCGTCTCGCGGCTCTACCTCGACAACGTCGACCACATCCAGTCCTCCTGGGTGACCCAGGGGCTCAAGATCGGCCAGGTCGCGCTCCACTTCGGCGCCGACGACCTCGGCTCGATCATGATCGAGGAGAACGTCGTCTCGGCCGCCGGCACGACCTACCGCGCGTCCGTCGACGACTTCTGCCGCCTCATCCGCGCGGCGGGCAAGCGGCCGGTGCAGCGCGACACGCTGTACCGGCGCGTTCGCGCCTACGACTGAGGGCCTAGGGTCTCCAGGCCGGGTCGAAGCTGTCGTACGGCCCCTTCGTGAGCTGCCGCAGGCCGCTGCCGTCGCTGCCGACGGCGTAGACCGCGCGATAGGGGTGCACGGTGCCGGTCTGCGCCGTGAAGGCGAGCCATGCGCCGTCGGGCGAGAAGGTCGCGCGGCCCGGCGACGCGGCGTCCGCGACGCGCAGCGGGGCCCCCGAGCCGTCGGAGGCGCTCACGTACACGCCGTTGCTCGTCGTGAACGCGAGCAGCCGGCCGTCGGGCGACCAGCTCACGGAGGTGGCCTTGAGCGCCGATCCCGGCAGGAGCCTGCGGCGATTCGCGCCGGCCGGGTCGACCCCCCAGATCGCGCCGCCGCCGAAGTTGTCCACATAGGCGATCGTCGCGCCGTCGGGCGACCAGGCGCCCGAGCCGGCTGCATCGGGAGCGACCTGCAGGCGACCGCTGCCGTCCAGGCCGACCACGTAGACGCCGCCGTTGAAGGCGTTCGACACCGCGATCCGCGTTCCGTCGGGCGACCAGCTCGGAGACGTGTCGCTCGACTGCTGGCCCGGCTGCGCGCCCGGCACCGCGAACCGCTTGCGCCCGCCGGCGTCGGCCACGACGACATCGCCCCCGCAGTAGCCGCACATGCCCCCGGCGAACGCTGCGTCGTCATAGGCGAGCCGGGCACCGTCCGCGCTCCAGGCAGGCTCGCCGATGCGCTCGCCCGTGTTCGTGAGCCGGCGCTGTGCGCTGCCGTTCGCGTTCATCGTCCAGAGGTCGGCGTGATCGCGAACGCTCGCGTTGACGAGCAGCCGGCTGCCGTCCCCGAGCCACGCGAGCGTGAAGACGCCGTGGTCGTCGAACCCGACGCGACCCACGATGCGCGCGTGGGCTCCGAAGCGGTCGCCGATCTCGATCGCGGCCGTGGTGCCCTTGATGACCGGGAACGCGAGACGGCCGTCGCGCGACCAGACGCTCCCGAAGCCTGGTGCCAGGGTGCGCGGCGCGCCGCCCGCGACGGGCGTGAGCACACGCGCGCCGGTCGTGTCCACGTAGCTGAGGTCGCGCCCGTCGGGCGTGAACGCCACCCCGTAGAGGCTGCCCTGCCCGAAGCGGTAGACGACGCGGTCGCTGCCGCGGCCGGGCTGGGCGAGCACGAGGGCGCCGGAGCGCTCGAGCGCAAGCGAGCGCCCGTCGGGCGACCAGGCCTGCGCCGTTCCGCCGAGGCGCTCGAGCACGCGGCCGTGCGCGTCCACGATCGCCGTGTGCGCGGGATCCGCGATTGCGAGCCGCCCGTCGGCCGACCACAGAGCGGACGTCCCGGGCGCGCTGAAGCGCACATGCCCGGTGAGGTCGGTCACGACCACGCGGTGCACGCGGAGGTCGCCACAGGCGAGGGCCAGGCCGTTGGGCGACCAGACCGGCGTCTCGCCGCACGGCAGGCTCAGGCGCCGCGCAGGACCCGAGCGCACGTCGGCGAGCGCGAAGCGCAGCACGCCGTCGCTTGATCCCGCCGGCACGTACGGGACGAGCAGGCGCGTTCCGTCCGGCGAGAAGCTCGGGGGAAACGACGGGTACTGCGGATTCGCACCCGGGACGGCCACCGTGCGCAGAGGACTGCCACCGCCGCGAGCGATCATCAGCCGGAACGACCCGGAGCGGTCGCTCCAGAACGCGTACGCCCTGCCCCGCGGCGACACGCCCAGGCCGACGTCGGCGCCGGTGCTCGGTGACACCGCGCGCTGCGGGACGCCCACTGCGAGCGCGTAGATCTCACCGGGGTTCGCGGTCGCGCGGTTGCTGGCGAAGACGATCTGGCCCGCCGGCGCCGCGCTGGGCGCCGCCGGCGCCGCCGTGGTCGCCGCGCCCAGCAGGAGCGCGAGCGCGCACGCATGCACGAGGCTCCGAAGCCGGGGCCGCACCGTCATGCGCCAGATGCTACGCACGTGCGCCCCGCGCGACCAGGGCCGCACACGCCGACCCGCGGGCGACGCTAGGGCAGCGTCACGAGCTTTGCGGTCACGATCCAGACCTTCTTCGACGGCGGGCAGCCCTGGGAGTTGCCGCACGCGTTCGTCGCGAGCGCGGCGATGCGCCTGATCGTCGCCAGCGAGGCCGCGTCCGCAGCGTGGCCGAGCACGCCGTAGTCGGGCGGCAGGTTCGTGCCCTGCTGGCCCGAGATCACGAAGAACTGCGATCCCGAGGCGCCCGACGGGTCGTTCAGCGTCTTGGCCATCGCGAAGTCGCCGATCTTGTAGCGATACGACCGTGGCAGCGCCCCGACCACCTGGTACCCCGGGCCGCCCGTACCGTCGCCCTTGGGGTCGCCGCCCTGGAGGATGAATCCGGCCACGACGCGGTGGAACGTGAGGCCGTCGTAGAAGTGCTTCTGGGCCAGGAACGCGATCGAGTTGGGGATCGGCCCGCCGAGCTTGCGGTCGAGGACGATGCGGATCGGGCCGCACGTCGTCGTCATCACGATCGCGTAGCGCTTGCCCTTGGCGAGTACGGTCGCGGGCTTCTTGTAGCCGGGCTTGGCCTTGCCGGCCGCGGCCGGCTTCGCGGAGGAGCAGCCGGCGCTGCTCGCGGCCTGGGCCGGGGAGACGACCATGGCGACGGCCACGATCGCCCCCAGCAGCAGTGGGAGACGGAGTCGCATCGCCGCAGGATGCCACGGCAGGTGCTGAGAAGGGCCCGGCTGCAGAACCGGTTTCAACCCACCGCGCCCGACAACCAGACCGCAGGCGATTCGAGACCCCCGAACACCCCGCAACTCCCGAAATCGGTTCTCAGTAGGCTTCGGGCGTGAGCACCGACGATCGCACCGGCTACCTCCTGTTCGTGCCCTCGCCGAAGGGCTACCGCCTCGAGGAGCGTGACGGCGCCGCGCCCGAGCGCGACGAGCGCGTGGAGGTCGACGGCGCGGCCTTCGTCGTCTCCCGCGTCGGCGCCTCCCCCCTGCCGCTCGACCCGCGGCCCTGCGCCTACCTGCTCTCGTGCTGAATCGAATCGTCGACTACGTCACGCAACTGATCGGCGACCACGGCGTGCCCGCGGTGTTCGTCCTGATGATCCTCGAGTCGGCCTGCCTGCCGGTGCCGAGCGAGGTGATCATGCTGTTCGCGGGGTACCTCGTCTCGATCCACAAGATGGGTCTCGCGGAGGCGGTGGCCGCCGGCGTGGCGGGCAACCTCGTCGGCTCCTGGATCGCCTGGGGCGTCGGCAGGAGCGGCGGGCGCGTGCTGCTCGAGCGCCACGGCCGCTGGGTGCACATCACCGTCGCGCACCTCGACATGGCCGACCGCTGGTTCGCGCGGCGCGGCGAGCGCGTCGTGCTCATCAGCCGCTGCCTCCCCATCGTCCGCACGTTCATCTCGCTGCCGGCGGGCATCGCGCGCATGCCGTTCTGGCGCTTCACGCTCTACACCGCGATCGGCTGCGTGCCGTGGGTGCTGGCACTCACGCTGATCGGCGTGCAGGTCGGCTCCAAGTGGGACGAGTGGCACAAGCGCCTCGAGATCCTCGACTACCTGGTCGCCGCCGCGATCGTCGCCGGGATCGTGTACCTCGTCATGCGCCGGAGGCGCGGCAGCGCGCACGCATGAGGCAGGGCCTGCCCGGCGAGGAGCGCCTGCTCCACTGGGCGCACCGGCGTGCATACGCGTCGCCTCTCGGCCCGCGGCTGCACGCGCTCGAGACCGCCGTCCCATACGGCGGCGCGGCGCTCGTGTACGCCCTGCTCGCCTTGCTCGCGCTGAAGCGCGAGCAAGACCGCGGGCCGGCGCTGGTCGCGATGGGCACCGGCGTCGTGGCGTGGATCGCGAGTGACGTGGCGAAGCTGATCGTCGAACGGCCGCGGCCGTGTCTCGACCAGATCTCGTGCGGGACGCACTCGTTCCCCGAGGGCCCCGGCGTGGTGCTCGTGGCCATCGCCGTCGCGATCTGCCCTCGCTCGCGCTCGCTCGCCGCGATCGCGGGGCTGTGCGCGCTCGCCGACGCGGCCGTCCAGCTCGGCTACGGCAACCACTGGCCCAGCGACCTCGTCGGCGCCTGGCTGCTCGGCGGGATCTGCGGGGCTATCGTTCCCCGTGTCGCGCAGGCGCTCGTGCGCGCGCGCGAGGCCGCGCCCGATGGGGAATAGCCCTCTTAGGGACGGCGTTAGCTGGGTCCGGTGTACGTTTCTCTCATGGAGCCCGAAGTGACGGCAGCATCGTCGGATGCGCGCGATCTCGCCCTGCGTGCCCGCGACCGCGTGCGCTTCGAGGAGGACGCGCTCGGCTACGCGGACGACGCCTACCGCGTCGCGCGGCGCCTGACGGGGTCGACCGAGGCCGCCGAGGAGCTCGTCCAGGACGCCTACGTGCGCGCCTTCCGCTCGTGGGAGCAGTACACGCCCGGCACCAACCTGCGCGCGTGGCTCCTGCGCATCGTCCACAACCTCGCGGTCGACGCGGGCCGTAAGCGCCAGCGCACCCCGCAGATGGAGCCGGTGGAGGAGAGCGACTACTACCTCTACCAGCGCATGGGCGGCACGGCGACCCCCGAGGAGGCCGACACCGTCGTCGAGCGCCTCTCCCAGGGCGGGGTCGTGAGCGCGCTGGCCGCGCTCCCGCAGCCGTATCGCGATGCCGTCGTCCTGGTCGACCTGGCCGACTTCTCCTACCAGGACGCGGCCGACATCCTGGACGTCCCGATCGGGACGATCATGTCGCGCCTCCACCGCGGACGGCGCATGCTCAAGACCGAACTCGCCCAGACGATCGAGGACACAGCGGAGGCTGCAGCATCGTGAGCACGACGACTGGAGCCTGCGCGCACGCCGAGAGCCGCATGCAGGCGTATCTCGACAAACTCCTCTCGCAGGCCGACATGACCGTCGTCGAGGAGCACCTCGCGCTGTGCAGCGAATGCGCCTGCGCCTACCGCTTCGAGGTCAAGCTGCGCCAGCACGTCAAGGCGTGCTGCGGCGGGGCCGCCGATCAGGACCACTGCCGCGAGGAGCTGCTCGCGAAGCTCAAGTCCTGCTGCGGCGGCTCGTCGGACGAGCGCCCGGCCTGACCGCCCGCCGGCCTCACTCGTCAGGCAAGCTCGTACAGCCGCGGTGGTGGGCAGCGGACCCGGCGGCCAGTGACCGAGAGAGGGTCCCCACCCGAGCGCGCGGGTCATGAAGGGCCGGTTACGGTCGCTCGGGGACCGGAGGGCCTTCTGCCAGACTGCCGGGCGTGTTCGCGCCTGCCGAGCCGCCCGCGCCGCCGCCGGTTTCGCGTGCTCCGGGGTTCGTCGTTCCCGCCGCTCCCCGGGCCGTCATGCGCGGCCGCGCCGTGGCCGGGATGCGGTGCGTGAGCGGCCGCGCCGTCGATGCGGTGCACGTCGAGATCTTCGTCGGGCGCCGCGTGCTGCTGCTGCCGGCGGGCATCGGGCTGCGACCGCCGCTGCGGCACGCGGGCCTCGCCCGCCTCGCCGGCGGCGCGTGCGCCTATCCGCTGCACACGCTCGATCCCACCGGGACCGTGTTCGTCGACCGTGCGCGGCAGCGGATGCTGGGCGACCTCTTCGCGGTCTGGGGCCAGCGGCTCGGGGCGCGCCGGCTGCTCTCGTTCGCCGGCCGCGTGCGCGCCTTCCGCAACGGCCGCGAATGGCGCGGCGACCCCCGGCGCCTGCCGCTCGGGCGGCACGACTCGATCGTGCTCGAGATCGGCGGCTACGTGCCGCCCCACGCGCGCTACCTCTTCCCGGTGGGCCAGTGAGGGCGGCGCGCGCCGTGGCGCTGGCCGCGCTGGCGCTGGGCGCGGCCGCCTGCGGCGGTGGCGGAGGGTCGCCGGCTCCGCCGACCGTGGCCCCGGCGCGCGAGTTCACGCTCGACTGGCAGGGCCCCGCAAGGCTTGCGAAGCCCGGGACGACGACGCTGCACTTCGCCGTGCGCACGCCCGACGGAAACGTTCTGAAGCGCTACCGCACCGGCGCGGGTCCCCACACGGGCGTGCACCTGATCATCGTGCGCGACGACCTCTCGTCGATCATCCACGAGCACCCGCCGATTCCCGCGAGCGGCGAGCTGACGCTGCCCGTCACGCTCCCGCGCGCGGGGCGCTACCACGTGCTCGTCGACGTGTATCCGGCGGCGAGCAGCGGCCCGCGCAACTTCCAGCTCACGCACGACCTCCAGGTCGGCACGGGCGACGTCAAGGCGCCGCTCCCCGCCTACAAGGCGGTGGTCAAGGCCGGCGGACTGACGTTCCGCGTCACCCGCATGCCCGACCTGCGCCTGGCCGAGCCGGGGACGATGGTCGTCAACGTCACGGACGCGAGCGGCAAGCCCGTGACGTTCGTGCCGTTCTACGGCGCGCTCGCGCACGCGATCTTCTTCCGCGCCGGGTCGCTCGACTACTTCCACTCGCACATCTGCGGCAACGACCCCGCCTGCACGTCGAGCTTCGCGGCGCCCGCGACCGCGGGTCACAGCACGCGCCCGGGCCGGCTCGAGCTCGGCGTGCTGCTGCCCGCAGCCGGTCGCTGGCGGCTGTTCCTCCAGGTCAGCCGCCACGGCAAACTCGTGACCGCGCCGATTACGCTGCGAGTGCGATGACGCGCCGCGAACATCTCGCGGGACTCTTCCTGGGGCTCGTGCTCGTGGTCCTGGGCGGTCGCGCACTGGCCTACGCAGCCACGCCCACGTCGCTCGCCGGCGAGGTCGGGGGCCCGCGCCTTCCCATCGTCGCCGTCGTGGCGCTGGCCATGGCCGCCCTGCTCGCGCTCGGGCTGCTGTGGCTCGCCGCGCTCGGCGTGCGCGAGCGGCACGCGCTCGAGCCGGCCCCCGGGCCGGCTCCGCGTCTCCCGCTGATGCGCTTCGCGCTCGACGGCGCCCTCCTCGGCGGCGGCTCGCTGGGCGCGTTCGCCGCGCTCGAGACCTGGATCCACGGCCGCGCCGGCATGCACATGCAGTGGTGGCAGTGCCTCGACGGCCCCGTGCACCGCAACGCGGTGCCCATCCTGCTCGCCCTCTCGCTGGCCGCGGCTGCGCTGCTGGCGGCCCTCCGCCACGCGCTCGCCTGGGCGCGGCGCGTCGCCGGCGCCCTGGGGCGCCTGCTGCGGCCGTCCGCGGCCGCGCGCCCCGCCCGCTTCGCTCCGCGGCGTCTCACGCCGCCGGAGTGGCTGCTCGCGCGCGCCCTGCGTGCGCGGGGGCCGCCCGCGCTCTCCATCCCGTAGCCCACGCCACGAGAGGAGAGACCATGCATCGCACACGTGTGTGCCGGACGCTCGCGCGCGCCGGCGTCCTTGCCGCGACCCTCGCGCTCGCGCCCGGCGCGTTCGCCCACGCCGAGCTGTTCCCGAGCTCGGTGCCCGCCGGCGACGGCCAGCTGCTGCAGCTGGCCGTCCCGAACGAGAAGGAGAACGCCTCCACGACGGAGATCCAGATCACGATCCCGAACGGGTTCGACCTGGAGAGCGTGGCCGCGACGCCGGGCTGGACGGCGACGATCGCGGGACAGAAGCAGCAGAACGGTGAGCTCGCCGGTGGCGACTCGGTGACCTGGAAGGGCAAGCTGAGCGGCACGAGCCTCGCCGTCCTGCCGTTCACGGGCGTGCCCAAGAACGCGGGCGAGTACACGTTCAACGTGCGCCAGACCTACTCCGACGGCAGCGTCGTCGAATGGTCGGGGTCCGAGAGCTCCGACGCACCCGCCGCGCGCATCGCGGCGACGTCGGGCGCGAGCGCGTCCGGCTCGAGCGACTCGGGCAAGACGATCGCGATCATCGCGCTCGTCGTCGGCGCGCTCGGCCTGCTCGCCGGCGGCGCCGGGCTCGTCACGGGCAGGCGCGCCGCATGAGGGCCGGCGGTTGGGCGGGCGCGCTGCTCGTCGCCGTCGTGGTCGCGCTCGCGGTGCCGACGGTGGCGTGGGGACACGCCTCGCTGCTCGCGACGCAGCCGCAGGCGAGCGGCGTGCTCTCCCAGCCGCCGACCGAGGTCCGGCTCACCTACAGCGAGCGCATCGAGCCGCGCTTCGCCGTCATCTCCGTCACGGACGCCGCGGGCAAGCAGCAGATCGCGGGCAATCCGGCGCGCGCGGCGGACGATCCGAACACGATCTTCGTGCCCCTCCGCCGCATCCCGCAGGGCTGGTATCTCGTGTGGTGGCGCGTGATCTCGGCCGACGGGCATCCCGTGCGCGGGGCGTTCACGTTCGCGGTCGGGCCGAGTCCGGGGCCGCCGCCGCAGTTCGTGATCCCCTCGCTCGGCGAGAGCGCGGCCACGCCCAGCCTGGTGAGCACGCGCTGGCTGCTGCTGCTCGCGACCATGGCGGGCATCGGCCTGCTCGCGTTCCGCGGCGTGATCGCGCGGCCGCTGCAGGTGACCGGCGGGAGCGAGCGCGCGCTGCGCGCGGTCGCCACGGCCGCCGCCCTCGCACTCGCGCTGGCGCTCGTAGCCGCCCCCGTCTACCTCCTGCTCGCCACGGCGGAGTTCTCGCTCCGCCCCTGGACCGACCTCGGGCAGATAGTGCCGCTCGTGCGCCGCTCGAGCTTCGGGCGCGCGTTCAGCGACCTCTGGGGCGTGCTCGCCCTGCTCGCGCTCGCAGCCTCCATCGCGCTGGCGCTCGACGTGCCGGGGCGCGTGCGGCGCTCGGGCGAGGCGCTCCTCGCCGTGTTCGGCGTCGCCGGCTGCGCGGCCGCCGCGCTCGCGCTTCCCGGCCTCGCCGGCCACCCCTCGACCACGAGCCCGGTCGGCCTCATGCTGGCGCTCGACTGGGCGCACCTGGCGGCAGGGTCGATCTGGATCGGCGGGCTGCTCGGCCTGCTCGTCCTCGCCGCCGCCGCCGAGCCGGGGACGCGCGTGCCGATGCTCGCGGTCGTCGTCCCGCGCTTCTCCCGCGCGGCCATGGGGAGCGTGGCGGTCCTGCTCGGCACCGGGATCGCCGCGAGCATCGTGCATCTGCCGACGCTCAGCTCGCTGTGGGAGACGAACTACGGCAAGGCCCTGCTCGCCAAGGCCCTGCTGCTCGCCTGTGCGCTCGTCCTCGGGGCGGTCAACAACCTGCGCTCGCGGCCGCGCCTGAGCGCCGCCGCCGAACGCCGTGACCGGCCGCTCGGCGACAGCGCCGCACGGCTGCTGCGACGCCTCGTGCTCGGCGAGGCGGCCCTGCTCGCGGGCGCCGTGGCCGCTGCGGCGATCCTCACGAGCATCGCACCTCCCTCGAGCGCGCTCGCGCGCGCGGGCAAGGCCGACGGGAAGGTCGGCCCGGGCGTGGTCGCGCGCACCTTCACGCGCAGCGGCGTACGCATCCAGGTCGGCATCGACCCGAACCGCGCCGCCATCGACAACGCCTTCGTGCTGCATCTCGAGCGCGACGGCCGGCCGGTCGCGAACGCGCGCGTGACGGCTCAGCTCGACATGCTCGACATGGACATGCAGCAGCAGGCCTACACGCTCACGGAGATCGCCCCCGGCGTGTACCAGCGCAAGCGCCCCGCGCTCGTCATGGTCGGGCACTGGTTGCTCGGCTACACGATCGAGATCCCGGGCCACAAGGCGATCCATCTGCAGGTCATCGACAAGGCGGGAGGCTGAGCATGCGCGACCTCGTGCTCGCGCTCGGCGCGCTGGTCTGCGGCGCCGCCGCGCTGGTGCTCGTGGCATTCGTCATCGCGGCTACGGTGTGATCGTGCTCCGGCGCGCACTCCTGGGACTCCTGCTCGCGCTGGCGCTCGCGCCGGCCGCGCTCGCCGACGGCGACCCCGCCAGCGACATCCTCGTGCCGCCCGGCACGCGCGTGTACATGACGAACAGCGCGACGGACGGGCAGCTCGAGAAGACGCTCGCCGCCACGGCGCAGAAGGTCAGCGACGCGGGCGTGCCGATCAAGGTCGCGGTCATCGGCAACAAGACCGACCTCGGCGCGGTGCCGCAGCTCTGGGCGCAAACCGCAGGTCTACGCGCGCTTCCTCGGCGCCGAGCTGCGCTTCGTCTACGCGGACACGCTGCTCGTCGTCATGCCGCAGGGCTTCGGAATCAGCGGCCGCTACCCGCTGCCCAAGGCGCTCGCTGCGATCTCGGGCATCGATCCGCGCAAGGACACGACGCCGAAGGGCCTCACGGCCGCGGCCGATGCCGCGCTGCGGGCGCTCGCCGCGGCGGACGGGCACAAGATCTCGAGCGGCGGGGGGAGCGGCGGCGGCGTGCCGCTGCCGCTGATCGCCGCGGCGGTCATGGTCGTGGCCGGCATCGGCGGCGGCGCCCTGATCCTGCGCGGCAACAACAAGCCGCGCCGGCCCACGTCCGGCGAGAGGTGAGCACGGCGTGCGCCTGCGCGCGTGCCTCGCTCTCGTCGTCGCAGCCGGGCTGACGGTCGTCCCGTCCGCGGGGGCGCATCTCAAGTCCGGCGTGCCGTCGACCGACTTCGAGGCCCGCATCGCGGGGTTCCGGCCCGCCGTCTCCGGCCTCGAGGCGCGCGCGCTCGACGGTGACCAGCGCCTCGAGCTCCGCGTCGCGCCGCCGCGCGTCGTCGTCGTCCTCGGCCTCCTGGGCGAGCCGTTCCTGCGCTTCTCGCCGGACGGGGTCGAGGCCAACCTCGCCTCGCCGACCACGACGAGCATGGGCGTCGTCGCCGCCGCGGACGCCGTCTCGTCGGGCGGGGTGCGCTGGCGCCGCGTCAGCCGCAGCCACACGTTCGCATGGCACGAGCACCGCCTGAGACCGCTCGGGGTCGTGCGCACGCACGATGCCGGGGGCCGCGCGGTCGCATCCTTCTCGATCCCGCTGCTCGTCGACGGCCGCCGCGCGGCCCTGACCGGGCGCGGAGTGGCACGCGTCCCGGCCGCGCGCGTGGCCGTGGCTCCTCGCCGGGGTGCTGCTGCGTCGGCGCCGCGGCGCTCGCCGCCCGCCGCGCCTCGGCCCGCACGCGGCGGCGGCTCGCCTTCGGGCTGCTTCCGGTCACGGTCGGCGCCCTCCTGGCGGCGTGGTTCGGGACGATCTTCGCCGGCCGCGTGTCGGCGATCTCGCTCCTCTTCGCGGTCGCCTTCGCCGGCGCCACGGCCCTCCTGCTGCTGGCGGCCGTGACGTCCGCGCAAGGCTCGATGCAACTGAGTGTGATGGCGCTGACAGGAGCGCTGAGCGCGACGTTCGCCGTCCCCGAGCTCGCCGTCTTCCAGCACGGCTTCGTGCTCGCGGCGCTGCCCGACCTCGTCGAGCGCCTCGCAGTCGCCGTCGCGACTGGTCGGCGGCCTGATGGCGGCGGTCGTGTGCGCGCCGGCCGTCGGCGAGATCCTCGGCATCTCGGCCACGCGCCGCGTGCCGCTGCGCTGACGGCTACGGCAGGTCGGCCGGGGTGTCCGCGTCGCCCGGAGCCGGCAGGTCGCTGCAGTCGACGAGCACGGCCGGATCGCCGAGCGCGCGAGCGCCCTGCTCGCCCTCGCGCGGGAGCTGCGCCCAGAGCGCGCGCGGGATCGCGACCGGATGCGAGCCCCGCCCGCCTCCGTAGGTCGCCGCGACGAGACCCGTGGCGCCCTCGGCCGCCACTGCGACGCGGCGGATCGCCTCGGCCGAGAGCGCCGGACCGTCGCCCAGCACGACGACCGCCGCGTTGCAGGCCGGGTCGAGCGCCGCGAGCCCGGCCTGGAGCGAGGAGGCCATCCCGCGCTCCCAGTCGGCGTTGCGCACGGGCCGCGCTCCGTGCAGGTCGGCGGTCGCCAGCACGTCGTCGGCGTGCGCGCCGAGCACGATCACGCGATCGCCCAGCCCGCCTGCCGCGAGCGCCGCCAGCGCGCGCTCGACGAGCGGGCGGCCGTCGACGGACGCGAGCAGCTTGACGCCGCCGCCCGCCGCGCGGAAGCGCGAGCCCTCGCCGGCGGCGAGCAGCACGCCGCCGATCATCCGGGCCCGCGCCCGCCGCCGACGGGATTGGCGCGGCGCGCGAAGCGCCCGTAGGCGAACACCGACCAGTCGAAGCTGCGCACGACGCCGTCGACGACGAGCTCGGCGGTGCCGAGCCCGAGCGAGGGCGCCAGCTTGAAGCAGTGCCCCGACATGCCGGTCGCGACGATCAGGCCGGGCCTGCCCGGTACGAAGTCGATGACGGGATTGCCGTCGGGCGTGAAGTCGTAGAAGCTCGACCACGAGCCCCGCCAGATGCCGCCGGCCATGCCCGGGAAGCGGTGCGCGAGCTCGCCGGCGAACGTCTCGAGCATCGCGTCGTCCGCGCCGGCAAGGCCGGTCGGACGCACGTGCGGGCTGCGGTCGAGGCGCCCGCCGCGACCGCCGACGAGGTAGTGCCCGTCGTTGCCCTCGGGCTTGATCCACAGCTCGTGTGCGTGGTCGGAGACGATCGGCCCGGAGAGCCCGAACGCGTGCGGCGGGCGGAAGCGCCCCGCCTGGCCGCGCGAGAGCGCGAGCGGCACGACGCCGCCGAGTCCGCGCGTGAGCGTGTTCGCCCAGGGCCCGCACGCGACGATCGCGATCTCGGCCGAGACGCGGGTACCGTCGGCGAGCCAGATGCTCCAGCCCTGGCCGTCCGGCCGCAGGCCGGTCACGCGCGTTCCGAGTCGCAGCGTCGCGCCGTCGCGCTCGGCGGCGCGCACGAAGCCGTCGGCCACGAACAACGGCTGGGCGTGGCCGCCGCGCGGCTCGTAGCAGCCGATCGCGAGATCGTGCGTGGCAAGACGCGGCTCGAGCTCGAGGATGCGGTCGACGTCGCACAGCTCGACCTCCACGCCGCGCTCCCGCATCGCCTCGTACGCGCTGCGGATCGCCCCCTCGCGCTCGGGAGGACCGACGACGAGGTATCCGGACATCGAGTAGCCCGACTGGAACCCGGTGCGGGCCTTCATGTCGGCGAGGAACTCGCAGCCGTGGTGGGCCATCTCGATGATCGCGGGCTGGACGTAATGCGCCCGGCACATGCCGGCCGAGGCGCCGGAGGGACCGCCGGCCGCGCGCGTCTTCTCGAACACGACGGGACGCAGGCCGCGCTGCGTGAGGTGGTAGGCGATCGAGGAGCCCGTCGTGCCGGCCCCGATGACCGCGACGTCGAAGGCGGCCACTACGGGGCGACGCGCGCAAGCGCGCGCTCGCACAGCACGCCGGCGAGCTCGCGCTTCCAGCCCGTCTGCTCCAGGCCGGGGAGGCCGGCGAGCGGATCGGCGGGGTCGAGCAGGCGCGGCTCGTTCGTGAGACCGATGGCGGCCAGGCGCACGCCGTCGCCGAAGCGCGCCGCCGCGATTCCGGCGAGCGCGAACGACCAGGCGGCGCGCTCGCCGGCGCGCTCGTACGCGGACGCCTGCGGCGGCGCGGGCAGCTCGATCGCCGTGATCAGCTCACCGCGGGCGAGCTGCACGGCCGAGCGGTGCGCCTCGCTCGGCCGGGCGTAGAGCTCGGCGATGGGAAGGCTGCGCTCTCCAGCGGGGCCCGCGACGCGCACGCTCGCGTCGAGCGCGAGCAGCGCCGCGGCGAGATCGGACGGCGCGACCGAGATGCAGTCGCCCGCCTCGAGGCCGTGCTTGCGGTGATCGCCGATCTGCGCGTAGCAGGTGTCGCCGCCCGCGAGCCAGCACGTCAGGTCGGGGTGGCGGAAGTACCAGCAGCGCACGTGCTGCGCCAGGTTGCCCGCGACCGTGCCCTGGTTGCGCAACTGCGGCGCCGCGGCCTGCCCGGCCGCCTGCGCGAGCGCGGCGTAGCGCCCGGCCACGCGCTCGTCGGCCGCGACGTCGGCGACCCGCGTCGCGGCGCCGATGGCGAGACCCCCGCCCGCGTCCTCGATCGCGTCGCCGAGCAGCCGGCGCACGTCGACGAGGTCGCCCGGCGCCTTGCCGCGGCTCTGCAGGGGCACGAGGTCGGTGCCGCCGGCGAGCGCGTGCATGCCGGGCGCAGCGAGCAGCGCGAGCGCCTCGTCGACGGTGCCGGGGCGGGTGTACGCGCTCATCCGGCCCGCGCCTCGAGGAAGCGGCGGCGCGTGATCGGCGACGTGCGCACGCGCACCCCGGTCGCGTGGTACACGGCGTTGGCGATCGCGGGCGCGGTCGGCACGATCGGCGGCTCCCCGAGGCCCTTGAGGCCGAGCGTGGATGCGTGGGGATCGGGCTTGTCGATGAACTCGACGACGATCTCCGGGCAGTCGGCGTGCGTCGGCAGCTTGTAGTCCTCGAGGTTCGCGTTGACGACGGTGCCCGTCGTCGGATCGATGACCCGTTCCTCCATGAGCGCGAAGCCGAGCGCCTGGAGCACGCCGCCCTCGACCTGGCTGCGCGCCTGCAGCGGCGAGATCACGCGGCCGATGTCGTGCACCGCGACGATGCGCTCGACCGTGATCTCGCCCGTGGCCGCATCGACCGCGACCTGGGCGATCTGGCAGCCGAACGTGTTCACGCGCATGCCGTCGGGGTTCGGTCCGCGCGACCCGGTGCCGACGAGCTGCGCCTGGCCGAGCTTGCCCGTCACCTCGGTGACCTTCTCGCGCAGCGCGCCGTCGAGCGAGACGAACTCGCCGTCGACGATGCGCAGGTCGTCCGGCGAGACCTCGAAGACGTCGCCCGCCAGCTCGAGCAGCTTGCCGCGCAGGTCGTAGGCGGCGGAGCGCACGGCGGGCGCGACCGAGGGCATCGTCTGCGAACCGCCCGAGACCGGCGCGTAGACGCCGTAGCGCGTCGAGCCGACCTCGACGCGCACGCGGTCGAGCGGGAGGCCGAGCTCCTCGGCGGCGACCATCGCAAAGGCCGTCGTGACGCCGGTGCCGATGTCCTGCGCGCCGGTGACCACCGTCACCACGCCGTCGCGGCCCATGCGCACGAGCGCGTGCGCGGGCGGTCCGCCGCCGCCCCACCAGATCTGGCAGGCGGCGCCGAGGCCCCGCCGGCGGCCGTCCGGATGCTCGCGATCGCGCAGCGCGTCGCGCTCGCCCCAGCCCGCCAGCTCGGCCGCGCGGTCGATGCAGGCCGACAGGTTCTTGGCCGAGTAGGGCAGTCCGCTGACCTGGTCGACGTCGACGTCGTTGGCGCGGCGCAGCGCGAGCGGGTCGAGCGAGAGCGTGACGGCGAGCTCGTCGAGCGCGCTCTCGTACCCGAACGTGCCCTCCATGACGCCCGGCGCGCGGAACGCGTTCGACGGCTCGACGTCGATCAGCAGCGGGATCGCCTGCGCGCGCACGTTCGCGCAGCGGTAGAGCGTGCGCGCCGGGATCGTCGTCGGGTTCACCCAGCCGCGCATCGGGTTGCCGATCACCGACGTGACCTCGATCGCGGTCAGCGTCCCGTCGCGCCGCGCGCCGATGCGGTAGGTCTGCTGCGTCTGGGCGCGATGGCCCGTGGCGACGCCCTCGCTGCGGCGATCGTTGAAGACGCGCACGGCGCGGCCGGCGGCGGCCCGCGACAGGTACGCGGCGATCAGGCCTTCGGTCGTCGGGCCCTGCTTGGCGCCGAAGCCGCCGCCCATGAATTCGCAGGTGACGTGGACGCGGTCGGGGTCGAGGCCGAAGGCCCGCGCGAGCTGCTGGCGCGCGTCCCAGATGCCCTGCGTCGAGACGAACGCGTGCAGCTCGTCGCCGAGCCACTGCGCGACGGCGCAGTGCGGCTCGAGCGCGTGATGCACCTGTGCGGAGGTGGCGTAGTCGCCCTCGATGATCACGTCGGCCTCGTCCATGCCGGCCTCGACGTCGCCGCTCTCGTCCTCGACCGGATCCTCCTGCAGCCGCTGGTCCGCGAGCGCCTGCGCCATGTCGACGACGAAGCCGAGCGGCTCGAAGCGGAGCGCCAGTGCCGCGATGCCCGCGCGCGCCGCGGCCGCGTCCTCGCAGGCGAGCGCCGCGACGGGCGCCCCGGCGTAGGCGGGCTCGCTCGTGAAGATCGCCCTGCGGCCCTCCTTGACGTTCTCGTCGGCGGGCGAGAGCACGGCGTGCACGCCCGGCACCGCGAGCGCCGCGGCGACGTCCATCTCGACCGTGGCGTGCGCGTGCGGCGAGCGCACGACGACGCCCTGGAGCATGCCCGGCAGGGCGACGTCGGAGACGTAGCGCGCGGCGCCCGAGACGCGCCGCGGCCCGGTGAGACGCGCGACGCGCGTGCCCGCGACGCTGAGCTCGCGCTCGTCCTCCCAGGCCTCCGGCTCGTCCTCGACGAGCACCCAGCGCTCCTCGAAGCGGCCCTCCATCTCGACCGATGTCTTCTGCAGCTTGGCCATTACGACGCAAGCTCCTCGGCCGCCCGCAGCACCGCGCGCTCGATCCCGGGATAGGCGCCGCAGCGGCAGAGGTTGCCGCTCATCGCCGCGCGCACCTGCTCGCTCGTCGGGCGCGGCGTCGCCGCCAGCAGCGCGGTCGCGGACACCACCTGGCCGGCGGTGCAGAAGCCGCACTGGAGTGCGTCCTCCTCGACGAACGCCCGCTGCAGCACCGACAGCGCGCCCTCGTCGCCGAGACCCTCGATCGTCGTCACCTCGCAGCCGTCGGCCTGGTCGGCCAGCAGGATGCACGAGAGCACCGCGCGACCGTCGACGAGCACGGTGCAGGCGCCGCACGTGCCCTCGGCGCAGGCGATCTTGGTGCCGGTCAGGCCGACCTGCTCGCGCAGCACCTCGGCGAGCGTCGCGCCGTCGGGAGCGCTCCCGCTCCATGCGCGGCCGTTGAGCTCGAGCGTGACCTCGCTCATGCGAGCACCGTGTCGGCCTGGGCCTGGTTGAGCAGCCGCCACACGCGCCCGCGACCGGCGAGGTCGGGCGGCGCCCCGGGGACGATCGTCGCGGCCCAGTGGTTCCAGAGCGCCCGCGCGCAGCGCACGACCTCGGCCTGGTCGTCGAGGCCCTCCTCGTGCAGCGCAGCCTCGGCCAGGCCGAGATATCCGACGTGCTCCGGCATGCCGAGCCAGAGTAGCGAGGTCGCGCCGGCCATATACATCGTTGCGCGCACACGGGCGTACGACGTGCGGAAGTCGGCGGGTGCGAGCGGAGCCGAGCGCTGCGCCGGGCGGCGGCCCTCGAGCAGGCCGAGCGCGTTGTCGCGCAGCATCCCGCGCAGGAGCTCATCGCTCGCACCGCACACCCGCGCCGCGCGCGCGAACACGTTGAGCGCGGCGAGCGGCTCGCCGTAGGGGATGTCCGAGGCCCACAGGATCTGCTCGGGCGGTACGAGCGACATCAGGTTGAGCTGGTCGAGCGGCGTCCAGGTCGAGCTGTCGAAGAAGATGTTCTCGACGCTCCGCGCCAGCCGCCCGATGCCCGCCTGCGCCACGATCGCCGCGTGCGCCAGGATCAGGGAGGCGTCGGGGTGGCGCTCCGCGACGTGCCCGAGCTCGAGCGGCATGCCCGGCGGCAGGCCGCGGCCCGCGTGGATGAGCACGGGCAGGCTGCGCTCGTGCGCGAGCGCGAAGACGGCCTCGAGCTTCGGGTCGTTGACCCGGAACGCCTGCGCGCGCGGATGCAGCTTGATGCCGCGCGCACCGCGATCGAGGCAGCGCTCGGCCTCGCCCAGCGGATCCTCGTCGAGGCTCAGGCGCACGAACGGGAAGAGCCGGTCGGGCACCTCGGCGGCCCACGCGAGCACGCGGTCGTTGGGCGCGCGGTAGGCCGGCTCGCGGTCCGGCTCGTTGAGGGCGAAGACGTTGGCGCCGCACACGCCCGCCTCGTCCATGAGGGCGAGGTGCTGCTCGACCGAGAGCGCGTGCCCGTCCTCGTCGAGTCCGAGATGCGTGTGCGCGTCGAACGGCTCGCAGCCCTCGGGGAGCAGCGAGGCGATGCGCTCGCCCTGGAGCGCGAGCAGCTCCTCGGCGCGCTCGATCAGGGCGGCATCGGACACCCCGAGAGCCTATACGCTCCCCGCATGCCCGAAGCCACGCCACTTGGAGCCGATTCCCACACGACCGCGCCGGTCGCCGCGCCGAGCTGCGGCGAGGCCATCGTCCGCCTGCTCGAGCAGTACGAGGTGGACACCGTGTTCGGCATCCCCGGCGTGCACACGCTCGAGATCTACCGCGGCCTGGCGGCCTCCGAGATCCGCCACGTCTCGCCCCGTCACGAGCAGGGCGCGGCCTTCATGGCCGACGGCTACGCCCGCGTGGCGGGCAAGCCCGGCATCTGCACGCTCATCACCGGGGCGGGCCTCACCAACGCCGCGACGCCGATCGCCGGCGCCTACCACGACTCGATCCCGATGCTCGTGATCTCGAGCGCGACCGCCTGCGCCGACAACGGCCGCGGCCACGGCGCGCTCCACGACCTGCCCGACCAGCGCGCCTTCATGGCCACGATCACGGCCGACTCGATCGAGGTGCGCGACCCGGGCGAGCTGCCCGAGGCGTTCGCGCGGGCGTTCGAGATCTTCGAGTCGCGGCGGCCGCGCCCGGTCCACATCGGCGTCCCCATCGACGTCCTCGACCTTCCCGCGCAGTCGTCGCAGCGCCTGCCGGCGCGCGGCGCGGCGCCACTCGCCGATCCCGCGCAGATCGCGCGCGCCGTCGAGCTGCTCGCGACCGCCGAGCGGCCGATGCTGCTGCTCGGAGGCGGAGCGGTCGCGGCGGGCGCCGAGGCCGCGGCCGTCGCGGAGCGCCTCGGGGCGCCCGTCGGGATGACGGTCAACGCCAAGGGCGTGCTGTCCGACGACCACCCGCTCAGCATCGGCACGACGCTCACGCTGCGGCCGGTCCACGCCGCCTTCGCCGAGGCCGACGCCGTGCTCGCCGTCGGCACCGAGTTCTCCGAGACCGACTACTTCTACGCGCCGGGCGCCGGCGCCCCCGACTTCGCGGGCGCGCTCATCCGCGTCGACATCGACGCCGATCAGCTGCACAACCAGCGCCCCGCGGCCGTCGGCCTGCAGGGCGACGCGCGCGCAACGCTCGCGGCGATCGACGCCGGCCTCGCCGCGCGGGGGCGCGAGCGAACCGCCGGGGCCGAGCGTGCCGCAGCCCTGCGCGGCGGGCGCTGGTGGCCCGGGGCCGAGCTGCACCTGCCGTTCCTGAAGGCCCTGGCGCACGGGTTGCCGGGCGACGCGATCCTCGTCGCCGACTCCACGCAGCCGGCGTACGTCGCCCATCACTGGTGGCCCGGACGGCCCGAGGGCACCTACATCGCGCCCGGCGGCTTCGGCACGCTCGGCCCGGCGCTGCCCATGGCGATCGGCGCGAAGCTCGCCGCGCCCACACGGCCGGTCGCCGCCCTCGCGGGCGACGGCGGGGCGCTGTTCACGATCCAGGAGCTCGCGAGCGCCGCCGACCTCGGCCTCCCGATCGCGCTCGTGATCTGGCAGAACGACGGCTACAACGAGATGCGCGACTCCATGGACCGCATCGGCGCGCCGCGTCTCGGCACCGAGATCAGCGCCCACGACTTCGTCAAGCTGGCCGAGGGCTTCGGCTGCCGGGGCGTGCGCACCGGCTCGCTCGACGACCTGCCGGGTGCGCTGGCCGAGGCCTTCGCGGCCGACCGCCCGACGCTCGTCGAGGTGCGCGGCTAGGGGTCGTTGCGGCGCCGCGTGCGGTGCCGGAAGAGGATGCTCGTGAAGATGCCGAGCAGCCAGCCGAGGATCGCCGTGACCAGCACGATCCACACGACCGACTGACGGCTGGAGCCGACGACCCAGCTGACTCTCACCGTGCGCCGGTTCGCGAGCAGCAGCGCGACGATCACGATCACCAGCCCGACGGTGAGGATCGCCTGGAGGTACATGCCCGCGCGGCGCGCATGCCGGCGCTGGCGGTCGCGCGGCTGTTCCTCGACGCTTCCCGCCGGCGGCGGGGCCTCGCTCGGGTCACTCATGGCGCATCCGCTCCCGTCCTCGAGGTCAGGAACTCTACCCCGCGCAACATCGGGGTCAGACCCCGGCGTTGCGTGCACGATTGGGGTCTGACCCCAATCGTGCAGCCGTCCGGTCACAAACGCGGTGCGCGCCGCATCCTTCCTGCGATGGCGCGCTACGACGACCAGTCCGAGACCGGCGCGGACTGTTGCGGCGCTCAGCCGAGAAGCGCCTCGAAGCGCGCCTCGTCCTCGAACGGCCCGATCGCAGCGAAGCGCAGCTTCTCGGGCGCGAGCAGGTCCTTCGCGACGCGCGCGACGTCGTCGGCGGTGACCGCGTCGAGCCCGGCCAGCACCTCGGGGATCTCGCGCGGCTCGCCCTCGAGGATCGTGCCGCGCAGGCCGAACGCGACGATCGAGCGCGGATCCTCCAGCCCGAGCACGAGCCGGCCCTTGAGCATGTTGCGCGCCTTCGTCAGCTCGTCGTCCGGCACGCGCTCGGAGACGATGCGGCCCAGCTCGGCGACGATCGTCGTGACGGCCTCGTCGGCGCGCTTGAGGTCGACGCCGGCCTGCGAGAAGAGCGAGCCGGCCTCGACGTACTGGCCGTGCTGCGCGCCGATGTAGTACGCGAGCCCGCGGCGCTCGCGCACCTCCGTGAAGAGGCGCGACGACATCCCCCCGCCGAGCACTGCCGCCAGCACCGAGGCGGCGTAGCGGTCGGGATGCAGCAGCGGCAGCCCGTCGCCGCCGACGCGGATGTGGAACGAGTCCGACTCCTTGTGGTGGATGTGCACGCGCGGGTGCGGCACGGGCTTCCACGGCTCGGGCGCGGGGCTCTCGGCGGCCGGCAGCGAGCCGAACAGGCCGTGCATGGCGTCGCGGGCCGCCTCGGTCACGGCGCCGCCGAGGCCGATCACGGTGCGCGACGGCACGTACCAGCGGCCGAGGTGGTTCGTGAACGTCTCGCGCGTGGCCGCGCGCACGGTCTCGGGCGTGCCGATGATGTCGCGGCCGAGCGGCGTGTCGCCGTAGCAGAGCCGGTCGTAGACGCCCGGCAGGTAGCTCGTCGGCGTGTCGAGGTACATGTTCATCTCCTCGACGATCACGCCCTTCTCGCGCTCGATCTCGTCGGGATCGAAGAGCGAGTGCAGCAGCATGTCGCCGAGCACGTCGATCGCGACGGGCACGTGCTCCTTCGCGCACTTGACGTAGTAGCCGGTGTACTCCTTGCCGGTGAACGCGTTGAACTCGGCGCCGATGCCGTCGATCTCCGTCGCGATCACGCGCGCCGTGGGGCGGCGCTCCGTGCCCTTGAAGAAGAGATGCTCGGCGAAGTGGGAGATGCCGCCGGTCGCGTCGTCCTCGTAGCGCGATCCGACCGCATACATGACCATCACGCAGGTCGATTGCGCCTCGGCCTGCGGGGCGGTGAGGAGGCGGGTTCCGTTCTCGAAGGTCTGTAGCTCGAACACGCCCGCACGGTAGTGCACTACCGTCTCGGCCCGTGCGAGTTCTCGTCTGCCGCTGCACCATCGGCTACGCCGGCCGCCTCACGACGCGCCTGGCCTCGGGCGACCGCGTCGTGCTCTTCAAGGAGGACGGCTCCGTCGCCGTGCACGCGCTCAAGGGCGCCAAGCCGATCAACTACATGGCGGGGCCGACGAGCGTGCGCGAGGAGGACACGGTCATCCGCATCTACCGGCCGGCCTCGGACGAGACGCTCACGATCGTCGTGGAGGAGGTGCACCACGATGCCCGCCACGCGCTCAGCGACGAGGCGATCCTCGAGCGCGAGGGCCAGGAGCGCGAGCTGCACGAGCACCTCGCGCGGGCGCCGCACCTGATCGAGGCCGGCCTCGCGGTCGTCGAGCGCGAGCGGCTGACCGACGTCGGACCCGTCGACCTCTGGTGCCGCGACGCCGCCGGGCGCGTGGCGCTCGTCGAGGTCAAGCGCGTGCGCGCGGTCGCGGCGGCGGTCGACCAGGTCGTGCGCTATCGCGAGCAGGCCCTGCGCAATCCGGCGCTCGGCGAGATCCGCGCCCTCGTCGTCGCCCCCGACTTCGCCCCGCAGGCGAAGGTCATGGCCGAGGCGCGCGGCGTCGAGTGCATCGTCCTGGACGTGGCGCGGCTCCTGGCCGAGGCCGGCCCGGACGACCTCACGCTCTTCGCCTGAAACCGGTTCTCAGGTCAGGCGACGACGCGGAGCCCGGGCGCGGCCGCGAGCACCGGCCGGCCGAACGCCTCACGCGCCTGCCGCAGCGCCGCGGGCCGCTCGTGCACGTCGACGTGCGTCAGGACGAGCGCGCCGCACCCGCTCTCGCGTGCGATCCGCCCGGCGTGCGCCGCCGGCAGGTGCACGTCGGAGGCCGGCAGCGCGGTGGCCTCGGTCAGCAGCAGGTCGGCGCCCGCCGCGTGCTCGCCGAGCGCCGGCGTGAGCGCGGTGTCGCCCGAGAAGACGAACGCGCCACCGCCGGCCTCGATGCGGATCGCGTGCGACGTGCCGGGATGCAGGAGCTCGCGGAACGTGAGTCGCGCCTCGCCGATCGTGAGCGTCGCGGCGGGATCGTACTCGGCGGTCCGCATGCCGCACGCCTCGAGGTGGTCGGCGCCGGCACCGCCCGCCTCGCACAGGGCGGCGAGCCGCGCGAGCCCGCCCGGGGGCGCGTAGAGCGCCGGGGCGTCCCACTCCGCGGCCAGGCCGATCTTGTGCGCATAGCCCAGGGGGATGAGGTCGGCGACGTGGTCGAAGTGCATGTGCGAGAGCACGATCGCGTCGAGCGGGGCGGCATCGCGCAGGAGCAGCGACGAGACGACGCCCGACCCGCAGTCGAGGAGGATGCGCGCACCCCCCGCGCTGACGAGATAGCCGGAGCACGGCTCACCCGGGTTGCCGCCGGCCGTCGCGCAACCGAGCACGTGCAGCGCCGGGCGCTGGATCACGGGCGGGCTAGAGCCCCATCGCGTGGTAGCCGGCGTCGACGTAGAGGATCGTCCCGGTCACGCTGGCCGCCATCGGCGAGAGCAGGTAGAGGCCGGCCTGGCCGACGTCGTCGGCGTCGATCCCGCGCTTCATCGGCGCGCGCTCGGCGATCACGCCCTCCATCTGGCTGAAGCCCGCGATACCGCGGGCGGCGAGCGTGCGCACCGGCCCCGCGCTGATGGCGTTGACGCGGATGTTCTTCGGCCCGAGGTCGGCCGCGAGATAGCGCATCGACGCGTCGAGGGCGGCCTTGGCGACGCCCATGACGTTGTAGCCGGGGATTGCGCGCTCGCCGCCGAGGTAGGTCATCGTCACGATCGCGCCGCCGCCGCGCGCCTCCATGAGCGGCTCGGCGCGCTGCGTCATCGCGACCAGCGAGTAGGCGCTGATGTCGAGCGCCAGCCGGTAGTCGTCGCGCTTCGTGTCGGTGAAGCGGCCCGCGAGGTCGTGGGCCTGGGCGAACGCGATCGAGTGCACCATCAGATCGAGCCCGCCGGTGTGCTCGACCAGCTCGGCGAACGCCTTGTCGATGCTGGCGTCGGACGCGACGTCGCACTCGATGCAGACGTCGGAGCCGACGGACGCGGCGAGCTCGCGCACGCTCGACTCGATGCGCTCGCCCTGATAGGTGAACGCGAGCGTCGCGCCCTGCTCGGCGAGCCGCCGGGCGATCGCCCAGGCCAGCGAGCGCTTGTTGGCGACACCGGCCACGAGCGCGATCTTCCCGTCCAGCAAACCCATGCGCGGAGGCTACCGGATCGATCGCACGCTGCGGCAGATCGCACATGGGGTATCCTCCCCGCCTGCTTGAATGCCTCGATGCGACGCCCGCGGATGCGGCCGGCAGGCCCCGTCGTGGCGCTCGCCGCGAGTGCCCTCGCGCTCGGCGCCATCCTTCCCGGCCGCCTCGCGGAGGCGCACATCACGCTCGTCTCGGTGAGCGCCCAGCCGGCGCCGAGGACGGGCGGCGTGCCGCAGGTCCTGCGGCGCGACCGCCGCACGCGCTGGCGCGTCAGCTATGCCGTCACCGGCAAGTCGAAGCACGCGCTCGGGAGCTACGCGCGCATCACGCTGCAGCACGGCTCGACGCGCTGGCGCTTCCGCTCGGCCCGCGTGACGCAGCCGGGGGCGACCACCTGGGAGTACGTCGCGGCCGTGCCGCGCTGGTTCCCGGCGGGGAGCGCGACGCTCGTCGTCGAGGCGCACCTGACCGTGCGGGGACAGGTCGAGGAGCTGGCCTCGCGCCGCTACGGCGTCACCGTGCGCTGATTCGCGGTGCGGTTGCTCTGGCAACGGGTCCGGGGGCTCGGTCACCTAGGCTGCCCGCATGATCGTCGTGTCCGCCGTCGACTCCCCGATCGGCGTCCTCACGCTCGCACGCGGTCCCGCGGGCCTGCTGCGCCTGGCGCTCGCGGGCGAGACCCCGCAGGGCGTCGCCGACGACCTCCGGGCGCGCCTGGGCGTCGACGCCGCCGAGGACGACGCCGCGCTCGCCGACGTGCGCGAGCAGCTCGCGCGCTACTTCGCGGGCGAGCTGCAGGAGTTCGACGTCGAGCTCGACTGGACGCTCGCCCACGGCTTTCACCGCGCCTGCTGCGAGGCGATGATGCGCATCCCCTACGGCGCGACCGTGACGTATGCCGAGCTGGCCGCGGACGCGGGCAGCCCGCGCGCGGTGCGGGCCGCCGGGCAGGCCTGCGCGACGAACCCGATCGCCGTCATCGGGCCGTGCCATCGCGTGCTCGGCACGACGGGCTTCGGCGGCTACGGCGGCGGGCTCGACCAGAAGCGCCTGCTGCTGGCGCTCGAGGGCGCCCTGCTCGTCGCGTAGAGCGGGCTTGCAACACTCCCACGCGTGAACGGCGCCGCGATCATCGACGACCTGCTCGCCCGCGGGCTGATTCAGGACCACACCGACCTGGACGCGCTGCGCGAGCGGCTCGCGGCCGGGCCGCTGACGCTCTACGTCGGCTTCGACCCGAGCGCGGAGAGCCTGCACGTCGGCAATCTCGTGCCGCTCCTGCTGCTGCGCCGCTTCCAGCTCGCCGGGCACCTTCCCATCGCGCTTGCGGGCGGGGCCACGGGCATGATCGGCGATCCGGGGGGCCGCAGCGAGGAGCGCAACCTGCTCGACACGGAGACGCTCGACCGCAACACGCGCGCGATCAAGGCACAGCTCTCGGCGTTCCTCGACTTCGAGCCGGGCCCGTGCCAGGCGCGCCTCGTCGACAACCGCGACTGGACCGAGCCGATGGGCGTGCTCGACTTCCTGCGCGACGTCGGCAAGCACGTGACCGTCAACTACATGCTCGCGAAGGAGTCGGTCAAGACGCGCGTGGCGAGCGAGCACGGCATCTCGTTCACGGAGTTCAGCTACATGCTGCTCCAGGCCAACGACTATCACTGGCTGCACGTGCACATGGGCTGCGAGCTCCAGGCCGGCGGCTCCGACCAGTGGGGCAACATCACGGCGGGCATCGACCTCGTGCGCCGGCGCGCCGCTGCGGGCGTGCACGGGCTCACCGTGCCGCTCGTCACGCGCTCCGACGGCGAGAAGTTCGGCAAGAGCGTCGACGGCGCGCTCTGGCTCGATCCCGCGCGCACCTCGCCCTACGCGCTCTACCAGTACTTCGTGAACCTGCCCGACGGCGACGTCGAGCGCTACCTCCTGCAGCTCACGCTCGTGCCGGTCGACGAGGTGCGGAGCGTCGCCGCGCAGCACGCGCAGGCGCCCGAGAGGCGCGCGGGCCAGCAGCGCCTGGCCTGGGAGATGTGCGCGCTGATCCACGGCGCCGCCGCCGCCGACGAGGCCGCTGCCGCCTCGCAGGGGTTCACGAGCGCGGCGGACTCGCTCTCGCCCGCAGCAGCTCGCGGCGCTCGAGGGCGAGATCCCGACGACGCGCACCGAGATCGCCGGGCGGGACGCGATCGATCTCCTGGTCGAGACGGGCCTGGCCGCCAGCAAGGGCGAGGCGCGCCGCCTGATCGCGGGCGGCGGCATCTACGTCAACGACGCCGCGCTCGCGGAGAGCCGCCTCCTGACCGCGGACGATCTGCTGCACGGCCGCTACGTGATGCTGCGCAAGGGCAAGCGCCAGCGGCACCTGCTCGTCACCGGCGGCGCCTAGAGCGAGGGCTCGGGCGCGGCGGCCTCGGCCGCCTCGTCGACCACGTGGATGCGGCCCTTCGCGTCGCGCAGGCGGCCGCCCTCGCGGCCCGCGCGCACCGCGATGATCTCGGCCAGGATCGAGACCGCGGTCTCCTCGGGCGTGTGCGCGCCGATGTCGAGGCCGATCGGCCCCGAGATGCGCGCCAGCTGCTCGTCGCTGATGCCCGACTCGCGCAGGCGGTCGCGCCGCTTCTCCTGCGTGCGGCGCGAGCCGAGCGCGCCGACGTAGCCGACGCCGCGCCGCAGCGCGCCGGAGATGGCGGGGTCGTCGAGCTTGGGGTCGTGCGTCAGCACGGCGATGTGGTCCTCGGGCCGGAGCTCGATCTCGTCGTAGCCCTGCTCGGGCCACTTGACGACGATCGAGCCTGCCGAGGGGATGCGCTCGGCGGTCGCGAAGGCGCTGCGCGGATCGACGACGACCGTGCGCCATCCGAGCGCGCCGGCCATGCGGCAGAGCGCGTCGGCGGTGTCGACGGCGCCCACGACCACGAGCCGCGGCGACGGCACCAGGGCCTCGGCGAAGATCAGCCCGTCCTCGTCGAGCAGGACCGTCTGGTTGCGCTCGGCGCCGATCGCCTCCTCGCCGGCCGCGACGATCGCGTCGGCGAGCTCCTCGGGCACCTCGCCGGTCGCGCCGTCGGTGGTCACGAACGCGTGGGTCCCGGCGTGGTCGCCGTTGATGACCGTCACGCGCGCGGCGCGCTCGGCCGGCGTCTCCCAGCCCTCGTAGCGCTCGATCCAGACCCAGATCTCGCCGCCGCACGCGAGGCCGACGTCCCAGGCCTCGTCGTTGGCGATGCCGTAGAAGACGAGCTTCGGCGGCCCGCCCGCGAGCACGCTCTGGGCCTCGCCGACGACCGCGCCCTCGACGCACCCGCCCGAGACCGAGCCGGCCATCTCGCCGCGCGCGTTCACGGCGAACTTCGAGCCGAGCGGCCGCGGGGCCGAGCGCCGCGTGCGCACGACGGTGGCGAGCGCCACCTCGTCGCCGCGCGTGCGCCAGAGGTCGGCGGTGCGGAGGGTGTCGTCATTCATGCGCTATGCCGCAGCGTACCGCGTCCTCGCGTCGCAGACGGCTCTCCGATCTCCTCGAGCACGTCGGCCAGCGTCTCGAGCGCGCGCAGGTTGTGACCGGGCAGGAAGTGATCGACGTACGGCAGCGCGGCCTGCATGCCGGCGACCAGCGGCCGGTAGCCCTCGCCGCCCGCGAGCGGGTTCGTCCAGACGATGCAGTGCGCCGCCAGGTGCAGGCGCTTCATCTGCTCGGCGAGCAGCGTCGGGTCGCCGCGCTCCCAGCCGTCGGAGGCGATCACGACGATCGCGCCGCGGGTCGTCCCGCGCCTGCCCCAGACGTCGTTGAAGGCCTTCAGGTTCTCGCCGATGCGCGTGCCGCCGGCCCAGTCGGGCACCGCGCGCGCGGCGTTCGCGAGCGCGCGGTCGGGGTCGCGGCCCGCGAGGTGCGGGGTCAGGCGCGTCAGGCGCGTGCCGAACGTGAACGCCTCGACGTGGCGGCCGGAGCGCACCGCCGCCTGCAGGAACATCACCATCGCCCGCGCGTAGGGCTCCATCGAGCCCGAGACGTCGACGAGGTAGACGATCTTGCGCGGCACGAGCTTGGGCTCGCGCCAGGCCCGCTCGATCGGCACGCCGCCGGTGCGCATGGCCTCGCGCAGGGTGCGCCGCGGGTCGAACGTGCGCCCCGAGGGCGACGCCTGCCGCCGCAGCGACCGCCGCCGCGGGGAGACGCGCGCGATGCGCATCACGAGTGCGCGCGCCCGCCGCAGCTCCTCGGGCCCGTAGCGGGCGAAGTCGCGGTCGCGCAGCTGCTCGTCGGCCGACCAGACCGCGGCCGCCGTCTCCTCCTTCTCGTCCTCGCCGCCCTGGTCGGGGTCCTCGCCGTCGCGCACCTCGCGGCCGAGCGCGTGGGCCTCGACCGACTGCGGCATCTCGTCCTTCTGCTGGTTCTCGTCGGGCAGCTCGACGCCGAGCTCGATCGGCCGCTGCTGCAGCGAGATGCGGGGCGCGCGCTCCCAGAACGCCGCGAACGCCGCGTCGAAGACCTCGATGTCGTCGCGCCGCGAGACGATCGTGCAGCGCAGCGCCCAGTAGACGTCGTCGCGGTTGGACAGGTCGACCGCGGCGAGCCCGCGCAGGGCGTCCTGCATGCGCCCGGGCCCGACCTCGAGCCCGGCCTCGCGCAGGATCCGCCCGAACGTGACGAGCTTGCGCACGAAGGCGTCGCCGCGGTGGGCGTGCTCCTGATGGTGCTCGGGCGTCACGGTGCCTGGCTGTCGAGCGGTGGGGTGAGCAGACTGCGGGGATCTGCACGCGACGGGTCCGGCGTTCGGGTGCGCGACCCGCGTGGTGCCCGGGTCGAAGTAGCGGGCCGGGAAGGAGTTGTACAGGCGCTGGCCGCGGCGGTTCACCAGGTAGCGCCGGTTCGGATCGACCATCTGGTCGCCGACGCTCAGCGGCTGGCCGTTGGGCAGATACAGCAGCACATCATTGAGCAGCTTCCCGTCGCGCGTGTACGGGAAGATGTTCGTGACCTCCCGCCCATTTGCGAAGAGGCCGGCCGGCGGCACCTCGGAGATCGTGGTGTACGAGTAGTAGTGGTCGCGCGGCGGGCTGTCGAGGTGCCAGAGGGCGGGCACGACGGCGAGCAACGCGAGCGCGCTCGCAGCGCGGTCGACGCCGACTCCATGTCCCGCAGCCGCCCGGCGTCCGAGCCAGAGGGAGAGCCCGACGAATGCGGCCAGAGCGAACACGGCGCCGTAGCCCCGCATGCCGGGGTGCGGCAGCCAGAGATGCGCTCGCCCCCAGGCCGACGTGTGACCGATCGATCCGATGGCGATCGCGAAGGAGACCGCGAGGAGCCAACCGCGCGCGACCTTCCAGACGAGTCCCGCATCGAGCCGCGCCCGCAGCGACCCGACGCGGTGCAGCGCGCGTTCGACCGAGACGCGGACGACGACGAGCCTCGAGGGCGCTTCGGGCTCGGTCCGCGGCGGCAACCCGGCGCTCGTGCGCAGCTCCTGCGCGAACTCCTCGGCGCTCCCGAGCCGCACCGCGAGCGGCGCGGAGCCCTCGCCGGCCACCTCCGCGAGGTGGCTCTCGATGTCCTCGAGCAACTCGTCGCGCTCGTCGGGCGGCAGGTCCGCGAGCTCGTCGCGCACCCGCGCGAGGTACGCCTCGCCTTCCGGGGTGAGGGCGATGGTCGTCATCCGAGCACCTCCGTGTGCGGGGCCAGCAGGCCGTCGATCGCCTGCACGAAGTCGCGCCAGCGGCCGCCCCACTCGCCGAGCAGCTCGCGGCCGAGATCCGAGACGCCGTAGTAGCGCCGGTGCGGGCCCTCCTCCGAGGGCACGACGTACGAGGTCAGCGCGCCGGCCGCATAGAGGCGCCGCAGCGTGCCGTAGACGGACGCGTCGGCGACGTCGGCGAGGCCACGGGAGCGCAGCCTCCGGACGACGTCGTAGCCATAGCCGTCCTCGTCCGCCACGACGGCGAGCACGGCCACGTCGATCACGCCCTTGAGCATCTGGCTCGTATCCATACTGCTCCCTCCGCTGTAGTGCGGAGTGGATGCTAGTGCACGATGCGTAGTAGTGCAACCGCGGACTCCACCGCGCGCACTCCCGCGATGCGGTGCGCCCTCGGTCAGCCCGCGCGGGCAGCGGCCTCGCGGGCCTCTGCGAGCAGCTGCTGCAGGCCGTGGTCGCGCACACGCTGCAGGTCCTCGTGGTACTTCAGCACCGAGCCGAGCGTGGAGTCCACGATGTCGGCGTCGAGCTCGAGCTGGCCGAGCGCGACGAGCGCCTGCGTCCAGTCGATCGTCTCGGCGACGCCCGGGGCCTTGGCGAGATCGAGCGTGCGCAGCCGCTCGACGAAGGCGGCCGCCTCGGCGGCCAGCACCTCGGGCACGCCGGGCACGCGGGCGCGCACGATCGCGATCTCGCGCTCCAGCGACGGGTGGCCGATCCAGTGGTAGATGCAGCGCCGCTTGAGCGCGTCGTGCAGCTCGCGCGTGCGGTTCGAGGTCAGGATCACGACCGGGCGCTGCTTGGCGGAGATCGTGCCGATCTCGGGGATCGTGATCTGGAAATCGGAGAGCAGCTCGAGCAGGAACGCCTCGAACTCGCCGTCGGCGCGATCGATCTCGTCGACCAGCAGCACGGGCGGCACGACGTCGTCGTACTCGATCGCGTCGAGCAGCGGCCGCCGCACCAGGAAGTCGCGCCCGAAGACCTCCTTGAGCGCCTCGCTGGCGTCGCCGGCCGCCTCGAGCGTGCGGATGTAGAGCATCTGGCGCGCGTAGCTCCAGTCGTAGAGCGCGTGCGCGACGTCGATGCCCTCGTAGCACTGGAGCCGGATCAGGCGGGCGCCCAGCACGTCGGCGAGCGTCTTCGCGACCTCGGTCTTGCCGACCCCCGCCTCGCCCTCGAGCAGCAGCGGCTTGCCGAGCTTGAGCGCCACGTGCAACACGGTCGCGAGGCCGCGGTCGGCGAGGTAGGAACGCTCGCCGAGGGCGGCGCTCAGGTCGTCGATCGAGGCGGGCTGGACAGCGCTCATGCGCCGCAGCATAGGGCGATGGAACGGTGGGATCCCCCGGTCGGGGGCCTCGGGTGTCTTCGCAAGGATCCGGTAAGGGTTCCGTGAGACATGGGGGGCTGCGGGGGGTCGTGGGCTACCCTCAAACCCATGTTCAAACTCCATCAGCGATCCAGAACCCTGCTCGGCGCGGTCATCGGCGCGGCCGTGCTCGTCCTCCCCTCGACCGCGCTCGCCGACTGCGCGCACACGATCGCGAAGGCCGGCTTCAAGGGCAGCATCGCGGAGTACTACCCGCAGCCGTGCTACTCGGCGGCGCTCAAGCTGCTCGGCCCGGACGTGAACACGTACTCGCCGAACGTGCCCCGCAACATCAAGGCGGCGATGCGCCGCGATCGCACCCGCAAGCCCGCGTTCACGCTCCGGTGGCTGCCCGCCGGCAAGGTACGCGTCACCTCGACCGTCAAGCTCAAGAGCAGCATCCAGCTGCGCAAGGGCGCGCGAATCCTCGCCAAGGGCTCGATCAGCGCCAAGACGACCGTCCTCAAGCTCAGGAAGACCAGCGCCAAGCTCACGGTCGCGCTGATCTGGACGCTCGGCACGAAGAAGATCACCGTGCTGAGGCCGGCGAAGCTCGCGAAGGTCGTCACGAAGTAGTAACGGTCGCTGCGAGCCGCCGTCCCAGGCGGTGCAGCTCGACCGGAAGCCCGAACGCAGCCGACAGCGTCGCCGGCGTCAGCGCCTCTGCGATCGGACCCTGCGCCACGCTCGCGCCCTCGCGCATGAGGAGCGCGTGCGTGGCGCAGGCCGGTATGTCCTCGACGTGGTGGACGACCGTGACCGTCGCGAGCGAGGGCTCGTCGGCCGCCAGCCGCTCGAGCGCCCCGATCACGGTCTCGCGCCCGGGCAGGTCGAGGCTCGCAGTCGGCTCGTCGAGCAGGAGCAGCGGCGGCTCGTTCATGAGCGCGCGGGCGACGAGCACGCGCCTGCGCTCGCCCTCGGAGAGCGAGCCGAAGCGCTGCTGCTCGCGCCCCGCGCAGCCGAAGCGCCCGAGCAGCGTGACGGCGCGCGCCCGGTCGGCGGTCGGTGAGCAGCTCCTCGCGCACGAGGATCGTCCCCGTCGCGCCGCCGAGCATGACGTCGAGCACGCTCGTCCACGGCGAGTACTCGTCGACGAGGCGGCCCTGCAGGAAGCCGATGTGCTCGCGCACCTCGCGGATGTCGACGTGCCCGAGCCGCCCGCCGAGCACCGTCACCGTCCCGGAATAGGGGTGCTCGACGGCCGCTGCGAGCAGCAGGAGGCTCGTCTTGCCGGCGCCGTTCGGGCCCAGCACGACCCAGTGCTCCCCCGCCTCGACGCGCAGGTCGAGCGGGCCCATGACGATGCGGCGCTGGTGCGTGTCGGGATGGGCGCGACGCACCGTCGCCGCCGCGAGCTCGATCACCGCCACGGCGGCCGATGGTAGCCGGGAACCGGCGCGCGTCGACGCAAAGTTGGGGTCTGACCCCAACTTTGCACGGATCCGGCGCCACGGCGCAACATTGGGGTCTGACCCCAATGTTGCGCCGTTGGCTGTTCTAGGCGCCGGCCGACTCGAGCGCGCGGCGCACCATCACGCCCGCGAGGTGGCGCTTGTACTCGGTCGAACCGTCGAGGCCCGAGCTCGGCTCGATGCCCTCGCCGGCGCGCGCGGCGGCGTCCGCCGCCGAGGAGCCGGAGGCCAGGGCCGCCTCGACGCCGGGCGCGCGCAGTGCGGTCGCGCCCGCGCCGCACAGCCCGACCCGCCAGCCGCCCGCGCCCTTCGAGACCGCGGCGCCGATGATCGCCCAGTCCTGGGCGCGCCGGCTGAACTTGACGTACGCCCCCTGCGACTGACCGCCCGGAATGCGGATCTCCGTGATCAGCTCGCCCTCCGCGAGGGCGGTCGTGTAGTAGTCGACGAAGAACTCGTCGGCTGCGATCGAGCGCGTCCCGGACGCGCCCTGCACGACGATCTCGGCGCCCAGCGCCAGCACGACGGCCGGCAGGTCGCCGTGCGGATCGGACTGCGCGAGCGAGCCGCCGATGGTGCCGCGGTTGCGCACCTGCTGGTCTCCGATCCCGCCCGCAGCCGCGGACAGCGCGGCCGCGTTCGCGGCCACCTCGGCGCTCGCCGCGACGGCCGCGTGGCGCGTGCAGGCGCCGATCACGAGCACGCCGCCATCGACGCGAATGCCCGAGAGCTCGGGGATCCTCGCGATGTCGACGAGCGCGTCCGGCGCCGACAGCCGCAGCTTGAGCGCCGGCACGAGCGAATGGCCGCCGGCCAGCGGCAGCGCGCCGCGGCCCATGTGCTCGAGCGCCTCGGCCACCGTCCCCGCGCTCTCGTAGGTGAATGCCTCGGGGATCATCAGCTGCCCGCCTTCGCCTTCTGGATGGCCTCCCACACGCGCGCCGGCTGCATCGGCATCTCCAGGTGCCGGATGCCGAGACCGGAGAGCGCGTCCACCGCCGCGTTGACGACACACGCGGTGGCCGCGATCGTGCCTGCCTCGCCGATGCCCTTGACTCCCAGCGGATTCGAGGGCGACGGCGTGACGGTGCGAGCCGAGTCCATGCGCGGGACCTCGGCCGCCGAGGGGATCATGTAGTCGACGAGCGTGCCGGTGAGGATCTGCCCGCTCTCGTCGTAGACCGTCTCCTCGTAGAGCGCCTGCGCGATCGACTGCACGATGCCGCCGTGGATCTGGCCCTCGACGATCATCGGGTTGATCACGTTGCCGCAGTCGTCGACGGCGGTGTAGCGCTCGATCACGATCTTGCCGGTCTCGCCGTCGATCTCGATCTCGGCGACGTGCGCGCCGAAGGGGAACGTGAAGTTGGGCGGGTCGTAGAACGTCGTCGCCTCGAGGTTCGGCTCGACGCCGGCCGGCATCGAGTCCCCGGCCCAGGCGGCGTAGGCCAGCTCCTGGATCGACTTGGCGCGATCCGGCGAGCCCTTCACCTGCCAGCGGCCCGCCTCCCATTCGAGATCGTCGGCAGAGCACTCGAGCAGGTGTGCCGCGATCAGGCGCGCCTTGTCGCGCACCTTCTCGCAGGTCAGGGACAGCGCCGTGCCACCGACCGCCAGGGAGCGCGAGCCGTAGGTGCCGAGGCCGTAGGGGGACTGCCCGGTGTCGCCGTGGACGACCTCGACCTGGTCGAACGGGATGCCGAGCTCGCTCTCGACGATCTGCGACCAGCACGTCTCGTGCCCCTGCCCGTGCGCCGACGAGCCCGTGATCACGGTCGCCGAGCCGGTCGGGTGCAGGCGCACGATCGACGACTCCCAGCCGCCCGCGCCGATGCCGATCGCCTTCGTCACGGCGGACGGCGCCAGACCGCAGATCTCGACCCAGGTCGAGAGGCCGATGCCGCGGTAGTTGCCGCGCGCCGCGGCCTCGGCCCGGCGCGCCTCGAAGCCGGCGTAGCCGGACATCTCGATCGCCTTGTCGAGCGCCCCGGCGTAGTTGCCCGAGTCGTACGAGAGGCCCGTGGCCGTGGTGTAGGGGAACTCGGTCGCGAAGTTGAGGCGCCGGACCTCGGCGGCGTCGAGGCCGAGCTCGTCCGCCAGGCGGTCGACGAGCCGCTCGATCAGGTGCGCCGCCTCGGGACGGCCGGCGCCGCGGTACGCGTCGGTGGGCGTCGTGTTGGTGAACACCTCGTCGAGCTTGATGTCGACGTGCTGCAGGTCGTACGCGCCCGGCACCATGATCACGGTCAGGTGGGCGATGCTGGGCGTGAGCGTCCCCAGGTAGGCCCCGCAGTCCTGCAGCAGGTGCACGCGCAGCGCGCGCATGCGACCGTCGCTGTCGGCCGCGAGCGTGGCCGTCTGGAGCTGGTCGCGCCCGGCGACCGTGGCCACCATGTTCTCGGTGCGCGTCTCGATCCACTTGACGGGCCGGCCGGCGAGCCGCGAGGCCTGTGCCAGCGCGAACTCCTCGGCGTAGACGTCGATCTTCGAGCCGAAGCCCCCGCCGACGTCCGGCGCGATCACGCGCACCTTCGACTCGGGGATGCCGCAGACCGCGGACACGAACGTGCGCACGAAGTGCGGCACCTGGGTCGACGTGTAGAACGTCAGCTCGTCGCTCGAGGAGATCCAGTCGGCCACCACGCCGCGCGGCTCGAGCGGGACCGCCGTGAGGCGCTGGTTGTCGATCGTGAGCGAGACCTTGACGGGCGCGGCGTCGAAGACCTCGTCGAAGCCCTCGGTCTTGTGCTCGATCGTCAGGCAGTGGTTGGCGGGCGCCTCCTCGTGCAGCTGCGGCGCGCCGGGCTTGCCCGCGTTCTCGGCGTCGATGACGACGGGCAGGGGGTCGTAGTCGACGACGACGCGGTCGGCCGCGTCGCGTGCGGTCGCCTGGGTCTCGGCGACGACCAGGGCGACGAGCTCGCCGACCATGCGCACCTTGTCCTCGGCGAGGATCGGGCGCTTCGGCTGCGCGGCGTTGCCGAACGGGTTGGACGCGCACGGAACGCCGGCCTCGAGCCCGAGGGTGGCGTGGGTGAAGACCTTGACGACGCCCGGCATCGCCTCGGCGGCCGACGTGTCGATGCTGCGGACGTGCGCATGCGCGTGCGGCGAGCGCACGAACGCGGCGTAGGCCATTCCGGGGAGCCTGATGTCGTCGACATACCGGCCCTGCCCCGTGATCAGCGGCGCGTCTTCCTTGCGCAGGACCGACGCGCCGATGCCCGATTCGCTTGCGGTGACAGCCATCGCTCTACCCCTTCGCCGCGGCGAGCACGGCGTCGACGATGTTCTGGTACCCGGTGCAGCGGCAGAGGTTGCCCTCGAGCCCGAGGCGCACCTCTCCCTCGCTGGGATTCGGGTTCTGCTCGAGCAGGTAGGCCGCGCTCATGATCATGCCCGGCGTGCAGTAGCCGCACTGGAGCGCGTGCTGCTCGTGGAACGCGCGCTGCACGGGATGCAGCTCGCCGTCCTGCGCGAGGCCCTCGATCGTGGTCACCTCGGCGCCGTCGGCCTGCACCGCGAGCACCGTGCACGACTTGACGGCCTCGCCGTCGATGTGCACCGTGCAGGCGCCGCAGGACGAGGTGTCACAGCCGACGTGCGTGCCCGTCAACCCGAGCCGGTCACGCAGGAACTGCACGAGCAGCAGGCGGGGTTCGACGTCTTCCTCGACGCGCCTGCCGTTGACGGTCAGGCCAATGGTGCGTCCCACGCGTCCCTCCTCCAACTCGAAGAAAATGGGTGTCTCGCGCCGATGCTACACACGAGCGCGCGGCCGTCCAAGGTGCCGGGCGAATGGGTGTCTAGACTGCGGCGATGCGTCTGCGCAGGCTTCTGGTCGCGACGGCCCTGCTCGCGCTCTCGCCCTCCTCGGCGTGGGCGGCCGGCGGCGTCTGGTCGCCCGTCCGTGTTGCACCCGCGGTGGCGAACGGCAGCGCCGACCTCCCCCGCCTCGCGATCGAGGCCGACGGCACCGCGGTCGCGGCCTGGAGCGAGAGCGGGACGGTGCGCGCCGCGACGCGCGCCCCGGGCAAGGCCTTCGCGGCGCCGCGCGCGATCGCCATGAGCTCGACGCTCGCCGTGCCCGACGACGCCGTCGCGGTGGGTGCGCGCGCGCTCGTCCTCCTGCATGCCCAGCAGGGCACCGGGGCCACGCTCGTGGCCGCGTCCGTCAGCGGGACCGCGGTCGGGGGGCCCGAGCAGGCCGCGGCCACCACGGCCCCGATCACGGAGGCCGCCGCGGCCCTGCACGCCGACGGCAGCGCGCTCGCCGCCTATGCCGTCGCGCAATCGCCGATGGCGATCTCGAGCGCGGCCCGCGCCGCCGCCGGCGGCTGGTCGCCCGCGGGCGACGTCGTGCTGCCCGCCGGCGTCACGCTCGTGCAGCAACTGCACCTGTCGCCGCTGCCGGACGGCAGCGCCGTCCTGCTCTTCCTGGGCCAGGGCCCGGCGGCCGGCGACGTACCGCGGCCCTATGCGGCCGTGCGCTCCGCCGCCGGGGCATGGGAGGCGCCGGTGGCGCTCGACCCGGGGGCTGTCGTGGCCTGCGCCGACCTCGGCCTCGCCGTCGACGCGACCGGCAACGCCTACGCGGTCTGGAGCGTGTCCGACGGGCGCGTGCGCACGTCGCTGCGGCCGGCGGCGGGCGCGTTCGCGGCCGCGCAGACCGTCGCGACGACCGGCCGCACGCCGCGGGTCGCCGCCTCTCCGGCCGGCGCGGGCGTGCTGCTGGCCTGGATCGACGTGTCCGGCCTGCCCGTGCTGCGCACCTCGGAGTGGTCGGCCGCCGGACTCGCCACGGCCGCCTCGACGGCGCTGCCGAGCGCCGCGACGACGCTCGAGAGCCTGGCGCTGGCCGACTCCACCGCGGCCTCGGCGATCGTCACCGAGACGACGGGTACGGGCGACCTGCAGCGCTCGGGCGCCGACGTGCTCGAGCGCCCGGCGGCGGCGACGCCGTGGACGACGCAGACCGTGCGCACCGGCCTGACCGACCCGGTCGGCTCGCCGCAGCTCGTGATGGGCTCCCTGGGCGCGCTCGCGCTGTGGGTCGAGGGGAGCGTGATCTTCGCCTCGGGCACCGATCACGGCCTGCCGCGCGTGCTCGCGCTGGCCAACCCCAAGAAGGTCGGGATCGGCGTGCTCGGGCCCTTCTCCGTGCGCGCGAGCGACACGTGGTCGCTGATCACCGACGTGACCTGGCGCTACGGCGACGGCACGAGCGAGAGCGGCGCGACCGTGCGGCACGCCTATGCGCGCGCGGGCACCTTCCACGTCACGGTGCTCGTGCACGACGCCGCCGGCAACACCGCGCAGCGCACGTTCGTGGTCGTCGCCACGCCGCTCGCCCGCGCCCTCTCGGCGACGGCCGTCGCGGCCACGGCGACGGCGCGCGGCCTCAAGGTGGCCATCGTCTGCCTGCCCTCGAACCCGAGCGTGACGGGCACCGTCACGGCCGCGCTGCCGGGCGCCAAGCCGGTGCCGTTCCGCTGCACGGTGAGCGGGCAGGGCACGGCGATCGTGCCCGGCGCAGCCGTGCGCGGCAAGCACATCGTCGTGCGCGTGACGAGCCTCGACCTCGCGGGCCTGCCCCACCTGCGGGCGTCGACGCTCACGACCCTCTGACCCGACCATACTCCGGTGGTGGAGCGCATCACCGTCAGCGTGCCGGCGTCGTCGGCCAATCTCGGGCCGGGCTACGACTGCCTCGCCGTCGCGCTCCCGCTGCGCAACGTCGTCGAGGTCGAGCGGCGGCCCGGGCCGCTGGCGGTCAGCGTGCGCGGCGAGGGCGCCGAGACGCTCCCGTGCGACGCATCCAACCTCGTCGTGCGCTCCTTCGCCGAGGTCTGGGACGGGCCGCTCGACGGCCTCGCCTTCCGCATGCGCAACGAGGTGCCGCTGCAGTCGGGCACGGGCTCGTCGAGCGCGGCGATCGTCGCGGGGCTGGCGGCGGGCCTGGCGCTCCAGGGCCGTCCGCACGGCACGGACGATCTGATGGCGCTGGCGGCGCCGATCGAGGGGCATCCCGACAACGTCGCCGCGGCGATCGCCGGCGGGTTCACCGTCGCGCTCGACGGCGATGCGCCTCTCGTCCGCCGCATCGAGCCGCCGGCCGGGCTCGCGTTCGTCCTGATCGTCCCCGCGGACGTGCTCGGAACCCCCGAGTCGCGCAAGTCGCTGCGCCCCGACGTGCCGCGCGCCGACGCCGTCTACAGCCTGCAGCGAACGGCGCTGCTCGTGCACGCTCTCACGAGCGGCGAGCTCGGCGTGCTGCCGCGCGCGCTCGAGGATCGCCTGCACCAGCCCGATCGCGCGCGGCTCACGCCGCTCTTCTGCCGTGTCCAGGAGCAGCTCGCGACGCTCGAGGCGTTCGGCTGCACGCTCTCGGGCGCGGGCCCGAGCACGCTCCTGTGGGTGCGCTCGGATGCGGCCGGCGCGATCGCCGAGCGCATCGGCGCGCTCGCGCCCGGCGCGCGCGTCCTGCCGCTGGCGCCGGAGCCGCGCGGCGTGGTCGTCAGTTCTGGAAGCGCCTGAACAACGCCACCGCGGCCGCGCCCAGCGCACCCGTCAGCAGCACGAGGTGCCCGCTTGCCGCGAGCGCGCGCGAGAGCGGCGCGGCATCGAACAGCGTCGCGCCGAACGCGCGCGCGGCCGGAGCGAACGGGAGCAGCTCGGAGATGCCGGCCGCGAGCGGCGAGACGGTGCGCGGCACGAGCCCGACCAGCACGATCGGCGTGACGAGCGCGACGCCCACCAGCGATGCCGCGCGCAGGTCGCGGGCCGCGGCGCCGACGACGCAGCCGAGCGCGCCGAACGCGGCTCCGGCCGCGGCCAGCGGGACGAGCAGGAGCGGAATGCGGCTCCAGGCCGCACCCGACGAGGAGATCTCGGCCGCGGCGCCGAAGCCGAGCGCGAGCAGCATCCCGAGCACCGCGCCCGCGATCGCGCACAGCGCGACCTTCTCGGCGACGAGCAGCGCGGGGCGTGCGCCGCTGCGGAGCAGGCGCGCGAGCACGTTCTCGTCGCGCTCGAGCGTCAGTACCGCGGCGCCCAGGAGCAGCGTGACGAACGCCAGCGAGATGCCGAGGCCGTAACTCTGCACCTGCGATCCGAGCAGGTAGGAGCGGCCGCTCGTGGAGCGCTTCACGAGCCGCACCGGGTGCGCCGTGGAGGCAAGCGCCTGGTGCGCGAGGCCGAGCGCCGCCGAGGCCTGGCCGGCGAAGTCCGTGACCGACTGCAGCTGCTCGCGGGCCGGGCTGCCGGCCGGCAGCTCCGCCTGCACCGCCTCGATGCGCCTCTGGGTCTCGGCCAGGCCCAGCACGTTGTATGTCCGGCCGAGCGCCTTGGCGTGGCCGCCGCGGACGAGGATGTCGAGGAAGTGGCTGTTGGAGCGGATGTACTCCGTCTGAACCTCGGTGTTGAGCGTGTAGATGAACGACTGCGTCTCGCGCAGGATGCGCTCCTCGTACGCGTTGCGATTGGTCAGCAGCAGCACGCTCGGGCTGACGATCAGCGACTCCAGGTCGGAGACGAAGCCGCGCGGCACCACGATCGCGGCGACGACGTCGCCGTGTGCGAGCGCCGTCCGCGCGCGCGCCCTGCTCATCTTCACGAGCTCGACGCGCTTGCCGGCCTCGCGCACGATGCGCCCGAAGTCGAACGAGCGGTCGCCGACGTGGACGATGTCCGGGATCGAGTCCTCGTTCACGAACGCGACGCGCGGGCGCGCCCCCTCGCCGCCGAGCACCCCGCCGACGAGCAGCGAGAGCACGAGCGGATACATCACGAGCACGGCCAGGAGCGGCCGCGAGCGCGCGAGCAGCAGCAGGTCCTTGCGCAGCAGCAGCCCGAAGCGATTCACGCCGCAGCCCGCACCCGCTCGACGAACGCGACGAACGCGCGCTCGTGGCCGCCGGCCTCCTCGCGCGCCCCCGCCTCGTTCCAGAACGCCTCCTGCAGGCCCGCGAAGGCGCAGGAGCCGTCGACGAGGACGAGCACGCGATCGGCGGCGACGCGCGCCTCCTCGACGTTCTGGGTCGCGAATGCGACCGCGCCGCCGCGCGCTCTGACGCGCTCGAGCATGTCCCACAGCTCCAGCCGGTGCCCGGGATCGAGCGCGGCGGTCGGCTCGTCGAGCAGCACGACGCGCGGCCGCCCGATCAGCCCCATGGCCACGTTGACGCGCTGCGCCTGGCCGAGCGAGAGGCGCTCGACGGGCCGGTCGACGGCATCGCCGAGGCCCACCTCGGCGACCAGCTCGGCGAGCTCGGCCTCGGGCTCGGGCACGCGCGCGAGGCGGGCGAAGAGATCGAGGTTCTCGCGCGCGCTCAGCCGGCGGTAGAGCGCCAGGCGCTGCGGCACGACGCCGATCTCGAGCGCGGCCGGGCGCTGCACGCTGCCGCTGTCGGCCTCGAGCGAGCCCGCGAGCAGCGACAACAGCACCGTCTTGCCCGCGCCGTTGGGCCCGAGCAGCGCGAGCCGGTCGCCGGAGTGCAGCGCGAGATCGACCGGACCGAGGACCCGCCGCCCGCCGAAGCTCTTCGTCAACCCCGCGCAGGCGATCAGCGGGGTAGCTCCGCTCATGCGGGCGCGGGTGGTTCGGGCTCGATGCGGACGGGCACGGTGATGTCGAGGCCGCCGCCTGCGAGGCCGCTCGACGGCCAGGGCTCGAGCTGGATACGGCGGTGCAGGAAGATCAGGATCTCGCGGCCCATCGCGAGCAGCGGCAGCGCGAGCAGCGCGCCGAAGATGCCGTACAGCTCGGCGCCGGCGACGAGCGCGAAGATCACGAGCAGGGGATGCGCACCGAGCGCCTGTCCCATCACGCGCGGCACGACCACGTGGCCCTCGAGCTGATGGATGCCGAGGTAGAAGAGCCCGACCCAGAGCGCGGTGTAGGGCGAGTCGATCGCGGCCAGCACGAGCGCGGGCAGCGCTCCCAGGATGGGGCCGACGTACGGGATGACCTCGGTCGCCATCGCCCACAGGCCGAGGATCAGCGCGTACGAGCTGCCGCCCGGCCAGACGCCGGTGAGCGAGAGGATCTCGACGCCGATGCCCGAGCTCGCGCCGATCAGCAGCGAGACCGTGGCCTGCCCGCGCACGTAGCGGATCAGGCCCTTCTGCACCTGAGGCCCGAGGCTGATCCCGTCGGGACCAGGCGGGAACACGCGGTCGATGTTGCGTGATATGCGGGGCGCGTCGAGGAGGAGGTAGATCGAGATCACGATGATCAGGAGCAGCTCGATCACGCCCTGGACGACCTGCGCCGCGACCTGCTGGCCGATGTCGACGGCGCGCTTGGCGTAGCTGTCGACGCCCTTCTTCTGGATGTTCTGGACGAGCCGGTTGCCGATGTCCTTGACGTGCACGCGGCTCAGACCACGCGCGTCGAGCCAATGCTGGAAGCGGTCGACGCGGCGCTCGGCCGACGACTTCTTCTGGCCCGGCTGCTTCGTGAACTCCTTCGTGATCGCGTCGCTCGCCGAGGTCACCTGGCCGACCGCGGCGACCCCTGCGAGCCCGACGGCGCCGACGATCGTGGCGGCGAGCGAGACGTAGACCACGAGCACGGCGAGGCCGCGCGGGATGTGCAGCGAGCTCAGCGCCGAGACGAGCGGGTTGAGCAGCATGGCGATGATGCCCGAGATCAGGAACACGAACAGCGCGTGCTTGACGTCGCTTGCGAAGATCCACCCGAAGAGCAGGAAGATCGGCAGCGCGACCAGCTGGATCCAGCGCGGGATCAGCAGCACGGGGCTCCCGAGGGCACGAGCCTTGGGTGCCGGAAGCGCCGCGTTTTCTTGCTGATCGGTCAGTGTGATCTCCTAGTGTTGCCTCGACACCATGAGGCGCATGCTGTACCGTCCGGTGAATGGCAGCTACTGCCCACGGCAGGCCCCTGCCCGCACGCCGGCCCGGCTCCCGCCGAGCCCAACGCGCGCGGATCCGGCGGCGGCGGCTCGGACTGGCGCTGGCCCTGCTGACAGCGGCAGCCATCGGTCTCACGACGACGTTCGCCAGCGGCCCGACGGCTCCTGCCGAGTCGCGCCCCCTCTCCGACCGCGCCGCGCTGGCGGGCGCTCCCGCCCCGCAGACGCTCGCGACGCGCGGATCGCTGCAGTTGATGGTGCCGATCAACCAGGCCGTGATCACGGGCGTCGTCTTCCATCGCTACGAGGGCTCGAACGCGATCTCGCTCACGCCCGTCGGCCATCAGAGCAACGCCGGGCTGCTGACGCGGATGTGGAACGGCGTGTTCGGCGACGACGGCGGCGGCCTCGGCTACGACGTCGACTCCGGCTCGACCCAGGGCGTCGACGTCGGCGCGCCGGCCGGCACCGCGGTCTACGCGCCCGCGGACGGCCAGGTCGTCTCGATCACCCCGTACGTGCTCAACGGCGATGCGACGCACTACGGCCAGGAGATCGCGATCAGCCCCTCGTCCGACCCCTCCTACGTCGTCGAGATCGCGCCGATCGCGCTCGCGATGGGCCCGCTCGGCAAGCCGACGCTGCGGGTGGGCCAGCAGGTCACGGGCGGCCGCACCAAGCTCGGCGCCGTGATCGACGTGGCCGGCGCCAGCCAGCCGGTGCTGTCGCACTACGTCTCGGACGCCGGGAACGGCGCGAGCATCCGCGTCGAGCCGGCCGCCGCGCCGGCGATGCAGTAACGAAGCTGGTCCCCGCGGTGCGGCTGCTGTTCATCGCCGACATCTTCGGACGCCCCGGTCGCGAAGCGGTCGAGTCGCTCGTGCCCCGCCTGCGCGAGGAGCTCGATCTCGACCTCGTCGTCGCGAACGGCGAGAACGCCGCCGACGGCGCCGGCATCACCGACCGCCTCGCCGACAAGATCCTCGCGAGCGGCGTCGACTGCATCACGCTCGGCAACCACACCTGGCACCAGCGCGGCTTCGGCAGCTATCTCGATCGCGAGCCCCGCATCGTGCGGCCGGCCAACTACCTCGCGACCAATCCCGGCCGCGGCAGTGCGATCGTGGAGGCCCGCGGCGGCACGCGCGTTGCCGTCGTCAACCTGATGGGGCGCCTGTTCGTGCATCCCGAGCCCTCGTGCAGCCCGTTCGAGATCGCGGCGACGATCGCCGCCGAAGCCCGGGCGCAGGCGCCGGTCGTGCTCGTCGACTTCCACGCCGAGGCGACCAGCGAGAAGGTCGCCATGGGGCGCCACCTCGCGGGCAGGGTCACGGCGGTGCTCGGCACGCACACGCACGTCCAGACGAACGACCCGTCGCTGTGGGACGGCACCGCCTACCTGACCGACTGCGGCATGACCGGCCCCCACGACTCCGTGATCGGCGTCCGCAGCGAGATCGCGCTGCGCCGCTTCCTCACGCAGCTGCCCGCGCGCTCCGAGCCGGCGCTCGGCGACGTACGGCTCGAGGGCGCGCTCGTCGAGTGCGACCCCGCGACGGGGCGCGCGACCCGCATCGAGACGTTCCGGCGGCAGGCGTGAAGCGCGCCGCCGCGCACGTCGCGCTCGTGCTCGCGGCCGGGCTCGCGCTGGCCGCTCCCGCGTCCGCGCGCGAGGCGCGCTCCGCCGTGATCGTCCGGCTCCGGCCCACGCCGATCGCGCTCGCACCCCTGGCGCCCGGCCAGGTCGCGGCCGCCCTGCGCCGGCGGGCGCAGCGCGACCAGGCGCCGCTCATGCGCTTCCTGCGCGCGGCCGTGCGGCGCGGCCAGGCGAGCGACGTGCAGCCGCTCTGGATCGACGACGCGATCGCGCTGCACGCCGGGCCGCGCCTGCTGGCGCGGCTGCGGCAACGCGCCGACGTCCAGGGCATCGCGCCCGACCGCACGCTCCGGATCGAGCCCGCAGCGGTCGCCCCCGCGGCCGCGGCCGACCCGGGCGCGAGCGTGGCCGCGACGGGCGCCCCGCAGCTGTGGGCGCAGGGGCAGACCGGGCGCGGCGCCGTCGTCGCGGTGCTCGACACGGGGCTCGACCCGAGCTTCCCGCAGCTCTCGACGGCGCGCGGCGCGTGGTTCGATCCCTACGGCCAGCACACGACCCCGTTCGAGGAGGACGCGCGCGCGCACGGCACCGACGTCGCGCAGATCGTCGTGGGCATGGCGCCGGACGTGCGCATCCTGGCCGCGCGCGTCTTCAGCGACGGCGGGCGCAGCACGACGAGCGCGGTGCACCGGGCGTTCGAGTGGGCGCTCGATCCCGACGGGAACCCGAGAACCGACGATGTCCCGAATGTGGTCAACGGGTCGTGGGACGACGGCGGCCCGGGCCGCTGCGAGAGCGAGTTCGACGGCGATCTCGCCGCGCTGCGCGCCGCCGGGATCGTGCCGGTCTTCGCCGCGGGCAACGCCGGCCCGGGAGCGGGCACCGGCGCCAGCCCGGCCTCGGCGCCCGGGGCCGTCGCGGTCGGCAGCGTCTCGAGCACCGACGTCGTGTCCCCGTTCTCGGGGCGCGGCCCGTCGCCGTGCAACAACGCGGTCTTCCCGACCCTCGCCGCCTACGGCGAGCAGATCGCGATCGCGGGCCCGGGCGGCGCCACCATCGTCTCGGGCACGTCATTCGCCGCGCCCCAGGTGACGGGCGCCGTCGCGCTCTTGACCGCGATGTACCCCGGTGCCACGCCCGCTGCCATCATCGATGCGCTCGTGCGAGGTGCGCGCGACGTGGGCGCGCCCGGCGCCGACCAGGACACCGGGGCGGGCGTCGTCGACGTCGTGCACGCCGCCGCCCTGCTCGCCGGCGCCGACCACGCGGGCCCGAGCGTCGAGGTCGGCGCGACCTGGTCGAAGGATGCCGCGCACCCGGGCGTCGTGCTCTCGGGTCGCGCGCAGGAGCGCGGCGGCGGCACCAGCGCCGGTCTCACGGCGAGCGCGTTCATCTCGCTGCGCGGAGCCCCGACCGCGCCGCTCGCACTCACGGCGACTCCGGTGGACGCGAGCACCGCGACGCTCTCGGGGATGCTCGGCGCGCGCCATGTCCGGCAACTCGTCGACGGGCGCCACGGGCTCTACGTGCGTGCGCGCGACGCCGCCGGCAACTGGGGCCCCGCGCGACCCGTCGTCCTGCCCCTCGACCGCACGGCGCCGGCGGTGCGCGCCAGCGGCTCGCGTCAGGGCAACCACATCGCGGCCGTGCTCGAGGTGCGCGAGCGCGGTTCCGGTCTCGTATCGCTGCGCTACCGCGTCGAGGTCGGCGGGCACCCGGGCCGCTGGCATGCGCTCGCGCCGGCGGCGCGCGTGCGCGTCAAGCTGTTCGCGCAGCGCGGCCGCAGCGCGATCCTGCGCGTGCGTGCCGTCGACCTCGTCGGCAACGAGACGAAGTCCGGGTTCCTGCTGCCGCGCTGATGCCCGCCCTCAGCGGGCGGCCTCGCGGCGCAGGCGCCCGAGATCGAGATGCCCGAACACCCGCAGCAGGGCGACCACGCCGAGCGCGATGTTGGCGAGCGTGATCACGGCCTGGTTGCCGACGGAGAACGCGAGGATCTGGGACTGGCTCGCCGTCGCCCCGAGCGCGAAGGCGAGCAGCGCCTGCTGCGCCCCCGCGCCCCCGGGCGTGAACGGGATGGCGGTGGCGACCGAGTCGACGACGAGCACGAGGATCGCGGCGCGCACCGAGGCGTGGATCCCGAACGCGCTCAGCAGCGCGTACGCCGTCGCAGCGCGGAGGATCCAGTCGAAGACCTGAGGCAGCGCGACGATGCGGAGGAAGCTGCGCGCCGGCCGGATCACGCGGAAGCCGTCGGCGATGTGCCGCGAGAGCTCGCGCACGCGGCGCTCGGCGAGGCGCAGCAGCACGAGCCCCGCAGCGATCAAGACGACGGCGGCCGTTGCGACGAGCACGGGATGCGCGGCGTAGAAGCTGAACTCGAACGCCTTCGCGTCGGGGAGCTTGACGAGTGGCGGCAGGCCGCCGCTCGACACCGCCCACGCGGCGAGGGCCACCACCACGACGAGGCCGAAGATCGATTCGGCGAGCAGCGTCGCGACGATGGTCGCGATGCTCGCACCGGGAATCAGTCGCCGGACGGCGTAGATCCGCACGACGTCGCCGCCGCGCATCGGCGCGAGGGCGTTCGCGCCCACGCCGGCGGTGTAGGCCCAGAACGCGCCCGCGGCGCTGAGCGGACGCCCGGGGAAGGCGGAGCGGAGGATGCCGCGCCAGACGCGGGCCCGCACCATCAGGCTGAGCGTGTGGAGGATGAGCGCGACCACGAGGGGCAGCGGGTGCGTGTCCCCGAGGCGGTCGCCGAACGCCGCGACCGCATCGCCGAACGCCGAGATCGAGTCGCTCACGGCCTGCTCACGCTGCGATTCTCGCCGCGCGGACGGGTGGGCGGCGCCGGATGCCGGTCCGGCGCCCGCGCAGGATGTCCGCTCAGTGCTGCCCGTGCAGCAGGGCGTGGCCCTTGCCGCGCGCGATCAGGCGGCGGTTGACCGGGTACGCCGCGCCGCCCGCGAGCACGAGCGCCACGGCCAGGCTGCCCCAGAACAGCGGGTCGCCGAGACCGGCGTCGAGCGCGCCGGGGATGAGGAGCACGATCAGCGTGTCGACGATCTCCATGGTCGCGATCGAGAGCGTGTCGGACGCGAGCGCGAGCGGCACGACCTGCCGCAGCGGCAGCCCGGAGCGCACGAGCGGCAGGCTCGTGAGGCCGTAGCCGAACAGGAACGCGAGCAGGATCGAGGCCACGACGGTGGCGCCGTTGCTCCAGCCGAACGCGGTGCCGAGCACCATGCCGAGCACCTCGCCGATCGCACAGCCGGTCAGGCAGTGCACGGTCGCCGCGAGCGCGAGCGCCTCGGGCGACCAGCCCCCATGGTCGTGGCCGTGCCGCACGGCTCGGCCTAGGAGCGGCCCATCAGGCGCGCGACCGCGGCCATCATCTCGCCCGTCCTCTCGGCCCGCACGCCGGCGTCGTCCGGACCGATCACGCAGTGCGCCGCGTGCTGCTCGAGCAGCCGCAGCCCGACCTTGTCGAGCGCGGCCTGGACGGCGCTGATCTGCGTGAGGATGTCGATGCAGTAGCGCTCGTCCTCGACCATGCGCTCGATCCCCCGCACCTGGCCCTCGATCCGCTTGAGCCTGGCGGAGAGGGCGTCCTTGTCGGCGATGTAGCCCGGATTGACGTTGGCGCTCATGTGGCCTCGCGATGTGGCTGGAAGCGGCGGAGCCGCAGGGAGTTGGCGACGACGAAGAGGCTGGAGCCGGCCATGGCGGCGCCCGCGATCAGCGGGTTGAGGTAGCCCACGGCGGCCAGCGGCAGGGCGGCGACGTTGTAGCCGAACGCCCAGAAGAGGTTGCCCTTGATGGTCGCGAGCGTGCGCCGCGAGAGCCGGATCGCATCGGCGCTCGCGCGCAGGTCGCCCGAGACGAGCGTGATGTCGGAGGCCTCGATGGCGACGTCGGTGCCGCTGCCGATGGCGAGGCCGAGGTCGGCCTGCGCGAGCGCCGGCGCGTCGTTGACGCCGTCTCCGACCATCGCCACGACGCGGCCCTCGCCCTGGAGGCGGCGGATCACATCGGCCTTGGCGGCCGGGAGGACGTCGGCGACGACCTCGGCGATGCCGACCTCGGCGGCGACGGCAGCAGCAGTGGCGGCGTTGTCGCCGGTCAGGAGCACGGGGTGCAGCCCGAGCGCCTTGAGGTCGGCGATGGCCGCCGCGCTCGACGGCTTGGGCGTGTCCGCGACCACGAGCAGGCCGCGCGCGGCGCCGTCCCAGCCGGCTGCGACGACCGTCTGGCCCTGGGCCTGTGCGGCCGCGAGGGCAGCCTCGAGCGCAGGCGGCAGGTGGAGGGCCCACTCGGCCAGCAGGCTCGGCCGGCCGGCGACGACGGCGTGGCCCTCGACGACGCCCTCGACGCCGAGGCCCTCGCGATTGCGGAACGACTCGACCGCGGCGAGCTCGCCCGTCTCGCCCTCTGCGGCGGCGGCGATCGCACGGGCCACCGGATGCTCCGAGGCGTGCTCGAGCGCGCCGACCAGTCGCAGCAGCTCGCGCCGGTCGGTCGCATCGGTGACGACGACGTCGCGCAGCTGCATGCGGCCCGTGGTGACGGTGCCCGTCTTGTCGAGCACGATCGTGTCGACGCGACGGGTCGACTCGAGCACCTGGGGGCCCTTGATGAGGATGCCGAGCTGCGCGCCGCGGCCCGTGCCGACGAGCAGGGCCGTGGGTGTCGCGAGGCCGAGGGCGCACGGGCAGGCGATGATCAGCACCGCCACCGCGGTGGTGATCGCGAACGCGGCGCTCGCGCCGCCCCCGAGCCAGAAGCCGAGCGTCGCGACGGCGAGCGCGATGACGATAGGCACGAAGATCGCCGAGACGCGATCGGCGAGCCGCTGCACCGGGGCCTTGCCCGTCTGCGCCTCGGTCACGAGCCGGCCGATCTGCGCGAGCGCGGTGTCGGCGCCGACCTTCGTGGCGCGCACGACGAGGCGCCCGCCGGCGTTGACCGTCGCGCCGGCGACCTCGTCGCCGACGTGCTTCTCGACCGGAACCGACTCGCCCGTCAGGAACGCCTGGTCGACCGCGGAGGAGCCCTCCTCGACGATGCCGTCGGTTGCGACCTTCTCCCCCGGGCGCACGACGAAGCGATCGCCCACGGCCAGCTCGCCGATCGGGATGCGCCGCTCGCGCCCGTCGTCGCCGAGCACGGCGACGTCCTTGGCGCCGAGCGCGAGCAGGGCCTCGAGCGCGGCGCCGGAGCGGCGCTTCGCGCGCGCCTCGAAGTAGCGCCCCGTCAGGATCAGCGTCGTCACGACCGAGGCGACCTCGAGGTAGATGGTGTCGCTGGCGGCCGCGCGCGACGTGACGAGCTCGAACGGCATGCGCATCGCCGGCTCGCCGGCTGCGAGGAAGAACAGCGACGCAACCGACCAGCCCCACGCGGCGAGCGTGCCGACGGAGATCAGCGTGTCCATCGTCGCGGCGCCATGGCGCAGGTTCTGCCAGGCCGCGCGGTGGAACGGCCAGCCCGCCCAGAGCACGACGGGCGTCGCGAGCTGCAGCGAGAGCCACTGCCAGTAGTCGAACTGCAGCGCCGGGATCATGGCCAGCGCGAGCACCGGAAGCGAGAGCGCGACGGCGAACGTCAGCCGGCGGCGCAGCGCGCGCGTCGGGTCCTCGGCGGCGGCCGGCGCCGCCGGATCGGCCGACGGCAGGTGGGCCGCGTAGCCCGCCGCCTCGACCGCGGCGATCAGATCGGCCGGCGTGACGCGCCCGGCATCGAAGCGGACGGTGGCCTTTTCCGTCGCGTAGTTGACGGTGGCCTCGACGCCCTCGAGCGTGTTGAGCTTGCGCTCGACGCGACCGGCGCACGACGCGCAGGTCATTCCCTCGATCGGCAGATCGAGGCGCTGCCCGCTCGCGGGCGCGTTCACGGCGCCACCCGCACGGTGAACGCCGCCGTGTGGACGATCCCGCCGCTGCGGAACTGCAGGAAGAGGCGGTAGGAGCCGGCCGAGGCGAAGTCGGCGGCGAACGGGATCGCGCCCGCCGCGTCGTCGTGCGTCTCGGGATGGACGTGGAGGTAGGCGAGGTCGCCCTGGCGCAGCGCGACGAGGTGCCCGCGCGCGCCCAGATAGGGCTGAAGGTCGCGCACGGGACGCCCGCCGCGGGTGACCGTGAAGTGCAGCGGCGCCTCGCGCCCGGCGCGCAGGGCCGCGTGCTCGAGATGGACGGCGTAGCCGTCGCTGTGTGCCGTCGCGGCCGGGGCGGGCAGGGCCTGCGGCTGGAACTCGCCCGGCGCGAGCAGGTCGGCGGCGAGCACGTGCTTCTCGCACGAGCGCTGGAAGTCGGCGAAGACGCGGTAGGCGCCCGGCTGCGCCACCGTGAGCGGCACGCTCCAGGTGCCGTCGGCGGCCATCACGGGGTGCAGGTGCTGGTAGCCGGTGAGGTCGCGCCGCACGACGATCAGGTGCAGGCGCCGCTGCGCCTCGACCTGGTAGCCGCTGCGCAACGCGGCGCCGTCGCCGTCGAGCACGCGGAAGCGCAGCCGCTCCGGCCGCCCCGCCACGGCGCTGAAGGCAGCGGGCGCGATCGTGGTGCCGTCCTGCGTGACCGAGAGCCCGAGCGCTTCGTGCCCCATGCCGCCGTGCGCAGAGCACGTCGCCGCGGGCCGGCCCGGATCGACCGCGGCCCCGACGCCGGCCGCGGCGCCGAACACCAGAAGCAAGCCGACGGCGAACAACCCGAGACGGGCCGGAACGCTCTGCAACAGGGTGCGATCGAATCGCATGCGCAGAACATACACTACCCCCCTAGGGTATGCAAGTAATCGTCGAAAACGGCCTGGCTGCAAGGCGCGCGTACCCCTCCGGGGTACGCAACATCGGGGTCAGACCCCGATGTTGCGTACCTGCCGGGGGTATGCGGTCAGGTCGCTCGCGACGGCAGCACCAGGGCCAGCAGCGCGAACGGGAACGCCCAGGGGAGGTAGAGGTACGACCAGTGGGTGAGCACCAGCTCGAAGCCCAGCACGAGCGCGCCGGACAGCGCTGCGAGCTGCACGGCGTCGAGGCGCCGGGGCCGGAAGGCGAGGGCGGCTGCGCAGGTCAGGAGCAGGGCCTCGAGCGCCGTCTGCAGGCCGCCGAGATCGGGGAGCGTGTCGGGATAGATGCCCCACGCCCAGATCGAGAACGGCGAGGAGCGGCCGATCTGGAAGCCGACCGTGCGATCCCAGAACAGGCGCACGCCGTCGAAGCCGCCGGGGATGAGCAGGAGCGCCGCCAGCGCGGTTCCCAGCGCGAGACCCGCGACGCCGCGCGCGAACGAGCGCCGCGGCTCGGCGTCGCCGCGCGGGTAGCGGCTCCAGAGCGGCCACAGGACGAGCGGCGCGAACTTCGTCCAGCCGGCGAGTGCGAGCAGGGCGCCACGGCGCACCGGCGAGACCGCGAACGCGAAGCCCCAGATCGCGAACGCCGCCACGATCATGTCGTTCGTGTTGGCCTGCAGCGCGTAGCCCGTGAACGGGTACGCCACCCACGCGAGCGCGCACAGCAGGGCGAGTCGCACGCGGCCGAAGCGCCAGCCGATCGCCGCCATGCCCGCGACGCAGGCGAGGTCGAAGATGCACGACGTCCCGTGCGAGGCGGGGAGATCGTCCCAGCGGCCGGTCCAGCCGGCGACCGCGACGGCCGGGACGTAGGCCGCGTAGTTCACCGGCCCGTACGTGTCGCCGTTGGCGACCGGCGACTCGCAGCGATCGTCCTCCTTCGCCTGCCGGTAGGCGCTCGAGGTGCCGTCGGCGTGCTTCACGCCGCACGGCGCGCCGCTCGAGTCGGGGAACGTCCCGTACGGAAGCTGGCCCCGCAGCACGCGGTCGGCGCCGACGGTGCCGGCGTAGCCGACGTCGATCACGGTCGCGTCGAACGCGTTCAGGCCGAGGCGGAAGCCGATCAGGAACACCATCAGCGCCGCCAGCGCCCACGCCGGCAGACGGCCCGTGTGCGCCGCCTGCTCGCGCGGGCGCAGCCCGATCCAGGCCAGGCGCGCGATCAGGTAGACCATCGGCGGGTACTGCAGCGGCACGGCCCAGAACACGAGGCCGCGCTCGAAGTACCAGAGCGAGACCGAGAACGAGAGCAGGGCGACGAGATCGAGCGTGCGCAGCGTGAGGATGCGCCGCCAGTCGACGAGCGCGACCAGGAAGACGGCGCAGAACGCGAGCCAGAGGCGCGTGTCGTTGAGCTTGCGCCCGAACCAGCCCTTGTAGCCGCGCGCCATCCCCCAGTTCACCTGAGGGCCCGTCCAGGCATGGTTGACCTTCGCGGTGCGATCGTCGACCTCGACCTGCGCAACCTCGCCGTACGGGCTCCCGGCGTTGACGTGGACGGTCCACGTGTGGAACGTCGAGTCGTAGGTCGCGTACTGCGTGTGGCCCTTGTAGCGCGAGAGCCAGTCGGCGACCTTGGGGTCGCGTAGCGCGATGCGGATCGCCGCGGTGTCCTCCAGGCTCCGGATCGCCTCGATCGGCGAGCGGTCGCGCACCTGGCCGCTCGCGCGGTCGATCACCCAGCTCGCGAGCGGCGTCCTCGGGAACGCCTGACGTGCGAGCACGAGCCAGTTGGTGCCCGCGAGGCGCACGCTGAAGCGCGCCCCGGGATGGGCGAGCACGAGCGCGTGCCCCTCGGGCTGCTGCTTGGCGATCGCGATCGCCTCCTGCCCGGTGATGCCGGCGCGCGCGCCGGCAGGCGCCGCGACGAGCACGAGCAAGGCGGCGGCCAGGACGGCAGCTCGCCTCATACGGGCTAGCGGAACGACCAGTGCTTGTTGCCGAGGAACGAGATCGGCACGACCAATGCGACCGCGAGCATCTCGCCGGGGATCTTCGGCAGCCCGGCGCGCACGAACGCCTCGAGCAGCACGAAGCCGCCCGCGGCGGCCACCAGGCTGACGGCGAAGAAGCGCGCGCCCTGCATGGCGACGTGGCTGTCGTCCTTCTGGTGGCGGAACGTCCAGACGCGGTTCCAGACGAAGTTGTTCGTGACGGCCACGCAGAACGCGATCACGTAGGCGATGCGGTAGTGCACGTCGAGCACGCGCAGGCAGAACGCGAACACGCTCACGTTGATCACGAAGCCGGTCGCGCCGACGAGCCCGAACTTCACGAGCTGGCGGAGCGTACGGTGCGCCAGCAGGCCCGCTCCGAGGCGGGGCGTGGTCTTGTCCTCGATCTGCATCAGCGGAGGATCCGCAATCCCTGATAGCGCTCGCTCCCGCGCCGGCGGGTGCGCAGGGCCAGGAAGATCGCGACGAGCGCGAGCGGATACCCGGCGAACGGGACGAGGGCCGCGGCGGCCACGATCAGCGCCGCGACGGCGGCTATCAGCGCCGTCGCCGGCCGTGACCCGGCGCGCGCGGCGCCCTCGGCCAGCGGCACGGCCGCGACGGCCATGACGGCGGCAGCCAGGCCGCCGATCGCGAGCCCGGCCCAGGCGAGGTCGTCGTGCAGCCAGAACTCGCAGGCAGCGGCGCCCGCGGCGACGCGCAGGGCGATGCGCACGCTCTGCGGCAGCCAGACGTCGACGGCGGCGAGGACGAGACCGGGCGCCCCGAGGGCTCCGAGCGCGAGCGCGTCGATTCCCGGCCAGAGCAGCGGCACGAGCAACGCGATCGTCGAGAGCCCGCACGCGACGCCGAAGCCCAGCCCCTGCCCGATCGTGATGGCAAGGTCCATGCGGATTCGCAGTGTAAGAGGTTCTCGCGGAAAGAGCGCGGCGTCCGGCCATCGGGGCCGGCCCCGAATGTGCGCCCCGAACGGTCCGGTCAGCCCGCGACGCGCCGGCCGATGGCCGCGAGGGCGTCCTCGAACGCGGTCAGATCGGCCACCACGGCGGCCGCTCCGGTCAACTGGGGGGCCGCGTGGGTCGTCGTGATGCCGACGACCGCCATGCCGGCCGCGCGCGCGGCCTGGATGCCCGCCGGGGCGTCCTCGAAGACGACGCACTCGGATGGGGCGGCACCGAGCAAGCGCGCACCGGCGAGGTAGCCCTCGGGATCCGGCTTGCCTGCGGCGACCTCGTCGCCGCACACCATCACGTCCGGCACCGGCAGCCCGACCGCGCGCAGGCGGCCCTGGGCGAGCTCCCGGTGCCCCGAGGTCACGATCCCCCAGCTGTCCCGCGGCAGGCGGGCAAGGACCTCCGGTGCTCCGCGAACGACCACGAGCCCCTCGCTGTCGGCCTCCTCGGCGGCATCGAGCACGGCCGCCTCGGCCTCCGCGTCGACGGCGGGCGCGAAGGCGCGGATGACGTCGGCGCTGCGGACGCCGTGCAGCACGGCGAGCACGGCGGGGAAATCGAGGCCGAGCCGGTCGCACAGACGCCGCCACTGCCGCTCGACCACGGCGCGCGAGTCGACGAGCGTGCCATCGAGGTCGAAGAGCAGCGGAAGCGTCACACGAGCACCCGCGCGGCGTTGCGGACGACGCCGAACACGGCTTCCTCGACGTCGCCGAGGTCGTCGCCGTCGGCGTGCAGCGGCATCGGTCGCGAGCAGACGACCTGCATCTCGTCCACGTCGTGCAGGTAGGCGAGCAGACGGTCCGTGCGATAGGCCTGGCTGCCCGTGACGAGCAGCTGCGTCGCGTAGCGCGGCAGGTGCCGGCGCCGCATGTCGGCGGGCACGACCACGTCGAGCCCGCCCTCGAACGTCGCACGCGGCGCGAGCTTGAGCGCGAACGGGCCGACGAAGCTCCACGGGTGCACCTTCGCGACGAAGACGCTGCCACCGCGCGCCACGACCTCGCCGGCGATGAGCACCTCGAGCTGCGGCTCGCGGAAGTCGCCGCGCAGGAGCGTGCGCATGATCTGCGCCGCGAAGTACGCGTCGCCGGGCCGCCGGCCGCGCGGCCGCCCGGCGTCGTCGACGAGGCGCACCGCCTGGGCGTCCGCGCCGACGCCCGAGGCGAACGCGAAGCGCCTGCCGTTGACGAGCCCGAGGTTGATGGTGCGGGTGCGCCCGGCGACGAGCGCCTCGCCCAGGCGGCGCGCGGCCGCGCCGATGCCGCGCGGCAGGCCGAGCGCGCGCGGGAGCACGCTCGTCCCGCCCGCCGGGAGCACGCCGATCGGGAGGAGGTCGCCGGCGCCGTTCAGCACCTCGTTGGCCGTCCCGTCGCCGCCCATCGCGCAGACCGCATCGAACCCGAGGGCCGCCGCCTCGGCCGCGAGCTCGCTGGCATGCCCGCGCCGCTGCGTCTCGACCAGCTCGACGTCGCACACCGGCGCGAGCACGCGCAGGACGGTGCGCACCGAGCGCTCCTTCACGCCCGAGGCGACGGGGTTGACGATCAGGCGCAGGCGGGGTCGCGCCACCGCGTCAGCGTCCCTCGAAGCGGGCGGCCCGCTTCTCGAGGAACGCGGCGACGCCCTCGGCATGGTCGCTCGAGGCGACGGCCGCGACCTGCAGCTGGGCCTCGAGCTCCATGACGTCGGCGAGCGAGCTCTGCTCGGACGCCCGCATCAGCCGCTTCGTCCAGCCAAGCGCGAGCGTGGGGCGTGCAGCCAGCTCGTGGGCCGTGGCGAGCGCCGACGGCAGCACCTCGTCGCGTGCGACGACGCGCTGGACGAGCCCGAGCGCGAGCGCCTCCTCGGCGCCGACACGGCGGCCGCTCGCCGCGATCTCCAGTGCGCGCGCGTACCCGACCGCGCGCTGCAGCAGCCACGAGCCGCCGCAATCGGGCACGAGCGCGATGTTCGAGAAGGCCATCATGAGCACGGCGTCGTCGGCCATCGTGCGCAGGTCGCAGGCCAGCGCGAGCGAGAGGCCCGCCCCGGCCGCGGCGCCGTTGATCGCCGCGACGACGGGCTTGGGCATGCCCACGAGCGCCTCGACGATCGGGATGTACGTCTCGCGGATCGTCTCGTCGACGTTCTCGAGCGCCCCGGGCTCGCGCAGGTCCTGACCCGCGCAGAAGGCACGCCCCGCGCCGGTCAGCACCACGCAGCGCACGGCCTCGTCGGCCGCGAGCGCGCGCAGGTCGGGCAAGAGCGCGCGCCGCGAGGCGCGCGTCTGCGCGTTGAGCGCGTCAGGGCGGTCGAGCGTGACGATGGCGACGGCGTCGTCGCGCTCGACGCGGTGGGCGGCGGCCTCGGTCATCAGCGGTTGCTCCAGTTCGGCGTCCGTCGGGCGACGAACGCATCCATGCCCTCGCGCGCATCGTCGCTCGCGAAGGCCAGGGCGAAGAGGCGGCGCTCCTCGCGGAGGCCGGCCTCGAGTGGCGTCTCGAACGCGAGCTGCACGGCCTCGCGCGCCAGCCGCACCGCCACGGCGGGCCGCGCGGCGATGCGCGCAGCCAGCGCCAGCGCCTCGCGCTCGAGTGCCTCCGGTGCGACGACGCGCGCGCAGATGCCGTGCTGCAGCGCCTCGCGCGCCGAGAGCGTGCGCCCGCCCAGGATCATCTCGAGCGCGAGCGAGCGCCCCGCGACGCGCGGGAGCCGCTGCGTCCCCCCTGCTCCCGGGATCAGCCCGAGGCCGGTCTCGGGCAGGCCGAAGCGCGCGTTCTCGGCGGCGAGCACGATGTCGCACGTCAGCGCCAGCTCGCAGCCTCCGCCGAGGCACCAGCCGTGCACGGCCGCGATGACCGGCACGCGCGCCGCGCGCAGCCGCTGCCAGCGCTGTCCGCGCTCGCCCGCCAGCACGTCGCCGGCCGTCATCTCGCGCAGGCGCGCGACGTCGGCACCGGCGGCGAACGCACGACCGGCGCCGCACACGACGACGCAGCGCACCTCATCGGCCTCCTCGGCGGCGTCGAGCGCCGCACAGAGCGCTCCGAGCAGTTCGTCCGAGAGGGCGTTGAGCGCCTCCGGCCGGTTCAGGCGCAGCAGCGCGACGGCTCCGTGACGCTCGCTCTGGACGATCTCGCTCATGCGCCTCGGGAGTACTTCTTGGGGGTAGATGGAACCGCTGTCGCGGAGTACGCTGAGAGCATATGCGGCGCATGGTGCACACGCTGGTCGCGAGCGCGGCGGTCGCCGCGGCGCTCGGCGCGCTGGCCTCGGCGGCCTCGGCTGCGGTCCCGCTGACCGTCACGAAGGTGCGCGCCGACTGGATCGGCAGCACGCACAAGATCTTCGTCGACACGACCTGGACGCCGAAGCGCTTCGAGACGAAGGTCACGGTCAAGATCAGCGTCAACGGCGAGAGCCTGCGCACGCTGCAGGTGAAGCGCTGGGTGATCGGTCACAAGCTCTTCAAGCTGACCGTCCCGGAGACGGTGGCCGCGGGCAGCACCGCCCGCATCGAGGTGCGCGCGAGCTCGCAGGCCGGCAGCGCCCGCCGCACGGTCTCGCTCGACCTGCCCTGACGCCCCCGCCGGGCGACTCAGCCCGCGGGCCGCACGGCCGCCACGGGAAAGCCGGCGCCCGCGAGCGCGGCCTGCACGCGGTCGCGCGCCTCGGGGCCGTCGAGCCGCACGGTGATCTCGCCCATGAGGTTGGCGTCGGCGGCCAGCAGCCCGTCGACCTGCGCGAGCGCGGCCGCGATCTTCTGGATGCAGCGGGGGCAGTGCACGCCCTCGACCTCGAAGACCTCGGCGATCACGACGTCAGCGTACCGGGCGGGTGGGAGCGCCCGGTACGCCGACGAAGCCGGAGCCGCTTCTCAGCAGCCGGTCGCGAGCGGCTGCGTCGTGGCCGGCATCGAGCCCACCGTGAGCGTGACGCTGCGCTTGGCGCCGTCGCCGCCGGTGACCGCGAGCTTGATCTTGTCGCCGGCCGCGTAGCCCGAGATCTGCGCCTGCAGGTCCTCGAGCGTGCTGACGGCATGGCCGTTGATGGCCGTGATGCTGTCGCCGCCGACGCAGTAGGTCTGCCCGCCGGCCTGGAGCTGCTGCGAGCCGCCCTTGAGGCCCGCCTGCGCGGCCGGGGAGTCCTTCGCGACGCCCGCGATCAGGAGCCCGTGCGACGGCAGCTTGCTGTTGGCCGCCGAGAGCGTGGCGTTGAGCGCGTCGACGCGGATGCCCAGGTACGGGTGCGATGCCGGCTTGCCCTGCTCGAGGTTCGAGAGCGCGCGCTTGGCGAGGTCGATCGGGATCGCGAAGCCGACGCCGGCGTTCGCGTTCGTGCCGGTCACGCTCGGGTCGGCGATCTGCGCGTTGATCGCGATCACGTCGCCGTGGCGATCGATCAGCGGGCCGCCGGAATTGCCGTGGTTGATGGCGGCGTCGGTCTGGATGGCGCCGGGGATGATGCGGCCGTTGCCCTCGGGCGACTGCAGGATGCGGCCCTTGGCGGAGACGATGCCCGCGGTCACGGTCTGCGCGTAGCCGAACGGGTTGCCGATCGCGACCACGGGGTCGCCGACCTGGACGCTGTTGACGGAGCCGAGCGAGAGCGGGTGCAGCTCGTTGGCCGGCACGTCGACCTTGATCACCGCGAGGTCGTAGAGCTCGTCGCGCCCGAGCACCGTGGCCTTGGCGCTGTAGCCGTCCTCGAACTCGACGCGCACCGCGGTGGCGCCCTGGACGACGTGCGCGTTCGTGAGGATGCGCCCCTGCGAGTCGATCACGAAGCCGGAGCCCTGCGAGGTCTCCTGCTGCGACTGACCGGGGCTCGAGAAGTCGCCCGACGTGCTGGTCGTCGTCGTCGAGGTGATCGTGACGACGCCCGCGGCGTCCTCCTTGTAGATCTGGGCCACCGACTTGCCGCCGCTGCGCGCGAACGCCGCGTCGGCGTTCGTCGCCGGCGAGGACGTGCTCCCCGTGCTGCCGCTCGCGACCGCCTCGACCGTCGTCGTCACCGTGTTCGGGCTGTCGAGGCTGTGCTCGACGACCGCGGCGACTCCGCCGCCGGCCAGGGCAACGACCGCCGCAAGTGCGGCGATCGTGCCCATTCGCGGCCGACGATCGGGAGGGGAGGGAGGGGAGGGAGGGGAGGAGGAAGGCGAAGGGAACGGCGGATCGTGGAAGATCGGCCGAGGGTCGTCGACGGGAGGCTCGGACTCCATGACCGTGTTGTACCCCGTTCCTGTAGAGCGACCCTTGGTCTCAGGTTGCAATCGCGTTAAGGACCGCTGTGCGCACCATGAGAACGTCCGTCGCCGGCGCCGCGCACACGAAGCCGCTGCACACGTAGACGGCGGGGCGGCCGTCCACCAGGCCGCGCCCTGTGAGCAACGGGACGCCGCGGTCGTCGCTGCCGTCGCCGAACGCCACGGCGAGGTCGGGCTCGTAGGGGGCGAGCAGCGCGGCGGTCAGCTCGGCCGTCGCGGGATCGTCGTCCGCACCCACGACCGCCGCCTCGCGCGGCGGCGAGAGCAGCGCGTCGCAGACGCCGAGCAGGTGTCCGAAGCCCTGCGGCGCGCGCGCCAGCAGCGTCCCGACCTGTGCGACGACCGCGTGGGCGCGGCGCTCGAGCTCGGGCTCGCCGTAGGTGCGCGCCAGGCGCACGAGCAGACCTGCGAGCGTCGAGTTGCCCGAGGGCGTCGGGTTGTCGTCGAACTCGCGCGGGCGCGCGACGAGCACCTCGGCGTCGTGCGCGGTGTCGAAGAACGCGCCGTCGGGGGCGCCGAAGCGCTCGCAGGCGAGCAGCGCCAGGCGGCGCGACTCGGCCAGGTAGCGGTGATCGCGCGTGGCCAGGTAGAGCTCGTGCAGGCCGAGGGCGACCTGGGCGTAGTCGTCGAGGAACCCCGGCACCTGGCTGCGGCCGGCGCGATGCGTGCGCCAGAGGCCGCCGTCGGGGTGCGACAGCGGCCCGAGCAGGAACGCGGCGCAGCGCTCGGCCGCCGCCAGCAGGTCGCGGCGGCCGCACAGGCGTGCGCCCTCCGCGAGCGCGGCCAGGGCCATGCCGTTCCAGCTCGCGAGCGCCTTGTCGTCGAGCGCCGGCTGCGGGCGGCCCGCACGCGCCTCGAGCAGCTGAGCGCGCACGCGCGCGAGCCGGGCGCGCCCGGCCTCGTCCTCGGGCGCCGCCACGAGCGAGAGCACGCTCGCGCCCTCGAAGTTGCCCTCCGCGGTCACGCCCCACGTCTGCTCGGCGAAGGCGGCGTCGTCCTCGGCGAGCACGGCCCGCAGCTGCGCGGGCGTCCACGTGAACGTCGCGCCCTCGACGCCGTCGGTGTCGGCGTCCTGCGCGGAGGCGAAGCCTCCGTGCTCGAGCGCGAGCTCGCGCAGCAGGTAGCCGAGGATGCCCTCGGCGACCTCGCGCCACTGCTCGTCGCCCGTCACCTGCCACGCCGCCAGGTACGCGCGGGCGAGCAGCGCGTTGTCGTAGAGCATCTGCTCGAAGTGCGGCACGAGCCAGACGGCGTCGACCGCGTAGCGATGGAAGCCGCCGCCGAGCTGGTCGTGGATGCCGCCGTCGGCCATGCGCCGCAGCGTGCGCAGCGCCATCGCGAGCGCCTCGGCGCTGCCGCTGCGGCGGTGCATGCGCAGGAGGAAGGTGAGCACCGAGTGGGGCGGGAACTTGGGCGCGCGACCGAAGCCGCCGTTGCGCTCGTCGTGCTGGCCGCGCAGCGTGAGCAGGGCGTCGAGGAGCGTCGCCTCGCGCAGCTCGAAGCCACCCGGCGGGCGCCCGAGGCGGCCCTCCTGCAGGCTCGCGGCCATCTCGGCGGCCTGGCGCTCGACGAGCTCGCGGCGCTCGCGGTAGGCCTCGGCGATCCCCTCGAGCACCTGGCGGAACGCCGGCAGGCCGCCGCGCGCCTCGGGCGGGAAGTACGTGCCGCCGTAGAACGGGCGCCCGTCGGGCAGCAGGAAGACGGTCATCGGCCAGCCGCCCTGGCCCGTCTGCGAGACGACCGCCGTCATGTACAGCCCGTCGACGTCGGGGCGCTCCTCGCGATCGACCTTGATCGAGACGAAGTGCTCGTTCATGAGCTGCGCCGTCGCCGTGTCCTCGAACGACTCGCGCTCCATGACGTGGCACCAGTGGCAGGCCGAGTAGCCGATCGAGAGCAGCACCGGCTTGTCGAGCGCCCGCGCGAGCGCGAACGCCTCCTCACCCCACGGCCGCCAGTCGACCGGGTTGCCGGCGTGCTGCAGCAGGTAGGGGCTGGTCTCCCCCGCGAGCTGGTTGCGCGGCGCGCTCACGCCGAGGCGGCGAGCGCCCGCTCGACGTCCCAGACGATGTCCTCGATGTCCTCGAGCCCGACCGACACGCGGATCATGTCGTCGGTCACGCCGCCCGCCGCGAGCGCGGCCTCGTCGAGCCGCCGGTGCGTCGTCGACGCCGGGTGGATCACGAGCGTCTTGGCATCGCCGACGTTGGCGAGGTGCGAGCACAGCTCGCAGGCCTCGATGAAGCGCCGGCCGGCCTCGCGGCCACCCTCGATGCGAAACGCCAGGATCGCGCCGGGCCCGCGCGGCAGGTAGCGCCGGGCGGCCTCCGCGTAGGGCGATTCCGGGTCGTCGGGATAGCTGACGGCGCGCACGCGGGGGTGCGCGCGCAGGAACGCGGCCAGCGCGCGTGCGTTCTCGACGTGCCGCGTCATGCGCAGGGAGAGCGTCTCGAGGCCCTGCATGAGCAGGAACGCGTTGAAGGGCGAGAGCACCGGGCCGAAGTCGCGCATCGTCTCGACGCGCGCCTTGGTCACGAACGCGAAGTTCCCGAACGTCTCGAAGAAGCGCATGCCGCGATAGCCCGGCGACGGCTCGGTCACGCCCGGGAAGAGCCCGCGCGCCCAGTCGTAGCGGCCCGAGTCGACGATCACGCCGCCGATCGACGTGCCGTGACCGCCGATGAACTTGGTCGCGGAGTGCACGACGATGTGCGCGCCGTGCTCGAACGGCCGGCACAGGTACGGCGTCGCGAACGTGTTGTCGATCACGAGCGGCAGCCCCGCCTCGTCGGCGATCTGCGCCCAGCCCGCGATGTCGAGCACGTCGATGCGCGGGTTGCCGATCGTCTCGGCGTAGAGCACGCGCGTGCGCTCGTCGATCGCGGCGCGCACGGCGTCCAGATCGTGCGGGTCGACGAAGCGCACGTCGACGCCGAAGCGCGGCAGCTGCAGCGCGAACTGGTTGTGCGTGCCGCCGTAGAGGTTCTGGGAGGAGACGATGCCGTCGCCGCCGGAGACGAGCGTCAGCATCGTGATCGCCGTCGCAGCCATGCCGGATGCCGTCGCAAGCGCCCCCACCCCGCCCTCGAGCATCGCCATGCGCTCCTCGAACGCCGCGTTGGTCGGGTTGACGATGCGCGTGTAGGTGTTGCCGAAGCGGTTGAGGTCGAAGAGGTCGGCGGCGTGCTGGGAGTCCTCGAAGACGTACGCGGCGGTCTGGTAGATCGGCTGGGCGCGCGCGCCCGTGGTCGCATCCACGCGCTGCCCGGCGTGGATCTGCAGCGTGTCGAAGCCGAAGGCCCTATCGGAGGGCATGTGCGCGGGCCGCCTCCTCGCGGCGGGACGAGACGACGCCGGTCGCGAGCCCGAACCAGTTGAGCCCGCCGAACCAGCGGCAGTGCTCCATCTTGATGCAGCGATCCTGGACGAACGCGATGCCGGCGGCGCGTGCACGCGCCGCGGCCTCGTCGTCGCGCAGCCCGAGCTGAAGCCAGATCGCCTTCGCGCCGAGCGCGATCGCCTCGTCCACGACTCCGGGCACCTCGGACTGCCGCCGGAAGACGTCGACGATCTCGAGCGGCCCGGCGTCGGCGAGCGTCGCCACGGCGGGAATGCCCAGCACGGATTCGACCCGCGGGTTGACCGGCGTGACGTCGTAGCCGTACGCGATCAGGTGCACCGCGACGCGGTAGCTCGGCCGCGCCGGCTTGTCCGACAGCCCGACCATCGCGATGCGGGTATACCGCTGCAGGAGGTCGCGCCCTTCGAGCGTGAGCACGCCATCGTCCATTCCGGCCATCCGCGTCATGGCGCGAAGTGTCGCAGGCGCCGGAAGGAGACCGCGCCCGTCCGCCGAATCCGCGTGTCATGCCGCACGACCGCAACCCCTCGCCCGGCGAGCTCGTCCGCCGCGTCCGCGAGCGCCACCACGTCACGCAGAAGGAACTCGCGCAGCGCGCACACACCGCGCAGTCGGCGATTTCGCGCATCGAGTGCGACCGGATCTCCCCGACAGTCGACACGCTCAGTGGACTGTTGCGGGCGCTCGGCGAGGAGCTCATGCTCGAAGCCCGGCCGGGCGGACGCCCTGTCGTCCTGCGCGCCCGCGTGCTCGATTCCGAGGACGCAGAGCGCGCCTCGGAGCCGAACACCGCCCGCTCCGCCTAGCTCGCGCCCCACCACCCACCGCCTCCTCCGATCGGATGACGGACCGCTCCTCCGGCGGTGCGTCCGGGCGGACGACGGCCAGTCCGGCGGCAAGCTGGGAAGCTCCGAGAGTAGGCGAGCTCCTCCCCCTCCCTCTCTCGCCTCGGACTGCGGCGCCCGGCTCTCTCTGGAGAGCCGGGCGCCGTTGTCTTTGGGCGAGAAGAGCAGGTCCGCAAAGCCGGGGTCTGACCCCAATGTTGCGCTCGCTCGCTAGAGGCCGACGCCGCCGATCGAGACGTACTTGACGTCGAGGTACTCGTCGATGCCCTGGGGCCCGCCCTCGCGGCCGTAGCCCGACTCCTTGATGCCGCCGAACGGCGCGGCGGCCGACGAGATGATGCCGTCGTTGGCGCCGACGATGCCGTACTCGAGCCGCTCCGCGACGCGCAGCATGCGCGCGTAGTCGCGCGTGTGGAAGTACGCGGCGAGGCCGTAGATCGTGTCGTTGGCCATGCGGATGGCGTCTTCCTCCGTGTCGAAGACCGTCACGCCCGCGACGGGGCCGAACGTCTCCTCGCGGTAGATCAGCATGTCCTCGGTCACGTTGTCGAGCACCGTCGGCGCGTAGAACGAGCCGCCCGCGAAGGCGCCGTCCGTGAGCGGCGCGCCGCCGACCAGCAGGTCGGCGCCCTTGGCGACGGCGTCCTTGACGTGCTCGTCGGCCTTGGCGACGCCGCGCGCGTCGATGAGCGGGCCGATCGTGACGCCGTCCCCGCGCCCGGGGCCGACCTTGAGCGCGGTGGCGGCGGCCGTCAGCTGCTTGACGAACTCGGCGTGGATGCCGCGCTGCACGTAGATGCGGTTGGCGCACACGCAGGTCTGGCCGGCGTTGCGGTACTTCGAGGCCATCGCGTCCTTGACCGCGGCCTCGATGTCGGCGTCGTCGAAGACGACGAACGGCGCGTGGCCGCCGAGCTCGAGCGAGAGCCGCTTGACCTGCTCGGCCGAGGCGCGGATCAGCTCCTTGCCGACCTCCGTCGAGCCCGTGAACGAGATCTTGCGCACGCGCGCGTCCGTGAAGAGCGCGTTGGCCACGTCGGCGGTGCGGCGCGACGTGATGACGTTCACGACGCCGGCGGGCACGCCCGCCTCCTCCATGCAGCGCACGACCTCGAGCGCCGTCAGCGGCGTCGCCGAGGCGGGCTTGACGATCATCGTGCAGCCCGCGGCGAGCGCCGGGCCGAGCTTGCGCGTCATCATCGCGGCCGGGAAGTTCCAGGGCGTGATCGCGGCGGTGACGCCGACCGGCTGGCGCAGCACGAGCACGCGCTTCTGCGGGTTCATCGGCGGCAGCGTCATGCCGTACACGCGCTCGGCCTCACCCGCGAACCACTCGAGGAACGACGCGGCGTACACGACCTCGCCCCTGGCCTCGGCCAGCGGCTTGCCCTGCTCGTCCGTCATCACGCCGGCGATGTGATCGGCCTCGGCGAGGATGCGGTCGGCGGCGCGGCGCAGGATGCGGCCGCGCTCGAGCGCGGCGAGCGCCTGCCAGGGGCCGAGCGCCTCCTCGGCCGCGTCGATCGCGCGGCGCACGTCGTCGGCCGTCGCGTTGACGGCGGTGCCGACGACCGCACCGGTCGCGGGATTCGTCACCTCGAAGCGCCCGCCTTCGCTCTCGCCCCACTCACCGCCGATCGGCATCTGATAATCGGTCGCGGCAATCGTCGCCATCGTGTGCTCCTTGGGATCGGAAATCGCTACCGGAAGTCTACGTGCGCCCGTGTGCACGGCCGCCGACGCGCATGCGTCACGAACGGCGTAGGGTGGACAGCGCTCGCGAAACGACGAACGGGAGGGTGCATCGTGCTCAAGGAATTCCGTGACTTCCTCACGAGGGGCAACCTCGTCGAGCTGGCCGTGGCGTTCGTCCTCGGCAGTGCCTTCGCGGTCGTCGTGAAGTCGCTCGTCGACAACCTGATCACGCCGATCATCGGCATGATCGGCGGCGTCGACTTCAAGAGCAAGACGTTCACGATCAACGGCAGCCACTTCCTCTACGGCCAGTTCATCAACGACGTCATCTACTTCGTGCTCGTCGCAGCGGCCATCTTCTTCTTCGTGGTCAAGCCGGTCAACGCGATCATGGCGCGCATCCGCAAGCCCGAGGAGGTCGGCCCGGACGCCCCGACCGAGACCGGGCTCCTGATCGAGATCCGCGACCTGCTCGCGAAGCGCCCGCTCTGAGACGATGCCTGGCCGCGGCCCCGTGCCGCGGCCAGGATGGTCTACGGTGATGGCCGACCGGGGAGTGACGGCGCGCCTGGGCGCCCGCACGGGGGAGTGAGTCTGAGCGACGCCATCATCCAGCTCGAGCACGTCTCGAAGCGCTTCGGGCAGCAGCTCGCCGTCGACGACGTGACGGTCGAGGTCCCGCGCGGCCGCTGCTTCGCGTGGCTCGGCCCGAACGGCTGCGGCAAGACGACGCTGATCCGCATGATGCTCGGCCTGGCGCGCCCGACCGCGGGCCGCATCCACCTGCGCGGCCTCGAGGTGCCGAAGGAGATCCGCTCGGCGCTCTCGCGCGTCGGCGGGATCGTCGAGGAGCCGCGCTTCTACCCCTACCTGAGCGGCCGCCGCAACCTCGACATCTGGGCCGCGCACTACGGGGGCGAGGCGCGCGCGCGCATCCCCGCGCTGCTCGAGCGCGTGGCGCTCAGCGAGCGCGCCGACGACAAGGTCAAGGCCTACTCGCTGGGCATGCGCCAGCGCCTCGGCGTGGCGCGCGCGCTGCTCAACGACCCCGAGTTGCTCGTGCTCGACGAGCCGACGAACGGGCTCGACCCCGCCGGCATGCTCGAGTTCCGCACCATGATCCGCGCCCTCATCGAGCAGGAGGGGCGCACCGTCTTCATCTCGTCGCACATCCTCGACGAGGTGCAGAAGATGGCCGACGACATCGCGATCGTGCAGGCGGGCAAGCTGATCTCGTGGGGGCCGGTCGGCGAGCTGATCGCGAGCGGCCGCCACTCCGTGATGCTGCGCACCGACGACGACGAGCGCGCGCGCCGCGTGCTCTCCGGCATCGCGTTCGTGACGGGCGTGAGCAGCAACGGGCGGCACGGCGCGCTCGACCTCGAGATCGCCGACATCAGCGACGAGCGTCTGATCGCGCTCAACCGGACGCTCGTCGAGGCCGGCGTCGGCGTGGCCGAGATCTGGCGCGAGAGCGAGAGCCTCGAGGATCGCTTCCTCGAGCTCACGGCCGACAGCAAGCCCGGCGACATGGGCATGGTGCAGGGAGACGGCGATGCTGGCAGCTGAGGTTCGCCGCATCGTCGGGCGGCGCGGCTCGTTCCTGAGCGCGATGCTCGTCGGGCTCGGCGCCGTCGTCATCCTGATCATCGTGCGGATCACGCAGAGCGGCGATGCCGGCGGCACCGAGCTGCTCGACGCGATGGATCCGATCTCCACCGTGGCGACGCTCATGGCGGTGCTCGTCGGAGCCCTGGCCGGCTCCTACGACACGGCCCAGGGGACGATGCGCTACCTCGTGATGACCGGCGTGCCGCGCCGCCGGCTCTACCTCACGCGCGTGCTCGGCACGGCCATCGCGACCGTCATCTGCTGCACGCCCGCGATCGTGCTGGCGATCGTCGCGGCCTACGCGACGCGCCATGTCGTCGTTCAACGATCCCACGCTGAGCGCCGACCTCGGCGGCATCTGGGCGTACCTCGCGAACCCGCTCGTGTACGCGCTCGTGAGCCTCGGCGTCGGCTCGCTGCTGAACTCCAACGGCGCGGCGATCGGCGTCTCGCTGGGCTTCGCGCTCGGCGGCGGGATCCTCACCGGCGTGCTCGGCGCCTACGTCAGCGAGACGCTTGCGTCCTACATCCTGCCCGCCGCGACCGACATCGCCGCGCAACTCCGCCAGCACGACCGGATATCGCTCGCCGTGGCGTTCGTCGTGGTCGCCGCGTGGGTCGCGGCGTTCCTCGCGGCCGGGCTCTGGCGCGTGCAGCGCGACGAGTACTGAGGGGTCGCGCGCCGCGGCGCGCGACCCCTCGGTGCGGTTCTACGTCTCGGTCGCCGGCGTCGCAGCCACGCCCGGCCGGTTGGCCGTCTGCTGCTCGGTGGGCGGCTCGATCGTGAGGTTGGGCAGGAGCTTGTCGAGCCAGCGCGGCATGTACCAGGACTTCTCGCCGAGCAGCGAGAGCAGCGCCGGCACGACCGTCAGCCGCATGATCAGCGCGTCCGTGAGGATCGCGACGGCGAGCAGGAGGCCGAACTCCTTGGACACGCGATCCGGCGTCAGCAGGAAGGCGATGAACACCGCCGACATGATGACCGCGGCCGCGAAGACGACGCGGCCGATCGCGCCCACGCCGTCGGACACGGCGTGCTTGGTGTCCTTCCCGTGGATGTGCTCCTCGCGGATACGGCTCATCAGGAAGACCTCGTAGTCCATCGAGAGCCCGAACAGGATCGCGAATGCGATCGGCGGGACGAAGCTCTCGATCGGCCCCGTGCGGTCGAGCCCGATGAGGGTGAGGCCGTGGCCCATCTTCACGAACAGCGTCAGCACGCCGAAGCCCACGGTCGCCGAGATCAGCGTCGTGATCGCGGCCTTGAGCGCGACGACGATCGAGCGGAACGCCATCGAGAGCACCAGGAACGTGACGCCGATGATGTAGAGCAGGAACCACGGCGCGCGGTCGTAGATGCGGTTCGAGATGTCGATGAAGGCGGCGTTCTGGCCGCTCACGTAGGCGTGCGCCTGAGTCCCGCTCGAGCGCGTCCGGCACCGTGTGGTCGCGCAGCCGCTTGATCAGGTCGTCGGTCTTCGTCGACTGCGGGGCCGTCGCCGGCGAGATCACGACCAGGCCGACGTCCTTGGCCTTGTTGTAGATCGGCTTCTGCACGAACGAGGCCGCCGACTTCGGGATCTGCTTGGCGGCCGCGTAGATCTTCTGCGACGCGCCCGGGTCCGAGCCCTGCTCGACGACGATCGGGATCGGCCCGTTGAAGCCGGGGCCGAAGCCGGTCGAGAGCAGGTCGTAGGCCTTGCGGCCCGTCGAGTCCTTGGGCGCCGTGCTCTGGTCGGCGGTGCCGATGCGGGTGCCCAGCACCGGCACGGCGAGCAGGACGAGCACGATGATCGCGCCGATCAGCAGCATGCTCGAGCGCGACACCGTGGTGATGCCCCAGCGGCCGAGCAGCGTGTGCCGCCGCGCGGCCTCGGACTCGTCGCTCTCGCGCAGGAACGGCACCTTCAGGCGATCGATCCGCGTGCCGATCAGCGACAGCAGGCCCGGCAGCAGGAACGTCGCGTACAGCACTGCCGTGAGCACGCCGAGCGCGCCGCCCATGCCGAGCTTCGTGATGAACGGGATGCCGATCACGGCCAGGCCGGTGATCGAGATCGCGACGGTCACGCCGGCGAAGATCACCGCACGCCCGGCCGTCGCCGCCGCGTAGGCGGCTGCCTCGCGCGGCGGCATGTTGTCGTGGAGCGCCTGTCTGAAGCGCGTGACGATGAAGAGCGTGTAGTCGATGCCGACGCCGATTCCGATCATCGAGACGAGGATCGGCGTGATCGTGTTGAAGTCGGTCAGGTTGGCCAGCAGGAAGAGCAGGCCGAAGGCCGTGCCGACCGAGATCAGCGCGAAGATGATCGGCACGCTGGCCGCGACGAGCGTGCGGAAGACGATGATGAGGACGAGCAGCGCGAACGCGAACGCGATGATCTCGGTCGAGCCCTGCTGGGGCGGCGCCTGGTCGGCGTCGCCCGTGTACTCGGTCTCGATGCCCTGCTTCGCGAGCGCCGCCGTCATCGCGTCCTCGAGCTTCACCATCTTGCTGCGCGACAGCTGGAAGCCGTCCTTCGAGAACTGCACCTCGGCGTAGCCGATGCCGGGCTTCGTCTTCGAATAGCGCTGGTTGCTGTCGGCGAACGGGCCCTTGATGTCCGTCGCGTACTTCCCGACCCCGCTCGTCTTCGTGAGCGCGAGCGCGCTCGCGATCGCCTGCTTGCGCTCGGGCGTGTCGAGCCGGCCCGACTTGGCGTTGAAGACGACCTGGAGGATCGCGCCGTTGCGCGTCTGGAACTTCGCCTTCAGCAGGTCGGTCGCCTTCTGGGCGTCCGAGCCGGGGATCACGAACTTGTTCTCGAGCGTCCCCTTGAGCGGTCCGAAGGCCAGGAACAGGATCACGATGAACGTGAACAGGCCCCCGAACACGGTGCGCTTCGGGTGCGATGCCTGCGAGCGCGCAATCCGGGCCAGCAGCCCCGTATGGGTGCGCGACTCCCATTCGGCCGGTGTGATGTCAGTCATCCGTTCCCTTCCTGCGCTGCAGCCGCTGCAGCGCGAACGCTTCCCCTTCGCGTGTCCGTGACGCACGGACGACGCCCCCGCGGGCACACTACCGATCTGCCCATGTGAACGCCGTTCACCCTAGCAACGCGACGTGAACGGTGTCAACATAGACGTCGATGATCATCCCGACCCGCCCCACCTACCACCACGGCGACCTGCGCAACAGCCTCATCCGCGCTGCGCTCGGACTGGTGGCGGAACGCGGCGTGGAGGGCTTCTCGCTGCGCGAGGCGGCGCGCACCGTCGGGGTCTCGGCGAGCGCCTGCTACCGGCACTTCGCCGATCGCGAGGAGCTGCTCGCGGCGGTCGCGCACGAGGGCCTCGACACGCTCGCGACGAAGATGCGCGACGCCGCCGCGGCGCACGAGGGCGACACCGCACTCGACGCCGTGCGCCGCTTCTGGGACTACAGCGGGGCGTATCTCGACTTCGCGATCGAGCACCCGGCGCACTTCCGGGTCATGCACGCGGTGCCCAAGTCGGAGCACAGCCGCGAGATCATGCTGCCGCGCAGCCCGGCCGTGCTCGCGCAGGCGGGCATGGACGCGCTCGTGGCGACGGGCGCGGTCGCCTCGGAGACCGCCGGGCGCGCGCTGCTCGCAGTCTGGACGTCCGTGCACGGCCTCGCGTCGCTCGCGGTCAACGGCCAGCTGCCGGTCTCGGACGGGCTGACGCTCGAGTCCGCGCTCGACGCCGTGCTGCGCACCGCGCTGCTCGGCGCCGGCGTCGAGGAGGCGCTGTTCCCGCCGGAGCAGCCGCTCCCCGGCGGCGTCTGCCCCGGGCTCTCCGAGCTCGTGCGCGAGAGCCGCGCCGCCACCTAGGCTTCTCACGTGACGCTCCTCGACCTCACGCCCGACGAGCTGCTCTCGACGACGCGCGCCGTGCGCAAGCGCCTCGACTTCGAGCGCCCGGTCGAGCGCGAGGTGCTGAACGAGTGCCTCGCGCTCGCCCAGCAGGCGCCGAACGCGTCGAACTCCGAGCCGTGGCGCTTCGTCGTCGTGACCGAGCCGGCGACGAAGGCGAAGCTCGCGGAGTGCTACGCGACCGGCTGGGCGGCCTACCGCAAGGCGATCGACGAGCGCTCCGGCGGGGCGGCCGAATCGCCCGTGCTGAGCTCCGCGCAGTACCTCGCCGAGCGCTTCCACGAGGTGCCCGTGATGGTGCTGCCGTGCCTCGTCCCGCGCGCCGACAGCGGCTCGGCGGCGAGCCAGGCCGGGCAGTACGGGTCGGTCATCCAGGCCGCGTGGAGCTTCCAGCTCGCGGCCCGCGCCCGGGGGCTCGGCACGTGCTGGACGACGCTGCATCTGCAGCGCGAGCGCGACGCCGCCGAGGTGCTCGGCATCCCGTTCGCGCGCGTGCAGCAGGTCGCGCTGATCACGGTGGGCTACACGCTCGGCACGGACTTCAAGCCGGGCCGGCGGGTCGCGCTCGAGCGCGTCGTGCGCTACGAGCGCTGGCGCTGACACGCTCACGGCACACCCCCGGCAGGACACGTCACCACCCCTGCCCCCATGCTCGGCCCATGACCTCCCCACCGACCCCATGCGACACCGTCCGCGTCGACCGCGAGGCGCTGCACGCGTTCATCGACGCCCAGGCCGACCTGATCGAGCGCACCCCCGTGCCCGACGACGTGCTCACGCCCGAGGACCTCTTCCCCGCCGCGCTCGACCCCGAGCTCCTCTGGCGCGTCGCCGGCGTCGCGACGCTGATCGGCCTCGCCGTCTACGAGGACGCCGAGCGCTTCATCGCACGCGCGGACGGGCCGTGACGCGGCCGTGGCTATGCCGGCGCGACGGGAAGGCGCGCGCGGACGCGCGTGCCGCCCCCGGGCTGATGTCCCCGGACGGGAGTCCCGCTAGACTCAGCCAGGCGAGCGGTCTCCGCGCGCCCGCTCTTCGGAGCGCCAGGAACCGGGCGGACAGCGCCATCCTGGCCACCTCGCCGACGTAGCTCAGCTGGTAGAGCACTTCACTCGTAATGAAGGGGTCCGGGGTTCGAATCCCCGCGTCGGCTTCCCCGTAGTCGAGCCGTTATACCTGCTAATTCCTGATATTTGCGAGCCGTACGGCGATTCGATTCGACGACATCGGACAACGCTGGGTGGCACTGGAATCGCAAGAATGCCACCTGCCTGCCACCCAGGTGGCAGCGCGACGTCTTCTTGATTCGCCACCGATGGAACGTCTGATCGTTAAGGAGCAAGGCTTCGTCTTGCGCCCGCCCGAGGATGCCGACGCACCAGCCGAGCCGCGCAGACGGCATTGAAGCAGCCACCTTGAACGACGGTCATGGCAACGCGGCCGCGTTGCGGGCGTGACGGCGTTTGAGGCATCCCCCGTTCGGGTGCCGAGGCTTCACTCTCAGCCGCCGATGCCATCGCCGATGCCTCGCGTGACTCCTGATCGCCGCCGTGTCTACTTCGCGGCCCTGGCCCTGGCCCTGACCGCAATCGCCGTGGCGATACCTGCGGCTTCGGCAGCCGCCCCGCGCATCAAGGTCACGCGGGTCGACACCACGCAGTTTCCCCTCGTTCGCGTCACGCTGCGCATACCGAACGGCACCGCGAAGCTCCCGGTGCGCGCGCGCGAGAACAGCCGCCCGATCAGCTGGCAGGTCACGAAGGGTCCGGCACGCCGGGCGATTGCGCTCAGCGTCGACACCTCGAACAGCATGAAGGGCGCGAGGATCGCCGCGGTGCTCAAGGCTGCCGTCTCATTCGTCCGGAAGCAGCCGCGCGGCGTCCCGCTTGGCGTGTACTCGTTCTCGGCGCAGGTGCACCCCGCAGCGGCTATTCCGACGCCGCACCGAGTCGCCGTCGACACGCTCCGAGCGCTCGCGCCGGCGGGCCCCGACGGAACGGCCCTCTACGCCTCGATCGTTCAGGCCTCGCGTGATCTGAGCGGGGTGAACGCGACTCAGCGAGCGCTGATCGTGGTCACCGACGGCCAGTCCTTGCACGACCAGAGCACTCTTGCGCTTGCCGTCAAGGCAGCGCAGAAAGCTCGCGTGTCGGTCTACCCGGTCGCGATCGTCACGCCGCTGCTCGACATCAAGTCGCTGCGCAGCCTTGCCTCTGCGACGGGCGGGCAACTGAGTTTCGCGAGGAAGAGCAGCGACGTCGATCGCCTCTACCGCACGCTCGCGCGCAGGATCGCTGCGACTCGCACCTACTCGTACCTCAGCGCAGCTCGTTCGTATCAAGCCCTTCACATCAGCGTCTCGATGAAGGGACACGGCACCGATCGATTCGTCGCTCAACCCGCCCACCCCGGATCGCGCCCCAAGCCACACGCGAACACAGAGCTCTCGATGACCGCTCTCGGGGCGCTCCTGGTCGCTGCCGTGTGCCTGCTCTTCGGGGTCGCCTTCGCGCTGACACGCATCTTCAACCGCTAAGCCGGACTCGCATCTCAAGTCTGGCTCGCGGCGGCCTGCACGCTGCCGTCACCGTCTCGCGGATGGGTGCCCCGCACCAGATCTGAGACCGAGTTGCCTCGCGCCGCTGCGCGGGCCGAGTCAGAAGAGGGTGAGCCAGAAGAGGGCGGCGACGCAGACGGTGATGACCGCAGTGATCAGCCACAGGAGGAGGCCGTGCTTGCTTCCGACTGCCTGGTCACCCATGACTTGCCGGTTGGTGGCGAGGCCGATGATGAGTACGAGGAGCGGAACGAGCAGGATCGCGTTGAGCGCCTGGGTGAGGTAGAGGATCGGGACGAGAGGTGCGTTCGGCAGCAGCACGAGCCCTGCCGCGATGACGACGACGAATGCGTAGACGCCGTAGAAGACGGGTGCTTCCCGGAGTCGTCTGTCGAGGGCGTTGGGGACGCCGACGGCTTCGCTGACGGAGTAGGCCGTCGAGAGTGGCAGGATCGCTGCCGCGAGCAGTCCCGCGCCGAGCAATCCCACCGCGAACAGGGTCGAGGCGAGGTGTCCGGCGAGCGGCTCGAGCGCTGCAGCTGCATCGCTTGCGCTCGTGATCTTCTTACCTTCCGCATGCAGGGTTGCGGCGCAGGCGATGACGACGAAGAAGCCGATCACCCCGGTGAGCATCGAGCCGAGGAGTACATCGATCCGCTCGAAGCGAAGGTCGTCGAGGCCAAGCCGCTTGTCGACGACATACGACTGCAGGAACGCCAGACCCCAAGGGGCGAGCGTCGTCCCGATCGTGGCCGTCGTGAGCAGAAGCGCGGTGCGGTTGAGCGGCACGCTCGGGGTGACGACGCCGTGCAGCGCCTGGCTCCAGTTGGGCCCTGCCAGGAACCCGGAGACGACGTAGGCTCCGAGCAGTGAGCCCATCACGAGCAGCACCTGCTGTACGCGTCGAAACGAGCCGCGCAGCACCAGCGTCGAGACGAGGATCGCCGCGATCGGGACGCTGATGTATTTCGATACACCCGCGATGTTCATGCTCGCGGCGATCCCGGCGAATTCAGCGGCCGTCGTGCCGAGGTTGGCAGCGAGCAAGAGCAGTACGGCGCCGAAGCCGATGCGTAGCCCGTATTGCTCGCGAATCAGGCCGGCGAGGCCACGGCCGGTGACGATGCCCATGCGGGCGTTGACTTCTTGGAAGAGGACGAGCGCCAGGGTCGAGGCTCCGAGAACCCAGAGCAGCCGGTAGCCGTAGTCGGTCCCGATCAGCGAGTAGGTCGTGATCCCCGCCGGATCGTCGTCGGAGAGCCCTGCAAGCAGCCCCGGGCCGAGAACTGCGAACAACGCGAGGAACTGCACGCGCCGAAAACGCCTCGTGGAGCGCGTGCGATCGCCCGCGTCCGCTTCGCGCCGAGGCATCACGTGCACAACGCTAGCCTGGCGGAGCGCCTGACAGGGCCGACTATCGTTCTCGATGCATGAACGAGGCAGCTGCCCCGCCGGCCGTCCTGCATCTCACCGACGTCGTCGGCGGGAAGCTGCTCGACAGCGCCGGCGAGCAACTCGGGCGGGTCGACGACCTGATCGCACGCATCGGTGAGGACGACTACCCGCCCGTCACCGGAGTCCTCGCGACGATCGCCCGACGCCAGGTGTGGGTGCCTGCAGACGAGATCGGCGACATCCAGCCCGGCCACGTGACGCTGACGCGCCCGAAGCTCGACCTCGGCCGCTTCGAGCGCAGGCCGCAGGAGATGCTGCTCAAGCAAGATCTGCTCGACCGCCAGGTGATCGACGTCGACGGCGCCAACCTCGTACGCGCCAACGAGATCGAGTTGGCGCGCCTGGACGGCTCGCTACCGCGTGGTCGGGATCGACATCGGGCTTCGGGGCTTCAGTCGCCGGCTCCTGCCCCGCTTGCTCGCCGGTCACATCGGGCCTGGCGGGTTCCTGGACTGGGCCAGCATCGAGCCGTTCACCGGACACGTCCCGACGGTGCGTCTGAAAGCGCCCCACCCGAAGCTTGCGCGCCTGCATCCTGCCGAGCTCGCAGACCTCGTCGAGGCGGCAACACGGGCCGAGGGCGGCGAGATCGTCGGCGCGCTCGAGAACGACCGGGAACGAGAAGCCGACCTGGTCGAAGAGCTCAGCGCCAAGCATGGAGCCGAGCTCATGGAGCAGCGAGCCGACGTGGACGTCGCCGACCTGCTCACCCGCATGGAGCCCGACGACGCAGCCGACCTTCTCGCCGAACTCCCCGACGAACGACGCGAACCGATCCTGAAGCTTCTTGCGCCCCCGCTCGAGAGACACCTGCACACCCTCATGGGCTACGAGGCGGCAACCGCCGGAGGCCTGATGAGCCCAGACTTCCTCTGCCTCCCCCTGCAAGCGACCCGCGAGGAAGCACTCGAGACCGTCGCGAGCAGCCCGCTCCCCCATGAAAACCTCGCCTACGTCTTCGTCATGAACGATCGGCACCAGCTGCAAGGGGCTGTCGACCTGGTCGACCTCCTGCGCGCCGCGCGAGGTGCACAACTCGGCGACATCGCGGCCCCGCGCACCATGCAGCTCACGCCCGAGACCGACGCCGCGCACATCGCGCACCTGCTCAGCGACTACGACCTCACAGCCGCCCCCGTCATCGACGCCGAGCTGCGAATGATCGGCGTCGTCACCGTGGACGACGTACTCGAAGTGATCCTGCCGCGAAAGCCGCGAGGACCGTTCGGAACCCTGCGCGACTGAAGAAGCACGCGGACCCATCGGCAGCCACGGCGGCACACACCCGCCCGGCTGCGACCATTTCCCGACGGTCGTGTCCGCGGCACGCGTAGCTACCCGCGGGCAACCTGGTCGCGCGGCTACTGGCTAGTCCTCCGGATAGGTGCGACCGTACGGCGTCAGCGACACCGTCGGGGGTTTGACGCTCCTGTCGATCGTGACCAGGTCGCGCGACGCGAGGTACGCCCAGAGCGGGCTATCAGTCGGCGGCGCCGGCTCGGACTCCTGGAGCGCACGAATCGCTACATACTCCTCATCGCTGAGACCGTGGGGACGCATGATCAAGCAGCCTACGCGCTGTTCGTCTCGCGCCCCCGATCACTCGGTCAGCGGCCGGAAGCGCACGGCGCCACCCAAACTGCGGCTCTACAGCCATCGCCGCCGCTTGAAGAACGCGAGGATGGCGACCACCGTGATCACCTGCAGCGCCGTGCCGAGGACGAGCGCGGTTGGCGACGTGATGATGTGGTTGACCATGTAGCCGAAGTTCTGGCCGAAGAAGCCGGTGATGTAGGTGATCGGCAGGAAGATCACGGCCAGCACGGTCAACTGCTTCATGATCTGGTCGCGGCGGTTGGCGACCGTCGCGAGGTACACGTCGATGATGCCCGTGAGCAGGTCGCGGTAGGAGTCGATCATGTCGGACAGCCGGATCAGGTGGTCGTAGACGTCGCGGAAGTAGCGTGTCGTCTCGTCGCTGATTCCGGGCAGCTCCACGACGCGGCCGACGAGTTGGGCGAACATGTCGCGCTGGGGCGTGATTACACGCCGGACGCTGACGAGGCGCTGCTTCATCGCGAACACTTCCTGCAGCTGCCCCTCGTGCGGCTCGGCGAAGATCTCCGCTTGCAGGGTGTCGATGCGCTCGTCGAGTTCGGAGAGTGAGGGGAAGAAGCTGTCGGTCAGCCCGTCGACGACGTGGTAGATCAGCATCGACTCGTCCTTGAGGGTGTCCGGGCGTGCCATGTAGCGCTTCTGCAGGTCGACGAAGGCGGGACAGTCGTCGTGGCGGACGGTGACGAGGTAGCGCTCGGCGGTAAAGCAGTGCACCTCGACGAGCCCGTCCTCATCGGGCGATGCGCCGTAGACGACCATGAACGCGTAGTCGTCGTAGGGGTCGATCTTGGGGCGCTGAGCGAAATGCGCGGAGTCCTCGAGCGCGAGCGGGTGGAAGCCGAAGACCTCGCCGAGCACCTCGATGTCATCTGCGGTGGGCCGGTGGAGATCGAGCCAGAAATACGTCTGATCCTTCAGCCGCCGCTCGATGTCCTCACGCGTCGCCGAGGACAGCACAGCGCCGGCCGCGTCCACGAGCGTGAGATGCGAGCCCTCGACGACCTCCTCAGCCGGCTCGGCCGCGGCGACCCCAGTGCTCGCTGTCAGATCGCTTGGGCGCGGGTCGTCCGGAAGAGATGTCATGGCCGGCAGTATCGCCCTGGCACGCCCGCGGATGCGCTTCCATCCCGCGCTAGCCCCGGCGTCGGCGCGTGAGGAAGTCCAACCCCGCACCGAGGCCGATCGGACCGCCGATCAACGCGCAGGCGACGAGAACGCCGTTCCATCCGAACAACGCCCAGGCAAGCACCACGACGTTGAGTAGCACGAGCAGATTCGCGATGAGCCGGTCAGCAGGCGTGGCGTCGCCGCGCACGCGCGCAGACAACAACGCGGCGCCAGCGGCGCAGGAGGTCACGATCAGCGCCGGTTCGGGCGCCCTCAGCACGAATGCGAGCACGGTGCCGATGACAGCGCCGGTGATCGCCGCGACGGCCGGAGATGCCGCGAGCATCGCACGTACTTGTCGCATTCCTCTCGCACTCATCCGGCCCATCACTACCGTCCTTCTCCGCTGCTTCTATGCGGCACTTCGGCAGCTCTCGGCAGAGCGCCACCGTACCCGCGGTTGGGGTCATGTGTCGCGATCGTCGTTACGCGGTTGGTGGATGCTTGCTTCGTCGGCGTCGTATTCGTAGAGCTCTGCGTAGCGGCCCCAGTCAATCGCGAGGTCGAGTTGGCGCCGCGCTTCGTCGGTGCTGAAGCTGCGCCGGAGGATGTCGAGGAAGAAGCCCTCGCCGAGCTCGCCGTCGTCGCTACGTGCCAGCGCCTCGTCGATCATTCGCACCAGCGGCACGTTTGCCCTGGAGGCTCGGGCAAAGAGCGGCTTTGACGCTTGGATGCCGGCCTCTGCGAAGGCCATGCCGTCGGTCGTGAGGGAGACGTTGCCGGCGTCGACCCATGCGAAGTCGAGCAGCGAGACGGCGTCGACCAGGGGGAGCAGGTCGTCGACTTCGAGGGAGAGGTTGCTGGCGAGGCTCGCGAGGTCGGCTGTGCCTCCGGCGGCGTGCACGATCTCGAGCAGGCCGGAGAGCCCGTCGACGGTGGCGTGAGGGAGCGGCGTGCTCGCGGGTGTCTGCTCCTCGGCGAGGCGGCGCACAGCGGTTACGGCTGCGACCGACTCGAGCCGAGCCTCGGGCGAGCGCCCGGTCATGACGCCATAGATCTGCTCGACGAGCTCACTGAACGCCGCGGTGCGCCGATCGCGAGGCTTGGCGAGATCGACGCGGATCTCCGTCAGGATGCGGCCAGGATTGGTGCCGAGCACGACCACTCGGTCTGCCAGTAGTACTGCTTCCTCGATGTTGTGGGTGACGATCACGATCGCGCCGATCGGGAAGTCGTGGCGCTGCCAGGTCTCGAGCAACTCGCCACGGAGGTTCTCGGCGGTCAGCACGTCGAGGGCGGAGAACGGCTCGTCCATGAGAAGCACCTCCGGGTCGAGCACGAGCGCGCGTGCAAACCCGACGCGCTGGCGCATGCCACCCGAGAGCTCCTTCGGGTAGGCCGACCCGAAGCCGTCGAGACCGACCAGGTCGATCGCTTCCCGAGCCCTGCGCGCGCGAGCCCGTGAAGGGAGACCTCGCGCTTCGAGCCCGAGCTCGACGTTGCCCTGCACCGTCAGCCATGGCAGCAGTGCGAAGCTCTGAAAGACGAGCGCGGTGCCCGGTGTCGTGCCACGTACGGTCTCGCCGCGAAAGCGCACTTCGCCCGAGGAGGGTGGGATCAGGCCCGCGAGGAGGCGCAGCAGCGTGGACTTGCCGGACCCCGACTTGCCGAGCAGCGCGAGGATCTCCCCGTTGCGCACCTCGAGATCGATGTCATCGAGCACCGCGAGCTCACCATCGGGTGCCGCGAACTTCTTGGACAGCCCAACGGCATCGATCAGGGTGTCCGGGGTCGTGGTTGGCGTGGGAAAAGCCATCAAGGACTCCTCGCGTTAGGCGATTTCGAAGTGGGACTGGCTGGCGCGATACAGGCGACGCCAGACGAGTCGGTTGAGGCCGACGACGTAGGCGCTCATGACGGCGATCCCGATCACGATCCGGGCCGAGTCGCCGTGCTCGGTCGCGTGGGCGATGTAGGCGCCGAGGCCGGTCGCCGTGAGCGTGTGGCCGCCGTAGCTCACGACCTCGGCCACGATCGAGGCGTTCCATGCGCCGCCTGAGGCGGTGATCGCACCAGTGACGTAGGCCGGGAAGATTGCCGGCAGCAGGAAGCGGCGCCAGCGCTGCCAGCCGCGCACACCGAGCACGGCCATCGCATCACGGAGATCCGTCGGGATCGCCATCGCGCCGGCGATCGCGTTGAACAGCAGGTACCACTGCGCGCCCAGGCTCATGAGAACGATGCCACCCACGTTCAGGCTGATGCCGAAGTGCAGGAACGCCAGCGTGGCGAACGGGAAGAGGAAATTGGCGGGAAAGCTGGCGAGCACCTGAACGACGGGTTGCGCGAGTCGCGTCACGCGCGGGTTCAAGCCGATCCACACGCCGATCGGCACCCAGACCAGGCTACCGATCACGATCAGCACGAGCACCCGTGAGAGCGTGATCGCCCCCAAGCCTGCTGCGTGCGCGATCTCGCCCACCCCCGGGCCGCGCGCGATCGTGCCGTACGCGCGCCAGATGCCGTACCCGAGCGGGAGCGCCACGAACACGGCGAACAGCACATCGCCGGCAGCGCGGCGAGTCGGCCGGGAAGAGTTGGCCAAACGGTCATCGCGGCCAAGCACGCGCATGACACGATTGGTCGCTTCCCAGGCTGGGCGGAGGGCGGCGGCGCAGGAGCGCGGCAGACGCGAGCGGCGCAGCAGGTTGAGAACGAGTGAACGCTGCTGGTCAACCGCCTCGGCATCCTCAATCTTGAAGCGCTCGGCCCAGGCAGTCAGCGGCCGCCAGAACAGCACGTTCACGCTGACGACCATCAGCACCATCGTCACGACGGCGAGGGCGATGCGCCCGTTATCGCCGGCACCGATCGCGTTGGCCGCATACGAACCGACCCCGGGCAACTGATAGCGATGGTTCGAGACGCTTATGGCCTCGGAGGCGACCAGGAAGAACCAGCCTCCACCGAAGCTCATCATCCCGTTCCAGACAAGATCGATCATGCCGCTGGGAAGCTCCAGACGCCAAAACCGCTGCCAACGCGCGAGCCGCATCATCCGGCTCGCTTCGTCCAACTCACGCGGGAGCGAGATCAGCGACTGGTAGAGGCTGAACGTCATGTTCCAGGCCTGCGACGTGAAGATCGCAAACACCGCGGCGCACTCGAGTCCCAGCGCACGCCCCGGGAAGAGGGCGATGAAGCCAGTCACGGTGATCGAGAGAAAGCCCAGTACCGGCACGGACTGCAGCACGTCCAGCAACGGGATCAGCACCTTCTCGGCACGCCGGCTCCTGGCCGCGGCGTAGGCGTAGACAAGCGTGAACGCAAACGCGAAGACCAGAGCCGCGAACATCCTCAACAAGCTGCGCGCCGCGTAGTAGGGCAACTGCGTCGCGCTCATGTCGATCCGCCCCGTGCCCGTCGCCGGGTAGAACGAGGCAGTCACGCCTCCGCCGACTCGCAGCACCGCGTAGACAAGGCCCAGCACGGCGAGCAGCACGATGACGTCGACAGGTCCGAAGGGAAGCCTTTGGAGTGCCCCGCGCGTGGGAAACGTACGCCGCGACGCCATGACTACGCCGCCCTCCGCGGCAGGGCCGCCGATCGACCTCCTCTACCTCTCCACACAACCAGCGCGTCGCGCACGCGACCGACCACGGCACGACGCAGGGCTCGGCCCTGGATCTTCCACATCGAAACGCTCCTCGCATGACACGCGGCGCCCGACCGGAATCGGCGGTCGCCGCAGACCAGATGGCAGCCAGCAGATGGCTTCGACCGAACTCAAACCGCTCGGTCACCGAAGCCAGCCTCAGCGAGGCCCCTTGCCGCCGCCCCTACGTGGAGGCGTTCACGCGTAGCACGCGCCGAGGTAGGCCGGCGGCGCAGGGTCTCGCACAGGGACTGTCAGAGATCAAGTTGCCGCTCACCTCCTCCTCGACTCGGGGATGCACGACCCCAGCGTAACGCATGAACGTCGATTCATGCACTGCATGCGGATTCGATCCACCGGCCTGATCCGGGTCGCCCCCCACTCACCTCGTTCAGGCCAGCGGAGCTTGGCCGAACGGGAGCACTCCGGGGATCTCCTCGAGGTGCGCCGAGACGATGTTCTGCCCATCGATGGTCAGCCAGTCAAGACCGTCGACCCAGCGCTGCCGCTGGTGGCTCGCGCGGATCACCTCGAAGTCGACGGCGGCTGACGAACCATCGACGTAGGTTCGAACAACCGGCGACGAGACCCCTTTGACGTGCATCACGATCTGCCAGGGCACTCGAGCCTCCCCTTCCTCGTTGCTCGGGATGACCTTGGGGCGGAACATCGCGGTGCGATAGCCGGTCCCCGGGCTACTCTGCCCGCGTGCACGCTCGTTACTTCGGCGCGATGATGCATGAACGATGTCTCATGCTACCAAGGGCGGTGGGGTGAGCCAGGAACGCCCGGCAACGGCCGGCCTTTCGGCGCGGACGGCGGAGGCGGTGGCGGACGCGATGTTCGCCCTGTCGACCCCGAGCCGTGTGCGCATCCTCGGCCGACTGCGCGAGCGGCCGCACACCGTGCGGGAGTTGGTGGAGGCGGTCGGCATGGAGCAATCGGCAGTCTCCCATCAGCTCCGGGTCTTGCGAGAGCACCGCCTCGTCATCGCCGAGCGCCATGGCCGCGAGCGCGTGTACACGCTGCACGACGAGCATGTCGCTGCGCTGTTGGATGATGCCGTCGGCCACGTCAGACATCTCAACAAGGGTCGACCGGCAGTTGGCACGGCCGCGCGCCGCCTGCGGCCACCTGCGTAGCCGATGGGCGTCGCGCGGCCCACCTTTACGCCCCCGGCAGAGCGTCGCTCGGTGCTCGACCGCGCCCATGTCGGTGACATCGAGGGCGCGCTCGGCACCGTGGGATGCTTCGACACCGGGCCGCGACGCACGCTTGGCCGTCGCGTCGCCGCGATGCTCGCGATCATGGGCCCAGGTCTCGTCGTCATGATCGCCGATAACGACGCGGGCGGTCTCGCCGTGTACTCCCAGGCAGGCCGGAGCTACGGCACGAGCCTCCTCTGGGTAATCGTCGTGCTCGCACCCGTGCTCTTCATCAACCAAGAGATGGTTGCCCGCCTGGGCGCCGTCACCGGCGCCGGTCACGCGCGGCTGATCGTCGAACGCTTCGGGCACCGCTGGGGTGCCTTTGCGATTGGCGATCTTCTCGTGCTCAATGCCCTGACGATCGTGACGGAGTTCATCGGAATCGCACTGGCGCTGCAGTACTTCGACATCAACCGATATCTCGCAGTGCCGATCGCCGCTGCGATGCTCGTGGGCGTCACCGCGGCCGGGAGCTTCCGGCGCTGGGAGCGCGCAATGTACGTACTGATCGCGCTGAGCTTCCTCGTCGTGCCGTTGGTCGCGCTCGCCCACTCGGCGCATCGAAGCAGCGCGCTCGGCGGGCTCGCGCCCGGAGTCCAGGGCGGTCTCTCCTCTTCGTCGATCCTCTTGATCGTCGCCCTCGCCGGAACGACGGTCGCGCCGTGGCAACTCTTCTTCCAGCAGTCCAACGTGGTCGACAAGCGCATCACTCCGCGCTGGCTCGGCTACGCGCGCATCGACACGTTGCTCGGCACGATCGCCGTCACGCTCGGCGCGATCGCGATCATGCTGACTTGCGCTTGGGCACTCGGAGGCGCCGGCGCCCACGGCCACTTCAGCGACGCCGGCCAGGTCGCAGGCGGGCTGCGTAACTCGGTCTCGCCGCTCGCCGGCGGGCTCTTCGCGATCATCCTGCTCAACGCCTCACTGCTCGGAGCCGCCATCATCACGCTCTCGAGTTCCTACGCGGTCGGCGACTACTTCGGATGGAGGCAGTCCCTGCATCGCACCTGGCGCGAGGCGACCGTCTTCCACGCCACGTATGCGCTCACGATCGTCGGAGCGGCGATCGTCGTCCTGCTGCCCGGCGCGCCGCTCGGGCTCATCACGATCGGCGTTCAGGCGCTCGCCGGCGTTCTGCTCCCGAGCGCCAGCGTATTCCTACTCCTGCTCTGCAACGACCACCACGTCCTCGGACCGTGGGTCAACCCCCGCTGGCTGAACGCTCTCGCGACCCTGGCTGTCGGAGTTCTCGTGACGCTCTCGACGGCGTTGACGATCATCACGATGTTTCCGCACCTCGACGTGGCGACGGTCTGTCTCGTGCTCTTCGCCATTCTCGGGCTCGCGCTCGCCGCCGTCGCGGCGTTCACCTTGCCCAGGCACTCCGCCGGAACCGAGGCTGTCGAGGTCGCGTCGCTTCGATCTGCGTGGACGATGCCGCCGCTGGAGACGCTGCAGCGGCCGGCTCCGTCACGATCCCGGCGGATCGCCTTGATCTGCATACGAGCGCAGCTGCTGACCGCAGTCGCCGTGCTCGTCGCGCGACTGGCTGAGGTCATGCTTCGAGGTTCTTGACGCGAGCGTCCGTCCGACTCGCGGGCAGGCCCGTCGCGCCGGAGACGCTGCTTCAACTGACCTCGAGGATGGGCGCGACGCCATTGATGAGCGTTCGTTCATACAACCCCTCACTGGGGTGATGACGCCTGACGCGGCGGGCCCGAGGGTGCGATCGATCGCGATCGTGCGATGCCGACCGAGACCAGATCGGTGCCGTCAGGAGAGAGCATGCGTAGGGCACGCGGACAGCGCGGGCAGATTCTGCCCCTAGTGGTGATGGCACTCGTCGCGCTACTCGGCATCGCCGCGTTCGCGATCGACGTCGGCTACGCCTACTACGCGAAGCGCCAGCTTCAGAGCGCCACCGACGCTGCGGCGCTCGCAGGCGCACAGGACCTACCGAACGGCACGACGGCACTTGCCACTGCCGCCTCGTATGCAAGCGCGAACACCCCAGCGAACCTCTCCGGCTTGACCTTCACCTACCAGGTGAAATGCACAAACACCGCCGTCATCGCGACCGGTTGCAACGCCGCCGTCAATCCCAACCAGCTCACCGTGACGGGTTCCGCGAGCACGAACACGTGGTTCGCCAAGATCTTCGGGATAACTCATTTCGACGTTGCCGCGCACGCGAATGCCTGCAGCCCATGCGCGTCTACCCCGGTCGACATCGTGCTCGCGGTCGACCGCACCGGCTCGATGTGCTCTCCGACCGGGCCTGGCGGCACTTGCACCGACCTGAACAACGCCAAGGACGGCATACGCACCCTGCTGGGGATGATGAACCCGCCGGCCGCGGAGATCGGGATGCTGGACTTCCCGCCCGTCCAGACGACGGCCACCAATCCCTGCTCTGCGCCGTACAACTCACTTGGCGGCAACGGCTACGACGGTTATGACGCAGCGACTCGCGGCTACCTCACCGACACCATCAGCGGCAACTACAAGACCGGCACGGCCCTCAACACGTCATCCGGTCTCTATCTGCACACCGTGGATGGCGCCTCCGGCGCGTGCATCGAAGCCGGTGGCAATACCTCATACAGTGAGGCGCTCCGCCAGGCCAAGGCCGAGCTCGATGCGCACGGCCGTCCGAACGTACCTGATTACATCATCTTCTTGACCGACGGCGAGGCCAACATCGGGAGCGTCTACGGGCCGAACACGATCTACCCGCAGAACAACGCCGATGATCAGCAGCCGTGCCACACCGCGATCAACCTCGCCAGCGGCTACAAGGCCGCGGGCGTGACGATCTACAGCATCGGCTACGCGCTCGGGAGCAACGTCTACTGCACGGCTGGCGATTTCCACAAGAAGAACAATCAGGGAAATTGGGTGTCCTGCACCGCCGGAACTGCCGGCTGCTACCACTACGCGAGCAATACGAACGAGAGTCCTGCGATCACGTCCTACAACACCCTCTCGCAGATCGCCTCGCCTGGCGACTTCTATAATCAGCCCAATGCTGCGCAGCTGAATACGATCTTCGCCGCGATCGCCGCCGACATCGGGCAGGGTTCGAGTCGTCTCGTGGACGACGGGTTCTAGACCCGAGTCGGCGATCGCTGCTACTCGCGCCCGACTCGTCCGTAACGGTACGCGGGCGACGCCGGCACTGCCGGGCAACCCCGCCAGCCAAATCTCACCGCGCGAGCATCGGGCTGATCAGGCTCCAGGAGCGCGCTCAGAACATCAGCCGAAGACGCTCCGAACGCCGGGAACTAGACTCGTAATGAAGGGGTCCGGGGTTCGAATCCCCGCGTCGGCTCTCCGCATTCGTCTCAACCATCGCAACGAGCGACCGGCGTGCGAAGCGACGACAGGCGGGCGTCAACAACGTCGCAACATCGCCGCGCCGCTGGGGCTCCCGGTCGTCACGGTACTGTCCCACCGACGATGACGCCTGAACCTGCACCCACAGCGCCCCGAGTCGGCGGCTACGTCACTTACCGCAAGCCCGGCCAGCACGAGCGCCGAGCGCTCATCGAGTGGGTCCACCCGGACGGCTCCATGCGTGTGCGTCCCGCGGTCGGAAAGCGCACGACGATCACCCCGCGAGACGTCGCGCGAGCACGACCGCGTTCCCAAACGCGACCTCTCACGATGTGAGCACGCGGGGGCGTGCGTGTTCCGTGACCGTGCGCCGTGCGCCGTCCGCGCTCGCGCGGAGCGGCGCAAGAAGCACCCCGGTTCCCGAAGGCGCTGCGCTCGCGGCCCATCGACACGCTCACCCCGCACGACGTGGCGGACCTGATCGCCCAGGCTTGGCGTCAGGGCTTGGCAGCCATACGGAAGCTGGATTTCTCCACGGGCCGGATGTGCGCGTAGAGAGCGGGCGCCGGGACGACTTCGGCTCCCACCGAGCCGCGACGTGCCCTTACGGAAGCGCGACGTAGTTGCCGAGGAATGCCCGCGCGGACGGCGTGTCGAGCCGGTAATCGACGTTCGTCGAACGGCAGGGCGTGTCCCCCGTGATCGTCGTCGCCGCGACGATGTTCGTCTCGCTCGAGCCCGCGCCAAGGAAATTCGGGCCGCCCGAATCGCCGTAGCAGGTGCCGCCGTTGCCGGTCGACGCGTTCTGCGAGATGCGGAGCCAGGCGGGGTTGATCGCGTTGAGCGTCCCGACGGCGACGTAGCGGATGTCTGCGTAGTGGAAGATCTGCCCGCCCGCACCGAAGGTCACGGACTGGGCGCCGTAGCCGACCGACGTGAACTGCTGGTCGCGGGAGAGGCCTCTCAGCGAGCCGGCTGGGGGCAGCGCGGCCGGTGTGATCCCTGGGTCATCGTCCAGTACGACGACCGCGATGTCATGGGGATCGCCCTGAGCCTTGTTGTACAGCGGGTCGGCATGCCAGGTGCCCCAGTACGTCGTACCCGTCGGGAAGACGTACGAGGTGTCGAACGTCACCGCGACACGGCTGACGCCCTCGTCGCAGTGCGCGGCGGTCAGAAACACGCGTGGAGCGACCAGCGTGCCCGTGCACGTCTCCCACGTCCCGTCCGAGTACGCCTGCTGCGCGAGCAGGGCTCCGACCTCAGGATGGCCGTTCCCATCCGGGACACCATTGGTGATCGCCTCGGCGCCTACCGCAAGCATCAGCATCGCCGCGACGGCCAGGCTGACCGCCAACACACGTGTCATGAGTCCTCCTCCAGGAATGCTGCACCAGCATACCCTGGGCAGGGGGCAGCGTAACTCTCCGCACGCGGTGGCTGGACGTCGACTTCGCCGCGGCTGTCACTCCGGCGCGAGCCTGGCGCAGCGCATCTTCCGTCCGGCGTGCGTGACGGCCGTTGCCGCGCGCGGCGCCGCACCAGTTGCGCCACGGACTCGCGAGCCTGATGGCCGAGCAGGGCTAGAGCGCCGCCGAGATCGCCGCGCACCTCGGGCACGCCGACCGAGGCGTCACGGCGCTGCGCCGGCACGTGCACCCGAAGCTGCACGCCGCGCCGATCGCTGCGGACGCGATGATCCGCAAGGGTACGGCGGGCAACACGCGGGCAACACGCCGTATCGTTCGGGGCGCGCCACCGCCGCAGGCGGCGCGCTTCGCGGTGGCCGCCGCGGCGCCGGGCCGCTGGCTTTTCCCATCCCCGGGGGGGATACTCCGGCGCATGTCCGGGCCGGAGGCCGATCTCGCGCCGCAGCCGGCCGCGGAGGGCCCCGCCCACGTGCCGGCGGGACTTGGTCTGGGCCTCGGCACGCCGCGCGCCGGCGCGAGAGCCGGCGGGCGCGCCGGAGCGGCGCGCGCCCTGCAGGCCTCCGCGGGCAATACCGCGGTCGCGCGACTGCTCCAGCGCGACGACTCCTCGGGCGGGGTCGGCACCCCGACGCCCTCGGTCACGGCGCCCGGCGACCGGTCGTCGGCGGGCGGGCCGGCCAAGCCCGGGGCGCCGGACTACAAGAAGCTGATCGCCGACAAGGACACCACCGGGATCAGGGAGATCAACGACTACGGCCCGGTCGCCCCCGCCGACCGCATCGCCATGATCCACGTCCTGCTCGAGGACACGTGGTGGGTCGGCGGCTCGGATCGCGAGGCCATCATGAAGATGTGGGAGGCCTTCGGGGAGAAGGGGATCCTCGACGCGTACGCCCAGAACGAGGCGCTCTGGGACAAGTGCGTCGCGGCCGAGGTGAACCTCGGCGGGCTCAAGGCATTGAAGCCCTACCGCGACAAGTTCGGCGACGACGTCAAGGGCGTCGCGGAGGTCTACCAGCAGAAGAACGCCGAGGCGGTCAAGGCCGAGATGGGACGGCTCAACCTCGGCCACGTGGACGACCTCTTCGGCGCCGGCGGGCCCGCGCCCGCGCCCGGGCAGGAGATCATCGAGGTGCAGCAGCTGGCACGCGAGATCCAGCGCGCCGACGATGTCCTCACCGGCCTCTACGACGTCTCCGTCGGGACGATGGAGACGACGACCCCGCCCAAGGCCCCGGGCGCTCCGAGCGGCGACCAGTCCTCGGCCGGCGGCACGCCGACCAATCCCGCGCTCCCCGCCCCGGGGGGCGGCGGCGGGTCGGGCGGCGGCCTGCCCGAGGGCGGCGCGCCGGCCCAGACGACGTGGGTCGTCGACGTCAAGTTCAGCCCGGAGCACCCGCCGCCGACCGGTCCCCCGAAGGGACGCGAGGGGCAGTACCGCAGCTACGACGACGTCATGGCGCAGTTCCGCAAGGTCACGGCGGCGCGCGCCGTGATCGCGTCGAAGAGCCCCGCGCTGTTCGCAGCCTCCAGCGGCAAGCCGGGCGAGGCCGGCCGGATCGCCCAGATGTCGCCGCGCGAGGCGATGGTCCAGCTCGGCCGCGCCCTCAACGAGACGAGCGCCGCGATCGAGCGCGCGGGACCGATGATCGCCGACGGCCGGATCGACTGGCGCGACTTCACGCCGATCCACCAGAAGCTCTGGGACGGCATGCCCGCGCGCAGCGGGCTCGCCTGGAACTCCAAGCTCGCCAAGTCGGTCTCCAAGGACGTCATCGGCGAATATCACTCCACGGAGTTCTGGCGCACGATGGGACTCGCGAGCCTCGCGGCCGCCGCGTTCCTGTTCTCCGAGATCGCGACCGGCGGTATGGCGACCTTCCTGTGGGCCGCCGCCGGCACCGCCGCCGGCGGCATGCAGGCCGGGTTCTCGATCCAGAAGTACGAGGCGCTCGCCACGGCCGCGCAGACGGCGACGTCGAAGGACACGCAACTCGTCACCACGGAGCAGGTGAGCGAGGCCCAGGCCGCGGCCGTGCTCGACACGGCGTTCGCGTTCCTCGACGCGTTCATGGCCGCCAAGGGCGCGGTGGGCGGCGCAAAGGCCGCGGCGGCGGCGTCGCGGTCGGCCGCGCGCGAGGGACTCGAAGGACTCGCCAAGCTCGCGCCGGAGCGCGCCGCCGAAGCGCTGCGCACCGCCGTGCGCGAGCTCGGCCCGCAGGAGACGATCCGGCGCACCGGCATTCCGGTCGACGAGCTCGTCAAGCTCGCCGGCGGCGAGGCCACTGCCGAGGGCAAGGCGCTGAGCGAGGCGGCCAAGGACGCCGCCGTCGCGGGGCCGCGGGCGATGGGCCCGGGCGGCGAGGGAGCGATCACGCCGCGCGCCCGCGAGCTTGCGGCCAAGGCGCATTCGGTCTACGAGGAGTGGGCACGCCTGACGCCGGAGCGCCGGCTCGGCCGGCTGCTCGAGCCGCACGAGGCCGAGTTGCGAGCGGCCGGCATCCCGCCACCCCGCGGGATTCCCAAGACCTTCGGCCATCGCGGGGAGACGGCGGTGATGCCGTGGGAGATCTGGATCAGCGACAGATTCCTGGGGAAGACCATCAGCGAGACGGACTTCGCGGTGCTCGTCGACACCATCGCGCACGAGAGCGAGCACGCGAAGGACATGTTCGGCGTCGCGCAGATGCGCATCAACGACGGGCACAGCGCCGCGCAGGTGGCGCAGGAGCTGAAGATGCGGCCGGACATCGCAAAAGCGGCCGAGGACGTCCAGAACGGGAGCCGCCCGGGCGCGAGGCTCGCAAAGGACAGCACCAGGGAGGCCGAGCTGCGCGGGATGTGGGAATCGGTCTGGGGCAGTGGCAGCGGCTACCGGAAGACCACGATCGATGCCCTGGATCCGCTCACGGTCGAGCTCAACAACGTCAGCAAACGCCTGGACACGGCCGTGAAGAAGGCCGGCGGCGCCGAGGTGCTGAAGGCGGGTGATCCCGCGGTCGACGCGCTCGTCGCCGAGTACCATGCGGCCGACTCGGCCTACAAGACCGCCTACGGCAAGTATCGCGCGCTGGCGGAGGAGGTCAGCGCACACGAGGCCGGGGAGGCCGCCGGCGCGGCGATGCGCGAGCGCTTCGAGCTCGTGCGCGAGTTCAAGCAGGCCCAGACGGACCTCAAGAACGCGGCCGCCGCGTGGGAGACCAGCACGAATGTCCTCGCGAAGGGCTTCGAGGGCGGCGCGCCGGCGTCGTATGCGGCCAAGCTCGACAACTGGAACGCCTACGCCAAGTGGAGCGAGGCAATGGACGAGGTGCGCAGCACCCAGCGCGCGCTGGCCAACGCGTCGGCGGGTCGAGCGCCGTGACGCCCGCGGCGATCCGTGCTCTCGAGGAGGTCGTCGCCGACCTCGCGGCGAGTGAGGATTGCGCGCTGTTCGCGCGTCGCTGGGAGCATCCGCCGCGACCGCTGCGCGAAGTCGAGGTCAAGCCGTGGAATGCGGATGTCGCCGGCGGCGCCGACGTCGTCTTCGCCGAGGGCGCCGGACCCACGGTCAGGGCGCTCGAGGCCGGCTTCGGACCGTTCGAGGAATGGCCGCAGCTCTTCTCCGGCACCCGGGTGCGCGCGGCCCGGCGGCACGGCGAGGGCACCCCCGCGGTCGAGCTCGTGGTCTACGGGCCGGCGGGAGACGACGATCCGCTCGAGCGGGTCAGCCTCCACCGCGAATGGGCCCCGCCCGGAGGCTGGGAGGCCGCGTGAG